>CAVUBQ010000002.1:0-2287493 GCA_963739845.1 Vulcanimicrobiota bacterium | reverse complement strand
CGCGATCGGATCGAAGATGCCCACGAACGCGGTCACGAAGGTTTCGGGGTGTTCGGTCTTCAGTGTGCGATCGGCAGCGTCGAGAATCGCGATCGGATTGGCGTAGACTTGCGCGACACCGCGAATGACTTGACGCATTGACGACATGATCACCGCGGCCGGAATGCCGCTCCCGGCGACGTCGCCGATCGAAACCACGATGCGGCCGTCGGTGAGGCGCAGCGCGTCGTACCAGTCGCCGCCGAGCAGCTCGCGGTCACTGGCCGGCACGTAGATTGCGTCGAGCGTCACGCCCGCGATCTTGGGCAGCGACTTCGGGAGCGAGGCGCGCTGAAACTCCGCGGCGATCTCGCGCTCCCGTTCGTAGAGGCGCGCGTTCTCGATCGATACGGCGGCGCGTTTGGTCAGCTCGGTGAAGAGCGGGAGGTCGTGTTCGTCATAGCGGCGCGGCGTCTCGGCATAGGCCACCAGCGAACCGATCGTGCGGCCGCGCGTTACCAGCGGTATGGTTACGCACGATCGCGGCGCCGAGGGCGCGAATCGTCTTGAGCAGCTCCGGCGCTGCGGCCTGCTCGATCAGCTCGTCGCTGATCTCGGGCAGGATCATCGGCCGATTCTCTCTCAGAATCGCAACGATGCGCTGCTCGGTCTCGGGCCTGTGATTGTACCGGTCGCGCAGTGTTTTGAGCAGCTTGAGCTTGCGTGAATCGGCGTGGATGACGGCAACCGTCTTGAGCCGGTCGTTCTCGTCGAGCAGATCGATCGCCGCCCAATCGCCAAACTCCGGTACGACGATCGAGAGCAGCCGCTCCAGCGTCGTCTCGAGGTCGAGCGATTCGGCCAGAATCTCGCCGGCTTTGGCGATGAAGGCAAAGCGCTGGCCTTGACGTTTGTAATGGTCGACGTCGGTGCAAATGGTCAGCCGGGCATCGCCGCCATCGGGCGCGCCGACTGGCGAAACCTGGACGCGAAACCAACGGCTGACACCGTCGGCGCGCTTCAAGCGCAGCTCCCCCGCGGCGGCACCATCCGGTGGGCGGCCGTTCTGCAGCACCTGCCGTCCAAGTTCGCGATCGTCGGGATGCGCCGCCTCGACCCACCGATGACCGAGGTCACCGTTGCTTGGTTTCAGCCCGGTATATGCATACCATGCGCGGTTGAACCAGTCGATCTCCCCGGCACGTGTCGCGGTCCACGCGATCTCTGGAATCGCATCGTATGCGGCCATGTCAAGTCGCATTGCCTCCCTTAGTGCGGGGCGCGCCCTAAGTTGGCCTGCAGCGGAGCACCTCGTGCGCGAACGAGTTGGCCACGGGTCGCCAACGAGATGGCGACCGATGCGAAGGCCACCAACCCGGCCCAGGTTGGGCTCGCAGCAGCCACGTGACCGCCGGTTCGTGGTGTTTCCGAGAACGAGCTCGCGCCAACTCGCCTCCGCGAGACGCGGATCGATCCGCGTATAGGCGTGCGCGTACGCGAGAAGATCCGCCGGCGTTAGCTGCCAGCGCATTGATTCCAAGGAATCGTCGCGAATGACGCGAGCGCCGCAGCGAATGCAGCCGTGCGATCGCCGCGCCACAGCGTGTAGGAACGAGATAGGCAACGGGGAAGAGCGGGGCGAGAAACATTGCGGCCGAGGTCGCGAGCATCCACGGCACCGCGAGCAGGATCAGCGCCGCCAAGAGCCAGGCGCGCTACTCCTGCGTCCGCGTAAGAGCAAAAGCGCGGCCGGAACCGCCGCGGCGATCTCGCCGGTATGCACGAACGATCCGCCGAGCAGCGAGAAGGCCACCGGAACGAGCAGCGCGAGGGCGCGATCTTCGTAGCGGCGCGCGAGGCGCAGGCCCGCCGAGCAGCCCGGCGACCAGCGCGATGGCGTACGCGATGCTTCCCACGAGCACCGCTGCTGAGTCGCGCGCGCCGAGCGCGGTCAAAACCGTCGAGATGCTGTATTGGTTGTCGCGCGCGACCTCGGAGAGTGCGTGCGCGGGAAGCACCGACGTCACGTAGGCGAACGTCTGCGCGGTGCCGGCCGTCGCGATCGACGAGGGCGGCGAAGAACGCGGCGACGAGCACGAGCCCGCGCCGCGCTTGCGGCACGACGACGAAGAGGCCGAGCGCTGCGGGGAGGGCGATCTGCGGCTCGATCGCCGCGACCCCGATAGCGCATACGGCTACGGCGATCCGGTTTTGCTGCGCGGCGAGCGCGGCAACGGCGACCGCCGCAAGTCGCGAGCGTGCACGACGTTGCCGGTCGTCAGCGAGGCCAGGCCCGAGCGAGAGCGCGAGCGCGGCCCACGCCACCGAGCAGCGGTTGACGGGCCGTGCGCGCCAACGCGTAGACCGCGAACGCGAGCGGCGAGCGCAGAATGCACAGCCACCACAGCGACCGCCGCCGCGGCGAACGGCAGCAAGGTCAGCGGATAAAAGAATGCCAGCGCGTAGGGCGGATAGGGCGCGGGAACGGTGACCTTTGCGGAGGCGCGATAATAGGGCGGCGGCGTGCTCGCCTCGCATTGATGCAGCGACGTACGCGTAATACGGATTGCGATTCTCGCGCTGCGCGAGTGCGGCGCAGTAGTAGGCGCGAAAGTCGACCATCATCCAGCCGCCGGCGCTATCGCCGTAGAACTGGCCGGCCAAAGGCAGCGCCGTGCACAAGACGGCCAGAACGATTGCGGCCGGAGCGCGCATGCTAGGGAGCCTCGTGCGGCCGGTATCGAGCCGGCGGAGCCGCACGAGCGTTGCGGCGGTGCCACCCGTTCGCGTCAGGAACGCGAACAACACGATCAATCCGATCCAGGTGGGAATGCGTAGCATCCATGCGGAGAGGCTGCTCGTCGAGCTCCGTCGCGTGAACTCGCTCCAGGTCGCCTCGGCTAAGCGCGGGTCGATCGCGGGCTACGGTACGTGCGCGAGCGTCTGAGGCGCGTTTGCGGCGAGCTGCGGCCAGACCAAGGACCTCCCGCGGCAACGGCCAGCGCGGCGATCAGCGCCGCGCTCAAGTTCTCATCCGTACAGCGCCAGGTGAGGTAGCCGGCAAAGAGCGGCGCGACGAGCAGCGCCGGCGAGATGGCCCAGACCCACGGGACGAGCAACAACACCAAGGCAGCGATTGCGAGAACGTCTCCTGCTCTTTCGCGTAGCTCACGAGCAACGCCGCAGCCGGAAGCGCGGCGGCGATCTGCGTGATATGGATGAAGGTTCCGCCGAAGACGGCGAATGCCGGCGGCACGGCAGACGAGCCAGCGCGTTGTCGGCGCTCTTGCGTGCAGCGAGCCCGGCGACGATCGTGCCGGCGGCGAGCATCGCCACGTACCAGAGCGTCCCGGCACGGATCGCGGTGGCATCGCTCGGCCAGCCAGGCGAGAACTGCGGTGAGGCTGATACTGCGTGTCGCGCGTCACCTCGGAGAGCGCGTGGGCGGGAAGCACGCCGGTGAAGTATTCGAAATTCGTCGCCCAGCCAAGCGCGGCGACCGAGAGCGCGCCGAGCAGCGCGAGCGCGAGCGCCAGCGTGAGGCGCGTCGCCGGCATCCAAATGGCCAGGGCGATGCAGACCGGCAAGCCGAGGTGCGGCTCGATCATCGTTGCCGCCGCGCAGAGCGCCGCGGCGCGCGCTCGTCCCCGCCGCGCGAAATAGCGCGGCCGCACAGATCGCGGCGAGCGCGACCGGCACGACTTCACCGAACGGCAGCGAGATCGCACCGAGCGAGAGGGCCATGATGGCCAACGCTGACTCCCAAGAAAGGCTCGCAAAGCGCGCCAGCGCTGCAACGGCTGCGGCGAAGGCAAGATAGTAACAGCACCGCCAGGATCCCCGCGGCGACCGCGAACGGCAGCAGCGCGAGCGGAACGGGCGCGGCGATGCGTAGCCAGGCAGCGGCGCCGGAATCGTGACGCCGGGATTCGTTCGAAGAACCGGCGCGGACCGATATTGGTCTCGCAGCGCGCGCAGGGGCTGGTTACGATACGGATTGGCGCCTTGTGAAACGGTGCGCGCAGCGCAGTAGAACGCGCGAAAGTCGCCCATCAAAAAGCCGGTGCGCGCGACGACTCCGGTCTGCAAGCCGACCGCGAGTGCCGTCGCAACGATCATGACCGCGCCGATCCAGAAGGATCGCACCGAGATTAGAGCCCCGGCGGCGAGCTGCGCGCCCGGCGAACCGGCGCGCCTGCGATCGCGCGTGGAGTCCATCGTCGCGAGACGTTCCACGATGAGATTGCTGCCGGCGTTCGAGTTTCCGCGGCGGCTGCGTCGACCCACGGCTCGCGCATCTCGCCGATCAAGAGCGAGCCGGTGTAGAGCTCTTCGGCGGCCTGATAGTGGCGCAGCGCCGCGCGCAGGTCGCCGCGCTCGAACTGCTGATCGCCATCGGTCGCGTGAGCAAGAAAGTCTTTGACGTCGACGATGACGTTGTCGAGGTCGATCGACAGCTCGCCGTTGGCGCGGAAGTACTCGCCGACCCGATCGAATCCGACGACCTGCCCGATCGCCTTGCGAATGTTCGAACAGGCGGTGCGGAGGCTCTGCGCGACTAGATGCTTTTCGACGCCCGGCCAAAAGACTTCGGCCAGCTCCTCGCGCGGGACGCGTGCCGCCGCTCTTGAGCGCGACATACTCGAAGATGCGCAGATCGCGGCGGCGGATCCACCGAATTGGGCGCCGGTCGACTTCGGCCTGGAACCAGCCGAAGAGACGCACCTGCATCGGCGCATGCGGGCAGCGCGTTGCCGGCGTAGCGATCGTAAAGGCCGGCTGAGCGAGAGCGCGCGCAGCGGACGATAACCCTCGGGCGAATGGACCACGAAGAGCCCCTGCTCCTCAAGCTCTTCCAGCTGCGCGCGTACTCTTCGAGTCAGCGAGCCGCTGGTCAGCTTTCGCACCAGCTCAGCTTGATGCTCCGGCGCGTCGTCATCGCGGCCGCGATGAAGTCGTTGAAGAAATGCCCGTGGCGGCCTGCGCCAGTTATCGAAGGCTTCGTAGAGGCTGCGGCTATCCTCGGCCGCTTTGCGGATCACGCTGCTCACGACCAGCGGCCAGCCGTCGGTGACCTCTGCAGCCGCACCAGGTCGGCATGCGCGAAGCGCACGCCGCACGTCTCGGCGAGATGCCGAATTTCGTCGAGCGCAAACGCGAGCCGCTCGGCATCGCAGAGCGTCGCCGATGCCGCGCATCACGAAACGACCTACCTCGAAGGCCGCGCGCGAACGGCAGGCGATCAGCAGCGAGACTTCGTCGGGAACGGTCTCGATCAACCGCAGAATCGCGGCTAGCCCGGTTGCATCGGGAACGGCGTCGCAGTCGATTTCCAGTTCCAGCGGCGCTTTCGCGGCAAGCTCGCGGACCAGCGCATCATGCGACGACGGCGTCTCGGCCTGCAGCGCGCCGGCGATGGACGCCCAGACGTCGGCCTCGTTGGCCCCGGGCGAGCGGAGCGTAGTAGCCGGTCGCGGATCCACGCAGATAGTTGAGCAACGCGACGGTCTTACCGAACCCGGGCGGCGCGATGACAAAGCGAACCGGAACGCTCTTAAAGCGCCCTAGCCAGTCTTGTAGCCTCGGCCGTTGAACGATCGACGGCGCGAGGCGTGGCATAGCAGAAAACATCTGACTCCCAAGAGGGGCAGGTCCTTCAGCAACCGAGTATACGGCTTCTCGGGCTCTATGGCAAGTTTCAGACGGCCTATGGGACCGTCCTTAGTCGACCGGCGGCCGAGCAAGCGGTTCTAAGCTTCGCCCTGTTTTTTGCCTCGCCCGTCGCCGGGGTGCGCAGCGCGATCGAGGTGATGCGCCAGCCGCTCGGAGAGGGCCCGGTGACGATGGGATAGGAGCCAGAGCCTTTCAAAACGAGGCTCCCTGGCCGAGCGCCGAGGCCGGAGGAACGTTTCGGCCTCAGTTCTAGGCGTCGGGAGAATCCTCCGACTCAAGTGCTAGGCGAATGCCACGGGCAACGCCGTCAAGGTCTGGAAATAGCAGACGTGCCTTAATTCCCAAAGTAGCTAACGCGCGACGGATGGCGGCCTTGTGCTCCTTTGGGATAAGAATTTTAAAGAATTTTACGTCGCGCTGCTTCGTCTTATTTATTGGGTCCATCGGGTACGTATTTTCGGGGAGTGGACAAACCAAAAACGCCCCCTCTTGAGCCGTAAGTCTCGGAGTATATTGGGCTGGGAGAAATGCACAGAGCTCGTTCTCCCAAAACTCAGCCTGCTCATCATCTAGTTCAGTACGCCAGCCATCGTATTCAAGAACCCAAACGACACCATTCTCGACGTCGTCTACGGGGTCACTAACAGCGAAGTACAGAGCTTTTAATGGATTCGTTGTTGCATCCAGTAATCGGGTCGGCAACCCGTGGTGCTGCGCAAATGGGATAGGCCCCATCATGCGGCCAGTGATTTCTGTGGCGGGTTAGTAATTTCGTAACGAGCGAGGAACTCCTCGGGAGTCATCCCGCCCAGTGAGCTGTGCGAATGCTTGCTGTTGTATTCGTTGCGCCAATCCTCGGCAGCAACGCGCGCCTCAAAGATCGTTCGGAAACGATTTGTCATGAGCAGCTCGTCTCGGACGCGAGAATTGAACGACTCGATAAAAGCGTTTTGAGTCGGCTTCCCAGGTTGGATGAAGAGCAGCTCGACGCTGTGATCGATGGCCCACGTCTCAAGAGCCGAAGCGATAAATTCTGGCCCGTTGTCTACGCGAAGACAGCGCGGATACCCGTGCTCACGAGCAGCGCCTGCTCAAGCGTGCGGACGACCGAAGCACTTGGATACGAGAACTCCGGTTGGACCGCCAGTGCGTATCGGCTGCACTCATCGAGCAGGGTCAGCGCGCGGAAGACTCGACCGTGCAGCAGCCGATCGGAAACGAAATCCATGGTCCAGATGTCATTCGGCCGATCGGAGCGGCGCAGCGGAACCCCACGAACGTACTTCGCTCGGCTCCGGCGCCGGCGTTTTGAAATCTGCAGATTTCCAAGGCGGTAGAGGCGCCGAAATCGCTTGTAGTTCATGTACGGATCATCCTCGCGAGCCTCTCGCTCATAGCGATCGTACAATCGCTTGCAGCCGCGGCGGGGATACGCTTGGGCAAGCTCCGTTATTCGTTTGATCAACGGCGCGTCCTCAAGAGCTCTGATGCCCGGTTTTTCGTTGGACGAACGGCGTCGCGCGCGCATGATCTTACATGCTTCGCGCTGGCTCAATCCTCGACTTTGCAACGCCCTCACCGCTTCTTGTCGCTGTGAGGGCCCCAGCCGTTTTTTCGGATGAGCTCCTCCATCGCGTCGACCTTGAGCGTGAGCTTGGCAATGATGCGCTGCATCCGGCCGTTGTCGGTCTCAAGCTCCTTCAGGCGAACGACGTCAGCGACTTCCATCCCGTTGTACTTCGATTTCCAAAGCCGGATCGTGTTGGCGTGAATGCCATGCTTGCGGGCCAACTGCGCGACGGGCGTGCCGGCATCGTATTCTCCGACGATCGCGACGATTTGAGCCTCGGTGAAACGGCTCTTGCGCATGGGTGGATCTCCTTAGCTGCCCGTTTGGGCGGAAATCCACAGTTATCCCTGGCTCCGTTTTCAGGGCCTATCCCACTTGCAACGGTATTTGATCTGCTATTCGCATGCCGTCAGAGAAATTTGCGTGGGGGTAGGAAGAGCAACCGCCCTGACACACTTATCGTAGCGTCGACTCACCCGCGCCCACCACACCCACAACCTGCACAAATTGCCCAGGCCCCCCGGCCCAGCGCCGGCGCCGCCTCGACCGGTGGTGAGGGCCGGGCCGATCCCCGTTATGGCGTTAGCGCAAAGACCGTGCCGTGGTGGCGGCGACGAGTGCCGCCACTATACGTTGTGCCGTAGAGCGTGCCATTTACGTCGATCAGCCTTGCAGACGGACCGGCGCCGTCGGTTTTTCCGCCAAAACTGTGCAGCACTTGCTCCGTGCCGCTCGTCGTGATGCTGAAGACTGTGCCGGCGTTGTACACGCCGCCAATACCTGTCGTGCCGTAGAGCGTACCGTTTACGTCGATCAGCCCTGCTCCCGGATACGCGCCGTCGATTCCGCCGCCGAAGCTGTACAACACTTTCTCCGTGCCGCCCCTCGTGATACTGAAGACCGTGCCGGCGTCGTACGTGCCGCCACTGCCTGTCGTGCCGTACAGCGTGCCGTTTACAGCGATGAGCCCTGCTCTTGGATTAGCGCCGTCGAATCCGCGGCCGAACCTGTGTAGTACCTTCTCCGCGCCGCCCGCCGTGATGGTGAAAACCGTGCCGCATCCTTCTCCTCCGTTGCAACCAGTCTTACCGCCATAGTCAGTCGTGCCGTAGAGCGTGCCCCTCACGGCGACCAGCTGCGCGAACGGACTGGCGCCGTCGCTTCCCCGTGAAGCTGTGCAGCACTTGCTCCGTGCCGCCCGTCGTGATACTGAAGACCGTGCCGCATCCATCCGAACCGCACCCCGAACCGCCGGAGATCGTCGTCCCGTAGAGCGTGCCGTTTAGGTCGGTCAGCCCCGCTCCCGGATAAGCGCCGTCGATTCCGCCGCCGAAGCTGTACAGCACTTTCTCCGTGCCGCCCGTCGTGATGCTGAAGACCGTGCCGCATCCACCACCTGTGCATCCGTAACCGCCGCCGGCATACGTCGTGCCATAGAGCGTGCCGTTGACGTCAATCAGCCCTGCATAGGGCTCTGTGCCGTCGGTTTTTCCGCCAAAACGGTACAGCACTTGCTCCGCGCCACCCGTCGTGATGCTGTAGACCGTGCCGACCCTCGCGCCGCCCCAAAATGTCGTGCCGTAGAGCGTGCCATTTACGTTAACAAGCCCTGCGAACGGGTTATGCCCGTCAGGAGCTTTGTTGAAGCGATACAACACAGCATAGCTCAGCGGGCTACCTCGGCGGTCAGTGCGATGCGCGATCTGCATCGCATCAGGGGCGCCGATCGGCTGTTGCGATCCGCCGCACCCAGCGAGCATTGCGGCAGCCACAGTAGTGCCTAGCGCACGGCGGCCAAAATCGAAGCTCTTCATTCAGCCTTGCTCCTCGATCCATGAATGGATCAGCGGAAAAGGGCGTTCGGCGCTGTAGCCCAGCCGCCTCGGCCGCGCTGCCGGAGATGTCGCTTAATTCATGAGCCGGCGGCCTAGAGAGGCCAACCCTCGGCCCCGCCAGCGCAGCTCGTAGTTCAGCCGGCGCGCGACGTTGCGGAGTTTTATTCCGGCCGGCTGGCGCTCACGATCTGGCCCGTCAGAGCGTGGTGGGCCTGAGTTCGGAGGTTAGGCGGGCGAGGGTCTCCCGCGCCGCTGCGGGGTGCTGGCCGCGAAAGCGCATCAGGCGCGGGTATACCGGCGCGTAATAGCGGACGACGTCGAAATCGGCTAACTGGTCCTCGCGCAGCACGTCGCCGGGCGCCCCCAGCGAGGAGTAGTGACGCCCCTTCTCGGCGTGGCGGCGCGGCTCGAGCGTGTGGCCGTAGTGCGCGTAGATATACGGCAGCGCGAGCCTCTTGCCGTTCAGGCCGATCAGCTGCTCGTGCACCGTGCCCTCCCAATGTAGCCCGGGGCGATAGCGGAAGAACATCATGCGCCGCTCGATCGACGTGTAGTGTTCGAAGGATCCGAAAAAATGCCACGTGTAGCCGTCGACGAAATCGTACTCTGGCGGCACGCGGTTGAGGTTTGCTGCGATTTTGGTGACGCCAGGTGCATGCACCTCGTCGGCGTCGATGAATGCGACCCAATCGCCGGCGTTGTGCTCGGCGTGGAGACGCAAGCAGACGTTGCGCGCGTTTGCGAATCCTTGGAACGGCGTGCGATCGACGATTAGGCGCCCTTGCTGTCCGAAAGGCGAAGCCGCCAGCGTTTGAGCGTGCGGCGAAGGATCAAGCGCGTTATCGTTGACGATCAAGCAGCTGCGCTGCGCCGGCGATCGATTCGAGCATCGCGACGAGGAACGGCTCTTCGCGCGGCCCGAGGATGAGGTGCGCGGCGATGCTCTCAGTCTTCTCGTCGATCACAGGTGTTTTTTGCGACGGCGAGGGCGCCTAGGACCTTCGAACCCTTTGGTCTCCAGGCCGAAAGCCCCATCTGGATGGTTCTCAAGCACCAAGGCGAGTGGAGCTTGACGGCTTTACAGTAGGGAATCTAGTAAGCCGGCGGCCGCACTGTCGGGCGTCGAAAGGAGCATTGGGATGCGAGGTGGGGGTCTTTTCGCGGCGATCGCCGTTCTGACATCGGTTCTGTGCGCGTGCAACGGACACGAAGCCGCAACGCCCGCGCTGCCCGTAAGTAACGCGGCGGTCGGGATGCCCTCGATGTTCGCGGATATCCCCGACGCCAAAACCGGCGAAAAAATCTACATAGCGAATTCGGCTGCCAATAACATCGTAACCTACACGACGGCCGGTAAAGCCACGAAGCCGACGATCACCAAGAACATAAATGACCCCGGCATTATTGCGGTCGACTCAAAAGGCACCATCTTCGTTCCCAACTACTACGACGACACCGTCACAACGTACACGTCGAGTGGAAAGCCAACCAAACCGACGATCAGCGTCGGCTTGAACGAACCAACGGGCGTAGCCGTCGACGCCAAGGGCAAGATCTACGTGACGAATGCGTTCACATCTAACGTGACTACGTACAAGCCAAACGGGCAGCAGACGACGCCGACCATAGCGAATATCGATGGGCCGCGCGGAATCGCGGTCGACGCAAAGGGTAAAATATACGTCGCGAATTTTGGAAGCGGCCAGGTGACCACGTACACCGCGGACGGAAAGCCGACAAAGCCAACCATCACCGGCCTCTCTGGACCCGGTGGCATCGCTGTCGATAAGAACGGGAAAATTTACGTCACCAACTACTA
Source organism: Vulcanimicrobiota bacterium (assembly GCA_963739845.1). GTDB lineage: Bacteria > Vulcanimicrobiota > Vulcanimicrobiia > Vulcanimicrobiales > Vulcanimicrobiaceae > Cybelea. Next base: position 2,276,617 of record CAVUBQ010000002.1, on the reverse strand, counting down.
CGGCAACACGCTTATGACGTTCACGTCTGGTGGAAAACCGACGACTCCGACGATCACCGGATTGGGGACGCCCTTCGGTGTGGCGGTCGACGCGGCTGGAAAGATTTACGTGATAAATCACAGTCCTCAAAAGCTCTTGACGTTCACGGCCAAAGGCAAGCCGACCACACCGACGATCACGACGTTGAGCGAACCGTGGGGTGTGGCCATCCACTGACTTTGTGCGGGGGCCCAATCCAGTTAAGCCGAAAGCGTCCTCGCGCCGTGGCGGTACGGAGCGAGGAGGACGGAGAGTGAAGAGCTTGGGACTTACCCGCTACGCCTTACCGATTCGCGGCTGCGGCATTACTGGCCGGGTGCGGCGGCGCTTCACCGTCGTTTGCAGCGCCAGGCCTGCCTCCACGTCGCTACGGCGGTACTGCAGCCGATATCGGGCGCAAAGCGATCCGCAAGGGCTTAGTCTACGTAGCAACGCTTTTCGGCGAGCTGGAAGTTTACTCGTGGCCCGCGCTTGCGCCGGTCGGAACCATTTCGGGCCTCGACGTGCCGTTCAACTTGTGCGTTGATGCGAGCGCAAACGTCTGGGTCCCAGACTTCGGCAGCCACATCATCTACGAGTACGCGCACGGCGGCTCGGCGCCGATCCGCACCATAACCGACAATTCCGGTGCTCCCGACTCCTGCTCGAGCGATCCCACGACTGGAAATCTTGCTATTGGAGATAACAGTTCGGGAGGCGGAGGCAACGTACTGGTTTATAAGAAAGGCCGGCATGGGCCGACCAAATATGCGATGCCAAATCATAACTCATGCTTTTCCGTCGCTTACGACGATGAAGGCAACTTGTTCGCTAACGGCACCGCCGCAAGCAGACGGTCCGTCTTGGCCGAGCTTCCGAAGGGCGGCAATTCGCTCAAGAGCGTTACGGTCAAACCGAGTGTTAGCTATCCCGGCAGCTTACAGTGGGACGGCAAATATCTCGCAGAACAGGATCGAATTGGCAATGTGATTTACCAATTTCAAATTTCGGGCGCAACCCTGATACTAAAGGGCAAGACCAAGCTCGGAGAGAGCGGCATCTTGTCCCAAGTCTGGATAACGGGTGGGACGAAACGGCACCCGCAAGGCACCGCAATCGTCGGGGCCGACTACGGAAGTTACGCCTTGGTGGTGTGGAATTATCCAGCAGGCGGCCGGCCGACGAATTACGTCCCGGGTTTGGACTCATCTCCCGAGGGCCTTACGTCAGCCCGGGTGCACCGTGAGGGAGCGACGCGGTCCGTCGGCGCGGTCGCGGTTCGGGGTCAATAGCCGTGATCAGTTTGCCGCCCGGCGACCGCTTTTTGCTATTCTCTCAAAACGAACGTGAGGAGGAACTCTCAATGGCGACGCTACATCCGCCATTTTCTGGGCTGAAGCCAGGAAAACACGATCTGCAAGTAAGTATGCTCGGATGGCGTACGGTTGGGTCGTGTAGCATCACGGCGAATGACGAGTATCACTTTGCGGCTTCCGGTTCTTACGATGCCCTGGGGCACAAAGGTACGTTTGACATTGCACTTACGCTAACCGATAAGGATCCGAACGCTACGTCGGGACCGTGCACCGTAACCACTGCCGGACAAACGATTACGGGAACGTACTTGAAAGACGGTTCGACAATCTCGTTTCGCGACAAAGATCACGCCATCAGAGCGTCAGTTGATGGACAAAATGTCATCCTTCAGGTCGGTGGATATCCGAAAGGGCGGATCGTCGCATAACTCAACCTTGGGGTCACTCCCAACGGCTGTAGGTACAGGGAGCTGTCCCGGCCAGCCGAACCGGCTGAAACGTGGCTCAGCCGACTGGAGATTTACCGCCTTTGCGCATAGCGGTCGACGCGCGCGTCATCGCCGAGGATACGCGCGGGATCGGGCGCTATGCGCGGGCGATTTTACGGCGGCTGGTCACGCGCGACGACGTATCGCTTCTGCTCCTGGCCGACGGGCCGTTTCCGCAGCGCCGGCGCGGCAGCTTATTCGCGGGCGCTGGGGAGCGATGCGTTCTCCGTCGCGTCGCGCGCGACGGAAAGGGATGCCGACGTGATCTGGCATCCGGCTAACGGCACCTTCTTCTTCTCATCGCTTCCGAGCGTCGCGACGATTCACGATGCCGTGCCGTTTCGCTATCCGGATCCCGACTCCAAAGCGGCGCGAGCACGCGCAAATGCCCTTTCTGCGTTCCGCGCAAACCGCGGCGCGCGTGATCGCCGTCTCGGAGTTCGATCGCCGCGAGCTGCACGAGTTGCTCGATATTCCGCTCGAGCGAATCGAGGTGATCCATCACGGCGTGGAGCGCACGTTTACGCCGGGGCCGGCGGAGCCGCTGCCGGGAGCGTTGCACGGGTTGCGTTACCTGCTGTTCATCGGCGATCCGATCGCCGAGCCGCGCAAGAACTTTCGCGCTGCTCTACGAGGCGTATCGGCGCGCTTGGCCGGGCGAGAGCGCGCCGGCGTTGGTGGTGGCTGGACCGCGCGCGCCCGAGCTTCCCGGCGTCGTGCACGTTGGGAATCTCGGCGACGATCTTGCGGTCGGCTCGAGCTGAGGCGCTGCGCGCCTGCTATCGCGGCGCGCTCGCACTGACGCTCGCCTCGTACCATGAAACGTTCGGCATGCCGATGCTCGAAGCGATGGCGTGCGGGACGCCGGTGGTCGCCTCGCGCGCGAGCGCACTGCCCGAGATCGCCGGCGAGGCCGCGCTCTACGCGCCGCCCGACGACGCCGATGCCTGGGCTTCGGCGTTACGGCGCGTCGTGGAGGATGCGCAGCTGCGCGAGCGGTTGCGCGTGGCCGGGCTTGAAGCGCGCCAGGGCGTTTGATTGGGAGCGCAGCGCGCAGCGTCACTTGGAGCTCTTTCGGGAGGTCGCGCGGTGATGCGCCTGGGCGTGGATGCCTGGAATCTTCCCGGCGACCGGCGCGGGATCGGCCGTTATCTGCGCGAGATTCTGACGCACTGGTGGGCGAGCGCGCGCAAGCGCGTAGAGGTGACGCTGATCGTTCCCGGAGTGGCATACCTGGACGGTGCGCGAGCGCTACCTGCACGAAGTTGACGGGCGCCGGTATCGCGTGGTTTCGCGACGATTCCACGGCAACGCCGGACTCGACGCGCTCTGGTTTCCGTTCAACGGCTGCAGCTGGACGAACTTCTCGCTTGCCGGCGACGGCAACGCTGCACGACGCGTCGAACTTCGTCGTTCCCGATTACGCGCCGCAGACGCAGGCGATCTTTCGCGCGGCGGCGCAACATTGTCGCGCGTTGATTACCGATTCGTCGTTTGCGCGGGCGGAGCTGGCGCGCGAGCTAGTGATTCCGCCCGAGCGGTTGGTGTCGATTCCGCTTGGTGTCGATCCGCCGCGAGCGCCGGCGCCGGTCGCGCTCGACGTTTCGGCGCTTGGGCCGTTCGTGCTCTACGTCGGAACGGCCGAATGGCGCAAGGGTTTCGACACGCTGTCGGCTGCGATGCGGCGGGTGCGAGCGCAGGGCTCGGATTTGGCGTTGGTGGTAACGACGCGTTTGGAGGGCTGGGACGTTGGCGGCGTGCGCGTGGTTGAGCTGGGGCACGTTGACGACGACACGCTCGCTGCCTTGTATCGGGCCTGTGCGCTTTTGGCGTTTCCGTCGCGCTACGAGGGGTTTGGATTGCCGGTACTCGAGGCGATGAGCTACGGCGCGCCGGTCGTGGCTTCCAATGCTTCGGCGGTGCCGGAGGCCGGCGGCGATGCGGCGTGTTACGTTCCGCCTGATGACGAGGCTGCTTTGGCTGCGGCGATTTTGCGCGTTGCGGGGGATCGGGAGTATGCGGCGGAGTTGCGGCGGCGCGGTCCGTTGCGTGCGGCGACGTTGACCTGGGAGCGGACGGCATCGCAGACGCTCGCCACGATCGAGGCGACGCTGCGATGATCCATTTGGCGACGGGCATTCTTATTCGCGACGGGCGGCTGCTGATGGTCGCGTCGCGGTACCCCAATCACGCGGAGCCGCTGTGGAATCTGCCCGGAGGGAGGCAGCAGCCGGAGTGAGCTGCTCTCGGAAACCGTCGTGCGCGAGTTTCTTGAAGAGACCGGGCTGAACGTTGAGGTTCAAACGCTGGCGTACGTGAGTGAGAGTTATCGATGGTCAGGAGCATCTTCTTGAATGTAACGTGGGTGGTAACATCGTCCTTCGACTTCGCTCGGGATGACAAAGCAGTTGACCATGTCGTGGCTGTAGAGTGGGTGGCGGTTGAGGAGGTTGCGGAGCGGATTGCGGTCGGCGTGGTGCGCGAACCACTGGTCGCGCATTTAAACGGAACGCTGGTGCAACGATATGTCGGATTTCACGACGCTGGGATTACGATCGAGTGGCCGCGCGACTCCTCATAGGCGCCGCGCTCGCGTTGGTGCTTGCCGCCGGCGGATGCACGCAGGGCGGCCGCGAGCGAACGCATCGGCTGGTCTTTACCGGGCTGGCCGCCGAGCCCGATAACCTCAACCCGATGTTCTCGAACATCTCCGACGTGCTGGGCTTCAGCCATCTCTACATGTCGTATCTGATCGAGAACGACCACCACGGCGAGGCGCGCGGGGAGGTTGCCTCGGAGGTGCCGAGCCTGGCAAACGGCGGCATCTCGCCCGACCAGCGGACGATCACCTACCATCTGCGGCCGAAAGTTCGTTGGCAAGACGGCACGCCGCTGACCGCGCACGACGTCGTCTTCTCCTACCACGCGATCGTCGACCCGCGCAACAACGTGGCGACGCGCATTGGATACGACGAGGTCGAAACGATCGACGCTCCCACCGATCGCACCGTCGTGGTGCGGCTGCGGCGACCGTTCTCGCCGTTCGTACAGTACTTCTTCGGGCCGCAGGGTGTCGGTGCGATCATGCCCGCTCATCTGCTTGCGCACGTTGCCGACTTGAACCACGCTGCGTACAACGAGCTGCCGGTGGGCTCCGGTCCGTTTCGTCTAGTGCGCTGGGCGCGGGGCGACCACATTACGCTAGCTGCAAATCCGTTCTACTGGCGCGGCATGCCGGCACTCGACGAGCTCGAGTACCGCATCATCCCCGACCCGAACACGCGGCTCGAGCAGCTGCGGACCGGAGAATCCGATGCGTATTTCGACGTGGATCCGCAGCTCTTGCCGCAGACCACGTCGATTCCGCTAACCATCGTCTCGCTCACTCCCGTCAACGACCTGCACGTGCTGCGTTTCAATCTACGCGATCCAATTCTCGCCGACGTCAACGTCCGCCGCGCGATCGCGATGGCGGTCGACCGCCGCACGCTGATCGCCGCCGCAACGCACGGCAGCGGGATCATCGTCGCCGCGGATCAGCCAGTCAACAGCTGGGCGTACGATCCGTCGGTGCGCTCTGTGCGATATAATCCCGCAGCGGCGCGACGGCTCTTGCACGGACGGCGAATCGCGCTGAAGCTCGCAATCTCGCCGCAAGTGGTCAACGGCTCCCCGCTTGTCGCCGCGATCCTCGAGGAGAATCTGCGAAAGATCGGCGTGCAGCTGACGATCAAGCAATACCCGGGCAACATGATGTACGGATCGGTTTCGGGCGGCGGGGTGTTGGCGACCGGCAAGTATCAGCTCTCCTACGACGCCTGGTGGGTGCTGGGCAGCGATCCCGACGATACCTGGAACATGGCCTGCGATCAGCTTCCGCCACGCGGCCTGAACTACACGTGGTGGTGCGACCGGCGCGCCGATGCGGCGATGCACGATGCGCTGGCGACGGTCGATCGAACGCGCCGCAAGGCCGATTATGCGATCGTGCAGCGCGCGATCGCGACCCAGCTGCCGATTTTCACGCTCTGGCAGGTGCGCATCCCCAACGCATACCGCAGCTACCTGCGGGGAATCGCTCCGGCGCCCTTTGGCTCGACCTTCTGGAACGCGTCGGACTGGCGCATCCAGCGCTCGCGGTCGAGCGAATAGACGATGACGTCCACCGGTTTGCCTTGCACCGTCGCGCCGCGCGGAAGCGTACCTTCATCTTTAAAGCCGTTGCGGCGCAGCACCGCGCGCGACGAGAGGTTCTCGGGCAGGGTATAGGCGCGTACCCGGGTGAGCTGCGCGCTGCGAAAAGCCTCGGCGATCAGACCGCCGACCGCCTCGGTTGCAATGCCCTGGCCGCGATGGACGCGCACCACGCTGTAGCCGATCTCGCCGGCCGAGCGGCTCGCCTCGGCGACGCGGAGCGAGACCCATCCGAGCGGCTCGGCTGTGCCCTCTTTAAAATGGAGGAGCCACTCGAAGCGCCCGACCGTGCCTGGGCGCAGACGCGTCGGACGAGCGCCGACGTTGCGCACAAACTGGGCGCAGTTCACATCGGGAAGGTCTTGGAACTCGCGCAGATCCGGCTCCTGGAGCACGTCCCAGAGCACGGCCGCGTTCTCGGTCGTGACCGGCTCCAGCCGCAGGCGCCCGGTTCGAATCGTACGCATCCCTGGGGGTCACTTCGCGCTTGAGCGCGGACCTCTTGTCGCTACGCACGACACGCGTGAGAGAGCCGCGATGGATCTGGCAGCCGCGTACGGCGGCAGCTCACCCGCGTGGGTCGACTTCTCGGCGACGGTCTCGTCGGCGCCGCGCTTCTTCTACGGCTCGCATACGCATTGCATGCACGAAGCCTTCAACGTGCAGACCGGCGCGGGCCCGCTCGAGATCGTGGATAACGTCAGCATCGCGCCGCGCTGCCCGGTTCAGGTCGGCGATCGCATCGAGGTCAGCGGGCAAATGGTACACGATCCGGGGCGGCCGCCGGTCGTACATTGGACGCATCACGATCCGGCTCGGCGCCATCAAAGCGGATTCATCCGCCTGCGCGGACATCTCTACGCGTAGCCGCTACTTAATGACCCAGATCTGACCTTTGCCCTTCGAGACGCAGTGTGGAATGCCGGTGCACTTCGCGGTGAAGTTCTGCGAGTAGTGACCGACTTTGATCGTTTTCGAAGCGGTGATCGTCTCAACGGTCGGATTCCCAGGATTGGGTTTGAACTTCGCCGTGAGGCCCTTGTTGCTGGTCTTCGCCGACCACGTGACCTTTCCGCAATTGACCTTCTCGCTACTGACTTCTTGCACGTCAGCTTCAGCTTGAGCTGACCGCTGCCGCCCGGCTTCACGCAGACGCGAAACGTGGAAGGGTTATTGCACCCGTCGGGGAGCACGCCCTCGGGGGTGAGACCGTTGACCTGCACGCTGGTAGCCGATCCCGGCATCGTCACCGGCGCGCTGCCCGCGGTCGGCAACGAACGGCTACCCGAACAAGCAGCGAGGATCAACACGAACGCTAGCGCAAGAAATGCTTTCATGAAAGACCTCCTATAAGGAGAACTTGTTCGACCGGCCCGGGGGCCGCCTTACCTGCGGCGCCGCGGGGGTCACCGTAATAGATTCACCAACGTCTCCCAAGAAACCGGTCTGAAATTTCCCACCGGCCGGGTATTTGTAAAAGAAAAGCCTGTCGATGTGCGGCAAGAGCAACTTCTTGCCGACTATTGCGAACTCCACCGGTACGCGATCGCCCAGCCCCTGAGCCTAACCGTTTGCACGACCTTGGCCGAGCCGCCCGCGACCGCCAGCCGGTAAACGGCGCCGGCAAGTGCGTCGCCTACCGCTACGTAGGTGCCGTCCCACAGCACCCCAGCGACTCGGTGCTTCTTATTGTTAAGCCCGCTCACTGGAACGGGGACAAGGCCGCCGCTACCTTTTTCAAGCACCGCGAGTTGAAAGCTCTGCTTTGCCCCGGTGCCGTCGACGTAGAGGTTACCGGACGGGTCGTACCCGCCGAAGCTGTAAATCGAGAGATTCGGCGTGGCATAAACGGCCGGATTTGAATCGTTTCCCGGCGGATAGATTGCGACGTCTCCGTTCGTACCTTCGGTCCCCTCATTTATGACCGCCAGGCTGCCGGTGGTCGGATCGACCGCGCACGCAATCGGCAAGTTCCCGCGATCGTCGTAGATATCTACCGGCAGCGTGCCTCCCGCCGGGTACTTATAGATGAGCTGGAGGTCCATGTCGGTCACATAGACGTCGCCGGTTGCGTCCGAACAGAGCCCGGTCGGCTCGTCTAACCCGCCTAGCTCGCCGACGAGATCGCCACTAAAATCGAAGATGAGCACGGCGGAGAGCGACCCATTCGAATAGATCAGCGGCCCTTGTTTCGAGCCCGGACGCATCCAGGAGTGCGCGGCTCCCAACGTCGCCTGCCTCGGCGTTACCGTCGAGGCCTGACATCCGGCGAACAAGAGGGCCGCAGCCAAGAAGCCGTTCGCAGACTTGCCAATCATCGCGTACCTCAGATGCTCAGCGTTAGGTCGGTAAAGAATTTGACCTGATGGATGGAGCGCTGCAGCCTGCCGCCCTTCGGATACTTCCACAGGCCGATCTTGCTAAAAAACGGTTTGCGTCCGCTAAACGACACGACGACGTTGTCGCCCGAGAGAGCAAAGTCGTCTCCTAACGCTTTGAACAGACCGCTAAACTTTACGGTCCCGACGACGGTTCCGGCGGAACCCGAGATGGCGATACGGTAAAGTTGTTTGTTCGTCGGATCCAGCATCGCAAGGTTCTGGCCGTCCCAGTGGATGCCGGCACCGGTTACGTCAAGTGCAATCGCGTTCAAGGTCTGCGTCGCGTACGGCATCTCCGCCAAGCCGCTGCCGTCAATGTAGAGGTTGCCCGAGCCATCGTACGCGCACCAATCGTAGGTGAAGAAACCCGGCGCGGTGTAGTGCGTCGGCGTTCCCTTTGCGCCAGAGTAAATCGCGACGTTGCCCGGGTGGCCGTTCATGTCGGTGCGTGTTCGCAACTGCTAAGTTCCCGGTTACCGGATCGACCGCACAACCAAGAGGATAATAGCCGTTGTCCGGAAGTTTGGCGATAAGCTGCGTTCCGCCGTGCGCGTACTCGTAAATTGCTTCGGTGTAATAGGTCGTTATGAAGACGTCGCCGCTCGTATCAGAGCAGACTCCGAGCGGCTCATCGAAGCCGGTAAGCTGCCCGACGAGCTTGCCGCCGGGATACGTGAGTGCGTAGACGCTGCCCTCGGCCTCGCTGTAGTACAAGAGCGTGTCGCTCTTCGCCTCGGGGAGCATCCATGACTTTCCCGAAGCGGGATGTCTAACCGATATTTCGCTTCGTGCTACGCCTGCGGGCGATCCGTCGGACGGCTGATATCCCGCGCAGCCGCCGAGCAACGCGGTTGCGAGACCAACGCATAACGCGCGGGCACCAGATCGTGGAACGTTCATTGAGATTGCTTCGGTTTGACGAGCTTTTGTCCCGTATGGGCTGCTCGCCTTGCTATGGCTAGGCTACCTGCCGGTGCGGGTGGAACGATCAGAGCTTGGGAGCCTTTTCATGAGAGCGTTTACGATCGCCGCCCTGTCGCTGCTAACCGCGTGCAGCGTTTCACAAATGCGGATCAGCGGGCCGAGCGCGCCTTCGTCCTTCGTCCTGGGCCGGCATCACGATGACCGGAACTCGTGGATGGCTGCGGGCGCAAAGACGGTGAAGCGGCTTCTCTACGTTTCCGACGTCGCGACCAACGACGTCTTCGTCTACAACTACGACACGGGCGTTCAGGTAGGGCAGTTGACCGGTTTCAACTATCCGCAGGGTCAATGCGTCGATAAGAACGGCGACGTTTGGATTGCGAACTTCGCAAACGGAGGGCGCGGCGTTTCCGTCGTCGAGTACGCGCACGGCGGCACGCACCCGCTTGCCGTGCTGGTTCCCGAGGGGAATCCGATCGGATGCTCGATCAATCCAAAGAACGGAAGACTTGCCGTCGCGAACGTCACCACTCCAGGCGGAGAACCAGGCGACATCGAGGTCTGGAAGAACCGTCACAGCATACCGGCTATGTACAAGAACAACGGCTGCGGCATGCTCACGTCACCGGGCTACGACGAAAAAGGCAACCTTTACGTCATGGGCTTCGTCGACGGTCCCCACCCAACAAACTGTGCGAACTTGCAGTCGGGAGCAACACCTTGGAGATCGTTCCGCTCGCAAACGGGACGATCAACGATTCAGAGGGCGTGATGTGGGACGGCGCGACTATAACGCTCGCCGACAGCAATGCCCAGGACAAGGACACCTAAACGATCTACCAAGCGGTGCCGCAGCTGGCCGGCAAAGGCTTGAATATTATCGGCAAGACGGTCCTCAAGGACACTTGCCCGGTGCAGGTGCAGCAGCCGTTTATCGTAGGACGAAAGAATACGCCAGAGAACTACCAAGAGAGTACCGTCGTCGTCGGCGGCAATCTGATCTGTTACGACGAGTTTTACTACTGGAGCTATCCAGCCGGAGGTCAGCCAACCTCATCGCTTCAGTCGCCGCCGAAGCGAGCGCAAGGCCAATCCGTCAGCATCCTCGAGACCCCTTAGCCGCAGAAATTCCGGAGGACGGGGATGAATCGATTTTACAGCCAGGCGTCCTGCGTTAAGCGAGTCGAAGTCGGCAGCAAATGCGTCACGGCTTTTTTCACGAAACGCCCTTCGACTTCGCTCAGGGTGACAAAGGGGTGCGGTTACGTTTGCGAGGGGCGGTTGAGGAGTTCGGGGATCGTGACGAAGTGGTAGCCTTGGTGTTTGAGTTCGTCGACGATCAGGCGCGTCGCTTCGACGTCGGCGCTGCGGTCGCAGAGGCGCGCCACCGGTGCGCGTGCGCGGGCAGACGATGCCGCGATTTCCGTCGTGCAAGTCGATGATCGAGCCGTCGCCGACGTAGCGCAGCACGCGCGCCGCGATGACGCGCGCCGGCGGATACTCCCAGTCGTTCGCGAGCGGAACCGACCACATCACCGGCGTGTAGCCGAGTTTGCGGACCTCGCCCAGCACCAGCCAGTCGCGACCGCCAAACGGCGGCCGCATGATGCGCGTGTGAACGCCGCGTCGCGGCGAAGATCGCCGCGTCGGTGCGCTCGAGCGTATGGCGCAGGCCGGTCTGATCGTAGAGCACCAGGTGGCCGTGGCTCCAGGTGTGGTTGCCGACCGCGTTTCCGTCTTCGACCTCGCGGCGCACGACGCTCGGGTAGGCCTGCACGGCGCGACCGACGACGAAGAACGTCGCGTGCACGTGCTCCTCGCGCAGCACCGTGAGAATCTGCATCGGTGTACGGCGGGTTCGGACCGTCGTCGTAGGTGAGCGCGACGACGCGCTCGTTCTTCGGACCGCTTACCAGCGTCTTGCCGAAGAGCTGGCTGCCCGGACTCTCGACGACCTCGTAGCCTTCGAATGCGATCGCGACCAGCAGCGCGAAGACGATCGCGCCCCACACGGCCGCACGCCGCTTTAAGTTCGTCAACCGTGCGAGCCGCGTATGCGCGCCTGAGCCTTGGCCACGTTCGCCTTGAAACTCGTCGGGACCGAAGTCGCGAAAATCGTTGACGATCTCCAAGTAGCGCGGATCCTTGACCTGCGTGAGCGCCATGTGCACGAGATCTTTCGGCACGCCCTTGGAGAGGTCGATCGAATACTCCTGGCGCCTGTTTGGTCGCCCAGTACTGCGGATCGGTGAACGTCACGGTTCGTCTCGCCGTGCTGGTAATCGGCGAGCTGTTTGACGTAGACGGTATAGTGCGCGACGGCGCCGGGGCGCGGCGGCTTGTCGTCGAGCTGCCAGATGCCGTCCTGATCGAGCCTTCCGAAAAAAAAGCTCACGTCGTAGACGCGCGCCGGCGGCGCGCTCACCGTGATCTCGTGCCCGTTCCAGCCGCGAATTGCGATAGCGAAAGTCCGAGACGCCCTCGACATCGGACATGCGTACTCTTCTTCGATAGATCGGCGGCTTGGGTAGCGGATCAGCATGCGTGCGTAGAGCTCGCTAGGCGCTTTCTGCGCGTGAATCGCCGGGGCGAACCGGCCCATCTCGCCGGGTCCGTAGATGCGCCATCCCAAAATCAGCATCATGATCGCCACCACGACGATGAACAACTCAATTGGAAACCGGCGCATAGCCGCGCGCCCTACTTGGCCGGCGCTTGCGCTTCCTGGTCGAGCACGCGGTTCACGAGCGCGTCGGCCAGGGCGTTTTGCTTGCGTGGAACGTGGCGAATGTCGACCTCATCGAAAGCGCGCAGCAGGCGCCTCGCGCGCTGATAGAGCGGCTGCAGGCCGGCGTGCTTCACGCGATACTCGCCGCGCAGCTGCTTGACGACCAGCTCGGAATCCAGGCGAACCGCCAAACGGCGAATGCCGCGGCGCTGCGCGGCTTCGAGCCCGAGCAGCAGCGCGGTCCACTCGGCGACGTTGTTGGTCGCTATGCCGAGGTAGGCGCCGACCTCTTCCAGCAGCTCCCCGCTCGGCTCGAGCAGCACCGCCGCGCTTGCGGCCGGTCCGGGATTGCCGCGCGAGCCCCCGTCGGCAAAGAGCGTTGCCTCCATCCTCTTCGAGCCTTCGGCGAAGGCAAGGCATAGCCCGCCCCGCCATGGGGTAGATAGGGAGGTATGATACATTCGACACCTCTTCGAGCCATCGTCTTCGCACTCGCCGTGTTGGCGTGGGCGCTGCCGCAGACCGCTGCGGCGGCATCGACGTTCTACGGAATCACCGTGCACGTTTCGACCAGCAATATTAAGGTGCAGGATCCGAAGACGAAGCAGACCCTGAGCTTCACGCTCGTGCCGAAGTTCGATCAGGTCTTTTCGGCCAACGGAAAGACGACCTATCAGATGAGCGCGGTCAAGGCGGGCCAATACGTCGGCATCATCTACGACCAGAAAGCGCTCGGCGTGCGCCACGCCGATAAGATCTATCTGCTCAACGACGCGAACGAGAAGATCGGCGCCCAGTAGCTAGGGTTTCGGGTGCGTCCGCTTCGGCGGTTGCGCGTCGCAGCCCGGTTCGCTCGTCGCGGTGAGTACGTTCTCCTTGGACTCGAGCTGCTTGCCATAGCAGATGCTCGGGTGCTTCGAAGCGTTCGTGTAGAGCTGCTGCGACCGGCCGCCCTGCACGCCGATCCAGTTGAAGTTCTTGTCGAAGATCATCGTATCGCTGCTCTTCACGGTGTTGTTGATCGCCGTCGTCGCGGTGCTACCGTTGCCCTCGGCCGCCAGCGTCTTCACCCAATAGCCCTGATAGACGATGATCGGCAGCTTGAAGCCGCTCGAGGTCGGCAGGATCGGGTAGCTCACGTCGAGCGGGAACTGTATAGGCTCGGGCGAGCGAGAAGCTGTGACGTTTGCTCGTCGTGGTGCTGGTCGTCTCGAGCGTCGTCGTCTGCGCTGCCAGCTGCACGTACTTCGAAGCCGTATAGTTGAAGCTCTGCTTGTTCTGGTAGAGGCTGCTCGTGTCGACCGTCGTGGTGATGCGGCCCGACGACGTGTTGACGTAACCGGAGATCGTGTAGCTGCTGCGGCTGCGCGTGCTAATCGTTCCCTGCGCGGTGTCGCCGCCGAAGAGGCCGGTGCCGGTGCCGTAGCCGATCTGTTTGTCAACGGTCAGGCCGGGGGCACCGGAGAGCGTGTCCATGGTTACCTTGCCGGTGACTTGGGAGAGCGTTGGATCGCGGTAGAGCAGCAGATCGCCCGCGCCGCTGAAGTAGCTATAGGCTTTGAAGACGGTGACGTCGATCGACTGCGTCGTTCCGCTTGAAAGGGCCGCGGCAAAGGGCGTCAGGTCGACGCGATAGGGTTCGAACTGGAGCGTCTGGACGCCGGGAATCGGGAACCAGAGATACGGGTCCATGCCGCCGGTGTAGATCCACGGGAAGATCGGCGCGGTGCCGGCGGGCATGCCGTCGACGCTGACCTCGCCCTCGCGGAATGACGTGTTCTGGCAGAAACCCAGCGCGTGCTTCGATTTCCGCCAAACCTCGCCGGGAACGCACATAAACCACTGCTCTTCTTGGTTCTGTGACTGCAAGTAGACGTCGAGGTACGCCCGGACGATGTTGGTGGGCAGCGTGGTCTGGATCTCCATCGGCGACTGCGGCAGCGTCGCTACGCCGCCCAACGGCGGGCTATACGGGATGCCGATCACCTGATCGGGCACTTTCGGCGCCGGAAACTTCTGGTCGGCCGGATAGAACTGCAGGGTTGCGGTGCCGATCTGATAGCCGTTGTAGGTCGGCGGGCAGTAGCAGTTGCCGAGCGCGACCTGCCCCTCGGATTTCTGCGCGAAGAGGGCCGAAAGATCGGTCGCGTCGCGCTCGACGTGCCAGTGCGGGGCGAGCGTCGACGACGGCTCGGCGGTCGTTCCGAAATAGACGACCCCGCCGTCGACCCAAATGATCGCGGTGCGGTCGAACTGGACGCCCTTGGTGACCCGTACGTCGAAGTTGAAGACGACCTTGGCCCATGGTCCAGGGCATGCCGCCGGCGGCTTGAACTTGAACGTCTGGTTATTGAAACTCTTGAAGACGTAATGATCGAAGAGCGTCACGGTGCACGGCGTGGTATCGGGCCGCGGGACCGGCATGTCGGCGGTCACCGTGTTCGACGAACCGATTTTGTCGAACGGCATGGTTCGCGTCGAGAGCTTCGGCCCTTTCGCGGAGCCGTCGCTCGCTATCGGCGAGCCTGCGTTTGGGAGGCCGGCGAGGTTGCTTCGGCATCCGGCGATCGATACGGCAGCAAGGGCAACGAGCGCCAAGCGGCGCAAGACCAAGCGTTCCATGAGCACGACTCCCTAGGACAGTAGCAGTTGATTGGTATTGCGGCACACGTGACTGTGGCACCTACGCGGGCGGACGAGAATTGAGCCTGGCGTCGAGGCTGCTCTTTGTCGGCATCGCGACGCTGATCTATCTCGCCCTGGCAATTCTCGCCTACGGCGGGTTCTCCAACTTGCACCCGCATCCGGCGGTGATTGCACTCTTGGTCGTCTTCGTCGCGCTCTGCGTCGCGTCGGCCTTTACCACCGGCGGCAACCTCAGCGCCGGCGTCCGGGAAGACCGCGGCAATCGCTGGGTGGTCGCGCCGATCATGATTTTGGGACTGCTCTTGGCATTCGTTCCGCCCTGGAGCGACCATCACGACGTCTGGACGATCGGCGGCGAAGCGACGCGCTGGATCGGCGTCGTGCTCGTCGCCATCGGCGGCACGCTGCGCATCTGGCCGGTCTACGTGCTCGGCAATCGCTTCAGCGGACTGGTGGCGATCCAGCCCGATCACGCGCTGGTGACGACCGGGCCGTACGCTTTCATCCGGCATCCGAGCTATCTTGGGTTGCTGATCGGCGCGCTCGGCTGGGCGCTCGCCTTTCGTTCCGGCATCGGCGTCGTGCTTGCCCTGCTACTCGTTCCGCTCGATCGTCGCGCGCATCAGCTCCGAAGAGGCACTGCTGCGCGAGCAGTTCGGCGCCGAGTACGATGCCTATCGCGCGCGAACGTCACGCATGATTCCCAAGATATACTGAGAAGGTCGTCGCATGAACCGTGCAATTTCTCTCTTTAGCGTTCTCGCGCTCTTTGCAGCAGCCGTCGGAGGCGCGGCGGCCATTGCGGCTGCGGACTCGACCGCACTCGACGCCCCTCAAATCGACAAAGTGCTCGCGGCGGCACATGAAGCCGCGGGAGGTTCGCAGCTCGACGCGTTTGCTGCGGTAACGCAATCCGGCAGCTTCGTCCAGAACAGCGGGCCCCCGAGCCCTTTTGAAGCTTTCACGGATTTACGGAACGGATATTCGCGCAACCAGGTCGTCATCGGCCCGGCGACGTTTATTCAAGGCTACGACGGCACGCAGTGGACGGCGGCCAACGGCTCGCTCTCGATCGTGAGCCTGCCATCGTTCGTCGCCGATGCGGTGACGCAAGCCTACCTTAGCAGCAACGCCTTCTTTCGGCCCGATCAACGCTCTACTGTGATCTCGGGAAGAATAGAGAGCGTTGACGGCCGGCAAGCAGACGTCTTGCACGTGGAACCCGTGGGCGGCTCGCCGGTCGACCTCTACTTCGATGCGACGAGTCATCGTCTGATAAAGCAGGTCGCGCAGACGGCCCAAGGCCTCGACACGACGACGAACCTCGACTTTCAAACCGTGCAGGGCATACCGGTTGCGATGCGTACCGTCGACATCAACGCCAGCGGAACGACGACTACCACCACCCTGAAGTCGGTGACCTTTTCGTTGACTCCCGATCCGGCAGCGTTGGCTCGCCCGCCGTATGTTTCGCACGGAAAGCTCGCCGCGCCGACGTCGATTCCGTTCGTCAGCGATGCCCTAAACGGGCTCGGCCACATCGTCGTTCCGGTGACGCTCGACGGCAAGCAAGCCACACTGATCTTCGATTCCGGCGGCGGTAACTTCTTGTTGCCCGTGGCGGCGGAGCGCCTCGGCCTCCATGCCTCCGGCGGCATCGCGACGGGGGGAGCCGGCGCGGCGCAGCAGATGACGGCCTTTGCGCCCGTCTCGTCCGTCGATTTTGGCGGCGCCGGCCTTTTACATCAAAACTTTGTCGTTACGCCGCTCTCGTATACGTTTTCGCATCCGCGAAAGGGCGTTTCGCCGGAGGGGCTCATCGGTTCTGAGTACCTTGCCAATTTTCGCGTCGGCGTACGCTACGCCGACGATCGCATCGACGTCGCGCCGTTCGACGCGCCGGCTCCCTCCGGTGGCGTGACGCTGCCCTTTAAATCGGACGGCCAGCACGCGTACGTCCTTGCGGCGGTCGATGGGCTCTCCGGATACTATCTGCTCGACACTGGCAATGCCGGGGGCATCGTGCTGAACTTGCCGTTCGTGCAAGAGCATCATCTTTTTCCGCGCGGCGGCCTCACTTACGCGTCGCCGGGCGGAGTCGGCGGCGGCTTTCCGGAGCTAGTAATGGCGGCAAAATCGTTTTCGCTCGCCGGCCGGACCTTCGAGAACGTGCCGATCGTTATTCCCCAGGTCAAGTCCGGCTTTTTCGCAACGCGCGGCGTCGCCGGAAACCTAGGCTCGGCGTTTCTGTCACGCTTTACGATCGTCTTCGATTACAAAGCCCAAACGGTGACCTTCATTCCGAATCGAAACGTCATGATGCCGTTCCGTAGCGACCATATTGGACTCAGCCTTAACCAAGCGGACGCCGCTGCCTTCGAGGTGCACCAGGTCGTGCAAGGCAGCCCGGCGGCGCAAGCCGGAATTACAATCGGCGACCGAATCACCGCCTTCGCCGGCAAGCCGGTATCGTCGGGGTTCGGCCTCGGCGACCTAAGCCCGTACACGCAGGGCAGCCGGCCGTTTACGGTAACCATCGTCCATGGGGGCGCAAGCAAAACTATAATGCTAACCCCACGCAAACTCTTACCGGCGCCGCAGTAGTCTCTCCTAGGGTTTTGGCGGCCGTCCGGGGTGGCCCTTCGACTTCGCTCAGGGTGACAAAGGATGCGGAGGTTATGTCGAAGCTGATCTACGTTACCAACATGTCGCTCGACGGTTACGTGGAGGACGAAACGGGTGCCCTCGATTGGGCCAATCCCGATCAAGTACACGCCTTCATCACTGACTTATTACAGCCGATTGGAACCTTTCTCTTGGGGCGGCGAATCTTCGAGACGATGGCCTACTGGAATGCCCCAGTGGAAAGCTATCCACCCGACGAGCGCGACTTCGCACGGGTCTGGCAGGCGCGCGAGAAGATCGTTTTTTCACGAACGCTAACAAGCGTTACGACACGCGACACGCGTGTCGAGCGGGAGTTCGACCCCGAGGCCATTCGGAAGCTCAAGCGGGAATCGAAGCACGACATCAGCATCGGCGGCGCCGAGCTCGCGGGCGTTGCGCTCGAAGCCGATCTCGTCGACGAATGTCACCTGTTTCTCAACCCGGTGATCGTCGGCGGCGGTAAGCGCGCATTCCGAGCCGGCTTACGACGGAATCTCGAACTCCTCGAGACGCGCCCGTTTTAGCACCGGCGTAATCCACCTGCGCTATCACATACGGTAGCATGTTGGGGAGCGAAGCGATTTTAGTGAATCGCCGCTATTGCGTGAGTTCGTGGAGCGTGTTCGTTTCGGTATCGGTATAGAACAACACGGTATCGCTATCGCTCGTACCGGACGCAAGGAGTCCGAAGACGTGAGCCGTCGTGCTCGTGTCGATTGTTTTGGTGGCCAGCACCTTTCCCGCCGGCGTCAGCTCCACAAGCTTGTTTCCGCCTTTGGTATTCGCAACGATGAGGTTTCCATTCGGTAGTAGAGCTGAAGCTACCGGCGCATCGAGCGGAGCGCCACTATAGACGAGCGTCGCACACGTGGCTTTCGGATGAGCGCATTTGAATTTCTTTCCACCGGGCTGCACGACGATCTCGTCCTTCTCTAGTAGGCTGCTGGCGGTCGAAACGGCGACGATCGTGTTGTCGACCCCGTCCACGATATACAGCGTGTCGTTGCAAAGGGTACCGGTTCGTTTGTTGTTATATTGTATTCCCGATGGGCCCAAGACGCTCCAGCCGGAGCCCTTATTAACGCCGAAACCGGTTATCACTTCGGTCATCGTCGTTTGGCCGCCACTAACAGAAACGAATTCCAGCTTGACAATCGAGCCGGTCTTGGAATCCGATACGTAGATGTCCTCAGGCGCGTAAGGCAGACCGCAGAATGCATCGGCGTCGGCGAACGGAGCCTCGAGGTGCGAATGGTAACTCTTCTTGAGCGAGCCGTCTTGGTCAAACAGCGCGACGCGACCGCTGAGCATCCCCGTTGCGTAGACTTGATTTACCTCGGTGATTGCATCGCCGTCGCATCCCTCTACATTGGTGCTTCGCGTAAAGTTCGCCGGCTTGGAGTGCGGCTTTGGATTGAGTACTTCGATCGTGGTGCCTTTCCCAGCATGGCCCGCAGAGTCTTCGAAGTTACAAACGAGCAGCTGACCTTTCTTGAGCCCGAAGCTCGATCGGACCAGCGAGATTGCGCGCGGACCCATGTCGCCATTCTTAGCGTCTATGGTCGAGCCGATTTCTACGTCCTTCGTAAGCTTTTTCAAGATCGACGTCGTGTCGCTTGGAACGATGGCACTCGCGCCCAGCGCAGGGACCTGCGACGTGGTTGGAACCGTGGTGTTTCCCCCACACGCCGAAGTAGCAAAAAGTGTTCCCGCGATCAGCACGAGCACGCGATTGTTTAAAGCCGGCATCCTAAACCTCGCTCCTAACGCAGTGGTGACGACGTTGGGTTCGAAGTGCTTCTTTCGTCGCCTGCAAGAGCGAGTAGGTCTCACGGCAGCCCGCGCTCGGATGAACTTGACCTGGGGGTAAGCCAAGCGTGAGCGTTCGCGTTGCTCATCGTCGTAGCGATGCTGGCGCCGAGGGACGCTTGCAAGGTTGGCGGCAGTAGCCCGATTAAGAGAACGTCCCCAATGGGCGGCTTCGACCCGCCGGGCTGCGCGGTCTCGGTCGATAAGCTGCCTGCGATCGTTTCTGCTTAAAAGGAGCAACGTAACTTAATGAATGCGAAAGATTTCCTGAAATACGCCGGTGCGCTTGGCGCGCTTGCGATAGGCTCGGCGTGCGCCGGCGGCACGACGGTCGCACCGTCAAACGCTGCGCCCAATGTGCAATACATCGGTCGAACGGCCTCTGTGAACGGCAGGCTGGTAACGGCTGCGCGCCCGAATCTGAGCGGGCTGCCCCGCTACCCGGCGACCGTTCCTGACCCGGCTGCGAGATCGAGGAAGAAGTTCGAGTACATCATCAACTTTTACGGCACCTTCGCCGGCATCTTCGACTATCCGAAGAGCAATAAGCAGATCGGTACGATCGATAACGTCGGCGGCCAAGGGTGCACGAACGTCCTCCACGGCTATGGGAAGAAAACCTTCTGGATCGTCGCCGGCTTCAACCAAATCACGGAGTACAAGGTTCCCCAGACGCCAATCAAGACGCTCTCTGTCTCCGACGGCAGTATGCCATCGAGTTGCGCCATGAATAAGGCCGGCGACCTTGCGGTCGGGATCTTGGATGGGCCGTCTACGGGCGACGTCCTCATCTACGCGAACGCCAGCGGCTCGGGCACCTTCATCCACACGCCGTTGGCCAGAGAGTACTTCGACGGCTACGACGACAAGGGAAATCTCTTTTTCGACGGCTTTACCAGCAGCTCTGCCTTCCAGCTCGACGAGCTCCCGAAGGGCAGCACTACAGTCAAAACAATCATGACGAGCAACAGTATTATTTTCCCTGGCTCCGTGCAGTGGGACGGCACGTACCTGACCGTCTTCGATCAGCTAGCGAACAACCTGTATCAGTACAAGGTCAAGGGAACGAAGGCGATGTTGAAAGGCACGGTATCGTTCACGGGTTCCAGCGACTGCGCACAGACCTGGATCGCGACGGGCGTTGTCTATTGCGGCGACGCGGGTAACGACAACGGCGAAGTCTTCGACTACCCGGCGGGCGGTTCACCGATTGCCGTCTTTACGGGAAGTTTCGCCGAGCCGCTCGGCACGGTGGCAGCGGAGAGATAATCCGCGTTTCTTCTCTCGAACTCGGAGTCACGAACGAAGAGCACCGGCCTATTCAAATATGCCGGTGCTCTAGTGCCTCTCGCGATATGTCCGGCGCGCGGCGGCAAAGTCCCATTATGCCGAGCAGATCAAACCATTCAACGTGCCTAGGACGCGCGAACTACGGTCCGAACGCTAGTGAGTTGGGCCTGTCCAGATCTTTCGAGATGGTGCGCAGCAGCTTGTCGCTGTTTGACGCGTAGACGGTAACGGTGCTGTTGCCTTCGTTCGCGACATAGAGGTTGCCGGAGCTGTCAAAGGCCAGGGCCGCGGGTCCATCCAGTCCTTCGGTAATCGTGCGCACCAATTTCTTGCCCTTTGCGTAAACCGTCACGGTCCCTGAACGGCCCGCGACATAGAGATTGCCTGAGCGGTCAAACGCCAGGGATTTCGGATTTTTGAACCCCTCGGAGATCGTGCGCAGCACCTTGCCGCTATTTGGAGCGTAGACGGTCACGGTGCTGTTATGGATGTTCGCGACGTAGAGGTTGCCCGAGCCGCCAAGCGCCAGCGCTACGGGCCAATCGATTCCATTCGAGATCACTCGCAGCGGCCGCCCTTTGCTCGGAGCGTAGACGGTCACGGTATATTGGTGGTTCGCAACATAAAGATTACCCGAGCCGTCAAATGCCAGCGCGACCGGACTGCCTAAGCCCTGCGAGATCGTTCGCAGTAACTTGCCGCTTCTCGGGGCGTAAACGGTCACGGTTTGAGTATGAGCGTTTCCGACAAAGAGATTACCCGAGCTATTGAACGCGAGAGCGCGAGGCAGTTCGACGTCCTTGGAGATCGTGCGCACCAGCTTCCTGCTGTCCTTCGCGTAGATATTGACGCCACCGCTGAGAAGGGGGGCGTCGTTCAACACGTAAAGTTTGCCAAAGTGGAACGCGAACCCATTCAGAGAATCGATCCCTTTGGAGACTGTGCGCAGGGGCTTGCTGCTCCCCGGGGCATAGACCAAAACTTTCGAGGCGTTTCCGACATAGAGATTACGCCCGACGGATGGTAGAGGCGAGGCCGAGTCGACCAGCGATTGGCGTTCCTCAATCGGCGGCGCGACCAGCGGCATTGACGGCATCGCTCCCGATGCTCCGATCTGCGAATGCGAACCACCGCACCCCGCTAGCAAAGTAGCGATCACGCAAGCCGCTATCGTATGACGAATTTGAAAATAGCTCCATCTATAAGATCCTCCACGGGATCGCACGGCGACCCCAAGAACCGACAAGGCCCTAGCTACCTAGGCACTACGAGGGCGTCAACCCCTTTTCCCGCTAACTTTACGCACGCACTTGGGGCGAGCGTGAGCGTGTCCGGGAAGCGGCCGCCCTCGCTTTGCCGTCCGTAGCTAGTGCGCGTCCTTCGATTCCGCCCAGGGTGACTAGGCGCGGTGCCAGACGAGAACGTTCGAGCTGTTCCATATCTCCGGCGGCAGCGTGCGGATCGTTAGTGTGTCGCCTTCAATTTCGAACTGGCGGATCAGCGTCGTTCCCTGGAGGTTGGTGAAGAGACTCACTTCGACGTGATGGTAGACGCGGTCGCCGCGGATCTCGTAGCGTCCGGCATAGGCCAGGAAGTTCGAGATCGACTCGGTGCGCTGTTCCTCGGAGTTCGCGCTGCCCGTGGGCGAACGCAGTTCGGGGCGATGCGTCCCGCCGAGGACGGCGGCCATTCGGTCGTCGGCCGTATAAAGGAGATAGCCGACCGGGTTGGGGCCAAAGCGAGGCTTCGCGGTGCCCTTCCCCTCGTCGACCTGGAAGCTTTCGAGCGTCCAGGCGCCCACGACGCCCTCGCGCGGCGCCACGGCTGCCGGCGCGCTGCCGATAGCCGTAACCAGGCCGAAGGCGGCGCCAAGTTGGAGCAGGCTCTTTCGCGAAACACTCTCTAATGCGCGATCACTCATTCCGGTTCACCTCCTTGGTCATCGTCGCGATTGGGCTCGTCGCGGCGACTTCCTCCGCCCGCGCGCAGCAGGACGCGGGCACGCTCTACGCGCGCGGCGATCTCGACGCCGCCGCGGCGGCCGATCAGGCCGTGCTCGCGGCAAAGCCCGCGGACCACACCGCTCAACTCAACCTCGGCGCGATTCGGCTCTATGAGAACGACCTCACCGCAGCGGAGCCGCTGTTGCGCGCGGCCGCAGCGGCGCAGCCTTTCGATCCGCGTGCGACGCGTCTGCTGACCGAGCTCCACCGCCGCCAGGACGAAGCCAAGCGCCGCACGACCCTCGAGGGCGCGCAGACCTTCGTGGCCTTCGAGACGGCCGATCCGCTGCCGGTGGTTCGCATCGTCGCAAACGGAAAAGCGGCGGATTTCGTGATCGACACCGGCGCCGACGTCGTGCTCTCGCCGGCGTTTGCCAAGAGCATCGGCGTCAAGACGTCGTACGGCGGCAGCGGCGTCTTCGCCGGCGGGCAGCGCGCGACGCTCCAGAGCGGCATGCTGAAATCACTCGCGCTGGCCGGCGCGACCGAGTACGACGTGCCGGTGCACGTCTTACCGATGCGGATCGCGGCGCTCTTCCCGGGCCGAACGATCGAGGGCATCGTCGGCACAACCTACTTCGAGCGCTTCCTGGTAACGATCGACTACCCGCAGGACCGGCTGATTCTGCGTCCGCGCACCGCAACCGTTTCCAAGGCATTTCAAAACGTGCTCCCGGCGAATGCGGCCAACGTTCCCTTCTATCTGCTTAGCGACCATTTCGTGGTCGCGCGCGCTGCGGTGAACGATGCGCCGGCCGGGCCGTTCCTCTTCGATTCCGGGCTCGCCGGCGGCGGGCTCATGCCTTCAGCCGACCTCGTCAAGGCGGCAGGGATCACGATCGATCAGAGTCGGGCTTTTACCGGAACCGGCGGAGCCGGCGCAGTGACGGCCATTCCGTTCGTCGCCAAGCGCATCGCCGTCGGCTCGGCGGTGCAGCACGATATCCGCGGCCTTTATACGCCGAGCGGCGGCCCGTTCGCAATCTTCCCGTTCACCGTGTGGGGAATCATCTCGAACGACTTCTTACGCCACTACGCTTACACGGTCGACTTCGACGCCATGAAGCTCGCACTGGTTCCACCGCCCTTCGACTCCGCTCAGGGTGACAAGGGGAGGGTATCGCAACAAGACGTCTTCAATGCTGCCTTTCGGCGGCTTCAATCCTATCCGGTTCCGGCTTATGCGGTGTGGACCGACACCTGGCATACGCGCTCCCGGCCCGTCGGCTATTACACCAGCGAGAACACGTCGGTGAACGTCGCTCGCTACGCCGTGCGGCTCTCCGACGGGATGGAAAACGTGAGCGTCCCGATGCCGAGCGGAAAGCTGCCGCTAGCAATCATCGAGCCGGAGTTCATGGGGCCGTTCGCCTTTACGTTTCGCTCGTCGGTTCACATTGCGCCCTCGAGCAATGACGGCGTAGTGATGCAGCCCGACCTCGCCGGATTGAAGACGATCGCCACCGTTACCGCGGTCGCGCAGCCCGCCTACACGATTGCCGGTGCGGGCGAGAGCGCGCAAATCGAAGACGTCGACGGCCACAAGACCTATCATTTGCGGCTCGATCCGCGCTCGGATCCCGAGAAGCACAACCTGCGCGATCTGTGGGTCGACGTAGATACCTTCGACGTGTGGAAGGCGCATTTCACCGGCCGGTACCGGCCGACGCCCAAGGCGCCGGTTAGCCCGACCGAAGTTACCCTCTACTTCAAGAACGTTCTCAATAGCTGGGTGGTGTCGCGGATGGTCTGGAACTACCTCGATCCGCCGACGTCATTCGACTTCGACGTCACGACCGACGAGATCGCGCTGCCGGCGACGCTTCCTGATTGGATCTTCGACGCAAGCGCATACCGGCAGCACCAGCTCGCCGGCGAGACCGACTACCTCGGCGAGCTCCTCGGTCGCATGCGCTCCGGTGCCTCTCCCGCGCCCGCGGCAACTCAAGACCGCAGATGATCCTTACGAGCATAGCCATCATTGCAGCGCTTTTTGCCCTGGTGGTTGTTTTTGCGCGCAGGCCCAAGTAGCCAACTGCGTAGCTGGGGCCGTCACGTCAAAACTAATCGGATAGCATCGGCACGTTACTCGAATCGAGTTCGGTCGTCTTGGCGTTCATGCGTTTCGCGAGAAAGCGTTCAATATCCGGGTCTACCGTGTGATCCTTCTTTCCGACGATGTACCAACTCGGCTTGGTCTTCCACGCAACGCCCGGTGCATTGTGCGCTAAGATGTTGGCAGCCGGCGCGCCCTGTGTCGCCCACACGAGCTGCTGCTCGGTAGCCGAGAGGTCGCCGCAAAAATACCGGTAGGCCTTCTTTTGTCAGCCAGATACGTCCGTTGACCACCTTGATGTGTTTGAGCACCTCGGTCGCGGGAAATTTCTGCTGTATACTCTGCGATGTCTCGCCGGCAGCAGTATCGGGAGCAAGGGCGTTGATGAAAACGAGAGCTTTCACGCGCGGGTCGGTTCCGGCGGCCGTGATCACTGGCCGCCATATGAATGTCCAACAAGCACGATAGGGCCTTTCACCACGTCCATCGCCCACTTGGCAAAGAGCTTTACGTTTTCGTGGGTCGAGGATGCCGACGTGGACTTTCGCTCACGGCTTGATCTCGAAAACGGTCCCGCAGCCTATACCGGCGCATTCCCTGCCACCACCAAAAATCGTCGTGCCGAATAGGGTACCATTCACATCGACCAAGTTAGCCTGAGGCTGAGCTCCATCCGTGCCGCCCTCGAAGGCGTAAAGTACCTTCTCCGCGCCGCTCGTACTAACGCTGTAAACCGTACCACATCCATGGACGCTCGATGCGGAGCACGAGGAACTACCACCAAAGCCGGTCATGCCGTACAGCGTGCCGTGCACATTTAGCAACGCGGCGTCGGGACCCTCACCATCAGAGCCACCCGTGAAACTGTACAACACCTTCTCTTTTCCGGTCGTGCTGATGCTAAAAACGGTTCCGTCTTCAGACGTTCCGCCGAGCAACGTCGTGCCGTATAGGGTTCCGTTCACGTCGATCAATGGCGCGATAGGATAGTTACCGTCCGGCTTGCCGCCGAAGCTATAGAGCACTTTTTCCGCGCCTGATGCGCTAATAGTGTAAACGCAGCCGTTTCCATACTCGCCACCGTCGGCTGTAGTGCCATAGAGCGTGCCGTTAACGTCGAGCAACGCGGCCCCCGGAGTTTCGCCGTCCGGCTCTCCGAAAAACCGGTACACCACCTTCTCGGCGCCCGAGGCGCTTATGCTGAAGACGATCCCGCAACCCTCAAAGCAGCTCCCGCCGCCGCCTTTGGACGTCGTGCCGTAGAGCGTGCCGCTGACGTCGATCAGGCCGGCCCATGGCGCCAAGCCATCGGCCCCTCCGGTGAAACGGTGAATCACTTTACTCCCGCCGTTGATGCCGACGCTAAATACGACGCTGTCGTAATACGTAGTGCCGAACAGCGTGCCGTTCACGGCGAGCAAAGGCGCATCCCAGGGGCTCGATCCGTCCCGCCCGTTGAAGCGGTGCAACGTTCTGTGCTCGCCGGTCGTGCTGATGCTAAAGACGGTTCCGTTGCCTCTTCCGAAGGTCGTGCCGTACAGCGTTCCATCGACGTTGATAAGGCCGGAGAGCGGCCGCGCCGCCGCGGTATCACCGTTGCGACTAAAGCGGTGCAGCACACGGTAAGACGGTGAGGACGTCGCGTTTCGGAAAGCGGCACTCGGCGCGCCGATCGGCGGCTGCGATCCGCCGCAGCCCGCGAGCAATACCCCGGCCACGCAAGCGCTTAGCGCATAGTTGCTGAAGACTGTAACTCGCATCTTCCTGACGTTCGGCGCCGGACCTCAGTTCCATCGCAAGGCCGGCTTACAAGCCCTTGAAGCTGTGAACGTGGAACCCCACTAATCCGCGCGATCCAATGGGCGCGACTACATGGCCTCTTTGATGAGCTGCTGAATGTCGATCCCACGCTTGATCGGGAAAAGCAGGCTGAAAATGACCTTCAGGTTCGTCTGCGGGCTTGTGATCGGGCGCGCGACGTACGTATAGTATTGCGCGCTAAGCGACATTAGTTGATCGTCGGCCTTGAACGTCTTCGAGACGCCGCCCCCCAACGGAATCGCCCATTTGTTTTGCGTAGCGCTCCAGGTCGGCGTAAGGATCGGCGCCGTGGTCAGCGCCCACCCGTCCTTGAAATTATAGTTGAAGAACGGTTGAAAGAGCGCCGAGCTAAAACCCGGGCGCGCAGCCTGCCCGGCAAACGACCAGAGCTGCGTAACGAGCATGCCGGTCACGACACGGCCGGGCATGATGAGACCAACCAGTGCGGGTCCCGCCGCCCACTTGCCCGAGCCGAGTACGCCGGGAGATGCGCTTGGAAATTGGAGGACCGGGCCGGCACCCCAGATCAACTCCCCGGGTTTAGTCTTCGGAGCGAAAAACAACTGCTCTTGAATGTCGCCAAGTCCGAACGTCGAGCCGCAGCCGTATGCCGAGGCGCATACCGTGGGCGGCGCAAACGAGGGTTGATCGATCGCCGGGATGATGGTTCGCGCAATCAGGTTCATGTTTTTACTAAGCATGAACGGCACGACCGGCTGAATATTCAGGTTATATTGGAAGCGCGTGTACGGCCCCACCCCATAGTTGAAATTGTTCTGGAAGGGCACGATCCCGATGTTACCGACGGGGTTTTGCGACGTCTTGATGATCGCTTGCTGAACCGCTGCCTGCTGCACCGGGGTCAACTTGCTCAAATCGAGCTCGCCTTGGGCCGGCGGCGCGGGCGATGGTGACGGTACGGGTGAAGGGCTCTGCGCGCGAGCGCCGACTGGGAGCGATACGGCTAAGCAGAACAGAAGCGTCTTTATCATAGAATCTTGCCGCAGTTACGGCGTGGCATCGCGGTTTGCCTACTAGCGGTTGGCTAGTAACGGTTCGCTTACTAACTGAAGGCGCTCTCTATCTCCCGTGGAAGCTACGCGCTTTTTAGGAGGGAACATGGCATACTTTACTGACGATTCTCTTCTCCCCGAAAACATGGCACCGCTGATGATCACGGCGGCCCCCTATGGGCCGATGTGGATGCCGCAGGACGGCCCCCCAGGATACATTCCCCTCACTTGGGATGAGCAAGTTCAAGCGGCGGTTGATTGTTACAATGCCGGAGCGACTTTGCTGCACATCCACGTGCGCGATCCTAAGACGGGGCACATTTCGAAGAACTTCAAGGAGTACGGCGAGCAGATCGGGCGCGTCCGTGCGGCCGTTCCGAAGATGATCCTTCAGGTGGGCGGTTCGATCTCATTCGCGCCGGAGCCGGGTGAGGTTGGAGCATTCGGCACCTACGAGCAGCGTCACAAGCTGACGACGATCGATCCAAAGCCGGATCAGATCACGGTTGCGTGTGGCACGTCGCTATACGACTTGACCGCGTTGCATCCGATGTTCGCCTTCGCAGGAGACTCACCTGTGCAACGAAGACGCGATGCACGGGATATCCAACATGGTCGCCGATTCGACGCCGGACTTCTATATCGAAGAGACCAGGCTGTGCGTCGAGCACGGGATCCAGCCGTATTTCGCCCTTCCGCACATCCACGGGCTCGAGCTCGTCGAACGGATGGTGCGCCGCGGCGAATATATGGGGCCGATGAACGGCTTCTTCAGCACCGGCGGCGGCGGAATTTGCGGTGCCAACCCGTTCGACCTGATGGAACTCGTGCGCCGGACGCCGCATGGATCGTTTTTCACCTATCAAACGACGTTTCGGCTAACCCATCCGATTTCCATGATGATGATCGCGCTCGGGCAGCACACCCGCGCCGGCATTGAAGACAATCTCTGGGACGTCAAGAAAGGCGTGCGGATGAATACGGTTCAGATGATCGAGAAGCACGTTCGTATGGCCCGCGAGATTGGGCGCGATATCGCCACCCCCGAACAGGCGCGGCAAATGCTGAAGATCGGCGTGACCTACAACAGCATCGAGGAGACGCTCGCGAACCTCGGCCTGCCCCCGAATCGCGAATCCGGCCATCAGGGCTTCCTAGTGCACAAATCGGATGGGAAGCTCAGGGAAACCGTCGTCGCGGGTTCGGACGGGCACCTGCTCGCGTAGTCGTATGAATCAGGATAAGATGACGAGCGATAAGGCCGGCCCGTGGGATGTTGCGGCGCTCGATTCGCTGGAGCGATGGGATCCGGCTTGGAGCGCAACGGTCGAGAGGATGACTGACGAATCCGTGGAATGGAGCGCTAGACCGCAAGACCGTGGAACTCGTCAGCGTGGCCGTCAATGCGGCCTGCACCAATCTCAACCCCGACGGAACGCGACGACATATCCGGCAGGCTCTCGATGCCGGCGCAACGCGCGATGAGATCCTGCAGGTTCTGAAAATGGCGTCGCTTATGGCGATCCATTCGTGTAGTCTCGGCGCCCCGATTCTTCTCGAAGAGGCCCGAGCGGCCGGCTTATCGGCGCCGCGTGATTTCGACGACGTCCCAACGCCGTCGTGCGACAAGATGCGGGCCGCGGGTCAATGGAACGATGCTTGGGACCCGTTTGTCGACCTCGATCCGGTTTGGACCGATGAGTTTATGGCGACCGGCGTTGCCGAGTATGGAAGCGGCCTGATGTCGCCAAAGGTAGTCGAACTCATAAGCATTGCATTTGACGTCTCATATACGCATATGTATGCGCCGGGCACACGACGTCACATCAAGTCGGCACTCAAACTGGGCGCAACGATCGAGGAGATCATGGGCGTGCTCAAACTTTGCGTCGTCCAGGGCATTCAGGCGTGCAACATGGGTATCCCCATCCTAGAAGAGGAGCTGCGGCGGCGCTAACGCTGGGATTACTGCGGCGCCTGCGATGTCTGGATAGTAAGGACGCCATACGCGGCTACGCGAAGGCTCCTTACGCCATGGAGGAAACGGGGCTAACTTCCGGCCCGTCGGATTTTGGGCGGCTCTTGCGGGAGCATCGACTCGCTATCGGACTCTCACAAGAAGCCCTTGCCGAGCGCGCTCGGATGAGCTCGGCCGGAGTCAGCTCTCTCGAGCGCGGTCATAGAAGGTGGCCGCAGCGCGAAACGCTCGCCCTGCTGGCTGGTGCGCTAGCGCTCGACGACGCGCAACGAGCCGAGTTCGAGAAAGCCGCTACGCGATCGGGGTTACTGGGCCGCGAACACTCGGTCACGATCGGCCCATGGACCGAAACGACGATTGCAAACCTCCCGGTCGCGCCGACCAGTTTCGTGGGGCGAGAGGCTGAACTCCAACAGATTTCCGCGCTCGTGCGCGACCATAGAATGGTCACGCTTACGGGCGCCGGCGGCATCGGAAAGACTCAGATCGCCCTGCGCGTAGCGGCGGCGCTAGGTGAGGCCAGCGACTTCCGAGCCCACTTCGCGGGACTTGCTCCGATCGCGAATGCTTCGTTGGTGGTTGCGGCGGTCGCATCGGCGGTAGGTGTGCACGAAGTGCGCGATCGCCCGTTGCTCGACACACTCCTTTCGTATCTGAAAAGCAAAGCGTTGCTGCTGATTCTCGATAACTGCGAGCACCTTCTCATGGAGGCCGCGACACTTGCCGACGCTTTGTTGACAGGGTGTCCGCGTCTTCAGATCCTCGCCACCAGCCGCGAACCGCTAAAGGCAGCGGGCGAATATAGGTACAGGCTTCCCTCGCTGAGTATTCCATCGCGCGACTCGGCGCGCGATATCTCTGCAACAAACGCCGTTACATATGAAGCAATCGCGCTCTTTACCGACCGAGCACAGGCTGCCGAGCATCGCTTCACGCTCACCGACGAGAATGCGCCGATCGTCGTCGACATCTGCGGGCGCTTGGATGGCATTCCACTAGCGATCGAGCTGGCTGCTGCGCGGGTGAGCCTGTTATCGGTGAAGGCGCTCGCTGAGAAGCTCGATGACCGCTTTCGCCTTCTCACGGGCGGGGCGCGAACGGCCCTGCCGCGGCAGCAAACGATGCGCGCGGCGATCGATTGGAGTTACCAACTGCTCGAGGAGCCCGAGCGTGTGCTTTTTCGGCGCCTGGGAATCTTCGTCAACGGATTCACGCTCGAAGGGGCGATTGCTGTTGGAAGCGGCGAGGAGCTCGAGAAATTCGACGTCTTCGATCGTGCTGGCATCTTTGGTCGATAAGTCGCTGGTACTCTTCGATCCGCAGGGGGACGTGGTGCGCTACCGGCTGCTCGAATCGCCGCGGGCCTATGCCTTGGAGAAACTTTCCGCCGAGGGCGCGCGCGATATGCTCGCGGGTCGCCATCTGCACTATCTGCGCGATCTCTTTGCGGAGTTGCAAGAGGGTTGGCGGCGGACTGGGCGGCGTTCCGATATTGCCTCGGCGCTGCGGTCCGAGCTAGACGACGTGCGTGCGGCGCTCGACCGTGCGTTGCGAGGCTCCGTCACCGACGGCGCGGAGCTGCTCGCCAATAGTGTCTGGGCGGCAATCGGGCTCGACGCAGAGGGCATGGCACGCTGTGAAGCGTATCTCGCGGCGCTTCCGGCGGATCAGTTGCGGCTGCGCGCTCGGCTATTAACGGCGCTGTCGTATCATGCTAATTGGTTCGGGCCGCAAAGTACGCGCGTTGGAGCTGGCGACGGAGGCGGTCAAGCAGGCGCGGGCAAGCAACGACATCGCATCGCTGGTCGGGGCGCTGCGACAGTATGCGATGGCCGCGACGTTTCTCGATCGCTTTGACGACGCGGAGCGGGCGCTAACCGAAGCCGACGCCATCCCAGAGACGTCGGCGGGCGCGCGCATTTCCTTGATTGGAAGTCGCGCACACTTAAGCCATCATCGTGGTGACCTAGAGACCGCGGCGCGCATGTACGAGCAACTCCGCAACGAGCACAACTCGCTCGGAAACGCGCACGGAGCGCAACAGGTGACGATAAGTCTCGCCGAACTCGAACACAAGCGCAATCGGACTCGGCGAGCGATCGCGCTCCTTCGCGAGATGCTTCCCGCGGTGCGGTCTGGTTCCAACGAGACCATGCTCACCGCTCTGCTCCACAACCTCGCCGGCTATCTGACCGCGGTCGGCGATCTTACCGGCGCGATCGCGGCAGCGCGCGAGCTGATTGAAGTACGTGCCGCGCGCGGAGCGGACCACGTCTATGTCGCGATTGCAATCGAACACCTTGCCCTCGCCGTCGCGCTGCGAGGCGATTTCTGTCGCGCTGCAACGCTCGAAGGGTATGCCGAGGCTGCGTTTGTACGGTACGGATTCGAGCGCGAGTTTACCGAAAGGACGACCTACGTTCGCCTTACCGCACTTCTGCACGAACGAATCGGGCACGATGACCTCGTGCGGCTAACCGCGCGGGGTGCTACACTCGAGCCGGAGGCTGCGATCGCACTCGCACTTCGGCAAGCTGTTTAAGTCGAGACGTAGAGCGTACGCTAGGAGGTTGGCTTGGAGATGTCCCTTTCGAAACCAAAGGTATTGGAGACGATCGAAAAGCCGACTTTCTTGTAGCAGGCGATTGCAGCGGCGTTGTCGCTTCGAACCCGGATCACGGCCGACTCCGCGCCAAGTTCTTTGAGTCGCTGCAACCCCTCTGAGAGCAAGGCGCGGGCAAGGCCAATCCGTCGATATCGCCCGCAGGTTCCGACTGGCTCGAAGAGCCCTACCCGGTTCGGTCGATCCAGCCATGCCGAACAGAACGCAGCAACCTCGCCCGAATCGTCGGCGGCCACGAGATCGAGAAAAGGCTCGTACCCATCGCACCGCATAAGGCGAGCGTAGTCCGTGATCGACTTCTTCTCCCCCGGAAAGACTTCCATAAACGCGCAGACGCGCGACGGAATATCCTCCGAGCATAATGCGCGGCAAGTAAACTCCGGCGCGAGATGTGGCGCACGGGGAAGTTCGTCAAGGGCGCGCTCCAAGGCGAAAGCACCCGCGGCCGAGCGCCGGAAACCCAGCCCTTCCAGAAAGGCAATGCGCTCTCTTCGACGAGGCCTTCGTTGCACGCGGATGACTCGAGCATCCGGATCTCGTCGCTTCGACTCGGCGATTGCCCAGGCAATCATGTCCGCGGCAAGCAACGACGCCGACGATTCGGGACGGAGGACCATGTCGAACGTTGCGCCGGTGACAAAGGAAGCCGCTTGCAGCTCCCCGACCGGATCGTACCAGAGTGCAGCCGTATCTTCTAGGTTACCGTCCGTTAAGAAGTACAGCGTAAAGTAGACGTCGCCGAGGTGCATCTCCGATCGCGCGCCCTCGGTAGGCCATACTTCGATGATGAACTCGCGCAGCGCTGGAAGCAACTCCGGCGATAGCGGGACGGGCTGCGACACCTGCCTCCGTAGTTCGTCGCACCGTTGCTGCGTCATGCCAAGGGTGATCGCCCGCGAGGCGTTTACCTTGAGCTCGCCTTCCTCTTGGCCGGCTTAGCCGACTTTTCGGGTTTCGACGCATCGAGGCGCTGGCGCGCCTTGGCCCATTTGTCGCCCAGATCGTTCCGCTCGTCTTGGCTGATCAGTTCACGCGCGATCGAAAAGACGGTAGACTCTTCTTCTTTGACATGGTGCTTTATGCTCTCGCCCAACACTTGCAGCTCGGCCTTAAACTTCTCATCGGGTTTGCGGCCGGACCTCAGCAAACCGATGAGATGACCCGCCACATCATGCTCGGTATACGCCTCGTATACGTCGACGAGCTGTTCCTCTTCTTCGGCGCCTTTACGCAGGCGCGAGTAAAATAGGCGCTCCTCAATCTGTACGTGCGTCGACAATGCATACTCGATGCGCTTCGCCAGCTCCACCAGACGCTCACCCGGCTCGCACTTCTGCGCCTCGTCCAGCATCGCGGCAGCCTGCCGGTGCTCTTTTTTTATGACGTCTAAAATATCCACTTACACCCGCGCCCCGCGCCCGGTCAGGAGATTGAATATGACCAGCACTACCACGACCACGAGAATCAGATGGATCAACGCTCCGCCGACGTGTAGCAGAAATCCCAACAACCACAAGAAAAACAGCACGGAAATAATCGCCCATAGAATACCAACCACGTAATAAAGCCCTCCTAGCTAAACGCCTTATGCCCCGTTCGCGATAGTTTCAACCGTCTTGCCCCTGGTTTGGGCCTCAAACGCCCGTAACGAGCCATGGTGCCGAGCGAAGACATGGGTGAACTCGGCGCAAACAGAACGAGTCGTGCGGAATAGTAAACCCATACCAGAAAGACGATGAGGCCGCCGAAGCTGCCATAGCCTGACGAGAGGCCCGCGCTCGCGATGTACCACGCCAGCAAGAACTGACCAAGCACAAAAAGTGCACCCGTAACCGTGGCGCCGAGCCAGATGTCACGCCACGCAATGTGCCGTTCCGGCAGATATTCAAAGAGCAGTGCGAATAAAAAGATAATTAGTCCGAGCGACACGACCAATTCGGCCGATTTTAGGAGCGCAGGGAACGCGGGGAATACACGGCTTAAGGCAGCCGTCGCTACGTCAGCGCGGTGTCGATCGCCAGCGAGACGAGCAAGAGAAATACTACCGTGAGCACCGCTCCAAAGGGCAGGATTCGGGCCTTGACCGTCTCGAGCAAACTACGTTTCACCGGCTCGATATCCCACACCGTGTTGAGCGCCTCTTGCAAGCAGCTAAAGAGGCCAACCGCCGCGACAGCGAAAACACCCCAGCCAATGACCTGCTCCGGTAGTCCAGCCTTGCGTTGGGAAAAGGTCGTTGAAACGATGGCTTCGATACCGCTTGCTGCAGACGGTCCGGCTGTGGCGCGAAGATAGCCATAGAGCTCTGATAGGACCGCGTCTGTGGCGTCCCAAAAAGACGCCGGCGATCTCCACGATGATATAATGAGCGGCGCCACCGCAAATATCGTAAAATAGGCAATGGCAGCGGCCAGCCACGGCGATTTATGCCGCGAAAACTCCGCGAAGGTCTCCTTGACGAGGCGATCACAACGATCACTGTTACCCACGGCCGGCCGGTTATTGCTTGTTTAAGGAAACCGAAACTGGGCATGCTGCACCGATAAGGGGTCCACTCGCCAAGATGGTTGGCATGCTCGCTTGGGTATAGCTGGGAAATGGATTCACGCCCAGCGCCGGCTCGTGCCTTCCGCGTTTCTCTTACCCTGGCAGCGCTGGGCGTCGTTTTCGGCGACATCGGCACGAGCCCGCTCTACGCTTTTCGGCAATGCTTTTTCGGCATACTGAGGATCGCGCCGACGCACGAGAACGTGCTTGGGATCATCAGTTTGATCCTCTGGTCGCTGATCGTGATCGTTTTCGTCCGGTACATTGGAATGCTCATGCGGATAACTCACGACGGCGAAGGCGGCATATTGGCGCTTCTGGCCTTCTTGCTGCCCCCCGTGAAGCGCGGCGTGCCGCCACGTGCGACTTGGCTCACGTTTCTGGTTATTCTCGGTGCGGGATTGCTCTTCGGCGACGGAATCATCACGCCGGCCGTCTCGGTTTTGTCATCGGTCGAAGGACTCGGGCTGGCCGGCCACCAGGGCCAAAGCTTGGTCATACCCGTCGCGGTCGCCATCCTCGCGACGTTGTTTTTTGTCCAGCGGTATGGGACCGCGCGTATCGGCTCGGTCTTCGGGCCGATTATGCTTGTGTGGTTTGTCGCTATCGGCGTGCTCGGCGCTCTGGGCATCGCGCGCTATCCTACCGTGCTCTGGGCCTTCAACCCGGTGCACATCATTCACTTCTTCGGACATTTTGGTTTATTGTCGGTCACCGTCTTCGGGGCTATCGTGTTGTGCGTGTCCGGCGTGGAGGCCCTTTACGCCGATCTCTCGCACTTTGGTCGGTCACCGATCGCCGCGGCGTGGTCGTTAGTCGTCTTTCCGGCGCTCGTCTTGAACTATCTCGGGCAAGGGGCCTTGGTGCTGGCGGATGCGACGACGCTTCGCAATCCCTTCTACCTCCTGGCGCCGAGCGGAATGCTGTATTTCATCGTAGTGCTTGCCACGGTCGCGACGACGATTGCCTCGCAGGCATTGATATCAGGAGTTTTCACGCTTGCGAAGCAGGCCATTAGTCTGGGTTTCATTCCGAGAGTTCGAGTGGTCTACACTTCCCTCGTGCACCGGGGCCAGATCTACGTACCCTTCGTTAACAGGATCCTGATGATTGCGTGCATCGCGCTGGTCATCGGCTTTCAGAGCTCGATACGCTTAGCCAACGCCTACGGCTTAGCCGTAGCGGCGACGATGATCGTGACGTCCATAGCATATTTTGAAGTCGTTCGCGCCAAGCTGGGGTGGCGTTTGCCACTCGCCGTGCTGGCCAGCGCACCCTTTTTGGCGATTGAAGGGCTCTTTGTTATCGGCAGCCTACCGAAAATTCGCGAAGGCGGCTGGATTCCTTTGGCCGTCAGCGGCGTGGTGTTCGTGATCGCCAGCACGTGGCGCTCGGGGCGCCGTCAAGTGGCGATCGCGCAGCTGGACCAATCGCAATCCGTCGAAAGCTTCCTATGCGAACGAAAGGGGCGACTTGGCGTTCCGTTTGAGGGAACGGCGGTCTTCTTGACGGGCGATCCGGAGGGAATCCCCTTCGTGTTACGCCACCACCTTGCTCGAACGCATAGCCTGGACGAACGAATCGTCTTGCTGACGCTCATCCCGGTGACCGATCCGTACGTTAAGGCCGGCCAACGCGTCCGGGTCGAGCGCCTATCTCGTGGCTTGGTACGCGTAACGGCGCGCTTTGGCTTTATGGAAAAGCTCAGCCTAAGACCGATCGTTGTAGCCTGCGGCGCCGATCTGAACCTTGGTGCGAGCGATACGACCTACTACAGCGCCGAGCCACAGATCATGCCGGTCCGGCGCGGTTTCCTCCAAGCCTTGAAGCGCAACCTCTTCATCGTTCTGCGGAGAAATTCGCGGAGTGTAACCGCGAGCCTAGCCATCCCGCCGGACGCGCACGCGAAGCTCTGCTTTGAAGTGCCTATGTAGCGCAAATGGGTGGATGAGGATGCTACCGCGAGACCTCGAATGGTGGGAGCGCGATGGAAGATCGCGGGCGAGTACACGGCTCGTCGGACTTCGGGATGCCCCTTAGGCGTCACCGACTCGCTGCGGGGCTCTCGCAAGAGGCGCTCGCAGAGCGGGCGCGGATGAGTACCCACGGAATCAGCGCCTGAGCGCGGTCATCGACGCACGCCGCAGCGCGAGACGCTCGCGCTCTTGGCTGGCGCGTTGGCACTCAGCGACGAGCAACGCGCCGAGTTCGAGGCGGCCGTTGCGCGTTCGGCGCTCCTAGGCCGTGGGGCTCCGGTCAGCGTCGGGCCCTGGTCCGACGGCGCCAGCATCGCCCTGCCCCTTGCGCTGACTAGCTTTGTCGGGCGCGAAGTTGAGCTCAACGAGATCGTTACGCTCGTGCGCGAGCATCGAATGGTGACGCTCACGGGCATCGGCGGCGTCGGAAAGACGCAGACCGCGTTGCACGCTGCGAGCGTGCTCAGCGAAGCCGGCGGAGTCCCGACCTGCTTCGTCGGGCTCGCGCCGATCGCTGACCCTTCGTTGGTGATTGCAACGATCGCGTCGACGCTGGGCGTGCAAGAGGTGCCCGATCGCCCGCTGCTCGAGACGCTGCTGGCCTACCTTAAGAAAAAATCGCGTCCTGCTGATTCTCGATAACTGCGAGCACGTTATCGGCGAGGCTGCGACGGTTGCCACTCTCCTGTCGAACGGCTCTTCGAGCGTTCGAATACTCGCCACGAGCCGCGAACCGCTGCGAGCCGCGGGAGAACGCACGTATCGACTCCCATCACTGAAGGTTCCATCTCCCGAAGCAAGTCATCGGCTTGGCGCAGCCAACGCTGCTCGAGTATGGGGCGATCGTGCTCTTTGCCGATCGTGCTCAGGGCAGTCGACCATCGCTTCACGCTCACCGACGCGAACGCGCCGATCGTAGCCGAGCTCTGCCGCTGCTTGGACGGATTCCGCTCGCGATCGAACTGGCCGCAGCACGGATGAACCTACTGATCGGTTAAAGCGATCGCAGAGAAACTCGAGCGACCGCTTCCGGATTCTCACGCGTGGCCAGCGGATGGCCCTCCCGCGACATCAGACGATGCGTGCGGCGATCGATTGGAGTTACGACTCTACTTAGTGCGCCGGAACAGCGGGTCTTCGAGCGCCTCTCCGTGTTTGCCGGCGGCTGCACGATGGCCACCGCCGCGGCGGTATGCAGCGATGAAGAAACCGCGGATACCGAAATGTTCGACGTGTTGTCGTCCCTGGTCGACAAGTCGCTGCTGGCAGCCGATTTCGATGGGTCGAGCCGCGCTATGCCCTCCCGGAGTCCGTCCGGCACTATGCGAGTGAGAAGCTGGGCGCGCGTGGCGAACAGGAAGCCATGGCGCATCGGCATGCGCTCGCGTATCTCGAGCAGGCCCGATCGCTCGAACGCGACTTCTACGAGGAACAAGAGATATTCTTCGCGCTCGCTCACGAGGAACTTGACAACCTCCGAGCAGCACTGCGCTTTGCACTGCTTGAGCGCGCCGATGTCCTTTTAGGGCAACGCCTGGTCGCGGAACTGTCTGCGCTCTGGCAACACCTCGCCCCGGTTGAGGGCGGCGTTGGCTCGTTCGTGCATTGGAGCTGGTTGACGAGCGGACGCCGGCGAGCGTGCTCGCGAAGCTCGACTACGTGGAGGCAACCCTCGCGCTGGTGCTTCAGCAAATCGACGTAATGCTCGCCAGCAGCAGGAGCGCCATTGCGCGCTACCGCACCGTCGGTGACACACTTGGAATCGCCTTCGCTCAGATGCGTGAAGCTCAGGCGCTACTGCATCTGGGACGAATCGTCGAAGCGCAGGCGACCCTACGGGAGGCCCTTACATTCGCCCGCGCGGCGGGTAACCGCTGGCTCACCGGAACCTTACTGCGCTGCGTCGGAACTACCAGCCTTGCGCAGGGGGATAGCGACGCAGCCTATAGCAACATCACCGAGGCCGTCCAGTGCTATTTTGCGTTGGGTTCCGAGCGCGATGTGGGGTGGGCAGTTTACGATCTCAGCCTCGTGGACTATTTTTGCATGGCGGATGCCGGGCTCGCACTCAGGCATGCGACCGACGCACTCGCGACGTTTCGCCGGTTCGACCATACGCGCGGAATAGCTATTACTCTCAACATGATGGCGACGTATCTCGCCTCGATGACTCGGTACGCCGAAGCCAAAATAAGCGCACTCGAAGTGCTTGACCTCGCCGGAGAGCATCATTGGGACGTGCTCGCGGCATTGGCGCTCCAACAGCTAGCGTCGATTGCAGCGCTGCAAGCGCAAAGCAGTCGTCCGGCGTACGCGCCTGCAGCTCGGATATTAGGATTCGTCGACGCCCGCCGCGCAGCATTGGGGTCGCCGCGGCATCAGCACGAGAAATCAGAGTACAAGCGACTCCTCGATGCGCTCCATGAAGCCATTGGCGTCGATGCAGTGGTCAGGCTCATGGTTGAAGGGGCGTCGCTAACCCAAGAACAAGTGGTCGAAGAAGCGTTGGCAATATAGATGCTTAGCCGACGACCCTCTGCCACACGATAAGGTCCCCGTCCTCCGGATCGATGCGGGCCCCAGCTCGACAGAACCCGTTCTTTTCCAGTACGCGCGAGGAGGCCGCGTTATTTACGCTCGTCTCCGCCGTGAGAATCTGCACCTGTGGATCGGCTTCCGCCGCCGCTCGGATCAATGCCGCCACGGCTCGCGTAGCG
The DNA here is from genome assembly GCA_963739845.1 of Vulcanimicrobiota bacterium. Classification (GTDB taxonomy): domain Bacteria; phylum Vulcanimicrobiota; class Vulcanimicrobiia; order Vulcanimicrobiales; family Vulcanimicrobiaceae; genus Cybelea. The sequence goes on along the minus strand of CAVUBQ010000002.1, from coordinate 2,237,421 downwards.
TGCCCTAAGCGACGCCTTTTTTCCGCTACCCCATAGCCGATCATCGCTGCTGCCATTTTCCGGCGGTCGCAAGTAGCTACAGAGTCCGACGACCTCGCCGTCTGCCACGATCATCCAGCGCCCTGCGCAGTTCGCGTCTTGCAGGCGACGAACTATTCCACGAACGTGCGCCAGGGTCGCTGGATCGTCGATTCCCTCTGGCGGTATGGTTAACCGCCCGCCGGGCTGCGGCTTACGTTCAAGAATCCACTCAAAATCGGCATCGCTGAGCTCTACTAGCGATGTCAAAGTGCCCCTGCTGTTAACCGTTCCCTATAACCCTTTTGCCGCGGCTATGGCCGCCGCCATCGCGAGCCTGTGATCCGCGTTCCACGGCGGCCCGACGGCCTTGCGCATATCGGGAATGCTCCCCTCGCCCAGTACTTTCTTTGCGTCGAACCAGTAGACGGGCCAACCGCGCTCGGCGGCAGCGGCGGCTAGCGCCTTACGGTACATCACCCAGTCGGCGACATTCCGTGCGCGGTAGTCCTTGATTCGTTCCACAATCGTAGGCGGAAGCTCTGGACAGTTACGAAGGGCGACGCCGAGGATGCGCGGCACGGCAATCGCGACGGCGTCCAGCGCGAGTGCTGCGTGGCGCTCCGCCGAAAGACGAACGCGCTCGACCAATGCCACGGCCTCGTCGGGCGGAAGCCCCTGAGCTTGGTGATGATGGGGAATCGCCGGCAGGTCGTCGTCCACAAGCTCTACGCGCCGGCGATCGAGGAGCGTCCCGTCCCGCCCTACGGTCACGAGCACCGCCCAGCCGCCGTGATCCGAGACCCCGATTATTCCACCGGTCTTCGACATTATGAACGACCATTACGCCTCGGGGGCCCATACCATCCTTGTTGACGTTGGCACGAGAGTGCGGTGGCTAGTGCAACCCGGATGCGGGTCAACCGGATTAGAGCGATACACATCCTGGTATGAGGAGATTTATGGATTTAACAATTGAAAAACCGCGCAGCGCCAAGGACAAGCTGATCGGGCTCGTTTCGCTCAAACGCGTCATCGACAAGGCCAAGGCCTCCAACGAGGGACACCTGGGAGAGTACGATTACGACTGCCCGCACGACAAACCGCTCTTTGAGTTTCTCGGAACGACCGGACCCGAGTTCGCGAGCAAGGTCAAAGAGCTCCAAACCGACGACGCGATTGCCAACTGGGTACAAGCGCAGTTCCTTTCGCGCAAGGGCCCCGAAGAGATCAAACGGTTCAACGACGACCGGATGCACTGGCATCCCGACCCCGGCTCGCACTCCGAGCAATACTTCAATAACCTGCGCGAGCAGGTTGCGCCGGGGCGTTCCGACATCGTGACGTGGTTCGACGTGCTCGATCTGGACGAAGGCCGTCCCGTGCCCGTGGCAACGACCCTGAACTGACCGTTTTATTGGTCCACGGCTGGACTTGCGTTGGAAATCAGGTGACTACTTGCATACCAACCGTCATGTCGGGGATTGACCCAGTCATTCGGCCAACCTGCGAGTTTAACGGCGGCAGCATAGACGGCATCGGCGAACCGCAACACCGTTTCTTGTCGGTTTCTATTGACGCGCACGACGTCCCAGGGGAGCACGACGAGCCCCGCCGCGGCGTCGTAGACGGCCTCCTTAACGCCGAAATCGGCGCCCTCAATTCCCGGGGGAGACGGGTAAATGTATGCGTAGAAGCCGGCCGCACGCGACTGCAAATCGCCGAGGCTAAATCCAACGGCAACCGCCTCGCCGCTCATGCCGTTTTGTTGAAATATCGGCCGGTCGTGGGGCGGCACCAGCGAGCGGCCGTTATATCGCGGAGCGTAGAGATCGAACCCGCCCCACATGATCCCGACCGGGGGACGAGGCCCGATGTACGATGACTGCCAAAGGCTCAACGCGCTTGCGACGCTCGCAAAAGCCGCCCACATTCTGCAGGCTATGGCCGAATCATAGGGGCGGTCAACGGTGTCCGTTTCGAAGTGCAGCGCTCCCGCGATTTCCGTTTCCAACGTCGTACGGGCAGCCGGGATACGCAGGGCTGAAACCGCGTCGACGAACTTCCTGTAAAAGTCTGCTACCGTGCCCGCCGCGAGCGGGAGCGTCGTCTTGCCCGTCGACGCCGTAACGACGACTAGAGAATCAAGGATCGCGTAGTCGATGCTGAACAGTATGTCGTCCGACCTCAACGTCGGCGTCGCGATGCCGCGCGGCGTAACCAGCAGCGCGATGTCACCCCAGCACGCTTCAAAAGGCTGCTCGAGCGTGTATTTTCCGGCGATCTGGCTAAGTCGGTGAAGGTGATCAACCGTCGGCGCCATCTCATCGTACGGAAGGGATGGCCACAAATCAGTAGCGCTAAAATCAATATTCAACCTTGCTCTCCTGCGCGAGGGGGTGAGCCGGTTCTGTTCGCTCGAACGAATGGCGACTCCGCCGGGTGGCGTTTATTTACCTGGCGCCAGCGAGGGCGCAGCTCGGAACGCGTAAAGCCGGCCGTCCTCGGTTAGCGTACCGGAAATTGCGCCGTCGGCAGCTATGGAACCGCGAAGCGTTATCGCGCCGCCGATGAACAACTGCACGTAATCGTTCTCACTGACGGAACCGGTAACGGGCACCAAGCGATTGTCGAGACGGTCGGGGCTGACCGAGGTGCCGCGGTACGTTCCGCTGATCGTCCCGTCACGAACGACGAGGCTCATCACTCCCGAGCGCGGGAACGCGTTGTGGGTGCCAAAGATTGGAGCAAAGGCCGCGACGTAGTTCGTCGGGACTCGGGGGCCGTTAGTGGTGACGGCTAGCGCCGGCACCGCAGAACTTGTAAGGATCGAGGCGGCGACCGCCAGGCCGGCGATCGTGGATTTAATTGAACTCATACGCCAACTTGAACACGCGCGGCCGTCGTCGCGGCTGTGTTCTGGGTGAGCTATTGATTAGAGTCGCGCGTGAATCTAAATGACGGCGAGCGCCTCAGCGATCGCTTGATCTTCCGAAAGCAGCGCGCCTTCGGCGGCGAGCGCCTGAATCTCGGATTCGCTCAGCTGCTCGCTTAACGCCGCGATGAGGATGTCGGAGGTGCACTGCTCGCTCGGCTCGCGTTCGTAGCCCTCGGTCATCGTCTGCAATGCCTCCAGGACCACAACCGGTCGGCAGAGGTCGAGATTACGGCGCGCTAACGGCCGCAGCAGATGGATTTGGCGCATCGTAGAGGTTCTGAAGGCGCTTTCCACCGGTCGGATAGCGGTAGACGCCGACGCTTGCGATGCTGTTTGCGACGATCGGGGCATAGAGCGTTTTGGCGGTTCCCCCCGATGCAATCCAGAACGGCCCGGTTACCACGTCGGCATCATCTAGTTTTACGATGTTAACCCTCCTGCAAGTACTGCCGCTCATTCGATATTGGTTAATCGCAGCGGAATTTGGACTCGCAATCGCCAGATACTTACCGTCCCAAATGAGCGCAGGGCTCACCTCACCCTTGATCGCGGGATACAAGGAGACAGGCCGTAGTCGACCGAGGCCCCTCGGAAGCTCAAGAAACATAAGCTTGTTGCTGCCATAATCAACGCCGTCGGCGAAGAGATTGCCGTCGCCGTCGTACGCACAGTACCAGAAATTGCTCACGCCAGAATACCTATAGTGGCGCGCGGCACCCTTGGCCTTAGCGTAGACTGCAATCGTGCCTAGGGTCTGACCAGTTCGGAGGTTGCAGACGGCTAGATTCCCGGTCGTTCGGTCCACTGAACACGCGTAGGGTTCCCATGAACTATCGTTGAGAACTCTGAAAGCTGTCTTGGCTCCGTGCGCGTACGCCCGAACCTGGCCCTCCCCGGAGTTATCGACGAATACGTTTCCATGTTGGTCGACGCAGTTGCCGGTTGGACCATTGAATCCCGTCAACTTTCCCACGAGTCTTCCGGATGGCAGACTAACCATATATATGTCGCCGGATTGCCCGTCACTGATGTAAAGGAGGCTCTGATCTTTGCCGACCACAGCGCTAGTAGCGCCCACTGGCGCGCCAATCGGCGGCTGCGATCCGCTGCAGCCCGCGAGCATTGCGGCAGCAACGCAGCTTGTCAGCAGGTAGCGGCTTAGATATAAGATATACATCCTCGTCCTTTGCTCCGAACGGATCGACGGTCGAGAATGTTCGGCTTTCAGGCACGAAGGTCATGCAGCCGCAAGCGAAGCAAGCGGAAGTGTGAGCGTGTTCGCATCGCGCTAGGCGCTTAGCTTAACCTCGTAGCTGGGACGCGGAAATGATCCGGAACCTCTTGATCGAATGAGGGATTACCGTCAGTAAAAGGAGATGGAATGAATCGTAAAGAGTTGGCATGCGCTGCCGTCGGAGCCGTGTTAGGCGCAGCCGGATGTTCGCCCGCAATCAGATCGCTTGCCGTACCCGCCGTCAACGCTGAGGAGCCTGCGCCGGCAATCGACGACCGGCTCGGCGCTGACAACACTCCGCACGTAGAGGAGGCTGTGATCACGCTCATCTCCGGCACGACGAGGGACGCATCCAGCGCACTCTTTCGCCTCTTGCCGAAGTCGGGCTGGAGCATTAGCAGCAGCGATGATCGGCTTCAGGTTTCAATCGAAAACGGTCACGTAGCGACGCTGATAGCTCCTGAAGACAAGAAAGTGCAGTTCATCGCAAGGGCAACGATATCGCACACGAGTGGAACGCAGCTCGTGGTGCGCTGCCACGTCGAGGAGACCTGTACAAACTGAACAAGGGTTGACGAAACCGTTAGCGCCGCGGTTTGTGCAGCAGCCCCGTGGGCAATCTAGCATTTTGTCGAAACGAGCTTTCCTTCGTAGAGCATGAGCACAGCATCGTTAGAGCTGGTGAAATCGCCGCCGCGAAGCGCATAGCCCAAGCCGCCGATCATCGGGCCGTACTTGCCGGGCTTCGCCGTTGTGTAGCAGTACGGAAGCACTTGCCAAAGGCTGCCCATATCTCGAGCGGCCTCGATCGTATAGTGCTTGCCCAGCTTGAAACCGCTGGCCGACAGGCTGAGGCCGGCGGGCATCTTCGTGCCGAACTTTACATCGGCGTTGAACTTTAGCTGAAGGTAGAAGATCGCGCTCGTGCTGGGTGGGAACGCCCCCGGATCGTAGGCTGTCGTGCTGCTGATGACCGTCATTTGTATGCCGTTGCCGGTGTAGCTCGGATAGTGCAGGCTTCCACCCCATCCTTTAAACTTTGGAACGCACGCCGAGCCGCCCTTAGCACTAAGGCCCTGCGGCTTCGACGAGGCATAATCTTTGGTCGTCTTTTGTCCCTTACACGCCGGCGGCGTCGCGTCGGGAGAGAGCGCGCCTGCCGCGCGCGGGTTAGGAATGGAGCTCTGCGCGAGCGGCACCGCCGACTGGCCGACGCAGGCCGACAGTGAAGTGGCCGCGACGAGCGAGAAAAGCAAACGAAAACGTGAAAAGGTCATAACGCCCTCCTGATGCCCGCCATAGTAGCATGCGTCCACCAGACAAGCAACCGGTCTGCGGCTCCATGAGTCTTTGGTCCTACGGGGTAGGAAGCTCGGCCCGCTTTTCTAGTTTATAGGTCGATGAGCGTTGACGACCCGCACGTCGTCGCTTGAACGTGGTATTGCAAGCCGAGGGGATTTGACCCGGTTGCGCCCTCGCCGTTCGACGGCGAGGTTGGGTTGTATGAAGGCGTCGGCGAGATAAGGTTCTTGGAGTGACCGTCGACCAGGGATCCGAGCGTCACGCCCGTCGGCAACGAGGCACCGCTCTGGAACGTCGACGGAGCTCCGAAAATGTTATTGGCAAAGCATCCGTTTTGGTACCAAGCGGGCTGACTCAAAACGTAGTGCGGGGCCAGCGGCCATGCGTTCCAACGGTACGGCCGAAACGCAGGTTCGGTATTACTCTCAATCGGCTTCGGGCGAGCGTCGACGTGGAATGGTACCCTAAACGAATCTTGGCCGGCGGAGCGGCCAAACGCAGCGCGCGATGGTGGCAACTGAGGAACGGGCGCCACCCGAATGCCCCGCGTCGGTGCGCCGAGCGTTTCTGCCGGCGCCAAAAGTGCGAGTACGATTGCACCGGCCACAACCCAGGTGCGCATTATCTTGACCACTTTACTCGCGCAGCCATGGGTTCCTGGGCGTCATCGCAGGGGGACTCGAAAAACGGTTCCGTAGCCGTTTCCACCGCCCGCAGTTGTGCCGTACAGAGCCTTGCCGTGGGCGACCAGCCCTCCCGCGGGGTGTGCGGTTCAGGTCCAGGAGCAGCACATCCCGCTCCCGCAGCCATCTCCTATATCCGGGCCGGCACTCGCGCAGCAACTCTATCAGGCAGGCGTCATGCCCGACAGTCGCTTCGACGTCGGATACATGCTCGAGCATCTGCTGTCGCGGCCGATCCACGTAGCGCTTATGAACGAGATTGAATGCAGAATCCAGCGTTTGGACCTGCGAAAAACGCGAGTTTCCACGTGATTCTTACGGCAGCGATGCGAGACTTGAACAAGGCGTATGGCGGCTAGCGCCCGGCTCGGCGTTGCCGTAGCCCTTGTGTTTGCGTGCTGGTCCTGTGCCGGGCCACGCGACACCAGGGCGCTGCGTCTCCGGCTGCCTCGGCAACGGCGCGTAACCGGCAAAAAGTCGTAGTGCTCTCGGCGCTCCATCGTGGTATCTGGCCGGCTTCCATTCTATTCACCGGCAACTGGGAGCTGGTGAGGAATCGTACGGATGGCCGCTACGACGCTCGAGCTCGCGGTCGTTTCACGTCGGAGATACGATGACGCTCATCTTCGCCAGCCGGCGCTTTTGCATTTACGGTATCCGTGGCAAGAACGGCGGGACGGGCGAGGTCCTCATTCCGGGGCGCGCTCTGCAAACGATTGATTTTCATGCCGCGTCCAAAGAAGTTCACCGTTTGGTGTTCGACAGCGGCGTATTGCCGGGACGAGTCCAAAGTGCAAGCCTCTCGGTAATCGCGCCGGTCGGCGACTCACACAGAGTATCGCACACTTAACGAAAATCATTCGTACAGGCTTGATTTCAGGCTTTAGGCTTCGACTCGATGGGCGCGGACACGGGTAGAATATATCGGATCCCACCTTTGGCCCGGAGGACGAATCAATGAACAGGAGCCTTCTCGTTTCAGTGACAGCCTGCGCCGCTCTGGCGCTCGCTCTTTCCGCCTGCAACGGCGGCTCTCAGACCGCGGGCGGCGCCGGTGTGACGCCGCAAACATCAGCGGTTTACGATGGCCAAGGCGGCAACGGTCAGGGCAATGGCCAAGGCGGCAACGGTCAGGGCGGCAACGGCCAAGGCGGTGACTGCCAAGGTGGCAACAGCCAAGGCGACCACCATGGCTTCAATGCTGCCGGCAACATGATCATCGCCGATCAATTTAACAATCGCGTCATCGAGATCGATCCACCTTCGCACAAAATCATTTGGAGTTTTGGGGAGTCCTCCACGGCGGGCCCACATACCGTCGTCGGAACGAACGACGCCGAGCGGATCGGCTGCCTTACGTTAATGGCCGGCACCGGCGTACCGCCGAACAACCCGCCATTCGAGCCCGGGTGCGCTAATGGATGTCCGGATAATCGCGTGATCCTCGTTGACGAAAACAAGTACATCGTCTGGCAGTATGGTCAGGCGGGCGTCGCGGGGAGCGGGCGCGACCAACTGAATACGCCGGTTCAAAATACGTTCTTGCCGAACGGCCATGTGTTGATTACCGATCAGGCGAACCAGCGTGTGATCGAAGTAACGCGCAGCAAGCACATCGTTTGGCAGTACGGTACGACCGGTGTCAGCGGCAGCGGCGCCGACCACCTCAACAATCCGAACAGCGCCGAACTCCTGACGAATGGCCACGTTCTCATCGCCGATGAGAACAACAATCGCGTGATCGAGGTAACCCGTGGCAAAGACATCGTTTGGCAGTATCCCAATCCTACAGACAAGAATCTGCTAAACGGAGCCGCGTTCGCCAGCCGCTTGGCGAACGGCAACACGCTGATCACCGACTCGAACAACAACCGCATCGTCGAGATCGATAGTAATAAGAACGTTGTATGGACGTACTCCACGCTAACAACCGGCGGCAACAGCAATCCGCTGCCGACTCGAGCGGTGCGTTTGCGCAACGGAGATACGCTAATCAGCGATCAATTCAACGATCGCGTGATCCAGGTTCGTAAGTCGGGCTCAACCGGCGGGACGATCGTTTTCACTCAGGGTATCCTCAACAACCCAGGCGATGGATTCAATCAGCTCAACGCACCGTACGACGCAAAGGTTATCAAGGACTTCACAGGCCTGACCAAGCCACACCATGGTGACGGAGACGGCGACGATGCAATTGAAGGCAACCCCATCAAAGATTAAGCTAGCACATTAGATGTCGCTAAGAATCGCCGCGTGCGCCGGGGCGTCGCTCGGTTATGACGCAAGAACGCGTGGGCAAATGGCGGGGTGAAGGAGGAACTTTATCATGTTGAACTTGCTCCGAACCACTGCGAGCCTCGTCGGCCTGGCCGCGATCCTGGCGTTGTGCATAGGTGCGCCGGCTTCGGCGGAGCAGTCAAGTCGCTGCGGCTACTGGTCGCAGGGCCAATGGGTCGCGACGCGATGCGCGCCGCGCCGGCAACACGCCGCCGTCAGCGGCACCATCGTCGGCGTCAGTAACAACATGCTTGCGGTCCAAACCAGCCCGGCCCAAACGGTGGTCGTGAACGACGAACCAGCACTACGTCGCATGAGCACCGGCCGCATCTACACCGGGCGCGTAATCACCGCCTATGGCTACTGGGAAGCCGGTCAGTTCGTCGCTACCAGCATCTCATAACCCTACACGCACACATCGAAGCAGTCGGACCGGCGCCGCCGGCCCGACTGCTTGTCTCGGAAGCGATACTCCGGCGCATCAACGTTCGCTAAGCGGTTATCTCCTGCATGGGCCGCTGAATGGGCGCGCCTAAAAATGTCGAAGCACGATCTACGGGTCCCACATCGGATCCAAAATCCCATCGTACTTTCAAAGGAGGACAACGCGTTGTTTTCTATTTTCTCAGCCTCACGCCGTGTCGTGGCGCTCCCTCTGCTCGCCGCCCTAGCGGCCGGTTGTTCGGCAACCGGCGTAGCTCCAACCGGCTCGAGCGGCAGTCTCGGCACTGCCCAGAGCAGTACGTTGCGAGAACACCGCATGCTTGCCAACGGGCAAGGTAGGCACGTGCAAACCGCGCGCACGGGCTCGGGCTGGCTTTCCCCCGACGCAAAAAGGAAGAAACCCCTCATTTATTGGGGCAACTACGATAGCAATAGCATTACGGTCTATTCGGCTAAGGGCACCAACGGTAAGGAGATTGGCCAGATCACGACCGGCCTTTCAAATCCCGAGCGGCTCTTCGTCGACGCGCAAGGCAGCGTCTACGCGACGAATATCGGTAACAACACGATCACGGCATACAAGCGCGGCCAACTTTCGCCGTTTCTGACCATCAGCAGCGGGGTTAATAGCCCGACCGGCCTCACCGTGGATGCCGCCGGGACGGTCTATTGCGCCAACGTGGGGAACAATACGATCACCGTCTATCCGAAAGGCCAGACCTCACCTTCGCTAACGATTTCGAGCGACGCTGAGTATCTCGCAACCGACGCGCAGGATAACCTGTATGCCTCGACCTTTGAGGGAGTAGTCAAATATGCGCCGGGGTCCACGACCGGGACCAACCTGGGGCTCCAGATCAGCTCAGCCGGCAGCGGCGTGGAAGTCGATCGCAAGGGCAATGTCATCGTCATCGATGGGAGCTCGATCGACTACTTCCCCGCGGGTCAAACGCAGTCGTCCAAGCAGATCAGTGTCACCAGCGGCAGTCCGTTCGCGCTATCGCTTAACAAGAAGGAAACGAAGCTCTATGTCAGCGTCGATTCCGTACCTTCGTTCATCATTCAGTCGGTTACGTATCCCACAGGCAGTTCACTTTCAAACAAACTCACGACGGGCGCCGGCGAGTGGCCGGTCTCAGCTAGCCCGGACAACGCGCTAGGTTCCTAAGGGATCAAAACCGTAGATGTAGGCGACGGCTTGGGAACGCCGTGAAGGTTTTCCCAGCCGTCCGCCTCACATGTCATCGTCGATTGGCAAATATGACGGCTTCCTATGGAGAAAGTATGACTCTCCATGTTCGGAGGGGAATTACTTTAAACGGTATCGGCTTCTGCGAGTAGTTGAAGCAATCGAGAATGCTCGTAGCTGTCTTGTCGGTTGTTCCGAGCGATCCTAGGTTCCAGTTTTGTTCGATGTATTTGAGGATACTGCCGAACTCGTAGTTGGTTTTCGAAATATGACCCGCTCTCGCATAGGGCGAAATAACGAGCGCGGGAACGCGGAAGCCTAACCCTCCGAAGCCATGTTGCGCTGGAGCAATATTGTCGTAGAGCCCGCCCCAATCGTCCCATACGATAATAATCGCCGTCGTGCCCCAGTACGAACTCTGGCCGATCGCATTCACGACGCTGGCGACCCACGACGGCCCGTTATCGACCTTCTCTCCGGGGTGATCGGAATCAGGTTCGTCGGGTATGACCCACGAGACGGCGGGCAACTTCCCGTTGGATATGTCGCTAAAGATCTTCGTTTGCGGGGTAACGATGTTCGTCTTCCATTCCGGGCCGTGACGAACGGAAGCGATGACGTCGAAGGCGGTCATCAGGCCGCCGAAGTTCTTGCCGAGCGGCAATACGTAATACTTCCAAGAGACGCCCTTTGCATCGAGTAGATCGCGGAGCGTTTGGTAACCATACGACGAAGGAAAGTTGGTCGTGCACGGAAATGGGCCCTGACCCGCTTTCAAGACGCCGTCCATCGTGATTAGGGACGTTTTCGTGCCCAGCGGAGCGTCGCATCCCCATGGGGTCCTCGAGGGGTCATCGACGAGCGCCTGGGTCGAGCTGATCTGCGTCCCGCCTCGGATGAGATCCTGATGAGCCCCAAAGCTGCTGCTCCCTTGCGTGGTGAACATGTGCTCGGCGAGAGTGTACTGCTCGGCCATGTCCCAGTACGGCTGAATTTGCGCAGGATTCGTGTACTGATACGGATAGGTGCACTCGGGCAGGCCATCGCCTGAGCATGTAACCTCGTCAAACGCATCCATCTTCCCGCTGTCGTACGCGACGTGATAGCCCTGATACTTATGGTCGAGGTCCTGGGGAGTAATAACCAGATTGCTTTTCTTCAAAGGAATCATTTTCGTCTGATCGATATGACAAGGAGCGTACTTCTCTATTTTGCCGGTCGTCGTGCCGTCGGCGCCGGGGAAGGTCGCGAAGAAATTGTTGAACGTGCGGTTCTCTTGAATCATGATGACGACGTGTTGAATCGGAGAGCGCGTTAAGCCCGATTCCAGATTGGGAATCACACCGCGCGCCCCGATCGGCACCTGCGATCCGCCGCAGCCCGCGAGCACAGCCGCGGCCAGCCAGCCGGCAACAACGGAGAATGCTCCCTCTGGACGTCAGCACGATGCCTCCTTTATTCGTAGTCGGGGGCGCGATAGTCGTTGGTTTGTCGCAGAAAGAACTCCGTGTCTTCGGGAGCTTTGATCGGCACGAACTTGCGCGGTTGCTGATTGAAGTCGAAGCAATCGCCGGCCGGCGAGTTGGCGCGGCGATCGGCTGCCGCGAGCTGCGGGAGGCCATAGAGATCCTCGGCAAAACGCAGAACGCTCGCCGTTTCATATTCGACGTGCGAGACGTGGTCGTGCTTGGCATAGGGTGAGATGACCAGCAGCGGCACGCGGAAGCCGACGCTATCGTAGCCGCGATAGGGCGGAGGCACGTGGTCGTAGAGGCCGCCCCAGTCGTCCCACTGCACGAAGATCGCGGTATGATTCCAGAACTTGCTCTCGCCGACGACGTCCACCAGCGACGTCACCCATGACGGTCCAAAGCCGCCGCCGCAGTTCACGTGATCGGAGTCGTCGCAGACCGGCGTGATCCACGTAAAGTTCGCGAGCTTGCCGTGGCGCACGTCGTAAATGAACCGCTTCTGCGGGGTGATCACGTCCTTCGCCCAATCCGGGCCGAAATAGATGTGCCGGACGGCTTGATAGCTCGACCAATAGCTTCCCGAGCCGCTCGCGGAGCTGCCGTACTGGCTGGTGTAGAAGCGCCACGAGAGTCCGGTTGCGTCGAGCTCGTCGCCGAGCGTCTGATAGTCGAAACAGACTTGCTGATTCGGGCCGTACTTTCTTTCGTGGGTGATCGTCCCGACCAAATCGGTCGGGCCTCCGGGGCACCCCCACAAGCCGAAGGGCAGGCCCACGCTCGAGTTCGCCTGCGCGGCGATGATGTATTGGTGCGCGACGAAGCTCTCGTCGAGCTGCGACTGGAACATTCGGTCGGCAACGACCCACTCGTGCGCCATGTCGAAGTACGGCTTCGACTCGTTGTGCGGAACGTAGACGTACATCGAGTGCTTGATGCTCGGGGGGCCGCCAAAGTTCTCTTCGTTATCGAATCCATCGTTGCGGCAGTTCGTCCCCGGCAACTTTCCGGTTCCATGGCACGCCGCAAACATCGCCGCTGCCGAGTGATCGATGACGTATTGATAGGCGAGGCTGACCGGCTGCAGCTTGACCGTCTCGCCGGTCGAGATCTTACCAGACGAAACCGTGTCGGCCCCGGGATAGCCCTGGAAGAGATTATCGAAGCTGCGATTCTCTTGGACGATAAAGACGACGTGGTCGATCTTGCCTGCTCCGGTATTGTTCAGCTCGCCGATCACCGTGCTGGTCGTAACGGGCGGCAGCTGCACCGAGCCCGAGCAGCCGGCGAGCGCCGCCGCGAGCGCGAAGAAGGGTTTCTTTCTCAAAAATCTCCTCATCATTCGTAGTCGGGCGCCTGGTACTCGTCGGGCTGCTGCATGAAGAACTCCGGACCCTTGGGTGCTTTAATCGCGACGAACGTGCGCGGCTTCTGCGAGAAATCGAAGCAGTCTGCGGCCGGCGAACGCGCGCGGCTATCGGCAGCGGCGAGCTGCGGCAGCCCGTAGAGGTCTTCGGCAAAGCGTAAGACGCTCGCCGTCTCGTACTGCACGTGCGAGACGTAGTTGCGTTTGGCGTAGGGCGAGATGACCAGCAGCGGTACGCGAAAGCCGACGCCGTCGTAGCCGCGATAGGGCGGCGGCACGTGATCGTAGAGACCGCCCCAATCGTCCCACTGCACGAAGATCGCGGTGTGATCCCAGAACTTGCTCTTGCCGACCGCGTCGACCAGCGACGTCACCCACGACGGCCCAAACCCGCCGCCGCAGTTTACGTGGTCGGAGTCGCTGCAGATCGGCGTGATCCAGGTGAAGTTGGCCAGCTTGCCGGCGCGCACGTCGGTCAGAAAGCGCTTCTGCGGCGTGATCACCGAGCGCACCCAATCCGGGCCGTAGTAGATGTGCCGCACCGCTTGATAGCTCGACCAATCGCTTCCGTCGCCGCTCGACGGGCTGCCGTACCTACTGGTATAGAAGCGCCATGAGAGTCCGGCCGCGTCGAGCTCGTCGCCGAGCGTTTCGTAGTCGAAGCACGCCCGCTGATACTTGCCGTACGTTCGCCCTTTGGTGATCGTCTGCACGAGATCTTGCACGCCTCCGGGGCAGCCCCAGACCCCGAACGGTAAGTTGACGCTCGATTGCGCTTGGGCGGCGATGATGTACTGGTGGGCGACGAAACTCTCATCGAGCTGCGACTGAAACATCCGGTCGGCTAAGACCCATTCGTGCGCCATGTCGAAGTACGGCTTGGTGTCGCTATGCGGAACGTAAACGTACATCGGCAATTTGACGCCGGGTGGCCCGCCAAAGAATTGCTCGTGGCTGAACCCATCGTTGCGGCAGTTCGTACCGGGCAGCGTTCCGGTTCCGTTGCACGCCGCAAACATCGCCGTGGCCGAGTGGTCGATGTCGTATTGCGTGGCCAGACCGACGGGTTGCAGCCGAATCTTGCTGCCGTCGGACAGCCGGCCCTCGGAGGCGGTGTCGGCGCCGGGATAGCCCTGGAACAGATCGTCGAAGCTGCGGTTCTCCTGAACGATATAGACGATGTGATCGATCTTGCCGGCGCCGCTGTGCGTAAGCTGCGAGATAATCGCATTGCCCTGCGCGGGGGGCAATGCTACGGTCGAAGAGCACCCCGCGGTCGCAAGCGCAAAGAGAAGAATTGCGTTTCTCATGTTCACTCGTAATCGGGGGGCCTGTAGTCGTTCGGTTGTTGGAGAAAGAATTCCGGCCCCTGCGGCGCTTTAATCGCAACGAACTTGCGCGGCTTCTGCGAGAAGTCGAAGCAATCGCCCGCCGGCGAACGCGCTCGGCGGTCGGCCGCCGCTAGCTGGTCGAGCCCGAAGAGGTTCTCGGCAAAGCGCAGGACGCTGGCCGTCTCGTACTGGACGTGCGAAACGTAGTCGCGCTTGGCGTACGGCGAGATCACCAATAGCGGAACGCGAAAGCCGAGCCCGTCGTAATCTTTGAACGGCGGCGGGACGTGGTCGTAGAGGCCACCCCAGTCGTCCCACTGCACGAAGATCGCCGTGGTATTCCAAAACTTGCTCCGGCCGACGGCATTCACCAACGCCGCGACCCACGATGGCCCATGCCCGCCGCCGCACGCGACGTGATCGGAGTTGTGGCAGGTCGGCGTGATCCACGTGAAGTTCGCCAGCCTCCCAGCGCGCACGTCGGTGAGGAAGCGCTTCTGCGGCGTCACGATATCTTTCGCCCAATCGGGCCCGTGGTAGATGTGATCCACGGCTTGATAGCCCGACCAGTAGGCGCCCGACCCGCTCGACGGCGTGCCGTACTTACTGGTGTAAAAACGCCACGAGAGTTTCGCTTTATCGAGCTCGTCGCCCAGGGTTAGGTAGTCGAAGCAGGCGCGTTGCTGCGGCCCCGCGGTGCGCTCCTTGGTGATCGTGAAGACGTCGTCGGCCGGACCGCCCGGACAGCCCCAGAGCCCGGTGGGCAGATTGAGGCTCGACTTAGCTTGCGCCGCGATGATGTACTGGTGCGCGACGAAGCTCTCGTCGAGCTGCGATTGAAACATCTTGTCGGCCAAGACCCACTCGTGCGCCATCTCGAAGTACGGCTTCGATTCCGAGTGCGGAACGTAGACGTACTGGGGGTCGGGAGGCGGCCCGCCGTACGAGAACTCCTTGTCGAACGCGTCCATCAGGCAACGCGTTCCCGGAAGGCCGCCGGTTCCGTCGCACGCTGCAAACATCGCCGTCGCCGAGTGATCGATCTCGTACTTGTCGGCCAGGCTCACCGGCTTGAGATGAACCTTCAGGCCAAACGAGTTGAGGCCGAACGAGACCGTGTCCGCGCCCGGATACCCCTGGAAGAGGTTATCGAAGCTGCGGTTCTCCTGAACGATGTAGACGATGTGCTCGATCTTCCTGGCGCCGGTCTTGTTTAATGCGTTTAGCGCGGCGCCGGTGCTTACGCTCGGCAACGGCCGTTGGGACGCGAGCGAACACGCCGCAAGCGAACACGCAATCGTCAGCGATGCCGCGCGGCTAACGGCCTGTACCTTCACTCGGAGTCCGGCGCGACCCCCGAAGGCTGTTGATGCAGGAAGAAGCTCTGCGGATACTTCGACTGGATCGTCTTGAACTTGCGCGGCGGCATGTTGAAGTCGAAAGCGTTGCCGATGCTGGTCGCTTTGCTATCGCTGGTGCCGAGCGATCCGAGGCTCCAGTTGTCTTCGATGAAGCGCAAGATGCTGCCGAACTCGTAGACGGTGTGCTCGACGTGCGGCTTCACGTACGGCGAGACGAGCAGCATCGGTACGCGAAAGCCCGGGCCGCCCTGCCAGGTGTACGGATGCGGCGGCGGCACGTGATCGAAGTAGCCGCCCCAGTCGTCCCACACGACGACGATCGCGGTCGACTTCCAGTATTCGCTATGGCCGATCGCGTTGACGATCGAGGCGACCCACGACGGACCGGTGTCGCCGAGCGGGCCGCCCTGTTGGCACGGTTTGTGCTTGGTCTCACCGGGATGGTCGGAGTTCAGTCCGTCGGGCGTGATCCACGAGACGGCGGGAAGCTGATGCTTGGTGACGTCGGTGAAAAAGTCGAGGTTCGTTGTCGTCACGTTGGTGCGCCACTCCGGCCCCTTGCGGACCGCCTTGATCGCGTCGAAGGCGCTCCATATGCCGGCCGTGTCGCCGTGCTCGCAGCCGCTCTCTTTTTGCACGGCCATCGCGTAAAACTTCCACGAGACTTGCGCGGCATCGAGCAGATCGCGCATCGTGGCGTAGGAGAGGCACGGGAACGGTCCGCCGTAGGGGTAGACCTTCTGGCTGCCCTTCTTGATGATCGCGGTGACGACGCTCTTGTTCGCGTCGCAGCCCCACGGGAAGTACGACGGATTGTCAATGAGCGCTTCGTCCGACGAAATGTCGGTGCCGCCGGCGATCAGGTCTTGGTGCGCGGTGAAGCTTCCGCTGCCTTGAGTTTGGAACATGTGGTCGCCGAGCACGTACTGTTTGGCCATGTCCCAATACGGCTGGATGTCGGCCGGGTTGACGTACTGATACGTATACAAGCACGTCGGCCCGCTCTCGCCGTTTGGTCCGTATTTGGTCAAGTCCCAGCCGTCCATCTTTCCGCCGTTGAAATCGAGGCGAAAGCCTTGGTGGATGTGATCGAGGTCTTGGCCGTTGCCGATCAAGGAGACTTGCTTCAGCGGTACGGTGGTCGGCTGAGTGATCGGCTTGCTGCAAGACTGCGCGATCGAGGGCGGCATCGCGGCGGCATTCCCGACCTTCGTGCCGTCGGCTCCGGGAAACGTGGCGAAGAAATTATCGAAGCTGCGATTCTCCTGAATTACGATGATGACGTGCTGGATCGCGTTCTTGTCGTCTTTGATGCCTTGCGGCGCGCCGGGGATGGCACGCGGCATGCCAAAGCTGCTGCCGCCGCCGCACGCGGCGACGCCCGCGGCCATCAGCAGCAGAAGGAACGGCAGTCCGTTGGCTCGGCGGGGCATCGTGCTCCTATTCGGTATCGACCGGTAGTCCGGAGGGTTTCTTGTGGAGGAAGTACGAGCGCGAGTACTTCGCGTCGAACCCCTTGAACTTGCGTGCCTTTTGGTTAAAGTTGAACATATCGGCCATGCTGTTCGCGGTGCCGTCGCTGGTTCCCAAGCGTCCCAGATTCCAGTTGTCTTCGATGAAACGCAGGATGCTGCCGAACTCGTAGGCGGTGTGCGAGATCTCTCCGGCCGGCACGTACGGTGAGATCACCACCATGGGAACGCGGAAGCCTGGACCGCCCTGCTTATCAAGCTTGGGCGGCTTGACCGGATCGTAAAATCCCCCCCAATCATCCCAAACGACGACGATCGCCGTGGAGTTCCAGGACGAGCTCTGGCCGACCGCATTGACGATGCTGGCGACCCACGAGGGACCGGTGTCGGCGCCTTCGGCAGGGTGATCGGAATTGGCAGCGTCGGGAATAACCCACGAAACCGCCGGGAGCGCGTTTGCGGAGATGTCGTTGAAGATGCTCGTCTCCGGCGAGATGATGTGCGCGTTCCACTCGGTCTGATTGGTGTAGACCGACGCGATTACCAAGAACGCATTCCAAAGCGCTCCAACCGATCCGTTGGTGGGGGCCGGCGTGTAGTATTTCCACGAGACCTTCGCATTGTCGAGGAGAACCTGCAGCGTCTCGTAGCCCGGCGAGGAGGGAAACTTTGAAGTGCACGGGTACGGGCCTTGCCCCTTGAGCACTTTGAGTTGCGTCGTGATTAGCGACGTCGCCGAGCCGGGCGGCGACGTGCAGCCCCACGCGCTCGAGGTGGTCGGGTCGTCCACCAAGCTGTCGGTCGAATCGATCTCCGTACCGCCGCGAATCAGGTCTTGGTGCGCGGTAAAACTTCCGCTTCCTTGCGTCTGGAACATGTCGTCGGCAATTCCATAACTCGTCGCCATGTTCCAATACGGCGTCACGTCGCTCGGATAGACGTACTGATAAGGAGCCGCGCCTTCGTTTTTGCCGGTAGCCTGATACTTGATCCGATTGAACGCATCCATGTGGCCGTTCCGGTACGCCGTCTTGTACGCCGTGTAGAGATGGTTGATGTTCTTCTTATTGTAAAGGTGAACTTCAGTGAGCGCGATCGGCTGCGTCTTCTCGTTCTTTCCTTGGCCGATCCGTTCCATTCCGGTCGTCGTCCCAGTCGTGCCCGGAAAGGTCGCAAAGAGATTATTGAACGTGCGGTTCTCCTGGATCACGACGATCACGTGCTGGATCGGGGAGCCGGGCGAGCCACTGCCCGGCCTCATACCATCGCTTGCATGCAGGAACGAGTTCGAAGCGCCGCCGCACCCAACCAGCGCGACGCTTGCCACGATCGCCGGAATCCACCTGTAGAGTGCTCGATAAACCACGAGTTGCTCCATTCTATTCGGTGTCGGGCACGAGGCCCGAGGGCTTCTGCTTCAGGAAGTAGGACCGCGAGTATTTCGAGCCGATCGGCTGGAACGGGCGCGGCTGCATGGAAAAATTAAAAGCGTTGGTGATCGGGGTCGCGCGCCGCTCTTCGATCGTCCCGAGGGAACCGAGACTCCAGTTCTGCTCGATGAAGAGCAGGATGCTGGCGTCCTCGTACTGCGTGTGCTCGACGTGCGACTGCACGTAGGGCGATACGATCAGCATCGGGACGCGGAAACCAAGCCCGCCTAGCTGGTCGAAGAACGCCGGCGTGTCGTGATCGTAGAAACCGCCCCAATCGTCCCAGAGAATCACGATCGCACTCGATTTCCAGTACTTGCTCTCGCCGATCGTGTTGACGATGCTGGCCACCCACGAAGGTCCCGTGTCGAGATCCGGCCCGTGCCCGGGCTGACAGGGCGCATGCTTCTGTTCCTGCGGGTGGTCGGAGTTGATCGCGTCGGGCGTGATCCACGAAACGGCGGGAAGGCTGCCGTTGCTGACGTCTTTGAAGAACTGAAGGTTGGTTTTGGTGACCTTCTTGCCCCACTCCGGGCTATGGCGCACGGCTTGGATCGCGTCGAATGCGCTCCAAATGCCGGCGGTATCGCCGCCTTTGCCATTGCACGCCGTGTGCTTTTGAACCGCCATCGCATAGTACTTCCAAGAAACGCTCTGGGCGTCGAGGAGATCCCTCATCGTGGTGTAGCTAAAGCACGGGAACGGCCCTTTATTCTGCTCGTATTGGCCCGAGGTCGTGAGCAAGTTGGTCGTAGTCTGCGGCGGGGAGTCGCAGCCCCACGGAAAGTTTCCCGGATTATCGATGACGCTGTCGCTCGCATCGATCGTCGTGCCGCCGGCGATGAGATCCTGGTGCGCGGTGAACGTGCCGCTCCCTTGGGTCTGAAACATCTTGTCGGCCAGCACGTACTGCGTTGCCAAATCCCAGTACGGCTTGATCTGGCTGGGATCGACGTACATGTAAGGCCTGGTGCATGCAGGATTGCTGCTTCCCGGCAAGAGCGTGAGATCGAAGCCATCCATCTTACCGCCGTCGAGGTCGATCTCGTATCCGCTGTCGTAGGAGTGGTCGAAGTCGTCGCCGACCACGAGCGAGTGCTCCTGCAACGGCACGCTCGTGGGTTTCGTGATCACCGGCAAGCCCTTCGTGGCGCAGGCATTGGCGATCGACGGCGGCATCGCCGCGGCCAATCCGGTGGTCGCACCGTCGGCGTTGGGAAAGGTTGCAAAGAGGTTATCGAAGCTGCGGTTCTCCTGGATCACGACAATCACGTGTTTGATCGGCGTGCCTCCCGTTGCTGCACGCCTCATTGGTAGCAGGCCGCTCGCCGCTTCCTTAGACGAGTCGCTGCCGCTACACGCGACGGCTCCCGCCCCGATCGCAAGCGCGAGAAACAAAAGCCCCGCCCCGCGAGGATGCAAGCCTGTACCTCCATTCTGTACCGCGCGCCAACTTGGCCGCAGCTATATGCCTTGCCCTCTAATAAATGGTGACTCTAGTCGTAGCTTTCGCGAACGGTTTCGAGCAACGTCTGTCCAAACTCGACGATATCGCCGTTGCCGTCGAGCACGTCCACGGAAAATCCCGGATACAGGCTGACAAAGCGGTCTTGTTTCCAGCGTGCTACGGACCAGCGGTCGCGCGCGGCCTTCTCATAGGGCCAAGAAGGCATGCCCTCGCGATCTGAGCGGATGTTTCGGCCGTCCAGCGTGCCGATGCGCACCTGAAAGCCTTCGACGCGCGCGATCTTCATCTCGAGCGTCCCTATCCTCATCGAAGCCTCTTCAGTTTGGTCTCCACGAAGCCTCTACCCATAGACGGGTGCCGCCCGGTCTGGCTGGCTCTAAGCAGGCGTCCGCTGCCGGTATCAGCGGGACGACCGAGCCAACGCCAACGGCCAAAGCCCACTAGGGTTTGGCCGTCAAGGAATTTCGGGCTGACTGGATTCGAACCAGCGATCTCTAGTCCCCCAGACTAGCGCGATAACCAAGCTTCGCTACAGCCCGTTCGACGTTCTCGTACTCTTCTTCGCTCGCGAACGCGTGCCGCCGACAGCGTCCTTGAGCGATTGACCGGCGACGAACGCCGGAACCTTCTTCGCCGCGATCCGAATCCGTTCGCCGGTCTTCGGATTGCGGCCCTCGCGCGCTCGGCGCGCCCGCACGACAAAACTTCCAAACGGCGTCAGCGCCACCCGATCGCCCTTCTGCAACGCTGTCTGGATCTCGTTTAGTATGAGATCGACGATCTCACCAACACGACGCCTCGACAACTCTGCTTCCATTGCGACGGCGTCAATCACATCGGCTTTTGTCAACGTCGCTACTCCCGTCGGCGGTAGGACCGAGAGGCTTCAAGGAACTGGGGCTCACCCCTTCAGGAGGGTGCCCAGCGAGCGCAGCGCCACGACGTACCCATCCCCGCCGAGGCCACTGATGAAGCCACGGCAAGCGGACGCCGTCACGCTCCGGCGACGAAATTCCTCGCGCGACGCGGTATTCGAAAGATGCACCTCGACGACGGGAATGCCGATTGCGGCGATCGCATCGGCGATGGCGTACGAGTAATGCGCGTATGCGCCTGGATTGATGACGACGCCGGCATATGCCGCGCGGGCCGCGTGCAGGGCGTCGATGATCGCGCCTTCGCCGTTGTACTGCTCGCAGCGAACCTCGAAGCCTAGCGATTTCCCTGCCGCCTCGATCGCGGCGTTCAGTTCCGCCAGGCTCTGCCGCCCGTAATGCTCCGGTTCCCGTTCCCCAAGCAAGTTGAGGTTTGGTCCGTGCAACACCAAAACGCGCATCGTTACGGCTTCTTTACAGGAAAAGCGGGCGCCTCCGACCCAATCGCGCACATGCCCAATACGATCCTTGCCGCGTCGGCCGCCGATGCGAGCGTTTCAATCGCGGCTGCGGTGACAACCGAGCTGGTCGCCGAGGTCCGCGATCGTCACGATCTTTGGCCGACCGCGACCGCGGCCGTCGGGCGCTTAGCCACCGGTGCGGCGCTGTTCGGCGCGGGCCTCAAGGGCGATGAACGCATCTCCTTGCAAATCGCCGGCTCCGGCCCGCTCGGCACGCTCGCCGCCGACGCGTGGCTGCTCGGCGACCGCGCGATTGCGGCGCGCGGCTACGCGCGCAATGGCCAGGTCGACCTTCCGATCGATGCCCGTGGAAAGTTCGACGTCTCCGGAGCGATCGGAACCGGATCCCTCCAGGTCACGCGCTCGCGCAGCTTAGGCCAACCGTACGTTGGCATCGTGCCGCTGCACTCCGGCGAGATCGCCGAAGACTTGGCCGTCTACCTCGCGCAATCGGAGCAGATTCCCAGCATCGTCGCACTCGGCGTCTTAGCCAATCCAAACGGCGTCGTCGCAGCCGGCGGCATCCTCGTTCAGGCGTTGCCGGGAACCGACGAGCGCGTTCTCGCGCGGCTCGAAGAACGTGCCGCCGCGATGCCGCCGGTTACGCAGCTCATCGCTGAGGGCGCCGATCCAAAAGCGTTGTTACTCGCATTAACCGGCGACCTGCCGCTGCGTGCACAGCGTTCGGTCGATGTGCGCTTCGCCTGCCTGTGCAGCCGGGCCAAAGTCGAGGCGGTGCTCCTCGGTCTCGGTGCCGATGAGCTGCTGCGCCTGACGCAAGAGCGCGATCGGAATGAAGCTACCTGCGAGTACTGCAAGACGCGCTACGTCTTTGACTCCTCCGAGCTGCATGCGCTGCGCGAGCGCCTATAAGCGAAGGACGCGCACGAAGCGGCGCGACCCGACCGAGAGCACTGCGGCGTTCTGCGCCGTCCATGGCGCGTTCGGATCGCTCACCGGTTGCCCGTCAATCTTCACGGCCTTCCCCGCGATCAGACGCTCGGCGGCGCGCCGGCTCTCCGCGAGTCCAGCTTTGACCAAGAGCTCCGAGACCCGCTTGCACTCGCCCAGAGCGACCTCGGGAACGTCACCGGGCGGGAATCTCTTTGCGCTGCACCGTCGCCTCGAAGTAGGCGCGCGCGTCCGCGGCCGCTCGCTCGCCGTGATAGTTCGCGACGATGTCGCAGGCGACGCGCTTTTTTGCCTCCATCGGGTTCGTCTTTCCCTCGGCGATCTCGGCCGCGAGACGATCCGAATCGGCTTGCGAGTAGAACGCGGCGTAGCGCGCGTAGACGCCCACGAGCTCGTCTGAAATCCTCATCAGCTTGCCGAACTGCTCGTTCGCCGGCTCGTCGATCCCGACGTAGTTGCCGAACGACTTGCTCATCTTCTTCTGCCCGTCTAGCCCGACAAGCAGCGGCACCGTCGCGCAGATTTGCGGAAGCTGCCCGAACTCGCGCTGGTACTGCCGCCCAAGCAGCAGGTTGAAGAGCTGATCGGTACCTCCCAGCTCGACGTCGGCCTCGATCGCGACAGAGTCGTACGCTTGCGCGACCGGATAGAGAAACTCGTGCAGCGAGATTGGGGCGCCCGTACCGTACCGCTCGCTGAAGTCGTTGCGTTCGAGCATCTGCGCGACCGTGGTCTTGGCGAGCAGACCGATCAAATCGGTGACGCTCAGCGCCCCGAGCCACTCCGAGTTGTAGCGCACCTCGACGCGATCGAGGTCGAGCACTTTGCCGGCCTGTTCCCGGTAGGTCTGCATGTTCGCCTCGATCTCGTCGGCCGAGAGCTGCGGCCGCGTGACGTTCCGGCCGCTCGGATCGCCGATGCGCGCGGTGAAGTCGCCGATGATCAGCGTGACGTTGTGCCCAGCCTCGGCAAATTTCTGGAGCTGATGCAAAACGACCATAAAACCGAGATGCAGGTCCGGGCTCGTCGGATCGATGCCGAGCTTGACGCGAAGCGGACGGCCGCGCTTCAGGCGTTCGCGGAACTCGTTCGTAGTCTCGACGTGCTCGAACCCGTCGAGCAGAGCGTCGGCGTCGGATCTGCTCACGAGCGCAGCTCGATGACCGTCACGCCGGTCGAGCCTTCGTCTTCGTTGCCGTAGCGCAGGCTTCTCACCGCTGGGTGCGCGCGCAGATACTCTTGAAGCCCGCGCCCGAGCATGCCGGTGCCCTTGCCGTGAATCAGACGCAGCGGCGAGTTCCCGACAAGTTGCGCGTCGTCGATCCAGCGCTCTACCAGCGGTTCGGCCTCCGCGAATCGTTTGCCGCGCACGTCGAGCTCGGTAACGGTGCGCGCTGCGGCGCTGATACGCGTCTCCCCTGCCGGCGCGCCGCCGCGCGTTCGCGCGGTGCGTGCCGGCACGCCCTCTTCGGGACGAACGTCGCTCTTCTCCACGACCATCTTCATTGAACCGATCGAAACGAGCAACCTTTCGTCGAAATCCTCTGAGACGACCGCTTCTTGGTCGAGCGAGAGGACGCGCACGCGATCGCCGGGCGCATAGCTACTCACCTTGCCGGGCTGCTCCGCCTCGGGAAGAATGCCGAGGTCGCGGTGCATCGCTTCGATCGTTTCGGCGAGAAGCGTGGTCTGCGACGGCGAAACTTTTCCTTTCCTGCGCCGTTCGCCGGGCGGTCCACTCTCGGCCGCACGCCGCTGCAGCTCGCGGACGAAGTCGCGCAAACCTTGCTGCAATCGCTCGTCGGCGCGCGCGCCGAAGCGGCGGCGCGCAACCTCGAACTCGGCGCGATCCCGCCGCAGCTGCTCGAGCTCCGCGGAGATCGTGCGCCGCTCGTTCCCAAGGCGCTCCCGCTCCTCGCGCAACTCCCCGCCGCGCAGCGAGAGCTCGGCGAGTGCGGTTTCGTACTCGCGCTCGCGGCGGTCGAGCAGCGCCGCAGCGCGCTCGATAAGCTCGCCGTCTATTCCCAGGCGCTGGGCGAGCGGGAAAGCCAGCGACTGACCCGGCATGCCGACGTCCAGCTCGAACGTAGGCGCGAAGCTGGCCGGATCGAAGCGGACGCTGGCGTTGGCAACACCGGGGGTCGAGTGCGCGAAGAGCTTGAGCTCGGTCGAATGCGTCGAAACGATCGCACGCGCGCCGCTGCGCGAGAGCCGTTCCAGCATCGCAATGGCCAGCGCCGCGCCCGCGCTCGGCTCGGTCCCGCCACCGATCTCGTCGACGATCGCCAGCGTACGCGCGTCGGCCCCTTGGAGCATCTCACGCATGCGCAGCAGGTGCGCGGAGAACGTCGAGGCGTTTGTCACGAGCGATTGCTCGTCGCCGATGTCGGCGACGACGCGGTCGAAGCGGCCGACGCACGTGCCCTGCGCCGCGGGAAGCTGCAAGCCGCAGTAGGTCATCACCACGAAGAGGCCGGCCATTTTTAGGGCGACGGTCTTGCCGCCCATGTTGGGGCCGCTGATCACCAGGAGGCGCGTCGCCTCGTCGAGTGCAAGGGACTGCGGCACCGCCCGTTCGCCGAGCAGTGGATGGCGTCCGCGCACGATCGTCAGAACGGCGGCGTCGCTCAGTTCGGGCGGGGCGCTCCCGGTACGCCGCGCCAGCTCGGCTTTGGCGGCGAGCAGGTCGATCTCGGCGAGCAACGTGACGTTGTGCTCGATCTGCGCGGCCTGCGTGCCGACGCGCTGCGAGAGCTCGGCGAGAATTCGCTCGACCTCGCGCTCCTCTTCGACCTGGAGCGTGCGAACGCGATTGTTCGTTTCGAGCGCCGCAAGCGGCTCGACGAAGAGCGTCTGTCCGCTCGAGCTGGTGTCGTGAACGATTCCGGGAAGGGCGCCGCTCGCCTCGGCCTTAACGGGCACGACGAAGCGGCCGTTGCGGATCGTAACGACGCGGTCCTGAATCGCCTTGGCATACTTGGCAGAACTGAGCACGGCGCTCACGCGGTCGCGCGCTTCGGTTTGCGCGTGCGCGAGGTTACGCCGGATGCGCCCGAGCGCCGGCGAGGCGCGGTCGAGCACTGCGCCGCGTTCGTCGATCGCATCCGTGATAGCTCGCTGCAGATCGCGCAGCGACGTGTAACCGCCGACCATCGACGCGAGATCCGGTTGCTCTCGCACCCCTCGGCAGGCCGCCGCCGCCGCGGCGATCGCATCGCCGATCGAACGCAGGTCGCTAGGGGCCAGCGCGTGGCCGATCGCGGCGGATTCGGTTAGCGGCGCGGTGTCCACGGCGGGCATGACGCTGAAGTCCGCGCCCGCAACCAGCGAGCGCAGAGCCTCGGTGCGAATCTGCTCGCGCCGCACGATTTCGAAATCCTCCAACGGCCCAAGTTCGACGGCAAGGGTGCGGCCGCGCTGCGTATGCGTGGCCGAAACGACGCGCTCGCGCACGGCGGAGAAGTCGAGCGCCTCGAGCGTTCTCGAGTCGGCCAGCGTCAAAGCTTCTTCTTTACCAGCTCGTTGACGAGTGCCGGGTCGGCCTTGCCGCGCGAGGCTTTCATCACCTGCCCGACGAGGAAGCCGAGCACGTTGGTCTTGCCCGCGCGATAATCGTTAACCACGCTTTCGTTCGCGGCGAGAACCTCGTCGACGAACTTCTCGACCGCGGCCGGATCGCTCGTCTGCGCGAGCCCCTCGCGGTCGACGATGGCAGCCGGCGATTCGCCGTCGAGCCACACTCGCGCGATCAACTCCTTGGCGATCTTCGAGTTGATCTTCTTGCCTTCGACCAAGGCGATCAGCTCGCCGAGATGCTCGGGCGAGACGCGCGAGTCGGCAACCGCAATGCCGGTCTCGTTGGCCAAACGCGAGAGGTCGCCGAGCACGAAGTTGCTCGACTGCTGCGGATTGCCGCTGAGCGCTACGACGCGGTCGAAGTACTCGGCCAAGGCGACGTTGTCGATCAGCTGCGTCGCGTGCTTCGGATTGAACGCGTACTCAGAAGTGTAGCGCCGGAAGCGCTGCCAAGGGAGTTCCGGAAGCGTCCCCTCGAGCCGTGCGACGCGATCGCCGGCGATCTCGAGCGGCACCAGGTCGGGGTCGGGAAAGTAGCGATAGTCGTGCGCCTCTTCTTTGCTGCGCATCGAATGGGTCACGCCGTTGAGCTCGTCCCAGCCGCGCGTCTCTTGCACGATGCGGCCGCCCGACGTTAGCACGTCGATCTGCCGCTCCACCTCGCTGCGAATGGCGCGCTCCACGGAACGGAACGAGTTCATATTTTTGATCTCGGTTTTCGTGCCGAGCTCGGTCGCGCCGACGGGGCGCACCGAGACGTTGGCGTCGCAGCGCAGCGAGCCTTCCTCCATTTTGACGTCGCTCACGCCGAGCACGAGCATCGTTCGCCGCAGCGATTCGAGGTAGGCGGTCGCGTCCTGCGCGCTACGCAACTCCGGCTCCGAGACGCATTCCATCAGCGGAACGCCGGCACGATTGAAATCCAAGAGCGTGTACGAGCTTCCGGCGATGCGCCCGTCCTCCGAGCCCGCGTGCGTCGACTTCCCCGTGTCTTCCTCGAGGTGGATGCGCGTCAAGCGGCACTCCTTCATCGTGCCGTCCTCGAGCCAGTACTTTACCGTGCCTCCAAGGGTCAGCGGCATGTCGTACTGCGAGATCTGATAATCCTTGGGCATGTCGGGATAGAAGTAGTTCTTACGATCGAACTTCGAAAAGCTCGGAATCTTGGCGCCGAACGCCAGACCGGCGGTGACGATCGCTTCGATCGCTTTCGCGTTGGGTACCGGGAGCGCCCCGGGCATACCCAAGCAGACCGGGCAGACGTTCGTGTTGGGCTCGCCACCGAACTCGTTGCGGCAGCCGCAGAACATCTTCGTCGCCGTCTTCAGCTCGACGTGACACTCGATGCCGATCACCGCCTCGTACTCGACGCTCATACCTGGACCTCTTCCAGCGCCGGCCGGTGCGTTCGCGCGTGGTTCGTCTCGCGCTCGTATGCGTGCGCGGCGCCGAGCAGCAGGCGCTCGGAGAAGAGCGGCGCGCAGAGCTGCAAGCCGATCGGCATTGGCAAGCGCCCACCCTCCGGCATCACCCAGCCGCACGGAACCGAGAGCGCCGGCAGCCCGGCGAGCGACATCGGAATCGTATAGTAATCCATGAGGTACATGCTGTACGGATCGCTCTTCGCGTTGAACTCAAAGGCCGGACAGCTTGCTGCCGGACAGGCGATCAGATCGCAACGCGCAAACGCGGCGTTAAAATCTTGCGCGATCAGCGTGCGTGCCTTCTGCGCGCGCACGTAATACGCGTCGTAGTAGCCGCTGGAGAGCGCGTAGGTGCCGATGAGAATCCGGCGTTTGACCTCGGCGCCGAATCCGGCGGCACGCGTCTTGTCGTACATCTCGCGTACGTCGCGACCGTCCACACGCAGACCGTAGCGGACTCCGTCGAACCGCGCGAGGTTCGACGAACATTCGGCCGGCGCGATCAGATAGTACGTCGCCAGCCCGTAATCGGCGGTGGGCAGCGAGACTTCCACCAGCTCGGCGCCAAGACGCTCGAGATCGCGGTATGCTTGAGCGTAGAGCGCCCCCATCTGCTCGCCCAGCACTTTGGGATCGAACTCGCGCACGATCCCGATGCGCAGACCGCGCAGGTCGTCGCGCAGCCCGTTCGCAGCCGGTTCGAGCGGGCGCTGGAGCGAGGTCGCGTCCATGGAATCGAATCCGCCGATCGCATCGTAGGCCAGCGCGGCGTCCTCGACCGTTCGCGTGAGTGGCCCAATCTGATCGAGGCTGGATGCGAAGGCAATCAAACCGTAGCGCGAAACGCGTCCGTACGTCGGCTTAAAACCGACTAGGTTGCAGAAAGCTCCCGGTTCGCGAATCGAGCCTCCGGTATCGCTGCCCAGCCCAATCGCCGCTTCGTACGCGCCGACCGCGGCCGCCGAACCACCGCTCGATCCACCCGGAACGCGCGAAGGGTCGTACGGATTGCGCGTCACGCCGAGCGCCGAGTTCTCGCACGAGCTGCCCATCGCGAACTCGTCGCAGTTGGCCTTCCCAATCGGGACCGCGCCGGCCTCGATTGCGCGCGCGACCGCCGTCGCGGTATAGGGCGCAATCCACTGCTCGAGGATCTTGCTGCCGCAGGTCGTCCGCGTGCCCGCCAGACACATGTTGTCCTTCACCGCTAATGGCACGCCGGCTAAGGGAAGATGCTCCCCGCCGCGTACGCGCTCGTCGACGCGCGCGGCGTGGCTGCGCGCCAGGTCGTCGAGCACCGTCAAGTACGATCCGAGCCGCTCGTCGACCGCATGCACGTGCGCCAGCGTGGCTTCGGTAACTTCGACCGCGCTGCATTGCCTGGCGTTGACGTCGCCGGCGATCTCCGCCGCACTTCGTTGGATCATTCGGCGATGATACGCGGCACGCGGAAGAATGCGCCCTGTCGCTGCGGCGCCTGCGCGAGCACGACCTCGCGATCGAGGCACGGTTTGACCGAATCCTCGCGGTCGACGTTGCGCGACTCGACGACGGCCGCGGTCGCGGGAACGCTTCCGGTATCGAGCTCGGCCAGGGCATTGACGTGCTCCAGCAAATCGCCCAGCTGCCGCCCGAAGCGCTCGATCTCTTCGTCGGTCAATGCGATGCTCGCTAGTTTGGCGACGTAGCGTACGTCAATTGAGTCGGCTGACACGTTGTGAATACTCCAAGAGGACCAGCGTCTCGACGTGGCCGGTCTGCGGAAACATATCGAATGGCTGTACGGTGTTGAGCACGTAGCCCTTGGCCACCAGGAACTTCAAATCCCGTGCCAGCGTAGCGGCGTCGCACGAGAGATACCAGAGGTTCGGCACCCCGGCCCGGCAGATCGCGCCCAGCGTCGCCTCGTCGCATCCCTTGCGGGGCGGGTCGAGGAAGAGTATCTCGGCCTCGTTCAGCGCGGCGCGGAACGCCGGCGCGCCGAGCATATCCTCGACGCGCCCGGCCGCGAAGCGCGCCCGCTCGCTCAGGTGGTTGAGCCGCGCGTTGGCAACGGCCTCGGCGATCGCGCGAGAGCTCTCCTCGACCCCGTAGACGCTGCAGCCGTGCTTTGCGAAGTAGAGTGAGAACGTTCCCGCGCCGCAGTAGAGGTCGACGATCTTGCGCGGCGTTCCCAAGCGCGGCTGCAGATACTCGAAAACGCGAGCCACCATCTCCACGTTGATCTGAAAGAACGATGCCGCCGAGACGCGGTAACGCACGCCGTCGATCGCCTCCTCGATCTCGTCGTCGCCGGCGAGACGCCGATGATGCCGCCCGAGAATGGCGTTCTCGCTCGACAGATCGAAGGAGTTGGTCACGCCGACCAGTCCCGGCACCTCTTCGAGGAGCGTCGCAGCGGTGCGCGCGGCGTGCGCGGAGCGCTCTGCGGTGGTGACCGTAAGCACGGTTTGTCCGGTCTCGCGGGCGCTGCGCGCGACGAGGTGGCGCGCCTCGCCGAAGAACGCGGCGTTGGCCGGCTGGGTGCGCGCCGCATCGAGCTTCGCAAGCACCGCGTCGAGCGGCGGCGTAACGACCGGGCAGGTCTCGATCGCAACGATCTCGTGCGAGCGCTGGCGGTAGAAGCCGATCGCCGGAGCGCCGGAGCGATGATCGACGACCAGCGACATCTTATTCCGATAAGCGCGCGGGTACTCCATGCCGATCGTGGCAGCGACCTCGACGCCGGTCAACCCGCCGATGCGCGCCAGCGCGTTGGCCACTACGTCGCGCTTCCACGCCAGCTGCCCTTCGTAGCTGAGGTGCTGCAGCTGACAGCCGCCGCAGTTTCCGAAGACCGGACAGAACGGGCGGGCTCGCAGCGGAGACTCGTCGAGGAGCTCGACCAGGTCGGCGACGGCGTAGCGCTGTTTGCGCGTCGCGATGCGGACCTGGGCGCGCTCTCCGGGAAGCGGTCCGAAACAGAAGACGACCATGCTGCCGGCGCGGCCGACTCCTTGGCCGTTTGCCAGCAGATCGTTAAAGGTGACCTCGAGCTCGGCGCCCGGCCGCAGCGCCGCGTTATCGTTAGGCGCTGTGTCTCTGCTCGTCAAGCGCCTTGAGCAGCGAGTTTGCTTCGTCGATTAGTTGTTGAATGCGCTGCGCGGTCGGGTCGTCGCCGCGCCCGCTCGACGCGAGGCGCAGCGTCGCGTACGCGAGCGCCGCACCTAAGGCGGCGACGCCGACTCCGAGGCCGACCCAGAAAAGCGTGCGCGAGAGCCGCCCTTCTTCGGGCTGCTGAGCGCGATCGGGCTCCGGCGTTAGTTCCCACGATTGCATGGCTGCTTTGTTCGCGGCGGGGCCGCGCGGGGCCCCCAATTCGACGCGGCGTATCTTTCACGGAGCGATGATCTCCGAGGAGCGCGTGGAGCGCGGCCGGTTCAACTTCCTGTGGGCCTTGTTGCTTTCTATCGCGCTGCACGCACTGGTTCTTCCGATCGCGTTTTGGGCCGCTGCTGCCGACCTGCAGCCGCTGCGAAAGCAACCGCCTCAACGAGAGCTCGTCGTTTCCTCGACCTCGGTGCGGATCGAAAAGCGGCCGGTGCCGCAGCCGCGCGCGCCCGTGCCGCGACCTCCCGCACCCCATCGTGCCCCGCCGTCCCGGCCGGTGCGGCCTCAACCCGAACAACCGATCCGCCACGAGGAACGGCCGCGCCACGAGCTGGCGCGCACGGTGCCGAGCGCCGAGCCGCAGCCCACCGCCCAGCCGACGCAGAAGCCGACGCAGGCGCCCTCGCTCCAACAGCAGATCGCGCAACAGGAGCGCGAGTTCTCTAAGGAAACCGCGCAGCTCAACGCGCGCAACAACCCGCTCAGCATCGCGACGTCGGCGCCCGAACGGCCGGCCGCCTACCGGCGCAGCGCGTTCGACGCACCGGGGCAGAATCGCCAAGACGAGGTCCAGGCAGTCCTGATACCGTTGCGCCATTGGTACGAACGCGGGTTGAGCTGCTATTACACGCGTTATGTCGCCCAGTTCGCCAGCGGCGGGAGTGAAGACGGGGAGATTCCGTGGCCGGTCTGCTATCCGCAAGACGACGACCGCATGGCGCATCCATCCTATCCGCACAATCTGCCGATTCCGGTACCGCAGCCTAATTACGTGCTGCCGCCCGGAACCTATCTGACGCCGCTCTTGCGTTCCGTCTACCGGTCACGATTGCAGCCCAACCGCTAGTAAGATCGTGACTTCTGCAACAACCACGAATGCGCCGTAACAGTCTCCGGTTAAACCGCCGCCCAGGCGCCGGCTTGCCCACCGGCCGGCGAGCAACGATCCAAGGATAACCAGCGGCGCCGCGAGCAGCATCGGCGGCCGGACGAACCAAGCCAGCACTTCGACCAGCGCGAAGGCGAGGACGTACGCCGCGATGTCGGGACGCGTCAACAGCTCGGCCGCGACGCCTTCACCACGCCCGTACGGAAAGACCCACGCGTTTGGCGTAACCGTTAGGCGCGCCGCGGCGGCGGCGAACGCCAGCGCCAACGGATAGCGTGCCGGCGCGATAGGCGCGAGTGCGGCGAGCCAAAACGCGGCGAGCAGCGCCATTCCGACGACGGCGAACGTACCATGACGGGGATCTCTGAGAATTTCCATGCGGCGCTGAGGAGTCGCGGTTGCGAAGAGTGCGTCGCACGCGTCGAGGAACCCGTCGACGTGAACCGCGCCGGTCAGCACCATCGAGCCGGCCCAGGCCGCGACGAATGCCCAGCCAACGTGCAGCCACGCATGCGCTGCGTATCCGATCGCTCCCGCGATCGCGCCGGTCACCGCGCCGACGAGCGGCAGCATCGCCAATGCGGTGCCGCCGGGTGGACCGCTGGTCCACCGCCCGGCCGGCAGAATCGAGAAGTAGCCGAACGCCTCGCCCAGCGCGCGCAGCGCGCGCATGCCTAGTCGTGCGCCGTCGAGACGCCGGCTTCGGCGAAGGTCTTCATCTCGCAGACCATCCGCGCCGCGGCCTCGCAGAGCGGAAAGGCCAGCGCCGCGCCGCTGCCCTCCCCCAGGCGTAGATCGAGGTCGAGCAAGGGCACCAAACCGAGCGCGCGCAGCACGATCGCGTGACCGAGCTCGCGCGAGCGATGCGACGCGATGCAGTATTCGATCGCGTTGGGCACCACGGCCCGCGCGAGTAACGCCGCCGCGCCGACGATGAAACCATCAAGGAGAATCGGAAGGCGCGCCTGTGCCGCGGCCAGCAAGACGCCGGCTAGGCCGACGATCTCATACCCACCGACTTCGGAGGCGACCGTGCGCCAGTCGGCGCCGCGGACGCGATCGACCGCCGACGAGACAACGCCGAGTTTGCTGCGAAAGCGCTCGTCGCCTATGCCTGTGCCTCGGCCGACGACGTCTTCAGGCCGCGCGTCGATCAGCGCGCAGATCATCGCCGCGGCGCTGGTCGTGTTGCCGATGCCCATGTCGCCGAGCGCGACGATCTGCGGATCGCAGCGTGCTTGGACCCGCGCGAAAACGTCGATGCCGGCCTGCAGCGCGGCGTCGACGTGTGCGAGCGGCATCGCGGCTTCGCGCGCCAAGTTACGCGTTCCGCGACCGATCGCAACGTCGATGAGACGGTCGTGGGGCGGCAGTTCGCTCGCGACGCCGAAGTTCGCGACGTAGACGTCGGCGCGTGCGACGCGCGCGAACGCGTTGATCGCGGCGAAGCCTGCGGTGAAGGCGCCAACCATCTGGGGCGTCACGTCCGAGGGATAGGCGCTCACGCCCTCGGCGGTCACCCCGTGATCGCCGGCGCCGACGACGATCGCGCGGCGCTCGTAGGGATTCGGCGGAAAACCGCCGTGAATCGCAGCCAGCCATTCGGCCAGCTCTTCGACGCGCCCCAAGCTTCCAATCGGCTTAGTGAGCTGCGATATGCGCTCGTGCATCGACCGCGCCGCGGCGCGATCAACCGGCTGGATCGAGATGTCCGGTTGCATTAAGTGTGATTACTCTCACCTGGTCATCTTCCAGCGCGACGCGCGTGATACCGCCCGGTGTGAAGTTGAGGCTGAGCCGATCGGCTGGGCCGTCCGCCTGAGCCAGTCCGAGAACGGAAAAGATCGCGTGCAACGGCCCGGCGTGGGTCACGATCGCGATCGACGCGTTCGGTTCGCGCGTTCGTACCTCGTCGAGAAACGATCCGACGCGATGGCAAACCTGGTCGAACGATTCGCCGCCCTCGGGCGCGTAGCGCTTTGCGGCCGTCGATCCCTGGCCGGTGAGGTGCGGATAGGCCGCCACGATCTCGTCCCACGTCATCCCCTCCCACTCCCCGAAGTCGAACTCGCGTAGGCGGCGATCGTTGACGACTTCGACGCCCTGCGTGGCGCTCAAGATCGCCGCCGTTTCCAACGCCCGAGACAAGTCACTCGAGTAGATTCGCTCGAACTTGTCCAAGGCCAGGACCGCCGCAATAGCCTCCGCTTGGATACGGCCTTGCGGCGAAAGCGGAACGTCGCTTCGCCCCTGAAAGCGGCGCGAGGCATTCCACTCCGTCGGCCCGTGCCGGATCAGCGTAAGCTTCACGATCGACATTCGGCCCGAGCGCGACGCGCTCTTGCCGAGGAGTTCGTTGCGCGAACGCTAACCGGGGACGACGCCGATTTGTGCTCGGGAGAGGTGGCAGAGTGGTCGAATGCACTCGCTTGGAAAGCGAGCAGAGGTGATGAGCCTCTCGAGGGTTCGAATCCCTCCCTCTCCGCCATCGTTAGGAAGCTTTAGCCGGCGACGCGATCGAGGTGCGCTAGCCAGAAATCGAAGCTCGCGCGCGCTTGCGCTTCGAGCATCGCGTCCCCCAGCACCACTTCGCGCCCGATCCTGCTCGCAAGCGCCGCGCGCGGCCCGTAGTTTGCGTCGATCACGAACTCCGGGCTAGTTAACGCGCCGACCAGCGCCTGCGGCAGCTCGGCTTCGGGCGGAAGCGTGCTGAGCACGATCTCCGGCGGATTGCGCTCCGGCCACGGTCGTGCGTCGAAACTCTCGCAGACTTGGCGCGTGCGTTCGTCGTCGCGACCCCAGACGTACGTGTACGCGTCGTTTACTTGCAGCTCGGCGAGAATCGCGCGAGCGGTCGCGCCGTAACCAAGGATGCCGATGCGTTTGAGCGCGACCGGCTCCTCGAGCAGCGTCTCGATGGCGCCGCGCGCGCCGATTCCGTCGGTGTTCGTTCCGATCGTCGCGCGCCCGAAGAAGATCGTGTTGACCGCCTGCGCGCGCCGGGCTTCTTCGGTCAGTACGTCGCACGCGACCAGCGCTTCCTCTTTGAGCGGATAGGTGACGTTGCAGCCGGTGTATCCGTCGGCACGGAGCTTTCGGATCGCCGTTGCTCCGTCGCCACGCGCGACCCGGATCGTGACGTAGCTCCCGTCGATCTCGGCCTCCTCGAGAAAACCGCGGTGCAGCCGCGGGCTGCCGCTGTGCTCGACCGGGTCGCCGATCAGCGCCAGCTTCATCCGCGGCGTTCCGGCAGCAAGAGCCGCTCGAAGAATCGGAAGAACCGCGTTACCGCAAAGTCTTTCGAATTGTATCGGCTCGGTGAGGATCGTGTAGAGGCCGCAGAGCTTGCCGCCGAGGACGTCGGTGAAGAGTTGGTCGCCGACGACCGCGATCTCGTGCCGGCGCAGCCGTAACCGCCGCTTCGCGCGCAGGAAACCGAAAGGCAGCGGTTTGAGCGCGTTGGGGATGCATTCCACGTTTAGCTGGGCAGCGACGCCGCGAACGCGTTCGGAGAAGTTATTCGAGAGCATCACGATACGAAAACCGCGTTCGTGCGCCCGCTCGACCCACGCCAAGTGCTCGTGCCCGAGCTCGGTCTCGGCGAAGCCCATGCAGCGTGTTGTCGAGGTCGACGATGAGCCCGCGAATGCCGGCCGCCTCCAGCTCCTCGTGGGGAACCTGATGAAGGCGCGGAGCGAAGCGGTCGGGGCCCAGCATTGGCCTTGCCTTCGCACCGGTTATCCCCGGTATCCTCGGAGCTTTCCACACGGGCTCCACTTGCTCGCCGCCCTCCCCAGGGCATCCACCGGATTTCCCCAGGCCATATACAAGGAACTCTCAGACCAACCACAATATCTTGTGGTAACGCCCCGGATGTGACACAATAGGTATCCATCCGCGAAGGTGTCGCAGAGGTTGATACCGAACATGTGTTCGATGGAAGCCGAGGAGCCTGCTCTATGAAGTTTGCGCGTACCTATTCACTCCCCGACGATCCTTATGCCGGGCTCGTCTTCGAGCCTCGGATGTCCCGGATCGTCAACCCCGATGGCTCGGTCATCTTTGAGGCCCCGGACATCATGGTGCCTTCGGGCTGGAGCCAAGTCGCCGTGGACGTGCTCGCCCAGAAGTATTGCCGCAAGGCCGGCGTACCCAAAGTGACCGCGCGGGTGGAGGAAGAGGGGGTGCCGGAGTGGCTCTGGCGCTCGATCGCCGATGGAGCGGCCTTGGAGGCGCTCCCACGCGACGAACAGTTCCTTGCCGAGCGCGACTCGCGCCAGGTTTTCAACCGCATGGCGGGCTGCTGGACGTACTACGGTTGGAAGTATGGCTACTTCGACTCAGAAGCCGACGCGCAGATCTATTACGACGAGATGTGCGCGATGCTGGCACGCCAGATCGGTGCGCCCAACTCACCGCAGTGGTTTAACACAGGCCTGCACTGGGCGTACGGCATCTCGGGGCCGGCGCAAGGCCATTGGTACGTAGATGCGGCCGATGGCAAAGTCAAGCCGTCGCCGGACACCTTCTCGCACCCGCAGGTATCGGCGTGCTACATCCTCGGAATCGAAGACGACCTCGTCAACGAAGGCGGTATCTTCGACGGTGTCATGCGTGAAGCACGCATCTTTAAGGGTGGCAGCGGCTCGGGCGCAAACTTTTCAAAACTCCGCGCAGCGGGCGAGAAGCTGACCGGCGGCGGAACGTCCAGCGGCTTGATGTCGTTCTTGAGAGTCTTCGATCGCGCAGCCGGTGCGATCAAATCGGGCGGCACCACGCGGCGCGCGGCCAAGATGGTCGTGCTCAACGCCGACCATCCGGATATCGAAGAGTTCGTCAACTGGAAGGTGCGCGAGGAACGCAAAGTCGCCGACCTCGTCATCGGGTCGCGCATCTTCGAGAACCAACTCAACGCGATCATCTCCGCCGCGCACGACACGCGTGTGCCCGAGCACGCGCGCTTCGATCCAACGCTCAATGCCGGCGCTACGTCAGGCGATTCGCGAGGCCATCGCCGCCGGCGTACCGTCGGGTGCAACGCAGAATGCGCTCGACTACGCGCGCCAGGGCTACACGCGATTGGAAGTCGAGCAGTACGATATCGGTTGGGATTCCGAAGCGTATGTGACCGTCTCAGGCCAGAACTCGAACAACTCGGTGCGGCTTAGCAACGCATTTTTCAATACGCTCGACGCTGATGGCGATTGGCTGCTCACCGCTCGCACGACCGGCGACGTGGTCAAACGCGTCAAAGCGCGCGATCTCTGGGAACAGATCGCCGTCGCCGCCTGGCAGTGCGCCGATCCCGGCCTGCAGTACGACGACACGATTCAAGAGTGGCACACGTGTTCTAACGACGAACGTATTAATGCTACTAATCCGTGCGTTACCGGTTCGACGCTCGTCGCCACCGCCGATGGACCGCAGCGCATCGCGGATCTGGTCGGCAAAGCCGCTTTCGTGATCGGCGGCGACGGTAAGCCCCACTTTGTCAGCAACATCTTTCCGACCGGAAGAAAGCCCGTCTACCGCCTGCGCACCAAAGCGGGCTACGAGCTCGATCTCACCGCGAACCACAAGGTCTGGACCGAGAATCGCGGCGACGTGCCCGCAGCGGAGCTCGAAGCCGGCGATCGCATCGTGCTCGGCGGTTCCGGTTTCGGCTCGCTCTCGCTCGACCGGCAGATCGCGTTGGGCATCGGCACCGCCGTCGGCGAAGGTTGCGTCACCAACGGTCCTTCGCCGGGACTCATCATCACGATGGACCGCGGCGAAGCGCCCGTCCTTGCCGATATCGCGGACGGGATCAACACTGCGAAGCGCAGTTTTACTGACGACGGCCGGAGCCGCCGGCCGACGACCGTTACGATGCCTGAAAAGGGCACGGGCACGCGGATTTCGACCGGAAACCGCCGTATTGTAGAACTCTTCTCACGATACGCCGTACTCGATCAAGGGAGCGGTGGGAAACGCTTCACCGATGCGGTCCACCACACTCGACCGCGAGACCCTCAGCGCAGTTCTATGCGGGTTGTTCACTGCGGACGGTACGGTAGCCAACTACGGCCCCAAATCGCAGTACGTTTCGCTCGACTCCTGCTCGTTGACGCTGCTCAAGCAGGTCCAGTACCTTCTTCTTTCGTTCGGCGTCAAGTCGAAGCTTTACACGAATCGCCGTACGGACCTGACGAGTTCCTGTCCCGATGGTAACGGGGGCTTTGCAGAGTACGCCGTCGTGCAGATGCATTCGCTACGCGTCTCTCGCGTTTCGCGACGAGCGTTCGAGCGCGAAATCGGCTTCCACAACGCTTCACAGAAAGCTCGCGCTCTCGCCGAGGTAAACGCAGCCGTCGCTTGCTACGCTGAGCCGCTTTCGGATGCTTTCCACTCTTTTGAGGTAATTGGCGAAGCCGACGTCTTCGACCTGACTGAAAACGACACACATCACTTTGTTGCAAACGGCTTACGAGTACATAATTGCTCGGAATATGTCTTTATAGATGATACCGCGTGCAACTTGAGCAGCGTGAATCTGGTGACGTTCCTCAACGATGACGGGCATTTTGACGCAAAACGTTTAGCCGAAGCCGTGCGTATCTGGACGACGACACTCGAGATCTCCGTCGCCATGGGACAGATGCCTTCGAAGCGAATTGCCGAGAAGAATCACGGCTATCGCACGCTGGGCCTGGGCTATGCAAACCTAGGAACGCTCTTGATGCGCATGGGCTTGCCCTACGACTCGGAAGAAGGCTTCGGCTGGTGCGGCGCGATCACGTCGCTGATAACCGGTACTGCGTACCGCACGTCTGCGGAGATGGCGCAACAGATCGGTACGTTTGCGCGATTTGAAGCGAACCGCGAATCGATGCTGCGCGTAATTCGAAATCACCGCCGTGCCGCGTACGCGACCGACCCCTCCGAATACGAAGGGCTCACCGTCACGCCGGTGACCCACGCGCCGACCCTCTTTACGCAGCGGACGTGGGCGCTAGCGCGCAAGATGTGGGACGAGGCTCTAGCCATCGGCGAGATCGCCGGCTTCCGCAACGCACAAACCGTCGTAATCGCACCTACCGGCACCATAGGCCTCGTCATGGACTGTGACACAACCGGCATCGAGCCCGACTTCGCACTGGTGAAGTTCAAGAAACTCGCCGGCGGCGGCTATTTCAAAATCGTCAACCAATCGGTCGACGCGGCTCTGCACAAGCTTGGCTACTCGCAAGAACAGATCGATGCGATCGAAACGTATGCCAAGGGCACCGGGACGCTCGAAGAAGCACCGCACATTAACCGAGCCACGCTCAAGGCTAAAGGCTTCGACGACGCGGCCGTCGCGCGAGTCGAGGCGGTACTGCCGGGCGCATTCGAGTTACCGTTCGTCTTCAACAAGTTCGTTCTGGGCGAGGAGTTCTGTAAGGAGCGCCTCGGGTTAACCGACGAGCAGCTGAACGACTGGAGCTTCTCCTTGCTGCGCGATGGACTCGGGTTTACCACGCAACAGATCGAGGA
Organism: Vulcanimicrobiota bacterium; assembly: GCA_963739845.1. Lineage (GTDB taxonomy): Bacteria > Vulcanimicrobiota > Vulcanimicrobiia > Vulcanimicrobiales > Vulcanimicrobiaceae > Cybelea. Next base: position 2,198,358 of record CAVUBQ010000002.1, on the reverse strand, counting down.
AGCGTCGGCGCACATCTGTGGCCGAATGACGGTCGAAGGAGCACCTTACCTCAACGACGAGCATCTCGCAGTCTTCGATTGCGCAACGCCGTGCGGCAAGTACGGCTCGCGCTATATCCGACCGCTCGCTCACGTCGACATGATGGCCGCAGCCCAGCCGTTCGTCAGCGGAGCCATTTCGAAAACGATCAACCTTCCACAGAACGCGACGATCGCCGATGTTAAGGAAGCGTACCGCTACTCCCGGGAGCGGATGATCAAAGCCGTCGCCCTCTATCGCGACGGCTCAAAGCTCTCGCAGCCGCTCGCCGCGAGTTACGACCTCGGCGGCGATGCGACCGACGACGCAGAGACCGGCGCCGCGCAGCAACCTTACCTGCAGCCGCTGCAGATAGCCGAGAAAATCGTCTACCGCTACATCGCCAAGCGTCGGCCAATGCCGCAGCGGCGCAGCGGCTACACGCAAAAAGCGACGATCTCCGGACATAAGGTCTACCTGCGTACCGGCGAGTACGAAGGAGGCCAGCTCGGCGAAATATTCATCGACATGCACAAGGAAGGCGCGGCTTTCCGCTCGTTGATGAACAACTTCGCGATCGCGATCTCGCTCGGCTTGCAGCACGGCGTACCGCTCGAAGAGTTCGTCGAAGCATTCACCTTCACGCGGTTCGAACCAAACGGTCCGGTAATCGGGCACGACCACATCAAGATGGCAACTTCGATTCTTGACTACATCTTCCGCGAGCTCGCGGTCAGCTATCTCGGGCGCTACGACCTCGCGCACGTGCAGCCGTCGATGCAGATGGACGCGATGGGACCCGAGGCGCAGGAAGAGTACGTCGCCGAGGAAGAGGCCGGCGTTCAAGTTCGCCTTGCCGGCGTGGCCGAGAGCCTGCATCCGGTGAGTACGCACTTGCACCCCGGCCAGAGCACGCCGCGCGCCCAGAGCACCCCGGCCGTCGCCGAGGCTCCGCCAAGCGTCGCGCCTTCGGGAAGCAACGGCGGCGTCGCGACATCGGTCATGCCGCTTTCGCGCACCGAAGCGATCAACGCCTCGAAGGCCAAGGGCTATACCGGCAATGCGTGCGGTGAATGCGGACAGCTCACGATGGTGCGCAACGGCGCGTGCGAGAAGTGCGATTCGTGCGGGGCGACGTCCGGCTGCAGCTGATGCTCTAGTCGGAGCCGAATCCCTCGACGCGCCTGTAGAGTGCATAGGAGTAGATCACCGGCACGAGCACCGTGAGCAGAATGACTGCGATTAGCGCGTATACCGACCATGATAACGGGAAGATGCTCAGCACGATTACCGTCAAACCCTCCGACGACCATGAGCCGGCCACCGAGCCGGTTCGTTCGCAGCCACACCTCATCGCTGGCCAGCGTCCACGGCGTGCGGATGCCCATGAAGAAGTTCTTCGGAACCTTGGCGATGAGGATGCCGATCACGACAAGCAGCAGCCCGATCAGCCCGACGATTACCGTGGTCGAGGGCGCGGTGCCGGCAATCTCGGCCCGCAGTAGCACGAAGTGCATAGCGACCAACACGCCAAGCACAGCGGCCAACGCCTCGTAATACGCGTCTGCCGAGGCCTCGAAGCGGAAGCCGCGCGGCGAGATCGCGGGTAGAACGATCGCCAAGATCCACGTGAACGCCGCGATCGCCGGAAGGAGAACGACCGCGGAGAGCCGCGACGAGTACGCACTGACGTGACCCGCGAGGTCCCAACTCGTCGGCACGCGGTCGGGCAAGAGCGGGTACGCCCAGATCGACAGCCCCACCGCCAGCAGCACCAGACCTAGGCCGAGCAGGAGGAGGCTATTGCGCATGCTTTCCTCTACTCTGGTTCGGTGGCAGACGATTCACTTCTAAGCTTCGTAAGCCAGGCGAAGGATCGCGGCGTCCCTGACGATTCGCTGGTCGGCATCCTTCGGCAGAGCGGATGGTCCGAACGCCGAATCTACCGCGCCCTTTCCGATTACTATACGAGCGCGCTAGGCGTTGCCGTTCCGATCAAGGCGCAGTCATCCGGTGCGGCTCGCGACGCTTTCTTCTACTTGCTCAACTTCATCACGCTTGGGTTCTGGACCGTCGCTCTCTGGCAGATCTGGGACGATCTCGTTCGGCGCTGGTTCCCCGATCCGCTCGCCTACCAAAGCCCGTCGCTGCGCGAGGACATCGCGTGGCAGGTCGCGGTGATCGTTGTGGCCTTTCCGATCTTCGCTTTCGTGCACGCGACGATCGCGCGCGAATTGGCGCGCCGCCCCGACCTCTACTACTCGCCGATTCGCCGCTGGCTAACGTATCTAGCCCTGGTTATCGCGGCGCATCACGATTCTCTGCGACGCCGCGGTTACGATTCAAAGCTGGATCGTCGGTCATCTGACGACGCATTTCTTGCTCGACACGCTCGCCCTTATGGTGATCGGCGGCGGCATCTTTGCTTACTACTTGCTTACGATGGAACCCCCGAAGCGGTAAAACATCGGCCTGCGAACGCGAGCGGACGAGCGTCTGATGAGTTCGATAGGTAGCGTTCCCGCAAGAGACGAACGCCAGTGATCATGAGTGACAACCGCGACGGCATCAAGCGCGACGCGCTGCCTATTCCCGACCAGCAATTCGTCGGCCTTACCACGTACGACGCAAAGGACCCGCAACCAAGTACCCGCCGATTAAGCCGCTGCGCCCGCCGGCCGGCGCGCCGAACGTGCTCATCGTTCTGATCGACGACGCCGGATTCGGTGCATCGTCGGCATATGGCGGGCCCTGCAACGCGCCTAACGCGGAGAAGCTAGCGAAAGGCGGCTTGAAGTATACCCGCTTCCACACGACCGCGCTCTGCTCGCCGACGCGCGCGGCGTTGCTAACCGGCCGCAATCACCATTCGGTCGGGATGGGTGCAATCACCGAGATGGCGACCTCGGCGCCCGGCAACAACAGTATACGGCCGAAGAATAAAGCACCGCTTGCGGAAATCCTGAAGCTCAACGGCTACTCGACCGCGCAGTTCGGCAAGTGCCATGAGGTGCCGGCGTGGGAAGTATCGCCGGTTGGGCCGTTCCATCAATGGCCCACCGGGTCGGGCTTCGAATATTTCTACGGATTCGTCGGCGGCGAGGCGAATCAATACTATCCCGGCCTCTACGAGGGCACGCAGGCCGTCGATCCACCGAGGACGCCGGAAGAGGGTTACACGCTTACCGAGGATCTCGCCGATCGCGCGATCACCTGGATTCGCCAGCAGAAGGCGCTGATGCCCGACAAGCCGTTCTTCGCCTATTTCGCTCCCGGTGCCACGCACGCACCGCATCACGTCCCCAAGGAATGGTCCGACAAATACAAAGGAAAGTTCGACGACGGCTGGGACAAGCTGCGCGAGCGCACGTTCGCGCGCCAGAAGCAACTCGGCGTGATTCCCCAAGACGCGGAGTTGACGAAACGTCACGCCGAGATTCCGGCCTGGGACGAAATGCCGGCGGAGCTGAAGCCGGTGCTGTCGCGCCAGATGGAAATCTATGCCGGCTTCCTCGAGCAGACCGACCATCACGTCGGGCGCCTGATCGACTCCCTCGATGACCTCGGCGTTCTGGATGATACGCTCGTCTACTACATCATCGGCGACAATGGCGCCTCAGCTGAAGGCACGCTCAAGGGCTGCTTCAACGAGATGACGACGCTCAACGGCATGCCCGGAATCGAGACGACCGAATTCTTGCTGAGCAAGATCGACGACTTCGGAACGCCCAAGGCATACAACCATTATGCCGTCGGTTGGGCGCACGCGCTCTGCACGCCGTATCAGTGGACCAAGCAGATCGCTTCGCATTGGGGCGGGACGCGCAATGGCACGATCGTTCACTGGCCAAGCGGGATCAAGGCCAAGGGAGAGTTGCGCAATCAGTTCCACCACGTTATCGACGTCGCCAAGACGATCCTCGGCGTAACCGGTCTGCCCGAGCCCGCGACGGTGAACGGCATCGCTCAGGCGCCGTTTGAAGGTGCGAGCATGGCACCGACATTCGACAACGCAAAGGCGGAGGAGAACCATCCGATTCAATACTTCGAGATGTTCGGCAATCGCGGGTTGTACCATCAAGGATGGACTGCGGTAACCAAGCATCGCACGCCGTGGACGACGGATCAGCCGCCTCCGTTCGATGACGACGTCTGGGAACTCTACGCGCCCGACGACTGGACGCAGGCGCGCAACGTCGTCGCGGACCACGCCGATAAGCTCGCCGAGATGCAACGCTTGTGGCTGATCGAGGCCGTTAAGTACAACGTCGTCCCGTTAGACGATCGTAGTTTCGAGCGCATCAACCCCGACCTGGCCGGACGCCCCCAGTTGGTCACCGGAACGTCGCAGACGCTCTTTACCGGTATGCGCGTCGCCGAAGGCTGCATCCTCACCCTCAAGAACAAATCGCACTCCGTCACCGCCGAGATTACCGTTCCCGAGGGCGGAGCCAAAGGCGTCATCGTTACGCAGGGTGGCTTCGTCGGAGGATGGACGCTCTACGTCAAGGGCGGAAAGCTCAAGTACTGCTACAACTTCTTTGGGATCGAGTACTACTTTGCCGAGGCGAACGAGCCGATTCCACCGGGCACGCATCAAGTTCGCATGGAGTTCGCCTACGACGGCGGCGGCCTTGCCAAAGGCGGCAACGTGACGCTCTACTACGACGGCAAGGAAGTCGGGAAAGGCCGCGTCGAGCAAACCGAGCCGATGGGCTACTCCGCCGACGAAGCCTGCGATGTCGGCGCCGATTCCGGATCTCCGGCCTCGCCGGATTACGGCCCGACCGGGAACGCCTTTAACGGCAAGATCGCCTGGGTCCGACTCGACATCGGCAACGACGACCATAACCATCTGGTGACCAGCGAGGACAAGTTCAGGATCGCAATGGCCCGGCAGTAGGCTGCTCGGGCATCGCTACGCGGCAAGCTCGTGCGCTTCGCGCAAGAACGGCACGAGCGCCCGCAGCTCGGCTAGAGTTCGGACGAAGGCGACGTGTGAGACGCGTTTGCCGCTCGGGCCGGCCTTGACGAAAAACGGCGCGCTTACCCTTACGCCCGAGGTGAACGACGACGCGCAGCGCGTCGCGCGTCACGGTGAGGTCGGCAAAGATTCGCGTCGTGCGGAAGAGTGCGTAGCGTTCACGCGTGACGACCTCGACCTCGCCAAAGCCGCGGACGGTGCTCTCGAGTCTCCGGTAGAGCGCCGCCAGCGCCGGCGGCCGGTCTTTGAGCAGCGTAGAAGCGTCGCCGGTGCCGCATGCGTGGCGTTGGTTAACCCGGCCGAAAGACCCGCTTGCACCGCGGGCACGCCCAGCTCATAAACGCAACTATCTAGAGTACCGTTGTGCTCGCTTCTAGGCCAAGCTTGATTTTTTCGTGCTCTTGGCCGAGAATTGCTTTCGTTTCTTTGTCCAGGTAGTAGCCTTCACGAACCTTGCTGTAAACGAATTGGCAGAATCGGTCACACTCGGAGTAGAAGTGCACGTTTGTATTTGGATAATGCAGCGCATATTCCGTCAAAAGCGGTCCTAGCCTCGAGCCCAAACGGGTGCAAAACTCGTGCAAATTTAGGGCCAGCGGCGCCAACCGATTCGCACGATACAGCATGCAGTTTAGAGCCATCGCCCGATGATTTACGATCTCGTGTTTAGCGATGAGCCGCCGCTACTCCACTTTGACGATCGCCATCATGCCGTGGTCCTCATGGAAGAGCATGTGGCAGTGGAAGACGAACGTGCCGCGCGGCACGTGGCGAAAATCGAGCAGGATCTTGGTGATGCTCGGCTTGACCAACGGATAGTTTGGATCGCGCTTGTTCGGCAACGGCGTGCCGACTGGGACGAACACGGTGTCGGTCGTCAGCGGGATTCCGGCCGAGCTCTTCTCCTGTACGAACGCCATTTGATGGATATGGAACTCGTGCGACTCCATCGTGGTGTTGATCAGGTACCACTCTTCGATCGTACCCTTCTTGACGACGACGTCGGGATTCGCCGGCACTGTCGCCCCGGCGGCAAAGACCGGCCAGAATGGATGCTCTTGGAAGCTTGCGTTCGTCGTATCGGTGATATAGTAGCCCTCGTGACCGGGCGTCTTCCCGCGTTTGGGAAAAACGTACTCGGTAAACGTCAGCGCACGCTTGCGCACCAGTTGGGGATTGGCGCGCGCGTAGGCGACGAGCTTCGCCGCCGGCGTATCGGTCACGTTGACCGGCGTCGACTCAAACGTCGCGCTCTGCCCCTCGGTGGCCGGCGCCGGCCGAGATATTCACGAGATCGTGGCGTAACTGGTAGAACCCGTCCTTACCCTGGCAGTAATGCTCCTTCGAGAGGGTTAGCGTTTCGCCGGCCTGCATCGTCACCAAGACGTCGGCGCGCGACATCGAGCTTAGCATCACCCGCTTCATCGCGATGTAGTGCGAGAGTGGGTGATCCATGTCGCCCGAGACCGGCACGCCGTCGATCGCGACGACGCGCAGCGGCTGCGATCGGCCGGACGAATCCCGCAGCTGCAGCGCAGCCGCCGAATCCGAAGTCCCGTCGACGATCCTCAGCAGCTGCGTCGACCCGGCAGGAAGGCGCAGCAGCGCGGGCGCCTCCGCCTGATCGACCTGCATGAATGGTTCGGAGCTGCTCCCGTTGCAACCGCTTGGATCGAGTGCGACGTCGCCGAGCTTCATCGGGTAGACCATCGGCCATGGCGGCGGATCGAACGGATCGTACGGAACCGGTGAGGCGGCTGGTCTCGCGGCCTCGCGAGCCGCGGCGACCGGAACGAACGGATTCGTGTCGGGCGCGTACATGTTGTCGAAGGCGATCGGCAACCGGTAACGGAGGAAGAGCACGTGCTCGGCCGAGCGCGGAAGCTGCGGCTGGTCAGGTTCCACGATCCACGCGCCGTCGAGGCCGAGCGCGACCTCGGAATCGGACGCGCCGTGCGAGTGCGGGTGATACATGTACGTGCCGGGCGGCTGCGTTCGCGGGATCGTGACGTGGTACTCGCACGCATGCATCGGCGTGCTCAGCGTCGAGAGGAAGGTGTTCTCTTCCGACGCCGGCCCCTCGAAGCCGTGCAGGTGCAGGTTGGTATCCACCGGCGGGACCTTCATGTACCGATCGTCGATCGTGTGGTTCAAATACCCGACGTAGTGAGTCGTGGCTCGCATCGGCATATCCGCCGGACGGCACGGCGGGATATCTGCCGACGAAACCTTTTCACCGGGACTCGGTCCGACGATGTCGTTGACGATTCGAACCGCAAAGTGCTCGCCGCGGCGAACGCGAATCGTGGGCGCGACATCTTGGACGGCGCCGTCGATCGCGTAACGATAGCAGTAGCGATTTTCGTCGCCATGAACGGCTAGAATCAACTCGTGCTCGCCGGAGGCGTTGAGCGGCAGCGTCCAGACGTCGACATCGGGCGGATTGATCAACTCGCGCCCGCCAAAGGCGGGCGCGCACGCCGGTGCGTGAGTCTTTCCTTGAGAGGCTACTCCTGCCTGAGGTAGGGCGCCGATGGACCAGGTCAACGCTACGACCAGAGGCAGCCATGTTAAAAAACGGCTGCTCATCGTGCTTGCTAGGGGTGTTCGCCCCTAGCAAGACGATATCCTTACCGCGCGAGCTTAGGAGTAGCAGTACGAGTCGGACGACGCGTCTCCGCCTTGCAGGCGGACTTGATGGACGCGATGATCCTTGTCGAACTCCATGAAGAACTTCGGGTCGAAGGCGATCGCACCGTCGTCGGCCACGTCGAGCTTCACCATCCAGCTCTTCAAGCCGTCGGGATAGAACTGATCGTCCCAGGCGCGATAGAGCGAGTTCGTAAAGTAGACGCGGCGCCCGTCACGGCTGATCTCGACCATCTGTGGTCCGCCGTTGAGCGCTTTCGACGCGTCCTTCGGATGCGGCGTCCGTCGTGCGATGCCACCGATGTGGACCGATCCAACGAGCTTCGGATTGAACGGATCGCTGACGTCATACTGACGCATCTCGCCGGTTCCCCAGCACGAAGCGTACAGATACTTATCGTCGAGCGAGAGGTCGATATCGCTGAGCAGCGGCGGTACGGCCGAGAAGCCTTTGAGCATATCGGGCAGCACGGCCGGGTCGGCCGGCTCCGCGGGAATCTCAATCACCTTGCGCACCGCCCACTCGCCGTTGTCGCGATGCCAGAGCCAGATCGAGCTCGAGAGATCCTTCAGCGAGATGACGACGCCGGCGAAGCCGTAGGTATTCTCCGGGTTGTGCGACGGGCGCAACTCGAGCACCATCTGCTGTTCGGCGCCGAGATCGATGCTCTGCACGTGACGGCGCTTGCGCAGATCCCAGAAGTGGAGGTGATGCCCGTACTTTCCTTCGAGCAGGAGGCTCGGATCGAGCCCGCCCTCGATCATCTTCGGCGTTCCCCACTCGCTGGTGATCATGACGTCGTGCGTAAGGTGCCACCAAAAATCGTAGGCAAAGTACTGCGGTCCGCGATCGACCTCCCACGGCCCGATAATATCGAACGTGTCGCAGTCCATCATGAAGACGCCCCCGGGCCCGTCGCCATCGGCATTTCCGAGCGCGCTGACGTAAATTGCGTCGGGGCCGCAGTGGATGGTGTGCGGACGCGTGTAGCCGGTCTTTTCGGCGATCTCTTGCGGCTCGATCACGCGCACGATTCGCGGCTTCGTGGGATCGGGTTTGGTATCGATGATGTGGATGCGCGACGACCGCAGGCCGGGCACGATAAGATATCGTCGTTCGACGTGCGGGTGGGGAGCGAACGGACAGAGCGCGGCGCTGCACGCGTTCCAGCCGAAATGGTGCAGCTCGTCTCCGGTGTTGGGCAGCTCGACGCGCCCGAGTTCGGTTGCGTAGCTAGACGAAGTGCTGTCGGTACCGACCACCGCGAGCGCATCGGGCACGCCATTTCCCGACGCGCTGAGCAGCGCGACGTATGCCAGCGTCTCGGGAGGGGCTTTCATCGCATCTTTGGCTGATGCGTAAAACGTAGGATCCGGCTTGAGAAGCATGAACGCGACCTTTCTCGCGGTAGGACGAAGGGGTCATGCTCTGGGGCGAAGCCGTTCTACGTAAGGAGCGCGACCACCCCCGCGACCAGAAGGGCTAGGGCCCACACGACGTCCACGTTGAGCCACGCGGTGCGCAAGAAGCCGACGCCCAGCCTCGTGTAGACGACCAGCGCGATCGCCGTCGTGACGACGAGATAGCCGAGCGTGTGAACGCCGATCATCAGCCACGCGAGCTCGTACGGGCCGTGCAGCGTGCCGCCCGACGGCATCTGCATCGCGCCCATCGCCGCCGGCGGCGCGGACGTAACGAACGGCACGAGCATCAACCCCGCGCCGTGCGCCGTCGACATCAAGAAACTCCAAATGCACAGACCCCAGAAACCGACCCGCATCCCGACCCAGCGGGGGTGACGCGCGCGAACCAAGCGATAGATGCCGAACGAAATCAGCAGGCCCGCGGCGACACGGTGCACGATCGCGTGCGGCAGTTCTACCGCAGCGACGGCGGTGAGCAGAATGACCGATGCCACCGAGGCCAAATGGCCTATGGTGAGTGGGACTATCGCACGTAGGACCGCGATCGTCTTGCGTTCTTGAAAGCCGAGCGCGACGGCAAAGAGCCACCCCATTGCGGGGTTCGCACCGTGATAGGCGCCGAGCAGCAAGAGCGCGATCCAAATCGAGTCTGCTTTCACTGCAAACTCCAGGGGCCAGTCGACCGGTTATCGTACACCTTCGAAGTATCCTTATAGGAGGTCTGCAATGTTGCGTCTACGTTTCTATCTTCGTAGCTCGCTCGCGCTGTTTTCGGCCACCGTTCTTGCGGCCTGCGCGCAGCACGGCGCGATGCTTCCTTCGACTTCGCTCGCAGCGCCTCTCACCGGCGCTTTGCCGAACGTCATCATTCCCGATCTTACTCCGCCGAAATGCAAAGGACAGAAGACCACCAAGAACTATGCGTCGCTTACGGTCAAACTCTCGGCCAACGGCGGATCGTTCTGCATTCCGGCCTTTGGCGGATTCGGTGGCGGTATCAAGTACCCGCCCGCAAATCCTTCGGTCAAACTGAAGCTGATCGGCAGCACGAAGAACTACAACCATCAGCCTGAACTCGGCAGCGGTAAAGCGATCTTCTATCTGCAGCTCGCGATCGCGAGCGGTACCTCCTTTGGATCGAACGTACAGGCCGGCGGCGGTCTGACCGGCAAGGAGATCGTTGCGGGTAAGCCCTACACCGCGTACGGTCAGGCAACGGTCTCGGGTTTCCACCTCGACTTCGGCCCGTGTTACGCCGTTGCGACAAAAGGAAAATACGGCGGCGTCATCGGCGGCGTCGGCACGCTTTTGAAGGGTCAGAGCGTTCCGGTCGCCGCGAAGGCCATTATCGAAATCTACTCGGGAAAGCAGACCGGCACGCAGTGCTGATTCTCGCCTAGGCCGCGGGCAGAACGATGCCGGAGAGCTGCAGCGGATCGGACGCGCTAACGTTGGCCGGCTCGGCGAGCTCGCCCATGCGGCGCACCGCGCGCAGCGCATCGAGCGCTTCGGGCAGCGCGAACTGCTCGCCGACGTAGCCGGCGACGAATCGCCCACCGCGAATCTCGCCGCGCGACTCCATGCGGCGCAGCACGACGAGCAGCTCGCGCCACGGCGGCGCGAGGCTCTCGCGCGCGATCACGTCGCGGAAGACGACGCCCCAGCGCCCGAGCAGCCGGCGCGCGAAGAGCTCGCGGTCGATGCGTTCGGTCGTCGCGGTCAGCAGCGTCCACCGTCCGCTGGAAGAGCGCGGGCGCGCGCGCAGCCCCTTCTCCCCCAAGCGCCGCTTCGCGTCGCTGAGCGAACGCAGCGCATCGAAACCATCGGCGGTCACCAAACCAGCGGCGACCAGCTGCCAAAGCGCCTCCTCCACCTCGCTGGGCAGACGTTTCGTCGCCCGCTGGATCTCGGCGAAGAACGGCGCGCGCAACTCCTCGATCACTTCGAGAATCTCGCGGGCCGCGTGCGACAGCGCGGCGACGTCGCGCTGCGCGCCGCACGATCAGCTCGCCGGCGCTGGCACGTAGAAAGAGCGCGATCGGTGCGAGCCGCGTCGGCCGCACTCGCGTCGTTTCGCCCGAGTCTCGCGGTTCGAGCGCCGGATGCGGCGTGAGCCGTCCCCACATCACGTCGCCGGCGTAGCAAAGCCGGTCGAGGAACTCGGGCCGATATCCAGCGACGCGCGTCGGCAAGAACGTTAGCCTCCCAGGCGACTGCGGGAATTTCGTAGCCTTCGAGCTGGCGAATCACTTGCAGCGTGCCGTCAATTCCATGCAGCCGCGACAGCGGAGCGACGTGCTGCCAACGCTGCAGGAAGGCAACGAAGGTTGCCGAGCTCACGGGCTCGATCTCGCGGCGCAGCTTGCCGATCGTCATGCGATGGATGCGCGCCAGCACGCGCCGGTTACACCACTCCTCGCCGGCCGATCCGGTGAAACGTCCGCGCAAAACCTGCCCTTGCGTCTCGAGTCGAAGCAGCGCCGTTTCGACCATCTCCTCGGTCGCGCGCAACCGTTCGGCCATGCCCGCGACGCTCATCGGGCCGCTCGACTCGAGCCAGCCGCGCAGAATCTCGGTGAAGGCTTCGTCGCGTGCCTCCGACGGTGCGACCGCATACGCGGCGAGTGCAAGGTCGAACCGCTCCGCGCAGGTCCATGCCTGCGCGCCGTCCGGCATGGCGACGGTCATCGCACGGCGTTGCGCGACGAGCTCGTCGAACCATTCCTGCCAAATGGTTGCGGCGGGACGACGATCAACGTCGCGAGCGCGTCGTGAAGCTCGTCGGCATCGCGCACGACCGGCCACGACTCGGCTGCAACCTCGGCGATCGCCGCCGGATCGAGGACGCCGGCTCCGTCCACGTCGTCGCGCAGCGTACGCCGCAGCGCGACGGCGCGCGCTCGTCGCTCCTCCAACGGCGCGTCGTCGAGATAGGCGAACGGATTGGCATTGAGGATTTCGTGGCAGAACGGCGACGGCTCGGGCGTATCCACGGCGACCGTCTGCACTTCGCCGCCTTCGAGCGCGCGCAGCACGTCGACCAAACCGTCGAGATCCATCGCCTCGTGCAGGCAGTTGCCGATCGTCTCGCGGACCAAGACGTGATCGGGAATGCGGATCGGCCCAGTGAGGTTCTCCGGGCACGCCGCCTGATCGGGAAAGACTGAGGCGAGCAGGTCGTCGGCGCGCATACGCAGCAGCTGGGGCGGAACCCTTCGCCCACCACGGAAGCGCAGAATCGCTAGGGCACGTGCCGCGTTCCAGCGCCAGCGCGCTGCAAACATCGGCGCGGGAAGCAACGCCTGCGTCAGCGTCTGCTCGACGCTCGCCGATTTCACGAACTCGAAGACGGCATCGAGCGGAAAGGCGTGCTGGTCGGTAAGCGAGAGCACGACGCCGTTGTCGGTCGCTGCAGCCTGCAGCTCCAGGTTGAACGAACGGCAGAACTTCTTCCGAAGCGCGAGCCCCCAGGCGCGGTTGATGCGCGCGCCAAAGGGCAGGTGCAGGATCAACTGCATCCCGCCGCCTTCGTCGAAGAAGCGCTCGGCGACGATCGTACGCTGCGTCGGGACGACGCCGAGAATCTTCTTCCCGGCGCGAACGTAGGCGACGGCCTGTTCCGACCCGGCGCGATCGAGGTTGCACTCGGCTTCGAGCCACGCGATCGCCACCTCGTCGTCGCGTTCGTCGATCGCCGTGCGAACCTCTGCGACCTCGCGCGAGAGCTCGATCGTGCGCCCCAGCCCCTCGCCGTTCCAGAATGGAATCGAAGGCGGCGCGCCGTGAGCGTCCTCGACGCGAACGACGCCGGCCTCGACGCGGCGGATTCGCCACGAGTTGGTGCCGAGCAGGAAGATATCGCCGGCCATACTCTCGATGGCAAAGTCTTCATCGAGCGACCCGATGACGTGGCCGTCGGGCTCTACGACGACGTTGTAGTTGGCCGTGTCGGGAATCGCGCCGCCGCACGTGATCGCGGCGAGGCGCGCACCGCGCCGCGGACGTATTTTGCCGTTGACGCGGTCGTAGTGCAAGAACGTGCCGCTGCGCCCGCGCGAGGTCGCCACGCCGTCGGCCAGCATCGTGACCACGTCGTCGAAGTCGCGCCGTTCCAGCGCGTGATACGAGTGCGCTCGCCGCACCGTCTCGTAGAGCGCATCTGCATCCCACTCGTGCTGCGCGCAGGCAGCGACGATCTGCTGCGCCAGAATGTCGAGCGGAGCCGAGGGGATCGTCAGCGCGTCTAGGCTCCCGGCACGGATCGCCCGAACAAGCGCGGCGCATTCGAGCAACTCGTCGCGCGTCGTCACGTAGAAGATGCCCTTCGGCATCGCCCCGACCCAATGGCCCGAGCGCCCGATTCGCTGAAGCGCGACGGCAATGATGCGTGGCGATCCGAGCTGCACGACCAAGTCGATCGATCCGATGTCGATCCCCAGTTCGAGCGAGGCCGTCGCCACCACCGCGCGCAACGCTCCGCTGCGCAGGCGATGTTCGACGTCGAAGCGCGTCTCGCGTGCGAGGCTGCCGTGGTGCGGCATGACGAAGCCCTCGCCCAGGCGCTCGTTCAGCGCGAAGGCGACGCGCTCGCTCATCCGTCGTGTGCTGACGAAGATCAAGGTCGTGCGATGGTTTTGTATCTGCTCGGCGACGCGATCGTAGATCTCGCCCCACATCTCAGCACTCGCTACCGGACCGAGCTCGTCGGATGGTACTTCGATCGCGATCGACATCTCGCGCCGGTGCCCAATATCGACGATCTTCGTATCGGCTCCGAGGAAGCGCGCGACGTCCTCGATTGGGCGCACCGTTGCCGAGAGCCCGATGCGCTGCGGCCGCTCCCCGCCTTCACGCGCGATCAGGTCGTCCAGACGCGCCAGGGTGAGAGCCAGGTGCGATCCGCGCTTGTTGCCGGCCATCGCGTGAATCTCGTCGACGATTACGGTCGAAACGTTGGCGAAGAGCCGCCGCGAACGTTCGGCCGTCAGCAGGATGAAGAGCGACTCGGGCGTCGTGACCAAGACGTGCGGCGGTTTGCTGAGCATGCGCTGGCGCTCGGCCGGCGTCGTGTCGCCGGTGCGCACCGCGGTGCGTATCGGAGCGAGCTCGACGTTACGCTCACGCGCGAGCTCGACGATCGCCGCAAGCGGCTTCTCCAAATTCTCGCGCACGTCGTTGGTCAACGCTTTGAGCGGCGAGACGTAGACGAGCATCGTCTGATCGGGAAGATTTCCCTCCACGGCCCGGCGCACGAGATCGTCGAGGCCTAGCGTGAACGCCGCGAGCGTCTTTCCCGAGCCCGTCGGCGCCGCGATGAGGACGTCGTCGCCTTGACGGATAGCAGGCCAACCGAGCGCCTGCGGCTGCGTCGTCGAGCCGAACGTGGTCGCGAACCACTCGCCGACGAGCGGATGGAAACTGTCGTGCACGTTCAAAGTATTCCAGGGAGAAATGCGCAGCACTCTTCTGATCGCGCTGATGCTTGCTGGGGTTGCGGCCCCGGCTCGAGCGCTGCCGCCCCTGCAGATCGGCGACATGGCGCGGATCGTCGACCTTGAGGAACCCGCGATCTCGCCCGATGGCAAGTACGTCGCGCTCATCGCAATCACCCAGCGCCTCTCGCCTCCGGGCTACGTGAACGCGCTGCTGATGGTCGATACCCGCACCGGGGCGACCCGGACGCTGCTGCGCGGGTTGGAAGTCTCGGTGCCGCGCTGGTCGCCCGACGGTTCGCGCCTTGCCTATCTGGCGCGCCCCGCCGAGGGCGCGCCGCTCCAACTCTTCGTCCGTTCGATCAACGGCGCGCCGCTGGCGCTCACGCGCGCCGGCGGCGACGTCATCGACGCCGAATGGAGCCCCGACGGCAAGCACATCGCCTACGTCGCGGCCGACGCTCCATCGCCGCGCCCCGTACTTCTTTGCCGGGAATAACGACTACACCGCGAGTTCGCTCACGCCGCCCGATCATCTCTGGGTGGTTTCGTCGAGCGGCGGCCCGTCGCGACGCCTCACCAGCGGCTCGTGGACGATCGCGCCGACCGATCCGGGCGGCATCTTCTCCCCCCAGATAGCTTGGACGCCCGACGGTCGCCGGATTACCTTTACCCGCGTCGAGAGCACGTTCAGCGGCGAAGACGAGCGCTCGACGCTCTGGCAAGTCGCCGCAACGGGCGGAGCGATTCGCAAACTGACCAGTCACGCCGAGTTCGAATTGAGCCCCGAGTACTCACCGGACGGCTCGCAACTCACCTATTGGTATCCCCGGGGTGGCGATTTCAACGCCGAGAACACCGTCCGAACCTTTGCCGAAGGCGACGATCGGGTGCTCTTCCCCGCGCTCGACCGCAACGTCGCCGGTTCGCTCTGGTTTCCCGATGGCCGGGGGCTCCTGCTCTGCGCGAGCGACCAGACGCAGACCGCCGCCTGGATCTCCGAACGGAACGGTGACCTCAAGCCCCTGCGCTTGGCGACGTTCACGTCGTCTGCGATCCCGTACTCGAGCAGCACGTTCGACGCGGGCGTCGCCGCCGCGATCGCTCGCGACGGATCGATCGCCTTTGTTGCGACGACGCCGGCGAGTGCTCGCGAGCTCTACTATCTCGCCTGCGAACTCGACTGCCCCCCGGCGCCTCACGCACGTCAACGATTTTCTTACACATGTTGCCGCAGGGAGGATGAGCGAGCTCACTTGGACCGGGCCCGATGGATTTGCGGAAGACGGCGTCGTCACGGACCCGCCCAACGCGCGTCCCGGCGTGAAGTATCCGGCGGTTCTGCTCATTCACGGCGGACCGGGTCTCTCCAGTGCGCGCGATTTCGTGTGGGAGCAATGGCCGCTGGCACAGATGATCGCCTCGCATGGCTACGTCGTCTTTCAACCGAACTACCGCGGAAGCGATAACCTCGGCAACGCGTATATGACGGCGATCGTGCATAACACGGTTGTCGGGCCGAGCGCCGATATCATGGCCGGCCTCGACGCGCTCAAACGTCTCCCCGAAGTCGATGGCTCGCGCGTGGCCGTCTCGGGCTGGTCGTACGGCGGGGAGCTGACCTCGTGGCTGATCGGCCACTACCACGACTGGCGTGCGGCCGTATCCGGCGCCGCTGTCAACAGCGAGGTCGACGAGTACAATCTCTCGACGTCGAACGTGCAGGACCGCTACCCGCTGGGAGCTTCGCCGTACACCGGCGGCGGGCAGCGCGTCTACCGGGATAACTCTCCGATCACCTACTACGCGCAGATCACGACGCCGACGCTGATCTGGGGAACGACGCTCGATCCGGTCGTGCCGATCGTTCAATCGTATGCGCTCTACCACGCCTTGCACGACAACAACGTGCCGGTGCGCTTCGCCGTCTTCCCCGCCTCAACGCACGGCCCGGCCGACCCGGTCCAGACCGCGGCGCTTACCCGCCTTTGGCTCGAGTGGCTCGACTCCCACATGCACTAGGAATCTAATCGCGCGCCTCGCACGTTCTAGGTGACATGAAGACCCTAACCGCTCTCGCGCTGCTCCTCGCGTTCTGCCTCCCGGCCGGCATCCAGGCTCGAGCCGGCGCGCCTTCGGCGCGCGTCGTCCTCGCCGGCGGCTGCTTCTGGGGCATGCAGCTCGTCTTCGAGTCGCTCGAGGGTGTCGACAAGGCCGTCGCCGGATACTCGGGCGGTAAGGCCGATACCGCGCAGTACGAAACGGTCAGCACCGGGAGCACCGGCCACGCCGAGTCGGTCGAAATCACCTACGACCCGACGAAGATCTCGTTCAAGCAGCTGCTCGACGTGTACTTTCTGGTCGCCCACGACCCGACCGAGCTCGACCGCCAAGGTCCCGACACCGGCTCCCAGTATCGTTCCGAAATCTTCTACACGACGCCGCAGCAGCGCAGCGAGTCACTCGCCTACATCGCACAGCTCCAGAGTCGGCACGTCTATCCCGCAAAGATCGTGACGGTCGTCGCGCCGATGCAGGGCTTCTATCCGGCCGAGGCCTACCACCAAGACTTCGCGGTACACAATCCGCAGAATCCGTACATCGTCTTCAACGACCTGCCCAAGCTCAAGAAACTCCGCCAAGAGTTTCCGTCTCTGGTCAAGCCGAACGCGCCGTTCGGCAGCTAAAGTGCCTTACGGCGGCGCGTTCGGGACGTTCTGCGCGTAGTCACGCGGGTCGAAATACCATGAAGGTAACGACGCCGGAAACGTAATGTCGTTGAAGTCGTAGTCGACCGTGGCATCGCGCCCGAGGTACTCGGAGTCGGCTTCGTAGGTCGGCGTTCCGTGGATGTGGGTGACGATCGGCATATTGTTCATCCAGGCGAGCGTCACCGTGAAAAGCATCGGGTAGACGTGGTGCCCGCTGTCCTCTTCATAGAGCTTGTCGGTTGCGACGACCTCTTGGAGCTCGAGCGTCTTCGCGTCGACGTAGATTTCGCGCAGGCGGTTGCGATCGGGATCGCGCCTCGGCATCAGACTCACGTGGGTCTGATTTCCTTCGTTGGCGATTCGGGTAACGCGGTAGTCGAACTCGCCGAGCACCGTAACGCTGGCGATAATCGGCGGAAGGCTTCCGGTCGGCTCGGGCGTCGGCACGAAATCGCGCGGACTTGTATGTGGGCGTATCGGCGCCGACTCGAACAGGTCGGCGGTCGGCGGCCCCGGATCCCACGGTTCGTTAAACGACGGTCGTAAGAACTCAAGCGTTCCGCGTGACGACCCGCGATAGACGCGCCGTCCCAGTGCGGCTCGATCGGTGGTACGAGCCCAGATGTGGTAGGTGTAACTGTTCAGCAGATCGGGATAGCCGTCGTCGAGCGTCTGCTTGCGAATCAACGTGTAGGTGACGTACGGTGGCGGCGGACGGTGCGAGCGAAACTGCCGCCGGATCAAGTAGAGCAACCGGTCGGGCGAGGGCAACGGAATCGGGGTCGCGGTCGGGGTCGCACCGCCTGCGTGCGACGGTTCAGCAACGAGAAGAATACCGAGCGCGACAACCGCGCCGATGAGCAGTTGTTTCACACCCGCAGTATTTGACTCGTTCAGCGCGGAGCCATGCGAATCGCGCCGTCCAGACGGATCACTTCGCCGTTGAGCATCTGATTCTCGACGATGTGGCGAGCGAGCGCCGCATACTCCGCCGGCCTGCCCAAGCGCGATGGAAATGGAACCTGTTTTCCGAGCGACTCACGCGCTGCTTCGGGTAAGCCGGCGAGCATCGGCGTGTCGAAAATTCCCGGGGCGATGCTCATGACGCGAATCTGGTGCTGCGCGAACTCGCGTGCGATCGGCAGCGTCATGCCGGCGACGCCTCCTTTGCTGGCCGAGTACGCTGCTTGGCCGATCTGACCGTCAAAAGCGGCAACCGATGCCGTGCAGACGATAACGCCACGATCCTCGCCCGGCTCGACGGTGCGTTCGAGCATCTTGGCCGCCGCGAGTCGCGTCACATTAAACGTGCCGATCAGATTGACCGTGATCACTTTGGTAAAATGGTCGAGAGGCAGCGGTCCGCTGCGACCGATCACGCGCTCCGCGGTCGCGATCCCGGCACAGTTGATCGCCCCGTGCAGGCCGCCGAAGCGCTCCACTGCCGTATCGACCGCCCGCTGGACTTGCGCGGCATCGGTCACGTCGGTCTTCTCGAAGTGGACCGTCGCCCCGAGTTCGCGCGCAAGCTCCGCTCCGAGCTCGCTTACGTCGCATATCAGGAGGTTTGCTCCGCCTCGCGCAAATTCGTTGACGCAGGCCGCGCCGAGACCCGAACTGCCGCCGGTAACTAAAAACGTTCGCCCGTCTAATTGCATAGGGCGCATTGCTACATCTCCACGAGGGCGATATCCTGGATTGACGAATCACCGCACCGGTGCCTAGGAAGTCTTCGCGGCGCCCCCACTCCGATAATCGAGCGACGATCGCGCTCGTTTTGCTCGTCGTCTTCGCCATTGGCGCAGGATGGTTGCTAATGCGCCCGCGCGTCTACCGGCCTGCGCGGCGCGTCGCCGCGGTCACGGCTTCGAGCGCAGTGCCGTCGCCTAGCGAGCCGTCGCTACCCGGCTGCCTCACCGCTTGTCGCGCCCACCCCGGCTTTCGAGATGTCGGCGTCGCCGCCTGCGGAGAGCGAGGCGACCGAAGCTCCAGCCAGCCCGCAGGCATCGCCGCCGCCCACAGAGACGCCCAATCCCAATGCGGTCAAACTCGCGCTGATCGTCGACGATTGTGGCCAGTGGATCTCTACCGAGCGCGGCTTCATCGCCCTGGGCATCCCATTGACGCTCTCAGTATTACCCGACGTCCCATACACCGGCGAGATTGCGCGCGAGGCCTCCGACGCCGGCAAGGGCGTCATGCTTCATCTGCCGATGGAGACGCTCTCGGGGCTCAACCCCGGACGCGGAAAGGTGACGACCGAGATGACCGATCCGCAGATCACCGCGCAGGTCGAATCCGACCTCGCGCAGATCCCGGCGGCGAGCGGCGTCAACAACCACGAGGGCAGCAAAGCCTCGGCCGACGAGCGCGTGATGCGCGACGTCATCGCCGTGATCGCACAGCACCCAGGCCTCTTCTTCATCGACTCGCGCACGAACGCGGCATCGATCGGCGAGCAAACGGCGGAACACCTCGGCGTCCCCACCGCGGCGCGCGACGTCTTTCTCGACAATCGCGCCGACATTGCCTACACGGAGGCGCAGCTCATGCAAGCCGCCGAAATCGCGCGCCGCAACGGCAGCGCGATCGCCATCGGCCATCCGCGTCCCTCGACGCTGGCTGCCGTGCAAGCGATGATTCCCCGCTTACGCGCGGCGGGAATCGAGTTCGTCCTCGCTGGGGACTTGGTCACCAAAGAGTAATTGCTAAGGAACGTCGATCCAGCGTTCCGCCCATCTTCCGATCGCGTCGAGCGGCTCTTGCAGTTCGCGCCCCTGCGGTGTGACCTCGTACACGACCTGCACCGGAGATTCGGGCCTCACCTCGCGCGCGATGATTCCCGCAGCCTCGAGTTCGCGCAGGCGCTCGGTGAGCAGACGATCGGAGAGCCCCGGAATCGCAGCGAGCAACTCATTGAAGCGGCGCGGTCCGGGTAAGAGCATACGAATGATCGCACCGGTCCAGCGCCGGCCGATCAGCTCGACAGCCCGATGGAAGCGCGGGCAGAGGTCCGCTTTCCCGTTAGTAATTGTTCGGTTGCTTGACATATTATCGTGAGAGCGCTACGCTCTCGATTAGCTTACTATAAATAGGTTGCTAATGCAAGATAAGGAGTCGTCCAGGTAATGAGCACTGCATTCTTGATCGTACGCTTGATCCTCGGGCTGGGCTTGGCCGCCCACGGCGCACAAAAACTCTTCGGCTGGTTCGGGGGGTACGGCCTGGCGGGGACCGGCGGCTTCTTCGAAAACCTTGGGTTCCGGCCTGGCAAAGCCTTCGCGTTCATGGCCGGGATGGGCGAGACGGTCGGCGGCCTGCTCACCGCCCTCGGCCTCGGCGGCGCTCTCGGCCCGGTATTGATCGTCCTGGTGATGCTCGTCGCGATCGGGTCGGTCCACTATAACAAGGGCTTCTTCACGAGCAACGGGGGCTGGGAGCTCCCCGCACTCAACATTGCGGCGGCGCTCGCGGTCGCGTTCGGCGGCAATGGCGCCTACTCGCTCGACTATGCGCTGCGTCTGAACTTCCTTACCGATGCGCGGCAGATTTGGTACGCACTCGCTGCCGCGGTTATCGTCGCCGGATTGAACCTGGTCGTGCGCCGTCCGGCGCCCTCGACGACAACGGCTACCTAGAACGCGCCGATGGAAACGGTAGCCTTCTACGGGGCGGGCATGCTCGGCTCGGCGATGGTGCGCTCGATGCTCGCGCGGGGGATCGCCGTTCGCGTCTGGAGCCGTACGGCGCGCAAAGCGCAGGCATTGGAGAGCGCCGGCGCGCAGGCCTTCAGCGATCCCGCCGAAGCGGCACGCGGCGCGCAGCGCGTTCATCTTTGTTTACGCGACGACGACAGCGTCGACGCCGTCCTCGAAGCGGCGCTGCCGGGCATCGCGAACGAGAGCCAGATCGTCGACCACACCACGGTCCTTCCGCAGAGCGTCGTCGAGCGCGCCCGTCGACTGCACGATGCGGGCTACTCGTTTCTCCACGCGCCGGTCTTCATGGGTCCGCCAATGGCGCTCAAATCAACCGGCGTCATGCTCGTCTCCGGGGACCCGGCACTGATCGACCGCGTCCGACCGGCACTCGAAGGCATGTGCAGCGAGCTGGTCTATTTGGGTGAGCGTCCCGATGCCGCTGCGATTTACAAACTGATGGGAAACGCGATGATCTTCGCGGTGGTCGGCGGGATCAACGACGCGCTGCGGATCGCCGAGATGCAAGGGCTTTCGCGCGCTGAGGGATACGCGCTCTTCGACTTCTACGATCCCGCCGGGCAGGTCGGCGGGCGGGGCAAACGGATGGTCAGCGGCGATTACGATCCGGTGTGGACCATCGACATGGCGCTCAAGGATGCGACGCTCATGCAGGGCGCCGCGCACCACGAGCGCCTGCCGGTCCTCGACGCGGTCGAAGCGCTGCTGAGAAACGCATCGGCGCGAGGTCTCGGCGATCTCGATCTCGCCGCCGTAGCGCAACGCTAGGAGCGCGGTGGATCTCAACCCGCAAGGCAAGCAGATGGCCGACGAGTCGATGGTTCGCAACCTCGACGCGCAGGCCCGCTCCATCTGGCCGCAAGAATCCGCGCTTCTTCTGCGCTACTCGTTGCCGGCCGAGCCGTCGATTTTAGATGCCGGATGCGGAACCGGCGAAGGCGCGGCCCGGATCGCCGGGCTCTTTCCTGCGGCGCACGTGCTGGCCGTCGACATTCTCGACGATCATCTCCTGCGAGCACGAACCCGCCATCGCGATCTCGCGCCGCGCGTGACCTTCGAGCATCAGAGTATCTACGAGCTGCGTTCCGGCGACGACACCTTCGATCTGACCGTCTGCCGCCACGTCCTTCATTCAATTCCGCACGCCGACCGGGTCCTCGCCGAACTCGTCCGCGTAACGCGCCCGGGCGGTTACTTACACTTGATTCCCGAGGATTACGGGATGCTTCACTTCGCGCGCGGAGCCCTCGATCCGCGGGATTTCTGGCACGAGGTTCCGGCCGCGATGAGCCGCGCGTCAGGCATCGATCTCTTCATCGGGCGTCACGCCTATCGGCTCCTGGCGTCGCTCGGACTCGAAGAGATCACCGTGGATTACGTCGTGGTCGATACCATCCGCGTGCCGCGCGAGACATTCGCAACGATTCTCGAAGCCTGGCGCGACGGCTATGCCGAGCCGATCGCCGAGTCGACTCCAATCAGCGCGAATACGGCAATCGAGTATTTCAATCAGATGATCGCGAACGTGCGCGATCCATTGGGTTACGCGGTCTGGATGGTTCCAGTCGTCAGCGCGCGGATTCCGAAGCAGGCGGCATGAAGGCGCTCCAGATCGATCGCTTTGGGCCGCTCGACGAGCTGCAAATCCGCGACGTTGCCGACACGCCGCTTGTGGACGGCGAGGTTCGCATTCGCGTCGAAGCGGCCGGCGTCAATCCGAGCGATGCCGGAGTTGCACTCGGCCGCTTTGCGCACGTAACGCTTCCGCGAATTTTGGGACGCGACTTCGCGGGAACCGTCACGGAGGGCCCGGCCGCACTCGTCGGAACGCCCGTCTGGGGCTCGGGCGGAGGCGTGCTCGGGATGACGCGCGACGGCGCGCACGCCGAGCATCTGGTTCTCCCCGCCAACGCCGTTATTCGCCGGCCCGCGCGTCTAAGCGCGGAAGAGGCGGCCGCCGCGGGTGTGCCGTTCGTGACGGCATGGAGTGCGCTCGTTGACCTTGCAGCCTTGAGACCCGGCGAGTGGGTCCTCGTCTCAGGTGCAGCCGGCGCGGTCGGCTCGGCCGCGGTCCAACTCGTCGCGGCGCTTGGCGGACGCGCGATCGGGGTCGTGCTCGCTGCCGACGACCTCAGTCCGCTCGAGGGCATCGAGCTCGAGGCGATCGTGCGCTCCGACCGCGACGACGTGCCGGGCGCTGTTCGCGAGGCCACCGATGGGCGCGGTGCAGACGTCGCGCTCAACGCCGTCGGTGCGCCGATCTTCGCACAGCTCTTCCAGTCGCTGGCAAAAGGCGGACGGATGGTAATATTCTCCGCACGCGCCGGACGCGATGTGGAGCTGAACCTCTTCGAATTTTACCGGCGGCGCCTGACGCTCTATGGCCTCGATACGGCCGCGCTCGGTCTCGACCAGATCGCCGGTATCTACGAGCCGCTCGCGCTGCTCTTCGAATCCGGCGCGGTGCGCGCGCCGAAGATCGCTGCCAGCTTTCCGCTCTCTGCAGCCCGCGAGGCTTACGAGCGCGTCGAAGGCGGCGCCCCGGGCAAAGTGGTGCTCGTTCCGGGAGGCTGAGGCAGCGGGGTGCGCCGCGGCAGGGGCGACCCAGTCCACACTGGACGCGGCGTCGGAGCCGGAGACGGCGTGAAGACCGGGTTCGGCGCGATCGCCGGGGCCGCCGGATTGAACGGCGTCGGCGAGGAGAGCGCCGCGTGCGCCGGCAGGCGCACGTCGAGACGGCGGGCGGCCGCCTCGTAGAGCACGGTCGCGCCGAGCGCGCGCAGCACCGGGCCTGCGGCGACGTAGAGCGCGTCGAAATCGCCCGAAGAGACTGAGGCGAGTTGCACGCGCACCCGGCGTCCGGCACGCTCGATCACGAGCGTCTTGCCCTCCAGCCACACCCGATCGGCCAGCTGGGTGAGCAGGGGGCTTACCGGAGCAAAGATGCGGCCGCCGCTCGCGTACGCGCGCGCGTAGGCAGCGAGAGGGCGGCCATTGACCGATACGGTTACCGGAGTTCCCGGTGGGAATAGCGGCACGTTGCACCGATATACCGCCTGAGATGCAGCGAGTCATCTCCGCGCTTCGCGAAGCGATTATACGCTTCGGTCGCGACGGCTGCGCGTTCCACGCGCAATCGATCGCCTTTAACGCGCTCTTCGCGCTCTTCCCGCTGACCATCCTCGCTTTTAGTGCCGCGACTTTGATCATCCCCGACGCGCAGCCGCGCACCCTCGCCTTCTTCGACACGCTCGCGCCTGCGCTGCACGATTACATCGTTGAGAACCTCGAAACGTACATCTACGGGCGCGGCATCTCCAGCCTGATCGCCGTCTTCTTTCTCTTATGGTCGGGCAAGAATCTCTTTATGGGTCTGGCGTACGCGCTCGATCGCGCGCTGAACGTCCCCAAAGGGCGACCGCTCGTTCACAACCTGTTGCTCTCGGTCGTCATGCTCCCCGTAACGGGCATCCTCTTGATCGTCGCGATCGGATTGCCGGTAATTCTCTCGATCACGATCCACGTTACCGGGCTGCACGACCCGCGGCGCTTCACGCACATCGCGGGCTATCTGCTCTCGATCGCGCTGGTTTTTATCGTTGCGGTCGTGCTCTATCGCTGGCTGCCCAACCGTGCCGTGACGTGGGCCTTCGCGCTCCGCGGGGCTGCAGTAGTAGCGCTCGCATGGCCGGTCATGCAGTATGGCTTCGCGCAATACGTCACGCACGTGAACTTCGCGTATGTCTACGGCGCGCTCTCGGCGCCGCTTGTCCTGCTTCTCTGGTTCTATTTCATCGGATCGATCTTTCTCTTCGGCGCCGAATATAGTCTTGCATGGCCGACCGGATATCCGGGGACCCTTCGCGAAACTTCGCCCGCTGATGGTTGAAAGGTTTTTGCTGCGCGGCCTACTCGGGCTGCTCTTGCTCTGTTCCTCGCTAACTTCGGCAACGCCGGCGGTCGCGGCGCCGCCGGCCCCGCCCGGCCCCGTGCCCAGCCCGCCCGCAACGACCCCGCCCTCGCTCGACCAGCTCCCGACCGTACTGGTCTATCCATTCGAGGTGCAGACCGGCGCCAATCCAAAGATCGGCACGGCGATCGCTGAGATTCTCGCTCAAGAGATGGTCGCGGCCGGCCAGATCTCCGTGCTTCCCGTTCCGCAAGGCGTAGCGCGTGCCGACTTTCTCAGCAACGCTCGATCCGGAAAGGCCGACTTTTATATCAGCGGATACGTGACACCGATCGGCGACAGTGCCGCCGTTGTCGAGCAAGTCGTTAGCGTCGATAGCGGGGTTATTCTCTTCTCGCAGACCGCGCAAGTCTCCAGCGTCGCCGACGTCGCCTCGCAGTCGCTGCTCGCGCGCGCGCAGATCCTCAACTTTGTCGGACGGGGAACGCAGAACGTTGCGACGCAGCCCGCGAGCACCCCCGCTCCTACCTCGACCAACGGCGCGCAAGTCAACGTAAAGGGAATCGGCAACATCGTCGATTCGGTCTTCAAGCACCGCAGCGGCGGGCCGCGACCGTCGCCCACGCCCGCAGTGAAGCCGTCGCGCGGCGTGATCGTCGCACCCCTCACGGCATCGGGCGCGGTGGCGCCGGCAGAGCTGACCAATGCACTACACGAGCTCTTCTTTGCGATGAACCAGCGTTACGCGACGCAGCTCACCGCTGTGACGACCAGCGTCGCGCAGGCGAGCGACACGATCTGCGGCTCCGACCGGAACAACACGATCGCGACCGGCACGTTGCAGGAGACGACCGATAAGCACGGCCACGTGCAGGCGACCTTTAACCTACAGGTCTACACCTGCTATGGCGTCACGCTCGAAAACGAAGTCGGCAAAGGCAACTCGGCGAAGGCGGCGATCGATGCCGCGGTTGCAGCCTACGCGACCGCTCACCCCGACAACAGCTAGCGCCCTTACTCCATCAACCCGGCGGGCGGAGCGATCGT
This sequence comes from Vulcanimicrobiota bacterium, assembly GCA_963739845.1. Taxonomy (GTDB): domain Bacteria; phylum Vulcanimicrobiota; class Vulcanimicrobiia; order Vulcanimicrobiales; family Vulcanimicrobiaceae; genus Cybelea. The sequence continues at coordinate 2,172,462 of CAVUBQ010000002.1, read as the reverse complement.
GATCCGCCGCTGCGTCAGATCGATATCTCTGACGATTGCCTCGACCATCGGAACCATGCGTCCACCGACGATCAGCATGTCGCTGGCTGGATAGTGCTCGACGCGCTCGACGGTGCCGTACGCGGCCCCATCTTCGCCAACGACCCCACATCCTACAAGATCGTCGTCGAGATACTCACCCATCGCCAGCTCGAGGCGTTCGCGCGGGGCAAAGAGCGTTGCGCCGGTATATTGCGCAGCAGAATCGGCGTCGTCAACGCCCTCGATGCGGATTAAGAGCCGATTCTTATGGCCGCGCACAGCCGTCACGTGGATCGTCGACGAACGATCGCCGCTCTGACAGCGCAGCTCAACGCCGGCATAAAAGAGCGTGCGACCCACACTCGTCGGGTCGCACTTTAACTCTCCGTGGACGCCGAAAGCTCCGGCGAGCCGCCCTACCGGCAGCTCATTCGCTGCCGGCGTCATCCTCGCCGTCGCTCGCCGCTTCTTCGCTGTCGAGAATGTCGACCGCGACGCGCCCTTCCGCGGTCGCGCGCACGATCGTGCGCAGCGCCTGGGCAACGCGTCCGCTGCGGCCGATAACCTTTCCGAGATCGTCGGGATCGACGACCAGCTCGATGACCGGCTGCGACTCTTCGTCGATGAAGAGCTCGACGCTGACGCCGTCGGGCTTCTGCACGAGCTTGCGCGCGAGAAAACCTAAGAGTTCGGTTGCGCGCCGATAACCAGCCCACGGGTCGCGCGATGGGGAGCTCGGTCTCTCCTCGCGCCGCGGCGGCCTGCGAGGCGCGCGCGGCGCCTGGGGCGCGGCCGGCGCCGCGGCGGGTTCGCGACGCGGGGCCGGGGGTTCGCGACGCGGGGCCGGGGCTTCGCGCTCGACCTCGTCGACGACGGTCTCGCTAAAGAGGCCGAATTCGTCATCGAAGGAGCTCACTACGAGCCACCCTCGGCGCTCTTGGGCTTGCGCTTCGTCGTCGGAATCGGACCGCGCTCGACGAGGCCCTTCTCGGCGAAGAGACGCCGGACGGTATCGGAGGGCTGAGCGCCCTTGGCCAGCCATTCGCGCGCCTTCACTTCGTCGACCACGACGGTCTTCGGCTCGCTGCGCGGGTTGTAATGTCCCAAAATTTCGATGAAGCGGCCATCGCGCGGCGCGCGTGCGTCGGCGACTACGAATCGATATGTCGGCTGCTTCTTCGCGCCCATCCGGCGCAATCGGATTTTAACCATGTTCCTTGCTCTTTCGCTTTCGTTTAACGTGCTCGCATCGGGGAAAGCCCACGTCGCTTCTTCCCGCCCAGTTGTTTCATCATTGTGCTGACCTGATCGAACTGCTTGACCAGCCGATTCACGTCGGAGACCTGCGTTCCCGAGCCGAATGCGATGCGCTTGCGCCGCGAGCCGTTGAGTATCTCCGGATTGCGGCGTTCGCCCCGCGTCATCGACGAGATGATCGCTTCGACTTTGTTAAATTCGCGCTCGGGAATCTCGAAGTTCTTCGGCAGCGCCTTGGAGAGGCCCGGGACCATCTTGAGCAGGTCGTTCATCGAGCCGATTTTGCGCACTTGGCGCATCTGTTCCAGAAAATCGTCGAGCGTGAAGCTCTGCTTGAGCAGCTTCTCTTCGAGCTTCTTGGCCTGTTCCTCTGAGTAAAGACCCTGCGTCTTTTCAATCAGCGTGAGCGCATCGCCCATGCCGAGAATGCGCGAAGCGAGGCGTTCCGGATAGAACGGCTCGATGGCTGAGAGTTTTTCGCCGACACCAACGAATTTGATCGGCGCACCGGTGACGCTGTGAATCGAGAGCGCCGCTCCGCCACGCGTGTCGCCGTCCATCTTCGTTAGAATAACGCCGGTGATGGCCAGCCGATCGTGGAAACCCTTGGCCACGTTGGTCGCTTCTTGCCCGGTCATCGCGTCGGCCACGAGCAGTATCTCGTGAGGCTTGGCGATCGACTTGATACGAGCCAGCTCGTCCATCAGCGCTTCGTCGATCTGCAAGCGGCCCGCGGTATCGACGATTACCGTTGAAAGCCCGAGACGCTTCGCCTCGGCGATGCCGTCGCGAACGATGCGCACTGGGTCGCTCGTACCGGCTTGGAAGACGGGAAGGTCGACCTGTTTGCCGAGGGTCTGAAGCTGCTCGATCGCCGCGGGTCGGTAGACGTCGGCGGCGACGAGCAGCGAGCGCCGTCCTTGCTCTTTGAGGCGCAGCGCAAGTTTGCCGGCTTGCGTCGTCTTGCCGGATCCTTGCAAGCCGACGAGCATGATGATCGATGGCGGGGCGTCGGCAAACTGCAGCCGAGCCTGACCGGGCCCGAGCAGAGCGACGAGCTCGTCGTGGACGATCTTGAGAATCGTCTGCGCCGGCGTCAGCGATTCGAGAACGTTCGCACCGGTCGCGCGCTCCTTGATCCGCGCGACGAATGCCTTCGCCGCGCTGAGGGAGACGTCGGCTTCGAGCAGCGCCACGCGAATTTCGCGCAGCGCCTCGTTGACCTCGCCTTCGCTTACCCGGCCTCGACCGCTCAAGCGGTCGAAGATCGCGCCCAGGCGTTCACTGAGTTGATCGAACAATGGTTCTTTCGATTCCGCTTTCTAGGTGGTTGCGGAGCCGGCGTTGGTCTCGTCGATGCGCTTGACCGCGTCGCCGACCGTCTTGATCTTCTCCGCTTCCTCGTCCGGAATGTCGATGTTGAACTCAGTCTCGAACGCCATCACCAGCTCGACCTGGTCGAGCGAATCCGCGCCGAGGTCGTCGGTGATAGACGCTTCGGGCGTCACTTCCGATTCATCCACGCCGAGCTGCTCGACGATGATCTTCTTTACTTTATCGAAGGTGGTGGACATCACGTCTCCTTTCAGAACCTATCTTCCGGGCTGCAACGCAGGGTCACATCAGTATTCCGCCGTCGACTACCAGCGTTTGTCCGGTAATGTACCCGGCGGCATCAGAACAGAGAAATGCCACCGCTCCACTGACGTCCTCCGGCTTCCCGGCGCGACCGAGAGCGGCTTGCTTGATCAAGAACTCCTTGGCTGCGTCGGGCATTTTCTGCGTCATGGCGGTCTCAATTAAGCCCGGCGCGACGGCGTTGACTCTTATATTCCGCGAACCCAACTCCTTTGCCAGCGATTTGCAGAGGCCGATCAGGCCTGCTTTCGAGGCGGCGTACGCGGCCTGGCCGGCGTTGCCGGTGATCCCCACGATGCTGGTCATCAGCACGATCGAACCGGCCCGCTGGCGCATCATCGGCTTCGCCGCGGCGCCGCATAGGTAGAATGCGGACTTGAGATTCACGTCGAGCAGGTGATCGACGGTCTCGCTCTTGAGGCGCAGCAGGAGCCCGTCCACGGATTGGCCGGCGTTGGCGATCGCACAGTCGAGCCGGCCGAAGCGCTCGACCGTCTCGGCCACGATGCGCTCGACCGAGGCTTGGTCGGTAACGTCGCCCTCATAGAGCTCGGCAATCGCACCAGGGCGAGCGTTGGCACACAGGCCGGCGGTCTCTTCCAGTGCCCTCGTGTCGCGCCCCATCAGCGCGACGTCGGCACCTCTTCGAGCAAACTCCAACGAGATCGCGCGCCCGATGCCGCGGCTCGCACCGGTAATGAGCACGATCTTGCCGCCGAAGTTCACGCGCGTGCTCCGGTTGGCCGCTCGATTGACGAGCGCAGCTTCTCGACGCCGGCGAAGTCGCTGACCACCATTACCGGCGGTGATCCAGGCAGGCGCCGCATCAGCGGCCCGAGCACTCCGCTCGCGCCGAACTCGACGACCAGATCGAGATCGTAGGTGAGCATTCGTTGTGCGGTATCGTGCCACCGCACTTCGGCGACAACCGATCGCACCAAGTTGGTTTGAATCGTGGCGACGTCGCGGTAAGTTTGACCGTCGACGTTGGAGATGACGTCGAACGTGGGCACGACGAAATGACTCGCCTCGACCGCCGCGCGCAGGCGTTCCACCGCCGGCTCCATCAAGACGCTGTGCCACGCGCCGGAAACGTTGAGCGGGACGACGCGTTTAGCGCCGGCCGTCAGCATCTCGGGCCCCGCCGCTTGCACCAGCCCGAGATCTCCGCTGATCACGATCTGCGTCGGTGAGTTGAAGTTTGCTAACGCGACGCTTCCGCCGTCGCGCCCGCTCAGCTCGTCGAGCACGCGCCGCACCCGATCGGCCTCGAGTCCGAGCACGGCCGACATTCCGCCGCTGCGCCGCTCTGCGGCGTCTTGCATCGCCTTGCCGCGCTCGCTTACGATGCGCAGCGCCTCTTCAAAAGGGAGCGAGCGCGCTGCAACCAAGCTGCAAAGTTCGCCGAACGAGTGCCCGGCCGTGACGACCGGCTGGAAATCCTCGCCGACCGCGGCGTAGAGCGCGAGGTTGGTGGTGAAGATCGCCGGCTGGCTGTATTCGGTCTCGCGCAGCTTCTCTTCGGGTCCGCTCGCCTGCAGCGCCAGCAAGTCGTAGCCAAGGACCGCGGCCGCGCGGGTAAAGATGTCGCGCGCGGCGACTGAGTCCGCGGCGACGTCACATCCCATTCCGACGCACTGCGAACCCTGTCCGGGGAAGACGGCGCCGACGCGCATTATCCCGTCCACCGCCAGGCGACCGCACCCCACGAAAGGCCGCCTCCGAAAGCGACGAAAATGATCAGGTCGCCCGGTTTAACCAAGCCCGCACGCACGGTTTCCGAGAGCGCCATCGGAATCGAGGCCGCCGAGGTGTTGCCGTACTCGGCGATGTTCACGATGACTTTCTCGTCGGGCAGCTCCAAGTATCGCGCCGTTGCATCGATGATGCGCTTGTTCGCCTGGTGCGGAACCAGGAACGTGACGTCGGCCTTGGTGAGATTGGCCTTCGCGAGCACCGAGTCAGTCGACTCGACCATCTTGGTCACCGCCAACCGGAACGTTTCGCGCCCTTGCATGTGAATCAAATGCACTTTGTCGTCGATCGCTTCGTGATCGAGCGGACGGCGCCACCCGCTGCCCTGCGCGTAGAGCAGCTCCGGCCGGCTGCCGTCGGCACCGAGGTCCGATGCCAGGAACGAGTCCTCCACCGAACGCTCGAGGATTACCGCGCCGGCACCATCACCAAAGAGAATCGCGGTCGCGCGATCGTTCTTATCGAGAATCTTCGAGAGCGTCTCGGCGCCGATCAACATGATGCGCCGATAGACGCCGGAGCGGATCAGGCCCGACGCGACGGTCAAGCCATAGATGAAGCCGCTGCACGCGATCGCGATGTCGAAGGCCGGCTTGTCGAAGACCCCGAGGCGCGTGGCGACCAGGCACGCCGTTGCCGGAAAGTAGTAGTCGGGGGTGACGGTAGCGACGATGAAGAGGTCGATGTCCTGCGCGCGCAGACCGGCGTGGACGAGGGCCCCGCTAGCGGCTGCGGCGGCCAAATCGCTCGTGCCCTCCTCTTCGGAGGACCAGTGCCGCCGCTTCATTCCGGTCCGTGTGGTGATCCACTCGTCGTTTGTATCCAGCCACTCTTCGAGGTCATGGTTGGTGACGACGCGGGCCGGCGCATAGTGGCCGACGCCGACGATCCTCACGCCGGATAGGGGCACGTGTCGCTAACCGGCCGACACGTCTTGCGTTTTGATGACCTGCCGGCCCTTATACGTTCCGCAGTTCGAGCAGGCGAAATGCGGCCGCTTGGGCTGATGGCACTGGGGGCACGGCACGGTCGTAACGTCCCCGAGTTTCCAGTTCGCCGCCCGGCGGCTGCGCGTCTTACTGCGCGGCGTTTTCCACTTTAGATTCGCCACAAAACTCTCCGTTCCATAAAGTTATCCACGGTCGCACGAGCATTCGCCCGTATTCCGATTCGCCCCGCATACGCCGCACAAACCCCGGCAGTCGTCCCGGCAGCGGATCCCCAACGGCAGGCGCGCTGAGGAGCGTTTGCTGGGCGAGGTCGGCCACGTCGAGGCGTTCGCCCAACAGGACGTTGCTCTCGCCGAAAGGGTCGGCGTCTCGTCCGTTCGCCGGGTCGAGCCGCTCGTCCACGTCGACGTGCACTTGCCGGTCGACGTCCTCCAGGCAAGCGTCGCACGGCCCGTGGATTCGGGCGAAGACGCTTCCGGTGACCGCGAGCATCCGATTGGCCTGGCGCAGTTCCAACTCGACCCGAGCCGGCTCTGGGAAGACCATCCCTTCGAACGGCTCGATCGGCACCTCGTCGGCCACCACCATGACCTGGCGGCTACCCGCGAGCAGCCCGCTGATGTCGACGCTGTGCGAACGGTCCATAGAATGAATGCGGCCGCAGAATGAGACCCCGCCAGCGAAGCGGGGCCAACACGGACTTTGCCATTCTAGAACCCGGGCCTCACCTTGTCAAACGCCTCCGCCGGCGGTATGGAAGCCTGCCGTGAGCATCGATCCGACCGCCTCCCGCCTGGCTGCTGCCGGTGTAGCCTACGCCCCCGAGATCGCCGGAGCCGCGCACCGCTACGGCCTCGACCCGGCGCTGCTTGCTGCCGTAGCAGCCCAAGAGACCGGCGGTCCCGGCGCCAATGCCGGGCACAACATCGTCGGCGACGGCGGGCACGGTCGCGGGCTCTTTCAGATCGACGACCGCTGGCACTCATTCGCCACGACGCCGGCCGCGATGGATCCGGCGCGCAACGCCGATTACGCTGCGGCAATGATCTCGGGGTCGCTCAAGCGCTACGGCGGAAACGTCCACCAGGCCCTCTCGGCCTACAATGCCGGATCGCCAAATGCCACGGGAACGCGCACGCGCTGGTCGGACGGCAGCGATCTCGGCTACGCCGATTCCGTTCTCCGCCACTACCGGCGCCTAAGCGGAACGCCGGCAGCGCCGGCTCCGGACATTGAGTCGGCGCGATCCTCGGCCGTGGCCGAATCGAACGACGAGGTCGCTTCGATTGCGGCGCTGCGCGCTCAAGCGCAGTCTCTTCCACTCCCGGCGCCCGCGTTCGCCGAAATGCCGCGCGACCGCAACTATCACCGCCAGGCGACCAACTACGTTCAACTTTTCGACGATACCGACGAGTCAGACTCGTAGAAACAGGAGACATCACATGTCGACGCTGCATCCAATCCATGAGGGAAGCATCTCAGCCAGGCCGCTCGGGCACGAGCACGCCGGCACGATCCACGGCTCACCGCATCCGAAGAGCGGCCGCATCGAAGGTTCGCATCACTCCGGAACGGGATCGTTGCGAGGCGAGCCGGCCGACTCGCCCGAGAACTCGGCGCTCGCCAATGTCGGCTCGCTCATCTCTTCACTCGGCTCGCTCTCGGCGCAGGCGCAGAGCCTGCCGCTCAGCCCGCCAAGCATTCCCGGTTTACCGCAAAACGCCGGCTATCGGCGCCAGATGACCGATTACTCGCAGTTCAGCGACGAGTCGAACTGATTCGTAGAGGAGCAACGAGATGGCATTTTTGCTTCCGGTTCTCGAAGGGCTCGGCTCAGGATTGCTCGGCAATGCGATCGGCGGGGCGCTCGGCGGCGCGACCGCCGGAAACGCCGAGAACGCCGCGATGAACGCGCTCAACACCCAGGACGAGACGTTTCAGCTCGGCATGTACGCATCGGAGGTCCAAAATCAAGAGCAGCTGCAAATGCAGTCTGAAGTCTTCGACCAAATGATGGACGAGCGCAGCGAGAACATGCGGGAAGTCGATACCCTTCGAAACGTCGACATGGCTCAGCGCAAGATGGACGACTCGATCACGAAGAAGTTCATTCAGTCGATCACCGAATGAACGGCGACCTCCTTCCTCCGCTCAGGCACGACCGTGCCGGCGCGATGCGCGGCGCCCTTGCCGCGCCTCGCGGCGGCGCGGCGGCCGCAAGCGACGCCGATCCCTCGGCCGAGCAGCAGGCGCAGATTGCCGCGCAACGCCAAGCTTTCGACTATGAAGCCGCCGAGCGCGCAGAGATATTGCGCGAGCACGAAGTCCTCCAAGCGCTTCTCATGGCGCACCTCAAGAACGAGGACGAAATCACTAAGAAGTGGATCGGCCTGATCTAAGAACTAGTTTTGTGCGCATTGCTGCTGGCTGAGATCGGGACAAATCCGCCAGAGCCGAGCCCCGAAGTCCGTCGCCCACAGCTCGCCGTCGGCCCCAGTCGCGATATACGCAAGTTTCGCCGCCGCTGGAGCGAAGTACGGCACGAACTCTCCTGCCGAGGGAAGGAATCTGCGCGACGTAGCTAGCCGCTTGCCGACGACCCAGTCACCCACAGGTCGCTGCCCCTTGCCACCACGTCGATCGCGGTTCCCGTGACCGTGAAATAGCTTATCGTGTGCGATGAGACTGTCTGACACGCGCGACGCTGCCGACGCCGTTAGTTAATAGCAGATGAACCACATGTTCCCGTCCGGGCCCGCCACGATGTAGGTTTCGTGGGTACAATGCACGCTGAGGGTACTCTCCTTATGGGTGTCGGATCGAACAATACGAGCTTGGCAGTCGTCGTCGTCATCCATAGCTTGCCGTCCGTCCCCAATGCTACGTCATAGGGGTTGGCGCCGATGGGATATCCGTAGACCTTGTGCGTGTCGGGATCGATGCGTCCCAAACGGTGCCTTCCCTCCTCCGTGAACCACATCGAGTCGCCCGAACCGGCGGCAAGGCCCAGCGGCTCGGCGCCCGCCGTTAACTTGGCTACGTGAATCGTGTGGGTGTGCAGGTCGATGCGGCCGATGCGCGCGAGCGTCGGGCGCGGCGAACCATATGGAGGTTGCGGCCTGATTCGGCGTCAACGGCGAAGCGGTCGCGGTCACCGACGTTCCAAATCGCTGAAATTGGCGGGTGCTTTCGTCGAGCCGCACGAGCGCCCCGTCGTCTTCGAACCACTCACCGCCGGCGCGATCGGAAGAAATCTTCGAGATCGCCTGCTCTCCGTCGATCTCGACGAAAGCGGGCCCGTCCGTGTCGGCCCTTGCGCCATGAGCCGGTGCTACGCTCGTGCCGGCGTTTGGCATCGAGGTCGCTAGCGGCGACTCGCCGCCGCAAGCAGACACGGTCAGCGTCACCGCGAGCGCGCCAAGAATCCCGAGGAGACGAAAATTGCCGTTCATGTCAGCAAGTCTAGCAGAGCGGCCGTCCGCTGCCGTCCCGATCCAGCGCTAGGGAGCGGGCATCGAAGCGTGCAGCGCGTGACCGTCGATCGTGCCGTCGAGTTGCGCAACGGCGCCGCTGCCGGCCGTCGGCCACGAGGCGTCGAACGACCCGGAGACGGCGTCGCGCAGCGTGAGGTGGGCGTGTGCTCGGGCTTCGCGCGCGTTGAAGGTACCCTCGCCGGAAACCGCGAGATCGTTCGTCCAGCGAACGCCCGTGAGGGTCACCTGGGATGAGCCGTTCTTGGGCGTCGCGGTGTACGAACCGCCGCGCAGCCCGGCGCCCGAGACGAGCCCGAACTCGTAGGAACGCGCTAGCGCGTCGGCGGCACCGAGCGTCGCGGCTGCCGCAGCGCGCAGCTCCTTTCCGGTGGCCTCGTTACCGGTGCGCGCGATCGCTGGCGCAACCTGGTCGAGCCCGCGCGCAAACGCGGGAACGAGGTGCATGGCGGGAACGTGCGCCGCGCATCCGGCGTCGACATGCCCGGTCTGGGTAAAGCGCCGCACGATCTCCCGACGCGCATCCATAGAAATCGTCGATCGCGGTGACGTGGCCGGTGTTCGCAACGATCACCTGCGTTGCGCGCGGAAAGAGCGCTGCCGCCTTAGCGCCTTCTCGCGGCGTTGTGGTCGTGTCAAGGTCGCCGTTAAGCACCAGGACCGGGACGGCAGGAAACTGCGTGCCGGGCGGAACCGGTTGGCCGGCCGGATGTGCGGCGGAGGCGACCGGCCAGGTCGTACAGAGCGGCACGTAGGCGTAGTCGATCGGAATGCTCAGAAATTCGTCGAGCGAGAACGGGGCGTAGATGTGCGGGTCGCGCGCGCGCTTGTCTTCGAGCGCCTCGTGCCAGGCGATCCTGCGCGTCCGGCGGCTGCAGGCGCATGTCGTAGGCTTGCGGGTTGTCGGAGCAGCTCGCGGCAACGAAGAGCCCTTGGCTGTAGGCGCGTGAGCGTCCGCCGGCCCCTTCTTCCTCTGTATACGCCTCGCGCACCAGACGCTCCAGCGGAACGCGATCCCCCGCCACGTACGCCCGCGCCGCGGCGTCGAGATCGCGATAGGCCAGCGGATCGAGTCCAGCCGAATCCATTACGAAGGCGATGTCGCCGGGCGTTGTCTTGCTATGGCGCTCGGCGCGAAGCGCTGCGAGCAGCGAGTCGATTCGATCGAGCGACGAACCTCGCAACGGCGCGCAGACCGGCGAACGCGCGCAGGCAATATTGAAGGCGCTGCGCATCGTGGGGCCTTCGCTCGGATACCACGGGTTGCCGCCGATGACTTGATAAGCGCCGTCGAGCACGAGCGATCGAACGCGCTCGGGGTGGCGTCCGGCGAACGCCTGCACGAAGAACGTGCCGTAGGAATCGCCGTACATATCGACCTTACGGATGCGCAGCGCGGTCAACACCGCCGCCATGTCGTCGGCGGCGAGCGCCGTGCCGTAGAGATCCGATCGCTTCCCCAGCTCCTGACCGCAGCGCGTAACGTCGCGCAGCAGCATCACCGGTGCGCCCTGCAGCGGATGGCAGGCGATCGCGCCGGAGCGGCCGGTGCCGCGATTGTCGACCAGAAGCATATCGCGTGTTTCGAGCAGCGGCCGGAAGAGCGAACGATAGTAGGCGCGCGAGCCGATCGACGGATACCCGGGCCCGCCTTCGACGGCGACGATCGTGCCGCGCGAACGTGCGCCCCGATTTGCGTGCGGCAGCCACTCCAGCGCGATATCGATGGTGCCGGGAACCTGACCGGCCGGATCGAGCGTCACACGCAGCGCGCCGCAGTAGTAATCTTCGTCGGGACGGCAGCGATGCAGCGTCATCGTGCCGACGCGCAGCGTACCCCCGCCGGAGGCAGATCCGTATACCGCCGGCGCAACCGGCTCGGGGTGAATCGTCGTGCAGGCGGCAAACGCACAGCTCAAAAGCGCGGTCGTGGCGGCCAGGATCGATTGTTGTGAGCAGACGACTCGCATCGGCTTTTTATGACTCACCCTCGCTAAGGAGTCCTCCGCGGCTCGTCTGAAGAATCGGCGAGCTACAAGGAGAGAGTCTTCATGAAACGCTTCTTTGCTTTGCTTATCGTTCTACCGGTGCTCGGGGCAGTCGTTGCCTGCGCCCCCGTTCGTCAAGCGTTCGTTCCGCTAACGCCGGCACCCGGAATCGCCGGCCGCGCTTCGATCGAAGTCGCGCCACGCGACGTCGCGATGGCTCGGGACGCCCGCATCCTCTCCTATCGTTTGATGCGCCTGCGCTCGACGGCTACCGACGCGCGAGACCGAGACGATACCAAGCTCAAATATCCCGCCGATCTGGTGCGCAAGAAGGGTCCGGTCATGAAGATGGCGGCGGCGTTCAACATTTATGTGAACTGCCCGAGCGGCGGCGAAAGCTGTTGGGGCGATCCCGAAGGCTTTCAGAGAAATCTTACCGGCAGCAACTTTGCCGCACTGCTGACGCAATACACCAAGTCGCCGCCGAGCGATTACACGTTGGGAGGCACGTTCTCGGTAAAGTATCACACGTACACCAAGCTCTTCTATCAGAACGATCTGCTCTCGGTGTTACACGCCGCGCTCGCGAAGAATGGGATGAAGGCCGGCTACGGCGTCATGTACCACATCTTTCTTCCGAAGGGCACCGACACGTGTTTCGATCGCACGCGAGCCTGCTACTCACCCGACCATCCCGGCACCTTCAACTTCTGCGCCTACCACGAGAGTGTGTCGTTTAAGGATGTCTCGCAGGCCGTCATCGCCTCGGTCGAACCCTACCAAAAGGTCGACGGGTGCGCGTCGAGGGCATCGCAGGACGCGAGTGCGCTGACCAACTCGACGGCATCAACGCTCGTGCACGAGACATTCGAATCGATCACCGACCCTGGGCCGCCCTTCGCCTGGTTCAACTTTACCTTCTTCTCCGAGGTGGCCGATCTGTGCGAAACGTTCCAGTGGAAGATCGCAATCGGATCCGCGACCTACAGCGTGCAGCCGATGTATTCAAACCACTACCACGCCTGCGCGGCGGGTCCGTAGCGATGCAGCGCGAGGTTTCCCGCGGTTTCGCCGCGGTCAACGGCGCGCGGCTCTACTACGAAGAGACCGGCGAGGGCGCTCCGGTCCTCTTCGTTCACGGACTCTGCCTCGATACGCGAATGTGGGACGGCCAAGCCGACGCCTTGGCCGAGCGTTTTCGCGTGATTCGCTACGACGCGCGCGGATTTGGGAAATCGACGGTTCCAGACGGCGAGTTTCGCCACGCCGACGACCTGCACGCGCTCTTGGAGTACCTTAACGTCCCAGCGGTGCACGTCGTTGGCCTCTCGATGGGCGGCCGCATCGCGCTCCAGCACACCGTGCTCTACCCCGAAGCCACCACCAGCCTCGTCCTGGTCGACTCGGCGCTCGATGATTTCGAATGGAGCGACGCGTGGGACGCATCGCTCGACGCGATCGAGCAATGCGCGCAGCGCGAAGGGGCGCAGGCTGCAAATCAAATGTGGCTCGAGCACGAGCTCTTTGCTCCGGCACGCGAGCGCCCAGAGTGCGCGGCGCAGTTGGCAACGATGGTCGGCGAGTACTCCGGCTGGATCTGGGCGCACGACAGCCCCGCCCGGGGCATCGACCCTCCGGCGCGCGCACGGCTTGGCGAACTCCGCGTGCCGGCGCTGGTCATCGTCGGCGAACGTGACCTTCCCGATTTCCACACGATCGCCGACGTGCTCGCGGACGGAATACCGAACGCGCAAAAGATCGTGCTGGCCGGAGTCGGTCACATGGCCAACATGGAAAATCCCGCGGCGTTCAACGCGGAGCTCGCGCGGTTCTTAACCGCACAGGCGGGACCAAGCTAGCACCGCTTGCAGGCTCGCCCGGGAGGCGCCTCGTATACTGCCTCCTCGCTCGGGGCCATTAGCTCAGCTGGTTAGAGCGCATGCTTGATAAGCATGAGGTCCCTGGTTCGATCCCAGGATGGCCCACCATATGGTTACTTCTCGGCGCCGACGTCGCGGATCTGCGACGGATCGCCGCCGCAAAGTGATGTAAACCCGTTCCGCATTGTCGTCACCGCGTTGAGGTAGTCGCCCCGCTTCATGCCTAACGTTTGACCGAAGATGCTCTCGAACGCCACCGCGCCGCTCGTCGGCGGCGCAATCACCAAAGCCACCTCGTCGTCGCCGGTCACCGCGGCGGAGTCTCTCGCCTTGCCGACGTTCCGGCTGAAGACGCCGTAGTCGGTCGCGACGTCTTGAATCTTGCTTTGAACCCCGGGGAACGACTCCAGGCCGGAGGTTGAGAAGGATGGATTGTTCAGGACCGCCTTGATCACGCTCGGGTTCACGTGCGCGACTACGGTATTGGTCGAACCTTGGGGCGCTCGCGCCGTCGTTTCGACCGCTTTCTGAAACGATTTGACGTTGCCGTCATACTCGGCAACTTCGGCATCAAATTGGTTCCAGGCGGCAAGCGCCGCATTGCAAGCCGTTTCGGAGAGACGGTGGGAGCACGCGCTCAACGCGACGACCAAACAGAGCGACGCCCAACGACATATCCGGCCAAAGTGAAAAAGGCTCATCTCGCGGTCATTCGGCGTCGAGGAGGCCGCACTTCCTGCCAGATTGCGCACGGCCTCTACCAGATAACGCAGCCGGCCGCAAAAATGTCTCAGCGGCTCGGTGCCCCCAAGAAGCGGTCGAACCACGCCACCGTCTGCGTCATGATGTCGATCTGATTGGCGATCTGGCGTGGGCTATGTCCTTCGTCGGCGTAGACGATGAGTTTCGTCGGGACGCCGAGCGTCTCCATCGCATGCCAGAACTCGAACGCTTGAGGCGCCGGCACCTCTTCATCTCGCTCGCCCTGCAGAATCAAGACCGGTGTCTTCGATTGCTGGATGAACGTTATCGGCGAGCTCTTCGCGTAGACCGCGGGATCCTGGTAGACCGATGCACCGAAAAACGGGATCATCCACTGATCGATGTTGTTCTGCCCGTAGTACGATTGCCAATTGACGATACCGGCTCCGGCCACGATCGCCCGAAACCGCGTCGTCTGCGTCTCGGCCCACATCGCCATGTAGCCGCCATAGCTCCAGCCCATCAGGCCGAGGCGGTTTGGATCGATCGGTGCGGCGGCCAGCGCCGCGTCGATTCCGGCGAGATCGTCACGCCAGTCGCCGTAACCGAAGTCCTTGACGTTGGCCCGCGTAAACGCTTCCCCTCGTCCATAGCTGCCGCGCGGATTGGGCATGAAGACGAAGTAGCCTTGCGACGCAAGCGCGCTCGTGTTGCGTCCTCCAAAGCTCGGCACCGCCGCCGACGATGGGCCGCCGTGTACGATCGTAATCATTGGATAGGTTCGGCGTGGATCGAAGGCGAGCGGATAGACGAGCCAGCCTTGAACCTCGTACTCGCCGCTGCGCCACTGCAGCGAGACGGCCTTCCCATAGAGGCGAATCGCGCCGGCATTGCTCTTCGTGAGCTGCGCTAACGTGGAGGGCGCGCCGGCCCAGATCTCGGGCGGATATGGGAACGATGCGCGCACCAGCGCGACGACCGCGCCCTCTTTTGCAGTCGACCAGCTCCAGAGCGATTCCTCACGATCGGTCAGCGTGCTCGTATTTCCCGTCGCGACGTCGAGACGCATCAAGTGCATCGAGCCCAACGTGTGGACGATGATATCTACGCTCGATGAATCGTTCCAGCGCACCGACTCCACCGAGAACGGAGCTCCGGCCGTAGCGTTGCGGGTTTCACCGGTGCGCGCATCGATTAGATAGAGATCGCCGCCGGTGGGACCGAAGTCGCTCATGATCCCGCCGATCAGGGCAATCTGCTTTCCGTCGGGGGACCACTGTGGATCGTCGATCTGATACGACGGCGCGAGCAGGTCGTGCATCGCGCCGCTGGCGACGTCGACGCGCGCGAGCCGCGCAATCCACCAGTTGTTGTCGCCGTTTCCATCGGCGTAGGTGACCGCAACCTGGCTGCCATCCGGCGACCATCCGTACTCGTAGACGTACTTGTCCGGCGGCGTGATCGTGCGCAGCTCACCGCTTTCGGCGTCGACCGTGGCCAGGCGTTGCTCGTCGACCGTCGAGCCGACCACGCCCACGTCGCGCGCGCCGGCGCGACGTTGCGCCGGCCCGGCGACGCGCGTTGTGAATATAGAGGACGCCAAGACGGTTCCCGCTCGGGCGCCCAGGTCAAGCGCTGGACGTTGCCGTTCAAGGCACCCAACCGGCGGACGTGCGAGCCGTCGGCGTCCGCGACGTAGAGTTGCAGCTGTCCCTTCGACCGCGCGTCTGAGAGAAACGCGATGCGGTGCCCGTCCGGCGACCAAACGGGGTTCTCCTCGTCGTAGTACGCGTTGGGGTTCCCGGCGGTGACGTGCACCCGAGCGCCGCTTGCGATCCGCTTCACGTAGAGCGCGTACCAGAGCTGGGCGGTCGAAAGCTCGTTCAAATCGTGAAAGCCTTCTTCCCACGCGACTGCTTGGCCGTCCGGCGCAAGATCGACGTCACCGAGCTCGCGAACGCCGTAGGTGGCGTGCAGTACCTCACGCATGGACGGCCGCTCGGCCGATGCAACGCCGCGGACGGAGAGTGCAAGAAGCGTACAGAGCAGGAGAGAAGTGCAACGGGTCATGATCGGGCGACTTCGGCCCGGGCGCCGAACGTCCATGCGCAGGAGGTTCTCGCGATGCTCTTTGACGACGATCTCGTCGTGCTCGCCGGCGGCACCGGTCGCGTCGGCGGCGCGACGCTCGCCGCCTTACACCGGCAAGGCGCCCGTGTCGTGGTCGTTTCGCGCTCGGCCGAAAGTGCGGCTAAGTTGGCGGAAGGGGTCGAGCGCGCGTGGCCGGCCGTCGCCGACCTCGCCGATCCCGTGTCAACGGCGAAGCTCGTCGACGAAACGGCGGCGCGCTACGGAAGAATCGACGCCGTCGTTAATCTCGCCGGGCGCGGGAAGTTCGTCGCACTCACCGACTCGACGCTCGAAGATCTGCGGATCAATCTTGATGGCTTCGTCGTGCCGGCCTACAATCTCGCGATCGCTGCGCTTCGGCATATGCTTGCGCAGGAGTATCGCCCGGGAAGGCGTTCGCGCGGGCACATCGTGACCGTAACCGCCGGCAGCTCGAAGGATCCGCAACCGAGCTTTGGCCTCTTCGGCGCTGCGAAGGCAGCCGTCAACACGCTGATGCGCGCCATCGCGCAGGAGCACAAGGCCGACGGAATCGTCGCCAACGCAGTCGTCCTTGGTTCGGTCGCGACCGAGGCGGCGCGCTCGTACCTCAACGCCCAGGATTTCGCTGCCGCTGCTTCACCCGAAGAAGTCGCGCGGGTCTTAGCCTTTCTTGCCAGCGCCGAATCCGACGGCATTAACGGCGAGCTGGTCGACCTCAACGCCCGCGAAACGGAGTAACCGGATCAGCCGCCGGCCATTGCGCCGACGACCAGAAACGGCTCGGCGCCGGTAGCGACCGCCGCCGGCAGCGGCGCGTCGGGCCGGTTCGTGCGAGAGATCGCGCTCGCAGGCGAAGAATCGGATGTAGGCGCGGCGCTTGTGCGTCACGTGATCCCGCATGGTGCCCCGCAACACGGGATAGCGTCCCTCGAGCGCGTCGAGCACGGCGCCTTGCGTGATTGCGCCGGCGAGCTCGAGCGTCACCTCGCCGTCGACGCGCGCCAACGTGCGCAAGTGTGCCGGTAAGACCACACGGATCACGCGAGCGTCTGAACCTCGACCGAGAGTACGGCGGGAAGGTCGCGGACGATCGTCTTCCAGTTATCCCCGCCGTCGGGTGAGACGTAAACTTGTCCACCGGTGGTCCCGAAGTAGATGCCGCACGAGTCGAGCGAATCGACCGCCATCGCGTCGCGCAGCACGTTCACGTAGCAATCTTGCTGCGGCAGGCCTTTGGTCAGCGCCTCCCACTCCTCGCCGCCACTGCGGCTCCGATAGACGCGGAGCTTACCGTCGAGGGGAAAGTGTTCCGAGTCGCTCTTGATCGGTACGACGTAGATCGTCTCCGGCTCGTGCGCGTGCACGTCGATGACGAATCCGAAATCGGTCGGGAGATTGCCGCTGACTTCCTTCCACGATTCCCCGGCGTCGTCGCTGCGCATCACGTCCCAATGCTTCTGCATAAAGAGTACCTGCGGATTGCTGGAGTGCATCGCGAGGCGGTGCACGCAGTGCCCCACCTCGGCGTCTGGATCGGGAATGCCCTGCGATTTCAAGCCCCGATTGATCGGCCGCCACGTCGCACCCGCGTCGTCGCTGCGAAACGCCCCAGCCGCAGAGATCGCGCAGTAGATGCGTCTCGCGTCGCTCGGGTCGGCGATGATCGTGTGCAGGCACATGCCGCCGGCCCCAGGTTGCCACGAAGGGGCCGAGGTGTGGGTGCGAAGTCCGGGGAGTTCCGCCCATTCGCGGCCGCCGTCGGTAGAGCGAAAGAGCGCGGCGTCCTCAACCCCGGCGTAAACGAGATCTGGGTCGGTCACCGACGGTTCGAAGTGCCAGACGCGCGCAAACTCCCACGGATGGGGCGTGCCGTCGTACCACAGATGCGTGCCCGGCACACCGTCGTAGGTAAACTTGTTTCCCACCGCCTCCCAGCTCTTTCCGCCATCGTCGGAACGCTGAACGACTTGCCCGAACCAGCCCGACGTCTGCGACGCGTAGAGACGGTCGGGGTTAACGGGCGAGCCCTTCACGTGGTAGATCTCCCAGCCACCGAAGTGCGGACCCTCGATCCGCCACTCTTCGCGTTTTGCATCGGAGGTCAATACGAAGGCGCCCTTTCGCGTGCCAACCAGGACTCGCACTCTGCTCATACGGGTGCTTCTACCCGGCGCTCGCGCGACGCCCCTCTCGGGAAGAGCCGGGGCGACCCACCGGCATCGTGCGAGGCATCGCGTTGGGCAACGGACAATCGTTTCAGAATGCATCGAGCAACGCCGGCCTTCGCATCGGGCATACTCGCCGCGCTCCTAGCGGCGTGCGGCGGCGTGCAGACAACGGCCAGCCTGCCGCAGAGCGCGCCTAACGGAGCTCACCGCACGTCGGGGAGCTGCTGCAACATTACTTGGAACAAGGCGCGGCTACGATTACCCTATCCGACGAAACCGGCCGGTAAGGCCGTACTGACGTACTGGGCGCCCGACGGCTACTACTTCGAGCCGCTCTATTGCAAAAACGGAGGCAATATCAGCTGGAGTCCGCACCGTATGGGTGGCGACAAAAACGGATACATGCACGTCGTCTACTGGTTCAGGGCTCGTACGCCCGGGCCTGACGAGTGCAGCCTTGCCGCGGTACTGAGCGGCACCGGCAGCCCACCTATCGCGGTGATCGAACTGCGCATCCTACGGTAAGCTAGCGTCACGGGGCCGAAATTGAGCAAGAATCGGATAGCGCGAGCCGCCCCGGCACGCTACGCTTAGGCAATGAACAAACCGCTATCTATCGACTCGCTGAAGTATCTAGGGATTCCCGAGGACGTTGCGAGTACGGCTCGCGAAACGATGCGCGATCGCTTCGGCCACGATCTAAAGGTCGTACGCGAAATGGCGCCTTGTCGCGTTTGCTTGCGCATCTCAAGCGAGCCCGAAGACCTTTTGCTGCTCTCGTACCAACCTTTGGCTGACACGGGACCCTACGCCGAAGTCGGTCCCATCTTCGTCCACGCGCTGCCCTGCGAGCCATACGTCGACGTTGCCGCGTTCCCGGCAGACTTTACCCTGCGGCGCCTCGTTCTGCGGGCGTACGATCACGACGGCCGGATCGTCGACGCCGCTGTCGCCGAAGCAGGCGCCGCACCCGAGCAAGCCGCGACCTTTCTGTCCGACGATGGAGTATCGGAAGTCCACGTGCGGCACGAATCCTACACGTGCTTTGATTTCAAGATTATGCGCGACGAAACGCGCGTGAGTTGATCGCCTTCAGCCGCCGATGCTGACGACGACCCCCGACAATGGGATCGTCGACTTGTAAGTCTTGAATGGATTGCCGCCCTTTGGGTAGCGCCAAAACTCGATGAGGTACGATCCGTTTGCCTCGCAGACTGAGTTGATGCCCACGGCGACCTTGCCTTGCCGGTGGTTGACCGGCGTGTTCCTTGTCCCGACGATGAACGGCGCGGTAATATCGGTGGGGCCACCGCTGCACGGGTCGGTTAGCAGCGTCTCACCGTGCGACACCAGCGTCTTGCCTGAGAGGCTCGCCTGCACGATGCCCGAGGTGACCTTGCCGCCCACGTCTTGATCGCTCAGCGCAACATACTTCCCGTCCCATGTCGTGCCGGCGGCGGCGCCGATTGAGAAACCCTTCATCGTGAGCGTCGTCTCGCTATGCGAACCTGCCAGCAGGGCGCAGACGATGACGTTGGAGTCGCCGCCGAGGCCCATCAGGTTGCCCGCGCCGTCGTAACCCATCCGATAGAGATAGGTGCACGACGAATCGCTATAGGTCTTGGTTTTTTTGGGATCGCCGCCGGCGAACACGGTCACATCGGCCGGCTTAGCACTCGTGACCGCGAGGTCGCCGCTCGCGTCGACGGAGCAGCCCGCGGGGGTTCCTGCGGACGTAAAGGTCTTGAGGACTTTCGTGCCGCCATGCGCGTACTCGAGCGTCGTCCCGCTCAGCTGCGTCACGTAGACGTCACCCTTGGCATCGACGCACATCCCATCTGAATTTCCCTTCAGCCGACCGACCTTCTTCCCCGTCGAATAATCGTAGACGTATACGTTGCCGTAGAAGCCGCCGACGTAAATCAGCGTTGATTTGCGTGCACCCGGGAGCATCCACGACGAGCTCCCGTCCGGCGCGCCGTTCGGCGCAACGACCGTCGGCATAGCATCCTGGGCCTGTCGAACGGTGCTGCAACCCGCGAAAAATAGCTGCAATTACGCAGCCGATCAGCGTGCAGCTGCGAACCTGCCAACGTGTCATTTGCTCTGCTCCTCCCTGGGCTTTCTTGGTGGAGATGAGGGGGCTCGAACCCCTGACCCCCTGCTTGCAAAGCAGGTGCTCTACCAGCTGAGCTACATCCCCGAGGCGCGTGCTTAGTTCACCCCACGACGGAGTTTATCCTGAGCGAGCCGAGCGAGTCGAAGGATTCAGGGCGACGGCGCCACACAAGGGTGGGGCGCGCCAGGCCATGAAAGAGGCGGACGCGGCAGAGGCTGCTACGGGGGCATAGCTCAGTTGGTAGAGCATTACGCTGGCAGCGTAAGGGTCAGGAGTTCGAGTCTCCTTGCCTCCACCAAAGAACGCTCGGTTCGACGGGCGTTTTCTATCTCTCAGGGCTTGCGGGGCAGCTAGTCAAAGAGTTGCTCGTCATCCGGCTGCTGCTGCAGAATCCGAGCACATTTGACCGCCGCGGCGTGTGGTATTCCCGCGTACGACGGCTCTAAGACGCCCACAACTGGCGACCTGTGAAGCGACTTAATCGCATAAGGCATTCCGAGAGTTACACGCGGCTCGTCTGCGACCAACTGGCCAGCGAAAACTACGCCAGACACAAGTTTCAGTTCGACTTGGTGACCGACATATTGCCGGAGCTCTTCGTCCGTCATCGTGACGCTTTTCCACCCAGGATCACCGCTCGCGGCAAGATTACAATGGGTACTGCCTCTCCAAAGTAAGGCGCACTAGCTCCGTGGCTAGGTAGTGCAGCGCGTCTCGGCGCGGGGTTTGCGCCTTTTCTTGGCGGCAGATCTTCAGCACCGCTTGCCGCGACGCCGGCATGGTCAAAGGGGTCGGTTGCTGGGCATTCCGGGTTGCGGTAGTCTTCATGCGCGTCCATACGCGCTCCATAGAGTTCATGGCAGGCCTTTTCTCTCGCGAGAATGCGGATTGGCCGGCGGCTGACCTGGCGGTCAAAGCGTATTAAGGTGAGGCCCTCAGTGTACTGAGGTCAACCTAGGGGCGGGAATGGCGAAAAAGGCCATATTTCGATTTTCGCGAGCTGGCGCAACGCACTAGCCTGTAAGACTTGCGTCGGGCGGCGGTAGCATCGGGATGAGGCCCGGCTGCCGGTTACCCGCCGCAAAGTATTGGCGCAGGCTCGTGAAGGCTATACTCAACGCCACCGAGCCGCCCGGCCGGACAGGACGTGGTCGACTTCATCGTCGTTTGAGTTGCCGTAGACGGGTCGGCTTTTTATACCTTACCGCGGATTACTCTGGTGGGGCCATTGCGCGCATCGCACTCCCGGCAGAGTGTGTAGCCGGCGGTGCCTGGCCAGTCGTCACCGGTGCCTTTGATGCGGCAGCCCGATGGGCAGGAGCTGTTGTTGTGATAGAGGCGCTCGCCGAGCGATTTGTACGCCTCGTTAACGGAGTAGAAATCCGAGGTTCTTGGCATGACGCCGTCTCATTTCGATTATTGGTAGCATTGTCCCCGTTGTCGCGCGTTGCGCCGAGTGTGCTGGTCGATAAAAGCGGCACGGCATCAAGCGGAGAAGCATCATCTCCTCATGAAATACGTTCTCTACTATCAATCGTCGCCCGAGGTGGCGACCAAAGCACCGCTTTACGTCGCGGCGCATCGCGCGCGCTGGCAAGAGTACCTGTCGAACGGAACGCTGCTCATGATCGGCCCGTTTGCGAATCCGCAAGAGGGCGCGATGGGCATCTTCACCACTCGCCAGGCCGCCGAATCCTTCGCCGAGGGTGACCCATTCGTGCTCAACGGTGCGGTCTCGCACTGGGTCGTGCGCGAGTGGATGGAGGCGATCGTTCCGGAGGCCTAAGCCGTCGCCAACTCGCGCACTTTCACTTCGAGATCGGAGACGTCGATCGAGGCGTTCTTTGCGAGGCGAATCAACAGCTCGTCTTGGACCTCGTCGTGGTAGAGCGAGCGCGAGATCGCAGCGTGATCGGCTTCGGCCCGGAGCTCGGCGTGCTCCGTCTGCTGTTTCTGCGCGACCGCAATAACGAAGATGAGGATAAGCTGGAGCACGTTGGAACACGTAAGCAGAAAGACGAATGGGAAGGGATCCCAGTGCGTCGCGGCGCCGACCGCGATCCAGAGGAACTGCAGGATAATCGCGAGGAGCAGGGCGATCGGCGCGCCGGTCGCGTCAGCGATGTGCCGGCAGATTTTCTCGGTTTCGCTGAGCCGCTCGTTGTGCATGACGTTGACGTTATCGACCAGCGGGTGATCATCGGCGTTCATTCGTGCCCTCCTTTTCATCGGCGTTTCATCTCTAGCAAGCTTGCCCTTCCTTGGCATTCGGTTCGCGCGAACCGAACTGGAGTTGCGTGAACGTTGGTGCCGCTCGAGCCATAGCGCTTCTACCTTTCTCGCTTGCGGCGCTCGCAGCGTGCGGCGGCGAGGCGCAGCCGAATGCCCCGAGCGTGCCAACGTTGGCAGCGGCCGGCGCAGCGGCACCGCACCCACAACCCGACCGCAGGCGATCGTGGATGCTGCGCGACGCCGCGTCGGCGAAGAGCCTGCTCTACGTCTCTAGCTCGCAGAACTTCGACGTTTACGTCTACACGTATCCAGAGCTCAAGCTCGCCGGGAAGCTCACTGGGTTTATCCAACCGCAGGGCGAGTGCACCGACAAGAAGGGCAACGTGTGGATCACCAGCACCGGCTCGGAACAGATCTTTCAGTTTCCGCACGGTGGCAAGAGCCCGATCGCCACGCTGATCGACCCGCTCGGATACCCGGTCGGCTGCGCGGTCGATTCGAAGACCGGCGACGTGGCCGTCGCGAACATCTTCGACTTTAGCGGCGACGGCGAACTGTTGATCTATAAGGGCGGACGGGGTACGCCGGTTCCGTACTTCAATCCCGAACAATCCGGGTATTACTTCGACGGCTACGACGCTGCCGGCGATCTCTACGTCAGCGGGACCGCCCGCGACGGCGCCTACGCCCTCTCCGTCCTTGCGCACGGCAAGCACACACTGGCGTCCGTCGCCCTTCAAGGTGGCACGATCAACTATCCAGGCTCGGTTCAGGCGATCGGTTCGTCCCTCGTACTGGGAGATCAGGAGTGCGGCAAGACGATGAGCTCGTGCTTCTATCAAGCCTCGATTTCGGGCCGAAACGCGAGGATCACCCGCAAGACGACTCTCGACGGCGCTTGCGACGTTGCCCAAGGTTGGATTCAGAACGGGAAGCTTGCGGGCGGAGATTATGACGATTGCGGGCGCAACCGCAGCGGCGCCTATCTTTGGCCGTTTCCGGGCGGTGGAACCCCGGCGCACGGTGTGACCGGAGTTGCGAAACCGATCGGAACCACGATCAGCAACAAATAGCCGCTACGGCATCAGGGCGAAGATCGTCCCCTCCTCGCCGTTTCCCCCCGAGCTTGTCGTGCCGTAGAGGGTCGCGTTCATTGCCGTGAGCCGCGCCTCGGGCCACGCGCCGTCGGGTTTACCCGCGAAATTATAGAGGAC
This sequence comes from Vulcanimicrobiota bacterium, assembly GCA_963739845.1. GTDB lineage: Bacteria > Vulcanimicrobiota > Vulcanimicrobiia > Vulcanimicrobiales > Vulcanimicrobiaceae > Cybelea. Next base: position 2,148,935 of record CAVUBQ010000002.1, on the reverse strand, counting down.
GCTCTCTTCGCCCGACGTCGTGATCTTAAAGACGGTTCCCTTGAAGTTCCCGCCGTTGCGCGTCGTGCCGTAAAGCGTTCCGTTGACGTTAATTAGCCGCCCAAAGGGACGCTTTCCGTCGTTCTTGTCGTTGCAACACGCAAACGTGTGAATGACCCGTTCCTCCCCCGACGACGGGTGCACTAAAAAGACGGTCCCATCTCCGTTCGAGCCGCCCCCGAACGTCGTCCCATAGAGCACTCCGCCGACGGCGACCACGCCGGCGCTGGGATAGGCGCCGTCAAAGGCGTGCGGCGCGAATCGAAAGCTGTGGAGAACCTTCTCGCCCTTGCCGTCTGCATTGATGCGAAATACCGTTCCGCACCCGATCGCACAAAACGCGGTGCGGCCTCCGCCATATTGAGTCGTGCCATAAAGCTCGCCGCCCGAAGCGACGATCGCGCCGGTCGGCTGCGACCCGTCGGAGCCGCCTTTGAATGCGTAGAGTACGTGCTCGCTTTTGCCGTTGGAATTGAGGCGAAAGATCGTGCCGCACCCTTTCGGGCAGAACTTGCTCGCCCCACCGCCGTAGAGTGTCGTGCCGTAGAACGCACCGTTAACTTTGGTCAAGCCCGCAAAGGGCTCGGCGCCGTCCTCCCCGCCCTCGAAGCGGTACGTGACGCGAGTATGCCCGTGGGTATCGCTGCGGAAGACCGTTCCGCATCCGCCCGCACACGACGCGTCGCTCCCTCCCGCGCTGGTCGTGCCGTACAATGCACCGCCCGCGGCGACGACACCGGCGACCGGCTCTGCGCCGCCTCTTCCGCCGCGGAAGCGATAGAGTACGCGCTCTGCGCCGGTAGGGGTTACGCTAAAGATCGTCCCACATCCAACGCTGCAATCGCCGTCGGTCTTTCCTCCGAACTCGGTCGTGCCGTAGAACGTCCCACCAACTGCGGCCAGGTCGGCGAGCGGCGTACGGCCGTCGCCCCTTTTGCCGTCCTGACCAAAGCTGTAGAGCTCGCGGTAACCTCTTCCGGTGCCGGGCCGTGCGGCCGCGCGCGTCCCGCCGGCCCCCTGGTACGGAACGGCCGATGTCGGGTTCGCGAACGAACACGCTGCAAGCGCGAGCACGCCTGCCGCTCCGATGAGGTTCTTCGCCAAGGGCACCTCAATCATCGTCGGGGTCTTTCTTCACGACCGGCTGCTTCAAGAAGTATTGCCCTGGAAAGACCGTTGGGATCCGCTTGAACTTCGTCGGCGCCCTTGAGAAATCGAAGCAATCCAAGAGGTCGTCGGCGCGCTCGTCGGTCGTATGAAGCGAACCTAAGCCAAAGACTTCTTCGGTGAACTTCAGGATGCTGCCGAACTCGTGCTGTACGTGCGAGACGTAGTGATTCTTCGCATACGGCGAAATCACGATCAGCGGCACGCGAAAGCTCAGCTCGTAGGAGTTGTAGAGCGGCGGCGGTACGTGATCGTACCATCCGCCCCAATCGTCCCAGGTGACGAAGATGGCCGTGTCGCTCCAATACTTGCTTTCGCCGATCGCGTTGACCACGTCGCCGACCCACGAGGGGCCGGTGCCGTCGGTCGATTGCGCGTGGTCGGATTCGCGGGCGGTGGGCGTCACCCAGACGACGTCGGCTAACTTACCTTGCGAGATATCGGTCAGCACGGTCGACGGCGGCGCGACGACGTTCTTCGTGTAGTTGCCGCTCCGCCGGACATGCAAGATCGCGTCGGGCCCGTTCCAGATTCCCGGCCCGATGTACGCTTGATAGTAGCGCCAGCTCAGGCTTTTCTTATCGAGCAGCTCCATAAGCGAGATGCGGTCGAAGCAGGGGTAGACGTCCTGGCCTTCGCCGCCGCTCGCCGTGATCAGCACGACGAGCGAGCCGGGCGGCGCGTCGCATCCGCCGGTCGAGGAGCCTCCCGGCGCCGAGGGATTCTCCGCCGCGCGCAGCGAGACGCCGTTGGTAATTGACGAGGTTCCGCTAACGATGTACTGGTGTGCGGGAAAGCTCGGTCCCTGATTCGTTTGGAACATGCGGTCTGCGAACGCGTACTGCCCGGCCATCGCGAAGTATGGGGCGGACTCTTTGTGCGGAACGTAACCGTACGCACGCACGTCCGCTGGAGGACAAATTCCCGCACCAACGCCGATACAACCCGAGCCCTCCTTGTCAAAGCCGTTCATCTTGCCCTTTCCGTACTCCAGGACGAACGCCGAATGCATGTGGCTCAGGTCGTAGGGCGCGGTTAAGGACTCGGCCCGCAGCGGCACGCGCTGACCGCGCGAGTTGATTCCGTTCTTTACCGTATCGGCACCGGGGAGCCCGTTGAACAGATCGTCGACGCTGCGGTTTTCCTGAAAAATGATGACGACGTGATGGATCTTCGACAAACCAGAGAGCCCGGGCGCGACGATCGCGTAGCTAGCCGGAGCTGCCGGCGCGAATGCCGGCGAAGGGCTTTGACCGCAGCCCCAGAGCGCGAGCATAACGAGCAAAACCAAATAGCGTGAGCCGTTCATCGGGAACCTCCGCGGCTATCGTCGAACGCGGACTCGCGGATTTCATTAAAAGCGCGTGATTTTCTCTCGTAGAGCCAGCGCGTGACGCCCCCCAGAACAAGCGGGCGTTCGATCGCGTGAACGCGTTCCATCAGCGCCTCCTCTGCTTCGCCCTTCTTCACCCGCAGCGGCTTGCGAACCAGGACGGGTCCGCGATCGGTCGCCGCGAGTCACGCGGTGCACGGTCGCCCCGACCCAGCCACTCGACGTCGCCAGCGCATCGTGTACCGCACGCGGGCCGCGAAAAGCCGGCATCCGCGTGCCGTCGGGAAGCACGACGTCGTCACGCTCCGGGTCGAGCGGCAGAAAGGCCGGGTGCAAGTTGAGCAACTCCGCAAACGACTCGACAAACGGCTTGGCTAGCAGGTGCATCCATCCGAGCAGGACGACGAGCTCGGGGTTCTCTGCTGCGACCGCCGCCAGCAGCCGGAGATCGAAAGCACCGCGGTCCTCGGCGGTGCGATCCCACGCAATCGAGCGCACCGCGATGCCGGCGTCGCGAGCGCGCTCGACTACGTACGCACTTGGGTTATTGCAGACGACGGCCGTTATGTCGAGCGGCAACGCGCCGCTCCGCGCCGCATCGAGCAGCGCTTGGAAGTTCGTGCCGTTTCCCGAAGCCATTACCACCGTTCGCGCGGGCGAGCCGAGCAACGCCGCCTTCTCGAATCGCTCGGCGACGATCGCGCCGGCAACCTCGGCATAGTAACGCACGAGCCGCTCGTCTCCAACCGCGGGAATCAGCGCGCGCGCGTAACCGCGTTCGGCCAACGATGCAAGCGCGTGCTGCAGCAGCGCGCGGCCCAGGCCCGTCTTACGTTCCTGGGGTGCAACGCCGATCGGTCCGAAGATGCCGACGTCACGCTGCCGCGCAAGCCCGCACAGCCACGCAAACCTCAAGCCCGCGGGTAGGATCGTCGCGAAGCCGACCGGTGCGCCTGCGCGGCGCGCGATGACGTTGAGACCGGCAAACGCTTCCGAACTCCAGCTTCCGCCGAACGTCTCGTCGATCCACGCCAGCGTCCGCTCGTCGGCAGGCGCCGCAGAATCGATCGTTATGCCCGGAAGGTACGCCGCAAGCTCGCGCGCGTCCACGCGCGCAAGAGCCGGTCGCTCGTTGAGCTCGACGACGAGATTGACGAGCGCGGGCAAGTTAGTCGTTTCGAGCCGGGTGGATTATGACCCGCGGCTCGTCGTGCGCGCGCGCTTCGATCCAACCGGCGACGACCGCGCCGGGCGCGGCCGCAAGCGCGGCCGCAGCGTCGGTGACCGGCACGATCAGCGTGTATCCGATGCCCATGTTGAAGACGCGATAGCGCTCTTCTTCATCGAGCTCGCCGCGGCGCACCAGTTCGCGGATAATCGGCGGCACGGTCCAACGCTGCTGTTCGAAGATCGCCTTGACGTTTTCGGGCAGAGTGCGCGGGAGGTTTTCGAGTAGCCCGCCGCCGGTGATGTGCGCCATCGTCTTGACCTTCGCGACCTGTCTCGATCGCGCGCACGGCCCGATAATAAGAAGGATGTTCGGCGAGCAGGGCGTCGGCGAAGGTGCCGCTCCCGAATGGTGCGCTCCATTCGTCGCGCTCGATCAGCGCGCGAGCGAGCGAGTAGCCGTTGGTATGCAAGCCCACGGCGGGAAGCCCGACGATCGCATCGCCCGGCTCGACGCTCGAGGGATCGGGTAGCGCCGCGATCTCGACGATTCCCACGATGGTCCCGGCCAAGTCGAAGTGCGCCGGGCGATAGACGCCGGGCATCTCCGCGGTCTCACCCCCGAGCAGCGCGCACTCATGGGCTCGGCACGCATCGGCGCACCCACGCACGATCTCGGCCGCCACCGCCGGGTCGAGCTTCCCAACCGCCAGGTAATCCAGGAAGAAGAGCGGCGAGGCGTTGCAGACCAGGATATCGTTGACGCAGTGATTGACCAGATCGGCGCCAACCGTGGCATAGCGAGCGAGCTCGGCGGCGATCGTCACCTTCGTCCCGACGCCGTCGGTCGACGCGACGAGCGCGCGATCGGCGTCGCCGGGAAGACGGAACAGTCCTCCAAATCCGCCGATGGCCTCGAGCTGGTCGGGATGACGCCAGGCCCCCAGCACCTGGCGGTACCGCGCTACCGCCTCGTTACCGGCCGCGACGTCGACGCCGGCGCGCGCATAGCTCTCGGCGCCCGCTTTTCGCTCCGCACGAGGATTCTCCCAGCTTTCCGCCATAGGCTCGCTCTAGTTCAACCGTCCGAAAGGTCCACCATGCAAATTCGTCTTACTCACGATGCGCCCGCTAGCGTGCGCGCTGGAGCGCTCGTCGTGCCATTCTTCTCCGACAACGCCCTCGACGGGGCTACCAAAGAGGTCGACGACGCCCTCGGGGGCGTCATCGCCGATGCCCTCGCCTCGGGCGAGATTCGCGGCCGCCTCGGCGAGCACGTCTTCGCCTACGCCAAAGGGCAGCCATATCAGCGCGTCCTCGCGGTCTCGCTCGGCGAACGCGCGAAGTTCGAGCCGCAGTTCCTCGGGCGTTACGCCGGCAGCGCGGTTCGCCATTTAGGCCGCCGCAATATCGAGACGATTGCGATCGCGCTTCCGCTCGAAGCGCGCGGCCGCGAAGCCATCTGCGCGTCGTTCGTCGCCGAGGGCGCGACGACCGGAACGTTCGAGACGACCCTCTATCAGGAAAAGCCCGACCGTGCCGTTGCGACGACGCAGGTCGAGCTCGTCGCCGACGGATTCGATGCGGCCGAGCTCGAGCGCGGCATCGCACGCGGGAGCGCCTTGGGCGATGCAGTCAATCTCGCGCGGCGCTTGGCCATCACGCCGGCCAACGACATGACGCCGACCCGACTCGCGCAAGAAGCGGCTACCGTCGCCGAACAGGCCGGTCTGGAGATCGACGTACTCGATGAGGAGCGCGCGCGAAAAGAAGGGATGGGATCGTTCCTCTCCGTCGCTGCAGGCAGCATTCAACCGCCTAAGTTCATCGTGCTGCGCTACACCGGCGATCCGTCGAGCAAAGAGCTGCTCGCTCTCGTCGGCAAGGGCATCACCTTCGACACCGGCGGCATCTCGATCAAGCCGGCGGATCGAATGGAAGACATGAAATACGACATGTCGGGCGGCGCAGGCGTGATTGCGGCGATGGCGGCGCTCGGCCGGATCAAGCCGAAGATCAACGTGGTCGGGATCGTTCCCGCCACCGAGAACATGCCTGGCGGAAAAGCGACCAAACCCGGCGACATCGTCACGGCGATGAACGGCAAAACGATCGAAGTGATCAACACCGACGCCGAAGGCCGGCTCATTCTCGCCGACGCGCTCTGCTATGCCAACAAGCTCGGAGCAACCAAGATCGTCGACGCTGCGACGCTGACCGGCGCGTGCGTCATCGCCCTCGGCCACGCTAGCTCCGCTGCGGTCACCAACGACGACGCATTCGGCGCCGAGTTCTTAGCGGCAGCGAAGCCGACCGGCGAGCGCTACTGGCAGATGCCCTATTACGAAGACTACACGACGCAGATGAAGAGCGACATCGCCGATCTTCGGAACAGTGGCGGACGCCCGGCCGGCACCCTGACCGCTGCCGCGTTTCTCAAGGAGTTCGTGGGCACGACCCCGTGGGTGCATCTCGATATCGCCGGTACCGCGTATCTTGAAAACGAGTTCCCGTGGCAAGCCAAAGGCCCAACGGGCACGCCGGTGCGCGCCTTCGTCGCACTGGTCGAACGGCTCGCGGGCGAGCCGTTCGCTTCAGGCGAGACGACCGGGCACGGAAACGGCGTCCGAACCGGACTCGCCGTGTGAAAACGAGGAACGGGCTCGAAAGCGCTCGTCCCTACGAGCCCGAGAAGAATCCGGCGATTCGTCGCTTGACTGCCGGTGCAGTCAAGCGACGTAAAGGGAAGGCGATCTTTCCAATCGCGACCGCGTACGACGCGCCGTTCGCACAATTCGTAGAGCAGGCTGGGATCGACGTCATTTTGGTCGGTGACAGCGTCGGCAACGTCGTCTTAGGCTTCGACGAGACGACGCCGGTCACGACTCGGGACATGATCTACCACACGCAGGCGGTCGCACGCGGCACGACCCGTGCGCACATCATGTCCGACATGCCCTTCGGTTCGTACCAAGTCAGCAACGAAGATGCCCTACGCTCGGCGATTCGCCTGGTCAAAGAGGGCGGTGCGTGTTCGGTCAAGCTCGAGGGTGGGCGCGATGCGGCCGAGCGCATTCGCGCGATCACCGGAGCCGGGATTCCGGTCGTCGGTCATATCGGCGTGAATCCGCAGACCGCCGGGCTCGGCCCGGGCTTCAAGATGCGTACGCACCGGGATCGCCTGATCGACGACGCGCGCGCGGTCGAAGCCGCCGGCGCCTACGCGATCGTGCTCGAGGTCGTCGACTTCGAGATCTCCCGTGAGCTTACCGAGATGCTCTCGATTCCGACGATCGGCATCGGCTCGGGCCCGCACTGCGACTCGCAGGTCTTGGTGCTGCACGATATCTTGGGCATGTATCCGCACTCGCCGGCCTTCGCCAAGCGCTACGCCGAGGTCGGGCGCATTGCCACCGCCGCCCTCGAAGCCTACGCCCGGGACGTACGCGACCGCCGCTTTCCGGGCTAGGTCTTCGCGCTCGATGCCAGCCAGGTGGCATCGGCGCCCGTTACCATCGCCGTATGTTGGAGAACGACGAGTGGTCCGATCCCTTGGTTATCGCGATGCGCGCTTTCGAACGCGTCCTTCGCGCGTGCGCCGCCACGCCTCCAGTGCGTCGACGCGACGCCGAATCGCCTGCATCTCCTCGATCAGCGCCAGGCCTCCCGTCGCGAGCTGACCGGCCTCCGGCAAACGTAATTCCTCTTCGTCCTCGCCTGCGCCGCTAGCGGCTTCGCTCACGTGGGCGCCGGCACGTTCGAGCGCGGCCGCGACGAAGCTCTGCGCGCGGGCTCGTGCCGCATCGCCGACCTTTCGGCCGAGCGGGCGAATCTCGACGATCATCGACGCCTTGTTCGCCTCGACGAGAAAGCGCGTCTCCTCGCGCTCGATGCCGAAGAGCGCTTCGGCCGTCGTTCCCAGCGCGCGAGCGATCCGGACGATGATGCTAATCGACGGGTTGCGCCGTTGATCGGCCTCGATCTTGTAGAGCGTCGGATGGTTGACGTCGGCGCGACGAGCGAGCTCGTTCTGCGACCAGCCCATCGCCTTGCGGCGCGCAGCGATTCTCTTTCCCAGCGTCACGCATTTGGACTGTAGCACCCGGCGACGGAGACCCTTGAACCAAAGGGTCTTGCCGAATGGTTATACCGGCGGGTTAGGCGGGCGCGGCGTGCAGCTGGTGCGCGGCCGGGACGTTCGGATATTCGCCGATCAGACAGCCCAGGCACATCTCCTCGCGCTTACGGCCGACCGATGCGATCAACCCGTCGAGGCTCAGATACCCGAGCGAGTCGGCTCCAGTCTTGCGCCGGATCTCGTCCACGGTGTAGTTGGCGGCGATTAGCTCGCCGTAAGTCGCCATGTCGACGCCGAGGTAGCACGGATGCTTGATCGGCGGCGAGGTGATCCGCAGGTGGACTTCCCGCGCGCCGGATTCGCGCAACAAGGAGACGATGCGCGGCGTCGTAGTTCCCCGAACGATCGAGTCATCCACGACGATAACGCGTTGGCCTTGCAGGTTCTCGATCACCGGATTGAACTTGAGGTGAACCCAGCGGTCGCGCATCCGCTGGTCGGGGCTAATAAACGTACGGCCGATGTAGCGGTTCTTGATCAGCCCTTCGATATACGGCAGGCCGCTCTCGGTGGCGTAGCCGATTCCGCCGGCCACCGCCGAATCCGGTACCGCCATTACCACGTCGGCCTCGACCGGATGTTCCTTTGCCAACTGGCGCCCCATCGCGTAGCGCGCCATGTATATCGACCTATCGTTCATTTTGGAGTCGGGCCGAGCGAAGTAGATATACTCGAACATGCAGAGTGCCGGCTCGGCAGACTCTACATCGGTTCGATGCGATTCAAGGCCGGAGGCGCTGATGCGAACGATCTCGCCGCGCTCGATCTCGCGCAAGTACTGCGCGCCGATCGTTCCTAGGGCGCACGACTCCGACGCCACCACGTAGCCGCCGTCGCCGAGTTGCCCGAGACAGAGCGGCCGAACGCCCCATGGATCGCGAAAGGCGTAAAGCTCGTCTTGCGTGCAGAGCACGATCGAATACGCACCACGGGCCGATGAGAGCACCGCCGAGATGCGATCGAGCATCGAACCCTTCGACTCGACGATCAGCTTGGCGATGACCTCCGAGTCCGAGGTTGCCTGCAGCACGGTCGTCGGCGCGAGCCGATCGCGCAACTCGTCGGTATTGGTCAGATTGCCGTTATGCGCGAAAGCGAAGTCGCCTAGCTCGGTTCGCTCGAGCAGCGGCTGCGCATTGACCACAATCGAGGAACCGGTCGTGGAATAGCGGGTGTGACCGATCGCGATGTGCCCGCTGAGACGAGCGAGGATTTCTTCGTCGAAGATGGCGCCGAGCAGCCCCATCTCCTTATGCGATCGGATCGTCCCTCCATCGGCTGCGGCGATGCCCGCCGACTCCTGCCCGCGATGCTGGAGGGCGTAGAGCGCGAAGTAGGCGAGGCGAGCCGCGTCGCGCCCCGGCGCGAAGACCCCCGTTATCCCGCACATCTAGGCTTATTATAGCAGATTGCTTAGCGCGAGCGTCTTCCGCCGAAGATTTGCAGCACCGCGAGGAAGATATTTATCGCATCGAGGTAGATACTGGTCGCCATCATGACCGGCGTGAGGCCGTCGCCGCCTGCCCGCAGGCGGGCAAAATCGATCAGCACCAGACCGGAAAAGATGATCAGCGTGATCCAAGCGTAGACCTCGGGGTGGATGAAACGCACGAAGATCGAGACGATCCCGACCAGGATCAGCCCGAGCAACGCGATCATGAAGATGCCCTGAAAGCGCCTCAGGTCGAGGCCCGTCGCGTAAACGATCGCGCCGAGGGCGAACATTCCGAGTCCGGTTGTAAGCGCTGCGTTGACGACGATGTCGGGGCCGAACGCCTGCACGTACTGACTGATGACCGGAGCAAGCCCAACGCCTTGGCAGAACGTGAATGCGTAAAAGAGCAGAAGCGAGAGCGCTTCGTTGCGCCGAGCGCCGTAGATCGAGAAGAGCAGGATGAAGCCGACGATCATCGCGATCAGGCCGACGCCGTGCGAAACATCTTTAAAGAGCCACGCGGCGAGTGCGGTAATGCAGAGGCCCAGCGCCGTGATGCCCAACACCTGCGCGAGCATCGACTGCGTCGAGACTGCCGCTGCCGGCGTGCCGAATTGATTCTGCGGTGGAACGCGATAAGCCATGACGTCTTCTATTAACCTCCGTCCGGGCACGGAGTTACACGGCGACGTTGTCGCTTCATGCCTTGCAGAGCGTGCAAGCGTCCGCTACCTCGTTGGCGGAGATTCGAAGTACCAGTCGGGCGCCGACACCGGAAAGCTGATCTCGCTCAGGTCATCTGAAACGCGCTCGACGCTGCTGGAAAGAAACTCGTGTACGGTGGCTGCAGCGTCGATATGCACGATCGCCCACGTCGCCGGATTCCCAACCGGCGCCAGCCGGTAGTGCACGATCGCCTTGGTGTGACGCTCGTCGTAGGGGCGTTCGTAGGTGAGCTGGATGATCTGGAAGTCGTTCTGGTCGACCCAGAGCTCGCGCAACGGATAGCGGCTAGCGTCGAGCAGCGGACGAAGCGCGAGGTGATAGCACGATCGGTCGCCGATCCGGTCGACGCCGACGAGCGTGACCTCGTAGGTGTGCGCGTTCGCGGTCACGCGTCGCGATCGTCGCTAACGGATCGGGCACCAGGTTCGGCGGGGGCACGATCGGGGCCGCACCGCTCGGAAGCACGCGGTAGAACCCGAGCGGCGTGTCGGCCGGGCCGGTGATGAAGCCTCCCTGCAAGAGTACTTTCCCTGGGCCGCCGCCGGCCGGCAGCGCCTGGGCAAAAGTCCGCCCGTCACTCATTCGCACGGTGAACGCGACGACGTCGCCGGCGTCGCACTTCGCCGCGAGAAACGTACGATCGCAGGCGATGCGAAACGATTCGTACGGTGGAACCGTACGCGCGACCCACGCTTGCTGGGCCCGCAGAAAAATTGTGGTTGGGTCAATCATTACCTTCGACGGAGCTTGATGCGGCGGCGATGTCGCTTCGATACGTCAGGGCGTCGGTTCCGAGGCGCCCGGCCAACTGCGCGACTGCGTCGTAGGCGCGGGTGCGTGCCTGCGCGAGCTCCTCGCCGAGTCGCGGTCACCGTCAGCACGCGGCCGCCGCCGGTATTGACGCGCCCGTCAACCAGCTGCGATCCGCCCCAGAATGCGTGGCAGCCTTCGGGAAGGGAGAGATCGGCGTTGAGGCCGTGCAGCGGCGTGTTGCTGCGCGGATAGTCGCTGGTCGCGAGCACGACGCCGACGCAGTGCTGGTGCGAGACGGTTGCAAGCGAAAGGTCCATCGCGCCCTCCGCCACCGATTTCAAGAGCAGCGCAAAGTCGCCGCTGATGCGGGGCACCAGCACCTGCGTCTCGGGATCGCCGAAGCGCACGTTGAACTCGATCACGTAAGGTCCGCCGGCGGTCCACATCAGACCGCAGTAGAGCACGCCGACGAACGGTTCTCCTTCCACCGCTAATCCGCGCAGAACCGGGGCGAGGATGCTTTCGCGTATGCGATCGTAGAGGTCGTTGGGAAGTCCGGAGGGCGGGGAGTACGCGCCCATGCCGCCGGTGTTCGGACCGGTGTCACCGTCGCCGGCGCGCTTGTAATCGCGCGCCGCGCCGACGGGCACGATCGCGCGGCCATCGCAGAACGCGAAGACGCTCACCTCGTGGCCCGTCAGCCGCTCCTCCAGCAGCACGTCGGAACCGCCGCCTGGGACTCTGCCGCGCGCGTACCAATCTTCGAGTACGACGCGCGCTGCCTCGATCGTCGGCGCGACGACGACGCCCTTACCGGCGGCGAGCCCGTCAGCCTTGACGACGACCGGCCCCGGCCGCTGCTCGAGCGCCTTTATCGCGGCATCGAGCGAGTGGACGATGACGGCACGCGCGGTCGGGATTCCGTGGCGCTCCATGAACCGCTTGGCAAAGATCTTGCTCGACTCGAGGCGACCGCCGGAGCGGTTCGGTCCGAACACCGCTACGCCCGCGTCGCGTAACCGATCGCCGACGCCGGCGGCAATCGCCGTCTCCGGCCCGAGGACCACAAGGTCGATGCGCTCGGCGAGCGCGCGCTCCGTCAGCGCCTTGCCGTCGGTGGCTGCAATCTCCCAGTTTTCGCCGCGCGATGCCGTACCGGCATTTCCGGGGGCCGCAAAGACCGCCTCGCACGACGGCGATTGCGCGAGCCGCCACGAGAGTGCGTCCTCGCGCGCTCCGTTACCGACGACAAGAACGCGCACGGCTCATTCCCATTCGACGGTGGCAGGGGGCTTGGTTGTGATATCGTAAGCGACGCGGTTCACCCCCGGAACCTCGTTGACGATGCGCGCAGAGATGCGCTCGAGCAACTCGTACGGTAGGCGAGCCCAATCGGCGGTCATCCCGTCTTCGCTCGTGATCGCCCGAATCGCGACCAGGTGGTCGTAGGTTCGTCCGTCGCCCATGACGCCAACGCTCTTGACCGGAGTCAGCACCGCGAAGTACTGCCACGGATGCGGATCCAGCGGCGCTGCGTCGATCTCTTCGCGCACGATCGCATCCGCCCCGCGCACGATCTCCAGACGATCCTCGGTAACGTCGCCGATGATCCGCACTGCCAGGCCAGGGCCGGGAAAGGGCTGCCGCGAGACGATCGCCTCGGGCAGGCCGAGCACCCGTCCGAGCGCCCGGACCTCGTCTTTGAAGAGCGAACGCAACGGCTCGATCAACTCCAAGCCCATCTGCTCGGGCAAGCCGCCGACGTTGTGATGCGACTTTATCTTGTGCCCGGCTTTGCTTTGCGGCGTCTTCGATTCGATTACGTCGGGATAGAGGGTCCCTTGGACCAAGTACTTGACGCCCGGAATCTTCTGCGCCTCGCTTTCGAAGACGGCGATGAACTCATGCCCGATCGCGATGCGCTTTTGCTCCGGATCGTCCACGCCCTCGAGCCTGCGCAAGAAGCGCTCGCGCGCATGGACGGCGACGACGTTGAGGTGCAGCACGTCGCGAAAGGCCGAGAGCACTTGCTCCGCCTCGTCCTGGCGGAGCAGTCCGTGATCGACGAAGATGCACGTGAGCTGCTGGCCGATCGCACGCGAGACCAGCGTTGCGGCGACGGCCGAGTCGACGCCGCCCGAGAGCGCGCAGATCACCTTATCGCTGCCGACGCGGCCGCGAATATCCTCGATCGCGAGATCGACGAACGACTCCATGTGCCAATCCCGTCCGAGGCCGGCGATCGTTCGCAAAAAGTTGTCCAATATGCTCCGGCCGTACTGCGTGTGAGCGACCTCGGGGTGAAACTGGACGCCGTAGATGCGCTTCGTCACGTTGCCCATCGCTGCGATACGGCATCGCTCGGTCGACGCAAGCGCACGATAGTCGTGAGGCAGCGTCATGACCGAGTCGCCGTGCGACATCCAGACGCGCGATTCGGGCGCTACGCCCGCGAAGAGCGGGCCGCCCTCACCGGCGAGCTGCAGCATCGCCGGCCCATACTCGGCGTGCGCGAGCTGCTCGAGATCGGCGCCGATCTCGCGCGCGACCAGCTGCATGCCGTAGCAGATCGCGAGAATCGGCAGGCCCGACTCGAGTATCCGCGCGTCCATGTCGGGCGCTCCCGCCGTCAAGGCGCTTTCCGGACCGCCGGAGAGAATCAGCGCCGACGGCTGACGCGCGCTCAACTCGCTCCATCGCACGTCGTGTGGAACGAGCTCGCAGTAGACGCCGAGCTCGCGCACGCGGCGCGCGATCAGCTGGCTATACTGTGCGCCGAAGTCGAGAACGAAGACGCTCTCGGGCATCGACCGGTTCAGGCCGCGGCGGCCGCGGCGGCTTTGAGCGCGCTATCGTAATCGGGTTCGCTCGCAACTTCGGGCACGATCTGCACGTACTTGATCGTCCGATCTCTGCCGATGACGACGACTGCGCGCGTCAACAGGCCGAGCTGCTCGATCAGTAGCCCGTAGTTGGGTCCGAACGTGCGATCGCGGTAATCCGAGAGCATCTGGAGCTTGACGTCGCCCTGTGCGGCGCTCCAGCGCGCTTGCGCGAAGGGCAGGTCCATACTCACCACCGAGACGCTGACGCCGGCCGGGAGTTCACCCAAGCGCTGGTTGAATTTTTGCGATTCGAGCGAGCAAACGCTCGTGTCGAGCGACGGGACGACGATCAACATCGCGGCCCGCTTCCCCTCGTCGACCAAAATATCGAGATTCACGTTCGAAAGATCGCCCGCGGACAGGGCAAACTCGGGCGCCGGATCGCCGACGTGAAGCTCCGGTCCCCGCAAGGTAATCGGTTCACCCTTGAACGTTACCGTCATAGAACACCTCCCAAGGCGGCAGCTTCGAATAAACTACGTCAACACATTTTCGAGCCGGTCGGTGTCGCGCGCCATCACGACTTCCATCGCAATCCGCTCGCCGACCGAAACGTCGCGGCCCCACCGATACGCCGAGTAGGGCGTGAACCGCGTTCCGGGCGAGCCTGGGATTCGCAGCGAGACATCGTAGCACACCAGTTCTTTGGGCGGCCCGGCGGCTATCACGCACTGCAGCGCGAACGGCCCGATCACCCCGGGCGGTGCGGCCGCACCGGCGGCCTTGACAAAACGCTCGCCTATCTCGAAGGCCTGTTCAAGCATCGATTCCAGGATCGTCGCGGCGATGTGCCCCGCCTCTTCCAGCCGCATCGCGACGCCGCGCACGGCGTCGAGCGCCGACGGAGGAAGATTGCGAAACCCTTCCAGGTTGGTCTGGCGCCGAGTGTCGGTCCCCGAGAGCTCGAGCTCGCCCAAGACCGGCGAATAAAAGAAGTTCAAATTGACCGACGGTCCGAGCGCGTACTCCTCGATCACCGCATTGGCCAAACCTTCCGCGGTGAGGACACGATCGCGAATCAGGGCCTCGCTGGTGCTGCGGTATTCGCTCGGCGAAGACGCTAGAAAGAACGCTCGCTCGAAGGTGACGCGCGCGTGCGGCGCCTTCACCATGACGAGCCGATCGATTTCGTCGGGCGACGCGTACTGGTGCGGATGCCGGATGCCGGCCTCGCGCAACAACGCGTACTGATCGACTCCGGTACCGTCCCGGTCCTCGGCGCGCAGCAGGTGCCGGTTGCCGAAGAACGGCACGAGCATGCGCCGCTCGATCTCGTCGTAACCGTACCTCTCGCGCAGGTAGACTTCGAACGAACGATTGGCGACGAAGAGGACGTTCTTCTCCAGCAGCCGCCGCTGCACGTCGTCACGCAAGATCTCGGGGAACGAAGCGAGCTCCAACACCTCGTCCACGCATCCTCGGCTCACCGGCTTCTCGTGGCGCGCGAAGTGCTCGGTATAGGTACGTTCGCGCCCTTTAGCGGTGACGACGAGGTTGCGCAGGCCCTGCGTGCGCGCGCCGTACGCGACCTCGAGCGCGGAATGACTTCCGATCGAGCAGAGCGTTAGCCGCGAGCGATCGTAAGCTCGCAGCGCGCGGGCGACGTATTCGGCGCTCACGATCCGCCGAGCAGCTTGCGCGCTTGCGGGCTATCCTGGTACTCGACGGTTAGGATCGCCTTGATCTGCCGGGCCGCGTCCTTCGATTTCTCGCTGGTCATCCGCTGCAGCGTCGTATACGCCCAATACATCAGCATCGGCAGGTCGCGATCGCGCGGATAGACCTTCTGCATCGCGACGATCGAATCGGTCACTTCCACCGCCGGTGCGGTCTCTTCGTTTCCATAGTTGTAATCGAGCATAAAGTTGATGTGCTTGAGCTGATTCTCGATGCCGAGGATCGACATTCCCAGCGGTCCAAAGTACTCGTCGGCCGGCGCCAGCATGTTCAAGTACGCGTCGTGCGGGATCGCGGTGACCGTCGTGATCACGCGGATCGGATCGACCGCTTTGAGCCGCGCGAGGAAGGTCTGACCGTTGGTAAGATCGGCCGCGGTGTAGCCGTCGCGGCCGGGCGACGCGGCTTGCGCCGCGGCGACTAGCTCGTTGCCCCAATCCGTGGGAAGGTGTGCGACCGGGAAACCGGGGGCGGCGGCCCGCGCCAGCGCGAGGCTCCGCCACAAGGGGTCGTGCGTCAACAGCCATCCTCGCCACGCGGCCTCGGCCTGGACCAATGTCGCGTCAACGTCGCGTGGATAGGCCTGCAGGTTTGCGGTTGCGTCTTGGTCGGCGTACTTGGCGAGCTGCTCGGGGTCTTCTTCGGCGTTGACGCGCGCGAGCAGCGCCCCCGCCTGGGTGATCGTCGCGATGTCGTTGGAGTGCTTGCTCACGTAATCGGCCGCCTCACGCACCCACCAGACGGCCCCGTCGTGATTGATTAGCGGATTGTAGTGTAATCCGCCGCCAATCTGCACGGTCAGCGTCGCGAGCACGGCGTAGTTGGGATCGTCCGGGTACTGCAGCGAGTAGGCGCGACCGGCGTTGAAGATCGTCGAGAGATACGTCTCCTGGCCGCGATAGTTCCAGCCGCTCGCGGAGTCCTTTGCGAAGGCATCCTTCATCTGCTGGTAGAGCTGCGCCGGGTCGACCAGCAGCGTCGCCGAGGCCGCACTCGGTACGAACAGAGCGAGTGCGGCTAGGATCGGCGCGGCAAAACGCCTACAGAACGCTCGAATCATCGAGCACCAAGCGCAGGTTGTTGGTCAGAAGCGCGTTCTTGATCTCGCGAGCAATTCGCCGTCCGGTCGACATCGGCTCGGAGTAGTTCAGGTACGAGTAGGGCGAGCCGTCGATGAAGAGATTCGTTCCGGCGACGATCCGCGCCGATATCTCCATGATGTAAAACTGAATGTCGGGCGTGATGATCGTCTCGATGCAGAACGCCCCGAAGAGTCCCTTTGGCCCGCAGATCTCCTGGCTCACGCGGACAACGTTGTCGCCCATGCGCAGCGCTTCGGCGAGCATCGACTCGCGTAGAGAGACGGGCTGATTGCCAACGACGACGTAGGACGGGCTAACGTCCATGCCTTCCTGCGCCGCGGCGGGTATTCGGCCCAGCGAGTCGACGTTGGTTTCGTAGCGCCGGTCCATCGACATGATCTCGAGCTTGTTCTGCAGCGGCGAGTAGAAGTAGTGGATGTAGAGCGGAACCCCGATGATATACTCCTGGATAGTATACGCCTCTTTGAGGTGCGCCGCGCGAGCTTCAAAGTCGTGTGCGTCGCGGATAAACATATACCCCTTGCCGCCCGCCGCGCCGTAGAGCTTCACGATGACCGGCCGGTCGATCTCCGAGCCGCTGCGAAACTGGCGCGGCAGCGTGAGGCCGGCCTTGGAGAGCCACTCGCGCTGAAGCTCGCGGCTCGCCTCCCAATCGAGCACCGCCTTGTTCCCGAAGTAAGGAATCGTCATCTTCTTGTGCTCGTCGAGCGAGAGATAGGCCACGAACGAGCCGTGCGGGACGATAATTACTTTGCGCTTCTGCAGCTCGTCGATTATGGTCATGAATTCCGAATAGCTGTTCAGCGCGATCACTTCGTCCACAAAAGAGAAGGAGCGGTAGAGCCGCTCCGTGTCACGGTTGGAGATCGCCAGCGTACGGAATCCTTCGTCGTGCGCGCCTTTGAGGATCTGCAGCGCCGAATGCGAGCCCAACGTGGCAATAGTATACGGACGGTTCATTGAAGCCCTTACTCTACGCGCCCATCAATAAACGGCCTTCTCGATTGCGGGATTGCACAAGAGGCGCTCGATTGCTGCGCTCAGCACCTCGCGGCGCGCCGGAACGTCCGGCGCCTCCCACAGCCGCCACGCGACCCTTCGACTCCGCTCAGGGTGACAAGCAGAGGAGTCAAGGGGCTCGATCCACACCTCGCCGGGGCGGGGCGCGGCGTTCTCGAGCAGCGCAAGCCGATGCTTGTTCGGATTGAAGATCGTCTCGTCGGTCTTGATACGCTCGGTTAGCTCCGCTGCGTCTGCCTCGTCGAAGAGGTAGATCTCGGCGCGTTCGACGCGTTCGACCGGAACGCTGAGGCGTTGCAGCGCGGTCAGCGCCGTATAAGCCGCGTTGTCGGGAATCTTCAGGCCGATCGCGACGGCAACGCTCACGACAACGCCTCGACGAAACTATGGAAGAGCGCGGCGCCACCCGACGGGGCGAGCACGTCGCCGTGGCCGCGATCGAGGTGGTTGAAGTTCCAGCCATCGCGCTCGGGGTGGGGCATGACCGCGAGAACGTTTCCGTGCCGATTGACCAGACCCGCGCAACCCAGCGCGGATTGGTTTGGAATCGCGGCTTCGCTTGCGATGCCACGAGCGTCGGTATAGACGAAGGCGAGGTGATTCCCGGCGACGATTTCCTTGAGGTGCTGCTCGGTTGCAGCTAGACGTCCTTCGGTGTGCGCCGCCCATGCTGGAACGAGCGCGTCGCTGGGCAGCGCCGCAGTGATCGCACAGCGCGACGGCTCGATCTCGAGCTTCATATAGACGTGACGGCAGACGAAGTGCGGCGCTGGGCCGTTCACCGTGAATGCCGCGGTCGGCCGGCGCACGGGACCCGTTCCCGGAACCAGCCCCGCCTCGAGCAGGATCTGCGCGCCGTTGCAGATTCCGAAAACCAGCTTTCCTCGCTGCGCGGCGTCGATGACGGCGTCCATCGCGCGGTCGTGCGCCGCCACCGCACCGGCACGGATGCGATCTTCGTAGGCGAATCCGCCGGAGAGCACGTAAGCGTCGTAGCGCCCGAGCGTCTCGGCTTGCGACCAATGGACCAGTTCGGCGTCGCCGCCGCAATCGCGCAGCAGCCGCACGGTCTCGTCCTCCGAGTTCGTTCCGGGAAAGACCGGAACGGCGATTCTCGCGCTCACGGATAGACCTCGGCAAGCGGCCGCGACCAGATTTCGGCGAGCCGCGCGATCGCGAAGCGTACGCCGTTGACGATCAGATCGCTGCCGGCGTTCGTCTCGCCGATTCGAAGCGCGCCGGTGAGATCGATCCCCGAGTCGTCGGCCACTTCGCAGACGAAGCCGCCGGCCTCGCAGAGCGGATTGCCGAAGTCGATCTCGGCACCGATCTCTCTGCCGCGCTCCCTCGCATCGATCGCGAGGCGAGCCAGCGCAGTCAGCATTCCGCCGTCACCGATTGCGCGGCAGGAGCGCATGACGCCGCGCGCGATCGCGTCCTGCACGATTGCTACCGCGGCCCGCTCCGCGCCGTACGAGAGCGCCGGCAGCTCCCCTTCGATCCCGAGGATTTCGGCGAGCACCGATCCGCCGACGACCAACTCGCGGCTGCCGATCCAGAGAAGCGACGAGCCCGGCGCCTTCAGGCCAGGCGTCACCACGCGCGCAACATCTTCGATGGCGCCGACACAAGCGACGATCGCCGAGGCCGGCACCGCGTTCCCTGAAGCAGCTTCGTTGTAGAGGCTGACGTTTCCAGAGACGAACGGGAGGTCGAGCTTGGTCGCAGCGCGCGCCAGGCCTTCGACTGCAGATACGAACTGCCCGTACTGCTCGGGCTTACGCGGGTTGCCGAAGTTCAAGCAATCGGTGAGACCGATCGGCTGGGCGCCGACGGCGACGACGCGCCGCATCGCTTCGAGGACGGCACGCTCGGCGGCGTAACCGGCATCGATCCTTCCGTATCGTGGATTTCCGGCAACTGCGAGCGCGACGGCGAGACGCGAGCCGGGAATCGGTGCGAGGACCCCGGCGTCGGCGGCGCCGCGAGGCAAAACCGTGCAGCCGCGAACGACCGCATCGTAGCGGCGGTAGAGCGGCTCGCGCGAGCAGACGTCGCGGTGCTCGAGGATGCTTGGGAAGACCCGCTCGACGTCGACCGCCGCCAACTCCTCGACACGACCGGGGTGGCGAATGACCTCGGTGTACGGGAGCTCGTCGCAAATCGAACCAGTAAGAAAGGCGTTCTCGACGTCCATTACGGTCTGGCCGCGATAGCGCATCACGTAGCGCCCGTCGCTAGTCACGCGGCCGATCGTCGTCGCGCGCGCGTTGAGCGCCACGTCGGGCAGCGTGAACTCTTCATTATAGATACGCAGGACCTCGGGAACGATCTCCGGCGGCAAGACCCAGATCAGGCGCTCCTGCGTCTCGCCCACCGCGATGACCTCGGGCGGCATCCCGTCGACCGCCACGCTGACGCGGTCGAGATCGATCTCGGCACCGTAACCGCCGCTCGATGTAATCTCGGCCGAGCAGCCCATAATCCCGCCGGCCCCGAGGTCTTTGAACGCGGCGGCGATCTTCAACCCGCGCAACAGCGCGAAGACGCGATAGCTCGCGCGCATCAGCACGTTCTTCAAGAACGGATCCGGAACTTGGACCGCACCCTTGTTTACCTCGGCATCACCTGCGTCGAGTGTGAGCGAGGAGAACGACGCGCCGCCGAACCCGCTCGGATCGGTCGCCTTCCCGACGAGCACGATCTCCCAACCTTCCGCGCCCTTGGGCACGGCGGAGTGGATAATCTCGGACTCTTTGACGATGCCGAGCGCCACCACGTTCACCAGGCAATTCTCGTCAAATCCGGCGTCGAAGTAAACATCGCCGGCGAGATTCGGGACGCCGATCGCGTTGCCGTACGATCCGATGCCGTCGACCGCCGCCTGCGCGACGTAGCGCTGATGTGCGCCCTCGAGATGCCCGAAGCGCAGCGGATCCGCGACGCCGATGACCTCGGCGCCCATGCAGAGCACGTCGCGCACGATCCCGCCGATGCCGGTTGCGGCGCCTTCGAACGGGACGACCTGCGAAGGATGATTGTGCGATTCGTGGGCCACGACGATTGCGTAGCGCTCGCCATTGTGCACGCCCAGGTGCAGGATACCCGCGTCCTCACCCGGCCCCAGCACGACGTTGTTGCCCGAAGCCGGGAGCTTCCTTAAGTGATGGCGGCTCGACTTATAGCTGCAATGTTCGCTCCATTGGGCGTCGAACGCATGCAGCTCGACGATCGTAGGCTCGCGTCCCAACTGCTCGGCAATCCGCTGCAACTCGTCGTCGCGCAACGCGACGCTGGGTACGCCCGACGCTTGGGCACTAACCAAGCGTCGCTCCCGGCGCCATGGGCGGCTGCTGGAGCGATGCGTCCGCGTGGATAACGGCGGAACGCGCGTTGGCCTGCATGAGTAGCGTGCGTCCGTAGAGGACTGTATCCTCGAGCCCAAAGAGCTTCGCGCAGTCCATGGCCAGCCGCTGGCTCTCGGTCCATCCGTCGAGAACGGGTGCCGACGAGACCGAATCGATCATCGAGCGGAGCAAATCGTTCTCGCCGACGGCCACGACGATCAGCCGTCCAAAGCTCGCTTCGAGTTGCTGTATCAACTGGAGCACATACGCGGGCGTCGTTGAAGGGCTCGCCACGTGCCGGACCGTCGGCAGCCCGAGCTGTCCGAGCGTCTTGACGATCTCGGTGACTCGCTCGACGTGCGCGGGCGAATCGGCAATTGTCGCAACCATCCCGGGACGCATCACCGGGAAGGTTCCGACCATCTCGGCGACGCGCTCGTAGGCGCGCTTGACGCGCTCCAGGCCTTGCTCGTCGACGCTCTCCAGATTGCGGTAGATTTGCTTGTCGAGCATCAGCTCTTCGCGCCCCTGAGGCCAGATGCGCCATGAGTCGTTGTCGATGACGTCGGCGATCACCAGTTGGCCTTGATTCTCACCGCCCGCCAGACGTCCGAACTCGATCTTGAGATCGACGAGCAGCACGTCGCGTTTGCGCCACGCGTGCGACAGGATGTCGAAGGTAAGGCGCGCCAGCTCGGTCATCACCGCGACCTCTTGCGGCGTTGCAATCTCGCGCGAGACGATCTCGTCGGGCATGATCAGCGGATCGTGATTAGCGTCGTCCTTGAAGAAGAACTCGATCACCCGCGGAACCAGGA
Organism: Vulcanimicrobiota bacterium; assembly: GCA_963739845.1. Lineage (GTDB taxonomy): Bacteria > Vulcanimicrobiota > Vulcanimicrobiia > Vulcanimicrobiales > Vulcanimicrobiaceae > Cybelea. The sequence continues at coordinate 2,127,327 of CAVUBQ010000002.1, read as the reverse complement.
GCGTCCCGCGCGCAAGGCTCGGATTCCGCTTCACGAATGAGCCGGCCGCGACGCCGCGCGTGACGACCTCGAGCGGGATCATGTTGCAGCGCCGCACGACCGTCTCGTTATTGTCGTCGTCCTCGCCGCCGTTGAGATAGTGAGTGGGCAGACCGCAGAGATTAAGCAGGCGAAAGACGCGCGCCGTACTCTGCGCCGCGAGGCGCCCCTTTCCGGAGATCTCGCTACGCCGGGCCCCGTCGCCCGATGAGATTTGATCGGTCTGCGCCACCACGAGCTGATGCGGCTGGCCGGGGTTCTCGTAGAGAACTTTGGTCTTGCCGCGGGCGATTTCGATGCCTTTGTTCACGCGATGCGCACCTCGGTCTGACGCGGGAACGGCTCCAGTCCTTCGATGCGATCGGCCAGCAGGCGGGCGCGCTGCGGCGCAGTGCCGACGTAGCTCGCCCGGATCGAGCAGACGGCGAATTTCCGCCGGGTCAATGAGTGCAGTCAGCTCGCGATCTCCGGTAAGCAGGCGCGAGAGCGGATTGTCCTCGCCGCGACCGACCGCTTCCCACGCCTCCATAGATGCACTGCGGATGGATTCGTGCAAATGTTGGCGGTCTCCGCCGGCTCGCACCGCTTCGAGCATCACCGTTTCGGTGCCGGCGAAGGGAGCATACGTGCGCAAGTTTTGGCTGATGCGTCGCTCCTCGACCCGCAAGCCCTCGACCACCTTGCGCGCGAGCGTCACCATCTCGTCGGCACAGAGGAGCGCCTCGGGCAGGATCGTGCGGCGGTTCGCGCTGTCGTCGAGGGTGCGCTCCAGGAAGTTCGTCGCAGCGTTCTGCCAGGCGACGTCGCTGTAGCCGAGGAGCAGCCGCGCGAGCGAACCGATCCGCTCGGTGAGAATCGGATTCCGCTTGAAGGGCATCGCCGAACTTCCCACCTGCAAGCGCCCGAACGGCTCGGCGAGCTCGCCGAACTCCGGGCTGCTGAGGATGCGGACGTCGACGGCGAACTTCGAGAGCGAGGCTCCCAAACCGGCGAGCCCTGCGAGCAAGAGATAGTCCAGCTTGCGCGGATAGGTCTGCGTGCTGATCTCGCGCGCCTCCAAACCAAAGACCTCGAGAACGTACGCTTCGAGTTCCCCCGATCTTCCTGAATCGTCGGAGAGCCGCTCGTAGGACGCGGCGGTGCCCACCGCTCCGCGCAACCCTTTAGTGGTGAGATTCTCGAAGACGAAGCGCAGGTTCCGATCGTCAATTAGCAGGTCCTGTGCGTACGAGGCGAGGCGGTAGCCCAGCGTCGTCGGCTCGGCGGGCTGCAGGTGCGTAAACCCCATGACCACCAGATCGGCGTAAGCACGAATCTTCGTCTTGAAGGCGCTTAGGAGCGCATAGAGGTTCTCGCCGAGATACGAGAGCGCGAGGCGCAGCCGATACGTTTCGACCGTATCCTCGATATCCATCGACGTTGCGCCGAGGTGCAGCTTACCGCCGCCCAGGGTTGCCTGCGAGGCAAAGAGACGCACTTCAGCCATCAGGTCGTGGTGAATCTCACGCTCGATCGCGAGCGCCGCATCGACGTCGATCTCGCCCGCGTGCGCGCGCAAATCGGCAAGTTCGGCTTCTTCGACCAGCCCTTGCGCCGCTTGCGCTTCGGCCAAAGCAACCCATACGGCGCGCCAGAGCCGCCGGCGCGTCGCTTCCGAGAAGAGCGAGCGAAGCTCTGCGCAGCCGTATCTCCACGAAAACGGCGAGACGTAGGTCTGATAGTCCATGGGCTCGCTTTGCCCTTCGCCTCGCGGGAAGCCGCCGCCTCGTCGCCGTACTGCAGAGGCGATGAGAGTGACGCTCGCTGCTATTGCGGCGGCGGTTATCGGCCTTGCCGGCTGCACGAAAACCGGAATGGAAAGCAACGGACGCCACGCGTGGACGCAAGCCGGCGTCCTGCGCATTGCGATGAGCTTGGAGCCCAAGAGCCTTAATCCGGTGCTCGCGGGGACCACGTTCGAGGGATTTCTCGACCGGCTCATGTTCGAACCGCTGATCTCGGCCGATCGAACCGGCAGCCCGGTCCCGATCCTCGCGGCCGTCGTGCCGACGCAGCGCAACGGCGGGATCAGCCGGGATGGGTTGACGATCATTTACCATCTGCGCAAGGCGCGCTGGAGCGACGGCGTGCCGGTTACCGCGCACGACGTCGTCTGGTCGTGGCAGGCGATCGAGAACTCTCGCAACAACGTGATCTCGCGTCACGGCTACGACGATATCGCTTCGATCGATGCTCCCGACGCGCGCACCGCCGTCGTCCACCTGAAGAAACCGTTCGCTCCGTTCGTCAACGCATTCTTCGCCGAGAGCGATGCGCCGTACGACCTTCTTCCCGCGCACACGCTCGAGCATTACCCCGAGATTAACGACGTCGCGTTCAGCTCGCAGCCCTCGGTCGTCGACGGGCCCTTCCGCTTCGTCGCCTGGAAGCGCGGGGACCGCGTGGAGCTCGCTGCTAACCCGGCATTCTTCCTCGGGCCGCCCCGTCTGCGCCGGGTCGTGGTCGAGTTCGTCGGCAACGAAGACACCGAGATTAATCTTCTGCGTACGCACGCGATCGATTACATTTACGAGCCGAGCATTCAGACCTACCCGCGATTGATCGGCGTACCGGAGACGCGTATCGTCTTCATGAACCCAAACGGCTTCGAGGGAATGGAGTTCAACCTGAGCCATCCAATCGTCGCCGACCCGCTCGTGCGACAGGCAATCTCGAACGCCATTGACCGAGCGCAGTTCGTCAAGAAATTGGCGCACGGGCAGGCGACGGTCGCCTCCGGCGACCTGCCGGACTGGCTCTGGGCCCACGATCCGCGTCTACAGCCGGTCCGCTACGACCCGCGCGCGGCGCAGGCGCTGCTCGGGCGTGCGGGTTGGGTGATGGGCGCGGACGGTTTCGTTCACAAGAACCATCGCGCGCTGCAGCTTCTCCTCGCGACCGACACGCAGACGGCCACGCATCGCGACGAGAGCCTGCTGATTCAGGCCGCGCTGCGCCGCATCGGGATCGACGTCAACGTCAAGTACTATCCGCAAGACATCCTCTACGCGGCGCAAGGCATGGGCGGCATCCTCCACGGAGGCCGCTTCGATCTCATCCTCTTCCCATGGATCTCCGGCATCGACCCGGATAACTCGTCGCAGTTCACGTGCGCAAATCTGCCGCCCCACGGTTACAACGACTCGCGCTACTGCACGGCCGCGATGGACGCTGCTCAGAATGCCGCGCTCACCCACTACGACCGAGCCTCGCGTAAAGCCGCGTACGGCACGATCGAACGCCTCCTCGCGCGGGACAACCCGACGATCTTCTTCTGGTGGGAACGCCAACAGGAGGCAATTAGCGACGACTTCCACGGCTTCGCGCCCAACCCGGCGGTCGAGTCGTGGAACGCGTGGCAGTGGAGTATCTAGGCTACCGCGCGAGCGCGGAGAGCTCGACGCTGATGCGATCGACGAGCGTGCGCAGCTCGTCGGTCTGACCGGTAACGATTGCTTCCATGCCGCGTACGGCGCGTTCGTAAGCGAGGCGTGCGCGCCGCTCGCCGATCCGTCGCGCCAGCGGCCGCAAGATGCGCTCGCGCCATCGCGCTCGCGCCGGAAGCTCGCCGCCGGGGCGCGCCAACTCCCAGAGATAGCCGCACTCGGTCGCAAGCGCCGAGAGCAGCGCCATCGCGGCGCGCGGATCGCTCGCAAACGATTCGTGCGCAATCGCTAACGCCTCCGCGATCCTTCCCTCGGCGAGCGCGCTCGCGTACTTGTACGCTTTGGGATCTTCGATGGTAAGCGCTTCCCGTTCGAGATCGCGCAGCGTGATGTTCTTTCCGGCGAGCGCAAGTTTCTCGAGGTCGTTTCGGACCGAGGCGAGGTCGGCTTCGCCGCCGGCCAACTCCTCGACGACTCGCGGCTCGGCCTTGGCTCCCAGACGTTCGAGCCGGTCCTCGATGAAGCGCGCGCGTGTGTCGCCGCTTGCGGTCGTGTCGATCCGCAGCGCGCCCCGCCCGGCCAACGCGCCAAAGGCTTGCGGCCGCTGCGAGCGCGGAGAGAGCAAGTCGAGCAACACGAGCGTGTTGCCTTCGGGCACGTCTTGTGCGACGGCCCAGAGCGCGCGACGCGGCTCGGCTCGCAGCAGCTGCGTCTCTGCAACGACCACGACGCGGCGATCGGCCATGAACGGCATCGCTTGGGCCGCTTCGCGAATCCGCGCCGCGTCGCCGACGTCGTCGGGACCGAAGCGCGCTAAGTTCAGATCGCGCACCGCATCGGGAAGGAGCCGATCGAGAACGACTTCGAGCGCCAGCTCGGCCAAGGCATGCTCGGTGCCCTCGATGATGACCAGCTTGCCGATCGCCGGCTGCTTGTCGAGGAAATCGTAGAACTTCAACGGCGCGCTTGGAGCACGGCGCCGGCCTTCGGGCGCAGCTCGAGATCCGGAAGCGACTCGACGTAGGGCGGCCGTATGACGCCGCACTCGGTGACGAATGCCGCGATCAAATGCCCCGGCGTGACGTCGAACGCCGGATTGTAGGCGTTCGCGCCTTCCGGCGCGACGCGCGTACCACGAAATGACGTGACCTCTTCGGCGGCCCGCTCCTCGATCGGAATCTCGCTTCCCGAAGAGAGCGAGAGGTCGAACGTCGAGCGCGGCGCGGCGACGTAGAACGGAATCCCGTGGTGCGCGGCGAGAATTGCCAGCCCGTAGGTCCCGATCTTGTTCGCAGTATCGCCGTTGCGCGCGATGCGGTCGGCGCCGACGATGACGAGATCGACGCGCTGCCGTTCCATCGTGACCGCAGCAGCGGCATCGACAATCAGCGTCGCTTCGACGCCGGCATCGCTCAACTCGAGGTAGTTCAAACGCGCACCCTGTAAGAGCGGGCGCGTCTCGTCGACAAAGACGCGCGGCTTCTTGCCGCCGCGCTGCGCGGCGATGACGACGCCCAGCGCAGTCCCGCCGCCTCCGGTCGCGAGCGGCCCGGTATTGCAATGCGTCAGGATGCGCGCGCCCTTGGGAATCAGGTCGAGGCCGTTCTCGCCGATCGCCGCGTCGATCGCGATCTGCTCCTGATGGATCGCGCGCGCCTCTTCCAACGGATCGCGCAGCGGCGACAACCCGGTCCACCGCCCAGGCCAGGTTGACTGCCGTCGGCCGCGCGGCGCGCACGCGTTGCGCGGCTTCAAAGAAGCGGTCGTCATCGGCGATCGTGCGGCGCAGCAGTGCGACGCCATACGCTGCGAAGACGCCGATGCACGGCGCACCGCGCACCGCCAGGCTCTTGATCGCGGCTTCGATCTCGGCCACGCTCTCCGCGCGCTCGCGGCGTAATTCGTGCGGCAGCAGGCGCTGATCGACATAGATTACCGCATCGCCACCCCAGGCGACCGGCTCGATTGCGCTCACCGCGCGCTCCGGCGCAGGCCGGGGCGCGGCATACCCACGCTCATGTGCAACAGCGAAGCGGCGGCCAGCGCGGCCGTATAACCTTTGTCGCCCCCGTTGGCGTCGGCGCGGTCCTCCGCTTGCTCGAGGTTCTCAGTCGTTAGCACGCCGAAACCAATCGGCGTTCCGGTTGCGAGCTGAACGTCCATGATGCCGCGCGCGCACTCGCCGGCGACGAACTCGAAGTGCGGCGTCTCGCCGCGGACGACGGCCCCGAGCGCCACCAGCGCGTCGAATCGGTCGCTGTCGATGAGGTTCCGGCACGCCAGCGGTAGCTCGAAACAGCCGGGGACGTCAAAGACGCTGACGTGCTCGTCGGCGACCTGGCACTCGCGCAGCCCGCGCTTCGCGCCGTCGATCAGCCGGTCGGCCAGATCGCTGTAAAAGCGGGCCGCGACGATCGCAAACCGCCGTCCGCTGCAATCGGGAAGATCGGCGTTCCGTGCGCCGTTTTGCTTCACGACGCCGTGACCTCGTCGAGCATGTGGCCGAGCTTCGAGCGCTTCGTCGCAATGTAGTGCTTATTGTGGGCGGTCGGCGTCGTCTGCAGCGGCATGCGCCCGACGATCTTGAGCCCGTACCCTTCGAGGCCGAAGATCTTCTTCGGATTGTTGGTCACCAGGCGCATCTCTTTCACGCCGAGGTCGGCGAGTATCTGCGAGCCGATCCCGTAGTCGCGCTTGTCGATCGGTAACCCGAGGGCGAGATTCGCCTCGACCGTGTCGGCGCCGCGGTCTTGCAGCTCGTAGGCGCGCAACTTGTTGGCCAGCCCGATGCCGCGGCCTTCCTGGCGCAGATAGAGGAAGACGCCGCGCCCCTGCTGCGCGATCAGCCGCATCGCGCCGTCGCGCTGGCCGGCACAGTCGCAGCGAATCGAGTGCAGCGCGTCGCCGGTCATGCACTCCGAGTGAACGCGAACCAAGATATCCTTGCCGTCGCCGATCTCGCCCATGACCAGCGCGACGTGAGTGTTCTCGTCAATCCCCGTGTTGTACGCGACCCCTTTGAAGTTTCCGTAGACCGTCGGAAGCTCGAACTCGGCGATGCGCTGCACGAGCTTCTCGATGCGCATCCGGTAGGCGATCAGATCCTTGACGGTGATGAGCTTGAGGCCGTGGCGGTCGGCATAGCTGCGCAGCCCTTCCAATCGTTCCATCGTCCCGTCGTCGGCCATGATCTCGCAGATCACGCCGGCGGGATAGAGACCGGCTAGCCGCGCCAAGTCGACGGCAGCTTCGGTCTGACCGGCGCGCACCAGCACGCCGCCCTCGCGCGCTCGCAACGGAAAGGTATGGCCGGGGCGCAGGAAGTCCGACGGCTTCGCTTCCGGATCGAGCAGCCGCTTGATCGTTGCGGCGCGATCGTGCGCGGAGATACCGGTCGTCGTCATCCCGCGCGCTTCGACCGAGACGGTGAACGCCGTCTCGTGAACGGCCGTGTTGTCGCGCACCATCTGCGGAATGTGCAGCTCGTCGAGCCGTGCGCCGGTCATCGGCACGCAGATCAATCCGCCGGCGTGCTTGCGCATGAAGTTGATCGCTTCGGGCGTCACCATCTGCGCGGCCATCACCAAGTCGCCTTCGTTCTCACGATCCTCGTCGTCGAGCACGACGACCATCTTGCCGGCGCGTACGTCGCCGATCGCATCCTCGATCGAATCGAACGGGCTGGCGTGCTCGCCTAGCTGCTCGCCCAGCACCGGAAAGACCGCAGCCAGGCGCTGCAGGGTGCGGTACGACGGTTCCCGGCGGCCCGAGCGCAAGAGGGAGATCGCCGACTCGGTCAAGCCGGAGCTCTCGGCGACCTCCGCGGCCGAGAGGCCGGCCTGGTCGATCGAGGCGTTCAGGAGCTCTGCAAAGCGGCCCATAGCCACCAGCCTAGGCTCCAGCCTTGACAAATGTCAAGTTGCCGGGGTTGCGTAGCCCGATTTCCTTTCGGAATACTTGAAACGAGTGTTTCAGTTATGTTAGCATAGCCCGTGTCGAGAACCCCCGATGAGGCACGGCGCCCCGAGCTCCTGGAGCGCGCCGTCGACTACGTCTGCCGGCATGGCTTGGCCGGGCTCTCGTTACGGCCGCTCGCCAAGGCGGTTAAATCGAGCCCCCGGGTCCTGCTCTACTACTTTGGGTCGAAGGAGAACTTGGTTGTCGAGATCGTCCGGCGCGGACGCGCCCGCCAGCAGATGATGATGGCGAATCTCAAAGTCACCGACCTCTCGCCGGCCGCAATCGCGCGCACGCTCTGGCACGAGTGGAGCAAGCCCGAGTGGGAAGCGCTGACGCGCCTCTCCTTCGAAGTCTATGGCCTAGCGCTGCAGGACCGCAAGCGCTTTCCCGGATTTCTCGAGGGCGCAATCGACGAATGGCTCGAGGCGCTCGAGGTCTGCACGATGCGTCCAGGCTACACGCCCGAAGACGCACGCGCGCTCGGCACGCTCATGATCGCCGGCTTCCGCGGCTTTCTTCTCGATCTTTTTGCCACTCATGACCGCGCTCGCATCGATCGCGCGGTCGATCTCTGGATCTCGCTTCTCTATGCAGCAGGCTAAAACGCCGCGTAACGCCGCGGCGATCTTCATCTTCATCACCGTACTGATCGACATGCTGACCTTCGGCATGATCGGGCCGGTGCTGCCCAAACTCATCGCGAGCTTCGTCGGCAACAACTTCGCCTCGGCGGCCGAGCTGATCGGTCTCTTCGGCACGGCCTGGGCGCTGATGCAGTTCTTTGCCTCACCGCTTTCTCGGGATGCTCTCCGATCGTGTCGGGCGGCGCCCGGTGATCCTCTTGTCGAACGCCGTCACCGTCGTCGACTACGCGATCATGGCGCTCGCCCCGAACCTGTGGTGGCTCTTCGCCGGACGCGTGCTCTCGGGCATCGCCACGGCGAACATGAGCGCGGCGAGCGCCTATATCGCCGACGTTACGCCGCCCGAGAAGCGCGCCAAGGCGTTCGGCCTCATCGGCTCGGCGTTCGGTTTGGGCTTCGTGCTCGGCCCCGCAATCGGCGGCCTCGTCGGCAACTTCAATCCTCGCCTGACCTTTTGGGCGGCGGCGGCCTTTGCGCTGCTCAACACCTGCTACGGCCTCTTTGTCTTGCCCGAGTCGCTCTCGCCCGAGAAACGCACTGCGCGCTTGGAGTGGAAGCGCGCAAATCCGATCGCCGCGCTTCGCATGCTGCGCTCGCATCACGAGCTCTGGGGCTTGTCGTGGGTGAACTTCATCACCTACACCGCGCACGAAGTCTTTCCCAACGTCTGGGTGATCTTCTGCATCGCCGCGTTCGGTTGGAGCACGGGAAGCATCGGCTTGACGCTGGCGCTGGTCGGCATCGTCGCCGCGGTCAATCAAGCGACGATGGTCGGCCCGGTCGTTGCCCGCCTTGGCGAGCGGCGCACCCTGCTCGCCAGCCTCGCGCTCGCCGTCATCGGGTTGGCGCTGATGGGCACGGGCAACGGCATCATCTTCTTGGTCGCGGCCGTGATCATCTCGCTGCCGATGTATCAGGCGTCGTCGCAAGCGCTCATGACGCGCCGGGTCGGGCCGGAGGCGCAAGGCGAGCTGCAGGGTGCCCTCGGCTCGCTTCGCGGCATCTCGATGATGATCGGGCCCTCGATCTTCACGCTGACGTTCGCACAGTTCGCCGGACCGTGGCGTTCGCTCGGCTTGATCGGCGCCCCGTGGCTGCTCGCCGCGGCGTTCTATCTCGTCGCACTCATCATCGGCTGGCGGGTGACCTCGCGTGTCGACGACGTCGCCCTGCCCGTGCCCGAATCGGCACCGCCGCAGTACGCCGAAGGTTAGTCGAAGACGACGATCGGCTTGACGAGTCGTGACTCGGCGAGCTCGCGATAGGCGCGCGGCACGTCGTCGAGCGCGATCAACGCGGCGCCGACCTTCGCAGCGGTAACGACGCCTCGCTCGATCAGCGCAAGCGCGGCACGCGTATCCTCGGGACCGCACGAGTAGCTCGCGACCAATCGCAGGTCGCCGAAATAGAAGCGCGTCGGTTCGATCGCCACCGTCGTCTCGGGCTCAAACGGCGTGAACATGACCACGGTTCCGCCGGCGGCAGCCGCGCGCATCGCTGCATCCATCGCCGGGGGCGACCCCGGCCCGCAGATCACGACGTCGGCGCCATCGCCGAGCACCTTCCCCGCATCGTCAGGATGGAACGCGACCGCGCCGTTACGCTCGGCTAACGCGCGCCGCTCGGCAATGAAGTCGCCGGCAAAGACGTCGGCGCCGAGCGCGCGTGCGGCCAGGACGTGCAGCAAACCCATCACGCCTAGGCCGATGACGTAGACCTTGTCACCCGCTCCTGCGCCGCTGCGCCGCAGCGACTTGACGACGCATGCGAGCGGTTCGACTAACGAAGCATCGGGAAAGGGGACTCGGTCGGGCAACGAGAGCGTGTCGCGCTGGTTCTCGGGCGGAGACGCGGAAGTATTCGGCCATTCCACCCGGATCGATCTTCGTCGCGCGCCACGTCGCACACTGAACGTAGTCTCCGCGCGAGCAGGCGCGGCACGCGAAGCACGGCGCGTGATGGTGTACGAAGACGCGATCGCCGACTGCGAACGCGCTCTCGCCGTTGACCGCGGCGACGACGCCGGCCGGTTCGTGGCCGAGCACGAGCGGCGCCTTGCGCCGAATGTACCACGCCATCACGTCGCCGCTGCAGATGCCGCTCGACATAGTGCGCACGAGGATCTCACCTTGCTCCAGCTGCGGAACCGGCCGCTCCTCGATGCGGACGTCGTCAACGTCGTAGAGCACTGCCGCGCGCATCGTTTCGGGCGTCACGGCTCGATCAGCGCCTTCACGCCTTCGCCCGCGTCGAGCTTCGCAAAGGCTGTGGCGATTTGGTCGAGTGGATAGACGTGCGAGATCAAGCGCATGAGCGGCAGACTCTGCTCGGAGATCAGCTCGTAGGCTTTGCGAACGTCGGCCGGTGTGAAGTGGAATGGCGCGAAGAGGCCGACCTCGTCGTAGTGCAAGCGGGCGGCGAGAAACGAGACGCGCGCCTCCGCCGGCAGTCCGGCGAAAAACGAGACCCTGCCGCCGCGCCGCACCAACGACGGCGCGCTCTCCCACATCTCGATCGTCCCGGTGCACTCGATCGCAGCGTCGGCGCCGCGTCCGTCCGTGCGCTCGAGCAGCACGTCGGCAATCGCTTCCGCGCGCGTATCGAAGGTTTCGATGCCCAGTTCGCGCGCGAGGGCCAAGCGCTCCGGGCGGCGCCCGAAGAGCAGCGCCTCGACGCCGTTGCGCGCAAGCAGGAGTGCATGGAGGATGCCGAACCCGCCGTTGCCCAAGACCGCGACGACCGAACGGCTCGGCGCTTGCAGCATCTCGATGGAGTGCACGACGCAGGAGAGCGGTTCCAGGAACGCTGCCTCCGCGTACGATATGCCGGCCGGTTTGGGAAAGCAGTTGCGCGCGACGATGCGCTCGGGGACGCTGATGTAATCGGAGTACGCGCCCAGGATCATCGCTGGGATCACCGACTCGCAGAGCTCCTCTTGTCCGATCCGGCACCAAAAGCAGAGACCGCACGGCGCCGTGTGCACGCACGCGACGGCGTCGCCCACTGCGAACGCCGTCACGCCCTCGCCCACCGAGGCGACGTCGCCCGAGAACTCGTGGCCGAAGCGCGTCGGCATCGGCATCTTCGGGTGTCCGCGCCGGTAGGTTTTGAGATCGGTGCCATCGGTCAGTGCCGCGCGAACGCGCACGACGATCCCGCCGGGCGGCGCTTGCGGAACCGGCTCCTCGCGCAACTCGATGCGGGCCGGCGCAACGAGCATCGCGACCCGCGAGATAACCGGCGCCGTCATTCGCTCACGCCGGCGAGATTCGCCGGTCAACGCCGCACGGATTGGCTGGGGCAACGGAGAGCTCTTCTTCGTCTTCGCGTCTATTGCTGCGACGACAAACGTGATTGCTGCTCCAGCTTCGCCGGTGCGTTCGTTGAAGACGACCGTTTGCCAGCGCACGCTCGACCCGCCGACGTGCTCGACGTGCGTGCGCATGCGCAACCAATCGCTCATGAACGCGGGCGCATAGTACTGCGCCTCAACCTTTACTCGCGGCAGCCAGAATCCGTATTCGGCGAAGACGCTTTCGTAGGGAAAGCCGAGCTCGGCGAAGAGCTGCATCTCGGCATACTCGGCAAAACGCGAATAAGCCGCAAAGTACATGATGCCGGCAACGTCAACGTCCGCCCACTGCACTTGAAGCCGAGCTTCGAAGACGCGAGCTCCCGGCAGGAGCCGATCCTTAAACCTGCTCACCGTCGCCTCCGCTCAGGGCGACGGCGACGGCGTGCGCGACGTAGCGCGCGACCGGATCGACTTCGAGATTGGCGTGAGTTCCGGCCGGGCGAGATCCGAGCGTCGTGCGGGCGAGCGTCTCGGGAATCAGCGCGACCTCGAACCACCCCTTCCCGGCGGCGGCGACGGTCAGGCTGACGCCGTCGAGCGCTACGAAAGCCTTTTCGGCGACCATCGGCGCGAGCGCGCCGGGCAGTGCGAAGCGCACGCGTTCTCCCTGTCCTTCGCGTGCGCGCTCGAGCAACAGAACCGTTGCATCGACGTGCCCGTAGACGAAGTGACCGCCGAAACGCTCGCCGGCGCGCACGGCGTACTCGACGTTGACCGAGTCGCCGGTCTGCCGGTCGGCCAGGGTGCTCCGCGCCAGCGTCTCCGGAACCACGTCGAACGTGACGACCGCGCCGTCGATCGCCGTTGCCGTCAGACAGACGCCGTCAATCGCGATCGAATCCTTTACCTGCGGGCGCTCTGCTTCGACCCCTTCGCACCGCACCTTCAAGGTCTTACCGCCGCCGACCGCGTCGCCGGCAACGATGCTTCCGCGATAGCCGATAAGCCCGCTAAACATCGTTCAGGGTCCCGGAGAGCACGACGTCGTCGCCGAGGCGTTCGATGCGATCGAAGCGCAGGCGCACGCCCGATGCGGCAAGATCCGCACCCGAGAGCACTGGGACCGCTCGGCCGTTCTGTAGCAATACCGGCGCGATCGCCCAGTAGAAGCGATCGACCACTCCGGCCGCGATCATCTGCGCAGCGAGGCGCGGACCGCCCTCGCAGAGCACGCTAAAGATGCCGCGTCCCCGCAGCGTACGCATCGCTTGGGCCAGATCGAGTCGCTTCTCGTCGTTCCGGCCTACGTACACGACGTCGGCTACGTTCTCGAGCTCGGCGAATCGGTCGCGCGCGCCGGCAGGGGCGAGCACGATCGTCTTATCGTATCCGTCCTCGGCGGCGTATATCCGGCTGCGCCGAGAGGCGATGCCGCTCTGGCACGCCACGATGCGCAGGTAACTGCGCATGCGATCGCGCGGCGGGCGCACCGTGAGCTGCGGATCGTCGACGCGAACCGTTCCCGCACCGACCATCACCGCGTCGTAGGCGATGCGCAGGTCGCGAACGTAGCGCGCCTCTTCCTCTGAACTGAGTCGTTCTTGCACCTCGGGACGGCTGGTCACGGCCCCGTCGAGCGACATCGCCATCTTCAAGCCAACGTACGGGCGATCGCTCGAGCTGGTGCGGACGAAGATCTCGATCAACTCGCGCGCGGCCGGATTTTCGGCGACGACGACGTCGAGGCCGCGTTCCTCGAGCTCGGCCGCACCGCCGCCGTGCGGCGTCGGATCGAGCGTTCCGGCTACGACTCGCGCGACGCCGGCTTCGAGCAGCGTGTCCGTGCACGGCGGCGTTCGCCCGACGTGACGGCACGGTTCGAGCGAGACGTAGACGGTAGCGCCGCGCGCAAGCGCTCCAGCTTGCCGGAGCGCGTTCGTCTCGGCGTGGGCCTCGCCGGCGCGATGATGATACCCCTCACCGACCAGCTTGCCGTCGCGGACGACGACCGCGCCGACAGGCGGATTGGGCGACGTGTTGCCGATCGCGCGGGCGGCGAGCTCACAGGCGCGCCGCAGATAAAGCTCGTCGGACGGCGTCAGTTGGGGGCGGGTTCTCTCCACGGGGGAGCGGTCTTCGTCACCGCGACCACCACGGCATCCTCGACCCGGCCGCCGGCTTGCCGAATCGCGGCAGCGGCGTCGCGCAGCGTCGCTCCGGTCGTGCAGACGTCGTCGAGCAGCGTAACGCGACGCGCGGCGATCTTCGCGGGGTCGCAGGAGAAGCGTCCGCGCGCAGCGAGCCTCTCGCTTCGCGTGCGACCGCGTTGTGCGTCGCCCGTGCGCTGCTCCAAGGCCGCAACGACGCCGGCGCCGGCACCCTGTGCTGCAAAGCGCGCGACGAGCGCGACGCCGTCGAAGCCGCGAACGCGCCGGCGCTTCGCGGTCGTAGGAACCGGCACGAGTAACGAGCCGGGCTCGACTAGCGGTGCGACGATTGCGCCGAGCGATTCGGCGACGTCGCGGCGCCCGTCTTTGAGTGCCAAGATCGCCGCACGCAGGTTGCCTTCGTAGAGAGCGCGGGCGACCACGCGCAGCATCGGCAAGCGCACGTGAATCGGGTTGCCGGCGGGCGCGCACGCGTCGCAGAGACCTTTGCCGAAGCCGTTACAGCCGGCGCATTGCGCTGGGAAGAGCAGATCGAGCAGCGGGCGCCACGTCACAACGCCCGATCACGACAAGTCGTTCGATTGCCTAGCAACGAGCAGGTTGTCAAGAATCGCTTCAGCGTCGACGGCCGCGTCGTTGCCGACGATCGTGTCGCGCAGCTCGGCGCGAGCGCCAATCGTCGCCCCCTCCCAGAGGATCGCGCGTTCGAGCCGTGCTCCCGCGTCGACGCGTACGCCATCGTCCAGAATGCTCGGCCCCACGATCGACACGCCGTCGCCGAGGTGAACCCCCGCGCCGATCCTCACCGGACCTTCGACGCGCACGCCCTCGCCAAAGATGGCCGACGGGTCGACGCCGTTGGGATGGGTCAGCGGGATCTGCACGACGCCGCGCACGACGTCGTAGCTGGCGCGCCGGTATTCGCTCGGCGTGCCGATATCGGCCCAATACGTCTGGCCCGCCTCGAAACCGTAGAAGGCTGCGCCGGCCGTCTGAAGCGCAGGAAAGACTTGCTTGCCGAAATCGTAGAACTCGCCCGCGGGAATATGCTCGAAGATCGCCGGCGAGAAAATGTAGACGCCGGTGTTCGCCAAGCGGCTGCAGCTCGGTTCCCTTCGCCGGTTTCTCCTGAAACCCGACGATCTTGCCGCGATCGTCGAGCACGACGACGCCATACTGATCGACCTCCTCGCACTCCACTAGCGCGATGGTTGCGAGCGCATTCCGATCGCCGTGAAAGTCCACGAGGCGATCCAAACGCAGGTCGGTGAGCTCGTCGCAGCCGATGACGACGAAGGTCTCGTCGCCGAAAAACTCCTCGACCTTCTTCAGCCCGCCGGCGCTGCCGAGCAGCTCGTCTTCGTGCGAATAGTGCAGCTTCACGCCGAAACGCGACCCATCACCCAGCGTTTCAACGATGCGATCCGCCAGGTAGTGCACGTTGATCGCGATCTCGTCGAAGCCGTACGCCTTGAGATAGCGCATCAGATGCGCGGCGTTGGGAACGCCGGCGACCGGAACGAGCGGTTTGGGAACGAGCTTGGTAAGCGGATAGAGCCTCGTCGAGAGGCCGCCCGCGAGGATCATCGCTTTCACGAGTTTGCGGCGCGATTCTCTGCTGGGCGCAAGCCGAGCGCGTCGAGCGAAATCAGCCAGACGAAGCGCGGCAGTGCGAGTTGGCGGCGCCAGCGCGACGGCTCCTTGACGAGCCGGTAGAGCCACTCCAGGCCGAGCCTTCGCACCGCCCGCGGCGCGCGCTCGATGCGGCCGGCAATTACGTCGAACGAGCCGCCCACGCCGATGCCCACGCCGCACCCCGTCTCGCGCAGGTACTCGTCGAGCCAGTACTCTTGGCGCGGCGATCCCATCCCCACGAGCAGCAGCTTCGCGCCGCTCGCGGCAATTTCGGCGACGACTGCCGGCGTCTCACCGGCGCTGAAATATCCGCTGCGCGCACCGGCGATCGGCAAGCCCGGAAAGCGCACCTCTAAGATCGCTGCCGCATCGGCGGCGACGCCCTCGGCTCCGCCGAGCAAGTAGACGCCCAACGCCTGGGAAGCGGCGCGCTCGCAGAGGCGTTCGATCAGCTCGACGCCCGCGACGCGATCGTGCAGCGGCGCTCCGCGCCGGCGCGCCACGGCGAGCAGACCGACCGTATCGCAGAGCGAAATCGCGCTGCGATTAACGATCGCGCGAAAGCGCGCGTCCTTCTGAGCGTGGACGACCATCTCGGTGCCGAGCGTTACGACCTGCGCGCCGCGACCCTCTCGCGCGAGAGCGAGGATGCGATCCGTCGCGTCGTCCGCGTCGATCGGGTCGAGGCGGCAGCCGAGGATTTCCAGGGCGCTCACCGCGACTCGATCGGCTGCGATGCGTAGGCCGCGAGCAGCGGGCGCAGGCGCTGCGCAATTGCCGCCGGCATCCCATCGAGCGGCAGCCGGCACTCGCCGGCGCGAAAGCCGAGTTGCGCCATCGCCCACTTAACCGGAATCGGGCTGCTCGTTGCAAAGAGCGCATCGATCAGCGGCAAAAGCGACGCGTGAATCCGCGCCGCTTCGTCGACGCGTCCGGCGGAAAAGGCGTCGAGCATCTGTCGATATTCGCGCGAGCAGAGATGCGACGCAACGCCGACGACGCCGTCTGCGCCCAGCGCGAGACAGGGCAGAAAGAGGTGGTCGTCGCCGGCCCAAAGGGCGAAACCGGTCCGGCCGGGCCTGCAGAATCATGCCGATCTGTTTGAGGTCGCCGCTCGACTCTTTGACGCCGGCGATGTTGCGATGACGCCCGGCGAGCTCTAAGAGCGTCTCCGGCAGCATGTTCGCACCGGTGCGTCCGGGGATATTGTAGATCACGACGGGCAGGCGCGTCGCTTGCGCGATCGCCCCGAAATGGGCCAGCATCCCGCTCTGAGTCGGCTTGTTGTAATACGGGACGACAGCGAGAATCGCATCGGCGCCGGCCTTTTCGGCTGCTTCGACGGCGGCCACCGATTCGCGCGTCGCGTTGGTTCCGGCGTTGGCGATCATCGCCGCATCACTCCCTAGTGCTTCCTTGACGCCCTTCCAGAGCTCGATCCGCTCGTCTGCATCGAGCGTCTGCCCCTCCCCGGTGGAGCCGGCGATCACCAAGCCCTCGTTGCCGCGTGAGACCAGCCAGCGAGCTAGGCGCGCGGCTTCGCGCACATCGAGCTCGCCCTGCTCGTCGAATGGGGTAATCATCGCGGTGACGATCGCTCCCAGGCCGTGAGTGCGCGACAGCGTCATGCTCCGGGATCTCCTTTATCGAGCCCGAACTCCTCGTGCACGGCGTGCTCGGCGCGCGCGACCTCAGCGGCCGGCACGAGCACCGAGATCGTGATGTTGCTGTCGGTGCAGTGGATGATCTCCACGTCGACGCGAGAGAGTGCGTCGACGACGTGGTGCACGACGCCGGGAGTGCGGCGCATCCCGCTGCCGACGATCGAAAGCTTCGAGCAGCCTTCCCGGATGCGCACGGCCAGATTGAGATCGCCGAGCAGGCGGCGCAGCTCGCTCCCGCGCTCGCCGTCGATCGCGAAGGCAACCCCCGCCTGATTGATCGTCACTTGATCGATCGAGATATCCGCCGCGGCGATCCGCCGAAACATCTCCAGCTCGGTCTCCATCCGGCGTCGGGGCGATTCGATATCGCCGCGGATGATCCGCACCCAGGTCAGCACGCCGGTCGACGTCACGCCGGTGACCGGGCGATGATGGTCGACGCTCTCGTCGACGATCGTCCCGCTGTCGGCCTGCAGGCCCTTGACCGCGTAGCGCGTTCCCGTGCGGCTCGCGTAGTCGGCGGCCTTTTGGTGCATGACCTTGGCGCCTTGATCGGCGAGCTCGGTCATCTCTTCGAGCGAGGCGCGCTCGATCGTCCGCGCTTCGGGAATGCGACGCGGATCGGCCGTCATCGCGCCGCTCACGTCGGTGTAGATGTCAACGCGCTGGGCCTCGAGCGCGTGGCCGATCGCGATTGCGGAAAGATCGGTGCCGCCGCGGCCCAAGCGTCGTCACGATCCCATCTTCGGTCGCGCCTTGGAAGCCGGCAACGACCGGAACGATCCCGCGCCCGAGCAGCTCGTAGATCGCGCGCGGCTCGACCCGCAGAATCGTTGCGTCGCCGTGGCGCGCGTCGGTCACAATGCCGGCCTGCTCGCCGGTCAACGCGACGGCGTCGACTCCAGCCGCTGAGAGCTCGCCGGCAAAGATGGCCGCCGCGATCAGCTCGCCCGCGGCGAGTAAGAGATCGCTATTCGCCGTTGCGGCGCGGCCGCCGAGCAACGTCAAGAGCGTGTCGGTCGCGTACGGTTCGGGAAAGCGCCCCATCGCCGAGACGACGGCGACGGTTGCGAATCCGCCCTCGCGCGCGTCGCGCACGCGTTCGAAAGCCACCTCGCGCTGCTCGCGCGTGGCCACCGACGTTCCACCGAACTTGAGGACGGCAATCCGCGCGGTAGCATTCATGCCGCGACGTATCCTTTAGCGAGCAGCAGCTCGAGAATCCCAACCGCATTGGTCGCCGCACCCTTGCGCAGTTGATCGCCCACGCACCACAGCGCGAAGCTTCTTCCATCCTCGCCGAGGCTGCGCAACCTGGCGACGTGAACGTCGTCGGTACCCTCGACCTCACGCGGCGTCACGATACCGTCGCGATGGAAGACGATCCCCGCAGCCGCTTCGAACGCCTGCGCCAGCTCGCGCACGCTCGTCGGCCGTTGCGTCTCCAAGAAGACCGCTTCGCTGTGAGCGGTGCGCACCGGAACGCGGACGGCGGTAACGTAGACCGGCAGGTCCGGGAGGTCGAGCATCTTGCGCGTCTCATCGCGGACCTTGCGCTCCTCGCTGCTCCAGCCCAGGCCGTCGAACGCGCCGACCTGCGGCATTACGTTGCGTGCAAGCGGCTGCGCGAAGACCGCCGGTTGCGGTTCGTCTTCGCCCAGCACGACGGCACGCTCGCCGGCGAGGAACTCGTCGAGCCCGGCCCGCCCCGCTCCGCTCGCGGCTTGATAGGTGGCGACCAAGACCGAGCTCAGCCCGGCGGCGTCGCGAATCGGCCGCAGTGCGGTGACGAGGACTATCGCGGTGCAATTTGCCACCGGGAAGAGCCGGTGCTCGGCACGCATGGCGCTCGGCGTTGACCTCAGGCACGATCAGCGGCACGTCGCGCCGCATGCGAAAGGTCGAGCTGTTGTCGATCACGACGCAGCCGCGTTCGACCAGACTCGGCGCGTACTTCTCGCTCGCATCCTCGCCGCCGGCAAAGAAAACGACGTCGAAACCGCGCAGCGCTTCGTCGGATGCGGCGTGAACGTCGAGGCTCGCTCCGCGAAAGCGCACCGCCGCGGTGTGAGTGCGCGACGCAAACGGCCCGAGCGCCTCAACCGGCAGGTTCCGCTCCTCGAGCACGCGCAGAATCGTCTCGCCCACGACGCCGGTTGCGCCGACCACCGCAACGTTCACGTGGACGCTCCCAGTGGCCTCGCGACGTCGTCGAGCACGCTATCGAGGCCGATCGAGAGGCCACGCCGATGCACGACGCCCCGCACGGCCGCAAGGAGACCCGCTGCGAACGATTCGTACGTCAGCGAATCGTGGCGAATCGTCAGCAGCTCGCCAGTCGCCCCGAAGAGCACCTCCTGGTGCGAGATCAATCCCGGCAGGCGCACGCTGTGAATGGTCGACCTCCCGTTGCCGGCAGCGATCCGCGCAGAGGTCTCGAGCGCGGTGCCCGACGGCTTGTCCAACTTCGTCGCGCGGTGCATCTCGATGATTTCCGCATCGGGAAAGAACCGTGCTGCCTCTTGCGCGAAGCGCATCATCAAAACGGCACCAAGTGAGAAGTTCGGAACGATCAGGGCGCCGACGCGATGCTGTTCGACGATTCCCTGGAAGGCGGCGCGCTCTTCGGGCGTCCACCCGCTCGTACCGACCACGACGTGCAGTCCCTGCCGCGCGGCCGCGCAGGAGATCTGGAAGCTACCGGGCTGCGTGGTGAGGTCGAGCAACACGTCGGGCTTGGCGGCGAAGACCCGATCGAGCGAGTCGAAAACCGCGAGTTGCGGATCGGCGCGGCGCGCTAGGCCGCAGAGATACTCGCCGCTACGCTGGAGTGCCTCGCGCGCGACGGTGCCGATGCGCCCGAGCGCACCCGCGACCGCTACCCGTACTGCTTGCGCCATGCACCGAGTGTCAAATCTTCTCGAGCGGCGCGTACTTGAGCATCAGCATCTTCTGACCGACGTTTGGGAAGTCGATCGTCACCAAGCCGTCGCCGCCCGCACCGACGATGCTCTCGATCCGTCCCTCGCCCCACTTCGGATGGCGCACGCGATCGCCGTCTTTGAGACCGAGATGCACGCCCGCGCCGGCCGATTCGTGAATCGCTACCTCGCGCCAGCGGCCGCCGGCCGGGCGCGGCAGCGGCACGCTGTCGCTCTCGAGAATTTCGAGCGCGGGCATCTCGTCAATGAAACGCGATTTCGGATAGGCGTACGTGTTCCCGAAGAGCGCGCGACGCGACGCATAGGTGAGGAAGAGCCGATCGATCGCCCGGGTGATGCCGACGTACGCCAGCCGCCGTTCCTCCTCAAGCTCCTGCGACTCGGTCAGCGCGCGGCTATGCGGAAAGACGCCTTCCTCCAAACCGGTCAGAAAGACGCTCGAGAACTCAAGGCCTTTCGCGCTGTGCAGCGTCATCAGCGTCACGTAGGAAGCATCTTCCTCGAGCGCGTCGAGGTCGCTGACCAGTGCGATGTTCGCGAGAAAACCCGAAAGCGACGAATCGTCATCGGCCGCCTCGTACTCGCGCGCGACGCCAACCAGCTCTTGAAGGTTCTCGAGGCGCGCACGCGCGTCGTGCGAATCTTCGCTCTGCAGCTCGCGAACGTAGCCCGATTCCTCCATGACGGCAACGATCAAGTCGGCGACGCCGATCTTATCGCTGCGCCGGCGAAGGTCGGCGATTAGCTCGGCGAACCGTTCCAGCTCCTTGAGCTTCTTCGGTACCGCCGCGCGCAGCAGGTCGCCGTTGAAGATCGCTTCGCCGACCGAGGCATGCGCCGCGTTCGCCGCCTGGACGAGCGCCGCGAGCGTCTGCTGACCGATTCCGCGGCGCGGCACGTTTACGATCCGTTTGAAAGCGAGTGCGTCCGAGGGGTTGACGATGTAGCGCAGGTAGGCGATCACGTCCTTGATCTCGGCGCGCGCGTAGAAGCCTACGCCGCCGACCACGCGATAGGGAATCCCATCGGCGAGCAGCGCCTCTTCGAAGACGCGAGACTGCGCATTGGTGCGATAGAGAACCACGAAGTCGCGATAGGCGGCGCCGTCGCGCACCAAACTCTTGACCTTCTCGACGACGAAGCGGGCCTCGTCGCGCTCGGTCGCGGCCGGATAGAGCGTGATCGGATCGCCCTCGCCGCGCGACGTGAAAAGCCGCTTCGCCGCGCGAGTGCGATTGTTGGCCACCAAGGTGTTGGCGGCATCGAAAATCCGCGACGTGCTGCGGTAGTTCTCTTCCAGTTTAAAGGTGATCGCGCCCGGAAAGTCTTCCTCGAAACGCAAGATCATACGGTAATCGCTGCCGCGCCACGAATAGATCGACTGGTCGTCGTCGCCGACGACGGTGATGTTGCCGTGGGGAGCGGCCAGCAGCGCGACCAAGCGATACTGCGCGGCGTTGACGTCTTGATACTCGTCGACCAGCACGTACTCGAACTTCTGCTGATACCTCTCCCGCGTCGCTTTGTCGCGCTCGAGCAGGTCGATCGTTCGAACGATTAGATCGTCGAAGTCGAGCGAGTTCGACTCGGCCAGGCGGCGCTGATACTCGCTGTAAACGTTGGCGATGCGCTCGCCGACGAACGCGGTCTGCTTCTCCGCATAGGCATCGGGCCAGATCAGCGCGTTCTTCGCCTTGTCGATTTCGGCGAGGCACGCGCCGCACGAGAGTTGGCGCTCGTCGTAATCGAGGTCGTCAAGAATCTCCTTGACGAGCTGGCGCTGATCGGAGTCGTCGATAACGGCGAAGGTTGGGGCGATGCCGATGCGCGAGCCGTCGCGGCGCAAGATGCGCACGCACATCGAGTGAAAGGTGCCGGCCCACACCTCGCGCGCCACGGGGCCGACCATGTTTTGCAACCGAGACTTCATCTCGCCCGCAGCTTTGTTCGTGAACGTCACTGCCAGAATGCGATCGGGAGCAACCCGCAGCTCGCCCAGCAGGTAGGCAATGCGATGCGTCAGCACGCGCGTCTTGCCGCTGCCGGCACCGGCGAAGATCAAAACGGGGCCATCAGTCTGCTTAACGGCGGCAGACTGCACGTCGTTGAGTATCTCGGTTTCCAGGAGCATTAATAGCGGTTCGCCGCCGGGCTCCTAAAGGCCTGTTTAACGAATGATTGCTACATTTGCGGCAGTAATCAGCGTACCGCGCGAAGTGCCTGAGGCCGCCGCAGCGCCAAGGAAAAGGCCGCTGCGAGCAGCGCGAGCGTCGATTCTGCTCCCATATTACAGTTCACCGAATCCTCCGATAAGCCATCGTAACAGCCGCCGCCGTGCGCCATCGTGACGCCGCGCGTGTTCCTGCCGTAGTACCATTCCATAGCAAGCTCGGCGTTGCTGAAGTGCCGTGCATCGCCGGTTACCTCGAACGCGGCCAGCTCGGCGTCAACCATCGCGCATGCTTCCAGCGGCTGCTGGGCATACCGAGCGCGCCGCTCGCCGCGCCGATACCAGCCGTCGTTGCCGATCGGCACGAACACGCCGTTTTCGATCGTCGTACGTTCGTAGAAAGCGAGCGCATCGAGTGCGGCTTCGCCGTAGCTCGGCTCCTCGAGAATCCGGCCGGCGCGAAGCATCGCCTCCGGGAGGCGCGCATTGTCGTAGGTCATGCGATCCTCGAACCACGGCCAATCTTCCGACGCGTTGGCTCGGTACGTTGCCAACAGTTCGTCCGCTAGAAAGCGCAGGGGCTCGGCGTAGCGCGGCTCTTGCAGCGCGCTGCAAGCGTGACTCAAGCCGAGCATCGCATAGGCACGCGAGCGGATGTACTCGAGCGAATCGATCGTCGGCAGGGCGCGGTCAAGCAGCGTCGCGCAGACGCGCCGCCACGCCGGCGCCGGCGCATTCGCCGCACCGTAGCCAAGCGCCCAGATCGCGCGGCCGCAGCTGTCGTGGGTGCCGATCTCGTCGAGCCAGCGGCGGTCGTAGTCCATGAAGTTATGAAAATAGCCGTCGTCAAGCTGCGCGTGCTGCAAGAACGCGAGATAGGTCGAGGCCAGACGCATGCTCTGGCGGTCGGCGGGTGCGATCCGCAGGTGCGCCAGCACGACCATGAATGCGCGCGCGACGTCGTCGGTGCAATAACCGAACTTTCGATTCGGGACAGTCTCGATGGCGTGCTGAACGATGCCGACATCGTCCGAGAGGACAACGAGTTGATCGAGCGGCGGCAACGCGGTGCCGCGCGCCTTAGGCAGAGGTCACCAGTTCGAGCGGATCTCGCGGCGCGAGCTCGCTGAAGAGTTGCCCATACTTGGCCGCGACGTGCGGCCAGGTCATCTGGCGTCCGAAGCGATAGGCTCGGCGCTCGGTGGCGCGGCGCAACGATGGATCGTCGAGCAGCATGTTCAGCCTCGACGCGATCGAGTCGGCATCGCGGAACTCGCACAAGAAACCGCGGTTGTGGGCCAGCAGCTCTTGCGCGTAGAGGTAGGGCGTCGAGACGATCGCCTTTCCGCATCCGACGGCATAGGCAAGCGTTCCGCTCACGATCTGCGCCGGGTTGAGATACGGCGTTAGATAGATATCGGTCGCGGCCAAGTAGCTGACGACCTCGTCGAAATCGAGGTACTTGTCGACCAGCTGCACGTTGTAGTGCAAGCCGTACTCATTAACCCTGGCGATCAACGATTCGCGATACGACTCGCCTTCTTGCCGGCGCACGACCGGATGCGTCTCGCCGAGAATCAAGTAGAGCGTTTCGGGATGGCGCTTGACGACCTGGCGCATCGCATCGATCGCATACTCCAGGCCCTTTCCCCGGCTGATCAAGCCGAAGGTGGAGATGACGGTCCGCTGGCCGATTCCGAAGGTCGCTTTGGCGGCGTCGGTATTTTGGAACGGTACGTCGGGGACGCCGTGGTGGATCACTTCCAGGAGCTCGGGTGGGATGCCGTAGAGGCCTTCGAGCAGATCGCGCCCGGTTTCGGAGAGGGCGACGACCCGTGCGGCGCTGTCGCAGAGCTCTCTGGTTACGCGCAGATATGTTTCGTCGGGATCGGGCAAGACGGTATGCATGGTGAGCGCGACCGGCTTCTCGAGTGCGCGCATGAAATCGACCAGCCATTCGCCGCGGTCTCCGCCGAAGAGGCCATACTCGTGCTGAACGTTGACCAGTTCCGCAGGATTGGCGTCTACGAACCTCGCCGCTGCCGTATACGAGCCGCGTTCTTGCTCGGCGATACGCGCAATAACTTCGGGTCCATAGCGGCGCACGTCCGCGCCAGGCTCGTCAATGGCGATTACTTGGCTCGAAATGCCAAACTCGGAGTCGTACGCGTCGACCATGTCCTTGGTAAAGGTCGCGATTCCACATTCGCGTGGCGGATACGACCCCAAGAACAGAACGCGCGGCGGGGGTACCATACGTGTAAGCGGGCTCCTCAAGGCTAGGAACCCTAGTTTACCCCGTCCGCCTGAGAGAATAAACCGAGCGACCCCTTGCTAAGCCAGGTGGTCGGTCGCTCGGGAGGCCCACCCGCGCGCCCGGCTCCAAGGCCGCCCCGGGCTCGATCGTGACGTCGTGGCCGATGACGCTCCCTCGTCCGATCCGGGCTTCCGGCCCGATCGTAGCGCCGCTGGCCACGATCGCTTCCTCTATTAGCGCGCCCGAACCGACGCTGACGCGCTCCCAGATCACCGAGTTGCGCACGACGGCGTTGCCGCCGATGCTCGTGCCTGCTCCGAGGACCACGTTCGGGCCAACGGTCGCGCTCGCGTCTACCACGACGTCGGCGGCGGCGAAGAGCGGCGGAACGACGCCGGGATGGCCGCGCAATCCCTCGGCTCCCTCGCCGCTGATGCCGCGGGCGATCCCGAGCGGCATCGCGCCGCTGAGCACGTCACGATGCGCGGCGAGATACTGCTCCGGCTTGCCGATATCGATCCAGTAGTCGTTGGTGGTGTAGGCGTAGAGCGCCTTGCCTGCGGCGATAACCTCCGGAAAGGTCGCGCGTTCGATCGACACGTTCTGGCCCGGCGGGAATGAAATCGAGGATCTCGCGCTCGAGCAGGTAGGTTCCGGCGTTGATCTCGTCGGTCGGCTCTTCACCCTTCGGCGGCTTCTCGACGAATGCCGTGACGCGGCCCCCGGCATCGTGGACGACGCAGCCGAACGCCGACGGATCGTCAACGCGAATCAGGTGCAGCGTGCCGATCCCGCCCTTCTCTTCGTGATACTGCTGCATCGCGCGCAGATCCAGGCTCGTGAAGATGTCGCCGTTGAGAACAAAGAACGGGCCGGTGATGTGCTGTTCGACGTTCTTGATCGCGCCGGCCGTTCCGAGCGGCGTCGCTTCGATTGCGTAGGTGACGTGCATGTCGAGCTCCGAGCCGTCGCCGAAGTAGTCGACGATCGCTTGGGGCATGTACCCGGCGGCGAAGATGACGTCGCGAATTCCAGCCGCGTACAGCCGCTCCATCGTACGCGCCAAAAACGGCACGTTCATGATCGGCACCATCGGCTTGGGCGTCCGATAAGTCAGTGGGCGAAGCCGCGTTCCCTCGCCCCCGACCAACACGATTGCCTGCACGAACGGGCTTTTCTCCGCCGAACCCGGGATGCCATGCAGTTGGCACCGCGCTCATTTAACATCGAGGCATGCCAAGATTGCTTTACGATTGGAAGGCGTACAGACCTACTACGATCAAGGTCACGGCTTCGTCGAATGCTCGCGCCGATTCGGTTTTTGCCACACCGCGTGGATCAAGGCGATAAAGCGCGGCGCGCTACGCGTGGAACCTTCGCGCTTTTCAGACCGGCGTCGCCGCTACGACTGGGCCGAAGTACAGGCCTACTACGATCAAGACAATTCAGTTACCGCGAGTGTCGGACTAAGTTCGGTTTCTGCGCAGCCGCGTGGGACAAGGCTGTCCAGCGCGGCGAAATTCAAGACCCGCCCAACCGGCATGCCGATCGCCGAGCTGCTCTCCAGCCCGAAAAGAAGCCGTGCGCACGTCAAGAAGCGGCTCGTTAGCGCCGATTGCTGCGAGAATCGCTGCCAAGCATGCGGAATCGATGCATGGTTCGGGCGAGCCGCTTGAGCATGCACCTCGACCACGTCAACGGCGTCAGAAACGACAACCGCCTCGAAAACCTGCGAATGCTGTGCCCAAACTGCCACAGCCAGACGCCCACCTACGGCGGCCGAAACGCCAAGCTCCGGCGCTTGCAAGAACCCGTCCCGCCCATGTAGTATAGACCGTCGCTACCGTTCCCGGGTAGTTCAGCTGGTAGAACGGCAGACTCTGAATCTGCATGTCGGTGGTTCGAGTCCATCCCCGGGAGCCACGGCCCTATCGTCTAGAGGCCTAGGACGCCGCCCTCTCACGGCGGTAACGCGGGTTCGAATCCCGCTGGGGCTACCAAAATCGTCCTTATTTTGACGGTATCCCCATCATGCCACCGAGGATAAGTGGCGAGTTTTCGTAGATTGAGTAATCGCGAAGGAACGTGCAAACTCCTCGGGCGTCCTCCAGCCTAAGGCCTTGTGCGGGCGCGCGGTGTTGTACCGATCGCGCCAGCTGCTGAGAATCTGCCGAACGTCAGCGAGTGAGCTGAAGTCGTATTCGTTCAAGCATTCATCGCGTAGCCGGCCGTTGAAGCTTTCGATGAAGGCGTTCTGGATCGGCTTGCCCGGCGCGATATGATGCAACCGAACGCCGCGATCAACCGCCCAACGCAACATCGCCAGGGAAACCATCTCTGGCCCGTTATCCATGACAATGGTCTGCGGATAGCCCCGAAGTGCGGCGATCGTATCGAGCACGCGGGTCATCCGTTCGCCGGAGAAGGCAAAGTCGGCCTCGAGCGCCAGATTCTCGCGCGTGCAGTCGTCGCCGACGGCCAGAACCCGAAACCGGCGATTCGTTCGCAGCCGATCGTGCACGAAGTCGAGCGACCATCGCTGGTTCGGAGCTAGAGCAACGTTCTCAACTGGGCCGCGCCCCAATGCAAGCTTGCGGCGCACGCGCTTACGCACCTGGAGGCCGGCAGCGCGGTAGATCCGGCCGATTCGCTTGTGGTTGTCGCACACGCCATCGCGACGAAGCAGGACGATCATTCGGGGCAAACCGTACCGACGATGCTCGGTCGCCAATGCCACTAACCGCAAGCGAATTGGCTCATCGTTTCGTGTCGACTGGTAGTGGAGAAGCTTGCGATTGACACCGATCCAGCGGCAGATCGGTCGTTCCTTTGCTCCAAGCCGTTCTTTTACGGCCTGCACCGCGGCTTTGCGCTGAGCAGGCCTTAGAAGTTTCCCTCGGCGACGATCTTGAGCGCTTCGATGTTGAGGGCTTGGTCGGCGACGATCTTCTTGAGTCGGCGATTCTCATCTTCGAGCTGCCGTAGTTTGGCGAGATCGCTGACCTCAAGACCGGCGTACTTCGATCGCCAGTTGTACAATGTCGTTTCGCTAATGCCGTACTTGCGGCTCAGCGTGCTCGACTTCGCGCCGGCCTTCAGCTCCTTGAGAATACCGACGATCTGGCCTTCGGTGAAACGGGACTTGCGCATGTGGATTCCTTTCGAGGCGCTGAGCCTCAGATTCCACATATCCCTGGCGGCACTCACGGGGATACCGTCACTGGGGTACGCGCCCACTAGGCAAAGCCTGCCCCATACAATAATCAGAACTGCTGTCGGCACGCCATGGATCACGAAGACTCGCTCAGCTGTGCGCTGAAAGAATGGAGATGCTCAGAGTAAACTCAGCCGAAATTGGATGGCAGCCGCATGGCTCCCCGACCAAGAGATTCTTTCGAGACGAAAAGAAAATCTCCGAAGCGCTTGGACGGAAGCCGAAATCGATGGACTTGCTCGAGCGGCATCCCTTCGATGTCGAAATGGCACGGGTACCTCCCGGCTCCTCACTGTGCCCCTACCATTCCCACAGCGCGCAGTGGGAGTTCTATCACGTCATCTCCGGGGGCGGCGCCGTGCGGCACTCCGGCGGCAAGATCGAGATCGAGCCTGGCGACGCATTTCTCTTCAAACCGAACGAGCCGCACCAAATCATCAACAATCGTGCCATCGACTTGATCCTCTACATTGTCGCTGACAATCCTATCGGTGAATCCTGCCATTATCCCGACAGCGAGAAGTGGGCCGTCAAAGCGCCAGAGTTCCGCATCATGCGCGGTGGAGAGCTGGACTACTACGATGGTGAGGAGTAAGGCTTTGCGCCTTCGCGCAGTCAGACTCGGTCGGCAAAGTTCTTACAGGCTTACGCGATTTTTTCTTAGCGCCAACGGGAATCGAACCCGTAACTTGAGGTCCCCGCAGCATAACGTCGCCTGTGGCTTTCGTTCTACTTATCGGACGGGGTAAACGCGGCTCCCTCGATGCCACTATAGAAATTGAAGTTGGAGGCGACCGACCAGCGATTGGTTGAGACCTTGCCAATGTCGAGCCACCCCCCGGTATCGCCGATGGCCAGCTTCGTCTCGGCTTGATTGAAGCCGCCCGACACGGGATCGCCGACGCCAAACGCGTTTTGGCGCGTCGGACCGAGCACGTTGAATGGCGCTCCACTTGGGGACAGCGGAAGATGATACTGCGAGATCGTGCGGGCCTTTTGATCGATCACGTTCAGCGTCTTCCCTCCGCCGCTTAGGTAGACGCCGCCGAAGAATCCATATGTCCCAATCGGTTCCACGAGCGTGAAGTGCGGGTTCTTCGTAGGATTCGTAACTTCGCCCAGGCCGAAACCGAACGTGCTGCTTTCATCGTAGCCGCTGACGGTGAACCACAAATTGCCCGAAGCGTCGACGTCCGTGAAGCCGACTCCGCAGACCGGGCTGCAGTTGGCGCCTGTCGAGATCAACCGAGGCGTTGCCGACGGCTTGCCTTTCGGCCACCATTCAAAGCCGGCGCTGAGCGTGTCGACGCAGCTTGGATTGCAGATTTGGATGTCGTACAGGTTCAACGAGGCGAAGACGTTCCCGTGGGAATCGACGCCGCTGTCGTAGCCGTAGCCGCTGAACGACTGGCAGTGCGAGACGGGCGTCGGGCAGGCGGGAAGATAGCGTGCCCGCAGCACGCCGGCGCCGCTGTATTCCTGCACGGCGCCGTTGGTGCCGCTCAGTGATGTGAGCTCGCAGCCAACCCACACGTTCTGTGCGCGATCCACCTTGAGCGCGACGGGTGAATAGCAGCTGTTCTGCGACAGGTCAATGGCGGTCACGGTCTTCCCGCCGGTCGCATCCTGGCCAAGCAAATAGTTGAAGTTAGTGTTTGCGGCCCATAGCGCGACCGTCGCTCCGGCATGAAACACCAGTTGCGGACGCGCGCGTTCCCGACGCTGAAGACCGCGACGCAACGCATCGAACGGGATCGGCGCCGGCAACCTTCCTTCAAGCTGCAATTCGAGTAGCCGAGAAGGGGATTTGCCCTCTTTCAGCGCCGCGATTTGGGCGGAGGTGGGATCGAGGGCGACGGGCTGCGTTGGCTGTGGCCCGCCACACCCCGCGATCGCCACGGTTGCGATCAGGCTGAACGTAGAACTTGCGACTGCATACGCTGCGCGCACGATTAACTTCTCCTTTATGTCTATTGAGGCGGTTGGGACCTGGCTGAGCTTAGCGCCGGCGTCAGCGCGTTCCTACAAAGGCGCCCGCTGACCAAATGGCGCCGTCCCAGCGCGCACGACGGCGATTGCCCCGCCGCGCACTCGGTTCGTAACGCCCGGCGAGGTCGCCCTTCGTGACACACTGAGCGCCAACGGGAATCGAATGCGGTCCCTGTTGGTGCTAGCCGGTACTGTGCGGTGCTAAAAGCCTCGTAAATCCTGGGTTTTTCGATAGCGGATGGCGCCCAAAAGTGCGGGCCGGAGCTGTGGCATGGTGCACGAATGGCGCACGGCGGCGAACGAGCAGCGGCAGAGCAATCTTGCTGCAGCGCTGCTTTTGTCTGGAAGCGGTTTTCGGAGAGTGGGATGACCTCTGACCTGCTAGACTCGCTCCTGCGGCCCGAAAACGTTTGCTCGAGGACGCGCGGAGAGGCACTTCTGACGAGCTGACTGTCTTTTGGCACTTCTTGAGCCATCCTGCGCGAAGGAGTTAGGCCCGAACCATAAGCGAGCGTCCGTCGGTTTTGAGCGTCTGTGCCACATCGGTGCCAACGCGTCTAGCGGAGTCGAACATTAACAGCGCTCGAAGGCTCGGAGGGGCGAGCCTGGGCTAGGTCCCGAATCGGGAGCCAGGGATAACTGACCGTCTTTGTCAACGCTATGCTGCTTGCGTGGCTAGGCATGAGTCGCTCATCGCGGCTTGCGCGGCGAGCAATCTATAGAAGACGATCACTGAAAGCCTCCTCTTTGAGAGCTCTGAGGGCGGCCTGATGCGTTTTCCCTTCGGCGCGTTTGCGATCGTAGTAAACGCGTCCAGCATGGTGCTCAGAACGGGCTTGCACGAGAGCAATTACGTGCAGCATGCGATTAAGCTGACGGTTCCCGCCCGCGTTCACCCGCACAGCGCAGTGCTTTCCGCTCGAACAACTCACCGGCGCCGTGCCGGCTCGCATCGCAAAGGCATCAGCATCACGGCAGTTTCGGATGTCCCCGGCATGTCCAAAGAGTGCGGCTGCAACTATGGTGGAAACGCCGCGCAACTCCAACAGGTCAGGAGCGACGCGGCGCATCAGAGGACGCAGTCGTCGCTCGATGTCCTTGATTCGTTCGTTAATTCGTCGTATGTCCTCGATCGCGAACTTCGCATCGTCTAGCAAAGCCTCTGCGGCTATGTCCACTGGCGGCATCTTCTCAAGCAACTTTTCCGTGGTCGCCAGACCGACTTCACTACCGATCTCCCGCGGTAGGCCGCAAAGATCGAGCTGCAAAGCCGCGCTTCTAAGGCGATTTATGGCCTCTGTGCGATGCCGTACGAGCCGATCGCGCTGCTCGAATCGTAGTCGAATTCCTTCACGCTCGACCGAGTAGGTATACCGTGGAAGGCGATCGCATTCACGCAGAACGGCCTCAGCAATCGCCTGCGCGTCCAGCCTGTCGGACTTTCCTGTACGGCTGGACCGGAGGCGATGACGCTTTGTAAATGCTCCGGGAACTTCGAAGACCTGGAACCCCGCGCCGATGAGGTTCCGCGCAAATAAAGCACCATAGCAGCCGGTACTTTCAAGACCCCAGGTCAGCGTGCCGCCGAGCTCAGAGGCAACCGAGATCGCGCGTCGGTAGCCGCTACTTGTCGCAGGCACAGAGAAGGCTCTAACTGCCTTGCCGACGCTATCGATAATGACGATGACGTGCCTATCTTTGTGCGTATCAACGCCAGCAATGTAATCCAAGGCATTCCTCCATCGTATTCAAGGGTAAGGCCGGCGACACTTTATGGAGCAAATCGCGCCCGTCTTTCCAGCCAGAGCCCACCCAAGTCGCGACGCCCGCCGGCAGGTCAGTTAGAAGCCATCATGGCGGTGGATTTCAGAGCCAGAGCGGACGTCGTAAGGGCAAGATAACATATAAAGTGGATTTCCGCCTAAACGGACTACGAAGGATATCCACGGACGCGCAAGAGTCGCTTCTCCAAAGCGCATCGTTGTGATCTTACGCGAGTTCGATTAGCGCTTTGGCAGTGCGCGCCAGAGTCTCCGATTAACGGCGCTCATGTTGAACGCCTTGCCAACGTCGGGCGGACATGTACCACACCCTCCGACGCAGCGCGGATAGCGCCAGTGCGGATTGCTCTCGAGGTACTCTTCGCGAATAATCCGATGCTGCCACTCGTCGCGCACGCCGTAGGCGTACCAGAACATCTCGCCCGGATAGAAAGCAGAGTCCAGCCGCCAGTGGCGCTCCCTCTTGGGATCGAGCGCCTCCCCAGG
The DNA here is from genome assembly GCA_963739845.1 of Vulcanimicrobiota bacterium. Taxonomy (GTDB): domain Bacteria; phylum Vulcanimicrobiota; class Vulcanimicrobiia; order Vulcanimicrobiales; family Vulcanimicrobiaceae; genus Cybelea. Next base: position 2,095,658 of record CAVUBQ010000002.1, on the reverse strand, counting down.
CGCGACACGCTTGTAGATATCTCCAGCAAGGATGAAGCGGTGTGGCAGCCGATTGTCCCATCCCATAACTCCTTGGATGACGCGATGAAGCCCGCCGAGCTGCGTGAGCGCGGGCACGTGGACTCGTCGCCAAACCGGCGGATCCTCCCATTCAAGAACGATAAGCAGTTGCGCTAGATCGGGATAATATCGCGTCTCCATTACTCAAGACGTCATTAAAGAAGACGCCGAAGCTCTTCGACTGTGAGACCAGCTTGACGCAGCGCACTCGCGAGAGTCTTCGGCTTGAGCGTCTGCCTAGTCTTGGGGATCGTTACGAGTTTGCCGGCGCTCCCACGCAAACGTACGTGAGATCCCTCCTGGCGCAAAACGGAAAAATGCGAGCGTAGCAATGCTGCGATGAGCTCTTCGCCTGAGATCCGCGGTGCTCGCGGCACGTTCTCGATTTGCCGTTAGACGGCGATTGCAATTCGCTCGAAGCGTGGCGCCTCGATGTCGCTCGGCGGGATATCCTCGCCGCGCTCTGCACGATCGGAAACGACTAACGAAATGGCTTCGCGCGCGTTCGCCACTGCTTCTTCCTCGGTCTCGCCTTGGGTGGCAATCTCAGGCAGCGCGGGTACCGAGACACTGAACCCCCCAGCTTGGGGTTCAGGGAGTAGCACGACAGTATAGGTTCGCTCGACAGCCATGGGTGGTTGTTCGACGATGATCCCAACGGCTGCCTTCTAAGTCGATCCAGCCTCCGATCTAACGGTACGGTCAGGGATTCGACAAAACTTGAAGGGACGCCACACCGTCGGCAAGCGATAAAAACCCTGACAGGACAGACTCTTGTGGTACATAGCGGTTTTGGCCGGGACCCCGAAGTGTGGGTTCGAATCCCGCTGGGGCTAGTTCTGGCAATGGAGTATTTAGCGCAACGTTATTGACACAGGCGCTCCAAGAAAGCGATGACCTTGGGCCACATCATCGCATCGGCATGTGCGTAGCCCTCGGCCGTGCCTCCCAAGTCGAGAAGAAAACTGCCTTCGTCGATCACGGCGAGGCCATTTGTCGGCATGTACGGCACGTCTATCGCGTGTCCGGCGTTGGGGAATATGAGCAGCTGATCCGAAAAGTTCACATGATTCGCTTTGCGCGCCGCAATGATGCGGCCCGCAAAAACCACCGAGGGCCAGAGCTGATCGTCTGCTCCCGCAACTAACAGGAGCGGCCCAGCGATCTTTTCGACAGCGATGGTGCTGTCCGAGCTGGGTGGCGTCGCGAGCGCCATGTACTGTTCCCGAAACGAAACGGGCCGCTTTGCCGCACGCTCCGTTCGAATTTTCGCTTTCACTTCGGGCGGGACTGGATTGTCGGCAAACGCGACTGGGACGCCAGAAATGCTCCAGGAAGCGCGACGCACGCCTTGCTTCGTTGAAAACCCCTCGAACACGTTGCTGGACGGTGCGAATGCGACGACGCCTTTGATCGATGCGTTACGAGCAGCGATCAGCAGTGCCAGCTCGGCGCCTTTTGAGTCGCCTTCCAGGAGGATCGGCAGATCGCTGGTTTCGTGTTTCTCGTGAAGCCATGCGATTGCACGCTCGACGTATTCAACTGGAATGTTGGCCAATTCAGCCGGCAAGCCGCTTACACCGAAATACGCAAGCGCCAACGTATCAAACCCATGCGAAGCAATAATGGCGGCGCGGTTCTCGTCCATTCCGCCTTCCGAGCCCCCGAGTACGACGACGATTCCTCGGGCGCTAGATCTCCGCGATAGGAACAACGTCCCGACAATTGGTTTTCCGCGAAGCGCAACGCGCGTGACATCGGCTGCGATACGCTCGCGCGTTAACATGACGCTGTTCGAACTGGTGGCCGTGTAGAGCGTCAAGCGAACACGGATGGGAACCAGCGACGCCGGAACGTATCCATGGCTCGCCATCGGCTGCATCGACCAAAATAGGCCCATACCGTCGACTCCGGCATAAGTTCCTTGCAGCGGGGCTGCCGCGTCGAGGTTTAGCGCTCCCGTGGCGTCCGTCCGATACGAGGCCCAGCTGCGGTACGCCGTTCCGTCAATCTCAGCCCGCGCTTCAATCGTAACGAATGCATGCGGAGATTGCGTTTTTGCGCGTAGGCGCACGGGAGCATCGGTCAATGCCGTCTGCGGTGCGACGGTAAACACCGTTTCACCCGAAGCGCGGCAAAGTTGTGGACCACAAACACACAGACCCACCATAAGCGCGGAAACGACTACATAGCGACCCTTCACTGCGACCTCCCGGGAGTTCAACTAAATCTTTAGGAGCATACCAGGAGCTCGCTTCCGTTGTCAACTATAGATTTAAGAGTCGGCGGATCGCGAGACGCGGGTCGAACATTTTCTGAGGGAGCGGTCGGGAATGGACGGGACCGGCCGGGATCCGGGTGGCGAAAAAGCCTTGCAGAATAATACGGATCGAGGGCGGGACGATCTATCAAATGCGGGTGTCCGGCTCGACAGGAACGATTGTCGGCACGACGCGTTTGCTCGGAGATACGGAGCCCGCCGGTGGAACAGTGTGGATCGCCGGCGACACGGTACTGGGGCCGCACGGCGGTGCCAATGCGCGCCGCGTCGGGACCTGGAACTACCCGGCCGGCGGCGATCCAATTAGAGTCACGCGCCGCGTGGGGGCAGAAACACGATCATCAGCGACATCAACCTGAGTGAACCAACGCAAAAGTGAGTCGCAACCCAAATGCGCGAACCGAGCTTAGGCAGTCATGCACATGTTCTTACCGGACGCAAACGGAGGCGTCCTTGAGATCGTCGTTCACGACATGGATCAAGCGCAGATCTCTTTGGTGCGCTCGCACCTCCTGCAGGAGGCCGCGAAGTTCACAAGCGGCAACTACTGGGACCCTACGTATATCCACGGCAAAACGATGCCCGGCTTAGACCGGTTGCAATCTGGCGCATTACGGGTATCGGTCCGCTACTTCGAGACTTCGAGCGGAGCCGCTATCACGTTCAGCAGTACGGATCGCGCAAACTGGCAACTTCATATACCTGCGTCCGGGAGCAGTCCGCAGATGACGTTCACAACAATCGATGGACGAGATTTTACCGAGCCCGCTGGCAATGCGCGCGATGTAACGGTCACACTCAGCGTCGGGCCTTCAACCGCTCCCTTCTGGGAGCGCGTTATCGCTTACGGCTCGCATACCAAGACATAATTGTTTGCGAAGGGCCTGTGGGTCACCGATCGAGTGACCGGTGCGCGTCAAAGATGGGCGTTTCATCTGTGGTCGCAGCCCGATCCTCATGCGAAAATCAAAAACGCGACCGAACATTAGGGAAATTTCGTTAGAAACGCTAATGGATGGCTCCCAGCATCTTACGACAACGCAACGAAGCTGCTACTTGGAAAGACTCCGAATTGCAAGGCCTACTGCACCTTCCGGCGAGAGCGTAGCGCCCGTAGCAAGCAGCGAGTCACGTTCGATGGGGGTCAGCTTTCCGTAAAGGACGGATTCGAGACGCGTTCGTGTTGTGAATTCCGTGTATTCGCGTTGGTAACCGAGACGTTTGAACGCGGCTTCCGCATAGCCGGCTAGTTGAGCGCTGGACCGAAGGTCATCGCCAAGGGCGATAGTGAGCGCGGCATGCTCGATTGCGCCTGTTACAAAGGTACCGCTGCGATCGTGCTCGGAACTGGTTCGGAACGCTTCGAGCGCAACGGCTCGGGCCTCCGGCAATCGATCGAGCGCGACGAGGTAGGCGCACAGATTCGCCAGCGCACCCAACAGGGTCGAGCGATCGATATCCGGGCGCAAGGCGACAAGGGCCTCCTGCGCAAGGGCTACGGCCGTCGCCGTTTCACCGCGCCGATGCTGGATCTCAGCGAGAGTGAGCGTGATGCCGTTTGCCTGAGTTGCGTTACCAAGCTGTCGATTTTCCTCCCGGAGCCGTTCAAAGTCCTCGGCGGCAGCATCGAGATGACCCATTACGACATTCAGGCTAGCTGTCGTAAAATCGATTCTGCGGTGCAGCCAGACGTTGTCGGGCGCTGCAAGCACCGCCGCCTCTGTCAGTGCCTCCGCTGCGCCATCGAATCTGCGCAGGTGTACGAGCGAAGTCGCGTATACGACGAGCGCGTCAGCCAGGGCCGCGTCATTGCTCTCGATACGTGCAAGGCCAACCGCAGTGGAACTCGCCTCGAGCGATCGAACGCGATCCGTGCGAGCCGTACGAGCAATCGCCGTCCACAGTCGAGACCTCAGCACCCGTTCATCGGTCGGCAACAGCCGGATGAAGCGTTCGAGGAAAGCCAAGCTCTCATTGGTCAGGCCGATCCGATCCAATCGGTCATCGATTGCGACGAGTAGATCAGCGCCCATCCGTATTTCGGCGATCTCTACCGCGTGCGCGAGGCTCAACCGCAAGTCCTCAAGCTCCGCTACTAGCAGTGTGGCGAGCTCGGCTGAACTCCCGCTGCGTTCGGCCCGCGTGTGTGCGGCGGCGAAAAGGTTGCGCAGGTAGCGCAGATGCTGTCGGAATAAGCACGCAAGCTCACCAGCGGCCTCGAGCTTTTCGCACAAATACGCTCTGGTCGATTCGAGCATCCTGTAGCGCCGCATGGCACCCTCGTCGTCTGCCAACACCAGCGACTTGTCCACCAATGAGGCGAGCCCGTCGAAAACATCAGCCTCGTCCATGTCCTCGGCGCTGCCGACCGCAACCGCGCCTTCGAGCGTAAAACCGTTCACGAACACGCCGAGCCGTCGAGCTAAAACGCGCTCGCCCTCGTCGAGCAGATCGTAGCTCCAGTCGAGCGCAGCGCGAAGCGTTTGCTGGCGCGGCGAGAGATCGGATCCGCCGCCCGCAAGCAGACGAAACCGCTCGTCGAGCCGATCGCGCAGTTGCTGCGGGCTGAGCATCGAGGTCCGGGCCGCGGCCAATTCGATGGCCAACGGAATGCCGTCGAGGCGGCGGCAAAGTTCTCCAACGGCTGGGGCATTTTCGTCGGTCAGCACGAAGCGATCGTCGACGGCAGCGGCGCGTTCGACAAAGAGCGCGACCGCCGAGTATCTCCTCGCATCGGCGCCCGCGAGGCGCGTGACAGCATCCGGGATCGCCAGCGGGGGAATTCGAAATGTCGCCTCGCCGGAAATGCCGAGGCTCTGACGGCTCGAAGCCAAGACCCGAATGCGCGCGCATCCGCGTAGAATAGCCGCAACGATTCCCCGCGTCGCCTCGACGAGGTGCTCGCAGCTATCGAAGATCAGCAGGGCGTCTTTGGAACGAAGATTGCTGAGCAGCGCCTCGAGCGGATCCGCTCCCCGTAGCCGAAAACCCAGAGCCTGTGCAACGGTTGACGGAAGATAATCGCCGCTCGACAGCGACGCCAGTTCGATGAGCCAAACGCCATCTTCGAAAGTATCGAGCAGCCTCGCGGCGACCTGCAGCGAGATCCGCGTCTTGCCGACACCGCCCGACCCAACGAGCGTCACGAGCGGCGACTTCCGCATCAACGCCGCGACTTCGGCCAGGATTGCCTGACGCCCGATCAGCGACGTCAGCTGTCGCGGCAAGTTGTGCCGCGTGGCGGTTTCGTGAGCGACCCGAGAAAAGGTCCTCGACACTCTGCCGTCACCTGGGCGCAACATCTTTGGGCGCGCCGCGGCTGCTTCGAACTCGCGGCGCTGCTCCACGTCGAGGCCAAGCGCCTCGGCCAGAAGTGCAAGCGTTCCGCGCTGCGGCGTCCGACGGTCCCCACGCTCGAGCGCGCCGATTCCTTGCGTGCTCATCTGAGCGCGCGCAGCGAGGGCCTCCTGTGAGAGCCCCGCCGCGAGCCGATGGCGTCGCAGAAGCGTCCCGAAATTCGAAGAGGCAGATGTCCCCTCCTCGTCAGCCGCCATTCAAGCAAGTTCGCGCAGCCGCCAATGGACTCCTTACGCTCGTATACGGTCAACTTGTATAGGTATTTTGTAGAGACGTCGATTGTTGCGGCTGTCGCTCGCGAGCATGATTGACTCATGAAACGACCTCACGGAGCGCAAAATGAAAACAAACGCTAGTGACCCCAGTCAGAACGAGCTAGAAATTTTCGAACAGATCAAGTTGGAAAACTTCACGGCGACACCGGACGCTCTCGAACCTTTCGGCGAGGCAGATCTCAGTTGGGCGGTCACCGGGCCGGATGGTTTTGGCGTGATGCTCAACGGCATCCCCGTGCAACGCGTCGCGCACATGACGGTGGCGCCGCGCGTCAGTACCGGCTACACACTGGTGGCTTCCACAGGTTCAGCGAGCAAGATGCTGGGGAGTCTGGGCATCTCCGTCGACACGGCGAGTTGCATCACGGTCGAGGCGTCCCCCGGCCTCCGCGCGTCGCTGTTGCGAGATTGTATAGGAAGCGCGCTTGGAGCCAATCCCGACCTTTCTTTGGCAAGCGACGTCACGCCATCTCTGCAGTCGCAACTGTCGTTCACGCCGGGCGCGATGAATCTGGTGTTGTATTTTATGGTTGAGACCCATGAACCGGTGTTTCATCGAGTCAATCTGGAGATTACCATATCGACCGGTTTCACTATCGACGGCAACGGCAAGATCGTGGCGGCGGATACGAATATCGTCGCCAGTATCGATCCCGGGTCCGCCGCGATTGCCGGCTTGTTTGTCGACCTCCATCTCCAAGATAAGGCCAATACAGCACGCATGGACTTCCAAGCGCTTGTCGATGAGATCCCAACTTTCATTTCGTTCGGTTACCTGATCGGCGCAAAGATGCAATACCAAAACATTTCGATCCCTGGCGACCCGGCGGACCCGCCCTTTACCATCGTCGCCTGCCCGCTCCCGAGCTCATTCGAGACCATACGCTCCGACGGTGGAGCGATTAGCGCAAGAAACTGAAATGCAGAAGGTTAAAGCCCAGCTTCTTTCGGGCGGACTAGCAGTAGCACTTGTCTTCGCCGGAGGCGAAGGTCGCGCGGCCAACCCTCCGGCTCCCAGACCCCTCTTTCTCGTCACCAGCTACGGCGGCAAATGTCTCGATTACGGGCCCCGTTTCCGCGGTGACCGTTCCCTCGCGATCTACCTTAACGATTGCGCGATCGCGCACCCGATCGGAGTCCAGGAAATCGACGATCGTCACGATGTCGTGTTACATGCGGGCACCGGCGTCATCGGTATCGACAACCCTGGTTCGAACACGACGACGACGACGCCGCCCGCACGGCTCAACCGCCCGCGGAATATGCGCTCGAATTGCAGGCTCCCGCGGGACCGCTGCAGCATGACCTTGCCAACCAAGTTTTCATACTCGACGGCGACAGCATCATCCTCGCGAGCAGTCGCCCCTGTAGCAACTCGGCGTTGGCGACGGTATTGTGCCCGCCACCTCCGCCGGAAATGGTCGTTCAGATCCAACACGGTCGTGGGGCCGACGGCTCGCCGCTCGTTGCGGCGCCGCGAACCCTTGCCTCTTACGAGTTCTGGGACTTCAATCCGGTCGATGGTTCGGGAGAGCTTCCCGACGAGCGGGTTCGTACGTGTCGCGACGAGCCTCGATTTGTGGAACGCCCTCTGTACGCCGCGTGCGAAGTTGAACGGCGATCAGCCGATTATTGAGGACCCCGGCCAGCCCGACGACGGACAGCTTCTCGTTGCCTGCACCAGTAAGGCGGGCCCGGGCAGCGTGATCGATATCGATGACGATCCGAACGCATGTCGCAACACTCCGGACGTCGCCGGGCCGTGCATCGATATGAGCGTCTATCCTTCGCTCGTTCTTTCGCCGGGAGTTACCTTGCGCGGCGGGCGCAAGGGGACCGCTCAGGGCGCTCAGCTTTTCGCGGCGTATGTCCGCGAGCGAGGCACACCAGGCGAATGTCCCTGGTGCATGCTGCAAGTCGAGGGCGACTACGTTCGTGTCACCGGGTTACGATTGCACGGTCAAAGCCGCGATCTGACGACCCTGGTCGAAAAGAGCGACGCGATCGAAGTCGAGTGGCCTCCGGCGCAGGCAATTCAGCCGGCAAAGATTGCCACCACGACCCAGTATATTGCGACGGTCGATCATAACGACATCTCTGATTGGGAAAACGCAACGGTCGAAGTCAATGGACCGTACGTCGGGCAGACCTCCAATCACACTTGCTCAGTGCGCGAAGATCTGAACGGCAGCCCGCGGACGTTTTCGCAGTCGTGCAGCTGCACGATTTTCGACCCCGCCGCGCGCGCCAGCGTAATGGTAGACGACGACCCCACGACTTTAGGCAACGTGCGGATCGAACGAAACTTTATGCATAACAACGAGCGGTGGGGCGGCGGCTACGGCAGCGTCATGTCGAGCGGGGGAAGAGCCATGCTCCTCGGCAATACGTATATGTCGAACCGTCATGCGATCGCTTCGAGCGGCGACCCTCATAACGAATATCGCGCGTGGTACAATCTCGTCCTCACCGCAGTGCCAGCCTATTCTTCTAGCGACAGCGGCGGTATCTGGGACACGGGGCGGCAGCAGGATTTCGATATGCATGGGACCGGCGAAAACTCGAGGAACAGCAGCGGCTACGGGTGGACCGGAGGCTTCGATGTCGACATCGCCGGAAACACGTTTCTGGGCGGAAACAGGTTCAACTTCGAGTTACGCGGTCATCCCTGTCACGCGATCTTCTTCCGCGACAACGGTACGCAGCAGGGGCAGACTGACGGCGCGGGCACGATCAACTTCCACGACGTGGGTGACCCCGACGTCCCGCTGCAGGTCCTGGGACCGGATCTTCCACGCACTCCGGTCGCGCCGTTGACAGATTTGCCGACGTCGGAAGTCGTCGACGAAAACAATCAGTTTGGAAACAGTAATACGCCGTTCCCCAATCCGGCCGCTAGGCTTGCGGTCGGCGATTTCGACGGGGACGAGATTGCCGATCTGTTCATGGCGACCGGCACGGCGTGGTACTACTCGCCCGGAGGCACGGCCGAGTGGCGCTTTCTGAACGCGCAATCCTATCGCACCAACGAATTGCTCTTCGGCGATTTCGATGGTGACGGCCGCACCGATATCGTCATGCAGTGGGGGTCGCGCTTGCTGGTTTCATGGGGGGGCGAATCCGACTGGGAGGTCCTCAATCCGGGACCTATCAAAGGCTTCCTGAACGAGATGGCGGTAGGTAAATTCGTCGACCGGCCGCCGAGCGACAAGCGTGACGACATCTTCCTTGCGGACGGACACACATGGTCCGTATCGGCAGCGGGCGCTGGGCCGTTCGAGCAAGTAGGAACCTCGAGCTTCGGACTTAGAGACGTCCTGCTTGGGAACTTCGTGGGTGATGGCAAGACCGACGTTATGGGAATTGTCGCCGGAAAATGGCAGGTCAGCGACGGAGCCCGGGGAGCATGGGCACAGCTGCCGGTATCGCTAACGGCCAAGATAGATGGGCTCGTAGCCGGCGACTTTAACGGTGACGGCCGATCCGATATTGCGATGACCGACGGCAGCAACCTGATGGTATCTTTCAGCGGCGCCGGTCCGTGGTCGCGGCATAACGTGTCGGGATGCAGCGGATTACCCTGGACCCTCCAACAAGTGCCGATTGGTCACTTTCAAGGTCGCGCCGCGTCGGAAATTTTGGTTTGGAACCGACACGGCCTGTGCATGGTCGACGGGATGTCGCCGAACGTCGGCCTCTGGACATTACAACCCTGGAGCCGTCAGGACATGGAGTAAAGGCGATACTCAAATTTGTGAATATAGAACTGACGTCGAGGGCCATAGTTCAGACGGGTCAGCCCATCCAGGGCCGGCAGAATGCCAGCAGTAACGAGCTGATCGAAGCCAACATGCACCGCACATTCTATTCGGGCTGGCCGACGGCAAGCACAGCCCTCTCAATCGCCGGAAGTGCCCTGCTGGAGAACGGGCACAAACGGACCTTAAGGTGTCACCGCAAAGACGGTACCGCATCCGCTGCCGCCACACCCGGAGCCCCCGCCGTAATACGTCGTTCCGTAGAGGGTACCGTTTACTTCGATCGGCCCGTGATACGGATTCTCGCCGTCCATGCCTCCCTTGAATCGGTAGAGAACGCTGTATCCGTTACCCAACGTACCGACTTTGAAGAGCGTTCCGCACCCATATCCGGTAGCGCAGCCGGAGCGCCCGCCAAAAGATGTTGCCGAGTACAGCGTGCCCTTCATGTCGGTCGTCAGACTGGTCGGGTTCCATCCGTCGGTGCCACCCTTAAAGCGATACAGAACGCGGTATCCCTTGCCGGACGTACCGATCGCGAAAATCGTGCCGCATCCGAGGCCGCTGGGACCGCTGCATGACGTGCCGCCGCCGGTGGCCGTCGTGCCGTACAGCACGCCGTTGACGTCGATGACGTTGGTCGGAGTAACGCCGTCGTTGCCGCCCTTAAAGCGATAGAGGATGCGGTATCCGTTGCCGTTCGTATTCATACTGTAGATCGTTCCGCACCCAGAGGGACGGTTAGCGCACTTCGTGTCTCCGCCGGACATCGTCGTGCCATAAAGAACGCCGCCCACTTCGATCGGGCTGAAAAACGGCTCGTAACCGCCCATCGTGCCCGTGAAACTGTGCAGCACCGTTTCTTGACCACTCTGCGCGAGCGCGTAAACGAGTCCGCAGCTGCACGATCCGGGCCCACCTAAAAATGCCGCGCCATAGAGCGTTCCGCTGCGATTGAGGACCCCAGCATAAATTGCGAATCCGTCGGTACCGCTGAACTCGTGCAAGACGGTATATCCTTTTCCGGATGAATCCATTTTGAAGACCGTCCCGCACCCGCCGTTGTCCTGACACGCCAGATAGCCATCACCGAAGGAGGTTGTGCCGTAGAGCGTCCCACGCTGGTAAATCACGCCGCCCACTGGTTGGGAGCCCTCGCGGGCGCTCTTTCGATACCGGTGGAGGACTCTATATCCTGAGCCGGACGTGTTGATCCGAAAGATCGTTCCGCAGCCGGGCGGCGAATTGAGTGCAGCGCATCTGGCGCTCCCGCCGTGGACCGTAACCCCGTAAAGGGTGCCGCTCACGTCAACGAGCCCCGACCCTGGATTCTCGCCGTCCTTGCCACCACCGAAACGATAGAGTACCTTCTCACCGCTCGCTGTGTCCGCAGGCGACGCCTGAGCCGGCGCCGCGGCGGAAGTCGGTAAAGAGAAGCCATGATCACCGCCGCACCCGCCCAACAGCGTTCCGCCAACCAGCGCGCCGGCAAAGATCCCTGAAAATTTCATGCCGCTGCTCCGTGAAATGCCAGCAAGTTCGTCGAAGGTAGACTAGACCAACTGGGGAGCAGTTTCCCGCACTATTGCTGTCTCAAGCGCCCGGGGCTCAAGAGCAGGCTCGCATGGAAGGCTCTTATTGCGTTGGGCTTTCTAACATTTTCTAACGGAGCGGTCGGAAAGTGTCGGAGCGGATGGTAGTGGTCGGGACTCTCTTGGAACCCCGAGCAGTGGTTCGAATCCCGCTGGGGCTAAACTTTCTGGCTTTTATTTGCGGGCTTTTTTCATGGGCGATGCTGCCCCTGGCCCACATTTGGCCCACGCAGTCGTGCCTCTGACGGTGTCACCAACGCGCGCTTAGCGGTGCTGAGCCATTGCGGCCGAGCCGGCGTCATGCCTCGGGCGCAACCCTGGTGACCGTCAGGCAGTTTCGAAAGCATGACCGATCAAGAGATCAAACCTTACCTCGGCAAAGCCGTGCGTGTTACTCTGGCTGACCGGCGCGTGCTCGCTGGCGTTCTCCACGCCTCCGATGAATCGGGGCATGGTCACCGGCACTACGCAGTCGTCTCTGATGCGATCCGCGAGGGTGGTCACGCCGCACGGGAACTTATCCATGGCGGGGACCAGATCGCAACGATCGAGGACGCCTCCGGAGATCCTGCCGCAACGCCCTAAAGTCGCCGCCGGGCGTCGTGGACGAGCTCCCACTGTTGGCGAACACTACGCCAGCTTGCAGGATGTCGCCCCGGTGGCCATGGCCGTCTTGTAAGTGGCTCGCCGTTCATCCTCGGAAGGCCCCCGGGGGTTGCCGGATCCGCGGCCAGATCCCGCTCCACATAGACCGTGATGTAGCGGTCTACCGTGATCGAGACGTGCTATGACCGAGGCGCCGCTTGATGATCCCGATCGGCACGCCGGACTTGGCCGACAGCGACGCGTGCGCGTAACGCAGGTTATGGTCCGGCGGGGAAATGGCACCACAAGTGGGATCCTCGGATTGTAGAACCCCCGATCCCGCGCGCTTTCTCACCTATTCAGCGGAGAACTTTACGGCATCTAAACCATTATTGGTGTCGTTAGCTGGGTCGCCGTTAACTAAAGCAATTTTTGTCCGTCTCGACGTGGCCTTAATCGTCGTGCTGAATTTTCGCCAAACCTGAGTGGTTGACTTCTGAGAGTTCGTCGCAGAGAAGACGTGGCGCCCATTCACTAGGACCCTTACGGTGCTGCTCACGCCGAAAATCCCGGTCGGATCGTAGACGTTTCCAATCCAGAACACTAGCTTGTACTTCGCATCCGCTATCGTGGCCACGGTCTGGCTAAGTCCTGTTGCGGTCTGTGTGAGGCCGGTCAGGTCGACGAATTGCTTCCCGGATTTCGCCGGGAAAGTGAAGCCGTTTTGAGTGAACGTACCGCTAACGACGCCCACGTTACCGGCTGCGCCGATGACGGTCCACTTCGAAAACGTCTGCCCCGTTGAAAACACGTCGTATGACTTCGAAGGCACGACCGGTTTCTCGAAGCCGCCGTCCTTGAGCAAATTCGTCGCCCCCGGTTTCGCGCCTAATCCACCAGGCAAGGACCCTGGGGTGACAGAGACGCTGTAGCTCGATTGCGCGGAGCCGATCGTCGGAATCCTCGTGGGGTTGTCACTCGCGCACGCGACCATCGCCATAGTTGCCGCTGCACTGGCGATAAGGCTGACTCCTCTTCTCATCCGGACCCTCCTCCGACGCCTCCTGGCGACCGTAGCCATTAGTGCGTTCGCCCACTCTCTTATTGACCCTTGGCAAATATCTTCGCCGGAAGAGGAATGCTAAAGCGGGGGACGGCAGCCGTCGTGGCCGTCCTTCTCGACGCCCACTCCAAACTGTCCCGCCTCCGTCGAGGTGCTGGGGTTTCTCACTTCGATTCGTGCGCGGCAACCGCTCTTGTGGAGGAGCGATGATGGTGCCCGAAGCCGCTATTCGGGGCCGCCGTTAAGCTATAATGGTTCTGAACGGGTTATCCTTCCCGCACAGACGGGCGATGCGGTGGTGCGTCGCCATTCTAAAGCAAGAGGGCGATCTAATGAAAAATCACACGGCGCGACTCCTTTTGCCTTCGGTATTCGTTGTAGCCCTCGCAACGGCGACTTTGGTCAGGGCGGATGTGTCAGGCGCGACGAACGCGGTGACGTTGATACCCCCGCAAGCTCTCAGATGGATGCCGTCGCCGAAGCTCCCCAGAGTGCAGGTGGCAGTGATGGATGGTGATCCGAAAAAGTTAGGCTCATCTTACACGCTGCGGCTCAAATTACCGGACGCGTACACGATACCGTTGCACTGGCATCCGGATACTGAGCGCCTTACTGTATTGAGCGGCGTCGTGTTGTTTGGCGCTGGTATTAAAATGGACCCGGCGAAGACGACCGCTCTCGGGCCGGGCTCGTATATCGTTATTCCTGCGATGGTCCGACATTGGGTAACGGCGCGGGGACCTACTATCTTTCAGGTCAGCGGCCTCGGGCCATTCACGGTGAACTTCGTCAAGTGAAGCGAGTTTGCTCAAGTCGTCAACCGCCGACGCCCGCGCCTGCGTCATCGGCGGAGTATAGTCCGGTCCGCTGCCAGCGCCGCCAGATTCGGCGCAGATTAACAACGGTCTCGCGATTCGCGAGACCGTTGTGCAGGACAGCGAGGCTCAAGGCTACTCGCCCGGGCTGACCGTTGCGCCGATCGGCTCGACGAACCCAGCTATGGTCTTGGTGCTCGGACCGCCAGCCGGGTAGTTCCAGAACATGACGGTCTGCCCGTTTACATTCGGCGCGATAACCTTTCGCCCATCGATCCAGAACGCAACGGCGTTATCACTACCGATCAGCGGAGTGGAGCCGACTTCTTTTCCCTTCATTCCACTTATGGTGAACCGATAGATCACTGCTGTAAACGCGTCTTCGACCGCCATATGCGTACCGTCCCACTGAACCCCGCCAGGAGATTCGATATGCTGGTTCAGCGAGATTTTCCTGAACGACGTGCCGCCCTTGGGAAGCTCAGCGAATGCGAATGCTTCGCCTGAGGTTACACCGTCGACGAACAGGTTGCCCGCCTTGTCGTAGCCGCAGAAGATCATCTTGGAGATGACCGGATCGGTGTAGTACGCCTTAGGCTTACCCTTGGCATCCTTGTATATCGCAACGTTGCCCTGGCCGCTGCTAGTAGTCATGTCGTTTGCCACGGCGAGATTTCCGGTCGTCGGATCGACGGTGCAGTCTGCAGGGTTGTAGCCCGGATCGCTCAAGGTGGCGATTGGGCTGGTGCCGCCGTGCGTGTATTCGAGGATGCTCGACGCTTCATAGTTCGCGATGAAAACGTCGCCCTTGTTATCGACGCATTCCCCGGTCGGCGCGTCGAAGCCCGTCAGCGTTCCCCGCAGCGTGCCCTTTGGGTACGAGTAGGCGTACACAGCATTGGTCCCTACGTCGGAGATGTACAGGAGGCTATCGCGCTCCGCCTGAGGTGCCATCCGTGAACGGCTGTGGTCCGGATGCAGGGTGATCGCGCCGTTGCGCTGCGCAAACGGAGATAAGAGCCATCCCGCGGCAATGCCCGGTTGGGCAATGCCCTGCACCGCGCCCGATGGGTTGATCTGCGATCCACCGCAGCCCGCGAGTGTTACAATTACGGTACAAACGCCGAATACGTAGGGAACTAATCCCGAAAGCGTTATATGTTTGGTCATGCGTTGGTTTTCCTTAATCAAAGAGAGCCGCCAGATTGGCGACCCGGGTTCCATCTGTCGTGGCTCAAGGTATGGAGAAAAGGCCGATGACAAGGACTCTAGCAGCCCAGGCGTACGAGATCGTTCGAACCATTCAGGCCCGCTGTGGGCCGAACGTACGTAGGGCCGCCTTACGAAATAGGCTTTCTGTAAAACGGCCTCGCGATTGCGAAGCCGTTTGCGATGGGGCGGGGTTTACCTGCCGCTGCTCGCCGCTGCACGAACCGGCTCGCTGAGGCCAATCATGGTATTGCACGGCGAACCGCCTGCCGTGTAGTTCCAGAGCTTTGACATTCGGCTGATCGGGATCCGATCCGATACCTTCGTAACCTCAATAATTGTGCTCGTCAACGCCCCGTCGTAAGGTACCACTGACGGCTAAACGGCTACTACTTGATCGACGAATTCCTCGAGATCGAGGGCGACCGTAAGGGCTCGCGTCCGGTCCCTATGAAGCGCTCATTATTAGCTAAGCGCTTAAGGGACTTGGCGATCGCGAACGCCGGGCGTGGGGTGGGGTTAGAGTGCCAGGGCGATTCCGACTCGAAGGGGACACCCATGGAGTATGGTCCCAACTTTGATCGCCGAGGTTTCCTTGGCGCGACGGCGATGACGGCAGTTGCCGCTGCGCTTGGCTCAATCGATGTCGTTAATGCTCAAAGTGCTCATAATAATAGGAGAATTGCCATGGCCAGCCCGCCGCCCTCTGAAATCCAGACGCTAATCGAGAATCTCATCAACGGCTTCAACACCCAGAACACCGAACTATTTCTCAGCGTCTTTGATGAAAACGCGATCATCATCGACGGCATCGCGCCATACCGCTGGTTGAACCCCAATGCTCCGGCCAATTGGCTCGCTGACGTAGAGAAATGGCGTAAGGACCTCGGCGTGACCTACGAGCATATTTCGTACGAGATGGGGTTCTGGAATGTCGAGGGGTCTTATGCGTACGCCGTCATCTCTGGTACCCTTACGGTGACGATTAAGGGTCAGACGTCCGCTCGGACCGGTACCCTAGCATTCACGTTTTCCAAGCAACGTAACGAATGGAGAATCGGAGCGCAAGCCTGGGGGCGTACGTCGTAATTTGCCGACCACCGTAACGCCGGATCCAAGACTGGGTGGTGACTGCTAACAGACTCCTAACGGGGGTCGCTCGATACCAACGGACAATTACTAGAGTCCACCCGGCTAGGCCCCACGTCGTCGTCCAAATTGTCGAACGCATCATGACGTTTGAAAACCGTCTTAAGATCGAGCCCCCTGGCGGAAGGCCCCGCATGCATTCGTCACCGCAGGAATGCGATGTCTCGATCTTTCCAAGCGCGAGCTCCGTAAACGTCAGTCGGGCAACGTCGATCCCGCCACCTTCCGCTTCCGAATCGCCCTTGTTACTTTGGCGGGGCGCAAGTCGCGAAGACCGTAAAGGTTGCCGTCGAGTTATAACCAGAGCTGGTCGCGATCGCCCAGCCATCGAAGGCTTGATTCGGCGGTTGGCAGTAATCGCGGCGCGCGATCCAACGATCGCGCGCCGCATCATCGTTTTGCTGCTTACCTTTAGCAACAATACCCATAGAACTGTAAGGCTCTAGAAGTCCACTTCTAACAAGTACGAACCCGGGATCGCGACGCAATTTCTCGTTTCGGGCTGGTATTTGGTCATGCGCGCCGTCCGAAAAGCTGAATGGTCCAAGACGAAGTTGCCACTGGATTTCTCGAGCGCGTAGTGGTTTAGTGTGCCGCTAGGCAGGAGATCGATCTCAACTACGCTAGCGCCTCTGTCCCCCTCCACCTCAGCAATCTGAGGCATCTCGAAGAACGGCGTTCCTGCGAGGGCCGCGTCCGTGTGCGGAGTTGCACATGACCGTCCCTGCACGTTAGCCGCTAGCATTTGCGGCGCGGTGTCGGGATTAGGACGGAGCGTTATCGTTGCGCCGTAAGCGAGGGAGTTAGGGTGAGAAAAAGCGTAGTGATCGAGGCGAGCCCCGCGACTAGTTTTAGAGATTTCATCACGGTTTCTCCAAGGCTTGCAGTGAGAATGAGCGGTGCGCACACCACACTGCGGTTTTTATTTTCGATGTGATACTCATCTGTAACGGGTGAATGCGTGTGCTTGTGACAGCACCTTGCGGCAAACGCGTCCACCCGGACGCCGCCATTCTCTTCCTCTGCCCGCATGCCCATGACCGTATCCGAAAACTCCCCTGAGCATGGCCCTGGTTTGATATGTTTTGAGATTGCGCAGCGCCGATGGAATGCACGAGAATGCTCGCGGCGAGGCTGGCCTGTGAATCTCAGCATATATCAATTTACTTTCCGGACGGACTTAAAACGGCGCCGCCAAGTATCGCGAAACTCGCTGTCGATGTCGCCACGTTCGTGAAGCAGCGCTTCGCAAAACGGGTCCTCAGCAATCGAGTGACCCTGTGGGCGACGGCTTCTTGGAATCGATGTATGCAAAATCACGAACCCGAGCCATGCGCCCGCGACGAAGCCATCTGCGCAATAGGAACGGACACCAAAATGTACCGGATTGCGGTCGTCGAGGCACGGCTGTATGCGCTTTGTATTGAGGTTCTCGTTTGAGTCATTGTTCGGAGCATCGACGTGTCGAACAATCTTGTGCGTCGGGACGTTTACCTCAAGCGAAAGTCCTGGATCGCGTTGGCCATATAATAGTCAACCTCGTACTCATTAGGGCAAAACCACGGCGAGGTCGTCGTAGCGCTATCCGCCGTCGCCTCCCACGACTCGTCTAGAACACTTGCTGGCCGGTTATGTTTCCGGCAGGACTGTAGCGGCAGACGAGCCGGTAGTTTCCGTCGGAGCCGTCAAGGCCGGCACAGCCTACGCTGGTCGTGCTCCGCCAGATAATTTGCGTGTAGTGACCGACTGCCGACCAATCCCCCGTGGTGCTCACGTTCGGAAATACGCCGTTCTGAAAGTTGCTCATTTCGCTACCCCAACTATCGACCATCTGCGCGTAGGAGTATGCGCCGGATGTGCCCATCCAGATGTTTTCCCCTTGCCCAGTGTTCCCAGGATCGTGCGCGAAGGTCGAACTCGCACTAAGCGTGCTAACCCACTGCTGCGCGCTCGCGGCTAAGTCGTCCGACCAGACGAGGGGTGGGACGCCGACCTGCACTCGGTATTTGTTATGCGCGTCCAGAACTTGTTGCGGGAAGCTCGCCGCGGGGGGCGATGGAGCGGGTGCTTGCGCATCTACGGGTATGGTCGCGGTCATCAGCGCCAACGCAATGCCGCCAAGCCATGCCGACTTTATCAGCGCATAGAAAGGCTTTCATTTGTACTCTTTCCCCGGCCCCTCGGCTTGACCCGCGCCATCTGAAATGCTGGGCACTCGCCGATGCGTATGTAACGGAACGTCGGCTTTGGCCTCCTAGGGTGGCGTTGCCAGAAAGCCGTGAGTATTTCCGTTACTGTCGACGTAGGTGCCGACCAAATCTCCCTTGTCGTTAACGCCGTTGATACTGGTTGTGCCGACACCGTTCGGATCGTCCAGCGTTTCACAGGAAGGTTTAGTCAAAATGTGTTTTAGGACGAAGCCATCGTTGGTAAAACGCCCCGGAATGGTCCCTACGATCACAAGGTAATTGTTGATTGCTGTGGCCGTGGTGTTATATTCGTTACAAGCGACCTGATAAAGCGCGCCGCTGACAACCGCCCATCCGTGGTTGCCGAGTTCGCCGCTGGACACTCCAACCACATCGCCGGCGTCGTTGATCCCCAAACCATAGTCAAAGCCTTTGTGGGACGGCCCGAACTTGTAAACGACTTTCAGTTTATGTGTAGACTGGTTAAGGGTGTAGACTGCATCTGGCTCCCCTTCGGGGAGGCTAGCAACCGTATTGCCGTCGTTGTTGAGACCATAGATCAGATACCTTTTGTAACGGGCGAACGCGCGGTTCCACTCGGTGAAACTCCGAAGTTCGGCCTTTCTTATCGACGAAGCTGCCCCCGGTATTGCCAAGGTTGTCAATCTCGGTGACCTGCGTCTGCGCGGAGCCGGGATAGTTCTCGCTCGTGTAGTCCGCGCTCGTGTACGGCGGAGCGAGTGTGAAGCCTTTGCTCGGATCACTGGAAGTCCCGCGCCCGTAATAGCCGGAGATCACCCCAGCGTTGTTTATCCCTGTAAGGGTGTTGAAAGTCGGGTCCGCGGGATTGTCGAGGGTCTGGAAATGGTAATGCTTCGTACCGTCAGCCAGGCTAGGTATCGTCGCAGAGCCCAGCCCTGCCGCCGTGGGAGTCGCCGACTGCGATCCTCCACACCCTGCCAGCACCGCGGTGGCGCAAAAGGCGAGCACGGAATGTAAGCGTTGCATAGGACCACTGAGCCCTTTCGGCCTTAACGCCACGCCCACGACCTACGCAAGCCTAAACGGACCGTCATTCAAACAGCTCCCTTCGCTCTCAAGGATTTTCAGCGTAGCATTACAGGCGAGGCGTCGAAAGGTGCCGTTTCACCCATCGCCTGGTGCGAATGGCCTAAATGTTGTTGGGGTTCAGTCACAGGTTTGCGCACAACCGTCCGAATACGGTGAGGATTAGTCTGACGTAATCCGCGCGCTTCTGCTCCTGGAGTTGGCACCGTTTATCACGGCCGTGCAACGGAGGGGGTCGAAACTGGACGTTTTGAACCGGAGCGGGCAAAGCGGCCGGAATCATCCGGTAGCGACTCGAAAAGGATCGTCATATGGGGAATCCCGCCTTATGGGACATCGTCGCGACGACGCTTGGCGCGAATCTCGGGAGCTAGAACGCATGGTCATGCAGGTACATTGACATGAGTAATCTGGAAAAAAACAAAAAAAGCCGGCGCGTAGACGTCTTCTTCGCGACCCCGGGAGCCCGTGAAGATCGCTGGCGCGATCTCGTCGATGCCGCCAAGAAGTGGGCTGCAGGGACCGGCAGCCGCGCGGAGTTCGAGTCGGCACTGAGTGAGGCAGCCGTGATCGAAGAGTTTCACGGCTATCCTGGGCCAAGCCTTATGGCGGCGCTACGCGATCGTGCCGAGAGCGATGATTCCGCTGGGGCTTCCCGGCTCGCATGGCGGATCGCCTCGGCATTGCTCACGCGCTCGTTTAGGCAGCAGGCGTCGGATTGGGATCCGCATTCTGATATCTCGAGCACTGTCCCCGACGTATTGCCGCCGACGCTGGGGCGGCCCGCGGCCGCGCCTCCGTATTTCGAGGTCCTCATCGTCACGGGAGCGCCGGTCGAACGATGGGCGTCGATCGCGGCGGAGTGGCGCCGGCTGCGCCGCCCTCAAGACGAGTTCGTCTATGAGCCGGTCATCGTCGGCACCGCCGAGGATGCAGTCTGCGCAACGATGTTGAACGCGGACCTCGCGGCCGTGGTGGTCCACGAGGGTTTTGGATATCGCTCGCGACACGACGCCCCGGTCTTGCGCGGCATCGTCGATCCCGTCGCGAAGGAAGAGCTTTCGGACGGATCCGCGCTGCGCTTGGCGCAGGTCATTCATCAGTCGCGTCCCGAGCTCGATCTCTACCTGCTTTCGGATCGACGCGTCGAGGAGATCGCCGGCGATCCGGCAGCCGACATCGTCCGGCGCGTCTTCTATGCCGTCGAGGAGCTGCTCGAGCTGCACCTGGCGATACTCGAAGGCGTTGCGGCGCGCTATGAGACGCCGTTCTTCGATAACTTGAAGAAATATGCGGAACGCCCGATCACGACGTTTCATGCTCTCCCGATCGCCCGCGGCGCGTCGATTTTCAAGTCGGACTGGATCCGGGACATGGGCGAGTTTTACGGCCCGACGCTTTTCCTGGCCGAGAGCAGCGCAACAACGGGCGGTCTCGACAGCATGCTCGAGCCGACGGGCACTATCAAGCGCGCTCAAGAACTGACGGCTCGCGCGTTCGGCGCCGAGCGCGTATTTTTCGTGACCAACGGAACATCGACGAGCAACAAGATGGTGGTGCAGGCGTTGCTGTCGCCCGGCGACATCGCGATCGTGGACCGCAACTGCCACAAGTCCCATCACTACGGGTTTGTGCTGGCCGGCGCGCAGCCGCTGTACGTCGAGGCCTTCCCTCTAACCGAATACTCGATGTACGGCGCGGTGCCGCTGCGCACAATTAAACAAGCGCTCCTCGTGGCAAAACGTGAGGGGCGGCTCGACCGCGTCAAGATGATCGACCTGACCAACTGCACGTTTGACGGCCATATCTATAACACGCGCCGAGTCATGGAAGAGTGTCTGGCGATCAAACCGGACTTGATCTTCCTGTGGGACGAGGCTTGGTTCGGGTTCGCGCGATGGTCGCCGTTCCTGCGCCCTCGCACGGCGATGGGCGCCGCGGCCGACATCGAAGAGTGGCTGCGCGACCCGGCGAGCGTCGCCGCCTACGAGCGGCAGCGCGCCGAGTTGGGGAAGGATCCGTCGGACGAAAAGCTGCTCGATACGCGGCTGCTGCCGGATCCTCGCAAAGTGCGGCTTCGCATCTACCAGACCAACTCCACGCATAAGTCGATGTCGGCCTTGCGGCAAGGATCCATGATCCTTGTGAAGGACGTGGAGTATCACACCGTCGAGCAACAGTTCAAGGAAGCGGTGTTCACGCACGCTTCCACCAGTCCTAACCAGCAGCTGATCGCCAGCCTCGACGTCGCGCGGCGCCAGATGGAGCTCGAAGGCTTCGGCCTCGTGGCGAACGCGATCGAGGTCGCTCTGGTGATTCGTCGCGAGGTGAATCGGCATCCGCTGATCTCGAAGTACTTTCGCGTCGTCGGAGCAGACGGGATGGTCCCCGCGGAGTACCGGCGGAGCGGCTTCACCGACTTCCTCGCAACGGATGCGGACTGGGCGACGACGCGCAAGAGCATGTGGGACGACGAATTCTGCCTCGATCCGACGCGGATGACGCTCGTTTGCGGGACGGCCGGCTACGACGGAACACAGTTCAAGAATCTGCTCGCGAATCGGTACAACATTCAGCTCAACAAGACGTCGCGCAACAGCGTCTTGCTGCAGTCGAACATCAACAACACGCGCAGCGACGTGGCGCACCTAATCCGGGTCCTCGTGGAGATCAGCCAGGAGATCGAAGAACGGCTCGCGTCCGGCGGCGAGGGCGAACGTAGAGAGTTTGTGGCCTGCGTCAAGAGCCTGATGACGGACGTTCCCGACCTGCCGAATTTCAGCTATTTTCACGAAGCCTTTCGACACGATGCGGGAACCGGCACCAACGAAGGCGACATCCGAAGCGGATTTTACGCCGCCTACGATGCGGAAGGATGCGACAACATTCCGCTGCACGACAAGGAGATCGATCGCCGCTTAAAGGACGGGCCGCCGCTTGTATCGGCGAATTTCGTCATCCCGTATCCGCCCGGATTCCCGATCATGGTACCAGGCCAAGTCATCACGGCCGACACGATCGAATTCATGCGCAAGCTGGACGTGAAGGAGATTCACGGCTACAATGCGGCGCAGGGGTTGAAGCTCATTAGCGCCGCCGCATTGGCGAAGCTTGACCGTCGTAAGTCGCACCATTAGGCGCAACGCGCAACAGCTTACTTCATTACTTCATCGAGCTTGGGTCGTAGGCCACATAATCGAAGCTCACGTCATCGAGGATCGTTGCGTCTTCCCCAGACACCGCCGCGAGCTTTTGCTCGTCGACCATAACCAAACACAGGTATTTCATGATGCTCCATTCACGAGGACGAGCGTCGCGCTGGTCTCAGGTCCAGGGAACCATAGCCGCATGGGCGGCGCCTAAGGATCTTCCTCCGTACGCGAGCCGTTACACGCCGGCGTGAACGCCGGTGCGCTTATCGGGGTGAACGGGCGCGCCGACTGGGTGTAGTCGAACGAATCCTGCAAGTCGTCGGAGGTCGCATCGGTCGTGCCGAGGTTTCCGGTGCCGAACGTTTCTTCGGTGAAATGCAGAATGCTGCCGAACTCGTGCTGCACGTGCGAAACGTAACCCGGCTGCACGACGTAGGGCGAGATGAGCAGCAACGGGACGCGGAAGCCCAGCTCGTAGTTGTTGCGCCGGTCCGGCACGACGTGGTCGAAGAAGCCGCCCCAGTCGTCCCAAGTGACGATGATGGTGGTCGAATCCCAGTACGAACTCTTCCCGACGGCGTTGACGATGGCTGCCACCCACGAGGGCCCGCCGGTGTTGCCGCTGCCGGGATGGTCGCTATGCTTGCTGTCCGGCGTCACCCAGGAGACCGCTGCCAGCGTGCCGTTCTTGATGTCGTGAAGAATCCGCTGTGGCTCGGGGACGACGAGGCTCGAATACTCGCTGCCTTCGCGGATGTGTTGAATGGCGTCGTAGGCATGCCACAATCCCGCGCCGGTTCCGCACTGGTAGTAGCGCCACGTGAGCCCCGCCGCCGTCAACAGATCGCCGAGCGTCTGTCGATCGAAACATGGGTAGACCGGATCGCCTGACGGCGCGCCGAGCGGCTCCAGCGGGATGGTTTCAACCAGAGACTTGGGCATGCTGTCGCAACCACCGTTGCCCCCTCCGTTGAACGGGTTGTTCAAAATCTGCCGGGTCGGGTATATCGGCGCCGCGGATGCGGTTCCGCTGATAAGCTCCTGGTGCGCCGGGAAGCTCGGGCCTTCGTTCGTTTGGAACATCTCGTCCCCAAACGCAAACTGCGCGGCCATGTCGAAGTACGGTTGCACCCCGGGTCGCGGGACGTACGCGTACGGACAGTCGTCGTTGGGTGGGCTATTGCAACCCGCGCCGGTAGCAGCCGCCAGATTCCAGCCGTTCATTTGGCATACGCCCGGGTTACTTGGAAGGGCGTTGCACTCTCTGATAAAGTTGCTATTTTCGTGAGAGATGTCGCCGCTCCATCCCAACCATTTTTGGTGCAGCGGAACCTGATTTCCGTTGGAGTCGAGGCCATAGTTCTGCGTATTGGCGCCGGGCAAACCCTGGAACAGATTGTCGGTCGTTCGATTCTCTTGAACCACGATGATCACGTTGGTAATCGGGGTCACGCCGGAGCGACGGACCCGGACCGCCGCCGAATGGCCGCGGACGCGCGAGGACATGGTGCCGGACGACGAGTTCGGCGGCCCGGTGATCGACGTACCGGGCGAAGCGCACGCCGACAGCAATATCAAGAGGACTACCACAACGAAACTCTTCATACGCACGCATTCTCTCAATCTGCGCTGATCTTACAATATCGAGTGCTCTGCTTAGGCTTTCTCGGCGACCTTGCCACTCCTCGGCTGGCCCTCCAACTATTCAGCGGTGAACTTTACGGCATCTAAACCATTGTTCGTGTCGTTCGATGGGTCGCCGTTTACTAAAGCAATTTTGGTCCGGCTCGATGTAGCCTTAATTGTCGTGCTGAAATTCTTGCCAAACCTGAGTTGTGGACTTCTGAGAATTAGTCGCAGAGAAAACATGACGCCCATTCACAAGGACTTTCACAGTGCTGCTCACGCCGAAGATTCCGCTCGGATCGTAGACGTTTCCAATCCAGAACACGAGCTTGTACTTAGCATCCGCTATGGTAGCCACGGTTTGGCTGAGTCCTGTCGCTGTGTTTGTGGTGCCGGTCAAATCGACGTATTGCTTACCGGATTTCGCCGGAAAACTGAAACCATTTTGCGTGAACTTTCCGCTAACAATGCCTACGTTACCGGTCGCGCCGACTACGGTCCACCTCGAAAACGACTCTCCCGTTGAAAACAACGCGTATGACTGCGAAGGCACGGCAGGCTTCTCGAAGCTGCCGTCCTTAAGCGAATTCATCGCTTGCCGTTTGGCACTTGGTGCCAAGGAGTCTACGGTGACAGCGGTATTGTAGCTCGACTGCGTCGAGCCGATCGCCGGAACGTTCGTGCCGTTGCCACTCGCGCATGCGATCAGCGCCATACTTGTAATTGCACTGGCGATAAAACTGACCACTCGTCTCATCCGGACCCTCCTCTGAGCCAGCCGTGCTGGTGACCACAGGCTTCTTATGTGAGTTCGCTGAGCTAGAAGAATATAGCAGAAGGACGCATGCTCGCCTCCACTCTCTCGGGGAGACTTTGTTTGGGGCCGTCGTGTTTCTTCGCTAGGTCGCCGCTCGATACCGCCCCATGAATGGAATTATACGCTTCCTTTAAAATATGGTCGCGAGCGCGATGACCTTATCGCCTTTGTTCGCGTGGTAAAGGAATACGACGAGCACAAATGACCTTTCACGGCGCCGGGTCTACCACAGGCCGACCCATTTTGGCGAGCAAGACCAAAATGAGTTCTCCAGGCCGGCCTACGCGTAGCTGGCTGCTTGTCCTATTGCTCTCTGCGTTTATGCTAGTCAACTTCTGGGATAGAACGGCCTTAGGACTCGCGGCGTTGCCCATGATGAGAGATTTGCGCCTCTCGCATGCGCAGTTTGGATTACTGGGCAGCAGCTTCTTTGCACTCTTTTCTCTTTCGGCTTACGTCGTTGGTTGGCTCGCAGACCGCTTTGCCGTCAAGTGGTTGATCGCGTCGATGGCACTGATCTGGGGCTTAGCACAAGCGGTGATGGCCGGGGCGTTCGGATTGCCTCAGGCTCTTGCCAGCAGGGTTCTGCTCGGTGCCGGCGAGGGAGCAGCCATCCCAACCGCCTTGCGCGCCGCCTTTTCGCACTTCCCGAACCACCGGCGCGCATTAGTCACGGCTGTCGTAACGCTCGGCGCTCCACTCGGGATCGCGTCGGGCGCACTCGTCATTACTTGGGCCATCGCAGCGCTAGGGTGGCACGCCGCGTTTGCAGGGCTAAGCGCCGTGAGCCTTTTGTGGTGCATCGCATGGACCACGTTCCATTCGCGGCGGGAAACGAGCTCAGTGCGCGACTTAAGCGACGGCTCGCATCACGGCGCGCCGCCGTGGTTTAGATGGGACGCGCGAATGCTGGGCGCGACCATCGCAGCATTTGCCGTCGCTTGGGTCGCGGCCCTCGCGAGCACGTGGTTTCCGGCATCGCTGCAGATCGCGGCTGGTTTGTCGTCCTCCGCCGCCGGTGTCGCCATCAGCTCGGCCTGGACGTTGCAAATACCAGCCCTGCTCGTAGCAGCCTGGTTATCGGCATCACTACGCAGACGTAACCGATCGATCGAACTTGCTCTCGGAGCACCAGCCGCGCTTAGCGTCGCGCTCTCGGGAGCGGCGATAATCGGAATGGGCGTTGCAGTACAGACGGGCGCCGTGGTACTTCTTATGATCTTGTGCGTGGTGTCGACCGCCTTTGCCATTACATGCTTGCCACCTCTGGTCGGTGAAGTATCCCCGCATGGCCGCCTAGGGATTGCCTTGGGAAGCTTCATTGCCGTTTCGTCCTTGGGTGGGCTGCTAGGACCTCTCGTTTTTGGCGGGATCGTCGATGCGACCGGCCTCGGGCCCAACGCTTACCGAGTTGCTCTCGTCAGCTCCGGAGTCATTGTAGCGCTTATTGCGCCCGCTGCGTTTATGCTGCTGGGAAAGAAGCGGCCCGCTTCCTACGCAGAATAAGCGCCTTCCGAATCCGGCGGCGCGGATTGATACCCAAGCTCCTCCAACTGAGCGAATTTCGCCTCTGTTTCTTTGTCCGCCGGCAAGAGGGTGCGCAAAAACCAGTCGCTTCCGGTTGCCACACTCAGATCAATTCCGTACATCGCAAGCCTGCCAACTCGGGCATGGTTGCGAACGATAAACGTTTCGTCCGTTACCTCGTCGGCTACCACTCGCTTTTCCCACGCCTTCTGAAACATTGGATGCTCTTTGATTTTGTCGTAGACGCGGCCGGCTAGAGGATTTGGAGTCTCGGAGGAAAGATCGCGGCGTAACATGCCCACTGCGTTACGAACGGCTCCTTCTCGCTCGTCTCCTAAGAATGCGATCAACTCGGGGTCAAACAATCCCCGAACGAGAGCGTTGCGTTCCAACGGATCCTCGTAGCGAGAATGGCCCCACAGCGCCTCGGCGAGTGCGTTCCAGCGCAACGGAGTGAGGATTCGATCGACGGTGACCACCGCGACACCCCGAAGGTTACGAGCGAACGCGTCCATCAGGAAAGATACCGGTCCCGGTATTTCCGGTCTTGACATCCGCGGCGCCCGCCGTCCCGCGAGATCGAGTATGTATTGGTATTCTGCTGCGGTCAGCCGTAGAGCGCTAGCGATGCGCGTCAATGTGGCAATGGAAGGACGAACCTCCTCGCCGGCCTCCATTCGCGCGTACCACTTGACGCCAATGTCGGCAAGGAATGCAACTTCCTCGCGACGCAGGCCCGGCGTCCTGCGTCCACGGCGGGACGAGAGTCCAGCCTGCTCGGGTGCCAGCGCTTCGCGGCGCGCGCGCAGAAAACGGCCCAGGGCCTCGTGACGAGTTTCGTCCATAAGAAGGCCTATCTTTAAAAAACGACGCCTAAGCGACCTGTCCACGGCCGCGCTAAGGGCCACCGCTTACCGGGACGGTGCGCCTGCGCGACGCCGCCCTATGGCTGATAGATCTGAACCTTGGGGGAAAAAACAGGCTGACCGTAGCGAGGCGATCCCCCGATGCAGTAGAGCTTTCCGTTCACCGTTGCCGAAGCGGGGCCGATCATTGCAAACGGCATGCGGGCGCGCTTGGTCCAGCTGTCCGCGGCACTATCGTAGACGTCGAGTTCCTTGGTTGCGGAACGGACCGGTGCGAACTTCAGCCCACCAGCAGCGTAGAACGAACCGCCGATCGATCCCACGCAACCCGCGTAGCGAGCTAGAAGCGCAGCATGTTTATTCGTCCAGGCGTTTGACGTTGGATCGTAGATTTCGTTATCCATTGTCGGACCCGTGCCGATTGAGCCCGCTGCCGCGACGATTTCGGAGCCAACGGTACCGATGAAGGAAAACGATTTCGCTACGTTTAGCGGTGCGACCGAAGTCCACGCATTCGTTGCCGGGTTATAGGTCTGCACACCGTTGAACGGAATGCCGTTACTGTCATCGAATCCCCCAACGACATAAATGAGGCCGTTATCGACCGTCGCCGACATGCTGTCGACGGCTGTTGGGAGAGGAGCCTTCGTCGACCAGGTGTTGCTGGTGGGATCGTAGGCCTCGACCGTTGCTAGCGGAGTCCCAGTGAAGGTAGACCCGCCAATCGCGTAGACGAGTCCGTTGAGAGCAACGGCCGCCAACGTCGCCCGCTTTGTCGGCATCCGCTTGGCTTTAGACCACGTGTTGGTCAGCGTGTCGTAGACGTCGTTCTCGTTCAACACGGCCGTATGGGTCTCACCACCAAGAAGGTAAATATTGGTGCCGACAGCAGCCGCAGCACCGGTAAACTGGTGCGTGGGTGCCGGCGCTCCTATCGTCCACTTGTTGCTCGTACCCGGCTTTGCAAAGCCCTGGCCGTGCGATTCAGACATACCCTGCGCCGCGCCGAGCGGAACACCGGACGTAGACCCGGAGCAAGCCGAGAGCGCCGCCAAAGCGGTGACCGCGAATAATGACGACGAGAACAGCCCGATCCGTAAGCTCCGATCCATTTGTGTACCTCCAGCGAGAAATGTTAGCAATGCCGAGGCGAACACGAACGATCGGCCGCACCCGATACCGTGTAGTTGTGAAACAGTGCCGCCCAACCTTCGAAGCAGACGAAACTTCATAACTATGAATGTCCTAGTCACCGAAGGATCGCGTGCAGGACGCATAACATCGTACCCACCCGAGGTACTCGAGCGCGAATCAAGTCGTACTCGCTCAAGAACGCGCCCGCAGTTTTCTCACCTCGATAGGCGAGTCGAAGCAGCGCTTGCTAACGCAATCGGAGCAAGACAAGCACCGTTGCGGCCGCAATACCTATGCCTACGGTGCACCGCCCGAAGCGCCCGCTCGCTGTTTCTACGAGTAAGGGCACGCACGGCCGCGTGCAGCGGCGCCGTGCCGAGCGTGACCGTAGGCGGCGAGCGGTCGAGCGGGTTACCCTCAGCATCGCGTCGAATTTTTTCAAGCCTCGTCTGCAGATTCGGAGGGATCGCACGGGAAACTCTCTGCGTCACATTGAGCAGCCCCCGCGGGCGCTTTAGAGATATTTAACGCGCCTCTGCCAGAATGGCCGGAATATGAGCGATCCTCAGGTGGTCGTCGTCGGTGGCGGCCCGGCCGGTCTGGTGCTTGCATTGCTGCTCAGCCGAAGCGGGATACGCGTAACGGTTCTGGAGCAGGCCGCGACGTTCGCGCGCGAGTTCCGCGGCGAGCTGCTTCAACCGGGTGCGAACCGGATATTGGGCGATTTGGAGCTGCGCGAGCGGATCCTCGCGATGGGCTACGTCTTCCCTCCCGGTATGGATATCCGGGACGGCCGTAGGACCATCCGCTTCGAGCTGCCATCGGTCTTCGACTCGAGACGCGGCGACGGCATCATGATCGTTCCGCAGCAAAAGCTTCTCGAATTGCTTGCTGCCGAAGCGTCGAGGCATTCGAATTTCAGACTCGTCATGGGCTGCGTCGCCCGCGAGCTGTTGCGCGGTGAGGATTCCGTTGGCGGCATTCGAGCGCAGTTACGCAGCGGCGAAGAGATGATCGTGCGCGCCCCTCTCGTCGTTGCATGCGACGGTCGTTTTTCGGCGATTCGGCGCGCGGCGGGAATCGGGGTGCGAGAGAGTCCCGTGCCATTCGATCTCGTGTGGTTCTCCGCGCCCAATCCCGGCACTCTCCCGGACCGGATACACCTGCGGATCGCACGCGATCAGATGTTCGTTGCATTCGCGAGCCGCAGCAATCAACTGCAGATTGGCTGGTTCGTTCACAAAGGCAAATATGCTCGATTGCGCGCGCGGCCATTTGCGGAAACCGTGAATCATATTGCAGCGCACGTGCCAGTTCAACTGGATCGCACCGTTCGGCAGGCGCTGAACGGCTGGCACGATTTGTCGCTCTTGCCGGCGGTGAGTCAGGTTGCGGAGACGTGGTCGCAGCCGGGCCTGTTGCTGCTCGGCGACGCCGCGCACCCGATGTCGCCGTCGATGGGGCAGGGCATCAACGTGGCGATCTACGATTCCGTCGTCGCGGCGCAGCACCTCGTCCCGGCGTTTGCCGCCGGAGCATCGCTCGATGAAGCCGCGCGTGCGATCGAAAAACAGCGGCGCCCGGCCATCGCTGCGACGCAGCGGGCACAAAATATCCTCACCGGCATCATGTACGCGCTCGGCCCGGATGTCACGCTGAAGCTCGCGAGCGCCCTGATCGGCATCGGTACGCGCACGCGCTGGTGGCCAGGCTGCATGAGAAGGGAGGCCGATCGCCTCTTATGGGGCGCCCCGCAAGTACGCGCCAATCACGGGCCCTGGGCGCTCGCGCTAACGCACGAAGATGCCCGCTGATCCGAAGAGGCCGGTCTGCGCGCCGTCGATCTCGCGAATCGGTGCGACGTCGCCGCGCGCTTGCGCCCCAAAGACCACGACGCTCGGCCCTGGCCGGCCCTGGCGGGGGGAGTGATCGGCTCCCACCTACGCGAAATGCGGCACGCATGAAACGATACGCAGTTCTCGCTTTAGCGATGGCGCTCACCGTGTTGTTTCCCTCGAGGCCCGCGCTAGCCTCCGACGCCGCGGATGCGATGGCGACGGTCAACCAATATGTCGAGGGCTTCAACAAGAGCGACGCGAAATTGATGCTCGCCGCGTGCGCATCCCCGGTCAACATCATCGACGACTTTCCGCCGCACGTGTGGTCCGGTGCAACCGGGTGCGCCGCTTGGTGGAATTCGTTTTCCGCAATGGCAAAAGCGGCCGGGTTCACCGACAACGTCGTTACGTTAGGGAAGCCTTGGCACGTCAACGTGACGGGAAATCTCGCCTATGTGGTGGCCCCGACCACGTATGCCTATACGAAACACGGAAAGCCGGCGACGGAAGCGGGTGTTTTTACATTCGTTCTCAAGAAGACGGCGGCGCGCTGGTATATCACGGCGTGGGCCTGGGCAGATCGCTAAATCAGCGCTGAGAGCATCCACGGCCGATGGTGCGCCGGGAATCACGGCCGAACCCGCAGGATCCTCGCTAAACCGAAGCCCGATGGAGATATCCACCGGACTCTGGCAGCATCCACTTGCGAGGTGGACCCTAATGCATGGTTGCTGAGCCAAAAGCGCTTGCGTACGCTTCCCGCATAACCTGTTGCAGCTTCCAAGGGAGAAAGCATGAAAATCCATCGATTTGCAGGTTGGGCTCTAATTGCAGCCCTGGCGTTCGTGGCAACGCCCGCAATCGGCTCGGCGTCGCCGTCGAGCGATGCGATTAACACCGTGAAGCTAGCCATAGACGCAATGAACAAAAACAATATGAACTCGTTTGTGGCCTTGTGCGATTCCTCGACATCCGTCATCGACACTTTCGATCCGTACCTTTCGACGAGTTGCACCGATTGGTGGAACTCGCGTGACGCCTACGACAAGACGGCTCAAATCACCGACGCAACCGGCGGCATAGGCGCACCGTGGCACGTGTTCGTGACCGGAAGTAACGCGTACATCAGTGCTCCATTCGACTACCACTACAATCAAAAGGGTCAGACGATGAGGGAGACCGGCTCGGCCCTTACCGTGACGCTCAAGAAGACGGCGAATGGCTGGCGCATAACGGCCTGGGCGCACACAAAGCACCTCTAGGCTAGAGTACACCTCGCTGCAGGCGTAAGCGCGACTTAGACGTCGAGCTTGCGCCTGCGCAGCATTCCCTCGGCGTGGCCGCGAGCAGTCGCTAGAACAAGATTCCGGCGACTTTTTTCAGTATCTCGGAGAGCGGCATCAGGGTGAGCACCAGCGGAGCGACGGGCAAGAGCGTAGCCAGGGCAAAGGCCACGATCATCGGCGCAGTTATCGGTACGTTGCGCATCGTCTGGACGATCTCGTAGCTCCCGGCCATGTCGGCGAGGGATTGGATGTCCGCACTTCCGACCAGCGGCTCCTTATAGTCCGCTTCGGGAACGATCCACTTGTCGCGAAACTCGTTTGCGTAGCGCGCCGCCAGCGCGCCGTATTCGATGATGCCGCGCCGCTTGGCGCGGTTTAGCGATCTTGCGAACACCGTAAGCGGCGCGATGGTCAAGCACAGCACGAACACCAAGATCGCCACGATCTCGCCTTTAAACTCCGTCAGACTCGCTTTCGCGATTACGACTCGCGTCGAAAGCCAGCCGGCGAGCAACGCCCCGTGGGCCATTGCGAAAAGTGCGAACGCCTGCGTGCCCATGGTCAGGAAGCCAAGACCGCCTACGCGATCAGGGTGCGTCGGGACGAGATTGAGATTCAGCCTAGAAATCTGCCCTAAGAGGCGGCCCCAGATGAAGAGCCGGAAGTACCAGCGCAGTAAAACGAACTGAAAGATGGGGAGGCTGAAATATGCGTAGCAGATGCCGGCTGGGTTAAGGTGCGATCCCGCAGCGGCCGAAGCCGCGTACCACGTCGACACGTCGTTTGCGATGTAGGTACGCCGCGCGACGAGCGTGTCAAAAAAATAAATTATCACAATGATCAGCAGATCGGCGACAATTGAATCGCCAAGCCTAAACGCCGCCGCGACTACGGCTTCGAACTTAGGGACTGAGGTTCCCGAAACGATCCGCCGTGCCAGAAATTGCTGAAGCGTAGGAAGAATGCGCGCTTCGCCTACTCTCGCCGCTAGGATGAAGAGCGGCAGCGCGACAAGCAGACGGATATGAGCCGAGAGATCGAGCAGGAAAGGCGTTGCGACGCTTCCTGGCAGCAGTTTTCCGTCGATTGTCGAGAGCAAGAAGAGCGGAACCCACGCGAGCAACGGCAGAATGAAAATCGCAGCCACCCGAAGGCGCAGCAGCATTGTGTCGCGCATGCCGACACCCTGGAGACCCCGAGAAACCAACCCCCCGCTGAAAGGTAACGCGCTGTTCGGAATCACGCTTTTGCGTGCTTGCTCGCTCTCTAAAGCGGCTCCTTCTTTGATCCGCTGCCCGTATTCGAGTTCGCCCTGCGAATCGATGCAACGATTGGAGCGCCTGTACGGAGAAGAGACGCGCATGCAGATCTGGCGCCCCGCTGAGGCAACCTCCATCGGGCCGTCGGACTGCATCGCGCCTAGGCGCGGTGCTGATCGTCGCTCGCCATCGTCGTGCTCATCACGCTCTTGCCACGGCGCTACCACCTCGTGCCGAACTGGTTCGCCTATCTAGCAGGTGGCGTCATGCTGATGCCGATGCTGTTGGTCTGGGCGACGCGCGGAAGCGACGTATTGCGGCGCTTCGAACGCATCGCCGAGTTCGTCGCCGTCGGCGTCCGCACTCATTTTCAACACGGGGAATCTTCTCGTCGTCGCCTACAACCTCGTCGAGATTCCCGAACAAACTGGAGCCGGTCCACTTGTTCTATACTTCCGTCGGGATTTGGACGGGCAATATCCTCATCTTCACCCTGGTCTACTGGCTCGTCGACGGCGGCGGTCCCGACGCGCGCCTTAACCACGAAACGCAGTATCCCGACTTTGACTTCCCGGCCCAGGACGATACCGCGTCGGTGCCGCCCAACTGGCAACCCGGCATCGTCGACTATCTCTTCTTAGGCTTTACGACGTCAACCGCATTCAGCCCGACCGAAGCAATGCCGCTAACTCAGCGTGCAAAGCTGCTCGTCATCCTACAGAGCAGCATCTCGTTGATTACGATCGCGATCGTCGCGGCGCGAACGATCAATATTCTAAAATGAGGCTAGCCCGGCGGCGGCGCCGCCGAGGGCGCAGCTGAGTTGTTTACCGGTATCAGGTCAAGCGTGGCGGTGTCGAGCCGATACGACCCTTCGCCGACGTTGCTATTGGGTTGCGCGCAAATCACGCTGTTTTCCGGACCATAGACTACCACGAGACCGGGAGGCCCGCACTGCGTCTGCGTGAGCTGGTACGACGTGAGGAACGTCGACCCGGGCGTGCCCTCCTGAACTTCGTAGGAGTTATACGTTACGTGGGTGTCCTCGTCGACGATCGCTCCGTAGACTGCCGCCGAGGTTACGCCGATCGCCATCGCGCCCCAAAACCCGCCGCCCCAATAGTACGGCGCCGGAGCCCAGGCCATTCCGCCGTTCCATCCGTAGTAGCCGCCGCCGCCGTAGGCGGGGTTGTTGATCACCGTGTTTCCGCTGTTGATATTGTTATTGCCGCCGCCACGGCCGGAATTATTTCCATTTCCGCGGCCGGGACTTCCCGCGCCGCCCGGACCGCCAGGCCCGCCCGGACCACCCGGGCCCCCCGGACCTCCAGGTCGCCCCGCGCCGCCAACTCCGCCCGGGCCACCGGGACTTCCCGGGCCTCCAACTCCACCGACGCCGCCGGGCCCGCCAGGACGTCCCGCGCCGCCAACTCCGCCCGGGCCACCGGGGCTGCCGGGGCCACCAACTCCACCAACGCCGCCGGGTCCGCCAGGACGTCCCGCGCCGCCAACGCCGCCAACTCCACCGGGCCCACCCGGGCCTCCGACTGAACCGGGACGCTGCGCGACTCCGGGCGTTGCATGCCGCCTCCGCCGCCGCGCGAGAAGTCGTTACCGCCGAGGTTGAATCCCCCGCCGCCGCCTCGTCCACCGGCCGAGCCGCGGGACGCGCCGCCTCCGCCACGCGACACCGCCACCGCCGCCGCGGGACATACCGCCGCCGCCACGCGACCGCCGCCGCCGCGCGCGCCACCGCCGCCGCCGCGACCGCCGCCCCCGCCGCGACCGCCGCCCCCGCCGCGACCGGCGTCGGCTGCGGCGCAAAAAAGCTGCATGACGAAAACGACAGAGAGGACGATCGCGGCGTATTTCTTCATTGCTTTATCAGTTGGTCGATTCGCCCGCGTACGTTGATGAACGTGCCGTTTTTGGTTGCCAGCGCGAGCAGGATGCTATTCGCCGGCAGTTTGGCAGACGAATTCGACATAGGTTGTTCGGCATTCGTGTAGTTCAGATAGATCGTGCCGGATTTGAGATCGAGCGCATTGCTCTTGCCCTCTTGCACGAGCGCAACCGTCGTCGGTAAGCAAACGATGATCTGGTCTCGATACGCGCACGCAGCTCGGCTAACGACGATGGTCCCGTTACCGTCGTCGGACGTTAAGAAGAGCGAGCCGGAGAATACCTTGATCTCGACGTCGCTGTACGTATTTACCGTGCCGTCTGCGTGGTGAATATTAATCGTGCCGGCGGCGCTCGCTTGGGTCGGGGAGAGAACGACAGCAGGCCATTAACCCTGCTGCGGCGGCAATTTTCTGTGAGATTTTCAACGCCTAGATCACCTATGGCCTAGCAATGTTTCGCCAGCGTAACGGAGCCCCTGAATCCTCGCAACCACGCGAGAAGGACCACTTGCCAAGTGGAGGCTGGCTTTTTTACGTCAGCGCCCCTTCGCAAGACCGAGCCGTTCGCCGCGACCGATCCAGCGCGGGCGGCTCCGTTTTGCTCTCCGCCAACCGACTGAATTTCGCTGCCGTTTCTTCGTCGCTCGGAACAAGGGTGCGCATCATGAGATCGGGCCGCATCGGCGTGCTAAAGTCGATCGCAAAAACGGCGACCCTGCCCACCAGCGGATGGTTTCGAACGGTAACCTTTTCGTTCGTTAGCTCGCCAGAGACGATCCGTTGGCTCCAGGCTTGTTGAAAGAGCGGATGGTCCTTAACTCTCTCATAGACGGCGGCTGCAAACGGGCTCGGCCGCTGAGACGAATAATTAAGTCGGAACATTCCCACGGCGCGGAAGACAAGCTCGTCGCGATCCGAATCAAGAAATGCAATAAAATCGGCGTCGAACAGGCTGCGGACTAATGCGTTGCGCTCTATCGGATGCTTGAATCGAGAGTGCCCGTAGACCGCGTCGGCCAGAGCATTCCATCTAAGCGGCGTAAGGATCTTGTCGCCGACCGTAGCCGCAACTCCATGCATGCTGTCGAGCAAGGCCGAAACAGGATCGGGTATCACCGTCTTCGCTTCGACGTCGGAGTCAGTAACATGTCGCAGGCCGGCGAGATCGATCATATATTCGAATTCGGCGGCCGATAGTTGCAATGCATTGGCGATCCCGATCAAGGTCGATTCGGATGGATGGATATCGTCGCCGGCCTCCAGGCGCGCATACCATTTGACGCCGATGTCGGCAAGAAATGCGACTTCTTCCCGGCGCAGTCCGGGCGTCCGGCGCCCGCGGCGCGACGCGATGCCTACGTCTTCGGGAGCGATGGTCTCGCGCCGTTTGCGCAAAAATCGCCCCAAGGCCTCGCGACGCGTCTCGGCCTGCTCGGAATGTTCGGTACCTTCCATATCGCCCCCGACCGGACTCCCCCAGGTTAAGCGATTGCACGCTTGAGCATAAGATACACCAAAACAAATAGAAATTCGACGAAGTTTCTTCCGATTTTCGCGATTTTTCTGAGATTTTCGCCGGAACTAGGGGCATAGCTGCGGCTTCCGAGCCTAGGCTCAGGCAGCACCCGGGAGGGACCCCCTCTCGAGTGTACCTTCCGTGAGGGTTAACAAACGTGCCGGGACGGACGATTAAAAGGGTAGATGAGCGTTACGCATCTACAAAAGTGGGATGTCACCGCCATCGAGATTGCTCTCGATTTGGAGACGCCGCGCTTTACCGATACCTCACGGCTTCTCTTCTCGGGGCCGGCAGAGCCGCGGATCTGCCTCGTGGCGGGCTTTGCCCTCAATTCGCACCTGAAACGCATCGCAGCGGCTGTCGATCGATGCGGTGCCGGCACGGCCGCCTGCGGGATTGCGAATAACTCCGCTGATGACGAGGTCGGCGCTGGCGCCGACAGCCGCTCCAGTGACGATTCAACCCATGCTCGCTCTTTTGCGATTGCAGTCGAAGCTGATTCGAGCGATCGAACCAGGTTTGGCGCACGATGTCGGTTTGACTTCAATCCGCACGAGGCGCGACATGGATGAAGCCGCGGCGCGATTTACCAGCGGTTTCATACTCGCGCAAAGCCCTTCCGACCTTCGAGCCTCCCTTCCCAGTCGCGGACTTCGAGGCTGTCGAGCTGAGGGCGGTCGGTCTCACGATTTACCGATTAGGCCGCGCCGCTGCTCCAGCATCGATCATCGCCCACTGGGCCTACCCGCCGGACTCTGGCAGCGTCCACTCGCGAGGTGGCCCTTGACACATGGTTCCCGCAACTCAAAAGCGTCCCTACGCTGGCTGTGCACGACAAGAGGAGCATCCGGCGTGAAAGATTGGCAACCTCAACCACGGATCGCGGCGGCAGCATTGGGTTGCGCTGGGCTTCTCGTGGTGCTCGCCGCCGTGTCGCCGGCAACAGCGATCGCCGCATGCACGGCAAGAGAGCGAGCAGCATCGAACGCGCCGCCATCACCGGCCGCGAGCGCGCCGCCGTCATCGATCGCCGGCGCGCCGCCGTCACCGGCTCCATACGCCGAGAGCGCCACGCCTGCACCGCCGCCGCCTCGTCTCTACACCGTGGGCGACGAGTTCTACACGCTGGATCGCGACGTAACCGCCTACTATTATTTTCAGGGCAACCGAGACGGAACGGCAAAGGTCAAGAAGGAGCTTCGTTACGACCGAAACCTGTGGGACACGTGCGCGCAGCTTCAAATTCGCCTTCCGTTCATAACGCGATATCCGACCGAACCGAAGCTGCCCTATTCGCCCGATGCCAATCCCTATTCCGGATTCGGGAACGCGGAACTTCGCTATTCGTATAGTGTCGCTTCGAAGACGTTCGATCATATCCTCGAGGCGGGGATAGCCTTGCCGACTCAAACGAACGGCGTTGAAAGCATCGACACCCAAGTGAAATTCTTTTACACGACCAAATGGAAATGGAACGGCGGCTCCGTCGCCTACAGCAACGAATACGATCAAACGATAATACGGCCGCCGGGGGCTTCAGAGACGAGCTACTACGAAGGCAAACTAACGCTGCCCAACGTTTCGTTCATCGACTCTCCGGCAGCGCGCGGGTTGAAGTTCTCCGCGATCTACAACTTCCGCGTGCTTTTCAATGACAACAACCTCTACCAATCGGCAGCCGGAGGGATTATAAGCGGTAGCACCGGCGAGGTTGGGCTCCTCGTCATCGACTCGTGGGGCCTCGGCCGGTGGGGCCTGTGGAAGTATAAATTCGAGGCCTCCGCGGTAGTAGGACTCCCGTGAACCCATGATTGCCTGGTTCGTGGCAACGTTGCGGCAGAACGCCGAGCTGGCGATCTTTCTGGCACTCGCGATCGGCTATTGGCTCGGTCCTTTGAAGATCGCAGGGTTCAGTCTCGGTACCGTTACCGCAACCTTGCTCGCGGGCGTTCTCGTCGGCCAGCTCGACATTCCCATTGCCGCGCCGCTCAAGGGGTTCGTTTTTGTGTTGTTCCTCTTTGCCGTCGGCTACAAGGTCGGCCCGCAGTTCTTTGCCGGGCTGCGAAGAGACGGCGTTCAGCAAATCGCCTTTGCGGTCTTCGCGTGTTTGGTCATGCTCGCTGCGGTGGTCGCCTTCGCTACGGCCGTTCATTTTAACGTCGGTGAGGCTGCCGGGTTGCTCTCGGGCGCGCTCACGCAGTCCGCCGCGATCGGAACCGCAAGCGACGCAATCCGCCGCCTCAACCTGGACCCCGCCGTAACCAAGACGCTGCAGGATCAGATCGCCGTCGGCTACGCCGTTGCGTACGTTCTCGCGACGACCACGGGCGTGCTGGTTTGCTCGCGGATCGTCCCGCGGCTTTTTCGGTTCGACTTGGCCGACGAGTGCAGAAAGCTGGGCGCGCAAATGGGACTGAAGCCCGAGCTTCCGCCCGGCGTCTTCGGTGCGTACACGATGAACAGTGTTCGCGCCGTACGCATTATGGCCGACGGCATGGCCGGGCGGACGGTGGCCGAGATCGAGAACGAGTTCGAACGGGGTGGGCATCGAGTTTTTGTAGCCGCGATCCGGCGCCGCGATGCGATCTCAACCGCTTCTCCCGGCGACGCCCTTTCCGAGGGCGACGTCGTCGCGCTTGCCGGACCATCGGCAGTGGTCATCTCCGAAGCGGCCGGCAGGGAGGTACACGACCCGGAGCTGCTCGACATTCCGCTCGCGCAGTTGGACGTCGTAGTCACGAACCGCCTGGTAAGCGGCCGCACCGTCAAAGAGATCATGACGGGACGGGCACGCGGCGTGGTGCTCAAAAAGATCACTCGGAGCTCCCTCGACATTCCGGTTCTCCCGTTGACCGTAATCGAGCGGGGCGATACGCTGCAAATCGCGGGCTTTCAAAGTAGCGTCGAAACTGCAGCAACGGCGGTGGGATACGCGCTGCGACCGTCTCCGGCCGCCGACGTCGTCTTTTTGTCGACCGCGATCCTGATCGGCGCCTTGATCGGCGGCATTGAGCTTTACGGTCGGCGGCGTTCCGATCGGCCTGGGCGGCAGCGTCGGAGCCTTGGTCGCCGGCATCGTCGGCGGTTATCTGCGCGCGCGTTCGCCGACCTTTGGCAATATCTCGCCCGGCGCACAGTGGGCCTTCGATTCGTTCGCACTCACCGTTTTCGTTGCGGTCGTCGGCATTCAGGCCGGCCCTAGCTTCATCAACGGCATCAAGTCTGTCGGCGTGCCGCTCGTCGCGGGCGGCGTCCTGATACCGCTGTTTTCGTTGCTGACTGCGGCCGTCTTCGGAAAGTACGTGCTTCGACTCAACAACGTGATTCTTTCCGGCGCCCTGGCGGGCGCGGACACCTCCACGGCCGCGTTCGGCGCCGTGCAAGACGTTGCCAAAAGCAATCTCGTCACCCTCGGATATACGATAACCTATGCCGTTGGCAACGTCTTGTTGACCGTTTGGGGCACGGTAATCGTCGCCATTTTCGCCAGCAAGACCGCCATTTAAGGAGTAACCGTCATGGCCAGCCATACCACCGAATCCGATCCCCTCGAGCGTTTCCGCACTTTTGAAACGCTCAGCCCGTTCGAGCTGAAGGACGACCTCATCAAACTTGCGAGGAATCCGGAGAGCACTCACGTCTTCCTCGACGCGGGACGCGGGAATCCGAACTGGATCGCCACGACGCCTCGCGAGGCGTACTTCCTCTTCGGGCGGTTCGGAATCGAAGAGTCGAAGCGCGTTTGGGACGAGCCCGATCTGGGAGGAATGCCCGGGAAAGACGGTATCGGCGCGCGATTCGACGACTTCGTGAAGCGCAACGCGAGCGAGCCGGGAGCGGCGGCACTAAAAACCGGGATCGAGTACGGCGTGCAAAAGCTGGGATTCGACAAGGACGCGTGGGTTCACGAGCTCGCCGACGCGATCATCGGCGACATGTATCCGGTGCCGATGCGAATGGGCCGGCACATGGAACAGGTCGCGCGGGCCTACCTCGTTCGCGAGATGTGCGGAGACTCGCCGCCAGCCGGCACCTACGACGTCTTTGCCGTCGAAGGCGGCACCGCGGCGATGTGCTACATTTTCGACTCGCTGATGGTCAACGGTCTGCTGAAACGCGGAGACCGGATCGCCTTGGCCGTACCGACCTTCACCCCTTATCTCGAGATCGCGCACCTCGACAAATATGCGTTCGAGACCGTCGAGATCGACGCGAGCGGCACGTACGAGTCCGGCGCGCATTCCTGGCAGTATCCGGAGAGCGAGATCGATAAGCTGCTCGACCCCAAGATCAAGGCTTTCTTCGTGGTCAACCCGAGCAACCCGCCGTCGTA
Source organism: Vulcanimicrobiota bacterium (assembly GCA_963739845.1). Taxonomy (GTDB): domain Bacteria; phylum Vulcanimicrobiota; class Vulcanimicrobiia; order Vulcanimicrobiales; family Vulcanimicrobiaceae; genus Cybelea. The sequence continues at coordinate 2,054,996 of CAVUBQ010000002.1, read as the reverse complement.
CGCGATACAGCGCTCGACGCTCGAGCGCATCGCGAAGATCGTGAACGAGAAGCGCAAAGACCTGATCATCATCACCGACGACGTCTACGGGACGTTCGTCGAGGGTTTCGAGTCGCTGATGAAATACGCGCCGCGCAACACGATCACGGTCTATTCCTACTCGAAATACTTCGGTTGCACCGGCTGGCGTCTGGGCGTCATCGCGATCCACCAGGACAACGTCTTCGAAGGGATGATCGCCGCGCTGCCGGAGGCGGAGAGAGCCCGCCTGCGCAAGCGTTACAGCCCGCTCACGCTCACGCCGGACACGATCAAGTTCATCGATCGCCTCGTCGCCGACAGCCGTCAAGTCGCGCTCAATCATACGGCCGGACTCTCGATGCCGCAGCAAGTGATGATGACCTTCTTCTCGCTCTTTGCCCTGACCGATTCGAAGAACGCCTACCGCGACCTGACGCGCCGCATCTGCAAACGGCGCATGGAGCTTCTTTGGAAGGGCTTGAACCTGCCGCTCGTTGCCGACCCGAATCGCGCTGACTACTACTCGACCTTGGACATCATGAAGTGGGCCGAGCTCACGTACGGCGAGAAGTTCATGAAGTTCCTAGTCGACAACTACCACCCGCTGCAGATCGTTTTCGCGCTGGCGACCTTCCATTCGATCGTCTTGCTCAACGGAAGCGGCTTCGGAGCCCCGGACTGGTCGGTCCGCGTCTCGCTGGCGAATCTGCCCGACGAGGCGTACGGCGAGATCGGCGCCGACCTCTCCAACGTCGCGCACACCGCACTCGAGCGCTGGAAGCGCGAGGGATGAAGAAGCTAGCGGCGGCCGTCGTATTCGCGGCGTCGGTGCTTCTGTCGGGGTGCGGTCACGGCGACACCGAGAACAAAGCGAACGTCGAACAGCCTCCGCCGACGGTCGTCGTCCAGACCGTGCGCCAGGCCACGGTGCCGATCACCGAGGACTTCCAAGGGACGATCGGAGCGAGTCGAAAGCGTCGAGGCACGGGCGCGCGTCCAGGGCGTGCTGGAGCGAGCGCCGTTCAAGGAAGGCGACTTCGTCCGCAAGGGCGACCTTATCTTCCAGATTCAGCAAAGCGAATACATCGCGGCGCTGAATACGGCGCGGGCCCAGCTCGCGCAGGCGCGCGGCAATCTCTTCGCGCGCCAGGCCGCGCTCGAACGTGCGAACCTCGACCGTCGCGCGAAACCGGCCGCTTGCCGCCGACAAGGCGATTCCGCAAAAAGACCTCGACAATGCCATTCAAAACGCCGAAATCGCAAAGGGCGACGTCCTGGTCGCGCGCGCACAGATTGCGTCGGGCCAAGCAGCCGTCGATAACGCGCAAATCAACGTCGGCTATACGATGGTCTATGCACCCGTCTCGGGTTTGATCGGGTTCCTCAACTACGACGTCGGCAACGTCGTCGGTGGTCCGGCCACGCAGGTGCTCGATACCATCACGACCATCGATCCGATCAAGATCACCTTCGGCTTGGACGAGCCTACCTACCTCGCCTTAGCAGGTAACAGGAAAAATCCAAGCGGCGAATCCCTGCGCGATCAAGAGCTGCGGGTCATGCTCGCCAACGATGCGACCTATCCGTATACCGGGCGCGTCTACGCGATCAGCCCAACCGTCGATCCCAAAACCGGGACGATCATCGTCGAAACGCGCTTCCCCAACCCCGAGGGACTGCTTCGCCCCGGCGGCTTCGCGCGCGTCCGGGTCGTCGTCGAACGGCGCCCGAACGCCGTGCTGGTACCGCAGACCGCAATCGTCAAATCGCAAGGCGTCAACACCGTCTACGTGATTGATTCCAAGAACGTCGCGGCGCTTCGCACGGTCACACTCGGCCCGCAGTATCAGCAATCGTTCATCGTGGAATCGGGATTGAAGGCGGGCGAGCGCGTGGTCGTCGAGGGCACGCAAAAAGTGCAGCCCGACCGAAAAGTCACGATAAAGACCAACTAGCCGTGGCACATTTTTTCATAACGCGCCCGATCTTCGCGATGGTTCTCTCCATCGTGATCGTATTGCTCGGCGGCATAGCAATCGTCGTGCTTCCGGTCGCACAGTTCCCGCCGATCTCGCCGCCGCTGATCCAGGTGCAGACGACCTACATCGGCGCGAGTGCCTCGGTCGTCGAGCAATCGGTAGCGTCGGAGATCGAAAATAAGGTCGTCGGCGTCGACAACCTGATCTACATGCAATCGACGAGCACGTCGAGCGGCCAGTATACGCTGAATTGCACGTTCAAGGTCGGCGCGGACATTCAAAAGGCCCTCATCGACGTTCAGAATCGGGTCACGCAGGCTACCGGAACCCTCCCGGAGGCGGTCAATCGGTTCGGGATCACCGTTCAAAAGAAATCGCCGCAAATCTTGATGGTCGTCGCGCTCTACTCGCCGACGAACTCTTACGACCGGCTCTTCCTGAGCAACTACACGACGCTCAACCTCATCAACCCGTTGCTCTCCGTTCCCGGAATCGGCGGCCAGAGCACGATCGGCGAGCAAAAGTACGCGATGCGCGCCTGGGTGCGGCCGGATCAGCTGGCGAAGCTCGGATTGCAGGCGACCGATATCGCGAACGCGATCAGCAGCCAAAACGTCTTGATCCCGACGGGAGCCGTGGGCGCCTTGCCCGCGCCTAAGAACAACCAGTTCCAACTTTCGGTGAACGCACAAGGCCGGCTGACCGATCCCAAGCAGTTCGGCAACATCGTCGTCCGATCGAATCCCGACGGCTCGGTACTGCGTCTGCGCGACGTATCCCGCGTCGAGCTCGGCGCGCAGCTCTATCAGACGCTCGGCTCGCTCAATCAAAAGCCGGCAACGCTGGTCATCCTTTATCAAACCCCGGACGCCAACGCACTCACCACGGCGAAAGCGGTTGAGTCCCGGATGGCCGAGCTGGCCAAAGCCTTTCCGCCGAGCCTGGCATACTCCGTCGCCTACGACAGCACGCTCTTCGTCAAAGACTCGATCAAAGACGTCCTCAAGACGCTCTTCGAGGCATCCTCCTCGTCATCATCGTCGTTTTCGTCTTCTTGGGAAGCTTCCGATCCTCGTTCATTCCGATGCTGGCCGTTCCGGTCTCGCTGATTGGAACGTTCATCGCTTTCCTTCCGCTCGGTTTCAGCATCAACACCCTGACGCTCTTTGGCCTGGTACTCGCCATCGGCATCGTCGTGGACGATGCCATCGTCGTGGTGGAGGGCGTCGAACACCATATCGAAGCGGGATGGAGCCGCTAGCGGCGGTCGAGCGGGCGATGAAGGAGCTCACCGCGCCCATCCTCGGCATATCGCTCGTCCTGACGTCGGTGTTCTTACCATCGGCGTTCATCAGCGGGATCACGGGACAGCTCTTCCGCCAGTTCGCGCTTACCATCACGATCTCGGTCAACATTTCGGCGCTCGTCGCGCTGACGCTAACGCCGGCGCTCTGCGCACTCATCATCCGAAAGCGGACGAGGCTTTGGGGGCCGCTTGGATGGTTCATCGACAAGTTCAACGCCATCATTTGCCGCGGTGACCTCCGGATACATGGGAGGACTGCGCTGGCTCATGCGACGCACGATTCTCGTGCTTGCGCTGCTCGCCGGCTTTTACGTGCTCGTGCGGTCCTGCTCGGAAAGGCCGTGCCGGGCGGCTTCGTGCCGGACGAGGATCAAGGCGTCGTCTACGCCCTAGTTCAGCTTGCCGTTTGGCTCGTCGCTCGATCGCAACGCTGCGGCTCTTCGGCCGCATGGAGAAGGATCTGAAGACGGTGCACGGCGTTGCAGACGTCATCTCGCTTGCCGGATTTAACCTGCTCACGTCGATTCAAACGCCGGACGCTTCGAGCTTCATCGTCGTTCTCGAACCATGGGACGAACGCGTCAAGGAACACCTCACGCTGAACGGCATCGTCAAAGAAATCGACGACAAGATGAACGCCTATCCACAAGCGGCATCGTTCCCGTTCGTGCCGCCGACGATCCCGGGCCTCGGCAATGCGTCCGGTTTCGCCTTCGAGCTGCAGGATACGTCCGGCCATACCGTTCAACGAACTCGCCGCCGTCGCCGATAAGGTCGTCGCGGCGGCGCGCAAGCGTCCCGAAATCACTGCAATCAACAACACGATGCGAACCTCCATCCCGTTGCTCCAACTTGACGTCAGATCGCGACAAGGCCGCGCATGCGAGGCGTCACCGTGAGCGATGTCTTCAAGCAGCTTCAGGCATTGCTCGGTGGACTCGTCGTCGGCGACTTCACCTACTTCAACCGGACGTGGGACGTGATGGTTCAAGCCGAGCCCGAGTTCCGGGCGAACGCCGACAGCATTTCAGCCATTTACGTGCGCAACAGCAGCGGCGAAATGGTTCCGTTGACTGCCTTGACGACCGTTCGCCGTAGGCTCGGGACCGATTTCATCCAGCGCTTCAACACGAACCGCGAGATCGAAATCTTTGGCTCGAACGCGCCGGGCTATAGCACCGGCCAAGCGATCGCCGCGATGTCAGGAGGTCGCCGCGAAGACGCTTCCGCCCGGCTACACCTACGGCTGGTCGGGTACAGCGTATCAGGAAGTCGCGGTCGGAAACACGCAAAGCATCATCTTCATCTTCTCGGTGTTGCTCGTCTTTCTCGCGCTGGCGGCGCAGTACGAGAGCTGGTTCATGCCGCTGGCCGGTCCTGCTGGCCGTGCCGACCGGCATCTTCGGCGCATTGCTTTCCGTTCTGCTGTGGCGCCTCGACAACAACGTCTACGTGCAGATCGGCATTATCATGCTCATCGGGCTGGCCGCCAAGAACGCCGTGCTGATCGTCGAGTTCGCACGCGAGCGACGCGCGCACGGAGCATCGATCACCGAGGCCGCCACCGATGCGGCGCGGCTGCGCTTCCGGCCGATCCTGATGACCTCGTTTGCCTTCATCATCGGCGTCATTCCGCTGATGTTCGCGCACGGCGCCGGCGCTGCGTCACGCCAGTCGCTCGGTTCGACCGTTTTCGCCGGCATGCTCGCCGCGACGGCTCTCGGCATCTTCTTTACGCCGACGCTGTACGAGCTTTTCCAGAATCTCATCGAGCGCGGTCAAGAAGCCGCAGAGCAAGCAGGAAGCTGTTACCGGAAACGGCCATCGTGCCCGGCAGGGGCCGGCATGAAGCTCATCTTCGCGCTGGTCGCGCTCGTCCAGCTCATCGCTTCGTGCGTGCCGCCGACCCCCTCATCTCCGCCCGACGCGCAATTGCAGCCAGGCTTTCCGCGGCGAGTGCGTCTCACGCAAGCGTCGCTGGGAACGTTCCCTGGCGCCAACTCTACGACGACCCGGTGCTGCAAGGCCTGATCGAACGCGCGCTGGCGAAGAACTTCAACGTCGAGCTCGCATATTCGTCGATCCTCGAAGCGGAGGCGCAACTCGGCATCACCGCCGCAAATCAATCGGTCTTCGTCAACGGCATCCTCGACACCCGTTTCAGGCGACGGCGGGAAACAAGCCGCCGGGCACGTCCCGTCATCGCAGTTCATTGCCGCAAGCCGGCATTGCCGCGAGCTATCAAGTCGATCTCTTCGGGAAGCTCGACTCCGCAACGGGCGCGGCCCGCAATCAACTGCTCTCGACTCGGAGGCCGCGCTCGACACCGTTCTTGCAACGGTCGTTGGCAGACGTTGCCACCGCGTACTTTCAGCTGCGCGAACTCGACGAGGTCCTGGCCTTCACGGAAAAAGCCATCAGTCGATTCGGCAACAAGCCCTTCGACTTGATGCAGCGGCGGGTGCAAGGCGGCGAGTCTTCGATGCAAGACCAACGGCAAGCCGAGCAATCGCTCTACGAAGTATCGCAAAACGTTCCGGCTCTCCGGCAAAACATCACGCAGACCGAGAATGCCCTGTCGGTCCTGACCGGCGAGTATCCGCACGCCATCGAGCGCGGCTTGCCGCTGAACGCACAAATGACGCATGCCGGCCGTGCCGCCAACGGGCGTCTCCAGCGAGCTCTTGCAGCGCCGTCCCGATATCCGGCAAGCAGAGTACGACGATCGCGGCCGCCGCCGGGAACGTCGACGTCGCCCGCAAGCTGCTCTATCCGTCGCTTCGCTGGGCGCGATCGGCCGCAATCGGCGGCCAAGTCGTCAACGGCGAATATTCACACGTGCCGGCGCCCTGGCACCGCTGTCGAACGTCAACGGCGTCTTTTATCGGACCCCTCGGGCTGTTTTCGATCGCTCGCTCAGATGCTCCAGCCGATCTTTAATGGGGGCCAGATCGATCGCAAATACATCTGGCTCAAGCCCAACGCCAGCCATTGCGATCTCGTATCTGCAGACCGTCCATCGAGCCTTCGCAGAAGTCTCCGACGACGTCACTTCGTATAACGAGTCGCGCCTGCGAAGCGAGCAGTTGGACCTCTATGCGACGAGCATCGCTCGACTCGGTGCGATTGGCAAACGAACGCTACGAGAACGGATACACGTCGTATCTTGAAGTTCTCAACGCACAGACGCGCGCATACCAAGCGCAAACCGACGTCCACAGGGACACCTGAACGAGCGGCTGCGCTTCGCGCAGTTGTACCTCGCACTGGGGGCGGTTGGCAAACGCAATGATACAGCTCGCCGAACCACAGAGGTACGCATGGACTGGTTCGTAGCAACGCTAAGGCAATACCCGGAGATCGCGCTCTTCTTTCGCTCGGCATCGGCTACTGGGTCGGCGGCAAGAGCTTTCAAAGGATTCAGCCTGGGAGCCGTCACTGCCACGCTGCTCGCCGCCATCGCGATCGGTCAGCTCGGCATCAAGATCTCCGCCGACGTCAAAGCGACGTTCTTCCTGATCTTCCTCTTTGCAATCGGCTACGGCGTCGGGCCGCAGTTCGTCCGAGGCATCACCAAGGACGGCGTCCCGCAAGCGATCTTTGCCGTGATCGTCTGCGTCTTTTGCCTCGGGGCTAGCGTCGTCGTCGCGAAGGTTGCCGGCTACGATCCCGGGCGCGGCGGCCGGGCCTCTTTGCGGGTTCGCAAACGATTTCAGCGTCCATGGGCCTGGCAACCGACGCGATCAACCGATTAGGGCTTCCGCCGGATCAGACCAAAGCGTATCTCGACCTTATGCCGACGGCGTACGCCATGACCTATATCTTCGGAACGGTCGGTTCGGCGATCGTCATCGCAATGCTCGGACCGCTTCTGCTGCGCATCAATCTGCGAAAAGCGTGCAAAGAGTATGAAGATGCGCATGGCGGCAAGCGCGACTTTGGCGGCCTCGGCGACGCATGGCAGCGCGTTCGACGTACGGGCCTTCTCAAATCGCACCGGACGCGCAAGTCGTCGGCAAGACGGTCGCTGAGGTCGAGGAGATGCTCACGGAGGCCACCAAGGGACCTGGAACCAGATGTACGTCTTGGCGGTGCGCCGCGGCGGAACCATCAGCGATGCCACGAGCGATCTCGTTTTGCAGGCCGGGGACGTTGCCTCCGTCGTCGGGGAGCGCGAGCAGGTGATCGTTGCGCTCGTCGGACGCGCCAGCAAAGAGGTCGACGATCCCGAGCTCCTCTCCGCACCGATCGAGGGCATCGACGTCTACGTCACGAGCAAAAAAGCCGACGGCAAGACGCTTGAGGAACTCGGAAGCCGTCCCGGAGCGCGCGGCGTCTACGTTCGCCGCATCAAGCGTGGATTTACCGAAACGCCGATCCCGATGCCTCGCGGATACCAAGCTCTATCGCGGCGACGTCGTCTCGCTGGTCGGCCGCACGCAGGACACGTCGGCGCGGCAAGCGCTCGGCGTCATCGATCGTGCCAACCGACGTCGCCGACGTTGCCTTCATCGGCATTGCGATCACCATCGGCGCGCTGATCGGCGCGATCGTCCTGAAGATCGGTGCGGATTCCGATCACGCTCTCGACCGCCGGCGGCGCGCTGATCTTCGGCATCGTCTTCGGTTGGTACCGCGCGATGCGGCCGACCTTCGGGCGCATTCCGTCGGCGACGCTGTGGTTCATGAACTCGGTCGGGCTCAACATGTTCATCGCGGTCATCGGCATCACCGCCGGTCCGAAGTTCGTTGCCGGCTTCAGCAGCTCGGCTTCGGTCTGTTCCTCTGGGGCATCGTCGCGACGACCGTGCCTCTGATCCTCGGCATGTACCTCGCGAAGTACGTCTTTCGCTTCCATCCCGCAATCATTTTCGGCGCCCTTTCGCCGAGCCCGAGAACGACGACGGCGCTCGCTCGGGATGATCAGCCGATCCGCCGGCAGCCAGGTTCCTGGCCTTGGATACACGGTCACGTACGCCGTCGGAAACACCTTGCTGACGATCTGGGGCATGTTCATGGTCATGCTCGTCCATTGAAATTGTAACTTCAAAACAAGCTTTATAAAAAGCAAGAGCTCGTCATTTCCTAGATGTGCGCGACCTCTTTGCTCGCCGCAGCGGAGCGAACCTGACGCTATGGTTAATTTCCCTGAATCCCATTCCGACCTGGGCCATCATGCTCGGGTCGGCGCTTTTGATCTTCGCAATGAACGAGGTCGGATTCCAGCTTGGCCGGGGCAAGGGCCCAGGTGTGGCCGGCCAGGATCCGGCTAACGTCGTGCAAGGAGCGGCCTTTACGATCCTTGCGCTGCTCTTGGGATTCTCGTTCGCACTGGGGCTGGGGCGCTACGACGCACGGCGCGCGGCATTGGTCCGTGAGGCCGCAGCGATCGGCACGACGTTCCTTCGGGCGAAGCTACTCGACCCGAAGACGGCAGCGCAGATACGAAGCGAACTACGGGTCTACGTTGCGGAGAGAGTCGAGTTCGCGCGAGCCGACGCGCAACCGGAGCAGCGCGCCGCCGCTCAGGAGAGGTCTACGGAAATCCAGCGCGATCTCTGGACGCTCACGACGCAGGTCGCCCGCAGGGACGCGCGCTCCACAGTCGTGCCGCTCTTCGTCTCATCGCTCAACGACACGATCAACCTCAGCACGGAAGAGGCAGCCGTCCTCGGGTCGCACATTCCCGATATCGTCATTTTCGGAATCCTGTTGATTGCATTCATCGCCTCGGCCATGATGGGCTACGGGTTTGGCCGCCAGGGAGAGCGCGCAGTTACCTTCAAGGCGTTATTTGCTTTGGTGCTCGCTCTCGCACTCGGTCTCGTTCTCGATCTGGATCGGCCGCAGCGCGGTCTCATCCGCGTCAATCTGACGCCGTTGCTGACCGCCCAACACCTCATGGAGGCCACCTCGCCGGAGTCTACGTCGCATGTCCGATAACGCCGGCGGCGAGCCGTCCCCGAACGTCCAAACCGAGTTAGCCAAAGATCGGAATAGGGCCGCCGCGGAGCGCACGCTGATGGCGTGGATTCGCACCTGTCTCTCGCTAATCAGCTTTGGCTTCGGCATCGACAGCATCGTGAGGGCTATTGAGCAGCGCACGCAGGCAGGCATCGACACGGTTCGATTCTCGGGCATCTTAGGATTGGCGCTGATCGGCCTGGGTACGTACGCCATGATCGTGGCCGCTTCCGAACACGCCAAAGAACTTCGTTACATCGCACAGTCCGAATCTTTTCTTTTCCGGAAGCGCCGTTCGCTAGCGCTCACGGTGGCCATATGCCTCGTTTGCATCGGCGTCGTCGCATTTCTAGGCATCTTGTTCAAACGGGTATGACGATCTCAACCAACGCAGCCACGCAATTGGCCGAAGAGCGCAACCGTGCCGCCGCCGAGCGGACCTTACTGAGCTGGATTCGGAACTGCGTCATGTTACTTGCGTTTGGCTTTGGGTTCGATCTTATCATAGGCGCATTGAACCAAGCGCTCCCCGCGACGATGCCCGTCCCGTACGAACAGGCCGCGCGATATATCGCCTTGATTGCGATCGGCGTAAGCCTGTTTCTTCTGACCCTCGCCATCATCGATCACGTAAGGCAATTGAAGACCCTAAGCCCGACTGGGTACCTCAAAGCAACCGTCGGATCAGCGCTCGCCACAGCAGCCATTATCTTATTTGGCATAATTGCGGTGGTCGCCGTTCTCACGCGGGCGATTTGACCTGGAGGTTCCACTCATGCTAGGATCGACGGCCCCTTCGAGCCCGCCCTTCATCGTGCTCCGCACTGCCCGGCTATTGCTCGAGCCGATCACCGAAGACCATGCTGAGGCGATGTTTGGCGTGCTCGACGATCCATCGCTCTACCACTACACGCCGAGTGAGATTCCGACGAGTCTCGGGTGGCTAAGGGAACGTTATCGCGTACTTTCTCGAGGAGTGTCACCGGATGCCTCGCAATTGTGGCTGAACTGGATCGTCTTGCGGCATGAGGATCGCATCCCCATCGGCTATGTACAAGCCACGGTACCGCTGAACCTCAGCCATGCGCTGATGGGGTGGACGATTGGGCGGGCAGCCCAAGGACACGGATACGCGCGCGAATCCGTCCGTGCGGTTTGCAGCCATCTCATGTGCAACGGCGTCGCAGAGGCTCGGGCTACGATCGATGTGCGCAATGCGGCGTCGATATCGGTGGCCGAGAGCGTCGGCTTCGTTCTCGAGGCGACTACGATCTCGCAGGACGTGCTCGACGGGGTTCGCGGCACCGACCATCATTACGTCTTGCGTGCGGTAAACTAGTCTCGCTACCGAACGGCGTGAACGCGGACAGCATAGTCGAAACCCTTGAGCACGACTGGACCCAAGTCTTGGAACGCCAAACCTTTACCGATGCACAGTTCGGTGATGACGTTGGAGACGAGACTTTGCTCGGGCTGGGCGTGCGAACAGAGCCTCGATGCCAATTGAACCGTCGATCCGAAGAGATCGCGATTGTTTTCCACCGGCTCCCCGGCAGCCGCACCAATACGAACCTTCACTGAGTCGATGCTCTGCCAAGGATGGTCGGAAAGCTCTTGGTGAATTTGAGTCGCACACCGAACTGCCCCTGCCGCCGAGACGAAGGAGGCCATCATGCCATCTCCGGTGTGCTTAATTTCGCGTCCTCCACACGCGTCCAGAGCGCTTCGCACGATGCCGTCATGGGCATTGAGAAACGCCATGGCTGCATCGTCCCCGTAGCGTTGCGTCAGTGACGTCGAGCCGACAATGTCGGTGAACAGAATCGTGCGGATGCCGGAATCGCGATCGTCGCCGTTTCCTCCAGGGACGAGGGCCGCGCCTTCAGAGTTCACTTCACATCCGCCAAGAAATCCTTCCGCGACCTCCGGCGCAACTTCAATGATTTTTTCGGCGACGAGTCCGTGCGCTTCGCGGTGCGCGCTCGTTGCGGCTTCAGGGCTCGGCGCGCTGCAGAGGCAAAATACTTTGCCCTGACTTTCGTTCAGCCAATACTTATGGTACACGACGCCGTACTTCCCTTGCGTCTCAAGGTCGGCTAAATGCGCGGCGCCGACCGCTTCTGCGGTGACTCCCGGAATCTCGTGGATGTCCATGTATGTGGGCAAGCCAAAGTCCTTTCTGGGAACTACGCCAAACTGCCGTTGGAAACGATCATCTCCGGCGGTTGGCGCAGCGTCTGATAGACAACGCAATAGCGCTCGGTTAAGCGAATCAACGTGCTCAGCTGCTCTTCGGATGCGTCGGTATCCAGAGCGAAGTGAATCCGAATACGGCTGAAGCCCACGCGCGCCTCTTTGGCGACTCCTAACGTCCCACGAAAATCGAGCTCGCCCTCGGCTCGCACCACGCCGTCTCGAATGTCGATGCCCAATGCAGTGGCTACTGCATTCAGGGTTACTCCGGCGCAGGCGACCAGCGCCTCCAGCAACATATCGCCCGAGCAAGCGGCAAGCCCGTCTCCGCCGGTCGCGGGATGCAGCCCAGCTTCAACGAGCGCTTTGCTCGTTTGGACATTGCAAGTAATGCCTTCGCCAAGGTGGCCTTCGGCTTTGAGTGTGATGCGGGCGGCGTCCGGTTCAGCTTTGTACAGCTCTTTAATCGGTGCCTGTGTCGCGCGAAGCTCTTCGGACTTCATAGCAAGATACCCCGAGATCAATAGAGTGCTAAAGCGTAGACTTCGGAGGACGAGGGCTTCTCCGTTCCCGCTTACTCCATTTTGTCCTTGGATCGATCGACCAACGGCCGCGGTAGGAGCACTACCGGCCAACGGGAAGATAATTACCGAGTTCGGAACCGCAACCCAACGGCGGAGTTAACGGAGATGCGCGATATCGTAGAGAGGCTGGAGTTGCAAGCGCAGGCGTGCGCCGCACTTGGCTCGCCGTTTACCGCTGCACTGCTGCGAGCGGCGATCGTCGATTATCGCGGCGGGCATCCGGTTCGCGAGTTGCTGGATGCGCTCGCGCTGTACGCTCGCCCGGGCCTTCATCTCGCAGGCGCCTTACACTACCTTGCCCTCACTGGAGAACCGGGGCTTGCGCAGCACTACCCGTCGGTCGGTGGAAACGGTGACGCCCGAGCGGCATGGATCGCGGCGCGTACGATTCTGCTCGGCAACCGAGAACGAAACGAGCAGTTGCTTTCGCGCATTCCGCAGACAAACGAGCCGGCACGCTCGATGCCGCTTCTTGCCGCGTTTGCCCTACTCTCGGCACGATTCGCGATGCCGCTCCGGATACTGGAGATCGGCGCCAGCGCAGGATTGAATCTGCGCTTCGATCGCTTCGGGTACGAGGGTGGCACATGGTCTGGGGCGAGGCTACGTCGGCCCTGATCCTCCGCAACCGCATCACCGCTGGCCAGCCCGCACATCTCGATGCGCGAATCGACGTGGCCGAGCGTCGGGGATGCGATCCCGTGCCGCTCGACGTAAATCGCGAGGAGGATCGGCTGCGGCTCCAGTCGTTCGTTTGGCCAGATCAAACCGAGCGTATGGAACGCCTGCGAAGCGCGGTTAAAGTTGCGAAAGGTTTCCCAGTTGATATCGACGCCGAAGGCTTTTCAACATGGCTCCCGCGCGTTGGCCTGCCCTCGGCGGGGCTCGTGACCGTTATCGTTCACACCATCGTCGAAGAGCACTTGTCACCGGCCGCTCGCGCCGAGTTAAACGAAGCAGTCGCTGCGTGCGCACAGGAGGCTACGCACGGCGCCCCAGTCGCCCGCGTTCGCATGGAACTCAGAGCCGGCGTCTACCGCACAGAATTGATAACGTGGCCTGGTGCTCAAGCGCCAACCTCGATCTGCACCTCCGATGGCCACGCACAAAATATCGTTTGGTCTTGATTCCAAATCGGAGCGCGATCCATCCCGGCAGCGCGACTTACCGGCTCAATACTGCCCCGACGGGATGCTGCAAGTCGCCGGTGACCGTTTTGACCGGAGAGCCGCCGGCTGGATATGCGTAGACGTCGGCGTCAGGACTGCAGGGGTCCGGTGCTATGACCTTCTTGTCCGAGGGCACGATATAGAATTGTGCCAAGCACGTCGTCGACAGCGTGACGGTGCTCACAACGTTGGAACCCTGCGTCCGATAAATGTTCGAACCTGCGTCGCCGACGTCCATGTAGGTACCGTCCCATTGAACGTTTCCTATTCCTGACGGAACGTTGCTCAGGGTAATATCGGTGAACGTCGAGTTGCCGGCCGGTAGCTCTGCGTAGTGAAAGAGGTTCGTGTTGTCGGCGCCATCCACGAACAGGTTGCCCTGATTATCGTAGCTTAGAAACTCCGTGACCGAGAAGTTTCCGTCCGCGAACTCCGTCGGAGCGCCGGTAGCGTTATGAAAAACCAAGACTTCGTCGGTTCCATTTGCGACGGCAAGATCGCCGGTCTTGCGATCGATCGCGCAGCCTACCGGATCGATCACTCCCGAGGTAAGGATATTAATCGGGCTGGTGCCTCCGTGCGCGTATTCGTAGACGCTGGTGTGCCCCTCATCGGCAATCCAGACGTTTCCCGCTCTATCGGTGCACTCTCCGCTCGGAGCACCAAAGCCGGTGAGCTGGCCTGCGAAAGTCAGGCCCGGGTACGTGTAGACGTAAACTGAGCCCGTGGCTCCGTCCGCGACGTAGAGCAGTTTGTTTGTAGCAACTCCAGGCTTCATCCAAGACTTGACATGATTGGGGTGGGAACCCGGGCGCGCTTGACCCGAGTCGCTGGGAACGAACCCGCCGGCGGTACTCTGCTGCTGCCCGGTACAGGCAGCGAGGCCTGCTAACAGGCCGAGGGCCGGCACGAGGCGCCGGGACCAAATAGAAGTGGGCATGCTCTCTCCTTGAAGGCATTGGGAAGTTAAGGCGCTCATCGTAGCCTGGACGGCGTACCAAAGCGTACGTTGGCGCGATCGCCTTCATCGAGCTGGATTTCCGAAAGCTTTTAGGCCCGGGAGTCGGGTCCGAGTCATGCGCCCTTTCCACATCCGGAATTCCCTCTACGGTAATAGCAAAGAGCGCCCGACTCAAACAAGTGGTTCGAGATCAGTGTGGGTCTTCATTCCAGCTAGACGGCCAGTTCAGAGATTCTTTACAATATAACGCTAAGGGCATAGATAAGAGTAGCCGAGATTCGAGGAGGCATTACGATGTTTAGACAGGTTTACGCAGTCGCAGCGGTTGCTACCCTTTTCATGCTTTCGGCATGCACCCAGGGCCAACAGGCATCTCAAGGGGGCTACGCCGTTCCGGCGGCAGACCGCACAAGCCCTTCGGGGTCGGTAATGCCGGATAAGGACTGCGGTGGAACGGGCGGAGTAACCGTTACGCCTTGTCCCGTACACTTAACGAGGCACACGAAGCCGGGCATCGTGGTGACGGTGAGCGGCCCAGGCGTGGTTAACTCTTACTTGGGCAAAATCAGCGGCTGCTTCAACGGACGCATTTGCTACAACGCCGAGCGCGAAGGCAGCAGCCAGACTCTATGGCGGATGACATCCGGACGGTCCTGCGGCCGGGCCGACGTCGAGTTCGACGGAATCAATGCCAGCGGCCAAACCGTCGGATACTTTTTCCTAAAGGTTGCCAACAAGTTTTGCCGCTGAGGTCGAGGCAGCCTCGGCCGCTGGTTGCTCTACGCTAATCCTGCTCTTTGGCTGCGGCGCTTGGAGTGACGTTTGGATTATGCTCGGCGAAGGCACCTAACGGGTTCGGAACCAGCCACACCTGGAGATACCCAGACGGCCGGGAAAGCGAAGGCGAACGCCACGTCCGCTGCGGTTTTCGGCGCCGGAATCCCGAGACGCTTCCATCCCGCAAGCGTACCGATTTTTACCACGTCGGCCGCGGTAGGGTGATCGAGCGAGCCGCCGACCTTCGCTACCGACTTATCTCCCGCACCGCCATACTGCAGTCCGGACGGCGTCTTAATGGCGAAATGGATGTGCCCGGGTGAGAAGTCGATCCAGCGCGCCGGCGCGATGCCCCATACGGTTGGCCGCGCCTGTGACCCGCTCTGCAGCACCGAGAAATCCGCCCCGATGAGGCGGCCGCTAGCATCGTACCGCAATTGACTCGGGCGTTGCGGATCGCTCTGCCAGTCGCTCGTATTCACCCAGCTGATGGCGCCGGTCTGATCTTCGTCCGTGTATCGAAAGTAGCCCGCAGCCGCCGCCTGGGAGGTTGACCCAAAACGGTTCTGGAGATCCTTGCTGACCGAACTTACAAACTGCTGCTCGGAGGCCGTTTCAGGCGGCGCTGCAGTTGGTACCGGGGCTGGCGTGGGCGCCGGCGTTGGCGTGGGCGCCGCGGCGCGTCCCGGCGCCGATACCGCGAGAGCGATGCACAGAACGATAATTGCGTGATTCGTCACTCTTCTCATACTCTTGCGATTCCAGGCCTGAAAGCGACGTCCTCCGGTGCGGAGAGCCGGGAACGCCAATGCCGCGTCGAATCTCGTCCGGGCAGGAGGTCGAAAGGCAACATTGGTCTTCGCCGTAGCGCTCTTTGGGGCGATGATTTCAGCGTTTGTTGGGACCTCGCAAATGCAAGCCCAGGCGACGCCTGCGCCTCGCAGGGCCGAGATCGGCATTGCGTTGCCCGCGGTCGGCGGCTGGCACTGGGCGCGCCTCAAAAAAATATACTTTAACACGGCGGTCATGCAAGACATTCGCGACAACCTGCACGCGAGCTACGTACGCACCGGGTGGATTCCCGACGCGATGGCCTTCGAAACGCACCGCTGGCGCCGAGAAGACCAGGGTCTCGACATGATCTGCGGCGCCAAGCTGAACGTGATGATCATCGTTCCTTCACCGGCGGACGACAAGAAAGGCGAAGATGACGATGTCGCCAACATCGCCGAGTTCTTCTCCCGCTATACGCTCCGCGAGTTCGGCTGCATCCGCTACGCGGAAATTGCAAACGAAGCCGACCTTCGCTCCAACGGCTTCGCCGACGTGAAAGAATATGCCGCGTTCTACCAGCGGGTAGCTCCCACGATTGCGGGCTTTGGAGTGAAGGTCCTTACCAGCGGCACGTCCGGGTACGATTTGCCGTGGACGGTGACGCTGGCATCAATTCTGCGAGGTGCTCACCCGAGCGCGCCGGTAAATGGGTTTGGATTCCACCCGTACGGTGTGCCACCCGCGAAAATGCCCGCTGCGGTAAATGCGATGCGTACGGCCCTGGGCAACGACAGTGGGGGATATCCTCCTGAAGTCTACGTAACCGAGATCGGCGAAAAGGCCGCTACCGATCTGTATCAAGCGATCGTGAATCTCGCTCCTTTTACGCCCGCGATCACCATCTACGAATACGTCGCGCAACCAAACGAAGACCCCGGGTATGGTTTGAAAAACAATCCGGCGCTCTACGAGGCGGTTCAAAAGGCGTGGGCCACGATTAGCGGAGCGAGTTCATCAACCTGACCAGCGGAGTGTGTCGCATGGTTCGGGCCCGATGAAGATCGGGCCCGAACGCGCGATCCGCCATCACAGAACTGAGGCTTGCCCATCGCGCCACAGCCTTGCTACGCAGGTCGACTAGCTCGACGACTTTCGCTTCGCTGCGCTGCGCCGCAAGTTCCCGGAGCTGACGCCTACCTTCGTAACGTGGCGCTAGTGTAGCTGCCGAGTCGACTCTTAGCCAGTGGATTCCACCAGCGCCCTGAGATCGTCGAACGCGTAGACGACGTCATCGAACTGGCCGTCGTCGTGAGGAAACCCCTCCGGGACGATCCGCGCACCGAGCCGCTCGTAGAACCTCCGGGCAGCGCCTAGGCGGAGTGTACGCAGCACCATGTTGTGGATGCCAAGGTCGAGAAGGCGCGCGCTCAGAGCGAGAACGAGCGCACGGCCTATGCCGCGCCCCCAATGGTCCGGCAGCACGTAGAGCGTGTGCAGATAACTTCGAAACCGGCCGTCGTTTATCAACATCGCGCTCGCGAAGCCCGTAACCAGCTCTGATTCGCCACACGCGACCAGCGTGACGCGAAGGCCGGCAAACGCCTCCTGCCATGCAGCCACTTGGACCTCGGCGATGCCGCGAGCGTCGCCGGCTTCAGCGGTGCGGACGCGAGTCACGGCACCTCGGCTTCCATCTCCTGCGGTTCCTCCGCCGGTTTGAAGAGCGCCTGCGCGATCGCCGTCGGGACGATCGCGGTGAGAATCACCACGGTCACTAGCGCGGTATATTGTGCCTGATCGATGTACCCGTGGGTTAGCCCGTAGAGCGCGGAGATGGTGCCGAACGTCAGGCCAGTCGCCATCATCAGGGTAAGATAGCCCGCATTTTGATTGGGGTACTTGAAGACCCATCGCGCGGGCGGCAGCACGCCCACGATCTTCGCCCCGACCTTCACGAAAAAGAGCGTGACGATCAAAAGCACGTTCGACCAGGCCGCTCCGAACTCGATGTACGTGCCGGCCTTGATGAAATAAAAAGGGGCCAGCAGCGTCATGGTCATCGTCTGGAGGCGCCGTTTGACATCGGGATAGGATACCATCATCCCAGCGCATCCCAGCCCGAGGAAGTAGGCCGGCAGCACGCCTTCGCTCTTTGCATAGACGGCGATCGATGCCAGCAAAAAGATGGTCGCGAATAGGACGCGCAAACCCGGCTCACTGACGTAATGGCGCATTCGGCCAAAAATCGGAGGGAGTATCTTCGGAATGAAGTACATCGCCAGGCCGATTCCCAGGGCCAATGTGACGAGCCAGAGATTGTAGTTTGCAAACAACAGGCCGAGCGCGACCACCGTGCCCAGGTCGGTAAAGAAACACGCTGCGAGGACAAGCTGGCCAAACTCCTTGCGGGCTAGTCCCGACTCGATCATGACCGCGTAGACGACGGCAACGGACGTTGTCGACATTGCGATCCCCGCGATTTTGGCTGCGTCCAGCGTCCAATGCGCGACCAAGAACGTGTACGCCAGCGCCGCGCCAAACGGGGCCGCAAACGACGCCGCCCCGATGACGGTCGAGGGCACGAGTTGGCGCTTCAGGACCACCGGATCGATCTCGGCTCCGGCTAGAAACGTGAGCAAGATGCTCCCGAATCCGGCGACGAAATCGATCCACGCATTCGTGCGCAAGGCGATCAGATTGCCGGCGAGCATGCCGGCGATGATTTCGATGAGCGCGGCGGGCATCTTTACGCGGATCGCCACGAACGCACTCAGCGCTGCAAGGACCATCCATATGCCCGCGACGAGCCACATGTTGTCGATGTGGATCACAAGAGAACTCCCTTAACAACCTAGTTCGCACAGGAGCCATCAGCCGGAAGCCGGCGGTTGTAGGGAGCTCCATCCCGTTCGGGACGATCATTTTACGCGCAGTGTCGACGATCCTGCATAAGTGCTAGCGAACGAGCGCCGGGGCGTGGCGAGCGCCCCGGCAGATGAACGTCGCGTCGTGCGTTAGGGCGTAACCAGCATGCCGTCGGTGTTGCCGGCCGCGTCGGTGTAGAAGCCGACGAGATCGCCCTTGTCGTTGAGTCCGTTGACCAACGTCGAGCCGATCCCGTTAGGATCGTCGATCGAATGCCATTTCGCATGAGAGAGCGGGTGACCGAGAAGGAAGCCGTGCATCACTCCCGAGCCGTCGAGATAACTGCCCACGATCTGATCCTTCACGTTGATGCCGAACGGTTGAGTATCGGATCCGTTCGGGAACGAGAACGACGAGAACGAGCCGCCTTTGTCGAGGAATCCGGAGGTTTGGCCCGAGGGTGTCGTGACGAAGCCGGTGATATCGCCGGCGTCGTTGATCCCGGTTGCCACAACGTTGGTTGCGCCGGGCGGGACCACCGCTTTGAACTTGCCCGTCGCCTGATTCAGCGTGAAACCGTGCGAGTTCCCCATCGCGTCGACGTAGAAGCCGACGGCGATGCCCTTATCGTTAAGACCGAGAATCTGATTGACCGTGCCGCCGCCCGTCTTCGGGTCGGTGTAGCTTGTGAAGACGCCGTTCCATTCGACGAATCCGCGATTCACGTTGGAGCCGTCGACCCAAAAGCCGGCCGTGTCACCCTTGTTGTTGAGCGCGGTGACTTGAGTTTGAACCGAGCCCGGGTAGTTTTCGTTCGTGTAGTTGCCCTGACCATAGGGCGCTACGATCGTGTAGCCTTTATTCGGATGCCCAGGCGCACCGCTACCAAAGTAACCGGAGATTTCTCCTTTGTCGTTGATTCCGAGCAGTTGATTGAAGGTCGGGTCGCTCTGGTCGTCGAGCGTTGTGAACCGGCGCCCCATCAGGGGCAGAATCCCGGGCGACGCAGCAACACCCCGCGCGATCGCGCGTGGCATAGTGAAACCCCGGGCGGGGATGCCCGCGGACGGAACTGCGACCGAGCCGAGCCAGTCGCGGGCGTCGGGGCGAGGGAACCGCTGCAGGCCGAAACGACCATGGCGGCTCCTCCGAGCGCGGCGCCTTGAAGCGCCCGATGAAGCGTGGTTAGAGTAAACATGACGACTCCTTGTACATTCCAGGAAAGCGAGTGGGGATGTACAGAGCCTATCGCCGTGGCCGCGAGCGCACCACGAAGTTTCTAGAGTTTTCGTACCCGCGGCCGGCCCGGCAGCCGTCTGCCTACGCGGGCGGTGAAGCCGAGCTCGTGTTGGGTGCTGCTTTATTCATTGGAATAAGCGAGAGCGTGACCGTGTCGAGCCGATACGAGCCTTCGCCGACGTTCGCATTCGGATTCGCGCAGATGATGCTGTTCTCGGGCCCGTAGACGACCACGAGGCCCGACGGGCCGCACTGAACCTGAACCAGCTGATACGTTTGCAGGAACGTCGCACCCGGCGTCTCGGGTTGAACCTCATACGAGTTATACGTGACGTCCTCGTCTACGATCGAACCGTAAACGGCCGCCGACGTCACGCCGATTGCCATCGATCCCCAGAATCCGCCGCCCCAATAGTACGGTGCCGGCGCCCACATCATGCCGCCGTTCCAACCGTAATATCCGCCGCCGCCGTAGACGGGATTGTTGACGATTATGTTTCCGCCGCCGCCGTTAGCCCCGCTGTTGCCGCCGCCACCGCCGCCCGGTCGATTGGCGCCGTTGCCGGGACGATTGCCGTTGCCGGGACCGCCGGGTCCACCGGGACCGCCTGGACCTCCAGGTCCACCAGGACGACCAGGTCCGCCGACGCCGCCAACACCGCCCGGGCCTCCGGGACCGCCCGGCCGACCGACTCCGCCAGCTCCGCCGACTCCGCCGACGCCACCCGGACCACCTATGCCGCCCGGACCGCCGACGCTCCCAGGGCCACCCATTCCACCGCGCGAGAAATCGCTGCCGCCCAGGTTGAATCCGCCGCGACCGCCGCCGGATCCGGCCCCGCCGTATCCACCGCGGCTCCCGCCGCTGTAACCGCCGCCGCCGCGCGCGCCTCCGCCGCCGCCGCGCATACCGCCCCCGCCGCCACCACGCATGCCGCCCCCGCCACGCCCGCCTCCTCCGCGGCCGCCGCGCTGCGCGTCGGCTGTCGCGCAGAGCTGCAGCGTCAACGCAAGGGTGAGAAGAAACGCAATATACTTCACTGCTTTATCACTTGATCGAGGCGTCCGCGAACGGTAATCAACGTGTCGTTGGTCGTCGTAAGCGCGACTAAAACGCTGTTCGCCGGTAATTTCATCGTCGAACGCGAGAGCGTTTGGGCGTCGCCCGTGTAATTGAGGTAGATCGTGCCCCGCTTTAGACTGAGCGGCTGGCTTTTGCCGTCTTGCACGAGCGCCGCCGACGTCGGGAGGCAGACGATAATCTGCCCTTGATACGAGCACGCAGCACGGTTGACCACGATGGTCCCGTCACCGTCGTCTGACGTCAAAAACAGCGAGCCCGAAAAGACCTTGATTTCAACGTCGCGATAGCTGTTAACGCTCCCGTTCTTGTGTTGGATATCGATCGTACCGATGGCGCTGGCCGGGAGCGGCGTCAGAGCACAACAGACGGCGATGGCAACGCACGCGGAAACAAACTTGAGTGAGAGGGACACCTTCTTACTCCTCTCTCTGGGGCGATACATACTTGCAACCCGGAGCCGGGCGCTTCCCTGCGAGGCTTTCGAGAAGCGGCTTTTATTCCTCCCTAAGGTGCCGAGAAATCGTCCTTCCCAAGGTCTCGGACGGCGCGGAGCGCCGCCCGCCCCAGCACGTTGGCGTACGTAGGAAACGAGAACGGGACCCGCGCGAGTTCGCCGACGGACATCTTCGCGGTCATCGCTATTGCTGCCATCTGCGCCACCTCAACTGCTCGCTCCCCGACGATGTGGCATCCCAAAAGCGCGCCGCCATTGCGATCGACCACGATCTTGCAGAAGCCGCGCGTTCGACCGTCGATAACCGGCCGCGTCGTCTCCGCATACGAGGCGACCGCAGCGAGGACGTCGTGCGATTCTCTGGCGTCAGCTTCGGTCATTCCGACTCGGGCGTATTCGGGATCGGTAAAGCTTCCGATCGGGTTGACGGTATCCGGAACGGTTAAGAGCTTCCCCGAACCGACAGCGTTGGTTCCGGCAACGACCCCGTCTTGCACGGCTTGCGGAACGAGCATCACTCGCCCGATGACGTCGCCGGCCGCGTAGATATTCGGTGCGCTTGTTTGCAGTCGTGCGTCGACCTCGATAAACCCGCGCGAATTGGTTCGTACGCCCGCGGCGGCAAGGTCGAGGCCTTCGGTGTCGGCGATCCACCCGATCGCGCAGACTGCCAGCGTACCCTCGACCGTGTCCCGATCGCCGTCTTTTTCGAGAACGACGCGTACGCCATCCGAGGTCTTTTCAAGGCGTTCGACTGCTGCCGAACCGCTCGTAGATGCGGATGCCGTCGTCGCGAAACGCCTGCGCGACGGATCGTGAAACGTCGGCATCCTCGGTTGGAACGATCTGATGCCCACGCTCGAGCAGGACGATCGACGAGCCGAAGGCGTTGAAGATCGAGGCAACTTGCGCGCCCGTCGCGCCCGCGCCGATTACGACCAACGACTTCGGAACGGAGGTCAGCGAGAAGGCATCGGCCGGTGTAACGGCTAGTTCTGCTCCCGGTATACGTCAGCGGGCGGCTGATGCCGCCGCTGCAGATAATGAACGCGCTGCTGCGCAACGTGGGGCCGCGTTCACTTCGAACGCGATGGGCATCCTCAAAGCGGACCGTTCCGGCGTGTTCGTGCAAAGCAACCTTGGCGTCGCGAACCTGATCGAGGAGGTTCGAGTGCCGGCGCGCTTCGCCGACGACGTCTTTCGCGCGAGCAACGAGCGCCTCGTAGTCGACCGTGGGTGGAGGAGCCTGGACTCCATAGAGCGGCAACTGGCGAGCTTCGCGCGCGAGCCGCGCGGCGTGCGCGAGCGTACGAACGGGAATCGGCCCCTCGTTCGCCGACATGCCGCCGAATGCGGCGCGGGTGATCAGTGCGGTCCGTGCGCCCAGGTCGCCGGCGCGCAGCGCGGCGGCGGTGCCCGCCGGACCCGCCCCGATAACGACGACGTCGAAGTCGGTCGACACGCTCATCGCGTAGGCGCTTCGCTTCGCCCGATGAGGTAGCTCAGGCCGATGGTGAAGGAGCGCTGATATGCCGTCCCGGTTGCGGGCCCGAGATCTTCGACCGGATTCTCGTACGAGACTCCGTAACTATGCCCACCGTACGTTCCCTGGAGCTGAACGTTGCGCGCGAGGAGCTGTGCAGCGTTGAGCGTGAGGTAGAAGGCATTGGTTGAGAAGCCGTACTGCACGACAGCCGCCAAAAGCGTTCCGCCGGGGGATCGCCAGAACGTGACGGCCTGCGGAGCGAAGCTCCACGTGCGCGACGATTCGCCGGTCGGCGCCGGCTCTCCAGGCGCATTGGTCACCGGAAACGAGAGATTCTCGCCAATCGTTCGCGCTTTATTGAGCGCGACGTTCAGCAGAGGGTTAATCTCATAGGCCGGTCCCGGCGCGCTTAGTCCGGGCGAACCGGTCGGTGCCTTATAGGTCAGGAGGAGTCCGCCTAAAATCCCGCGCTTCGGATCCGTGTAGACGAGCTGCTTGTAGCGAAACTCAACGTCCGCGGTGCCTGCGATCGTGCCGTTCTGCGAGCTACTCACTTGAGAGAAGGACGGGAGAACCGCGGTTATCTGCGAGGTCGGGGTAACGCCGATGTTGAGCAGCGCCCCTGGATAGCCAAAGGCGTGACTCGACTGGTTCACGATCGTCGTGTGACCGCCATGCGTCTGCGTCAGCTCGATCGGCGTATTCGTTCCGGAGTAGGTTGCCTGAATGCTCGCTTGCCCGCGAATGAAGACGCAGGGCGAAGCCGAGAGATACTTCTTCAGCAACTCCTGCGCCCCGCCGCATGGATCGGTTAGAACCATGGGGGCTAAGCCCCCGGAGGCCGCGGTTGGAGGCATCGCCGCCGCGGGCAGGTTTGATGCAAGGCCTGCAACAATGCCGCACAAAGCTAGTAGATTCAAAGCAATAAGCACGATGATAGCATAAGCGAGAGGAGAGAACGATATGGCCGCCCAGCAAGCCGATTGGAGCACGCCTGCGGCGATGGCGATCCCCGAAGGGGGCTATTTTAAACTCGAGCAAGGCAACTACGGCCCGGTCTTTCCCAGAACGCCGGCATGTTACGGCTTCACGATTATCGCGAAGCTCAAACCGGGCCGGGAGAAGGCGATGCGCGAGTACGCCGCGACGATCGAGAAAGCGTTGCCCCAAGATCCGACCCTGCTCGCCCCCCTCAAGCTGCACTATTTGAAGTGGGTGCTCTTCGATATCAACAACGAAACGTATTTTATGTACCAGGGCATCTTCGACACCGACTTCGACAAGTATACCGACGACGCGGTGGCTCTGTTCACGAAGTCGGGACTCAGTACGGCGTTTGAGAATCTCGAAGGTTTTCCCGAGGATTGGAAAACCAATATTCCAGCGTTCATAAAGTTCGTTCGCGACCACCATCGCCCGAGCTTTATGGAGTACGGCGAGTACCCGTACGTCACGGCCGACGAGATCAAGAAGGCCCTTCACGTAAAGAAGGCCCTCGGCGACATGCTCGACCAAATGCAGTGACCGGACGCCAGCGATGACCAAAGCGGTTACCGGCCGAACCTACAACCAACTGCACGCTCCGCGAAAATACGAACCGGGAAAGCGGCGCTTCAGTGTTTATTGGACGTGGAGCTACCCGTGGGAAGCGAACCAGGACGTTCGCGTGCTCGACAATCGCTTCTCGACGATGACCGAAGTAAAGCGCGTCGCTTGGCCGGCGTACGAGACCCCGGCATACTCCGGGAAGATGTTCTTGCAGGGGATCGCCGGAACGCTCGAGCTTTTCCACCTCTCGCTGGTGAACTTCCAGTCGGTCGTCGGCGAGGTAACGGGCCAGCCCGTCGCCGTTTATCAGCGCGTGGACCAGGCCGGTCAAATGTTGCCGATCGACGATCGCATCTTGGCCGACACCGATACGCTGATGGTTTTTGGTCTCGATCACCTGGTTACCGAGCAGGAAGCCTCGCCGGAAGAGATCGCTTCAATTCGCAACTTCCTAAAGCGCGAAGGGACGTGCTTGGTCCTCAGCCCCCATCACGATGTCGGCGCATCGGCCGATATGAACGAGCGCAACATGGAGTACTATCACCACGGCGACCCGCTCGTTCCGCGCCAACAGCGATTCGGCCGCTACACCCGTTCGCTGATGAAGGCCCTCGGCGTTCCGGTCGAAAATCGCTACGGCCTTCGCCCGGCCACGCACCCGGGAACGCAGCGCACGGTGGCCCTCTCGACGAACGGAGGACCTCGACTCGCGCGGCTGGCTGAGCGGCGTCAACACGTTCGTCTTTCACATGCACCTGCCGCATTACGCGGTCACATCCGACGATCCTAAGGCGATCCACGTGCTTGCGCGTCAGCCGATCGACCTGTCGAAACCGCATCCGTTTACGGAAGCGGGAAATCGCGAGTTCAACATGTTCCTGTGGATGCCGCCTGCGGGAGATCGCGCCGGCGACATCCTCCTTGCCGACTCCACGATCTTCACGACGTTATTTGGCGGCGACGAGAGCTTGCAGCGCTTTTGGACGAACCTGGCGACAAAGTGATGGCGCCGCCGGCCCTCGAGCTCGACGATATTCAAAGCGGGGTCTTGCGGCCTCGACCCACGCCATTTGCGGCCACGTACATCATTCTGCGCATCGACGACCGCGCGGCAGGGCGTGAGCTGATGCGGCGCTTGAGCAGCGTCGTCGCCTCGGCCGCGCACCCGGAGAGTCCGGCGAGGGATACCTGGGTGAGCGCGTCCCTGAGCTTCCAGGGACTAAAGGCGCTTGGCGTGCCGCAAGCTTCGCTCGAAACCTTCTCGCCTCAGTTCCAAGCGGGGATGGCGGCGAGAGCGAAGACGCTGGGCGACGTTGGTGACAGCAGCCCCGAGCACTGGGAGAAGCCGCTGGGATCGCCCGACGTCCACGTCGTGCTCACCGCGATATCAACCGATGACGCGCACCTCGAGAGTGCGCTCAGCCGAGCTCAGGGCGCGCTACGCGACCTTCCAGGCGTCGTGGCGATCTGGCGTCAGGACTGCCACGTGCTCCCCGGCGAGAAAGAGCCGTTTGGTTTCAAAGACGGTATCAGTCACCCGCCGATCGAGGGCAGCGGGATTCCCGGAACCAATCCTCACGAAGCTGCGCTTAAACCCGGTGAGTTCGTGCTCGGTTATCCCGATGAAATCACCGACTCGCCCATGATACCGCAACCTGACGTCCTGTCTCGCAACGGCAGCTACATCGTCTTCCGCAAGCTGCTATCAAAACGTCGCAGCATTCCGCCAATATCTAACAGCCAACACGTCCGACGCCCAAGCCGCGGAACTGCTAGCGGCAAAGATGATGGGGCGCTGGCGCAGCGGAACGCCCCTAGCGCTCTCTCCACAGAGCGACGATCCGGCGATCGCAGCGGATCCCGCACAGGTCAATGACTTTCTCTTCAAAGCCGACGACGCGATCGGGTATAAAACACCGCCGGCCTCGCATATCCGGCGCATGAATCCGCGCGATGCGGACGTCGCGGGCGTCGCACGCATCCATCGGATGATTCGCCGCGGAACCGCTTACGGGCCCGCGCTTCCCGAAGGAGTGCTGGAAGATGACGGCGCGGACCGGGGATTGATGTTCGCCTTCGTCGGCGCCAATCTCGGCCGCCAGTTCGAGTTCGTTCAGTCGGAGTGGATGAATGACACCGCTTTCTTCGGGGGAACCCACGAGAAAGATCCGATATCTGGGTCCGGCCGATGGCACCGGAACCTTTTCGGCACCGCGGCGTCCGATACGACTGCAGGTACGCGGCTTGCCGCTATTCGTCGTGACCCGCGGCGGTGAGTACTGTTTTCTCCCCAGTCTTAGCGCGCTGCGCTGGCTTGGCGAGCTCAAAGACTAGCCAAGCCGGCACTGGCGAGAGCGCTAGCTAGGTACGTGCAAAGCGCAGCTTCCCTCGCGCCTTAGCCTTTAGCGCCTCGACCTCGCGGTCTCGTGCTGGAGCGTGCGAGACGAGCGAGCCCAGCAGATCGCTCGCCGCGTCGGTAACGCGATCGACCGCGCGCTCGAACGCCGCTTCGTTCGCCTTGGACGGATGGGTGAAGCCGCTCAGCTTGCGTACGAACTGCAGCGCCGAAGCGCGAATTTCGTCGTCCGTCGCGGCCGGTGCGAAGTTGTGGAGCGTCTTGATGTTACGGCACATAGCGCTTCTTCACTACCGCCGCGGCATTCGAGAATCCTCGGGCAGCAGCTTGTCGAAGAACGGCTCGCAATGGTAGTGCGGCGTGTCGCTTCGACGGACTCGCAAGCCTGGGCGGCGATGCGCGGTCGCCTCTGGCCCGAAGCGAATTGCGAGGAACTCGCACGTGAGGTCGCCGAGTTCTTGCGTGGCCAGGCCTTGCCGACGCCGCACGTGGTGTTCGTTGCTGCCGACCCTCAACCGGTCGGTTTTCTAGAACTGTCGCTGCGGCCGTACGCTAACGGCTGCGACTCGATGCCCGTTCCGTTCGTCGAAGGCTGGTATGTAGAGCAGAAGGCTCGCGGCCGCGGCGTAGGCCGCTCGCTTCTTCTCGCCGCCGAGGATTGGTGCCGCGAGCGAGGTTATGCCGAGATCGGATCCGACACGCAGCTTTGGAACGCGGATTCTCTTCAAGCACACCTCCGCTGCGGCTTTGAGGAAGCCGAACGCGTGATCGCGCTGCGAAAAAAGCTGGAGTAGCGGCTAACTACGGGGGCGCCGGCTTGGCGAACGAATCGGCCTGAAGTGTAAACTGATAGCTCGCGTGGCTCGCCGCGTTGCCGCCGCTCGTCGCAACATCGTCACGCACGGTGTCGGGCACTTCCATCGCACGATCGTAGTTGATCGTAATCTCCGAGGTTTGGCTCTGGGCGCCCCCAGTGTGGGCCTGCATCTTCTTGACCTCGCGCACGACGACTTTCTTCCCGTCGCCTGCGTCCATCAGGGTAAAATCTTCCTGGGTGTCGGCCTGCTGCGACTGCTCGCTGCGCTGCCAATGCCCTTGAGGATCCCACGGCGCGGCGTCGATGAATTGCCGCCCAAGAAAGGCCAACAGCACCGATTCGGCTTGGCTCGGGGTCGCTGTCGCTGGGCAAACCACCGTCGTGTTGCCGTAGACCTTGCACGTGAACGCTTGCCGCGGCGCGGCGTCGCTGCGGTCGCGTTCGGAGATGCGCACCACCAGCCCGCCGTCGGGATCGACCGAGAGTATGTCGACGGACATGGTGCCCCCGCCCGCGGGGGCGCTCTGGTTGAAACTATACTCAAGATGCCGAAGCATCTTGGCAGCCAAGGGAGCGGGCGAGCCCATGGGCGAGGCGCTGGGCGCAGGGGTGGGGGTCTGGGCGGTTAGGGCCGCAACACCGCAGATGGAAAGAGTCAGAACGCCTTCTAGCCTTCGCATCTTGATAGAAAATTATTCCCGCTTCGGATAGGCAGACCTTCCTCGAACTGCTCCTAGACCGGCGGCCACGCCTCGTACTTAACGACCTCTCGGCCGAAGTGCCACGCGTGACCGAAAGGCATCATCCCGCATCGCTTCATCACTTCGATCGAACGTTGATTGGCCGGAAAAGCAACGGCTACGATGCGCTCCAGCCCAATCGAGCGAAAACCGTGCGCGAGGAGCGCGCGCCCAGCCTCGCTAGCCAGGCCTTTCCCCCAATGGGGCACGTCGAGCACGTAAGCTAACTCGATCTCTCCGCTCGACTCAAGATACCCCAGTCCGGCGTGACCGGCGATCGTCCCGGTCTCTTTGAGCACGATCGGATAGAAGCCGAACCCCTGCGCCTGCTCGAGCTCCCGCATGCGCGCAACGATCTGTGCCGTTCGATCGGAGTCCCACGTGCCGTGCGGGATGTACTGCATCACTTCCGCCTTCGCGTAGATCGGGGCCGCAGCCGCGGCGTCGCCGTCGCGCCAGCGGCGCAAGACGAGACGCTCGGTTTCGACCACGTTCTCGGATACCACGCCGGGCGACCTTCGCACTCGCCGCGCGCCGTACCCCTTGCACGGCACTTAACTTTGTGGTACAAAGTAATAACACTTTGCATTGCAAAGCGAACATTCACGCCGAGGAGGTTCGCGTGCTCAAGCGTCTGATTGCGATCCTGTTCATCTTCTGCTCTGCGGCTACGGCCTGGATGATTCTCGGCACGACGCTCGTGCAGCGAACCTACTCCTCCGATTCCAGCCAGTCCGAAAAGCTCACCGCCCAATGGGGGAGCGCGCAGACGCAATCCGGCCCGGAGATAAGCGCCCGCGTCGCGGTCGACACCTATAACAAGGACAAGAAACGCGTCGAACGCGGCTACGAGAACGTTAGTGTGCCCGTTACCGGCAGCCGGATCGATGTGAAGCTCGACCTCGAGCAGCGCCGCGTCGGCCTGCTTTGGTACAACCTTTACGACGTGCGCTTTCTCGCGCACTACCGCATTCGCAACGCCACGAGCAGCCGTCTCCTCTCGGTGCACTTTCCGTTTCCATCGACCGACGGCACGTACGCGGATTTCGCTTGCTTCATCGGCGGCAAGCGCGTCAGCGACGCTACGGCGCTCGACCAAGGCTCCGTGACCTTCGACTTAGCGCCCGGCAAGGTGACGTCGATGGACGTGAGCTACCTCTCGCGCGGTACCGGCGCCTGGAAATACCGCTTCGGCTCGGTCGTCACCTCGGTCAACGATTTTGCTCTGACGATGACGACAAACTTTGACACGATCGATTTTCCCGCGCAGACGCTGCTGCCCAACGACGAGCAACCCTTCGGAAAGGGGCTGCGTCTGCACTGGCACTATTCGTCCTTGGTTACCGGCGACGAGCTCGGGATGGCGTTCCCGTTTCCCCTGCAACCCGGCCCGCTCGCGCAGCGCATCACGTTTTGGGCGCCGGTCGCGCTCTTCTTCTACTTCTTCGTCATGCTGGTCATCACGACGTTGCGCAAGCTCGACCTACACCCGGTCAACTACTTCTTTCTCGCCGCGGCGTTCTTCTCGTTCCACTTGCTCTTCGCGTACCTGGTCGACCGGATTCCCATCGAGGCCGCCTTTGCGATCTGCTCGGCTTTGACGCTCTTTCTGACGATCTCGTATCTGCGGTTGGTCGTGGGCTTGCGATTCGCCGCGGTCGAGAGCGGACTCGCCCAACTCGTCTATCTCGTGCTCTTCTCGTACGCGCTGTTCAATCAAGGCTGGAGCGGCTTGACGATCACCGTCGGTGCCATCCTGACGCTCTTCGTCGTCATGCAGCTGACCGGCCGCATCCGCTGGAGCGAGCGGCTCGCCGCCGGTTAGGAGAGCCCTTTGCGCGCGGCGGCCTCGGCGACGAGCTTGGCCGCGACGACGTCTTCAACCGCAAGGCCGACCGATTTGAAGACCGTCGTGACAGCCCGCGTCAACGACTTGGTTCCGGCAAAGATCTCGCCGATCTCAGCATAGATGCGCGCATTGGCCATGATGCAATCCCCAGCTTCCGTCGCAGCCGCTTCGCGAGAGTCGACGACGACCGCATTGGCCATGGCGTCGCCGTCAAGCTCGCGCCAGTCCGGCCGCGAAGAACCGACCGCATTGACGTGAGCACCGGGTTTGAGCCATGCGCCTTTGAGAATCGGCTCCTGCGCCGCCGTGGCCGTCACGATAACGTCGGCTCCGCGAACCGCGTGCTCGGCCGAGTCGACCGCCGTCGCGCGATGGTCGCGCGCGAAACGCCGCGCGTGTTCGGGGTCGCGGCTCCAGACGCGTACGTCGGTGAAGGTGCAAACGTGGGAGAGCGCCTGCAGATGCGAGCGCGCCTGCACGCCGCTGCCTAGCAGCGCCAGTACGCGGCTCTCTATCGGTGCGAGGTAACGGGTGATCGCTGCCGAGACCGCGGCCGTGCGCATCTCGGTAATCAGGCGCCCGTCCATCGCCGCCAACGGTTCGCCGGTAGCGGTGCGATAGAGCAAGATCGTCGCTTGGTGCGTGTCGATTCCGGTTCCGGCGTTGACCGGGTAGAACGCGACGAACTTTAAGCCCATGACGTCCCCTACGACCGCCGGCATGATGCCGATGTAGCGCCGGCGCTCCTCGATCGTCAGAACGTTGCGTACCGGCTGGATGCAACTCCCGCGCGAAAACTCGGCCAGCGCTTCTTCCATGGCCGGAATCAGCTGCTCCCACTGCAGCAGATCCCGTACCGCCTCTTCGTCAAGATAGATCAACGCGTCGCCTCGGCGCGGAACGTCGCGCAGGCCGGCATTGTCGCTCGCGCTCTCAAGATGGGAAGCCGATTCGGCGCGCCGAGGCCCCGGCCTGGGGCGCGATGTCTCGAATCGTCGGTTTTCCACCATTGCGGACGCGCCACCGAGGCCGTACGCTAGAGCCATGAGAGTGCGTCGCGTCGGAATCGTCGGATACAACGGCGTCCAGGCCCTCGACATAGCCGGGCCGGCCGACGTCTTCACGATCGCCAATACGCTCATCGCCGCGAAGACGCCGCCGTACGTCGTCGTGCTTGTCGGAGCGAAGCGCGGCCCGATCGCATCTGAGTCCGGAATCGCCTTCTATGCTGAGGCGACATTCTCGCGCAGCGGGTTGCTCGACACGATCGTCGTGCCTGGCGGGTGTACCCTTCGCCTCGATACGAAGGCGCGAACCGAGATCGTCGCCTGGCTGCGCGAAAACGCGGGCCGTGCCCGCCGTGTCGCCTCAGTCTGTACCGGCATCTACGCCCTAGCCGACTCCGGGCTGCTCGACGGGCGGACGGCTACGACGCATTGGCGCTATGCCTCCGACGTCCAGGAACGCTGGGATCGCGTGAAGGTAAACGCCGACTCGATCTTCGTCAAGGACGGCAAGTACTACACGTCGGCGGGTGTGACCGCCGGCATCGATCTCTGTCTCGCGTTCATCGAAGAGGATTTCGGGCAAGAGATCGCGCTGAAAGTCGCTCGCGAGCTGGTCGTCTATCTCAAACGTTCGGGTGGACAACTGCAATACTCGCAGCCGCTCTTGGTGCAGACGCAAGCGAAGGGGCGTTTCGGTGAAATCGGAGAGTGGATCCGCGGCAACTTGAACGAAAACCTCACGGTCGAGGCGATCGCCGAGCGAGCGAAGCTCAGCCCGCGCCAATTTACGCGAAGGTTCGTCGCGGCTTTCGGCATCACACCGGCCGACTTCGTCGAAGAGCTGCGTTTAGACGAAGCCCGGTGGCTGCTGCTCAATGCCGACGAGCCGATCGACAGCGTCGCTATGGACGTCGGCTACACCACCGGCGATACGTTTCGCCGCGCATTCGAACGCCGCTACGGGGTCGCTCCGACCGAGTATCGCAAGCGATTCTAGCTATTCCTTTCCGTTGCGCGCATCTGCTCGTCGTCGGCATCGAGGATGTCGAGAATCTTCGATAAATCTTCTCGAGCTGCCATCACCGGGTGACGCTGCCGGATCAGCGCCTGATCCTCGGCCGACATGCGCTCTACGACGAAGGTTTCGAGCTTTGCGTTGAGCGTCGTCGCGGCATTGGGATCGATCCGCTGGGCCAACCACGCAACCACCGCGGCTTCGTCGGGCGCTTCGGCCACGACGCTCCGCAGCTCGTTCATGTCCAGCCCGAGCCGACGCACGACGTACGCGCTAAAGCCGGTGTCGTGGTTGAGGTACGGGCCGATGTGGCCTCCGGGCAGCTCCGCGCGAAGCTTATCGATCGTGCGCGGCAACAGATAGTATCCGAGCATCGTTTCGCGCGGACCGCGCGGGCGTTGATTGCGAAGATCGAGGGGGTTCATAAAAAGGTCTCCAGGGCGCCAAGCGCTTCGGGAAGGTTTTTGCGGCCATAGCCGAGACGAACGTGCTCGTCGTCGACGTCGAAAGCGGTGCCGGGCAGGAGCAAGACGTTCGCTTCTTCGGCGAGCCGCGCGCAGAACTGCTCGCTGCTTCCGCCGAGGTATCGTGGAAATGCCGTCGTCCCCGCCCGCGGCCGCACCCATTCGAATAGCCGGCCGCGCCGCGCGAAGAACGCGTCGAGGGTATCGAGATTCGTTGCAGTGATGCGGCGCACGCGGTCGAGGAGCTGCGCGCGATGACGCAATGCCAAATCGGCGAGGAACTCGCTCGGCGCGGCGTTGCAGATCGTGAGATAGTCTTTCATCACCGCGATCCGTTCGACCAGCTCGCGGTCCGGCGTCGAGATCCAGCCGATGCGAAGCCCGGCTAAACCGTACGCTTTTGCCATCGCGCCGAGCGAGACGCCGCGTTCGTAGAGGTCGCAGACCGCCGGGATCTGCTCGGCCTCGCGCTCCGAGCCGCGGTAGACCTCGTCGGAGAAGAGCCAGAGCCCGTGTTTGCGCGCGAGCGCTACGACCGCATCCATACGCGAGCGCTCAAAGGCGAAACCGGTGGGATTGTTAGGCGTGTTCAGAACGATCGCGCGCGTCGTAGGTTTGACCAGGCGCGCGAGCTCGTCCGGATCGGGGGCTCCTTCCCGTCGCAGATCCGAGTGCCAGCGCGTTACGTCCGCGCCGATCCACTCGGCGATCGAGTAGTGCGACTGGTAGGCGGGAAACTGCACGACGATGTGGTCTCCGCTCCGAAGCACTGCGTTCATGAAGGTAAAGATCGGCTCTTGCGCGCCGCTGTGAACAAGGATGCGCTCTTCGTCGCCATGTTCGTAGAGCGCGGCGATCGTGCGCCGCAGTGCCGGGTCTCCGCGCGACTCGGTGTACCCGAGCCAGAGCGCCGCGAGCTTCTCCTCCGAGCCTGGCTCTAAAGCGAGCAGCTCGCCGACGGTCATCGATTCGGGATCGCTCGAGCAGAGCAGGTAGCGCGTCGAAAACTCGTGCGCGGCGAAGTAGCGCTCCAGGGCGAATGGACGGATGTTCACACGCTGCGCGCCGCCCGCGCCAAGAGCACCGCCAGAATGGCGTGGAGAACGAACGCCGGCCAGAGGAGCAGCCCGACGAACTCCTGGCGGATCCCTACGTAAACAAAGAGTATCGCGGCCAGCGCGTTATAAACGAAGAGGCTGCGCAGCGCATTGCGGTTGACCGCACGACCGCTCGGCCATACGGCGACCGCGAGACTGGCCAGCGCGAATCCGGCGACGCGCGCGACCGGCTCGCCGATCGGCGGGAGAGCGGCGCCAAAGAGCAGCCCGGCAACGAACGAAGGAACGGCGATCAGCAAGACGCCGGTAACGGCTTCGATTCCCGCCGAAAGCGTGACGAGCTTTACGTCCATGTCGCCATTGTAGGCGGTGATGAACCGTTCGACCTTCGAGGGCGGCTAGGCGAAGTGGAGGATGAAAGTCCCAGCGGCAAGCGCGACGACGGCCGTCACGACCCATCCGGCCGCCGCCAGTCGAACGCTGATCGGCCGGCCGCACATGACGTCGTCGTTGCGCGCCACAAGGAGCGCCAACGCAAGGGTTATCGGCGTGGCGATTCCGGCCGCAACGGAAACCCAAAAGAGTAACGACATGGTCGGCACCGGAAGGAATGCGAACGCGCCGCCGGCCACCAGGGAAGCGAAGATGACGCCGTAAAAGACCGGAGCCTCGCGCGGCTTAAAGCTCAGACCGGCTTTGAGGCCGAAGGTCTGGGCGATCGCGTAGCCATTGGTTGCGGCGATGATCGGAATCGCGATCGCCGCCGAGGCGAGAAGCCCGATGCCGAAGAGCGCCTGATCCCATGCCCCGGCCAGCGGTCTGAGCGCCGCTGCGGCGTCGGCTGCCGTACGAACCGGGAGGTGATGCTTCCCGGCCGTCGCCGCGGTGGCGATCAAAATAAAGACGAAGCTCGAGCCGGCCACGAGCATCCCGAAGACCGCGTCGGTCTTGACGGCGCCGAGTAACGAGGGCTCCGGTTTGCGCTCCGCGACCTCGATCGACTCCCAGAAGTACGTGTAGCTCGTTATGGTGGTCCCAAGCAGCGCGATCGCGCCGGCGACGAAAGGCTGCGAGAACTCGAAGTGAGGCACGAGGCCCCGAACCACCTCGCCCCAATCCGGCCTCGCCAGGATCGCACTTGCGACGTAGCAGAGGAAGATCAAGGTAAACGCGGCGAGGACGCGCTCGATGCGCACGTAGGAGTTGCTTGCGAGCAGCCAGCCGGCGACGACGACCAGCGGTAAGACGAATGCGTAGAGCGGAAGCCCGCAGATCAACGCGAGAGCCTCGGCGCCGGCCTTTACGTCGGCTCCCAGCGTTAGCAAACCGATCACAACAACCGCGACCAGCGCTACCAGCGCCGCCGGGCGCCCGTAGGTGCGCGCTATCGCCTGCTGGAGCGTCAGGTGCGAGGCGGCGCCGATCGACGCCGCGATACGCTGCACGAGCGCGAGCATCGGGAGCAGCAGAATGACCAGCCAGGTAAGGCCGTATACGGTGGTCGCGCCGACCACGGCAATCGCACCTACCGTGGTCGGATCGTTCGCTGAGGCTCCCGAGACGAGCCCAGGCCCGAACGATTTAGCGAACGATCGCGCTCTTATTCAGCTTCGTCCCCGTAGATCAACGCCGTCTTGGTCGTCCCATCGGCGAGATAATCGCGCAGCGGTACTTGAAGATCTTTAAAGAACTCGTTGGCCGCTTCTTGTGAGGACTTCTCCTTATCCGTACCGAGGACGTGGGTCGAGAAGCCGAACTCCGCAACCATGCGGCTCGAACTTGTCGGGAACCGGCCGCGCCCAAAGGGCGAGCGTGACGTGAGCGGAGACGCCGTGGCCGAAGAAGAGATTCCCAAGCGTGCTCTGCAGCTCGAAGACCCTCGCACCGGAGACGATCTCGAGCGTCTGATCGAGGTCCAGTCCGATCGTTTTGAGGTGAGGCAACGCGTCCGCCAATCGTGAGAGCGGCACTTCGACCTCGATCTGCGGATATTCAACGATCACGTTGTTCGAATAGATGCTCGTCATCGTCCCCGGTGTACTGCCGCGAATCAGCTCCTCCTTGAACTTCTTCGTCTGCAGTTTCGTCATCGTCGTATCCGTGTTGAATGCGGCAGCCTTGTCGTAGTCAGGAGTGCGGCACTTGAAGGTCAGCTCCCAGCTATCATCCGGCCAGCCGCCCTGCCGAATCTGCCGAACCCGAAAGATCAGCTTGTTCTTGCGCAGCTCCTCGCTCTTCGTGTCGTAGAACTGAACGATCCGCAGCTGCGAGTCGAGCGACTCGACTGGCTCGTAGCGGACGCCCAGCTTGGCTGCGGCCTTGACTAGCAGTTCGTTGAACTCCAGCACCGCGCGCCGGGTTGGAAACTTCTCCGGCTTCAGCAAAAGTTTGAACTCGCGATGCGTTACCAGCGACGCCCCGCGCGCTTTCTCGGCGCCCTTGCCCATACTCTCCTCTTTCTAGGTGGTGCTACTTCTCGCCCGGATCGAACTCCGCGTGCAGACCCTCGGCGAGCCTCTTACGTTCCTTCTCGCCCGTGGTAAGGTCCTCGGGCTCCCATGGTTCCCACTCTTCCCAGCCTAGGGCCTGCGAGGTGAGACGGAATCCGAACCCGGCAAAGAACGCGAGGGCGGTCGAGGGGATGACGTCGAGGCCCAATTGCTGCGTGCAGACGAGGTAGACGATCACGGTCAAGGCCGCGGCCGTTACGAAGAACTCGCCGCGCACGAGCTGCTTGGGAACGACCAGACAGGCCGAATCGATGATCCAGCGCCCCGCCGTCGTGGCGATGACGCCGAGGATCACGGCCGCGATGTAGCCGAGATTAGCATGCAGCGCGGCCTGCGCCCCGACGATCGCGTACCACGGCAGCGAAAAGGCCGTCATAAACTGAAAGAGGCCGTCCTTGAAGCGCAGCTCGCTATAGTAGTCGATCGCGAGCGCCACCGCCGCGGCCGCGAAGCAGGCGATCAGGTACCATGGATTCTCCAGCGGCGACGGAACCTTGTTGACCAGCACGTCGCGCACGATGCCGCCGCCGATGCCGCCCGCGTAGGCGAGAATGATGATGCCGATGATCGTAAAGTGCCGGTAGTGATCGGGGCGCCGCGCGAGCAACGCGCCGTTGAACGCATTCGTCGTCGCCGCAATCAGCGAGATGACGTCCGCCGTCCCCATCGTCCACAGACCGAACTTGGAGAGAATCAGCGGCGTCACGCGCCCGCCTCTTTGGCGGTCCGCGCGAAATATATCCCGACGATCGTCACCAAGACCGCTTGAATCAATAGATAGGTGACAACGGTGTCGGCAACCTTCGTGCCTGGAAACGCGGTCGTCGCAACCAAGGTCGCAAGGCCGATATTGCGCAGCGCGGTGCCGATGCTCAGGATGCGCCGCTTAGCGACGACTGGGCCGCCCAGAACGTACCCGGTCAACAGCGACAAGATCACGAGGCTGGCCATGGCGAGCATGCCTCGCGAGCCGTAGACCGCGACCACGCCGCTCATGAACTTCGGGCCGAGCATGGCGAGAAGCGCGAGGAGCGCGATGAAAAAGACGACTTGAGCCGGCCGCTCGAGCTTTGCGGCGAGATTGGGAGCGCGATCTCCAACGATCATCCCGATCAGGAGCGGGACGAGCTGAAAGAGAACCAGCGTGACGACGAACCTTCCAAAGGGGAGGTCCGACTTGCAGGACCTCGGGCAGCACGAGGGCTATCGTGAGCGGCACCGTAACGATCGAGATCAGCGGCAAAAGCACCTCGAGTGCCACAGCCAGGCCGAGGCTGCCACCGCGCTTCCTGACCGAACTGAGAACCAGCGGCACCCCGGGCGCGATCGCCATCAGGAGGAAGCCGGTTCTAACCGGCCCCGGCAGCGCGAACGCGTTCGCGAGAAGTAGGCCCAAGATCGGAACGATGACGAAGTTTGCGAGCAGCGCGCGAACGAGCAGCCAGCCATCCTTCAGAACCACGATCAGGTGCTCGCGATCGACCTGCAGTCCCGCGCCGAACGTGAGCGAAACCAGCATGACCACCGCGACGAGCTTCTCGGGATTCATCCTCGAGAACCGCTTCGAACCGCCGTCGGGCTAATCCCGCACGCAGCGGAAGCCGACGTGCGACATCCCGGTATCGATCGCCTGAGGAGAGCGGGCCGCAGGTCGAAAACGTAGACAGTAGCTGGGCGAGCATAAAAACGATCCGCCTTTGAGCACTTTACGCGGAATGCGAACCTCAGGCTGACAGGGATCGTAGCTCCGCTCGCGCGCGTCGCCGGCGCAGCACGGGGAGTCGACGCCGGCGCGATCGGTAACGTACCAATCGGCGGTCCACTCCCAGACGTTGCCGGCCATATCGTACAGACCGAATCCGTTCGGCGCGAAGGCGCCCACCGGCATCGTGCGCGGACCGCTGCGCGCCGTGCTTTTCCACGGGAACTGCCCCTGCCACGTGTTGGCGGCAGGTTTTCCGCCCGGTTCCATCTCGTCGCCCCAGATAAAATCTTTTCCCTCGAGGCCGCCGCGCGCTGCGAACTCCCACTCGGCTTCGGTCGGAAGTCGTTTGCCGGCCCAGGTCGCATAGGCTTGCGCGTCTTCGTAGGCGACGTGCACGACCGGATGGTCGGGTCGCGAATCGATCGAGCTTCCAGGCCCGTCGGGATGCTTCCAACACGCGCCTGGAACCCACGACCACCACTGGCGATAATCCTGCAGATTAACCGGGCCCGGCGTCATGTGAAAGACGAGCGCACCGGGGACCAAGTTTTCAGCGGGCGCACCGGGATACTCGTTGGGATCCAGCGGCCGTTGCGCAACCGTCACGTATCCGGTCTTGCGAACGAACTTTGCGAACTCTGCGTTGGTAACGGTCAGTTCATCGATCCAGAAGCCGCCAACGGCAACCTCGCGGACCGGCGCCTCCTCGGGATAGAAATGATCGGATCCCATGTGGAACGTCCCGCCCTCGAGCCGCACCATTCCGTCGAGTGTCGCTTCAACCATAGGCATATCTTAAGCGCGGCATGCGGGCCGCGCAAGAGTGAACCAGGCGAGCAGTGAGGTCTACTTGGCCGCGTAGGCCATGCAGTAACCGTTCGGCGAGATCGATCCGTCGACGATTTGACAGCTGCCGTTTGCGTTGGCATCCTGTCCTGGGACAAAAAACTTACAGAGCGAGCAATGCTTGTCGCCGTTGGGCGATGATTGATAACGCATCGACGCTTGGGAAGCCTTCGATCCATCGGCCGAGGCTCCGGTGGTCAGCAGGCCCGCCAGTGCGGGCAGGATGACGACACCTCCCAAAAAAGTTCGGCGAGTAACGGAATGCCCTGCTTTAGCCATGTCGCGCCTCCATCGAGCTCACTTCTGCAGAAAGCGTACCGATGACTTCTGAAGAAAGAATGAATGATGGAGTCCCGCGCCGTGCTCGTTCTTGGAATGCACCGTAGCGGCACGAGCGCCATTGCCCGCGGCCTCGCGGCCCTATCGGTCTACTTGGGCAACGACTTTCTCGATGCTCAGCCCGAGAACCCAACGGGATACTGGGAAGACCGAGGCATCGTCGAGCTCAACGAACGCGTGCTCAAACGTCTGCGCATCACCTGGGACGACGTCTCGCCGATCGATCGACGCCAACTCGAAAGCTGGCGAACGTGGGCCCTTCGCCGTCAGGCCCGAAAATATATCGAACGTGCGTTTACCTCGCAACCGATGTGGGGCTTCAAGGACCCGCGCACGCTGCGCGTGCTGCCATTTTGGCGCCGCGTCCTGCACGATTCCGGCGTTGCCGGCTCTTATCTCGTCGCGATTCGAAACCCGCGCAGCGTCGAGGCGTCGCTCTTTGCCCGTCAGCAGATGGACGCGGCGACGGCGCAGCGCCTGTGGCTGGTTTACAGCGTGCCGTTCCTGCGCGAGATCGCCTCGGCGCCGCTCGTCGTTGTAGACTACGACCTGCTGATGCTCGATCCGCGCGGACAGCTCGAGCGAGTCGCAACAGCTCTAGAAATCAACGCCCGCAATCAAGCAACGACCGCTGAAATCGACCGCTTCGCCGCAGACTTTCTCGATTCCGGACTTCGCCACACCAGCTTCGCGCCCAAGGATCTCGACGCCGGAACTGCGCTTGCAACCCTAACGCGCGACGCGTACCTTCGCCTTTACGATCTCGCCACCGACCGCCTTACGCCCGGTGACGAACGCTTCTGGACCGCGTGGCGAGGGATCGAGCGAGAGTTCGACGAGCTCGTCCGGTAGCGACTCAGCCTAGGAATGCCGGCGCGTCGTGCAGCGCGCCCTTGCCGTTGCGCCAGAGTGCGTACTGCAGCGATTGCTTCGAGTTCATCGACACCGCTCCGATCTCGCCGTTCGTGTTGATCGCGATCACGCAATACATGTCATCGTGGAGATTCGGCGCGGTCTTCGTCATCAAGCGCATCAAATCGTTGCACGCCTCTTGGGGGTGCATGCCCGCAGCCATCCGTTGCACGATGTAGATCGAAGTGCAGTAGTTTGCCATCACGTCGCCGTCGCCCGTTGCCGAAGCTGCGCCCACGGAGGCGTCGGCGTAGTACCCGCAGCCAACCAGCGGCGAGTCGGCGACCCGCCCGGGAATCTTCCACGCCAGCCCGCTGGTCGAACAGCCTGCGACGACCGCACCTTTGCCGTCGATCCCGACCATGCCGATCGTGTCGTGATGATCCCGGTCGATCCAGAACGTCTCGTGATTCGGCGTGTTCTTCCACTTCAGCCACTCTTCCAAGCTGTGCGGCGTGAGCAGCTGTTGCGGCTTGAATCCCATCTCGATCGCAAACTGCAGCGCGCCTTCTCCGGCCATCGTGGTGTGACGCGTCTTCTCCATCACCAGCCGCGCAACCGAGATCGGATTCTTGATCTTGTGCAGGTTGCAGACCGATCCCGCGCGGTGCGCGTTTCCATCCATAATCCCGGCGTCGAGCTCGACCTCGCCCTGAGCGTTCGGCAGACCGCCGTAGCCGACGGTGTCGACCTTCGGGTCGTCCTCGGCAACGTTGATCCCTTTCTCGATTGCGTCGAGCAGCGAGCCGCCGCCGGCGAGAATCTCGGCAGCACGCGCATTCGCCTCGATGCCCCAATCCCAAGTCGACAGGAAGACCGCGCCGCCGTCGCTCTGAGCCGGAGCCGGAGTTGTCGCCGCGAGCGCCGCAGCGGCCGCGCCGCTGCTCACGAGAAAGGTGCGTCGATCGAGTGGTTCGGTCACGTTTACGATCTCCTCCTTAGACCCATTGCCAGGGAGCGCGCGCCCCACGCCGGAACCTTTTTTTCGTGGGACGAGTTTCCCCCGCATTCGTGGGGCTAAATGGCGCGACGTTGCGCGACGGCGCCGCAAGCACGAGCGAGGGCGATCGGCTCGCCGCACTCGGTTACCGCCAAGAGCTCTCGCGCGTTCTCTCGCTCTTCGACAACTTCTCGGTCGCGTTCAGCTATCTAAGTCCGGTCGTCGGCATCTACTCGCTCTACACGCTCGGGCTTGGAACGGGTGGACCGCGCTATCTCTGGACGATTCCGGTCGTGGTCGGCTTCATGATGCTGGTGGCGCTGGTATTCGGTGAGCTCTCGAGCGAGTATCCGCTCTCGGGCGCGCTCTATCAATACGGAAAGTACAGCGTCGGGCCGCGCTATGGCTGGTTCATCGGATGGATTTACGGCTTCGCCCTTCTGGCCACGGTCGCTTCGGTCGACTCAGGCGCCGTTGGCTACGTGACCTCGCTTGCCAACATCTGGTTGCGGACGCACCTCGATCCGGCCAACCATCTTACGATCTTCGCGATCGCCGGCAGCATCATCGTTCTTTCGGCCATCTTGAACTGGATCGGCGCGAAGATCATGGGACACGTCGCGCGATTCGGCGTCTACGTTGAGACGATCGGCACCTTCGGCGTCTTTATCGCGCTGGCGATCTACGGGTTCCACCAGGGCTTCGGCTTCATCTTCTCAACGCAAGGCGTCGAGCACCTCAAGAGCAATCCGCTGAGCCTCAACTTCGGCGGCAACTGGTGGACGGGCGCCGCGCTCGTCGCGATTCTGGCCAACGTCTACATCTTCTTCGGATTCGAGTCCGCGGGCGACATCTCCGAAGAGACGATCGAGGCGCAGCGCCAAGTGCCCAAGGCGATGCGAAACGCCCTGCTCTACGGCGGGATCGCGTCATTCGTCTTGGTACTGGGACTGCTGCTGGCGACGCCTGCGGCCGGCATAGCCGGCGTCGTGAACGGCGGAATCAACACGATTCTCTCGGTGCTGCCGGCGTGGCTTCAAGATTTCTTCCTGGTGATGGTCATCGTCGCGTTCTTTAGCTGCGGCACCGCCGTTCAAGGCGCCGGAGCACGCGTCGCCTTTGCGCTCGCGCGCGACGGAGCGCTTCCGTTAAGCGATAAGCTTAAGGCGATCTCGCCGCGCCATCGCACGCCGGCCAACGCAATTCTGGCCGGGACGATCATCCCGTTTCTCTTCCTCCTCTTGGTGCTGATCAATCCGAGCAGGCCGGTCCGTGTCTTATGGTTCGACTATCCGGCGCACGTCAACGCCCTGTACGCGCTGGTCTCCTTCTCGACGTCGGGCATCTATCTCGCCTTCTTCCTCACGGTCTTCGGCGCGCTGCTCGCGCGCCGCCGCGGATGGCGGCCGCGGGGCGTCTTTACGCTCGGCGCGTGGGGCATGCCGATTACGATCGCCGGCGCCGCCTATCTCCTGCTCATGCTGATCAACATCGTCTGGCCGAGCGAGCTCTCCAGCGGGCGCGCGATCTTCAACTACGGATGGGTGACGCTCTTGGTGATGGCGCTCATCGTCGGAATCGGCGCCGTCTACGAGGCGATCGCCCGCCCCGATCGCAGCGTCGCGCAACACCGGATCG
Source organism: Vulcanimicrobiota bacterium (assembly GCA_963739845.1). Lineage (GTDB taxonomy): Bacteria > Vulcanimicrobiota > Vulcanimicrobiia > Vulcanimicrobiales > Vulcanimicrobiaceae > Cybelea. Next base: position 2,012,396 of record CAVUBQ010000002.1, on the reverse strand, counting down.
AACGCTAGCGATAGGCGCCGTCTAAGAAGCTCCAGAGTGCTTCGCACGCCCGGCTCGTGGCGGTCAATACCGCTTCGCGGCGCTCGGGTGAATCGGCCGCCTGCTCGATGAGGCCCCACTCGGCGGCGGAGTGCACGACGTCGGCCTCCCGGTGCACCGAGAAGAACGCCACGTCGTCGGGATCGGTCAGGCCGTAGAAGCGGCGCAGCCCCTCGATCTTTACGGCGGCGATCGCCGGCACTTGCGACTCGAATGCGTGCAGCGCCGCCAGTCCTGCGTAGTATGGGCGGTTCCGGCAAAGGTCGGTAAACGTCTCGATCAGTCTTTGCGTCTCCGGCATCGGCGCAGTCGCGGCGAGATCCTCGTCGGAGAGGCCCAGCGCGTTTGCGAACCGCTTCCACAGCACCGGATGGTTGTTCGGTCCGGCCTCCTCGTCGACTAAGTTCTGCAAGATCGTCTGCCGTGGGCCGAGGTCGCACGTCCCATCGCTGGCAAAGTGCGGCGTGTTCGAGTGAACGGCGCTCAGATACGTAGGCTCGGCCAGCACGTGATGCCAGTACTGCCCCGCGTACTGCCGCAGCTGATCGAGCGTGAGCTCGCCCCTCGACCACGCCACATAAAACGGGTGGCCGAGCAGATGCCGCTTCTCTACCAGCGAGCGAACTTGCGTTTCGAATGTGCTTGCTACGATCGTCGTTTCCATGGCGGCGGCTTTTTACGCGCCGGTTCTCCAACTCCTTGCCGGGCGTCGGCTGCCCCTCTACTCCTCGAGCTCGGAATGCCCGGTCGTGCTCAAAAGCTGCATCTCGACCGTTTGCAGGTCGAGCACGCGCTGCAAGCGCCGCAGCACCGTGTTATCGATCTTGCCTTCGCTGCGGAGCTTAATCAGCTCGCTTCTCTGAGCTTCGATGAGCTCGAGCTGGGCCTCACGAAACTGCCAGGTCACGTGGGCCGACCCTTCGTCGCTCTCGGCCGGACTAAACTCCGCAAAACGAGCCTCGAGCCGCCGGCGATGGAGCTGGAGCACATCGGGTGCGATGCGTCCTTGACGCTCGAGCTGGTCGAGCCGTTCGATCGCGGAGCGCGCGGTTGCGGCCAGCGCGATCCGTTCCTCGCGCACCGCCGCGCCGTCGTCTTTTACCCCAAGCTTCCTGATGAGATAGGGTAGCGTTCCGCCTTGACCGACTAGGGTCGCGAGCAGGACGACGAACGTGATGAAGATCAGCAGGTCGCGAAACGGAAAAGGGCCGGCCGCGGTCGCGAGCGGAATCGCCAGCGCGGCTGCGAGCGAGACGCCGCCGCGCATGCCGGTCCAACCCAGAACGGCGACGTGCGACCAATCCGCTCTCCCTTCCACGTGCTCGGGCTCGTTGGTCGCCGGGATCAGCCCTTGCGCGAACGTCCACCCCAAGCGCACGAGAATGCACGCTGCCGCAACGGCAACGCCCCACCAAATCAACTGCACTGCGGTGTACTCGTGAAGCGCTAAGACGATGCGATGGAAGTTGATCCCGACCTGGACAAATATAAACGCATTCAGTAAGAAGACGACCGTCACCCAAAAGCCCAAGAGGGTCTCGCGGGTACGCGGCAGCATCACCGATGGCGCGAAGCGGCTGACCACCAGCCCCGCGATCACGGTCGCCAGCACGCCCGACGCGCCGATATGATAAGCGGGAAGATAAGCAACGAACGGGGTTACTACCGAGATGAGCGCCTGCAAGGTGTTGTCCCTGATGTTGCGCCAGGCAATGACCGCGATACCCGCCGCCGCGAGTCCGATCGCCGTCGACTCGACGAGCGAGAGCGCGAGCGCTCCGATCGGCGTGGGTCAGCGAGAACGCCGCGCCGACGACGGCCGCGATGCCGACGCCGTACAAGATTAGCGACGTCGCATCGTTGACCAGGCTCTCGCCTTCGATCGTACCGATGATATGGCGCGGCACGTTGAGCCGATCGGCGATGGCTGCGAACGCGACCTCGTCGGTTGACGACACGATCGCACCCAAGACGAACGCGACGCCCCAGGTCATACCTGGAACGATTGCGTGAACGACCGCCGCGACGGCGAGCGTCGTGAGCACGACCAAGCCGAAAGCCATTTGAAATATCCAGAGTGCGTTCGACCTGAACTCGCTGGTCGGCGCGGTTACGCTCTCCCAATAGAGCAGCGGAGGCAAAAACACGACCAAGACGAGCTCTGGCGGCAACGGCGTCGTCGGAACGCCGGGAATGAAGCCGATCGCCATCCCGCCGAGCACGAGCACGATCGGATAGGCGACGTTGATCCGATTCGCTATCGCGACCAGAAGAATGATCGCGAGGAAGACGACCGCGAGAGCGCTCACCCAGGCCGCTTCGTATCGCTAAATAGGCCTCCTGCGCAGGCTAGCGCAGGGACGGCGCGCGGCCCGTTTAACATCAACGCCACCGGAGGTGCTGCAGATGTATAGGCTCCCAGCCATTGGAGCGATGTTTGGTTTGGCTCTAGCGCTCGCTTTGTCGGGTTGCTCGAGCAGCGGAGGCCTTGCCCCCGCGACGACGGCGTCGGCGAGTTCGAAATGGATCGACGGCGGCGGTTTTCTCTACCATCGCCCGCATTACGCGCTCACCGCTGAGCAGCCGACGGGGCGCGTTGAGCCCGACATATTCGTGACCTATGGCGGCGGGCCCGCCCTCGTCAAGCCGAAGGTCTACGTCGTCTTCTGGGGTTACAAGAAATATGGCGACCCCGACGGCATGGCAAAGCTGCTGATCGCCTACACGAAAGCGATGGGCGGTAGCAGCCACAACAATATCTACACGCAGTACTACCAGATCGTTCAGAGCCAAAAGGCGTACATCACGAATCATCCCAAGCAGTTTGGCGGCAGTTGGGAAGACGATTCCGCGATCCCCAAGAAGCCGAGCGACTCACAGGTTGCTTCTGAGGCGCTCAAGGCGGCCGCACACTTTGGATATGACCCCAATGGAATGTACATTGTCGCTACGGCACGCGGCCACAGTGCGGTCGGATTCGGCTCGCACTGGTGCTCGTATCACAGCACCGCCAGCGGCAGTGGGAACATCGTCCCTTACGCAAACCTTCCTTACATTCCCGATGCCGGACATCCGTGCGGTGCGAACTATATCAAGCCGCCGGCGGGCGAGAGTGCAAAGGACGAAGGTGTGACGATCATGGCCGGACACGAGTACGGCGAGATGGCCACCGACCCGCAGCCATTCACCGGATGGAACGGCGTTCAGGGGGAGATCGCCGATGCTTGCGCCTTTGTGAACATCAAGAACGATCCGTTCGGAAACGTTCGGTACACCTCGCAACCGATGCTGAGCGACCAGACCGAGTCCTGCGTGCACTCGTACCCGTAAGCGCCTATGCCCTCGGCCTCCGCTCTTCCGAGCGGTACCGTCACGTTCTTGTTCTCGGATATCGAGGGCAGCACGAAGCGGTGGGAGCGAGATCGTAGCGCGATGGCGGCCGCGCTTGAGCGGCACGACGCCTTGATGAAGGCCGCGATCGAGGCCAACGAAGGGTACGTTTTCAAGACCATTGGCGACGCGTTCTGCGCGGTCTTTGCGACCGCACCCGACGCGGTCGCGGCGGCGCTCGCCGCACAGCGCGCGCTGCAGACGGCAGATTTCCGGGCCGTCGACGGTATGCCGGTGCGCATAGCCTTGCACACCGGAACCGCGCACGAACGCGATGGCGATTACTTCGGCCCCGCCGTCAACCGCGTTGCAAGGCTTCTCTCGATCGGCCATGGCAGACAGGTGCTGCTCTCCGGCACGACAGCCGATCTCGTGCATGGCGAAATGCCGCTCGCGAGCACGCTGCGGGATCTCGGCGAACGCAGGCTCAAAGATCTGGCTTGGCCGGAACGCGTCTATCAGCTTACGGCGCCGGATATTGCCGAGAGCTTTCCCGCGCTGCGCTCCCTCGACGAGCTTCCGAACAATCTCCCTGCTCAGCTCACTTCGTTTGTTGGGCGGGAAGACGACGTCGCCGAGATCAAGCGGCTCCTGCGCAAGGGGCGCTTGGTGACGCTCGTAGGTACCGGCGGAGCGGGCAAGACGCGCTGTGCAATTCAGGCCGGCGCTGAGATGCTCGAGCGTTTCGGTGACGGCGTGTGGATGGTCGAGCTCGCCGGTATCTCCGATGAATCGCTGGTAATGGCGGAGATGGCCAACGCGCTCGGCGTGCGCGAGGGTCCGAATCGGCCCTTGCTCGACACGATTCTGGAACATCTCGCTCGGCGCAACGTGCTGCTCGTTCTCGATAACTGCGAGCACTTGATCGACGAGGCTCGTCGCGTCTGCACGGCGATTTTGCGAGCCTGCCCGAACGCGAGAGTCCTGGCCACGAGCCGAGAAGGGTTGAACGTCGCCGGCGAACAGGCCTATCCACTTCCGTCGCTCGCCGTGCCCACGTCCGGCGAGATGAGCGTGGATCAGGCGCAGTCCTTTGGTGCCGTCGCGCTCTTTACCGACCGCGCTCTGGCCTCCGATTCGCGCTTCGCCCTCACCAACGAGAACGTGCCGTTCGTCATCGAGATATGCCGGCGCTTGGACGGCATCCCACTCGCAATCGAGCTCGCGGCCGCACGCGCGAAGCTGCTCTCGCCGCAGCAATTGGCGCAACGCCTCGACGAACGCTTCCGGGTCCTCACCGGAGGCGATCGCAGCGCGCTGCCGCGTCACCAGACGATGCGCGCGCTCATTGACTGGAGCTACGACTTGCTCGCCGAGCCGGAGCGCGCACTCTTCCGAAGACTCTCGATCTTTGCCGGCGGATTTACGCTCGAAACCGCCGTTGCCGTATGCGGGGAAGGGATGGACGAGATCGCGCTGCTCGATCTGCTCTCGTCGCTCGTCGACAAATCTCTGGTTCAGACCGACCCGAGCGGCGACGAACGCTATCGCCTCCTGGAGTCGACGCGCCAGTACGCGCGCGAAAAGCTGGTCGAGGCCGGCGAGTACGACGCGGTCGTGCGCGCGCACGCCGTCGCCTTCGCGCAACTGGCGGATCACTTCGAAGAGGTTTGGGAAGTTGCGCCCGATCGTGACTGGTTTGCTCGCGCCGAGCCAGAGCTGGAGAATTGGCGCGCAGCGCTGGAGTGGTCGTTGAAGGCGCGCCAAGACGTCGCGCTCGGGCAGCGGATGGCCAGCACGCTGGGCCGAGTCTGGGCCTTTCCCGCTGCCGCCGAGGGCCGGCGCTGGGTCGCGCTCGCGCTCGAAAGCATCGATGCTACGACGCCCATAGCGACGGCAGCTCGCCTCGACTTGAGCTACGCTTCGCTCGACGCGGTGCTCGGCCGGCACGTCACCAGCTACTCCGCAGCCGAGCGCGCCTTGGAACGCTACCACGAGCTCGACGACCCTGCGGGTATAGCAAGCGCGCAACGCTATATGGGCTCGGCGCTCGTGATGATGGGACGGATCGAGGAAGGCGAGGCGCTCCTCGGTGAGGCGCTCGAGGCCTTTCGCAAACGCGGCGCGCAGAAACTCATGGGAGCGGTTCTCGACAGCCTCGGGGTCGCGCGCAGCGCCGTCGGGGACATCACCGGCGCACGGCACTTCTACCGCGACGCGCTGGCGATTTTTGAAGCGACCGGCGCCGAGCGGCAGGGCGGTGCGGCCGCGATTAATCTCGCCGAGGCCGAGTTTCGGGGTGGAGACCCCGAAGCGGCGTTGCGGCTAGCAACTCAGGCGTTGAGCGGCGTGCGCGCCGCAAACGTCATGCGCGTCGCGCTCCTCCTCGGCAACATGGCCGCCTATTTGACCGTGCTGGAACGCTACGACGAGGCGCGGTCGCGCGCTCGCGAAGCGCTCGTGCGGGGCCGTGGCACGCATTACGAGGTCTTCGTCCTCTGGGCGCTGCAGCGCCTCGCGGCGATCGCGGCCCTGCGAGAGGCCCAAGATCCGCAACGCGCCGACGAAGGCCGCCGGCGTGCAGCGCGTCTCTTGGCCTACATCGATGCTCGCGTTACCGCGCTCGAGGCGCGGCGCGAATACACGGAGCGGCAAGAGTACGAGAGAAGCCTTAGTGCGTTACGAGAAGTTCTCGGCGGACGCGAACTGGAAACGCTGAGCGGCGAAGGCTGCGCCTGGAACGAGGAACGCGCGGTCGCCGAAGCTTTGCTGATCTAGCACTTCCGCGTAAAGCTGAGGCCCTCGCCGGTGATGTGCTTCCCGTCGGCGGAGAGCGTCAACGTGTGGTTTCCGTAGTAGGTTAGTGCGACGCTCTTGCCGTTGAGGCCCCAGTTTCCTGAGACGCCTTCGTTATCGGTGATATTGCCGCTGATATCCATCTCGAGCGTGTGACCGGGTTTATTGTCGTCGACCCACGTGCCGAGGAGGTTCACCGCGCTGCAGCCGGTTGGCACCGGAGTCGGCGTCGGCGGCGTAGGCAGCGCAGTGATCGGCTTGCCGGTGAAATGGTGTTCGATATCGAGACAGAGCGCGTCGGCTGAGTAGGGACTGCCCGGAATCTGCACGGCACAAGTAAACGTGACGACGTAACCCTTGCTCAGCCCGAAGCATCGCACGGTGGCGGCGGAGCTGTGCGCGCCGATCGCCGCGCCTGGTGGTCCCGTTGCGACCCATTCGCCGTTGCCCGGCGTCGATTCGGTAGCACCCTCCAGAAAAGCGTTCAATGCGGCCTTCGCTTTTGCGCTGCAGTCGCCGGCCGAACCGTCCGGTGAAACGAAGCGGAGTCCGGTCGACATCTGCACGGCTGCCGGCACGGCGACGCTGCAGAGCAGGACGCTCACGAGCAAAACGCCGGTAAAGATCGACGAGCGGCTGCGCAATCGCGAGAGCACCGTGCTCAACTGCCGAACGCCGTGGTGAGCTTCGCGCAGAGCGCGCTGGCGCTATCGGGATTCGGCGGCGTCTCGACCGCACACGTGAACGTCACGACGTAACCGTTGTCGGTCGGATAGCAATGAATTGCCGCACCGGCGGTGGAGTGTCCCGAGCTATCGGGGGGACCGTAGGCTTGCCACTGATTTGTCTCGCCGGCTTCGACCGCACCTTGGAGCACCGCGTTCAACGCGTTCTTCGCTTTCAAGCTGCAGGCGCCAACGGATTGATTCGGGACGACGGTACGCGCGCCGATATACATGTCGATGGCGGCTCGGGCAGGCACGCCGGCCAGCACGACCGCAAGAACGCAGGCGGAAGCGAGCGGTACGACGCAGGTGCGAGACCCTCTAACCACGGGCAGCCCTCCTCGCGCAAGGCGTTAGACGGCCATCTGGGACACTCCCGCCGCAGAAGGTGGCCGCGCGCGCCGGTCCGTAGTTGCTCGAATCAATGACGGTCAGCACGTCGGTCTTCCGCGTCCAAAAGTCTGCCGATCGCGCCTACTTCGATCACGGCTGGCTCCAAACGTATCACTCCTTCAGTTTCGCCGAGTACTACGATCCCACTAACGAGCACTGGGGGCCGCTACGCGTGCTCAACGACGACCGCGTCGCGCCGGGACAGGGGTTCGGGTTGCATCCGCATCGCGATATGGAGATCGTTACCTACGTTCTTGCCGGCGAGTTGGAGCATCGGGACAGTATGGGGAATCGCGGGGTGGTCGGCCCCGGCGACGTGCAGTATATGAGCGCCGGGACGGGCGTGCGGCATTCGGAGTTCAACCACTCGGCGAGCGCGCCGCTTCATCTCGTCCAGATGTGGGTGCTGCCCTCCAAACTCGGCGTCGCGCCGTCGTACGGCCAGCAGAGCTTCGCCGTCGCGGAGCGCCTCAATCGTTGGCTGGCCATTGCCTCGGGAGAAGCGCCCGTTGCGGCGCCGGTTCGGCTTACGCGCGATGCGACGTTCCTGGTCACCAAACTCGACGACGCGTCGGTGACGCACGCGTTCCAGCCGAATCGCTTGGGCTTTCTCTTCCTTGCCGATGGCAACGTGGCGGCCGCCGGAACGTCCGGCACCAGCCGCGACTCGGCGGAGCTGCAATCCGGCGACGCAATTCGCATCGCGGGACTGGACGAGTTGACGCTGCAGGGTACCGGCGAAGCGCTCTTGTGGGATCTGCCCGCGTTAACGAGCTGACGCATACGGCCCGCTGCGCGCGCGTACCGGATCGGGATCGCCTGACGAGGACGCGTCCTACCGAAGGTTTCGCAACTCGACGACCGGCTGGGAGAGCAGCGCCACCAACTCCGCGCGACTCTTCACGTTGAACGTTTGGAAGAGCTGCGCCAGTTGGTTGCGCACCGTGTGCGGACTGCGACCCAAGACCTTCGCGATCTCGGAGTTTCGCCGGCCCGCGCGGACGAGCTCGAGCACCTCACGCCGCGCGGGTGGAATTCTTTCGAGCGGAAGTGCCGCCGTGCGGCCGGCCTCGGTTGTGCGGCGCGCGATCCAGCTGCGCGGCCATGGGGCGATCTTGCCGGCCGCGCGTTCGACCCAGCGCCGGTCGCGCGTGACCTCATAGAGGCAGATGGCGCAGAGCGCAGCGCGCCACGCGTAATTGAAATCTTCGAAAATTCCCCACGCTTCGGTCAGGGCGGCCTTACCCTGCTCGGCGTCACCCAGGCGCATCCAGGTAACCCCTTGAGAGTAGGCTTCGAAGCCGCGCACGCGGGGGTCGGTTCCATACGAAAGCATCGGGATCACCGAGGCCGAGAGCGAGCGGAAGCGCCAGAGATATCGTTCGGCGACCGCCGCGTCCTCATGTGCGAAGAGCTCGGCTAAGACGAGCAGCGCAGAGCGCTCCTCACCGCTGGCATCGTTCCACGACAGGCTTTCGGCGATCTCGTGCGCCTCTTGCAACTGCTCGGCCGCAAAGGCCGGCTCACCGGTGTTCTTCGCCAGCAACGCCCGGTCGAGAAAGCAGAGCACGCTCCAATGCTCCGAAGGTGCCAGCCGGGCGGCCATCTTGAAGCCGCCGAAAGCGGCCAACTCGTTCCCTTCGAGTTCGTCGACCGCGGCGAGGAAGCGGGTGATCTGGAAGTACTCGAGCTGGAGCCCGGACGTCCAAGGCAGCGCATTGTACGTGCTGCGCACGCGCTCGGAGACGTCGTGCAGCGGCAGCTCGCGGCACAAGAGTGCGAGCGTAAAGAGCGCGTTGGCTCGAAAATACTCGTCCGGCTCGTCCGCGCCGTCGATCTCGTCGAGAGCCTTCTGCAGCTCCTCGACCTGAAGCAGCACGTCACCTCGACGCAACGCGATCCACGAGAGGACGATGTGTGCGCGAGCGCGGTTATTTGGGTCGCTCGAACTCAACTGCGCAAGAACGGCCTCTTCGGCCTCACGATGCTCGTGCCGCATCCACGCGATAGCGCCCTTGTAATAGTGCGCTTCGTCGTAAAGCGGATCACCGGGCCGAAGCTCGCCTAGGGCCCGGTCAATAAGACGGCGCCCGGCAACGTAGTCTCGCGTCGAACCCAGCGCAGCGCCGAGGAGCACGTCGCGAGCGACGCGCTTGCGTGCCGGCGCCTTCGGAAATTCCGAAAGCGCACCGATGACGTCGACGTGACGCCGTTCGCGCAAGGCAAGACGAGCGGCGGATAGTACGCCCTCGAGGGTTTCGCTGGAGTCGATGAGCTCGTGGCAACGCTCGAAATCGGCGGCCTTCAGGGCCTTTTCGAATTCGTGGCTCTCCAACGTAGCGCTATTCGATCCGATCGTAGTAAGCATGGTGCAACATCCGGCGGCAGGCAACCGAATCTCGCCTTTTCTATGGTACCTATGTACTAGCCTTCGACAATTGTCTTCAGTCGTGGCAGATGCCCGCCGGGCGGTTGAGGCGGGCTAGCCGCCCGGGCTGCTTATAGTGAACTGGTTCGGGAGGCCGCCGCCGACCGAATCCGTCGAATGGAGCCTGTGCTTGTGTCGCGGAAGACCGCCGCGAACTAAGCCGAACGCCGGCCGCAGATGGGAGCCTTGGCTCGTGAGCGGCATAGCGGAGCCACCGGGAAGGCTGCCTCCGGCGCAGCCGGCTAAGCTTGAGCGCGAAGAGTGCGAGCGAGACGGTGACGATCGTCTTAGGCATTGTCGAAGGGCCCTTTCCAGCGCCCTAGGCGCTCGGAATCAGAAACGATTACTGTAGTACGAATATACTAGTACCAAAGTGCGCTCAAGGATAGCCGCTTGGCCAACTTTGCAATTGGGAAGGGATCTAGCGGAATCTACGGGGCACTGGCTCGTAACCTTGGTTGTTTTCCCTTGGCGGGCACCCGTTACCCACGGCGCGCGAGAGGAATCTTTCGCCCAGCGCCGCGGCGCTCAGAGCGCGAACGTCGTCCAATCATAGGGTATGAAGCCGTGCGCCGCATCTTCCCAACCGATTTGGTAGGCCCGCCCGATGGCCGCCTCGTCATCGAAAGCCATGAGGCTTAACGGAAGCGCTTTGAGCGGCCGGAGATATCGTAATTCCGTTTCGGGCACGCTGCGCATGAAGGTCGCAAGCGCCGCGTTCCCGCGCGCCGCGCCGGCCAGATCGCGCGGTGAGAGGCGATCGAACGCCCGCCTCCCCAGCGATTGGAAGTACGCGTCGCGCATCTCCACCTCGAGGATTTTGCGCTGCGCTGTTCCGAACGCCGCGTAGGCTACCTCTACCGCGTCGCCGTAGCCGGCTTGCGGCTCGAACGGCGGGCTCAACAAGACGACGTCGGCCGCGCTGGCGACCGCGTGCGCGATTCCGACCGGAGAGTTACTGGCCACTCCGCCGTCGCAGTACGCATTGGCCGCTCCGTCAGGACCCGGCATTAGGACCGGATCGAATACGATCGGAACCGCCGCCGAAGCGAAGATCGCGCGATGCAACAGGTCGGGCGTGGCCTCCCGCACGATGGTCTGCGGACCTAGCGAAAGCTTCAAAGCCCGCTCGATTCGCGCGGAAAGGTCGGCGCTCGCCGTTTTCGGACGCAGAAAGAAGTACTCGGGACGCTGCTGCGAGAGATTGGTCACCGCCCAGATCAACGGAATAAGAAGCGGCACGTCGGGATCGATGTTGCGCGCAATCCATTCAAAGACCGGCTCGCTCTTGAGCAGCCCGTTTTGATTGCGCGTGAGCCAGACGAGTGAGACCGCCGAGGCCGCGCGGTTCAACAGTCCGCTCTGTGGGTCGGTCAGCGCGGCGTACTGCCGTTTCAGCGCAATGAGCTTCTCGCCGCTGATCCCGTACCAGAGCTTGCGCAGCTCGGTATACCGGCCGGTCGCAACGAACCAGCCGTTGAGCGCGCCGATCGACGTTCCGCAGACGACTTCGTAAGGCGGAAGCGGCGAACGGTCGGCGACGCCGGCGGCGGCTGCCAGCGCGCCGACGACTCCGCCCTCGTAGGCGCCGCGTGCGCCGCCCCCGCTGAGGACCAGCGCGCGCTCCAGCGCCCATGCTGCAGCAGGGGCGCCGCCCAAGGACGTGCCGGGCAGCCCCGATGCGGCGAGTGCGAACAAAAAGCTCCGCCGTTCTATCACGGTTGGCTCTCTTACAACGCGCGCGCCGCTTTTACTGGCTGTCGGGCACCCGGTTGTCGGGGGGCTCGTGCAAGAAGTAGTCGACGTCGAGCTTGGAATGGATCGGGACGAACTTGCGCGGCGGCTGCGAGAAGTCGAAGCAATCGCGCTCGGGCGAGTTTGCCCGCGCGTCGCTGTCAGCGAGGCGTCCCAGCCCGAAAATATCCTCGACGAAGCGCAAGATGCTGCCGTGCTCGTAGTGCACGTGCGAAACGTAGCCCTTCTTCGCGTAGGGCGAGATGACCAACAGCGGAAGACGGAACCCCAGTCCGTCGTAATCGACGAGCTTCGGCCCGACGTGGTCGTACCAGCCCCCATGATCGTCCCAGAAGACGAAGATTGCCGTTGAAGTCCAGTACTTGGATTCGCCGATCGCGTTGACCAGCGAGGCAACCCAATACGGACCGTGGTTCGAATCGCACCCGGCGTGATCGGAGTTGGCGCAGGTTGGCGTGATCCAACTCACGTCGCGCAGCCGTCCCTTGCGGAGATCGCCGAAGAAGCGCGTCGGAGGCGTGAAGACGTCTTTGCTCCAGTCCTCGCCGTCGCGTATGTGACGGATCGCGTCGTAGGCGCTCCAGAAGCTGCCATCGCCAAACGACGCGGTGTAGTAGCCCCACGAGCGCCCGGCTTGGTCGAGCTCGTCGCCTAGCGTCGTGTTGTCGAAACAAACGACTTCGCTCTTCCCCGGGACGCGACGCTCCTTCGTAACGATGTCGATCTTGTCGGCCGGCCCACCGTCGCAGCCCCATTGAAAGTCTGGGTAGTTTACCGGAGGCGCTGGCCTGCCCGGCGATGATGTACTGGTGCGAGACGAAGCTGCTGCCGTCGAAGTTCGAGCTGAACATCTTATCGGCCAGCACGTACTCCTTGGCCATCTCGAAGTACGGCTTCGTCTCGGAGTGGGGTACGTAACTGTACGGCGGGTGCTTATTCGGGCAGCGCGGATATCCGGGAAGGCCGCACTCGACTTGCTCTAAATCGAAGCCGTTCATACGGCATTTCGTGCCCGGGAAGGTGCCTTTGCCGTTGCATGCCTCAAAGAACGAGTACGAGCTGTGGTCGAGATCCCACCTCGTCCGCAGCGAGACCGGGGCGAGGGCGATCTTCTCGCCAGACGAGTCGTACCCGTACGTTCGCGTGTCCGCGCCAGGCGCGCCGTAGAAGAGGTTGTCGAAGCTGCGGTTCTCTTGAATGATGATGACGACGTGCTGGATCTTATGTCGTGATGCGGGGCCGTACACCTGCTCGAGGGCGGTGGGTAGACCCGGCGAACTGACGGCGCTCGCCGCTGCACGCCGAGAGCAGGAGCACCGCAAGGGCCACGCTCTGCTTCATTCGGTATCGGGGGGGCGCCGGTCGAGCGGCTGCTCCAGGAAGAACTGCTCGTCGTGCGGCGCGCGAATCGGGATGAACTTGCGCGGCGGCTTTGAGAAGTCGAAGCAATCCCCCTCGGGCGAGTTGGCACGGGAATCGCTGGCCGAGAGGCGGTCAAGCCCGAACTGGTCCTCGATAAACCGCAAGATACTGCCGTGCTCGTAGTGCACGTGCGAAACGTAGCCTTTCTTCGCGTAGGGCGAGATGACCAGCAGCGGAAGACGGAATCCCAATCCATCGTAGTCGACCATATCCGGCTTCACGTGATCGTACCAGCCGCCGTAATCGTCCCAGAAGACGAAGATGGCGGTCGAGTTCCAATACTTCGACTTCCCGATCGCGTTGACGAGCGACGTGACCCATGATGGTCCGGTATTCGATCCGCAACCGGGGTGGTCGGAGTTCGCACAGGTTGGCGTAATCCAGCTGACGACGCGAAGTTTTCCTTTTTTGACGTCGCTGAAGAACCGCGTTTGAGGCGTTATAACGTCTTTGCTCCAGTCCTCGCCGTATCGTATGTGCCTGATCGCCTGATACGCACTCCAAATACCGTCTCCGTAGAGGTACGCGGTGTAGAAACCCCACGGCAGGTGGGCGCCGTCGAGCTCGTCGCCCAGCGTGGTGTTGTCGAAGCAGACTTGTTCGTAGGCACCGGGAACCTGACGCTTCTTCGTGACGGTCGCGATCAGGTCTTCGGATCCGCCGTCGCAGCCCCAGGTGCCATCGGGATAGTCGACCGCCGAGCTGGACTGGCCGGCGATGATGTACTGGTGCGAGACGAAGCTGCTCGCGTCGAAGTTCGAGGCGAACATCCGGTCGCCCAGAACGTATTGCTTCGCCATATCGAAGTACGGCTTCGTCTCCGGGAGCGGAACGTAGCTGTACTGGGGGTTCTTAATCGGGCAGGGCGGATATCCGGAATGGCCGCAGCCCACCTGCTCCCGGTTGAAGCCGTTCATTCGACAGTGGGTGCCCGGGTAGGATCCGCTGCCGTTGCAGGCTTCGAAGAAGGATGTGGAGCTGTGGTCAAGATCCCAGGTTGTTTCGAGCCCGAGCGGTTTGAGCGCGATCTTGTGGCCAGAGGAGTCGTAGCCGTACGTTCTCGTATCGGCGCCGGGTGCGCCGTAGAACAAGTTGTCGAAGCTGCGGTTCTCCTGAACGATGATTACGACGTGCCGGATCTTGTGGCTCGAGGCGTCACCGCGCATCAGCGCGATCGGCGCTTGAAGGGACGGGTATGCTGCCGGCAGCGGTGCGGACGGGCCGGCCGCGGTGCCGCACCCAGCCAGGAAGATCACCGCCGCTGCAATCGGGCGCACGTTCTTACTCACTGTCGGGGACACGGCGATCGATCGGCTCGTGCAGGAAGTAGTTCTCATCGAGCGGCGCGACGATCGGGACGAACTTCCGCGGAGGCTGCGAGAAGTCGAAGCAATCGGGATCGGGTGAGTTGGCGCGCGTGTCGCTTGCCGAGAGGCGGCCCAGCCCGAACTGGTCCTCGACGAAGCGCAGGATGCTGCCGTGCTCGTAAGGCACGTGCGAGACGTAGTGCTTCTTCGCGAATGCCGAAACGACGAGCATCGGGATGCGCAAGCCGAGGCCATCATAATCGGCGAGCGCCGGCGCCTCGTTATCGTACCAGCCGCCGTAGTCGTCCCAAAAGATGAAGATCACGGTCGAGTCCCAGTATTTCGACTTGCCGACAGCGTTGACGAGCGAGGTGACCCAGGAGGGTCCGTGATTCGAGCCGCAGCCGGCGTGGTCCGAGTTCGCGCATGACGGCGCGATCCAGCTGACCGTCCGCAGCCGTCCTTTCTCGACGTCCTTAAAGAACCGCGTCTGGGGGCTGATCACGTCCTTGTGCCAGTCCGGCCCGTTGCGGATGTGTTTGATCGCCTGATAGGCGCTCCAGATCGCCCCGTCTTCGTTGAGCGGCGACGCGTAGTAGGCCCACGACAGGTGCGCGCTATCGAGCTCGTCACCGAGCGTCTCGTTCTCGAAGCAAGCTAATTCCAAAGGCCCGGGAACCTGTCGCTGCTGCGTCACCGTCTCGACCTTGTCGCCGGGACCGCCGTCGCAGCCCCAGATGCCTTCCGGATAGTTGACGCCGGCGCTGGCTTGGCCCGCGATGATGTATTGGTGTGAGATGAAGCTGCTGGCGTCGAAGTTCGAGGCGAACATCTTGTCGGCCAAGACGTACTGTTTGCCAATGCTAAAATATGGCTTCGTCTCGGATCTCGGCACGTAGCTGTACGGCGGGTTATGATTCGGACACGGCTGCTGGCCCCCGTGGCCGCAGCCCCAGAACTCGTTATCGAATCCGTTCATCCGACAGTCGGTGCCGGGGAAGCTGCCCGTACCGTTACACGCTGCGAAGTAGGAATCCGAACTATGATCGAGATCCCAAGACGTTTCGAGTGGCACCGGCTGGAGCTTGATCTTGTTCCCCTTCGTGTCGTAGCCGTACGACGGGGCGTCGGCCCCGGGAAAACCCGTGAACAGATTATCGAAGCTGCGGTTCTCTTGAATGATGATGACGACGTGTTTAATCTTACCGCTCGACGTGACGGGACTAACCCTTTGGAGCAATGTGAGCGCCTTCTCCGAGTCGGCGACCGGCGGCCCCACGGAGGGACCGCCGGCGCCGGCGCAGGCGCACAATGAACTAATTGCGGCGATGACGATCGCCGGAACCGCGATGGACCGCACGATTCTCCTCCTGCTACTGCGTATCGGGCGGCCGGTGATCGATCGGCTGATGCATGAAGTAGTCGATGCCGAGCGGAGAGCCGATCGGAACGAACTTGCGCGGCTGCCTCTTGAAGTTGAAGCAGTCGGGGTCGACCGAGTTGGCGCGGGCGTCGGCCTGCGCGAGGCGCGGAAGCCCGAACTGGTCCTCGATGAACTTCAACATGCTGCCGTGCTCGTAGGGGACGTGCGAGACGTAGCCTTTCTTTGCGTACGGCGAGATCACGAGCAACGGGATGCGCATGCCGAGACCGTCGTAGTCGAGCATTTGCGGTGCGACCGGATCGTACCAGCCACCGTAGTCGTCCCAGAAGACGAAGATGACGGTCGACTTCCAGTACTTCGATTCGCCGACCGCATTGACCAGCGAGGTCACCCACGAGGGTCCTTTATTCGCGCCGCATCCGGCGTGGTCTGAGTTCTCGCACGTCGGCGTGACCCAGCTGACGGTGCGCATATTGCCGCTCGAGACGTCGGTGATGAACTGCGTCTGAGGGGTAATGATATCGGTCTTCCAATCGTTGCCGTAACGAATGTGCCTGATCGCCTGATAGGCGCTCCAAATGTTTCCATCACCGTTGAGGTTGGCGGTGTAGAAGCCCCACGAGATGCCGGCGGTATCGAGCTCGTCGCCGAGGGTGTTGTTATCGAAGCAGACTTGCTGCGAACCTTGAATCTGGCGTTGCTGGTTTACCATCTTGATCGTATCGCCCGATCCACCGTCGCAACCCCACTGCCCGTAGGGATAATTGACCGACGAGCTCGGCTTGGGCCGCGATGATGTACTGGTGCGAGATGAAGCTGCTCGCGTCGAAGTTCGAAGCGAACATCTGGTCGGCCAAGACGTAGTGTTTGCCCATCGTAAAATACGGCTTCGTCTCGGTCGCCGGCACGTAGCTGTACGGCGGATTCGCGTTCGGGCACTTCGGTTGCCCGGGGTGGCCGCAGCCGACGTACTCGTTGTTGAAGCCGTTCTGCTGGCAATCGGTTCCCGGATAACTCCCGGTTCCGTTGCAGGCCGCGAAGAACGAGTTCGAGCTGTGGTCGATATCCCAGATCGTCTCGAGTCCGACCGGCTGAAGCGTGACCTTATTGTTGTTGGAGTCGTAGCCGTAGCTCTGCGTCGTGGCGCCGGGAAAGCCCATGAAAAGATTGTTGAAGCTGCGATTCTCTTGAACGATGATGACGATGTGTTTGATCTTGCCGGCGTCGGCGGAGCGATGAACTACCTGGACCAACGGAGCGGCGATTTGGGGATTACCCGGGGGCAACCCGCTCGAGGGGCCGCCACCGCTACACGCTGCCGGAAAGAGCGCCAGGGCCGCAATTGCCACAATCCGGCCCGCGAGGGGGGTAGGATGCATGAGCGATCTCCTAATGTAGCCAGGGTGAAGTTGAGTGAGCGTACGACGGCGGCGAATGAAAATCCCAGGCGCTGCCAAGGTGCCGCGCGCAACGGTGACGTGCATCATCTTTTCGAATATTCAGCTGTGCCCGAGATGCCAGCCGTGCGCTTCGCAGCGGTACGGCTTCAATCCGCTGCTCGTGCGCGGTATGGCTCGTTCTGCATCCTTTTTCGTGACGTAGGCCGCCTTCGGCGCGCCGTTGCGCTTGTAGCAGGAGCGCGGGCCGCCGGCTTTACGCGATGTCACTCCTCGCCGTCGAAGTAGTCCAGCGGCTCGGATCGAACGAGCGCCCGCTGCGGCGAGGCAACCGCCCATTTCCCGCTGTCCGGATAGTGGCACGACTCGCCCATCGGATTATCCGCCACGACGTACAGCACGAGGTCCTCGGAGCCATCGTTGATCACCTGATGCGCCTCGCCCGGCTGATAGATGAAGGCGTCTCCTGCAACGATCGGCGTCGTCCCTTGCTCGTCGCGCACCGTTCCGCGGCCCGAGATCACGTGATAAAACTCCCACTGCGCGCTGTGGGAGTGGTACGGGTACGGTACGTTGCCGGGAGCAACGCGCAGAATCTCGACATCGAAGGGATGGCGCTCGCGCAGATCCGTCGATCTCGGGTCGCGTCCAAGGGCCTCGGAGATCTCGATCCCCTCGCCGGCAAACTTGCGCTTAGGAGACGACCACGTGATCGGCGCGAGCTTGTTGGTGTTAACCTTCAGCATTAGATTCTCTCCTCACTCCCCAATTCAAGCGTTCGGTACGACGCCTTTGCAAGGGGCGCCTCGTAGCGCATGCGAAACAGCCGCCGCGGCTTTATGCCGCTTTTCATCGCTCTTACGTCATCTTCTTACTTCGGAGGAATTTTTCTTAGTGAAAACTGCTTCAGTCTTTACCGCGGCGGTAGTTGCCGGCGCGGCAACCTTGTTTGCGGGATGCTCCGGCGCGACGGCGGGTCCCGCAGCCGGAATGCCTGCAACCGATTCGACCCAGTCGCGCCTAGCGGCGTTACGTGCCGTGGTGCTCCCGTCCGGCATCGACACGCGGTACAGCCGGCTCGCCCCCGTCCTGTCATCGCTATCTGCTCGTAGGGCCAAGGTTGAACGAGATCTTTTCGTCACGACCGGCGGACCCGAGATGTTCGAACTGAAAAACAAATCCTACGTCGAGGTGGGTGAGATCACCAACGGTCTCGACGCTTCCGACGGCGTTTGGGTTGACAAGCACGGTAACGTCTATGTTGCCAATGTTGGAGGGCCTAACGTCGTCGAGTATAAGCGTGGCGGATCGACGCCGATCTGCACGTACTCATCGGGGATCGTCGATCCGGTTGACGTCACCACCGACGAGGCCGGTAACGTATACGTCGACGATTTCAACGAACTGAACAACCCCGGTCACGTCCAGGTATTCCCGCAGTGTCAGAACACGGTTTCGAAAGAGTTTAACACTGGCCTCGGCCCAACAGGCATCGCGGTGGACAAACTGGGTAACCTGTTCGTCGAATATATCGGTTCGAAGAGCACCTTTGAGGAATTCAAGGCAGGCTCGATCTCGCCGACTCCGCTGGGAGCATCGGTCAGTTCGCCGGGCGGAATGGTTCTGGACAAGAAAGGCAATCTGATCGCCGACGACCAGGCGGGCAACATCGACGTGATCGCGCCTCCTTACGGTTCGGCAACGATTCTCGTGAGCGGCTTGAGCGGTCCGTTCCGCTGCTCTCTCAACCGGAGGGAGAGTCTCTTGTTCAATGCCAACGCCGATTCCGATACGATTACCGTTTACAAGTACCCGTCGGGTACGTTGGTGACTACGCTCGATGGCCACAGTTACGGCTTTAACAGCGTGGAAGGCGTAGGCGAATCACCCAACGCCGTCTTCTAGAAAGCACAGGGCCGGTCCAGCGCGCCTTCGAACCAAGCGGTCTTCATCTCCCTCTGACACTGGAGGACTGATTATCGTGCGTATCACCTCAGCGGTTTTAGCCGCCGCGCTGGGCGCCGGCACCCTCGCATTTCTTGCCGGCTGCGCCGGCACTTCGCAGAACGCAACCTCCACGCTCCCGGCCGCCGGAACGGCGCAATCGAACCTTCGTACCTTCGTCCTACCGAACGGCATCGACACGCGCTTCGCTGGATTTCCTGGCGGCGTTCTCACGCAGCTCGCTAGCCCGCTAAGAAAGAAGAAGGCGAAGGTCGAGAAGGATCTATTCGTCTCAGACTTCGGCGGTGAGGTTGTGGTCCTTAAGAACAAGACGTACGAGCCGGCTGGGAGTATCACCAGCGGCCTGAGCGAGGCCGACGGCGTCTGGGCCGATCGGAAAGGGAATGTCTACGTCGCCAACGTCTCCGGACCGAACGTGTTCGAGTATAAGAAAGGGAAGGGTTCGCCGAGCTGCACCTACTCGTCGGGGCTCGTCGACCCGATCAACGTGACGACCGACACGGCCGGCAACGTCTATATCGCCGACTTCAACGGTCTGAACAACCCGGGTTATATCGTTAAGTTCGGACAATGCAGCAACACGGTCAAACAGAAGTACATGGTCAGCATCGGACCAGAAGGGGTTGCGGTCGATAAGGCCGGCAACATCTTCGTTTCGTACTTCGGTGAGAACGGCGGTAACTTCGAGGAGTTCAAGAGCGGGTCGACCTCGCCAACCGGACTCAGCGCAACGGTCGAATCTCCTGGCGGCCTCGTTCTCGACTCGCATGGAAACCTCATCGCCGACGACCAAGGCCAACAAACCATCGACGTGATCGCACCTCCTTACTCTTCGGCAACGGTTCTGGTAAGCGGTCTTAGCGATCCATTCCACTGCGCGCTCAACAAGAGCGGAAAGCTGCTCTTTAACGCCAATGCCGGCACGTCGAGTATACCGGGGACTGTAACGGTGTACGACTACCCGTCGGGCGCGCCAGTCACCACGCTCGGCAGCAGCAACGGCATCACGGCGGCGGCAGGCGTCAGCGATTCGCCGAACTCCGTGTTCTAAGCCAAGACTACTGAAAGCTATGGATGGCGAGGGTGTGGGTGATACCCTCGTCGTCGAAGCTCCAAATGTTTTTCGCGAGCACGTCGATGCAACCGCTCTCCTTTTGCAGCCTCCCTTCGATGACGAGCGACGACGAAGTGCGAATCGGGCGGCGAAACGCTTCGTAGACCTTCGGGCGCACGATGACGTTGACCAAGCCGGTTTCGTCTTCGAGCGTCAAAAAGACGAAGCCCTTGGCGGTACCAGGACGCTGACGCGTGATTACCAGACCGCCGACGCGGCAGAGCGCTATTACGCGGAAGCGAAGCGAGCTGCGCGGCGGGAACGACGTGCAGCGCTGCGAGTCTGTTCGCGAAAGTGTTCCATCACCTGACCGGCCGCGGTGACGCCGGTCGCCCATAGATCGAAGGCGACGAGCCGCTTCGGCGCCGGCTGCTCGAATGCAACCGCCGGCTCGTCGACGTCCATGAGCGCGCCGAGCTCGCCGCGGGCTTCGCGTTCGTCGATGCCGCGCAACGCCCACATCGCCTCGCGCCGCGACGCGATACCACGGCGCGAAGGCGCCGGCGATCGCGAGGTTCTCCAGCGTCTCGCGCTCGAGCTGCGTTCGCTGCGCGAAGGTCAGAACGCCGTCGAACGAACCCTGCGCGAGCGCCGCTTCCAAACGTTTTCGCTGCACCTCGCCGAGCCCGCGAATGAGATGGAAGCCCAAACGCAGCGCGCCGTCTCCTTCGACCTGCGACCAATACTCGCTGGCGTTGACCTCGATCGGCTTCACCGTCACGCCGTGGCGGCGCGCATCGTTGACCAGCACTTCGGTCGAGTAAAAGCCCATCGGCTGCACGTTGAGGATCGCGGCCGCAAAGACCGCCGGAAGGTGGCACTTGACGTACGCCGAGGCATAGGCCAAGAGCGCGAAGCTGGCGGCATGCGACTCGGGGAATCCGTAGTCGGCAAAACCTTCGAGCATGTGGAAGAGCTGCTCGGCGGCGCTGCAGTCGATGCCGTTGGCGATCATGCCGTCGACCAATCTCGTGCGAATTGCGTGCATGCGCTCGCGCGATCGCTTATGCCCCATCGCGCGGCGCAGCTGGTCGGCTTCGCCCGGCGAGAAGCCGGCCGCTTCGATCGCCAAGCGCATGCCCTGCTCTTGAAAGAGCGGCACGCCGAGCGTCCGTTCCAGAACCGGCTTCAGCTTGGGATGCGGATAGGTCACCGCTTCTTCTCCCGAGCGCCGGCGCAGAAACGGATGGACCATCTGGCCTTGAATCGGCCCCGGGCGAATGATCGCGACCTGCATGACGATGTCGTAGAAACACGCCGGCTTCAGGCGCGGCAGCATCGACTGCTGCGCGCGCGACTCGATCTGAAAGACGCCGATCGTATCGGCGCGCTGCATCATCGCATACGTCGGTTCGTCGTCGGCCGGGATCGTGTGCAGCGCGAGGTCGCGCGGCACCACCGGTAGCCAGCGATCGCCGCGCCCGGCACAACGATGGTAGAGCGTGAACGCCTCGCGCAGGAGCGAGAGCATCCCCAAGCCGAGCAGATCGATCTTGATCAAGCCGAGGTCCTGGAGATCGTCCTTGTCCCACTGGACGACCGTGCGATCGCGCATCGTCGCCCACTCGACCGGCGCGACGCGCACGAGCGGGTCGCGCGTGATCAGCATGCCGCCCGAATGAATCCCCAAGTGACGCGGAAAGTTCGCGATCCGGCGGCAGAGCTGGAAGAGCAGCTTTGGACCCGTCTCCTCCGGAAGCTCTTCGCGCGCGTCGAACTCGCGTGCGATCGCGTCGACTTGCTCGAGCGTCAATCCCAGCACCTTGCCAACGTCGCGTATCGCCGAGCGCGTGCGGTAGGTGATGACCTCGGCCACCATCGCCGCATTCGCGCGCCCGTAGCGTTCGTAGACGTATTGAATCACGCGTTCGCGATCTTGATGGGCGAAGTCGATGTCGATGTCGGGAATCTCGCGCCGCTCCTCCGACATAAAGCGCTCGAAGAGCAGGTTCATCCCGATCGGATCGACGGCGGTGATGCCGAGCGCGTAACAGACCGCCGAGTTTGCCGCCGAACCGCGTCCCTGACAGAGCACGCCGAGCTCGGCGGCCTCCCGCACGATATCCCATACGATCAGGAAGTAGCCGGCTAGATCCATCTTGGCGATGATGCCGAGCTCGTACTCGAGTTGTCGCTCGACGCCGGTTTCGAGCGGCATCCGGTAGCGCCGCGCCGCGCCTTCGTAGACGAGCGTTCGCGAGATAACTCTGCGGCGAGCTTCCGTCGGGTACCGGAAAGAGCGGAAACTGACCGGCCAGGCGCTCCAACCGAAAACGACAGCGCCGCGCGATCGCGATGCCGGCATCGAGCGCCTCGGGATAGCCGGCAAAGAGCCGGCGCATTGCGGCCGGCGATTTGAGATGAAACTCCGCGTTGGGCCGCAGCAGGTTGGCGGCGCGCGCGTCTTGCAGCGTCGTCCCCTCGCGGACGCATATGAGCACGTCGGCGAGCAGCGCGTCGTCCTTGCCGGCATAGACGACCGCGTTGGTCGCAACGTACGGCACGCCGCACTCGCGCGCGAGCTGCACGAGCTGCACGTTGCGCCGGGTCTCTTCGGGGGTGAGGTGCTGCAGGAGTTCGAGGTAGAAACGGTTCCCGAAGAGCGCGACGAGCCGCCGCACTTCTCGAGCCGCCTCGTCGAGCCGATCGCACGCGAGCGCGCGCTCGACGCGGCCGAATGGACCGCCAGAGAGCGCGATTAACCCGTCGCTGCGCCCGTCGAAGTCTTCCAAACGCAAGCGCGCGTCGCCCTTGCTTCCGCGCATCTGCGCGGCCGAAATCAGTTCGCAGAGGTGCGCATAACCGCGCTCGTCCTCGACCAAGAGCACCATGCGCGAGCCGTCTTCGAAGGTGAGCTCGCTGCCTACGATCGCCTCAACGCCCCGCTGGCGCGCGTAGGTCGAGAACCGCACCGTGCCGTAGAGGCCGTCGCGATCGGTCAGCGCGATCGCCGCCAATCCCAACTCGGCCGCCCGGTCGATCAGCTCTTCCGGATGCGATCCGCCTTGCAGAAAACTGAAGTTCGACCACGCATGCAGCTCGGCATACATCTCACTCGTACACGCCGCGGAGGTACCAATGCGCTCCCTGCCGGTAGATGCGAGCGAAGGTTCCGTCCTCCAACACGACGTCGTACTCGTCGCGCGCCACCGGCGACGGCATAAAGCTGCGTTCCGCGATCCGCCACGGCCCTACGCACTCCAGCACGGCTCGCCGATCGACGACTGCCGGCTCTCCGCCGCGCACCTGAACCGGTACTTCGCGCACTTCGAGCAGGCGCAACTGGGGAACGAGCTCGCTCCGCGCCGGCGCTTGCGCGAACATCGCTCGCTCCGGCGGCGTGAATGGTTCGTAGACGAACCGCTCCTCGAGCAAGTGCGCTTCGCGCGTCTTAGCTCGAGCGATGCCCTCCTCGAGCACCGC
Organism: Vulcanimicrobiota bacterium; assembly: GCA_963739845.1. Lineage (GTDB taxonomy): Bacteria > Vulcanimicrobiota > Vulcanimicrobiia > Vulcanimicrobiales > Vulcanimicrobiaceae > Cybelea. Next base: position 1,988,918 of record CAVUBQ010000002.1, on the reverse strand, counting down.
TTCAAGACGCGCGATCGTGACCGCGACGCGTTGCGGGTCGAAGTCGTCAGCGCAAAAGAGCGCTTGGGCTTCCCCTCCCTCTTCGAGCTGCAGTGCCTGCACGCGCACGCCGACGATTGCCGCTGGAAAAGTTGCGCCCTCGAGTTTTGCACGGATCATCTCGAACATCGTGCGCTCTTCTGCCGTCGGCGTGGCAAGCGGCACGTCGAACCCGGACGTGCCGGCATCCTCCAGCTCGATCGCCAAGCGCAAAGCGCCGGCGCGTTTGCCGCAGCGCTCGAGATCCGTGCAGATGCGCGCCAGCAGCATGCGCAGGGCAAAGAACACCGCGGCTTCGTCGGCGGCGTGACCTTCGCCGAAGATTGAGGCCTCAATCGCAACGGCGTGGCTGCGCGGAACGAAGGGGCTGCGGTCGATGCCGCACGCGAGCTCGTGCCACTCCGCCGCCACCGTGGCGCCGAAACGGCGCACGAACGGTCCGTGCGGCAATCGAGCCAGGTCTCCGATCCGCTCGATGCCGAGCAGCCGAAGCCGCTCGATCGTCACGGGGTCGATGCCGAGCAGCGAGAGCGGCAGCGGCGCGAGCAGCTCGCGTTCCGTACCCGGTTCGCAGAAGCCGTCGCCGGCAACGTAGGCGGCGGCACGCGCGGCAATCTTATTCGACGCCCACACCAATCCGCAGCCCGAGCCCGAAACGAGCCAGCACCGTTCGCGTCTGGGCCATCCACGCACGCGCGTCGCCGGCGATGCCGTGCATGTCGAGGAAGGCCAGGCCTGGACCCACGTCGTCGATCAGCGGTGAGACCGCATCGAGTGCGTCGAGCATTTCCTCCCAGCACGCCCGAGCGTACGGTTCGCCGGTAAAATCGCCGGTAACGCTAACGCAGAGCAGCATCGCGCACGCACTCTCGCCCTACCTGCACGCGCGTCTTGCGTCCGGGCGCCATCTGTTTATGCTTGCGAACGTCGACGCACAACTCAAAGCCGGCGATCGTGCCCCAGAGGCCGCGCGTGCCGTGCACGGCGATCCGTTCCAGCGCGCAATGCAGCCGCAGCTCCGCTGCCGCTCCGAGCGCGGCTCCGGCGCGCGCCGCCACCACGACCAAGAGCACGCCGCTGCGGTGCGCGAGCTTTGCCAGGCGCATCCAAATCGAATCGCGCAGGACGATCGCGGGCATGAGCACCAGCTTGCAGATACGCGAGCGCAAGAGGATGTCAACGGCACGCGCGGCTTCGAGCGCCTTGCGGACACGAACGATCATCACGCGATCGAGGCGCGCGCCGGCTTTGGCTAGATCGGGCGGATAGAGCGTGCCGTCGTCGAGGATCGCTACCAGGCCCCGGCGGGTCATCCGAGCGGCCAAGCCGGCGGCCAGGCTCCATCGTCCGGTCTCGCCTTCGAGCGTCGCCACTATGCCGGATGGGAGGCCACCGGCGAGCAGGCGATCGAGCTCGGGGATGGCGGTCTCGATCGCCCGCTCAACTGGCAGCGTGGGGAGGATTTCTTTCGCGCCCAGGCCGGCTTTGAGGGCCTCAAAGGTCCTCAGGCGATCGGTTGCCTCAAGTGCCGCCAGCCGCCATGGGAGATTCATGCTAATCGAACATATGTTCGATTGTCAAGAGCGCCGGACGGAGCTAGGAGAGGCGTTCGCGACCGTGGGGAGCGTCGAGGTGCTGCAGGGGCCCGATCGGCACGATGCGGGTCGGGTTGATCTCGTCTTGGGTGATGTAATAGTGGCGCTTGATGTGGTCGAAGTTGACGGTCTCGGCGATGCCCTCGATCTGGTAGAGATCGCGCAGATAGCCGTAGAGATTGGGGTAGTCGACGATCCGGCGAAGATTGCACTTGAAATGGCCGTAGTAAACCGGATCGAAGCGAACGAGCGTGACGAAGAACCGCCAATCGGTCTCGACCGGCTGCGGTCCGAAAAGATACCGCCGGCTTGCCAGGCGTTCTTCCATCTCGTCGAGCGTCTCGAAGACGCGGCGGGCCGCGCGCTCGTACGGAGCCTGCGCGGTCGCAAAGCCGGCCAGATAGACGCCGTTGTTGAAGTTGCGGTAGAGCAGGTCGTTGAGCTGGTCGATCTCGGAGCGCAACTCGCGTGGATAGAGCTCGAGCCCCGGGTCGAGCGGCGAACGCGTCGAACTCGCTTTCGAACATCCGCATGATGTCGTCGTCGCTGTTGCTGACGATGCGGCGGCGTTGCGTGTCCCATAAGACCGGAACGGTGACGCGAGCGTGATAGCCGGGATCGGTGGCATAGTAGGCTTCGCTTAAAAATGCCCAGCCGTTGACCGGATCGGGCTCGTCGGTGGTAAAGTGCCAACCGCGCTCGTCGCGAATCGGATCGACGACCGTCATGCTCGATCGCGTTCTCTAGTCCCTTGAGCTTACGAACGATGACCGTGCGGCAGGCCCAAGGACAGGCGAGCGAGACGTAGAGGTGATAGCGTCCAGCTCTCGGCCGGATAGCCCGAACTGCCGTCCGCCGTTACCCGCTCGCGGAACGCGTCGTCCTGCCGTTCGAAGCTGCCGTCCGAGGCTTGTTCGTGCGGGAACTGCGCTTTGGCGGTCATGGCATCAGCGTCTTGGGCGGATTGAGGTAGGTCAAGCCGGCCTGCTCGAGGATCGTGCGTCCCCGTCCGGTGAGGATGAACGCAGCAAAGGTGTCCGCGGCGTCGGGATGCGGCGCGTCTTTCATCACCGCGAGCGTGTAGGTGATGTGGTCGCTTAGCGCTGCGTGGCCGGGCAGCGGGATGAACTGGTAGCTGCGCGCGATCGCCTCGGTCCGGTAGAAGAATCCGACGTCGGCTTGACCGGTCTCGATTCGAGCCAACAGATCCGGTTCGGGAAAGATCTGCGACGGGTTTTCATCGTCGCCGAGGATGCGGCGCTCTCCGTCGCGACCGAGCCACATCGTCATGCCTTCGATGGTGTACGCGCCTTTGGGATCGAGTTGCGGATCGGTGCGGCCGATCTTGATCCCCGGCGTTTCGAGCGCGTCGCGAAGCGGCGTCTTCCCGGCTGCGACGCCGTCGAAGAGCGCAGCGTACTTCGAGTTCCGCGTCCAGGCAAGGCCGAGGCTCGTGCTCGCAAAGGTCGTAGCCGAGCCGACGCGGTCGCCTAGCTTGGTGACGAGCTTCGGGTTGACGCTGATGAAGACGTCGGGCGTGCGCGCTCCGGCTGCGATTAGGTTGGAGAGCTCCGTGCTTCCGCCGGGTTGGCCCGCAAACTCGATCCCGATTTGTTGCAAGGCGTCGTGCACGGGGCCCTCCATCGGGGTCACGAGCGACCCGGCGTAGAGCACCGTAACCAGAGCCGATGGCGTCTGTGCGGACGCGCCGCCGATCGTCACCGCAACCGCGCCTACGATTGCTGCGAGGGCTGAAAGTCGAGCGATCGCGAGTTTATGCAATAGCGCGTCCCTTCAGGGCCGGGGCCATCGTCGAACACGTGACCGAGATGCGAATCACAGCGTTTGCAGCGCACCTCGGTGCGGTGCATGCCTTGGCTGTGATCTTCGAGCAGACGAACGTTCTCCTGTTGTTCGGGACGGGTAAAGCTCGGCCACCCGCAGTGCGACTCGTACTTGGTATCGGAAGTGAAGAGCGGCTGACCGCACGCGCCGCAAAGATAGGTGCCGTCGTCCTTCACTTGCAAGAGCGAGCCCGAGAAGGGCGCTTCCGTGCCGGCTTCCCGCAGAATGCGATAGCGCTCGGGACCGAGCTCGGTCCGCCACTGCGCGTCGCTCTTTTCGATTTCGGGCGTGACGTCGTGTTTCATGATAGGCTTCCCCACATGAAGCTCTTCTTCGAAATCGTGCTCTCGATTCTCTTGCACCCGATCGCGATGATTCTGATGTGGATCAATCTCGCCACCCGCGGCGACATGGCGACCTTCAAGAAGATCGTCTGGTTCGTGGTGAGTATTATTTGGGGACTTGGCCCGATTCTCTACATTCTAGCCGCGGAGGGTGCGCTCTGGTAGCGTGGCCCGCAGCCGAACGACTACCAGCGTCCGCGCCAGCCCCAGCGAGGGCCCCAGCAGCAGTTGCGCCAGCCCCAGCCGCCCCAGCCCCAGTTCAAGCCTAAAGCGACGCCCCAGCCGAGGCCCCAACCCCACGGCACACCGCCGTAGTAGCCCGGGTACCCGCCACCGCCGTAGTATGGATAGCCGTAGGCCGGCGGGTAGCCATAGTAGCGCGGCGGCGAGACGTCGACGCGATAGGCGTCGAACGTCGGGCCGTTGGCTTGCCCGTACATCGTGACTTGCATCCCTTCGACCAAGCGTATCCCGGTCGGGTTGATGATCGTCCCCTGATGAAGGGTGATGTGGTCGTCGTATCCGCGACCGTCGCGCATGTAGACGATATACTGACCGTCGAAGCCGATCAGCGTCCCTTGGATCTTCTCATGGTAGGCGTAGCCGGGCGTTTGACTAGGGGTCCCGTAACTGGGGACGGTGCCGTAGCTAGGCGGCGTCTGCGCACCGGCGGCCGCCGGAAGCGCGATGGAGAGGAGCGCTGCAAAGGCAACCACTCTCTTGGGGGTGAGCGCGTCTCTGAGAACCATATCAGGTTCGATTATACCTCGGCGTAGGCGATTGGGGCGTTAGAATAAGTGCAAAAGCAGCCTTCTCGCTTCGTTCACCAAGCAATCGAGAATCGAGTGGAGCATCGGCGCCCGCCAACGGCGAACGCCTGCGCGGGAGGATCTCGAATGTCACGTCCATGGATTGCGGTCCTCGTACTAGCTTCGGCGGCGCTCTCGAGCTGCGCGCCGCGCCAACCCGTTGCCCAAGCGACGCCTGGTGCCAACGCCGCCGTATCGGCGGCGGCGAACGCGATGGTTGGGACGATGAACACGCTCAGTTGCAGCCGGTTTCGCTCCCTGCTCGGACGCATGCTTCCGAGCGGATCGGCCGGCGATCCTGATCCCACCGCTGCTCCTGGTCTTGCTTCGAGGCTGCGCTCCAAAGCCACCGGTGCGGTGAACGCCGCGGTGCTGAACACCATCAAGAACAATCCCGAACAACGTGCCGCGTTCGTCAACATGGTTGCGGGCCCGTTGGCCAACAAGATGATCGACTGCAACCTGCTCCCGGGCTTGGAGTAGCCGGCGAGCCGGCTACAACCTTGCCTCGGCGTTGACGCGTTCGATAACACGTTCGATCGCGGCGACGGAACGGTCGACGTCGCCGGTTGTCGTCGACCAGTTGCAGATGGATATCCGCGCGGCGCATTCGCCATGCCAGCGCGTCGGTCCGAACCAGCACGTGCCTTCGTTCTGAGCGCCGATAATCACGGCTTCGGTAAAGGCCGCGTTACCTCGGGAGTCGCGGTCGGCGGGAAGAAACTGCACGAGTACCTGATTCAGCACGACGTCGTTGAGTAGACCGTACTTGAGGATGCCGCTGCAACCCCTGCGCCATCTGTCGCGCGTGGGCGCAGCAGCGCTCGACGAGGTCGCGGACGCCGATGCGTCCGAGCGTTCGGAGCGCATCGTACAAATAGCGTGGCCCTCGTGACGCGGTGGTTCCCTCCCATCCCGCGCCGGCCAGGTCGTCGATGACGCGTTGGGCGTCGTCGCCGTTCTCCGGCAGAGGACGCTGCAGAACGCGCCGGACCGCGTGGCGCTCGCCGATCCCGTTCAGGTAGCGCTCGGCATGCCATGCGGCGCGCTCGAGCAGCGGCGAAGTGCCGCGCTCAGGCGGCGGTTGCACCCGGTAAGCCGGCAGCCTTGCGAAGCGCGGCCCAGGCAAGAAGCCTCGTCGAGTCGAGCACCGGCACGGCCGAGTTTGAATCGTCGATTACCAGCGGCAGCTCGGTGCAGCCGAGCACGACCGAGTCGCAGCCGGCCGTTTTCATCCGCTCGGTGATCGCGCAGAGATTCGCAATCGACTCCCGCCTGAACACGCCGTGGACCAACTCATCCATAATGATGCGATTCATCTCGTCGCGATCCGTGGCGTCGGGCCGGCGATACTGAAGACCGCGCGCGGCGAACGTTTCAGGATAGACGTCACCGTCTACAAGCCAGCGCGTTCCCATGATGCCGACCTGACGGAATCCTCGCCGCACCGCCTCGTCGCTCGCGACCTCTCCGATGTGCAGCCACGGGGCCTTGGTCTTGGCAATGACGTCCGGGAGTACCTGATGGATCGTATTGTCGGGACAGATCAGAAAATCGGCGCCGGCGCCGGTGAGTTTATCAGCGGAGGCGATCATCAGGTCTGCAACGCCGCTCCAGTCGCCCGCGTCCAGGTATCTTACGTACTCTTCGAACGAGGGCGTATGCATCGAAACCTCGGGATGCTTATGGCCTCCAAGCAACTTCGCGCCGGTCGCGCAAATCGTACGATAGCAGAGCGCCGCGCCTTCGGCCGAGCAGCCAACGATTCCGATATGCTTCACGCCGTGGACTCCGATCGTAAAGGTGTGCGGTGAATACACTACACACAACGAGCCCCTCGTACGATTGGTTACGATTCTCAAAACGACTCAATAGAGTTCATCGCGCCATCAGCGCGACGCAGAATAGATGGAGCCGTCGACGGGGCTTGAACCCGTGGCCTCGTCATTACCAATGACGTGCTCTACCGCTGAGCTACGACGGCCGGCAAGCTGGTCCCGTGCTGGTACGCGCCGCCCGGGGCTCGTTCCTATCGCCCGCGGCCGGCAAGCGCCGCCCGTGGCCGTTTTTGGGGCAGCCGACCCGCTACGCGCCCGCAACCCTCGCCGTGTCCTCTAGAGCGGAAAATCAATGCCGTGAGTCCGCTGCCTACGCTGCGCTTCATGCCGGCGGCTTGATTAGATTTGAACTCTTTGCATCTCTTTTTACATTCAGAAGTTCTTTATGACTTGCGCATAGCGTTCGGTGCAGGAGGATGAAACGCATGAGAACACACCGCATCGTTTCGACGTCGCTTCTGCTAGCAATTCTAACCGCTTTGACCGCATGCAGCTCGAACGGCCTCGCGCCGCTTGGATCTACGGCTCAATCGCAACGTGGCGCGGCGGCAGCAAGAGCGGCGTGCCAACCGGATTTTACGTTGTCATTAAATCCCTCAAGCGCTACGATTTCGAGCGGACAGAGCGTCCGCGTCATAATCCAACTGACCAGCACGTGCGGATTGTCGGGAACGATTTTCGTGGGGATTACGAATATCTCGCCGCCGCCGACCGGAAACAACGGACCGACGTTTACTCAATCGCGCTACGACGTACCGCTTACCAGCAACGGCTCGGCGTCGGCTTACATAACTTTCGGCGCCACGCCGCAGACGTTGAAGACGACGTACGCGTTTACGATCGTCGGTAAGGCCATCTCGGGATGTTGCCACGGCCTGACCCATCAGGCGACGTTTAGGCTAACCGTTAAGTAGCGCTCGGACGGGGCGCAAGCCTCACAGGTAGGCCCGCAGGACGAACTGGCGCGTCACGCCGCCGGCGAAGAGTACGCGCACTAGCGTGCCGGGCGCGCCGCTGAGGATCTTTCGTACGCGATCGGCGTCGTTAGGGCTCAGCGCGGCGCCGTCGATCGCGACGATCCGCGCGCCTTCGGTGACGCCCGCGTCCGACGCGGGCGTTCCGCCCAACACTTGGGCGACGATGATGCCGCCCGGTTTTGGCGTCACGATCATGCCGGAGTGATCGTGCACGACGTTCCCGGCCGGGTCGCCGCCTGGCCTGAAGTCGACCATCTGATGCGGGTAGTCGAAGACGAGGATCCAGCGGCGCAGGATCCCGTCGCCGACGTTCGCCACGATCGAAGCGTTGTCGGACGGTGTCTGACGCGCGATCAAATCGACGAGCGGATCGGCAAAGGTCTGCGATCCTAACGAGAGCGAGCGCGCACGAACGAGATAGATGGGGTAGCGTCCGCCGACGTCGAGCGCATACGCAGTGACGGTTGCGTGCATCCGCTGCACGAGCCTCTGCCCGACGACCGCGGGAGCCTCGACCTGCGCCGTCAACCCGCTGCCCGTATCGATCGAAAATGCGCCGCGGACTCCGTCGAGCGATCCCTCGACCTGCGGCTGGCGGTCGAAATATTCGAAGTGCTCGGCGCCGGTACTCGCTCCGAAAGCGGCGACGCTGGGCGCAAGCTCGAGCGTTCCGTGCATCATGTCCAGTCGGGCGGCGAAGCGCGCCAGCAGTTCGTAGCCGACGATCCCGTCGACGCCGGGCAGCGAGGCGGCCGGCAGAACGATGAACGGTTGGTCGAACATCTTCGCGGCGCCGACCTGGACGCTCTTCGCCGTCGCGTACTCGATCGACGTCGTATTACCGCCGCCCCCCGCGACGGCACCGTGCCCTTCGACCTGGAGGCCGATACGCTTTACAGCGTCGTCGGTAATGACGTTCTGGCCACCGGTATCGAGAAGAAAATGCAGCGTCTGACCGTTCACGCGCACGTCCAGTCCGGGCGAGCCGATGCTCATCGAGACGGGAATTGTGGTAACGTGATCGAGGGAGTAATCCGGCGTCGCTGGTCGCGGCGCAGCGAACGAATCGGCATCCGCGAGCGACGTCGCTGCGGCTTTATCGAGGTTGGCCGTCCAGACGCCGTTTTGTTGCGAACGGGCAACGATGCGGGTTGGAAGCGCCAAGCCCTCGATGATTCGGTACCCTTCGAACGAAACGTCGACGTGGTCGGTTGCGCCGGCGATGGATGTGCGGTGGTCCGATGCGTCGATTGCTTTGACGAACGCCGACGACCATTGGAGGATCTCGCCACGTTCGCCGGCGTTTCCCTGAATGCGCGGCATGCCGGTCGCATCGGCCCGCCAGGCGCGCGTGCCGTCCCAGCCTTCCTGCTCGGAGGCCGGCCCAGCCGAAAACCGCCGTGCGAACTTGCCACTCTGCCGATCCACCACGATCGTTCCGGTTCCGGCAATGCCATATGCGTCGATCGTGACATTGAGGACGACGAAGCGCGAAAGTGCGCTCGCCAGAGCAATCGCTGCGATCATGAGCCCTGCCCTTTGGTGGTGAAGAGCGCTATCGCGAGCTCGGTCTCCGCGCCGTCGGAATCGGCCTCGCCGTACTCGCTCACGAGCGCGGCGAGTTTCGCGCGCAGCTCCTTGCGCCGGCCCCCATTCAAATGGAGAAATGCGCGCGAGACGAGCAGGTCGTCTTCAAACGCTGCGACCGTTGCGCGTGCGTGCAGATCGGCGGCGACTTCGTCGACGATCGCGGCTTGCGTCTGGGCGATCTCGGAATCCGACGCCCCCGACGCGAGCAGCGTGCGGTCGACCCGAAACGCCCGGGCAACGGCGCGATAGCGCCGCTCGCTGATCCCCGAGACGAGTCGCGTCTCGCTGACGCGGATCAGCCCATGGCGCTCCAGCAGGCCGAGATGGTAGTAGAGGCGCGTCCGGGCGATCTCGAGCCGGTCCGCAAGTTCGGTCGCGGTCAGAGCCTCCTCGATCAGCAGGCTGACGATCCGGTGCCGCTGGCCGTCCACTAAGGCGCGCAACGCCTCGAGGTTCCCAATGGGCACGCTTGCTTGAATCTCAGGGGCGCTGTTCACGACCATATGAACGTTCATATCACACTGAACGGCGCCGCGCAAGTGGCCAAAATGTAGAGAGGGGATCGCCGATGGCGATCCCCTCTCCGTGCCTGAGGCACTACAGGTATATTGAGGGCACTCCACATGACCCCGCTATACCGCGTTAAGCTTCCATAATCGCGTTCGGCCACCTGGAGGGCCGCGAGGCCCCTTTGGAGCGGGCGGCGGGAATCGAACCCGCGACTCTTGCTTGGAAGGCAAGGGCATTACCACTATGCAACGCCCGCGATCTGGGCAGGGCTGGATTCGAACCAGCGTAGCGCTTTCGCGCACCAAATTTACAGTCTGGCGCCATTAACCACTCGGCCACCTACCCACAACTGCGACACTTTGCCGCAGACCTGGGTACTATAGAGGAGCTAAGGGCTCCTCGGCAAGGTGATGAGCGTCACCCCGTAAGCCGCTCCTCATGGACTTCTCATGCCGACTTTAACCCCCGTACCTTACCATGGGAGCCATAGCATACCTCGCCCAACGTGGAGTCTGTAGCAAGATGGTTCGCTCGTCGACCCTCGCGATTGCCGCAGTAGCTGGGCTCCTAGTAGCAGGCTGCAGCGGCGGGTTACTCGGTCCGGCCGGTACCTCGTTGCCGATGCTCGGCGACGGCGTGCAGACCGTGGCCGACGCAGCCGACGCCCTCGACCTGCATCGCAGCTCCGCTTCGGAGAGTGCGCGGTCGGCGATCGGTGCAACCGACGCGATGGGCTCGTTCGTGCGCGAGGTTACGCACGCCGAACGAATGCTCGGCGGGAACGCCCGGGTCATGAGGCAAGGCCTGCGTGGCGGTCTCTGGACCACCAATCGGCAGTTTGCCGCCGCCGGCGGCCACGTACTCTCGAGCTCGCAGCTCGTCATGCGACCAAGCCTCGGAAGCGTCAACGATTACTGTCAGGGTTCGGCCGGCTATAGTTCGTCGGGGATTCCCTCGCTCGACGAAACGTTCGGCTGGCAGAGCGGTGCGCTCTCGGGCGGCGCTCGTGCGGCCGACGGTCATGGATTTGCAACGTGGTCGGCGATCGCAACGGGGGAATCGGTCCAAGGTCAGATCGGCGCGTTGCGGATATCGCGCGGTGGGTCGAGTGCGACGTGCCCGATGACGACGCCTCCGCTGACGATCAACGGTGCGGCGCTACGGTATGCGTTCTCACTTCCGATTTCCGTCACGTTCCATCGCGGAAGTCTCTGGAGCCTTAGCGTCTCGAACGCTAAGCTCGCCGACGGCTCGAGGCTCAACGCGACGACGTCTTCGCAGCGCCGCCGGGTCTACGTCAACGGCGTCATCGCAAGGGTCGGCACGGAGATTGCGACGTTCCGTACCGATGCGCTAGGAAACGGGACGCTGACCATCACGAGCACCGGCGCGCAGTACGTCATTGCCGACTGGATAGTCGTTAGTATTTAATCTCGTCTAGTCCGGAGCAACGCAGGCGACGCGGCGACGCGACGCAAGCGTTACGTGCTTCGCGGTGACGGTGTTCTTGGCGGCGTCGACGGTGGCCGCTGCGCCCTTGCTTCCCTTCGAGAAGGTAATGGTCTGCGCATTGACGTTGGCATCGTCGATATCGGTATCGACGCCCATCGCTTGATGAACGCGCACGTGCCCCTGCGACAGGCTGATCGAACCGAGCGTGCCATCCGGGCAAGCAGCCAACGCATCCGCGAATCCGATATTCGAAGGGCCGACCGTGACGGTCTGCGGCGAACCCGTTGCCCCGAGCGCCGCGAGCAGCAACACAACCGCGAACGATCTCATACCAATCTCCATAGGACGAGTAAGGTTCCACCCGATTCGGGCATTTCCGGCTGCGTTCGACTAGCGAGAGGGCTGCGCCTGGCGAAGCAACGCCCGTGCTTTTTACGAAGGAACTGTACGAAGCGATCGGCCGCGCCGAAATTGCGGGTATCCGCTGCGCCATCGAGACGACGCGCCGCCTCGATCCGTCCGTGGGCGCAGAGGGCATGGAAATCGGCGGCGGCCTCCTCGCCTTTACCGGCGTCGACTCGCCGCTTTCGCAGGCCATCGGCGTGGGAACCAGCAGGCCGATAACCGAGGACGACGTGGACCTCATCACCTCGTTCTACGAATCGCGCGGCACGACGCCGCGCGTCTACGTTACGCCCCTGGCCGATCCGACGCTCGCTCGCACCCTGGTCGCAACGGGATACGCGCCGACCGAATATGAGAACGTCCTCGCTGCCGGCGATCTCGAGGCACACGCGCAGCGCGACGATCGCATCGTAGTCGCAAGCGACCTCCAAACCTGGGCGCGCGCTTCGGCGCAAGCGTTCACCGACCGCGAGCAGCTCGAGCCGGGAGAGGATTTCACCGCCCTGGTCATCGCATCGTCGAAGGGCGTCACCCCACTCGAAGTTCGCGAAGAGAATGCCGTCGTCGCAACTGCGGCGATGGACGTTTGCGGCGAGTGCGCCGGTCTCTTTACCGGCTCGACGATGCCTGCATTTCGCAATCGCGGCTGGCAGCTTGCGATGATTCGCGATCGCATCGCTCGAGCGCGCGACGCAGGCGTGCGACTTTTGCGTGCTGCGGCAAAACCGGCAAGCGTCTCCGAGCGGAACTTTCGGCGCTGCGGATTCACCACGCTCTACACCCGCGTACTGTGGGAGCGCAAGCAACAATGATGGCCGAGAACTGGGAGAACGCTCGCTCAAGCCAACTTTTCGTGCTTTTGAACTGGGGCGCACGGGCGACCCTGGCGAACCCATCGAGAGGGTACATGCCACCGTTCGAAAAACCAAGGCAGCGCCGATGCCGACGTGGCGGAGTGGTTACGCACCTGATTTGTAATCAGGCCAACGCCGGTTCGAATCCGGCCGTCGGCTCCAGCCTTCTTACTGAAACGATGCAAACAGCCAAACCAAAGTGGATAAAGTCCGGCCTCGTGCTGGTCTGCCAGCGCTGCTCTAAGGAGCGCATTCCCGAGGAAGACCCGGAGATCGCCGCGCAGATCGGCGACTTCAATTTGCGCGATTGGCTTAAGACGCGCTTGAAAGAAGACGGCCACTGGGGGCCGATTCGGGCGATTAGCACGAGCTGCATGGACGTCTGCGCTCGCGGACGCGTGACCGTTTGCATCGAGCCACATGAGGGCGAGGAGACGGTCATGATCGTCGACCCAATCGCCGAGCGCGAAGCGCTCTATCAGACGATCGTCGACCAGCTCACAAGCTGAAAAACAACAGCGAGTTGCTCTGGCGGCTGCCGCCCGGGACGGGAGCACCCGCCGGAACGTAGAGGCGTCCCGCGATCACGGCCGCGCCCGTTCCGTGGCGCCCTTCCGGCAGCGGCGCATACTCCGACCAGCGATTGGCCGCCGGATCGTACGCCTCGTTGGTCGTGAAGGCGCTCGCCATGCCGCTGGCCTCACCACCGATCGCAAAGATTCTACTCTGATAGACCGCAACCGCCATTCCGCTGCGCGCCATCGGCATCGCTGCGCCGCCGCTCCATGCGTTCGCCTTCGGATCGTAGACATCGACGTACGAGGTATTGTGCGCCGGCGTATCGATGCGGCCGCCGATCGCGTACAATCGACCATCGTAGGCGGCCAAGCCCATGTGGTCGCGTCCCACCGGGAGCGGAGCGCGCGGCGAGTACCTCTTCGTCGCTAGATCGTAGACGTAATGGGTCGCAACACTGTGCACGTCGCGGCCGCCTACGAGATGGATTTGATCCCCAAGAACAGCGACGGAGACCGAACCGAGCGCGCGCGGCAGCGGCGCCAGCGGCGACCATTTTTCGGTCGTGGGATCGAAAACGTTCGCATCGGTCACGGGCGAGTCGTTCTGCGCCGAGAACCCGCCAAACGTGTAAATCTTACCGCCGTAGCCCACAGCGCCTACGTGATTGAGGCCACGCGGCAACGGTGTCGTCGTGCGCCAGACGCCGGATCGAAACACCTCGACGATACGCTGATCGACGTTGCCGTCGGCGTAGCCCCCGATGACGTACATGTAACCGCCGGCTTCGGCGACGGCGACCTCGCTGCGGGCGGTCGGCAACGGCGGTCCGTTTTTCCACGTTCCCGAAAGCGGCGCCGCCGCAACGAGCAGAAGTGCCAAAAGAAAAAAGGCCGTTGTCGCTCTTCGATTCCGCTCGGAGTGACAGCGGCCTTTCATGGACCTTGTTCTTCTTCTATTGGAACTCGAACTCGGCGAGGTTCTTTTCGATCTTCCGTTTCACGCGTTGGAGCGCGTTGTCGATCGACTTCACGTGGCGCCCGAGATCGCGCGCCATCTCTTGGTAGCTCTTGCCCTCGAGGTAGGACTCGAGCACTTGCGACTCGAGCTCCGAAAGATTCTGGCGGATGCGCTGGCGGATGTCGTCGGAGACCTCCTGGGTAACGACCAGCTCTTCGGGGTCCGACGTCTTCTGCGACGCCATTACGTCGAGCAGCGTACGTTCGCTGTCCTCGTCGTAGATCGGCTTGTTCAGCGAGATGTACTGGTTGAGCGGGATGTGCTTCTGTCGCGTCGCCGTCTTGATCGCGGTGATGATCTGACGGGTGATGCAGAGCTCGGCGAAGGCTCGAAAGCTGGAGAGCTTGTCGGCCTTAAAATCGCGCACGGCTTTATAGAGGCCGATCATACCTTCCTGGATGATGTCCTCGCGGTCCGCCCCGATTAGAAAGTAGCTCTTGGCCTTGATGCGAACGAAATTTTTGTATTTGTTGAGAAGATATTCCATCGCGAGGTTGTCGCCGGTCTTCGCGATGGCTACCAGCTCCTCGTCTACTCGCTGCTGGTACTCTACTCCATCCGACACGGGATGGGTCATTGCCATAATTTTTTGTCTGCCTCGTGGGTACGTGTGCCGCATGCGCAGGCCGGGGCCCGTCGGGCGCGGCACATCCAGGCTAGTATATAGGAGGTGCCCCCTCTCCCGTCAAGGACGAGGCGAGCAGCCGCGCTGCCGGACGGCTTCGTAGATCAAGATTCCGGCCGCGACCGAGGCGTTCAGGGAGGCGACCTTCCCGAGCATCGGGATGCGAACGAGGTAGTCGCACTCTCGCTTGACCAGCTGGGAGAGCCCGCTTCCCTCAGCCCCAACGACCAAGGCTAGGTCCCGGTTGAAGTCGGCCTGCCCGAGCTCGGTCGCCTGCGGCGAGGCGTCGGCGCCGGCGACCCAGATGCCGGCCTTCTTCATCACGCGGATGGCATCGGCGACGTTGGCGACTCGCGCGATCGGGAGGTGGGCCGCGGCACCGGCGGCGGCTTTGCGCACGGTGGCGTTGATCCCGGCCGAACGCCGGCTCGGCAAGACGAGGCCGTCGGCCCCCGCCGCCTCGGCGGTCCGGACGATCGCGCCGACGTTGTGCGGATCGGTCAGATGATCGAGCACGACGATCGTGCGCAACGAACCGTCAGAGCGGCGCCGCGCCAAAAGGTCGGCGAGCGAGACGTACTCAAACGGCGGGGCAATCGCAACCACGCCTTGATGCGCCTTGAACGGCAACGTCGCAAAGAAGCCGCGCTGCTCGAAACGTACGAGAATGTTGCGCTCCTTGGCGTCTGCCAGGAGCTTGCGGAGAACCTGATCCTTTTTGCGGTCGGCGGCGACGTGAATGACGCGCAACCGCTCGCCCGATGCCATCGCCTCGTCGACCGTGTGGATGCCGTAGACGACGTCGTCGAAATCTAGACGTTCGTTGCGGCGGGAACGACGACGCTCCACGATGTGCCCTCTTTGCTATCTTGGAGCTCGACGCCGCACCTCAGCAGCGTCTCGCGCAGAAGGTCCGATGCCTTCCAATCCTTACGCGACCGTGCCGAAGTGCGCGCAGCGACGACGCGCTCCACGGCCTCCTCGGGCGTCGCGCCGTTGAGTGAGATCTCGCCGAGCTCGTCTCGCCGCGAATTCAGCGCAGAGGCAAGACTCTCCACAAACTCCGGCGGAAGCGTCGCCTTCGGCTCGACCAGCCACGCGTCGGTCGGCTCGATGCCGAGCACGCCGAGCCAATAGCTCAGGCTCGCGAGCGCCGAGCGCGCGGCAGCCGGGCTCGGCAAACTAGAGATGCAATCGTAGAGCACCGCCAGCGCCGCCGCCGTGTTCATGTCGTCGTCGAGCGCTGCCTCCATCCGCGCGTCGAGCTCGCCGTCGCGCGCAGCATCGCCGTCGCCCGCGGCGGTCGCGTGCAGAGTCCGATAGGCGCTCTTGACGCGCTCCAGGCCGACAGCTGCCGAGCCGATCGACTCTTCGGTAAAGTTCATCACCTTGCGGTAGCCGGTCTGAAGAAAGAGCCACCGGATCGCTTGCGGATCGTGGCGCTCGAGCAGTGCGGAGAGCGGCTCGAAGTTGCCGAGCGACTTCGCCATTTTGCGATTGTCGAAGAGCAGCAGGCCGCCGTGCAGCCAAAAGTTCGCCATCGGCGGATGCGCCATCAGCGGCTCGCTCTGCGCGATCTCGTTCTCGTGGTGCGGAAAGATCAGGTCGGCGCCGCCGCCGTGGATGTCGAACCCCACGCCCTCGGGGTCGAGCAGCGTGCGTGCCATTGCGGAACACTCGATATGCCAGCCCGGCCGCCCCTCGCCATACGGTTCGAAGGCCCAGTGCGGCTCGCCCGGCTTGGCGAACTTCCAGAGCGCGAAGTCGAGCGGATCCTCTTTCTGCTCGTCGATTTCGACGCGCGCACCGGCCTCCAGCTCGACGACGTTGCGGTTGGCGAGCTTGCCGTAGTTGGCGAAGGTCGAGACGCGATAGTAGATGCCGTCCCTCGTCACGTACGCATGCCCGCCGGTTATCAGCTCGCGGATCATCTCTTGGATCGGCCCGATAAACTGCGTCGCATACGGCTCGCGATCGTACTCGAGGATGCCGAGCTTGCGCATCGAGGCTTTGAACTCCGCGTAGTAGCCCTCGACGATCTCGTGGTAATCGCGCCCGGTCTCCATCCCCGCCTTGATGCTGCGATCGTCGATGTCGGTGACGTTCTGCACGTACGTGACGCGATAGCCGCGATGGCGCAGATAGCGCCGCAGCACGTCGAAGAACAGAAACGACCGGGCGTGGCCGAGGTGGGCCTGCGCCGACGGCGTCAGTCCGCAGACGTAGATGCGCACGTCGCCGTCGCGCAACGGGGAGAACTCCTCGACGCTGCGCGTCCGGGTATTGTAAAGATTCAGATGACCCAGCTCCAGGCTTCTTCGGGTGAGGCTTCGCCTTCCAGCTCGGCAAGCCGCTGCTCGACCTGCTCGAGCCGCCGCTGCATGCGCACGATCGCATCGGCGGTCGGATCGGGCATCTCGACGTGCGGCCGGTCCTGCACGACGCGAATCGGTTTTCCGTCCTGTGCGACGATCCGCGCCGGCACGCCGACGACTGTCGCGTTCGCAGGGACGTCCTTGACGACCACCGAGCCTCCGCCGACTTTCGCATTGTCGCCCAAGACGATCGCGCCGAGCACGCTCGAGTTCACGCCGACCGTCACGTTGCGTCCGAGCGTCGGATGGCGCTTGCCGCGCGAGAGGCTCGTCCCGCCGAGCGTCACGCCTTGATAGATCGTGCAGCCGTCGCCGATCTCGGCGGTCTCTCCAAAGACGACGCCCATTCCATGATCGATGAAGACGCCCTTACCGATCTTCACCGCCGGATGAATCTCGATGCCGGTGAAAAAGCGCATCATGTGCGACAGGTAGCGAGGCAGCAGCGGGATGCCCGCACGATGCAGCGGATGGATCAGCCGGTGCGCGACTAAAGCGTGAAAGCCGGGGTACGAGAGCACGACGTCGAGCCAGCCGCGGGCCGCGGGATCGCGCTCGAGCGGCGCTCGCAGATCGGAGAGCACGTTTTCGAAGAAGCCTGCCATCTGCAACAGTTTAACCCAGGGCGTCAATCAGTGGGATTCGACGACGGCCGTTTTCCTCTGATCGGTGCGAACGGCTTACCGTCAGGTCCGTATTTGATCGGCTCGAGGCCGCGGCCGTGCAGCAGCCGCGAGTTGACCGCTCCGATGCGAATCAGAATTCGGTCGTGGCCGAGCAGCGGAAAGATCAGTCCGAGCGGAGCGCCCTCCGGCTCCCCGGTCAAGGCCATGCGAACGCTCGCAAGCGCGTCGCCGGCACCGATGCCGAACTCCTCGGCGATCGCCGGCAGGTCGTGCTCGAGCGGAAGCCCGCGCAGCTCGGGCGCGGCGTCGACGTACTGTCCGACCGCATCGAGAAAGAAGAGCACGTCGCGCGAGCGTAATCGCTCGAGTTCGAGCGCGGGAATCACGCACGCTTCAGCGCGCAGAGCCGCTAAGAACGGCAGCGCGTCGTCGACCTCTTGCAACCGATCGCCGTAGGCTTCCAGGAACGTATCGATCCATCGTAGGGCGGCCGGCGGAGGCGGATCTTCAAGCACGCCCCAGCGCTGCATCGCTTCCACGAGTTCTTGCTTCGCGATCATTCCAGCAGCGCGACGGCGTAGGCACAGATGCCGCTACCGTCGCCGGTATACCCCATCCCCTCGCTGGTCTTGGCTTTCACGCCAACCGCACCGATCTCGACGCCAAGCCGCGCGGCGATATTCTCACGCATCCGCGCGATGAACGGCGCCAGTTTGGGTCGATCGACGACGATCGTCGCGTCGATGTTGACGATCGCATGGCCGCGGTCCACGACGACAGCCACGCACTGGGCCAGCAGCTCCATCGAGTCGGCGTCCTTCCAGCGCGGGTCAGTGTCGGGGAAGCGCGAGCCAAGATCGCCCAGACCGGCGGCGCCGAGCAGCGCATCGGCGAGCGCGTGAGCGAGCACGTCGGCGTCCGAGTGGCCGAGCGCGCCGCGCTCGAAGGGAACGCGAACGCCGCCCAGGATGAGCGCCCGACCCTCGACCAGGCGATGCGCGTCGAAGCCGTGACCGACGCGCATCAGCGGCCGGAAATCGTCGCCGCGCGCTCGTGCAGGATGACCTGCGCTCGCGCGACGTCTTCGGGCAGCGTGACCTTGAAGTTTTCGCCCGAGGGGCGTACGGCGATCACCTCGATACCAATGCGTTCGAGAAGCGCGGCATCGTCGGTCACCTCGATGCCCTCGCGACGGGCGCGCTCGTGCGCGGCTCGTAAATCCGCGGTCAACGCAAACTGCGGCGTCTGCGCCGCCCAGAGCGTAGCGCGATCGAGCGTGGCTACGACACGCAGCGATTGCGGTTCGACTTGCTTGATCGTGTCGACGACCGGCGCGGCGAGCAACGCGGCGCGCCCGGCGCGTACCTCGCGCATCCCCGCGCGCACGTCTTCGCCGGTTATCAGCGGCCGCGCCCCGTCGTGGACGAAGACGGCGTCGCACTCGCTCGAGACCGCCTCGAGTCCCTGCGAAACGCTCTCCTGCCGTGTCGCTCCGCCGCGCACGACACGCGGCGTGCAGCCCGGTGCCACCCGCAAGGCCAGCTCGCGCATCGGTTCTATCGATTCCGGCTCGGTCGCGACGACCAACTCGGTGACCTCATCCATCCCGGCGAACGTGCGGATCGACCAACCAACCATCGGGAGGCCGGCAAGCTCGAGAAACTGTTTGGGACGCCCGAAGCGGGTACCGCGCCCGGCCGCAACGATGACGGCCGCCCATCTCACGTTTGGGCACTCTCACGTTTCGGCCGCGCAAAGATCATCCGTCCGGCGACCGTCTGGAGCACGCTGGTCACGACCACATCGGTCTCTTCACCGATCATGCGGCGCCCCTGCTCGATGACGACCATGGTACCGTCGTCGAGGTAGCCGATCCCCTGATGGAACTCTTTTCCCTCGCGGATGACCTGCACGTGCAGTTCTTCGCCTGGCAAAACGACCGGCTTGACGGCGTTGGCCAGCTCGTTGACGTTGAGCACGTCTACGCCTTCAACGTGCGCGACCCGGTTCAGGTTATAGTCGTTGGTGACCAATTTTGCGCCGATCTCTTGGGCGAGACGCACCAGCCGGGCGTCGACGTTCCCCGGCGCCATGTCGTCGAAATCGCGCTCGCTGATCTCGAAGATCGAGAGCTCTTGGAGCTTGGTCAGCACGTCGAAGCCGCGGCGTCCACGCGTGCGCTTGAGCGGATCGACCGAATCGGAGATCGCTTGAAGCTCGCGCAGCACGAAGCGCGGAACGATCAGCGCGCCCTCGAGAAAGCCGGCCTCGACGATCTCGACGATACGTCCGTCGACGATTGCCGACGTATCGACTAGCTTGGTCGCGGCGGCGGTTGCGCCACCCGCGGCGGCACGAGGCATCGGAACGATGCGAATCTTTGCCCCGATCCGCGCACCGAGATAGGCGGCAAAGATCGCGACGATGAGATAGAGCACGATCGCGATATACGTGCCGGCTCGTCCCGCCTCGGAGATCATCTCGAAGATGATGCTCTTGATCAGAAACGCGATCAGCAACCCGACGACGAGTCCGACTGCTCCGCCGGCAATCTCGGCCGGCGTGAGGCGGTCCATCGCGCCCTCCGCCTGTGCAAGCTGCCCTTCGAAGAGCGATTGCGCGGCCGGCGCCAGCAACGCACCGATCACCGCGCCGAGGACGGGTGACAGAATGAGAAAGCCGAGCTGCAGCGCCTCGTTGGCAAAGTGCGGCGCAAAGAGGCTGAAATACGCTTCGCGCCCCAACAGAAACCCGGTCGCGCCGAAGACGATAACGAAGGCTCCGCGCAACAGCGCCTGGGATAGATTGTCGCCTGCTACTCGAATGTTACGAAAGCTCCACAAACATCGTTGGCAACGAAGCGCCCGCGCTGCGTCAACCGGACGGTATCACCGACGCGCTCGAGCAATCCGGTGCGGGAAAAACGAGCCACTATGGGCGCATAGTCTTTTATCACATCGATTCCATAACGCTCTTTGAAATCGCCAAGGCGAACCCCTTGCACGGTCCTCAGCGCCAGCATCATTGCCTCGCCGGCGCGCCGACGGCCTTCCAGGCGCTCGGCCTCCGAAGGAATCGGGCCTCCTTCGAGCGCCGCGGCAATATAGCGCTCCAACGAACGCGTGTGCACGGAACGCACGCCGTCGCGATAAGACGCCGCGCCGACGCCCAGACCAGCGTACTCGCCGTTGGCCCAATAGTTGAGGTTGTGCGCGCAGGTATGGCCCGCCCGCGCAAAATTGCTGATCTCGTACTGCTCGTAGCCGGCGTCATCGAGCATCTCGATCGCGATTGTGTAGAGTTCGGCTTCAGCGTGGTCGTCAAAGAAACGCTGCGGTTCGCGTTCTCTCCACGCTGCGTACGGTGTCCCTTCTTCGACGGTCAGCCCGTATGCCGAGACGTGATCGACGCCGAGCGAGATGGCGCGCTCGAGCGATTGCCGCCAGGCTGCGGGCGTCTGACCCGGCACTGCGAAGATCAAGTCCAACGAGAGCGAGTCGAAGCGATGATCGCGCGCGAGCGCGACGACGCGTTCGATATCGCGCACCGTGTGCTTGCGTCCGAGCGTTCGAATTTCGTCGGGCACGAACGACTGCACGCCAATCGAAAGGCGGGTGATGCCCGCCTTTCGATACGCGGCGAAATCACCGTCGCGCACCAGCTCGGGATTGAGCTCGATGGAAACCTCGGTCGCGCCCGGGAAGTGCTCGCGCAACGTCGTGATGAGGCGCACGATGCTTTCGCGGTCGTAAGCATTCGGCGTCCCGCCACCGAGGTAGATCGTCGCCGCGGGCGCACTCGGTTCGCGGGCGAGCTCGGCATAGAGCGCTTCGAGGTAACGCGTCGCCGCGCCGGCCCGCAACGGCCACTTTGCGAAGTCGCAGTACGGGCAAAGATACGGACAGAAAGGGAGGTGGACGTAGACACCGAGCATTTGGGGAACCTCTGAAAGTTCCTCAGGTCGGCGCGAGATGCGGTGCGATCAGCTCCGTAATCTTGCCGACGACGTCGTGCTCGACTTCTTGCACGGCCGCTCCAATTGCGTGCTTGAGCGCATTGCGGCTGGCGCGGCCGTGAGTGACGATGCAGTTTCCGCGAAGACCAAGCAGCGGCGCGCCGCCGTAGGTTTCGTAGTCGAATCTCTTGCGCAGACGGCGCAGCGCGGGCGCGAGCATCGCGGTGCCCAGCTTGGTCAATAGGCTCCCGCCAAGCAGCGCATCGCGCATCACGCGTGCCAGATCGGCGAACATGCCCTCGCCGGTCTTGAGCACGACGTTGCCGACAAAGCCGTCGGCGACGATGACGTCGGCGATGTTGTGAAAGAGATCGCGCCCCTCGACGTTGCCGATGAACCGTACCGGCGCCGCCTCGAGCAATCTTCCCGCTTCCAGCACGAGCTGGTTCCCCTTGCTGCGTTCTTCGCCGACCGAGAGCACGGCGACGCGTGGCTCGCGGACGTTGAGCACCGACTTGGCGTACGCCGAACCCATGATCCCAAACTGCTCGAGCCATTCCGGGCGGCAGTCCACGTTCGCTCCGGAGTCGAGCAAGACGGTCGGCCCGTTGAGTGCCGGCCAAACCGTCGCGATCGCCGGTCGCGAAATCCCTTCGATCGTGCGCAGCTTGATCAGGGCGATCGCCAAGAAGGCTCCGCTGTTTCCGGCCGAGACGACCGCGTCGGCCTCGCCCCGCTTGACCAGGTTCACAGCGACGCCGAGCGAGGTCCGGTCGCAGGAGCGGGCGGCCGCGGACGGTGCGAGGTCCATTGCAATCGCCTCGGGGGCGTGAACGACCTGGACGCGGTCGGCCCGGGGACCGCGAAGGAGCGAGCGGACCTTTGTTTCATCGCCCACCAGCAAGATCTCGGCATCGAACTCCTGGGCGGCAAGCACCGCGCCGGCAACGATCTCCTCGGGGGCATGGTCGCCTCCCATCGCGTCCACGGCGATGCGCGCTCGGCGTACGGGACGGCCATCCAGCGGGGGGGAGCGATTACGTCCACGGCAGGGCCGTCTTTGGGAGGCATGACGGGAATCCTTGCCTTCGGTCAACATTTCGCACTTGCCCTCCGTGGCGCTGCGTGGTACTATCTGCCGGCTATGGCGAAGCGCTGTGAGATTTGTGGCAAGGGCCCCAAGGCGGGCAACAACGTTAGCCACGCAATGAACAAAACCAGGCGACGGTGGCTGCCCAACCTGCAGGCCGTCCGCATCGACGATCACGGCGTGCACCGGACCGCCAAGGTCTGCACGCAGTGCCTGCGCTCGCAAAAGGTAACCCGTCGCGCCTAGCGCCTAGCCGGCGCTAAAGTGGTCCCACCCCGAGCGCGCTAGCGACGCGCCGTTCCAAGTGACCCCGGCCCCATCGCGCAGAAGACCGACCCGTAGGAGCGGCTCTTTGAAGCGCGCCTCGTAGCGTGCGGCGAGATGCGCGAAGGCGCGCGGGCGGACGGCGACGAGCAGTTCGTAATCCTCGCCGCCTGCTAAGGCGAAGCGCTCCGCGTCCTCGCTCCGCGTCTGCGCCACCGCTCGCGCCGCCTCGGCAACGGGAACGGACTCGAGCATCGCGCCGCAGCCGCTTGCGAGGCAGAGGCGATCGAGATCCGTCGAGAGCCCGTCGGAGATATCGATCATCGCACGCACGTTATGGCTCGCTCCGAGAAATCGCCCTTGCGCGCAACGCGCCTGCGGACGCCGAAAAGCACGCAGTGCCGCTTCAGCAAGCGCACCGGTCAGGCGTTCTCCCGCAGCGATCTGCAACCCGGCCCGCGCTGCGCCGAGCGGACCGGTAACCGCGAGTACGTCGCCCGGCCTTCCTCCAGCGCGCCGCTTTACGTTCGAAGGGCGCAGCTCGCCGACGACCGCGATCGCTATCGTCAGCGTTTCGGAGCGGGAGAGATCGCCTCCAACGATGCTGAGTCTCGAAGCATCGGCGGCATCGGCTAAGCCGCGGTAGAGCTCCAGGAACTCCGCATCGCTCAGACCGGAGGGCAGGCCCAGCGCCACCGTCGCGAGCACCGGGCGCGCGCCCATCGCGGCGAGGTCGCTGAGGTTCGCCGCCGCGGCGCGCCACCCGATTTCGTAGAGCGAGGCGATCGCCCGCGTAAAATGCACGCCCTCCACCAGCATGTCGCTCGAGATCGCACTGAGATGTGAGCGCGACGGCTGCCAAAGCGCCGCGTCGTCACCAATGCCGAGCCGTATTCGCGAATTTCGTCTCGACCAGCGATCCGATCGCGGCGACGAGTTCGTCTTCGGTCACGCGAGAAGGGAGCGAATGCGGCGCAGTTCGGCACCGGGATCGGCCGCGTCGAAGACCGCCGAACCCATCACCAGCACGTTCGCCCCGGCCTCCACGAGCGTGCCCGCGTTCGCCTCGCCGACGCCGCCGTCAATCTCGATCAAACACTCCGGATTACGCCGCTCGATCAGCGCCCGCGCCTGACGAACCTTTTCGATCGTGCGCGGGATGAAGTTTTGTCCGGAGAAACCGGGATTGACGCTCATGACCAAGACGGTGTCGCAGACGTCGATCACGTCATCGAGCATGAAGACCGGCGTCTGCGGGCAGATCGCCACGCCCGCCTTCGCGCCGATCGAACGGAGATGGACGAGCAGCCGTTGCGCGTGGCAGGTCGCTTCCAAGTGAAAGGTGATGCGGTCGCAGCCGGCTCTGCGGAAATCGTCGACATACCGTTCGGGCTCGACGATCATCAAATGCGCGTCGAAGACCAGCGGTGAGAGCGGACGCAAGTCGCCGATGATCTTCGGGCCCCAGGTGATATTGGGAACGAAGCGCCCGTCCATGACGTCGAGGTGCAAGTAGTCGGCGCCGCCCTCCTGGACGCTCGCAATCTGCTCCGCGATGCGCGCAAAATCGGCCGAGAGCAGCGACGGGGCAAGGAGCGTCATCGCGAGCAACTTGCCTGCGGTCCGCCGTTCGTCCTCTCACATAGCGATTATGGCGACGGCGAGGCAGATGGGCCGGGGCTGCTGTAGACGCGCGGGGGTTCGGTTCCAAGGCGCGTCTCGCCGACAAGCTCATCGCCGACGTACATGTCGAGCAGCGACGTGCCGAGTGCCGTTACCGTAAAGTCTAGCTTCTGTCCCGGTTCGGCGAAGGCGTGATAGAGGTCGTAACGACCGGTCGCGTCGGTCAAGGTGAGCCGCACGTCGAGCTGCTGCCCGGGCGCGACGTTATCCGGCGTCGGGACCGAGACCAACACGTGCGCTTGGTGAACGATATATCCCGACTCGTTCGGGCCGGCGCTGACCTGCAGCGCGACCGGATCGAACGAGGCAATCTTCGCGTTGGGTGGCGGCAGTTGGCGGGCCACAAGGCCGTGGGCCGGTCCGCTCTTTCCGAGCGGCGTCCAAACGACCTGTCCTAGCTTGATGCCGCTTCTCTCTGCGAGGTCGCGAGCTTGATCGATCGTAAGCCCAACGAACGACGGAACGCGCAGCGACGCCAAGCCTCCTTGGCTGACGATGAGATTGACCACGTCGCCTTGGTGCACGCTGACCAGCGGTGCGGGATTCTGCGAGATCACGTGTCCCCCGGGAATCAAGTCGCTCTTCGCGTAGGTAACCTTCCCGAGTTGGAGATGGGCTCGCGAGAGATCCAGCTCGACCTCACGCATTGACTGGTAGCGCAGATCCGGCATCAAACGTGCTACGATACCGTCGCTGATTACGAACGAGACCTGCCTGCCCTGACGGACCTTCTCCCCTGCGTCTGGACGCTGCATGATGACGACGTTCTTCGGGTAACGATCGCTAGTCGTGTGATCGACGACGGCCGACGTGAGCTTTAACCGCTCGATCTCGGCGTTGGCGTCCGGCAGCGTCTCGCCGACGAACAACGGCACGGTTACGGTCGACGACGAGGGCAGCAAAAAATCGTAAATTTCGGCGCCCGAACCACACGACGACGGCGACGAATATCACCAGCGCAAGTGGGAAGAGCCAGTCGCGTGGCACGTACGCTTGGATCGACGACTTCAGGCGAAAGCCTCCAGGGGAACGCTGCTGAAATCGAGGTTGCTGAAAAGCCGCTGGACGTCTTCGTGCTCTTCGAGCGCCTCTAGGAACGCCAGCGCCGAGGAGAGCTGGCCGCCCGCCAATCCGACCTTGGTCTTGGCACGCATCCCCAGGTATGCGTCCGATATCTTGACGCCGCGCGCGCGCAGGGCGTCGCGAACGCCGGCCAGCATCGCCGGCTGCGTGTAGATCACCGTGATCTCTTCGTCGTACTCGATGTCATCGACGCCGTCAACGAGGGTCTCTTCGATCAGCGCGTTCTCGGATTTACCGGCCGGATCGAGTTCGACGACACCAACCGCGTCGAACATCCACCCAACGCTTCCGGTCTCGCCAAGCGTCCCCTCGTGCTTGCTAAAAAGGAAGCGCAGCTCGCCGGCAGTGCGATTGCGGTTATCGGTTGCGGCATCGATGACAACCGCAACACCGTGCGGACCGTATCCCTCGTAACGAAGCTCTTCGATCTCGCGTTCGCCGCTCTGGCCCGAAGCGCGTGATATTGCACGCTTGATGTTCTCTTGAGGCATGTTGAACTCGCGCGCCTTCTCGACCGCCATCTTCAAGCGGTAGTTGGCGTCCGGGTCGGGAGAGCCGCCTCTTGCGGCGAGGATGATCTCTTTGCTCAGTTTGGTGAAGAGCGCGCCGCGCTGAGCGTCGGCTTTCCCCTTCTTGAGCTTGATGTTATGCCACTTGGAATGTCCGGACATTGCCGCGCACCCTTCGCTATCCCGGCCCAATAATCCAGGTTGGGAACCACATCCGGTGATGCCAGGCGTTCCACGATATCGGATGGGCCGCCAAGATCGGGTAGAAAAAGACGAACGCCCACGCGGCTGCGGCGACGTACGATCCGACCGCAAGCCCTCCCATCCAGCGCCACCGCTCTTGCTGGCGCCCCCAGCGCCAGACGCGCTGAAGCACGATCGCGTTGCAGAGGCAGATCAGCGGTATGTCGACGTAAAAGTGGTAGGCAAAGGTGATGCGCGGCGATCGCCACCACGGCAGCCACTGCAGCAGATAGGTCATGACGATCAGCGCGTAGCCTTTGTTGCGCTCCCTCCACGCCAGCACCGCCGACAAACGGCACGCAGAACAAGCCGAACCAGAGGATCACCGGGTTGGGCAGCGACGTGATCTCATAGACGCAACAGCCGTTGGGGTTCGTCTGGTCGCGGCGATGGTCCTGATAATAGTAGGCGATCGGCACGTAGTCTAACGGCCACTCCCAGAACTTCGAAGAGTAGGGATGCGTCGCTTTGAGCGTGTCGTGGTACATGAACATCGTGTACTGCCGATAGACGAGATCGTTTACGCCGTGAACCTCCCCGGGGTCGGGCGAGTGTCTTGTGATATCCGGCACCCATACCAGCGCGTAGACGGTCGCGCTCACGAACAGAATCGTCGCCAGCGCGCCGTCGATGCGGAAGCCACGCGGATTACCCCATAAAGTCGGGCGGAGCTTGACCGCATAAAGCTGCAGCCATACCAGGATCAGCACGATGAGGCTCACGCCGAAACTCATGACGCCGTACCACTTCGTGCTCACCAAACACCCGAGCGCGACGGTGAAGAGAATCAGCCAGAGCTTGGAGCTGCGCCCTTTCTCCACGGCCGCCCCATTGCCGGTGCGAATTTCGTCGTCGGCGTAGGTGACGGCACCGGCGGGCGTCTGGTAGGCCACGCTGGCCTCGCGCCGATACTCGATCGTCAGCGGGTCGTCGCGATAGACGAGTTGACCGCCCTTGGCTTGCGAGCGCGCGCCGCGCTGAATCTTTCCGTTTGCGTCGATCGTTCCGCCGTCGGCAGCGAAGAGTGCAAGCGTTTCGGCGTCGCGCAACGCGTACGAGCCTTCGGCAAAAGATAGCTCTCTCTCCTTAGCGCCGAAGACTCTTGGGAAGGCGACGTAGCGCACGAGCAGATAGAGTCCGCATGCGACGTAGAGCGTTACGACGGTGGTCGACGCCGCATCGAAGCCGCCTAGCCTGCGACCGATCAGCCCAACGATCAGACCAACCGCAAGCGAAGCACCCGCGCCTGCGGCCAGCCCCCAAACGGGCGGCTGCACGTAGGCGCGATCTCCGACCTGCGAGCTGATCCAGAAGCGATAGAACGCGTAGACCGCGAGCGTCGCGAAGAAAACGACGAATCCCTCGGGCGTTCCGATGCGCGATTGGACGAAGTGCATCCCGTCGAAGGTGAGCAGCAGTGCGGTGATCGTCGCGAAGATCGTCGAGCCGGTGATCCGCTTGGCGAAAAAGTAGAGCAGCATCACGACGAGCGCACCGAAGAATACGTCGAGAAAGCGCCAGCCGTACGAGTTGTCGCCGTTGGCCATGTGC
Source organism: Vulcanimicrobiota bacterium (assembly GCA_963739845.1). Classification (GTDB taxonomy): domain Bacteria; phylum Vulcanimicrobiota; class Vulcanimicrobiia; order Vulcanimicrobiales; family Vulcanimicrobiaceae; genus Cybelea. The sequence continues at coordinate 1,961,120 of CAVUBQ010000002.1, read as the reverse complement.
CCTACTAAGGCATTGAGACCGGTCCAGCCGCCTGCGCCGTGTCCGTGCGGCATACCCCCGAAGAACATCATCGAGAGCGTTATCAGGAGTTTGCTCAGAGGCGGGTGCGTGTTCTCGTAGATGCGCAGGTTCTGGAGATACTCTTCGCCCGCGCGCGCAAAGTAGATCTCGTCGAAGACCTTCTCGGCTGGGAACCAGTACCCGATGAATGAGAGAACGAAATTGCCGACGCCGAGTAGCGCAACGATCGCGTAGTCGAGCGGCCGCATCGGCGTCAAGCCCTCGCGCGGATCGAACCAGTTCCGGACGATCGACGACGTCTGCGCCGGCGCCGCCGGACGTGGCGCCGGTTCTTCGTCGCTCTCTCGTCGTCGAGGAACGGTCTCCGCGCTCCCCAGATATTGGTGGCCCAGCACGAAGAACGTCGCGACCGCGACGAGCGAGAAGAACTGCGTCCAAAGGCCCCACAAGTTTTGCGAGTTCGCGCCGGGCGCGTTCCCGGTCACCGCGTTGAGATACTGCAGGCCGTAGATCAGGTTGGCGAGGAGCACGACTGAGAGCGCGAGCGCCCCCCAAAGATAGCGCCTGGCCAGAGGAATGCAGACGATGGTAAAGAGCAGGCCGTTAAAGAGATAGCGCTCGTGCATTCGCGTCGCGAGCGCGAAGAAGGCCAGCGCGGCGATCGCGCAGCCCTCGAGCAGCGCCTCCGAGGTACGGTCCTGCAGGTAACGCCAGACGACGAGCGCGAGCGCGGCCAGCACGAGCACGACGCCCCAGACGTACTGCGGCAAGAACAAGATGTATTGGCTGTCCGAGACCCACATGGCGCCGCGCAGCGCCCAGAGGTTGAATGCGTTGACGCTATTGTAGGGATAGACGTTCGACCCGTAAGCGTAGCGTTCGATTAGCCAGGTAAAGGACGCGATTGGATTGCCGGGATGGAAGGGAGCGGATAGCGTTAGCGCCAGCAGCAGAGCGGCCCCGGCTCCGACCGCGCCCGCGACGATTCGAGCACGGCGGCGCGCCGGATCGGCGAAAGAGAAGGCGACGATCAATGGGAGCAGGACCGCGGCCTGCGGCTTGATCAGGAGAGAATAAGCGAAGGAGAGCCACGCGAAAACGATCCACCAATCGAGCCTCCTGCCTGTCCGCGGCGCTTCGTCGTCGCTGCGCAGCAGAAAATAGATGGCCAGCAGCGCGAAGCCGCCGGAGATCGAATCGACCTGACCCCACAGCGCCGAGATGTAGATCGTCGCCGGATTGAGCAAGTAGAAGGCCGCGACGCCGAGAGCGACGTTCGCAGTGGCATAGCGCCGTGCGGTCGCGTAGACCAGGACGCCGACGCCGAGATCGGCGAGAACCGCTGGAAGCTTGACCATGATCCGCAGGACGCCATATCCGGGATCGTGCGCCGCGAAGAGCCAGTGCCAGAGATGCCCGACGAACGCCAAGACATAGAAATAACCGGGCGGGTAGTCGGCAAACCCAATCGTCGTGTAGAAATTCGCAAAGCCGTGCTCGCTCAGGGCGAGCGCCCACGCGACGTAGGTTGCAATATCCGTCTTGAAGCCCTGGCTGCCGATGAAGATGAGCCGCAAGACCAGGCCAACGATGAGGAGAGCGGTCAGAGCCCACGTGAGTGATCTCGTCTGCGCCGGCGCCCGGGCCGGCGTGTTCACGCTCACGTCGCTTCCTTCGCCGTCAACGGGCCGGCGCGAGACCGAGCGTGCCTAAGAGATATTCGCGCAACTCGCGGTTGGGATGCCCCTCGACGACCGCCAGATGCTCCGCCCACGTGCGCTCCGCCGCTTCGCGTGCGCCCAGCGAATCGAGCGCCTCGACGACGCGATCGACGCGGCCGGGCTCCAGCGGATGGCCAAGCGCGTACGCATCGGTCACGACCCGGCGCGCCTCCGAAGCAGGCTGCGCGATCGCCCAAACGACCGGGAACGTCCATTTGCGGCGGGCGATGTCGCTAGCGACGGTCTTTCCCGTCTCGCCGACGCTCGACCAAATCCCCGCTACGTCGTCGCGTATTTGAAACGCCATCCCGTAAGCCCGTCCGACGCTGCCGTACGCGCCGATCTTCGCGTCGTTACAGCCGGCCGCGTAGGCTCCCAGCCGGCACGAAGCGTCGAAGAGCTGCGCGGTCTTACATTCGATCATCCGGTAGTAGCCGGGGAGATCGACCGATCGCTCCGATTCAAAGTGCAGGTCGAGGGATTGACCCTCGCACATCACGGCGTGCGCGTCGTGCAGTAGGGCGATCATCTCCAAGACGCGGCGGGCCTCGATGTATGCGGCCGCATGTTCGAGGCTCAGAAAGCTGAGCGCGCACATCGCATCGCCCGCGTTGATGGCCTCAGCGATACCGTACGCACTCCAGAGCGTGCGCCGGCCATGGCGCAACTCGTCGCGGTCCTCGATATCGTCGTGCACCAGCGAGTAGTTGTGAAAGATCTCGACGGCGACGGCGGCGTCGAGCGCGTGCTCGACAGGCGCGCCTTCGCTGACGGCGACGCGCATGACCATCTGCGGCCGGAGCCGCTTGCCGCGCCGTGCCGGTCCATAAGGCGGGTAGCCGAAGTGGCGCAAAAGCATATCGGAGATCTCGCTCGATCCCCGATAGCCGCTAATCCGTTCCTCGAGGGCGTTTTCAAAACGCTCGGCTAAATTGACGAGACTAAGCAGAGGCAGCTAGCTCCTCCATTCGCGCCTCAACCTGATCGACCAGCCATCCCGGCGTCGACGCACCAGACATCAGTCCGGCCACCGAGACGCCTTGGAACCACTGCGCTCGCAGCTCGTCCGGGCCTTCGATGTGGTAAGCGCGCGCGCCGCGCGACTCGGAGAGATCGGCCAGATGCTTGGTGTTCGCCGACGTCTTGCCGCCGACGACGATCATGACGTCCACGTCATTGGCCAAGCGCAACGCCTCGCTCTGACGATTGTGCGTGTCGGTGCAGATCGTATTGACCGCGCGCACCTCGTAGTATTTTGCCGAAAGCGCACGGACGATCTCGGTGAACCCTTCGCCCGACCAAGTCGACTGGACCACGACGCCGACCTTGCTCGAGCGCGGAAGCTTCTCGACGTCCTCGGTGCTTTGAATGCACCACGCGCCCGGGACATGGCTGAGCGTGCCTTTCACCTCGGGGTGATTGAGGTCGCCGATGACGATGATCTTATAGCCGTCGGCTTTGAGCTTCTCGGCCTGCACGTGGATCTTGGTCACCATCGGGCAGGTCGCGTCGATGATCTCGAGGTTCTTCTCCTTCGCCTTCTCGAAGACGTCGACCGGGAGGCCATGGGCGCGTACGAAGAGCGCCCCCGCATCGACCTCGTCGACGGCGTGCGCGTTCTTCAGCCCGCGCGCGGCGAGCGATTCGACCATCTGGGGATTGTGCACGACGTGTCCGAGGGTCGTCACGTCGCCTCGTGAGGCGATTGCCTCCTCGGCCTTTTTGACCGTAATCGCGACCCCGAAGCAGAACCCTTGAACCGAGGCCTTACGAATTTCCACTTATGCTCCCCGCCAGCTCATCGATCGCGTTCATAATCTCGCCCGTGAACTTCGCCAAATCGTCGCGCGTTGCTTTCCGCCCGGGCGGGAGCGCCATCGGCGTTCCAAATGCGACTTCTATCTGGCCCAAGCGCAGGGCCCGGTCGCTGCCACGGATGCAAGCCGGCACGACCGGCGCGTTGGCCAGCGACGCCAGCAGCGCGACGCCCGTTTGGGGCGTGACGGTGCCGCTCAGATTCCGGGTCCCCTCCGGGAAGATGCCAATGGTTCCGCCTTCCTCCAAGACTTGCAGCGACCGCTTGATCGCGGCGGCCGCGCTGCCGCGGCGGTCGACCGCGTAGGCCCCTAATGCCCGGATCGCCGTGTTGAGGATGGGGATTTCAAAGAGCTCCTTCTTGGCCATGTAACTTATGCGGCGCGGACAGAAGCATCCCATGACCGGCGGATCGAGATAGGAGACGTGGTTGCAGGCGACGATCAGCGGCCCACTCGCCGGAACGTTCTCCGCGCCGACAGCGTGCGCGCGCCAGAGAAGGCGCGCCCCGCATCGAACGGCGTTCTTCGCAAAATCGTAAAACCGTTCGTTCATTCCTCGATCGTCATCCTGAGCCGAGTCGAAGGACGATCGCGCAAATCTCGTCGACGACCTGCTCCGGGCCGATTTCACTCGAGTCGATGATGTGCGCGTCCGGCGCCGGCGCGAGCGGCGAGATCGCGCGCGTTCGATCGAGGCGGTCGCGTTCTTCGATCTCTTCGGTCAGGCGGTGCGCGCTCACGTCGACGCCGGCCGCTTCGAGTTGCGCCTGTCGTCGCGCGACCCGTGCCTGCAGCGTCGCGGTGAGATAGATTTTAACCGGCGCCCCCGGCAAGACGACGCTTCCGATGTCGCGCCCGACCATCACCACCGGACCTTCTTGCGCGACGCGCCGCTGCGCCCGTACCATCGCTTCTCGCACCGCGGCGTGCGCGGCGACGACCGAGACGATCGCGGTTACTTCGTTCCCTTGGAGCGCTGCCTCGTCCAGCTCGTGGCCGCCGGCAAAGAGCCGAAAACCGAGCGCGCCAGAGATATCTAGCACGACTTCGATCGGTTCGCGCTGTGCCAAGCGCGCGAGTGCCGCTCCGTTGTCAACGTCGGTCCGGCTGCGCAGCGCGAGGTAGGCGAGCGCGCGATACATCGCGCCGGTGTCGAGGTACAGCGCGTGCAAGCGCCGGGCGGTCAAGCGCGCGACGGTTGTCTTTCCGGATGCGGCCGGTCCGTCGATTGCGATCTGCAGCGGGACTTTGAGGCTCACCGGCGCCCGGATTCGCCCAGGCAAAGCAGCGGCCCCGCAGAACGTTACGGGCCTGGCTAAAGCGCGTAACGTTTACTTCTGTTCCGCCTGCGGATTCGAATCGGCGCGCTGGCTGGGCCGTTGCCCGCAATGCGCCGCTTGGAATTCGTTTGACGAGCGGGCGTTTGCGGTTGCCCAGCGTGCCGGCACCGATCGCCGCGCGAGCTCCTCACAGCGAACGGAACCGCTCGCGCTGCGCGAGATCGGCGCCGCCGGCGTCGAGCGCTTGCGCATCGGCATGCCCGAGTTCGATGCGGTGGTCGGCGGCGGCATCGTTCGCGGAAGCCTGACCCTGATCGGCGGCCCTCCCGGTGCCGGCAAGTCGACCCTGCTGCTTCAGATTGCGGCGCGCCTGGCTCGAAACGGCGAGGTAGTTTACGTTTGCGGCGAAGAGTCGGCCGCGCAGGTCAGGCTGCGCGCCGATCGCACCCTGCCCGCGGAGCTGCGCGGCGATCTTTTCGTCTATCCCGAGACGAATCTGCGGGCCGTGCTCGACCGCCTCGAGCGCCGGCCGCCGCTCGCGCTGGTCATCGATTCCATACAAACGGTCTGGCTACCCGAGTCCGAAACGTATGCGGGAAGCGTCAGCCAGATTCGCGATTGCACGCAGGCACTCGTGGAGTTCGCAAAGCGAACCGGATGCGCGAGCTTCATCGTCGGCCACGTCACCAAGGACGGCGCCATTGCCGGGCCGCGTCTGCTCGAGCATCTCGTCGATACGGTGCTCTATTTCGAAGGCGAGACGAGCGGAGAGCACCGGATCCTGCGCGCATACAAGAATCGCTTCGGCTCGATCGACGAAATCTGCGTCTTTGCGATGCACGACTCCGGTCTTCGCGAAATTGCAAACCCGTCGGAGCTCTTCCTGGCGACGCGCGCCCAGCGCCCGAGCGGATCGTGCGTCGTCGCCTCGATCGTTGGTTCGCGGCCGGTCTTGATCGAAGTGCAAGCCCTCGTCGGCGAAGCGAGCTACGGTACGCCGAGGCGGCTCGCGAACAACCTCGACCAACAGCGTCTGGCGATGATCCTGGCCGTTCTCGAGCGGCGCGCCGGCTTTTCGCTCGGCGCCCACGATATCTATGCATCGGTGGCCGGCGGTTTGCGCGTCGGCGAACCGGCAGCGGACCTGGGCATCGCTCTGGCGATCGCGTCGTCGTTTCGCAACGTCGCACTGCCTCCCGAGACCGCGGTCTTCGGCGAGCTGGGGTTGTCGGGCGAACTTCGCAACGTCGGCTCGGCCGAGCGGCGTGAGGCCGAAGCGCGTAAGCTCGGGTACGCCCGTCTGATCTCGCCGTCCAACGCGCTCGACATCGGTGCGGCGATCCGGCTCGCCTTCGAGTAATGGCGCTCTTCGAGATCGTTCCGAATCTCTCCGAAGGTCGCGATTCGGGCACGATCGACGCGGCCGCGATCGCCGTCCAACGCTGCGGCGCCCGACTCGTCGATCGAAGCAGCGACGCGGTGCATCATCGCAGCGTGCTCACCATTCTCGGCGACGCATCGCAGGTCGTGGCGGCGGCCGTTGCGCTCGCCGGCGTGGCGGTGGAACGCATCGACCTGGGCGGCCACTCCGGCGTCCACCCCCGGATCGGCGCCCTCGACGTGCTCCCGTTCGTTCCGCTGCGCGACGCGAGCCTGGCCGACGCAGCCGAGCTCGCGCATCGCGCGGGGAGCGAAATCTGGCGCCGCTATGCCGTTCCCTCCTTTTATTATGGCGCGGCTGCGACCCGGGACGAGCGACGCCTCCTCCCGGAGATCCGCCACCATACGCAGTGGCTTCCCGATGAGGGCGACGTGCTGCGTCACCCCACCGCAGGCGCAATCGCAATCGGGGCCCGTGAGCTCTTGATCGCCTTCAACGTCGAGCTCCAGGGCGGCGACCTCGATGCAGCGCGAGCAATCGCGCGGGTGGTGCGTGAGCGGGACGGCGGCTTGCGCTCGCTGCGCGCGATCGCGTTTCCGCTTGGGACCGATCGTGTGCAGGTCTCGCTCAACGTCACGGATTACGCTGCTACGCCGCTCTACCGAGTGGTCGAGCTCATCGACCGGCTCGCGGCCGAGCGGGGCATCGAGGTGCTCGGCTGCGAGCTCGTTGGCTGCCTCCCCTGGGCGGCAGTCGAAGCGTCCGCCGCATACTATCTAGGAGTCTCGCACTTGTGAAACCACTTCGCCTTGGCCGTAGTACGGTGTGGGTGACGATGTTTACGAGAATCACCAGAGCGCTGCTGCTCGTGTTGGCGCTCGGCGCGATCGCGCCCCGAGCCGACGCCGCAGTAAACGGACCCGGCGATGCCGGAATCTTTACGACGACGCTGCACAACGGGTTGCGCGTCGTCGTTGTCGAGGACCGCGCGGCCCCGGTCGTACAGACCGCAGTGTGGTACGGCTTCGGTTCGCTCCAGGAGACGACCGGTAAGACCGGGCTCGCTCACGCGCTGGAGCACATGATGTTTCGTGGAACCCCGGAGATCTCCGCAGGCGGCCTCGACGACATCGTTGCGCGCCTCGGCGCGCAGATGAACGGCGAGACGAACTACGATTACACGCAGTTCTACTTTCAGATGCCGGCCGACAAGCTCGACGTTGGGCTCTTTACCGAAGCCGATCGGATGCAGCACGCCGCGCTTCGGGCATCGGATTGGGCGGTCGAGCGAAACGCGGTGCTCAACGAACTCGACGGGGATGCCAGTTCTCCGTTCTTCAATCTGCTCGCCCGCGTTCGCGCGGCAGCGTTTCCCGGCCAGCCGGCCGGACGCACCCCGTTGGGAGAGCGCCAAGACGTTGCTAACGCCACCGTCGCCGATATCGCGCGCTACTATCACGAATGGTACGCTCCGAACAACGCGACGCTGGTCGTAGCCGGCGACGTCGACCACGCGTCGGTCTTTGCCAAGGCGCAGCGCTACTTCGGAGCGATCCCTTCGAAGAAACTCCCCGCCAAACCCGACCTCAACCCGACACCGTCTTCGGGCAAGACCGTCGAAGCGCAGTTCCCGTTCCCGTTCGAAATCCTCGACCTCGCCTACGCCGTTCCCGGAGATCTGCAGTCGGGAGAGCCGGCAATCAGCACGCTGGCCACCCTGCTGGAGAATCAGCGCGCACCGTTCTATCAAACTCTCGTCCAGAGCAACATCGCGCTGGCAATCGAGACCAATGCCGACACCCAATTGCGCGGTGGCCTGCTCCACGTCTTTATCGTCCTCAACCCCGGTCACAGCGCAAGCGAAGCTCAAACCGTCTTTCAATCGACGCTCGACTCGGTGCTCAGCAACGGGATCGATCCCGATATCGTCCTCGCCGCGAAGCGCTTGACGATGGCCGAGCGCCTGTACTCGGCCGATTCGATCGACGGCATCGGCGGTTTGGCCGGCTATACGTACGGCATCGTCAACGAGAAGATTGCTGACGAAGACGACCGGCTTGCAGCCCTCACCGGCAAGGATCTCGTCGCCGCCGCGCGCACCTACATGAGCCGCCCGACGGTCGTCGGACATCTGACCCCCAACGAAAGCCCGCCGCGTGGCAACTCGCAAAAGAGCAGCGCCGCGGCGAGCGACGACTTCTCGAAACGCATCCCGAACGGCCCAATCGTCGAGCCAAGCTGGATCGCCGCCGCGGTTCGAAGGCCGACCACCGCGCGCAGCTCGCTCTCCCCGGTCGCGTTCACGCTCTCCAATGGTCTGCACGTGATCGTTCAGCAGAAGTCGGACCGGCCGACGTTCGTACTGCGCGGGAAGATCGCATCGTCGCCGGCGTTCGAGCCGCCCGGGAAAGCCGGGCTGATCCGGCTCGCGTCGTCGGTGGCCGATTACGGCAGCCAGCAGTATCCTTTCGCGCAGCGGCGCAAGGCGACCGACGAGATGGGCACCTTCGTCGAGACCGGGCAAGAGTTCTCGGCCCAGGGAGAGGCGAGCGACTTCGACCAGATCGCAAAGATCATTGCCGATGGCGAGGCGCATCCGACCTTTGCAGAGCCGTGGTTCGGGATCGAGCGCTCGCAGCTCGCCAACAGCCTGCAATCGGAGTCGAACATCTCCGGCGTGATGATCGATCGCGCGTACAATCAACTGCTTCTGGCCAGCGACGATCCGTCGCTTCGGCAGCCGACGGGGCCGAGCGTCGAATCGATTACTCGCGACGATCTTATCGCCTACGCGGCGCACTATTGGCGGCCGGATCTCACCACGATCGCCGTCGTCGGCGATCTCTCGCCCGAGCGCGTGCGCAACGCGCTCGAGTCGGCCTTCGGCTCGTGGCAAGTCGCCGGTCCGAAGCCCGACCCCCGCTTGATGCCGATGCCGCCGGCGACCAGCGGTCACGACTACATCGGGACCGCGGCCAATCAGGTCTTCATTCGGCTCGGCCAGCCGGCGGTCTCGCGTTCGAACCGCGATTACGACGCCTTCTTGGTGCTCAACCAAATTCTCGGAGGGAGCGGAGCGTTCGAATCGCGCCTGTGGCAAGAACTGCGCCAGAAGCGCGGCTTGGTCTACAGCGTCAGCAGCTCCCTTCAGGTGGACGGCGACCGGGGCGACTTTCGCGTCGAGCTGAACGCTTCGCCGCAGCGCGTGGTCGAAGCGGTGACGTTCGTGCGCCGCGAGCTCGAGCGCTTCCAGAACGAGCCCGTTACGGCAACCGAGCTGCAAGAAGCGAAGGTCCGCCTGGTCAGCGATGCGCTGCTCGACGAGGCCTCGTCGACCGGGCAGGCAAAACAACTGCTCGACATCGTGACCAATCGTCTTCCACTCGATTACTATCGTAAACTCAACGACCGCTTCGCCGGAATCACCGCGGCCGACGTCCAGCGCGTCGCGCGTTCCTACCTGCGTCCCGGAAGCCTGGTGGAGGTCTACGCCGGCCCGAGCGGTCCGTGGGCGCAGCACACGCTGTGATCGAGACGATCGACCCGACGACCGAAGCGGTACTCGAGCGCATACCGTATATGGGTGCGGGCGAGGTCGAAGCGAAGATCGCCGCCGCGGCGCATGGTGCCAAGAACTGGAGCGCAACCTCGTTCGAAGTCCGTGCAGCGACGCTGCAAGCGGTCGCGGCGCGCTTGCGCAAAGAGTGCGACCAACTCGCGGCTACCGCGGTTCGCGAGATGGGCAAGCCGATCCAGCAAGCCCGCGCCGAAGTCGAGAAGTGCGCTTGGGCGCTAGAGTACTTCGCCGAGAACGCCCGCACCATGCTGGCGCCGCAACTCACGCCGACGAACGCCGCGCAGAGCTACGTCGCGTTCCGTCCGTTGGGCGTGCTGCTGGCGATCATGCCCTGGAACTTTCCTTACTGGCAAGTCTTCCGCGCCGCGGCCCCGGCACTCATGGCCGGTAACGCGATGCTTCTCAAGCATGCCTCGAACACGACCCGTTGCGCGCTGGAGATCGAGCGAATCTTTCACGATGCCGGCGCTCCCAAAGGACTCTTCGGCACGCTGGTGATGAGCGGTGCGGAGGTCGACGGCGTGATCCCGGATCCGCGGATCGCAGCGGTGACCCTCACCGGCGGCGACCGCGCCGGAATCGCCGTCGCGACGGCGGCGGGCGGAGCGTTGAAGAAATGCGTGCTCGAACTCGGAGGGTCGGACGCGTTCGTCGTGCTCGACGATGCCGATATCGAAGCGGCCGCCAAGACGGCCGTCACCGCGCGCTTTCAAAACAACGGTGAGAGCTGCATCGCGGCCAAGCGCTTTATCGTCGAGAACGGCGTGTACGACGAGTTCCTCGCGCGTTTCGTCGAACTGGCGGCGGCGCAGATCGTCGGCAATCCAATGGAAGACCGCGTCCAGCTCGGGCCGTGCGCTCGCGACGACCTCCGGCAAACGATAAACCAGCAGGTTCGCGCGACGATCGACCGCGGCGCGCACCTTGCACTCGGCGGCAAACCGGTCGACCGAAAAGGCTTCTTCTACGAGGCAACGATCGTTGGCGACGTCAAGCCGGGCATGGCGATGTTCGACGAGGAGGTCTTCGGGCCGGCGGCGGCCGTCGTTCGCGCCAAGGATCGCGATCACGCGCTCGACCTCGTCAACGCCTCGCCCTATGGACTCGGCTCGAGCATATGGACGCGCGACACGCACAGCGCCGAAGCGATTGCCGGGCGCATCGAGGCCGGGGCGGTCTTCGTCAACGGCATGGTCGCCAGCGATCCGCGCCTTCCCTTCGGCGGCGTCAAGCGCAGCGGTTACGGCCGCGAGCTTTCAACCTTCGGGATACACGAGTTCACCAACATCCAAACCGTCTGGATCGGCTAAGCGGATATCGTTAACGAGGGCAGCCTCGACGCAAAACGTGCTATTATACAGGACCCGGAGGTACCATTCGGAGGTAATATAATGAGGAAAGTTCGCTTCTCGCATATTAACTGCAGTTTAGCTTCGGTAGTTGGTGCTGCCGGGCTCGTCGCCGCCCTTGCCGCGTGCACGTCGTCGGGCTCGATGCTCTCGCCGTCTCAGCCGCCCAACGCGGCGGCACACCGTTCCGGCGGTTCGCTACGAATCCAGGCAGCGAATTGCGCCGATTCCAAAGTGTACGCTATCTCATCGCAGACGGCGTCGGTCGAGATTTATGACCCTAAGCATCTTCACGGCGGTCCGTGCGGAAGCGTCACGGGTTTCCAGAGGCCCTCTGGGCTCTTCGTTGACGGTGACGGTAACCTGTGGGTCGCCGACGGCGGCGCGCAGAGCGTCTACGAGTTCTCGGCCGGTGGAACGAGCCCCATACGAACATTGAGCGATCCCAACGGTGTGCCGAACGACGTGGTCGTGGACGCAGCGTCGGGCAGCGTATACGTGACGGAGTATCAAAACACGGTCGATCCGACTGCGCTGGTCGAGGTCTACGCGACGGGCAGCACTTCGCCGTCGGGATCGATGGGCGATCCCAACGCGCGAAACGGTGGATTCGCGGCGCTCGATAACCAGGGTAATCTTTACGTGTCGTTCATGACGCAAGCGAACAAGGCGCAAGTCGATCGGTGGATCGGCGGCAAAGGAAACCCGACGAACCTCGGCCTGAACCTCGTCGGCGCGGCCGCACTCGAGACGACTGCGAGCGGCGCTCTCGCGGCTTGCGATTTGTACGCATACCGCTGCGGGCTCTTCGAGCCCGGATCGAAACGGATGACGCACGTCTTCGGGCACATGGGCTTCGGCCGCCGGCACGGCGATGTTGGGCCCGACAAAGCCCCGTGGCTCATGCCCAACGACTTGGCGCTCGACCGTGACGAGCGTCACGCATACGTCGCGGCCGGATCGTTGACGAAGTGGACGTTCCCGGGGCCGGCGCATCGTCCCAACCGGTTACCGCTCGTCGAGATCAAGGTGCCCGGCAACGCCGATGAAATCGCCGTCAGCCCCGCGGCTGCGGCGGGAGCGCCCTACCGCTAGGAAACCGGAAGTCCGCAGTATTGCGCGATGCGCGCTATGCCTTCGCGGACGCGATCGGGCGCTCCGACCCAGCTGAGGCGCAACCAGCCTTCCATTGATTTACCGAAGGCGACGCCGGGAATCGCCACGACGTCGATAGCGTTCGATCAACTCGATGGCGGCATCGAGCGAACGCGATCCGTCGGGTAAGCGCACGCAGGCGTAAAACGCGCCTTCCGGAGCGATGAAGCGCATCCCGCTCTCCGTAAGCGCATCGAGCAGTTCGAGACGGCGCTCGCGGTACCAGGCGGCGTGCTCGCGAACTCCCTCGGGCGACGCAAAGACGTGCAGGGCGACGCGCTGAGCGAGCGTGTCGGCGCACGACGTCGCCCACGCATGCACTTTGATCGCTTGCGTGACGAAGTCGGGCGGCGCGAGGAGCCAGCCGAGGCGCAAGCCGGTCAGTGCGTTGCTCTTGCTCAGCGAGTTGGTCACGATCGTCCAATCGTAGCGCTCCGCGAAGTAGCCGGCCCGTTCGACGAACGTTTGCTCGCGATAGATCTCGTCGTGGATCACCCAAATCGGTTCGCCGCCGCGCCGCTCCAGCGCGCGGGCGAGCGTCTCCACCTCGCTGGTCGAGATCACGCGAGCCGTAGGATTGCACGGCGAGCAGAGCACGATTGCACGGGTATGCTCACCGATCGCGCCGGCGATGCGCTCGGCGTCGAACTCGAAATCATCTCGTTCGCTCATCTCGACGGTGCGCAGCGCGACGCCCTCGAGCTTCGCCATCTTCGCATACGACGGAAAGGCTGGTTCGACGACGAGCAGCTCGTCGCGCGCGGGATCGAGCAGCGTCTTGAGCGTCACGTACATCGCCTCTTGGGATCCGACGGTCACGCAGACGCTTTCGGCGTCATTCATCCTCGGATAGTGGTAGTGCCGTGCGATCGCTTCGCGTAACGCCGGATCGCCCGCATTAGCCGTATACTTAATGCCGTGCTCGGCAACGAAGCGGACCGCTTTGTCGAAGTGCTCGCGGTTCGGCGCGCAGCGAGGGTTCGCCCAATCCCAAATCGATCGAACTCGGCCGCTTCTTCGAGGAGACCTCGCGAATCAGCGAACCCGCTATCTCGAGCACGCGCGGGTTCATAACGCGACCTCGTACTCGCGCAGCGCCGCGTTGAGCGACGTCTTTTGATCGGTCGACGCGTCGCGCGTCCCGACGATCAGGGCGCACTGCGTGCCGGCCTCGCCCGCCGGAAAGCGCTTCGGCATCGTTCCCGCGATCACGACCGCGCGCGCCGGGACGCGCCCCTTGGCGACGACCGGAGCGCTGCCGCGCAGGTCGACGATCGGCGTGCTGGCAGTCAGCACGACGCCCGCGCCGACGACCGCCTCGCGTTCGACGCGTACGCCCTCGACGACGATCGAGCGCGAGCCGATGAAGGCGCCGTCTTCAACGATGACCGGCAGCGCTTGCACGGGCTCGAGGACGCCGCCGATGCCGACGCCCCCGGAGAGATGAACGCCCTTACCGATCTGCGCGCAGGAACCGACCGTCGCCCAGGTATCGATCATGCTTCCCTCGTCCACGTACGCCCCGATGTTCACGTAGCCGGGCATCAAGATCACGCCGCGCCCGAGAAAGCTGCCAAACCGCGCGACGCCGGGAGGAACGCAGCGCACGCCGAGCCGCTTGTAGTTACGCTTGACCGGGAGTTTGTCGTAGTAGACGAGAGCGTCGCGATTGCGGTCGCCGATCCAGGCGATGTCGCGGCGCGCGAAATAGAGGAGTATCGCCGTCTTGACCCAGTGGTTAACGACCCACTCGTCACCGCGCGGCTCGGCGACGCGAGATCGTCCCGCAGTCGAGCATCTCGATGACGCGATCGATCGCGCGCCCGCGTCGTCCGCGCACGTCGCCGTCCCCGCGCTCAAGCGCGGCGATCTCTGCCTGTAGCTCGTCGGTTACCACGCGCGAAAGCTACGGCGCCGGGTAAACGTACCCCTAGAGTACCGGAGGGGCCGAACGGCGAAAACGCACCGTCCCCCTCGCGTGGTAAATAGCGAAAGGAGATTCCGTGTCGAACTCGCCGGCCGACGAGCAGCGGATCAATGCCATCCGGTTTCTGGCGGTCGATGCCGTCCAGAAGGCCAACTCGGGGCACCCGGGCATGCCGATGGGCGCTGCGGCGATGGCCTACACGCTCTGGACGCGCCACCTACGCTTCAACCCCAAGGACCCGCACTGGCTAAACCGCGACCGCTTCGTGCTCTCGGCAGGGCACGGGTCCATGTTGCTCTACGCCCTCCTTTACCTGACCGGCTACGACCTGACGCTCGACGACATCAAGAACTTCCGTCAGCTGGGCAGCAAGACGCCCGGCCACCCGGAGGCCGAACGCACGGCCGGCGTCGAGGCAACGACCGGTCCGCTCGGCCAAGGCGTCGGCAACTCGGTCGGGATGGCGATCGCCGAAGCGCACCTCGGCGCCGTCTACAATCGCGCCAACCAATCGATCGTCGACCATTTTACCTATTGCATCGTCGGCGACGGCGATTTGATGGAAGGAATCAGTCAGGAGGCACTCTCGCTGGCCGGCCATCTGAAGCTCGGCAAGCTCATCGTCCTGTACGACGATAATTTGGTCTCGCTGGCCGGACCGACCGACGTCACGTTGACCGACGACCCCGTCGCGCGTTTCGACGCAAGCGGTTGGCACACGCAATTTATCGACGTCGACCACGGTAACGACGTCGCGACGATCGATCAGGCGATCACCGTCGCCCAGAACGTTACCGACCGGCCGTCGTTCATCGCCGTTCGTACGCACATCGGGTACGGATCGCCGCGCCAGGACAGCTATCTGGCGCACGGCGAGGCGCTCGGCCCCGAGAACGTTGCGAAATCAAAGGAAGAACTGGGCTGGCCGCTCGAGCCGGCGTTCTACGTCCCCGACGACGTGCTGGCGTTCTATCGTGACGTCGGCGCCAAGGGTGCCGCGTTGGAAGCGCAATGGAACGCGACCTTTGACGCGTGGAAGGGCGAGAACCCCCAGCTCGGCGCGCAGCTCGAACGCGCTCTTCACGGCGAGGTACCGGCGGATCTGCCATGGCCCACGTTCAACGCCGAAAACGGGAACCTCGCGACGCGCGACGCCGGCGGAACCGTTATGAACGCGATCGCGACTGCGCTGCCGGAGCTGGTTGGAGGCTCCGCCGATCTCGATCCGTCTACCAAGACGTACCTCAAGGGCTGCGGAGACTTCGAGCCCGGAAGCTACGCTGGGCGGAATATCCACTACGGCGTACGCGAACACGCGATGGCAGCGTGCACCAACGGTATTGCTCTGCACGGGGGTCTGCTTCCCTTTGCTGCGACGTTCTTCAACTTCGTCGACTATCTGAAGCCCTCGCTCCGTCTTACGTGCCTTACCAAACTTCACGCAATCTACGTCTTCACGCACGATTCGGTCTTTCTCGGCGAGGACGGCCCGACTCACGAGCCGATCGAACAGCTGGCGACGCTGCGCGCGACGCCCAACTGCTACGTCGTCCGGCCGGCCGACTCGCTCGAAACGCTGGCGGCTTGG
Source organism: Vulcanimicrobiota bacterium (assembly GCA_963739845.1). GTDB lineage: Bacteria > Vulcanimicrobiota > Vulcanimicrobiia > Vulcanimicrobiales > Vulcanimicrobiaceae > Cybelea. The sequence continues at coordinate 1,945,304 of CAVUBQ010000002.1, read as the reverse complement.
AAGCTTGCGGTGACGCGCCAAGGGGCACCCTGGGTGCTCGTCCTCACGCGCCAGAAGCTTCCCTTCCTCGGAACGCGCGACGCGGCGGTCGCCAAAGGTGCCTACGTTCTGGCCGACGCCGCGGATGGCAAACCCGACCTCATCTTGATCGGCACCGGGCTCGGAAGTCTCGCTCGCGGTCGACGCTAAGAAGATTCTCGATGGCAAAGGCGTGCGCACGCGCGTCGTCTCGATGCCGTGTTGGGAGCTCTTCGACGCGCAGCCGGAGTCGTATCGAGACGAGGTGCTTCCGCCGTCGGTTAGCGCGCGCATGTCGATCGAAGCCGGCGCGACGCTGGGCTGGTCGAAATACGTCGGGGATCGCGGTTTCGCGTTCGGGATCGACCATTTCGGCGCCTCGGCGCCGGGCGCCGAAATCGCCAAAGCCTTTGGTTTTACGCCGGACGACGTCGCCCGGCTCGCCCTGCAAAAGTTCGCACTCGCCGCTCGTTAGGAGAAGATCGATCATGAACCAAGTCCAGCAGCTGCTCGAGGCCGGGCAGAGTGTGTGGCTCGACAACCTGCGACGCAGCATGTTCGCGTCGGGCGAGCTCCAGCGCCTGATCGATCAAGGCCTGCGCGGCATGACCAGCAATCCGACGATCTTCGAGAAAGCGATCGGCGCCGGCAACGATTACGACGCGCAACTCGCCGAACTGGTCGGCTCCGAGAAGAACGCCGACGCGCTCTTCTGGGACGTGGCGGTTGCGGACATCCAAAGCGCCTGCGACCTCTTCGCACCGGTCTTCAACTCGTGCGGAGGCAATGACGGCTTCGTTAGCCTCGAGGTCTCGCCGCTGCTTGCCAACGACACCGCCGGCACGATCGCCATGGTCAAGGATCTGTGGCATCGGGTGAACCGCCCGAACGTCATGATCAAAATCCCGGGCACCAAAGCAGGGCTCCCCGCGATCGAGCAGTCGATCTACGAAGGCTACAACATCAACGTCACGCTGATCTTCTCGATCGAGATGTTCGAACGGGCCGCTCTAGCCTACGTCAAGGGGCTGCAGCGCCGGGCGGATGAGGGTAAGCCCATCGACAAGATTCGCTCGGTCAACTCGGTCTTCGTCAGCCGGATCGACACCGCGGTCGACAAACTGCTGCAAGAGCGGATCGCCAAGGGCGACAAGCTCGAATGGCTACTCGGCAAGACGGGGATCGCCAACCTCAAACTTACCTATCAGAAATTCAAGGAGATTTTCGAAGGCGACGAGTTCGCTGCGCTCAAGCGCAAAGGCGCAGCCGTGCAGCGCCCGCTCTGGGCCTCGACCTCGACGAAGAACCCGCACTATCCCGACCTCATGTACGTCGAGAGCGTCGTCGGTCCGGACACGGTCAATACGATGCCCGGTCCGACGCTCGACGCGCTCCTCGACCATGGGAAAGTCGTTCCCGACACGGTCGAGAGCGATTTGCGCAGCGCGACCGACGTGATGCGCGCCCTGCAAGAGGCCAATATCTCGCTCTTCGAAGTCACGCATCAACTGCAAGTCGAGGGCGTACAGCTCTTCTCCGACTCATTTGCTGCCTTGCTCGGCGCGATCGTCTACAAGCAGAAGCTGCTCGAAACGGGCGGCGCGGAGCGCGTTCGCCTTAGCTTGGGCGCAGAGCAGGCGGTCTACGATGCAACGCTCGAGCAGCTCGCGAAGGCGGATTTCCTCAAGCGCCTCTGGGCTCACGACGCGACTCTCTGGTCGAACGACCCCGCGCACATGGCCATCATCAAGCAGTCCCTGGGGTGGCTCGACATCCAGCAGCACATGCTCGAAGAAGTCCCCGGGCTCAAATCCTTTGGGCGCGAGGTCAAAGAGCAGTTCGATGACGCAGTCGTCTGCGGAATGGGCGGAAGCTCGCTCGCGCCCGACGTGCTGGCCGATACGTTCGGCGCAGTACCGAAGACTATCCACGCCTCCACGTGCTCGACTCGACCTGTCCGCAACAAATCAAGGAGCTCGAGGAGCGCATCGTGATCCCGGAGACGCTCTTCATCATCTCGAGCAAGAGCGGGACTACGACCGAGCCGAATGCCTTCTACGCCTACTTCCACGAAAAGGTCTCCAAGCAGGTCGGCGCGGCGAGCGCGGGACGAAAGTTCGTCGCGATCACCGACCCCGGCACGACGCTCGACAAAGAGGCGCAAGAGGCCGGCTTTCGTGCCGACTTCCAGAACGATCCGAATATCGGCGGCCGTTACTCGGCGCTCTCGTTCGTCGGTATCGCGCCATCGGCGATCGCCGGATACAACGTCAACCTTCTTCTCGATCGCGCGCTCGGCGCCATGCACGCCAACGATCGTTCGGTCGAACCGCACCAGGCGCCGGGCGTGCGCTTCGGAGCGGCGATCGGCGGTCTCGCCGTCAACGGGCGAGACAAGCTTACGATCGTCACGCACGTTGACGTCAAGGCGTTCGGCGCGTGGGCCGAGCAGCTCATCGCCGAATCGACCGGAAAGCTCGGAAAGGGCATCGTACCGATCGAAGGCGAGCCGCTCGGTACGCCAGACGACTACTCCAACGACCGCACGTTCGTCTACGTCGGCGCGAATCTCCCCGACCCCGAGCCCGGCGTCGAGGATAAGCTCGCGGCTCTCGAAGCCGCGGGGCACCCGGTGATTCGTTTGGCGATGAACGACCAGTACGATATCGGCGAACAGTTCTATCTCTGGGAGATCGCCGTGGCGGCTGCCGGCGTCGTTCTCGGCATCGATGCGTTCGATCAGCCCAACGTCCAGGAATCGAAAGACAACACCGTTGCGCTCCTAGCGGAGTACGCACGCAACGGCAGCTTCGACGAACCGAAAGCGGACGTCGAAGGACCGGCTTTTACCGTTACCTACCTCTCCGGCAGCAAAGAGATCGCAGCCCAGACGCCGGTTCAGGCGCTGGCCGGGCTCTTCGCACAGCTTCGTCCGCACGACTACAACGCGATCACCGCCTACATTGCACGAAACCCTACGCATGCTGAACTGCTGACGGATCTACGGGTGAAGATTCGCGACGCGCATCGGATCGCGACCACGGTCGGTTTCGGTCCGCGTTTCCTGCACTCGACTGGACAGCTTCACAAGGGCGGTCCCGACACGTGCGTCGTCCTTCAGATCACCGCCGACGACCCCGACGATCCGATGATTCCCGGGATGAAGGTCGGCTTCCGCACGCTGCTCGCGGCACAGGCACTGGGCGACTGGATTTCGCTCGACAAGCGCCACCGCCGGGGCGTGCGCGTGCATCTGCGCGGCCCGGTCGAAGCGGCGTTGCGCGCGCTCGTTGCCGCGGTTGACGAAGCCCTCGCAGTCCGCGCGTGATCGTCCAGTGCACTCAACCGCGAGAATACTTTGAAAGCAGCTGAAAGGACGTTTGGATATCAATGCAACTAGGGATGATCGGGCTCGGCAAGATGGGCAACAACATGACGCAGCGCCTGATCCAAGGCGGGCATCACGTCGTTGCGTACGACCGCGATCCGGCAGCGGTCCAAGCGGCGGTTGCGGTCGGAGCGATCGGCGCGAACAGCTTGGCCGATATGGCCGCGAAGCTGACCGACTCACCGAAAGTGGCGTGGGTGATGGTGCCTTCGGGTGCGCCGACCGACGACACGATCCATCAGCTCGCCGATCTGCTGGGCGAGGGCGGCATCGTCATCGACGGCGGCAACACGAACTATAAGGATGGTTTACGTCTCTACGCCGATTGCAAAGCGAAGGGCGTCTCGCTGATCGACGCCGGGACAAGCGGCGGCGTGTGGGGCCTCAAAGAAGGCTACTGCTTGATGGTCGGCGGCGACGACGGTCCGGTCAAGCATTGCGAGCCGATCTTTCTCACGCTCGCTCCGCCCGACGGCTATGCGCACGTCGGGCCGCCGGGCGCCGGCCATTTCTCGAAGATGGTTCACAACGGCATCGAGTACGGGCTGCTGCAGGCCTACGGCGAGGGCTTCGAGATCCTCAAAGAGTCGCCGTACGACTTCGATTTGGGACAGCTGGCCGAACTCTGGATGCACGCGAGCGTCGTGCGCTCGTGGCTGCTCGGACTGCTCGTCCTCGCGTTTAAGGACGACCCGGGCCTGAAAGAGATTCGCGGCTACGTGGACGACACGGGCGAAGGCCGTTGGACCGTCCAAGCCGCTATTGACGAGAACGTTCCCGCGCCGGTCATTACGCTCTCGCTCTTCGCGCGCATGGCGTCGCGCCAAGATGAGTCCTTCAGCGCGAAGGTCGTTGCTGCGCTGCGCAATCAGTTCGGCGGACACGCCGTCAAGAGCGAGAGCCATGCCTGAAGAGACGGTCGCCGGTACGACGCCCGTAGTCACGGGCGACGGCACCGCGACCAACCCGCTGCGCGCGGGCCTCCCGGTCGAGCAGATCACCAATCCGTGCAGCGCCGTGTTCTTTGGCGCCAGCGGAGATCTCTTCAAGCGAATGCTCTTGCCGGCGGTCTACTCGATGCGCCTTGCCGGCACGCTGCCGACCGACTTCGCGCTGGTCGGCTTCGCGCGAACGGCCTACGACGACGCTGGTTTCCGCGAATACTGTCGCGCACAGCTCGACCTCTTTATGCCGCCCGGTCAGAAGCCGCAAGGTGCGCTCTGGGACGACTTTGCTCAACGGATCAGCTACGTCACCGCCGACTTCAACGATAAGCGCCACTTTGTTATGCTCAAGGAACGCCTAGCAAAGAACGACGAGCAGTTCGGAACCGCCGGCAACCACCTCTTCTACCTCTCGACGCCACCCTCGGTCTTTCCCGAGATCATCAAGCACCTTAAAGAGGCCGGTCTCGAGAAGAGCGAGACCGGATGGACGCGGGTCGTCGTCGAGAAGCCCTTCGGCACGGATCTAGAGTCGGCGCGTAAACTTCAGAGCGCCATCCAGGCCGTCTTTCCCGAGAACGAGATCTACCGCATCGATCACTACCTCGGGAAAGAGCCGGTTCAAGATATCATCGCGCTGCGCTTTGCCAACACGATCTTCGAGCCGATCTGGAACCGCAACTACGTGCAGAACGTTCAGATCACGTCGGCGGAGTCGCTCGGCGTAGAAGAGCGCGGCGGATACTACGACAACGCCGGCGCCCTGCGCGACATGATTCAGAACCACGTCATCAACCTGCTCGCGCTGGTCGCGATGGAGGCGCCGATCAGCGCCGCCGCCGACGATATTCGGAGCGAGAAGTACAAGGTGCTCTCGGCGATCACGCCGCCGTCGCATGACGAAGTCTGGTCGGTCTCGGCGCGCGGCCAATACGGCGCGGGATATATCGACGGTCAGCCGGTCAAGGGCTATCGCGAGGAGAAGGACGTGTCCCCCGATTCGAACACGGAGACGTTCGCAGCGGTCAAGTTCTACGTTGAAAACTGGCGATGGGCCGGCGTTCCATTTTACCTGCGCTCCGGCAAAAGGCTGCCGCGCAAGCTGGCCGAGATCGCCGTGACCTTCAAGCCGATTCCCCACCGCTTCTACGGCGATTCGACCGACCGGATCGAGCCGAACGTGCTGGTGATCAAGATCGAGCCGGACGAGGGCATCTCGATGCGCTTTGAAGCGAAGGTCCCAGGCCCCAAGGAACACGTTCGCAGCGTCTACATGGACTTCAACTATGGCAGCGGTTTCGGTGTCGAGTCACCTCCGGCGTACGAACGTTTGATCGGCGATGCGATGCTTGGCGACCAGACGCTCTTCACGCGCTGGGACGCGGTCGAGCGCGCCTGGGAGCTGATCGCGCCGATTCTCGAAGTCTGGCAGCACACCAAAGACTTTTCCTTTCCGAACTACGCGGCCGGAAGCCAAGGTCCGCGAAGCGCTACCGACCTCTTCGCGGACTGGCGCCCCATTTGACGCAGAGAGTGAAGCATGAGCTTCTACCTTCGGCCCGTGCTCGACGAACTGCTGGCGCGCTTCCGTTTGCGCGGAAGCGATATTAACGTCGCGACGATGACGATCGTCGTCTTCTTCGAAGATGCGGCGATCGGCGAGTTGGCCCGAGACCGCATCCGAACGCTGGCATCGAAGCACCCGTCACGAGTGATCGTGCTCGACGGCACGCAAGACGCGGACGTCCACCGCGTGGAAGCCGCCGATTGGGTAGAGCTGGGCGCGAAGGCAAGCGGATCGGAGGTTCTGCGCTCGGCAATTTCGCTGCTGCGCTTGCCCGACGCGCCCGTCGTGCTGCTCTGGATCGCATCGGGAATCGGCGACGATCCGCGCTTTGCGATGTTGAGCGAACACGTCGAGACGGTCGTCTACAATAGTTCGCTGCTCGACGCCGGGCACGGTGCGCTCTGCGAGCTGGTCGAATACGTCGACCAGCATCCGCAGCTGCCAGTTGCCGACATTGCCTACTTGCGGCTGGCTCCGTGGCAGGAGAGCGTCGCGATCTTCTTTGACGGAAAGGAGATGAGCGAGCTCTCCAAACTCGAGCGGGTAGAGATTGGATGCGGCTCCGAGCCGGAAGCCTTCTATCTGCTGGGCTGGCTAGCCAGCCGTCTGCAGTGGACGCCCAGCGCCCCGAGTACGCTGCTTAGCCGTTTCGGCGGCAAGATCGAGTTCGCGATCGAGCGGGAGGGTGAGCCGCGGCGGGTTCAGCGAGTCGCGCTGAGCACCGCGCGCTCGACCTTCGTCGCGCAGGCCGATACCCAGGCGGAGATGATTCGGCTCAGCGTCACCGGCTCGAGCCAGCATCCGCAGCGTTATCGCCCGATCAATAATCCCGGCATCGCCGCGCTGGTCGAGCGCGCCATTCTCTGGGGACACGACGACCGCATCTTTCACGACTCCCTCGGCGCCGCAGGCGCGATCCTCGCTCACGTGAACGGATAGAGCATGACCGGTCGAGGCGAGCTGCAGGTCTATCGGGATTCGGAGGCGCTGGCAGAGGCGTTAGCGGACCTTTTCATTACCGTTGGCGACCTGGCGATGGCCGATCGCGGGACGTTCCACGTCGCGCTCTCCGGAGGCAACACCCCGCGCGCGGCATACCAATTACTCGGCGGCGAGAGCATGCGCGGCGAGCTCTCCTGGAGCGATGTCTTCATCTATTTCGGCGACGAGCGATGCGTGCCGCCGACCGACGAGCAATCGAACTACCTGATGGCCAAGCGGACCTTGCTAGACGCGGTTCCGATTCCGCGGGCCAACGTTCACCGGATCAAGGGTGAGGTCGACCCGGCACTCGCCGCCTCGGAGTACGCCTCGGTGCTGCGCTCCGATCTGGGCGATCCGCCGGTCTTCGATTTGGTGCTGCTCGGTCTCGGCCGCGACGGCCACACGGCCTCGCTCTTTCCCGGAACGCCGCCGGATACCGACAACGACGCCCTCGTGCGGGCCGTTTACTCGCAATCGCAGATGATGTGGCGCGTCACGGTCACGCCGAAAGTAATCAACCTGGCTCGCACCGTCGTCTTTGCCGTTGAGGGTGCCGAAAAGGCCTCGATCTTCAATGCCGTCTACCGTGGCCCGCGCGATCCGGCGAAGTATCCGGCGCAGATCGTCCAGCCATCGTCGGGGCGGCTGATCTGGCTCGTCGATCGTCTGGCGGTGGGAACGCTGGGAGAGAGCACGGGCTGAAGAAGCTCATTGTCAACGCCCTCGGTTTTTGGCGTTGCGTGCGAGCTCAACGAGGCTCCTGCCAAGCAGCGCTTAAGGCGTGAGGGCCTTCGACCCCAGCGTCTGTAGGTTGACGCCATTCTCGGTCAACAGCGTGCCCTCGACGCGCTGCAGCTCCACGACCGCTTTGTTCAAATCCGTCTGAGCGAGCAACTCGCGCGCGCGAGCCTGATTGAGCGTAACCTGGCGCTGCAGCACGAGGAACGTCGTCGAGGCGCCATTATGGAATTTTCGAACCTCACTTTCGTAGACCGAGTCGGCCGACTGGCGGGCCTGGCTCGCCGCGGAGAGCCGCGAGAGCGCCGACTCGTACGATTGAAGCGCGTTGCGCGCGTCGAAGCTGATCCGCTCGGCGACGCCTTGCATCAGAAGCAGCGCCTGATGTTCCTGCTCGCCGGCTTGCCCCTTTAAGCCACGCACGAGGTTTCCTTGAAGCGGCTGCGTCAGCAAGATCGCAAAATTGTACGTCGGGAACGTGAAGGCCCACAGGTTATGGTAGGCCCAGGGCATCTGGCCCTGCGTGTTTGGGGGTGGAGTCGGGCAGCTAAGGGTGGGATTATTACACACCGCAGTAAAGAGTGGGCTGGAGGGCTGCAGCGGGTACGGAATCCCGGCGAAGCCGTTGCTCTGCACCGTTACCAAGAAATCCAACTGCGGCAGCGCTTGGTTCTTGGCAAACTTGACGTTGATGTCGGCAATTTTCTTCTGGTCGGCAGCCTGGCGGACTTCCGGCCGATTCACCATCGCCTCCCTGACGACTGCCTCGAGATCCGGCGCCGTTGGTAACTGCAGTACGGAGGTAGTCGGCACCAAGTTAGCACTCCAAATTTGGTCGGCGGGGTTCGCGACGATCAGCCCTTTGAGATTGTTCTGAATTTCCGAGACGCTCTGCAGCGCTGAGAAAACGTTGTCCTGAAAAGTAGAAACCTGCGTCGACGACTCGACGGCGTCGATCGGCGCGGCTGCGCCGCGCTTGGCGAGGCGAACGACGCTTGCCTGCTGTATGATCGCCTCCTTCAACGCATCTTCCTGAATGGCGACGTTGCGCCACGCGGCTACTAGGCTCCAATAGGCGTCCGAGACTTGGGCGATCGTGTTGGACGAGTCGACCAGCGCTTGCGCGTCGCTCGCGTCGGCGTTGACCGAAGAAACCTTGAGCTGTCGCTTAGGGGCGTTCATCCCGGCGTTGCGGAGGAGGGGTTGCGTGACCGATACGTTGAGCGAGGCGAGGTAGTAGGGGTAGAACGGCGCGAACGAGTTCAGCCCCGTGTTGTTGAAGGTGCGCGACTGTTGGATGCCGGCAGTATACTGCGTGCCGTTAACGGTCTCACCGCCGACCCCGTATTGAAAGGTCGATTGGTTCTGAACGATGTCGGTGAAGCCGGGACCAGAGAAAAACAAATTCTGTGGAGGCTGGAGCGAATAGCTCGAGGTTGGCTCGATTTTTAGGTTCACGTCGAACGCGCCCTTTGCCTGAACGATCTGATAGGCCGCGATTCGCGTGTTCGATGCGGATACGGCCAGGTTCGGATTCTTCAAGAGCGCCATTCCGATCGCATCGGCCAGCGCGATTCCGACAAACGGTTGTTGCGTGACGCCTACGATCGTAGCTGCGGTCGGCGCTACCTTCGGCGCCTGATAGCCCGGTGCCACGCTCGGCACGATGGGAAGCACCGCCGAGGGCATCGGCGTGGGCACCGTAGCATGCGCCGGCGCGTTCTTGCCGACCGGCTGCGCGGAGATTCCCTGCAGCGGTAAGACCGCCGCCGCGAGGGCCGTCACGGCAACCAGAACGGAGAGTACGCGAGTCTGGATCATGTTATTCCCCCAAGGCCACGCCGATGCGTGGTCTTCTGAGCAAGAGAACGAGTGGTGCGAGGCGCGAGCGTAATCACCGCGACCCATCGGGAAGTGTCGGCGTACGATTGTACGGCCGACTGCGCCGAGACGAGAATCCTCAAGCGTTCCATGGCAAGGGCGTTCTGCGTACCTCCTTGCGAGAGCACGTATGCCTGAGTTGGCTGGTGGGCGAGCGTCTGCGTCGCCGCAAGCTCGGTCTGATGGATGGTAAAGCCTCGCACGAGAAGTGTGATCAGAACGGCGGCGGCGATGCTTCCGCCGATCTGGCGCGAGAGGTTGTAGAACGCCGCCGTCGCCGGCACCGCGCTATCGGGCACGCTCCCGAGCACTGCAACCGAGAGCGGCACGAAGATTTGCGAGAGGCCGATGCCGCTGACGATCAACGGCAGAATCAACGAGTGGAAATCGGATTGCGGCGTTGTGATGCCGGCTAGCATCCAATTCGATAGTGCCAGCAAGACGAAGCCGATCGCCGCCGAGATTCGCGGGTCTACGATGCCCCGTCCGGCGAGAATGGCGGTAATCGGCGTGAAGAGCAGCACCGCACCGGCTCGAATCATGATCGTCGTACCGGAGAGCGTTGCGGTAAAGCCGAGCGAGTTGATCAGATACTGCGGCAGGATGATGATCGAGCCGTAGAGGCTCACGCCAAGGACCGCGCCGAGGATACTGCCCGCCGCGACTTGACGCATCTTCAAGACGCGAAGATCCACGACCGGAGCCGTCGAGCGGAGCGTCCACCAAACAAAAGATACGATGCCGGCCACCGAAAAAAAGGTGAACCACTTAATCCTCGCGTCGTCGAACCAATCGTATTGCTGGCCGTTCTGAAGAACGAACTGCAGCGAACCCAAGCCGATGCACATGAGGATGAGGCCGATCCAGTCGAGCCGCATGTAGCGGCCCTCTTGCGGATTGCGCAAGTAGTTCCAGATCAGAATGGCGGCGATGGTTCCGATTGGTATGTTGATGAAGAAAATCCAGTGCCAGTTCCAGTTGTCGGTGATCCACCCGCCGATCCACGGTCCGAGTGCCGGCCCGACGATCACGCCCATCGCGAAGACGCCTTGCGCTTTGCCCTGTTCTTTGAGGCCGTAGGTGTCGCGCAGAATCGCTTGCGACGTCGCGATCAGGCCGCCGCCGCCGAGCCCTTGAATTAGGCGCCAGAAGACCAGCTGACCGAAGCTACTCGAGAGGCCGCACATCAGCGAGGCGATCGTGAAGATGACGATCGAGGTAAAAAAGTATTGACGCCTACCGAAGCGTGCGGCAAACCATGGGTTAAGCGGAATCACCACCACGTTGGCGATGAGATACGCCGTCACCACCCAGACGCCGAGGTCCACGCCGATGCCGAAGTTGCCTTGGATGTTCGGCAGCGAGACGTTGACGATGGTGGTATCGATGATTTCGAGCAGCGTCGCCGTGATGACCGCAAGGCTGATAACGGCCCTGCGCAGGCCGTGCTCGACGACCGGGCTTTCGTAGGTCCTACTTATCACGCTTTACTTCACGTTGACGTAGGTTTCGACGCTCATCCCCGGCCGCAACGGCATGTCGGGGCGCTGCTCGTCGACGTTTATACGCACCGGAATGCGTTGCGTCACTTTGACGAAGTTGCCGCTGGCGTTCTGAGCCGGCACGAGTGCGTACGTATTCTCGGACGCCGGGTTGATCGACGCGACGTGTCCGTGGAAGGTCGTGCCTCGATAGGCGTCGACCTTGATGTCCGCCGGCTGGCCGACGCGCATCCTGCCCATCTGCGTCTCTTTATAGTTCGCCGTGACGTAGACGTTGTGCGGGACGATCGTCAAGAGCGTTATCCCAGCGCCGATCGTCTGTCCGACTTCGGCGCTCTTCTGCCCGATGTAGCCGTCGGTCGCTGCGTAGATGTGCGTGTACTTGAGGTTCTGCTTGGCAAGAAAGAGTTGGGCTAAGGCCGCTTCGACCTGGCTGGGATCGGAGGCTTGCGAGAGCTTACCCTGCGCCGTGGTTACCGCGCCCGCCGCCGCCGAAACGGCGGCGTCGGAGGCCGCGACGCGGCCTTGCGCGGCGGAGACGTTCGCCTGCGCGACGGCTACTTGATCTTGTGCGGCACGCAACTGTGCGGCCGCGCCCGCGGCCTGGGCCCGCGCGCCGTCAAGCTGCTGCGAAGCCACATCGCCGGTGCTGACTAGAGAAGTTGCACGCGCGAGATCGGCCTGCGCTTTATTGTAAGCTTGTTGGGCCGCAGGGACCTGGGCCTGCGCGGCGTGCAACTGCGCCATCGCCTGGGTCACGACGCTTTGCGCGACCGGCACTTGCGCCTGCACGTTGGCAATCTGACCGGCGGCCTGCGATACGCCGCCCTGACCTTGCACGGTGTTCGAACGCTGATTGGCGACGGCCAGATCGTACTGCGCTTGCGCTTGGCGAAGCCTGGCCTGCTCGTCCTTGTCGTCGAGCACCATGAGGAGCTGGCCGCGGTGAACCTGCTGGTTGGTATCGACTAAGATCTGGTTGATGCGTTCTGGAATTTTGCTCGTCACCGCGACCTCGTCGGCGGCGACGTGCGCGTCGTCGGTGGCCTTCATGGGAGAACATGTAGCTCACCCACGGGATGCCCCAGATCAAGAGCGCGATCACGACGACGGCCGCGGCGATGCCGAAGAAGATTCGCTTGCGCGGCCGGCCGGGCTCCTTCTCGACGTCGGGTGAGACGGTCTCCTCGATAGCGGCCCTTCCCGGTCCGTTTCGTTTCCGTTCCGTGACGGCGTTCTGCTGATCTGCCTCTCGCGTATCCATTACGAGTTCTTCACCCCATTGAGAAAGATATCGATATAAAAACGAAGCGCCGAATCGGGATCCCCCCGATGGAGTCCCGAATCCGGAAATTTCTTACGCCCAAGGGCGTGCATGAAGACCAGGCCCAAGAAAACCAGCGCGAGCTTCTGCGCGTCTCCCCGCAGCTCCCCGCCGGCAACGCGCCGCCGCATGAACTCGGTCAAGACCGCCAGGATCGCGAGCTGCGGCTGCCAGGCGGTGTCGGCGAAGATATCCTTCTCGTACTCCTGCTCGACCAGCGACCAGCGGATCATGTCCTGAAGCGACTCGAAACGCGCGAACATCAGGCGCGCCAGCACGAGCAAGTCTTCGGCAACGTCGCCGCTGCGTTGCGCCGCGACGTCGGCCAGCTCCAAGTAGCCGCAGAAGTGCTGTGCGCACGCGACCAAGAGGGCTTCCTTGGTGCCGAAGTGACGGAAGAGCGTCGCTTCGTTGACCCCAGCGACCTCGGCAATCTCGCGGGTCGTCGCGCCGCGCTTGCCTTTTCGTCCGATCACGGTGCGCGTTGCGGTGAGAATTCGTTCACGCGTCTCCTCGGGCGAAGCCGAGCGGCCGATTTCCACTTTCCTGCGCGTCTCAATCATGGCGCTGCGCTCACCGTGGGATCGACCGTGACGTTGGTCTGGTAGTCGCCGTACGAGGCGTCCGCAACCGCGTGCACGTGCGGAATGTCGATCGTCGCGTGCTGCGTCGCGAGCACCCAATACGAACCTTCCTGGCGGAACTGCTGCGACATCGTGATCTCGCCGCCGCTGGTGTAGTACCACTGCATCTGCACCAATGCGTAGCTCGCTTCGTCGACGTAGGCGAAGACGTGATCGAGAATGTCGCTGTGAATCTTCTTGGTCAGCCGCAACACGATCGTTTGACGCCCGTTCAGCCAGGTCGTGCCGTAGACGGCAATGTTTTCGTCCTTCTGCCACGCGTCGGGGTTCCCCATGTCGTCGAACAGCCGCTGAAAGCCTTTTGCATAGCTCGGAACGCGATCGAAGACGACGACGTACGTGTCCGGGCGCCGGTAATACGACGTGCCGTCGAGCTTCGGCGCGAGGAAGGGGAAGTTCAGCATCCGCACGTCAACGTGAAAGCGTGCCCGGTACGACTGAAGCGACGGGTTTCGTTCGGTCATGCGCTCGACCACGGTTCGCGCGTCGGAGGGCAGCGCCGAAGCGGTTTTCTCAGGCGGCCCGACGCCGAGCGTCGCGAGCCCGGTGGCGGCGAGGCCAACGATTAGAAGAGAGGCTCGCATGGTCTAAATCGGCTGTGTCTCGACGACCCGAAAGATCCGATCGAGCCCGGTGACCGAGAGCGTACGCAGCACGTTCACCCCGCTTGCTTGGAGCACGATCTCGCCGCCGGCGGCGCGGGCCCGGCGCAAGAGCCCGATCAGTTCGCGAATCGCGGCGGTCTCCAGCGTCTCGACGGCGTCGAGGTTCAAGATGACCCGCTCGGCCCCAGTTTGCAAAGCGGCCAAAACGGCCCCTTCCAGGGCCTGATAGGCCTGCGGACGATACTCGATGACGACGGGTTCCATGCTCGGGTTGGGGCCTCGCTCAAGAAAAAGCTGCAAGTATGTGCTTGCACGCACAGACTACCACTTGGACGCGCGTGAATGCAAGTGCTTACACGCACCCGCCTGCTTGGCCAGGGGCGGCTTGACCCCGGCCTTTTTACATTTGGGAGGCGGGGGCTTTGTGGCGATGCGACAAGGCGCCGCCGGACGGCCGGAAGCCCTGCGCTTTAGCCGCCGATGGGCACATGTACTTGCCGTTCATCGTCTTGCCGTACATCGGGTCGCCCGGCTCGTGATAGACCTTCGAGTTGAGATTGACCCAGACGGCCTGGACGGCGCCGCAGTTCGGAACAGCACCGCTCTCCTCCGTGCCGCCCGCGGTTGCCGCTTCCATCGGGGCGGCCGTGGCGATCTTCGAAGCTGCGTTGTTGGTCGACTGAGCGCTGCTCGATTTACCGCTTCCGCATGCGGCCAGCCCCAGCATGATCCCCAGGAGCGAAATGAGTACGATTGCGCGTCTGCCCATGATTCCTCCGATTTCGCTTACGTTAGGATGCGCTTCGCGACCGCTGCCGTCGCCTCCCCGGCGCGCCGCGCGAGCGGCGAAGGCTCGCCGACGTAGACGCGCCGCCCGCCTACGAACGTCGCCTGCACCCACGCGTCTTCGCCGCGGTAGACGAGCGCATTGAGCGGCGGCCACCACGGGTCGATCTTCGATCCGTCCAGCACCACGTAGTCGGCAAACGATCCTTCTACTAAATCTCCGCCGCGAATGCGCAGCGCTTTCGCGCCCTCGCGCGTCCCCATCGCAAACGCGCTGCCCGCGCCGAGCGCCGCACCGTCGAGACGCTTCACCTTCTGCAAGAGCGACGCCGCGCGCATCTCGTCGATCAGCGACGGCTTGACGTCGGCGTCGGTTCCCAGCCCAATCGTGCACGCCCAGCGCTCGCAACCCGACGACGTCGCAGATGCCGTCGCCGAGATACTGATTGGTCATCGGGTTATGGACGACGCGTGCTCCGGCGTTCGCGCCAGCAGTCGCTTCTCGTCCTCGGTAAGGTAGATCGCGTGGATCGCGACGGTACGTTCGTTGAGGGCGCCGAGACGGTCGAGCAGTGCGACCGGCGTCGCGCCGAACCGCTTCGAGCGTCTCTTCACCCTCGTACGGAGCCTCGGCGACGTGGACGTGCATCGTGCAATCGTGCTCGCGCGCAAACTCGGCGGCGGCCGAGATCATCGTCGGCGAGGCGGCGTGGAGCGAGTGCGGGGCGACGCAAATCGTTCGACGTCGGGATTGCTCGCCATCAGCTCGCGCGTGCGCTCTGCGGCGAGATCGACGCTCTCCCGGAACGCCGCCGGCGCAGTACTCGGCGTCCATCCACGTCCGAGCGAAGACCAATCGGATTCCCGTCTCGCGCGCGGCGCGAATTGCCGCTTCGCGCATGCTCGTTGCCCGCGCCGTTGAGGTAGAAAAACTCGGCGACGGTGGTGATGCCGGCGGCGAGCATCTCCGAGAACGCGGCAGACGAACGTCCAGTAGACGTCCTCAGGCGTCAGGCTGCGGCACCACGCGATAGAGCGCGTCGCTGCGCCATTTTGCAAAGGGCCAGTCGTCGGCCCAGCCGCGCATCAAGATTTGGTATGCGTGGCTGTGGCCGTTGATGAATCCGGGCACGACCAGCCGGTCTGCCGGGAAACGATCGTGCCTCGAGATCGCGCGCGCGATCGCGCACGTCGGCGAAAATCGCCGCCTGCGACGATCTTCCCGCCGCGCACGACGAAGGCGTAGTCGCTGCGCGAGCTCGCCCGAGACGAGCGCGCGAGCGCATCGCACGAGCTCGTTGCATCACGCCGACGCTACTGCCGTTCTTCATTACTGCTGTTTGCGAGGTTGCCGCCGAACTGCCACCCGAACTCATCGGGCGACTCGATCTGCAGCGCGACGAGATCGGCCGGCGCGCCAGGCGCGGATCGCTCCGGCATCGCGGCGGAGCGAGTGCGCCGCTGCGCGCGTCACGCCGTAGAGCGCCTCGGCCGCGGAGAGTCCGAAGAGCTTGCGGCCAAAATACGCAACCGTCTGCAGGTTGAAGCACGGCGACGTTCCCGGATTGTAATCGCTCGCCAGCGCGACCGCAGCCGCCGGCTTCGAGCAGCGCGCGGACCGGCGCGCGGCGCGGCAGATCGAGATACTCGATCGTCGCCGGGCACGCGACCGTAACGATGCCGCGCTCGGCGATCGCACGAACGTCGCTCGTCGGTGATGAAGTTGCAGTGATCGACCGCGTCGACGTCGAGCTGCGTCGCCATCTCGGCGGCACCGCCGTACGCCATCTCGTCGCAATGCACGCGCAGCCGCATGCCGTGCAAGTCGGCCGCGTCGAGATAGCGGCGCGTCTGCTCGGGCGAGAAGAATCCCGGTTCGCAGAAGGCATCGGCGTAAACCGCACCGTGCGCCGCTGCGGCCGCGAATGACTTGATCGATGAGATAGTCGACGAAGCGCTCTTCGCTGGTGAACTCCGGCGGAAGCGCGTGCGCCCCCAGAAACGTCGCGACGAGGCGCGGAACGTCGGCGATCGTCGCGATGCGCGGCGATCAGATCGAGCAGCGCCGGCTTCGCCGGGTTTGTGCAGCGCGTAGCCGCGTCTTCGTCTCCAGCGTCGTCGTGCCGTGCGCGAGCATGGCGTGCAGGCGCGGCCGAATGGTACGCTCGTAGAACGCCGGCGGATCGAGCAGCGCCTGGCGCGTCCGCTCGACCGTGTAGAGCATTCCGAGCGACGGCTTCTCGCCGCGCAGGCGCGCCGCGAAGTCCGGCTCGCGATCGCCCGCATAGAGCGGATGGGCGTGCGCGTCGACGAAGCCGGGCACGACGACGCAGTCGCCCAGATCGAGGTCGCTCGCCTCCGTCTTCGGCGCCGCTTCAACTCGCGCGCGCGTCGCCGACGGCAGCGATGCGTATCGTTTTCGATGAGAATCGCCGCGTCGTCGATGCGGCCGAGCGCTCGAAATCGATGCCGCACTGCGCGGCATCGGTATCGCACGTAACGATCGTCTTGGCGCGGACGATCAGAGACGCCAATCGATGCCTTTCGCGTCGGCCGTTTCGATCGCGAGCTCGTAGCCGGCGTCGGCGTGGCGCACGACGCCCATGCCGCGGATCGGTCGTCGAGCACGCAGCGCAGTCGCTCGCGCGCGTCGTCGCTGCCGTCGGCGACGACGACCATGCCGGCGTGGAGGCTATAGCCGATGCCGACGCCGCCGCCGTGGTGGAAGCTCACCCAGTGCGCGCCGGCGGCGGTGTTGAGCAGCGCGTTGAGAATCGGCCAGTCGGCGATCGCGTCGCTGCCGTCTTTCATCGCTTCGGTTTCGCGATAGGGCGAGGCGACGCTGCCGGTGTCGAGATGGTCGCGGCCGATGACGATCGGCGCCTTCACCTCGCCGCTGCGGACGAGCTCGTTGAAGGCCAGCCCCGCCTTCGCGCGATCGCCGTATCCGAGCCAGCAGATGCGCGCGGGCAAGCCCTTGAAAGGCGATGCGTTCGCGCGCGAGGCGAATCCAGCGCGCCAGCGACTGCGTCGTCGGGGAAGAGCTCGAGCAGCTTTTGCGTCGCAGCGCGCGATGTCGGCCGGATCGCCGGAGAGCGCGGCGAAGCGAAACGGCCCCGATCCGCGGCAGAAGAGCGGGCGGATGAAGGCCGGCACGAAGCCCGGAAAGGCGAAGGCGCGCGCGAAGCCGGCGCGCTCGGCCTGCGCGCGAATGTTGTTGCCGTAGTCGAAGACGACCGCGCCGGCATCGAGATAACGCACCATCGCCTGCGACGTGGGCGCCGCAGCTCTCGAGCGCGCGGCGCTCGTACTCGTCGCGGATCGCGTCTTGCGCAGCGCGGCCGCTTCTTCGAGCGACAGGCCGGCGGGAACGTAGCCGTCGAGCAGATCGTGCGCCGAGGTTTGATCGGTGACCGCGTCGGGGCGGAAGCCGAGATCGTAGAGCTGCGGGAAACTCGTCGGCCGCGTTTCCTTCGTAACCGATCGAGAGCGCCTCGCCGCGCTCGCTTTGCGCGCTCGACCTCGCGCAGCGCTTCCTCGCGCGACTCGGCGACGCGATCGAGATAGCGCAGCTCGCGCCGGCGTTCCAGACGCGCGCGGTCGACGTCGACGATCAGGCAGACGCCGCCGTTCATCGTGATGGCCAGCGGCTGCGCGCCGCCCATGCCGCCGACGCCGGCGGTCAAGCGTGACGCGCCGCTCGAGCGAGCCGCCGAAATGCTGGCGCGCCAGCTCGGCAAACGTCTCGTAGGTTCCTTGAACGATGCCCTGCGTGCCGATGTAGATCCACGAACCGGCCGTCATCTGGCCGTACATCGTGAGCCCTTGCGCCTCCAGCTCGCGAAAGACGCTCCAATCCGCCCACTTCGGCACGAGATTCGCGTTGGCGATCAGGACGCGCGGGGCGCGAGCGTGCGTCTTCCAGACCGCAACCGGCTTGCCGCTCTGCACGATCAGCGTCTCGTCGTTCTTCAGCCGCCGCAGCGTCCGCACGATCGCGTCGAACGCCTCCCACGAACGCGCGGCTCGCCCGTTTCCGCCGTAGACGACCAGTCGTCCGGTCGCTCGGCAACCTCGGGATCGAGGTTGTTCATCAACATGCGCAGTGCGGCTTCTTGCGGCCAGCCCAAGCAAGTGATTTCCGTGCCGCGTGCCGCGCGCACGCGGTGAGTTCCGGCGAGTGCGCTCATGCTGCGGCGAATTCTTCGAGCTCGGCGACAAGACCTATCAACAGGCGCCAATCAGAATCTTAAGCGAATGCCGAAAGAGCATGCGGCATGTCGCGTCACACGCGTTCTCATTATCATCGCAGTCGTCTCTGGTTGTACCCTAAGCGTCCTTCCACGCACTCGCCGGCACGACCGGCTCGATCACCGGCAGCGGTCGCCAGCACAACGCGGCGGCGCTCCGGTCGCCGGCGCGCGCGTCGTCGCCGTCAGCCCTCGCAAAGCGCGACGGTTACGACCGACGCTTCCGGGCGTTTCGCGCTGCTCTCCCTCGCGCCCGACACGTACACGATCACCGCTTCCAAGAACGGCTTCGAGACGAGCTCGCTCACCGGCGTTTCGGTCTTCGCCGATCAGCTGCAGACGATTCACGTGGCGCTCGCGCCGTCGCTGCGAACGATCGCGCGCGTTACGGCTCGCTCGTCGATGGATCTCGTGAAGTCCGGGACGACGACCGACGTTTATTCGGTAAACGCGACCGTCACCCAGGCCGCGGCCGGTTTGGGCGGCGGCGGCAACTTGAACAACGCGTACTCGGCGATCGCGGCCGTTCCCGGCGCCTTCGTGCCGCCTAACCAGCAAGGGTGGAATCAAATCGTCTATATTCGCGGCGGCAACTTCGATCAGGTCGGCTACGAATTCGACGGCGTTCCGGTCAACCGCTCGTTCGACAACTATCCCGGGCGGAACGGCCGGCACGCTTGGTCAGCAGGAGCTGCAAGTCTACACCGGCGGCGGAACGGCGGGAGAGAGCGCGAGCGGTCTCGCCGGCTTCATCAACCAGGTCATCAAGACCGGCACCTTCCCCGGCTACGCCACCGCCAGCGGCGGCGTCGGCACGCCGACGTTCTATCACAATCTGCAGGTGGAGGTCGGCGGCGCGACGCCCGATCGGCTGTTCTCGTACTACGTCGGCATCGGCGGTTACAACCAAGACTACCGATACCTCGATCAGTTCAACGGGTCGAATCTCGGCGACGTCTGGGGCTATCCGGCGATCGCCTTCAACACCATCCCGCTCTTCTTTGCCGGCGTCTTCCCGCAGTGCGGCTTCAATCCGCCGAGCGGCCAAGGCTTCTTCAACGGCCGGAACCCGTCGCCGGTCTGCGATCCATTCACGCTAATCCCGGGCAGCGCGGCTTCTTGCAGCTGCCGGTCAATACGCAAGGCTACTACCCCGGCCGCGCCAACGACCCGGGCTGTTACGAGACGATCACGCCGGCCTACTCGGCCTACGGCGTCGCCAACCTTGCCGATCGCGAGAACGTGATGAACCTGCACTTCGGCATTCCGCACCAGCACGACGGCGGGCGCGACGACATCCAGCTCCTCTACAACGTGACGGCGTTGCAGACCCAGTTCTACAGCTCGCAGAACGATCTCGGCCCGAACGTCATCACGCAGCTGAGCCAGCTCGACTTCGGGCTGAAATTCGCGGTTCCCGAGGTTTGGCCCGATTTCGTCACCTGGCCGAGCGGAACGCATTTCGGGCAGAGCCCAACGGGCCTCGCGCCGGTCCCGTACTTCGCGCCCAGCTCGCCGACCGGCCGCTGCGCCAACGTCAACCCGTACAACGACCCGGCGAACCCCGCGCCGCTCATCGCCGGTCAATGCGCGGCAGGAACGTTTTCGGCCGTTCCTCCGAACAACCGCGATTCGTTCTGGAACAACGCCTCGATCGTCAAGCTCCAGTACCAGCACAACATGGGATCGAACGGCGTACATTCAGAGTCTACGGGTACTCGTTCTACTCCGATTGGCTCCAGGCGAGCGCCGCTCAGCTACGGAACCCCGTTCTTCGGATTCGGCGCGCTCAGCTACGACTACGAGCTCGAGTCTCACACGCGCGGGCTGGCGTTCACCTTCGCCGATCAGCTCAGCTCCAAGCACCTGCTCACGGTCGACGCCAACTACACAACGGCGACGCACGAATCGCTACAACAATACCAACTTCAACAACTTCACCGACACCAACGCGACAAATCTCACCAACGGCAGCGAGTGCTTCGCCTGGAAGAACGGCAGCGTTCGGCGGAACGCACTATAACCAGGGGCAGGCGGCGCCGTGCAACAGCACCCTCACCAGCGGTACGTTCGTCAATCCCGAGCCGGGTGCGACGGTGCCCGGCGCAACGTGGCAGGTGACGTACACCGGGAACTCAGGGTTCGTCAATAACGTCACCCCGAACTTTACCGCGATCGCGCTGCAAGATCAGTGGAATCCCAACGACAAGCTCAACGTCGACCTCGGCCTGCGCAACGAGATCTACGAGTACAACCTCGCCAACACCTCCAACAACGGTCAGAACTTCTGGTTTTTGGCCGGTCAGCGCGAGTTCTGCTACAACCCCCTGACGCTCGCGCCGTACTTCATTCCGACGCCGCCGGCCAGCGGCCGCCCGCCGATTCCGTTCGTCGGGTTCAACTGCCCGGTCGACAGCTCGATTCCGGCGCATCCGGTGCAGACGGTCCATCCCGACGGCAAGAACGGGCACCTGTTGCTCAGCAACAACTACAGCCCGACGGTCACCGATTACGCGTTTACGCCGCGCTTCGGCTTGACGTACACGATCAACCCCGACACGGTGCTGCGCTTCTCGGCCGGACGCTTCGCGCAAGAGCCGCAGACCTATCAGGTTCAGTACAACGCCAAGGACAACAACCTCGCCTACGATCTCTTCCAGGCCTTCTGGCAGTACGGCTACACGACGCCGAAGCACAACCCGCTGGTGCAGTATTCCGATAACTTCGACGCTTCGTACGAGCGCCGGTTCAAGGGCACCGACATGTCGATCAAGGTGACCCCGTTCTACCGCTACGCAACCAATCAGATCTATAGCGTCTCGTTGCCCTTTGGGCTCGCTGGCGGCCTCAACTCCGGCATCGAGCGCGTCGCCGGCTTCGAGACCGAGTTCACCAAGGGCGATTTCAGCAAGAACGGCCTCTCGTTCCTGATCTCGTACACGTACACCGATGCGGCCGAGCGGTGGGCAAACTTTCCGGGAACGTCGATCAACCCGATCGACCCTTACAACCAGAGACATCGCGAACTTCAACGGCCTCACGCGGGCCGGCGGCGGGAGCCGCTGCTACGAGAACAATGGCAAGAATGTCTTGCCAGACCCCAGGTGCACCCAACTGCGAGCCGGGCTATAATCCGCCGATTTTAAATCCGTACTACAAGATGGCGCCGCAGCCGCTGCTCGACCGCAATGGCTGGTTTCCGGTCGGCCTCGACTTTCCTTACATCTCGCCGAACGTGTTGAGCGCGATCGTGAACTACCGCCACAACAAGTTCTTTATCACGCCGGCACTGACGTTCAACGAAGGCTCGCCGTACGGGAACCCGGCCGACGTTCTCGGAATCGATCCGCGCGTCTGCACGAGCAACTCCGCCGGCTTTCTTCAATCGCCGATCCACACCAAGAACCCGCTCCAGGCCGATTACACGACGTGCGGTTGTCGGCCGCACAGAACGGACGTCGCCTCGGGCGAGTTCTTCATTCCGAACCCGCAGACCGGCGTCTTCGACTCATTCGGCGCCTTCCGTCAACCCAATCAGCTCAACCTGAGCGTGCAGCTCGGTTATCAGCTGACGCCCGCGAATCAAGGTCGACGCTGCTGATGGCCAACCTCGTCAACGCGTGCTTCGGCGGATCGTCGGAGTCTTGGACCAAACAGTTCCCACCAAACAGCTACACCTGCGGCTATGTCGACAACTTCTACTACGTCTCGAACTTCTACAACGGCGTCTCGCCGAACGACCGCGGCGCCAACGGCGTCGCGCTCAATCCGGCGTTCCAGCAGTCGTATCACGCCGGGCTACGCAGACACGAACGCGTTCGTGCTGCCCAACCCGTTCAACGCCTATTTGCTCTTCAACGTTAGCCTGTGAGCTGACGCCCAATCGCCGTTTCGGCGGCGGCGACCAGACGGTTCGAACGGATTAGCTCGCGCGCTGCGACGATTCCGGGCGCGGGCGGCCGGTCGTGCGTCCAGGCGGCGATCGTCTCGCGCGCCGCCTCGTACGCAGCCTGCGTCCCGCGGCCGGAGCGAAGCGGACGCCGCACGTCGGTCGCGGTCAGCGCGCCGAGCAGTTCGCAAGCGAGCGCGCCTTCGACGTTGTCGAGGACGCGCCCGAGGTTGTTCGCCGAGGTCATCCCCATGCTCACGTGATCTTCTTGGCCGGCTGAGGTCGGAATCGAATCGACGCTGGAGGGCCAGGCGAGCCCCTTGTTGTCATTCACCAGCGCCGCCGCCGTGTACTGAACGATCATCAATCCCGACTCGCAGCCCACGCTGGTGCGCGAGGAAGAGCGGCAGCCCGCGATCTTCGGCGTTGAGCAGCAGGTAGAGCCGCCGCTCGGAGATCGAGGCGAGCTCCGATACCGCAATCTTCAAGAAATCGAGCACCAGGGCGATCGGTTCGCCATGGAAGTTTCCTCCGGATAGAAACTCCCCGTCATCGGGGAAGACGAGCGGGTTGTCGGTTACCGAGTTTGCTTCGATCTCGGTAACGCGTCGAACGTGTGCGTTCGAATCGCGAACCGCGCCGTGCACGACCGGAATGCAGCGGAACGAGTAAGGGTCCTGGACGCGCTCGCAGTCGGCGTGCGATCGCACGATCTCCGAGCCGGAGAGCAACGAGCGCAGGTTCGCCGCGACGCGCTCCTGGCCGGGATGGGGCCGCAGGTCGTTGATCCGGCGGTCGAAGACGCGCTCGGTGGCAAGATAGGCTTCGAGCGAAAGCGCCGCGATGACGTCGGCTGCGGCGGCGAGACGCTCCGCGCGCAAAA
The DNA here is from genome assembly GCA_963739845.1 of Vulcanimicrobiota bacterium. Classification (GTDB taxonomy): domain Bacteria; phylum Vulcanimicrobiota; class Vulcanimicrobiia; order Vulcanimicrobiales; family Vulcanimicrobiaceae; genus Cybelea. The sequence continues at coordinate 1,921,901 of CAVUBQ010000002.1, read as the reverse complement.
CGCCAAGGGCCGCGATCCCGGTCATCACTTGCGTGCCGTTGATGAGCGCGAGCCCCTCCTTCGCCCCAAGCTCGATCGGCTGCAACCCAGCTCGCTCGAGCGCAACCGCGCTGGGCAACCGCTCGCCTCGGTAGAACGCCTCGCCTTCACCGATCAGCGAAAGCGTCATGTGCGCCAGCGGCGCAAGATCGCCGCTCGCGCCGACCGAGCCTTGGCAAGGAACGACCGGTGTAACGCCTCGGTCGAGCATCGCGACGATCAGCTCGAGCGTCTCGGACTTCACGCCGGAGTGACCCGCGGAGAGCGAGTTGGCGCGCAGCGCCCCGGCGGCGCGCACGAAGCGCGTCTCGAGCGGGTCGCCGGTTCCGGCTGCATGGCTGCGCACCAGGTTAAGCTGAAGCTGCACCGCGTCCTTAGGATCGACCGGCACGTTGGCGAATCGTCCGAAGCCCGTCGTCACGCCGTAGATCGCCTCGCCGCCGGCGAACTGGCGCTCGACGAACTCGCGCGCGCGGACGACGCGTTCGCGCGCGGCCGGCGAGATTTGCACCGGCGCGCCCTCCGCGACGGCCCCGATCTCTTCGAGCGTCAAATGATGGCCGTCGAGCACGACGGGGCTGGCTGCTGCCGCGCTCATACTTTTAGAACTTCGACCAGTCGGTCCGCGCCGGCCTCGCAAACGGTGGTCCATTTTGAATGACGATCGTCTCGTGGTCGCGCAGGACCACGTCGCGCGGGTTACGCCCGTGCCAAGGCTTCCCGTCGATCCAGATCGAGAGACGCTGCCCGTGGGGCGCGGTCGAGCTTGCCGCCTGCATCCCAGCTCAAATCGGGACCCCAGATATCGAAGAACTGGCCGAGGGTGAAGTTGCTCTTCACCGGGGATTCGATATGGATGACGCCGCTAGCGTCGTGCGTGTGCACCCAGTAGAGGCAACTGGCGCCCTGCGGAATGCCGATATTGGCCGGTACCAGCACGGCATGCCCGCGATTGAATATCTGCAGCGAGGTGTGTACGTGCTCTAGGCTGCCCTCGTCCCGGTCGCACCGAATGCCGTCGATAGGCAGGCCGCCGAAGTAGCTCTGCGCGAGCATGATAACCAGCAACGTGAAAAGGTGCACGGCGTACTCTTCGCTGCGCGCCCCGACAGGAACTCCCGATAGGGGATAACCTGCCAAGGCGTGTGTATAAGCGACAAAATTTTGTGGAGAGGCTGTGTATTTCGTCAAGGGACAGCTTGTCGCTGTGAGGTACGCATGCTACGATGCACGCACTTCGAACTCGTTCGAAGTGCGACGTGCGGGCCGTTCGCGACCGAAGCACAAGCGTGAGTCGTTGCGATGAGCGACGCTCCGCGGCAGCGGTCAAACCGCCGCCGACGTCAGTGGGGCTCACCGTTCGGGGAGCCAAACAGGCGAGGCCGGTCGTAAGCACGCCGGAGCCCGTTGCAGCCTCGCTGCGGCGGGTTTCGTTATTTGCCCCGGGAACAAACGTCGTAGATGAAGCGCAAGAGAGGCGGCCGGTTCTGGGGCGCGGTAGCCTTGGCGTTAGTTCTTCTTGCGGCGCTGGCGATCTGGCAGTGGGAAACCCTGGCCCGCTGGGCGATAATCGCAACGGTCGAGCGCATGGTCGAGGTGCGTCTCTCGCTCGGTCCGATGACGCTGAGAACCGACCGGGCGGTCTTCGAGGACGTGCAGGTCGCGTCGCTCGCGACGAACCGATCGCGACGATCGCGCGGCTCTCGATCGCTTACAACCTGCGCGAGCTGCTTTTCGGCGGAACGCGACGCTTCGGTCTGAATGGCGTCGACGTCGAGACGCCGCATCATCACGATCATCCGGCGTCCCGACGGCAGCTACAACATTCCGGTCCAGCAGCCCCCGGCAAACCAAGCCGAGAACCAAAGGCCCTGGATTCTGACCGCACGCGTAAGCGACGGCTCGATCGAGGTCGTGGACCAAAGCCACGAGGCAGATGCCGACCAACGGCATCTTTACGTCGAACGCCTGGAAGCCTCGGCCGATATCTCGACCGCGGCCCGCTCGACCTACGGCGTCGAGTTGCAGTACGGCGAACGGCGCGATCTCTTGTACCCGCTCCACGGCCGCGGCCATATCGACCCGCAGCACGGAACGATTAGCCATCGCTGGACCGCTGCCGAGCTGCCCATCGCGGCAGCGGTAAACTTCGCGATCAACTCGCGGGCCCTTCGCCTGCGCGCCGGAATGCTGCGCGACGTCGACGCGCGTTACGTTGGGCTGGCCGATGCGAACGGCACCCTTACGTCTCACCTCGGAGCGAGCGGGGTTCTCAGCGGCGCGCGGATTGCGATCGCCGGTCTGGCCAAACCGATCGACGGCGTGCGTGGGCGCGTCGATGCTTACGACGGCGGTTTGCTTGCCCAGCATCTCGATGCGAGCGTGGCGAGCATTCCGGTGGTAATGAGCGGAGGCCTCTACAACTTGCGCGACCCGCACGTGCGCATCGCCGTACGGGGCAGCGGCCAGCTGGCGCAGCTGCGCACGGCGTTCGCCCAAGCCGAGCACTTGCCGATCAGCGGTCCTTTAACGTTCGCGCTTCTGGTCGAAGGCGCGGCGACGAAGCCGCTGATCTGGATCGACTTGCGCTCGCCGGCGATCACCTATGCCTCGGCGGCGCTCGAGCGCGTCAACGGCTTGGTCGCATTCGATGGACGCGAGGCGGCCGTGCTCGACTTCAATGGAACCTACGATCGCCTCGACGCGACGGCGCGCGGCCGCGTGGCGCTCCAGAAAGAGCCGGGCGCGATCGATCTGATCGCCGGCGTACATTCTCCCCCAGGCGCGCTCCCGTACGCCGGTACGCTGTTGCCCGGAATGCCGCTCAATGGCTTCGCCCTCGCGACGGCCAACGATCCGAAGGCGATTGCGACGCGCGGTGTGCTCTACGGGATTGGGGCGAGGCAAGAACTCGATGCGCTCTTCAACGTCGATAGCCGCGGCGTCGGCTCGATTGGCCCGCTCAACGTTCGCAGCGATCGCGGCTCGATCTACGCTCGCATCGCGCTGGACCGGCCACGCGGCTCGAGCCTCGGCCTCTTTCAAGCGCGCAATTTTACGTCATCGCTCCGGCGCGGGCGTCGCTCGACGCGACGCTCTTCGGCGGAGATGCAAAGCCCGGAGTAACCCTCGGCGGAGACGCCGCATTAACCGGCTCGTGGGGCGACGCACGAGCGCGTGGTTCGGTCGCCCTTGAGAACGGGACGCTTGCCGGCGGAATTTCGGGCAGCATCGGCGACGCGGCGAGTTTTGGTGCGACCCTAGCCGGCACGATGCAATCGCCGCAGGTTGGCGCCGCGTTCGTTGCCGCGGGCACGCGCTATCGCGAGTTTGCGATCAACGGAAACGGCCGAGCCGCCTTTGCCGGCAGCACGCTGCACGTCAACGACGCGGTCGCGGCTTTCGGCCCGCTCTTTGTTGCCGCTGCCGGCACGGTCACGAATCTATTGCCGCAAGGAACGTTTGTGCCGCGCTACGACCTGGCCGCGCAGCTGCGCACGTCCGACGTGAGCGCGTTGTTGGCGACCGTTCAACCGCGGGCAGCAGCCCTCGTCCAAGGAAGCGTGGATGCCGACGTCCGCGTGCAAGGGGCCGGCTCGGCACCCTCCTTTGCCGGCTCGATCAGCGCACCCGAAGGTTCGATCAACGGCCTCGCGATTCGCGATCTGCGCGGTGCCGTGCGCGGCGACTCGCATTCGATCGCGCTGAGCGGCGGCCACGTCGTGGTCGGCTCGACCGCTCTTGCCATGCGCGGATCCGCGAGCGTGGCGCAGACACGCGTCGCGGTCGGCGCACCGCAGGCCGACCTCTCCGACTTCAACGACTTCTTCGATACCGGTGACACGCTCGCCGGAACCGGATACCTCATGGCCGCGGCATCGCTCGACGGTACGCACGTCGTCGCGACGGGGGGCACGGCGAGTTTCTCCGGTGCGCGCTTCCGTCGCCTCGACTTCGGCAACCTCTTGGCACGTTGGGGGATGCACGAGCGCTCGGTGATAAGCGTGCTGCGCTTCGGCGGCGAGAGCGGGCAGGTTCGAGTCGCCGGCCGGCTCTTTCCGCGGACGATGAGCGTCGATCTGAATGGCTCGGCCACAGCGATGGATCTCGGCACCTGGCTGCCGATGCTCGACCTGCACCTCCCGATCACCGGACGATTCGACGCCCAAACCAATATTGCCGGACACTATCCGGACATCGCGATGAAGCTCCATGCCGCGATGAACGGAGGGACCGCCGGCCCCTTGCCGATCGAGCGTTTCGACGTGCGAGCTTCGGCTTCGCACGGGCGCGGAACGATTCAGTCGGCGGTGCTCGACGTACCCTCTCTGCGGACCGACGTCTCGGGCGCGTTTGGTTTTGCGCCGAGCGACCCGCTTGCGCTAGCCGCGCACGCGACCAGCCCCGACGTCGGCGCGTTCATCGATGCCGCAACCGGCAAGAACATCCACACCAGCGGAACGTTTGCCGCGACCGTTCAGGTAAGCGGCACGCTCGCGCAGCCGAAGCTTCGCGCGCAGGTTGTCCTGCAATCGCTCGAGCACGAACGCTTCGTGATCCCGCGCATAACCGGCGAGGTCGACGCCGACCGTCATTGGGCGGCGGTGCGCAACGCTGAGATCGACTTTGAGCATGGCCGGGCGCTCGCCACCGCCGAGATTCCGATTCACGTGACGCCTTCGGGAATTCGACCCGGCGACGGTTCGATCGCGGCGTCGGTGACGGCCGAGGGCGTCGAGCTCTCAAACTTCTTGGCACTGCTGCCCAAAGGGACACAGCTAAGCGGTCAGATCAACGGAAACGTCGTAGCCAGCGGAACGGTCGCGACGCCCGCGTTGAACGGATCGATGGCCCTGCGCAACGGAACGTTCGGTGGACCTTTCATAGAGAAGACGCCGGTCAAAGAGATCGGAGCCGAGCTAACCTTTGCCGGAACGCAGGCGAAGCTTCAATCGCAAGCCGTGGCGGGAGGGGGTACGCTCGCGCTGCAGGGCCAAGCATCGGTTGCGAATCTGCGCCACGTGCGCGACTCGACGTTCAACGTGCAAGGCCGGTCGGACAACGTACGATTCGACCTCCCGGGATTCTTCCGAGGGAACCTCGACGCGCAGCTCGCCGTCGGCCGCGAGTACGCGGCGACCCCACAGGCCAGCGGCGAGGTATCGATCTCGAGCGCGCGCATCCCGCCGAACGCCTTTCTCACGCAACAAGGCGACGCGCAGTCGCGGCCGCCGCTTCCGAACGTGGCATTTCGCAGCGTACGGATCGCCGCCGGAAACGACGTGCGGGTGCAGAACTCGAACGTGGACATCGGCGCCGCCGGCGACGTCACGCTCGGCGGAACGCTGCGTGCTCCGAACCTGAACGGAACCTTCACGTCGACCGGCGGAACGCTCAGTTTTTATCGCACCTTCAACTTGGAGAAGGGCGAGGTGAGCTTCCAGCCGTCGAGCGGCGTAATCCCCGACGTGAACGCCTCGGCAACGACGTTCGTCGCCAACCCGGCAACGGCGATCAGGCTACGCGTCACCGGCCCCGCGACCAACATGAACCTAAAGATGGAATCGCAGCCGCCGTACACCAACGACCAGATTCTGGGTCTGCTCGTCGGAGCGCAAAACTTCGGCGCGGTGCAGGGCGTGCAGTCAACCGGACAAGGCCTCAACGCCGGCCAAATGGCCGGAAACGTCGCGCTCGGACAACTCAATACGCTCTTTACGCGCACGGTGCTCCAGCCGTTCTCGGCCTCGCTTGGAGGCGCGCTGGGGCTGACCCAGGTGCAGCTCACGACCGATATCCAAGCCGGTTTGGGCGTGCGCGCGGTCAAGGCACTCGGCGCCGTGAACGCAATCTTCGCGCAAACGTTCGGCTTTCCGCGGACGACCAGCGTTACGCTCGAAGCGTCCCCCGGCGTCTGCTCGGGGCTTCGGCTCGTCTGGTTCACGTCGGATGGCCCGACGCTCTTGGCCCTGCAGCAGCCGCAACCGATCGCCCTTGACGTCGTCACGCTGCGCCCGGTCACGACGTTCGTGCCGAACGTTGCGCAGAACGGCGTCTCCTTTTCCTATCTGCGCAAGCTGCCGTGCATCAGAGGCTTCTTCTAATGCGCTCGTCATTGGTGCTCGTGCTCGCCGTCGCACTCGCCGGCGCGACGCCGCAAGGCACGCCAACCGGATTTGTGGATCTTCCGAAAGTGCTGGCCGCCCATCCACTCCAGGCGATGCTGGCCAGCTACGACCGTGGGATCGCCGCCTTGCGAAGCACGCAGAGCGTTCCGGGGCTCGCCGATCCGGCGTCTCGAGCGCAAAACGCCGTCGCTGCCTTGCAGCGTGAGAGTGGAGCGGCGCGTTCCCGCGTCGCGCAGATCGCCGCACGAGACGCCGGTCAAGGCCGCACGCGAGAGCGCGAAGCGCTCGCCGCGGTGCTCGCATCGCACAACGCGGCCGATACCGAGATGGCCGCATATCGCCAAGAGTTGGCGCGTGGAACCGCCGCGAATCTGTCGGCCTACGAGCAGTCGATCGCTGCGCGCAACGAGCGCGCGTTCGCTGCGCGCCGGCAGCAGCTGCTCGAGATGGAGCTCGCGCTTGCGTTCAGCCTCGCGCGGCAGCACGGAACGCAGCGCTTCATGCTTCGGCTCAAGCTGCGCGAGCTCCATCTCGACAAGGAGACCTACGCGCGGCTCGAAGCTAACCTCGCCGCACTCGACCGCAGCGAGGCAAACGCGATTGCGATGATGCGCCGCACCAATACCGCAGTCCTAGAGCGTTATGGCGAGCAGCTGGCGCGCGACGGTAACGCGGCGAACGCCGCGATGGCCGCCCAGCTGCGCGCTAAAGCCGCCGCGAACCTCGCGCTCCGCCTCCAAGTTCTGCAAGCCGAAGCGAGAACGGCCGCGATGCTCCCGAACCTCCCCTTGCAGATCGCCTCGTTCGGCGCGAGTTACCGTTCGCAGAGCGACGCCGCAGCGATCGTTGACGGGCTGCGCGACGCGAGCCGCGAACTCTCGCAGCGCTTCACAAGACTCGGCGATGCGGCGCGCCGGTCCCAGCGCGAAACCGAAGCGCAGATCGCGGCGCTGCGGGCTAGCCGCGACTCGCTCTACCGCTCGATGATCGCACAGGTCGAGCGCGACGCACAGCGCCTCGCGCGCGAGCGCCACCTCAACGGCGTGGTCGTCTCGGGGACGCGCCCCGCCGGCAGCGTCGATCTGACGTTAACCGTACTTTCGAGCGATCTCGCGCGATAGTTCCGCGATCCGCCGGCGGGCGGCTTCGGGAGCGACGATCTCAGCCTGCGCGCCCCAGCCCAGAACCCAGCGCACGAGCTCGTCGACGTCGGCGACACGGTACGTGATCTCGGCCGAACCGTCGTCGCACGGCGCGACTTCGCGCTCGGCAACGACCTGTGCGGCCATGGCCGCTTTGGCGACGCGAGGCGCGAAGCGCACGCGCACCTCGGTCGTCTTGTCGCCGTGTAGCACGCCGCTGATCGACGCGGCCGCGTACTCTTCGACGTTGAATCCGTCGGGCCGAACGAAGGTTTTCGCCAGCATCACCGGACTGCTGACGCTATCCACCGCGAACGTGCGCTTGTCTCGGCGCGTGTGATCGTAAGCAACGCAATAAATGCGTCCGGCGTTCACGATGAAGCCGTATGGATCGACCGTACGATTGGTGCGTTTTCCTTCCTTGTCGAGGTAGGCAAAACGGACGCTGCGCGAAGCGCGCTCGGCCGACGAGAGCAGCGCGAAGGCGCGTTCGCCCTGCTCGTCGAGGCGAATCTCGGAGAGCCGGAACGCGACCGGCGAGCTCGCCTCGAGCCGCACGCGTGCGCTGCGCCCGGCGCTACCGACCAGCTTCTCGGCAACCTCGTCAATCGACGCGCCGATCGTCCCGCCGATGCTCGCCCCGAGCGAGCGCAGCGCGACGAGACCGAAGAGCTCGCCGCCGGATAGGTCGAGCCGTTTGAGGCTGTATCCGCCGGCAAAACGATACGCGTTGGCCGAGCGATCGAAGTAGAGCGGGAAGCCGGCATTGCCGAGAATTGCGAGATAGCGCCGCAAGCTTCGCGTGCTCGGACGTTTTCCGCCTTCCGCGATGCGGTCTTTGAGCTCTTCGAATGAGTGACGTCCTTGATCGATTGCGTTGAGCAATCGTACGAGCAAGACGACTTTCGATTCGCCGTCGGCGCTCATTGCGACGCGGGAGGCTGCGGTTTGGGGAAGCAGCCGTCCGGCGCAGCGATCGCCGGCGCGTTCGCCTGCGGGGGCGTCGCGCTGAGGCCGACCTCGGCCGGATAGAACGACCCTCCGTCGGTCATCGTCTGCACGACTTGATGGAGCGTCTGACCGGCTTGAACTTCGAACGTGGTGATTTGATACGGCGTCGAGACGCGGACGCAGCCGATGTCGATGAGATTTCCGCCGACGAGAAAACTGCCGCGCGACGGGCCGGCCAGCGGCCGAAAGTAGAGGTACGCGGCAGCGGCTGTATCTCCCGGATTCGTTACCGTGACGTCGATCGTATGGATCACGCCGTAATCGCCGTAATCGTGACCGGTCGCGGCCGGGTCGGCGCTCGGGGGGGTCGGATCGGTGTCGCCCAGCACGAGCGTCGCGTCGGCGCCGCCGGCGGTATAACTTAGCCTGTCCGAACCGAAGCCGTCTATTTGAAAGACGCCGGTGCGATGGTGACCGTCGCCGGGGAGCGTCGTTCCGCTCACCAGCGTTCGCGGATCGACGCCGGGCGAGACGGCGAGTACCGTAACGGTGACCGGTCCGCCCGAGAGCACGCGCAGGTCGACCGTTCCGGCGACGAGCTGGCGCGCGGTCATCGCAACGTCGGCGAGAACGAAGGGCTGATCTTGCGGCAGATCGAGCACGATCCCCTCACCCTGCGTCTTCGTCAGCAAGAAATTCTTGGTGACGGTCTGGCCGACGTGCATCACATCCATGTTCGGGCCGGCAGAGGCCTCGATCAGATGCACCGAGGTTGGATCCTGCGAGGCGCTGCTCAGCATCACGACGAGCCTTCGCGGATCTGCGGCATCGTCGTGGTAATAGTAAAGACGCGTCGGCTTGGCGGTGGTTACCGTGCCGCGAAAGAGCACGCCGTCCTGCGTGAGATGCTCGGGGTCGTCGTCGTAAAAGAGCAGCGCCGGCGAGAACGCACTCAGCCCGACGTTCTGCACGTTGACGGTCGTAGAACCCGATCGATCGAAGTACTCGCCATTTCCGGCGACCTGCACCGGCACCACGAACTGTAAGCTCTGACCTGGACCCAGCGGCGCGGCGGGCGGAGCGACGCTGCCGATCGTCGTCTGCGCGCCGGGGAGCGCTTGCGTGAGGCGCGCTACCCAGCTCGAAACCGTCTGCGCTAACCAGGCCGGATCGACCGAGCTGCCCGTCACCGAGAGCGTCGTCTGGGCAACGATGGTTCCGGCGTTGAATGCCACGCGCACCGCAACGTCCGCCTGCGCACCCTGCGCGTCGACGAGATGGAGCGTGTCGTCGCCGGTGGCCTGGGTGGCCGTGATCGTGACGCTGGTCGCGTCGGGCGCAACGTTCACGGTAACGAGCTTGCGGTCGAGCGTTGCTTGCAGCGGTGCGGTCGCGCCCGTCACGGTGACGATCCGCTGCTGCGCCGGATTCATTTGGACGCTATTGCTCGAGAGGCTCAAGGCGCCGCCAGGCGTAGCCGACGCCGCGGGAGAGGGAGGGGGTGAGGCCGCCGGCGATGCTTGGGCGACGAGGGCGATGCTTAGAAGGAGCGCGTGCCCAACCACGCGCCGCTTACGTTACCGCCGGTTCCGGCGGTGGCGCGGCCGGCGGCTCGACCGATGGAATCTTCTCGTATTTGAGCTTATCGGCGTCGTCCGGATCGATGTCGGCGAGAATGTGATCGCCCGGAGTGAAGGTGCCTTTGAGCATCTCCTCGGCAATCTCGTCTTCGACCAGGCGCTGGATCGCGCGGCGCAGCGGACGCGCGCCGAACTGCGGGTCCCATCCCTTCTTGGCCAGCAGCGATTTCGCGGCCTCGGTCACCTTGAGCTCCATCTCCTGTACTCGCACCTCACGGACGACCTTCTCCAGTTCGAGCGTGACGATCTGCTCGATCTGCCCGCGGGTCAGCTGATGGAAGACGAGAACTTCGTCGACGCGATTGAGAAACTCAGGGCGGAACGTCTGCTTGACCTCTTCGAGCACGCGGTTCTTCATGCGCTCGTACGCCTTGACTTCGTCCTCGGCCGAAAGCTTCTGCGGCCGGAACCCGATGTCGGTCGTCGTCGTCATCCCGGTCGCGCCGACGTTGCTCGTCATGATGATGACCGAGTTCTTGAAATCGACTTGGCGGCCTTGCGAGTCGGTCAGGCGTCCGTCGTCGAGCACCTGAAGAAGCAAGTTGAAGACGTCGGGATGAGCCTTCTCGATCTCGTCGAGCAGCACGACCGAATACGGACGGCGCCGCACCGCTTCGGTGAGCTGTCCGCCTTCTTCGTAGCCGACGTATCCAGGCGGTGCGCCGACGAGACGGCTCACCGAATACTTCTCCATGTACTCCGACATGTCGATGCGAATCATCGACTCTTCGTCGTCGAAGAGAAACGCTGCGACGCTGCGAGCGACCTCGGTTTTTCCGACGCCGGTCGGACCGAGGAAGATGAACGAGCCGATCGGCCGGCTCGGGTTCTTCAAGCCGGCGCGCGAGCGGCGAATCGCCCGCGTGAGCACCTGGATCGCCTCTTCCTGGCCGACGACGCGCTGATGAAGGAGCTCGCCCATCTTGAGCAGCTTCTCGGTCTCGGCTTGCGCGAGGCGGCTCACCGGAATCCTCGTCCACGCGGCGACGATTTCGGCGATGTTGTCGGCGGTGACGCGCAGGACGGGTCCGCTCTGCGCTTTACGATCGCGCCACTCTTGTTCGAGGTGCGCTTTCTCGAGGCGCAGCTTCTCCTCGCGGTCGCGGATCGAGGCGGCCTTGTCGAACTCTTGATTCTTGACGACCGCCTCTTTTTCGGCGATCAGCTTGCGCAGCGGCGCGTCGGCCTCGCGAATCGCCGGCGGCGGCAGCGTCGCTTGTAAGCGAACGCGCGAGCTCGCCTCGTCGATCAGGTCGACGGCCTTGTCGGGGAGGAAGCGATCGGTAATATACCGGTCGCCTAACCGGGCCGCGCTCGTAAGCGCTTCGTCGGTGATTTGGACCTTGTGGTGCGCCTCGTAGCGGTCGCGTAGGCCCTTGAGGATCTCGATCGTCTCTTCGACGGTCGGCTCGCCGACCATAACCGGCTGGAAGCGGCGCTCGAGCGCCGAGTCCTTCTCGATGTGCTTGCGGAACTCGTTGAGCGTCGTCGCGCCGATGCATTGCAGCTCGCCGCGCGCGAGCGCCGGCTTGATGATATTGCTCGCGTCGATCGCGCCTTCAGCGGCTCCCGCGCCGACCAGCGTGTGGAGCTCGTCGATAAAGAGGATGATCTCGCCGGCGGCGCCGCGGATTTCGTCCATGACGCGCTTCATGCGCTCCTCGAACTCGCCACGGTACTTCGTGCCGGCGACGAGACCGGCCAGGTCGAGCGTAATGACGCGGCGGTCGCGCAGCGGCTCGGGGATATCGCCCTTGATCACGCGTTGCGCGAGACCCTCGGCGATCGCCGTTTTGCCGACCCCCGGCTCGCCGATCAAGGCCGGGTTGTTCTTTGTGCGGCGTGAAAGAATTTGGATGACCCGCTCGATCTCGGTGTTGCGCCCGATGACGGGGTCGAGTTTGTTGTCGCGCGCCAGTTGCGTGAGATCGCGGCCGTAGGCGTCGAGCGTTGGAGTCTTGCTCTTACCTTTGGGAGCGGCCGGTTGACCCTCCGCCCCGAGCAACGAGGTCGTCTGAACGCGCACTTTCGCCGGATCGACGCCGAGGTTGGTCAGGACGCGTGCTGCGACCCCCTCGCCTTCGCGAATCAGGCCAAGAAGCAGGTGCTCGGTTCCGATGTAGTTGTGGTTGAGCTGCCGAGCCTCTTCGAACGCGAGCTCGATGACGCGCTTGGCGCGCGGGGTGAAGACCATCTCCTGCTGCACGGTCTGGCCGCCGCGGCCGACGATCGCTTCCACCTCCTGGCGGACCTTCGCGAGATTGACGCCGAGCGATTCGAGAACCTTGGCCGCCAGGCTCTCCCCTTCGGAGATAATGCCCAGCAGAATGTGCTCGGTCCCAATGTAGTTGTTTCCGAGACGCTGCGCTTCTTCTTGAGCAAGCACGATGCTGCGCCGCGCTCGCTCGGTGAAGGGCTCCCACATCGACATCGCTCTGGCTCTTCCTCCTTAATCCCCTTAACTCAGCCCCGTAGCGAGCAGTTTCGTGATTGCTCGGCGCACGCCCGCCTGGCCGGCCCGGACGCGGCGCAACGAGCGGAGGTTTGCCGCACGGCCCGCGGAACCTCGCAGCCATGCCAACCGTTGAGCAGGTGCGCGAAGCGCTCATCGAAGTCAAGGATCCGGAACTCAATCTCGGAATACTCGAGCTTGGCTTGGTCTACGACATTACGACCGAGGGCGAAGACGGCGAGCACGTCACCGTGATGATGACGCTGACCTCACCGATGTGTCCGGTCGGCCCGATGTTCAAGAAGTCGGTCGAGGATCGCGTACTGGCCGTCGACGGAGTGAAGACGGCCAACGTCGAGATCACCTTTACCCCGCCGTGGGATCCACATACGATGGCGTCGGACGACGTCAAGGCGCTGTTGGGGATCTGGTAGAGGGCGCGACGTGCGCGCCCTCCGATAAGCTGCGCCGGGTTACGAACTGAGATGGTAGGCTGCCGCGAGATCCTTCATCGCCGTGGTGAGGATCGCGTGATACTGCGCGTCCGCAGCTAGCCCGTACTTCGCGTCGATATCCTTCATGACTTGGATGTGGATCGGATGCGAGACGGCGCGATCGAGCATTACTTCGACGTTGAAGCCTTCGCCGGTTTGACCGGCCTGCCAGAGCGCGGACGCCAATGCGGGACCGTCGCTGGGACTCGGGCTAGGCTGGGCAGGCAGCGCGACTTTCTTCTCCGTGACGATGCGCAGCGAGTCGTTGACGACGAAGTCGAAGGTCTTGATGAACTGCGCGACTTGATCTTTGCCGTACTGTTGGGTCAGCTTCGCCACCTCGTCATCGAAGAGTTTGCCGGTGAGCACCTTCAGTAACGTGACCGTGCTGAAGCTCTTCGGACCGCCGCCGGCTTCGACCATCGAGAGCGTCACGGCTAGCGCCGGAGCGCCGGTGTAGACGCAGCACGAGCCGGAGAAGCGGGTCGGCTCGTCGATGAGGTTTGGCATCAGTTTCGCCGAGGCTGCAGTCGTGGCGACCGTTGCGAGGGCGACCGCGAAGGCGCCCACCAGACGTAAATTCCGCATGAATTCCTTTCCCGAGCTTGAGCTCTAGCAGCTATTGCACTGGGAGGGAAACGGGGCGGCCGATGTTTTGGATTGGCTATAAGGTCGCGACGGCGATGGGCTTGCTCGTCGGCTGAAGCGAGCCCCCGGCCGGCTCCATGCTGACGGCGACCGCCGCCACCTGCTCGGCCGATTCGGGAAGCCGGACGATCGGACTCGCCGTTGGACTCCGGCATGAAGGTAATCGACGGCGCCATCCGCTTAGCGCCCTTCGGCTGCGTCCATGCCTGGTAGACCATCCCGTGCGGCGGCATCGGGAGCCGGTGCATCATGAGATAAAGCCGCTGCCGGTGCATCAGCACCTCGCCGTGGCCGAACGGCCGGCGTGTCGCGTCCGCTGCCGCGAGATCGTCGATCATTTGGGCCTGCCGCACCATCGCCGTTCGATCGCGCTCGACGCGCGCGTTGAACGTGACGGCCGCAAGGCCGCCGCCAACAGCCAGAGCTAGGCATGCCGCCGCAACCGCGTACCCCGGCCAAGCCGGTGCGCGGCGCCGGCTCGCGGCTTCGGCGCGCACCTGCCGCATCAGCCGCTCCTTGAGCAACGGGCTCGCAGTAGCACCGACGCTGGGGTTGGTGCACGCTTCTGCCGTGTAGCCAACCGCGGTCACCGCGGGGCGCAGCGCGCGATACTCTTCGCGGCACTCCGGGCAGGTTTGCAAGTGCGCGGCGACGGCCTTGGCTTCATCGGCCGGGAGCGCGCCGAGCGCGTACGCCGCGACGTTGTCGAGCATCTCGTCGTGCGCCATCATACCGCGACCACCCCTTCGAGCGCGCCGCGCAGCTTGCGCAGCCCGCTTCGAATGCGCGTCTTTACGGTACCGAGCGGGAGCCCGGTCGTGCGCGCGATCTCCTCGTGGGTCACGCCACCGAAGAAACCGAGTTCGATCAGCTCACGCTGCTCGTTCGGAAGCTGGGTCATCGCACCGCGAACCGCTCGGCGTTGAGATGCGCGAATGCCGCGTCCTCGACCGCATCCTGCGCGGGGATATCTTCGGGCACCTCGTCCTCCCGGTGAGCCCGGCTGCGCAACACGTCTAAGGCGCGATTGCGCGTCACGCGGACGAGCCACGCGCCGAAGTTCCCACCGCGAAAGAGCCCGGGCGAACCCCAAAGCTTCAAGAAGACCGCTTGCGTCACGTCTTCGGCAAGCCATCGATCGGTCAGCACCCGCAGCGCTATGCCGTAGACGAGTCGGTGATACCCATCGTAAAGAGCCTCAAAGGCCCGGGTATCGCCGGCGCGCACGCGCTCCATGAGGCGGGCTGCGTCTTCCACCTATCCATACTTCGCGACCGTCCCTCCCATCAACCCGCCCGGTTAACGCCTAAAACGGCCGTTCGGATTGCTCAGTGCGGGAAGATGCGCGCCGGGATGGCAGAGAAGGCCGGATCGCCGCACTGCCAGAGCAGAAACGCGTACTCGTCGGTCAGCAGCTCTTCGCTCTGCGTGCGCGAGGCGGCCAGGAAGCCATGGCCGGCATCGTAATCGACGCGCAGAAGGATCGGACGGCCGCTACTCGTCGCGCTTTGCAGGCGCGCGGTGAACTTCGCGAGCTCCCACGATGAAACGCGCGGATCGTTGTAGCCGGTGATCAGCATCACGGCGGGATAGGCGGTCCCCTTCACGACGTGCTCGTAAGCATCCATGGCATAGAGCGCCTTGAAGCCCGTCTCGTTCGTGACCGTTCCGAACTCGGGAATATTGGGCGGTCCGTTGGGGGAGAACTCGGCGCGCAGCGCGTTACTCGCGCCGACGACGTCGAGCGCTGCAGCAAAGAGATGCGGTGCCGAGGTAATGGCGCGGCCGATGGTGATGCCGCCGGCGCTCGTTCCCTCGCCGGCGAGATGCTCCGGCGACGTATATTTGTTGTCGACCAGCCACTGGCCGCAGGCGATGAAGTCTTCCCACGTGTGCGGCTTGGTCGCGATCATGCCGGCCTGGTGCCAGCCTTCGCCGTACCATCCGCCGCCGCGCACGTGACAGACCGCGAAGACACCGCCTCGCTCGAGCCACGCGACGCGGGTCGTGCTAAACGACGGTGAGAGCGTGATGCCGTACGCGCCATAGCCCTCGAGATAGGCCGGGTGCGAGCCGTCGAGCGTCAAGTCTTTGCGATAGACGACCGAGAGCGGGACCATCGTCCCATCGGCACTCTTGGCTTCTACTTCGGCCGACGTGTAGGGCGACATGTCGACGTTCGCGAGCGGTTTGAGATGCGTGTCGGTCACGACTCCATTCGCGTCCACCGCGTAGTAGAGCAGCGAGTGCGTCCAGCCGGTCAGGCCGAAGATCGTTCCCGGCACGCGCGGATCGGTCGCGATCGAGTTGATCGAGCCGTCGAACGGGAGCGTCACGGTCGTCGTCGCGCCGGCCGCCCCGTCGTCGGTCAGCGCCACCCGCGCGATCCGCCCGAAGCCGCCGTCGCGCGAGAGCACGTAAAGCCCGTCCGCCGCGACGCCGATCTGCTCGACGACCGGCTCGCCGGCGCGTCACGACGCTCTGCGCCCCGGCGACGTTCGGCGCCGAGAGCGACGTCGCGACGACCTTGAACGTCGGCGCGTCCTTGTGCGTCATCAAATAGATCGTCGAGCCTTTGAAATCGTATCCGGTGACGTCGTCGTCGTCGGTCGCGATCGGCTTCCAGTCGGCGTCGCCCGACGTCGAGCGCGGTCGCGCGCACCGCGTAGATCGTCACTTCGTTCTTGACACCGTGCGCGACGATGCCGAGCGTGTACGGCGAAACCGGCGAGGAGACGACGATCGGAAAGTCGGTCGCGGCGAACGTGCATCTTCGGATTCACGCCGTAGCCGAAGACCGGCACGTCGTGGTCGGGATCGCGCCCTAGCACGTGCACGTAGTTGACCGCGCGCGTCTCTTTGTCGGTCTCGGGCTCGCCCGGGCGCAGCTTCGGAAAGCGCACGTAGTAGAACGACTCGGCCGTCGGGGAGCCAGCTCGTCGCGCCGATGAAGTAGGCCCGATCGATCGCATCCGGCAAGACTTTGCGCGGTCCCCGTCTCGACGACGTGAATCACCGAGGCTTCCGATCCGCCTTCGGAGATGCCGTACGCCACGTACTTTCCGTCAAGCGACGGAAGAAAGTAGTTGATCGTGTAGTGCTTGCCGGTCGTGGCCAGGCGCCGCGGATCGACGAGCAGACGTTCTCCGGTTCCGTCGGCGTTGCGGACGTAGAGCTTCGGGGAGTTCTCGCCGGGATTGAGCTTCTCGTAGAAGTACGTAGGGGCCGACCGCCGTTACGCCCGTGACCGAGATGCCCGCGTTGTCGAGTTCTTTGATGCGGTCGAAGAGCTGCGTTTTCGCGCTGACCCGAGCTGGGACAAGCACGTCGCGCGTGTACGCGTTCTGCTCCTTGAAGAAGCGCGACACGACCGGATCCTTTATGTTCTCGAAATACCGGTACGGATCGGTTACCGACGTACCGTAGATCGTCTCGGTAACCGGCCGCGGCGACGGTAGCGGGGGCGGCGTCGGAAACGCCGGGGCGGCGGGCGCGGCAGGGCGTGCGAGCGGCCCTGCAACGAAGAGGAGCGCGACGGCGAGAGCGACGGAAATCGATCGTAGCATGGGGGCCGGTATTCTACGATGCCTTCCGAGCGCCCCTCGGGTCGAGGAGCCGCTCGGCGACGCGTGCAACGTCTCGCGCGTGAAGAGCCGCGCCGAAAAATACGACGAACTGCAACGCAAGCGCGAGCAGGCGGCTATGCCGGCGGGCGCCGAAGCGCTGGAGCGGCAGCACGCGCGCGGAAAGCGTTCGGCGCGAGAGCGCGTCGATGCGCTCGTCGATGAGGGCTCGTTTGTCGAGTTCGATCGCTTCGTGGTGCATCGCACCAACGCGTTCGGCCTCGACGAAAAGGAGTTTCTCGGCGACGGCGTCATCACCGGCCGCGCGACGATCGACGGCCGCCAGGTCTTTCTCTTCTCGCAAGATTTCACCGTGCTCGGCGGATCGCTCGGAGAAGCCTTTGCCGAGAAGATTTGCAAGGTGATGGACCTCGCGGTGCGCACCGGCTCGCCGCTGATCGGCATCAACGACTCGGGCGGCGCGCGCATTCAAGAAGGCGTCGTCTCCCTCGGCGGCTACGCCGAGATCTTCTGGCGCAACGTAGCGGCCAGCGGCGTGATCCCGCAAATCAGCTTGATCGCCGGACCTTGTGCCGGCGGCGCGGTCTACTCGCCGGCGATCACCGACTTCATCCTCATGACCGAGAAGATCTCGCAGATGTTCATCACCGGCCCCGAGATCATCAAGACGGTGACCGGGGAGGAAGTGAGCTTCGAGGAACTCGGCGGAGCGACGACGCACGCGACGCGCAGCGGCGTCGCACATCTCGTCGCCGCCGACGAAAGCCACCTGGTCGATCTCACGCAAGGCGCTCTTCTCGTTCATTCCCGCAGAACAATCGCGAAGCGCCGCCTCGGTTCGACTGCGACGACGACCCGCATCGCAGCGTCGCCGCACTCGACGAGGTCGTGCCCGACTCGCCCAACAAGCCCTACGACATGCACGAGGTGATCGAAGGGATCGTCGACTACGGCGACTTCCTCGAGATTCAGCCGCTCTACGCGCAGAACATCATCTGCGGCTTCGGGCGCGTCAACGGCGAAAGCGTCGGCATCGTCGCCAATCAGCCGAACGTTCTAGCCGGCGTGCTCGACACGCGCTCTTCGATCAAGGCGGCGCGCTTCGTCCGGTTTTGCGACGCGTTCAACATCCCGCTGGTCACGTTCGTCGACGTTCCCGGCTTCCTGCCGGGCACCGATCAAGAGTACGGCGGGATCATCCTCCACGGCGCGAAGCTGCTCTACGCTTTCGCCGAGGCGACCGTTCCGAAAATCACGGTCATCACGCGCAAAGCCTACGGCGGCGCCTACGACGTCATGGCCAGCAAGCATATCCGCGCCGACGTCAACCTCGCTTGGCCGACCGCGGAGATCGCGGTGATGGGCGCCGAGGGCGCGGTCAGGACGATCTTCCGCCGCGAGATCGCCGCCGCTGACGGATCCGGACGCGAAGACGCAAGAGCTGATCGACGAGTACACCGAGCGCTTCGCCAACCCGTACATCGCCGCGCAGCGCGGCTACGTCGACGACGTCATCGAAGCGCGCGCGACCGCGCTCGGCCATCGCGACCGCACTGGAGATGCTTGCGAACCAAGACGGTCGACCGCCCCAAGCGCAAGCACGGCAACATCCCGCTCTAGCGAGCCGCCGTACGGCAGGACGCTCGCGCCTGCGCTGGTATCTACTCGGCGTGAAACTCTTGGAAGGAAAGCGCGCTTTGGTGACGGGCGTCGCGAACCGCTGGTCGATCGCCACCGGAATCGCCCGCAAACTTCACGAGCATGGCGCGCGCCTCGCGCTCACCTATCAGGGCGAGCGCGTCAAAGACGAAGTCGAGAAGCTGGCCGCCGAACTCGGCGGCGCGCCGGTGGTCGAGTGCGACGTCTCGAACGACGCGTCGCTTCGGGCGATGCACGACGAGCTCGCCGTCCGACTTCGGCACGATCGACGCGCTCGTTCACTCGATCGCGTTCGCGAACAAGGAAGACCTCGCCGGCAAAGTCTACGAGACTTCGCGCTCGGGCTTCTCGGTCGCGCTGGACGTCTCGGCCTACTCGCTGATCGCGCTCGTGCAGGCGCTGCGCGATCGCTTTAACGACGGCGCCTCGATCATCGCGCTGACCTACCTCGGCGCGACGCGCATCGTTCCGAACTACAACCTCATGGGCATCGCCAAAGCCGCGCTGGAAGCGGCGATTCGCTACCTCGCCTTCGACCTCGGCGAACGCGGCATTCGGGTCAACGCGATCTCGGCCGGCCCGATCAAGACCGCCAGCGCGCGGCAGGTCGGCGGTTTCTCGCGAATCCTGGACGTCGTCCCGAAGGTGGCACCGCTGCGACGCAACGTAACGGCCGAAGACATCGGCAACGTCGCAGTCTTTCTCGCATCGGATCTCGCGAGCGCGATAACCGCCGACGTGCATTTCGTCGATGCCGGTTATCCACGCGATGGGTCTCTACCCGCCGAGCTTCGCCGAGGACGAGAAGAATCGATAAGATCCTCATTGCAAACCGCGGCGAGATCGCGGTTCGCATCATTCGCACGGCGCGGGAAATGGGGCTTAGCAGCGTCGCGGTCTACTCCGAGGCCGATCGCGAGGCGCTGCACGTCGAGATGGCCGACGAAGCCTATCGACTGGGACCGGCCGCTCCGTCTCGCAGCTATCTCAACGGCGAGCGTTTGATCGAAATCGCGCGTCGCTCGAAGGCGCAAGGCATCCATCCCGGCTACGGTTTTCTGGCCGAGAACGGGGCGTTTGCGCGGCGCGTCGTGGACGAAGGGCTGATCTGGATCGGTCCGCACGCCGACGCGATCGACGCGATGGGCGATAAGCTGCGCGCCCGCGCGATTGATGGAACGCGCCGGCGTTCCGCTCGTGCCCGGCGCTCTCGAGGAGGTCGTCGACGTCGCGGCGGCGCGGGCCGCGGCGCAACGCTACGGGCTTCCGCTCGCGCTCAAGGCGGCCGGCGGCGGCGGAGGCAAAGGACTGAAGGTCGCGCGCACGCTGGACGAGATCGCCTCGGCGTTCGAAACGGCTCGGCGCGAAGCCGAGGCCTACTTCAAGAACGGGACGATCTACGCCGAGCGCGTACCTGGAGAATCCCAAACACGTCGAACTCCAAGTCCTCGCCGACAAGCACGGCAACGTCGTGCACGTCGGCGAACGCGACTGTTCGCTGCAGCGGCGCCATCAGAAGCTCTGGGAGGAGGCGCCCGCCCAAATCTCCGACGGCGTGCGCGCCGCGATGCGCGAGGCCGGCGTCCGCGCGGCGCGCGCGATCGGGTACGACTCGGCCGGAACGATCGAGTGCTCGTCGTCGGGCGATGCCTTCTACTTTCTCGGAGATGAATACGCGCATTCAAGTCGAGCATACGGTAACCGAGATGGTCGCCGGTCTCGATCTGGTTCGCGAACAGATCCGCGTCGCGGCGGGCGAACCGCTCGGCTACGAGCAGGACGCGATCGCCTTTCGAGGCTTCGCCATCGAAGCGCGCGTCAACGCAGAGGATCCGGCGGAGAACTTTCGTCCGGCTCCGGGAACGATTCGCGCCTACCGCGAGCCCGGCGGGCTCGGCGTACGCGTCGATTCGGCAGCGTACGCCGGCTGGACGATTCCGCCCGAATACGATTCGCTGATCGCCAAGCTCATCGTCTGGGCCCCGTCGCGAACGGCCGCCATCGCGCGCCTGCGCCGAGCGATCGACGAGTATGCGATCGAAGGCGTGCCGACGACGCTGCCGCTGCTGCGCGCGCTCTGCGACCATCCCGAAGTGATCGCCGGCACGTACTCGACGGCGACGCTCGAGGCATTCGCGCAGACGCATCGGTTCCAATCCGCATCGTCTCGCCCGCGCCCTCGCCGGCCGCTAGCCACGCAGCGGCGAACTGCACCTCGCCTCACTGCGACGCGCCGGCGCGCACGACTCCGCGCACGGCGACGAGGTGCTCTCCCCGATGCACGGCTCGATCGTCGAGTTGACCGTCGACGCCCGGCGACGCGGTCAGCGCAGGACAAGTGGTCGCGGTCGTCGAGGCCATGAAGATGATGAACGAGATCCGCGCGCACAAAGCCGGCGTGGTCACGAGCGTTCACGCCTCACCCGGCGCAACGGTCGAAAGCGGTTTTCCGCTCCTTACGCTCAGCTAATGTACGGTTGCCGTCTAGCACGGGCGGGCGCGTTGGTGCCGTCCGGCGTAGTAGGCTCGTATGCCCCGCGACCTTAACGCCTCAGGGATTCCGCTCGAACCCGTCTACGACGAACTCGAGGGAGCGCCGCACGACCTGGGCGAGCCGGGCTCGTTTCCGTACGGCCGCGGCATTCGCAAGGACATGTATCGCGGGCGCCTCTGGACGATGCGCCAATACGCCGGTTTCGCAACCGCGGCCGAATCGAACGCGCGCTATCGCTATCTGCTCGAGCGCGGGCAGACCGGGCTTTCGGTAGCCTTCGACCTGCCGACGCAGCTCGGCTACGATTCCGATGCGCTGCAGGCGCGAGGCGAGGTCGGCAAGGTCGGCGTCGCGATCGACTCGATCGCCGACATGGAGACGCTGCTCGACGGCGTGCCGCTCGATCGCGTGACGGTATCGATGACGATCAACGCGCCGGCGTCGATTCTGCTTGCGCTGCTGCTCGCCGTCGCGCGCCGGCGCGGCATCGCCGTTCGACAAGCTCGGCGGAACCGTGCAGAACGACGTGCTCAAAGAGTACGTCGCGCGCGGCACCTACATCTATCCCCCGAAGCCCTCGATGCGCTTGGTCACCGACGTCATGGCCTACTGCGCGCGTGACGTGCCGCAGTGGAACGCGATCTCGATCTCCGGCTACCACATCCGCGAGGCCGGATCGACCGCAGTCGAAGAGATCGCCTTCACGCTTTCCAACGGCAAAGCGTATCTGCAGCGCGGCGCGCGAGGCCGGCATCGGCGCTGGACGAGGTCGCGCCGCGCATCTCCTTCTTCTGGAACGCGCACAACGACTTCTTCGAAGAGATCGCCAAGTTCCGGGCGGCTCGTTATCTCTGGGCGCACATCACGCGCGACGAATTCGGCTGCGAGGACCCGCGCTCGCAGATGCTGCGCTTTCACACCCAAACCGGCGGATCGACGCTTGACCGCGCAGGAGCCGGAGAACAACGTCGTGCGCGTAACGCTGCAGGCGCTCGCCGCGGTGCTGGGCGGCACGCAGTCGCTGCACACCAACGGCAAGGACGAGGCCCTCGCACTCCCGACCGCGCAGAGCGCGACCGTGGCGCTGCGCACGCAGCAGATCATCGGCTACGAATCGGGCGTAACCGACGTCGTCGACCCGATGGCGGGATCGTACTACGTCGAAACGCTGACCAACGAGCTGATCGAGCGCGCGCGCGAGAGCATCGCGGAGGTCGACGCGATGGGCGGGAGCATCGCGGCGATCGAGAGCGGTTGGATGCAGGCGCGCATCGCCGATTCGGCCTATCGCGCGCAGCAGGCAATCGAACGCGGCGAGCAAGTCGTCGTCGGCGTCAACCGTTTCGCCGAAGTCCGCTGATGCGACGGCGATTCCGCTGCAGCGGATCGACGAGCGGGTCGAGCGCGAGCAAGTCGAGCGATTGGCGGCCTTTCGCGCCGCGCGCGATCCCGGCGCCATCGAGCGGCACTTGCGCGCCGTGCGCGCCGCCGCGGGCGGTAACGAGAACCTGATGCCCCACTTCGTCGACGCCGTCGATGCCGGCGTCACGCTCGGCGAGATCTGCGACGTCTTGCGAGAAGTCTTCGGAACCTACCGCCCCAAAGAGATCGTCGCGTAGTGCAGATCGATCACGTCGCGATCGTCGTCAAGGATCTCGAGGCGACGCTGCGCCTCTACACGCAGACGCTCGGCTTCAAAGAAGTCTACCGCGAGATCGATCTACGATCAGGGCGTCGAGGCGGTCGGCCTGGAAGCCGGCGACTCGTTCGTCGAGCTGCTGCTTCCGCTCGACGAAGGCTCTCCGATCGCGCGCTACCGGGGTGACGCCGCGACCAAGCTGCACCACACCGCCTACCGCGTCGCCGACATCGAGGCGAAGCTGAGCGAGCTAAAGGCGAAAGGCGTGCGTTTAATCGACGAGCACGCTCGCAAAGGTGCGCACGGCAGCCTGATCGCGTTTCTCCATCCAAAGGCGACCGGCGGCGTCCTCATCGAACTCTGCCAGCCGCACCCCTTGAGCCGCAACATCTAATGCACGAGTCAGCCTAGCCACGATTTGATTTCGGGAACTCGCTATCGGCGCCGGCGGGCGCTCTTCTGGTCGACCATCGCCTCGGCCATTCTCCACCTTGTCGCCCTGACGCTGATTTTCTATGCGGCGCGCTACTTCATTACGCGCGGAGTACGCGAGGTCGTCTCGCACACGACGACGATCACGATCGAGAACCGCATCGTGTCCACGCCGGCGCCGACGCCCGCGCCGACGCCGGCAGCGCGCCACGCACGGGCGATTCGTCAGGTGCAGCCGCTCGCGGCGCCCGCCCCCCGTCACGAGATCGCCAAAGAGAGCGTCGCGGCATCGCCGCAACCCGAGTCGCATCACTCGCCGGCACCGTCGCGGGTCGCAGCGCGATCAGGCCGGTTTCGCAAAAGAAGTCGCCGTACTCAACAAACAAAACGACCCGCACGCGATTCCGACGATCGATCCAGGTTCGCGGGAGTCGTCGAGCAAGAGCTACGCGTTCTCATCCCACCTCGAATAGCGGCGACGAGCACGGAAACGGAATCATCACGCCGACGCAGAGCTGGCGCGACGCGGGACGCGACTGCTACTACGGCCGGTACGAGTATACGTATCCCGACGGCGCGACGGAGGACGGGAGCATCGTGTGGCCGTTCTGCTACGATCCCGGATGCGGACCCGTTCAAAGAGCCGCCGCATCCGATTCCTTTCCCGCTGCCGCTGCCGGGATATCGGCTGCCGGCCGGGACGCGAACTGCCGCCGATCGAGAAATCGGTCTACGAACAGTGGGCCGGGACGCGCCTCAGCGCCGTAGCAACGGCGAATGCATCAACCCGTTGAGCACGAACTGCACGGCCAGCGCGGCGAGGATGATGCCGAGCAGCCGGCTGATGACGTGGATGCCGGTCGTCCCGATGACGCGCAGCAGCAGCGTCGAGCCGCGCATGCAGAGCCACGTGACCAGCAGCGCCGTGGTGTAAGCGGCGGCGACGACGATCAAGTCGATGCGATCGCCGTGCGAAAGGTTGACGAGCAAGAGTACCGTAGCGATCGTGCCCGGTCCGGCGATCATCGGCACCGCAAGCGGAAAGACCGCGGGATTCTCGACCTCGGCCGCTTCTCTCTCCTCGGCTTCGGTACGTTTCGCGCCCGTCGGCCGCGCAAAGAGCATGTCGATCGCGATCAAGAAGAGCAGGATGCCGCCGGCGATGGTGAACGCCGGAAGCGTGATGCCGAGATAGTCGAGGACCACGCGCCCGACGACGCCCATGAAAAGGATCACCCCGGCGGCGACGAGCACGGCCTGATCGACGATCTGCTTGCGACGCTGCGGCGAGTCTTTTGCGGTCGCGCCGAGCGTCAGCGGAATCATCCCGATCGGATCGATGATCGTAAATGCGGTCGCGAATGCCGTAGCGACGAAGCGGATGTCCATGATGCGACGACAGGGTATCGTTTATCGGCGGCCAACGTCAAGCCTCGTGGAGCGCCGGAAGCCTCGCGCCGTGAATATCGGCGACTTGCGACGGCTCGCCGAGCGCCGTCTGCCGCGCGTCGTCTTCGACTACATCGACGGGGGCGCCGAAAGCGAACGGACGCTGCGCGAAAACTGCCAAGCGTTCGAAGCGGTCACGTTCCGCCCGCGCAACGCAGTTGCCAACGCGCCCTGCAACCTGCGTACCACGGTACTCGGAACCACGCTCGAGCTACCCTTTCTGCTCGCGCCGGTGGGCAGCAGCCGGTTGTTCTTTCCGCGCGGCGAGTGCGCTGCGGCGCGCGAAGCGGGCGCCGCCGGAACCGCCTACTGCTTGTCGACGCTCTCCGGGTGCGCTCTCGAAGACGTCAAGGCGGCGTCGAGCGGGCCGCTCTGGTATCAGCTCTATCTGGTCGGTGGACGCGAGGTCGCAAGCGCGGCGATCGCGCGGGCGAAGGCCGCCGGCTTCAGCGCGCTGGTCGTCACGATCGACACTGCCGTTGCGGGCCTGCGCGAGCGCGACCTGCGCAACGGCGCCGCGGAGCTGCTCAGCGGCGACATTGCGAAGATGCTGCCGTTCGCAACGCAACTGCTGACGCGCCCGGGATGGGTGATCGACTTCTTGCGCGACGGCGGGATGATGAAGTTTCCCAACGTCGTTCTGCCCGGCCGAGGCGCGATGCCGTACGCGGACGTCGGAGCCGCGCTCGAACGCTCGACGGTCTCGTGGCGAGGACTTGGCTGGATCAAGCGAAGCGTGGAACGGCCCGATCGTCATCAAAGGCGTTCTGACCGCGGAGGACGCGCGCCGCGCCGTTGACGCCGGCGCCGATGCCGTCGTCGTCTCCAATCACGGCGGCAGGCAGCTCGACTCGGTCGCTCCGACGTTGCGCGCACTGACCGAGGTCGTCGACGCCGTCGGCGGACGCACGGAGATCCTTCTGGACGGCGGAATCCGCCGCGGCAGCGACGTCGTCAAAGCGCTCTGTCTGGGTGCGCGCGCCGTGCTCGTCGGGCGCGCCTACGCCTACGGACTCGGCGCCGCCGGCGGCGCCGGGCGTTGCGCGCGCGATCGAGATACTGCGCAGCGACGTCGTTCGCACGCTGCGATTGCTCGGCTGCCACGACGTCGCCGCGCTCGATCGTACGTACGTCGAGCTCCCTTCGTCGTAAAGGCGTGCCGGCTCTGCACGTTCGCGGCACGATGCCGCGCGGCGGGATTGCAATCGTCGGGAGCCGCACGCCGCCACCCGACGCTGCGGCTCTTTGCATACCAGCTTGCCGCGCGGCTGCACGAGCCGATCGTCGCCGGCCTCTCGCCGGGGATCGACGTTGCGGCACACCGCGGTGCTCTCGCTGCAAGAACACCGACGGTAGCGTTCGTCGGTTACGGCTTCGGCTGGCCCGTCTCTCCTGAGCTTGCCGAGCTCGAAGACGCGATTGTTAACGCGGGCGGCGCCGTCGCGACGCTTCTCCCGCCCGGAACGCCGGTTTCCAAGGAATCGTTGATCGAACGCGATCGCCTTCAGGCCGAGCAGGCCCGCGCCGTGGTGTTGGTTTGCACCGAGCTTGACGGCGGCGCGATGTATACCATGCGATTCGCGCGCGAGCTCGGGCGCCCGCGGTTCGCCGTTTTGCCCGAGCCGCGCCCGGATAAGCTCGAGGCCTGGGCCGGCAACCTCAAATGCATAGAAGAGGGCGCGACCGTGCTCCCCTTCGACGTCACTCAAGCTCTGCGGGTTATCTTCGGCGCACCACGAACGAGCTCGCCATAAAGGAGAGTCCTCAATGCGACGCTTATCGCCGCTCTTCTTGGCAGCACCGTGGCTCGCCGTAGGACTTCTTGCAGGCTGCTCCGCCCCAAGCACCTCGTCGCCGGTTTCGACGATACCGAACGTAGGTAGCGCCCCGGCCCGAGCAACTCACGGCCGCTTCGTTCCTCAGTGGTCGGAGTTTGCAAGCGTCGTTCCGCCCGAACTGCGTGCGCGCGGCGACGGAGCGCTGCACGGACGACCGATGCCGCCGCGCGGACGGCGCGCAGCCCAAGGCGGCATCTACGGCAGCCAGTTCTTCTCCGCCACGATCAACGGATACCATCATCG
Organism: Vulcanimicrobiota bacterium; assembly: GCA_963739845.1. Lineage (GTDB taxonomy): Bacteria > Vulcanimicrobiota > Vulcanimicrobiia > Vulcanimicrobiales > Vulcanimicrobiaceae > Cybelea. The sequence goes on along the minus strand of CAVUBQ010000002.1, from coordinate 1,895,069 downwards.
CAATACGGGAAACGGCCCTCCGGTCTGTTCGCTCGGCGCGAGCTATCCTAACGGCATCGCGGTCGACAACAAAGGCAACCTGATCGTTCCCGACGGCGGTACTCGGTCGATCATCGTCTACCAGGGCCCGGGTATGTGCGGACCGGAAGTCGGATCCGTTTCTGACCCGTTCGGCCAACCGTCCGACGCGGCAAGTGCTGATGCCGTAGACGGAACGATCGTTGTAAGCAACATTTTCGGCAATGTCGATCGCTCCCAAGGCGCTCCGCACCATGATACAACCAGTAATGGCAACATCTCGCTCTGCACGCTCGCAAGCGGATGCACGGTCGACCTCATCAACCCAGCGATATACGAAGCCGCCGGCGTTGCGCTAGCAAACAACGGCGACTGCTGGGCCTCAGCAATCGACTCCAGCGGTTTTGCAATCCTCGTCTATTTCGCCGGCTGTTCCGGCGATGGTCAACTCGCAACCGGCTTCGAGAATGCCTACTGGGGCGGCCTCGACATCGACAAGAGCGGCAACATCGTCTCGGTCGATCTTGGCGTCAGCGGTTCAAGCTCGCTGTGGGTCTACCGCGGCTGCAACCCAGCCTGCTCGTTGGTCGGGGGTCCGTTCCCACTCCTGGGGCAGTCAGTTTTCGGTCACCTGAACAAGCAATCGATGGCGTTTGTAGCGGGCGACGTCGAATTCGGGCAGCTCGACGTCTACGACTACAGCCCGACGTCGCTGACCTACTCGTACAGCATAAACAATGGCTTCGCTCCCAGTGAAGACGTCGAAGGCGCTGCGTACAACCCGCGCTCCCAGCAATAACCTAGGAGACCACCTCAGTGCGGTTATTTCTTCATTTTTCCTCTGCTTTTCCTTGGCAGCCTTTCCTCCAGCGTCGCCTCGCCGTCAGTCGACTTCTGGCGTCCCCCCCCCCCCCCCCCCCCCCCCCCCCCCCCCCCCCCCCCCCCCCCCCCCCCCCCCCCCCCCCCCCCCCCCCCCCCCCCCCCCCCCCCCCAAACGGCTGCTCTGGTGCAAGCACCTCGTCGCCGGTTGCGACGGTACCGAGCGCAGGCAGCGCTCAATGCCCGCATGACGCAGGGGCGCTTCGTTCCTCAGTGGTCGGAGTTCGCCACCCTCGTTCCGCCCGGAGTGCGTCTCGCGCGGCGCGCTGCACGGGCGCCCCATGCCGCCGCGCGGACGCCTGCGCCGACCGAGGCGGCATCTATGGCAGCCAATTCTTTTCCAGCATTATCAATGGATACCATCATCACAATACGGGAAACGGACCCCCGGTCTGTTCGCTCGGAGCGAGCTATGCCAACACCATCGCGGTTGACGGCAAAGGCAATCTGATCGATCCCGACGGTGGTACTCGCACGATCATCGTCTATCGGGGCCCGGGCATGTGCGGACCGGAAGTCGGCGCAGTTGCTGACGGCTTCGGTCAACCGGCCGATGCGGCCAGCATGGATGCAGCGAACGGAACCATCGTTGTCGGCAACATCTTCGACAATGTTGCTCGCTCCCACGGTCCCTCGCACGGTACATCGAGCGGTTTTGCCAGCATCTCGCTCTGCACGCTCGCGAACGGCTGCACGGTCAACCTCAGCAATCCGAACATGTTCTTGGTCGCAGGCGTCGCACTAGCGAACGACGGCGACTGCTGGGCCTCGGGCACCGACTCCAGCGGTTCCGGCACCCTTTTCTATTTCGCAGGTTGCTCCGAAGAAGGCCAAATCGCGACCGGCTTCCACAACGTTTCCTATGGCGGCCTCGACATCGACAAGAACGGCAACCTCGTCTCGATCGATCTCGGCACCAGCGGTTCAAGCTCGCTCTGGGTCTACCGCGGCTGCAACCCCGCGTGCACGCTGGTCGGCGGGCCTTTCCCGCTCCTGGGTCAGACGGTTTTCGGTCACCTGAACGAGCAATCGATGGCTTTCGTAACCGGCGACTTCGAATTCGGGCAGCTCGACATCTACGACTATAGCCCGACGTCCCTGACCTACTCGTACAGCATCAACAACGGCTTCTCGCCTAGCGAGGAAGTGGAAGGCGCAGCCTACAACCCACGCTCCAAGCAGTAACCTAGGATCCCGCCCAGCCGCAACTAATATTTTAGGAGTCCTGCCAGGCAAGCGTTGGCGAGCGATTCGACAAACCGCCAGCCTGCGCCGGGAGACGGCCATCCGACGACGAATGGTCCCCCCAGTCCGGTAATCCCGGCTATTACGGTCCCTCTACACGCTAAGGAGAGTATCTATATGCGATTGTTATCGTCAGCGATGTGCACGACGGTCGCTTTGGGGCTTCTCGCAGGCTGCTCCGGCGGAAACATGTCATCGCCGACTTCGACGGTACCGAGCGTTGGTGGCGCAATGGGCCAAAAAACGCACGGACGTTTCATCCCACATTGGTCGAAGTACGCCAGCCTCGTGCCGCCCGAACTTCGTCCGCACGGCGGCGACGTAGTACATGGTCGCCCGGAACCGCTCAAAAAGAAGAGCCATAAAGGCGCAGGCTCGGGCGGTCTCTACGGTAGCCAGTTCTTCCTCGGGGTGATTAATGGATATAATCACAACAACTCGGGCAACGGCCCCCCGATCTGCTCGCTTCCTGCGAGCTATCCCAATGGCATCGCGGTTGACGGCCAAGGCAACCTGATCGATCCCGACGGCGGAAGCCGTACGGTCATCGTCTATCAGGGCCCGGGCATGTGCGGACCCGAGGTCGGATCGGTTGCCGACGGCTTCGGACAACCCGCCGACGCCAGCAGCGCGGATGCAGCCAGCGGAACCATCGTTGTCGGCAACATCTTCGACAACAGCGGTCTCCCGGGCAGCATTTCGCTCTGCACGCTGGCAAGCGGTTGCTCGACCAATCTGACGAACCCGGCGATGTTCGAAGTCGCGGGCGTTGCGCAAGCGAATAACGGCGACTGCTGGGCCTCAGCAATCGACTCCAGCGGTTTCCCGACCCTCACGTACTTCGCAGGCTGCAGCGGCTCCGGCCAAGTTGCGACTGGTTTCGACAACGTGTTCTATGGCGGTCTCGACATCGACAAGGCGGGCAACCTCGTCTCGCTCGATCTCATCGGCAGCGGCACCGGCTCGGTCTGGGTCTACAGCGGCTGCAACCCGTCGTGCACGCTCGTTGGCGGTCCTTTCCCGACTAACGGTGAGTCGATCTTCGGTCACGTGAACAAGCAGTCGATGTCCCTCGCGATGGGCGATTTCCAGTTCGGCGCAGTCGACGTCTACAACTACACCCCGACGTCGATCACCTACATGTACAGCATCACCAACGGCTTCGCTCCCAGCGAAGACGTCGAAGGCGCGGCCTACAATCCGCGTTCGATGCAGTAACCTAACCTAAACTCTTCCCCGGAGGGAAGTAAGCCCTGACGGGATGGCCGGTACGCCGGCCATCCCGTTAACTTTTTTCCCTCTAGATGTTCGGCGCTAAGCCGACGTCTATCGACGTTTCAAACGTTCGGTTCCAGGGCAGCCCGATCGACATCGCTGCGACGTGGTACCCGGGATCGAGCTGCGCGAGGATCGTCTGCGCGTAACCCCAGAGAAGCGCATTGGCGCGCTGCGCCATCGCCGCGGCAAGGTCAGGCGAAAGCAGCGTGTGATCGGTTACGCCTTGCAGCTGCCAGCGTCGCGTTGAGGTCGGGCCGAACCTCGTCGTGAAATGCGTAATTGTCGAGAAACTGTATGAACGTGAACGTGCGGTGCGCGAGCGCGTCGTAGGTGCGCGTGCGCCGGCCGGCGCCGGCGGCGATCGCCTCGGCCAGCGCCGTACCGATCGTGTTCGCGTTGGTGTTCCACGACGAGTACGCGTCGAGCTGCGATGCCAACCCCGACGAGAGTATGCGCTGCGCGAAGGCGGCCTGATCGCTGTAAGACGTGAGATAGGAGAGGTCCGCGAGCGCGACCGAACGTGACGCGCCGGCGTCCGCCCGCATCGCCGCAACCAGCTCGTCGTCTTGGGCGACGGTCGTCTTCGGAACGCGCACGTAGAGCACGATCTCGGGGTGCTCGTCGTCGCGCACGCCGCCGCTCACACCGATCAGCGCGTCGATCGCAGTCGAGATCGGCGCGTACTCGATCGGATCTTGATACTCGCCTCCTTGCGGTGCCGAGTACCGTACCGCGACGTGCGGCGTCCATTTGGCGGCTCGCGCGATGGCGTGGGCGACCAACGCCATTCCCAACTCGTCGGCGCCGGGCTCGATCGAAGCGCGCCCCTCGAGGCCGGCTGCTTCATCTTGCAAGAGGCGTACTTCGCGAACGTGCAGCCCGACCGGACCGGCATCGTCTTGACCGAGCACGAGCCGATCGATCGTTCCGTCGGCGGTCATCTGCAAGAGCAGACGATCGACCCCGAGATTGCGTCCACGCGTCGCCATGTACGCGTCGAGCGTCTCGGCGCCGATCAGCTGGTGCAGGTGCTGCGCGCGGTCCTCTTCACTGGGCAGCGGCGGATCGTGGAGATTCGCGTACGCTTGCAGATACGACCAGGCCGGATACGCGGCGAAAAACGGCGTCCCGGCTGGAATCCCCGTGGGAGCGAGGCGCATGATCGTGCCGAACGCGCCGATCCACGTGCGCGGACGCCGGCGGCGCAAGTGCCGCAGCTCCATCAATCGCGAGTAGGCGTCGGCGTAAGACGGGCCGGGCACGCGCGACGCGATCAATCCCCCGTACGCCAGCATATCGGTCGAAACGACGAACGCGTTGGTCTGCGGTTTAGCGGCTTGATGGTTCAGCCACGCGATCATCGCATCGGCGTGGCCCGCTTCGAGAAAGCGTCCGCGCAGCGATGGCGGCGGTGCTTCGACCGGCACGCCGGCAATGCGTCCGAGCAAAATCGGGAGCTGCGAGGTGACCGGGCGGTCGTCCATCGGCAAGAACGCGATGGCCGACAGGATCAACGCGAAAGCGCCGATCACAGCAACGCTCGCAGCGATCCGCGCTCCCCTTCGAGCATCGCCTTTGCGCGCGAAGCGGTTACGCCCCGGCGTTCCATCACGATCGCCACTTTAACGCTTCCGCCGGCGCTCTCCAAGAGCTCCCGGGCGCGTTCTTCGCCGACGCCGGCGAGTGCGCAAACCAATCGCATCGCGCGGCGGCGCAGCTTGCGGTTGGTGGCCACGACGTCGACCATCAGGTTGTCGTAGACGCGCCCTAATCGCACCATGACCGCGGTCGAGATCGCGTTGAGCGCGACTTTCTGTGCGGTTCCGGCCTTCATGCGCGTGGATCCGGCGAGCACTTCGGCGCCGGTATCGATTGCAATCGCCGTTTCTGCCGCGTGCGCTAGCGGGGAACCGGCGACGCCGGTCAGCGCGATCGTGTATGCGCCGATAGCGCGGGCGCGTTCGATCGCCGCGACGACGAAAGCGGCGCCGCCGCTAGCCGATATGCCGACGACCGCATCGCCCGCAGCGACGTTTTCACGCGCCACCGCATCACCCGCGGGTTCGTCGTCTTCGGCGCCTTCGACCGATCGCGCAAGCGCAATCTGTCCTCCGGCGATATGCGCGCGCACGAGGTTCGGATCGGTCGCGAACGTCGGCGGCATCTCGGCCGCGTCGAGTGCGCCGAGGCGCCCGCTGCTTCCTGCGCCGATATAATGCAGCGCGCCGCCGCCTGCGAGACGGGTGACGATCTCCTCGACCGCGCGCGCGATCGCGTCGCTCTGCGCCAGCGTCGCTTCGACCGCGTGACGCTGTTCGGCGACGAGCAGCTCGACCAAAGCCCGCGTTTCCAGCAAGTCGAGCCCGCGGCTGCGCGCGTTGACTCCTTCGGTTGGGGGGTTCACGCATCCGGCCCGCACCTCGCGGTGGACCTCGCTCAGCAGCTCGTCGAGCCGGTACGGGGCGATCGCGCCGAGCACGACCTCGGCGCTCGCACCGGTCGCTCTCGGAGCGTTTCCAGCGCGTGCGCGCAGCGTCTCGTAACCCAGAACGGCGAACGCCATCGCCTCCTTTGCCTCGGCCGGCAATCCCATCGCGTCCGAGGTTTCGACGCGCGCCGGCGCGAGCCGTTTGACGATTCGTTCGAGCAGCGCGCGGTTTCGAGCGCCGCCCCCGCTGACGATGACGCGCGCGCCGGCGAATCCTTCGCGCGCGAGCGCGCGGCCGATCGTTTCGGCCGTCAGCTCTGCAAGCGTCGCTGCGCCGTCTTCGATGCTCAGGCTCGCCAAGCGATCGCCGTGGCGCTCGAGATAGTGCCTTCCGAAGTGCTCGCGCCCGCTCGTCTTGGGCGGCGGCGCGGCGAAATACTCGTCGTCGAGCATCGCTTCGAGCAGCGCCGCATCGGGCTGACCTGCGGCTGCGAACGAGCCCTCGGGATCGAAGGCGTGATGGCCGCGCGTTCGCTCGGAGACGAACGCGTCGAGCAGCATGTTCGCCGGACCCGTATCGAATGCGATCGCGTCGCGCGGACGCCCGTGTTTGCCCAGCAGCGTGACGTTGGCGATACCGCCGAGATTCAGCGCTACACGGTCTTCGCCGGCGCCGCCGAGGAGCAGCGCATCGACGCGCGCGACGAGCGGCGCGCCCTGACCGCCGGCGGCACAGTCGGCGCTGCGGAAATCGTAGCAGACCGTCGCGCCGACCGCCTGACGAATCACGAACGCGTCTCCCAGCTGCAGGGTCATGTGGTGCGCGCCGTCGTGCCAGAGCGTCTGACCGTGCGACGCGACGAAGCCGATGCGATCGCGTCGCAGCCACGGCACGCGCGGCTTCTCCAAAAGCATGCCCAAGATCGTGATGAAGGCGCGCAACGCCGGCGACCGTGCCGGCGTTGGGTGGAAGCGCTGCGTGGAGCGTTTCGCGCAGGTCGCGCGAAAACGCGTGCGTTTCGAAACGCAAAAGCTCCAACGCGTAGCTCGTTGACCGAGGGACGATCCGTACCAGCGCCGCGTCGATTCCGTCAAGCGACGTTCCGCTCATCAATCCGATCGCGATCATCTATGCGTTCAAATCTTCGACGAGCGCTTCGTAGAAGCTCGCGCGCAGCCCCGGCCCGGGCGCGACGGGCAGGTTGCGGCCGAAGTAGACCGCGTTGGTCAGCAAGACACCTTGGACGTCGCGCGCGGGATCGGCCCAAACGCAGGTGCCGACGAAGCCGGTGTGTCCAAACGAGTCCGCGCTCATCAGCCTGCCGCAGGAGTTCTCCTGGCTCGTTCGCAGTGCCCAGCCCAATCCGCGGCGCAGCACGGGGTCGTAGGCCTGCTCGGAGACCGCCTCGCGCACGATTCGCTTCGAGAGCCGGCCACCGTCGCGACCGTGCAGCGGGCCGAGATACGACTCGGTCAGCGCGGCGACGTCGGCTGCAGTGCCGAATAGGCCGGCGTGCCCGGCAACCCCGCCCATCAAGAAGGCCTTTTCATCGTGTACGAAGCCTTGAACGCGCCCGCGCCAGTCGTCCTCTTCGGTCGCGGGAATCTCCGCGCGCCGCGCGGCACGGGGCGCAAACGCAAGCGAAGAGGCGAACGCGCCGCCCGTCAGCGCCGACAGCGATCGGCCGGTAGCGCGTTCGAGAACGATGCCGAGCGAGATGAAGCCGAGATCGCTGTAGATAACCCGCTCGCCGGGCCGCGCACGCGGCCGCGAGCGCAGCGCGAACCGCTCGACGTTCTCTCCGCGAATCGTGCGATAATCGGCGCCCGAGTTCATTCCCGAGGTGTGGGCAAGGAGCATCCGCGCGGTAGCCTCCGCGCGCTGGCCGCGGCGCCACTCGGGAACGAACCTCACTAAGGGCTCGTCGAGCGTCAGCACTTCGGCTTCGACGAGTTGCAGCAGCAAGGTCGTCATGAACAGCTTGGTGAGCGAAGCCAAATCGAACCGCGTGTCGGCATAGACCGGACGAGCCTGCGCGTCGTTGCGCGTCGTTCCATACGATCGCTCGAAGAGAAGCCGTCCGCGGTGCTCGATGCGCGCGACCGCGCCGGTGAACTCTGAGCCCTGCGCATCGCGCAGCGTCGCCTCGACGCGGTCGAAGCGCGGTTTACGCACCGGCAAGGTTTACCGGCACGCGTCCTTCCGGCATGCTCCCGCCGAAGATCACGTCGGCAAGACCGCCAATCGAAGCCGCGTCGTCCCCGTATGTCGCGAGCAGGTGGCGCGCTTCGGGAAGAAGCGGCAGGTCGAACGGCTCGAGCAGCGAGACGACCATGGCATCGGAGTACCGAGCGGCGATCGTTGCGATCGCGCGGGCCTGAGCGGGGTGGAGATGGGCGCGGCGCGCGAGCAGGAGTGGGCGGCGCTGACGCTCCTGCAAGACGGTGAGAGCGGATGCTACTTCTGCGTCGTTCGGATCGATCGAAACGACGTGTTCGGCGAGCGCCGGAGCCTCGTGCTTGAGACGCGGAGACTCGCCGCCGAACGAGACGGCGATCGACGCAACGGGATCGGCGTGTGGAACGCCGCGCACGACCGTAACCGCGCGCCGCGCGATCTCGCGCCCGATGCCAGGATGAGGCGGAAAGGCATCGATCGGCAACGGATCGGCGCCGCCGGCGCGCAGTTGCGAAACGCGGGCGTGCGCTTCACGCAGCCGCTCGAGCGCAATTCGTCCATCGTTCACGGCTGCCTCGATCGCAACGGCCGCTTCGCCGGCGAGCTCGAGGTCGTGGCTGAAGAGCAGCGCATCGGCACCGGCAGCGAGCGCTTCGACGGCGCGATCGGACGAGGCATCTTGTGCGACCGCCTTCATCTCCAAACAATCGGTGAACAAAGCGCCACCGAACCCAAGCCCGTCTCTTAAGAGCGTCGTGGCGATCGCGTAGGAGCACGTTGCCGGCTTCTCCGCGTCGAGCGCCGTAACCAGGACGTGTCCGGTCATCATCGCCGGCAGCGCCGCGCGCGGCCGCGGCAAACGGTATGAGATCGCGTGCGTGCAGCGTCGTCTCTCCGGCTTCGACGACCGGCAATGCGGCATGCGAATCGACGTCGGTCGCGCCGTGCCCGGGAAAGTGCTTATAGCACGGAAAGATGCCGCCGCGCTCCAGGCCGCGTCCGAATGCCAAGCCCAACGCCGCGACCTGCTTCGGATCGCTGCCGAACGAACGAGTCCCGATGACCGTGTTGCGGGGATCGATCGCCAAGTCGAGTGCCGGCGCGAAATCGAGCGTGCACCCCGCACGCCGCAGGTCGAACGCAATTTGTTCGCCCGCACGCTCGGCCAAACCAAGATCGCCGACGGCGCCCAACGCCATCATCGAAGGCATCGGCTCGACCCCTTCGTGCAGGCGCACGACGCGGCCGCCTTCCTGATCGATCGCGATCAACGGGTACGGATCGAAGCGCGAGCGGAGCGCATCGGTGAGCGAACGCACGCCGGAAACCGCGTCTCCGTTGCGTTCGAAGAGCACGTACCCCGCAAAGCGCGGAAGATTGAGGTCGAGATGCGTCCCGGGGATGCCGGCAACGATGACGCCGCGGGCCAGGTCTGCGAGCTCGTTCATGCGATCGCGACTCCACTCGACCGATCGAAGCGGCGCACGAACTCCGCGGGCAGGTCGAGCGCGACGAGGTCGCCGGCGCGCGAGCTCTGCGAGGCAGGTACGCGTACCGCGAAGCTCCCGCGTGGCGTTTCGACGTCCAGGTACGCATCGGCGCCAGTCGATTCGCGACGCACCACGCGCCCGCGCAGATCGCGCCGTCGGGAGCCAAGCGCACGCGCTCGGAGCGAATGCCCAAGATCAGACCTCCATCTTCGAAGAGATTCATCGGTCGCTCGCCGAGGAATCGCGCCACCGCGACGGTGCGCGGGGAATCGTAGACCCGCTGAGGTTGGCCGATATCCTCGATCCTTCCGTCGATGAGAACTGCCAAGGCGTGACCGACGCTCATCGCCTCGACGTGATCGTGCGTTACGTAGAGAATCGGACCGGAGAACCATTGCCGAACGCCGACGACTTCGTCGCGGACGCTACGCCGCAGCGAGGGGTCGAGGTGCGCCAGCGGCTCGTCCAGCAGCAGTGCGCGCGGGCCGGAGAGCAGCGCGCGTGCAATCGAGGCGCGCTGGCGCTCGCCTCCAGAGAGGTGGCGCGGTCGCCGGTCGAGGTGCGCTGCGACGTGCAGCGCAGCGGCGGTCTCCACGATCTCCTTCTCGCTCGTCACGCTGCGCCGGCGAAGCGCAAAGCGAAGGTTCTCGCGCACGCTCATGTGGGTGAAGAGCGCGTCGTCTTGAAAGACCAACGCGATGCGGCGCGCTGCGCGCGGGAAGCCTGAGGATCGGCTCCCCATCGAGCGAAACGTTGCCGCTCGCTGCGGGCAGCAGCCCTGCGATGACGCGCAGCAGGGTGGTCTTTCCGGCGCCGGAGGGCCCGACCACGGCGAGCGTCGCGCCGTCGTCGACGTCGATCGAGACGCGATCGAGGGCGCGAGTCGCATGGCCGGAGTACCCTGCAACGAGCGCATCCGTCGAGAGTCCCACTACGCCTGCTGCCCACCTAACGCATGGTACTCTTGCCGAGCGGTAGAATCGCCGCCGCGCGCACGCGCGACGAGATCGCGCAGCCAGCGAACCGCGTCGTCGTCCGCCTTTCGTCCGGCGAGCACCAGCCGCAGCGCGATCAGCGCAAGATCCGGCGTCCGCGCGCCGAGGCGTTCCATCCCCTCGTAAAACGGCGCCGCTCCCTCGGCAAATGGCCGTTCTGCGAGCAGACGCTGCACGACCTCGCCTCTGGAAGGCACGCCATCGAGAAGATAGCCGTCGAGCGACTCGAAACCCATCCTTGATGAGATTCGCCGCACGGACCCTCTTGCTCTGCGGGCTGGCAATCGTCACGCTCGGGGCGAATCGCAACGAGAGCGACGTCGTGCGCCTGCTCGAAAGGATGCGCAGCGTCGCCGGGCCCGTCTGGCAGGCTCACCTCGTCTCGGTCTCCAGGCTCGACTTTAACGGCGAGCAGGCCGTCGCATCGAGCGACAGCCAGGGGCTGCGCATCAGCGTGCGACGCTGCAACGGCGAGCTCTGCGACGGCACGTATTTCGACGGCGGACGCCTCTATTCGATCAACCTCAACGGTACTGCGTTGCCACAATCGCCGCAGCTCGAGCCTTACTTGCGGGTGCTTCGCATCGTCGCCTCGCTTGCATTTCTGGATTCATCGTTCATCGCGCACGGCGGCCGCATCGGCGACGCGGGCAACGCCACGATCGGCGGGAAATCGTATCGCACCTTCGTCGTCGGCGACACCTCCTCGGTCGCGATCCGGATTTACGTCGACGAGAGCGGCCTCGTGCGTTTTGCGCGCGACCTCGACGGCGGGAACACCTTCGAGTATCGTGACTACCGGCGAATCGGCGCCTTCACGCTGCCGTTTGCGGTACTACACGACGGTCGCCTTTTCGAGCGCTACGACGAGCGTGCTCCGGTCTCGACGCCGTTCGCTGCGCCGCACGGCCCGCTTCCGACGTTTGCGGGCGCGCCCGCGCCGATTCCGACCGATCCGAAGTCGGTGACGCCGATCGTCGATTGCACGATCGCCGGCGTTCCCTTGAAGTGTCTGCTCGACACGGGAAACTCCGGACTCTCGATGAGCTCTGAGCTTGCGAGCCGCCTCGGTGCGCCGGTCGTCGGGTCCTATCAAGTGCGCGGGCTGGGCGGATACTCGACGCAGGTCGTGCGCGCCGGCCCGCTTCACATCGGGAACGCGACCTATCCGGAGGCGTACTACGTCGTGCTCAACGATCTGCGCCGGTACGGTTACGACGCGGTGCTCGGCGCTGACGTTCTCGGTGCGACCAGCGTCGAGATCGACGCCGCGCTCCACCAAGTTCGCTTGGGCGTCCCGCTCGCGCATAGCCCGATCTCGCTCCCGCTCTCGTTCCAATACTTCGTGCCGATCGTCAGCGTGCGGCTCGGAACGCGTCGATGCCCGCTTGGCAGTGGATACCGGCGACGAGTCGAACATTAATCTAGCCTACGACTTCTATGCAAAGCATCCGGGATTGTTTAGCGCCACCCAGCGCCGGCTTCGTGAGCGGAATCGGCGGAAGCAGCGTCGAGATGATCGGCGAGATCGGGCAGGTGACGATCGGGGGATACCGCACCGGTGCGCAGCGCATCGGGGCGACTCAGGCGCTCGGCGGTACGGCTTACGGCCACTTGGGCGCGGCGTTCTTGCAGCAGTTTATCGTCCAGTTGGACTACGCGGGAGGCCAGCTGCACCTCACGCCAAGGCGAACCTAGCACGTGCGAGTCGTGCGAGATCGATGGCTACGCCCGATCGTTGCGGGCGCGGCCGCCATCGCTTGTGCCCTGAGCGCAGCGCGCGCGGACGCCATGGTGCTCGATCCCAGCGACGATCCATCGGTGGAGCGCTGCCAAGATCACCCGTCGTATTAGCGCTACGGGTTGAGGTCTGGAGCGGGGCCTTCCCTCTGCGAGGCCCCGCTCCATGGTGGTGTTAGATTTTCACCGTTGCGTTGAAGTAGAGGTTGATGGGAAGCGGGCCGCCGCCGAGTGCTGCGTTGTTAAGCGTGCTCGGCAAGTAGCTCTGCTGATAAGTCGTCCGCGCTTTGTTGGCAGCGAAGTCGTTGATGCCGGTACCGTTGTAGAAGTTGCTCGGATAGAGCGAGCTGTTGAGCGTGCCGCCGGCGGGCAGATAGCCGCAGACCACGTTACCGGGCTGGTATGCCTGCGACCACGGGGTCGACGAGCCACCGAAGCAGTCGTGGAACAGGCTTACTCCCAGCAACGTCAGCTTGATCTTGGGCGTCAGATCGTAGGCGATCTGAAGGTTGCCCGCAACCGAGTTCGGGTTCTGGTAGCTGCCGAAAGCGAACGTGCCCGTCTGCGGATTGGGGACATACAGGTAGGCGAACAGGCTGGTTCCCGCCGACGTGGCGCTGAGATAGTTGCACTGCAGCGGATTGGTCTTCGGCGAGACCTTGGTGACGCCGGTCGTTGCCGAGTTAAGCATACACGTGCGCGGGTCTACCCCGTTGATATCCAGCGGACTGCCGTAGAAGCCGCCCGCCTGATAGACGAAGCTGGGCGTGATCGCCAGCTTGCCGCTGCGGTAGTTGAGGATCAACGAGGCCACCTCGGGCGAGATGTAGCTCGTCAACGCTCCGGAGAGGCTTGGTGCGATCGCGGTCGAGTACGGGTTGTACCAGCCGCCCGGGTCGAGCAGACCCTGCGCTGGGCTGTTGTAGTAGGGGTTCGCGATCGTATCAAAGCCGCCCACCTTCTTGCCGTTCGGCTCCGAACACGAGACGGCAAAACCACCTTGGTAACAGGGGCTTCCGCCGCCGGATTTGGTCAGGGCGTTGTATTGCGCGATCACCTGGTTGAGCGTGGTCGTCGTGTTCGAGACGACGCCGCCTGTGCTTAGCGGCACGTTCTGGAACTGGACCTTCGAGTTGGTATACGTGAAGGCGAACTGCCCAGAGAAACCGTCGCGGCTGAAGTCACCCTTGTTGAACTGGAACTCGACGCCTTGGTTGCGGTTCACGCCGACCGGGACTTGCGTCACGAACCCTGGCCCGATGAATGTCTGCTGCTGCCACCCGGATACCCAGGTGTAGAAGGGCGAGATTTTCATGGACATGTCGGTGCCCTTGAAGTGCTGCTCGTACGAGATATCGTACTGCCCCGACGAGATGCCTGGAATCGGATGGAAGGGCGAGTAGAAGCCTAAGTTCATCATGTTATTCCAAAGCGTGGTGTCGTCGCCGGCTAGGGCCAGATACTGCACTGAGGCCGAGATCGGCGGCTGCGTGTAGCGCCCCGCCGAGACGCGCCAGACCACATTGGGCGATTGCGTATAGGTCGCCGAGAAACGCGGCTGCCAGTAATCCAGCGAATACGACGCCGGCGAGCTGGCAGTGAAGCTCGGCGCCTGGACGCCGTTCTGCACCGTGCCGTTGGGGTGGACCCAGCCGGTATGCGGGCCGGTGGGGTGCAGCTGCGTGGCGGCGGTATCGCAATTGCCGACCACGTACTGCGCGGCCGCCGGCGGCGGCTGTCCCGGCGCCAGCGGGATTGTGAGCACCTGGTTGGTCGCGGCCAGCACGCAGGTATAGTTTGCGGTCAGATTGGCGTAGAACTCGTCCGAGATGCCGGCTGAATCCGGCAGATCGTAGGTGAAGTTGTCGTACCGCACCGCGGCGTTGATGAGGATCTTGTCGTTGGGACGGAACTGGTCGGAGAGCGCCACGTTGGTAAACTTCGGCTGCACGCCGTTGAACGAGCCGTTGGCATTGCCTTGCCAGAGGCTGTCCCATGACGCGCTCGCGTTTGCCGCCGGCGTCCCGGCTGCGGCAAAGCCGCCTGGCCCGGTCGCGGCGTCGCTAACCCACGTCGGGTTTATCGTGCCGCCCTTTCCATTGTTTGCGGTCGGACTCCAGTAGCCAGTGGTCAAGCATACCTGCGCTTTGCCGCTGACGGGATCGTAGCACGTGTAACCCACGTTCGAGAGAGGGCCTCCGCGGCGAGCCATGTAGCCGATCGGAGAAGCCCCGCCGAACGCGCTGCTGTTATTGAAGCGCTGCACGCTCGCAGTCGTGTAGTTCCCGTCGAGGCTGATCAGATTCTGCGGATTGATTTGGTCCTGGAAGGAGAGCGCGCCGCCCGCGGTATGCGTAATCAATTGGTACTGCGCGGTGATGGCCGACGGAACCAGCTGTCCGGTTCCTCCAAAGATCGGACTCACCTGGAGCCAGTTCGAGTAGAACGTGTAGCCGTAGGCACGCAGGTAGGCCGATTGACTGAGCGCATACGTATACTGCAGTTTAGTCACGCCGGTGTTGTTCTGGTTGACCTGGATCGAGTTGTCTGCCAACGGCAAGGGCCCGTTGAAGGCATGCGCCGGCGTATCCGGCGCCATGTAGACCCCCGGAGCCTTGAACTGCCCCGAGCTCCTGGCGATGGGCGTGCCGAAAGGTACGTTGTACGCCACACCGTCCGCGTAACTGACGTACGTCGGGCCGCAGCCGGCGAAGGCGTCCTTCGCGTTGCAGAGGAGCGTCGCTCCGGTCAACCCGCAACATTGGATGGGCTGTAGCAACGGAATGATCTGGCCGGCTGGGCCGACCGGGCTGCTGCATCCGTTGACCGTGAGTCCGGCCCAGGGCGCAATCTCTTCGGGTCCGCAGGTCGGAGCGTGGTAGCGCGTACCCCAAAGCGCATAGACCGTCTGGGCGTTACCCGGACCGATATCATCCGGGCTGTTGTAGAAGTAGTTGTTGAGTGCCGACGCGCTCCAAAGCGCTTGAATGTCGTCGCGCAGCCCGTTCTTCTTGGGAATGCCGAAGTGCAGGTTGATGACGCTCTCGCGGTCGGTAATCTGGCTGGTCCCGGCGCTGACGCCGCTGTAGAACTGCCAGCAGCCCTGCTGGGGAGCGCTGAACGCAGAACCGGCCAGCGGGCAGACCGGCTTGACGCCTTGGCCCGTGCCGAAGATGACGGTCGGGCTGGTGTTGAGAATCTGGTTGCTGCCGAAGCCATAGCCGAGAAACGCGCCGATCGTGTTTCCGGCGAACGGGCCGCCCGGCGTCATATAGCCGGCGCCGTTGCTGTTGTCGAGAACGCGATAGTCTTGGTTATAGCCGCTGAAAGCTGCGTAGTAGCTGAAGTTACGGTCCGGAGTCGAGCCGCCGACTTCAACTTGCGCTTGATGGTAGAACTGCGGATAGCCGACGCCGAGGTTGCCGACGGCAAAGCCCGGGAAGGTACCCGTCTTGATGACCTGGTTGATGAAACCGGCCGTACCGGCACTGGCGACCGATGCCGGACCGCCGCCGGTGTAGACCTGCAGCTCTTGCAGGCCGAGGCTCGATTCGGTCGAGGAGTTGTAGTTGTCAAAAGCACGGTTGACCGGAATACCGTCGTATTCGAAGCCGGTGTAATACTGGTTTTGGCCGCGAACGTAGGCGGCGTTGGCAAACCAACCGACCCCGCCCATCGAGGTCTGGACGCCGGGAACCGACGCCATCGCCGAGTAGGTGTTGTTCAGGTTGCCGCCGCCACCGAGAGCTGCCGCAGCGGCCGCCTGCGTGGCGTTAACGCTATAGAGGTCGCCGCCGACGCCCGATTTGACTAACGAGCTGCCGGCTTGCGAGGTGACGCGTGCGATCGTCTTGAGCGTCTTGGTGATCGTAAATGCAACTTGGTCGGTTTGGTCTGCAAAGACCACGTTGCCCGGGAACGCTGCGGGCTGGAAGCCCTCTTTGTCGAGGTTGATCGTATACGTATCTGGTGCGAGCGAGAGGATCACAAAGTGACCTCCCGCATCCGTCGTCGCGGTCCGTGTCATTGAGGGCGAGGTTGCCGTCACTTTTGCTCCGGCGACCGGTGCACCGCTCGAATCTCTAATGATGCCCGCCATGTTGCCCGTGACGCCTGCCAGTGCCCATGTTCCCTGGCCGGCGATCAGGACGAGCAACGTTACAAGGGCAACCACAGAACGCGGCAACGAAACTCGTTTTATGCGCATGGTTCCTCCTGATGCGTTGTATTGCAGCGCGAACATTATCGCGCCTTAACGGCGCTTTGCACGGCCTAAACTTGCTTCCTATAAAGCTGAGTAAAGTGTCGCGCCGCTTGTCATTTCTAATAAACGAGCGCCAAATATTAGCGCTCGCATCAATCAATAATGTTCAAATGTCGTCGCGGGATAACGTCGCGATCTAGCGCGGTCATTGATAACCGATTGATGACGGTTCCGCGCCGTCCAAACTATACTTACGCCATGGTCCTATCGCCGTCTCACGCGCAACCTCGGTTCGAAGCCGAGGTACGCCGCATGTTGCGCCGGGCACAAAACCCATTCAGGCTTGCCGCGTGTCCGTTGGCCCAAGCTTTAACGGAAGCGACGGGAATTCCAAGCGCCCAGTCCGCGTTGCGCCACGCGATCGAAGGCGCCTTCGGCGAGGACGCGCAGAAGTGGCGCCTGCGCGAGATGCTCCTCGCTTCAATCGATGGCGAGCCGCCGCGGAGCCAGACCGCGCGATGGCTGCAAGTCTCCAAGCGCCACCTCCAGCGCCGTAGGGCCAAAGCCGTGGCCATTCTCGCCGACCACGTACGCAGACTCGTCGGGGCGCCCGTTCTGGCCGCCGAAGACGAAACCCCCAAACAGGGCGACGACCCGCTCGCGACGCTCGCCGCGCTCGCGCTGCGTGCACGCGCAGACCTCGGCGTGGAGATTGGCGAGGAGTCCGACGAGCTCCAGCGAGCGATTCTTCCCGAGCTGCTGGCAGTCCTGAGCGCACAAACGAAAGAGATCAACGGGAAACGTCCCAGCGCTCGCGAGAGTTTATGGCCGCTCTTCGAGCGGCCGCGGCTCAGCCGAGCCGAAGACGCCGAAGTGCGTTTCGAGCTCGAGTGGCTCGCCTTTCTTCGAGCTCGCCACAGCAGCGATGCGCGTCAGATGGACGGCGTAGCGACCAACCTCAAACGAATCGCCGGCGACCGCGCCGTCTGGGTCTCGCGCGCGCTGCTCGCGCAAGCGGAGGCGAACCTGCGCTGCGGACGCGTCGCGGAAGCGAGCTTGCTGCTCGACGAGGCAGAGGCACGCGACCTTCGCAGCGCAGCGCTCGTGCAGCTCGCGCGCGGCAGTGCGCTGCGCGCCGAACTCGCGTTGCAGCGAGGAGAGGACGCGCTCGCGCAACGCCTCGCTTCGGCCGGTTACCTCGCCCTGCGCGGCCGGCATCTCGACGCCGGCGTTTGCCGCAGCACGATCGCGCGTGCGCGGCTGCGCCTCGGAGAGCCCTGGAGCGATCCGGGCGATTGCGGCACCCGCGGTTCGACCTGGAACCGCATCGCGTTCTCGATCGAACGAGCCCGTTCGATGGCCGGCGATGGAGACGGCGCCGGCGCGAAGCGGCGCGCCCGAGATGCTTTTCGCGCCGCGCTGGATTTGCATTACGATGGCCTTGCCGCACGCGCGGCAGCAACTTTTGGAGCGGCGTTCGAAGCCGCGACGCCGCAGCGCCGCGACTGGGAGCTGCGCGCCTTCGCGCACCTGCTGGGCACCCGCGACCGCTCGGTCGCGTGCGATCTCTTTGCCTCCGAGCCCGACGAGATGGGCCGGGCGCGGTCGTTCGCCGGCGACGAGCGTCTTGCGGACGTCCTCTACGTCGAGTTGCAGCGCGCGATCCCGCAGCTACGAGCTAACTCGTCGATCGAGGCAGCGGCCGCGCGTTCCTTCTTGGCCCGGCTCAGCTGCTACACCGTAGCCGAGGGCGCTTTCTCCGAGTTACGGAAGGCCGTCGCTTCGCTAAACGTGCGAGCATGCTCGTTCGCGCAATACCTCTTGCACTATATGGACGACGCCGGCGATATCCTCGAGAACGGTTTCGGCGCCATTGTTTCGCCGCGTTACCGCGCGGAAACGGAGGAGCGCTTGACGATTGCGCTGAGCTGTTTCGCGAGCGGCGTCCGGCCGCGCGAGGAACTTAGGCGGTTTTTGGTTGGCTAGCGCAGAAGACGTGTCGCCCTGACGTCAAGGAGGTACTTCAATGGGCCGAGTCGTTCACTTTGAAATTCAAGCCGCCGACGCGCAACGCGCCTCGGCGTTTTACACCGGGGTTTTCGGGTGGACGGTTCGCAAATGGGAAGGCCCGATCGAGTACTACTTGGTCTCCACCGGTGAGGGCGACGGGATCGACGGCGCGATCTTGCCGCGGCAAGGAGATGCGCCCGCGGCCGGTGCGCCGGTAAACGGTTACGTCTGCACGATCACGGTCGCGTCGCTCGACGATGCGATCGCAGCGGTCGGACGTTCCGGTGGATCGATCGTCGTCGAGAAGCACGAGATCCCGAGCATCGGGTGGCTCTGCTACGCCACCGATACAGAGGGCAACATCTTCGGGATCCTGCAGCCGCTCTAAACGAGCACGCGACTAGACCGGTTGGGGCTCGCCAGAACGTTCCAGTTCGCCTTTTCGGACGCGCGGGCGCAACGGCGGCCCGACCTTTTCGACCAGTTGCCCGAAGCGGGCGCTGCCGGAGATCGGCGCGAACCAGGGCAAGCTCTTTAAGAAGGGCAGCGTCGCTTCGTGGTCGTCGAAGGCTCGCTCGAGATACGCCATCGCCTCCTCGAAGTAACCCAAGCCGATCGCGACGGTCGCGAGATTCCAGGAGACGACGTAGTCGGTTCCGCTCATCGATTGCAGCGTGTGGTAGACGTCCTCGGCCCGCTGCGCATCGCCCATGTCGGCGTAGGCACGTCCCAGCATCGGCAGGCGGAAGCTCGGGTCCTCCGAGCGCTCTTGCGGGAGCAGCTGCAGGTCGCCGAGCGCCTTCTCCGGCTCCCGGTTGAGCAGATACGCCTGGGCGCGATAGCGCCGGGCGATGTAAAAGGTTTGGTCGGTTTCGAGCAGCGTGGACATGATCGCGATGGCGTTGCGATAGTCGCCCGAGTGCACCAGAATGCGGGCTAACAGCAGCTGCAGCGGTAACGATGACGGTTCCATCAGCAGCGCGAGTTGTGCGTGCGAGAGCGCATCCGCGTGACGTCCGGTACAGACGCCGAGCCACGCCGCGTTGCAGCGTACGAACGTCGAGCCGGGGTTCAGCCGAATCGCCAGCTCGATTTCGTCTTGGGCGCTCTTCCAGTTCCAGTCGGCAAAACACGAGAGTCCCGAGCGCACCGCATGAGCGATCGCCGAGGTCGGATCGATTGCGAGCGCTTGCGCGATCGCCTTCTTGGCCAGCGGAAATGCGAGATTCGGAGGAACGTGCCAGTACTCTCCGAGCAGCGCATGCGCGCGCCCGAGCGCGATCAGCGCCGGCACGTAGTTCGGATTCGACGCGAGCGAGCTCTCGAAGAACTCGATAGCGCGTTTGATCGACGGCGCCGTGCGCTGTTCGAGAAAGAAGCTTCCCTGGCAGTAGTTGCGAAACGCATCGACGCCGCTCCCCAGGAGGACCTTCCCCAGGCTAGCCGCATCTGCGGTAAACGACTCGCTCAGGACCGGAGCGGCGGCCACGACCGGAACGGCAAAGCGATAGCCGCTCCCGGAAACCGAGAGGATGTACGAGTGATCGCGAGCGCGTTCTCCGAGGAGCCGGCGCAGCATATAAATGTGCTGGGCGAGGTTCCCGTCGCTGACCGCTTCGTGGGGCCAGACGCGCAAGGCCAAGGCCTCCTTGCTGACGAGACCCCCGTTTGCTTGAACCAGCTGGGTCAGCAGGAGCGCGAGACGTTCGGGTATCGGGGTAACCTCCGAGCCCCTAAAGAGCAGCCGCCGCAGCGCGTCGAAGCGAAAATCGCCGAAGCAATAGGTGCGTGAAGCGGCGGTAGGCAGCGATGTCTGATCCGTGAGAAAACCCTCCGTTTTTTCATTGTACGCAAGGCGTCTCTCAATATTCCATCAATTTTGATACGATTTGAGGACGCAGTCTCTGCGCGGTGCTAGATTCGGGAGCGAGGCCAGCTCGCGCATGTATCACCATTGACGTATCTCCGCTTCGCTCTCTTCTTGACGGTCGCGCTCGCGCTTGGGACCGTCTCGGCTCACGCTGCGGTCAACGGCAATTTCGCGTTCCCAGTGGCGCGAACGCCTCACCCTCTCGCACTCGATCCGGCTCTGGCGGACCCGGCATGGGCCGCCGGGAGAGTGCCCGACGGCGTCGGGCCGTGGCAGAACGTCACGACGCGATCTCCCGCCGCGCTCGCCACGACCGCGTACCTGTTGTACGACGACGTCAACCTTTACGTCGGCTTTAAAGCCGACCAGCCCGGCGTGCCGATCACCGCGGCCCAGAGCACCAACGACGTGGGGTTCGGGCTCGACGATTTCGTCGGCATCGGTCTCGACACGAGCGGCGCCGGGAGTCAAGCCTACTACTTCGAGACGACTCCGCACGGCGTGCGTTACGAACAGGCCAACGAGAACGTCCGCTTTCGTCCGCGGTGGAGCGCGGCCGGCAGCGCCGGCAACGGTTCGTGGAGCGCGATGATGATCATTCCACTCAACGTGTTGCGCGTGCCCCACGCCGGGAAGCAGACGTGGCGCCTGAACTTCGTGCGCGGCGTCGCCGCTCGCGGCGAGCACCTCTCCTGGGTCTGGGATACGATCATGCAGGACGCCCCAGCCGGCACGTGGCCGACGTTTGCCGACACTCGATTTTGGGCCGCCGCAACTGCAATCAACCTCGCGGCATCGGCTGCAACACGCCCGAAACCGCGTGCCGACGTCTACCTGCTCGGAAGCGCCGGGAATCAGCGCGACTTCTTCCAGCAAGCAAACGGCACGTTCTTGCCGATGAACGTCCGTCAAATCGGTGGCGACGTGAGCTATCCGATCACGCCTACGATTCGCTTCGTCGGGACGCTCAATCCCGACTTTTCGAACGTGGAGATCGATCAGCAGACGATCGCGCCGCAAGAGTTCCAGCGCCAACTCATCGAGTATCGGCCCTTCTTCTCGCAGGGCGCCGCGTTCATCAACGCCCTCTCCGGCCCCCGCACGGCGACCGGTTCGTACGTGACGGCCCCGAACTTGATCTTCTACTCTCCTTCCGTCGGGCCGTTCGACAGCGGCGCAAAGGTCGAGGGCACGTTCGGCGATCAGAGCTTCGGCGCGCTCACCTTTCATGGCTACGATCAGACGAGCAACAACACGTTCAGCGATCAGGCCTACGGATACGAGCACGCCGTGCAGGGCGGTTCCTTCATCTATTGGAGCGACGGAGTCTTCGCCAACCACAGCATCTCCGGAAATGACGATACGGTCGAAGGCGGCGTAGAGGCGCGCGATCTCAGCAAGGGGATGATCTACTTCCTTGATTACGCCACCGAAAACGGCAGCTGGGTGCCGCAGGGCCACGCCGACTTCTTTCAAGCCTTCATCGATCGGCACAAAAATAACTTCGAGATCAACGGCGGCTACCTGGACGTCGCGCCGAACTACGATCCGATCGACGGCTATACCGCCAACTCCGACATCCGCGGACCGCAATTCTATACCAGCCTCAACGGTGCGACGCCGGCGATTAAGAACTACTCGCTCTTCTTTGAGGCCGATCGTTTGGTCGATGAGTCCGGCGCGGTGCATCAAGCCGACACGCAGTTCTTCATCAATGCGACGTTCAAGAATCTCTTCTCGCTCGACGGTGTCGGCGAGGCGGTAGGGCAGCTGCGCTCGTACGGAATCCCGGCAGGCCCCGGGTGCAGCGGGCCGATCCTCTTCACTTCCAGCTTCACCGGCTATCCGTGTTATCGCGACGGATTCACACAGCCGTTCAATCTCTACCAGATCCCGATCGGTTATCGCGACGGAACGCCGACGCCGTTCGACGTGAACTACTCGTGGGGACCGTTCGGCGACAACTACATCCACCTCTTCACCATCGTCACGAGCCGGCCCATCGGGAGACGCCTCAGCCTTGGACTTGAATACGATGGAACCTACCAACGCGCTTTCTCCAACGGGGTGCTCGACTCGCAGTGGCTGCGGCGCGTCTCCCTCGGGTACGCGATCAGCGACGAGAGCACGTTCACCCTAGGGCTGCGCGATATCAACGGTTACGGCGGGTTCGCAACCCAAATCGGCAACAATTTGGCCGTTGGCTTTCACGAACGGTTTCTGCACGGGAACGAGCTATACATCGATTACGGAAGCCCCGCTTCGGGCGCGACGCTCAACCGGCTAATCGTAAAATACGTCTTCCACGCCGGCGCAGACGAGGGAACCTAGACTACAAGCACCGTTTGACAAAATTTTATGTGGCGGCAACCAGCATCCTCGCAGGATTCGTTCTGCACAAGCTCAACTGATCGTGCCTTAGAGGTACGTCGTACGATGCAACGCTCCGATTTTCTCAACGCCTTCTGCACGCTCGCCACAACGGCGCTCCTCGGCGACGTGCCGCCCACCGTGCCCGGCATCGCGATACCCGATACGCCGCTCGCGCAGGAGGCGACCTCGCTCGCGCGATCCTCCGAGCCTCCGGAGATATTTAACCACTCGCTGCGTACGTTTTACTTTGCCGAGCTGATTGCAAAAGCGAAGAACGTTTCGCACGACGTCGAAGCGGTCTACGTTGCGGCGATCCTGCACGATACCGGCCTCACGGCCGCACACATGTCGCAGACCGACCGCTTTGAGGTCGACGGCGCGAACCTCTCTCGTCGCCTGCTGGCACGCTACGGCGTGAGCGACGCGAGGGCGGACCTTGTGTGGGATGCGATTAGCCTGCACGATTCGGGCTCGATCGCCCGATGGAAGGCGCCTGAAGTCCGGCTCCTTAACGCCGGCGTATCGGCCGATTTCGGCGCCAATCTCGACCTCATGAGTCGCGACCAGATTGTCGCCGTTCTCGCGCAGGCGCCTCGCGACGGGTTCATTCCGGTTTTCCTCGCCGCGGTTGCCGCGGTGGCCAAACAGAAGCCGCAACTGACGGGAAACTGCTTCGTCACCGACGTCGCCTACCGCATGGTTCCGGGCTTTCATTTGGAGAACTTTTGCGATCAGGTCGGAGAGGATCCGTTTGCCGGCTACCGCGCATGACATAATTTGATATTCGGCGCCGCCGGAGGGGCGCGGACGCCGCGCATCCGAATATCACGCCGTCATGCAGTGGATCGCCCCCCCGCCGGCGCGTCCAGCCGGCCGCGAGGTCAGCCTAACCTATCGCTTCGGCCCGTACATCCTCGACGTCTCGCGCCGTCGTCTTTTCTCCGGCTCGGACGTCAAATTGCTGCCGGAAAAACCGTTTCAGATATTGATCCTTCTGCTGCAGGCGAACTGCGAGGTCGTCGAGCGCAGCGACTTTTCCGAACGTCTCTGGCCGCACGAACCGGTGACCGACGCAAACCTCACGCAACATATCTTCATGCTGCGCGGAATACTCGGTCAGCACGGCGGCGACAACGCCTACGTCGTCACCGTTCCGGGTCGCGGATATCGCTTTGCAATCCCGGCCGAGAAGAAGCTCGGCCTGACCATGAAGGGATCGTGCGAGGGGTGCGGCTGCCGGCTCTCGCCGAGCGGCCTCGCCTTCATCTGCTCCTACGAATGTACGTTCTGCGCCGCATGCAGCAACGCAGCCAGTCGGCTCTGCCCGAACTGCGGCGGCGAACAAGTTCGCAGGCCGCGACGAAACGAGGCGTAACCGAGTTGAACAAAATTTATAAGAGGTAGGGAACCGCGCAACTCGGAAGCGCTCGACCACCATGTCACAAAAATTAGCAACCACACTCGCAATCGCGTTTCTGACCGGTTGTGCAGGAAGTGCGATTCCATCTCGTTTCGCACAACCAGCTGCGGCGCCGCAACTTTCGAACGCAACCGGCCCTACGGTGCGCGCATTCTCACCGGAGACTTTACTGGTCGCGTCGTATTCGGGCGATCGTCGTAAAACGACCAAGCCGAGTTCGATACTAGAAGGGCCGAAGACGCAGCTCGCCCCCGGAAACGGAATGGCCGTCGACACCGACGGAACGCTCTACGTGCTCGTTCAGGCGACAGGTTCCAGCGGCACGACCATGGAGTTGCTGGCCTATCCGCCGGGCGCGAACGGGAACACGCCCCCGGAGCGAACCGCAACGCTCGAGGGCCCGATCATTCCAGGTTACGCGGTCGGGCTCGCTTTAGACGGGCACGGCAACTTTTGGATCTCCGCGATCCAAAAGCTTCTGCGCTATCCAACGACGGCGCAGGGCAACATCGAGCCGAACGCGTCGATCCGCGTGCACCTAGCGACACCCGACGGTATGATGGCCGCGAACTCGTCGAACGTCGCGGTCGACGCGAAGGGCGACGTCTACTCCACGTGCACGGTAGTCTATATGGGCGCTCAAGCGATCGGCGTCTCTGAATACCGGGTCGGCCGGGCCAAACGGGCGAAGCTGGTGCGGAGCTTCTACGATTTGAACCTTCCGGAGGTACCGCCGTCGAGCATCGCCATCGACCCGAACGGCATCATCTACCTCGCGTCGTCGCTGCCTGCGAGCGGCGTCTTCGCCTACGAACCTGGAACGAAATCGGGGAACGTCAACTACTCGCGCCGGTTCGTCGGACCGATCTCCAAGCAAATCTCTTCGATCGCGACCGACTCGTCCGGGAACGTTTACGTAGCGGCAGCGTCGGAGATCATGGTCTTCGGCCCAAAAGCGCGCGGCCACGTACGGCCGAAGCGCAGAATCGTCGATCCGGACGACCTGCATTACAGCAGCGGCGACTATGGAACGCTGCTCGACGTGCGCTGACGGG
Organism: Vulcanimicrobiota bacterium; assembly: GCA_963739845.1. Taxonomy (GTDB): domain Bacteria; phylum Vulcanimicrobiota; class Vulcanimicrobiia; order Vulcanimicrobiales; family Vulcanimicrobiaceae; genus Cybelea. The sequence continues at coordinate 1,869,885 of CAVUBQ010000002.1, read as the reverse complement.
AGGCGTAGATAATAAGGCTGCTCGATTGCGCGCAAGCGTAGGGTTTTCCGCTCGAGTCGCTGAGGCGCGCCTCTGCGACCACGATCGTGCTGCCGGAGTGAAGCACGTCCGCGCGCACGTTCATCGGCCCGGTCGATTCGAGGATTGGGCGCAAATAGCGAACGCTTAGCTCGATCGTAGCAACGCCGCTCGCGTCACCTTCTAGTACCGAGATCGAGGCAAGCCCGATCGCGATGTCGAGCACGGAGCTGGCGAAACCGCCTTGCACGACGCCGAGCGGATTCTCGTGCTCCGAAAGCGGCGTCGCCCTCGCGAACACGGAACCGCGCTTTACTTCGCTCAGCTCGAAGCCGAAGTGCTCGGCCATCGGCATTGGCGTCGAACCAACGAGGTTGGCGACAAATGCTAAACCATCCATCTAGTCGCCGTGGTGATCGCGATCACAACAATCCATCGGTAAGACCGCAGGCGCCCTCGACGGTCAGCTGCTGGGCCGAACCGGGCGTCATCCAAACGAACCACGTGTCGTCGCCGACGACGCCATCGGCGCCGATACCGGCCCACGATTGCAGCGCTTGCACCGCCGTGGCAGTCATTGGGCCGAAGATGCCGTCGATTGCGCCGCCGTAGGGCGTGAACTCGACAACGACATCCGCTCCGGAAAGCGCCTTTTGGAGCCACGCTACGACCGGACCCTTCGATCCTTCGCGCAGCTCGGGCGAGGCTTCGCGATAACTCGGGAGCGCCGCCCACGTTGCCGGGCCGACGATGCCGTCGACCGTCAGCCCCTTGCTCTGTTGAAAGTCCTTTACCGAGATCTCGAGTTCGGCGTCGAACGTGCCCGTTATCGGACCGAATGGATTCCACAACAGGTGCCGCGCAAGAACTCGCTGCAAGCGCTTTACGTCGGGACCGGTCGAGCCGAGGCTAATCGTTGTAGGCATACGCTCCTCCTTGTTAAGAGGGACTCATTATACACGCTCGTCGAGCCAGTGCGCGACGGCGGCCTCGACGTAGGCTTGACGGTCGGCGTGCGGCGCGTGACCGCAGCGCGCCAATAAGAGCCGGTCGACCGGGACGGGCGCACGCCGCGCCAGGGCATCGAGTTGGGTTGGGGTTCCATACTCGTCTTCCAGCCCTTGGATCGCAAGGATCGGCGCGCGCACCCTCGATACGAACTCTTCGATATTCCACTCCCTAAACTCCGCGGAGAGCCAGACGTCATTCCATCCGTAGAACGTGCGATCGGCATCGACGTGGTAACGCGCCATGCGCTCGCGCAAGTCGGTCTGCTCGTAGACGCTCCGGATCGCCGCGATCCCGTGCAGAGAGAGCTCCTCGACGAAGAGGTGTGGCGCTTCGAGAACGACGGCGCGCACCGCGCCGGGATGCTCGCCTGCGTAGATCAGCGCGATCGAGCCGCCGTCGCTGTGACCGACGAGCACGGGTTGCTCGATCTCGAGTTCGGCGAGCAGCAGCGGCAACGCCACGAGCGCTTCGTCGTGCATGTAGCTCGGCGCTCGCGGACGTGAGAGCGGCGTCGAGAAGCCGTTGCCGTACCGCGAGTATACGAGCGCGCCGCATCCGGTACGCTCCGCGATCGCGTGCGGAAAACTCCGCCAGAGCGCCAGCGTGCCGAGCCCCTCGTGCAGGAATACCAGCGTCGGCCGCCCGGGCCGCGCGGGCGAGAGGCGGCTAAACTCTAGCTCGCAATCGAGCTTTTCGATCCGCAAGCGTTCGATCGATCCCACCGCGGACAGGTCTGCTCGTCAGATAAGCGTATCCTGCCGGATATCGATGGAACGATTCGCCGCGAGCGACGGCAGCCAAATCGCATACTCGGATTCGGGAACCGGCGCGTCTGCACTCCTCTTCGTGCACGGGTGGCAAGCCGATAGTTCAGTTTGGGCGCCGCTGATCGCGGCGCTGGGACCGAGAGTTCGAACGATCGCCGTGGATCTGCGCGGTAGCGGCGCCTCTCATGCGGCTGCAGGTCCATACCGGCTTGAACGTTACGCCTCCGACCTTCGCGAGCTAATCGAGGCGCTCGGAATCGTGCCCGTCGTCGTCGGCCACTCGATGGGAGCGACCGTCGCGCTGCGCTTGGCAGTCGACGCCCCGCAAGTCGTGCGCGGGCTGGTGTTAATCGCTCCCGTGCCGGCCGGCGGCGCCGGCTTCTCGGCGAAGGGTGAAGCGTACTTGCGCGCAACCGCTGGCAATCCCGATGCGGCAAAGCAATGGTTGTTGCGCACGATGCTTCCCAATGGCGATACCGCCGTTTTGCAACGCCTCTGCGAAGCCGCTGCGAAAACGCCGGCCGCCGTTGCACTCGAAAGCTTCGGTTCGTGGGCTCATGCCGATTTCGCCGAGGCAACGAGGAGCATCAACGTTCCGGCACTGATCGTCGCCCCAGCCGGCGAGAATCCTGAGGCCGCCGAACGCAACGTTGCCGCGTTCATCGCGGGCGCTCGCTACACCGTGCTTTCCGACGCCGCCCACTACGCGATCGTCGAGCGTCCCGAAGCGATCGCCTCGCTGATACGAGAGCATGGCTACACCGATAGTGGCGGCCGTATGACGAGCGAGCTCGCACGTCGCGCCTGCATCCCCTGTCGCGGCGGTGTGCCGCCCCTAGACGACATCTGCAATCGCGCCGCTTCTCGCGCAGGTCGGTCCCGGCTGGCGCGTCGTGGAACGATCCGACGCGAAGCACGGAAGCGTCAAGCTGCTAACCTGCACCCGCCGCTTCCAGGATTTTGCCCAAGCAATGCAAGCAGCCGTACGCATCGGCGAGATGGCCGAAGAGCAGCACCACCACCCCGATCTGCAGGTCTCCTGGGGGCGCCTGGTCGTTGACGTGTGGACGCATAAGATCGGCGGTTTAACCGAGAGCGATTTCATCTTCGCCGCTAAGTGCGATGCCCTGATCGGCGCGGGGCTCCCGGCTCAAAGCTAGGTCGCACCGAAGGTTGTCGAACCCTAGAGACCGTCCCGTTTCCGGCCAAGGAGCATTTTATATGTCCATCTTCGCACGTTCATGGCGTTATGCGCTCGTCGCCGTAACGACCGCCGCCGTCGTCGCGGGCTGCGGCGGATCTCCGTCACAACTCTTCGGAGGCCACGGCCCAGGGCAGCGCCGCACGATCCGGCACCCAGATTCGTCCCGACGCGGCGGTGACGTGGCCGCAGACCTACCACGACGCCGGACACACGGGCGACAACTCCAGCGAGACACGGCTGAAAGCGACGAACGTTTCGAAACTCCAGCTCGCTTGGGCCGCCTCTCTCGCGGGTCCCGTTACCGGCTTCGCGCTCGATAGCGGCATGATCTACGCGCAGAGCGAAGGCGCGAGTCAAAGCGCAGCGCTTACCGCATTGAACGCGCAAACCGGCGCGCAAACGTGGAGCGTTACGACCGGAAACGACGGGAACGCGCTCAACGGCACCGTCAGCACCGGAGGCGGTTTCGTCTACGTTGGGTGCTCGGCAGACCTGACGAGCGGGGAGCAAGGAATCTGCGCGTACAGTGAATCGAGCGGTACTCCGGTCTGGAGTTTCTTCCACAACTGCAGTTGTGTGCCGCCGGCGAGCGTAACGTCACCGCCGGTCTATTCGAACGGCACGCTCTACTTCGGCTTCTCCGCGGGTGGCGGAGCGCAAGGGGCGTTGACTGCGGTTAACGCTGCGACCGGCACTCAGCTTTGGCAAGTAAGCTTTACCGCCTCGCAGAGTCTCGGCAGCGGAGCACCCGTCGTCGGCGGCGGAAACGTTTACGTAGGCTGCGGAACGAGCGTCTGCGCATTCGACCAAGTCACCGGCACCCCCATCTGGCAGAGCAGCGTCGGCGGACCGCATCCGGCGCTCACGACGATGAACGGCGCGGTCTATGCGACGACCCCGTTCAACGGCACGAACTCCACCATCGTGGCCCTCAACGGAACGACCGGCACCCCGTTTTGGACGTTCGCCTATCTGCCAAAACCCGGCTTCACGAACCGCCCCAATCAGCCTGCCGCGATCTTCGAGAATGACGTCTACGTGACCGGAACCAACGGCGTTCTCTACGACATGAGTCGAAGCAGGGGCAACGCGCTCTGGCACTTCGGGCTCAAGAGCACCGGTGCGGGCGCCGCCTCGGCGCCCTCGGTCGCCGGCAACATCGTCTACGTCAACGGCGCGAATCCAAGCGGCGCCCAAGCAAACACGACCGCTCACAACTTCAAGAACGGAACCCTTCTCTGGAGCAGCCCCTCGACGCGCGGCGCGACTAATCCGCCGCCGATCGTGGCCAACGGCATCCTCTATTTTGGGAGCCCGCAGGATGGCGTCTGCGAGAGCCTCTGCGCATACTCGCTGCCCCCAAAAAGCCGCTAGAGGAATAATTAGGCACCCCTAAGTAATCTCTTAGGGGTGCTTAAATGGCTGCTCCTCGCCTACTTTCTGCTCCTTGTGGCAGCCCAGCAGCCCAGCGCCGCTAAGGCGATCCCGCTCTTTGCCCGGCAGTACGGGGTCTCGTGCTATAAGTGCCACTCGGTTATCCCGCACCTCAACGAGTTCGGTGCGGCCTTCCTAGCCAACGGCGAGCGATTTCCGGGCATCTCCTCTGGACCGACCCTGCCCTTCTCGGTAAAGATCAACGCCGTGGACTCGAGCGAGTTCCAGGGAAGCGGACCCGATGGGCAAGGCCTGCCGAAAGCGATCGTCGACGAGATCGAAGCCTTCTCGTCGGCGACCATCGGGTCGCGCGCGAACTATTTCGTCGAACAGTACTTCGTGGACGGCGGCGAGCCGGGCTTACTGCGCGATGCATGGATCGGCGAGCGTCTCAATCCTTGGGACGCCAAAATCCCGCTGCAACTCCTCGCAGGTCAGTTCACCCTTCCGCTGCCGGTCGATCCGGAGACGTTCCGGGATACGTATCAAGGGTATACCCCGTACGAGCAGACGGTTGGAGCGAATCCATTTAACTTCTTCGATCCGAAGCTCGGCTTGCGGCTCGGCGTCGGCGATCCGCTGCGCGGCCCCAGCGTACAACTCTTTGCCGGCCCCGGTTACGACCGGCAGAGCGGTCTCGCGACGACCGGCGTCGACACCGAAATCTATGGGCAAGAAGCGATAGGCCCGTTTACGATAAGCCTCTTCCACTACGACGGCTTGCGCCCGATCGCCGGCGAGCCGTTCGACCGCTTCGAGCGCACCGGCCTCGGCTTTACGTACGGGCAGTGGACGCGGTTTTCCAGCGAGACGGTTTTGATCAATGGATGGGATTCAAACTGCGCGACGCCCGGGTTCGTCGGCTGCCGCTCGAGCGGCGGGTTCGAGCAGCTTCGCTACGCTTTTAATCGCCGGCTCTTCGCAACGGCGCGCTACGAGGGGACGAACGACCTGAGCGGAGGCTTCACGCGCGATGGCGTGCTCTTGATGGGCTACGGACCCACGGAGAACACTCGCATCACCGTCGAGGACGTGATCTCGCACTCACCCCAGACGAACAACACGTTCAATGCGCAGTTCACGGTAGCGTACTGATGCTCGCTTTTCTGCTGTCACTCGCCCTCGCCGTCGGGTTCACCGACGCGCCTGTCGTCCGCGCGATCGACTCGCAAGATTCGAAGGCGCAGTTCAGCGTCAGCCACATCTGGGTCGATCGGGTGACCGGGACCGTTCCGATCCTTAGCGGATCGGTGACGCTAATGCCCGGCTCGCTTATTCCCGCCGCTGCAACCGCGCAGCTCGACGCCACGAAGATCGACACCGGCGAGCCGGATCGCGACGGCCAGTTGAAGTCACCCGACTTCTTCGACGTGAAGAAGTTCCCGACGTGGACCTTCGTCAGCGCGAAGATCATCCCGAAGAGCTCGAACTCGTTCGAGATGGAGGGTACGCTCACGATTCACGGGGTGGCGCAGCCCCAGCGACTCAACGTCACCGTCGGCGGCGATGTCGCGCATCCGGTCTATCACGCGACCGCAGAGGTCGACCGTCACGCATTCGGGATGGCCGTGACCCGTCTCGATCCCACGATCGGAACGACGGTCGAAGTCAAGCTCGACGTCGCGTTGAAATAACGTGCATGCAGGATCGCACGTTCGAGGACTACGTCGCCGGCACCGTCTTCGAGCTCGGCTCGATTGCCGTTAGCGAGAAGGAGATCGTCGAGTTTGGAGAGCGCTACGATCCGCAGTATCTCCACGTCGACCGCGAGCGAGCCGAGAAGGGCCCCTTCGGCGGATTGATCGCCAGCGGCTGGCAGACGACTGCGATGATCATGCGGCTCTTCGTTGAGAACTTTTTACCGGACGCGGCGAGCCTTGCTTCGCCGGGCATCGACGAAGTGCGTTGGCTAAAGCCGGTTCGCCCGGGCGACGTATTGCGCGTTCGCGTCAACGTACTTGCAGACGCGGCGCTCGCGCTCCAAACCGGACCGCGGCATCGTCAAGAGCCGCGTTGAAGCTTACAATCAGCGAGACGAACTCGTCGCCACGCTCGTCGGCAACAACTTTATCGCCGCACGCGGCTGACTTCGAGAGACCCTATGGCGGGCAGCCTTGCGTCTGCCATTGCTGGAAGCGCTCGCACTGCTCCGGCGTCCAGCGCTCCTCGCCGGAGCCCGGGGGCGGCATGCTCCCGTCGCTCACGGTCGCGTAGATGCCATCCGCGTTCGCTTCGACGTCGTCTCGGCTCGAGAGATCGATGCCGGCCGGCTTCATGTGGGCCACGTCCATATCGGTAAACATCGGACGGATATCCTTGGCAAAACTCAATGCAGGTTGGTCGCTCATAGCCATCACCTCCAGCCTGCGCTGTTGGCGCCGGCGTCCGCTTTATGCCTGTTGTAAGCTACCCGGAGACACTTTTGCTTGGCGCGCCTAACGCGTGCGAGGGAGTACGCACGCCAGGGTTCGCTGCGTAAACGTGTAGGTCGATCGTAAGAGTTCGACGTTGCCGCGTTCCGCGCCGCGCCTTATGATCGGGTAAAGGAGCGTGACTATGAAGCGAATCGCGGCATTAGGTGCAGTCAGTGCGGTGATGATTCTTTCGGCCTGCGGCGGCAGCTCGCCGCCGCCAGACTCCAGTGCGCCCGTAAGTCTCATTCCGTATCGCTTTCGCCCTCTCGGGCCGGTGCCATTGCACGGCACTCCGGCGCCGCGCGCAACGCGAACCCGCGGCATCTACGTGAGCGAGTTCTTTGGAGGAACGGTTCTCGGCTATTTGCGCAACGATCGTGGGAACGGACCGCCGAAATGCTCGGTGAGCGCCTCGTATCCGAACGACGTCGTCACGGACGGGTCCGGTAATCTCATCGATCCCGACGGGGGAACGCGCAACATCATCTACTTCGGCGGACCGAAAATGTGCGGGCCTATGGTGGCGAGCGTGGCGGATCCTTATGGAGAACCCTCCGACGCGGCGCGGGTGAGCGGCAACGCGCTCAATCAGCAAATCGCCGTCGCGACCAGCGGAGTTCAAGGAAGCATCGCGCTCTGCGGCCCGCAGCAAGGCTGCACCGCCGATCTCACTAACCCCGCCATGGACGCGGTCGCCGGCGTCGCGATGGCCCGCGGCGACTGCTGGGGCTCCGCGACGACCTACAATTCGGCGGCGGCTCTCTTCTTCTTCAAGCACTGTTCGGGATCCGGCCGAGTCGCGACGGGCTATCAAAACGCATCCTATGGCGGCCTCGACTTCGACCGTGCACGGGAACCTCATCTCCGTCAGCAGCCTTGACGCTAAGCTCTATGTCTACAAAGGGTGCGATCCCAAGTGCACGCTCATCGGCGGCCCCTTCCCCCTCGCGGGCCTTACCCTCTTCGGCCACCTGAATGCGAAATCGACTGAGTTCGTTCGCCGCCGACTTCGAGTTCGGTCAGGTCGACGTTTATAAGTACGGGCCGACCTCGCTCACCTATGAATACAGCTTCAACAACGGCCTTAGCGCGAGCGACGACGTTGAGGGCGTCGCCGTCAATCCCGAGTAGAAACCGATATCGTAACCGGCTCTGACACGATTCCGCCGGGCCTAACAACTTCAACGCAACAGCGTCAGAATCTCGCGCACGGTGCCGATCTCGCCTAGGCGAGGAAAGATCATGCGCAGAGCGCGATCGTGCGTTTCCTCGAGCGTGTCGGTCATCGCGTCGGATGCGAAGGTGATGTTGTACGAGCGCTCCCACGCGTCTCGCGCGGTTGATTCCACGCCGATGCTCGTTGAGATGCCGCAAAGCACGATGTTCGTGATTCCACGCCGCCGCAGCTGCAGGTCCAGGTCGGTGCCGTAGAACGCGCCCCACTGCCGCTTGTGGATCAGAATATCCCGCGAGGGATCCACGTGGAGCTCGTCTGCAAACTCGAAGAAATCCGGTGGCAACGATGTTTGCGGCCTGGGTGCCTCGTGGCGCGCCTTTACCACGTCGCCTCCGTCCGGCGACCAGCCGACGCGCACCAGCACGACCGGACGCTCTTTTTGCCGAAACGCGTCGACCAGACGAACGACGTTGGCGAGAACCTCGGTCGTCGAGTGCACCGCCGGCCTCGCGACGATGCCTTTTTGCATATCGATGACGACGAGCGCGACGGCCGGGTCGAGCGTCGTAATGGGCATGAAGTCCTCCTCGCGTCTACTGCGGCGCGAACGCGGTTGACGGTATCGGCTGGTTGACTTGATAGGCCCCGTACTCGATCGTGGCGTTGCCGCTATAGCTGGGGAACTTCGCGGTCAGCGCCGCGGAACGCGGCAAATGGTACTGCGTCAGACCGTGGTGGCGCGTAAACTCCACCACGAGCGTGGCGCCATTGGTGTAGTTAAACGTCATCGTCTCTACCGCGTACGTCTTGGCGCTGATCTGCATGGTTACGCTCTTTACGCGGCTCTCGCGCTTCGGCGTGCCGTTCAGCACGTACGCCTCGTGGTGTCCGTGCGTTTGCGATCCCGCCAGCTGGAGCGCGTAGTCGCGGGACCAGGTCTGCGGCGAACCCATCGCCGAGACCGTGTTCCCCAAGCCGCGCGCAAAGCTAGGCGCGCGATCGATGTGCAACGTTAGGCGGTCCGGAGCCTGGTAGTATTGCGTTCCGGTCATTTTGAATGGCAGCGAGATGATGCTAGCCCTGACGTGACCGCTTATCGTAACGGGCACTTGATAGGTCGAAAGCCCGTCCCACCGGCTCTCCATCCGCTGCAGGATCGTCACGGCATCGAGCGGGGCGGGCGAAGGCGCAGGGGTTACCCCCAAACATATGAGTGTCACGAGTACCGCCGTTAGGCGCGCTAAACGGTTCATCGTCTTCCTATTCGTCGATCGTGTACAGCCACCATGGCGACGCACCCCGGCGCACTGCGCGGTCGTAGTAGACCTCGAGCTTCGCGCCGGACTCCGTCCGGAGCTCGAACCAGTGCCGTTTGAGATAAACATCGCCGCGATCGGCCTTCGTCGACCGCCAGCTTCGCACAACCTCAGCGATGGCAAGGATCGTGCCATCCCAGCGGAAGGCGCGAGGAACGGGCGGCTCATCTCCTCGCGCGGGCGTTACGAACCCAGCACCGGTTGGCACAAGCGGGCGGCTGACGAATCTACGCACGACCGAGTGATTCGTCGCGACGCAGGATGACGCTCCCGACCCGGCGCAAGCCGGACGCGTGAAGCACCTTGCATTTATCACCCTCTTAGCGCTGGCTTTTGCCGGCTGCGCGTCCGGTTCGAAGCAGTCAGCCTCGCAAAGCGCCGCTGCCCAAAGCACGGGCGCGCCGAGCGCCGCCGGCACCTACCGCGTTCTGCTCGAGACAAGCAGGGGACCCGTAACGATCGAGGTCGATCGCGGGCTCGCGCCCAACGGGGCGCAGCATTTTTACGAACTCGTCAAGGCCAAGTACTTTGACGGCGATCGCTTCTACCGCGTTGTGCCGGGCTTCGTCGTGCAGTGGGGCGCCGCGGCCGAGCCGGCCGTTACCAAGAAATGGGACGTCGCCTTTCCGGACGATCCCGTCAAGGGCTCGAATACGCGCGGAACCGTGACGTTTGCCTCGACGATGCAGCCCAACAGCCGCACGTCGCACCTGTTTATTAACCTGGGAGATAATGCCAAGCTCGATGCGATGGGCTTCGCGCCAATCGGCCGCGTCGTTACCGGCATGGACGCCGTCGAGCAGATCTATTCCGGCTACGGCGAACAGCCCAATCAGACGCAGATCGCGGCGCAGGGAAACGCCTACCTAAACAAGAGCTTTCCGCGACTCGATTACGTCAAGAGTGCTCGCATCGTCGGGGAATCACGCTAGCGCACGTGAGCCACTGGGCCAGAATCATGAAATATGCGGGAGCATCCGGCTTTTCGACGGCGATCCGAGCCTAGCGCTCCAGCGCTAACGTGACGGCTGCGTCTTCAGTACAGTTTGCCCCGAGAGCCATCCCTTCTTCCAGCCGATCTCCGAGCGCCGCACGCAGTATCGAAACCACGCGATCGTACTCTTGCCGCTCGGTATGTTCCCGGCCGGCCTCAAGCTCGGCCAGTCGAGCGTCGACGAAACCAAGAATCTTTGCCGAGCGGTCGCGGCGCTGCGTCGATCGGATGGCGCCTGCAGCGCGGCGACTGCCGCGAGGTGTTGGAGCACGTACGCGGTCAGGACCGTGGCCTTCACGCCGCGAGCCTCACGAAGCGCCTGTACCGCGTGGTTGCGCGCGTCGTCGAAGCAGTCCATGGCGATGAGGTAGGCCGACATGTTACAGAGATCGTTGGCCATCGAGCGGCGGTTGTTCGTCGACTCGTGCCCGGCACGTGCTTCTTCGGCGCGCTGCAACGCCGCGGCAGCATCGCCGGCGGCGAACTCGAGCTCAGCGAGGTGCCCCGCAATCGAGGCGGCGGGCCTCTCCAGATCGAGCGCGACGTAGTGCGCCAGCGCCTCGGCGTAGAAGTGCCGCGCGCCGTCGATGTCGCCGCGGCGAGACCGCGTCGTCCCGAGATCTCCCAAGATCAGCGCTTGCAAACGGCGATTCTCGAGCCGCTTTGCGGTGTTCAGCGCTTGCTCGAGGAGGGTCTCCGCCTCGGCGCTCCGGCCAAGCGCGCCGAGCGCGCTGCCCGCTGCTAGCTGCACCCGAGCCACTTGAAGCTCGTCGCCCTGCTGGTCTATTCTTGACGCGAGCTCAGCCGACGCGAGCGACGCTTTATACTCGCCAAGGGCCCCAGAGAGCTCCGCGTCGGCGATATGAAGCTGAGCGACGGTCGCGGAAGGCGTGCTCTCGTCGATCGACTCGAGCGCCAGACGAACCCAGCGGCGCCCTTCAACCGGCGCGAGCGAATAGCACACCCGCTCGAGCGCACCAGCAAGCATTTGCCCCGTACGTGCGTCTCGCCGTTCGCCGAGCGACCAACCCAGCGCGACGCGGAAGTTATCCAGCTCTGCCTGCGCCTCGCGAAACCAACTCCGCTCGCGCGCCGCGTACCAGGTTTGATCGAGTCGCTGCGCGACCCCGAGAAAGGTGTGTGCATGCCGATGCGCGAGCGCCTGGCGTTCGCCACGCTTCGTCAGCATCTCCAGTGCATATTGTCGCATCGCCTCGAGCAGGTGATATCGCGCGTCTCCGCACGAAAAATCCACCACCACGAGCGACCGCGCGATAAGCGAAGAGAGTACTTCGAGAAGGTCCTCGGCCTCCAGGTTCTCATCGGCACAGACCTCGGCCGCCGTTTCGAGCGTAAAGCCTCCGGCAAAGACAGAGAGCCGATCGAATAGCACGCGCGCCTGGGCTGAAAGCAGGTCGTAGCTCCAATCAATCACGGCGCGCATGGTTTGGTGCCTGGGAACGCTTGCGTCTTCGTTGCCCGCCAGAAGATCGAAGACGCGGTCGAGACGTTCGGCAATTTGGCGGGGGGAGAGAACCGTCGCACGCGCCGCGGCGAGCTCGAGCGCCAAGGGAAGGCCATCGAGGCGCCGGCAGATCTCGACGATCGGCGCAACGTTCTGCGCGCCTACGGCAAATCGCGCGTCCACCGCTCGCACGCGGTCGGCAAAGAGCGCGACGGCGGCGTACGTCATCGCCTCGACCGGTGAGGATACACTGATTTCCGGAACCGCCAGCGACGGAATCCGGTAGACGCGTTCGCCGCTGACGTTGAGCGCCTCACGGCTGGTCGCCAGCAGAGCGACGGTAGGAGCGTCGCGGAGCAGCGATCCGAGAACTCCCCGTGCTTGAGCGATGACATGTTCGCAGTTGTCGAAGATGATCAGTAGGCGCTTTTGGCTCAAGTACGCGAGCAGCGTTTCGAGCAGCGGGCGGCGCGGCGATTCCGTTACGCGCAATGCGGCGGCGAGCGCATCGGCTACAAACGCTCCATCGCTCAGCGGAGCCAGCTCCACGAACCAGGCGCCGTCGGGGAAACGGTCGAGCACCTGAGTCCCAACTTCGACCGCAAGGCGTGTTTTGCCGGCGCCGCCCGTGCCGACGATGCTTACCAATGGTGCCGTCACTACCAGGTCGGCGATCTCCGCCACCACTTCGTCGCGACCGAAGAACGAGGTAAGCCGGCGCGGCAGATTGTGCGCCGGAGCTTCCTGTTCTGCCAGTCGCGTACCGCGGGCACGTCTTGCCGAAAGCTCCAGCGCCTCGCGGGCTTCCTGCGGAAGATTCAGCGCGTCGGCGATGCGCTCGAGGGTCTTTCGGTACGGCACCTTGCGATAACCGCGTTCGAGGGCGCTAACCGCCTGTACGCTGATCAACGCTTTGTCTGCGAGCATCTGCTGCGAAAGGCCAGCCTGCACTCGAAACATCTTGATCAGAGCAGCCAGATCGACGGTCGCCGCTACCTCTTTGGAGGCGCCGTGAACGTGTACCACGAGTCTCGGCCTTCGTGCCGGGCGCGGCTAGTCCATGCGTCCGGGAGCGTTCGTCAGCTGCCGGGTGCGGGAGCTATGCCGAACGGCGGATCGCTCGGACCGCCGACGGCCGGTATCTTTACGACGGCACCGCTCTTGGAGCTCACCGCAACGATGTATCCGGTCGCATCGGCAACCCAGAGATACTTGCTCCGATGGTCGAAGTTGATGTTCGTCGGTACGCCAAGCTGGTTGGTGCCGTTGCCGACGCCGACGAAGAGCCGGCACTGCGACGTCCGCTTACACTGATAGACGCCGTTGGTTTGATCCACATAGTACAAATCGCCGCGCTGATCGAAGGCCAGACCGCCGGCCATCGCGATTGAGGATTGGATGACGTGGCCGCGGCCGTTGCATCGGTCGAACTCGACGATCGACCCGCCTTTGTTGCCGTTCGTTGAAGCTCCAGTAGCAGTTCCCGTGATGGTCGATGGCCACTCCGGCACCCACGAGAAGAGCGCTTCCGTAGGTCAGCGTGCGCGAGGGCTCGGCTTGCCGATCGAGATAGACGCTCACACTGCCCGAGCCGCCGCTGGCGGTCGAACCGTTCGAGACGGCGACCAAACGTCGGTTCGTGGTTGCATCGACGTTGACGGGTACTTGCCCGTAGTCGTCCAGCGTGTCTTTCGGCCCGACCGGCCCGTGCTGCTTGGTGCGATAGACGAGGACGTTCGCGTGACCGCTATTCGCGACGTACCACCAACCGCTGCTTGTCGTGACGGTCCCTTGAGGCGCCGAAATCCCGCTCGTTAGCTCTCTGAATGGCTTTAGAATAAGGCCGTGACGCTTATAAGCCTCTAGATCGTGACCGTAAAGCTGGGCGGTATAGATAAAGACGCCTAGGTCATGCGATGCGTCGGGCGCATCGGTCTGGGTTACGGCGCGGATGATCGATTGCGGATTGGCAACCGAGACAGATCCTTGGGGCATGCTGACAGGCGAGCCGCCGCTGCATCCGCTCGCCAGTGCAAGCGACGCAACTGCGGCAACGATGAATCGACCGTTGGTGTTAACGTGCATCTCTAATCCTTCTCAATCGCAACGCGCTCCCCCTTATACGCGGAGGCCCGCCCCGCAGCTACCGAAAGAGCACCGGATAGCTGCGAGGCGGGCTGGGGTGCGGAGCTCCGAGAGTACTAGATAGAGTTCGTGATGCTGAGCACAGCCCAGCCGAGCTTCTTGCCGTGTTTGCTCAAGTAATCGAACTCGGCGGTGCACGAGCCGGTTACCGTTCCGGCGGTGACGATCCAAGTGTGGCCCGATCCTTGAGTAACCGTAGCAATGCCGGGGTTGGAGCAGGTGTCCAGCTCGGTCGTCGTGGCTTTTTTGCTCTTCGGGGTGCGCACGAAAACGTTGTCGGGTCCCGGGCTCGAAGCGGTAAGATTGATCCTGCACGGGCCGACTCGGACGCCGCCGTGTGCCGGGCAATGGTTCTTGACCATCGGCATGGCGATTGGGGAGTGGGCTGCCTGAGCGGCGCCGCTCGCCGGGCCCTGCGGGCTCAACTGCGATCCGCCGCAGCCGGCCAGCAATGCGGCTGCCGCGCCGGCCGCCAGCATGCTCGTGATTAACCGGTATATTGCCACTTGTGCTTTGCTCCTTATGTTGTGCTGGGACGCCACGCTAAATGACGCGTGGTCATGATAGCACCGTGGAGCGTGGCCGGAAATCATGCACTGACCACTGTATCGGCGACTGTATGACAAAGCGTGTGGGCGGATGGGCTACACCGGCACCGGGCCAAATTTGTCAGGTCGATGTGGGATCCGCCAGGCGGCGGGCGCTCCCCAGTTTAGGCGCCCCGACTGTGCTCACCGGCCAAGGCGAGCGTTCCAGCGCTTGAAGACTTTTGATGACGGCTAAGGCGATCGGGGCTATAGTTCTACGCATGCGACGCGAAGACACGATTAGCGGAACCGGATACACACTGAAGGGATTGCTCCTTGGCGGCGGCCTAGCCGCAGCGTGCTGCGGTGCCGCCTCGGCAGCCTCGGACCTGCAGCCATACTCGCACACGTACGCGGTCGTTGCAACGATAAACGGAAAGTCCGTCATGACCTCGCGGTGGAAGGACACGTTGGACTATATTACGGTTGCCGGCAAACCAGCGTTGCGGCGCACTCAAGTCTCGTCGCAAAGCAACGGGAGAAGCCGAACGTGGATCTCGATTTTTGAGCCAGGTTCGCTCGCGCCGATCGCCGATACGTTCAACACGTCGGAAGGCGACATCTTCGCACGCACGTTTTCAGAGGGAACGGCTCAGTCGTACTCGTCCAGCGGCGACGATCGCGGCGTATTGAAAACCGCTCAGGCGAAAGTGCCGGAAGGTTATAGCGATTTTAACGGCGGCCAGTTTGGTCTGGCGCTGCTCGGGCTGCCGCTGGCTCCTTCATTCAAAACCGAGTTAGTGACGTTTGGCCCGACCGACTTGCAGGTTCAGGTCATTCCGGTCGAAGTGCTTCGCCGCGAAACCGTAACGATCGCGGGGCGCGCCCAGGAGGCACTCGTAGTCCGCGCCACGTTTGCCGCAAAATACTATCCGGACGAAGGCGACAACTTCATGACCTTTTGGCTTAGTAAAGACTCGCCTTACGTCGTGCGACTCGTCACCGAAGCCCCCCAGCAGCACCTGCGTGTCACCTTCGATCTCGAGACGTGAAGCGAGAGACCACCCGTCGCGACGCGCCTAGCGAGGGTGAACGAATATGTGCACGAGCGCATAGGTCCCCGCGACGGCGCCCATAACGAGCACAAAACGCCACACCAACGCGGTGCGCTCTGCCGGGTTGCTGCTGCGTAGCAGTGCGACGACCGCCTCCGCATACGCAATAGGCACTTCCATCAAAAAGGGAAAACCCTTACGTGTAAGGGTTTTCAAATGGCTCCCGGTGTTGGACTCGAACCAACGACCCGCTGATTAACAGTCAGCTGCTCTACCAACTGAGCTAACCGGGACCGCTAAGTCGGCGACCGGGGGTCGTTCCACGAGCCCGCCCTCGCCCCTGCTTTATCGGCCGCGGGGCTGCCGGCGAACCGCGTGACGTCTTGGAACGGGGTTCGCGCTCGCCCTGGGCTGAACTTGATCCATCGTGTCCGAGCGCCCTCCGAAGTCCCGCCGCAGTCAGATAGAGATACCAATCGATGTAGACAACGCGACGGTCGACCTCGACGGCAAACGCGTGGCCCTCACCAATCTGCGCAAGATATACTTCCCGAAGCTCGGAATCACTAAAGGCGACCTCCTGCGATACTATCTGAGCGTCGCCGACGTATTGCTTCCGCACGTCGGCGGCCGTCCGATGGTGATGAAACGATATCCGCACGGCGTCACCGGTGACTTCTTTTATATGAAGCGCACGCCGTCGCCGCGTCCGCCTTGGATCCGGACGTGTCCGGTCGAGCACCGCTCGGGAAACGTGATCGACTTTCCGGTGATCGACGATCGTCCTTCGCTGCTCTGGCTGATCAATCTCGGCTGCATCGACCTCAATCCGTGGTACTCGCTCTGCGACGATCCGAACTATCCGCTTTACCTCCACTTCGATCTCGATCCCACGCCCGACACTCCATTTGCGACCGTGCGCGAAGCGGCGCTGATCGTCCGTGACGTGCTGCAAGGCATCGGCATGACGCCCTTCGTAAAGACCACGGGCAGCCGCGGGGTGCACGTCTACGTTGCGATTCGCAAGGAGTTCACGCAGCATGAAGTCTGGGAAGTCTCTAAGGCGATCGGCTTGCAGATTGCCAAGGCGCACCCTGACGTGCTCACGGCGATCTATCGCGTCGCCGCTCGCCCGACGGGACGCGTGCTCGTCGACTACAATCAGAATGCCTTCGGTAAAACGCTGGCCTCGATCTATTCGGTTCGCCCGAACGAGGCGGCGACCGTCTCGACCCCGGTGACCTGGGAGGAGGTCGAGGCGGGTTGCGAGCTCACGGACTTCACGATCTTCAACGTGCCGGAACGCGTCGCGAAGGTCGGCGATCTTTGGAAACCGCTCCTGAGCAGTCGCGGACGCTTCGATCTCGCACGCTTGGCGGGGAAGAATTCGCGTGCCGCGGTTTGAGAACATCGCGATCGCGCGGCCATTCGAACCGATGGAGACTCGACAGGTGCCGCGCATCCCCGAAGGCGACGCGTGGACCTACGAACCGAAATGGGACGGATTTCGCTGCATCGCCTTCCGAGACGAAAATGACGTCGAGTTACAATCCAAATCCGGCGAAACGCTGACACGCTACTTCCCCGAGATCGTCGCCGCGCTCCAAACGGCGAAGGAGCCGCGATTCGTGACCGACGGCGAGCTGATCGTTCCCACCAGCGACGGCTCGGATTTCGATGCCTTACTTCAGCGGATTCACCCTGCGGAGAGTCGCGTTCGAAAGCTCGCAGCGGAGACGCCCGCGACCTACGTGTTGTTCGATCTGCTCTTCGAGGGGCAGAGCGAGCTCTACCGGCGTCCGCTACGCGACCGTCGCATAAAGCTAGAAGGCTTCGTGCGGAAAAACTTCCAGAAGAATGCAGCGATTGCGCTGTCGCCGGCCACCGGCGATCTCGGGCTCGCGCAGCGCTGGCTTTCGGGCAGCCTGGCGCGTCTCGACGGCATCATCGCGAAGAAGGACGTGCCGTACGCGTTCGGCAGCCGCGACGCGGCGGTCAAAGTCAAGCGCAGCTACGGCGCGGATTGCGTGATCGGCGGCTTCCGCACGAGCCCGGAGGGCACGATAGCCTCGTTGCTCCTCGGACTCTACGACGATGAGGGTCTGCTGGATCACGTCGGATTCGTCGGTTCGATGAGCGCGTCAGATCGAAAGCACGCGGCCGAGCTGCTAAAGCCGATCGTCGAGCCTCCGGGATTTACGGGCTCCGCGCCGGGCGGCCCGAGCCGCTGGCGACGCGCTGCCGACGCGACGTGGTTTCCAGTTCGGCCCGAGATCGTCGTGGAGGTCGCGTTCGATCACGTGACGGCGCGGCGCTTCCGGCACGCCGCGCGCCTCTTGCGCTGGCGGCCCGACAAAGCGCCGCGTCAATGCACGATGGACCAGCTGTTGAGTCCTACGGAACGGTCAGGCTCTCGGTGAGCTGAACGGTTACCGGCGTGCCCGCGTTCACGACAATCGGCTCGTGCGCGCTCGTCGCGTAAACGTAGCCGCCGAGGTTCGGCGTCGACGTCGTATTTACGTTCGAAGGGCCGTTGCCGATGTTCATTTGCCAGGCGATCGGGCCCGGAGTTACCGTCCCGTGCGGAACGCCCGCCATCGGCGAGAGCTGCTGGCGCGAAGCCTGCTGGGCGCCAGGATTGATCGGCACGACGCGCTTGCTCAGGACCGTTGCGCTGATGCTCTTCTTCTTTCCGCCGGGGAGCTGAATCGTGGTGAGCATAAAGCCGACCCGCGCGCGAGTTGTGCCCCCCGCCTGGCGCACATCGGTGATGTAGCCGATGATCTCCGAGCCGTTCAGCACCGGGTGCGCCGTGTCGACGACCCGCAGCTTGAAGGTATCGCCGTACTTCAGGTTTGACGAATCGAGATGCTCGTCGAGCACGCACGCGATCCTCGTTCCGGCTCCTATCGTCTGCGACGGAACAAACGTCGTCGCATTTGCCGGTCCAACCGTCGCGAAGAACGCTAGAAGAGCGATGGCCGCAAAAGGCCTAGCTTGCGAAGTTAGGTACACGCAGTTGATCTCCATTAAACGAAGCGGCTTCGCGAAGCGCATCGACGCGATCGGTACGCTCCCACGGAAGATCGAGCTCGGGGCGGCCGAAATGGCCGTACGACGCCGTCTGCTTGTAAATTGGGCGCCGCAAGTTGAGATGGTGGATGATCGCCGCCGGACGGAGATCGAAGACCTGGGTCACGGCCTTAGCGATTCGATCCTCGGGCAGCTTCGCGGTTCCGAACGTTTCGACGAAGACGCTCATTGGGTGCGCGACGCCGATCGCGTAGGCGACCTGCACCTCGCAGCGGTCGGCGAGTCCGGCTGCCACGACGTTCTTGGCGACCCAGCGCGCCGCATACGCGCCCGAACGATCGACCTTGGTCGGATCCTTTCCGGAGAACGCGCCGCCGCCGTGCCGCGCCATGCCGCCGTAAGTGTCGGCGATGATCTTGCGGCCGGTCAGGCCGGCGTCGCCTTTCGGCCCTCCGACTACGAACCGGCCCGTCGGATTGACGTAGACGCGCGTGTGTTTGTCGTGCAGCGCGACCGGCAGGACGTGATCGATCACGCGCTCGGTGATCTCGCGACGAATCTCTTCGAGCGGAATCTCCGGGTCGTGCTGCGTCGAAAGCACGACGGCCTCGATGCGCAGCGGGCGGTCACCCTCGTACTCGACGGTGACTTGCGATTTGCCGTCGGGACGCAGGTAAGGAATATCTCCGTTTCTACGCACCGCTGCGAGATGCCGCGTGAGGTTGTGCGCCAGCACGATCGGCAGCGGCATCAGTTCTTCGGTCTCGCGGCACGCGTAGCCGAACATCATCCCTTGGTCGCCGGCGCCGATTAGCTCGAACTCGTCCTTGTCGCCGGCTTTCGCTTCGAGCGAGCGGTCGACACCGAGCGCGATGTCGGGAGATTGCTCGTCGATCGAAACGCTCACGCCGCACGTCTCCGCGTCGAAGCCGATCGCCGACCGAGTGTAGCCGACGTCGCGTACCGTTTCGCGCGCGAGCTTGGGGATATCGACGTAGGTCTTGGTAGTTACCTCGCCGGCGATGTGAATCTGACCGGTAATCGCGAACGTCTCGACGGCGACGCGCGAATACGGATCCTCGGCGATAAGGGCATCGAGCACGGCATCGGATATCTGGTCGGCGAGCTTGTCGGGATGACCCTCGGTCACCGACTCGCTGGTAAAGAGCCGCTTGTAGGCCATTACGTTCCTTCGCTCCACGAGGCGATGTACTTAACCTGCTCTGGGGTGAGCGTGTCGATCTCGATCCCCATCGAGGAAAGCTTGAGCGTCGCGACCTCCTCGTCGATCTCGATCGGAACGTCGTAGACTCTCTTTTCGAGAGCTTCATAGTGGCTAGCGAGATACGCCGTCGCCAGCGCCTGATTTGCGAACGACATATCCATGACCGAGGCCGGATGCCCTTCGGCCGCGGCGAGATTTACCAAACGACCGTCGGCGAGGATGCAGATCTTTCGTCCGTCGTGCATCTCGAACTGCTCTACGAACGCACGCGGCTCGCTCTTGCCGCGCGCAATGCGCCGGATTGCCTCGAGGTCGAGCTCGTCGTTGAAGTGCCCCGAGTTGCAGACGATCGCGCCGTCCTTCATGAGTTTGAAATGTTCTTCACGGATGACGTGGTAGTTGCCGGTGACCGTGACGAAGACGTCCCCGATCTTGGCCGCGTCGCTCATCGGCATCACGCGGTAGCCATCCATCACCGCCTCGATCGCCTTGCGCGGGTCGACTTCGGCGACGACGACGTGCGCGCCCATTCCGGACGCCCGCGAAGCGATGCCGCGACCGCACCAACCGTACCCGATGACGACCAGGGTGCGGCCGGCCAGCAAGACGTTGGTCGCGCGGACGATTCCGTCCAGAGTCGACTGGCCGGTGCCGTAGCGGTTGTCGAACATATACTTGGTCTGCGCGTTGTTGACCGCGATCACCGGGTAAGGAAGCACGCCATCGCGTTGCATCGCCTTGAGGCGGATCACGCCGGTCGTCGTCTCCTCGCATCCGCCGATCATCTCGGCGAGCTGATGCCGGTGCTTGGTGAAGATGGTCGTGACCAGATCGCAGCCATCGTCCATCGATATCTGTGGTTTGGTCGCGATCACCGACTCAATGTGCGCGTAATATGTG
Organism: Vulcanimicrobiota bacterium; assembly: GCA_963739845.1. Taxonomy (GTDB): domain Bacteria; phylum Vulcanimicrobiota; class Vulcanimicrobiia; order Vulcanimicrobiales; family Vulcanimicrobiaceae; genus Cybelea. The sequence continues at coordinate 1,849,200 of CAVUBQ010000002.1, read as the reverse complement.
GCGTGGTCTTCGCCTTTTATCGAGAAGGTCGGAATGCCGTAATCGCAGAGGGCCGCCGCTACGTCGTCTTGGGTCGAAAGCGGATTGCTCGCGCAGAGCGCGAGCTGCGCACCGCCCGCCTGGAGCGCGAGCATGAGATTGGCGGTCTCGGTGGTGACGTGAAGGCAAGCGCCGATGCGCACACCCTGCAGCGGTTTCTCGATCTCAAAGCGATCGCGAATCTGCGCGAGCACGGGCATGTAGGCGCCGGACCAGGCAATGCGGGCGCGCCCGGCGTCCGCGAGTCCGCGGTCCTTGACGTCGCCCTCTACCATAACGGGCACTCTTGAATCTCCTGTCTTGGGAAAGGTAGCCGACACTTCGCCGGATCATACGCCACCTCCGGCGCTCGATACCGGACTAACGTCGCAGCACGGGCGCAGCGGTCGCTTTGAGCCCTCCTAGGCCCTGCAACTTGCCAAACCGGGCATGGGGTTCCAGATTCATTGTGAGAATATTGATCGTCGGTGCGAATGGCACCATCGGACGGGCCGTCGCCACGGAGCTCTCGGCGCGGCATGAGATCGTCACCGCCGGCCGCGCCAGCGGCGACGTTCGCGTCGACATCACCGACCTCGAGAGCGTCCGCGGTCTGTTCGCCGCCGTCGGGAAGGTTGGGGCGGTGGCCTGCGCCGCGGGCAGCGTGCATTTCGGCCCGCTCGAAGCGATGACGCCGCGCGAGTTCGACATTGGGTTGCGCGACAAGCTGATGGGCCAAGTTCATCTCGTCCTCGCCGGCCGCGAGTTCGTGGAGCCCGGCGGATCGTTCACCCTCATCTCCGGCGTTCTTTCGCGCGATCCCATTCGCTTCGGAGCCTCCGCCTCAACGGTGAACGGGGCGATCGAAAGCTTCGTCCGCGCCGCGGCAGTCGAACTTCCAGGTCAGCGCATCAACGCGGTGAGCCCAACGGTTCTCGAAGAATCGATGGACGCGTACGGGCCGTACTTCCGCGGGTACGAACCGGTCTCGGCCAAGCGCGTCGCCCTGGCTTTCTCGAAAAGCATCGAAGGGTCGCAAACCGGTCAGGTTTATCGCGTAGAGTAGCCAATCCAACGAGCGTGGAAACGCTCGACTCGTACCTCCAACGTCTGGCATCGAGTGATCCCGTTCCAGGTGGCGGCAGTGCCGGGACGATCGTCGGCGCGCTCGGCGCCGCGCTCGTCGCTATGGTCGCGCGAATCGGCGGCCGCAGCGTTAACGAGCCTGAGCGGCAACGCCTAGCCCAAGAGACCGCGCAGCGTGCCGATGCCTTGCGCGTCGAGTTGGCGCAAGCGCGCCTCCGCGACGAGGGTGCTTTCAGCCGCGTCGTCGCCGCGCAGGCGTTGCCGAAGGGCGACGACGCCGAGCGCGAGGCACGCCGGCGCGCGCTCGATGCGGCGCTCGACCTGGCCGCGCGAGAGCCGCTCCACGCGGCCGGTCTCGCTGCCGAGGTTCTCCGGCTATCCGAACGATCGCTCGAAATATCGGGCAGTGGCCTCGCCAGCGACGTGGGTTGCGCCGCCGAGTTCGCTTATGCGGCGCTCGAGGGAGCTGCGTACAACGTACGCGTCAATCACCGCTTCATGCGCGATCGCGAGAAGATCGGCCCGCAAGAGACGCGGCTGCAAGCTATTGAGGAAGAGGCTACCGCCGCGCTCGAACGCATTCGAGCGGCGGTTGCCGAACGTCTAGCGCGCGAAGGCTAGACCAAAGCTCCGACGAGATCGAAGAAGGGCCGCAGGTCTTCTTCATCCACGTCCATGCCGACGCCGGCAGTGTGGTAGCGGATGTCGTGAAAGTCCATGCCCGCCGTCATTACCAAACCGTAACGCTTGGCCGTCTCCTTAAACTCCCGCGTGTCGTCCTCACTGTGTAACGGATAGAAGACTTCGAGGCCGCGCAGCCCGCGGTCGACCAGCTCGTCGATCAGCACTCGGTCCTTGAGCCGCCCGGGATGGGCGAGCACCGGAATGCCGCCCGCCGCAGCGATCGTCTCGATCGCGTGCTCGGGCGTGGTATAGATCTGCGGAACGTATCCGGGCTTGCCGCGCTTGAGCGCCTCGCGGAAGGCGGCGTCAACGCTATCCACAATGCCCAGATGAACGAGCGCCTTGGCGACGTGAGGGCGTCCGATCGAGAGCGCCCCGCCCGACTCGCGAAGCACGTCGTCGAGCGTAATCGCGTACCCGGCGGCACGAAGGCGCTCGACCATCGTCTCGGCGCGAGTGCGGCGCTGGTCCCGGTTGTAGGCGAGTAGGGCGGTAATCGGCGAGTCCTCTAACGGCACGCCGTAGCCAAGAACGTGGACCTCGTTCTCGCGCCAGGTTGTGTTGATCTCGATCCCGGTGATGACGCGCGCTCCCGGCGCAGGCTCGAAGGCCCCGTACGCCGCCAGCGTGTCGTGATCGGAGATCGAAAAGACCTCGACCTCGCGCTCACCCATGAAATCAGCCAGCTCTTGGGGACTGAGCGTTCCGTCGCTCATCCGCGTGTGCGAATGCAGATCAACCTTCAATGTCGGAAACCTTCTCCTCTCGAGTTCGCCGCTCGACGAGCAGCGATATGCCGGTGCGCTCGCTCTCCCCGATTTCGACGGCTACGAATGATGGCGTGCAAACCACATCGAGCTTACTGCCACGCAAGTAGCTGCGGGCAATCGCCACCGCTTTGATCGCCTGATTGATGGCCCCGGCTCCAACCGCCTGCAGTTCGGCAGACTCCCGCGCCCGCAGCGCGGCGGCCAACGCGCCGGCGACCGCGTTCGGGTTGCTCTTTGCCGAGACCTTTAGCGGCGTACCCGCGTTCAAGCGATACCTTTAAGGAAGATGCGCTTGATCTCGAGCGCCTTGCCGGAGACCGAATCGATCGTCACCACCGCACCGCAGAGCTGTTTGCTTCCGCTCTTCTGCACGCTGAAGCGTTCGGAGAGGCCGGTGAGGAAGCGGTCGAGGACGGCGCCTTGGTCCATTCCGATAATGCCCTCGGCCGGGCCGGTCATTCCGAGGTCGCTGATGAACGCCGTGCCGCCGGGCAGAATCCGTTCGTCGGCAGTCTGCACGTGCGTGTGCGTGCCGAAGACGCACGAGGCGCGGCCGTCGAGATAGCGCCCGAGCGCGATCTTCTCCGAGGTAGCCTCGGCGTGGACGTCCACGATCACGATCGGGGTGCGCTCGCGCAGGCCGTCGATCAGCGCGTCGGCGCAGCGAAATGGGTCGTCGATGGGCGGCATGAACGTCCGCCCCATCAGGTTGAGGACCCCAATCGTGACGCCGCTGACGGTAAAGGTGGCCGCACCGCGGCCTGGGACCGACGGAGGGTAGTTGGCCGGGCGTATCACTCGATCGCTGTTCTCGAGGTATCCGGCGAAGTCGCGCTTGTCGAAGATGTGATTGCCGCCGGTGATGAAGTCCACGCCGCTCTCGAACATATCTTCGGCCGTCTGACCGGTCAAGCCGAAACCACCCGCGGCGTTTTCGCCGTTGGCAATGCATGCGTGAACCTGGTGCTGCTCCCGCAACAGCAAGACGCACCGCTTGAGTGCCTCGCGTCCGGGAGAACCGACGACGTCCCCGATCAGCAGCAGATTGAGGGGCCGGGTTTCTATCGGCGAGCCGACGCCTTCGCTTTCTTTTGAGATTTTAGGAAGTAGACGAGCACGCGCTTTTCTTCTCTAAACCCGACCAAACTCTTCGACTGCGCAGGGTCGCGCAGCGCCTCAACGGCGTAGAGTGCCGCCTCATCCTCTGCGGCCGGATCGACCTCGAGGTGGTCGTCGGGATGGGGGCTTCGCACGAGCGCCTCGCCGCAGCGGTCGCGCAGGAGACCGACTTGCAGGTCCAGCTCTTCCTTAGTAAAGCTCTCGAGGTCGCGGCTGATGTGGATGAAGGTCATCGTCCGATCGCCTTCGCACTCGATCTCAAGGATGGCCGGCTCGTCCCCGCCGAGCGCGACGAAACTGCGGATGTGATCCTCGAGCGCTTCGACGAGCTTCGACTGCGCAGCCCGGTTGACGCGTTTGCGAATCGCAAAGGTGAGACGGACCGTGCGATCGGCCGGCCCGGAACGAATCGACGTAAGTTCGGGAAAGCGCACGAGAAGCGCGCAGACCAAACTCACGGTATCGGCATTTTCGACGCGTACTCCTGTGCTCATCACAAGGCTCTTCTCTCGCAGCTCCTAATCCCGCAAGGGCAACGAACGCCAAGGGGCAGGGTCAGTACGACACGGCCTCCAGGTCTCCCCTCGTCCCCGCCTAGAAAGAGACCGCCGTGACCCTCCGGAAGGTTCCGGGCGCACTCGCCCTTGGCTTGCTAACCTCGCTGGTCGCCCATGCCGCTCTCTACCGCGGCGGCCACCTCGAGGGCGGAGCCTACCACGGGCTGCTCTTGCAGGCAGCCGTTGCCGGCGCTGTCGGGCTGTTGGTCGCCTTTGGCCTGCTGGCCTGGAGCGGGGCGCGGAGCCTCTCGGACGGCAGCATCCTGGCGGCTCGTCTCCACGATCGCCTCCCAGGTTGGGGCGGCCTCGCCGCTAGTGCCGCTATCTGGTTTGGGCTGGCTGAGTGGGTCGAACCCCACCACAGTGGTGCGGCCCCGTGGATCGTCCTGGTCTGCCTCGCCGCGGTCTCGTGGCTGGTCGCGCGCCTTGCTGGATTTTTCGTTCGCGCGCTCGCACGCCTAGCGATCGCGATCGTCCGCGCCGCGTTCGCCCAGCGTCTCATCCCGTGGACCCCTCTTCGGCGCACGGCGCCAATCGCACGCCGCGCCCTTTGGGTGCGCCGCCGCTTCGCCCGTCCTCCTCCGATCGCGATCGCCCTTCGCGCCTAGGCGCGCCCCGATCGCACCCTTTCCCTCAACTGGAGGAGGACCATGTCGCGTTATCTTGCGGCGCTCGTCGCCGCGTTCGTACTCTTTGCATATGCGCTCCCTGCCGTTGCCGCCGTGAACGGGCTGGTTCGCGGAACCGTGACAATCGACGGCAAGGCGGCGTCCGGCGTGAGCGTTACGCTCGAGGGCGAAGGCTCGCTCTTTAAAACGAAGACAACCTCGAACGGTGGGTACGTCTTCTCTCAAGTACCATTTGGCGGTTACACGCTAACGGCGAGCGTGCCTGGAATCACGCCGCTCCACATTACGTTAACGGTAACCAGCGGATCGGTTGCGACCGTTAACCTGCCGCTCTCGACCGAGCTCAAGCAGATCGCGCAAACCGCGGTAACCGCGCACGCCGGCGTGAGTAGTTACCCGCCCTCGGTGCACCAGATCCTGCGATCGCAGATCCAAACCTCTCCAGTGCAGAACAGCCTCGATCAAACGCTCGCGACGCTACCTGGCGTCGTCCCTTTTTCATACAACGAGCCGGTTATCAATGGCTTCCATGGTGTCAGCTATAACATCGATGGCGCGCCGCTGCCCTTGGCGACGACCTCGAACTTCGCCGAGATCATCGATCCTAAGATCATCGACTCGCTGGAGGTCTACACCGGTGCGATCCCAGCCGAATTCGGCGGCGACCGGATGGGCGGCGTCGTCAACATCATAAGCAGTCGTCCGACCGACGTGCCGCCCGGCGTCTACGGCGTCGTTACCGGCGGGTTCGGCAATCAGGATCAAGGAGTCGGCCAACTCGAGGTGGCCTCGCGATTCGGCTCGAGCGAGGCCTTCCTCGATGCCAACACGCAGAGCAACGCGCGCGGTCTCGACGCGCCGACGTTCTTGGCGATTCACGACAACTCATCGCAGAGCGACCAGTTCTTCCGATTTATCACACAGCTCAACGCCGCGCAGCTCGTTGGCCTTCGATTATTCCAATCAGTTCGCCCAGTTTCAGATCCCGATCAACATCGATCCAAATAACCCGTTCGATCCGATCTTCACGCCCGCCGGCACCGACGACGTACAGCGCGAATACGATCGTTTCTCCAACTTGAACTACACATTGACCTCGAAAGACGGCAACGGCGTTCTACAAATCATTCCGTGGTGGCGCTCGACGAGAATCAACTACGACGGGGACCTCCCCAACGACGTCATCGGCGAAACGCCGGACTTCAGCTCGGGTGCTATCTGCGCGACCTGCAGCGCACCCGATGACGGGTCGGGGCAACTCCACAACGTCGGTCTCCTCTCGAACACGTACGCGAGTTACGTCGGTCTGCGAATGTCCGACTTCAGGGCCACCGGGAATCACGCTTGGAAGATCGGTGCGGACGTTAACCGTGAGAACCTTCTCGCGAGCCAGGCGTTCGCGTGCTACTACGAGCAAGGCTGCGGCGCCTCATCGGGAACGCACGACCAGCCGTACTATCTCGTGGCTGCGCCCGAACAGGCTCAAGCCGGGTCGCAAATCGGCATCTACGCAGAAGACAGCTGGCACATCTCAAATAACGTCTTGTTCAACTACGGACTGCGGTACGATCATTCGACCGGCTATACCAGCGGGTCGATGTTCAGCCCGCGCCTCGGTCTCAATCTTTGGGATGGCGGAAAGAACACGTTCCACGCTTTCTACGGCCGCTTCTACGCGGCGCCGCTTCTCGAGGACGTTCGTCAGGATTGCGTGATCCTTCAAGGTTGTACTGGGGTCCCCATTTACAATTTACAGCCGGAACGCGACGCCTACTTCGAGACGGGGTGGGAGTACGCGTTCAATCCGCAGTTCACCGGATCGCTCAACATCTTCAGAAGGACGGTCGTTAACATTCTCGACACGACGCAGCTGCTGAACACACCGCTCTTCGCGGTTTTCAACAACGCGATCGGAGTAAATAACGGCGCCGAGATGCGCCTCCAGGATCGCTTGTCGAACGGCGATCAGTGGTGGTTTACGATGACGTACTCGGCAGCGCTGGCAGCATGCGTCTCAGGAGCTACCTTTCTCTTTCCGCCGAATGCCAACCAGCCTGGCGTTTCGTGTACGGCGCAGTTGTCGCCGGAGGACCACGACGAGACGGTCGTCTCGAGCGGAGCGTACACCTGGCTCTTCGGAAAGAACCGCGAGTGGTTCACGACGCTGCAGGGCAACTATGGCAGCGGTTTTCCGGTCGCCTTCGAGAGCGCCAATGCGAATCTGAGCGGACGCCTCCCCGCGCACACGACGTTCGACCTCGCAGCCGGCCGGAACTTGACGCCCGGACGCGCCGGCCAGGATAGGGGCCTGGGCCTGCAGCTCATCGTAACGAATCTGTTCAACGATCAATACGTCATCAAGGTCGCCAACGGCTTCAACACGACCCAGATCGCCAATGGCCGCACGTATCTGCTGCGCCTCGGTGTGCCGTTTTAAGCAATCCTCGTTACTGTTTGGCGTTGACCTGCAGAAGGATCGCGCGCGGGCGGGCGTAGTGCGTGCCTTGGAGCGAGTTGTCGAGCGTGATGGCATACCGATCGTTGAGAAGGTTCAAAACCGATACGGCCACCGTAACGTGCGAACCGATGCTCACTCCCTTCTCCACGTTGAAGACGAGATGCGGAGGCACTTTGCAGTTTACCGCATCGTTCGTAGAGCAGGCCGGATCTGCCGCATAGGCATACGGCGGAGGTCCCGGCGCGATCTGGGCAGGATCTCCGAACGAGAGGCCGCTGCCGTATTCTGCGTTGATCGAGAACCAGCCGCCATGGAGGTCGTTAACGAGCCAACCTGCGGCGGCGTCCCAATGCTGATCGTGATCGGCCTGGACGAGCGGGCCGCCGGGAGCGACGTAATACGGAATTAGCCCGCCGGAAGGGCCGGTTAAGTATCCGCCGAGGGTGCAATTCTGCAAGAGATTCGTCTGGCAGATCAACGAATTTTGCGCGACGCTATGCGTCACCGACGCGTAAGCGCGGCCGTTGCGGGGGAGGTTCTCCTGCGCATAGAGCGATTGCGCATCGACGCGACCGATGGGAAAATTGATGTCTTGGTGCAGATTCGTATCACCGACCTGGGTATCGTCGATCCAGTCGGTCGAGACTTTATGCATGACGCGCAGGCCCAGATCGAACGCGCCGAGCGGAAGATGCCCGCCTGCCTCGTAGAGTGAGTCGCGCTGGGGTTTGAGATCGAACGTGTCAGGCGGCGGCGCGTAGTACAGAGCGGCCGCGGTCACGGGATTGACATTTTCGAACGAAAACGGAACGAAGAGCCGCCCGTAGTACGCGTACAGGCTCGCGCGCTTTCCAAAAAATCGAGTAAACTTGACGCGCGGGCTGATCTGCGAAAAGCCTTGGTCGAAGTTCGTCGAGAATATTTGAAAGGCGTCCAACCGAAGTCCGTAGTCGAGCTCGTAGTTATGCCCCATCGTCCACGAGTCTTGGACGTAGGCCTCCTCTTGATGGCCGACGTTCGGGGAATCGTCGACTGCGGTGAACGTACCGTCGGGATTGAGCGCGCTATAGGGCTGGATAGTGATGACGTAGTTTTTAAAGACTGTCGCCGCATCGTAGAGCGCACCGGCACGAAGCACGTGGTGCGGAGACTGAATCGCATAATCGACATTGAAACGGTAGTCGCGCGCCGTGCGATTTGCGTAGACCGAAAAAACGCAGTCGGTGAAATCGATGCAGTTGATCTGCCCGGATGGCGGCGGGGAGCCGCCAGCGGCCAAATCGTTCTCCAGGTCGTTGGTGTCAAGGATGTTGGATATCTTCACCGACGGACCGAACTGGATGGAGCCTCGGTCGCCGATTGCATGCCGGTATTGCAGCGCCGCGAACGTGTCGCTCTGATACTCGTTATCGTCGGTGCTCGACGGCACGCCGAGATTGGTGTCGGGTGGAATCTGAAACGTAGCCAGCGAGTGGATCAGGTCGAAGTTGACGGTGTCGGCCCCCGCAACCGGCAGGCTTGCTCGAAGGAAGAAGTTCGAGTCGCTGCTTGCGTTGTGAACGGGGTTGAGCACCGACGGATCGATTCCCCAGCTATTCTGCCCGAGAAACGTAGAGAACGTCAGCGATCCGCCTTGCGCGCCGAGCGGCGTGTGCGCGGAGAACGTCCCTTGATAGGTATTGAACGAGCCGCCCGCGGCAGAGGCGTCATATCCGGCAACGCCTGCATTCGCCTTCGTACCGATGTTCAGCACCGCCGCAAACTTGTCTCCATACTGGGCCGGGTAGGCACCTTCGAGCAAATCCAAGTAGCCGATGTCGGACGGGTCGATCTCGGTTCCCAGCACACGGTTCAAGTTTGCCGGGACCTGCACCCCATCGATGTAGTAGTTCAAGCCGTTATGATCGCCGTTCACGTGAATCTGCCCGTTCGAGCCAAGTGCCGCGGAGGGCATCTGCGTCAGAATTCCCGCCAGGCTCGATCCCGTCGGCAAGCGAGCGAGTTGAGCAGCGTCGATCGACACGTCCGTGCCGGACTTGCGGGTCACCGGGCCGCTGCCGGCCGCTGCGACTTGACCGATCGTTCGGAGTGGACTCAACGTAACCAGCACCGTGAGGCCACCCGAGGTCAAATCGATTGGCTCTTCGGCGCGAAGCGCGCCCTCGACGGCGGTCAGCCAATAGCGTCCGATGGTCAGCGTCTGGAACGAGAATCGACCGCGTTCGTCGGTCGTCTTGGTCAGCGTGATGTTTGCGCCCGCGACACGGACGGTGGCGCCGGCGACCGGGTGCCCGGCATCGTCAACGACGGTGCCCGCAAGAAAGATGACCTGGGCGGACGCTGCGGTGGGGAACGAAACCGTAAAGGCGGCGACGCACAATGCGCACGCGACGCTGTGACGCGAGAACTTCATGATGCTCCTAGCGAAAAGACGAGGGGAAAGCCCGCCAGCGCGGGCGTGTTCGACTAGGCGCGGAGCGGAGGAGGCCGGTTGCCCAACGTCGCGGCGAACGTCGAATAGACCGACGAAACGGGCCGAGCGGCGTGCCGCGGACGCCGCCCCAAAATCGCCGCGTGCGGTGCTCGATCGCGAGAATAGGAGAGCTCCGAAACGATGCGCGCGATGCGTTTGCGGAGCGCGATCAGAACCAAGGAACCGGCAAGACTTGCGAGTAGAGCCGCTCCAACTCCGACGAGGACGTCACCCTTGCAGAGCGGGCACCCTTCACCAAGTTGCGTGACAACGAAGAACGCGAACTGCAGCGCGGTAGAAAAGGCGAAGAATCCCGGCCCGCGCCCCGCGAAAGGAAGAGCCGCAGCCAGCAACTGGAGGCGGCGGCGGCGCTCGGCGGCGCGAGGGAAGAGCCCGCCGGCAACCATGAAGATGCCAAGCGAAAGGAGCGCCATGATCCCCAGATAGCCGTGCAGCGGCGAGAATGCCAAATCGTCTGCGTCCCGCCCAAGCCCCGCGAACTCCGATCCAAGATGAACCCCGACCCCGAAGGGCACCGACAGGGCGAAATAGAGCAAAAGGGCATGCCGGCGAGACATTACTTGCGAATGATTCGCAGATGTTGGACGGCGATCCTTCGGTACGAGGAGCCTTGCCTGCGCGGACCCAAAGGAGGCAGGCGATGCACGACCTTGGCAGCGGACGAATCGTCGTCACCGGGGGCGCCGGCCTGATTGGCAGCGCCGTCATTTGGTCTTTGAACCGTCGAGGCCTGGACGACATCCTGGTGGTCGATCGCTTAGACCGCTCGGAAAAGTGGAAGCACCTCGTTCCCCTGCGTTTCGCCGACTACGTCGACGCCGACGAGTTTGTCGCCCGAACGAGAGACGGCAACCCCTTCGGAGAGGTGGCAACCGTCTTCCATCTCGGGGCGTGCTCCTCGACGACCGAGACCGACGCCGATTATCTGCTGCGTAACAACTACGAGTACACCAAGAGCCTCGCGCACTGGGCCGTCGAGCAGGGTGCGCGGCTCGTCTACGCCTCGTCGGCCGCGACCTACGGAGCGCTCGAAGCGGATCTCTCCGACGAAGCCGACCTCGCTACGCTGCGACCGCTCAACGCTTATGCCTACTCCAAGCAGCTCTTCGATCTCTACGCAAAGCGGACGCGTCTCGACGAGCGCATGTGCGGCCTGAAGTACTTCAACGTCTTCGGCCCCAACGAAGACCATAAAGGCGAGATGCGCAGCATCGTGCAGAAGGCGTACGAACAGATTCGCGAGTCCGGCCGGGTCCGGCTCTTCAAAAGCTATCGTCCCGAATATCGCGACGGCGAGCAGCAGCGCGATTTCATCTATGTCAAGGACGCCGTCGAGATGACGCTCTTCTTGGCCGAATCGAGTGCAAGCGGTCTGTTCAACATCGGCTCCGGTACGGCGCACACGTGGCTCGACCTCGTCGGCCCGATCTTCCGCGCGCTCGAGCTGCCCGAGAAGATCGAGTTCGTGGAGATGCCAGCGCACTTGCGTGGAAAGTATCAGTACTATACGTGCGCGCGAACGCAACGCTTGCGCGCGGCCGGATACGACCGGCCGGCTACGCCGCTCGCCGATGCCGTTACCGACTACGTCGTCAACTATTTGGTGCCGCAGCGGCCGCTCGAAGTTGCGGACGCTCCGGTTGCCGCACCTCTGAAAGCTCCATCGTAGAAGGGATTTGATGCCACAGCCTTCCCGCGCCGAACGTCGCCGCCACGACCGCGGCGGCGCCGCTCCTCCCCCGCGCCGCGACCCGATGCGGGCCGTCTATATCGGCGTTGGCGTTGCCGTCGTCGCGCTAATCGTCGTCTTTCTCCTCTTCAACTGGCAGCAGAAGCGCGCGATGGACGCGGCGATGGCGACGCCGACGCCGGGACCGAACGCCAGCACGAAACCGATCCAGCTCGCCGATGGTGCCAACCTGGGAACCAAGTACTTCAAAGGGAAGTTTCCCGGCACGCCGCAGGGCGGTCACGGTAAGACGGTCGACGGAATCGGCTGCGGAACGATGGAGTACGGAACGTACCACGTTCACAGTCATCTCGCGATCTTCTACAATGGCAAGCAGATACAGATTCCGCAGTACATCGGGTTGGCGCCGAACCTAGCCGGCGGGTGTCTCTACTGGATTCACACCCATGACGGCAGCGGAATCATCCATCTCGAAGCGCCGGAGATCTCGCCCCCGCAAGGCGGTCGCTACACCCTGGGGATGCTCTTCGACATCTGGGGTCAGCCGCTTGGTCCACAAGGAGTCGCGGGACTCAAGGGTCCGGTGACGGCCTACGTCAACGGCGAGAAGTACGATGGCGACCTTCACGCGATTCCGTTAGGAGCGCACCAGCAAATCGTTTTGGAGGTCGGCACGCCGACGGTCGCACCTCCGAACTACACCTTCCCGTCGGGAGATTAGCGCAGGGCTTTACCGATCGCGGCATCGAGCTCGTGAAATGAGAGCTCGCCGCTATTGAGATATAGCACCTTCTTATCCTTGCCGATTACCGCGAAGGTCGGGAATCCGCCCTGGAGATAGAGATTCGCGACGTTGAGGATTGGATCGTAGGCGACCGGATAAAGAACGTTAAAGCGGCGCACCCAATCGAGCACGTCGACCTCCGACGATGCCGACGTTCCGTCCATCGCCGTGTCGCTTCCCGAGACGCCGACGAACGCGACAGCCGGGCTATGTTTGCGATAGAGCTTGTCTACGACGGCGGTCATTCGCTGACAGTGCGGGCACCACGTTGCAAAGACTTCGAGGAAGACCGGTTTATCGGTTTTGCTCAGGTCGAAGAGCCCGGCGGTCGTCGCGACGACGAACGCCGGCGCCGGCTGTCCCACTTGAGCCTTGCCGACGATCGGCGATTGCGATGCGGTCTGCACGCGTCCGTGCCCCGGACCGAAGAGATAGAAGATCACCGCACATACCGCGATCGCGCCGACGACGACCAGCGTTACGATGGCAAGCCCGCTCCGGCTCATGCTCTGCGTAACCTCCGGTCCAAGGCGAGCGCGCCGGGTGCACCGTAGGCAACGAAGAGGCTCGCAACCGCGAGCGAGAGATCGAAGGCGACGTGGGGCCAGTCTGCGACGCTCGAATCGGTGGGTCCAAAGCAGCCGCAGCTCGCCTGAATGTGACGCAACACCGCCGAAGCGATCGCTCCGGCGTAGAGGACGAACTGCACCGCGACGACGATGGCGACGACGCGCGTGAAGAGGCCGGCGACGAGATAGAGTCCGAGCAGCAGCTCGAGGTACGGCAGGGCGACCGCGAGCGGCCCCGCGATCGCCGCCGGAAGAAGCCGGAAGGCGGCAATGGTTGCCGCCAGCTCAGCCGGGTGCCCAACCTTGAGCGCCCCCGCAGCCAGCAGCAACCCGCCTAAAAGCAGGCGAATCAGCAGCACCGCAACGTCCATCGTGCAATTCGTTGACCTCTGCCATACCGAACCCCTGGCCGAATCGTCGTACAATAGCTCTATGATCGCGCAGGCGGTCCTAGCCGCCGTCCTCTCGGTGATTCCCGTGCATGGGATCGTGCTCGATACGCTCCCCGATCGTTCGGCGATCGTCCGCACCGACCGGATAACGAAAACCTTCCCCGCGCGGATCCGCCGGTATCGGCTCGAACCGGCCTTGTCGTTTCGCGCCGGCACCGGCATTGATGCCTTTCTCGACGCGTCGAGCGATCCGCCGGCACTGCTCGACCCAATCGCCGCGGCGCCGTTCGCGCCCGGCCTTCCAGATCCGGGACGGATCGTGCCCGTCGAGATCGGCAGCCCGTTACCCGCGGCATTGCTTGTAGATCAAGACGGACGTCTCGTGCAGCTCAACCGGGCCTTCGCTCGGAAAGTACTGCTGCTCTCGTTCGTCTTCACGCGCTGCCCGGATCGCACGCTCTGTCCGGCGATCACCAGCAAGTTCGCCTACCTGCAAGCGCATCTCGACCCGAACCGGTTCGCCCTCGCGGAGATCACGCTCGATCCGCAGTACGACTCCCCGGCAGTACTGCGCCAGTACGGCACCGCCTTCGAGCGGAACGCTCAAAGCTGGACGCTCCTCACCGGCGAGGGCTCGGTAATCCAGCATTTGCTCGACGAGTTCCGGATCAGCTCGATGCGGGTCAGCGAATCAAACTTTATCCATGACGACAAGCTCTTTATCGTAACGCCGCAGGGGCGCGTCGCCGACATCGTCGAGACGGGGGCCTGGGACCCTCAGGCGGTAATCGCGCAGGCGCAAGCCGTTGCGGGTCTGGCAAGCAATCCGTTCGAGCGCTTCAAGCTCGCGCTGATCGCCGACGCTATCGCGATCTGCGGCGGCAGCGAGTTCGCCGGCATCGCGCTCCTCGAGCTCTCGCTCTTCACGCTTTTTACGCTTGGCGCGGTGGGGGGTCTCTGGGTCGTGGCGCGTCTGCTGTGGGGCAAGCACGCATAGCGGAGCTTCCGAGCGGAGCAAGGAAGCAAACCCGCCGAGATGAGCGCGCTACGGAAGCCCGTCGAAGGAACGACGCCGGAGCAGACGGCTTTCCTCGAGCGCGCCCTCGAGCAGTACGGCAAGGCTACCTATAATTACGCCTACCGGCTGACGCGCAACGAAGCCGACGCCCGCGACCTCACGCAAGATGCGTTCATTCGCGTCTATCGGGCGTGGCGGAGCTTCAAACCAGGGACATCCTTCCTTTCTTGGATCTACCGAATCGTTACGAATCTCCACCGCGACGAACTTCGACGCCGTAAAGGACGTTATCAGGAAGAGATACCGGAAGACAACGAGCGTCAAGATTTTGGGAGCACCCGCCCGCTCGCGGTTCAGCCAATAGAGGAGTTTATGGAAGGCTACTTCAGTGAACCGGTCTCCAAGGCGCTGGAAGGCCTGACCGCCGAGCAGCGGCAGATCGTGGTCTTAGCCGATATCGAAGAGTGCAGTTATCAGGAGATCAGCACGATCGTAGGGTGCTCGGTCGGAACCGTCCGGTCGCGGCTCCACAGAGCTCGTGGGCAGCTGCGCAAGCTCGTCAGTCTTTATTCGAAGTCTTCATCATGAACGAAACGCATCTAACTCACGAACAACTCGTCGACTATCTCCACGGTGAGCTTGCCGCCGGCGACGACGCCGCCGTGCACGCGCATCTCGCTGGATGCGTACCTTGCTCGCAGGCGCACGAGGCCGAAGTCTCGCTCAGTGACGTCTTGCGCGCTCACGCGCGAGCCGAGGAGCGCGAGCTGCCGCCTTCGGTTATTGCGGGCATCCGCACCGCGACCGAACGGAAACCTTTGGCAAGCTCGCTGTGGCACCGCTTGAGCGAGGGATTCCGCCCGGTGGTGCTTCTTCCGGCAGCGGCTGCGCTCGCGCTCGTTCTCTACGTCGGAATGACGGCGATGCACCGTCGTCCGGTCGCTCCGACGATCGACGCGGCCGCCTATCTCGAAAATCACACCGCTTTGACTGCGACGACGCCGTTCTCTGGGGAGTCGACGATCGCCCCGACGCTGGCATCCGATGAAACGCGCTAGCGCGGTCGCGATACTCGTTTTGCTGGCGGGGAGCCGTACGTCGGCGAGCCCAAGCACGCCGCCGGCTCCGGTCGACACCTTGATGCTCAAAGCGCTCTCGGCGCCGGCGACCGTATCGTACACCGGGGTCGTCGAAGTAGTTCGGGTTGGCGATAGCGACGCGGACGCGTCGGTTTACCGCATCGAGCACCGCGCGCCGGATTCTACCAAGCGCACCTACAGCACGCCCTCCGCGCTCTCGGGAGCCGCTATCGTCTCGAGAGGCGACACGGACTTTTCGATCGATCCCAAGCACCGGCGCATCGTCCAAACGCGAAACGACGCGATCGGTGACCAGGCCGCCCTCAACGACAACTTCGCGTTGCTGCGTGCGAACTATCGTCGCCTCCACGCGAGCCGGGGAAGACATCAACGGCCGCCAGACGATAGACGTCGCGCTGACCAATCGCTACAGCGGGCGCCTGACGATGCTCGTGCGGATCGACCAGCGCAGCAAGCTCGTACTCGACAAGCAGGAATTCGCGCCGGATGGCGCGCTCGTCAGCGAGATGCGCTTCGAAGAGGTGCAGTACCCGAACGCGCTTCCGCAATCGGACTTCGCGCTGCCCAAGGAGTACGCGATGGTGCAGGGCCCGACGTTCGGCGAGCCTTCGATGAGCCCCGACCGAGTCGTGCGCAGCGCCGGCTTCGCTACCCGCGAGCCGAAGATGCTGCCCGAAGGCTTCTCGCCGGTCGAAGGCAACATGCTCACGTTCAAGGGCGTGCGGACGCTGCACGTGCTCTACTCTGACGGACTGCGCACCCTATCGCTCTTCGAGAATCCCGATACGTCGGCGCTCAAAATGACGCGTCTGCGCCCGGAACCCACCACGGTCGGCGGGCGGGAGGCGCAGTACGCGCAGGATGGTTCGATGACGCTGCTCACGTGGACCGACGAGTCACTGCGCTACGCGCTGGTCGGCGAGTTTCCACTCGCCGAGCTACAGCGCATAGCATCGTCGCTCGCTCCCTAGATCTTGAAATTCCCCGTGATGTAGAGTTGGAACGGGGTCTTGATCGACGTGTTCAAGCCCGAGACCAGGAACGGCCCGAGCGCCGGTTGGTACGGGTAGCGTAGGAACTTCTGAACGATCGTCGCCGCGTTCTTTCCGTTGGCGACCGAGACGCTGCCGGCCGGATTGAACGCGTTGCCGACCGGCGGGATCAAGCCGCCGCCGACGACGCCGTACGAGCAGATGTTCGGATCGTTATACGTCCACGGAGCGCTCGTCCCGCCCCAGCACGTGTTGACGATGTTCGCCAGTACCGCCGTTATGTTGATGCGCGGCGTCAGATCGTACGCGGCTTGGAGGTTGAAGATGAACAGATTTGGCTGCGTGAACGATCCCAGATTGTCGAAGACGCCGGTAAAAGGATTGGGAATCACGAGGCTGGCCGGGCAGACCGAGGCGTCGTAACGATGCGAGCTCATCAACGGCGAGCAGCCGGGGTCGGCCGGATCGATACCCGGCGAGGACTCGGGAGCGCCGTACTTATTTCCGCCTTGGAACTGCATCGACGGCGTGAGCGCGAGCTTGTTGTGCCGGTAGTTGAGGACAAGCGCCGAGAAGTACGGCGATCCGAACGCGTTCACCGAAGAGCCGATGCCGGCCGGGAAGATGTCGTAGGTTGCAAAGTTCTGCCCTGGATCGAGCATCGACTGGGGCGGTGCGTTCCAGTACGGGTTCACGACCGCACCCGGCGCGCTACACGGACCCGGAACGCCTTTCACGTAGCATGGCGCTGCAGCGACGCCTTCGTTGGTCGCACCGCAGAGCGGAATGCCGAACTGCGACTTGCCCACGTCGGCTCCGCCCTTCGCGCACCCCTTGGTGTAGGCGTTGTAGTTCGAGATCGTGACGTTGATCGGCGAGATGATCGTCGTTCCGTTCGGCAGGATGCCGTAGCGAACGTACGAGTTGGTGTAGGTGAACGAGAGCAGCCCGGAGAGGCCGTTGCGCGAGAAGTCGCCCTTCTGAACCTGCATCTCGAAGCCTTCGCTGCGCTGGCTTCCCACGTTCAAACCGGAGATGAATCCGGTCTGCTGATTGAGGAAGAAGTTTTGAATCTGGTTCTGCGTTTGCCGGAGGAACGGTGTGACCTTGAACGACCAATCGGTGCCCTTGAGGTGCTGCTCGTACGAGATATCGTAGTTCAATGACGTCGGCGGAGCAACCGGAAGTCCCGGCGTATTGCGGCCGAAGGGCGAGAGGTTCGGGCCGAGCAGCGCGAACGGCAGGTCGTTCTCGAGCGTGTTGTAGATTTCATACGCCGCGTTCGGTGCCTCGGTAAACCGGCCGAACGAAGCGCGAATCACCGTGTCGGGATTGACCGTATAGGTCCCGCTGAAGCGCGGCTGCCACTCGTTGAAGGTAAAGCTCTGAAACGCCTTGTTCTGGAGGGTCGAGCCGGAGTATCCCTGCGGGCACCGGGCCGTCGGCGCCAACGGTGTGGGCAGCTGTGACTTATCGACCGGCACGCCGGTCAAGAGGTTCACGCACGTATCCTGGTTGTATGCATTGTACCAGAACTGCCGCGCGATGCCGCCGTTGTTGTTGACGTTTCCGTTTAGGCCGTTGAAAGTAAAGCTGTCGAGCCGGACGCCGACGTTGAGGAGGATGCGATCGTTGGGGCGGTACTGGTCGGTCAGCGATCCGGAGACGAACTTAGGCTGTACGTTGTTATAGGTTGCGTAAAGGCTGTTCTCGGCCAAAAGGTAGGTACAGGCGGTCTTGCCGGGGACGCGCGGGTCGACGCATCGCCCGGGAAGCGCCGCCGGCGGGCCGCTGGGCGAGGAACTTGGCTGGTAGAGCTGGTCCCAGGTAACGAACTGCGCCGCTCCCAGCCCCGGGTTGCACGTCACCGGACTTCCGCCGGTGGGACCGTAGCAAAATCCGCTATAAGGGTCCGCGGAGTTGACGACGACCGCCGCGTTGGTGCGATTCGGTCCGCCAAAAGCGGCAAAGTTGTTGTACATCTGGGTGTTGTTGTCGCGAATCGTGCTGGCCGTAACGTACGATCCCTGGATGCTGACCAAGTTCTGTGCGTTGATCTGATCCTGGAACTGAGCGCTGACGCCACGGGTGTGCGAGCTTAGTTCGTAGTCGGGCGCCGTCGGGCAGAGGTAGAAGAACGCGGTGCACTGCGGGCCGACCAGATCCCACGTGCTGAAGTACGTATATCCGTAGATGCGGAAGAATGCAGTCGAACCAAAGTTCTTGGTGTATTGAGCCTTGACGATCGACTGCTGATTCTGCGAGGAGTCGCGCTCGGCGTTGGGGACGAATCCGTACGACGCGCCGGTGGAGAAGTTCGACCACGGGCGGTTGGTCGAGCTGAAGGGGTAAAAGTACTTCGACGTGCAGCCCGGGCCCATCGTCGTAAGCTGCGAGGGAGAGAACGTTTGGCCGATGGAGCTGTTACAGTTCCACTGCAGACCGTCGACGTACGGGGTCGTCGAGCCGACCGGCAGGTTCGGCGCCAAGCCGAGCGTGGCCAGCGGGTTGATCTGACCCCAGCACTGCGCGCCAGTCAAGGACGACGAACATTGCGGCGAGGCCACGTCGTTGTTCGAGCTGTAGAATGAGTTGTCAAGATAGGAGCTATCCCAGAGGAGCTGAATGTCGTCGCGCCCCGAATCGTTGTGGTGCGGGATTCCGATGTGAAAGTTCATCACTACGTCGCGCGACGCGATCTGCGCGAAGCTCATCCAATTGAACGGACCGAGAAAGTATCCGCCTTGTGCGTAGAGCGGGCTCTGCGCCGTCGTCAAAGGCGCCAGCGGCGCACCCAGGAAGTTGTCGTAGCTCGCACCGTTGTCTTGGTCGACGGAGCGCAAGCCCTGGTTTTGTCCGGCGATGCCGATGTAGTACGAGAAGAGGCGATCGGGGGTCGCACCCCCGACCTCGATCGCCGCGCGATGGTAGAAGGTCGGCGTGCCGATTCCCAGCGATCCGTCGGCGGAGCCGGGGAATGTCCCCGTCCGGATGACTTGGTTGATGAATCCCGAGAGGCCCTGGCCTTCGGAGTTCGCGGGGCTCGCGCCGGTGTAGACTTGCACTTCGGCGTTGCCGAGCGAGGAGGCCGCGCCCGACGGGTAGTTATCGAACGAACGGTTGACGGGGACGCCGTCGAATTCGTAGCCCACTTGGTCGAAGTCGCCGCCCCGGATGTGAACCGTGCTGAAGTAGCCGGTTTGATTGGGAACGACGTACGCTCCGGGAACGCTTGCGACCGCCGAATACGCCGAGTTGAGGTTCCCGCCGCCGCCGAGCGCCGCGGTTGCGCGCTGCGTCGCGGCGTTGATCGAGTAGACGTCGGCGGTCGTGCCGGACTTGACCAACGATCCGGCGGCCTGCGCGCTCACGCGCGCGATTGTCTTGAGCTCCTTCTGAACGCGCACGGTGACGGTCTGCACCGTGTCGGCGAAGACGATCTGCCCGGGAATGCTAAGCGGCTGATAGCCGCTCTTGGCGACGTTGACCGTGTACGTGTCGGGTCCGAGCGTCAAGAAGCTGAAGTGACCACCCGCATCGCTGGTCACGGTAACGGTCTGTGACGGACTCGCGGCTGTAACTTGCGCTCCCGCAATGGGAGCCGAGGTTTCGGCGTCGAGAACGGTACCGGTCAAGCCGCCCGTCACGCCTGCCAGTGTCCACGTTTCCTGGCCAAGGAATGCGACGAGCAGCAAAAGTGCAGTACCGAGCTGACGGAGCAATCTCCGGATCATTCGGACCTCCTTCAGTTTTCAACGGCTCTGGGGAAAAACTGCAGACCTAGTTCGCAGGCGCCTATGAGCTTCCTTGAGACTCCCTTAAGAATGCTTGAAGCTGTGCTCGAATCTCGGGAGGTACGGCGCGGCGGTCGGCGTGCTCGGAGGGCAGCGCTCCGTCGCTGATCCGTGCGATCGCGGCGATCGATTGCGTCAGCGCGTCGATGCCGTAGCCGCCCTCCAGCACGTAGGCGACGGCACCCCCGCAAAACTCCCTGGCAACGCCGCCGATCGTGGCCGCAACCGGCGCCGCGGCCTCAATGCCGACGCCCAGATCGCCGACGCTGTCGCCGGCTACGTAGTCGAATCCGGCGCTTACGACGAGTAGATCGGGGCGGACGCTTCGCGCGACGGCGGGCAGCAGTTCAGCCCAGAGCGCAACGAACGCTTCCGTCGGGACGCCGCTCGCCGGAAGCGGCACGTTGACCACGAGATCGCGGCCGCGACGGTAGCTGCTCAAACCCGTGCCGGGATAGGCTGGATGAGGCGTGGGTCGACACGTAGGAGAGGCCGGCGCCGGCCACCGCCTCGGTGCCGTTACCGTGGTGATAATCGAAATCGGCAACCAAGATACGTCCGCCGCGTGCCGATTGAAAGGCGCGCGCCGCGACGGCGACGTTGTTGAATAGGCAGAAGCCCATGCCCCGCGCCGGCTCGGCATGATGGCCGGGTGGACGCACCAGCGCGAAGACCGGCCGACCCGATGCGACGCTCTCCTCGACGGCGGCGATCGCGCCTCCGGCGGCGCGGCGCGCGGCCGCGATATGACGCTGCGTCGACCGTGGTATCGCCCGTCGAGAGCTCCGCCACATGCTCGAGGGACGCGGTTTCGCGCTTTACGAGTTCGAGGTAGCCGTGCGTGTGGACGCGTTCGAGTTCCTCGTCGGTCGCGTCCCTAGCAGGCAAACTTTCGGTAAGCACCCCGCTCCGCCGCAGACGCGCAGCGACCGCTTCGACACGTTCGGGACGCTCCGGGTGGGCGACGCCCCGGAGGTGATCGCCGTAGAGCGAGTCGGTTACGAACTTCAGCCGGAGTGCTTTGCCGCGCAGGCATCCGTGGCGGCCTTGCTGCACGGTCTCGTAGTCCTTCGTGCCCTTTTTCATCATCGGCAGAAGCCGCTTGTAGGCAGCCACCGCCTTGGTGCATCTGTTGGCTCCCGCATACGACTTCGCGGCCATGTAGAGCAGCTGTGGGTTCTGATCGAGGTAGCCCTTCGCCGCGCGATCGAGCGCGTCGAAGATTTGCGCCGCCTCTTTGTAGTTCTTCAGCTCGAAGTCGGCTCCGGCTACGCAGCCGAGCGTCGCCGGCGAGCGCTGGATTTCGAAGCTCTTGCCGCAAGCATCGCGCGCGCCCGAATAGTCGTGCAGGCGCGAATACGCTTGGCCTAAGCAGCGCGTAACCTTGAGCGTCGGGCGAGATCTGCGTGTAGTGCTTCAGGTAAGAGATGCTGTCGTTGAGCTTGCCGCTCTGCATCGAGATCTCGCCTAGGCCGAGCAGCGCGCCGGCACTGTTTGGATCGAGCGCGAGCGCCGCCTGCCACTGTGCGGTGGCCTTGTCGTACTGACGCTGCGAGGCGAAGTAGTCGCCGTAAGCCGACGAACCCGCCGGGAACCTTCGGAAACTGCGTGACGATCTGCTGGAAGATCGCCTGCGCCTTGCGAGTCCTTCTTCTCTTGCGACGAAATAGCCGGCCTTACGCATCATGATCGCGACCTTTTCGTCGTCGGTTGGCGCGGCGACGACCGCGTCGTCGTAGGCCTGCGTCGCACGCTCGTCGTCGTGCTGCGTGCGTAGAGATCCGCTTTAAAGACGAGTGCTTGAACGTTCCTCGGATCGACCGCGAGCGCGCGGTGGATCGTTTGCAGGGCCATCGGGATGTTATCTTGCTGCGCGTAGGTCGTCGCGATCTGGAAGATCGGCGACGTGTCCTTTGGATTGAGCGCGTAGGCCGCTTCGAACTGGGCGCGGGCATCGTCGAAGTGCTGCTCGGACGCGTAGACGCTGCCCAGCGTCATCAACGCGCCGGCATCGCTCTTGTTGAAGGTCACCGCGCGTTTCGCGACCCGCTCGGCATCGTTCGGGCGGTTCGTCCTGAGATAGACGTCGGCCAGCTGCGCCAGTATGCCCAAGTTGGTCGGATCGAGATTCGAGGCTTGCTCGAGATCGTAGCCGTAGCCGCCGGCATGTTGCCCAGCTGCTCGTTGGCAAAACCGTCGTAGTAGAAGACCTGCGCCGTCTTGTCGCCCATTTGCAGCAAGTGCTGCGTCAGCTGAATCGTAAGGTCGGGGCGGTTGACCTGCAAGTACTCAGCGGCGAGCTGCGCCATCGCGAGCTGATCGGTTGGGATTGGCCTTGAGTTTCGCTTCCAAGCGCGGAATCGCGACGCTGGGCGGCTCGGGACTCGCGGTCGGCAGCGCCGAGGGCGACGGGCGACGGGCTCGGCGTCGATGTTCTTGCCGCCGAATATGCTCGGCTTGGGCAGAGGGCGTTGCCGCGGCAAAGACTGCCGCGAACGCGCAAGCACGAGCAGAGCGAGGAGGGCGTATCGTTTCAAGTGAGGTTTCCTTTAGCGTTTTCGATCATTTTGGTCAGTTCGGGCACGATGCGAAATGCGTCGCCGACGACCAGCAGATCGGAGAACTCGGCGATCGGTGCGGCGCCATCCTTATTGATCGCAACGATCGTGCCGGACGCGCGCATGCCGACTTTGTGCTGAATCGCACCCGAGATGCCGACCGCGATGTAGAGATTCGGCGTCACGGTCTTCCCGGTCTGCCCGATTTGGAGGTTGTACGGCACCCATCCGGCGTCGGCCGCCGCGCGCGAGGCGCCGACGGCGCCGCCGAGCGCCCGAGCCAGAGGCTTCAACAGCGTCTCGAACGGTTCCGGGCCGCCGAGCCCACGCCCGCCCGCGACTACGACCGGGGCCTCCTCGAGGGCGAGCTCGCCGGCGCCCTCCTCGACGTCGTCTTCGATCACCGCGGCGTACGTGCGACCCGCCGGCTTTTCGAGCGTTTCGATGCGCGCGCCGGCCTCGTTCGGCGTCGCCGCAAAGGCGTTCGGGCGGACCGTGGCGATGCCGTACTCGCCGGGACGCAGCGCGCAGGTGGTAACCAGCGCACCGCCCAGCTTCGGACTCGTGCACGCGACCGAGCCGCCCTCGATCTTGAAGTCGGTGACGTCGGCGACGATGCCGGCCCCCAGGCGCACCATCAGCCGGCCGGCGACGTCGCGTCCCGACAGCGTGTTCGGGATCAGGACGAGCGACGGCCCGGCCAGCTTGCGCTGCGGCATCGAGATAGTCGACCGCCGGATCGAGCAGGAATCCGTCGACGTCGGCGTCCTCGTTGACCAGAATCACGTCGAGCGGATAGGCCTTCAGTTCTTCGGCCAGCTTCGTCGCGCCGGAGCCAAGGACGACGGCGTAGGCGTTGCCGCCAAGCTCGTTCGGCAATTCGACGCGCTTCGCTCGCCAGCTCGAAAGTAACCTTGCGGGTCTGACCGCGCCGATGCTCGACGTAGACGATGACGTTCTTCACTTAAACGAACTTCTTTTCTTGGAGAAAGTCGAAGATAGCCTGCGCGCCCGCGGCTCCGTCGGCAGCTTCGACCGTGCGGCCCTTGCCGCGCGCAGCCGGCGGCGCGAAGTTGAGCAACTCGGTCTTCGATCCGCTCGTTCCGACCGGCGCGGTCAGCGAGAGATCCGCGAGCGTGAGCGGCGCAATCGTCTTTTTCTTTGCTCCCATGATGCCTTTGAGCGACGCGTAGCGTGGCTCGCCGAAGGTCAATGCGGTCGTCAGCAGAGCGGGCAACGGCCCGCGCACGGTTTGATAGCCGACGTCCGTTTCGCGTTCGACTTGGAGCCGGCCGTCGACGATCTCGACTTTGCGAGCGTTGGTGATGCACGGCAGGCCGAGATGTTCGGCGAGCGCACCCGGGACGGCGCCGGTGCTGCTGTCGTCGGTTAGCCCGCCGACGAGCAACAGATCGAACGAGAGTTTACCCAGCGCGGCGGCCATTGCGTACGCGGTCGTCGACACGTCGCTTCCTTCCAATCCGGTATCGCTGAGTAATACCGCCTCGTCCGCGCCCATCGCGAGACCCCGGCGCAGCGACTCCTTGAGCGCTTCGGGGGCCATCGTGAAGATGGTGACGCTGGTATCGCCGCCGATGCGCTCCTTCAACTGCAGAGCGGCTTCGAGGGCGTACTCGTCGTACGGATTGAGGACCGTCTCGACGCCGGTTCTCACCAAGCGTTTGGTTTGCGGATCGATTCTCTTTTCGGCGTTCGGGTCGGGAACGAGCTTAACCGTCACCACGATCTTCACGTGGTATATCGACCTCCGTTATTTGGAAGGAAGGGAGAACCTCGGGCAGTTGGTCGCCGGTCGGGGGCAAACCTGCAGGGCCGGGGATTCTCGGTGAGAACCGGCCCCCAGATGAACCGAGTCGGCGCAACCCTGATCCTTGCCCTTTTGATGGTGCCCGGCGTCGCGCGCGCGGACACGTTCGTTGCACAGCCCCCGTACGCGACCGAGCAGCACCCCGCAACGCTCGAGGTCGACGCCACGCGAGCAGCCGCTGGGATCATGACCGTTCGCGAACGCATTCCGGCCGCGCCCGGCGCCTTCACCGTGGTCTATCCGAAGTGGATTCCCGGGGAGCACGGACCGACTGGTCCGCTCAACGACCTCGCCGAGCTGCGCGTCTCCGCCGGCGGAGTGCCCCTCGATTGGCGTCGCGATCCTGTCGATCTTTACGCCTTTCACGTCAACGTTCCGGCTGGTACGCACGCACTGGACGTCGAGTTCGACGTGCTAATGAACGCTCCCCGGGACGTCATGTCGACGCACTCGCTGGCGATCGTCAACTGGAACCGCGCGCTTCTCTATCAAGACGGGATCGACTCTCATCAGTACTTCATCAAGCCGTCGATCGTGCTGCCGCAGGGATGGGAGTACGCGACCGCTCTGCGCGGCGCCACGCGTACCGGCAACCGCTTGGACTTCGCCGTTACGCCGCTCGCGATGCTCGTCGACTCGCCGCTCGACATGGGGCGCTACGTCAAGAAGTGGGACCTTTGGCAAGATGGCTCGGCCTTCGTTCAGCTCGATGCGTTTGCCGACCGTCCACAGGATCTCGACGTACCGCCGGCGCTGGTCAAAGCCTACGAGCGCGTACCGGCCGAAGCGTTTGCGATGTACGGCTCGCGCCACTTCGCCGACTACCACGGGCTGCTCACGCTCAGCGGTGAGATCGGCTTCCAGGGCATCGAGCATCACCAATCGAGCGACGATCGCGCACCAAGCGATTTTCTCACCGACCCTGATGACTCGCTCTATGCCGGCGACCTAATCACGCACGAGTTTTCACACTCGTGGAACGGGAAGTACCGCCGGCCCGACGACCTCACGACGCCGAACTTCCAAGTTCCTCAGCGCACCGACTTGCTCTGGGTCTACGAGGGGATGAACCAATATCTGGGCGACCTTCTCTCGTTTCGGGCCGGCATCCGCGATCCCAAGCTCTATCCTGAGTATCTTTCGACGGTCTACGCGGAGATGGACAACGAAACCGGCCGC
This sequence comes from Vulcanimicrobiota bacterium, assembly GCA_963739845.1. Taxonomy (GTDB): domain Bacteria; phylum Vulcanimicrobiota; class Vulcanimicrobiia; order Vulcanimicrobiales; family Vulcanimicrobiaceae; genus Cybelea. The sequence goes on along the minus strand of CAVUBQ010000002.1, from coordinate 1,823,481 downwards.
GCCACGACGGCACTGATCGACCTGACGACCGGAGCCCCGTATTTCTACGAAGCGCGCGGCTCGTACGGTTCGATTCGCCGCGGCGCCGACGACTTCTACACCGAGGGCGAGCTGGTATGGCTCGACGTCGACACCATCATCCGCGAACGATCGAATGGAGCTCGTTCGCTCGATACCTTTCTCCATCGTTTCACCGAGCCCGGAGTCACGGGTCCGATCGTCTCCACCTACACGCGGGAGCAAGTGGAGGCGTTGCTCAACGAGGTCGAGCCCTACGATTGGCATGACTTCTTCGAGAAGTACGTTTATCACACGTCGGCCCATCCGCCGGCCGACGAGCTGGCACGCGCCGGCTGGAAGCTCGTCTACAGCGCGAGGCCCAATACGTTTATCGCTGCAGAGCAGAGCGACGAGAAGGGCAACACTGGCTGGTACGGATACGGAGCGAATCTCAGCGGCGGCGGTGTGGTAAGCGACGTTCGTGAGAACTCGCCCGCCTGGAAGGCCGGGCTTGCGCCCGGCATGCACGTCGAGGCCGTAAACGGGCAGCAGTTCTCGCCCGACGTGCTCGATTACGCGCTCAAACGCGCCCAGCACGAAAGTGCGCCGATCTCGCTGATCGTGACCCAAACGGGCTGGTACCAGACCGTCTCGCTCGACTATCACGACGGCATCCGCTATCCGCATCTCGAGCGAATTCCCGGCACGCCAGACATGCTCTCGACAATCGCCGCTCCTGCGGCCAAGTAGAAAGAGCGGACGCGTCGAATGCGTCGGCACCGGGCTCCCGCCCGGTAGACAGGAGGTACGAGTCGTGTTGAACTCGAGACCTATCCTCATAGCCGCCGCGCTCGCGGCGCTCTATCCCGTCGCCGCCGTCTCGGCAACTGCTCCGGTCATCGTTACCGTCGAGACCGCGAAGTGGCAGCCGGGAACCGGCGACTTCAAAGGCACGGAAATCGCAAGCGTCGTCGGCGACCGTGAAACTCCGGGCGCATATTATTCTTATTTATTAAAGCTGCCCGACGGTTTTCAGGTGCCGCCCCACTATCACGCTCAAACCGAGAACGTCAACGTCATCAGCGGAACGTTGATGGTCGGTCTCGGCGATACGGTCGACGTCGCCAAGATGTTGGCGCTCCCGGCCGGAGCGATCGCCTCTGTTCCCGCCGGCGTCCACCACTATGCGACGTCGAAAGGTCCGACGGTCATCGAGATAAGCGGTATCGGTCCGGATACGCTGACCCCCGTGCACCAGTAGGCGACGACAATGGCTGGCGTAGACCTCGCGCTCCTTTGCGGGACGGTCTACGCTAGCCCGGCACAACCTCCGCTTCCCAACACAACGATCTTGGTCGACGCCGGAACCATCATAGCCGTCGGCGCCGATCCTGAAGACATTTGCGCGGACGCTCTGCTCGATTGTTCCGGACTCACCGTTACTGCCGGGTTTTGGAATAGCCACGTTCACTTCTTCGAACGCAAGTGGGCAGATGCCGCGACGATTCCGGATGCGGAGCTTGGCGCGCAACTCCAAGACTTTACTCGGTTTGGGTTTACGAACGTTTTCGATCTCTCGTCGCGCTGGGTGAATACGCGCGCGCTTCGCGATCGGATCGAATCCGGCGATGTGCCCGGCCCTGGAGTTCGCTCCACCGGAGAAGGACTCGTTCCGATTGGAGGTCTTCCTCCGCCCGACGTTCTGCGCGCTCAAGGAATCATGGCGACGCCGTTGCCCGAGATCGGTAACGCCGCACAAGCCGAAGCGGCTGCGAACGAGCTCTTGGCGCAAGGCGTCGACGCGCTCAAGCTCTTCCTATCATCCCAGCAGGGTAAGCGGCTCGACCGGGAGGCGATCTTGCTCGCGGTTCGGGCAGCGCACCGGCTCGGAAAGCCGGTCTTCGCGCATCCGAACGACGGCACCGATGCGCTGGAAGCTCTGCGCTGCGGAGTTGACGTCATCGCGCACACGACGCCGCGGTCGGGTCCTTGGGATGCAGCAATTCTCTCGGCGATGCGCGAACGCGATGCCGCGCTAACGCCGACGTTATCGCTGTGGGATCGTTCGATGCGTCACGATCGCGTCTCCGCACGCGATTCGTTGGTCGACACCGCCCTAGGCCAACTTGCGTCTTGGCTCGCGAGCGGCGGAACGGTGCTTTTTGGAACGGACCTGGGCGCGGTCGATCCCGATCCGGCGCAGGAGTACGGACTAATGGCGCAAGCGGGTGCGAGCATCGCGCAGATATTGAGCTCGCTAACGACCGCACCGGCGCAGCGATTCGGCGCGCCCGGACAGCACGCTACGATCGCCGCCGGCCAGGCGGCCGACCTTGTCGTTCTCGACGGAGATCCTTCGAAGAACCTCGACTCTCTGACGTCGGTGCGCTACACACTGCGCGCCGGAAAGGTTGTGTACCGGGCATCATGATCTTGCGCTTCTTCAAGGTCCTCGGCCCGGGACTCATCACCGGTGCAGCCGACGACGACCCATCCGGAATCTCTACCTACTCGGTAGCCGGCGCCGCTACCGGCTTCTCGTTGCTTTGGCTCACGCTGATCTCGACGCCGATGATGGCGGTCATCCAGGGAATGTGCGCGCGCATCTCGATGGTTACCGGGAATGGCCTGGCGGCCGTCATGCGCAAGCGCCTTGCCCGGCCCCTCGCCTATGGCCTCGCGGCGCTAGTCATCGTCGCGAACACCTTTAACGTCGGTGCCGATCTCGGAGGGATGGCGGCAGCGGCCCATCTCGTCTTGCCGCTCCCGATCGACGCGTGGGTCTTCTTCTTCGGCATCGGCCTCATCGCCGTGCAGGTTTGGCTCTCGTATGCGACCATCGCACGCATCTTTAAGTGGCTCACGCTCTCGCTCTTCGCCTACGTCGTGACCGCGTTCGTAGTGCGGCCGCCCTGGCCGCTCGTCCTGCATCAATTTCTGATTCCACACGTGAGGTTCGAGTCGCACTTCCTCTCAACCATTGTCGCCGTCCTGGGGACGACGATCACACCGTATCTCTTCTTTTGGCAATCGTCGTTGATGGTCGAGGAGAAAAAGAAGGCCGGAGAAAAGACGCTGGCGTCGCGGCGCGGCACGAACGAACAGGCCGTGCACGACATGCACGAAGACGTGAACACCGGTATGATCTTTTCGAATCTCGTCGCCTTCTTTATCATCGTCACGACCGCCGCGACGCTCGGCCTTCATGGACAACACGACATCGCGACCGCCCAACAGGCGGCCGAAGCGCTGCGTCCGCTGGCCGGCCGGTTCGCCGAACTGCTCTTTACGCTCGGAATGGTCGGCACCGGCATTCTTGCCGTGCCGGTTCTGGCTGCCTCCTCTGGGTACGTTGCAGCCGAAACGTTTCAATTCCGCGAAGGCCTCAACGAACCGCTGCAGCGTGCAGCCAAGTTCTACGGGATCGTTACGGCCGGGATCGTTATCGGAATCGCGATGAACCTTCTGCAAATCGATGCGATCAGAGCGCTCTTCTGGTCGGCGGTACTCAACGGCGTGGCCGCAGTGCCGCTGATCGCCGTCATCGTCTGGTTCGCATCGAGTAAGCACGTGATGGGGAAGTGGACGAGCTCTACGCTCGCGCGAGCTTGGGGCTGGGGTACCGTCGCGCTCATGGCCGCCGCTACGGTAGGCATGTTCGTCCTGATGGCCCGAGGATCATAGAATCTCAAACGTTCGCGCTCGCTCCCAGGACCTTCACAGATTTTTTACATCGGGGCTGTAGCTTCGGCACTTGTATGGGACACGCAACACCGAAAAACCTCACGATGCGCCGCACGTTCGGAGCGTGCAGTCTTGCCGGACTGGCCGTGTTGGCGGCTTGTCAAAGCCGTGCCGTCGATCAGAGCATTCCTTCTGCTGCCCCGCAACAGAGGAGCGTGGCGCAGACGACTCACGCACGCGTTCCGGCCAAAATCATCAACTGGCCGCAGTTTCGTTTTGACGACAACCATACCGGCGTAAACCCGCACGAGACCATACTGACCGGCGCGAATGTGTCGAGACTTCGGCCCGCATTTGCGGCGCAGCTTGGAGGTCTCGTCGACTTCTCGTCGCCGGCGGTCGTAAACGGCGTTGCCTATATCGGCTCGACGGATGGCCGGCTCTGGGCCTATCCCTCGACGGGCTGCGGACAGACGCTTTGCGCGACGCCGCTGTGGACCTCGACGTCGTTGGGAGAAATCGTCTCCTCGCCGACGGTCGCGCGCGGCTTCGTCTACATCGGCTCGCAGACGTCGTTCTCGTCGAACGACGGCAAGCTCGACGTTTTCTCGGCAGCGGGCTGCGGTCAAGCGGCCTGCGCGCCGATCTGGCAGGGCGTCGCGGGTAGCGACGCCATCCTGCAGTCGTCACCGACGGTTGCGAAGAATCGCGTTTTCATCGGCGCACACGACGGCGTGCTCTACGTTTTCAACGCTAACGGCTGCGGCGCGACCACGTGCCAGCCGACGTGGACTGCGAAGACCGGAGCCTCGATCGAATCGACGCCGACCGTTTTCAACAACACGGTCTTCGTCGGCTCGGACGACGGAAAGCTCTATGCTTTCAAAGCAGGCGGATGCGGTTCGGCGAGCTGCAAGCCGATCTGGACCGGCGCGCTAGGGAGCGCGGCCTTCGCCTCGTCGCCAGCGATATTCGATGGCATCGTCTACATGGGCTCGCAGCACGCGCTGTCGGCCTTTAGAGCTTCGGGTTGTGGTGGATCCAACTGTACGCCGCTTTGGCAGTCGTCCAATAGCAGCGACTTCTTCAACGGCTCCCCGGCCGTCACCAAGAACCACATCTACATCGGTGTCGAGGACGGCCTCGACGTTTACGCGACCAAGGGCTGCGGTCAATCGAAGTGCCCGCCGCAGTGGCTCGACGAAGGCTCAGGCTTCCAGGCCGCGGTCGTCTCTTCGCCGACGGTTGCCAATGGCGTCGTCTACGCCGGACGCAACACCGGTGAAGTCCTCGCCTGGCACGCCGGATCGTGCCACAAGAATCCCTGCCTAAACATATGGAGCGGAGGAACGAAAGACCAGATCGTCAGCTCGTCGCCCACTGTTGTGAATGGATTCGTCTATATCGGCAGCGCCGACGACACGGCGCCGTCGAACATCTCGGGGCGGTTGTACGTCTTCGCGCTTCAAGAGTAGCGAACGTCCCCATCGAGGGGCAACGCCGGGTGCTAGGGGTGAATCGGGTACTCCGTTATAGAGTCGTATTCGCCGTCGTGCACCGGCGAGCGCAGATCGTAACCCCCGAGCGCCGTCTTCACCATCTGGACTGGGATCTTGCTCGCGAGTGGAGATTTCACGACGAAATCCTTGCGCACGATCATCACGACCGGATAGGCCTTAGCCGGCACCGCAACGAGCAGATCCTCCTCGCCCGAGCTATGCGCGGGCAGGAAGAAGTTCGTCTTGGGGTTGCCGTTTTCGGCGCCGGCTCGCAGCTTGGCAAACGAGAAGAGCAGCCTCGTTGGAGCGCGCGCAACGTCCGCATGAACGACCGCGCTCGTCGAGTTCTCGACGCGCGCGCCGTGACGCATCCCCGGCACGATCCGCTCGCCATAGACGCTGAGCGCCTCTGCCGCGGTGTCGATCGCGCACGTCGCCCGTATTCTCCAGCCGCTTGTGAATCGTGAGAAAGACGACACCGTTCACTGGAGCGCTTTGTTCGACTGTCGTCGGCAGCGAGAACGACGGCGGCTCGGAGAGCGGCTTGATTCGCTGTAGGTAGACGAAGGTATACAGCGCCCACAAACCGGCCGCAACGATCGCTATGATCTCGGCGGCGATGCGGATCTGTTCGGACCTCGTCTGGACCGCGTGAATGCGCAGCACGCGGCCCGCAGGGGTCTCGCTCTTCGGCTCGCTCACTTTGAAGCGAGGCTAACGGCGGCGGCTACCGCACGCATTACGGGGATCGAATGCGTCGGCTCGCCCCCCTCCGGGAAGTCCCAGAATCCAAGCGATCCGCCCTTTACCTCATCTCCGACCACAACCGTCGAACCCGCAATCCAGAACTGCGATGCAATCACCGGTCCCCTCTTTAGATGGGTCGTGCCGACTCTCTTTCCGCTGTCGTGGCCAATCGCGAAACGATAGATCGTATTCCCCGAGTCTCCCAGCGCGAGGCTGCGATCGTGCCATTGAACGCTGCCCGGCACGAAGATCGGTTGATCGAGTTTTATGTCCGCGACTTTTCTGCTGCCGTAATGCAGCTCTTGCAGTTTGAATTCGGGTGATGACGAGCCTTTCGTGTAGTTGAAGCTGTCGACGAAGAGATCGCCGTTGGGATCGTAGCCGCAGAAGTCGAAGTGACGGTCCACCTCGCTCTTGATGAGAACCGGCTTGCCACGGCCCCCTTTATAGATTCCAATGTGCGTGTTTGTACAGTATGTAGGAAAGCTGTTGCACGAGGGAAGCCAATCGTAGGTAACGGCGAGGTCTCCGGTCGTCACGTCGACGGCGCAATGAGACCCGACTGCATTCGATTCGTGCACTTTCGCGATGGGCTTGGTACCGCCGTGCTTATACTCCGCCGCGCCATCGAAGGTCACGATCCAGACGTCTCCCATCGCATCCACACACTCACCCTGAAGCGTGTTGAAGCCGGTCAGCTTCCCTACAAGCTTTATTGGATGCGGCGGGTACGAGTAAACGAGAACGTCCTCCTTCGCGCCGTCGGCGATATAGAGCAAGTTCTCGCTCTTTGTGCCGGGAGCCATCCACGACGCATCGCGCGCGAGCGACGTACGCAGCCCGGCGCTGCGCTCGCTGCCGAACTGCGGGTTTGCCGGAACGATCCTTGAGGGCCCGCCATTGCAGCCGGCGAGCAGGGCGCACGTTGCGGCCAGGGCCAGCGCGTTACGATAATACTTAAGACTCTGCATGATTGCGCTCCTTTGCCTGCTCCAAGGTTACGCGCAATAGCTAGTGCACTGCAATACCCGACGGCAGCAAACTTCCGGTTTCCCCGCGTGCACCGGCCGCGTAGGCCAAGACTTCGCTGCCCCCTCCAGCGTCGTACCGTACAGCATTCCTTTGACGAAGATCAAATCGCCTTGCCGGTCGTACCCGTCCTTCGGCTCGCTTTCAAAGATATACAGCAGGGTCTCTTTCGTGCCGGTTATCTTGAATACTACGCCACCGTTGCTGCCGCCGCCACCGGCATTTGCGACACAAAGCACGATCGCGACGACCGCAATTGGTACTTCTTCCATAAATCAAAATGCGACGCTCCTTATAACGAGTCGACGGCAAAAAAAAAGTTCCGACGAGCGCTTTCTCGCACCTCCCGGCCGCACTAGAGTACGGCCTATTCGGCGGTTGTTTGGGGCCGAGGAGCTACGATGGAACCGACCCCCTTGGCCCGAACGCTCTTGAACGGGGCGGCGTTCGCGCCTGGGGAGTCAGGGCAAATGAACACTTCGAATTCGGACCGCTTTGCGATAAGCTGCGTCATCGCGGCGCTTGCAGAGTAATGGTCCCCGGCATCAACAAGAGCCCCCGGCGCACGAAGCCGCGCTCGAGGATTCGGCTTTGGCTGATCGCTCTTGCGACGTCGTCGGTACTAGAGAATGCAAGGCCGGCCATGTGCCAAGAGCTCGAGCCTCGCTCCTATTCGGCGTCACCGGTCGATGCAAATTTCTTGGTCGGGGGGCTGTCGAATTCGACGGGGACCGTGCCGCTCGACCCGTCACTGCCGCTGAGCGACGTGCGCCCGGCGATCGATACCTTGATCCTCAGTTTCACGCGCACGTTCCGCTTGGGAAATCGCACGGCAAACTGGGGAGTCAGCCTTCCGTACCTCGGCGGCCATGTCAGCGCAGTCGTATCGGGTCAACCCGAAGCGCTCGCGCGTTATGGGTTCGCGGATTTGCGAGCCCGTTTTGGCATAAATCTCCTCGGCCAAGCGCTTACGCCCGCCGAGTTCGCGCGTCGCAACCCGACGACGACACTCGGGGTAAGCATGACCCTGATCGTGCCGACGGGCACGTATGACCGGACCGAGCTCCTCAACGTTGGATCGAACCGCTGGACGTTCAAACCCGAAATCGGCTTGGAGCAGCCCATGGGAAAGTGGTTCGCCGATCTCTCTGCCGGCGTCTGGGTCTTTGGCGAGAACACCGGCTACGTTGGGGGCCAGGTGTTGCGGCAAACCCCGCTTGGCATTCTCCAGTTTCACGCCGGGTACACGTTTCGTCAGAACCAGTGGCTGGCGCTCGACGCGAACTACTATTCCGGAGGTGCGACGAGCGTCAACGGCGCGGCATCTATCAACGCACTCGCCAACTCCCGCTACGGATTGTCCTTCTCGCAGCCGATCGGTTCGGGCTTTTCGACGAAGCTGTCGTGGTCGAAATGGTTGAGCGGGCGATTTGGGCAGAAGTTTTCGACGATTGCGGTCGCACTTCAATATCTTTGGTTCAACCATCGTTAGCGCAAAGGAAATCGTATGAAGAGGCGTACGGACTCTTGCATTAGTACAGGAAGCCGTGACCTTCGTCCGAAGTGCGCTGCTTGTAAGGAGGCTTCAACTTATGAAACCATCTCATCGTTTTTTTTGCGCACTTGTTCTGCTCCTCATGGCAACCGGCGCCACGGTGTTCGCCGCCGGCACGACGGTCGAGGGAACACCGGTTCCCGTACGCCCTAAACCTGATCTGTCCACGATGAACTACCTGATTGGCACGTGGACCTGCTCGGACCTGAGCTCGCGGCGACCCGGCCCGTTTACCATCACCCAGGTCTATTCGATGGACCCGACTGGCTACTGGATTATCCGCGATGACACAACTCACACCGCATCGTGGATCACCCGAGAGGCTCACAGTCAAACGAAATTTACCTACGACGCGGAAGCAAAGCGCTGGATTCGGATATCGACCGGCGACCGAGGCGCCTTCGCGGTAGCGACGGCAGCAATGCCGGTCGGTAACAAAAAGACCTACACGTACCTCATTCAAACGAAGGCGCCCGACATCGCCTCATACGCACCCGAAGTCTACGTCAAAGAGAGCGACACGAAGAAGACGATGACGACGTCGTTCACGGAAACCAACGGCCGCGTAGTCACCGTCAAGGAAACTTGCACCAAGTCATAACCGAAACGTCCTCGCGATGGCCGGCCCGAGGGGAGAGGGCCGCGCCACCGCGAAGGGCCTCGCGATGAGCAACATTCCACCGCAATCGCAGGAGCTGAGCGAATACGCCGAGCGCGCGCGGCGTTCGCAGATACGAATTGTGACCGCGCACGGCGACATCGTGTTTACGCTCTTTCCCGATGACGCGCCGCTCCACGCGGCAGCGTTTATGAAGCTCGCCGAGGCCGGATTTTACGACGGCCTCACGTTTCACCGAGTCGAGCCGGGTTTCGTCGTGCAGGGCGGGGATCCCAAAGGCGACGGAACCGGCGGACCGGGATATAATCTCAAAGCCGAGTTCAACGAGCGGCCGCACTTGCGCGGAACGATTGCGATGGCGCGATCGTCGCGGCCCGATTCAGCCGGCTCGCAGTTCTACATCTGCCTCGACGATGCGCGCTTCCTCGATGGGCAGTATACGGTGTTCGGTCAGATGAGCGAGGGCTTCGAGGCGCTCGATGCAATCAAGCGCGGCGACGCGATGACCAGCGTGAAGGTCGAACCTAAAGAAACTCCGCGCGCTAGTGGATGACGCGCGAAGGCTGGCCGCCGCCCTCAACGCGCTGGTAAAGAACCCACAGTTCTCAAACTCCAAGGCGCGCGGCGCTGCGCGACAAGAGCCCGCTGTCAACTGGCCGGCGACCAAGCGGCTCAATGAGGACTTCAACTCCGAGGTTGACGGATTCGAGTCTTTTGCGATGAACGACGGCAGCGTTTGCGTCTGGAAATCGGGGCAGTTTCGCTATGCGGCCGAGCGCAAGTGACAAGATGTTACATGGACCTGATTGCGCGCCCGCGACGCACAACGCGTGAACGCCAAGGCCCGCGTCACAGGTAACCCGAACCATCCGGGATGCTGACGCCTGATGAAGTGCGGGGAGTACCGATTTTTGCCGAGCTTGGCGAAGCTGACCTCGAACTACTGGCAAAGCGATCCGCCGACATCCACTTGCAGCCCGGTGAATACGCTGCCCACGAAGGCGAAGGGCGCGCGTTACTCGTGGTCCTCGAAGGCGAAGCCAATGTCACGAAGTCCATCGACGGCATCGAGCGAGTCGTTGGGCGTCGCACGGCCGGCGAAATTTTTGGCGAGGTTCCGATCGTTCTGGGCTCACCGTTCTTAGCAAATCTGCGCACCGTAACGGCAGCGCGCGTCATGCGGATCGAGCCGAGGGATTTCCACGCGGTATCCGCGTCTGCACCGGAGTTGGCAGCGCGGGTTGGAGCGTTGGCTCAAGAGCGGATCGAAGGCCTGCACGACATCGCCGCGGAGCAACCAGCACCGCGGGCGACGATCGTCGGCGAGCGTTCCGACCCGCGCTGTCGAGCACTGCGCGATTTCCTCGACCGCAATGGCGTCACGTTCGACTGGATGAAACCCGAACGCGCCGACAAAATTGGTTGCGGCACGGTCTTCAAACTCGCGCCTCCCGCCTCCGGCTTTATAGAGAGCGTGCTCTACGCATTCCAAGCGCAAAACGGACCGGATGACGGCGCGTACCCGTGGGGCGGCGGCGTAATGGACCAGGGCGGAAATTTGCCTCGGAACTTCTGAATCGGGCGGTACTTCCAATAACGGTACCATCTTCAGCATTGCGCCGTAAAAGTTGCCGCAATTAATACTACGGCGCCGATTTTAACACGAATTAGCGTCCTTTCTTTTGCGGCGCGGCCACCCAAATAGCCACCGCCCCAGGTGGAACCTGAGTCAAGACTGCGCCGATGCTAGGCGACTGAGCCGCCTCACCCAATGGGAAACGCTGCTGCATCAGCTAGTGGAATCGCCAAGAGGAGCTCGAAAGAAGGCCTATATGCGTTTATCAGTTGAACTCACCGCTGCTGCCTGAGATGCTCGCCTGTTTGTATAACGTTCGCGCCGCGTTCGCGGCCACTGCGATCACGGCGCTCATCGCATGTTCGCGGCGGTACGCGAGCGTGCGCCCAACGGTGTGTCGCTCGCACCCAACGTCCACTGCGCCTCTCAGGACTGCCGAGTGTACAACGTCTATCCATACGTGCGCACGCGGTCGAAGTATGGCATCGGTTGCATGGGCAACACGCCGCCGGGGCAACCGATCAATCCAGCGTTGCCGCCCAGAGTTACCTCGCGACGGACATCGGAAAGCCCGGCTTCCCGAGACTCCAGCCAAGCGAATTGCAGATGGTACGTCGCATCAGGCATGACGGTCACTGGAAGAGCCTGCGCATTGCCTGGCTCACCTACGCGACGACGTCGCACAACTTCATCGTTTTCGATGCGACTGACGGCCCGTGTGAAGTCTCGGCCGGCGGCTATGCTGTGCTCGACGGCGATTGCAACGAATTCGATCAACCCGGCGAGAATCCGTATTCAACGCATGCGGGATCTGGTTGCTACCCGGAATCCCGCCCTTGGATGAGCCCGACGCCGTAACTACTGCAGCGACTGAGGCCGGAATCAAGGTAGTGAACCGCTGAGATTGGAACGCTTCTACAACCGCGCTAGCAGGGAGTCATTGTGCAATCGATCACCCGACGCAACCTCTTGCGGCTGGGAAGTACAGCAGCTATACCAGTCGCCGCCGCCCCAGCTGGTCGCGGAGCTTCCCTATCTTACGCGCGAGGAAAGCGTGCGCGCCAACGTCTTCCAGCGCGTGCATAGATTTATGGAAACGTTTGAGTTCTTCATCCTACCCGGCAACCAAGTCTTACCATTTCCCATTACGCAGCACTACCCGACGGAAATCGCCGGCGTCCCGATGGAAAGCTATATGGCATGGATGAAGTCGTGCTACTATATTTCCGCGATCAGACAGCCAGCCATCTCTGTTCCGGCTGCGTTTTTCTCGACGAATCTTCCGATCGGCATACAGCTCGTCGGCCGGTACCACGATGATTTCGGTGTGTTACAACTAGCCCGCGCTTTCGAACAGTCGACCAAGGGATGAGGCCGGCTTTGGGGGGACGGCCAGGGGCCGAATTCTTTCGGATGGAGGCTTCCTCGAGCGGACGAGCCGCTACGCTCGCACTAACTCTTATCGCGGTTGTCGCGATCCCGGGCTGCAATACATCGCGCGCGCTTCCGACTCAACCGCTCGCCTCCGAAGCCGTTTCGCCGGCCCGCTCGCGGCCGATTCGGCACGTCATCCTCATGATCCAGGAGAACCGCAGCTTCGACGACTTCTTCGCCACGTTTCCCGGAGCCGATGGGGCGACCAGCGGAAAACTTCGAAATAGAACGGTCCGTCTGCACGAGGCCTCGCTTCTCGAGCGTTGTGACTTAGGCCACGGGCGCGAAAGCTTTCGAGGAGACTACGACAACGGCAAGATGGACGGCTTCTACGCCGAGATCGGCACGAAGAGTTGTCCGGGCCAGGCCAACCTGCGCCCTTATCAGTACGTCCATCCTAAGCAGATCGCTCCGTACTGGGATATCGCGCGCGAGTGGGTGCTTGCGGACCACATGTTTTCAACGCAGGGGAGCGGCAGCTTCACCGCCCATCAGGACCTCATTCGTGGAGGCACGACGATCGATGAGGCGCGGACCGAGACTCTCGTCGACTTTCCTACGCACGAGCCGTGGGGCTGCAACGCGCCCGCCGGCACCGTCACGTCGTATCTGACCGAGATCCACAACGAACTGAAGTACGAATTACATAAGGGTCCGTTCCCCTGCACGAAAGATTTTCCGTCCTCCGGAGCCTACTATGCTACACTGCGCGATCTGCTCGACGCCAAAAACGTCTCGTGGAAATACTACGTTCCCGCGCTGGACGGCCTCGGAGGCCTTTGGAATGCCTTCGATGTTATCGCATCGGTCCGCTATGGGCCCGAGTGGAAGAAGAATATCTCCTCGCCGGAGACGAGCATTTTTCTCGATATCTCCGACGGCACGCTGCCCGCAATGTCGTGGGTAATCCCGGATCTGAAAAACTCCGATCATCCGACTAGCGGCTCAGATACGGGGCCATCGTGGATTGCGACGGTCGTCAATGCTATCGGTGAAAGCTCGTACTGGGACTCGACGGCTATTATCGTGGTCTGGGACGACTGGGGCGGCTTCTACGATCACGAACCGCCGCCGTTTTTCGACCACTTCGGCGGCCTAGGGTTTCGCGTGCCCATGCTGATCGTTTCGCCGTACGCACGCGAGACGTCGTCGAGCCAACCCGGATACATCTCGCATACCCAATACGAGTTCGGGAGCATTTTGAAGTTTATCGAGCGTACGTGGGGTCTCGGCTCCCTCGGAACGACGGACGCGCGCGCAAAGAGCATCGTTGACTCGTTCGACTTCGCTCAGAAGCCGCGCGCGTTCGTGCAGATTCCGACGAACTATTCGCGTGCGTTTTTCGAATACCAAAGGCCATCGCGCCTCCCCGTTGATACGGAGTAGCGAAAGCGGACTTTTTGGGATGGCCGGGAGTCGAACCCACGCTCGGGGATTCCAGCCGCTCCCGTTCGCTACCGAAAAGTGTTATTTGTAAGGCTTTTCCGACGCACTGGCTCCCCGATCATCCCTCGCGATCCCGACCGTTTCCGACCCGTCCGTGACAAAATGTGACAGGATCGAAACCCCATCGACTGACTGAAGGCACAGCTTTTTCTTCCGTGTTAAGATAGCGACGAGATGAAACGGAAGACTACGGTCTATCTCGAGGATGGCCTTTTGAGGGCGACGCGTGTCGGCGGGCGCTCGCACCTAAGCGCAGCCGGAGCCTTGGCACTGGCGGACTACGAGCAGCATCGCTAAGAGCCATCTTCGATTCGGGCGTGCATGCTCGCTGATGCCACTGGAAATCGAAAGCGGTACCGCGCTATGCGCGCCGAGGCGAAGGTTTAAGGCCGATCTTATTCCAAAATCGCCAAAACCGCACCGCCTAGTTCGAGCGCATTTACGCGATGCGTCTGCTCGGGGCATCGGCAACGCAAACGACGACCGTCGTGCGTGTTGTGCCGTCTATATTGGCTCTTATGCGCCCCAGTGTTACGGAGTAAGCGCAAAGACGGTTCCACAGCCTGCACCGTCGGCGCAAATCGACGGAGACTTGCCGCCTCCGTATGTCGTGCCGTAGAGCGTCCCATTCACGTTGATCAAGCGTCCTGCTATTGGCAATGCTCCGTCGGGGACGCCGCCGAAGCTGTGGAGCACCGTCTCAGTGCCGCTCGTTGTGATGCTGTAGATGGTTCCATTGCCGGATGAGCCGCCGCCGGCCGTCGTGCCGTATAACGCACCCTGCACGAGGGTCAAGCCTGACTGGGGGTGCGCTCCGTCGGGGCCTTTAAAGCTATACAACACGCTCTCCCTGCCGCTCTTGTTTATCCTGTAAACGGTTCCAAGGCCGGACGAGCCGCCTGCGTATGTCGTACCGTACAGCGAGCCGTCCACGTCGATCAAGCCCGCATACGGATGTACTCCGTCGGAGCCGCCGCCGAAGCTGTGCACCACACCCTCCTTCTTGCCGGCGGGTCTTATGATGTAAACGGTTCCTTTGTCGAACGAACCACCCGTGACGGTCGTGCCGTACAGTCCGCCGTTTACGCTGATCAAGGCCGCCCGGGAATGTGATCCGTCGTCGGGGGGTCCGCCGAAGCTGTGCACCGCCGTCTTCGCGCCGCTCGTGCTGTTTACGCTGTAAACCGCTCCGCAGCCGGCGCCGCATCCGGAACCGCCGTCGAAATATGTTGTGCCGAACAGCGAGCCGCTCACGTTCAACAAGCCCGAATAGGCGCCTGATCCATCGGAGCCGCCGCCAAAACTATGCAACACCTTTTCGGTGCCGCTCGGGCTTATGCTATAAACGGTGCCGCGGTCGGATGTGCCGCCGACGTATGTCGTGCCGTATAGCGTGCCGTTCACGTCGACCAAGCCCGCCTTGGGAAAACTCCCGTCGGATTTACCTCCGAAACTGTGCAGCACCGCCTCCTCGCCGCTCGTGCTGACGCTATAAACGGCTCCAACGCCACTATTGCCGCCCAGAAGCGTCGTGCCATACAGCGTGCCGCTCATCTCGGTCAAAGGCGCCCACGGACCCTCTGCATCGTCGAGGTGGCCGCCGAATCGGTATACCACTCGGTACGACGATGCGGGCAGCATCCGATGCACGTTCGTGTGAAGGATCGGGATCGCCGCGCTTTGCGACATGGAGTCGCGCGTGCCGATCGGCGGCTGCGACCCGCCGCAAGCTGAGAGCAGCGCTCCAGCGGAGATAGAAATAAGAACTAAGCGACTGAATAAAACCACCTTACTCATGTGTAATTCCTCCGGAAGTTGAACGAACGAACCGTTTGAAACGTTCGAGGTGCCGACGCCTTCAGCCCGCCAGCGCAAGCAACCTAAAATCGAGCGCGAGTACGATCGCAGCCCCGGGGCGTGAGTGGAGCGCCCTCCACGCAGGGTCGCGCGAGTCGTCGGACGCGTGATTGCTGAACGCTACTCACACGTCAACAGGGAAAGCGATGCTGCGGCGGCGCGGGTGCTCGACACGCTCCGCCCCGAGACGGCACGCCGGAGTCTGTGACAAATCCGTGACAAATCGAGAGTTGCGTCACCGTTCGACAAGCTCAGGGTGGCACAGAGAAAAGCAGCCAGTGCGGCGGAAACGCCTGTAAAATAAGGCCGCCCTTCGACTCCGCTCAGGGTGACAAGCTATGGGATGGCCGGGAGTCGAACCCAAGCTCGGGGATTCCAGCCGGTCCCGTCCATTACCAAAAAGTGTTGTTCCGTCAGGCTTTTCCGCCGCGCTGTTCCCGGACCATCCCTCCCGATTCCGACGTATCCGACCCGTCCGTGACAAAATGTGACACAAGCGGGTATACCGCCGCCCAATGGCGCAGTCGAATCGAACGCGACCATCCCAACGAGCAACGTCGAGTGCCGAAAAGTGTTGTCGAATCTCGCTTTCGTCGATATCGCCTCGTTGGCAACCTGAAAATCAGCGTACGTCATCACCTTGCGTCTGCGCTGACTCACAATTGTGCACGAAAGCTTGACCGCTGTAGGCGCGATAATGGGCGTCTGCACCTGGGACGTTGGCGAGCCCGTCAGTAAGTGATCACGGTGGTTTCGACCACAGAAGTCCGCGCATGGTAGTCACACCGCGGCGGCTGCGAACGGCTTCGCGCTAGCGGATCGAACGGTAAGCGGTGCGCGACGTTACCACGAGATCACGATCCTGGTTGGGCTGGTGCCGCCTCCGCGCTTCTCAACAACGCCCTTTGCGCTCGCAGCCGCGTATGCGGAACCCGCCCCGCCACCACCGCCGCCGGCGTTACCCTTCCCGTTCGGGCCGCCAACGCTGCCGCCGCTGCCGCCGCCACCGCCACCGTAGTAGCCGCCGCCTCCGGCACCGCCGCCCCCGCCATAACAGGAAGCGCAGCTGCCACCGCCAGCGCCGCCAGCGCCGAAAGAGCCGTCGGAACCAGGAGCGCCGTTCCAGCCGCTCGCACCAGCCCAGCCGGCAGTACCGCCCGGTCCGCCTTCGCTATACGTGCCGCCCGCGCCGCCGCCGCCGCCATAATATGGGCCGCTCTTATCTGTCCCGGAGCGCCCGGCTCGGCCTTTGCCTCCAACAGCGCCACCACCGAGACCACCGCGGCCGCCGTGGTAGGCTCCCCGCCCGCCAGCCCCGCCAGCTACAACCACTCGATTATCCAAAGCATTGCCACCTTGGCGGACGTCTGAAGCGCCGCCACCACCGCTGCCGTCGCCGACGTCCCCAACGCCACCACTTCCACCGCCGTTGAAACCGCCGGTTGTGCCGCTCGGTTCTCCGCCAACGAAGACCGCGAGAGACTCGCCCGGCGTTACAGCAATCGTGGCCTTCGTGAGTCCGCCGTTGGCCGATTTCGTCGGCGCACCCACCGCGCTGATCGTGACGTGCGTGACGCCTGAGGGAACCCTAAAGTTCTGCTGCGCGCCGGTGTAGTAGAAAGTCTGCGATTTGGCGCCTGGCGGTAATCGCACGGCCTGATTGCCCATAATAGGCTGCGAGGCAAGCCCGCCGCAGCTCGCGAGCAGGGCGCCGGACAGCATTAAGCCGAGTCCGATCTTCACGCGATTATCCGGGAGTGCGGGGCTGGTCATGGGCGTCATTAGTCGGGAGCCTCCAGAAGGATGCATAGTAATAATCCGCCGTCAAGGTTGCAAGGATGGCGCTGTGCTCGATAAACGTTCAACGCATACACGAGTAAGTAAACGTCCCGGCGGTCGCGAAGTGAATTGTGATCTGAGTCGTTGATGTTCTTACGTAGCTCACCGCTGTCGGCGTGGAGCCGAGGGGAGTAACGTTACACGTGTACGTGGTGTCGGCGAAGGCGAAGCTATTGGGGAACGTGCAGGTTTGGGATGTCCCCAGCGAAGCGGTACAGGTCGCGCTCAGAATCTGAGGGTGTTGCTCGGCTACTCCGAGCGGGAACGCTTCTGGAGCGTACCCGCCAGAGGCGCCATTTGGCTGAACACCCTTGGTCACCGCCAACTGTTGGTTGCAAGTAAGAATACCATTCGTGGTTTCGCCGTAGTCGCACTTAACGTAGTCCGTCGACTTCCCAAGGAGAACGTCACCCTCGCCGCCGCTACTAGCATTGGTTCCTGTAAAAGAGACGAGCGATCCAGCGCTTGGGGAAGGCTCCGGCGTACTGTCGCCGGCGCCCGCGATAACGGCAGCGCCAGCTACTACGTTGCTATAGACCCCGGAAATTCCCCTTACCGTCCAGTGCGACTATGTACCCATTGTTCACATACGGTGATGAGTCAAGAGTTATGCTGTAGATCTGATTCCGCACGTCTCCCGGGCACGACAGGCCGCAGTCATCTGGGGCACCCTGCGTCGTCCAAGAGCCCGTGATCATCGGTCCCGGCGTCTGATAATCGTTTCCGTAGGCGAGCATATGGTGTGAAGTTGTTCCGGGCGCTCCGTAACAAATGAACAGACATGAGCCGGCCGTGTCCTGCAGGATTGCCGTGCCTGAATTAACGCCGCCTGAGTTATAGAGGTTGCCGGCGCCGAACGCTTTCCCGATCGCGGCGTAGGCTCCCGGAATCGGTGAAGGCACCGCTGTGTACCACGGAATGTAACTAGGCGTCGGCGTCGGAGCCTGAGCTACTAGCGCAGAAGTTTTTCCCGACGTCCTATTGGCGGCGGACGGGCTGCTGGCAACAGCCATAATGGATATAAGGATCAAGCCCGAAAATGCAGCGGCGCTCTTGCTGACACGGCTTGACTTGGCTCGTTCTCGAAGCGTCGGAGAGTTCTCCGGGACGGTTTAAATCGCAGGTAGTGCTCCAGGAGCACTCCGCATAGCAAGTCTATCACCGGCGCCTAGCAAGTACAAGGCCGGTGCGTCCAGGGCGATTGAAGCAGTGGAGCAACTGCATCGGGGCTAGAGCTCGCGAAGCAGCTCAAGCATGCGGGCTGAGCTGGCCCGTAGGGCCTGCGACCCCGCTCAGTCTGGTTGGACGGGCGACGCCGCAGGCGTTGTACGTACAACCACCGGCTTGCGTCGTAAAACCCCTTCGATACCAGCCAACGTCGAGCCACCGAAAACACCCTTCGCGAAAAGAGCGTAACGCCAGAGTACAACGCCTGAGCATAGGAATGTCACGCCACTACATGCCAAACATTATGCTGCCGCGACGTCCTCCATCATCGCTTACGTTTCGAAGACCTCTCGATCGCGCCAACATCGAGCTACCGGAAAGCAGCCCTTCGCGCAAAGGCATAACGGCCCAGCGTAGCGCCTGAGCACAGCCATTTGACGCCACTGCACTCGAAATGTTACGCTCGCGCCGATGTCCGTGTCATCGCTCGGTCGAGGCCGAGTAGCGCAGCAGCAACGGCAGCGCTACGCCCTGCTTAGCGCTCTCTCATGGAAGCGCAGCGCGTTGTGCATGAGCAGATATTGCCACGGCACGCGAATGTTACGTCGCCGCCATGCCACCGATCGTCCCTCGATCGCATCTAGAGTAGCATAGCGCGGCAATGCCACGCGCCATTAACGCAGATTTCGTAGGAACGCATGTAAAGCGGAGCGAGCAAGCTGTGGCGCAGCACGTAGAGAGGAGGCACGGAGCCGGGGTTCATTGCCGAGCGCGGCCGGGTCCAGGGTCTGCCCGTAAGGGCCGAGCGAAGCGAGCCCTGGACGCGGACGCTAAAATCTAAATCCAGCCCGGCTCCGTGCGGGTCAACGGCGTACGCGGTATAATAGGGGTACCGAATCGCATCTGACTTTCGCCCGCATTATAATGCGGGTGAATCGCTCCGGAGCTTGCGCTCTGGGGCGTTTTTGTTTTGGAGGGCGCACAATGGATAAGAACGGGCGGCGGAGAGAAGCGCACGGTGCAGCGGCCACGCGCGAGGTGCAGCAGATCCTCCCCGGTATCGATCGTACCGCATCCTGCGTTAGCGAGCGCCCGCCGAAATCCGATCCAGCGAAAGCCGAGAATCATTCGCTACGACGATCTCCCCGACGTCTTAACGCCCAAAGGAGGTCCACGCATTTTTACGCCTCGGCCGCAACGCGGTCTATGCAGCGTTGCAAGACGGTAAAATCCGAAGCGTACGCGTCGGGCAGAAGTTCCTAATCCCCAAGGCCGCCTTGCGGGAGTTCCTCGATCGCGATGCCGAAGACCCGCGTCCTGGAATCCCCGTGAAAGGAACCTCCTAACATGGGGTCAGTCAAGCGACTACGAGATAAAGTCTACCGCATCGTCTACGATATTCCGAGCACGAATGGAAAACGCAAGCAGAAACGCGAAGACTCTTTACAACGTCACCAAATCAGAAGGCGAAGAAACTCTTGCCAAGCGGAAAGAGCAGGCGAGGCATCACCAAGCCCTTCGGAATTTCAATATCACTGTTGGCGAGCTGTTTGGTGAGTTCTTCCAAATCAAAAGGAGGACGCTGTCTGCATCGGCTCTCGAACGATACGAGGGTATGTTTCGCAACTACATCGGGCCGGCAATCGGTAAGGCCAAAGTGAGCGCCCTACGACCGGAACACCTGACCAGACGTTTACGCAAAGTGGTCTACAAAAGGGGTCAGTGGGAGGCCGCTATCTGGCCGCACCGTCCACCACCTGCACGACCTCATCCGGTGCGCCCTGAACTTCGGCGTCCGGAGAGAGCGAGTAGCACGGAACGTCGCGGCGTGTTTGGAAACCGAGGACATACCAAAGGCAACGACGCCCGAGCCGATAGCCTTGGACGAGGCGGAGATGGCCACGCTTCTCAGGGCGGCACGCAATCCGTCAGAGCGCGCCAAGCGATCCGGCGGCCCCAGCGCCGAGCCCTGGTTTTATCCGGCCGTCGCGTTTGCGCTGTATACGGGAGCGCGGCGCGGAGAAGTCCTTGGTCTCCGCTGGCCCGACGTGGGATTCGAATCCAACACCGTCACCATCCGGCGGTCACTCACGAGAACCCATAGCCGAGGGCTGTTCTTCAAGGAGCCCAAAAACGGCAAGCCGCGCACGATTACCATGCCGTGCACGCTGACCGCAATCTTGAAGCAACACGCGAGAGGCGCAAGACAACGAGCGAAACGTCCTCGGTACCGGATACAAGGACGATAACCTCGTCTTTGCCCGTCCCGATGGCTCGCTCGTCAACCCTCGGTCTTTCGGGAACCGTGTGATCGAGTTGGCGGTGCGGGCGAAGGTCACGCCGATCACCGCTCACTGCCTGCGCGACACGCACGCATCGCTCTTGGCGAAAAAGGGCGTGCCCCTCGAAGTGGTGAGCAAGCGACTCGGCCACGCGGATATCCGCATTACGGCCGAGCGCTACCTACACATCTACAGTGAAAGCGATGCCGCCGCGGCGCGGGCGCTCGATACCGTCCGAGTTTAGGCAGTACCTCGTAATCTGTGACAAATCCGTGACAATTTCGGGCTTAGAAGGGAACCAAGTGCGGCAGAAATGCCTGTAAAATAACGTCAATACTTTTTGGGATGGCCGGGAGTCGAACCCGGATGCTCTCTCGAGCAACGAATTTTAAGTCCGTCGTGTCTGCCTATTCCACCACCATCCCGAGGTCGCGCGCTGGGACCCGGCTACTGCTGGTAGCGCTCGACGATCCCTTCGCTGCGGTATCTCAGCGACGTCGGGGTCCTGGCCGGCATCGCGGCGAGCGCGGCGTTGCCGCATTAAATCCCAGTATTGATCGAGGCGCACCGATATCTCTTCGAGTTTCGCCTGATCGTCGGGCGTCAACTTGCCGTTCTCGCCATGCTCGAGCAGACGGTGCTCTTCGGCAACGAGTTGTTCGATGTGTTCGTGTATCTGCGTATCGTTCATGGACGGAATCCCCTTCGCGTCTGCGAGCCTGCGCGCACGGCCGGCCGTTGTCCTGCCGTGGCGTCGCGCTCCTGTAAGAGAACGCCGAGCAATAAATCGGCGGTTGTTGCGATCGCTTGGTCCCGCCCGATAGTTGCCATCGCCTCATCGATCACGATGATTCCGGCGGGCAGAATGTCGGCGCGCTGCGGCTTCATCCCGACGACCTCCTTGCGTGCTTCGAGCTTCATCTGTAGTAAGCGCGCGAGGACGCTCTGCAGGTCGGTACGCGTCAAAGAGTGGGTAACAATCGGCGTCCTTCGCCCGCGCAGGATCGCCGCCGTCGTCGTTGCGCTTCCGCCGACGAGGGCCAGCCGTTCGACCGGCGCGGATTCCGCCAGCACCTTGAGCGCTTCCCGCACCAACGCGCGCGCCTTCTCGACGCTCGGCTCGCCGACCGCGCCGTCGCGGCCGGCAAGTTCCGGCACGGCTTCGGTGAGCCGGACTGCGCCGATCTCGCACGACGTAAGGTTCTCGGGAGCGTTCGAATCGCCGATCGCGTACTCGGTGCTCCCGCCGCCAATATCGAGCACGCCGGCGCGTTCGCCACGCAGCGGCCCCAGCGCCGTCAACGCTCCGCGGTACGAAGCCGCGGCCTCTTCTTCTCCGGAGAGCACGCGCAGCGGTACGCCGAGCAACTCTTGCACACGGCTCTCGAACTCATCGGCATTCTCCGCGCGCCGCAGCGCGCTCGTCGCGACTGCAAAGAGGCGCACGTAGTGTCCGCGGATCGCGCGCTGATACTGCGCGAGCGCATCGAGCGTGCGCTTCATCGGCTCGTCGGCGAGCCGGCCTCGTTCGCCCAGACCTTCGCCGATGCGCGTGCCGGTCGAGCGCACCTGCTGGACGAGCGGCACCTCGGGCTCTACGTCGGCGAGTAGGAGTCGAGTCGAGTTCGTCCCGATCGAGACGATCGCATACCGTTTGCTCACGCGATTCTCTTGGCCACGCTACGCCCGATGCTTCGATTCGAAGAACGCGGCGCGGCGCTTCTTGCGCAAGAAGTGGCGTTCCGCGGCCGGCAGTCCGTCGGCCGGCTCCCACTCCTCGGTGCTCTTGAGATACGAGGCGATCTGCTCTTCGAGGTTATCGTCGCGAATCTGAGGCGCGAGCGAAACCGCGCAGCGCCGTCCTTCGCGACGCACTTCGAACGCCAGACGCTTGCGGCGCAGCAGCGAGCTTTGATATAGATCGCGATGACTCTCCACGTCCGACGCGCTGGCGCTCGCGAGATCTCCATCGTCCAGCCGTACGGTCGCGCCGTACGCGTTGAGGTTGATGACAATTCCTCCGGTCACTCTTGGGGCGACGCGGCGGGCTGGGGCGAGACGAAGATGATCGTCTCGTTTGGGCGGACGAGACGCAGCCGGTCGTGAATCTCGGGAACCGCGCCCTCCGGATCGTGCAAGCGGCTTAGCTCGCGCTCCTGATCCACCCGGCGCGTCTGAAGCGCCTTGATGTCGGAGTGGAGCGACGAAAGCTCGCGAGCGGCACCGACGTTCTCGCCGATCGCCCGGGCGAACTGCACGCCAACGATGGTCGAAACGATAAGGACGATCGCCGCTGCCGTAATACGGCCGGCGAGACGAATCACCGGTTTGGTGCGCCGCTTCACTGCGCCAGCCCGATCGGCTTGAGGTTGTCGGCTTGCCACTCTCCCAAACGCCGGTACTTTTGGTATCGTTCTTCCAGTAGTCTATCCGGCGCGAGAGCCTTCAGGCGCGTCATCGCAGCGTCGACGGCATCCAGCGTGCCGGAAACGACCGCCGCGGCGTTACGATGTGCGCCGCCGAGCGGCTCGGGGATGATCTCGTCCACGATTCCGAAACGCCGAAGGTCATCGGCCGTCAACTTCAACCGCGCCGCAGCTTCTTCCGCTTTACCCGCATCCGACCAGAGGATCGCCGCGCAGCCTTCGGGTGAGGCTACCGAGTACGTGCTATGCTCGAGCATCAACAGATGATCGGCGATTGCGAGCGCCAGCGCGCCGCCCGAGCCGCCTTCGCCGACGACCGCTGCGACGATTGGAACGCGCGCAATCGTAAACTCTCGCAGACAGGTCGCGATCGCTTCGGACTGCGCGTGCTCTTCGGAGCTGATCCCCGGGTCGGCGCCCTTGGTATCGACGAACGTGACGATCGGTACACCCAAGCGGGAGGCGAGCTTGGCCAGGCGGCTTACCTTGCGATACCCCTCGGGTGCCGGCATGCCGAAGTTGCGGCGCAGATTCTCTTTTGTATCCCGCCCACGCTGCTGCCCGATTGCCATGACCGGACGCCCGCGCAGGAGCGCGAAGCCGCCGACGATCGATGGATCGTCGCGGTAATGGCGGTCGCCATGCAGTTCGTCAAAGCGATCGAAGCGGGAGATGTAGTCGAGCGTCGTCGGGCGCCCGGGATGGCGCGCCATGTGCACCTTCTCCCAAGGCGAGAGCGTCCCGAAGAGCTCGTGCAAAATCTGCTGGTACTTCTGCTCCAGTCCAGCGATCTCGGCCGACATGTCGAGCGGCTGGGCCGCGGATGCCTCGCGCAGCTCGGTGATCCGCCGCTCGAGTTCGACCAGACCCTTCTCGCGCTCGACGATGATGTTGTTGCTCATGCCGCGTACTCGAGTAAGCGAATCAGCGTATCCTTGAGCGACCGGCGGTCGACGACCATGTCGATCGCACCCTTCTCCAAGAGAAACTCGGCGGTCTGAAACTGATCGGGCAGCCGCTGGCGAATGGTCTGCTCGATCACGCGTCGCCCGGCAAAGCCGATCATCGCCCTCGACTCGGCGACGATGACGTCGGCCTGGAAGGCAAAAGACGCCGAGACGCCGCCGGTGGTCGGATCGGTGAGCACGACGAGGAAGAGGTTCCCTTCCTGCATGAAGCGGGTTACCGCCGCGGTCGTCTTCGCCATCTGCATCAGCGCGAGCATGCCCTCTTCCATCCGCGCGCCGCCCGAGGCGGCGAAGATCAGGCACGGCACTTTGCGCCGGCGCGCCTCTTCGAGCAGGAGCGTGATGCGCTCGCCGGTCACTCGGCCCATCGTCCCGCCGCGAAAGTGAAAGTCCATCACGCCCAGCGCTACGTCGAACCCGCCAATCTTCGCAAAGCCGCAGACGACCGACTCCGAGAGACCGCTTCGTTCGCGGTCGCCTTTGAGCTTGGCCGGATAGGTCTTCTTGTCGGTCCAGCCGAGGGGGTCGTTCGCGAGAACGTCGCTACCGATCTCCGCAAACTCGCCGCCGTCGGCGATCGACGCGATTCGATCGTAGGCCTTCATGCGGAAGTGATGTCCGCACCGCGTGCAGACGAATAGGTTGGACGCAAGATCGCGGTGATAGAGCACCTCGCCGCACTTGGCGCACTTGCTCCACATGGCGGCATCGCCGTTGGCCGGCTCTTTGGCTCGGCGGCCCTCGCCCCCTAGGATTCCGCGCCACTCAGGCATCAGGCCTTATGTCCTTTGGCTTGCGGGAAGAGCCACGCCGAGTAGAGCCTGCGCAGCTGTCGCAAATAGTTGAAGATCTCTCGTTCGTTGAGCTTCGATTCGCCGGCGACGCGGTCGGTAAAGACGTAAGGCACCTCGATCGCTTTGCCGTAGTGCGCTTTCGCGATCACCTCCAAACCGATCTTGAAGCCGATCGGGTCGAGTTGGACCCCTTCCAGCGCGTCGCGTCGCACGAGCAGGTATCCGCTGGTCACGTCTTTGACGCGGGTCAGGGGGCGCGCCAGCCAACAGGCGACGCGCGACGTGATGATCCTTCGAGCCGGCCAGTTGGCGATGCCGCCGCCGGTCACGTAGCGGCTGCCTACTGCCAGCCCGTAAGCGCCCGAATCCAGCGCTTCGACCATCTTGGGCAGCGCGTTCACGTCGTGGCTGAAGTCGGCATCCATCGCGCCGAGCGCGACCGACTCGCTGCGCGCGATCTTCCAGCCATCGATGACGGCGCTCGACAAGCCGAGTTTCCCGCTGCGATGAAGGCAGCGTACGGGAAGCTCCGAAGCGAGCCGCTCCACCACTTCGCCGGTCCCATCCGGCGAGTTGTCGTCGACCACAATGATCTCGCCATCGAGCCCGTGCTCGTTGAAGAGCGCGCCCAGCGCGTGGAGCAGCTTTCCGATACCAGCGGCCTCGTTGTACGTGGGGATGACGATTGAGAATGGGAGCGACATGCCGAATCGTTGCTTCTACGACGCGAAGGCGCCAATCACCGCCAGCAGCGCCATCGCCGCCGTATCGGTTCGTAGAATTCGCGGGCCGAGCCACAGCAACGCCGCCCCGTGCTCCCGCGCCGCCTCCGCTTCATGATGCGCGAAACCTCCCTCCGGACCGACCACCACCAGCGCTCGCCCTGCAACCGGCAGCACGCCTGGGAGCGACTCGCGCAGCGGAACCCGTTCGGCGAGTTCCCATGGGAAGAGCACAGCGTCGTACTCGTTAAAGCGTGCGGTCAGCCTTTCGAACGAAACCGGATCGGCGACCGCGGGAACGTCGCTGCGCCGGCATTGCTGCGCCGCAGTGCGTGCCAGGCGCCGCCAACGCGCGAGCTTCTCAGCACCTACGCCGGTTGCGACGCTTCGCTCGCTATAGAATGGAAGAAACGCAGCCGCTCCGAGCTCGGTGCCCTTCTCGACGACGTTTTCCATGCGTCGCCCCTTTGGGACGGCCTGTGCGACGTCGACACGCAGCAACGCATTCTCGGATCGCGCTTCGGAACGGACTTCGAGCAGTCGCGCACGCACCACGTGTCCGAGCGCATCGATCGAAGCGGCGAAGACCGTGGCGCTCGAGTCGATGACCTCGATGGCATCGCCCTCGCTCAGGCGCAGGACGTGCGCGATCTTATGCGCGTCGCCGCCGCCGATCTCGACGATGCCGCCGGCCTCGCCTACGTCGTCAACGAAGAACCGGCCGCTCACTCAGGGCGAAACGCGTCTTTCACGCGGTCGAAGAACGTCCGCTCGCCGGTCGAATCCCCGCCCGCGCCGGCGTACTCCTCGAGCAGATCGCGTTGGCG
Source organism: Vulcanimicrobiota bacterium (assembly GCA_963739845.1). Classification (GTDB taxonomy): domain Bacteria; phylum Vulcanimicrobiota; class Vulcanimicrobiia; order Vulcanimicrobiales; family Vulcanimicrobiaceae; genus Cybelea. The sequence continues at coordinate 1,797,010 of CAVUBQ010000002.1, read as the reverse complement.
TTTGGTCAGCTTGGTAGGCACGACGACGTGAACCGTGACATGGTGATCGCCGCGATGCGCGCCGCGAATGCTCGGCATGCCGTAACCCCGTAAGCGCAGCTTCGTTCCCGATTGCGTCCCGGGCGTAACGTTGACGCGCACCATGCCGCCGAGCGAGGGCACCTCGATGGTCGCACCGAGCGCCGCTTGCGTAAAACTTACCGGCACGTCAACGAACGTATCGCGCCCGTCGCGCGAGAAGACCGGATGAGCGGCGATGCGCAGGTAAACGTAGAGATCGCCCGGCGGTCCGCCGTGCGTACCCCCTTCGCCGTTGCCGGCGATCCGAATGCGTGAGCCATCGTCGACCCCCGCCGGGATAGCGACCGAGAGCCGAGCCTCGCCTTCGCGCCGGCCTCGTCCGGCGCACGCTTCACAGGGCTGGGGAATCACGTGACCTTCGCCGCCGCATCGCTGGCACGTGGATTGCGTCACAATCTGCCCGAGCGGCGTATGGCGCACGGTTCGCGCCGTGCCGGTGCCGCGACACGCGTCGCAGGGCACGATCATCGTGCCGGGCTTCGCGCCGCTCGCGCGGCAGGCGTCGCATGGCGCTAAGCGCCCAAAAGCGATCTCGCGCGTGGCCCCCGCATATGCTTCTTCGAGAGAGATCTCCAAATCGTAGCGCAGGTCGGAGCCGCGCTGCGGCCCGCGGCGGTGCTGCTGCGACGCTCCGCGCACGTTGCCAAAGAACATGTCGAAGATATCGCCGAAGCCGCTCGCTCCAAATCCGAAATCTGGCACCGGAAGCGCCGTTGCCGACGACCCCGAAGCGGTCGTATTGGGCGCGTTTGTTCGGGATCCGAGAGCACTTCGTACGCTTCGTTGATCTCCTTGAAGCGATGCTCGGCCTGCGCCTTGTCGTCGGAGACGTCGGGATGGTGTTCGCGCGCGAGCGAGCGGTAAGCTCGTTTGATCGCGTCCCCAGAGGCGCCCCGTTCGATGCCGAGGATATCGTAGTAGTCCCTAGTGGGCATGCTATGCGTCGTGCAGGTCGACGTCCGAGAGCCGTTGGCTCAAGGTTTCGGCGGTTCCCGTTGCGAGCGCTACGAGCCGCCCGTACGGCATACGTCTCGGCCCGAGAATCGAAAGCATCCCCAGTGCGTTTGCGCCGAAGCGATATGGCACGGTCACGATCGAGAGATCGGCAAGCTCTTCGCTGCCCAGCTCGTGGCCGATCTTCACGCTGGCCGCATCGGCCGTCATGGCGTTCGCGACGATCTGGTAGAGCGTCTTCTGCTCTTCGACGACGCGTAGAATCGAGCGGAGCTTGCGAAGGTCTTGGAACTCCGGCTGGTCGAGGAGATTCTGCGCTCCGGCAGCCGCGATCGTGGGCTGTTCGCTCGAGCGAGCCGATTGACACGCGGCGATCACGGCACTGCGCAAATCGTCGGAGACGCCGGTCTCGCGCGCGGCGCCGGCGATCTCGCTCTCGGTCACCTCGCGCATCGGACGATTCGCCAAGCGCGCGTTGAGCGCGTTCGAAAAACGCGTCAGGTCGTCGGGCTGCACCTCGGCGCCGAGCTCGAAAAGGCTCTGAGCGGCGACGCCGAGCGACGTGACGACGATCGCCACGCCGGTGTGCGGCGAAAGCCAAATCAGTTGGATGTGCTTGAAGTTCTGCGTCTCTTGCTGAGGCTTGGTCACGAACGCCAAGTTGTTCGACAGCCGTCCGAGCAGGCGGGTCGTGTGATCGATGATCTCGTCGAGCTCGCGCGTCGCGTCGTTGAGCTCGTCGCGAATCCGGCGGCGCTCCTCAACGCTCAGCTCTTCGGGCTGCATCAAACGGTCGACGTAGGTCCGGTAGCCGGCATCGGATGGAACGCGCCCGGCGGAGGTGTGCGGCTGAACGAGATACCCGCTCGCCTCGAGCTCCGCCATCTCGTTGCGGACGGTCGCCGAGCTGACCCCAAGGTTATACTTCTGGGTCAGGGACTGCGAACCGACCGGCTCGGCGGTGGCGATATACTCGTAAACTACGGTTGCCAGGATGTAGGCCTTGCGCTTGTCGAGGCCGTCGCTATCGATCACGATCCCTACTGTAGCACTCCCGAGCCGGGAGTGCTAGCCGGAGAAGTGGCTTCCGCCCGCTCGATTGCGCGTGAGAGCTCCTCCCAGCTGAGGCCGCCTATCGAGACGTAGGAGACGGCGCCGGCCGGATCGAGGACGAGTGTAACCGGCAGCTTCGAGACCGAGTAGGTGCTCGAGATTCGGCCCTCGAGGTCCTCGATCAAGGGCAGGCCGATGTTCCAGAGGCGCAAGTACCGGGCCGCGACGTCGGGGAGTTCGTCCGAGATCGTAACGATCGCCACGCGGTCCCCGTACGTCCGCCCGGCGCGGACGAACTCGTTCAACTCGGCAGTACAGGCGTGGCACCAGGTCGCCCAAAAGTTGATGACGACGACACGCCCGCGCAAGTCGGAGAGATGCTGCGTACCCTTCGCGGTTGGTATCGCGAAGTTCGGCGGCGGTGCATCGTAACGAATCGTTCCGAGCCCGGTCGAAGCGGTCGCGGTCGATACCGCGAGGACGTATGCTGCGAGCATTCTTGGCGATCTCTTTTTCGGCAGGCAAGACTGCACGGCCTAGGTAAGTCGGTGCACCCTATGACGACCTCAGCGATCGAGGCCCTCTTCGAGGAGAGCCGGCGCTTCCCGCCTTCGCCCGAGTTCGCAGCTCAAGCGAACGCTCGAGAGAGCATCTACGCGGAGGCCGAGCGCGATTACTTGGCGTTTTGGGCGTCGTGGGCGCGCAAGCTCGAGTGGATCGAGCCCTTCTCGGTTACGCTGGAATGGAACGAGCCGTTCGCTAAGTGGTTTGGAGACGGAGCGCTCAACGTCTCGGTCAATTGCCTCGACCGCCACGTACGCGCCGGGCGTGGCGACAAGATCGCTTACTACTACGAAGGCGAACCGGGCGATCGCCGCACGATCACCTATCGCGAGCTGCTCGATGACGTCAACCGCTTCGCCAACGGCTTGCGCGCGCTGGGGATTCGCCGCGGGGACCGCGTTGCGATCTATATGCCGATGATCCCCGAGCTTCCCGTCGCGATGCTGGCCTGCGCGCGCATCGGCGCCGCGCATTCGGTCATCTTCGGCGGCTTCTCTCCCGAATCGATCGTCGACCGCGTCAACGACGCGCAGTGCGTCGCGCTGATCACCGCCGACTTCGGCTGGCGCCGCGGGTCGAAGGTACCGCTCAAACGCAACTGCGACATCGCGATGGAGCAGACGCCCTCGATTCGGCACTGCATCGTCGCGCGCCGCGTCGGCGACGACGTCTTCATGCACGAAGGACGCGACCACTGGTGGAACGAGGTCGTCGCCGGACAATCCGACCAGTGCGAGCCCGAAGCGATGAACGCCGAAGACCTGCTCTTTCTACTCTACACCAGCGGCACGACGGCGAAACCCAAAGGCATCAAGCACACCACCGCCGGGTACCTGACGCACGCTGCGATGACGCACGAGCTCGTCTTCGACTTGAAGGCCGATCGAGACGTCTATTGGTGCACGGCCGATATCGGCTGGGTCACCGGACACTCGTATATCGTCTACGGACCGCTGGCCAACGGCGCGACCAGCGTCATCTACGAAGGCACGCCGGATTACCCCGACAAGGATCGCTTCTGGGAGATCGTCGAGCGCTACGGGGTGACGCTGCTCTACACGGCGCCGACGGCGATTCGCACGTTCATGAAATGGGGTCCCGAGTATCCGGCGAGGCACGATCTCTCGTCGCTGCGGCTCTTGGGAAGCGTCGGCGAACCGATCAATCCCGAGGCGTGGATTTGGTATCGCGAATGGATCGGCGCAACCGCACGCCGGTCGTCGACACGTGGTGGCAGACCGAGACGGGCGGGATCATGATCTCGCCGCTGCCCGGCGTCACGACGCTTCTTCCCGGAAGCGCGACGCAGCCGCTACCCGGTATCGCGGCCGACATCGTCAACGATCGCGGCGAATCCGTGCCGCTCGGCGGCGGCGGATACGTCGTGCTGACGCAGGCCGTGGCCGGGGATGCTGCGCGGCATCTGGGGCGACGACGAACGCTACGTCCAGACCTATTGGTCGAAGTTTCCGCACGTCTACTTTGCCGGCGACGGCGGCCGGCGCGACGCGGAAGGCAACTACTGGTTCATGGGGCGCATCGACGACGTCATGAACGTGAGCGGCCATCGCATCTCGACGACCGAAGTCGAGAGCGCGCTGGTCGATCATCCGAAGGTCGCCGAGGCGGCCGTCTGCGGCAAGCTCGACGAGGTGACCGGACAGGCCATCTACGCCTTCGTCTCGCTGCAAAGGCAGCAACGCCGGCTCGCCGGAGTTCGCCGACGAGCTGCGCGATCACGTCGGCGCCAAGCTCGGCAAGTTCACCCGCCCGAAGTTCATCACGTTCACCCAAGAGCTTCCCAAGACGCGCAGCGGTAAGATCATGCGGCGCCTGCTGCGCGACATCGCCGAAGGACGGACGCTCGGCGATACCACCACGCTCGCCGACTCCTCGATCGTCAAGGAGCTCGCAAGAGCGAGCCAAGATCGAAGTCAGCGAAGAGTAGCCCTCGGCTACAAAAAGAACGATCCTAAGTCGTCGAGGTGATCGATGCGCGTCGCCGGCGGCAGCGCCGAGAGCATCGTCGCGCCGTAGCGCGTGGAGAGCGGCGCGGCCGTCGAGCAGCGCGACCAGACCGCGGTCGGTCCCGCTGCGGATGAGCCGGCCGAAGCCTTGTTTCAGCCGCACGGTCGCGGCCGGAACCATGTAGTATTCGAAGCCGTCGAGACCGCGGGCCTCGAGCGCGCGCACGCGCGCCATCACCAGCGGGTCGCTCGGTGACGGGAACGGGAGGCGATCGATGATGACGCACGAGAGCGCCTCGCCGACGACGTCGATGCCTTCCCAGAAGGTTCCGGTCGCGAAGAGCACCGCGCCGGGCGTGCGGCGGAACCATTCGAGCAGCTGCGAGCGCGGCAGCTCTCCTTGCAGGCGCACCGGAAAGGCCAGGCGGTCGCGGAGCAAGGCGTAGAGCTCGCGCAGCCGCGCATACGATGTAAAGAGGACGAAGGCGCGTCCGCGGGTTCGATCCAGACACTCCTCCACCAGCGGCGCGGCACGCCGGGCAAACTCGGACGACTTCGGATTGAACTCGGGCGGCGCGACGAAGAAGCGCGCTTGACGCGCGTAATCGAAGGGCGAAGGAGCGATGAGCTCTTGCGCGTCGTCGATGCCGAGCGTCCGGCGCGCGAAGGCAAACGACTGATCGGTCGAAAGCGTCGCGCTGGTGAGGACGACGCTCTGGCCGCGCGAGAAGAGCGTCGCGCGCAAGAACTCGGCAACCTCCTGCGGCGCGCAGTTTACCGAATAGCGCCGTTCCGTTTCGCTGCGCTCGACCCACGAGATCGCGTCGGCCGCGCCCGCTTCCACGCGGTCGATCACCGCTTCGTGGGCGAGCACGGCGCGCAGCGCCAAGTCGCGGCGGCGCTCCGCTTCGACCTGTGCCGAGCCGGTCGAAACGTCGGGCTTCTTCTTCAACGCGTCGAGCGCAGTTCGCGAAAAGCCAATTCTCGAGGCCGTAGAGCGTCGTCGCGCAGGCTCCGAGAGCGCCGGCCAGGCGTTCTCGTTGGCCTCGAGCGGATAGCGATCGCCCGGAACCTGCGCGAGCGTCGACTCGAGCGAGCGAATGCCGGCGTCGAAGGCGTGGTCGAACGATGCGGGCAGGTCGTAGTGGCGACGAAGCTTGCGCAGCATTCGCCCAATCGTACTCCCCGAGAGCACGGCCGTCAGCGCATCGGTCGCCCACCGTTCGCATTGGTGCCCTTCGTCGAGCACGACGACGTCGTAGGGCGGCAGCAGCCCGCCTCCGACCGCGAGGTCGAGAAAGAAGAGCGCGTGATTGACGACGACCAAGTCGGCGTAACGCGCTTCGTCGCGCTTCTTGAAGAAGAAACACTCGCTGAAATGGGGGCAGAACTCGCCGACGCATTCGTCCGGATCGGCGTCGAGCTGCTCCCACTCATCGGCGAGCGGCATGAAGTTCAGCTCGGCGCGATCGCCGGTCTGCGTGCGTGCCCCCCAATCCCATAGCCGCTGCATCGAGCGCGACGGCGCCAGCAAACGGTCGGCGCGCATGCGCTCGAATTTCTGGCGGCATAAGTAGTGCGAGCGTCCCTTGAGCAGCGTGACGCGGATCGGCGTCTCGAGGGCGTCGCGTACCAGCGGGATGTCCTTGTTGACGAGCTGCTCTTGCAGCGCGATCGTCCCGGTCGAGAGCACGACCTTTTTGCCGCTGCGTACGGCTGGAACGAGATAGGCGAGCGACTTGCCGACGCCGGTGCCGGCTTCGGCAATCGTGTGAAGCCCCTCCATGATGCCACGCTCGACGAGCTGCGCCATCTGCAGCTGTGCCGGGCGCGGTTCGAAGCCGGGCAGCGCGCTTGCGAACGGGCCGTCGGGACCGAAGACGTGCTCGAGCGTCACTTACGCGCGTTGTTGCGGATCGGGCGGTGCTTCGTACTCGGTCTCGAGTTCGCGGCCGGTGCTCGCGTCGACGACGACCGGTGCGACGCGGCGCGGCGGCGAGTAGACCACGTAGGTCAGGACGAAGCCGGCCAACAAGCCGGCCACGTGCGCCTGCCAAGAGATCACCGGAACGGTGAAGGTGATGATCAGGTTCAGGACCAGGATGCCGACGTTGGCGCGCACGAGCTCCATCCCCGGCTTGCCGAGCTTAAACCCGATCGCAAAGAGCGCGCCGAAGAGGCCGAAAATCGCGCCGCTTGCGCCGACCGTCGCGACCATCGGATTGCTGAAATAGACGACGCCCAATCCCGACGCGACCAACGAGACCATGTAGACCAAGAGCATCCGCCACGGTCCGAGCGCGTACTCGATGAAGCGCCCCAGGAACCACAACGAGATCATGTTGACGGCGATGTGAATCAGGCCGCCATGCAGGAACGCCCCGGTGAATATCCGCCACCACTCTCCGTTCTGCAGAACCGCGGCCGGAATCAGCGCCCCGGCGTTGAGCACGCGCTCGATGCCGCCGCGGCTCGGGCCCCAGATCATCTCGGGACCCGCGACGGATATCTCCCAAAGATATCCGATGACGTTGAGGACGATCAGAAACCGCGTGATCACCCGATCATCACCATGCGCGCGAGCTCGAGTGAGATGGCGTGACGAGCCCCCTCGACGTCGATCGTGAGCGGTCCGCCCAGCGGGGCCTTCTCGACGACCTGCACCCGGGCACCCGGGCGCAGCCCAACCTGTCCGAGATAGCGGAGGATCTCCGGCATCTGTTCGGTTACGCCGGAGACGGTGACGTTCTCGCCCGGCTCGACCTGCGCGAGCGGGATGCCGGTGCGCACCGGCTCGGTGAGATCTTTCGGCGGAATCGGATGGCCGTGCGGACACGTTTGCGGGTTGCCCAGCACGGCGACGAGGCGCTCCTCGACGCGCTCGGTGATCGCATGCTCGAGGATGCACGCTTCTGCGTACACCTCGTCCCAAGGCATGCCGAGGACGTCGGTGAGCAAGCGCTCCGCCAAACGGTTGCGCCGCACGACCCCGACGGCCACCTCCAAGCCTTTGTGGGTAAGCTTCACGTCACCCCGCACCTCGTGCTCGGCGTACCCGTCGTTCACCAGCTTCTTCAACATCCCCGAGACCGATGCCGGAGCGACGCCGAGCTCGGTCGCTAAGGCCGATGTCGTGACGCCTGGCCCTTCACGCTCGAGGCGATAGATCGCCTTCATGTACATCTCGAAGGACTCGGCAAAGTGCGAATGCGAGTGTCCCGGCATATTAGCTTTAACTTCGGTGCTGCGGTTGGAGTTCCGCAGCGGCCGCGAGCCGTTGCGTGCATCGCCCGCTTCTCGGCCGGTCCGGCGAAGCTTGCGTCGACGGCGTTGCGCACGTAGCGTTCGAGCGCGGCCGGCCCGGCGATCTCCTCGACGATCGCGTACTCGCGCGCGATCGACGTGCCGAAGATTGCCGGATCGTCGCCGTCGATCGTCACGATGCACCCGCTGCGATCGAGATCGACGTACGGATGCGGGTAATCCGGGAGCACTACGCCGGTCAGCCGATTCGAGGTCGGACAAATTTCCAGCGGTACGCCGCGGCCGGCTAGGAGCGCGACCGTGGCCGGATCCTCGAGCGCGCGGATGCCATGACCGATGCGTTCCGCGCCGAGCAACTCGATGGCGTCGCGAACGCTCTGCGCTCCGTCGGCCTCGCCGGCGTGCGCGATGCAGCGCATCCCCGCAGCGCGCGCCTGCGCGAACGGCTCGACGAAAAGTTTGGCCGGAAAGCGCGCCTCGTCGCCGCCCAGGCCGATGCCGATCACGTCGAGGTCGCTCATCGTCTCCATCGAGCGCACGACCTCCGTCGCGGTCTCTGCACCAAAGTTTCGGGTGACGTCGGCCAAGAGCTTGAACGTCGCGTGCGGCCGCGCCGCTCGCAGTTCAGCGACGATCGCCTCCAGCGTTTCGCGAACGCTCAGCCTCGGATTGAAGAACCTCCAGACGGCCGGCGAAACAAAGAGCTCGCCGTAGATCACGTTCTGTTCGAGCGCATCGGCAACGAACTCGCGCGCCAGGCGCGCGTAATCGTCCGGATCGCGCAAAGCGCGGCTGACCGCGGCAAAGGTCAGCAGAAACTCTTCGAAGTCTGCGAAACGATAGGGATCGGCCGGATCGACGCGCGGCAGGCTCGCAACCTCTGCTTGGTCTCGCCTGTAGCGCAGCGGCACGCCGTGCTTGGCGGCCAATTCGACAAAGGTCGACGCGCGCAGCGCCCCTTCGAGATGACAGTGCAGGTGGATCTTGGGAATGCGCTCCGCAAGCGAGCCCGAAACCATGGCGTCGCTTTTCGGGCCGGCAGGGGCAAAACCCGCGCCGTCGTATTCCCCTGGTCCGCGCCGCGGGGTGGAGCAGTCCGGTAGCTCGTCGGGCTCATAACCCGAAGGTCGGTGGTTCAAATCCACCCCCCGCAACCAACTCCCGGTCCGGAAACGCTCTTTTCCGGACCGATTTCTTTAGCGAATTGCGGCCGTTTCGACGGTGCGAGCGCCGTCGCGAAGTTCGATGCGATCGAACGCCACGGCGCTTCTCTTGAACAACCGGCTCGTGCTGCCGCTCGGGTCGATCGCCCCGAGAGGCGTGCTTTCACCATCGCGCACGCCGTAGACGGCGTAACGATACGTGCCCGCGACGATCACGTAGTACCACGAGCGATCGCGCGCGTAGATCACCTTTGCCGAAGGGCCTCCGGTGCTGGTGAACTGCGAATGGGCGAAGTGACTGGTGATCATCGCCAGCGTAGCCGGATCCGATTGCGGCTGCTGGCGAGCGAAGATCAAACCCAAGACGAGTGCAGCGGCAACCGCCGGCGCCAGCCACCACGCCGAGATGCCGCGGCGTTCGAACGGCAGCGGCGCCCCGCCTTGCCTTGGAGCTGCGAGCGGGCGAACGGCGCGCTCGAGCGCGAGCACCGTCTCCTCGGCTTCGCCGAGCCGGCGCAGACACTCGGGACAGCCGGCAACGTGCCGGTCGATCGCAGCGCGTTCGTCGCGATCGAGCGATCCCAGCGCATAAAGCTCGGCGGATTCGCCGATGTGCGATTCACGCTCCATGGCTTGCCTCAGGTATCAAGGAACGCCGCAGGGCGCGCAGCGCGGCGCTGAGACGCCCTTTAACGGTTCCAACCGGTATCGCGAGATCCGTCGCGACCTCGGCCAGCGTCGAGCCGCGATAGTACGCCAGACGAATCACGTCGGCCTGCCCCGGGCTCAGCTGCGAAAGCGCGCGCTCGATTCGTTCGCGCTCGATCGGGTCTTCTTCCATAACGTACGGATTCGGCGGATCGAGCCGCGCCGTCGCCGCCTCCCGCCGGCTGCGGCCGCGCAGCTGCGTCAACGCGGCATTGCGCACGCACGTCGCCAGAAAGGCCTCCAAACTTCCGCGTGCGGCGGCGTACGCGGTGCGCCGGCGCCAGAGATTCAAGAATACCTCCTGGACGCATTCGTAGGCCGCCTCTCGGTCGCGCAAGAGTCGCAATGCAGTTGCTTGCAGGCGCGCGGCGTAACGCGCGGTACGCGGCTTCGTACGCCCAGGCCTCTCGGCGCGCAAATCCTTCCTCGAGCGACTCGTCCGTCACGCTATCCGAACGGACGATCCTCGAAGCGAAGATCACCACTATCGATCACTACGTTGCGGTATCCGATGACGTGGAGAAGATCGTCATGAGGTAGCGTCACCGGACCAGGCTTCGCGCGCCGCGCCTGGTTTAGGCTGCGGATAGGCCGTCGCCTGGGCGCTCGCAAAGCGAATGTTGCCCTCTTGGTGGGTGACGATTTGATGGATGTGCCCGTTCAGGACCGTGACCGCTCGAACGGCTGACAGCAGCGCGAGGGCCTTGGCGCCGTCTTCGGTCGTCCAGCCCCACTCCGGATAGAGCGCGTAGAGCGGGACGTGGGTGAAGACGACGACCGGCGTCGCGCGCGTTACGCCGCGAGAGTCCTTCGCCAGCCAGTCGAGCTGCTCGCTTCCGAGCAGCCCCATCTTCTCGAAGTTGAAGACGTTGAGCAGGGCGACGTAGTGCACCCCGTTGCTCTCCCACGAAGCCCACCCGCCCTGCGTCGAATGCGGAATCCGGAAGTTGGTGAAGTATGGCTGCACGTCGTTGCCGAGCACGTCGTGCTCGCCGGGCAGCGCGATGAGCGGAGCGCGCAGCGCGGAGAGAATCGAGCGCGCATCGTCGAACTGGCCGGGCGTCGAGAGATGGGTGATGTCACCGGTGTGAACGACGAACGCCGGCTGTGACGGCATTGCGTTGATCGCGTCGACGGCGAGCCGCAGCGTCCCGGCGACGTCCGGATTGGCCGGCTGATGGAAGCCGATGTGGCTGTCGCTGATCTGCACGAAGTCCACCGAGCCTATCGCATCGCTCGCTACCGCGCGGCCGGTCATCAGGCCGCCAACGCCCAACGAGTAGGCGATCCCGGCGCCGGTCCACGCAACGTGTTCGAGAAACGAAGAGCGTTTCACGGCGTCACCGCCTTCACCACGATCGTCCCCTTCATGAATGGATGGAGGGAGCAGAAATACGTGTACGTGCCGGCAGCGCTGAAGGTGTGCCGCCACGCGCCATTCGTGTCGAGGCCTTTGGAATCGAAGGAGCCATCGGTTGCGGTGACCGTGTGCGCGTCGTCGTCACGATTGGTAAACGTCACCGTCTGCCCCGCGGAGATCGTCAGCTTTGCCGGGGCAAACGCATCGTCTTTGATCGACACGGCCGTGCTGGGCGCGGCCGCGCCGGATGCCGTCGCAAGGAGCGCGGCCAAGGTTACATTCAAGAGATTCATGCCCGGTATACGCCGCCCAGGCCGAATCGGTTGGGGGCGGCGAGCCGGTTAGGCGAGCAGGCCGGCCTCTTTCCCGACCGATTCGAACGCGTCCAGCGCCCGGTCCATCTCTTCTTTGCTGAGCGCGGCGCTAATCTGCACGCGGATGCGCGCGGTGCCCTCCGGGACGACTGGATAGCCGAAACCGGTCACGAAGACGCCCGCCTTCAAGAGCTTGTCGCTGAGCGCAATCGCAAATGCCGTCTCGCCGACGATGATCGGAACGATCGCGCTCTCACTCTCGAGCGGCCGGTATCCGAGTCGCTTGAGACCCTCGCGAAAGTATCGGGTGTTCTGGCGCAGCGTTTCGACGATCTCGGGATGCGCTTCGAGATACTCGATCGCGGCTAGCGAGCTGCAAGCGACCGTCGCCGGCAGAGCGTTCGAGAAGAGCTGCGGTCGCGATCGCTGGATCAAGCGTGTCTATCAGCGCATCGCTCCCGGCGACGAAGCCGCCGGCCGCCCCGCCCAAAGCCTTTCCTAACGTTCCGGTGATGACGTCGACCGCTCCGGTCAGACCGTAGTGCTCGATCGTGCCTCGGCCGGTCTTGCCCATGACGCCCGTGCCGTGCGAGTCGTCGACGACGGTAATCGCTCCGTATCGCTTAGCCAGTGCGACGATCTCGGGGAGTTTGGCCAAATCGCCTTCCATGGAAAAGACGCCGTCGGTGACGATTGCGATCGGGAAGCATCCCTGCACGGCCTTCAGCTTCTCTTCGAGCTCGTGCATGTCGCCGTGCTTGAAGCGCTCGCGGCGGGCCTTCGATGCCAGCCGCACGCCGTCGATGATCGAGGCGTGATTGAGCTCGTCGGAGACGATCGCCGAACCTGCGTCGCAGATCGTCGGGAAGAGCCCGGTGTTCGCATTCCAGCACGAGACGTACGAGAGCGAGGCCTGCGTACCCAAGAACTCGGCGATGCGCTCTTCGAGCGTTCGATGAACGTCGAAGGTTCCGCAGATAAAGCGTACCGAGGCGGTGCCGGCCCCGTACTTGTCGAGGCCGCGCTTCCCCGCTTCAACGACTTCGGGCAGATCGGCCAGCCCCGAGATAATTGTTGCTCGAGAGGACGATCACGTCGCCGGCCTCTTCCATATGAACCTCCGGCGCCATTGGGGTCGTCAGGTGGCGGAGGCGTTTGTAGGTGCCGGCAGCTTTGAGCGCGTCCAGATCGGTCTGCAGCTTCTCTTCGAACGTCTGATTCATGGTTTTGCGATATCTCCTTTGAAGTCGAGAACGATCTTCGCAGCCTCACCCTTGCTCATCAGCTCGAAGGCGCGGTTGAACTCCGTGTAGGGCAGCACGTGCGTTATGATCGCGCGCGGATCGACGCGCCCGCTCTTGACCAGCGCCTCCATCTGATACCAGGTCTCGAACATGCGCCGGCCGTTGATGCCCAAAACCGTTAGTCCCTTGAAGATGATGCGCTCGGCGATGTTGAGCGTGACGTCGTCGGGCGGGATGCCGAGGAGCGCGGCGGTTCCTCCATTGCGGACGAGCTGCAGGCCGAGATCGAGCGACGTGCCGCTGCCCGACATCTCGAGCAGCACGTCGACCCCGTCGCCGTGCGTTCGCCGCCGGATCTCGGCGACGAGATCCGGCTGCGTCGCGAGAAAGGTCGCATCGGCGCCCAGCTGAGCGGCCAGCTCGAGCTTGCGTGGGTTGACGTCGATCGCGTACACCGCGAGCGCACCGGCGGCTCGTGCGACTGGGATCGCCATCAAACCGATCGAGCCGACTCCGGTGATCGCGACGCTCTTGACGCTGACGCCCGCCGCCATCACGGTATGCACGGCGTTGCCGAGCGGATCGAAGATCGCGGCGGACTCGTCGGCGATCGCCGGATCGAGGCGCCAGACGTTGTACTCGGGAATCGCGACGTACTCGGCGAATGCGCCGTCGCGATCGACGCCGATGATCTCAACGTGCTCGCAAAGATGGGCTTGGCCCGTGCGGCACATCAGACAGGTCAGGTCGGCGATGTGGCCTTCGGCCGAGACGCGCTCGCCGACGCGAACCGAGCGCACCGCTGCGCCGACGGCCGCGACGGTACCCATGAACTCGTGACCGACGATCAACGGCGGGTTGACGCGCTGCTGAGCCCAGTTATCCCAGGCGTAGATGTGCTGGTCGGTCCCGCAGAGACCCGCTTTTTCGACGCGAACGAGGACGTCGGTAGGGCCGATCGGCGGTACGGGCACCTCTGCCAACAGAAAGCCGGGCTGCGCACCCGGCTTGACGAGCGCCATCATCGACGAAGCCATGGAGGCGCGGTATTTCACGCGGGTGCGGGAAAAACCCGCAGCGTGCCGCTAGTACGCTACCGCTGGTCGTTCGAGAAGACGGCGAGATCTCGGGGCGTAATGAAGACTTCCTCGCCTTTGATCAGCGCGAGATCGCGGAAGCGTTGCTGCGGCATCTCGACGTGAACCAAGGCTCCCCATTCGGTGACCGCCTCGACTTTGACGATCGGACCGGCCGCGTTGATGTGCTTGGTCTTCGCACGGAAATGGTTGAGCGCCGCCGGGATGACGGGTTATCTCCAGGGCGTGGGGACGCACGAAGACCAATCTCCGGACGCGTCGCCGTTGATGTGAGCCGTGCCGTTGTCGACGCGGCCATGGAAGAGATTGACGTTGCCCAAGAAATTGTAGACGAACGAGCTCGCCGGCTGATTGTAGACCTCGTCGGGCGTGCCAACCTGTTCGATGCGTCCCCGGTTCATCACCGCGACTTGATCGGCGACTTCCAGTGCCTCGTCCTGGTCGTGCGTCACGAAGACGCTGGTAACGCCGACCTCGTCGTGCAGCTGGCGCAGCCATCGCCGCAGCTCCAAACGGACCTTCGCATCGAGCGCACCGAAGGGCTCGTCTAAGAGCAAGACGCTCGGCTCGACCGCCAGCGCGCGGGCGAGCGCAACGCGTTGGCGCTGTCCCCCGGAGAGTTGCGACGGATAGCGGCCGGCCTGGTTACGCAACTGGATGAGATCGAGCAGCTCGCCTACGCGCGAGCGAATCCGATCCGGCGACGGCCGCGCCGCGCGCGGCCGAACCCGCAGGCCGAAGGCGATGTTCTCGAAGACGGTCATGTGACGGAAGAGTGCGTAGTGTTGGAAGACGAAACCGACGCGCCGCTCGCGCACGGTGCGATTGCTGAAATCCTCGCCGTCGAAATGCACGACGCCCGCGTCGGCAATCTCCAAGCCGGCGATGATCCGCAGCAACGTCGTCTTGCCCGAGCCCGACGGCCCGAGCAGCGCAACCAGCCGCCCGCGGGGAATCTCGAGATCGACGTCGTCGAGCGCAACGAAGTCGCCAAACCTCTTGGTGATGTTGCGGACCGAGATACTCATACGGGCTCCTTTATCGATGCTGCGGTGCGCCATTCGATCACGCTCTTGATAACGAGCGTGGCCAGGGCGAGCATCGCCAAGAGCGATGCGACGGCAAAAGCGGGAACGAACTGGTAGTCGTTGTAGAGGACTTCGATCTGCAGCGGCATCGTGTTCGTGAGGCCGCGAACGTGCCCCGAGACGACCGAGACCGCGCCGAACTCGCCCATCGCGCGAGCGTTGCAGAGGATGACGCCGTAGAGCAGCGCCCATTTCACGTTCGGCAGCGTGACCTTGAAGAACGTTTGCCAGCCGTTCGCACCGAGCGTCAGCGCGGCTTCTTCCTCGTCGTTCCCCTGCACGGCCATGAGCGGCAGCAGCTCTCGCGCGACGAACGGAAAGGTGACGAAGATCGTCGCCAAGACGATACCGGGGACGGCGAAGATGATGTGAATTCCGTGCGCGGCCAGCCAGGGTCCGAGCAACCCTTGCGCGCCGAAGAGCAGCACGAAGGTCAACCCGGCTACGACCGGCGATATCGAGAATGGAAGGTCGATTAGCGAGATCAAGAAGCTCTTGCCGAAGAACTCGAACTTGCCGATCGCCCAGGCTGCCGCGACGCCGAAGACCAGGTTCGATGGGACCGCGATCGCCGCTGCCAAGAGCGTCAGACGGATCGCGGAGAGCGTATCCGGATCGGTGAAGCTGTGAAAGTACGCGGCAAGCCCATGTCCCAAGCGCTACCGCGAAGACCGCAGCCAGCGGTACGAGCAAAAACACGCCCAAGAAGAGCACCGCGATGCCGATCAACGTGTTGCGAACGAGCTGCGACTCGGCGACCGCCGGCGCCGTGGCAACGGGCATCGTACTAACCATCGAACACCAGCGTCCCGGTGGCCGACTCACCGCGTGCATCGCTCTCGCCGCGTGCCGCCCACTTCTGCAAGCGCATTGATCCCCAGCAGCATCGCAAACGATATCACCAGCATGACGACGGCAATCGAGGTCGCACCCGCATAGTCGTACTCTTCGAGCTTTGTGACGATCAGCAGCGGCGCGATCTCGGTGCGCATCGGCATGTTTCCGGCGATGAAGATGACCGAGCCGTACTCGCCCACGCCGCGCGCAAAGGCCAGCGCGAAGCCGGTCAGCGCGGCCGGTAGAATCGCCGGAAGGAGCACGCGGACGAAGGTTTGCCAGCGTCCGGCGCCGAGACTCGCCGCCGCCTCTTCGAGCTCTCGGTCGAGATCTTCCAGAATCGGCTGCACCGTGCGCACGACGAACGGCAGACCGATGAAGGTTAGGGCCACGACGATTCCGAGACGGGTGAACGCGACGTGAATGCCGAGCGCCGCCAGCGGCTTTCCAAACCATCCGGTCGGAGCGTAGATCGTCGTAAGCGCGATCCCGGCGACCGCCGTGGGCAGCGCGAACGGCAGATCGACGAGCGAGTCGAGGAGGCGTTTTGCGGGAAAGCGATAGCGAACCAAAACCCAAGCAACAAGCGTTCCGAGAACGAGATTGATCGCGGCGCCGATCAGCGACGCGCCGAAGCTCAGGCCATATGCTGCTAGGGCACGCGGCGCCGTGACGATCTGCCAGAACTCGTGCCGGCCGACCTTCGAGGCTTCGACGAAGGTCGCCGAAAGCGGGATCAGCACGATGACGCGAGAGATAGAATATCGTGAAGCCGAGCGTCAATCCGAAGCCCGGAATGATGCTTTGCCGACGCAAGCTGGGCAGCTTCGAAAACATCGTCTACTGGTTCGGCTGGTAGATCTTGTCGAAGACGCCGCCGTCGGCGAAGTAGGTCTCCTGCGCCTTCCTCCAGCCGCCGAACGCGTCGATGTTGACGAGCTTCATCGGCGGGAAGACGGCAGCGTATTTCTTGGCGACCGACGGGAGCCGCGGCCGGAAGTAGTGCCGCGCGATGATCTCCTGGCCCTGCGGGGTGTAGAGATAGCGCAGGTACGCCTCGGCAACGGTGCGGGTGTTCCTCTTCGCTACGACGCCGTCGACCACGGCAACCGGCGGCTCCGCAAGGATGCTCAGCGACGGCCGGACGATCTGAAATCGCCCGCGTCCGAGCTTGTTGACGGCGAGGAGCGCGTCGTTCTCCCAGGCGATCAGCACGTCGCCGATCCCGCGCTCGACGAAGGTCGTGGTCGAGCCGCGCGCGCCCGAGTCGAGCACCGGCACGTTCTTGTAGAGCTTGGCGACAAAGGCTTGCGCCGAGGCGGCGTTGCCGCCGGGCTGCGCGAGCGCATAAGCCCACGCCGCCAGGAAGTTCCAGCGCGCTCCGCCCGAGGTCTTCGGATTGGGCGTAATCACCGCAATGCCGGGCTTGACGAGGTCGCCCCAATCGTGGATCTTCTTCGGATTCCCCTGGCGCACCAAGAGCACGATGGTCGACGTGTAGGGGGTGCTGTTATAGGGAAGCCGCGTCTGCCAGTTTTCCGGCAGCAACTTCGCCTTGTCGGCGATCGCGTCGATGTCGTACGCCAACCCGAGCGTCACGACGTCGGCCTGCAGGCCGTCGATCACAGCGCGGGCCTGTTTGCCGGATCCGCCGTTCGATTGTTGGACCGTCACGCTCTGACCCGTCTTCGCCTGCCAGTACTTCGCGAACGCCACGTTGTAGTCGTCGTAGAGCTCGCGCGTCGGGTCGTAGGAAACGTTGAGAATCGTCGCCGGCGGCGCGGGCTGCGCCGCGAAGCCGGCGCCTGGAAGTGCCGAGAGCGCCGAGAGAAGCGCCGCTCCCAAGCAACCATTTCGTCATTAGATTTCTCATCATTAGAAGTCGTACTCCACCATCGCGCGGTTGTACTTGAAGATCGGGAGTCCGCCGAAGTAGCTAGAACCGATCGTCGAGCCGGGCAGACAGTTCGTGGCCGCTGCGCCGCAGTAGGTATTTGAAAGGTCGCGCTCGCCGTAGCGATAGCGCAGCAGCAATCCGTGATACGCCCCCTTGCCGACGTGGCTGAATCGATAACGGCCGTCCAGCCACCAGATCTTGGTGTTTTGCGGCCCGAGCGCGTTGCCGTAGTTATACCACGCGTCGGCGGCCTGGACGATCCACTTCTGGTTGGTCGATGTGAAGGTGAGGATCGCTTGCCACGAGGTCCCAGGCGCGCGCCGGTCGGGCTGCCCCTGCATGAAGTTCGTCGTGTAGAACGGATCGCTCGTTGTATTGTCGGTATACGGTCCGGCCCAGCCGCCATAGTAGATATCCGTCAGGCCGCCCGGCTTCGGCTGGAAGCACTGCGCCGCGTTCATCGGCAAGAAGTATGCGAGCGTTGCCTTTGCGGAGATCTGATAGTTGGAGTTGTTGCACGTGACGCCCTTCGGCAGAAAGACCGAATCGGTTCTCCACGGCATCGAATCGTAACCAACGGTTAGGAGAAAGTTTTTCGTGATGTTCGCGCCGATTTGCGCTCCGATCGCTTGGGCATCGACTTTGCCGATGTAGGACTGTCCGCTGTTGTTCTCCCAGCCGCCTTGCATCGCGATAAATGGCGCCCACTTGCCTTTGAACGTGTATTTGCCGTCGAACCACCACATGTTCACGAGGTCGGCGACATTGTAAAAGTAGCCGTTGGCGGCGAATCCGGTTCCCGACGGGTTGGCGTAACCCGCTTTGCCGTAGAGGAGCCCGTTCGTATTGATGCCCAAACCGCCGGGGACAATGATGTTGGAGGGCAAGCCGCTGTTGCCCGCGGGGTAACCCGTCAGCAGCGTTTGGCGGCTGAATGCGGAGCTGGTGCGCGGTTGGAATGCGAGCATGTCGGCTCCGCCGACGCTCCAACCCTGCGGCGCCGTGTAGTTGAGATAGCCACCCTCGAATGCCTGCGGCTTGAGCCGCGTGTCGGCCGGATTCGCCCACGGCGAGGTAAAGAGAATATTGCCCATCGCACCGTCGAAGCCGTGCGCTCTATAGGCCAAGTACGCTTCGTAGAACGTGCTCAGCGTAAAGCCCGGGAGCGTGTCGTCGGGATTGGTATTGGGCGGAACTTGCTGCACGCAGTTTGGTGAGGGCTGCGGTGCGTTCTTGAGATGATTTTGCGCGACCACGCACGGGCCGTTCATCGGATTGGCGTAGAGGTAGGTGCCCCCGACGATAAAGCCGGAGTTCGGGAAGTCGTATTCCCCATGAGCGGCGATCGCGCTGTTCCAAGTCGCCTGATTGACGCCGTTCGAGTTGTACTTGGCACCCGGTGTGAAGTCGAACTGCGTGCCTGGGTTGTTCGTCGCGTTCTGACGCGTGAAGTAGTAGGAACGTGCGTATCCGCCGAACTTCCAGGGGTTCGGCGTCGGCTTGGGCGGTGGTGGTACGGCTTCCGGGGGCGGAGGCGGAGCCGGAGCCTCGGTCGGTGGCGGCGTCGCCGGAACGTATCGAACGACGACCAATCGGCGATCCGGAACCCACTGCACGTACGCGCCCATGCTCTCCGAGATCACCCGGACCGGAACGACGACGACGCCCTGATAGATCATCGGCGGCACGTCGAGCGGGCGCGACTCGCCGTTGATGATCACCTCGGGCTTGCCCACGGTCACGACGACCGAAGCGCCCGTTTTGGTTACCGTCGCGGTTTTGGTCGACGGATCGTACGAGACCGTCGCACCCATCTGTTCGAACATCGAGCGCAGCGGGATGAAAATCGTCCCGCCTTTGACCAGTGCCGCCAAGACGCGCCCTTTCTTGAGGACGTCGGGCCGCGCGTAGACGTGCTGGTCGTTATAGAGAATCGGAATCTGCCCGGTCGGCGGGCTGCCAAAATCCGGCGCCGGCTGCGCCCAGGCGGGCGCCATGTTGCTTAGGAAAGCACAAAAAAGAAGCGCTCTCGTGTGCCCGATCTTCATCAAGAAGGGTCTCCCTTAGGGGTAGAAGTAACTAGGGTTAACTTCTCAAGTACCACATAAAATGACTTGGGTCAATATCGGAGAAGTCGCAGCAAAAGAAACCGCCCGGCCGAATTTCGGCCGGGCGGCTTCCCTCGTGGCGCTAGCGCGGGTAGCTAGAAGTCGTACTCGATTTGGGCGCGATTGTATTTGAAGATCGGCAAGCCCCCTAGGACGCTCGAGCCGAGCGTCGCACCCGGCGCGACAATCGGTAGCTGCGGCGCCGCAGAACGAGTTCGACTGCGAGCGGTCGATGTAGCGATAACGGAGAGAGCAAGCCGTGATAAGGGCCGTGCGCGGGCATGTGGCTGAAGCGATATCGCCCGTCGAGCACACAGATCTTTGTGTTCTGCGGAGCCAGCGCGTTCCCGTAGTTGTACCATGCGTCGGTCGCGATGAAGACCCACTTGGTGTTGTTCGAGGTGTAGGTCGCCCCGACTTTCCACGAAGTGCCTGCGGCGCGCCGGTCAGCCATGCCTTGCGTGACGCTGGTCGTGTAGAGCGGATCGCTATCGTAGTTGTCAGTATACGGGCTGGCCCAACCGCCATAGTAGAGTTCGTCGTGCCGTTGGTGTTTGGCAAAACACTGGCCGGCATTGAGCGGAAGGAAGTTCCCTAACGTCGCACCGCTGGCCGAGATTTGGTAGTTGGCGTTGTTGCAGCTCACGCCTTTTGGAAGGAATACCGACTCGGTTTTCCATGGAATGGAGTCGTAGCCCGCAGCGATAAGCGATGTTCTTGGTAACGTTGGCGCCGATCTGCGCGCCGAAGACCTGGCTATTGATCTTGCCGATATACGAATTTCCGGAGTTGCTCTCCCATCCACCCTGCAGGGCGACGTACGGCAGCCACTTGTTATCGAAGATGTACTTGCCGTCGAACCACCAGGATTGGCGATGTCGGGAAGTTGTTGAAGTAGCCGTTCACCGCGAAGCCCGTGTTGGCTCGGATTAGCATAACCGAGCCGGCCGTACCAGAAACCGTTGGTGTTGATGCCCCTGCCGCCCGGAACGTTGATGTTCGAGGCCAGGCCTTGTCGCCGGCCGGGTACTGGTCAGCAGCGTCTGCGGCGTAAACGCCGAGCTTGTACGGTTCTCGAACGCCCAAACGTAGGCACCCTCGGCCGTCCAGCCGGACGGCGCGGTATAGCCGATGTCCGCACCTTGGAACGCCGCCGGTTTCAGGCGCGAATCGGCCAACGCGACTCGCCCACGGCGTGCTTAACAGAATGTTCGCCAGCTTTTCCATTCCAGCCGTACTCCTTGAAACCGACGTATGCTTCGTAGAACGTGCTCATCGTGAAGCCGGGGAGCGTGTCGTCGGCGTTTGGTGTTGGGCGGAACCTGCGACACGCACTCCTGCCCCTTGGCATGATTGGCCGTAACGACGCACGGACCGTTAATCGGGTTGGCATAGAGGTAGTCCCGCCGACGATCCAGCCGCCGCCCGGAAAATCCCACTCGACGTGCGGAGCGATTGCGCTATTCCACGACGCCTGGTTGACGCCGTTCGAGTTGTACTTGGCGCCAGGCGAGAAGTTAAACTGCGTCCCCGGATTGTTCGTCGCGTTCTGACGCGTGAAGTAGTACGAACGGAAGTATCCGCCCATCTTCAGCGGATTCGGCGTCGGCTTGGGCGGTGGTGGCACGGCTTCCGGGGGCGGAGGCGGGGCCGGAGCCTCGGTCGGCGGCGGCGTCGCCGGAACGTATCGAACGACGACCAAACGGCGATCCGGAACCCACTGCACGTACGCGCCCATGCTCTCCGAGATCACCCGGACCGGAACGACGACGACGCCCTGATAGATCATCGGCGGCACGTCGAGCGGACGCGACTCGCCGTTGATGATCACCTCGGGCTTGCCCACGGTCACTTCGACCTCCGCTCCGGTTTTGGTTACCGTCGCGGTTTTGGTCGACGGATCGTACGAGACCGTCGCACCCATCTGTTCGAACATCGAGCGCAGCGGGATGAAAATCGTCCCGCCTTTGACCAGTGCCGCCAAGACGCGCCCTTTCTTGAGGACGTCGGGCCGCGCGTAGACGTGCTGGTCGTTATAGAGAATCGGAATCTGCCCGGTCGGCGGGCTGCCAAAGTCGGGCGCCGGCTGGGTGCTCGCCTGTGCTATCGGTGTTGCCGTTGTTTCCGCCGATGCAAGAGACGAGCTCGCCAACACGATCGCGCCCACGATGACGCCGAGGCGTGCGAGAGTAGATGACACGATGTGGTTTTCTCCTTGAATGAGGACAAAAGGGAGCTTGCGACTAGTCTAGCGGGCGCCGATTAAGTTGCTCTTAACAACCGCGTCGAAATGCGCACCTATCCGCAATAAATAGTGACTTTAGTTCTTTTTTAAGGGTTAGCCGTAGCGGCCGGTGATGTAGTCTTCGGTCCGCTTGTCTTTGGGCTTGGTGAAGATCGTTGCCGTTGTGCCGAACTCGAGCAGCTCGCCCAACAGGAAGAAGGCGGTGTTATCACTGATGCGGGCCGCCTGCTGCATCGAATGCGTGACGATCACTACCGTGTACTGCTTCTTGAGCTGGTCGATAAGATCTTCGATTTTGCCGGTCGCGATTGGGTCGAGCGCCGAGGCCGGCTCGTCCATCAGGATCACTTCCGGATCGACGGCTAAGCAACGCGCGATGCAGAGCCGCTGTTGCTGTCCCCCAGAGAGTGCCAGGGCCGAGCGGTCGAGCCGGTCCTTGACCTCGTCCCACAACGCCGCTTTACGCAAGCTGCGTTCGCATATCTCCATCAGATCGCCGCGCTTGTGCTGGCCGTGAATGCGCGGTGCGTAGACGACGTTGTCGAAGATGGATTTTGGAAACGGATTCGGTCGTTGAAAGACCATCCCGATGCGGTACCGGATCGTCACCGGATCGATGTCCGGCGCGTAGATGTCTTGGTCGTCGAGCAGCACGCGTCCCTCGACCCGTGCGCCGGGCGTGAGGTCGTGCATGCGGTTGAGCGCGCGTATGAACGTAGACTTGCCGCAACCCGAGGGACCAATCAGCGCCATGACGCGATTCGCCGGCACGTTCAGCGACGCGTTTTTGATCGCGTGGAACGCGCCGTAGTAGACGTCGAGATTAGCGACGCGCAGCTTCGTCTTCGTCGAAAGCGGCGTCTCGTTCGCCGTACCGGCAAGCATCTCGCTCATAGCTTCGTCACGTTCCGCATCGATGCCCGTGCGCCGTTAAGAACCTTAAGAAGCCGGCTCGCGCTTGATGCGCATGATCGGCAGGCGAATCGTAAACGCAGTACCGCGGCCGAGCATCGATTCCGCCGCGATCGCGCCGCCGTGCGCGTCGACGATCCCTTTGACGATCGCCAGGCCGAGACCGGCGCCGCCGCTCCCGCGCGTTCGCGACCGGTCCACGACGTAGAATCGCTCGAAAATATGCGGGAGGTCGCGGTACGGAATGCCTTCGCCGGTGTCGCGGACGCGCAACACCGCGTCGCTGTCGCGCGCGTCGAGCTCGATGCGGATCCGTCCGCCATCCGACGTATGACGCAGCGCGTTGTCGATAAGGTTGACGAAGACTTGCGCCAAGCGATCCGGGTCGGCTTCGACACGCACCGGACGCAACGCCGCCAGCTCGAGCGAGACGCCTTTGTTCGAAGCCTGCGGCTCGAACGAGGCGACGATCGGGCGGGCGACCTCTTCCAAATCCACGTCGCGTAAGGCGAGCGTGAGCTGTCCGGATTCCGCGCGCGCCTGATCGAGCAGCTGCTGCACCAGTGCGGTCAATCGGTCGACCTGCGCGAGCGCCTGCGGAAGGAAGAGGTCGCGCGCCTCTTCTTCGGGCGCCTCGAGCACCGTTTCCAGCATCAGCTTGATCGAGGAAAGCGGCGTGCGCAGCTCGTGCGAGACGTTTGAAAGAAACTCTTTGCGCGCACGGTCCAGTCGCACCAATCCGGTCTGATCGTCGGACAGGATGACGACGCGGGATGGCTGCTCGTCGTCCTCGGTGAGCGGCGAGATCGAAACGCGATACGTGCGCTGCCCGGGAGCTCCGGTCAGCATCAGCGGCGCGACGGAGGCTTCGCCCAGAAGCGCGTCGGCTACGCGGCGCTCGACCTCGACGTTGGGAATCGCTTCGATGATATGCGACGTCGATCGCGCGAGAAGGGTCGAAACCAAACGTCGTACCCGCAGCCGCGTTGGCGAACTCGACGTGGCGCGAGCGATTGACCAGAATCACGCCGATCGGAAGCGCGCGAACGAGACGCGCGAAGGTGCTGTCGGGTGAAATCGTAGACGGCGCCGGCTTAGCCGGAACCGTCGCCGGAACGCTCGGCGGAGCGGGCCGCCGGGCAAAAAGCACGCGAGCGAGCAGCACGCCGCCGGCGATTCCGGCGAGCAGGGCGACGAGCCCCCACTCGATGGCTGTCAAGCCTTGAACATATATCCGCGGCTGCGCACCGTCAGAATGTGCCGCGGAGCGCGCGAGTCTTCTTCGATCTTCTCGCGCAGCCATCGAATGTGGACGCTTACGGTCTGCTGTTCGCCCTCGAAATCGTATCCCCAGACCTTGTCGAGCAGCGTCTGACGCGTTACGACCCTCCCATGGTTCTCCATCAGGACGCGGAGCAATCCAAACTCTTTGGGCGCAAGGGGAACCTCCTTGCCGCGCACCGTCAGCTGCTGGCGCGATGGATCGAGGACGATCTCGCCCAAGGCAATCGCTTCGTCGTGACCGGGATGAATCGAGTTCTGCCGGCGCAGCCTGGCCTTCACCCGGGCCAGGAACTCGTGCAGCGCAAACGGCTTGGTTACATAGTCGTCGGCGCCCAGCTCGAGCGCGAGCACCTTGTCGATCTCTTGGTCCTTCGCGGTGAGCATGATGATCGGGACCGGGCTGAACTTGCGGATCTCCTTGCACGCCTCGACGCCGTCGAGCACCGGCAGCATGATATCGAGCACGATCAGGTCGGGCTGCTCGCGCTGCGCCATCGCTACCGCGCTCCGGCCATCGCCCGCCGTCACCACGGCATATCCGCTGCGCTCCAAATTAAAGCGCAGCGTCTGAAGGATCGCGGATTCGTCGTCGACGACGAGGATTTTCTTATTGAAGTCCGGGCTCTTGACTAGGGCTACCCGCGTCGGCTTGACCTCCGGCATTCCGTTCATACGCTTTCACGATCGCGCTGTAATCCAGCGCGCCGTCCCCTTCTGCGGAGCGAGTAGTATAGAGTTGATATGCCAGCCCCGTCGCCGGCATCGGATAACGTGCGGCGCGTGCCGCGTCGAGTGCGGCGGCCAAGTCCTTGCGAAGCAGATCGAGCGCAAACCCGCCCTGGAACGTACCTGCCAGCCACGTCTTCGGCAACCACTCCTCAAGAAGATAGTTTGAGGCCGTGGCCGAGGCGAGCACGCCGCGCACCGCGTCGATGTCGGCGCCAGCTCGCTGTGCAAAGACGAGGCCCTCGGCGTTGGCGATCATCACGTTCGCGATGATGATCTGATTAACCAGCTTCACCGTCTCGCCCATGCCCACCGGACCGAGGTGGTGGGGGCGGCCCATCGCCCGCAAGAGCGGCTCGGCGCGCTCAAACGCTTGGGGCGAAGCGCCGACCATGATCGTCAGCGTCCCGTCGCGCGCTCGAGCCGGTCCGCCGCTGACCGGTGCGTCGACGAACTCCACGCCACGCTCGCTGAGGCGTTGCGCGAAACCGCGTGATGCCACCGGCGAAATCGTGGACGTATCGACGACCAACAGACCTGGAGCCGCGCCGGCCAACACGCCGCGCGGACCGAAGAGCACCTCTTCGACCTGCGGCGCGTCGGGAACGCAGATGACGACCGCTTGCGAAGCCGCTGCCACCGCAGCGGGATCGGCGGCTTCCGTAACGCCTTCGGCGCGCAATCGATCGATCGCCTCGCGACTGCGGTGAGCGCTGGCCGTCACCTGGAGCCCGGCTTTGCGCAGCGAATGGGCCATCGGTTCGCCCATCTTGCCCAGCCCCACGAACCCGGCGTGCTCGATCACGAGCGGCCCTTTGGGCACGGTGCAGCGCCTTTCCCCTCAGGATAAGGCTCGCGGCGCGGCGAAGCCGCAAATCACTATGAGTGCAGCCGTAGCCCCTTCGATCCGCCGCCCCACGTTCGATGACATGAACCTTTCGACCGGAAAGCGGACGCGGCTGCATCGCCTGATGTACGAACACGGCCCGGCCAACGGGACGCTCATGATGCTGCCCATCGACCAAGGTCTGGAGCACGGGCCGATCGACTTTTTCGACAACCCCGACGCGCTCGACACGTCGTGGATATATCGGCTGGCGGTAGAGGGGAACTTCTCGGGCGTCGCCCTCCACATCGGCTTGGCCGAGAAGTACCAGCGGGCGTACGCCGGCCGGGTTCCGCTGCTGCTCAAGGTCAACGGCAAGACGAACATTCCGTCCGACGATGATGCGTTCAGTCCGCTCACGTCGTCGGTCGAGGACGCGATCCGTCTAGGAGCCGACGCGGTCGGGTACACGCTCTACGTTGGGAGCCCGGCGCAAGAGCTGGACCTCGCGCAGTGCAACGAGGTTCGCCGGGAGTGCGACCGCTACGGGATGCCGCTGGTTGTCTGGGCCTACCCGCGCGGCGCGGCGGTCAAAGCGAAGGGTGGAATCGACTCGCTCTACGCAGTCGACTACGCGGCCCGCGTCGCGTGCGAGGTCGGCGCCGACGTCATCAAGCTCAACGAGCCGGTCTGGAAGCCCGACGACGCTGCAAAACTTCCCAAGCCGTACGATACGCTCGCCTTCGACGACGTCGAGGGCTTGCGCAAAGTGGTGAAGTCGGCCGGGCGAAGCTTGGTCCTCGTTTCGGGCGGGAGCAAGATGGGCGACGACGCGACGGTGCACAAGGCGCACGTGGCGATGGCCGCGGGCTGTGTCGGGCTCATCTTCGGCAGAAATATGTGGCAGCGCAAGTGGGACGCTGCGCTTGCGATGGCCTCGCGGATCCACGACGTTCTCGACGCGTACGGTCAGCAGCAACCATAGAGACGAGAACCTCAGAGACGAGAACCTCGGTCGAAGAGCGCGTCAACGCCGCGCTCGACAAAGTGCGCCCCGGAATCGCCGCCGACGGCGGCGAGGTGTGGCTGATCAAGGTCGAGGGTTCGACCGCTTACGTGCAGATGCTCGGCGCATGCGGCGGTTGTCCGGCCTCGATGGTAACCCTCAAAGGCGCGATCGAAGCCGTGGTAACAGCCGACGTACCCGAAGTAACCGAGGTAATAGAGATTTAAGGCTAGCTGGTCTGTGCGGCGGATTGCGCAGTGGCGCACGAACCACAGTACCAGCTGACCGCTCCGCTATGCTGTCGCGGGATCATCTGGTCGCGAGCGCCGCGACGGCCGCATGCCGCGCAGGCGTAGGTCTGCCCGATCGGCGCGCCGGCGACGGCAAGCTCGTGGCGCTTTGCGATGTACAATGCAAGGTAGATAGCGATCCCGATCACCAGCGGGGCCCACGCGAAGAACGCGCCCAGGGTGCTGCCGGAAATTTGCGGATTCACGCGGTCGTCTTCTTGAAATACTCGGCGTTGATGGCGGTATAGTTCTGCCACTTCTCGGGAACGTCGGAATCGGCGAAGATCGCTTCAACCGGGCACGCCGAGACGCAGGCTCCGCAGTCGATGCAAACCTCCGGATCGATGTAGAGCATCTCATCGTCATCCTTGCCGTGGATGCAATCGACCGGACAGACGTCGACGCACGATTTGTCCTTGGTGCCGATGCACGGTTCGGTGATGATGTAGGCCATAGCGGCTATCAGCTTCCGCCGATGGGGAGCGGCGCCCTTCAGGCGGCCGGCATGCGCCGAATGAAGTGCACGGCCCAGAGCAACACGATCGCGCCGATGAGGGCGCAGATCATGCTGGGCAGATCGAAACCGGTCACGCCGGGATGGCCGAAGTGGCCGTAAATCCAACCGCCGATGACCGCGCCGAGAATCCCAACGACGATGTCGGTAACGATGCCGCCGGGCGCTTGGCCAGGCACGATCCAGCGGGCGAGCAGCCCGATGATCAGGCCGAAGATTATCCAGGCAAGAAGCCCCAACGTCCGCTCCTCCTCTTGAGCGCCAGAACAGGGAGAGAACGACCCCGTGGTGGAGGTTACGGTATTATGAAGCGCACTCTTATCGGCCTGCTCGTTGCGCTTGCCTTTGCGACCGCCGCCTGTGCGGCCGCGCAGACGGCAAGCAGCGAGATCACGGCGTCGGGTACCGGCAGCGTCTCGTTACCACCCGATTTGGCGACCGTCAGCGCAGCCGTCGAGACGAACGCCGCGACGGCAGAAGAGGCCGTGTCGCGGAACAACACGATCTACGACCGCATCGTCGGCGCGCTCTCGAGGCTCGGCATCGCGCGCAGCGACGTCGAACTCGCCTATTACAACGTTAACTACAATCCGAGACCCGCCGTCATGCCCCCAGCGCCGACCGGCGAGCGGTTCGGCTACACCGTCTCGCGCGGCTTCACGGTGAAGGTACGCGACATCGGCAAAGCCGGCCGGGTCAGCGACACGTTGACGAGCTCGGGTGCAACCGCGATCAACGGCGTGAGCTTCGGATTGTCGGATACTAGCGCCGCTCGATCGCGCGCGACGGCAAAGGCAGTCGCCGACGCGCGCAGCAGTGCCGATGCGCTGGCGCATGCGACCGCGCTGCGCATCGTCGGAATCAAGAGCGTCGAGCTGATCGGCGGCGGGCAGGGGCCGCAGCCGATGATGATGCGCGCCGCCGCTATGCCGAATACGCCGACGCAGTTCGACCAATCGAACGTATCGGTAAGCGTCTCGGTCAACATCGTCTTTCTCGCCGAGCCATAGGCGAAGCGATAAAGCGAAACCTCGTCCGGCGATGCCGGTAGAGTAAGCAGTGAATCGCACTTGTGACTCCTGCGGGGCGCACCCCGCTCCGATCTCGCTTGGGGGCCGGCAGCTCTGCGCGTCGTGCGCCCAGAAGCGCACGGTCGCCGGGGCCCTCCCCTTCGTCGGGGCCGCTCTGGCGGCAGCCGGCATCATTGCCGGCAGCGCCCTGCTGGCCGAGAAGCTGCAAGGTCAGGGAGGCGGTTCTCCGCTGGACGACTTGGGCAAGCGCTTTCGCGGGGGCACGCCGACTCTGGCCGCCTACTCACGCGACCTCACCGAGTTAGCCCGCGAAGGCAAGCTCGATCCGGTAATCGGGCGCGACGAAGAGATCGAACGCGTCGTCTCGATCCTCGCCCGGCGCAGCAAGAACAATCCGTGCCTCGTCGGCGAACCGGGCGTCGGCAAGACCGCGATCGTCGAAGGGTTGGCGCACCGAATCGTCACCGGAGACGCGCCGGCCGCGTTGCGCGGCAAGCGCGTTCTCGCGCTCTCGCTTGGCCCGCTGGTCGCCGGCACGAAGTACCGCGGCGAGTTCGAAGGGCGCGTAAAGCGTATTCTCGACGAAGTCAAGCGCAGTTCGCGCGACGTCATCCTGTTCATCGACGAGATGCACACGCTGGTCGGCGCCGGATCTGCCGAAGGCGCGCCGCTCGACTTAAGCTCGATGATCAAGCCCGAGCTGGCCCGCGGCGATCTGCAGTGCATCGGCGCGACCACGTTCGACGAATATCGCAAATACGTCGAGTCCGATGCGGCGCTCGAGCGGCGCTTCCAGCCGGTCATGGTCGACGAGCCGACCATCGAGCAAACGACGCAGATCCTTCGCGGCTTACGCGAACGGTACGCGCGTCACCATCACGTGGCCATCGACGACGACGCCCTGGAAGCGGCCTCACAGCTCTCGGCGCGCTACATCGCCGATCGTTTTCTCCCCGATAAAGCGATCGATCTCGTCGACGAGGCTGCCGCCTCCGTAGCGCTGTCAAACAAGGGTGCTGTCGACCATCCACACGTCACTGCCGAGGACGTGGCGGCCGTCGTTACGCGTTGGACGGGAATTCCGCAAGCCGCGCTCACCGAATCGCAGGTCAACCGTTTGCTCGAGCTCGAGACGACGCTGGCCAAGCGCGTCATCGGTCAAGATCGCGCGATCGCGTCGGTCTCCGGTGCGATCCGCCGCGCGCGCACCGGTCTGCACGATCCGCGTAAACCGCTGGGGACCTTCCTCTTTCGCGGCCCGAGCGGCGTTGGAAAGACCGAGCTAGCCAAGACGCTCGCCGAAGCCCTGTTCGGAAGCGAAGCGGCGTTGGTGCGCATCGATCTCTCAGAGTTCACCGAACAGCACTCGATCTCGCGGCTGCTCGGCGCACCGCCCGGCTATGCCGGCCACGACGAACCGGGTCAGCTCACCGAACCGGTGCGGCGCCGGCCCTATTGCGTCGTGCTCTTCGACGAGCTCGAGAAAGCGCACCCCGACGTCGCCGCGATCCTGCTGCAAATCCTTGACGACGGACGCGTCACCGATGCGAAGGGCCGCACCGTTGATTTTCGTCACGCACTGATCATCCTGACGACCAATCTCGACGACGACGATTTAGCGCTGGCGCTGCGCTCCGAGCTGCTCGACCGCATCGACGAAGTCGTGCCCTTCGATCCGCTCGAGCTTCCGCAGATCGAGGCGATCGTCACGATTCACGTCGACGCGCTTGCCCAGCGCCTAGGCGCGCGAAACGTTACCCTCAAGCTCTCGGAAGAAGCGAAGCTCTACTTAGCGCGCGTCTCAATGGCGGCCGGCAGCGGAGCTCGCTACGTGCAGCGCACGGTCTCGCACTACGTCTCGACGCCGCTCTCGACCGCACTCTTGCGAGGCGAGCTACGCGATGGATCGGCGGCGGACGTTACGCTCGACGGCGACGCGCTGCGCGTACGGGCCGCCTGACCTTAAGGAAGCAGGGCCGGACCGGCGTTGGTAGGCGGCGACAGTCCGAGCGAGAGCGGTGCGCTGACGCCGGTGCCGATCGTGTTCCACGAACCGCCCGAGTATGGCGACGAATAGATCGTTACCGTATTATTTCCGTAGTTGGCGACGTAGAGATTGCCTTGAGCGTCGATCGCCAGCGCGATCGGTTGGCTTTGGCCTCCGATGATGGTGGTCGGCGCTGCCGTATACGGAGCGATATATTCGGTGACGTTATTAGCGCCCTGGTTAGGGACGAAGAGCGACGAGGATCCACTCATGCCGATCGTGCCCTGCTCGTTGACGCCGTTGGAGATCGTCGCTGACCGGCGCGCTCTGATCGGAGAACGGAGGAGCAAATTCGACGACCGAGTTCGGCGTCGAGTTCAGGTTCGCGACGAACAGATTTCCGCGGCTGTCAAGAGCAAGCGAGTTGGGCGCACTCAATCCTTTGGAGATCGTGATCGGCTGCCGCGTGTACGGAGGCGAGTACTCGGTCACGGTATTCGCTGCGCTCGTTCACGACGAACAGATCGTCGCTGTTGTCGAGTGCCAGGCCGACCGGATCGTCCACCGATGAGGAGATGGTCGCGGCCGGAGAGCCCCCGTACGGCGGAGAGTACATCGTCACCGTGTTGCTGCCATTGCCGTTGGCGACGAAGAGATTGCCGCGGCCGTCGAGGGCCAGACCTTGCGGATGATTCACGCCGTTGGCGATCGTCGTAGGCGGCTGAGTATAGGGCGGCGCGTAGACGCTGACGCTGCCCGGCTGGTTGGCAACGAAAAGATCGCCGGCGGCATCGAAGATCAGCGCTTGCGGATTGGAGATGCCGTTTTGGATCGTCACCAGCGGCGCATTCGTGCCGTTGACGTAGAGCGTTACGCTGGCAGCATTCGAGTTGCGATACACCCAAAATCTGCCGAAGGTTGACGCGCGTCGTGCCGCTGCAGGCCGCGCCGCTCGCCGAGCACGGATTCGACGCGCCGATATAACTTGCGCCGGCGTGGAGCAAGGCCGAGGTTGCGTTGCCCGAGGCCGCAGCCGAGACGTAGAAGACGTTCGGTGCGACCGTCGCCGGCTTGCGAAACCGCCTAACGGCATCGAACCGCCGGCCTGCGTCAACGAGTAGTTGGCATTCCCGCCGCCGATGATGACGTTCTGATTGGCATCGAGCAGCTCGACGAGCAGCGGATGCTTGCCCGCGCCGTAGAGATCGATCCCGCCCTGCGCGTTCGTCGCGCTCATGAACGAGGCGGGAACGATCGCGATCTGATCCGGCACGCCGCCCAGGGTAAGATTGAGCGCGTTGTTTCCACCCGGCGCGACGGTAAATGCGATCTCCGAGCCGCCGTTGTTCGCACCGACCGTTCCAGTATAGGTTCCGGCCGGTAACGTCAGTGCGAGTTGGCACGTCGTTCCACCGGTGGTTGGCCCGCATCCGCCCGAGTTTGGTCCGACGGTAACCGATTGGCTGATCGTCGTCGGCCCGCTAACGTTGAAGGCGAGCACCTGCGAACCGGTTGCGGCGGGTGCTTGGGCGGTCGGCGCAGCCGGCGGCGGCGTGGCGATCGACATCGGAGCTGCTGCGAATCCTCCAGGCGATGGCGGCACGAGCGTCGATCTGGCCGGCGGCGCGCTCAGCTGCACGCCGTTTGGAAGAAAGATTTTGACGACGGTATTTCCGGAGCCGGCCGCCCCGAAGGTTCCCGCTGAGTTACCCGCAGGCATCATCACGCCGCTCTGGCCGCCGCCCGCACACCCGGCGACGAGTGCGGCCGTCGCGAATGCGACGGCCCCACGCAAAGGCCATAACGGCGTTCTTTGCAAGAACATGACTAGCGCAGAATTTTTTCGACGTTGCTTCGCATATCCGCTGTCGAGAGTTCGCCGACGACGATCTTTCGAACGATCCCGTTTCGGTCGATGAAGACGTGCACGGGTAATCCGTTGACGTTATATTGATCGCGCAACGTGCCTTGATCGACGACGACGGGATAGATGAGGTGATGCTGATCGCGGAACGACTCGGCTTTGTGCGCGTTCTCGAGCACGTCGACGCCGACCACTTCGCAGACCCGACGGCCCGTATTGCCGCTGCAGGGCGTTGAGTGCCGGCGCCTCTTCGTTGCACGGCGGGCACCACGTCGCAAAGAAGTTCAAATAGATCGGCTTTCCGTGCAGGGAAGCGAGCGACAGGTTCGGCCCGGGCAGGCTGGCCTCGCTCCAGTTCGGCGCGGGCCGCCCGACGTGCGCTTGAGCCTGCGAGTCAGGCGAATCGCCGCCCGCGCCTCGGCTGCAGGCAGCCAGCACCGCCGCGGCGGCGATGACGAAGCGTCCCGTAGACCTAGCCATAGCTCGGATAACCGATGGCCGAGCGGTCGCGTTGCATCTGCTCGATTAGTTCGTCAACGCCGGCAAAAAGCCGCTGCTCGCGTACGTAGCGCAGCTCCCGCAGGGCGAGCTCCCGTCCGTAGATCGTGTAGTGGAAATCGCGGATCCAGGCCTCGACGGTACGGGTCCGGCCGTCGAACTGCGGGTTTTGCCCAATCGAGACAAGCGCGGCATAATCCCGGCCGTCGAAGCGCGCGATCGCCGAGTAGACCCCGTCCTTCGGGAGAAGCTTCGGCGGAACGCGCACGTTTGCCGTAGGGAAGCCGAGCAGATGCCCGCGGCCGGCCCCAATTTCCACGGCGCCGCGAATCTCGTAGCCGGTGCCACCGAGCAGGTGGTCCGCGAGCGCCAGGTCTCCCGCGGCAATCAGCGCTCGAATGCGGGTGCTCGAGATACGCTCGCCCCGGTCGGTGACGTTCTCGACCGGAACGAACGCGACGCGATTGCGCGCCAGATACTCGGCCATCAGCGCGGCGTCGCCGGCCCGCGCGTGGCCGAATCTGAAGGTCGAGCCGACCGCCACGCCGGCCACGCCGAGCCGCTGCGTAAGAATCTCCAAGAACGCTTCGGGCGAGAGCGTTGCGACGTTCTCGTCAAAGCGCACGACGAAACACTCGTCGAACCCGGCACTCGCGAAGAGCGCGATACGCTCTTCGGTCGTACAGATCAGCGGCGGCTCGGTTCCCGGGCGCAAGTGAGCCGCGGGATGATTTGCGAAGGTGAGCACGCCCGATCGCCAGCCCGGCTTTCGCATGAGCAACGTTTGACGCGCAATCTCGCGGTGACCCCGATGGAAGCCGTCGAAAAAGCCGATCGCCAGAACGAGCGGCCGGCTCGCGTCGCGGGTGAAATCGTGGCGAACCTTCATCACACGAAGACCTTGCGCGGCGCAAGCATCGCGCCGAGCGCTTCGCCGACGCCGACGAGCATGCGCGACTCGTCGCGCACGAAGACGTGCCGCGCCCGTCGCACCCTCCGGAAGCGGCACGACCCGCCCGGCACGAAAATCGGCCGACTCGCGCAGATCGAGCACGATCGTCGGAAACGGAATGATGTGTTCGGGAGCGATCAACGCGTTCTCGGGCGCGTTCGCGATTTCGTCGATCGTCCGCGCCTCGTAGAGCACGAAAGGTCCGGACGCCTCGCGCACCAGCGCCCCCATGTGGGCCGGCACGCCGATCGCGGCGCCGAGATCGGAGCAGAGCGTGCGGACGTACGTGCCCTCGCTGCACGCCACGCGCAACCGTGCGACGTTCAGGCGTCTCGGTTCCAAGCAAGGTCAACCCGTAGATGGTTATAGCGCGGGCCTTACGCTCGACGCTCTTCCCCTCACGCGCGAGTTCGTAGAGACGCCTTCCTTGATGGTGCACGGCCGAGTACATCGGGGGCGTTTGGGAGATCCGCCCGAGAAAGCCCGAGAGCGCCGCTTCGAGACGTTCGGGCCAGTCGGCCGGAACGGCGGCGGCGTCAACCGTTTCGCCCTGCCCATCGTGCGTCGTCGTCGAGCGCCCTAAGACCAGCGTGCAGGCATAGCCCTTACGTTGATCGGTCAGGAGCGGAATCAAACGCGTCGCCTTACCGATCGCGATCGGGAGCACGCCGGACGCCTGGGGATCGAGCGTTCCGAGATGGCCGGCGGTCAGCTTACGATCGCCGGCGTAAAGACCGTAGATGCGCCGTACCCGCGCGACGGCTTGTGCCGAGCTCGGACCGGCTGCCTTGAAGAGGTTGACGAAGCCGATCACCCTTCGACTCCGCTGCGGGCCGGCGTTACAAGCCTTCGGCGATGAGCGCGGCTTCGACCGACCTGAACGCCTCGTCGAGCGAGCCGTTGCAGGTCAATCCGGAGGCGCGAAAATGGCCGCCGCCGCCGAGGCGCTGGGCCGCAGCCTGCACGTTGATACGTCCGCTCGAGCGCAAGCTGACGCGAATCGTGCCGTCGATCGCCTTGAACAGGGCGGCGACGTCGACGCCTTCCTGACCGAGCAACGTGTTGACCGTATCTTCGGTATCCTCACCGTCGGCGCCGGTCTCTGCCAGCATCTCGTCGTCGACGTACGAGAAGCAGTAGCGCCCATCGTGATCGAAGCGCATTGCATCGATGATGCGCCCGAGAAGTCTCGTTCCGGCGACCCGCTTGGTAAGAAAGATCTCTTCGGTGATCTGCTCCTTGTCGGCGCCGAGGCGCATCAACTCCGCTGCCAACTCGAGCGCTTCGGGCGAGGTATTCGAGTGCATGAAGCCGCCGGTGTCGGTCATGATCGTGGCGAGGATGCAGGTCGCGATCTTGCCGTCCAGCGGCGCGCCGAGCCCGCGTAAGAGATGCATCACCACGGTGCCAGTCGAGCACTCCGTCTCGAGCACGTAGTTGAGCTTGCCGAAGAGCGAGTTGCCGAGGTGATGGTCTATGTCGAGCATGTTCTCGCGCTCGACCGGCGGTAGAAACTCTCCGGCCCGACGCCAGTCGCTCATGTCGCAGAAGACATAGAGCGTATCGGCGGGCAGGTCCGCAGCTAACTCGCGCGAGACGAGTTCGCTCTCCGGCAAGAAGCGCAGGTTGCGCGGCACGCTGTCTTCTTGGAAGTACGCGACGCGCTTACCGAGCCGTTTGAGCGCCAACCCCAGAGCGAGTCCTGACCCCAGCGTATCGCCGTCGGGCTTTACGTGGCTCACCATCACAAACGAACTGCGGCGGCGCAGCTCCTCGACGACCTCTTCGGTCGAAGCGACTCGCGGCGTGCTCTCGATCATTCACCCTCCTCCGGCGCGACCGGCAGCGCCTCGCGCAACGTCTTCGCCAACTCGATCGCGCGCTCGGCCGAGCGATCCTCGACGAAGACCAGTTCCGGCGTATGCCGGAGATCGATCTTTCGCCCGAGTTCGCCTCGCAGAAAACGCCCCGCGTGACGCAGGGCGTCGAGCGACTGGCGCGCTTGATGGCGATCGCCGATCACCGAGACGAAGACCTTGCAGTGGCGCAAATCGTCGCTCGCTTCGGCGCGCGTGACGGTTACGAACGCGAGCCGCGGATCCTGCAACTCAGACGAGATCAGCGTCCCGAGGATTCGTTGAATCTCGTGATCGATCTTCGCGAGCCTCTGTGGCTTCACGCGCGGACCAGCTCCGCTGCGACCTGCTCGAAAGCGTAGGCTTCAATGACGTCGCCTTCCTTGAGGTCTTGGAACCTCGCGATCTGGATGCCGCACTCGAAGCCCTCGGCGACTTCGCGGACGTCATCCTTGAACCGGCGCAGGCTCTCGATCTCGCCGTCGAAGACGACCGCGGCGTCGCGAATCACGCGCGCCTTGGCGCTGCGCGTGATCTTTCCGCCGGTCACGTAGCAGCCGACGATCGTGCCGACGCGGCTCACCTTGAAGACCTGGCGCACTTCGGCGCGGCCGAGCACGACCTCGCGTTCGACCGGCGCGAGCATTCCGCGCATCGCCTTCTTGAGGTCGTCCTCGATCTCGTAAATGACCTGATAGAAGCGCAGATCCACGCCTTCGTTCTCGGCAAGACGCCGAGCCGTCTCGTCGGGACGGATGTTGAAACCGATTAAGACCGCGTTTGAGGCGCTCGCGAGGTTGACGTCGTTGGGCGAGATCGCACCGACGCCGCCATGGATCACGCGAATCTCGACGTCGCTGGTCGAGAGCGATTCCATCCGCGCGCGCAGCGCTTCGAGCGAACCCTGTCCGTCGGCTTTGATGATGAGGTTGAGCACCTTGTTGCCCTCGGCGGGCATTGACATGAAGGTCTC
The DNA here is from genome assembly GCA_963739845.1 of Vulcanimicrobiota bacterium. Taxonomy (GTDB): domain Bacteria; phylum Vulcanimicrobiota; class Vulcanimicrobiia; order Vulcanimicrobiales; family Vulcanimicrobiaceae; genus Cybelea. The sequence goes on along the minus strand of CAVUBQ010000002.1, from coordinate 1,760,347 downwards.
GAGCGAGACTCGCTGCGAGCCGGTCGCGGCCATGCGGACGTCGCGGCGCCGGATGGCGCGCTTCTCGGCCGTCTCGCGCGCGACGCGTTCGTCGCTTACCACGCTGAGCGTGTCGCCTGCCGCGGGCACGTCGGAGAGGCCCATCACCTCGACCGGAATCGAGGGACCGGCCTTCTTGACCTGTTTGCCGCGATCGTCGATCAGCGCGCGCACCTTGCCGAAGGTGCCGCCGGCGACGACGATGTCGCCGACGCGCAGCGTGCCGTTCTGCACCAGCACCGTGGCCACCGCACCGCGGCCGCGGTGGAGCGCCGATTCGATGACGACTCCAGTGGCGCGGCGGTTCTTATTGGCGCGCAGCTCGCGAATGTCGGCTTCCAGCAGTACCGTGTCGAGCAGGCCGTCGATGCCGTCTCCGGTCTTGGCCGAGACCGGCACCATCTCGATGCTGCCGCCCCAATCGACGGGCTGCAATCCTTGCTCGACGAGCTGCTGCTTGACGCGATCGGGCTGCGCGTCGGCTTTGTCCATCTTGTTGATCGCCACCACGATCGGAACGTTGGCGGCGGTAACGTGCGCGATCGCCTCCCTCGTCTGCGGCATGACGCCGTCGTCGGCGGCCACGACGAGGATCGCGACGTCGGTAACCTTCGCACCACGCGCGCGCATCGCGGTAAATGCTTCGTGACCGGGCGTATCGACGAACGTGATCTTACGGTCGTTCCGCTCGACGGTATAGGCGCCGATCTTCTGCGTGATGCCGCCGGCCTCACCGGCAGCGACGTTGGCTTGACGAATCTTGTCGAGCAGCGAGGTCTTGCCGTGGTCGACGTGGCCGAGCACCGTGACGACCGGCGGCCGCGACGTCAACATCTCGGGCCGGTCCTCTTCCTGCTCGACCGTAACCTCTTCGCCGGCCTCCTTGACGACCGCATTGAACCCGAACCGCTTCGCGATTTGGATTGCAACGTCGCTGGAGATATTTTGGTTGATCGTCGCCATCGTGCCGATCTTGATCAGCTCGGTAATCACGTCTCGGGCCGGAACGATCATCGAAGTCGCCAGCTCTTGCACGGTCAGCAAATCGGGAATCTCGATCGTTTCGAGCGTGCGCGCGGGCGCAGCGGCGACGTGGTCGCCCTTCTTCTTGCGCTGGCGCTCTTTCTCGAGCAGCAGCTCCTTTTCGCGATCTTTCTTGGCGGTCGCTTTCTCCTCGTGGCTGCGCGCGCGGTCGCCCGGACGTCCGCCGGCCGATGGGGCGGGCGCTTCCGTTCCCGTCGGTGCGCTGGGCCGCCCCATTCCCGGGCGAGCCGGGGTTAACGGACGGAAAGGACCGTTGCCCCCGGGACGGCGCGCCGGCGGCGGAGCCGGGCGCGGCTGCGAGATGATCCGGCCTGGCGTGGCCGTTCCCTTGCCGCCTTGGCCGGGCATCGCCTCGCCCGGCCGGGGCGCGACCCCGGGGCGTCCGGGGAGGCCGGTTTGGGGTCCTGGCGAGGCGGAGGCCGCGGTGGTCGGTGGCGGGGGCGCCTGGCGGCGCACCAAGGGCTGTCCGGTCGGAACCGGACGAAGCTGAACGATCGGCTCGGGCGGGACCGGTTTGGGCGGCGGCGGGAGGCCGTGGCCGCACCGGGGCGGCCGCCACGGCGGCCGGCGCGTCAGCAGCCGGCGCCTCGGGGGCGACGCTCGGGGCGGGAGCCTTGGGGGCAGGCGGTCGAGCCGGCGCTCCAGTGACGGGGCGCAAACGCTGGACCGGCGGCGGGGGCGCGGCGGGAGCCTTCGGCGCGGCCGCCTTCTTCGGCGGCGGCGCGGCAGCTGCGCCGTCCGCAGAGGCGGGCCGCTCGACAGCCGCCTTCGCGCTTGGTTTGAGCAGAACGCTTCGGACCAGATCGGCGATCTGATCCGGGACGACGCTGAGCTGATTCTTTGCCTCGAAGACCCCCCCAAGGCGCTCGTTGAAGAGCGCGGTGAGTTCCTTCGAGGTGAGGCCGAGCTCCTTAGCGAGCTCGAAGATCCGTACTTTTCCGGCCAAATTCGCTCTCGAGCGCGGCGCGCCCGAGTCCCATCAGTTGGAGTGCGCGGAGCCCCAACCGACGGTTTGGCTCCGCTAGGTAATCAAAGGGTTGCCCTCATGGGAGGGCGTGGTCGCTACGAGTTTTCATTGGGTTCACTTCTTGCACAGGGCTCTCTATTAAACCATATTCTGCCGCCGCAGTGTTAAGCCCCGGGTAGCGCTTATTCTTGGCGGCGCGCTGCGCGCAGGCGGCGGAGCAGAGGTATGCGCCGCGCCCGGGGTGCCTTCGGCGCGACTGCCGGGGCATCGCGAAGCCACCCTATCGGCGTGCGAACGAACCGCGCAAGCTCCCGCTGCGCAAAGCGCCGGCGGCAGCCGACGCAGCTGCGTACCGGTTCTATGCGTCGCCTTTCCCAAGGCGCTCGCGGCGGAACTCTTCGAGCTTACGAATCAGGTCGGCGTCGATCTCTTCGCCGGTGGGCGCGGCTGCGCTCGGCTCGGCGGCTTCGCCCGAAGGTTGTTCGGCCGCACGCTCGGCACGCTCGGCGAGGTAACGCTCGCGCGCCGTTGCCGCTTCGCTCTCGCTGGCGATGTCGAGCCGCCACGAGGTCAGCCGGGCGGCTAACCGTACGTTTTGACCGTCGCGTCCGATCGCGAGCGAGAGCTGATAGTCGGGCACGATGACCAGAGCGACGCCGTCGTCCTCGAAGAGCTCGACTCCGATCACTTTGGCCGGCGCGAGCGCGTTCATGATGAACGTTGCCGGCGCCGGATCGTAGCGAATGATATCGACTTTCTCGCCGCGCAGATTGTCGGTCACGTTGGCGATACGGCTCGACTTCGGCCCCAAGCACGCGCCGATCGGATCGACCTCGCTGCGATTGCTCTTCACGGCGACCTTCGACCGGCTTCCGGCGTCGCGCGCGATCGCCATGATCTCGACGGTGCCGTCGGCGATCTCGGGAACTTCCAACTCGAGCAAGCGCTGGACCAAGCCCTCCGCCGTGCGCGAGAGAATGACTTGCGGACCCTTCGGCGATTTCTTCACGTCGATCACGTAGGCGCGAATGAAGTCGTTGATCCGATAGGACTCGCCTTGAACCTGTTCGTCCAAGTACATGACGGCTTCGTCGCGCCCTTCGAGCGTCACGTACATGTTGCGCTGCTCGTAGCGCTGAACGGTACCCGTTACGAGGTCGTTGAGCTTGCGCACGTACTTGTTGTAGACGGTATCCCGCTCGGCTTCCCGGATGCGCTGAACGATCACTTGCTTGGCGGTCTGTGCTGCGATCCGGCCGAAGTCTTTCGGCGTCACTTCTTCGTCGAAGAAGTCGCCGATCTCGTACGGCCTGCCGGCCTCCTTGACCGAGATCTCCAGCTTCGGATCCGTCACCTCTTCCACGACGGCACGGCGGTGATAGACCCGGTAGGCGCCGGTCTGCCGATCGACCGTGACGATCGCGTTCGATTCGCTTCCAAAATGGCGTTTGTACGCCGTGAGCAGCGCCGCCTCGAGCGCTTCAAGGAGCATCTCGAACGGGATGTTGCGCTCCTTGGCGATGAAGTGCAGGACGTCGATGAGTTTGTCTTCAGTTGCCGTGTTTTCTATCGTTGCCATGTGATTGCTTCCGTTCGCGCTTGTCGCGCTGAAGATCGATGCGAACATCGTATTCCAGGTTTGCCGATTTGATCGCTGCGGCCGGGAGGAGCAACTCGCCCCGCTCGGTTCGCACGACCACCGTCTCTCCGCGAAGGCCCCCCAGAACGCCGCGATGGGTCTTGCCCCCATTCACGGTGAGCGAAGTCACGATCCGCACGCGCTCGCCCGCAAAGCGCTCGTAGTCCGCGGGCCGAAGCAGCGGGCGTTCCAGCCCGGCCGACTCGACCGCCAACGTGTAGGGCGTGCCGAGAGCGCCTACGCTGGCGTTGAGCCGAGCGGCGATTCGCTCGCAGAGCGCCAAGTCGGCGCCCCCCGGGCGATCGATCGTCACCGTAAGCTCGATCGATCCTCGAATCGGTCGCGCCTGATGCTGTACGACCTCGATGGCGCCCAACGTACGATCGTGTACGATTGCATCGATTTCGCGTTCGAATACGTGCACCGTCTCGGCCGCGGCCCTCGAATCGTTCGGAGCCGCGCGCCCGCGAGGCACGAAGCGTTTGGATCCGCCGGTTGCCATGATCGATCGTTGCTTGCTCTCTGAAGCAGCGAAGCGCGGGACCTGCCCACGCTCCTTCCTTCTTCGTTACGCTTGTTTCGCGTTAGCGCGGCCGGATTCATCCCAACGACCTCTGGAACGAACGACGGGCCGCAGCCCTACGTGGACTCGGCCCCTCGCTCTGTTTTCCCTATGTTGCGATCGCGCGCCGCCGGCATTCGTCCGGCTGGCGTGGGCGCTCTGCGCCCGCTTATTCGGCGCGTCCCTCGCGGGCTTGGTAGCCCGGCGGATTTTGCGGTTCCAACCGCCCTCCTTCGTGACTGACGAAGCATGCCGGCAACTCCGGCACATCCAAAATTCTAGTGCGACTTATGTCGAAAGTAAAGCGGGAAATAGAGGAGTTATGGCGACGGGACAGGCGACGGAGCGAAGGGCGCCAGAAGCCGTCCATCGCACGGCTGCGAGATCATCCCGTCAACGATCGGTGCAACCCCGGCGTCGAATGGTGAAAGTGGCTGATGGGCGCCGCCACCTCCGCCGATCGTGATCTGCGTGCCGTTCGGGGTGCCGACGCCGACGTTGCTCGGCGCATCGGCGTAGCCGCCGCGCACGGGCTCGGGATAACGAACCAGCCACCCGGTGCAGATCGTCGTCGGTCCCGCCTTGCGTGCCGCGATCACCCACATCTTCACCAACGCGTCACGTCCGGTGCCGCGGACCTCGTAGAGATACTTCGTCCTCTCCAAAACGTCTGGGGGCGGCGTCGGCTCGAGTCGTCCCGTCAGCGAGATCGTCGGCGTGTACTGCTTGGAGGTCGGATGGACCGGATTGTTCGGAAGCAGAGCCCGCAGCTTCGCGTTGATGTTTGGAGCGGTTCGCGATTTCGGCGACGGAGTTTGCGCCGCCGCGGGCGCCGGCGTCGGACGTACTTCGACCGGACGAACCGGCGCGTTCTCGTTCTTCGGGCCCGCGCCTTGCCGCGGGCCGGGCGAGGCTCCGCCCTTTGGGCCGGCGCTCGGCGCCGCGCCGGGAGACTTGGCGACCGCGGGGGCGGTCGTCGCACTCGGACTCGGAACGCCGGCTCGCGGCGCGGGCGGCGCCGAGGCTCGCGCCGCCGGCGCGGGCGAAGCACTGGCCACCGGACTCGCTCGAGCAACGACGGCGGATGTCGGCACCGGCGCGGGGGCCGCGGGTGCCGGAGTCGCGACCTTAGGACTGGGTCGAGCAGTCGGCGCCGGCGGCCTCGGCGAGGGGCGCAGCGATGGTGCGGCCGTCGGGGCGGGCGACGGAGCTTCGGTCGGCGGCGGGCGCACGTTCACCGCAACCGGACCGACCGTCGGAATGCTGACCGGTGCTGCCGCAAGCTCGTTGCGCGGCTGCGGCTCGAAGACGTTCTGTGTCGGCTGCGGATTCGGTTGCGGGGTTTGCTGCGGTATCGGGCGCGGGTTGGGCGGCGCCGAGGGCGACGTCCGCGCTAACTCGTGCCGGTTCACCGGCAAGCGCTGCGCTTGCGGCTGCGGCAGCGGCGCATGCGCAATCGGTGCGATTCGCGGCACGTGTGGAACCGGTGCCTCGGCGCGGACCGCCGCAGGCTGATTGGCAACTTCGATAGGAGCTCGACGCTCGATCGTGACGATCTCCCCACCCTGTACATTTTCGTTCGCGCCTTGCTCCGACGAGCTAACGAGCACGGTAAAGAGCAGCGCGGCGAGCAGCGCATGGATAGCCAGGGATGCAAGGAAGCTCCCTCCCAGCCGCTCTGGATAGCGGCGGTCCCGCGGATCTCGCCTGAACTTCACGGCCCGAGTTAAGTGCGCTTAATCGCACGCAGGAGCCTGCCGCTCCTCGCGCGCAAAGCAACGCCGCTTATGGAACCGATTCTTCAAAAGCGGACGAAGATCGTAGCGACCGTCGGCCCCGCGTCGCGTGACCCGGCAATCCTGCGCTCGCTATACGTTTCCGGCGCCAACGTACTGCGCTTGAACTTCTCTCACGGGACGCCCGAAGAGCACGCCGAGGTGATCCGCAACGCGCGCGCGATCTCGGCCGAGCTCGGCATTCACGCGGCAATCTTACAGGATCTTCCCGGACCGAAAGTACGCACGGGATTGCTCGCCGACGGGCTCGCTTCGGTGCGCCTCGAACGCGGCGCACGATTCGTCATCACGACCGCGCCGATTGCCGGCACGGCCGAATCGGTCAGCACGAGCTATCGCGACTTGCCTGCGGACGTGGCGCTCGGCGCGCGTCTCTACCTCCAGGACGGTCAAATTGCGCTGTTGATCGTAGGCAAGACTGCGACCGAGATCGAGACGGCCGTCGAGTTCGGCGGCGACCTGCGGCCGTCTCAGGGGATCAACTACTCCGCCGGATCCTTGAATATCGAATCGGTCACCGAACGTGACTTCAAGTTCCTCGAATTCGGCTTGGAGCACGAGGTCGACTACGTCGCACTCTCGTTCGTCCGAAGTGCCGAAGACGTAGAAAAAGTGAAAGCCTTTGTGGCGGAGCGGGGCAAGCGCGTGCCGATCGTCGCCAAGATCGAGAAACACGAGGCGCTGGCCGAACTCGACAACATCATCGCTGCCGCCGACGTGATCATGGTCGCGCGCGGCGATCTCGGTCTGGAAATTCCGATCGAGATGGTGCCGATCGTGCAAAAGGAGATCATCGCCAAGTGCAATCGTGCCAGTAAGCCGGTCGTGACGGCGACGCAGATGCTCGAGTCGATGATCCTTTCGCCGCGGCCGACGCGCGCCGAGGCCACCGACGTCGCCAATGCCATACTCGACGGTACCGATGCGGTCATGCTCTCCGGCGAGACGGCGCTCGGCGCCTATCCGACCGAAGCGGTTCGCACGATGGCCGAGATCGCGCGCGAGGTGGAAAAGCACTACCCGCACGCATCCTTGCGCGACCGGCGCCTGGAGAACTTCAAGCCCACGATCGCCTCGTCGATCGCCGAAGCGGCGACGCGCGCCAGCGCCGAGCTCCAGACGCCCTACATCGTGACCGGAACGACGACGGGGAACACGGCCCACCAGATCGCCGCGTTTCGGCCGCAGGCGCGGATCGTAGCGCTGACGCCCGAGCCGCTGGTTGCGCGCCGTCTCGCGCTCTTATGGGGCACGGAGTCGCTGCTGATCGACTCTTACTCGTCGTTCGACGTCCTGCTCTCGATGACCGAGCGGCACATGGTTCGCGAAGGTCTGGTTCGCTCCGGCGACTTGATCGCGTTTACCACCGGCATGCCGGTCGGCTCGGGCGGCACGAACGTCTTGAAGATCCATCAGATTCCGTAAACTTTTAACGCCCCAAAAGCGCGCGGGCGTGGCGGAGGGCAACGTCGTGCGTCTCGCCGGAGAGCATGCGCGCGATCTCGGCTTCGCGCTCCCTCGCGCCGCGGATCTCGCGCACGGCGATCGTCGTCTCCCCCTTTCGCTCGATCTTGTCCAGGATGTAGTGACGGTCGGCCCACGTGGCGAGCGCCGCGACGTGGGTGACGCAGATGACTTGTCCGCTGCGCGCGAGCTCTCCGATTCTCGCGCCGACCGCGGTCGCGGCCGCTCCCCCGAGACCGGCATCGATCTCGTCAAAAACGAGCGCTCCCGATGCGCCACGCGCACCGGAGAGCACGACGACCAGGGCAAGCAGCACGCGCGAGAGCTCCCCGCCGGAGGCGACGCGCGCCAGCGGCCGCGCCTCCTCCCCCACATTGGCCGCGAAGAGAAACTCGATGCGCTCGGCGCCGCGTGCGGACGGCTGATCGAGCGGCTCGAAGGCAACCTCGAAGCGTCCCGACGCGAGTGCGATCTCCCTAAAAACGGCGCGGACTCGCTTGCCGAGTGCGGCGCCCGCGTCTTTTCGCTTGGCGCTCAGTGACGCGGCGGCTTTCTTCAGCTCGCCCTCGGCGGTCGCCGCCTTGGCGCTCGCTTCGACGACGCACCGATCCCGGTTCTCGTACTCTTCGATCGTTTGGCGCGCGCGTTGCGCGTAGCCGAGCGCCTCTTCGAGCGATCCGCCGTACTTTCGCTTCAGGCGATCGAGCACGTCGAGGCGCGCATTGATCGCATCGAGTTCGCCCGGATCGAACTCGGTCGCATCGAGCGCCCGCGCGAGATCGAGCGCGAGATCACCCGCCTGCGCTTGCAACGCCCCCGCTCGCTCGGCCATCTCGCGCAGCTCGTCGTCGATGGCGGCAATGCTCGAAAGGGCGGCGGCCGCAGAACCGGTCGTCTCAGCGGCGTTGTGGTCTTGCCCGGCTAGCGCGTCGTGCGCCGCGCGCAGCGCCAGCGCGATCCGTTCGACGTTGTCGAGATAGCGGCGGCGTTCGTCGAGCCGCTTGCCCTCGCTGGGGTCGAGCCGCGCCTCTTCGATCTCGCGGACGGCAAACGACGCGTCCTCGTAGCGTTCGCGCGCGTGCCGTTCGTCTTGCGAGAGGCGCGCGAGCTCGTCGGCTGCTTCCCGCGCTCGAGCGTACGCCCCCGCGACTTCGTCGCGCAGCCGCAACGCTGCCGGGCCAGCGAAGCGATCGAGAAGTTCGAGGTGATAGGCGGGCGAGAGCAGCCGCTGAGCCTCGTGCTGGCCGACGATCTCAGCGATCGCGTCGCCGAGATCGCGGACGTAGCCCGCGGTAGAAGGACGGCCGTTGACACGCACGTTCGATCGCGCGGCATCGTTCATCTCGCGCACGATCGTTCCAGCCTCGCCGGGATCGAGCTCGTACCCGTCGCTCGCGAGCCGCTCGCGCATCGCCTCGTCGGGATCGAAGACGAGCGTCACCTGCGCGCGCCGCGCGCCGCGCCGCACGACGTCCGGGCCTGCGCGCGCTCCTAGCGCGAAGTCGAGCGCGCCGAGCAGCATCGTCTTCCCAGAACCGGTCTCGCCGGTAAAGATCGTCGCGCCGTCGGCAAATTCGACCTCGGCGCGAGCGATCAACCCGTAGCTCTCGACTTCCAGCCGCCGCAACATCCTTTTCGTGCTGCTTTACCGACGGGGATCCTTGATCGAAACGCCCCAGAGCATCTTGTCTTCGAGGCGCTCGAGAAAGTGCAGCGGCATGGTGCGGGCAAACCGAACGCGCTTGGGGTGGCACCGGATCGCGACGCTGGATCCCGGCGCAACCTCGGCCAAGACGTCACCGTCACACTCGAGGTGCGCCTGCGCGATCTCCGAGTCGCAGGAGATCTCGATGCGCGATTTCGTCGGCACGATCAGTGGACGGGAGAAGAGCGTGTGCGGGAGCAGCGGAACGACGCCGAAGGCATCGACGTCGGGAGCGATCAGCGAACCGCCTGCGGAGAGGAAGTATGCGGTCGAGCCGGTCGGCGTCGCGACGCAGATTCCGTCGGCCGTAATCCGAGTGGTCGCGCCATCGTCGAAGCGCAGACCAAAAGGCACGATGCGCGATACCTCTCCCTTACGAACCACGACGTCGTTGAGTGCGAAGAAATGCTGCTCGCCATACTCGGCTTCGAGCGCAGTGCGCTCTTCGATAAAGAGCCCGCGTTCGACCAGTGCCGGCAGGTCGGCGATCCGCGGATCGTCTTCGTCGAGCTCCGTGAGGAAGCCCAAACGCCCGGTGTTGATGCCGAGCAGCGGAACGTCGTCCTCCACCGCGATCCGTGCCGTCCGCAGCAGCGTGCCGTCGCCGCCGACGGTGATAAAGAGCGACGCCTTGACAAAGCCTACCCCGTCGACCACTTCGAACCCGCTCGCGCGAAAATCGCGCGCGATACGGCTTGCGATCGAACGAGCGTGCTCGCGCGCGGTATCGACGTAGAGGGCGATAACCTTCCGTTCGATCGCGAGCGTCGTCATGGAGCTCTCTCTTCGGCGAGGACCGCCTCGATTCGTGCGTCGTCGAACGGCTCCCCATTGCGGCGCAGCTCCATGAGGAACTCACGGTTTCCGGCTGGGCCGCGCAGGGGCGAGGCGGTCAAGCCAACGGGCGCGAGGCCGAGGGCCGCGACGGCCGTTCGAAGCTCCACGAGCACGGCGCGATGAACCTCGCGGTCTCGCACCACGCCGCCTCTCCCTAACCGCTCGCGTCCGGCTTCGAACTGCGGCTTTACCAGGGCAACGATCGTTCCACGCTCGCGCAAGTACGCGACCGCCCGCACAAGGATCGTGCGCAACGAAATGAACGACGCATCGACAACGATAACGTCGAACCTCGCCGGAAACGCGTCCTCGCCTAGTAAGCGGAAGTTCGTGCGCTCGACGACGGTGACGCGCGGATCGTTGCGCAGCTGCCAGTCGAGCTGTCCGTAGCCGACGTCGACTGCGGTTACGTGTCGCGCGCCGCGCTGCAGCAGGCAGTCGGTGAATCCGCCGGTCGAAGCGCCAACGTCGAGTGCGTCGGCGCCGGCTACGTCGAGATCAAAGGCGGCCAGCGCGTGCGTCGAGCTTCTCGCCGCCGCGACTGACGAAGCGCGGCGGCTTCTCGACCTCGATACTGACGCCGCGGCGCACGCTCTGTCCAGCTTTGCTTGCGACTGAGCCTTCGACGCGGACACGCCCTTCCATTATCAAGCTGCGCGCCTGCGAACGCGTTATGCCGGTCAGTTCGGCGACGGCATCGTCGAGCCGCACCTTCGAATCGAGCGGGTGCGATGCCTTAGAACGGGATCTCGTTATCGAGCTCTTCCAGTTTCGCGCCGCGCACTTGCGCGGGCGGTTCGGCCATCGCCTCGTCAATCTGCTTCTGCGCGGTCTTGAGGAGCGCCTCACACTCGCGCGTCAGACCCTTGCCCTCTTTGAAGAGCTCGGTCGCGCGCTGGAGGTCGGCTCCGCCTTCGAGCTCTTTGACGATCGCGTCGATTCGCGCGAGTTTCTGCTCGAAGGTCTGTGGCAGACGGGTGTTCATTCTGCGTGGACCGATTCCACGCGTGCGCCGAACGTCCCGCGTTCCAGACGTGCGGTCACGTGGTCTCCGGGCGCAAGGAGCGTTGCGTCGCGCAGCGCGACGCCGTCCTTTGCGACGATCGCGTAGCCGCGGGCCAGCGGTCGCGTCGGATCCTCGGCGTCGAGCGCGGCGTTTGCGCGCTCGAGCCGGCGCACCCAACCTTGCTGCAAACGATCGAAGGCGCGGTCTAGCCCCGAGTTCTGGCGTACCACGCCGAGCTGTGATTGCGCGACCCAGGCCGCCGGACTGCAGCGCTCGAGCCTGCGCTCTAGTGCCCGCGTCTGCTCGATGCGCGCGGCGACGACGTTTGCGCCGGCTCGCCCGAGCGCGACGCCCGCCAAAATGCCGCTTTGCGTCTTGGTCGCGAGTACCGAACGATAGCCGCGCAAGAGCGCTTCCTGCAGCGTACGTATGCGTTCGAATGCACGCCGCCACTCCTGCGAGAGCATGACGGCGGCCGCGGTCGGGGTCGCCAGCGCCTGGTCCGCTACTTCGTCGGCGAGGTGGCGATCTTTGAGATGCCCCAGTGCAGTAACGACCGGGTGGCGCGATCGTAGGATCGCGCGAACCACCGCTTCGCGGTTGAACGTTAAACGGTCGTCGCTCGATCCGCCGCCGCGCGTAAGCACGATCACGTCCACGCGCGCTCGAGAGGCGCGGTCCATCGCCTCGGCAACGTCGATCTCGGCGCCTTTACCCTGGACGCGCGATGCAAAGAAGATGACCTGGACGTTCGGCGCGTCGGCGCGCATGCGACCCTCGAAGTCTGCGCGCGCGTCGTCGTCGCTGGTGACCAAGCGCAATGCGGCGTGGAAAGGCCGGAACCTCGCGCTTGCGGGAAGCATCGAAGGCTCCCTCGGCGCGCAGCCGCCCGCGCAGCTCCTCGATTTGCGCGGCCAGCTTCCCCTCGCCGACCAGCGTGAGCGTCACCGCGCGCAGCTGATAGAGACTCTGGATGGAGCGGATCTCGATGCTTCCCTCGGCGCGAACGGTGAGTCCCTCGCGAATCGGCGGAAAGCGGCGCGCCTCGCTGGCAAACGAGAAGCAGCTGAGCCGCGCTTCACCCTCCTTGAGGGTCAGGTTGAGATGGCCCTCGGCGGAGCGCTTGATCTGCGTAATCTCGCCGACGATGGCGAGCCGCGCCAAGGCGCGGTGGCGCGCAACCATGCCGGCGAAACGGCGCGAAAACTCGGCGACCGAGAGCTCGAGAACGCTCTCGCCGCTCACGGAGGCGTTGCGGTCTCCGACGGAGACGGTTGGGGAGTGAACGTCGGCGGAACCATCGCGGGCGGCGTCGCGTCGGCCGGGGGAACGGTCGGCTGACCTCCGCTCGACGTGTACGGCACCGCGTTATCCTCCGGATCGTACGAATCGATCGGAGTTCCGCAATACGACTGCGGCTCGGTTCCCTTCAAGTAGTACTCGGTGCCGCGCCCGCAGCCGGAGACTTTGGCGACCTCTTCCGCCGGGAAGGGGAATTCGCGCGATGGCTTGCCGGCGAGAGCGGCTCGCATGAAGCGCGCCCAAATGCGCGCCGGAATGTTACCGCCGTACGACTCGACCATCGGCGTGTAGTCGTCGTTACCGAGCCAGACCGCGGCGACCAGGTCGGGGGTGAAGCCAACGAACCAGGCATCGCGAAAGTTGGACGTCGTACCGGTCTTCCCGGCAGCGGGGCGGTCGATCACTGCATTCGGATACCCCGTGCCCCGCTTGATTACGTCCTCGAGCATCGACGTGATGATGTACGCGGTGCCGGCGCCCACGACGTCGGTGGCGTCGGGGACGCGATTGTCGAGAACGACGCTGCCGATCGAGTCGCGTACGAGACGGAACGGCGTGGGATCGATATGCAACCCTTGATTCGCGATCGTCGCGTAGCCGCTGGCCTGATCGAGCACGGAGACGACCGACGATCCGAGCGCGAGGGAGAGGTTTGCGTCGAGCGGCGCGGTTACGCCCATGCGGTGCGCGTAGTCGATGATGTGATCCAGGCCGATCCGGTCGGCGATCTTTACCGCGACGACGTTGCGCGACATTACCAGAGCCTCGCGCAGCGTGATCGCGCCCATATAGCTATGATCGTCATCGAGCGGCGACCAGTAGCTGCCGTCACCCATCGGATAACTCACCGGCGTATCGTTCACGATCGTCGACGGCGGCAGCCCCGAGTCGATCGCGGCCGTATAGTCGTAGATTTTGAAGGAAGAGCCGGGCTGCCGCCGTGCCTGCCAGGCGCGATTGAACTGGTTGCGCAGCGAGAAACCGGAGCCGCCGACCATCGCGACGATCTCGCCGGTCGACGGCCGCAGCGCGACCAGCGCCGCTTGATGGGCGCCGATCCCTTCGGCGACCGACTTGATGGACGCCCCAGGTCACGGCTTCCTGCGCGATGCGTTGCATGGCCGGGTCGAGCGTGGTGAAGACCTGCATTCCGCCCTGCTCGACTGCGTTGGCGCCGAAGAGCCGCTGCAGCTGCGCGATCGCGTACGTCGTGAAGTAAGGATACCGGTAGCCCTGCAATCCCGGAAGCTGCTGCTGGACTAGCTCGAGGGGAGCCTCGAACGCTTCGTCGGCCTGCGCCGCGGTGATATATCCGCTTTCGACCATCCGCGTCAGCACGTGCCGCTGGCGATCTCGGGCCAGATCGAGGTTTGCGAACGGCGAGTAGACCGACGGTGCTGCCACGACGCCGGCGAGCATCGCGCTCTGTCCGAGGGTCAGTTTGTCGACGCCGCGCCCGAAGTACGTATGCGCGGCCGCGTCGACGCCGTACGCTCCGGCACCCAGGTAGATGATGTTCAGGTAGCGCTCGAGGATCTCGTCCTTCGTATAATAGCGCTCGATCTCCATAGCGAGCAGCGCCTCTTGGACTTTGCGCGAGACCGAGACTTGGTCGTTGAGGAAGAGCCGCCGCGCTAGCTGCTGCGTGATCGTCGACGCACCTTGAAACTCTTGGTGCGTGAGGTCGGCAAACGCGGCGCGCACGATGCCGCCGAAATCGACGCCGTGGTGGTAGTAAAAGTTATGGTCTTCGTTGGCGATGAAGGCCTCGCGCACGATCTGTGGGACGCGCGCAATCGGAACCCAAACGCGGTTCTCTTTGTAGACCGATGCGAGCAGCGTTCCGTCTCGCGCGAAGATGCGGGTCGTGCTGGCCGGCTGATAGTCGGCCATCCGGCTGATGTCCGGGAGGTTGCGCCCGTAGGCAGCGACCATGCCGGCAAACGCGCCGGCGGCAAAGAGCGCGATCAGGACCAGCGAGAGCAGGACGCCCCGCCAAATCCGCGCACTTCGGCTGCGTTTACGTCTTGGCATGCGCCACCGCGCTGAGAACGCCGTTTACGAAGCGGCCGGAATCCTCGGTAGAGAAGCGCTTGGCGAGCGCGACCGCCTCGTTGATCGCAACCGCGGTTGGAACCTCGGGCTTACAATGAATCTCGAATGTAGCCATCTCTAAAAGTAAACGATCGATCGTGGGCAAGCGTTCGATCGCCCAGCCTTCCAGTAGAGGGCTCACGATGCGATCGGCCTCCTGCGCGTATTCGAGCGTGCCGAGTGCAAGCTCCTTGACGAAGGCTCGTTGCTCGGAATCGGCGGCCCCGCCGACGATCTCGTCGAGTGCGTCCTGCGGTTCGCGATCGCCGATCACGACGCAGTAAAGCACTTTGAGGGCCTGCTCGCGTGCGGCCCGGCGCGAGCTCATCTCAGTGCAGCGGCCCAACCGAGCCGGCGGCTCCAAACGAGGCGAGGGCATTGGGAAGAAACTCGATGTCGTAACGGCCTTCCCGGAACGCCGGCGCCGCCAACACGTCGAGGCACAGGCCGATCGTCGTGTGCACGCCCTCGACCAGCGTCTCGCGCAGCGCCCGTTCCATGCGCGCGATCGCGACGTCGCGCGTATCGCCGAACGCGACGATCTTGGCGACCATCGAGTCGTAGTACGGCGGGATGGTTGCACCGGCGTAGAGGTGCGTATCGACGCGAATGCCCGGGCCGCCGGGAAAAACCAGCTTCGAAACGGTTCCGGCGGCGGGCGCAAAGTTGTTGCGCGGATCCTCGGCGTTGATGCGGCACTCGATCGCGTGGCCACGCGCGACGAGGTCGCCCTGCACGTAACCCAGCGGCTCCCCGGCAGCCACCCGGATCTGCTCTTTGACCAGATCGATGTTGTAGACCATCTCGGTTACCGGATGCTCCACCTGGATGCGCGTGTTCATCTCCATGAAATAGATGTCGTTGCCGGCGCAGAGAAACTCGAGCGTCCCGGCATTGGTGTATCCCACCGACCGGCATGCGCGCAACGCCATCTCGTGGAGCGCGGCCCTCGTGCTCTTCGCAAGGTTCACCGCAGGCGTCTCTTCGATCACCTTCTGGTGTGCGGGCTTCTGGACCGAGCAGTCGCGCTCGCCGAGGTGCACGAGGTTGCCAACCTCGTCGGCGAGCACTTGCACCTCGATGTGGCGCGGAGAGCGAATCAGCTTCTCGATGTAGACGCGGCCGTCCTTAAAGCTCGCTTCGGCCTCGGCGGTCGCGCCGGCGTAGGCGCGCTCGAAATCGCCGGCGTCGTTGACGACGCGCATGCCACGGCCGCCACCGCCCGCGGTGGCTTTCAGCAGCACGGGATAGCCGATCGCGGCCGCCGCCTCGCGCGCTTCCTCGACCGAAGCGAGGACATCGCTCCCAGGCGTAGTCGGAACGCCGGCGTCTCGCACGACTCGTTTAGCGGTCGCCTTATCGCCCATCAAGGCAATGACGCTCGGATCGGGGCCGATAAACGTGAGATCGTGGTCGCGGCAGATCTCGGCGAAGCGCGCATTCTCGGCCAAGAATCCGTAACCCGGGTGAATCGCGTCGCTGCGCGTGATCAGCGCGGTCGAGATGATGTTCGGGATGTTCAGATACGAGCGCGCGGCCGGGCCGGGGCCGACGCAGAAAGCTTCGTCGGCTTGGCGAACGTGCAGCGAGTCGCGATCAGCTTCGGAGAAGATTGCGACCGTTCGGACGCCTAGCTCTTGGCACGCGCGATTGATTCGTAACGCAATCTCGCCGCGATTGGCGATCAATACCTTGCGAAAATTTCTTAGTGCTCCTGGTGGCCTAGCCCCGTGCGACCAGGAAGAGCGGCTGCCCGTATTCGACAGGCGCTCCGTCCGCGGTTGCAACCGAGAGAATGCGGCCGGCGCCCATGCTGTGGACCGGCGTGCGTATGCCGAGCGCTTCGATGAACCCGAGCTCCCGATCGCTCTCAAAGGCATCGCCTTCGGCCGGCGCCGGACGCCCGCTGTGAAAGATGCCGACGAGATCGGCCTTGATGGTGTCGATTCGCAGGCGTGCCCCGTCGACCGGCGCCTGCTCGCTCGAACGCGGCGTCGCCGCGACGTGCCTGGGCGCCCGCAAGATTTCGATCTCGTCCTCTCCTTCCGTAATCCGCACTCGAACGGCATCGTCGCTCGCGAGAAACCTCGCGATTGCGCGAATACGCTCGCTGATGGATAGGAGCCGTTGGGGGGGCATCGTGGGCACGCTTTCGCCCAAAACGCGCTCCGGCCCCGCTATTTCAAGCGGTCTGACGCCGGCGAGCTCGGATTCCTCCAGCGAATCGCGCAGCGCTGCGAAGCGTTGGTCGAGCTCTGCAAGGGGGACGAGTACGAAAGCGCGCTCGCGCAGATGCGGATGCGGTACGCGCAATCCCGCTTCATCGATCTCCAAATCGTCGTAGAGCAGCAGATCGAGATCGATCGTCCGCGGTCCCCACCGCTCGCCGGACGTGCGCGTACGTCCTAGTCGTGTTTCGATGGCGAGAAGTCCGTCGAGCAGCGCACGCGCGGAGAGCTCCGTCTCGAGCGCGACGACGCCGTTGACGAACCACGGCTGATTCCTACTCCCCCAAGGCATCGTACGATAGAGTGCCGAGCGGCCGGCAATCGTCCCAAGATCGCGCAGCGCCTCCGTCGCGCGCTCGTACGTCGCGATGCGATCGCCAAGATTTGAGCCCAAGCCGACGTACGCGCGGTGTCTGCTCACGGCGATTGATTGCGCGGGTTGACTCGCGCAAGCGTTACAGCGGGCGTCGCACCATCAAGGATAGCGGGTTTGGCGATCGTCACTTCGGCGCGCACGACGCGCCGATCCTCAAAGACGGCGTCGAGCAGATCGCCCGCTAACCGCTCGAGCAGAACGTACGAGGTGGTCGCGACGACATCGATCAGGCGGCGATGGAGTGCGGCGTAGTCGAGCGTCTCGGCGAGATCGTCGAGGGCTTGGGCCGAACGCAGGTCCATCTCGGCCACGACGTCGATCGCGAACGGCTGCTCGCGATCGCGCTCGCCCGGATCGGCACCGTGACGGCCGTACGCGCGGATATCGCGCAGTGCTATTCGGTCCATCCCGCCGGCCTCCAGCCGCGCACGATCGCATCGGAGACCGCGACGGCATCGCGTGCTGCGCCAACGTCGTGCACGCGAACCACGTCGATGCCCGCCGCAATTGCCAGCGCGGTCGTCGCGACCGTTGCAAAAACCCGGTCGCGCGGCTCCCTCCCGGTAAGCTTCCCGAGCATCGATTTACGCGACGTCCCGACCATCGTCGGAAAACCGAGCGCCGTGAGCCGATGCAGTGCGTTGAGCACCTCCAGATTCTGTTCGGCTGTTTTGCCGAAGCCGATGCCTGGATCGAGCAGAATCCGCTCGCGCGCTACTCCCAACCGCGTCGCTCGAGCGGCGCAATCTTCGAGATACCGCAGCACGGCATCCACGACGGAACCATCGTAGGACGTGCCGACGTGGTTGTGCATCGCGACGATCGGCATCCCCAGCTCGGCGATCACCGCCAAGAGCTCGTCGGAGGCTCCCCAAACCGAGTTGACGATGTCGGCGCCTGCAGCGTGCGCGGCGCGAACGACGGCCGGCTTGTAGCTGTCGATCGAGATCGGCGCATGCGCGAGCCGCGCTCGCGCGGTCTCGATCACCGGAACGACGCGCGCGATCTCGACCGATTCGGTGACCTGGCTGTGACCGGGGCGGGTCGATTCGCCGCCGACGTCGAGCAGGTCGGCGCCGGCGTCCCACTGGGCCAGCGCGTGAGCGATCGCATCGGCCGCAGCCTCTACTCCGTCGCCGGAGAACGAGTCGGGCGTCACGTTGACGATCGCCATGATGTACGTCCGTGCGCCCCAGCGCATCAGACGGTCGTCGGCACGTACCATTCGCGTAGGCCTGCAACGATGAACGTCGAGCCGGTAACGACGACGATGTCCTCGACTCGCGCCATGCGCCGTGCGACCGTTAACGCGTCGATCGGGTCGTCGATCGCGCGCCCCCAGGTACCGAACGATTCGGCGATGGTCGCGAGACGCGAAGGACGAATCGCTCGACGCCCTCCGGCGGTAAACGAGGTAAAGGTGAAGGTCGACGGCAGCGCGGCGAGCGTTTTCAATATGTGCAGCGCGTCCTTGCTCTCGCCGATTGCGACGACGTAGTGGATGCGCCTTCCCGCGAACCGCTCGCGCAACGATGCGACGAGGGATTCTGCCTTGTCGACGTTGTGCGCGATGTCGAATACGACCTCGGGACGCCCGCTGACGAGCTCCATTCTCCCTGGCAGTTTCAGCGCCGCGAAGCCGAACTCGATCGCGTCGCCGTCCGGGCGCAGGTCGTCGCCGAGCAACTCGAGCACCGCGATCGCGGTAGCGGCGTTGGTGCGCTGGAAGATGCCGAGGAGCGGCATGCGTACGCGGTACGTTCCCCGCTTCGTGCGCATCGAGAGGCGCTGCTCGTGGAGTTCGTCGCCGCTCTCCAGAGACGCGCTGACGACGTCGCGCACGTGGACGACCGGCGCGCCGGCTTCTGCGGCGCATCGTTCGATCACCGCTTCGGCCGGCGGCGGGACCGGAGCGACGACCAGCGGAACGCCGCGCTTGGCGATGCCGGCCTTTTCGAAGGCGATCTCCTCGATCGTCGTACCGAGCACTTCGGTGTGATCGTAGCCAACCGAGGTGATCGCGGCGACGTCGGGCAGCAACACGTTCGTCCCGTCTAGACGGCCGCCCAAGCCCGACCTCCACGACCGCGACGTCGACGCGTTCGTCGGCGAAGTAGGCGAACGTGAGCGCCAGCAGGGTCTCGTAATAGGTCGGCCTGCCGAACTCCGCGCGCGTCCGCTCGATCGCCGGCATCATCGCATCGAGCAGCGCGGCGAAGCGTTGGGGCGCTATCGGCGTGCCGCCGATCTGCGCGCGCTCGGTCATCGATTGCAGATGGGGTTTTGTATGCAAGCCGGTGCGCTTGCCGGCGGCCTGCAGTGCGGAAGCGATCATGGTCGAGGTCGATCCCTTGCCACTCGTCCCGCCGACGTGGATCGACTTATACGTTCGCTGCGGATCGCCCAAAAGACGCAGCAAGGCGCGCATCCGGTCGAGTTTATATGAGGTGCGGCGCGAAACGACCTCGTCGATCGTGCCGAGCAGGTATGCCTCGGCGCCGGCGTACGACGAAATCTTCATCCGTCCGGGCGCATGTCGTTGAGAAGTTCGAGCGCGTGGGGCAAGACCGGCAGCACAACATCCAGCGACTCGCCAATTGCTCTCGGATTTCCCGGGAGATTGACGATCAGGGTGCGATGGCGAACGCCCGCAACCGCTCGCGAGAGCATCGCCGTCTTCACGTGCTCGATCGAAACGTTGCGAATCGCGTCGGCGATTCCGGGCACGTCGTAGTCGATCACGGCCGCCGTGGCCTGGGGCGTCCGATCGCGCGGTGACAGCCCGGTGCCGCCGCTGGTCAGCACCAAGTCGGCAGTACCCGAGTCGGCCAGATCGATCAGCTCGGCCTGCAGCGCCGCTGGATCGTCGGCCAGCACGCGCTCGCGCACGATTTCGTACGCCGCGCCAAGCGCTTCTTTCATGAGCGGAATGCACGTATCAGCCCGCTTCCCTGAAGCTGCCCGATCCGAGAGCACGATCAATGCCGCCCTAAACTTCACGCGACCACCTTCCACTTTTGCCGCCGCTCTTCTCGCAGAGGCGCACCGATTCGATCGTCATCGCCTTGTCGACCGCTTTGGCCATATCGTAGATGGTCAGCGCGGCGACGCACGCCGCGACCATCGCCTCCATCTCGACGCCGGTCTGCGCCGTCGTGCGCGCCTGCGCTTCGACGCGCAACGCGCCGTCGGGGCACCAGTCGAACGAGACGTCGACCTTGGCCAGCGGCAGCGGGTGCGCGAGCGGTATCAGCAGCGCCGTCTGTTTCGCGGCCACGATTCCGGCAAGCTGCGCCGCTACCAACGCGTCGCCTTTAGCCAGCGTCGCCTCGCGCAGCGCGCTCTGCGCCTCCGCGTTCATGCGAAGAACGGCTTGCGCGCGCGCGAACCGCGACGTGGCGTTTTTATCCGATACGTCCACCATCGAGATGCTGCCGTCGCCGGCGACGTGCGAGAGCTTCATCGCTGTGGCGCGCTTTGAAACCGGGCCCAGATGAGACAGAGCAGGGCGAGCACCCAGAGGATCACGAGATGCGTGATGTGGTGCGTGTGGCCTGGACCCGACTCGGTAAAGAGATTGATTTTTCCCATTCCGTAGAGAATTCCCAGGACGAAGAAGACGACGGCGAGGACGAGGGCGATGACTCTCATGTGATGATCCCCTTTCGTGCTAAAAAGAAACAAATAGCTCCGACGACGACGCAGTACCATCCGAACGGCCGCAGATCGTTCGAGCGAAAGTAGCGTGTCAGGAAGGCGACCGAAAGATATGCGGCGACGCCGGCGGCAATCCCGCCGACGATCGCTTGAAGGAGCACTACGTGCGCCTCAGGCGCGAAAAGCTTCGGCACCTCGAGCAGCGCCGCAGCGAGAATGACCGGCGTGGCGAGCAGGAACGAGAAGCGCGCCGCCTGCTCGTGATCGAGGTCGCAGAGCAGGCCGGCGACCATCGAGATGCCCGAGCGCGAGATGCCGGGGAGAAGTGCGAACGACTGTGCGAAGCCGACGAAGATGCTCGACGGATAGCTCAGCTCCTCGATTGGGCGCGCAGGACGGTCGAGCTTCCGATGCTGTCTCTGCCGCAACGCCTCGCCGGCGAACATCAGCAGGCCGTTGACAAGCAGAAAGAGCGCGGCAGGTGCGGGCGATCCGAAGAGCCGGCGGACCGGTACTTCAAAGATGAACCCCAAGATTCCGACCGGTATCGTCGCCAGGACCAGCCGCCACCCGAGCCGCTCGTCGCGGTTGTCGCTTAAACGGCCGCGCACGATGCTCCGCACGAGCGAGCCGACGATCGCGTACCACTCCGCGCGATAGAAGACGATCAGCGCCAGCGCCGTCCCGAGGTGCAGGACCACGACGAAGGCGAGAAACGACGGGTTCGGCACGGTCCACATTGTGCCATTGCAAGATCGCCGGAACCAGGATCGTGTGGCCGAGGCTCGAGACCGGGAAGAGCTCGGTCACGCCCTGCAAGAGCGCCAGGACGAGCGCCTGGAAGAACGTCACCAGGCCACGAATTTGACGCTAAAGTTATACGCACCCGCAATCGGCTTGCAGTCGTGCAGCGGCGGCGAGTAGGTCGCGCCGCGCGCCATCGCCACGGCGACGAGGTCGAGCGACGAGTTTCCCGTGCTCTGCGCGACCCCGGCGCCGGCGACCTGTCCAGCTGGATCGAGGTCCACTTTGATCACCGCGGTGCCGTTGGTCGCCGACGCGCGAACCGCGGTCGGAATGTCGGGCGGCGGCGGGGAGGCGACGACTGCAGCGCCTGCATTAGGCTGGGTACACGCCGACGATGCCGCGGTCGCGACGGGGAGGGGCGTGGGCGTAGGTCGCGCCGGCGCGACGCCGGCAGCGCCGCCTCCGGGCGGCTGCGCTCCAGCCGGGCCCTTCCGCGCGACGGGCCGAGCCGAAGCCGGCGCTCGAGGCGCGGGCGTATGTCTTGGACGTGGCGGGGGAGTCGGCATCTTCGTCATCGCGATCACCGTCGCGCGACGTTCGATCGAGACGACCTCAGCCTGATTCTGCGTCGTCGCCGAGAACGGGCGAACGATCAGCGCGACGATCAAGTGCACCAGCAGCGAGAGCGCGACGGCGACGATCAGCAGGCGCTGAGTGCGTCTCATGGTTCATGGGGCGGTCGGAGACTAATCCGGCTGGAAATCGGCCCGGAAGAGGTAGGTGCCCTGCGCCGGCTCGCACTCGACGAGTTTCGGCGAGTAGGTCGATTGGCGCGCAGCACGCAGTGCCGCCTGATCGATCGCCATGTTGCTCGAGCTCTTGTAGACCTGCGCACCCATCAGATTGCCGGACGGTCCGACGGTAACCTCGACCTCCACCGTTACCGCGCCTAGCCCGAGGTCGCGCGCTGAATCGGGATAATCCGGCTGAACCGGATTGGTGACGCTCGCCTCGACGTTGGGATTCGCGCACGCCGGCTTAGGCGTACCGACCGTCGCCGCGGGCGCAGGCTTGCCGGTGCCTTCCCCTTGCGGCACGCCGCTCTCGCTGCCGCTCTTCGGCTGCGCCACCGTCGTCTCGTTCGATGAGCTAGCCGACTTGCTGGTCGTGTGGACGAGGTTGACCTTGAGCTTGGGCTGCGGCTGCCTGGTGCTTGGGCGGCGGCGTCGAGCGCGGATTCGGCGTCGGCGTCGGCGGCGGAGTCGGGGTGGGCGGCGGCGGCGTGGGAACCCGCACGCGGGTCTTCTTAGCCATCGTGACCTTCTCGACGTTCTGCTCTTCGTGATGCTGCGCGATGTCCGGGAAGACCGACCCTACCACCAGATGCACGATGAGCGAGATGACGAACGCCCAGCCGATATAGCTGCGGACGCGTTCGCCCGTCGTAATGTAAGGAGAACCGCGCTTCGCCATTTACTACTCGTTCTGCCCCTCAGGCAAACCTTGAACGTGGTTTGCAAGGCCGAAATCGGTCAGGTCTACTGACTTCGCGGCATCCATGACCTGCAGAATGAGTCCGTAGCTGGCTTTGGGATTCGCTTTGATGATCACGCTCTTGAACTTGTGGTCGGTCGCGTCTTGAAGCTGCGCGAAGGCGGCCTTCGCGTCAGCGATCGCGACTTGATTCGAACCGATCTGAACATGATCGTGCTCGTCGACGATCACGACGATCTGCGACGGTTGAACCTTTTCTTTATTGTAGGCATCGGGCAGCCTCGGCTCTTTCGTAACCGAGGCTAGAATGATGAAGATGATCAGGAGGACCAACAACACGTCGGTAAACGGCGTGATGTTGATCGTCGACATCACCTCATCTTCGCCTCCGCCTGTGGAAACGGCCAAATCAGTTAACCTCCCTTACGACGTCACGAATCCGACGTCTTCGAGGCCGGCCTGTTTGGCGGCGTCGAGGATTCGGATGATGATTCCGTAGGGCGCCTTGGCATCGGCGACGACCGCAACGTGATGGTGCGGCTTCTTCTTCGAAGCGTCGTACATCACGCGGTAGATACCCACTTCGTTGGTTTTTACACCGTCGACGAAGATCACGCCCTTGTTGTTGACGTCCACTTCGATGTCGTTTTTGTTCTTGTTCTGAGTCGCGGAGTTGGGGTTCTTGTTCGGCAACTCTTTTTCGAAGCCGGGCGGCGCGACCAGCGCCGCTAGAATCATGAAGATGATGAGCAAGACCAGCAAAACGTCGGTGAACGGCGTGATGTTGATCTCCGCCATCACCTCCTGCTCTTGCTGCGCTGAAAGCAGTCCCACGATCTAGCTCCGGGAGTCTTACTTGCCCGAGCTCGAGGGCTGATACAGCTCCGTCGGAATCGGCGCGCCGGTGTTGTGGAAGTGGAGCATCTCGGCGAGCTGGTTGGCAGCGACGATCATCTCCTGGTTGTAGTTCTTGATGCGCGATTTAAAGAAGTTGAAGAACACGACCGCAATGACCGCGATGATCAGACCGGTAGCGGTGGTGATCAGCGCTTCCGAAACGCCCGCCGCAACGACGGCCGGCGTCGAGTTGCCTTTGAGGGCGATGTCTTGGAAGGCGCGGATGATGCCGAGCACCGTACCGAACAGGCCCACGAACGGCGCGATAACCGCAATCGTACCGATGATGGCGAGGTTGCGCTCGAGCGAGTTGAGGTGCTCCATTAGCGCGATCGAGAGCGCGTCGGTGATGTCGGCGCGATTCTTCTCGCCGCGGCAGTAGACCGAACTCGAGGATGCGCGGGAGCATCCCTCGATTCTTCTTACAGATCTGTATCGCCCCGTCGAGGTCGTCGGCGGCAACCTTAGCCCCGATCTGGCGCAGCAGCCCCTTCGTGTCGGAATGCTGCGTTTGGAAGAAGACTAGGCGCTCGATGACGACGGCGAGACCGACGATCGAGATAAGCAAGAGCAGCCACATATCCCAGCCGCCCTGCTGCATGAGACCCATAAATCCGGAAAACACGGTGTTCTACGACCCCCTCCACTTGAAGTTGTGCGCGGCGACCCTTCCGCCCCGTGAGGGCGACCCATTGGCCTCCCTCGCGTAAAGTCCTGGTAAGTTTAGCTGCCGCCCGACGGGGCTGCCGCCGTTCCATTGAGGTTCTGTTTGACGAACGTTTCGACTTGAAGCGCGAGTGCTTCATTACCCGCGGCTTTGGCTTCCTCGTCAGCCTTAGCGAGCGCGTCGGAGGCCTTCTTCTTGGCGCTCTCGTCGTGGCCGGATAGGTACTGGCCGGTAAGCGCCACGCCGTCGGCAAAGTTCGCCTGCGCGTCGTCCGGCTTAATCGCGAGAGCTTTCTCGGCATAGGCCTGCATCTGCTTCCAATCGGGCTTGGAACTCTGCCCTACGGTGAACGCGGCCGCGGTATAGGCTGTGACGCTGACCTGAGGATCGCCCTGCGCTGCGGCTTGATCGAAGTCCTTAAGAGCGGTCGCCGTATCCTTTGCCTTCATCGCCTCCTGGCCGGACTTAAGCAGACTGATGCCCATCGCTCTGGCCCCGGCCGTGCTGCTCGGATCGAGCTGCTTGATCTGCGCCGCGACCGCTTGCGCGCCTTGGATGTCGTTGTTGGCGAGATAGGCCTGCAAGAGCTCCGAGTCGATGTTCACCTTCAACGGCGTCGCGAGTTTCGAATCGGCCATGGCGGCATCGTGCGCCGCTTTCAGCGTGGCGAGCGCGTCGGCATTCTGGCCACTGGCGAGCTGGGCGACGCCGAGTGCGAAGTGCGCGTTGGTGCTCGGGTCGAGCGTCATCGCTTTCTGTGCGTACGCGAGCGCCTGCGACGCATTATCCTGGGAAACCTTGACCGCGGCCGCGGCGAAGCTCTGGGCGGCGCTCGCGCGGAACTGCGGGCCGATCGTTCCGACCTTGTCGAACGCCGCAGCGGCCGTTACGTAGTCGCCGCTGTCGAATGCAGCAACGCCGAGCATCTGACGCAGCGACTCATCGCCGGGCGAGGAGAGCAAAGCGCTCTGCGCCTTCGACTTCGCTTGGGCGTACTGTCCGGCTCGGATTAGCGAAGCAACTTGGCTAGCGGCCGGCGAGAGCGAACCGCCGGCGGGAACGGCCGGGCCGCCCTCGTTCGTCGCGTTCGCGACCGATTTACCATTGAACTTCAGCGTGAAGTCGTAAAAAGCCGTAATCGGCGACCCGCCTCGGTGGGCCGGACGGTAGGTTGACGTGTCGGCAATCTCCATCGCGGCGTCGTTGTCGCCGGAGTTGCTCGAGTGAATGATCTTGATGACCTTGTGCGTTCCGTCGGGGTTGACCTGGACCTGGACGACGACGGTCCCGTTGCCGGCAATCGATTTGCTGGTCGTTCCCTGCTTGATGAGCTTCGCCGGCGCAAACTCGCTGCTGTATTGCGCCAGAGCCGGGAGCGCGCAGAGAGTAAAGAATGCGGCGACGGCCGATGCGACGATTCTAAAGCGATGGTTCATGACGTACCTCACGTCGGCTTGGTACGAGGCTGCGCGCCTTGCGGCCTGCGATGGCTTTCGAGCGCCGCTCGCTCCTTAGCGGTGAGCGGCCTGACGCCGCCTGCGGGCAGCCCGCCCAGCTTGAGCGGCCCAAAACGCGTGCGGGTGAGCGCCAGCACGCGATGGCCCAGAACTTCGAACATCCGCCGAACTTGACGGTTACGCCCCTCATGAATAGTGACGTCGACGACGCTGTGGTCGCGCCGCACGGCGACGACCCGAACTTTGGCCGGCGCGGCCCGGAATCCGCCGAACGTAATCCCCTCGTTTAAGCGCAACGCATCGTCGGGCGAGAGCCGACCGGCGATCGCTGCGCGGTAGGTCTTCTCTACCCCGAAACTCGGGTGGAGTAACCGGTTCGCGAGTTCGCCGTCATCGGTGAGGAGCAGCGCACCGCTGGTGGCGTAGTCGAGGCGGCCGACGGGCACGACGCGCGGACGATCGGCGACAAGGTCGGCGATGGTGCGTCGGCCCTGGGGATCGCGCATCGTCGTAACCACGCCGAGCGGCTTATTGAGCAGCAGATAGGTGCATGTGGCCCGCGGCTGGACCGTACTCCCGTCCACCTCGACACGGTCGCCGGGCTGGACGAGTGTCCCGAGTTTGCCCGCGACGCGTCCGTTAACGCACACCCGACCGGCGGCGATCAAGTCGTCGGCGTGGCGTCGAGACGCCACGCCTGACTGCGCTAGGTAACGATTGAGGCGAGTCGCGCTAGTATTTGCCGTTACCGCTGTCTTCGTAGCCGCGCGACATCGAGAGCGCTTCCTTGGTTACCGACTGCAGGAACTCTTCGTTGGTACGCGTTTGCGCCATCTTGTCGAGAATGATCTCGGTGATGTCGCCGGTGTTGAGAACGGCGGTGGCGCGGCGCAGCATCCAGATCTTGCGCATCTCGTCGGGCGAGAGCAAGAGCTCTTCGTGCCGCGTGCCGGAGCGCTTGATGTCGATCGCCGGGAAGACGCGCGATTCGGCGAGCTTCCTGGTGAGATCGATCTCCATGTTGCCCGTGCCTTTGAACTCTTCGAAGATCACGTCGTCCATCTTCGAGCCCGTTTCGATCAGCGCGGTTGCGATGATCGTGAGGGATCCGCCCTCTTCGATCTTACGGGCCGCACCGAAGAATCGCTTCGGTTTGTGCAGCGACGCGGTGTCGAGACCGCCCGAAAGCGTCCGACCGGAACTCGCGATGACCTGATTGTACGCGCGAGCGAGGCGCGTGATCGAGTCAAGCAGGATCACGACGTCTTTACCGAGCTCGACAAGCCGTTTGGCTCGCTCCATCGCGAGTTCCGCGACGGTCGTGTGATTCTCGGGGTGCTCGTCGAACGTCGATGCGACAACCTCGCCGTCGATCGTCCGCTGCATGTCGGTCACCTCTTCGGGCCGCTCGTCTACCAGCAGCGCGATGATGTGCGCGTCGGGATGGTTGATCGAGATCGAGTTGGCGATGTTCTTGAGCAGCGTCGTCTTACCGGCCTTCGGCGGCGAGACGATCAGCGCGCGCTGCCCCATGCCGATCGGGCAGAAAAGGTCGATCACGCGCGTCGAAAGCTGCGTCGACCGCACCTCGAGCTTGAAGCGCTCCTGAGGATAGATCGGCGTGCCTTTTTCGAAGGTGCGCCGCCCCTTTATCGCTTCGGGGTCTAAATCGTTGACTTTGTCGACGCGAATCAGCCCGAAGTACTTCTCGCTCTCTTTCGGACGCCGCGCCTGGCCTTCGACCATGTCGCCGCGGCGCAGCTCGAAGCGGCGAATCTGCGATTGGCTGACGTAGATGTCATCGTTGCCGATATAGTATCCGGCCCGGCGTAAGAAGCCGTAGCCTTCCGGCAAGATATCGAGAATGCCGCTGGCCATCTCGATCCCGGAGCGCGAGACCTGCGCCTGCACGAGCTGGGTGACGATCTCGTCTTTCTTGAGTTTCGCGGGGCTGGGGATCTCGACTTCCAGCTCCTTTGCGATGTCGAGCAGCTCGTTCTTCGTCTTCTCGGAGAGTTGAGCTGCGGTGAGCATCGGCGGGACTTCGACCTGCGGAAGCTGATCGTGGTAAGGCGCGGGATTCTGGCCGAAGTGGCGGCGACGGGAACGCCGGCGGCGTCCTCCACCCCCCGGTTGGGGGCGCATGTCGTTGTTGGGACGGTGTTCTGAGTTGGAACGATATTCCGTTTGCAGAGGAGTATCTCTCTCGTAGAGCCGCACACGCCAAGCTTGCACGATCGGGCGCGAGGCGAGGCTGCCATCGCAATCAGACCGGTGGCGTGAACGTTGGGGTGTCAAAGGATGCCGCGGCTATCAACAGAGTGACCGACGCAACGACCACACTATAGCACAGCCGCAACCGAGGTTCAAGTCAAGCGAGCCGGTCCGCTGACGTATCGGCTTCCCGCTTCATAGAAGCGGAGCCGGCGCTCCGCCGCTGCGGTGACGCCGATGCGGCGGCTCCGCCTGACCCGGACCGTGCTCCCGTCCGCAGCGGCCAACCACAGGCGCGGATTAGAAAAGAGGTCGATCCCCTCGCAGGAGCGATCGATCGCGAGCGCTCGGCAGAGCCGCCCCGGACCGCGGCAGAGGTCGCGAGCAATTCGCACGTCGCGTCGCTTCTCCATTAAAGTGAGGCCCTCGAGCGGCTCGAGCGCACGAACCAGAACGCCGGCTCCCGATCCTTCCGCCTCGCTGGAAAGATTGAAGCAGTACGACGTACCATAGATGAAATAGACGTAGGCGCGATGCGGCGGCCCAAAGAGCGTCGCATTTCGCGGCGTCTTGCCGCGGTAGGCGTGGCACGCGGGATCTCCTGGAAGGTACGCTTCGGCTTCGACGATGCGGCCGGCCGCCATTCCCTCCTCGGTGCGGTGTACCAGAACGCAACCAAGCAAAGCTTGCGCCAGCGCTTGAGTT
Source organism: Vulcanimicrobiota bacterium (assembly GCA_963739845.1). Classification (GTDB taxonomy): domain Bacteria; phylum Vulcanimicrobiota; class Vulcanimicrobiia; order Vulcanimicrobiales; family Vulcanimicrobiaceae; genus Cybelea. The sequence continues at coordinate 1,731,450 of CAVUBQ010000002.1, read as the reverse complement.
TCGACAGGCAACGACCCCGGCGGCAGCCGGGTGAAGTTCATGCCGCGATGTTCAGCGCTACTTCCGCATTCGCCCTCTGTGTGAGCTCGTCGGTTGGACCCGTCTGCACGCTGAACTTCTCTAGTGCGTTCAGCGTGCAACGGAGGTGAACGTAGGGCAGCACGAGCCCTTCTGGAACTTCGCGGCGTGCCGCGATCTCGCCAACCAACTCCTCGTCGCCTAGGACGAAGCGAACCTTACGAATGCCGCGTTCGTGCAGCACACGAGCGACCGCGGTAAGCGCCGCATAACCGATCGCGCGATCGCCCGACGACGCGTGCCGACCGATTCTAAACGGGAGACGAAGGAGATGGCGTTTCGCGCCGGCCGTGAGCCGCGCGTAGGCTAGCCCGTTTCCCCGTCCGTCGCCGGCATAACCCAGAACCGCGTCCATGGGCCTATTTTATATCGAACGTATGTTCGAGTCAAGCGATTCGAGCCGGCCTCAACAGGCTGGCATAGAGCCCCAGCATCCGGTCGATCTGACGATCGATCGAGAATCGCTCTGCGGCCTGCCGCGCCGTCGCGCTCAGCACGGGGTCGCAGCGCGCACTTACCCCGGCGAAGGCAGCGGCAAAGCCTTGGGCGGTGGGGGCCACGGCAAGGCCCGCGCCGCCGAGCACTTCGCGGTTCTGCGGCGTATCGGCCGCGATCACGAGAGCTCCGGCGGCGAGCGCCTCGGCTTGCACCAGCCCTTGCGTCTCGGTCGTGCTCGGCATGACGAACGCGTCGGCGCTGGCGTAATGATCCGGAAGCTCTTCGCGCGGCACCGCGCCCAGGAAACGAACACGGTCGCCGACGCCGCGGGCCCGCGCGCGCTCCTCGAGCTCTTCGCGCAACACGCCTTCACCGGCGATGGCCAGCTTGAGCGCGGGATCGTTCGCGCGTGCCAGGGCCTCGATGAGCAGTTCGACGTTCTTCTCCTTCGCGAGGCGGCAGACGCCGAGCAGCAGGCGATCGCCGGGGCCGGCGCCGAGTCGCGCGCGCAGTTCTTCGTCGCGCCGGCCGGCGCCGAATCGCGCGACGTCGATCCCGCTCGGAACGACCTCGATACGCGCGCCGACGCCGAGCTCGCGCAAACGTTCGGCCATCGCCGGCGTCGGCACGACGACGGCGTCGGCGAGATTCGCAAACGTTCGGGTCAGCTGCGATGCGGCAAAGCGCGTCGCGTTCGGTTCGAACGGAACGTAGTGCGCGTAAGCTTCGAGCTGCGTGTGATACGTATAGACGAGCGGCATGTCGTAGCGCCGGGCGTATCGCAGGCCCATCCAACCGGTCACGAACGGCGAATGCACGTGCACCAGCGAGAGCCGTTTGATCACGTCGTTGACGTTGCGGCGGCTCACCAACGGCAGCGTAAGCCGGTACGGCGTGCGCGTCGGCAACGGAAGAGAGGGCATGCGGAAGACCGGGCCGTCGGCTTCCGTGTAACCTGGCATGTGCGGAGCGAAGCAGTAGACCTGGTGGCCCCGATCGCGCAGGCCGCCGGCCAGCCCCTCGATCGAGGCGACGACGCCGTTGACCACCGGACGGTAGATTTCGGTGAAAAACCCGATGCGCAGGGCCTCCATATGCGGCTCTTTCGCTCCCGGTGGAACGAGAGCCCGGCGCACTGCTCGCCTTGTTCGGCAGAGGGAATATCCGCCAGCAGGGTGCTCCTCTTTCATTGCGACTTAGAACATATTCGGCCGGCTCGAAGGGTATGTTATAGTGCGCGGGTTATTACGTCAGCCTGCCCTAAAGCATAGCAGGCAGGCACTCGATAACGAGGCGTTCTCCGGATCCGTCACCCCGCGGCCGTTGCGCCGCTTCCCCGAACGCGAGACTCGCCGCCCATCGTTACCACCCTCTGCGCGGTGTAGAGCCTAACCTTGAGGCGAGTCGAGAGAAGAAAGGAACCCCGGGTTGATAGGACGCGCATTTCGCGCCGGTTTCGTCGTCGTCGCCCTCGGTACGTACGTCGCCCTGGCCGCTACCTCAGCGAGCGCCGCTGGGCAAGTCACGGGCATCGCCTGGCATAACGGCGTCGTGACCTGGGAGTCGCACGAACAGATTTCGATCTCCCAGCCGACCGTGCACCGCCTCACGACCTCCCTGCCTCCGGGAGAGCAGAAGACGATCGCCGCAGGCCGCGCCGGGTTGCGCGACGTTCAGCTCGCCTGCGCGCAGCGCGACGGCGGACCGGTGCACAAGCACATCATCTCCTCGAGCGTCGTGCGCAAGCCGGCGCCGCGCATCGTCGCCGAAGGGATCGGCCACTCGTCGCTCGCCGCCTTCGAAGCCCGCGGCGTTTCGCGGATGGCCTATATCGCCCGCGACGCCCTCCAAATGGTCGCGACCGCCTACACCGCCGATTGCTCGGGGTGCGGCGGTATGACCGCTATCGGACGACGGGCCGGCCATGGCATCGTCGCCGTCGATCCGCGCGTGATCCCGCTGGGAACTCACCTCTACATTCCGGGTTACGGCTTCGCCGTCGCCGGAGACACCGGCGGCGATATCGTCGGGCGCCGCATCGATCTCGGTTTCGACTCGTGGCGGGACGCGATGCTCTTCGGCCGCCGCGACATAACGGTCTACCGCATCAAGTAGCGTAAGAATGACGGGGTGTTGAGCCCCCGTCGGCTGCTCTCGGAGGCGAGGATTCGCCCAAAGAAGCGGTTCGGCCAGAACTTCCTGACCAATGGCTCGGCCGCGCAGCGCATCGCGCGGTTGAGCTTACATGGCGCCCTCCCCGGAACGCAACTGCTCGAAATCGGCGCGGGAACCGGTGCGTTGACGCGTGCCCTGCTCGAAGAGGGCGCAGCGCTCACTGCGATGGAGATCGACCCCGCACTGATCGACGTGCTGCACGCACGCGACGACCTTGCCGGAGCATGCATCGTCGAAGCCGACGCGCTCGCCTTCGATTACTCGGCGTGGTCGAACGGCCGATCTTGGCGCGTCGCCGGGAACCTGCCGTACAATATCGCGACCGCACTGTTGCTGAGTTTGATCGAAATGGACGGCGGGCCTGAGACGCTTACCATCATGGTGCAAAAAGACGTCGCGGAGCGGTTTGCCGCGAGGCCCGGCACGCCGGCGTACGGGAGCCTTTCCGTCGCCGTTCAGTACGCGATGCTCGTCGAGCCGGCGTTCACACTCGACCCAAGGTCGTTCTATCCGGCGCCGAAGGTCCGCTCGAGCGTCATCCGCCTGGTGCGGCGAAACGCGCCCGCAGTGCGCGTGCGCGATCTCGCACTCTTCTGGAAGGTCGTGCGCGGTGCGTTCGCGTACCGGCGCAAGACGCTCGCGAATAGTCTTACGCTCGCACTCGATCTCGATCGGGCGACGATTACGCGAGCGCTTGCGCTCAGCAACCTCGCTCCGGAGCTTCGCGGTGAACGACTCGACCTCAGCGACTTCGCCCGTCTGGCCGACGCGTTGGCCGAAGAATAGCTTTACCGGCTTCTGGACCTGGCTGGTCGCCGGGTTCATCGCGCTCCTGTTCGTCGGCACGTTCGTAGCCGGACTACGCAGCAGCCGTATTCCGCCCGTCGGTCCGCTCGAGTTCGATCTCCTGATTGCCGCCCAGTCGGTGCTCGAGGGTCTCTTGGTGATCGTCGTGCTCCTGGTCTTGCCCGCGCTCTCGAAGTTCAGCCTTCCAGAGTTGGGCTTTCGCATGCCGACGTCGCAGACGATTGTCGTTGCGCTTCTCGGCGCGGTCGGGATGGTAATCGTAGCTAACGGCGGTGCGTCGCTGATCGACTACTTCGCCCACAGCCAGCACCAGCAAGACATCGTGCAGATGTTCAAGACGCTGCACGACCCGGTTACAATCACGATCTTTGCGGTCTTCGCCATCGTCTTCGCACCCTTTGCAGAGGAGACGATCTTTCGGGTGCTCTTTTTCAATCTCGGCATGCGCTACGGCGGTTTCTGGGGCGGAGCCATTCTGAGCGGCGTGCTCTTCGGCATGGCCCACGGCGACGTCTATGCCGCGGTTCCGCTCGCGTTGGGCGGCATCGTGCTCTGCGCAGTCTACTATCGCACGCGCAACGCCTACGCATCGATGATCTCGCATGCACTTTTCAACGCACTGTCGATCGTGGCGTTGCTGGCGGTTCCGAAGCTGACTTAGCCTGCTAAAGAACCGTACGCGCGGCTTCGAGCACCGCATCGGCGCCGATGGCCGGGGTGTCGAGATAGAGCAGGCGGTGCTGCAGCGCAATCGGCTTGGAGAGCGTCGCCGGCCGGCGATCGAATCCGCGGTCGCGCACGTAACGTCCGATAACGTGAACCGCGAGCGGGTTCGGTTCGTCGTACCAATCGGGATGATGGGCGAGCCAAAGGCCGACCGTCGGCACGCGGCCTCTCGCCATCGTTAGATGAAGAGGCCCGGCCGGAATGCCGACGAAGAGCGCGACGCGCGCAGCGAGCGCCTTGAACAGCGGCGCGAACGGCTCGTCAATCGAGCCGAAGAGCGCTCGAAACCCAGCGACGCCCTCTCCCAAATTCTCGTCCTCCATCGAGAGAAATCGCCACTTCGTGGAATCGCGTCGCAGCGCCGCGATAAACGCGCGAGCTTCCGTGCCGTCGCCCCAGTTCTTCCGCGCCGCCGTGATGCCGGTGCGCGAGATCATACAGAGGCGCGTGCCGGGCGGGGCAAACGATGCGAGCGTCTCGTCGATCTGCCGCTGCGTCGCGGCCGGTGCGGTAAAGTCGATCGCGTTGGTCAGCGGGCCGGAGAGATCGAACGACGCGAGCCGATCTGCGCGCACCAGCAGCCGCGCGAGGTTTCGGGCTTTGGTGTGAAACGGATACGCGGTGCGCCCTTCAGTCTCGGGATAGTCGGTCCACAGGAAGACGCCGGGCGCGAACTTCGTCGCCGCCGCGCCGAGCACTGCCGGCAGCCGCAAGCGGAGTCTTCCGCCGTTACACTCGCGCAGCGCGACGCCGAAATGGCGGTCTCCCAACTCCGCGCCATCGCCCGGGACGCGCACGCCGCTGTAAAGCGCCTGCGCGCCGCTTCCTTCCATCATGCTGACGTAGTCGTCACCGAAGCGGGTCACCGCGTACTGGTTCGAGGGTTCGAGCAGCGGCAGCACGTGTCCGAGATGAACCCAATCGCCCATTCCGTGCGGCCAATAGACGAGCACGCGCGCCTCAGATAGACGCGCGAACCGGCCGCGATCCTCGCGCAGCGCGGTGACGGCCAGAGACGTCCCGCCGTTCAACGCTGCACCGGAACCCCGCCGCAGAGCCTCGCGGGCACGCTCCCCGAGAGGCTCGCGAAGAACGCACGGGCGTCGGTATTGTAGGCCGGGCATTCGGGAAAGCGGGGATCCGGGTGCGGATCGAGCCGGACGAGCGGGTTTGCCGCCGCAACCGCCCAGACGCCTTCGTCGCCGCGTCGCAGCAAGACGGCCCGGCCCTCGTCGCGCAGCCCGACCGCGTGGGCGTACGCGCTCCAATCGACGACGTACGGCCACCGCCCCGGGCGCAGCCCGGTATCGTTGAAGAGCAGCATCACCGCCAGCGCCGCCGGGACCACCGCTCGCGTCAAGCGCGGAGCGCGCAGCAGACCGAACGCGCCAGCGATTGCGGTTGCCGCCAAGAGCGGCGCGGTGTAATGCGAACCCACGCGGCTCGGCTCGTAGTTCCACGGCTGCATGAAGACGATCTCGGCGAGCAACGGCACGCCCAACAAGAGCCAGCGTCCGATCGCAAGTGGTGCAAACGCAAACGGCGCCAGCAGTAGAAAAACCATTCCTAGCTTTCCACCGGGGTCGGCGATCGCCAGCGCGTAGCGCGGATCGTTGGGATGCGTGCCCGAAAGACGCTCGGCGATCCAAAAGCCCGTTCCCGCGGCGAGTGCGACCGCAACCAGCGCCACGCCGATGCGGCGGTCCCACCATAGCGTACACGCCGCTCCAAACCACAGCAAAAACAGGATCTGGTCCTCTTTTATGCCCGTGAGCAGCGCACCGATCAGCAGCGCCGGCCAGAACGAGCGCCGACGCACGGCGAGTGCACCGGCGAATACGAGAAGCGGCACGAAGACGTTCTCGGAAAAGTTGTCGTAGCTAAGGCCTTGCGTCGCCGGACTCAAGAGGTACGCGATGCCGAGCGCACTCGCCGTGCCGGCGCCCAAACCCACGGCGCGCCCGAAGAATGCCAGCGGGATCGCCGCGAGCGCAACCGCCAAGACCTGCACGACGATCAGCGTCTGTGCTCGCGGCGCCAACGCGACCAGCGGCATCAGTCCGCTCAGCGCCCACGAGCTGTGCACCGCAAAGTGCGGACGCCACTCGCCGTAATTCCACGACGAGCCGTGCTGCAGGTTCACCAGCGTCTGCAAGTAGGTGCCCAGGTCGGCGCCGTAGCGCAGCGCGTAGAGCTTGTTGAGATCGAGCGCGATATAGACCAGCGCAAAAATCGCGACGGCGACGTACAGCGCTCGCACGCGCGAGACCTACGCGTTCTCCGCGCGGACGCGGTCGACGATGGCGCGCAGCCGCGCGACGAAGGCCGCCGGCGAAAACGTCTCGGCGTGCTCGCGCAACCGCCGCGCATCGAACGGTGACGGATCGAAGCCGCGCATAACGGCTGCGAGCGACTCCGCATCGGGCTCGTCGAAGAACGCGCCCGTCCGGCCTTCGACGATCGTTTCGAGCGCACCGCCGCCCCGATAGGCAATGGTTGGACGGCCGGCGGCGGCCGCTTCGAGCGGCACCAAACCAAAATCTTCTTCTCCGGGGAGAATTGCCGCGCGCGCACCCCCCAGCAGATCGTTGAGCGCGGCGTCGGAGAGGTAGCCGAGTAGCGTCGTCGTCGTTCCCCGCGCGGTCTGGCGCAGCGCGCGCTCCGCCGGGCCGCTTCCCGCTACGAAGAGCTTCACGCCGGCCAGCGCTGCGGCTTGAATTGCCAGGTCGATGCGCTTATACGGCAGCAACCGCGACGCGATCGCGAAGTAGTCGCCCCCGCCGGGCCCGACGGTAAAGCGATCCAAATCGACCGGACAGGGGAGAACGTCGCACTCTCGCCCGTAGTATGCGCGCACGCGCTGGGCGACGTTCTTTGAGTTGGCGACGAAACGCGTCGGGCGGGCGGCGGCAATTCGGTCCCACGCAACCAATCGATTGACGAGCGGTCGAGCCAGCCTCGGCGACCCGAGCGCGCCGACGTACTCGTCGTAGGCGAACGCGAAACGGCTCACGGTGTTGATATAGCAGACGTGAATCGAGCCCGGCGGAACGCGTACGCCTTTGGCCCACGCGGTCGTCGAGCTTACAATCGTGTCGAAACCGGAGAGATCGAAGGCTTCGAACGCTCGCGGATAGAGCGGCGCAAGCGCGCGAAAGTAACGGTTCGCAAAAGGGATGCGAGCCAGCGACGAAGTCCGGATTCGCGCCGGCGGAAAGAGATCGCCGACGACGCGCCGGTCGTACAGCGCGGTGTAGATCGGCGCCTCCGGCCACGCCTCGGCAATGCGCGCGAAGACGCGCTCTGCACCGCCTCGCTGATTGAGATAATCGTGGACGAGCGCAACTCTCACTAGCCAGGGACGATGGCGCTGCGCTAGTCCTGCAGATTGGTCCCGCGGGGCAATACGAGGGCAATCGTCGGGTTGCCGAGATAGGTCCGCGCCACGCGCTGGACGTCATCCGGCGTCGTCTCCGAGATCGCTCGTACGGCGCGGTTGATGAAATCGGGCGATGCGTTCTCGCGCGCGAAGACCGCAGCCAGCCAGGTGCGCGTCTCTAAGGTCGTCGCATCGTTTGCAAAGTCGCCTGCCGCTTCGGCCTTGAACTCGTCAATCGAGCCCTGGAGCCGGGTAGCGGCAAGCACGCTCACGACCGAGAGCGCGGTTGCGAAGGCGCGGCTCGGGTTGCCGATCAGGCCGCCGTTCACATAAAGCACCAAGTTCGCCGGCACGCGATCGTAGTCGTAGACTGCGCCGACGGAGCGCGAGGCGAACGTGGGCGAGACGACGCCGGGCACCTGCGCGATGTCGGAGAGCGTTCGGCGAATAAATGCCGCGAGCACGAGCATCGCGCCGAAGTCACGGCTGTCGACGCTCGGCGCGGGGTACTGCGCGATCAGCCAGGGCGACGAAATATCGCGGTGGGTGACGATCTCATGGGTTGCGCCATTGAGCGTGTGCACGCGGACGTGCACCGGCGCGGTCGCGCCCGCCGGCAGCGCGGCCGGAAGCGCGGCGAGCGCCCCACTCGGCAGCGCGTCGAGCCGGCCCGCGGCACTGACGAGCGCGCCGCCGCGGCGGTAGTAGGCGCGATAGAATGCCGCGGCATCGGCCGGAACGAGTTGCGCGAGGGCGGCCGGCGTGCCGAGCTCCGGCAAACCCGCGTTGGCCTGCGAAGACGCCGCGGCGTTGAGCATGTCGAGCCCGACTTGCAGCGCGACTTGTTGGGTCTGCGCGATCTGGCGCGTCAGTTGCGCACGTGCGTCGCGCACGGTTGCGGCCGAGAAGTCCGGCGTCGCGATCGCCTGGCGCAGCAGATCGATGACGGCCGGCGCATCCTTCGCGAGGGCTTCTACGTAGAAGCGCACGTCGCTCGGATCCACGGTAAAGTGAACCGATCCGCCGCGCGCCGCGATCGCATCCTCCAGGGGCATCGGCGTCTTGTCATCCGGACCCTGATGAAGGACGACCGGCGTTCGCATGATCGTCTCCGCGACCAAAGCTGCCAGGCCGCTCTGTTTCATCGTTTGACGATCGAGCCCGGCCCGGACGACGAGCGTTACGCCGACCAGCGCGGCACCGCTGTCGACTTGACTAACGACCGGCGTTCCGCCGACATTTTCGAGGCTCGGCGACGGGATCGCCGCTTCGGCGGCGACTGCGCCTACAGGAGCGACGGCAATCGCTAGTGCGATGGCGGCCGAGAGGTTGCGCAGCGCGGTCACGGTGAGGAGCCCTTCTGCGGCGTGGCCGCGATTAGATCGACGACGACCGGATTCTGCAGATAGCGCCGCACGGTCTCCGCGACGTATTGAGGATCGAGCGAACGTGCGTTGCGCTCGTAGTTCCCGTTAACGATGCCGGGAGCATAATCTTGATCGCCCTCGACCGTATACCAGCCGAAGTTGTCGGCACGCGCTTGGGGCGTCTGGGTATCGGAGGCGACGTGATAGAGAAACGCTTCGCGCGCGGCTTCAAAGGTCCGCGCATCCATCGGCTGGCGTAGTGTCGCGAGCGCGTCGTTGACGTTCTTCTCGGCTTGACGGGGGTGCTCGCCTCCGATCGTCACGATCATCACGCCCGGGTCGTGAAGCGTCACGAACTGGCCGACGACGACCGCATCGTTCTGCGATTTGTCGAGCGCCTTCGTAACGACGCCGGTCGCTTCGCGGAAGAGGTAGTCGGCGATGAAGTCCAGCGCCGTCGCCGCCTTCTCGTCGGCGATCGGCGGACCGACCCACGCCATGCCAAGCCCATCGACCGATCCGGTCGCGGTCGTCGACGCAAGCGTCGCCGCGGGCTTCGAATCGTACGGCCCGTCCATGCCCGTCTTACCGTTGCCGTCGGTTACAGCGCCAATCGCCGAGGAGTCGATGTTGCCGGTCAGCGTCAAGACCGCATTCTCGGCGCGAAACGCTCGCTGCGCGAAGCTGCGCACTTGCGGCGCCGAAATGCTGGTGAGCGCCGAGACCGAAGTCGGAAGCGGCGGATAATGCGCGGGCCCGCTGGCGAAGATCTGTTTGAAGAGCAGATCGTGGAGCGTTGCGTCGGATTCGTAGCGTTGTTGAACGCCGAGCACCGCCGCGTTCGCGCGCGCCGTCTTTACCGCCGCATCGTCGACCGAGGGCGCGAAATAGGCTGCGGTCATCGCCGCGACGACGCGCCGGCGCGGCCGGTGCCGGCACGACTGCGCCGATCCCGATGATGTCGGGGTAGACTTCGATGTTCAGCTCGCCGCCGAGGCTGTGAACGAGGCCGTAGAGCGACTTCCCGCTCGCCAATGGCGCAACCGCGGCAGCCGTAGCCGCCAGATTGGCGATACCCGGCGTCGCGTCGTCGTATCCGGCGCCCGGCGCGCGGAACCACAGACCGACTGCCGCCGATCCAACGGTTGGATCGGGATCGAGCACGTACGAACCGCCGCGCGGCAGCGCGCCCGTTTCACGCGCGATCGCCGCGGCGGCGGGCGACGCAGCAAAGAGATGCCATGCGCTCGCGAGCATCATGGCGGCGAGCAGGCGCCGCAGAATCATGCCGGTTCCGGTGAGATCTTGGGCGGGAGCCGCGACGGCTTTTCGACGCGTTTCGGCTCGTCCGCGGGACGTTCGCTCTGCGCTTCCGGCGTGGGCGGCCCCTTGGTCCCGCCGCCGCGGTCGAATTGGCGGTTGCCGAGAATCGCCAGCACTTCTTCGGCCTCGACCGTTTCGTACTCGAGCAGCGAGGCCACCATCCGATCCACCTTGCTCCAGTTTTCGTCTAGCAGCCGTTTGCCGTTGTCATAACAGGACTCGATGATCTTGCGAACCTCGGCGTCGATCTTGCTCGCGACTTCCTCGGAATAATTGCGCTCGTCGCCGAAGTCGCGACCGAGGAAGACTTGGTGCGCGCCGCGCCCGAACTGAATCGGACCGAGCTCGCTCATGCCGTACTGCGTCACCATCCTCCGCGCCAGCTCGGTTGCCTTTTCAAAGTCGTTGCTCGCGCCGGTCGTGACGTCGCCGAACTTAATCTCCTCGGCGAGACGCCCTCCCATCGCCATCGTGATCTCCGCGAGCAGCTCTTCGCGCGTGCGGCTGTGGCGGTCGTCCTCCGGCAGGGACCAGGTGATGCCCAGGGCCATGCCGCGCGGGATAATCGTCACTTTGTGCACGGGGTCGGCTTTTTCGAGCAAGCCGCCGATGATCGCGTGACCCGACTCGTGGTAGGCGGTGACCTCTTTCTCTTTCTGCGACATCACCAGCGATTTGCGTTCGGGACCGACCATCACGCGGTCAATCGCCTCGTCGCAGTCGATCATCTCGATGAAGTTCTTGTTCTTGCGGGCGGCGAGCAGCGCCGCCTCGTTTAGCAGATTCTCCAAGTCGGCGCCCGAGAATCCAGGAGTGCGTTTAGCCAGCGTCTCGAGCGAGACTTCCTTGCCCAGCGGCTTGTTTCGCGCGTGCACCTCGAGGATCTTCTCGCGGCCTTTGAAATCCGCGCGGCCGACGACGATTTGGCGATCGAAGCGTCCCGGCCGAAGCAGGGCCGGGTCGAGAACGTCGGCGCGATTGGTCGCGGCGATCAGAATGACGCCGATGTTCTGGTCGAATCCGTCCATCTCGACCAGTAGCTGATTGAGAGTCTGCTCGCGCTCGTCGTGTCCGCCACCGAGACCCGCGCCGCGCTGACGGCCGACCGCATCGATCTCATCGATGAAAACGATGCACGGCGCCGACTTCTTCGCTTGATCGAAGAGGTCGCGAACGCGCGAGGCGCCGACGCCCACGAACATCTCGACGAAGTCGGAGCCGGAGATCGAGAGGAACGGCACGCCAGCCTCGCCCGCGATCGCGCGCGCTAGCAGCGTCTTGCCGGTTCCCGGCGGCCCGAGCAGCAGGACGCCTTTGGGTATCCGCGCGCCGAGCGACTGATACTTCTTCGGATACTTGAGGAAGTCGACGATTTCCGCGAGCTCCTCTTTGGCTTCGTCGACGCCCGCGACGTCAGCGAAGGTTACCTTCGGCCGGTTCTCCGAGAGCATCTTCGCTCGCGATCGGCCGAACGATAGGGCCTGGCTTCCGCCGCTTTGCGCTTGGCGCAGGATGAAGAAGAGGAGGAGCACGGTGATCGCGAGCGGTCCCAAAGTCATGAGGCTCGAGAACAGCCCCGCGTTCGATTGCTGGTCGAAGCTGATCGCTCCGCTCTTGACGCGCTTGTAAACCTCGTTGACGAAACTCTGGTCGAGGTTGGGAACGGCAACGGTGTACTTCGTGCCATTGCTCAGTTCGCCGACAGCGGTGAGTCCGGTCGCGTGGAACGACTGGACCTGGCCCGCTTCGAGCTTCTGATAGAACGCGCCGTAGTCTAGCCGGGTCTCGCCCTCGCTGGGTTGAACGAAGCGCTCGACGATGATAAAGACGGCGACGACCGCCAGGATGATCAGGATGATCGATCGGAGATGTTTGCTCACGTTATCGTTAGACCGTTTTGACCTCTCGGGAGCGCGGCCAGGTAAGGAAGATTGCGGTAGAGTTCCTGATAGTCCAAACCGTAACCTATAACGAAGACGTCGGGGACGCGCAGCCCGGCGTAATCGATCGGTAGATCAACCTCTCGCCGACCCGCTTTGTCGAAGAGGACGCACGTCCTCAAACTCGCCGGCCTTCGCTCTTCCAGCAACGAGCGGAGGTAGGCCAAAGTTCGGCCCCGGTCGGCGATATCGTCGGCCAGGAGGAGGTTCGCCCCGGTAACCGGCAGGGTCGCGTCCATCGTTAAACGGGCCTCGCCGCCGCGTTTGGCCCGAGGTCCCGTAGCGTTCGACGCAGATGTAGTCCACCATGATCTCGCTAGGGCCGTCCGCCTGCCCGGCCAGGGCGCGCGCGAGGTCGGCGGTAAAGCACAGCGCCCCTTTCAACACGCCCAACAATAATAGCGGTTGCCGCCGGTAGTCGGCGGCTATTTGAGCGGCCAGCCCCTCGACCGCTTGAGCGATCGCTTCCGGAGCGTGGATCATTCGCGCGAAACGCCCGAAATCGTGCCGCGCTCGATCTTCAGCGCGACGCCGGCCTTCATATGGAAGGTACCGGTCGCGCCGCCTTCGAGCGCCCGCACGGCAGCCTCGACGTGGGCGAAGTCGATGTCACGCAGCCCTTCTTCGCCGGCCAGCTGCTCCCGGATCGAGCGCCGGAGATCGGCTCGGCGCGTACCATCGCGCTCGGCCGCAACGAGCTCCGCGGCTCGGGCGACTGCCTCGTCGAGCGCCGGAAAGAGTGGGCGCAGCGCGGCGAGTGCTTCGCGGACCGCGTTTCTGCGCAGCCCGCTCTGGGCGTTGGTCGGATCGACCGCGTAGGGCAGCGCTTGCGCGTGGCAGTAAGCGCGCAGCGCTTCCGAGCCGACGCCCAAGAGCGGCCTCGCCAGATCGAGACCCGGTTGCAGACGCCGGCGAGACGCCATTCCTCCCAGACCGCTCGGACCTGCGCCGCGCAGCAGCGCCAGCAGCACGGTCTCGCTCTGATCCTCGGCGTGATGTGCGGTGGCGATGACGCCGCACCCACGCCGGCACGCGATCTCGGCAAGCGCTTGGTAACGCTTGCCGCGCAGCCACGCTTCGTCTTGCCGCGCGGCCTTCGACGCAGACGACGTCGAGCGAAATCGCGCAGCGGGCGGCCAGCTCGAGGACGATGCACTCGTCTTGCCACGCCGAGGTGCGCGTGCCGTGATTGACGTGGGCTGCGTGGAGCACGAGCCCTTTTCGCTCGGCGACCGCGTGGCTCGCAACGAGGAGCGCTGCGGAATCGGGGCCTCCGCTGCAAGCGATCAAAACGCGCTCGCCTCGGCCCAATGCGTCGCTTCGCTCGATCGTCTGCTCGAGCGCGCGCTCTGGGCGTGCACCCCTCACGATCGCCGCACGTGACGAGCGATCTCACGCTCGACGTCCCGTTTGGCCACGTCGGCGCGCTTATCCCAGAGCTTCTTGCCGCGGGCCAAACCGAGCTGTACCTTGGCCATGCCCCGCGTGAAGTAGAGCCGTAGCGGCACGATCGTCAAGCCCTTCTCGGCAACGCGCCCCTGGAGCCGCGCGATCTGTTCTTTGTGCATGAGGAGCTTTCGTGGACGAATGGCCTCAGCGTTCGAGAAACTCCCCTGCTTGTACGGTGGAACGTGCATGCCGAACAGCCAGGCCTCGCCGTCGCGGAAGCGCGCGTAGGCTTCGCTCAGGCTCACGCCACCGGCGCGTAGCGACTTGACCTCGGTACCGGTCAAGACCAGGCCGGCTTCGAGCGACTCGAGGATTTCGTATTCGTGGCGCGCCCGCCGATTGTCGACGCTTGGAGCATGCTCGCTGGGCGTACGCTCCGCGTCGCGTTCCTGCGAGCGGCGCTGCTTCATCTTAGCCACTACGGTACGTTCGCCCGGGGATTGCGGCGGTCGTCCACGGCCTCGAGCAGACCGCGCGAGACGAAGCTTCCGTCAGCATGCGCGAGGACGTTCCCGGCCGCGTCGAAAATTTCGGCGTCGATGCCGAGCACGTTGCGGCGCTGCCAGGTGACGCGTCCGCGCACCTCGATCGGTTCTTCGAGCGGCACCGGCTTGCGAAAGCGCACGCTCACCGACGCCGTGACACCGCGATGTCCGGCGAACCCGGCGGCATGGGCCATCGCTTCGTCGAGCAGCGCCATCACGATGCCGCCGTGCGCAATCCCACGCCAGCCTTGGTAGGCCGGCGCCAACGTTACGCGCGCCAATACGCCTTCCGCGTCCGGTGCTTTATCGAAATGCACGTGCAATCCGATCGGATTGGTCGGCCCGCACGCGAAGCAGTTTCCGTCGTCGAATGGAACGTTGCCCGTAGCCACTAACGGCCGACCCGAAGGCGATCGGCGAGATACTCGGGCAAGTGCGCGGCTCGCATCTTGCGTGCGACCTCGTCGATGGGATACTCGTAGCGCCGCCACTCGACCCGCCGCTTCTCCGGATCGAAGAAGACGAACGACGGATTGGGGTTGAGGTCACGCGGCTGCCCGACGCTGCCGACGTCGATGATATAACGCTTGCCTTCCTCGAGCTCGAGTTCGCCGCCCCGTTGCATGTGCTTGTGCCCGATCGCGCCGTCGGCGTCGCGCATCCAGTACTCGGCGATGTGCGTGTGGCCGACGAAGACGATCGCCGCGTCGGTGCGGTCGAAGGCGCGCGCGGCCGTAGCTTTGTCGAGGATATATTCAAAGTAATTCACCGGGGCGCCGTGCACGAGGAGAAACTCGGGGAAGCGCAGCTCGTAAGGCAGCGCGTTCAGCCATTCCCGGCTCGGCTCGTCCAGAACGGCTTGGGTCCAGGCGATCGCGGCGCGTGCCGCGTCGTTAAAATTCTCCACGCCGAAGTTCTCGACCGCGGCGAGGTCGTGGTTTCCCAAAACCGCGTGCCGGCAGCGCTCGCGCAGCGCCGCGACGCACTCGTTGGGATTGGGTCCGTAGCCGACGACGTCGCCCAGGGAGATCAGCGACGTCGTCCTCGGTCGTCGCCGCGAGGGCACGTTGCAGCGATTCGATATTCCCGTGCACGTCGGAGAGAACCGCGTAGCGCATCGCTCAGACCGCGACCTCGGCCAAAACGTCGCGCAGCGCTTGCGCGAAGACGCGCCGCATCGGCTCGGTCCCGGCGCTCACGCGAATATAGCGCGTCGAGCGGGGGCAGCGCCGGGCTTGCGCACCCAAACGCCGCGGCGGAGCAGCTCTTTCATCACGCGAGCCGCTCGCGGTGCGCTCTCGAGCTCGATGCAGACGAAGTTCGTCTGCGACTCGATATACCCGCGGCCGAGCTCGCGCGCCAAGGCGTAGTAATCCTCGCGCGCTTGCTGCGTCCGCTGTATGACGCTGCGTTTGAACTCGTCGTCGGCGAGAGATGCCAACGCGCCGATTTGGGCGTTGCGGTTGACACCGTACTGCAAGCGGATCTTCGCAAAGGTCTGGAGGTTGCGCTGCGTCGCGAGTGCGTAGCCGATCCGCGCCCCCGCCATGCCGTACGCCTTGGAGAACGTACGAAGGCGGATCAGGCGGTCTTCGAAGAGCGGCGGCAGCAGCTCGCGCTCGGCGATGAAATCGGCATAGGCTTCGTCGAGCAGCAGCAGGCTGTCGTGCGGCAGCGCTTCGTAGAAGCGCGCGAGCTCGTCGCGACCGATGAAGCGGCCGCTCGGATTATCGGGATTGGCGAGGTAGACGATCCGCGGCGCATGGTGGCCCGCAGCTGACTGCAACGCGTCCAGGTTCGGTGCTCCGTCGCTTGCGTAGGGAACGTGCGCAGGCGCACCGCCGTAGCCGACAACGTGGTAGTCGAACGTCGGATACGTGCCGCGAGTCGAGAGCGCCGCTTCGCCGGGTGCGACGAAGGCACGAACTGCCAAGCCCATCAGATCGTCGATACCCGAACCGACCATGATCTGTTCCGGGCGGCAGCCGTGTTTTTCCGCCAACGCGTCGCGCAGGTCGAGCGATTCCGGATCGCCGTACCACGCTAGGCGCTCCAGCTCGGCGGTCATTGCCGCGATTGCTTTCGGCGAAGGCCCGAACGCGCTCTCGTTCGCCCCCAAACGCACGAGCTCGCGCTGACCCGCCTCGCGCATCAACTGTTCGGGACCGATAAACGGCGTCGTCGCCGGAATCGCTTCGACGCCAGGCGTGGGTCGGATCAACGGTTGGCTCAGCCTCCCAAGAACCGGTGAACGGTGACGAGCGATCCGGCCGGCCAGTCGTCGTCGCGCTCTTCCATGACGATGTATCCGTCGGCTCGCGCGGTGAGGCTCACCGAGAACGAACGCAAGGGCAAAGGATGCGCCAGAAGCGCCGGGCCATCATCCTGCAGCGCCACGGGAATGTACCACGTCCATCCGGGACGGCTTCGCGCCGGAGCGGCCAGCACGGCCTCGCGTTTGTGCGCGACGATCGGCGCGCCGACCAACGCTGCCACGATCGGCGCGGCGACCGCTTCGAGGATCAGCAACGCGGAGGTCGGGTTCCCAGGCAATCCGAGGATCGGCTTTCCGCCGTCCATCCCCAAGAGCGTCGGTTTGCCGGGCTTGACGCGCAGCCCGTGGACGAGCGTGCCGGGCCGGGCGAACGCGTCGACCGCGCGCGGCAAGCGATCGCGCTCGCCGACCGACGATCCGCCGGTAACGACGACGGCGTCGCATTGCTCGAGCGCGGAGGAGAGCGCCGATTCGAACTCGTCCGCCTCGTCGAGCAGCGTAGGATAGTGTCGCGGCTGCGGCGCCCATCGCGCGCAGCGACGCGGCGATCGCGTAACGATTCGAATCGCGAATCTGACCGGGACGCGGCGCGTTCGCCGGCTCGACGAGCTCGTCGCCCGAAGAGAACACCGCCACGACCGGCCGGCGATAGACCGGAACCGCGGTTACGCCGAGCGTCGCCAGCACGCCGATCTGCGGCGCGCCGATGCGCCGGCCGGCTTGCAGAATTGGTTCGCCACGATGCATGTCGCCGCCGCGCTCGGCGACGTTTTCACCGGCTTCGACGGATCCGTCGACCGTAAGCACGTCGCCGTTGGAACGTGCCTCTTCGATCGGAACCACCGCATTGGCGCCCGCGGGAAGCACGCCGCCGGTCGGAATGCGCATCGCCGACGCGGGCGTGATGGAATCGACCGGCGCGACGCCCATGCGAACGTCGCCGACGATCTCGAACGTACCCGGGGCTGCCTCCGCAACGAGCGCGAAACCGTCCATCATCGAACGCGCGGCGTTGGGATACTCGTCGTCAGCGGCGACCGGCTTGGCGAGAACCCGGCCCAGCGCCTCGTCGAGGCCGACGAACTCGACCGCGGGCGGGGCGACGACCGCGCGCGCAAAGAACGCCACCATCGCCTGACGCGGCGCGAGCAATCTTTCGACCGCGAATCCCGTCGCCGGTAGGACTGGATTTACGGGCTGCATAATGGCGCGCTTCTCCATGCTCGATATCGCTCTCGTTCGACGCGATCCCGACCGCGTGCGACACGCTCTACGTCGCCGCGGGCTGGACACGTCGCCGGTCGACCAGATTCTGCGCTACGACGAAGAGTACCGCTCAGCGTTGAGCGCGGTCGAGCGGGCGAAGGCCGAAAAGAACCGGCTCTCGGCAGAGATCGGGAAGGCGGACGATAAAGCCGCTGCCGCGCGCGAACGGCGCCCGCAGATCGAGGCGCTATCGAAAGAGATCGATCGCTGGGAAGAGCAAGCGCACGGCCTGGCGCCGAGCGACGAGGGCTCGCCGCTGCGCGCGCTGCTCGACAACATTCCCAACCTTCTCGACGACTCGGTTCCCGACGGCGCGGACGAAACGGCCAACGTCGAGCTGCGACGCTGGGGCGAGCCGCGCCGGTTTGAGTTCGAGCCGAAGCCGCATTGGGAGATCGGCGAGCGGCTCGGCATCCTCGACTTCGCGCGCGCCGCGAAACTCTCGGGCAGCCGTTTTACGGCGTTGGTTGGGGCTGGGGCGCGCCTCTCGCGCGCGCTCGCTGCGTTCTTCCTCGATCGCGCGATCGAGCGCGGCTACCTCGAAGTCGCCCCGCCGCTTCTGGTCTCGCGCAGCACGATGTGGTCGACCGGCCAGCTCAGCAAGTTTGCCGACGCGATGTTTCGCGACGCCGAGGCGATCTGTTCATGATCCCGACGGCCGAAGTGCCGCTCACCGCGCTGCGCGGCGGAGAGATCCTCGACGCCGCCGAGCTCCCGCTCAAATACGCCGCGGCCACGCCCTGCTTTCGCAAAGAGGCCGGCGCCGCCGGAAAAGATACGCGCGGCCTGATGCGCCAGCACCAGTTCGACAAGGTCGAGCTGGTCTGGCTGACGACGCCCGAGCAATCGTCCGCCGCGCTCGATAGACTGACCAGCGACGCCGAAACGCTGCTGCAGGAGCTCGAGCTTCCCTATCGGGTGATCGCGCTGTGCGCCGGCGACACGGGATTCAACGCGGCTAAGACCCACGACATCGAAGTCTGGATTCCCAGCAGCGACACCTATCGCGAGATCAGCTCGTGCTCGAACTGCACCGACTTTCAAGCGCGCCGGGCTTCGATCCGGTTCCGGCGCGACGCCGGGGCCAAACCGGAGCTCGTCCACACGCTCAACGGCTCGGGCCTGGCGATCGGACGTACGCTGGTCGCTCTGCTCGAGAACTATCAGCAAGCCGACGGATCGATTACCGTTCCGGCGGCGCTGGCGCCCTACGCGGGCATCACGCGCATCTAAGATACGTCCTGGATCAACTCCAACAAGACTTCGCGATCGAGGTAGCGGATGTGGCCGTGCTCGCGGCGCAGCGCGTTGCGCGTTTCGAGCTCGGCGATGGCGCGCGCCGCAACCTCTTTAACCGTTCCGCCCGATGCGGCGATCTGGGATTGCGTGATCGTCGAGAGCGATGCCGAGGCCGGAACGAGGCCGCGCTCGGGCATCGCGTAGGGGAGCAGAACGCGCGCGATGCGTCCGAGAATCGGGAGCGATCCCTGAACGCTCAGCGCATCGGCTAAGAGCCGCACGCGCTGCGCCAAGACGATGCCGAGCGCCGTGGTTAGGTCGGGATAGCGAGCAGCGACGCGCGAGATGACTTCCCATGGCAGCTTGAGGACGCGCGCCGACTTCGAGAAGACGGCAATCCGTGCCATCTTGAATCCGCGATCGAAGTACTCGGCGACGCCGAAGACCTCGTACGGAAAGATTTCGTAGAGAATGCGCTCGCGTTCGCGCCCGCCGCCGTTGGCACGAGCGACGATGCCGTCGGTTACCATGCCGATAAAGGCCCAATCGACGTTCTCCGCAACCAGTGTCTGCCCGCGGCGGCCGGTCTGCCAGACCGCGGCGGCGGCCAGCTCTTCGCGTACGCCCGCGTCGAGGGCCGCGAAGGCCGGACAACGGCTGAGATGCTGCGAGCTCGAGTTGCGATCGCTCGCCTCGCCTAGTCGGCGGGTCAAGCGCAGATGCCAGACGCGGCTTGCGATGCGGCGGGTCTCGATGACGAAGCGATCGGGCCGGTCCTGGGTAGCGCGCGCCGAGAGCGCTCGCGGCTCGTTTTCCGTTATAAGGGTAAGCGAAGCGCCCGATGGAAGGCGGTCTAGTGCTTTACGGACGAGGTCGGGTCGGTCCCAGACCGGAAGGCCTCGCAGGTCTATTTCTGCAGGCTGTACCACATCGGTCACGTTCTCGGCCGGCGGAGCGCTCTACTCCCTTAGGATGGTCACTCGAGAGGAACACAGCATGGCACGGTCTCTGGTTTTGCGCTTCGCTAGCTACATTGCGCTCGTCAGCACGGCGCTGATGGTGATGCCGAGCACGGGGTGGGCTCAAACTCCGCCGCCGGTGTCGTTTTTCGACACCGCGATCAAGGAGGTCTACGGCTCGCCATATCCGCTCACGGGCAAACTGGATATCCAGATCTTCCCGGGAGGCCATCTCCGCGGCTTCTACCACACTTCCTTTTACAAGCTGTTCGTCCCGGTAGTCGGCGGCCAGGACGGCAACTACATCTGGCTCGAGATCGGACCGTCCTCGATCGACCTCGGCTTAGACGCCGGTCCGCAAGGAAAACTGATGGTCGTGGCAACGATGAATAGCGACGGCTCGTTCCGCGGACAGGTCTACCCGGAGACCGCCGCCGTGCTCTCCGGCATCTCGACGCAGCTGCAGACGCCGGGACCGAACTCCACGAACAGCTCGGCGAATCAGTACATCTTCACGGCGATGCCGACGACCGAGGTCGAGGCCACACCCGGACCTTAGGCTCCTTCGCTCAGTTTCCTTAGCTTAGCTCTTCACAGCCTCCCACGCTCGCCGCGGCGCAGCCGGGAGGCTGTCCATATGTTTGAGGAAGAGCGTTACTTGCCAACGCTGTTCGTCATCGAGCGTTGTGCCGAACGCCGGCATTCCGGTAAAGCGGATGCCGTGGGTAACCTTCCAATAGGTGACACCGTCCGGATCGTCTTCGACTCCGTCTTTTGCCAGCTGCGGCGGCCGTTGATAGAGCCCGCGCGCAATCTTTGACGGATTGCCGTCGGCTGCGCCGTGACAGACGGCACAGTTTCCGGCGTAGAGTTTGATTCCGGCGATCAAGTTCTCGTCGGTCAGCGCGACCGGATTGTCGGTCTTGGGCGCCTCGCGTGCGAGCACGGCGTGAAGCGACCGGCTCGCCGCCCAGCGCTCGATCTTCGGCGGCTTCGAATCGGCATTGGCCGGCATCATCCCGGCCAAGATGCCGACGTAAGCGAGCATCCCGAGAGCGACGAGCGTTCCGACGACTCCGATAACAACTCCACGTGCCATGCTTCGTCTTTCGACGCTAATCCGGTCTTAACCGGCGGCGCCAAACTCTCCACTGGTTGTCAGCCATCCTCGGTAAGGTGAGGGCGTCATGTCAACGATTACGATTCCCACGAACCGTCCCCCCGGCACGATCGGCGCCCTTGCCGCAAGAGTGCCTCGCTGGCTCTGGGCCGGCGCCTCCCTGCTTCTTGCCGGTGCCGTTATCCTCGGCACGTTCGTCCATTCGCGCTCGAACGTGCAGGCGATCACGCACCCGGTGAACCGAGAGACGCTGGTTCAAGCGGTAACTGCTTCGGGCACGGTCAATCCGCAGAATCTCATCTCGGTCGGCACGCAAGTCTCAGGCACGATCGGCTCGATCTCAGTGGACTACAATAGCAAGGTGAAGCGCGGTCAGGTGCTGGCTCGGATCGATCCTAGCACGTTCCAAGCTCAGCTCGACCAGGCGGAAGCCGCGCTCGACCAAGCGCGCGCGCAGGTTTCGCAGGCGGCCGCCAACGCCAGCAGCGCGTTCTCCGGCGTCGGCGTCGCAAGCGCAAACAACGCCGCCGAAGCCGCGACGATCGCGTCGGCCAAGGCGAACGTGACCAAGACCCAAGCCGCGCTCGCGCTGGCCAAATTAACGCTAGCGCGCGACAGCGCCCTCCTCGGCCAAGGCTACATCGCACAGAGCAGCGTCGACGCCGATCGCGCTAACGCCGCGCAAGATGAAAGCGACGTCGCTGCGGCGCAAGCCGCGGTCGCCCAAGCGCAAGCGCAGGATCTCGCCGGCAGCGCGACCGTCAGTCAAAATTCCTCGAGCGCGCAGGGCCAGGTCGCCGCTACCCAAGCGGCCCAGGCAAACGTGGCCGCGGCCGAAGCGATCGTGCGCCAAGACCAGCTCAATCTCGGTCATACGGTGATTACGTCGCCGGTCGACGGCACCGTCGTCGCACGGGACGTCTCGATCGGCCAGACGGTCGCCGCGTCGCTGCAAACGCCGACGCTCTTCTCGATCGCGCAGAACCTCGCGAAGATGGAAGTCGACATCAATGTCGCCGAGCCCGATATCGGAAACGTCAAGCCGGGCGATCGGGTCACGTTCTCGGTGCTCGCGCACCCGAACGAGACCTTCGAAGGCGCGGTTTCGCAGGTTCGGATCAATCCGCAGACGGTGAACAATGTCGTAACCTATGACGTCGTCGTCCTCGTGCGCAACGCGAGCGGAAAACTGCTTCCAGGTATGACCGCCAACGCGGCCATCGAAGTGGCAACCGCTAGCGACGCGCTGACCGTGCCGCTGGCCGCGCTCCACGGCGCGGCGGCCGCAGCATCCACCCCGTGGGGCAGCACCAACACTCCGAGCGCCGGCGGCGCAATCGCGGCCGGCTCGACGGCAACGCTCCTGGTCGATCGCCACGGGCACTCCGTCCCGGTTCGAGTGAACGTCGCGCTAACCAACGGAACCAAGGCCGCGGTCGTACCCGTCCAGGCCAACGCGCTGGTCGAGGGCGACCAAGTCGTGATCGCGTCGAGCGCCCCGCAGCGGGGCGCGCGTGCCAACGGGAGCGCGCGACCCCCAATCGGCGCGGGCCTCGGAGGAGTTCACTAATGACGCCGGTCGTCGAAGTCGCCAACTTGTCTAAATCGTACGCGATGGGCGGCGACACCGTCGCGGCCCTGCGCGGTGTCGACTTGACCGTGGAGCGCGGCGAGTTCGTCGCCGTGATGGGGCCGTCGGGTTCGGGAAAGTCCACCTTCATGCACATCGTCGGATTGCTCGACACGCCGACCGGCGGCATCTACCGCTTCGAAGGCCATGAAGCCTCGCGCCTGAGCCCCGACGAACGCGCGGCGATTCGCGGGCGCCGCTTGGGCTTCGTCTTCCAAGCCTATAATCTGCTGCCGCGTACGACCGCCCTTGAGAACGTCGAGCTGCCGATGATCTATTCGGGCGTCCCGGAAGCGCAACGCCGCCGCGTCGCGGCCGAGAAGCTGGAAATGGTCGGCGTTGCGCACCTGGCAAGCCATCATCCCAATCAGATGTCGGGCGGCCAGCAGCAGCGCATCGCGATCGCGCGCTCGCTGGTCAACGATCCGGCGCTGATTCTCGCAGACGAGCCGACCGGAGCACTCGACTCGAAGAGCTCGCAAGAGGTGATGCGCATCTTCACCCGCCTCAACGAAGAAGAGCAGATCACGATTATGCTCGTCACTCACGAGCCGGAAGTTGCCGCGTACGCACGCCGCATCGTCACCTTCCGCGACGGTCTGATTACCGGCGATGCCGTCAACGAAAGGCCGGCCGCATGAACCTCAAGGCAACCCTCAACTTGGCACTGCGCGCGCTCGTTCGCAACAAAGTGCGCTCCCTGCTGACTATGCTCGGTATCGTGATCGGCGTCGCGGCAGTCATCGTCACGGTGGCGATCGGCGTTGGCGCGCGCACGTCGGTGCAGCAGAGCATCAATAGCCTTGGCTCGAACTTGATCGTCGTGCAGCCGGGAAGCGTGACGCAGAGCGGCGCGCGCAGCGGCTTCGGCGGCGCTTCGACGCTCACGCCCGACGACGGCCTAGCGATCGCCAAGATTTCGGGCGTCGCCGCGGTCTCGCCGGCCGTGACCATGCGCACTCAGGTTGTCGCCGGTGAGAACAACTGGCAGACGACGATCACCGGAGTCGCGCCGACCTACACGTTCATTCGGTCGTGGCCGCTGCAGAGCGGGCGCTTCTTCAACGAGAGCGACGTCGCATCGGCGGCGAAGGTCGCGGTCTTGGGCCAGACCGTCATCAGCCAGCTCTTCCCCAACGCAGCGTCGCCGCTCGGTCAGACGGTCATTATCAAGGGCGCACCATTTACGGTGATCGGGACGCTCTCGCCGCTCGGGCAGAGCGGACTGGGCCAGGACCAGGACGACACGGTCCTGATTCCTTATACATCGGCAATGGAGCGGCTCACCGGATTGACGACCATTAACGCGCTGATGGTCTCGGCGGCGACCTCGGATCAGATCGACCCCGTTCAAGCCGCCGTCACGTCGTTGCTCGAACAGCGCCATCGCATCGTCCCGCCGGAAACCGACGATTTCCAGGTTCGCAACCTGCAATCGATCGCGCAGACCGCGGCCCAGACCGGAACGGTGATGGAGCTGCTGCTCGCCGGCGTGGCCGCGGTTTCGCTCGTCGTCGGTGGAATCGGGATTATGAACATCATGCTCGTCTCGGTAACCGAGCGCACGCGAGAGATCGGCCTTCGGATGTCGGTCGGAGCGCGTGCTGCAACGATCCTGCGCCAATTTCTCGCCGAAGCGATCGTCCTCTCGACGATCGGCGGCTTGATCGGCGTCGCCGCCGGTGGAATCGGCGCATTCGCGCTCGCGATCCTGACCCACTGGCCGACAACGATTCCGCCGCTTTGGATCGCGGCATCGGTCGCGTTCTCGTCGATGGTCGGCATCTTCTTCGGCTACTATCCAGCCCGGCAGGCGGCACGGCTCAACCCGATCGAGGCGCTGCGGTTCGAGTGAACGCGCGCATCGCGGTGATCGACGACGAGCCGAACATTCGCGATCTGCTCGCGTTGGCGCTCGGCCACAGCGGCTTCGACGTACGCTGCGCGGCCGACGGCGCAGCCGGCCTTGCGCTCGTGCAGGAGTGGTCACCCGATCTGATCGTGCTCGACGTGATGCTTCCCAAGGCGAGCGGCTTCGAGCTGCTTCCGATGCTGCGCCGCATCACCGGCGCACCGATCGTAATGCTCAGCGCCAGAGGGGAGGTCGAGGACAAGGTCGAGGGACTCGCCCACGGTGCCGACGACTACCTCAGCAAGCCGTTTGAGATATCCGAACTAGTCGCGCACATCAAAGCCAAGCTGCGCCGGCCGCACCTCGAGACGCGCTCGACGCTGACGTTCGAGGGCCTGACGGTCGATCTTGACGAGCACACCGTGGAGCGCGACGGCCGGCGGTTGGACCTCTCGCCGCTCGAATACGACCTGCTGGTGACGCTTTTGCGACGCCCTCGACGCGTCTTCACGCGCGAGGAGCTGCTTGACGAAGTCTGGGGCGACGCCGACGTCGGCACCGGCGCTGTGGAGCGCTACGTCTCTTATCTCCGCGGGAAAGTCGACGAAGGCTTCGACCGTCCGCTGATTCAAACGGTCCGCGGCGCCGGGTACACCCTGCGTGGCTGAGCCGTTCGCGCCGTTCACCGCGCGTCTGACGCGGGGCTACGTCGTGCTGGCCGTCGCGCTCATCGCGCTGGTCGTCGCAACGACCAGCTTTCTCGCTTTTCTGCTCTACGTGGGTGCTCTCAACGACTCGGCGCACTCGTCTGCGCAGCGCGCCGTGCAAACGGCTCAGGCGCTTGAGCGTGGAGGCGCGCCGCTGCGCACGTACGCCGCCGAGGTGGCGCGAGAGGCCGGGGGCTCGCGCGTTCGCGTGCTCGTCTACGACGACCAGCACCGCCTGCTCGCCGCGAGCTCCCCTCGCAACCCCGCGACGCCGCTGATTCGCGCCGTCGCGGGACTGCTTGGCGTCCATCCTGCCGTGGCGAGCATACGGGGCGGAACGATTGTTGCGGCACCAGATCTCGCCGGCTTCGTCCGGCTGCTCGGGCGCTATCTCGCCTTCGTCGTGCCTATCGGCGCCATTGCCGTCGTCGTGGCCTGGTATATCGGACGCAGCGTAATCCGGCGTGCGATCTCGCCTTTACAAGACGTTACGCATGCGCTGCGGCGGATCGCAGCCGGAAATTTCACACCCGAGCCCCTGCTCGCGGAGAGCAGCGAACTGCGTGACCTCACGACGGCATATAATGAGGTCGCCTATCGCCTGACGGTCGCAACGGCGGAACGCGAGCGCAACGAGACCCAGATGCGCCAGTTCGTCGCCGACGCTGGGCACGAGCTTCGCACGCCGCTGACCATCGTGATGGGATATCTCGACGTGCTGCGCAACGGCGTCGTTAGCGATCCCGATACCATCGCTCGCGTGCACGAGACGATGCTCGCGGAGAGCCGGCGCATGCGCGCCTCGATCGACAAGCTAATTCTCCTTGCCCGGCTGGAGCGTCCGGCGCCGCCGCGGCGCGAACGGGTCGACGTCGCCGCGCTCGTTACCCGCGTGGCGGCGGAGCTTGCGCCGATCGCCGGTGCCAATCGTATTAGCGTGAGCGAGATGGGCTCGCCGCCTACAACGGCCGATGCCGACGAAGGCGAGCTCTACGAAGCGGTCAAGAATGTCGTCGAGAATGCCGTGCGCTACGCGCCCGAATCGCCGATTGCGATCGACGTCCGGGGAGAGCCCGATCGAGTAATCGTCGTGGTCGCCGACCGCGGCCCCGGCATGGAAGCGATCGATGTCGCTCACGCCTTCGATCGATTCTATCGCGGCGGTTCCCGCTATGCGAGCGAAGGGTCGGGTCTCGGGCTGGCGATCGCAAAACGCGCGGTCGATCGAATCGGCGGCACGATCGCGCTCGAAAGCAGCGTTGGCCACGGCACGCGCGTCACGCTCGCGTTGCCGCCCTATTCGCCGGAGCCGGCCTCGAACTTACCCGTCAAGAACTCGTAGACCATCACGAAGTCGCCGCAAAACGAGAGCAGCGGGTTCTCGAACGTCTTCGGCTGGTTCTTTTCAATGATCCAATGCGAGACGAACGCCGGCAAGTAGCCCAAGGCGAGACCGCCTGCGACCAGCGCTGGGCGCCGCAGAACCAGCCCCGTCAGGCCCAGCGTGAGTCCGCCGAGCAAGCCGACGGTGTGCACGAACTTCGTGCGCCGGTGAGCGTGCGCCGAGAGATACTCCGGATAGAACTCACCGAACGTCTTCGCGCGCGGTGCCTCGCCGATGTGCTCGGGTCGGAAGCCGACACCTACCAAATGCGCCGGAACGCGCGTCAGAAGCGGAACGTTCCGGACCAGACTGGGCAACTTGCGCAGGAGCGGGGCGTGACCGTTGGCCAGGACTTTGCCGATTACGTTGCTCTGAATGAAGAGCTGGAGGGTCTGCGTAAGCCGCGCTGCGGTTTCGCGCCGGCGCTGCACTGCGCGCAAATCGGCGAGCGTGGCGCCGTCCGCCAAGAGTTTGGGCGCAAGGATGTTTGCTGCGGCCACCGCGTCCTGAATCGCCAGGTTGATGCCGACGCCGCCGATGGGCGACATCGCGTGAGCCGCGTCACCGATGCACAGCAGCCCCGGCCGATACCACCGCCGCAAGCGGTTGACGCGTACGGTCAGAAGCTTAACGTCGGTCCACGCGTGGATCTCGTCGACGCGGTTGCTCAAGAACGGAACGATGCTGCTTACCTGGTGACGAAACTCGGGGAGCCCCAAGGCTTGGAGCTGCGCGAGCGTTCCCTTCGGGATGACGTACGCGCACTGCCAATAGTCGCCCCGATCGATCAGCGCCATGATGCGGCCGTCGCGGATATAGCCGAAGGTCTGGTGCGGATCCTCCGGATGTTTGGTCAAGCGCAGCCAAAGAACGTCCATTGGCGCGCCGAGCTCGACCGGCTTGAGCCCCGCCCGTTCGCGCACGACCGACTCTCTTCCGTCGGCGGCTATGGTGAGGTCGGCGCGGATCTCGACCGGCCCATCGGGCGTCTGCGCGCGCACGCCGGCGACGCGATCGCCCTCCCACAGGAGTTCGTCGACGCGCGTCTGCGTCCGCAAGTCGAAGCCGGGGTAACGCTGCGCTTGTTCCGCCAAAAAGTTGAGGAACTCCCACTGCGGCATGAATGCAAGGAACTTGCAGCGCGTCGGGAGGTGCGAGAAATCGGCGATCTTGACCAGCGTATCGCCGACGTTGCCGGCGAGGCTCGTGACCTCTTGATGGGGGCGTTTCAAGAACTCGTCGAGCATACCGAGCTCGGCCATGAGGTCGAGCGTGGACGGGTGAATCGTGTCCCCGCGGAAATCACGCAAGAAGTCGGCGTGCTTCTCGACCAAGACGACGGAGACGCCGGCGCGCGCAAAAAGCAGCCCGGCCATCATTCCGGCGGGCCCGCCCCCGACGATGCAGACCCGCGGCGGCGCGCTCATTGCAGGGATCGGGCGTAGAAGCGGTAGCGCGAGTACTCGGCCTCGCGCGCATCGACCCGCGCGGTGCACGCCGTGCCGATCTCGTCGATGAAGTTTTCCAGCGAACGGTTTGCGACGCCGGGGGTGAAGGCTGCGTCCAGGAACTTGCCCAGCAGCTGCATCGGCAGGTCGTAACCGCCGGCCAGATAGAGTATTGATTCACCGACGCCGGCCGGATTGACGCCCATCGTCCCATTGAATGTCGGGAACGCGGCGGATTGACCCGCGGCGTTGAAGGTGATATCGAAGGCGCGCTCCTCTCTCTCCCGCTTGCGTACCTTAAGCTTAATCGGTACCGCAACGTAGCCGACGTCAGGCAGCCGGAGATCGCCGAGGCTTACGTGCAGCGCGAATCCGCGCCACGGCCCCTCTTGATGGGCGATGGCGCGGAGAACGTCTCCGAGTGCGGCGCACGTCGGGTCGGGCGGAACCCGCAGCGTACGCTCGAGTCTTACTTCGGGCACGTGAT
Organism: Vulcanimicrobiota bacterium; assembly: GCA_963739845.1. Taxonomy (GTDB): domain Bacteria; phylum Vulcanimicrobiota; class Vulcanimicrobiia; order Vulcanimicrobiales; family Vulcanimicrobiaceae; genus Cybelea. The sequence continues at coordinate 1,702,916 of CAVUBQ010000002.1, read as the reverse complement.
CCTCCGATGCCGCTTTTCGCCTAGCGGACCAATCTCTACTTCGGATGCGACTTAGGTCTGCGGGGAACCTTCGGCTCGCGCTGAACGTTCCCGGTCCAGAATCCAATTTAAGGAAGCTATGGCATGATCGTCTTATCTTTCCCACGCATCGGCTTAGGCATTTGCGCGCTTCTCGCTTTCCTCTCGGGCTGCGCCGGATCGCAAGGCAGCGCGCTGCCGCCCAACGTGCGATCGGCCAACGCCCCTATGCGTGGAGCGTCGAGCTCCTCCGGCGCCCTCCTGTATGTTGCAACTAAGGAAGGCGTCCTCATTGCGACGTACCCCGCGCTAAAAGTCATCGGCTCGCTTCCGGTCTCCTACGCCTATCCGCTGGTCTGTTCGGATCCCAATAATGGAAATGTCTTTGTTAGCGAGTCCACCGACATCGTCGAGTACGCGCATGGCGGAACAACGCCGATTGCGACGCTCTATCCGCCATCGGGATACGGTACGCTGACCGGGTGTGCCGTCAATCCGGCTACCGGCGACTTGGCGGTTGGGGCCGTGGGGACCGGCACCGATCAAAATGCCGTTCTGGTGTACCCCGGCGGCCAGGGCAATCCTACAATATATACGGATAAGTACATCCGCCTCTTTGCATACAGCGCCTACGATGACGCCGGCAATTTATTCGCAACCGTCTTCGCCAGGAACGGCTCGTACAAGCTTGTCGAGCTTCCGGCAAAGAGCCGGCAGTTTAAGCCGATCAAAATCGATCAGGATCTGCCGTACCAAAATAAACTTCAGTGGGATGGAAATTACATTACCTTAGACGATTGGAACGGCGCGCATTTCGGCAGCACGCTCTATCAAGTTCAGGTCAAGGGAAAGTACGGAACGGTCGTTGGCTCCGAGACGCTCCATCAGTCGGGCGTCCCCGCCAGTTTCTGGATTTACAACGGGTCGATCATCAGCACGTTCGGCCGAGTAAAGCCGCGTAACGACCAGGCCGTCGCGCTTTGGAACTATCCCGAAGGCGGCTACCCTACAAGCAAGCGCTTTGGGATGACCAAGGGGAAGAGCGACGGGATCACCGACGTAACGATCAGCGTCGGCTCAACCCGGTAGCTCGGGAGGACGCCAGGGAAAAGGAGTGCCTACAGACAATGTTAGGCGCTCCTAAATGCTCGGCCTAACCGTTCGCTTCCTCCGCATATCAATGGTGTGCGCGCTTCTGGCGCTTACCGCCGCGCCGGCCGTGGCGCTGGCCGATGCCGACGAGGCCGCGGTCACCAACTCGACCTCGCTAGGCATGCAGCCGATTCGCGGAAGCGTGCCCGTGGCGACGCCGGCTCCGGGAGAGTCGGCCGTATTCATACGCCCCGACGGCGCGTATCAAGCGATTCCGACGGTTGCTGGACGGACGAGAATCTTCCACATCGTCGAGCGCGCCGCACCGTGGACGCTGCGGCCGGGGCTTACCGTGATGGCGAACACGTACAACGGGGTCGTGCCCGGCCCGACGCTCGTCGTGCACCAAGGCGATCGCGTGGTGATCGACTACCGAAACGAACTCTCGACGCCGGACTCGATCCACATGCACGGCGTGCACGACATCCCCGTTACAATGGACGGCGTCGGCGGCATCTCGCAGCCGCTGGTCTCACAAGGCCAGCGTTTCGTCTATCGGTTCACGGCCGATCAACCCGGTACGTTCATCTATCACAGCCATGACGACATGGCGATGCTCGACTCCGGGCTCTACGGTGCGATCATCGTGCAGCCGTCGAATCCAGGGCCGGCCGAACGCGACTTCGCCCACGATTTTCTCGAGGTCATTTCCGCGTGGCAGATCCAAAGCGGCGCCGAGAACCACTTCACGCTTAACGGCAAGGAGTATCCGGCGACCCAGGCGCTCGACGTCCGCCGCGGCGAGCGCTTTCGCATCCGCTGGATCAACATCTCGGGCGAAGAGTTCCATACCATGCACACGCACGGGCACTATCAGCAGATCATCGCGCGCGACGCGGCCCCGGTCGACTATAAAGACGTCGAAGATACGGTCCTCATCTCGCCCGGACAACGCGTCGACGTCGCGGTGAAAGCCGACGCAATACCCGGCACGTGGCTGATCCACTGCCACGTTTTGGACCACATCGAAGACGATAACGGCATGCCCAGCGGTTTGATTACCGCGATTCACTACGCCGGAACGCCCAACACGCTGACCTCGATGTACCGCGCCATGGCGCCGGCAATGCCCGCCAAGTCGCACGGGCTGAGCTTCTGGATGACGGTGCTGCTCGGCGCGGTGGCCGGCTTTACGATCTTTCTTGGCCTTCCGATCGCGCGCGCCCGCAGTCTCTCTCCCCACACGATCGCGCTGCTCAACGCACTTGCGATCGGCATTCTGCTCTACCTCGTCGTCGAGATCGCCCAGAACGCGATCGTCCCGATCTCGCAAGGCGTTAACGCTTGGCATGCAGGGAGGGCCGCATTCCCGGCGGGCTTGATCGCCGTTTTCGTCGCCGGTCTGTTGACCGGGCTAGTCGGCCTAGGCAGCGCGGCGACGCACTTTACGCGCAAGGCGGCCGCAACCGCAGAGAATCCGATGGTGCTGGCGGCGATCATCGCGATCGGCATCGGCGCACACAACTTTGGTGAGGGACTGGCCATCGGCGCGTCGGCGGCGGCGGGCGCGACCGCCGTCGCGCTCGCGCTTATCGTCGGATTCGGCTTGCACAACGCGACCGAGGGCTTCGGCGTCGCCGCACCGCTGGTCGGAAAAGTCGTTCCGACTTGGGGACAGATCGCGCTCGCCGGCCTGATCGCCGGCGGGCCGACGTTCGTCGGCACGATTATCGGCTACAGCTTCTACTCGCCTCTGCTCTCGGTGCTCTTTCTCTCGATCGCGGTCGGCGCGTTGATCTTCGTGATCGGCGAGCTATGGAGCGTGCTGCGGCGTACGGGGCTCACCGCAGTCGTCACCGCAACGATGTGCGCGGGATTTCTGATCGCGATGGCGACGGAACTTTTCCTGGACGTCAACGGCGGGTAAGGCCGGCGCCTGCGTGGGACGCCGGCCTTGCGCGCGCTAGTTTACCGTTACCGTGACCGGAGTCGAAGGAATGCCGTTCGTAACGACCTGGATCGTGCTCGCCCCGGTCTCGATCCCCGAAGGAACGTCGAAGTTGGTCGAGACCTTCTTCTGCGAACCTATGCCCATATAGCTGTGACCGTGCGTACGGCAGTAGAAGACGTGGCCCGTCGCAGTATTGGTAATCCGCACCAGCGGATAGTTTGACGCTTGCGTCTCGTCGTCGCCGTAGAAGTTTTCTTGCGTGAAACCGTTGAAGCGCCTACCGGAGACCTTGTACGTCGAGCCGTGCGCGAGCGTGCTCGGCACCGACGTGATGACCGGCGCAATTTTTCGATCGACGCTTCTGTTCGAGGTGTAGATTTCGACATCCGACGATTGGTCGGTCTCCAATATCTGGCCGGTCGGTAGCATCAGCAGGCCGATGTTGAACGATGAGTCGTTCGGCGCATCGGGCGGGTTCGCGATGGTGATGAACTTCTTGCCGTTGTAGATGTAGAAGTACGCCGGCGCTTGGTACACGCCCGGGCTTGCCGGGATCATGACGGTACCGTCGGTCAAGACGGTCGACGGGCCGTCGGCGACGTCGAGCTGCTGACCGCCGACAATTGGGAAATCTGGGCTCTGAACCCACGTACCGCTCTTGGTATAGGTCGCGGAGTGCCCGCTCGCGCCGGCAACCCAGACGGTGCCGTTCGGGCGCATCGTTTGGGGTCCGATCTCGACGGCCTGCGTCAGATTGACCGGAATCGTTCCGGCCGCCGTCCACATATTCGTCGACGGATTATATGTCTCTGAATTCGGCTCCGAAAGCACGTTGGCGTCGATGAGCGTGCCGTTGCGCTGGAGGGTCCAACCCTCCTCGCTGTTGTTATCGTGCTTCCCGTTACCAGGTCCCGACTGTGTCCAGGACATCGTCGACTCATTGAAGAGCGCCTGGAGGTTCGTGCAGCAGTTGCCGATCATGTAGGTTCCGTTGTCGAAGACGATGCTCTGCGCGTCGCCGATCTGGCCCCAGCCGCTTGGCGCTGCGACCGCCGTCCAGGTGTCGGCGATCGGATCGTAGATAGCGCCCTTGTTCGTTTCGACCGGGCTGTTGCAGAAGTTGTACTCGCCGCCGTTAATAATCAGCTTGCCGTCGGGAAGCACTGCCGAGGCAAAATAGAGCGGACCATAACCGGAGGGCAACGATGCCTTCTTTACCCACGTCCCATTGACGTAGTTTCCGTTCTGGTCGGGAGTCAAAGCGTACCAGGCCGAGGCGCACGCGTCTTGAACCATGACGGTACCGTCGGTCATCAACAACTCCGTTCCGCCGCCGTTAGTGAACGGCGCGCGCGCCGTGACCGGCGTCCAGCCGCCGGCGCGTGCGCGCGCCCGGTCCTGGCCGGTGACAAGGTGACGTCGCTTTGGAGGATGCGCGGGCGTGTGCCGATAGAGCGTCAGGTGGCCTTTTTGATTGCCCAAGCCCTGTTGTGCAATCGCGCCGGGCACTCCCATCGGATTGTTTACCGTTGGGGAGGTCCCGGCGCCGCCGCATCCGCCAAGCAGAGCGGCCGTTGCGAGGGCCGATAGCAATGGGAGTGAGCGTCGCATTGTTACTCCTATGGTGAAGTAGCTCTGGCGGCATTGCTACCTCCAGCGCCAGTGTCCGGCCCTCGTTCCCGCTCTTGCTTGGCCCCGCCTCTTCCATTAAAGGAGCGTGACGACGCGACGCCGAGCAGGAGGGCCATGCCGGCTCGTTGGACGACGACACCCCAGGGCTCGGCTTGAGCAACGGAGCTATGTTGGAGGACCTTCTTGCAGTTTGTCATCATCGCAGAACACGCACCAGACCTCTGCCCGAGTTCGAACTCCAAGACTCGAGAGATGATGCGGCAGGGAGCGGCTGAGTTTTCGAAGATCGCCGAACGGCTCGGCGTAAGAATCGTCACGACCAACGTGATTGGACCGGCTCATAAGGTTATCTCCGTCGTCGAGGCCGCGGATATTGACGCAGTTACGAACTTTACGATGGAGAGCCGGCTAGTCCAATGGAACACCGTCAATATTTACACGTCGTGGACCGTTGCGGAGACGCTGGAGAGGGCCGATAGGCTGCCTGCGATGTTCTGATGGCTTGGCCGCGGCCGTCCTCGAAGGCGAGGGCGCGCAGACCGGGGAAGTTGTGCGCATGATGTCCCGCCTTTTTGTATTCTTTCTTTTCGTCGTGCTCGGAGGTTGCGCGTCGGGTTCGCCTTCGCTGCCGTACATGCAGAGCGACACCTCCATGCGCATGTTACGAGCGACCGGCGCCGGCAAGATTACGCACGTCATTTACATCATTCAAGAGAATCGCAGTTTCGACAACTTGTTCCAAGGATATCCCGGCGCGGACACCGTTTCGCAGGGCATGAACTCGAGGGGCCAGACGATCACGCTCCAACCGCTACCGTTGGCGAGAAGGTACCAGATCGACCACTCGGCGGGAGCGATGTTCGCGGCCTGTAACGGAACGAGTGGCTTGCCTGGGACGAACTGCCGGATGAACGGCTTCAACAACGAAGAGGCGTACGGCGGCCCTGCGAATCCGCAGTACTACTACGTGCAGCACAAAGATTCGAAGCCATACTTCGACATGGCGCACCAGTGGGTCGTCGGAGACCGGATGTTCCAGTCGCATCTCGACGAAAGCTTCGTCTCGCACCAATACGCGATCGCGGCGCAGGCCCAGTCCAGCGTCGATCTGCCGGACTCGCTCCTGTGGGGATGCGCGGGCGGTTCGAGCGTCGTGGTTTCCATCATCAACCAACAGCGCCAGTACGGTGGTTACCAGCAAGCCTGTTTCGATTACACGACGCTGGGCGACGAGCTCGACGCGGCAAAACTCTCCTGGCGTTTCTACGCCGTACGGTACGGCTCGGATGCCGGAGGTAACGGTGGAACCTGGTCGGCGTATCAGGCGGTTCGCCATATCTTCCACGGGCGCGACTGGAAGAAAGTAATCTCGCCGAATTGGAAGTTCATCACCGACGTGCGTCACGGCAAGCTCGCGAACTTCACGTGGATCACGCCCGAGTGCCTGGAATCGGATCACCTCGAGTGCGGCGGCAACTATGGGCCCTCCTGGGTAGCTGCCGTCGTCAATACGGTCGGCCAGAGCCAGTTCTGGAATTCGACGGCGATCTTCGTTCAGTGGGACGACTGGGGTGGCTGGTACGACCACGTTGCCCCGCCGTTTGAAGACTACGACGGCCTCGGCTTCCGCGTCCCGCTGCTCGTGATCTCACCGTACGCCAAGAAAGACTATGTTTCGCACACGCAGTACGAAACTGCGAGCGTGCTGCGCTTCGGTGAGGATCTCTTCGGCTTAAAGCAGATGGCGGCTGCCGATGCGCGCGCCAACAATCCCGCGAACGACTGTTTTGACTTCGACCAGAACCCGCGGCCATTTAAGAAAGTAGCCGCGCCGTATTCGACAAACTTCTTCCTCCATCATCGCTTCGACGACTACTTTGCACCGGATTACGAGTAGCGGACTCCAGACGCCAGGCGCTTCTCCTTAGCATCCCTGTGGACGTGATTTGGAGCCTGGGAGCCCGGTATTGCGTGCGCCAACACGCGCACGTCTCGATGTGGCTGTGGGGCCTGCTCTTGGCGCTCGCCGGCGCGGCATTTTTGGTGGGCCGGAGCGGAAGGCGTTTTGAGGCGGCCGTTCTTCTCTTTTTTGCGGTCTGCACCGGCGCGCTCGGGTTCATTGTTTTCTACGTGTGTTACGCTTCGGCGCCGTACTCGATGGGGCTCGGCGCACCCGGCGTTCCGGCTGCGCGCCTTACGACGCTCAACTGTCTGAGCCAAGGCGCATCTGCTTTGGCTTCCACCTGGACGATTGTCGCCCTAGCCTGCAGCGCTGCGCTCGGGTTGGTCGCCTTGGGCCGCGCCCGCGGCAAGAGCGCGGCGCTCCGCGCGCTTGCGTACATCGGTGCGGCGCTCTTGCTGCTCCTCGCGGCCGCGGCCGGCTTAGCTTCGTTCTTCAACTTCGCTTGGTGCTCGTCGGAGCGTTTATTTTAGAGATGATCGATGGCTTGCAGGTGGCCGTTGCCCAGGAGTTGTCGTCGCGCTACTGCCCGCACAGCAGCGCCGTCTTTCTGACGAGATTTTGGGCGCTTTTCACGCTGTTCGCCGTCGCCGCGCTTGCGCTGTTCTTAGGCGCAAATCTCTTCACGAAACGCCCATCGGGCCCACGGCTGTATATCGTCGCCGGCGCCCTGCTGCTCTTCGCGATCGGCAGCGGCGCGCTCGTCCTCTATGGACTCTCAGGTTGCAGCGGTACGGCAGCGGAGGGCCTCATCTGGGATTGGCCATAGCAGACCTGGTTCGGGCAGGGATAGCGCGGTGACGCGAGGGAATTCCCCGTCCGACCGAACGAAAGGAAGTTGCCCTTGAAAACCCTGTTCCTGAGCCCGCCATCTTTCGACGGCTTCGACGGCGGCGCCGGCGCGCGGTACCAGGCGAAGCGAGAAGTAACGTCGTTCTGGTATCCGACGTGGCTCGCTCAACCCGCCGCCCTGGTACCGGGCAGCACGTTGGTAGATGCGTCCCCTCATGGACAGACGATCGAAGACGTGCTAGCGATCGCGAAGGACCACGATCTGGTGATCATGCACACCAGTACGCCGTCGCTTCCCAATGACGTCGAGTGCGCTAGACGGCTCAAGGCACAGGACCCCCGTGTTAAGGTCGGCTTTATCGGCGCGCACGTTGCCGTGCTTCCGGAACAGACGTTGCGCGAGAACGAAATCATCGATTTCGTCTGCCGCAACGAATTCGACTACACGTGTAAGGAGCTTGCCGAAGGCCGGCCGTGGAATGAGATCCTCGGCCTTTCATATCGCGATAGCGACGGCCAGTTAAAACGCACCGAAGAGCGCCCGCAGATCCACGATTGGGATGCGATGCCGAGCGTCCTTCCCACCTATGCCAAATTCCTCGACGTCACGAAATACTATAACGGTTACCTGCTGCATCCGTACGTGTCGTGGTATACCGGCCGCGGCTGCACGGCGAAGTGCACGTTTTGTCTCTGGCCGCAAACCATCGGCGGCCACGTCTTCCGCCACAAGAGCCCCGAGGCGGTCGGCCGCGACCTTGACGAAGCGAAGGGAATCTTCGGTTCGACGGTGCGGGAATACATGTTCGACGACGATACGCTGACGAACGAAAAAGATTACGCGATCGCGCTCAGCAAACACATGAAGCGCCTGAACCTCAGCTGGGCTTGCAACGCGCGCGCGCACGTCGACTACGACACGCTGAAGACGCTGCGCGACAATAACTTGCGCGTGCTGCTCGTCGGTTTCGAGTCGGGAAACCAAGAGATCCTCTACCGCATAAAAAAGGGTCTGAAGCTAGAGATGGCGCGCAAGTTCATGAAGAACTGCCACAAGCTCGGCATCAAGGTTCACGGCACGTTTATCATCGGCTTGCCGGTCGACACTCCCGAAACGGTTCGCGAAACGATCGAATTCGCGAAGGAACTGGACCCTCACACGATTCAGGTTTCGATCGCATCGCCCTACCCCGGAACGGAGCTTTACGATCAAGCGCTGGCCAACGGCTGGTTCGCGCGCGACAACTTGGTGTCCGGAGCGGGTATCCAGACGTCGACGTTGAGCTACGATACGCTCTCGACCGCCGAGATCGAAGATTCGGTAGAGCGGATGTATCGCGAATTCTACTTCCGGCCGAAAAAGATCGCCAAGATCGTCGCCGAGATGGTCACCAGCCGCCAGATGATGGTGCGGCGGCTGCGCGAAGGCGGCGAGTTTTTCGGTTACTTGCGGGCGCGGCGAGTACAGGCCGGCGAACGCCGGCTAGAGACGGCGTCGCCCTAAGAGCTGATTACGCCCCGAGCCGCTGAGCCGATGCCAGCGTCTCGTCGAGCATGTTGCGTTGGAACACGATCATGTCGGGGACGTGCGGGAATCGCGCATCGGTTCGATGCGCGGTCACGCGGTAACGTCCGCGTTCTGCGGCCAACGTTCCGCGTTTTCGCAGCGTCTCGAGTGCGTTGACGACCGAAGCCTCCGGAGCACGGCGTACCTCCGGATCGACGAAGACGTTAGCCGGCAGCGAGTCGAGCCGTTCGCGCACCGCGCGCACCGCGTCCGCAAGCTCAAACGGCTCGGAGGCATCGAGCAGAAACCCGGCCAGGAGTGCGGAGGTCGTGATCGGACGCGCCGCCGCGAGCGAAGTCCCAACATCGGCCGAGGTTGCCAGCGGAACGACGCGATAGAGCATCGAGAGGCGCTTCCCCCGGAAAGGGTCATAGGCGACCGCACAGAGCCAGAGGTCGGCAAACGGCGCGAGCGCCTCGACGATTCCCCCGCGCATGCGGTGCATCCGGCCGTCGCGACTGAAGTCGCCCTCGGGCGTTACGTAGAACGTCGCGCCGGCTCGTACGCGCTCGACGATCCCCGCAACGTCGCGTTCGGCCGTAACGCGGAGATTCTCGAGCACCTCGCGCCGGTAAGGCTGCTTGAGATGCGCCACTTTCACCGGGGCCTGCGCCGCCATGAAGCAGTCGAGCTTCCAGAGATCGCTCAGCACGCGGCCGTCGAGGCCTAACGCCGCCAGCGTTTCGGCCGGCAAGATCGCGTCGAGCCGCAGATCGCCATGCGCCGCACGCACCTCCTCGGCGAGGCTAATGAGAGGCCGCGAGAAGAGGTGGTTCTCGATCGGCAGGACGCCGTACAAGTCCCATAGGCCGCTCAGATTGATGCCACGCGTAAACCGCGCACTCCAAGGCAGCCGCGCCGCGATGAATCCCGTTTCAAACGTGCGGCGGGAATTGCACATGACCAGCCGCTTCCACGGGTGCAGAAAAAACGTGCGCGCCGTGATCGTTTCGCCTTCATCAATATGCTGATGGTTGGTGATCAGCACGGTCGGACCGCGCTTCGCCGGCAAGCGCCCCCACTGGCGGATGCGGGTCCTGAATTGAATGTAGAACTGGCGCACGCCAAAGGTAAACGCCAGCATCGCCCAGGTGGGCTTCAGTTTAATTTTCCCATCTCCACACGAGCTCTCTTCGCATACGCAAGCAAGGCCCGCCTTCTCCTTTAGCGAAACCGCGTCGCGTGAAAGTTGCGCGTGTTCTGGCCGCGGCCCTTGATGTGGCCACGATCGCTGCTGTGGGCTACGCGGCCGCTGCACTCGTATCAGTAGCGCGCTTCCGGCGGCGTGAAGCGGAACCGGATCGCCTCGACCAGCTGCCGGCGGTCAGCGTGCTCGTCCCCTTGCACGGTGCGGAACCCGAACTCGAGGAGAACTTACGCTCGTTCGCCTTGCAGGACTATCCTGTTTATCAGCTTGTTCTGGGCGTCGCGCGAGCTGACGATCCTGCATTGGCGATTGCGCAGCGCGTCGCGGCCGCTCTTCCCGATCGGAATATCGAGATCGACGTTGGCGAAGTACCCGGCGCGCGTAACCCCAAGATCGCGAACGTGCTTTCAATGATGCGCCTCGTTCGCCACGACGTGCTGATCTTGGCCGACAGCGACACTCGCGTCCAACCGACGTACGTTCGGTCCGTTACGGCACCCTTACAGGAACCGAACGTCGGCGTGGTTACCTGTCTCTTCGCCGGCGTTCCCGACGGCTCGTTTTCATCCAAACTCGGCGCGATGTTTATGAACGAGCAGTTTATCCCATCGGTGCTCGTCAATCGGCTCTTCGGCCCGCCGCGACACTGTCTGGGCCCGACGAACGCGGTGCGCGCGGAAGTCCTCTCCGCCGTCGGTGGCTTCGAGGCGCTGGCACCCCATCTCGCGGACGACTTCATGCTGGGGAACTTTGTGGCTGCCCGAGGTCTCCGTGTCGTAATCTCACAGCACGTCATACGAACGATGGTGTCGGACTCGAGCCTGGCGGCCCTTTGGCACCACGAGTTGCGCTGGCATCGGACGATTCGGGGAGTCCAGCCGGCTGGTTATGCCGGCATGTTTCTAACCTATCCTGTACCGCTTGCGCTGTTGGCGCTCGTACTCGCACCGCGCCCGAGGCGCTTGGCGGCGCTTTTTGTTGCTGTGCTCGCACGCATCGCCCTGCAGCGTGTTGCCGCGCGCGCGCTCGGCGTCGCTCCGGCCCCAGTGTGGCTCGTGCCGCTGCGCGATCTCTTCGGGGCCAGCGTTTGGGCTTGCGGGCTCGGAGGGAAAGCCGTCCGCTGGCGCGACGCAGACCTGCACATCGAATCGGGAGATATGCTCGCGGAGCGGCAGTAACGGCGAAACTTTGATAATCGCGTCACGGTAAGGACGTGCATGATCACCTTCGGCGGGCTGACCATGGGCCTTTGGCTCGTTTTTCTCGCCTACTGGCTCGCCGCAGCGATGTATGCCAAGCGAAGCACCGGCGGTGCCTGGTGGAAGGCGACAATTCTTCGCGCAGCGATCGTAATCGGGCTACTCGTGCTGCTACGGATATCGTTTCGCGGCCACGTCTGGCCGCACGCGCACGCCGCAACGCACGTCAGTCCCATTGCGGCAAGCGCCGGCGTCGTGCTTTGCGCCCTCGGAATCGCCCTTGCGATCTGGGCGCGAACGCATCTGGGGCGGAATTGGGGCATGCCGATGTCTCTACGCGAAGGGCACGAACTCGTAACGACGGGACCCTACGCGCTGGTGCGCCATCCGATCTACACCGGCATTCTCCTTGCTTTTATCGGGACGGCGCTGGTCGAGTGGTTCTCGTGGATCGCGTGGCTCGCCGCCTTCGCCGCGTATTTCGTCTATGCCGCTAAGGTCGAAGAGCGAAGCATGATCGAGCAATTCCCTAACGAGTACCCCGCTTATATCAAGCGCACGAAGATGCTCGTCCCGTTCCTGTTTTGAGGACGGCCTCTGCGTGACTATTTCCTGGCGAGGCTAACCGTCGCGCCGATTGGGTCCGATTCGCCCGAGATCGTTTGGATCGGATTGCCGCCGCTTGGGTAATCCCAGATCAACGTGTCTCCGCCGTCTTGATTGGGGCCGATCAGCCGCTTGCCCTCACCGTGTCTCCCGCCCGTGTCGACGAACGGAATCCAAAACTGCGCGACTTCATTCGAACCCGTGAGAACCATTGTGTTGACCGTCGTCGCGTTGCTTCCGCTGATTGCAAAATCGTAGATCGTACTCGTGAAGTTATGCTTAACGGCCACTTGATCGCCGACCGCGAGGTACTTTCCATCCCATTGAATTCCGCCCGGCAGGTAAATCGTTTGATCGACTGAGATGAATTTAAGGGTCTTCCCGCCCTTGCGTACCTCGCCGAGCCCAAAGACGCTTCCGAGCGTCTCGCCATCGGTGAAGAGGTTCCCATGATTGTCGTAGGCGCAGTAATAGTAGTAATGGATGTTCGGATTGGAGTAGGCTTTGGGGCTGCCGCTCGCGTGGGCGTAGACAGCGACGTTGCCCTCTTGTTCGGTCGGGCCCCAAAAATTCGCGACCGCAAGGTCACCAGTCTTGGGATCGACAGAACAGCCGTTTGCCCGACCTTCCGGGTCGTTGAGGGTGCGGAGAACCGTCGTGCTGCCGTGAGCGTACTCGCTGATTTGGTACACTCCCTCGCTCGTGTCGTTGGTGACGTACACGTCGCCCGCCTTATCGACGCACAAACCCTCCGGATTGAAAAAGCCGGTCAACGTTCCGACGAGCTTGTGGCCGCGATACGTGTAAATGTCGACGACTTGGCCGATCAGGTCGGAGATGTAGAGCAGATCGTCGTTCTTTGCCTCGGGAAGCATCCAAGAGTGCCCCGCCGAGTGGGAGACTGTGTGGGCGTTGGGAGGGGTTACCGACGGCTGCCACCCGGAGCCGCTGCCGGCACAACCCGTAAGGATGCCAACGAGGCCAAGAACTGCTGGTACGAGCTGGTATGCGCGCATAGTTCCCTCCGAATGAGAGTAAGCTTTGGAGGCATCATAGCACTGCAGCCCATGCGAGCGGAAGCCGCCCCCAAGAGCGATGGCACAGCTCCAAAGGTGATCTTCTCTTCATTAGAGGCTTTTCGCATCAACGCACGCAAGTGCACTTAGCCCCCCAAAGCAAACCCCTGAAAGGCCTCTATGAAGCTTAAAGAGGCGATAGCGGAAATAATGCGCTGTCGTCTAGTAGACCCTGCTCGCGCTGCGATGCTTGAAGCGCAGGTTTTAAGGCGCGGGTCGAGCATCGACGTCGATCCTAATGACAATCCCGATCTGAAAGCAGCTCGCGCAATGCTCGGGCTGGTAGCGTCAAAAAGCTGACGCCATAACGTCTGACTAAAACGGGCCGCATCCCCCTTCAGCGGGGTAAGTAAGTGCGGACGGGAATCGTGGTCGGTGGAAGGCGAGACTTTATGCAAAGAATCATTCGGCCATCGCGACCGAGCCGGCCACGCAAGCTCTTCCGGGTCGCAGGCCTGCTGTTCGGCGCCGCGCTGCTGAGCGCAGGCGCGATGCGCGCGAATCCGTCCACGCCAGTGCAGTCAACGTTGACGGCGACGCTCAAGCCGATCAGCCAGGTTGACCTGCAAACGATGGTAGCCTCGACGGGATACTGCATAAAGCCCCCTGGAACTTCTGGTTTCTGCCTTGAGGCGATGGGTCATCCGCTAGAAGCGGTAACCATGACGAGGGGATAAGAGCTAAGCCCTTTCAAAACGAGGCCCCACTCTTCGCAGCTCCTTTTTGAAAGCTAGCCGGTTTCAGTGCGCCGACGCAGGAGGTGTCGGGCGCGCGATCCGGAGCGGCATAGAATGACACGATGACCTTTTGGGCGCACGGCGACCAGGGTGAGACAGTGTGCCCGACGCCTGGGATGCTGATGATCGTTGCGCGGGAGAAGCGCGCTGCCGCCGCTTTCGCTCCTGCAAGCGATGTCAACGTGTCGAAAGTTCCGGAAATGAGGAGCGTCGGGATGTTGCTGGCAACGGGCTCGCGCATTGATCTTGGAGCTGGCGGGAGTTTCCAGACATCGCGGCAGTCTTCTTGAACGTACGCCCAGCCGCCGATACCTTCACGTTGCACCGAGGGCGGATAATCTGGAAATGCTTCTCGTCCGGCCGTGGCGAGTTCTTGCGGCGTCCCGAGGTAATCCTCGCGACAGGTGGCGCCGACGGCCAGACCGTCACCGAGGGCAGGTGCGCCGGGATGGTAGGGTGGCGCTCGGCCTGCGCGATCCTTAGCGATCGCCTGAATGGAATCGCGGCGGCCTGCGGCGAGCCCAGCAATCGTATCCGGCGCGGCTTGGAGCGTCGGAATGCTATATGTTTGGTTGCGCAACCAGTCGATCAACGCGCCGCCGTCGATTATCACCGTGATGTTCTTGCCGGTGTAGGGGTCGCCGATCGTCGGCGTCAACGGCTTGGCTTCGAGCCTATTGACCAGTCCAGTAAAGGTCTGTTCAAGATGGGGATGGGCCGCGTCGCAGAGCGGTTGCGCTGCGCAGGCCTTGAAGAGGTTGTCGAAGGCGTAGCGCGCGCTCCACCAGTTTACCGGGATGCTGTAGGTCGTCGGTAGGACCGAGTCGAGAACGACGCTGCGGATCCCCTCGGGATGGTTGCGCATAAGCGTCTGCGCCGTATACGTGCCGAACGAGTTCCCGTAAATATTCCACTCGGCAATGCCTAGCACTTTGCGGAGGTCGACCAGATCGGCGACGCTCTCGGTAGAATTGTAAGCACTGAGATTGGCGCCAGTTGCAATGAGCTCGTCCCGGCAGGCTTTGGTCGCAGTCAAGTGAGCGCGCTTTGTTGCCTCGGAATAAAAGCGAAGCCCAAGAAGCTCTCTGGCGAAGTCGTTACTTGCCGCACAGATCAGCGCCGGCTTTGAGGACCAAGTGCCCCGCTGACTCACAACCCAGATGTCCCGGTCTCGAATGAAGTTCGCCTTGATTATCTCGTCGATTTCAAGCGGCGCAATGTCGCCAGGCCCGCCTTCCAGATACAGAATCGGGTCGGGCCGCTTTTCCGAAGATCGTGCACTATATTTTGCAACCATGATCCGGATGGTGCGACCGTTCGGCCTGCTGTGATCTTCGGGCACGACGAGATATCCGCAGCTCGCGTGCTCGAGCCAATCTACGCCCTGGATTTTGGCGCACGGCGCCGGCTCGAAACGCGGCACGGTTGCCGATCGACCGGCCTGTGCGACTTGTGCCGTAACCGAAAAAGCAAACAGAATGGCGAGCACGAGCAGATGTCGGTAGTTGATCGTCATGCGTCGAGATCCACGGTCAGATTAGTCCACACGATCAAGGTCACGTTATTGACGGGATCATACCCGATAAACGAATTGTAACCTGCCGTCTCGCCACCGTGATAGTAAATGGCATTCCTCCCCTAGCTGAGCAAAATGATACCGTAACCGTATTCTTTGCCCGCCGAACTTATGTCACTTAGTGTCGGTTAGCGGGGCCAGCTCTTTCCACGCATCGAGCGCAAGGCCGAGCGCGCGAGGCGTGAGAAGCGGATGTCCGACCTCGATCAGACTAAGGCGGAGGAAATGGAGCCGCCCCTTGAGACAAATGAGTAGACCCGCGCCATATTAGCGCACCAGTGAGGTCAGAGGCTTCCAGTGCCGCTTATATGGCACGAGCTTCACAGTATGGGTACGGCATCACCCTCCTGAGCTGGGGAACGAACTCTATCTACTATCACGGGGGCGAGACAGCCGGCTACAATTCGTTCATCGGCTACGATCCCGTCAATAAAGTGACGTTGCTCGTGTGGACCAATTTGACCGTGACAGTCGACGAAGTCCCGATCGCCAACGCCCTAATGTTGAAAGTGCTCGATCAAATCTACGTCGTGTCGCCGCTAACCCCCACTCCATCGCCGAGCGTGTCTCGTTAGGGTAGCCAGGGTCGCATGGAGGAGAGGGTGGGATTCGAACCCACGGAGCGCTCATCACGCTCAGCGGTTTTCAAGACCGCCGCATTCAACCACTCTGCCACCTCTCCAAGACCCGCTAACGTCGATTTTATATGCGGTTTCCGCAAATGGGCTTGCTAACGGAGAACGTCTAGCAGAGCCATTTGCTAACATTTGCTAACGTAAACTTAGGCCCTCTCCGGAACCAGGAGCGAACGAGCGAGCTCGTTGACCGCCCGTCGCCCGAGGCCTTCGATCGAGCGAGCGTAGACCGAGAGCGTCACGACGGGAGAGCTGTGACCCATGAGCGTCTGCACCTCCTTGATCGAAACACCGTCCGCCAGCGTGATCGACGCAAACGCGTGACGCAAATCGTGGAATCGAAAGCCTTGCATTCCAACCGACTTTGCCAGCTTTGCGAACTGCATCGAGAACGTGTCGGGAGGCCAAGGCTGACCGTCGGGGTTCGGGAACACTAAGTCATTCTCGGTGTATGCCTCGCCGGCTAGAGCTTTCTCGTCTTCCTGCTGCGCCTTGTGCGAACGCAAAAGCGCGACGCATTCAGGTGCGAGTGGGATGACGCGCCTCGACGTCTTCGATTTTGGCCCTTTGAACCGAATCCGTTGATTCGTTAGACCTCGAGTGTTCGAGTGACTCGGCAACGAACAGTGATCCTTTGTCTAGGTCAACATGCTGCCAGCGCACCGCAAGCAGCTCGCCTC
The DNA here is from genome assembly GCA_963739845.1 of Vulcanimicrobiota bacterium. Classification (GTDB taxonomy): domain Bacteria; phylum Vulcanimicrobiota; class Vulcanimicrobiia; order Vulcanimicrobiales; family Vulcanimicrobiaceae; genus Cybelea. Next base: position 1,686,248 of record CAVUBQ010000002.1, on the reverse strand, counting down.
GACGCAAACCGGTAACCGCCGCGACGGCTGATGGGAATCATTGAGTCGCGTATCCTTCGCCGCCTCGATCAGGAAGCGAATCTGCTCCCGATTCATCGGCGTTGGCTCGCGCTTTTCCACGGCTGGAGCCTTTACTCGACTGGCCACGTTCTCGGTTAGGATCCGCTCCTCGCGTACTCCGTATTGAAGCGCAGTATGAAGCGCCCGGTGCAGGTGCAGACACGTTTGATTGGAGAGACCCTTATCACGGGCCGTCCGGTACACCTTACGAAGGTGCTCCGGGGCCAGCTTCGCCAGCCTCACGTTGCCGACGACCGGAACAATGTGAAGCTGGACGATCGACGCATACCGCTCCGCGGTCCTTGGCGCCAATCGGTCGCGGGTCGCATCGAGCCATGAATTAAGAAACTGCTCGACGCTCATCGAAGTGGCCCGCTCGCGGACCAAGCCTTTGTCGACCTTTGAGAGGAACTCGCGCTTCTTAGCGTCAGCTTCGGTTTTCGACATTTTACCAATGCGCACGCTGCGAAGGTTGCGCTTCTCACCCTTCGATAGCGGGCGCATCGTACAGCAAGTACCAGATCTTTGACTTGCCACGTTGATATAGATGACCTTCCACGTTATTTTACGCCTCCTGGAAGGTGGTTGAAGGCGGCGGTCGATCCTGCTTGCGCCGAGGGCGCCGCGAATACCTTCCGAAGCGCGATCTTGGAAATCCGCGTTCGGCGCTTCCCCAAATTCACTGCTGGAAGTAGTCCTAAACGGATCGCTTCATACGCTGCATTCTTTGGTATGCGCAGAAGCGCCGCCGCTTCTGCGACCGTCAACGAATCAGGCGCAGTCTCCCAGTCTAGGTCCTCGAGGCGCTTCTTCACGGCGTCGCCCTTCCATGCATTGTGATATCATGCGATTTTGCAGCCAGCTATCGCGGGATTCTGACCGAACGGTTACCGGTCGATCGTCATCGATTCGCGAGCACGTTGCTCTCTCCGAATGTTGTACTCAACGTCTCGCCGTATTTCGTTCGGCAGAGCTCGGTACAGAAGGAACTTGCCGCAGCGCAAGGCAAGACCGCGATTCAAGATAGTTCGGAAGCCGTTGCTGCTGGGATCGCCGAAGCATCGAAGCCGCCGGAGTGCAAGCGTGACAGGGAGGGTGGGCGTGATCAGATCGCTTCCACGGACAGCAATGTGAGCGGACTGTCTGTGAGCGTGAGGTCTGGTCGCCATATGCTTCAGAAGAGCGAAGTCGGTGGAGGCAAAGGAGCGTTCGCTCTAGTAGTGACCGGCTGTTTGGCCGCGGCGCTTTCGAGCGGTTGCGGTGGCACAATGCCGCCTATAGCCTTCAGGCCTTCTGCGACGGCCGGCACTGAGCCCAGTTCTTGATGGCGCGGAACGCGCAGGCAAAAAGCCTGTTATACGTATCGGACAGCAGCAAGGTTACTGTTTACTCCTATCCGCAGGGTGTCCTAGTCGGCACGCTCAGAGGTTTTTACCTCGCCACCGGCGAGTGCGTGGATGCACGTGGCGACGTTTTTATCGTGAACTCCGGAACCGCGAAGATATTCAAGTACGCGCACGGCGGGACAAAACGCTTGGCCACGCTTCAAAGCCCAACCAGAGACCCGGTTGGTTGTGCCGTCGATACGACGACTGGCGATCTCGCTGTCACCAGCGAAGGATTTGGTTCAAGCGCAACGGTTGCGGTCTTTAAGCACGCACGCGGGAAGCCGACGATCTACGAAGATTCGGCGTTCTACGAATTCTATTTTTGCGGATATGACGACAAGGGTGACCTGTTTGCTGACGGCTTGAGTACACCCGGCAGCGGTCATTTCGCCCTTGCCGAGCTCCGCGCGGGGCAGCCTGGACTGACAAACATCGTGATTAGTCAGTACATCCGATTCCCTGGTGGCGTCCAGTGGGACGGGAAGTATCTTACAGTAGGAGACCAGTTCACGAATGTTTATCAGGTCGGTATAACCGGAAGCAGTGGCGTGATCGTGGGCACGACAAACCTCGGTAGCGGCGCAGAGAATGTGAAGCAGTTCTGGATTCAGGGGCGAACCGTCATCGCTCCGAACACCTACTTAACTGGCAAGCTCCATTCCAACGTGCTGCTTTACAACTATCCGCAGGGCGGCAAGGCAACGAAAACGATTGTGAAGGGCGTGAGGGACGCCCAGGGTGCCGTCGTAAGTAAGGCGACCATTTAGCCGCGATAGGCTTGTCGTGAAATGCTCATAATAGCCAGGAGAGAGAACGACCTCGTCGGCTCCGACTGCTCTCGGTCGAGATCCGTGGAGGCTCCGCTTGCTCGGGTTCTAGTTCACGAAGCAGCCAACGAGGTTGCCGTTCGTTTCCGGGGTTACTTGCCCTTGGGGAAGTAATCAATCTGAACCAAAAGCTGCAACTCTGGCCTAGATCGACTGCTGCAATCTACGTGTACGCGATTTTACCAAGCACGCTGAGGGCGGCCTGATATCGCGTGGGCCTAAGATACCGCGAATTCCTCTAGCTTGCACCGGCCGAGCGCAGATAGGTCGACGGCTGCTCCTCTAACAACTGTCTAGCGAACTACGCAAAACCAGCCGGGATAAGAACGGACGTCTCTGGGGCTTGAACACGCGAAAGCCCTTACAGAAAAGGACCTTCTAGTATTCGGTGAGACCGCCCAAGACTCCGACTAGAGCGCTCGATCCGCGTTAGGTGCATCTCTCCTAGCAGGCTGCAGTGCTGCACCGTTACGAGCAGATCCAACTTTCCCAATGGTTGGATCAAAAATACCAGCCCCTTCGTGCCACCAAAGTGTGAAAGCCCCAGCTTCGACCTGAAGCGTGCCATTCCGAAGCCGCCGGATCCAACCGCTCCTTTCCCGTCGCTTCGAACTAGCCCGCAACGCGAAGACTTAGTTTTGTCACGGGTCTATCAAGGAGCGGCCGGGACCGCGGAGGACGGGTCGCCCGCCTGTTGCCCTTCGTGAACCAAAATGGTATCATTATGCCACTATGAAAGCCCTCACCGTGCGCCTCAACGACGAGGTCGCGAAATTAATCGAGCAGCGCGATGGCGAACTGCGCGATATGAGCATCAACACGCTCGTGAACGTGGCTGTTCGCCGTATGCTCGTTCCGGATCAGAATCGAGCCGTCGCGGCAGATGACGACGTCGTGGCCGCAGCCCTCGAGCGCGTTATGACGCGAGACGCAAAGATTCTCGAGGCGCTAAAAAATATCTGAGATAACGTTTCTTACGCCGGCTCAAATCGAACGCATGCACGCCGCTCTAACAGGCGGCGTGCATCATCTTGTGAGACGAGCCGGACTCGAAAGCGCCGCCGGACAGCCCATGCAAACATGGGGTGGGGCATTCTTGTATCCGAGCCTGTTCTTAATGGCCGGCGCCCTCCTGCCGATCGCTTGCCCAGAACCAGCCCTTCACAGACGGCAACAAGCGCGTTGCCTGGGCAGCAGCGATGGTTTTCCTTGAAATCAACGGCATCCGCGTAGAAGCCACCGAGAACGCGGCAGTTCACATGATGCTAAAGGTTTCGGCGAAGGCGCTGGATGTTGCTGGAATAGCCGAGTTCCTTGAGCAGCACGCGACACATGTTCCGCAAGGATCGGAGACGCCCTGAGGCGCTTACCCGGACCAGCCGCCGGCAACTTGGTTAGCAGGTACGTTAGCAAATGCCGGGTTTGCTAACAATTTGCTAACGGAATAGGTCCCGACAGGTACTCGGACGGCACGATAGGTCTGACCTTCGTGCTCAATCGACGCTAGCGGTGACCTGTCAGGACGGCTTTAGTGATTTTCAAGACCGCCGCATTCAACCGCTCTGCCACCTCTCCGTGCAACATTTTATGCGGGTTTTCGCTGCGTAGACCTTCCGAGATTATCGCCGCGGTGCAATTTCGGCGCGGTTGGTGCAGCAAGCTCGATCAGCCGCGGCGTCTTTTCCCGCCGACCGCATGGCTCGCCTGGGGCCGCCGAAGCTGTCGCTGACGGCAGCGACGTTCTCCGAGCCGCCAGCCACAACGTGCGGGTAGAGGTTTAGCGTCGAGCTCGGGACGGAGTGCCCGAGGCAGCGCTGCACTGCGACAATATCGCCGCCGCTGACAATCGACCAGGACGCGAACGAGTGGCGCAGCGAGCGCAGTGCAACCTCGAGCGACAGCTCGTTCGCATCGGCTATCTCACGAAAAGCCTTAGTGGGCGCATCGAGCTTGAACGGGCACCCATGCTTGTTCGAAAAGACTAAGCCTTGATCTATATACTCTTCAGGCTTGGCAGCAAGCTTTTCGGCGGCTTGAATAGACTTGACACCCGCGAGAACGGTAACCGCGTTGCGATCGAGCGGCGCTTGCCGGCTCTTTCCCGGCTTCGTGCCTTTTGAGTTTTCAGAGTCGTCTCAAGCCATGCAAATTCTTGAATTACCCGGTCGCCTTCTGATTTGATCAGGCGTGGGCATTCGCGGTGCCGCGTCGCCCGACCGACCTTAGCAGCCTCTACTTTGGCGCGAAACTCATCTTTATTGAAATAGCTCGTTGGAGAGTCGAAATCTCTGCAAAGCTACCCGCTGGTCAATTCGCAGACCATGTGCTACGGTTCGCAGATCCTGCTCGACGAGCCGTTCCACCATTTGAAGATGAAGGTCGGACTAGCACAAACGATTTCTCGCTCAAAACGAGCGAAGAAGCAGGATGAGGAGGCGGGGCAAGCGGACCAAACCTCGTGGAGCCCGAGGTATTCATCTGCCATTCTACGTCGGACGCAGGACACGCCCGTGACATATGCGCCGCGCTGGAGTCGGCCGGCGTCCACTGCTGGATTGCGCCGCGCGATCCGCTGCCGGGTGTCCCATACGCCCAGCAACTCGTCAGGGCGATCGAGGGTTCGCGCATCGTCCTATTCGTCTTTTCGGCCAACTCCAATGAGTCGCGGGCTGTCCTGAGCGAGCTCGAGCTGGCCTCGAACCGCCGCAAGATCATCTTGCCGGTGCGCATCGAGGACGTTCAACCGTCATCGAGCGTGGAGTTCTATGTTCGCGCGATCCATTGGTTCGACGCTGTGACGCGCCCGCTCAACGACGCCTTGTCGGAGCTTGTACGCGACGTAAAGGCTCTCGTTGCTCCGATCACTTCCGCTCCAAACGGTGCGATCACACCTCCGGAGCCGGCTCGTTCCACTCCGCAGGCCCGATCGAATCTGCCGTTGCAGCTCACTTCGTTCGTCGGGCGCGACCGCGACGTAGCCAAGATCAAGAAGCTGCTCGAGGGAAACCGGCTCGTAACGCTGGTCGGCAGCGGAGGCGCCGGAAAGACGCGTGCCGCAATCGCGGTAGGGTACGAGTCGCTCGACGGCTTTGGCGATGGTGTTTGGCTCGCCGAGTTCGCCCCGATTTCAGATGGCACGCTAGTCGCAAGAAGCATCGTACAATTGCTCGGTGTACGAGAATCACTGGATCGGCCGCTGCTCGAAACGCTCACCGAACACTGCAAGCGCCGTCGCCTACTGCTGATCTTCGACAACTGCGAGCACGTGATAAACGATGCGTGCGCAGTCGCGGCCACCATGTTGCGGAGTTGCCCGGACGTACGAATCTTGGCGACCAGCCGCGAGAGCTTGAACATCGCCGGCGAACGCGTTTTCCGGCTCCCCTCGCTGACGATCCCTTCACCCACTGAGACGGCGGCTAGGACGAAGGCGGCGCTACGCTACGGCGCGGTAGCGCTGTTCGCCGACCGAGCCCGCGCGGCGGACGGCTGCTTTGCTTTGAGCGAAGAGAACGTTCCATTCGTCGTGGAGATATGCCGGCGGCTCGATGGGATTCCGCTGGCGATCGAACTCGCCGCCGCTAGGATCAAAGTGCTCTCGCCCCAGCAGCTCGCGCACCGTCTGGACGAACGATTTCGCATTTTGACTGGAGGCGACCGTAGCGCGCTGCTCCGTCATCAAACGATGCGTGCTGCGATCGATTGGAGTTACGATTTACTCGCCGAGCCCGAGCGCTTGCTCTTCCGAAGGCTTGCGATCTTCGCTAGTGGTTTCACGCTCGAAGGGGCGAGTGCGGTCTGCGTTGGTGAAGGCTGCGACGAAATTGCGGTCCTCGACGCGCTGTCGTCCTTAGTTGACAAATCGCTCGTGCAGACGGATCCCGGCATCGCTGGTCGCTATCGCGTGCTTGAAACAACGCGCCAGTACGCTCGCGAAAAGCTCGCCGATAGTGGTGAGCTTGCTCAATGCGCGCACCATCATCTCTCTTACTTAACAGAGCTATTCCGGAGAGCAGGAAACATCTATGAAGCTACCTTATCGGTGGCGGCAAGTGGCGAGCTCGCGCTTGAGCTCGAAGACGCGCGCGCCGCGCTTAGTTGGGGCGAGCAGAACGACGTCGATAAAGCCGTCGATCTTTTCTTGGCGACTCGCTTATGGGTTCACCTCGGTCTGTACAGTGAAGGAATCGAGCGAGCGAAGTCGCTGATCGCGCTCATCGCCGAAGACGTCTCGCGCCGGTTGGCTCGGCTGTGGGGTAAAATTGCGCTGCTTGCTGGACGGATCGGACACTACGCCGCGGCGAGAGACGCATCCGAGGCGGCAGTGCGTTACGCGCGAGCCTCTAACGACGCGGACACGCTTTCCGATTGTCTCATTAGCTATGCCGATGTCATCGCGCACTTCCGGCGCTTCGACGAAGCGGAAGCGGCACTCGACCAGGCGGAAACATGTGGCAAACCGACGCCGCGCCGTCGAACGCAGACTCTCCAAGTGCGAGGGGTGATCGCATCGATCCGCGGCGACCTGGAGATGACGGCGCGTTGCTTCGCCGAACTGCGCGATAGCTATCGTGCGATCGGTTTCGACGCCGGAATAGTCTCAGCAACGATCAACCTTGCCGAAGTCGAGCACGCGCGGGGCGCGACAAGTAAGGCCGTCGAGATCGCGGCCCTCGAAGTTCCACGCGCCGAGCGCTTGCCGAATCGCAGTGATTGGGCCTTTCTCCTTAGGAATCTCGCGGGTTATCTCAACGCGACCGACGATGTCGGCGGGGCGCGCGACGCCGCCTCAAAAGCGATCACCTTCTACGCCGCGCAGGATCTCGCAGGGCCTTTTACAGCCATTGCACTCGAGCACTTAGCACTTTCCATGGCCGTTGACGGAGAGTGTAAGACTGCCGCAACGCTGGAAGGATACGTGCAAAAGACCCTTGCACAACTCGGCTTCGAGCGGGAGTACACGGAGCGCACATCGCACGAGCGCCTGCTTAGAATACTAGGCGAAAACCTCGCCAAACAGGAACTGACCAAGCTTCTTTCCGAAGGAAAACGATTGCGAGCCTCGGATGCGCTCGCCAGTGCACGCTTATACAGCGAGTCTAGTCACTTTTGAGGCGCGCCGATACGCAACCAGACCGCCGTAAAGCTACGGAACGTAGTTATCGGACGCAACGGCGCTCAGCGGCTGGGAAAGCCCATTTGAAGAGTTCAACGTTGCAGTTTTTATGCCGCTGGGGTAATCGATGATATCTACCGACTTGGCTTGATAATCGGTAACATATGCCTGGCTATTGTCTGCATTGAGGGTAATCTGAAACGGCCACTCGTACCCGGAGCCCAGTGTGTGCGAAACACGGCTGTAGGGAGGTTTCGATGACATCGACGGTTGGGCCTAACTGATCCACGAGAATCAAATCAGCCCTGTTGTCAAGAACCATGCTGCCGGGGAATCCAACCGTTACGTGAAGAGCTGTGCGATTACACCCGCTGAGCCCACCGATGTACTCAATAACTCGCCCTTCGCCAGCAAAATAGGCAACGAACACATCCCCCTGCTTATCCACGGCAACACCCTCTACCAAAGCGCCAACATCGCAACCTGCCACGACCGTATTACTATCGCGGTGATACTCCTTGACGGCCTTTCCGGTATAGTCGCCTTCATAAACGTTCCCGCTGGAGTCGCTGGTTACGACGGCAGGATGTTGCATTCCGCGACTATAGGTGTATGTCAACGAGCCTGAGCTATCGTACTCCGCTATATCCGCCGCGTCATAGTTAGCAACGTACAGATGATCTTTGCTGAACCAATCACCGTGCGGATCATCGACATTGAGGCTAATGCTGCCCGTTTTCTTCCAGTCGCCAACCCTCAGGATCTCGACCGCATTCCGCCCAGAATCATCGACGAATAGGTAGTTCGGGATCATCGGCCGGTTGACGAGATAAGCGCTATGCGAACCACCGCAAGCCGCAAGACACGCTAATGCCGTACTGATGATAAGCGGCGAGACAGCAGCTGAGGCAAGCTGCGTGCTGGGGGCCTTAGAGGTTAAGAAAGCCGTGGCTTTCAAGAGCGGCATTGCGCTACGCGTGCACACCGAGGCGATTTGAATAGACATCTATTCCTTGGATCGTGGACCGTAGGCAATTCCCTTGGTAATATGGTGCCTTGAATGCCATTATTAAAGCTATATTTAAATTTTACGCCCTTAGCGCTATAGCGGTATACGTCGATCGTACTATTCTCGAAATCGCAGGCCGCGAAGTAAAGCGACCTCTCATCTAGATGTCCAAAGAAAGCCTCGCCTCGCAGCGCGAATGGCCCGCCGACAAGCGAGCATGCCGGATTGCACCCTTTGTAAATGAACAGCTGATCCATGCTGAGCGACACTAAGTTTCCCTGGCTGTCAATGTCCAGACCCCCGTCGTAGGGGTTCTTAAAACCTTCAGCTGCCTTCCCAGGGCCGTCGCAGGCCTTAAAATACGTAAGAGTTGCACGGTTTTTAGAAATTTGTCCCCGACGCCCAACAATCGCCATCGTTGGCTAAGGCGACCCCGCCGACATAGTACATGTTTGGGTTAGTGAGATTCTTTGTGCATCGGTGGGACAACGTGCAGACCGAGACACTTCCCGGGCGACTTGAATCAGCAATATTTGCCACCACAATTTCGCCGGTGAGCGCATCAGCACTTGCAATGTCGACAGGTTCGCCAAAACTGTCTTCAATCGATCCTGCCTTTGGCCCGCACGCTTTTGGTCCCTTAAACACCGTGATGTGTCTGCCGAGTGCAGCGATAACATCACTTTTCATGTCAGCCGCCAACGCGTTGGGCCCGTATTTCAGTTCGCATATCGGCGGCTTGTTCTTACGGTTGTCGGCGGATAGGCTAAGATACCGACAACGCTGCATTAATGAAAGATACAGAATGAACGTTAAACGCACATGCTGCCGATTCCCGAACCGCGTATGGCGAACACATTGATTCGCTTCCGTTGCATCCTACCAACATTACCATGATCACACCAATGCCTAAACCGCAGCGGCTAAGATTGAAAGAAGTTATCTGCGCCTCCAAGGCCTCCACAAAGATGTCGAGATTCCGCGGAGCCAGCTCGGTTCCATGCTAGCGCCAAGCCAGCAGTATCAGAGGACGCCCCTTTTCCGTTGCACCAATAGCAAAATCGGATATGGCGAGCGTATCGGACGACGGGGCCGTCGCAGAAGTATACGTCGGCGCCAAACGGAGCCGGGCGCTCGTTCTAGTTGCAAGGCGCTCGACTTGCTCGAGGAGATATTGCCAGATTTCCGATTTGTAACGATTGACCGCCAGCGACGACGTGGCTATAAAGGTCACTCCGAGCCTCTACGACGGCCCAGGAACCGCCCTCCTTAACTGAACGACTCTCCCGATGCGCACCAGCAACTTCCGAACGAACCTGAGGCCTCTAAGTGCTTATGAACCGTATTAGGTCGGATTCGTCGGCTCGATGAGCGCCGCGCAACGCTAGCGCGCAGGAGAGCTGTCCGTCGTCCGATGCGTCGAGCCGCCCGGGTTTACCGGCGCGGTGCCAGGCGGCCCAAGCCGCTGGCGGCGCGCGGAGAACGCGGAGCGGTTTCCCCGTTCGACCGGAGGTCGTCGTCGAAGTCGCCTTCGACCACGTGACCGGGCGACGGTTTCGCCATGCGGCGCGCTTACTGCGATGGCGTACCGAGAAGCCCCCGCGTCAATGCACGATGGAGCAACTGGTGAACCCGAGTGCCTGAATTCTTCAGCAGGGCTTCAGCTTAACATCGGTCGTGCGTACCAGACGCTTGAAGGTACTGGCACTTCTCCTTCAGCATAAACGTACCGCTTTCGCCCGAACATCCATGGATGGCCCGATACAAACCAGCTAGGTGGTGCCCCGACCTATAGGTCGCGGTTTCCGAGAACGTGCAGACGCCGCTAGTCGCAGAAGTCGAAAAGTTGCCACTGCCGGTCAACTGCGCGCCGCTCACCAAAAAGCTCGCTGGCGTTATCAGCGCGGTGGATCCATATGTAAACGTCATAATGCCGCCCGCGGAATTTTGATATTGCGCAAGTTCAGCAGCGACCTGACCTGCCCCCAAGAAGTTGTCAACCACGGTTCCAAAATATTGGCCGCTAACGTCGCGCGCCGCGCGCGGCTCGCCGATTCCGGCCGTTGTAAGGGGCATGGTAGCCCCCGTCGTCGCGCCGGCACCGCTGCCGCCGCAGCCAACCGGCGCAAGCATAGCAAGCGTGCACGTCAAGACTACTGGTAAGGGGTTAGAGCTTGTTTTGCGATCGCACATGTGCGTGCACCTCCGAGAGGCCACATGCTACCGAAAACCTGTGAATAATCCCTGAATCCACTCAGCTGGGTCGGCGTGAGTTCTCAGCTAAAGCCCCTTCTACGCGCAAACGAAAAACGCCGAGGCACGCCGATAAGAAGAGTGGCCCAGAACGACGACCGGGCTCCCGGCCGGATGCCTTAGATAGCACAACAGCTAAAATGGCGGCAAGGTCTTGAGCGAGATGGTTACTCTTTGGAACGCGGGTTGTAGGCCGCCCCTTTGACCGAGTAGCTTGCGTTAAGGCCGTTGCTGAAGCTGTAAAGATACGTAAGGGCGGTCGTGCTGTACTTGTACACATCGATCTCGCCGGCAACGTAGTTGGCCGTGGCAAAGGCCGTAGACTTCTGGTTCAGATGGCCCCAGAACGTTTCGCCATGCAAGCGGGAACGGACCGCCGACGACTTTGCAGGCCGGTTTGCAACCGGAGTATATGACGAGCGCTCCGGTATTATTGGCGGAAGTATCGATCGCGACCAGGTTACCGGCGTCGTCGATATCGAGGCCGCCGGGGCTCGTGTTCGCATAACCGGTCGCGGCTACGCCGGATCCCTTGCATTTTGCGAAATAGGTCAAGGTCGGCAAAAACTGCGTGGTATATGCCGACGCCCAGCAGTTGCCTTTCTTGTCCATTGCAACGCCGACCATCTCGTAGATGCCGGAATTTGTGAGGTTTGTCGTGCATCCACCCTTCATCGTGCAGACCGAAACGCTGCCGGGCTTGCTGCCGTTGTCGAACATATTGGCGACGACGATTTTGTCATTGAGCGCGTCGTTGCTCGCGGCGTCGATCGGTTGCCCGTACGAGTCGCCGGTCGAGGCGGCTTTGGCGCCGCACATGCCGGGGCCTTTGAAGATAATGATCGAGCGGCTGCCGCCGTCCGGGTCGATGACGTTGCCTTTACCATCGACCGCCACGCCGTTGAGGTACTGCACGCCGGGGATGTCGCACGTGGGCGCGCCATTTTTCTTGTTGTTGCTCTTGTAGGCCAGAATGCTTGTGCTGGAAAATTGGCTGACGTACAGGCCAGCCAAAGATGCGTCGGGCCCTTCGAGCGCGGCAATGACGCCGGCGTTAGAGTACTGCGGCGCGGACGCAGAGCTACTTGGCGGCATGCCACTACCCGCGCACCCGGCGAGAAGGCCGATGGCGAGTGCACCGAGGGAAGCTCGTACCGAATGCATCCTTGAGAGGTCTCCTTTGGGGAACGCAGGCTTTCAGACCATTGAATTTAAGCCGAGTTCCGTCCAGGGCCCTCGGGTCCTAGCGGCCTAGTCTCACTTTAGTCCCACATGCCGCGCGGCGGGCCTCCTACCTTAGAGTAACTTCTCGATCTCGATCGGCAACGTGCGCACACGTACGCCGGTCGCGTGATAGACGGCCGAGGCGATGGCCGATGCCACTCCCGCTAGCCCGATCTCTCCAACGCCGCGCGCACCCAACTCGTTCACCTTCGTGTCAGGGTGGTCGAGGAACGTGACGTCCATATGGGGCGTGTCGGCATTTGTCGCAACGATGTAGTCGGCCAAGTTACTATTAATCGGTGCGCCCGAGCGACGGTCGTAGTGCGTTTGTTCGAAGAGCGCCATGCCGACCCCCATCACGATCGCGCCTTCGATCTGGTTACGTGCGGTGCGTGGGTTGATGATCCGGCCCGCGTCGACGACCGTAACGACCCGATTCACCCGCAGTCGGGCGATTTCGGGCTGCCACGCGATCTCGACGAATTGCGCGCCATACGAGTGGAGCGAGTATTCCGGGTGCTCTTCGCCGACGCTTCGCTCGGCTTTCCCACTTCCCGAGACCATCGCTACGGATGCATTTTTCAGGACGTGATGGAAGTCGATCTGCTCGCCGCGCGACCCCTTACGCGCAACGATTTTACCGCTCTCAAAGGACAGATCATCGGGCGACCAATCCTCAAATGGCTGCTTTGGCGCGGTGGTCGCGAGACCGATGGCTGACTTCATCGCGGCCCGCACCGCCTCCAGGACGGCCGGGATGACGGAGGACGTCACGAGCGAGCCTCCAGAGGTAGGTCCGGGCGGCAAGCGCGTGTCGCCCAACTCGACGGCGATCCGCTCGACGGGGATGCCGGTTGTTTCGGCGACGAGCTGGGCCAGCACCGTGTACGTGCCGGTGCCGATGTCCTGCGTTCCGATCGCGACGCGAGCCGAGCCGTCGGCGTGAAGCTCGACGCGGGCTTCTGCGGCGAAACGGCCGGCAATCCAGGAGCACCCCGACATTCCCCAACCGAGCGTGACATCGCCTTTGCGCATCGATCCGACCTCGGGCGAGCGCTGCGACCAGCCGAATCTCTCCGAGCCCATCGTCAGGCATTCGGCGTAATGCCGCGAGGAAAACGGAACGTCGAGCGACTGATCTCGCTCCGGTTCGTTGTGTAAGCGAAGCTGCACCGGATCGATGCCAAGTTCAATCGCGAGTTCGTCGTACGCAGATTCGGTTGCGAAAAGACCGGGCACCGCACCCGGACCGCGCATCGCGGTCGGCGAGCCAATGTTCCGCCGCGTCTGTGCCGAGGTCACGAGCAGGTTCCGCGTTCCGTAGAGGTACGGCGTCGCTTCGCCGCAATTTTCATCGTAATCGTCGAGCATGCTCGCGTCGTTGATGGATTCGTGCCGCAGCGACGTGAGGGTCCCGTCACGCAGCGCGCTCATCCGGACGCGTTGCTGCGTGCGCGCACGATGACCAACCGTCTCGAACATCTGCTTACGCGTCACGACGAGCTTGACCGGACGACCGAGCTTGCGCGCGGCCGCTGCGGCAAGGGTTCCGTGCGTCCAGGGCCAGAGCTTACCGCCAAAGCCCGAGCCGAGGAATTTCATTACGATCCGCACGTTCTCGCGAGACACACCAAGGATCTCGCTGACGACGTTGCGATGGTTGGCGATCGCTTGCGTCGTTTCATAGAGCGTGAACTCGTCGCCGTCGTAGATTGCGAGCGACGCGTGCAGCTCGATCGGGTTGTGCGTTTCGGCCGGGGTTACGTAGGTTCGATCGATTTTGACGGGCGAAGCGTCGTAGGCAGCCTCGGGTTCCCCACGCCGGCTGGCCTCGGTTGGCGCGCCGTCCCCGACGAGTTCGAGTTCGACGTTGGGAGCGACCACGTCCGCGTAGGCTATCTCGATGAGCGCCGCGGCCGCCGTTGCTTCTTCGAATGTCTCGGCGACGACGAGCGCCACGTATTGTCCGTAATAGCGGATAACGTCGTCGGCAAACGGCGGCCGTGCCTCGTCGATCGCGCCGGCCCCCGGCGAGGGCTTGTAGAGCGCCCCGATGTTTCCACGATGATATATCTCGATGACGCCTGGCATCTCCCGAGCCTTCGAGATACTGAGCGCAGCAATGCGGCCGTTGGCAATGGTGCTGCCGACGGGCACCGCATAGGCTACGTTCTTCCGAGTGTGATCGGAAGTATACGCCGCAGCTCCGCTTACCTTGAGCGGCCCGTCGATGCGCGCCAGAGATCGACCGACGATCTTCGTCGCCATCGGCTACGCAGCCGTGGCGAGCGTCAAAGCGTGAACGAGACAGCGCCTCGCTAACTCGACTTTGAAGCCGTTCTCTGACTGGGGCTTCGCATCGCTCAGAAGAACGCGCGCTGCCTGGGTGAAGGTGCTCGTGCGTGGCCGGTTGCCCTTGCAGCGCCATCTCTACGTCTAGGTTACGCCAAGGTTTGGTAGCGATTCCGCCCATCGCGACGCGCACGCGTTGCATCGTACCGTCGCTGACTGTCGCCACGACCGCGGCCGAGGCTAGCGCGAACTCGTACGATGCCCGATCGCGCAGCTTGAGATAGATCGATCTCGCGCCGGCAGCCGGCGGAGGCAGGGTTACCGACGTTACCAGTTCGCCCGGCTCGAGGATCGTTTCACGCTCGGGCGTTTCCCCCGGTAGGAGATAGAAGTCGCCGATTGGCACACTGCGCTCACCCTTCGGGCTGGTGAGACGAACCGTCGCTTCGAGCGCGGCAAGTGCGACGTTCTGATCGGAGGGATTCGTGGCAATACAGTGCGCGCTCGTACCGAGAATCGCGAGGTTGCGATTGAATCCTCCGATCGCCGAGCAACCGCTCCCCGGCGACCGCTTATTGCAAGCCATCGCCGGGTCGCGAAAATATACGCATCGCGTGCGCTGCAAAAGGTTACCACCGGTAGACGCCATATTTCGCAACTGCGCCGACGCACCGGAACGCAACGCCTGCGAAAGCAGCGGATAGTCGCGCACGACGTCGGGGTGATGGGCAACGTCGGAGTTACGCGCGAGCGCGCCGATACTAAGGCCGCCATCCGGCGTTCGCGTCAACTCAGCCAGTGGAAGAGCGTTGATATCGATCACTTCCGCCGGACGCTCGACGTCGAGCTTCATCAAGTCGACCAGCGTGGTGCCTCCGGCGATAAACCTGACGTTGTCGCCCCCATGCCGCAGCGCATCCGCTATGCTGCGGGCGCGACTGAAAGTAAAGGAGTTCACGCCTTCGCCTTACGCACGGACTGTATCGCAGCAACGATATTCTGATAGGCGCCGCAGCGGCAGATGTTGCCGCTCATGCATTCAGCCACGTCGGCATCCGATGGCCCGCAAGGCTCGGCCAATAGGGCGACCGCCGACATGATCTGACCCGGCGTACAGTAACCGCACTGGAATCCGTCGTGTTCCAGGAACGCGGACTGGATCGGATGTAGGTTGCCCAGCGTCCCCAGGCCCTCAATTGTGTCGATCGTTGAGCCCTCGTGCATCGCCGCAAATGAAAGGCACGAGTTGACCCGACGCCCGTCGACGTGTACCGTGCAAGCGCCGCATTGGCCGTGGTCGCAGCCTTTCTTCGTCCCGGTGAGACCGAGCGTGTCGCGCAACGTATCGAGCAGGGTGGCGCGCGGGTCGACCACCAACTCGACCGGCCTTCCGTTGACCGTAAAGGCTACCTCCACGCGACCGCTGCGAAGTCCCAGAATGGCCATAGCCAAATCCTTTAGTTTAAAAAGCAGTCCCTCCTACCCGATTCACGCTACCTCCATTTCCGGTGCGAGCCGCATGGCCAACTCTCAATTTGCCCTCCCAGGGAACCCACGGCCGCGCGAGAAAATTCGATCGGCTGATGCGCACTTTGGTTGTGGCCAGTGCGATCGCACTGGTACTTCTGCCGCCGACCGTAACGCTCGGGGCACCGACGCGGGGCTTCCATGTCGCGCCCTTTCCGCAGCTACCACCGCCGCGCGGTGCGGCGGGCCACTCCGCCGGCCATACCAACGGGCATCACGCTCGGATCCCTCGTCGACGATCGCTCGAAGCATCTCATCTCATCGACGCCTTCATACAACCCAAACCCGCCGTCGAGTAGCGTCGCCGCGACGATGTCGAGTCCCGCGGGCCTTCAATACCGGGTTCAACCGACGCAGTGCGGGTCGTCTACTCTCATCGACTTATGAATCCGCACTAAGCTCGATTGGGTTCAACACGATCTCCGTTACTCTAGGCGTTCCTACCCGGATCGGTCCCGGGCGGAATTTGACGAACGCTGTGGGCGTGGGCTGAGCCGCAGCGAAGAATGTTCTATGTGATGGTACACGTCAAGCGCCCTCACGAGGTCGTCGCGAGAAGCTGCACCTCGCTCAGGTATTGATGGACGAGCGCGATAGCCATGCTGCCTTCCCCAACGCTCGATGCGACGCGCTTCATCGATCCGTGACGGACGTCGCCCGCGGCGAAGATGCCAGGAATGCTGCTCTCGAGAAGATACGGATGGCGCGAGCCAGGGGGCATTGCGGTTTGAAGATCTACGACGTCGCGCCCCGTGCATATAAAACCCTGGGCATCACGAATCAGCTCGCCCGGCAGCCAGGCCGTTTCGGCCTGCGCGCCGATAAAAACAAACATCTCGTCGGCGCTTAGCTTCTTTTGCTCGCCGTTCCGGTATTTTACGTCGATCGATTCGAGGTGGTTGCCCCCTACGACGTTGACGATTTCGCACTCGACCTCGATGCGAACGTTGGTCTTCGTCGCGAGCTCGGTGACAAGATACTGCGACATCGAGGCCGCCAACCTCTCGCCGCGCACGAGAATCGTTACGCTGCGCGCATAGTTCGAGAAGAGCATCGCCGCTTGCCCCGCCGAGTTGCCTCCGCCGACGAGGAAGACGTCCTTCCCGCGCGCTCCGAGCGCCTCGGTCTGCGCCGCGCCGTAATACACCCCGCGCCCGAGCAAGGCATCGGCGCCGGGCGCCGACAGTCTTCGCCACGTCACCCCCGTCGCAACTACGATCGCCTTCGTCTCGATGCGATCGTCACCGTCGAGAACAAGTGTGTGGGTCGCCGCGTCTGGCCGGCGCGGCTCGATCGCCTTTGCCTCGCGCGTCACGAGAATCTCCGCACCCAATCGCCGCGCTTGCGCAAAGGCACGCGAGCCGAGATCGTCGCCGGAGATTCCCGACGGGAAACCAAGATAGTTTTCGATGCGCGACGAGGTGCCCGCCTGGCCACCGGGTGCGCGGCACTCGACGAGCACCGTGCGCAGGCCCTCGGAAGCACCATAGACCGCGGCGGCTAAGCCGGCCGGTCCCGCACCAACGATTGCGACGTCGTAGGCCGTTTCTCGCGGGCAGGTTTGCAAACCCAAGCGTTCCGCGAGGGCGCGGAAGCTCGGCTCAACGTCGTACGTGCCATCCGAATATCTCACGACCGGGTATCGGCCGCCTTGCATCACCTCGATGGGCACGCTTCCATACTCAGGCGCACTCGGATCGTCGGGATCGATCCAACGAAACCCCACGTGATTGCGCGCGAGAAAATCGCGGACGTCGTAGCACTCGAAATCCCAATGATGGCCGACGATCGCCACCGCAGCCACGGGCGTTGCGATCGACACCTCCTGCAATTTGGCGATTTGGCCGGCCATTGCGTCGATGATCGCTCTATTAACGGTTGGGCACTTGGCCACGAGATCGTGAAACTCGATGGGCTCGAGGCGCATCGCACGCGACGGCTCGACGGCCCGCAATCCCGCGAGGAAGCCCGATCCCAGCAGCAGGGCACCCTCGCCGAAAAACTCTCCCGCTCCGAGGGTTCCGAGAACGCGTTCCGCGCCGGCGATCGTCTTCACGACCTCGAACTGGCCCTCGAGCACGACCAAAAACGCCGGCGCTTCCCCTTCGAGCACGAGCCAATCGCCGCCACTCACCCGCATGTCGGCGCTGCGAGATACGATGGTATCGAGATCGCCTTTGTGTGCGGACGCGAAGATCGGAATGTGCGCGAGCGATTCAGCGGTGATCATGATTTCTTCTTCGTCGGCGCTCCCGGCTAGCCCCGGCTCGGTACACCAGGGCTAGCCTCCACCCGCTTAAATGACCAAAACTTTGGCCCTCTCGCTTCGCGCTCAAGCAGTCTCTTCACCGGCCTCTCCATAGGGCGTGATAGGCGCCGATGCGGGTCCGTCATTCCGGTTCCCTCGCTCGAACGCTCCCGCCGCATTCAATCGCGTTAAGTCAAGCGCATGGCACACTGCAATTGCAAATAGTTTAAGATTGTGTAGTTGTTTCGCCCAGCGAGATCCCTGCCTATATCGTGGTAGGGTCGATCCAGCCGAGACCGTTTTTGCCCGTTTCCGTAAACCAAAGATCCCCGTTCGGGCCAACGACGATTCCCGTGATGAGTAGCGGATTGTATTTCTGACTGTAGGTCGGGACGACGAAGAACTTTCCTGAAAGCGTCATGCGGGCGACACAGTCGTTCCCGGCATCAACATACCACAGGCTGTTCTCAGGGCCGCTCGTGAGCGCGAATGGAATGCAACCCGTGGGTACGGCGTACTTTTGGACGATCGCCCCCGCCGTCGACATCTCGTCGAGCTGCCAATTTAATGCATCCCAAAACCAGAGATTATGATTGGCAGCCCATAGACCCCCCGTCCGGTACGTCCTCCGCACGCGGCTGATTTTACCCGCCGTCGACATTTTGTAAATCGTGTCGGTGTCGTCGTCAAACCATAAGTTTCCGTCCGGACCGGAAACAATGTCGAGGGGTATCGACTTCACGCTGAACGTTGTGAGCTGCCCGCTGGTCGTCAGTCTTCCAATCTTGTCCACGAAGTACTCCGTGAACCACAGAGCGCCGTCCGACCCAAGCGCCATAGAAAGCGGTGAAGCGTCGTGACCAAGTGGGAAAAATGTAACGTGCCCCTCCGGCGTTATCATCCCGATCCGGTCGTTTGAGTAGTCCGTGAACCAGACGTTACCATCGGGCCCCTCCAGACTCGAGCAGCCCTCTTCTTTGAATGAGGTCGTTGCATGGTAGACCTGTAGCGAACCCTTCATCGAGTAGCTGGCGATCGAGCCGTTCGCCAAGCATATCCAAACGCTGTCGTTTGGACCCGAGGTGAGGCCGTAGCCCGGCGCCGGCAACTTCTTCTCGGGCTGAGTCGATGGTAGAATCGTAGCGGGGTTAACGGTCCCGCCACCGGACGCGTTTGCGCTAATGACGGCGTCCGTATAGTGCCCGGAGAATAGGACGCCCGCCGTCGAGGTGGACGAACCTACGGTCTTTTCGGATAGCCCCGCGTGCTTGGGATCGCTGCTCGTCAGATGAATGGGATTCGGATACTCCCCTTTTACGACGTGATGAGTGAGGTTCTCGGCGGTGATCGAGAGTGGAAACTTCTTGGAAACGCCGAGTTCCGGATGGCCCTTGCCCAACGACAACGTTATCGTCGAGTAGGTTGGATCGGAGCCCTTTACTTCATGTAGGTCGACGCGCCCCATGATGCCGTACGACTGCGACTCCGTGAACCAAATGTTCTTATCGCTTCCGACCGTGATATCGAAAGGCTTCGCGCCGGCTGCCGACAGCTTCAGTTCGACGATGTCGCCCGCAGTCGTGATGCGGCCTATTCTGCCCACTGACCCTTCGGTAAACCATAAGGCTCCATCGGGGCCGGCCACAATCGCGGCCGCTCCGCTATAGGGCGTTGGGATACTATATTCGTGGAACGATCCTGAGGAAGTCACGCTGCCGACTCTGTTTGCGCCCTGCTCGATAAACCAGATCTTTCCGTCGGGGCCTTGGCAGATTCCGTACAATCCCGAGTTTGGCGTGGGCACCGGAAATTCTCTGACGGTGCCGGTCGCACTCATCCGGCCGATCTTGTTCGTCCCAGCATCGGTAAACCAAAGCGCTCCGTCGCTAGCAGAGGTCAGCCATTGCAGGCGCGAGCCTTCGGCGATTCGATATTGCTTCATAGCGCCCGTCAAGGTCATTCGTACGATATGACTTGTCGCGGAGTTGGTCACGAACCAGAGCGCCTTGTCCGGACCATTTATAATAGCGAATGGATTGCTACCCGCTCCGCCTAATTTGTGGTCTATCGGAAATGCGGTGAAGGCACCGTTGGTCGAAACCCGTCCAATGGCGCCCGGATAGAGCGTGATCCAAAGATTCTGGTCCGGTCCCTCGACGATCGAAGTCGCGTTACCATAGATGGGTATCAGATACTCCAACATATCGCTCGTGACCGAGGACTTCCCGACGAGCGCGTCCCCCGTGAACCAAATATGCCCACGCGGACCCGGGGTAATACCCTCAAGGTTGCTTTCAGAGGGCGTGTATATCTCGTCAATTTTGTAGGATCGCGCGCCGGCGTTAACGATGCTCGAAATAATCCGAGCCTGTCCCTGAAGCAGCTCGTGCGCAGGGATGACCCCGGCGCGCTGGGCTTCGCATCCCGCCGAAAGCAAGAACGACAGCGCTAAAGCGATGCGACCGCACGCAGAGCGAATCGATGAATTTCCCAATTTAACCTTGATGTAAGACGGTGAACACCCTAGCTGCGCCTCATTCGCAGCAGGCAACCTCGTACCTGCGTGAGAGTCAACGCGCGACGCAAACCCATGACGCAGCGCCGGCACGCTTGAGCCGGCAGGTGAACTCCTCCACCTGCCAATAACAAGTGACGCATCGCCCACGCCGCCAACTTTGGGCCGAGACGGGAGGGCCACGCAGTTGAAGAATTTGTTGCGGGCATTGCTGGTAAGCCTCACCCTTTCTTCGTGCATCGTCGGCAAAGAAGCGTATGCGCCTCCGCTTGCGAGCAGCGTTCCCCAGAACACTCTCACCTCTGCGCACTTTGAGGGCGAGCACCGCTGGGGCGATCGCTCCGACTACCGTTGGGAACCGTTCGTTGCTGCCGACCCGAGCTCGAGTTGGGTCTACCAGATCACGACCGATCAGCGGCCCAACTATTTGCTCTTCCGCGCTTCGCCCGATGGTGGGCGCTCGTGGCTCGCGGCGAGGCACATCTGCCGGCGCGGGACGCGCGTGCCGTGGCAGTTCGACCCACAGATTGCCGTTACGAAGAAAGGCGTCGTCTACGCCGTCTGCCTGGATGGGTTTAAGCCCGGCGTCGTCTTCACGCGGTCCCGCGATCACGGCCATACGTGGACCCCGGACATTCGTTTAGACAACCCGCTGGGGTACAGCGACAAGCCGACGCTCGTGGCATCGTCTGAAAAGGACGTCTACGTCGCATTCAACTCCTACTACGCACTCTACGTCGCCTCATCCCACGACGGCGGCGTAACGTGGCAAACGCCGGTCAAAGCGACGACCAAGCATCGCTGGTATTATTCGTATAGCGGAGCGGCAGCGCCCGATGGTTCCGTTTGGTTCGCGGTCGACGGCGAGACCGGCCCTAACCAAACCGGCGACGGCCACATCGCGTTGGTGACCTCGGCCGACCGCGGTGCGACCTGGCGCACCATTCCGTTTGCGGTCACCCATGAAGGTGCGCCGTGCAAGCGCCACAATTGCTATCCTGACTTCTATACCGGCCAAGATGCCGTTGCGGTCGATCGGACCGGCGCGTTCGTCTTCATTTTCGCAAAGAACGATACAAAACAAGGATCGAACGCGCTCTATGCAAGCCGCTCGAGTGATGGCGCGCGCTGGAGCGCGCCTTTGGCCATCAATACGCTCGGCAACAACACCAGCCCCGCAATTGCCGCTGGGCCAGCCGCGGGTGATTTTCGTCTCGTATGGCAAGATAACCGTAACGGAGCGAACGCTTGGAACACCTGGTTTGCGAAAAGCGTCGACGGCGGCGCGACGTGGAGCAAACCTGTTCGCCTCTCCGGTCGCACCTCGGGTGAGCCCTATAAAGGAAAAGCCGGATACGACTTTCCGTTTGGCGACTATCTCGGCCTCGCCGTTGACTCGCATGGAGTCGACGACGTCATTTGGGGCGAAGGAGCCGCGATCTATCATCCCGGCAGCACGTGGTGGACGCGCGATTGAGGCTGATCCAAATCGCACAGCACGAATGCGACGTCGTTGGGCCGGCACCGTGGCGGCCCCAGGGGCGTGGTTGCCGACACGTTACCCGAGCGTACGCGAGCGGCCAAGGAAGCCCCTGGCCGCACCTGCCGAGCGCCTCCCAAAGCTCCTATCCAGTAGAAAGATGACTTCAGTCACTTTCCCAAGAAGTCCAGGCCATGGCTCCCGACGGGCGCTCTGACGAACGGGAGCCGCCATTCAGATTCGGAGGTTCGGAATGCGCACACGGCTTCGGCAACAACAAGGGTGGCTTCAACTCGGAGACCTCGCGATCACTTTTGTGTTTCCGGTCCTTATTGTAGAGACTGACGAGCCTAAATCCCAACAAGAGACTATGGCAAAGTAGACACCTGAGTCTACGAGTTCCGTTGGTTCGCTAGCCGTGGGCTGGGATTCGCGTGCCTTCTCGGGTACGTTTGTCGTGAATCATCCTGCGTTTGGGAAAGTCACATTCGTTTTTGATAGCCTGGACGCTAATAGCGGATTCGCGACAACCGAAGGGTTCATCTATCTCGGTGTGGAGTATCCAAAGTTTGACTTCGGGTTCCAACGCGAGGGCGGTGCTTTTACAGAATCCGACCTAAACGACGTGACAAGGCATCAGGTTCGCGGCCACTGGCAAACGATTTCCGAGATAGCTCCGCCTGCATTTCGGTCGTTCGTTCTTTCCAAGGCGAAGGAACTCGCCAACAGCCCGGCAAGGATTCCGTAAATCGCACTCTTCCGCAGGCCGCGCGCGAATGCCGGTGGGGCCTCGGCACGATACGAAACGTGATTTTCACGCGCTCTCTTTGATGAACGTTGATTGCAACGCCGACGGCTTGTAGTAGACTCGGCTATATGGCCAGGGGCATCCGGCATCTGACCGTCAACGGCCGGCGATCGCAGGTTGAAGTTAGCCCCGAGACACCTCTGCTCTGGGTCCTTCGAGAGAACCTCGGCCTGACCGGAGCGAAGTTCGGATGCGGCATCGGCGAGTGTGGGGCGTGTACCGTGTTCGTCGATGGGAAGCCGGTTCGCTCGTGCGTCTTGCCGGTTAGCGCGGTCGGCAAATCCGCCGTCGAAACGATCGAGTACATTTCGACTACGCAGCTCGGGAAACGGGTCGTCGATGCCTGGGTTGCCGAGGACGTTCCGCAATGCGGCTACTGTCAGCCCGGCATGGTCGTCGAAGCGGTCGCGTTGCTTCTTTCCAAACCTCGAGCGACGCGCGCACAGATCAACGACGGAATGTCCGGTCACATCTGCCGCTGCGGTACATACCTGCGGATCCGCAAGGCGATCGAGCGGGTTGCGCAATGAAACGCGGCACGTTCATCACGGCGACCTTGGCAGCCGGTGGCGCGCTGCACTGCCGCTTTGCCCTGGCCGAAACGAGCACCGGCTTCACGCCCAACGCCTGGGTTTCGCTCGAGCCGAACGGCGAAACGGTAATTACGCTACCTATGTCGGATATCGGTCAGGGAATTCGAACCGCGCTGGCAATGTGTCTGGCCGATGAACTCGACGCCCCATGGGAGCGAATCCGCGTCGTCGTCGCCGACGCTGACGCCGGCAAAAGCAAGTTCGACGACCAGGGCATCGGCGGCAGCCGAACGATGCGCAAGAACACCGCCAAGTTTCGCCAGGCCGGCGCCTCCGCTCGAGGGCTGCTCGTTGCGGCGGCAGCGACGCAGTGGGGCGTACTGCCGTCGTCGTGTCGCACGCGCAGCGGCATCGTCTATGCCACCGATGGACGAAACGCGCCTTACGAATCGCTGCTGGTCGCTGCATCCGCACTCTCGACGCCGGCAGACCCGGTATTGAAGGCTCCCTCGGAGTTCGTCTACATCGGCAAACCGATGCCGCTGCTGGGAGCGCGCGAAAAGAGCACCGGGCGTGCTCGTTATTCGATCGACGGGACGAGGCCAGGAATGCTGCACGCCTCGCTAGAGCGCGCCCCGAGGCTGGGTGCGGAGCTCGGCGGCTACGACAAAGGGGCCGCGCTCAACGTTCCCGGTGTGCGAGCGATCGTCGAGCTGACACACCCTCCGACCAGCGACGCATTTCCGTTCGTTCCGGCGGTCGCAGTGCTCGCCGATTCGAACTGGTCGGCCATACAGGGACGCAAGGCACTGCGCGCGCGCTGGACGCCGGGACCGTACGCGAACGTCTCCTCGGCCGACGTCCGCACGGCGCTTGTCGCGGGCCTCGATGGCACGCCCTACGTCGGAAAGAGCATCGGCAATACAACGCCCTTCATGCAATCCGCTCCACGGATCATTACTGCCGTCTACGAGAATCCGCTTCAGGCCCACGTGACGCTCGAACCGCAGAATGCGATCGCGGAAGTGCATAGCGACCGGTGCGAGGTATGGGCGCCGACCCAAAGCCCCGTTGGGATTCAGAAAATGGCCGCCGCGATCGCGGGCCTGCCCGTAACCTCGGTCATCGTGCATCAAGCGTTACCCGGCGGCGGATTCGGCCGGCGCAGTGACGGCGACTACGCCACCGAAGCGATCGTCCTAGCCAAGAAGACCGGGCGTCCGGTCAAGGCCGTATGGACGCGTGAAGACGACATCCAGCACGACGTCTACCGTCCTCCGCACGCCAGCCGCGTTCGGGCGGTACTCGACGCCCGTGGAGCAGTGCTCGCGTTCGAACACCGGCGCGCCGGCCCGACGATCGGCGTGGAGCGAGGATACGCGCGGCGCGATGCCCCCGATCTCGACGCGCTAGACGGGATGATCGACATTCAATACGCATTCCCCAACTATCGCGCCGAGTTCTGCTTCGTCGACATCTATCCGGTCCATTACGGGTGGTGGCGAGCGGTCAACGTAGGCACGAACTCGTTCGTCTCCGAGTCGTTTCTCGACGAGCTCGCACACGCAGCTAACGCCGATCCGTATCAATACCGGCGCGCTTTGCTAAAGGAGAGTCCGCGCGCGCTGGCTGTACTCGATCGCGCCGCGGAGCGAGCGGGTTGGAACGACGCGCTGCAGTCAGGACGGGCGCGGGGCATCGCCTTTGCGCCGTACGGCAACACCTTCGTGGCTCAAGTTGCCGAGGTAAGCGTGAGCAAGAACAAGGTGCGCGTCGAGCGCGTCGTCTGCGCGATCGACTGCGGCATGCCGATCAACCCGCAAACAATTCGCGCTCAGGCAGAGGGAGGAATCGTCTGGGGCATCGGCGCCGCGCTCTTTCACGAGATCACGCTCAAGGGCGGCGAAGTTGCCGAAGACAACTTCAATGCATACGAAATGCCACGAATCGGCGACATCCCGCAGATCGACGTGGAGATCGTCGCCAGCAGCGATCCGCCGCAAGGCGTCGGAGAGGCGGCTCTGCCGGCCTTGGCGCCGGCCGTGTGCAACGCGATCTACGCGCTAACCGGCAAACGAATTCGACGCCTTCCCGTGCGACTCCAAGAGGATCGCGCCTAGTTCGTATCGACCGGCATGTTCGATGGCCGCTCGTGCTCGAAATATGACTTCGAGTATTGCGCCTTGATACGCTTGAACTTGTTCCTCGGCTGGCTGAAATTGAAGACGTCGCCGATGCTAGTCGCGCGCACGTCGGTCGTCCCCAGGTTACCCAGATTGAACGTCTGCTCGACGAACTTCAAGATGCTGCCGAACTCGTATTGCGTGTGCGACACGTAGCCCGGCTTGGCGTAGGGTGAGACGACGAGCATCGGCACGCGAAAGCCCAAGCCGGTGTAGTCGAGCTGCGGCGGCGCGACGTGATCGTAGAACCCGCCCCAGTCGTCCCAGACGACGATGACGGCGGTCGAGTTCCAGTAGGAGCTCTGGCCGATCGCGTTCACGATCTGCGCGACCCACGCCGGGCCGGTGTCCTTGTGAATGCCCCACAGTCCCTGGGCAGGGTGATCGGAGTTTTGCCCGTCGGGAACGATCCAAGAGACCGCGGGCAGCTTGTTCGCCGAGATGTCGCTAAAAATGTTCGTCTCGGGGCTGGAGATGTTGGTCGTCCACTCGGAGCCGCTACGAACTTGTTTGATTGCATCGAACGCGTTCCAAATATCGCCTCCATGCGTCTGGATGGTCGGCGTGTAGTACTTCCACGATACGTTCTTGGCGTCCAGCAAGTCGCGCAGCGTCGCATACGTGAAGCACGGGTACGGGCCCCCGTTTTGGAGGTACTGATCGCTGCTGGTCAGCAGCGAGGTCGTCACGCCCGGCGGCGCATCGCAGCCCCACGGTCCATGCGTTGGAAAGTCGACCAGGCTCTCGTAGGAATTCAGCTTGGTGTCGCCACGAATGAGATCTTGATGGGCGGTAAAGCTTCCGCTGGCCATCGTCGGAAACATATGGTCGGCCAAGACGTACTGCTTGGCCATCGACCAGTAGGGCTGGATCTGCTTCGGCTTGACGTACTGAAAGGCACACGTGCATCGGTGCTCGTTGACCCACACGAGGTTGAAGCCGTCCATCTTGCCGCCGTCGTAATCAACTTGGAACGCCGGCCAGCTGTTATCGAGAACCAGGTTGCTTTCGAGGTTGCGCGGCTTCAAGTTCACGTACGTACCGTTGTTGAGCAGGCCTTTCTTGGTTCCATCGGCGCCGGGAAAGGTCGCGAACAGATTGTCGAAGCTGCGATTCTCCTGTATGACGATCACGATATGCGAAATGTATTGAGACGGTCCGGAGCCCGAAGCCGGAGATGCTAGCGCCGGTAAGGGGCTCGCTCCGGGCGCATGGCTCCCGCTGCAGCCGCCGAAACCGAAGGCCAAAATGGCGAAAAAAACCAACCGAATTGAACGAGGCATTACGCTCTCCTACGTTCGAAAAATAAGACAGGAAAAACCGTCTTACGCGCGCGCTGCCGGGCGACCCTCAAACTTTTCGGCAGCGCTAACAAATTGAGACGAACGGCTCATTCGTAGGGTCTTTAGCCGCGAAGGACGTAGCGCAGGCCGCTTATTTAACGTCGGTAGCCCGGCAAGCTGGTGGGGGTGCGCCCGTCCGCGGCGCGAATGCTTGGGTCATCGTGCAGGACGAAAGGGAGTCGACCCGCACGCCGGATTTCGGCACGCTCTTACGACGGTACCGGCTCGCCGCGGGGCTCTCGCAAGAGGCTCTCGCGGAACGCGCGCGTATGAGCGCCAACGGAATCGGCGCGCTCGAACGCGGGTACCGGCGCGGACCGCAACGCGAGACGGTCGACTTGTTGGCCGGAGCGCTGGAACTTGACGCCGAGCAGCGCCGTGCGTTCGCGCTGGCCGCGCGCTCCGGCACTCCGCGGCGCCGCGGTGCGTCGGTCGCCGTGGGGCCATGGCCCAGCGCCGGCAAAGGTGGACTGCCGATCGCACTGACCAACTTCGTCGGGCGAAAGATCGAGCTCGACGAAATCGTCGCGCTGGTCCGCGAACACCGGCTGGTCACGATCACCGGCCCCGGAGGAATCGGGAAGACGCAGACCGCGCTGCACGTTGCCGGCGCCGTAGGTGAAGCTGCGAGTGGTGGGGTGTGCTTCGTCGGTTTTGCGCCCGTCAGCGAACGTTCGCTGGTAACGCCGGCGATTGCATCGGCGCTCGGGCTACAAAAAGTTCCGAACCGTCCGCTACTCGAAACCCTGGTTGCGTTTCTAAAAGACAAGAGTCAGCTGTTGATCCTCGACAACTGCGAGCACGTCATCGCGGAAGTCGCTCAGGTTACCGAAGCGCTGCTGCTCGGCGCTCCGTTCCTCCGGATACTCGCGGCGAGCCGCGAGCCGCTGCTGAGCACGGGCGAACGCACGTATCGCCTTCCGTCGCTCACCGAGGACGATGCGGTCGCGCTCTTTGCCGACCGCGCCCAAGCCGTCGACGCACACTTTAGCCTGACCGGAGAGAACACCGTGACTGTCGGAGAGATTTGCCGGCAGCTGGACGGCATTCCGCTTGCCATCGAGCTTGCAGCGGCTCACGTGAACGCGTTGTCGGTTACCGCTCTTGCCGAGAAACTCGACGATCGATTCCGAATCCTAATCGGCGGTCAGCGAACGTCCCTGCCGAGACAGCAGACAATGCGCGCGACGATCGATTGGAGCTACGAGCTCCTATCGCCACCGGAACGGCGTCTCTTCGAACGGCTTTCGGTTTTCGTCGGCGGAGCTACGCTGGCTGCGGCAACGGGGGTTTGCACGGGCGAGGAGGTCGCCGAGGCCGACGTCCTCGACCTTATGGCGTCGCTGGTCGATAAGTCGCTGGTCATCGTAGAACTCAGCGGCGATCAACCGCGGTATAAAATGCTGCAGTCGTTCCGCCAATACGCGCGCGATCGGCTGGCCGAACGCGGTGAGGAGTCGATCGTCGAATATCGTCACGCCATTGCCTGCCTCGAGCTCGCGGAGTGGCTAAACCGTGCGTTCGACTCCGAAGTCGCCGTTGCCGTGAGCGCACGATGCAACGAGGAAAGCGCCAACTGGCGCGCCGCACTGCACTGGGCGCTCTCACTGGGTAACGACGTCCTTCTCGGTCAGAGATTGGCCGGGGCGCTCGGTCCGGTTTTCTCCTTCTTCCTTGCGACGGCAGAGGCGACGTTCTTTTTCCGGCACGTCGAAGGTCGAAGCTGGATCGCGGAAGCGCTCGAACTCGTCAACGAGGAGACGCCGCAGAATGCGGTAGCGGCACTTAAGCTCGCCGAAGCGCGCATCGCCGGAAACTTGAGAGAATACTGGCTCGAGCTCGAGAGCAGCCGCGAGGCCCTCGCGCACTATCGATCTCTTGGCGACTCACTCGGGATCGTTCGCGCGCAGGTGGCGGTGATCCACGCGCTCCTCTATCTCGGTCAATCCGCCGAGGCGAAGGCAACGATCGAGGAAGCTTTGCCGCTCGCTCGCGAACTGAACGCCGGCAGCCGCTTCACGTTAGCGTGCATTCTTCGCCTCAAGGCTCTTGCGGTAGACGACATCTTTGCGGCTCGCGCGTACGTCACCGAAGCGCTCGAGATTCACGACGAGCTCGGTCATCGAAGCAGTTATCCGATGGCGCTTCTGGACCTAAGCGAGTGCGAGTTTCGTTCCGGAAACTCCGAACAGGCGCTAAGGCTCGCTGAGGAGGCGCTCGCGGCCGCCCCGCCGTCGAATGCGTTCCTTCGTTACACGGGACTCTACGCGATCTCCTTATACCTCACTTCTTCGGCTCGATACGACGAGGCGAAACAATACGCGCACGAAGCGCTGGACTTGGCCTGCGAACACGACGCGAAGATCTACGTCGCGTGGGTGCTCGAGCAGCTGGCTGTCATCGCCGGTCCGCTGCCGGCGAGCGCGCGCCTTTTGGGTTTTGCCGAAGCGCGCTTAACGTCGCAGGGCTCGGCGCGCTTGCCGTTTCTGCAGGAGCCGCGCGACGTGCTCCTGGGTGCCCTGCATGACGCGCTGGGCGCGCAGAGCGTTGCCAAGCTGATGGCGGAAGGCGCGAGGATGACCGAAGAGCGCGCGGTCGAGGAGTTATCCCTCTAGCGCCTCTTTGACGACGTCGGGTTGGGTCATCGCAGCTCCACTCTTCATGAGCTCGGCGACGCGCTCGCTCCCCAGCGAATCGCGCAGCACAGCAAGGGCGCGATCGTACTCCGACTGCTCCTGATTGTGCATCCGCGTCGATCCCAGCGCAGCGAGACGAGCATCGACGAAGCCGAAGATGCGAGCGGTCTTTGGACTCGCCGATCCATCACGCAGCGTCGCGATCGCCCCAAGGTGCTGAAGTGCATACGTAAAGAGAACGTCGAGCTGATGCTCTCGCGCGAGGTCCAGAACTTCGCGCGCGCACCGCTCGCCCTCGTCGTAACGCCCAAGCCAGACCAGATAGACCGCCACGTTGTCGAGCGCCATCGCGACGAGGAGCACGATCTCAGGAAGATTCGGAAGCGTGCGCAGCGTCGCCACCGCCTCCGTCGCATGTAGCAGGGCCAGGTCGGGGTTACCGGCCGAGAACTCGCACTCGCCGAGGTCGTAGAGTGCCAACGCGACGCTCAAGCGGCTTCCGAGCTCCTCGTAGATCTGCAGGGCTTCGGCGATGCACTCTCTGGATTTACTAATGTCGCCGCCGCTCGAGGCCGTCGCCCATGCCAGCATGCGTAGCGTGTACGCGATGAGGCGCGGGGCGCCGACGGGCCGAGCCAGCTTCAGTGCCTCGTTAATCTCTGGGATCGCCTCGGAAAAGCGTCCCAGCGTGGCGAGCGCGTGGCCCGTCAAATGCTTCGCGCGCGCTATCCCCAGCGCGTCTCCGGCCTCGTTGTAAAACTCCATCGCGCGCTGGCTGCTCTTGAGATGCTCGTTGTGGTCGCGCAAGACCCAGGCGATGATCGCTCCCGTATATTCGAGCCTGGCCCGTACGGCCGCGGGCGTGCCCTCGCCGGGCGCGTCGAGAGCAGCCTGGAGCCAACGCCGCCCCTCAAGCGGCGCGAAGTATTGCCACACGACCTGCAGTTCGCCGACGAGGCGTTGGCCGACGAGCACGTCGTTACGCTTCGAGAGCGTCCACTGCAGTGCGGCACGCCAGTTATCCAAGTCCTCGCGCGCCAACGCGCGCCACACGGCGTCGGGCTCGCTGTCGTAGGCGCGTCCCAGTCGCTCGGCGGCCGCGAGCAGGGCGAGCGCGTGCCGGCGGGCCGCGCTCTGCTCTTCCCCGTGCAGTGCCAGCTTCTCGGCCGCATATTGGCGAAATGACTCGAGGAACCGATAGCGGGGTTCGCTGCCGTCGAAATCGACAGTGACCAGCGATTTGTCGAGGAGCGCGGAGAGCAGTGCGAGCACGTTTCCGTTGGAAATCCCGTCGTCGAGCCAGATGGCCTCGGCGGCGCCGAGCGTGCAGCCCCCCGGAAAAACGGAGAGGCGCTCGAACATCAGCTTCTCGGAATCGTCGAGCAGCTCGTAGCTCCAATCGATCGTCGCGCGCAATGCCTGGCGGCGTGGCAAGACGTTGCGGTAGCCGCCGCTGAGAAGGCGGAAACGATCGGTCAGCATCTCGGTCAACGCGTTCACCGAGAGTGTGCCGACGCGGGCGGCGGCGAGCTCGATAGCCAGCGGAATACCCTCGAGCTTTCGGCAGAGTGCGGCGACAGCCGGCGCGCTTTCGTCGGTGAGGGTGAAGTGCTGATCGGCCGCTTGAGCGCGATCGGCAAAGAGTGCGATCGACGATGCGCTGCTCAGCGAGGGCAGACGGTAGACGTATTCGCCTCCGGATCGCAGCGGTTCGCGGCTCGTTGCGAGGATTCGAAGATTGGGGCAGCCGATCAGCAAAGTCTCCGCCGTCCGTGCGGCTTCCAAGATCACGTGTTCGCAGTTGTCCAGGATCAGCAGCAACGACTTGTCGGCGAGATAGGCTTCCACGGTTTCCAGCAACGTGCGATGGTGCACCTCAAGGACGTCGAGCGCAGCAGCGATCGCCGTGGGCAGGAGCGCCGCGCTGGAAATCGGTGCGAGGTCAACAAAGCAGATCGGTAACTGCCCGGCGTCGGAGAGTGCGGTCGCGACCTGTAGGGCCGTCTGCGTCTTTCCAATCCCGCCGGATCCGGTGAGCGTAACCAGGCGATGCCCGCGCACGAGCTCCCCAATCTCCCCGAGTTCGATCTCGCGCCCTACAAAACTGGTCAGCGCGATCGGTAGCGTTGCACTCGCAGTCTCCAAGCGGCGCGGCGCCACCCGTCGAGTTGCGGCAGTTTCGAAAGTCCGGCGTTGCTCGTCGTCAAGTGCAAGGGCGTCGACCAAAAGCGCGAGCGTCTCGCGCTGAGGCGTGCGCCGATAACCGCGCTCGAGCGCGCTGATTCCGTTGCTGCTCATCCGCGCGCGTTCTGCTAGAGCCTCCTGCGAGAGCCCGGCGGCGAGCCGGTATTCCCGCAGCAGCGCTGCAAAGTCCAACGAGCCGGATGACCGACCCTCGTCCTCCACGGTGATCTCGAACTTCGCGCCCAGCGATGCGGCACCCGCCGTTTGCGGGGCGTCGGGAGTGGGCGCGCGAAATTACCATCGCTATGTGGCGTCTTTTAGCTCTTTTGATTTCCATCGTTCTCCCCAGCGGTTGGGTGCTGCAGCCGGCTCCGCCGCTCTTTGTGCGCACCGGCACGATGCCGCAAGGCGCGGCGGCTTCACCCGACGGCACCGTAATAGCGGTGGTCGAATCAGGGTTTAACCCGCCGGCGCTGCGGCTCTACGACCCGCAAACCCTCGCGCTCGTCGCCACGATCCCCTTGGCCGGCGCATTCGGACGGCCGCTGTGGCTGGACTCGCGTTACGTCCTCGTCGCAGGCGCAAACGCCGAAGCACTCTTCAAAATCGACACCGCCGAGCGGACGGCGCGGAAGATCGCCTTTCCGGCGCATACGTTCCCGGTCGGGGTCGCCCGATCGGGCGATCGGATCGCGGTCGCAACCGACGACGATGGCGCCGTTCGCATCGGCACGCTCGCGAACGTCGCAGCTGCGACGCCCGTTCACGTCGGAACGCACCCCGGCCCGATGGCGTTCAGCGCCGACGGCCGAACGCTCTACGCCGCGGATCGCGCTGCCGCCAGCGTGAAGGCAATCGACGTCGCTACGCTGGCCATGAAGACGCTGCCTACCGGTCTGCATCCCTCCGACCTGCTCATCGTCGGGGATCGCCTCTACGTTGCGCAGAGCGACGACGATTCGGTTGGAATCTACACGCTTCCGAACCAATCGCTGGTCGGCAGTGTATTTGTCGGCGATTCGGCGAACGGAAGGCGTCTCGCCGGCGCTTCACCGAATGCCCTAGCTTGGGCTGACGGATCGCTCTATGTAAGCCTTGGCGCCGCGAATACCGTCGCCGTCGTTTCGAATGGCCGCGTCGCCGGGCGCATCGCGGCCGGCCGCTATCCGACCGACGTCGTTCCGTTGCACGGCCGGCTCTACGTCATCGACGGTAAAGGGGAGGCGGTGCCGGCTAACCCGCGCTTCAA
The DNA here is from genome assembly GCA_963739845.1 of Vulcanimicrobiota bacterium. Taxonomy (GTDB): domain Bacteria; phylum Vulcanimicrobiota; class Vulcanimicrobiia; order Vulcanimicrobiales; family Vulcanimicrobiaceae; genus Cybelea. The sequence goes on along the minus strand of CAVUBQ010000002.1, from coordinate 1,653,373 downwards.
CGTCTACGGCAAAAGCAACACCGACTACGTTGCCGCGATCGAGTACGGCTCGATCCGCGGCTATTCTCTGAGCGACGGCGCTGGATCTGGAAGCCCGCAGGGAGCAGTCGGCTGGCAAGCCTCCGCGCCGACCGGTTCGATCGTGCGTGCCGGCGGTCCGATTCGTCACGTCTTCTTCATTTTGAAAGAGAATCGCACGTACGACCAGATCCTGGGGGACGAGAGGATCGGAAACGGCGACGCCAAGCTCGCGCTCTTCGGACGCGCAGTAACGCCCAACCAGCATCTTCTCGCGGAGCGATTCGGCCTCTTCGACGAGGCGTACGCCAGCGGTGAGGTCAGCGATCCCGGTCACAACTGGGCCGACGGCGCCTTTGCGAACGACTACGTGGAGCGCGTTTGGCCTCCCACCTACGGTCAGCGCGCCGACGGCGACGATAACGCGATCGGCGCCGGTGCCGGCACGGCGCACGGCGGCTACATTTGGGACGCGGCGGCACGAGCCCACGTCTCCTTCCGCGACTACGGCGAGATGGTAAACGAAGGCGGCCGCTTTGACTCATCGCCGAAGGGCACCCCCGCATCGCTGGGCAATCGCTACGATCCTAAGTACGTCGGCTGGAATCTAGACTACAGCGATCTCGACCGGTATCGCGAGTGGGATCGCGAGTTCCAGGCGTTCGTTCGCCGCGGCGATCTCCCGGCGCTCGAGTACATCTGGCTGCCGAACGATCACACCTACGGGAGCAAACCGGGGAAGCCGACGCCGGCTGCGTACATCGCTCAAAACGACTACGCGCTCGGGCTGATCGTCCAAGCAATCTCCCACTCCCCCGTCTGGAAATCGTCGGCGATCTTCATCACGGAGGACGACGCACAGGACGGAGCAGATCACGTCAGCGCCCAGCGTACGACGTTCTTCGTCGTCTCACCCTACGCCAAAGGCGGCGTCGCTCACGGTCACTATACGACGACGAGCATGCTGCGAACGATGGAGTTGCTTCTCGGCATCGAGCCGCTCTCCACGTACGACGCAATGGCGTCTCCGCTCTATGCGCGGTTTGCGTCCACGCCGAACCTGCGCTCGTACGCAGCAGTCAAGCCGCGCGTTACCCTCGCCGCTCGGAACTTGGAGAACGCATATGGTTCGAAGATCAGCGCCAACCTCGATTTTTCCCGCCCCGACGCGACGCCGCCGGGACTTCTCCGCGAGATCATCGCGCACAACGCGGCGACGAGTCCGTAGCGGCAGGACATTCGGCGCAGCTGCAGGTACGACCGCTCATTCGCGCGACCGCGATCCTGCTTTTAGAAGGGGAAGTTCCGTGCCACTCTTCATGGACGTTCACGAGCACGTCGACGGCTTGACCGCCGAGGCCGTTGCACAGGCGCACGAGGCCGACTTAAAGACGCAAGGTAAGCACGGCGTCGACTACAAGCACTACTGGTTTGACGAGGCGACCGGCAAGGTTTTCTGCCTCGTCGAAGCCCCGACCAAGGAAGCCGCGATCGCCGTGCATCGCGAAGCCCACGGCCTGGTTGCCGACAGCATCGTCGAAGTCAAGGAAGGCGCCTAAAGGACGACCCCGCTCGACGTGGTGAACTCCTTAACGCTAAGGAGCACGACCATGAAGAGCTCTGACCTTCACCGCAACGCGCTGAGTTGGTGCGTCGCGAGCGCGGTGCTTTCAGCCTGCAGCGGGAGCGTGGGTTCTCCGATCATGAACCCCACCGCCACCCCCCAACATTCGCGAACCTTTAAATACACCGGTGCGACGGAAGAGTTCACGGTTCCGCCGGGGGTCGCGCAGTTAACGATCGATGCGACTGGCGGATCCGGTGCAGGTACCGCGCAGCGCGACCGCGGTCGCCCGGGCGGACATGGCGATGTGGTGGAAGCTACGGTCCCGGTCAACGCCGGACAAGTGCTGACGATCGTCGTCGGCGGAAAAGCAAAAGGCGCGCACGCCGGCTTCAACGGCGGAGGAGCGGGAGCGAACGCCGGCGGCGGCGGCTCCGATGTGCGCACCGGAAAAGGCAACTTGGCAGATCGCATCGTCGTTGCCGGCGGAGGAGGCGGCGCGGGCGAAAGCTTCGAGTGGGCCGGCAGCGGAAGCAGCAGCAGTTTCTACTGGTGCTACGGCGGCGCGGGCGGCAACGGCGGCGCGGCTACCGGGGACGCAGGGCGCGCCGGTCAGTGCGCAGGCGGCGGCGGCGGCAGCGGTGGCTCGCAAAAATCCGGTGGCGACGGCGGCTATGGAGGACCGTATGGTGGTTCGTCGCGAGGCGGCAGCCCCGGCTGCGCAGGCGCTGCAGGCGGCGCGGGTACGCTGCTCGACGGCGGGGCCGGTGCGGGTAAATGCACCGGTGAAGGCGGCGGCGGAGGTGGCGGCTATTACGGCGGCGGTGGCGGAGGGAGCGGCGGCTGCTGCGCGGAGACCGGCGCCGGAAGCTCGAGCGGCGGCGGCGGTGGCGGCTCCTCATTCGTCGAGAAGTCAGCAACGAGCGTGCGACAAACGCCCGGAACCGGTCCAGCGGATAACGGAAAAGTCGTGATCTTCTGGAGCTGAGCTCTAGCCGTTCGAACAGGCGCGAACGGAGTGCGGACGTAGAACCGGATCCCAGAGGCGCTTCGTCCAACAGTCGCCCAGCAGAGAACAGTAGCAGAGCGTAACGTCGACGCGGCGCAGGCTGCCCATGACACGGCGCGTGATGAACTTGCCCTCGACGCGCAGGAGCTCGAGCTTTCCGCCTGCTGGTATCACGTCGCCGGCAACGATCGTGCTCGCCGTCATGTTACCGCGGGCGCCCGTCTTACCTTCGCGACGAGCAGGTCGAACCGAAAGCGTTTTTCGTCCACGTTTCAACTCTTTAGCCGGGCGCCAGCGGTATGCCTAGGCTAGCTCAACCACTTTGCAGAGCCGCGCTATGCGTGCGCACCCAAACGCCAACTTGAAGTGGAAGGAAGAGATGGCCGCCGGAGCCGGTCGTTTCGCGTTCCAACTGTTCGGCGATACCGTTGCGCTCACCGGAGGCGAGCAACTCGTGCATCGCGTCTTCAAAAAATGCATAACCCAGCGAGCCCGGACCGCAGACCGGACGCAGGTCGGTGCGAACCGCCGGCAGCGGAAGGCCGGCTTCGGTAAACGCATTGACCAGCCGCAACCCCATGTCGACGTGAGCTCGCCGGCGACGTAAGCCTTCGATCAACCTGCGGGCGAATTGCCGATAGAGCGGCAAGTGCGGCCAATCGGAGGTCTCCGCCCAGAGGATCGAGTCGTAGTGCCACTCTTGAAAGACGATTCGGCCGCCGTCGTGCGCGATCGCAGCTGCTCGACGAATCGCTCGCACCGGATCGCTCCGATCCATGAGGTAGAATCGGCCAACCACGGCATCGACTTCACCGTCCAGGTCGATCTGCTCGAGAGGACCGGCGACGAAGCGGACGCGTTCGAAGCACTCATCGGCCGAGCGGCGCCGAGCTTCCGCGACGACGCGCGGATCTTCGTCCGACCCGATCACCTCGCCCCGAGCCCCGACGCGTTCGGCCAGCAACAGCGCGAGGTCGGCGAGGCCGCGCCCGAGGACTAGGACGCGCATGCCCGGTGAGATGCCCGAACAGTCGAGCAGCTCTTCGGTCAACGGCTGCGCAAAGGCGGCCTCCACTGCATACGGTCGATGGCTTCTCATAGCCTCATTCTCCGTTATGGCGGTGACAGGCACCACGAAGAGACTCACATTTTGCCCCCGAAACGTACTCTCGTGACCGAGCCGCTTGCTGAGGTCCTGCGCTCCTTCCGTTCGGCCGCGAAGCTTTCGCAAGAGGCGCTTGCCGAGCGAGCGGGGCTCTCTACGCGCACCGTAAGCGACATCGAAACCGGCGCCGCACGCTCGCCGCGGCTGATTACCATCATGCTATTGGCCGAGGCCCTCGGCCTCTCGGCCGGCGAGCGCACGCACCTTCAAGAATCCGCCCGCAAACCGGCCGAACGCCGTAGTGGAGGAGCTACACTGACGGCGGCGTCGGTTCTCGGCTCGGCCCCTCTGGTCGGGCGCGACGCAGATGCCGCGCGTCTGCGCGCGCTGCTCTCAAACGAGGGAGTCCGATTGGTGACGCTGGTCGGACCGGCTGGGGTCGGGAAGACGAGCCTTGCGACGCGTGTCGCGATCGAGCGCTCGGCAAACTTTGAGGCAGGCGTGGCGCTGGCCGAACTCGCGCTCGTCCCCGAGCCGGCGCTGGTACCTGCGGCGGTCGCGCGCGCTCTGGGAATACGCGACTCTGCCGACGCACCGGCAGGCGACGCGGTGATCGCGTACCTGCACGAACGCAGCCAGCTGCTGGTCCTGGACAACCTCGAGCACCTCACGCCGGCTTGCGAGTGGATCGGCGCGCTGCTCGCATCGGCTCCGCGCCTGACGATCATTGCAACCAGTCGCGAGCCGCTTCATCTCCAGGCCGAACACGTCTACGCCGTTCGTCCACTCGAAAACGATCAGGCCGTCACGCTCTTCGTGCAACGCGCGCAGATGGTGAAGCCCGACTTCGAACTGACCGCGAGCAACGCGCCGGCCGTTAAGACGATCGTCGACCACCTCGAAGGTTTACCGCTCGCGATCGAGCTTGCGGCTCCACGGCTCTTGCTTCTTCCGCCGAAAGCGCTCGCTGCACGGCTCGAGCGGCGGCTCCCCTTGCTGGGCGACGGCGCCGTCGATCGGCCGCAACGCCAGCAGACGATGCATCGCGCGATCGCTTGGAGCTACGACCTGCTCTCGCAAGACGAGCAGCGCCTCTTCCGGCGCCTCTCGGTGCTGCAGGGCGGTGGAAGGCTCGAGGCCGCTGCAGCGGTCGCCGGAGACGAAGCCGGCGACTCCATCCTCTTTACCCTCGCCCCGCTAGTAAACAAGAATATGCTCTCGCTCGCTGAAGACGCCGAAGCCGAACCGCGCGTCTGGATGCTCGAGATGCTCCGCGAGTACGGCCTGGAGCGCCTGGTGGAGAGCGGCGAGCTCGACGCCGTTCGCCGGCGCCACGCCGAGCACGTGCTGCATTTTGCGCAGAGCGGCGAACGCGAGCTCTCCGGCGCCCGGCAAGGATTCTGGCTCGCACGTTTCGAGCTCGAGCACGCGAATATTCAAGGCGCGTTGGAGTGGCTTTCGCGCGCGGGCGAAACCCTGCTCGGCTTCCAGCTTATCGCCGCGGTCTGGCGCTTTTGGTGGATGCACGGAGATTTGACCGAGGGTCTGGGTTGGATTCGCGCGTTTATCGCGCAACGCTCGGGCGTGCCGGACGCGCTTTACGGAAAGGCGTTGCGCGCTCTCGTCGTCCTGCTCTCGGCGCTGGGAAGTTTCGACGAAGCCTTCACATCGTGCGCGGAAGCGATCGAGCTGCAGCGCCGCATCGGGGACGACGCGGGTCTCGCCGCCTCGCTGACGTCGCTCGGTATCATCCTCCAGTTTCGTGGCGAGTACGAACCGGCCGAGGAGGCGCACCGAGAGAGCCTGGCGATTCGGCGCCGGCTCGGCGACGAGGTCGGCATCGCCACGGCCCTGTCGAATCTCGCCTCGACCGCGTTCAGCAAGAACGATCTCGCGCGCGCCGCTGCGTTGGGCGACGAGAGCGTCGCCATCTACCGCCGCCTTGGGCACGAGTCCGGCCTCGCCCACGCTTTGTCGAAGATCGCCCTGGTCGCAGCTGCCAAAGGCGAGTACGAGCGTGCCGACGAGCTCTTCAGCGAGTGCCTTCGTATGCAGCGCGCCGTCGGCAACACCGGCAGCATCTACTTTACGCTAGAGAATCTTGGAGCGGTCGCCCATAAGCGGGGAAACTACGAGCTCGCCTTGACCCGCTATCATGAGGCGCTCGACCTGCTCGAGACGACACCAAATAAATCCGCACTGGCAAAGACATTGGAGGATCTCGGCGCCACCATCGCCGCGATCGGGGATCCATCGCGCGGAGCCCGTCTTTTCGCCGCGGGCGACGCGTTGCGCCGCGCGATCGGCTCGCCGATATTCGCCTCCGAGCGGACCGAATACGAAGCCGCGATCGCGGCGGTGCGCGCCATGCTGGGGGATATTGCATTCGACGCCCAGTGGCGCATCGGCTCCAGCATCACGCTCGAACGAGCGCTCGACGAGGCACGTGCCTCGCGAGCGCCCGTCGAAGCGCCTACGCGCGATTAGGGCTTAGTGGTAGTTCCCGGCCGGGTCGGTCGCGACGCCATAGATCTGGCTGTCGCCGCCGCCGGGCGTGAACGTGTTGAGCTGCTGGCCCCCGGGGAAGCTGTACTCGACGACGCGGCCGTAGAAGCGGTCGGCGACGAAGAGCTGGTTTCCAGCTGAGTTGAGCGTGATGAACTCGGGCGTGCCGCCGGTAACGAGTTGCGACTCGCTTTGACCCAGCGTGAAGATGTCGACGCCCGGAACGTATTGGTCGACCGTCAGGAACTTGAACGGATTCGCGTTCGGTGAGTTCGCGACGGCGATGCCGCCAGTCTGGCCGAAGGTGTAACCACCGAGCTGCGTGCAGGTCTGCTGACCAGGGTAGCACGTGATCAACCCGCCAGTCGCAAACGAGCTGGCGTTCAGCGAGTAGACGAGGGCGTAGATCGAGGTTTGTCCCTGCTGCAGCGGATTGAGCAGGGCGAAGCCCGAGATGGTCATGTTCGGCTGCGGAACCGTCCATGTGTAGCTCGGTGAAGACGAACCCGCGGGGTACTCGCTGATGAAGTCGGGAGTGCTGCCGAAGACCGGGATGTTGGCAACGTAGACGTTGCCGAAGCCGTCGACCTTGACGTCCCACGGACCGTTGAGACCGCTGGAGATGGTGCGGACCGGCGAGCTGCCGTTGGGCGTGTAGACCGTGATGGTGTTGTTCTGATAGTTCGCAACATACAGGTTGCCTTTCTGGTCGGTCGTGATCCCGTTGGGGGTCCTGATCCCGTTAGTGATCGTGCGCATCACCGGCGGATTCTTGGTCTTCGTTGCGAGGTTGAAGACGGAGATGCTATTGTTCTCGTTATCGCTCACGAAGAGAAGCTTAGGCGTCTTCTTTTTCTTGTGGGCGTCCAGCTCGAGTTGGGAGCCGATCGACCCCAGCGCGGTAGCCGCGGTTGAGCTCGTCGAAGCGGCCGTGCTGGAGGCCGCGAGCGAGGGGGGCGCCGCCGGCAGTGCCGACGAGGTTCCGCTGCAGCCAGCGAGCGGAGCAGCGATCAGGGTGGCCAGTGCGATTCCGATGCTGGCGCGAAGGGCGATGGCGGAGTTCTGCATTTCAGAGGTCCTTTCAAGAAGAACGGGTTGAGGAGGATGTGCATCGAGCCTATCGCCATGGCGACTGGGAAACCACGAAGTTTCTAGAGGTTTTGCGCAAAATGACAAAATCGCCGCACCGCCGGGCGGCGGTGCGACGACTGCGACTGAGACCGTTTGCCGAAGATGCGCCTCGGCTGCGTCTACGGTTTAGCGATCAGCTGAGCGAAATAGTTACCACTTTGTTACGAACGCGGGATCGATTGCCGCGCTGACAACGGACCGAAACGTCGCAAACGGACAGTCGAAGCCGGGGCATCCCGGGAGATAGACCGGTACTCGCAGCGGGCTCTCACCGTTACCGCTGCGCATGGCGTCGAGCGACTGGGCCGTGAAGTAAGTGCGCACGAAGGGCTGCCCCCCAGACGGCTGATGCAACTCGAAGATCAACGCGCTCCCGGGCGGCGTGTTGTTGCGCTGGTCCCCTTTGATCAGCCACGAGATGCCGAGCAGCCCGCTCAGCTCTGCCAGCTGCGTATCGTGACCCGAAAAGAAAACGAATCGGCTCTGCGGGGGGACGCGCGTTCCGGCTGCAGCCGTATTCGTTGCGCCCTCTTCAAGGGTCGCCAGGATATGCGACATGATATTGGACGAGTGTGCACGAGCCGCATACCGGTTGTGCTCCAGCTGCTTCGCTAGAACGTGCAGTTGAAGGAGCGCAACGAGCCGGGCATGGTCGACGCGCCCCCAGCCCACGGTAGAATGACCATCGGTGTACTCCAGGAGCAGGTTTTCGGCGACGTCTGCCGCCATGTCGAGGCCGCCCGAGATGCTTGCGAGTCCACCGTCTCCGTCGTTGGCTACGGTGGTCGGCACCGCCGCGATTTGCTTGCACGACCCTTGCGGCGCGCACCCGAGAACCTGTTCCATCGTAGCAAAGGCCGCACCGTACGCGCCAACCAGGCCGTTGAAATCGCCGCCTACGGCACCGAGAATCGAGGCTTTCGATTCGGCTTTGTTGACGACGCCCACGCCCGGCAACGGGTCGAAGAGCGAGTCCGGATCGCTCGGCGCGTGCTGCACCGCAACGCCGCAACCCGGTGCAAAACCCGCAAGCAACGCATCGCCGGTTGCGCGCGTACGTTGGTCGACGTCGGCCCAGACGAAGACCGAGCCGCTAGCCGGACAACCGGTTCCACCGAGCATTGCGCCGTAAATCTTGCGATAGTAGGTTCCGAATTGACGCATCAGGAGCGCGCCGCGGGGCGTGAGATAGCCGGGATGACCGGACCACGCCGGCCACGGTTGTTTTGCGTATGCCTGGAGTTCGGCGGGATGCGTCGGCGATCGCACGCCGTGCCGGCTTACGACGATGACCATCCGTAGCTCTGATGAAGATTGCGCTGTAGCGCTCGAGCGCACTCCTACGGCGGCGCAGGCGAGCGCGGCGAGAATCAAAATGACGAATCGAAGAGTACTCAACGGAACCTCGGCTTCTCGGCGGCGAACTGCCGCGATTATACGCAAGGCAGATGACACCAGCATGAAAGAGGCTACGAGGCTATCTTACTACTTACGAGAGTTTGGGGCGCGCCGACGGCATCGTAAGCGGCGCACGACGCAGCGGCGGGCCGTTGATGCCAGCGGCCGAACGTATCGCCGAAACGTCCTTGACGAGCGCCGCGATCGCCGGGTCGTTCGGCGGACAGTCGAGATCGGGTGAGGTCCATCCTTGCCACGTCACGTGCGTCGTCGTTCCGAACGACGCGCTTTTCATGCACACTTCCGTGGCCGTGCGGACCTTGCGGGCCGCCGCGAGATCCCGAAAAGAACCGCGTGGTCGTCTCCGCGGGAATGGTAAACGATTTCGGCGCGCTCTGCGGGGCGCCCGACGGGCCCGGCATCGCCAGCGAAGCCGTGCCGTCCGACCAGACTTCGATCTTGTAGCCTTGCGTGTTGGTGGAACCCGAATCGACGATCACCGCGCTATCCCGCGGCGCGGCAGCCACCAACCCGCCCAAAGCGAACGCGGCGATGAGCATCGCGCGAAGCCTCACCTAGAATCCCACGATCCGCGCAGGCGTGCCCCACCCGGTTGGTCCGTCATAGCCTGGCCTCGCGTGACAGATAAAGGGAGCCGTACACTCTCCATTACTTCCCGAAGTCACGTCGCGATAAGCAGAACTGCCGCCATGGCGCCAGATCCATTGCGGCGCGTTCGTGAGGGCCGAGCTCGAACCCAGAGCGAACGTGGCTGCGACGATTTGGGCTGCAACGCTCGTTCCACCGGCTTGCTGCCACCCGCCGCCGGCGGATTCGTAGAAGGCAACGCCGGTACTGGGGTCGGCCACTGCGGAGACGTCTACTTCGGAGCGCGTCGCACAACCTTTGGTGTGCTGCCACTGCGGCTTGGCCACGTAGGCGCTGCAGCCGCTCCCCGTGCTGCCCCACGCGCGCTCGCTCCAACCGCGGCTTGAAACCGAGAGCGACGTGCCCCCGACGCAGACGACGCCGCTATAACTGCAGGGCTCTCTCGCCCCGGTACCCTCGTTGCCTGCGCTCGCGGTAATCGCGTGGCCGGAATGACCGTACGCGCCGTCGGATGCGTTCTCTTCCTTCGCGCTGTACGAATTGCCGACAGCTACGGCGCCGGCCGCGACCGCGGCATTTACCCCCGCGTCGAGGTCGACGTTCTTGTTACTGTTGGTCTGCACGAGCAAGATCTTGCAGTTCGGGCAGATCGCGGAGAGCATCTCGATATCGAGCGCAGCTTCCGGGCGCCAGTCGTCGTTCGTATCTGAGTTTGGCGGTGGCGCGGGCGCCGTTGCACCATTTTGGTTGACGATTTTCAGGCAACCGCTGCCGAGCGTGCAAGGCGGTAATCCCATCGCCTTCCGGTAGACCGCGAGGTCGCTCGCCACCCCCGGGTAGCCGTACGCGACGACGGCCGCCACGGTCTTGCCCTTGCCGCTGCTCCTCGCGCTCTGGGCGAGCCCGTAGGCAGCCTGGAGATCGGAGGCACAGTACGGCACGCTCTTATGACAGTTGGGCGTGCCTCCGGCGTACGAGCGCACGATCGCATCGCACGCGCGCTGGCCGGCAGCGGGCGGTTGCCGGCAGACGAATCGCTCGCTAAGCCGACCCGAAGGCCGCGCCGCAGGCGCTGCGGGCGTTTTCGTCGCGGCGTCTTTTGTAGCGGCGTCTTTCGTAGCGGAGTCTTTCGTAGCGGAGGAACCCTCGGTCTCTTCGTCCTTCGAGACCGGAGCCGCGTCGGAGTCGCTCTCCGAGGCGTCGTCGGATGCGGCCGTCCTAGGCGCCGGCGCCGCTTGCTGCGGATAGGTCGACGGCAGGGCCGTCTGTTCCATCGAACTCGAGCAAGCGGCCGCTGCGACGATCGCGATCACGGCCGCAACCCGGAGAATGCGCGCACTCATGGTACGTCTAGAATGCGCCTATACCCTTAGGAGTTCCCCAGCCGGTCGGGCCGTCGAAGCCGGGGCGAGCGAAGCAGATGTATTTGATCGTGGAGGCGCAGTTGACCCCGAGCCTCGAGTCGACGTTGTTGCCGGTCGTGACGTCGTTGAGTTCGTCATGGCGCTTCCAAAGGCTTGACGCTCCCTTCTGGCCGGCCGCATTGCCGGCCAGGGCGAAGACCGCCGCGATTATTTGGGTCGACGCGCTCGTTCCCCCGAATGCGAAGAAGCATTGCGAGGGGCAGTTGCCACCCTCCTCGGAGTTATAAACCGCGACCGGGGCACGCAGCGACGCGGTCGCTGAGACGTCGGATTCTGAACGCATCCGGCAGATACCATCGGTCTGCCAGTCAGGTTTGGCGATCTTCGTGCTGCAGCCGCTGCCGGTCGCACCGCACGGCGACGTGCCGCCGCTGCCGCATTGATCGAAGCTCCAGTCGTTCCAGACGTTCTCGCTCCAGCCGCGGCCGTTGTGCGCGCGAAGCAAGTGCGTTCCACCGACGCAGATCACGTACGTGTAGGTGCACGGCTGCGCCGGACCGCCGCCGTAGCGTCCGCCTCCGCCCTCGTCGCCGGACGCAGCGGTTATCACAACGCCGGGTTGGTGGAAGGTCGAGTTGTCGCCGCCGCTCTCCGGGCCGCCCCACGAGTTGCCGATATACTTCGCGCCGAGTCTACCGGCCGTCTTAACGCCGGCGTAGAGATCGCTGGTCAAGTCCTTGTCGGTCTGAACGAGAATGATCTTGCAATTCGGGCAGATGGCCGAGACCATATCGAGGTCGAGCGATTGCTCGCCCTTCCAATCATCGCTTAGCGGCGGCTCCCCAGGAAGCGGAGACGGGTTGCCGTTTTGGTTGACGATGCGCAGACACTTGCTCGTCGTGGAACAGGGTTTCAATCCCATCGACCTTCCGATACTCCGCGAGATCCCCGGCTGCGTGATGGTAGCCGAACGCATCGACGATCGCGACGGTCTTACCTTTGCCGCCGTTCTGCGATGGCAAATTGTACGCGTCCTGCAGATCGTTCGCACAGTATGCCTGTCCGTAGAATCTGCACCTCGTGGTGTCGCCCCCGACGTCGGCCGTCGCTTCGAGAACCGGCTGCACGTCGGTGCGCATCATGGCCATGCAAGACATCCGGCCGAAGCTCGGCTCCGAGCAGAGTCTGCGAACCGGATTGTAGCCTACGAAGGGAACTTCGCCGCTACCCGGTCCAACGTCCGCATCGGGAGGCACGACCGACGCGCTGTCGGTCGCGGGCAACGAGCTCTGCGGCAGCAGGCTTCGCCCCATCGATCCGTTCGAACAAGCGGCGAGCACGAGAATGGCCGCAACGGGCAAAACGCGAACGGTCACGCGATTTGCAAAGAGTTTCGAAAGATTCACGGTGTGATGCTCCCTCAGCGGACTTTAGTCAATTGGCGCCTCTAGTAATGAACGGTGCGGGGGCCGCCGGCGTTCCAGAGGGGGACGAAGGAACTTGCATCTCCCCCCCTCCGCCACCTACGCGCTGCCGCGTACCCACGCCGTTAGGGCGCGATTTGTTGATCGTAGGCAACGCCAAAGCGATCCTGGCCAGCGATTTCGTGCGGCCCGCGCGCTCGCCCGGGAGCAAACCGACCGACGCGCTGCTCGTTGAGGCGGCCGCGCAAGTTCGTGCCTATTTTGCGCGGCGCTTGCGGCTATTCGACTTGCCGCTCGCGCTCGACGGGACGCCGTTTCAAATCGCGGTTTGGCGCGCGGTTGGGACGCTTTCGCTTCGGCGAGTTCGTCTCGTACGCCGACGTTGCGCGCGCGATCGGTCATCCCCTAGGCCATCGCGGCGTCGCTAAAGCGATGGCCGGAGCGCCGCTCGATCTCTTCGTCCCGGCGCATCGCGTCATCGGCGCCGACGGTCGCATCAAAGGTGCGAAACCGGGATCCCTGCGCGTACGTCTGGCCGCGTTCGAACGGGGTCAAGCCTTGACGCGCTCGGCGTCGGCCACGTTGTCGAGCGTCTCCTCGAGAAAGCGCGCCTGATAGACGACGATGTCGTCGACCAACGGGAACTGCGGATGGCGTCGTCGTGCGGCGAGCCGATAGCGGCGATCCCCGGCGCTCTCGAGAATCTCCAGCTTGCACCATCAACGCGAGCGCGCGCTGCACCATCGAGCGTGGATTCGCGCGCAGCTCCGGATCGACGAAGAGCGCAGTCGGCAGCGTAGCGAGCTTCTCCTCGACTGCGCCGGCGGCATCGCCGGCCGAGAAGATGCGGCCGCGTCCATCCCTGCCTTCGTCGAGCGTGGTCGTTAGCCATGATCCCAGCACCTGGCTGGTCACGACCGGGCGAACGGCGGCGAGTGTCTGCGTCAGGCGGTCGCGATCGTCGAGCGGAACCAAACGATAGAGCATCGAGAGCCGCGTCGCGACGAACGGGTCGTAGCTAACGCCCGCAAGGTAGATCTTCGCGAGCGGAGCGAGACGCTCGATCGCTCCGCGCATCGCGCCGATGCGGCCGTCGGTCGAGTATCGCCCCTCCGGGGTCAAGTAGAACGTACCGCCGCGCCGAACCACGTCCTCCATTGACGCGAGATCTTGTTCGACGCCCGCGCGCGTCTCGTCGAGCGTCTCGCGCCGGTACGGCTCTCGCAGCGTCGAGAGCTTCACCACGGTTTGCGACTTGGCGAAAGAGCTCTCGCCGCCAGAGATCCGAGCTCATCGTTCCCGGCGCAAACATGCCGGCGACGCGTTCTTCGAAGATTTCGCTCAGCAAGAGCGGTCCGTGGCGGCGCTGCGACATCCACGCGAGCGCGGCGATCTGACGCGTGCCCAGCTCGTTCTCGAGCGGCAGCATCCCGAGCGCGATGAAGAGCGGCCCGGCGTTAACGCGCCGCAGTATAGAGCGCAGCCATGGAAGGCGCGCTGCCAGGAAACCGGGCTCGTAGAGCCGGCGCGAGCCGGCCGTGAAGATCGGATGACGCCACGGTCCGTTGTGGACGACCGTCGTCGTGACGATCGCCATCGATTCGAGACCGTGCTGATGGTTGGCGACGATCAGCGTCGCGCCGCGGCGGCGCGGAATCCGCCCGAAGTCTCGCACGCGATAGACGAAGTGATTCCATGCATAGTTCGGTAGAGGTCGCGACTACTCGCAGCGGCCACGCCCAGAGCGACGAGAGCGGACGGCGCCCGACGCGCAGCACGACGAGCGACGCGAGTGCGAAACTGAACCCGCTCAGCCCGAAGACGGCCTGATAGCCCGCGCGCGTACCGTGAAAAACGCCGATCAGCCAGCCGCCGACCAACGGGGCGGCGACGTTCGGCAGCGTCGTCGCGATTCCCCAAAGACCGAGATCGCGTGCGACGTCACGCAGCTTCGGAATCGCGTCCATCGCGAGCGCCCAGCCGCTGGACATCACGCCGCCGAAGCCGATCCCGAAGAGCACCGCAAAGGGGAGCATCCAGCGCAGTTCGGGGGCGAGCGCGAACCCGATCGTCGCGAGCCGCCATCGAAGCACAGGCGAGCGCGGTGACGATCTTGCGCGAGACGCGATCGGAGAGCAGACCCAGGTAGATGCTCGATGCGACCGCGCCTACGATCGTCGCAAACGCGTAGAGCGCGGTGCCGGCCGAGGGATTGCCGATCTTCTGCACGTCGCGGAAGAAAAAGAGCACGAACGTTTGGAGCATGACCAGCCCGAAGAAGACCAGCGTCCGGGCGGCAAAGACGACGAAGAAATCGTGCCAATCGCGCACGTGAGCGCGTTCTTCGTCGCCGTAGACGCCGTCGCCGATTCCCAACAGCGAGAGCCCGCCCAAGGCCATGATCGCCGCGGTCACAAGGAACGTGTAGACGCGGATCCGGCATCGCGCCCGCGATGGCGAAGCCGAGCACCGTGCCGGCCAGCGTCACCGCGCCGCGCACGCCCGAAACCGCACCCCAGTTCGCGCGCGGCACCGTCTCCGGCAGCAGCGCCTGATAGGCGCTCAGCGCGACGTTCGCGCCGGCCGTTGCAATGACCAGAAAGAACGGCGAACCAGAACAGCGTGTGCGCGTAAGCGAGCGCGATCAGCGCGGCGACGTCGATCGCGAGACCGACCGCAACGAAGGTGCGGCGCGAGCCGCCTCGACGCCGTAGCGCGTCGGAGAACCACCCGCCAAGCGGCGGAACGAGCATCGTCGCCAGCGCCGCGACGCTGGCCAAAACCGCGAGCACGAAGACGTGATTCTCCGGTGCGAGGCGAAGGGTCGCGGCCGGCACGGCAATCGTCATCAACGCCGCATCCTGAAAGGTAAGCGGCAGCCCACAACGCGTTGAGCATCACCCACGCGCCGATCTCGCGCGCGCGGGACCCGGCGGAATGCACGAAAAGTGGCGCTATTGCTTGACGGCGTCGATCAGAACGATGCCGCGGCCGCCAAAATCACGCAACTGATCGAGCGCGGCAACTGCCGCGCCGATCGGCGTGTCGGGATTCGTTGCTTCGGTGATCGAGAATCCGGTCTGCTTCTTGGCTTGCGCGTCGAGCGGGTCGCGCAGCGTGCGGGGCATCAGCTTGAACTTGCCGATCACGCCAAGCATCGGCCCAGCTTGCTCGTCGAGCGTCTGCGGGTCGACGGCCATGCACGACGACGCCGTGCGGCTTTCCGTTCTCGGTTCCCTGGAAGGCGACGAAGTCTACGCCGAGATACGCGCGTGTGGGAGCGCACGGCGTCGACGCCGCTCC
Source organism: Vulcanimicrobiota bacterium (assembly GCA_963739845.1). Classification (GTDB taxonomy): domain Bacteria; phylum Vulcanimicrobiota; class Vulcanimicrobiia; order Vulcanimicrobiales; family Vulcanimicrobiaceae; genus Cybelea. Next base: position 1,637,943 of record CAVUBQ010000002.1, on the reverse strand, counting down.
CCGATGATGGCGAGGTGTAGCCGGCCGGAGGATGCGCGTTCGAGATCCCCGAGCCATGCCTCGAGCGCGGGCATCAGCGCCTGCGTGCCGGCGACGACGTCGTGCCCGTCGTAGGTGCCGGCGCCGGCCGAGAAGACCGTGCTGTCGACCGCCCCCGGACGGGAGCTAATGGTATTGTGCCACTCGTGCGACGAGAGCACGTCGGCGCCGAGAAGAGCGGAAACGCGACCGGGTTGGTCGCTTGGGGGAGGGACTCCCTGCCGAGCCTCCGTGGCTGCCGCCCGAGCACGCCGCCTAGCAAAAAGGCGGCGACGAGCGCGGCGAGACGTGAACGCTTCATCTCGGGAGCCGTTTCGAGGAGAACCCCACCGCCCCCCGTAAGCCCACGGTCTCGTGTCGCTCTCCTACGGATCCTATCTAAAGGTCAACGAGCTGCTCGCTCTGCAGCAGCCGCTCTCCCGCCCCGAGCATCACGACGAGATGCTCTTCATCATCATCCACCAAGTCTACGAGCTGTGGTTCAAGCAGCTCTTACACGAAGTGGACGCACTGACGGCGGCGCTCGACCGTGACGACCTGCTTCGCGTCTCCCGACACTTCCGGCGTATTCATACGATCCAACGGCTGCTCGAGCAGCAGGTCGATATCCTCGAGACGATGACGCCGCAAGAGTTCAATCAGTTCCGCGACCACCTCCATCCGGCCAGCGGCTTTCAGTCGGTACAGTTTCGCGAGCTGGAATTCGCCTGCGGCATTCGCCGCACCGAAGTCCTCAAATGGATCGAGCTCGACGACGAGCAGCGCGCGCGACTGGAACGTCGCGCGGCCTCGCCCTCCCTCTACGACCACGTCAAGGCGCTGCTGCGCCGGCGCGGCTTTGCGGTCGATTCGGCCGACGAGCTGATCGAGAGCTACCGGCGCATCTACACCCAGGAAGCGGCCCACTACGATCTGCATCTCTTGTTCGAAGATCTGATCGAGTTCGACGAACGCTTTTTACTCTGGCGTGGGCGCCACGTGCGCATGGTCGAGCGCATGATCGGCGACAAGCAGGGTACGGGCGGCTCCTTGGGTGCGCGATACCTCGAAAAGACGCTGCAGTACCGCTTCTTTCCCGAGCTTTGGGAGGTTCGCACGTTTCTCGGCGAAGGAACCTACGCATGAGCGAGACGCTTGCCGCACCGACCGGCTCGCCCCAGGCGTGGGTCCGGGAGTTTCCGATTCTGGGGACCTCGACGTATCTCGTCAGCCACTCGATGGGCGCCGCACCGCAGCAGTCGCGCAGCGCGCTGGAAACCTACTGGAGCGAGTGGGCCAACGACGGGCCCGAGGCGTGGGAGCGCTGGCTGCCGCGCATCGCCGAGATTGCCGACGGTATCGGTGCGATCATCGGGGCGCCTGCCGGCGCGACGTTTTTGGGACCGAACGTTTCGGTGCTTCAGGCCGCAATCGCGAGCTGCATCGACTTTCGCGCCGATCGTAACGAGGTCGTCTACGAGGCGCTTCAGTTCCCGTCGCTCACCTACGTGTGGCGCGAGTGGGAACGCTTCGGAGCGAACGTGCGCATCGTCGGCTCCGATGACGGTCGAACGATTCCAACCGAACGCATCGTTGCCGCGATCACCGAGCGAACGGCGATCGCGGTGCTCTCCCACGCGTACTACGTCTCGGGAGCAATCGCCGACGTGCGCGCGATTCAGGCTCATTGCCGCAGCGTCGGGGCGCTGCTCTGCGTCGACGCTTATCAAACGACCGGCGTCTACCCCTACGACGTTACCGAATGGGATCTCGATCTCGTAACCGGCGGATCGCACAAGTGGCTCTGCGGCGGACCCGGATGCGCGTGGATCTACGTCAAGCCGTCGCTGCTCGAGCGCTTTCGCCCGGCGATCACCGGTTGGATGGCGCACGCGCGTCCGTTCGCGTTCGAAGCGGCCCCGATGGTGCACGCCCCGACGATGTACCGTTTCGGAAATGGGACGCCCTCGATTCCCGGGTACATGGCCGCTCGGCCCGGACACAAGATGATCGCGTCGCTCGGCATCGCGCGCATTCGCGAACATAACGTGCGTCTGACCGATAAGCTCGCAGGCATGGCGCTCGAGCGGGGCCTGCGCGTCAACACGCCGCTCGAAGCAAAGCGGCGGACCGGCTGGATCGGGATCGACTTCGACGGTTCGGAGCGAGCTTGCCGCGAGCTGGTCGCGCAACGTGTTTTCGTCGATTACCGGCCCGGCTGCGGAGTCCGCGTTGGCCCGCATTTCTACACCGGCGAGCAGGAGATCGACGCCTTCTTCAAGGCCCTCGACGCCCTTCGCTGAGGGCAAATGGACGCGGCCACGATGATCGTCGACCACACCCGAATTGGCGCCGCGTTCCGGCGCCTTTCGCTTCCGGTTGCCGTTCAGATGCTCGGCGACCAGCTGCTCGGAACCGTGGACACGATTGCGATCGGCAGCCTCGGCACCGTCGCGTTGGCCGGAGCGACCGCCGCCAACGCGCTCTTCATCGCGATCGTCTTCACGATCTCCGGCTTTTTAAGCGGCACGTCGATCGTCGCGGCGCAGCGCATCGGCGCGCACGACGTCGACGGCTTCGCGCGGACCGTTCGGGCCGGCGTCATCGTCCCGCTTCTGGTCGGGGTGCTCGCGATCGTCGCGAGCCTCATCGGAGCGGGTCCCGCGATCCACGCGATGATCGGCAACCTTGCCAGCGCTCATGCCAGCGCCGTCTACGTCATCCTGCGCTGCGTTTCGATCCTCCCGATCGCGATCTCGGGCGTGGTGATCGTCGGTCTCGGCGCGGCTGGAAACCGGCAGATCGGCATCCTCGTGCTGGTCGTCGTCAACCTCGTGCACATTCCGCTGCTGCTGATGCTCGGACTTGGCTGGTGGACGCACCATCCGCTAGGAATCGTCGGTGCCGGAATTTCGTCGCTGCTCTCCGAGACGATCGCGGCCGGGTATGCGCTCTTCTACGTCGCGCGCAGGCCGGAGTACCGCGTCTTCTCCGAGCTGACGCTCTCGTGGCCGCTCGCTCGGCGCTGCGCGCAGCTCGGATTTCCCGAAGCGATCTTCCTCTTGGGCGTCACTGCGCCCGACATCTTCATCGTCGCGATGCTCGCGCCGCTGGGAGCGATGACCATTGCTGCGTTTCGCGCGCTCAACGTCGTCTCCGACTTGACCTTCGTCGTGCCCGGCCCGCTGCAGTACGCGGCGCAGATCGTCATCGGGCAGCGTCTCGGCGCGCGAGACCCTGAGGGTGCCCGCTCCTTCTTCGAACGCGCGCGCCGCTTCTCGTTCGTCGTAACGACGCTCGCCGGCATCGTAACCGCTGCGCTCGCATGGCCGCTCGCCTATCTCTTCACGTTGAATGCGGCAGTTGCGTCGCTCGCCGCGCTGCCGCTAGCCGTGCACATGCTTACGCTCCCACTCAAGGGTTGGGCAATGGTTTCGCTGGCGCCCATACGCGCCTCGGGCGATACGCGCTTTTCAATGACGGTCGGAATCTTGTGTAGTGCGCTCGTCATTCCGTTCGCGTGGATCGGGATCGAGCATCTGCACTTGGGCCTCTATAGCGTTCCGCTCGGCTGGATCGCTGCTTGGACGGTGCGTTTGCTGCTGACCCAGTGGAAGCTGCTCGACGGCGCGTGGATGCACCGTGCTCCGGTGGCTGCGTAAGCCCTTTCGCTTCGAAAACGGGCGGGTTTTCAGCGGGGCTTGCCTAACCGCCGCGGTATGGCGTTCACGGAGGGCTTCATCTCGGAGCTAGTCGGGCGGCAAGCGACGATCGACGACCTGCCGATCGGCAAGGTGACCGATTTCGTCGTGGGCAAGCCCGACGCCGTCTTTCCGCAAGTCGACGGCCTCGTGATCAAGACCTCGCGCGGCCTGCGTTTCGCGCCGATCGAAACGGTCGCCGACGTCGATCGCAACGGGAGCGTGGCGCTTACGATCGCGCCGACCGAACCGGCCCCCGCCGAACAAGAAGAACTCTATCTGGTCGCGGATCTGCTCGACAAGCAGATCGTCGACGTGGACGGGCGCAAGGTCGTGCGGATCAACGACATCGAGGTCGCCAACGCAGGAGGACGCCTGCGCGTCGTCGCCGCCGACGTTGGATTCGCCGGTCTTCTGCGCCGGCTCGGTCTACGATCGTTCGGCAAACGCTGGCTCTCGCGTATGGGCAACGTTCCGCGATCGATGATCGCGTGGGACTCGGTCGCGCCGATTCGCGAGGTCAACCCGTCGCAGGTGCGTCTCTCGGTCAAGGAGAGCCGGCTCGCGCGCCTCCATCCATCGGAGCTTGCCGAGATCATCGGCGACCTTTCGGCCCGCGAGGCGGCTGCAGTCGTCGGTCAGCTCGACGACGAGACGGCGGCCGACGCCTTCGAACACCTCGACGCCGAAACGCGGAAGAACCTGATCGAGGATATCGGCACCGAACGCGCCGCCGACATCATCGAGGAGATGGACGCCGACGACGCCGCCGATCTTCTCGCCGAGCTCCCGGAAGAGCAGCAGTCGGAGCTGCTTGCCGAGATGAGCGCCTATACCGCACAAGAGCTGCGCGAGCTGGTCAAATATCCCGAGGATACGGCCGGCGGCATGATGACTACCGATTACGTTTGGATCTATCCGCATCGCACGACCGAGGCGACGATTCGAAAGATTCGCGAGATCGCACCGGCGTCGGAGTTCATCTACTACCTGTACGTGCTCGACAAGGACGACCATCTGCTCGGTGCACTTTCGCTGCGCACGCTTCTGCTCGCGCTGCCGACCGCGTTCATCGAACGGATCATGGAGACCGATCTGGTGACCGTCGCGCCGGACGCGTCGGCGGTCGACGCCGCGTCGACGATCGCCAAGTACGACCTGCTCGCCGTACCCGTGGTGGACGACGCCGGAAAGATGCTGGGCATCGTCACCGTCGACGACGCGATCGATGCGATCATGCCGGACGACGTGGCCAAGAAACTGCCGCGATTCAGCGCACGGCATCATTCCCAACGCGCCGCACCGTGACGCCGGAGGAGATCGTCGAGTTCGCCGAGGCTCTCGCGCGGATCTCCGCCTCGGGAGGAGGCGCTAAAGCGCTCGCGGCGCACTTGGCTCGCGCCGCGGGCGGCGGCGTCTTGGTTGAAGACGCGCGCTGGCGGAACTATCGCTGCCGCCGGGTCGGGACCGATTCCGTCGAGTGCGCGCAACGTCGTCGAATCGGGAGCTCCGGGGCGCGCGACGCGCCTGTGTTCCGGAAACGCGCACGTCGGTTGGCTCTCGCTCTTCGCTAATGGACCGGCGCGTGAAGCCGATCTGCTTCTACGCTTGACCGCGGCGGCGATCGGCGTCGAGCTCGGTCGCGATGCGCCTGCGTTGCGCGAGGGCCGGGGCAGCTTCTGGGAGGCCCTGCTCGCTCGAACGTTTCACGATGCGAACGCCGCGCGTGACGAGGGAGCGGCGCGCGGCATCGCTCTCGCCCCGTCGTATCTGACCGTCGCTCTCGAAGCCGAAGCGGTCGACCCGCCTCGCGGCGCAGTCGATACGGCGGAGCTGCGCGCGCTAGCATCGGACGCCTTCCGCAGCGACGATGCCGATCTCGGCTTTCTCGAGCAAGGCTTTTCGCTCTTGATCTTCGTTCCGGCGATTCGCTCGATCGACGCCAGCAATTCCAAAACCGCGGCGAGCCTCTTGCCGAAGAGCGCCGCAAAGCGCAAGGGACATTTGCGCATCTCGGGCGGAATCGGCAGAGTCGAGACGCTGCTGAGTCTCCATGCCGGCGCGGCTACGGCGCAAGCCGCGCTCGCAATCGGGCGGCGAATCTACGGCAGCGGCCACGTTGCCGCCTACGAAGAGCTTGGCGCCTATCCATTGATCTACGAGGGAGCGGACGTCGAACGGCTTCGGGCTTTTGCAGCCGAAGCGCTCGCCCCGCTGCGCCTCTACGACGAGAAGCACCAGACCGAGCTCGAACGAACGCTCAAGCTCTATTTCCGGCTCGGCCAAAACGTGAAGACGGCGGCGGAGGCGTTGCACGTCCATCGCCACACCGTCTTCTATCGCTTGCGGCAGATCGCCGAGATCTCCGGGCGCTCGCTCGATACGTCGCACGATCAGCTCACTCTCCGTTTGGCGGTTGCAATCGATGAACTCCACGACTCGACCTGAACCACGGCGCCGGCCCTCCGCAAAGCGGGAGGTCGCCAAGCTCGCGCGCGAGCAGAACGTACGCTTCGTCCGTCTGGTCTTTGCCGATATCTTCGGCGTGAGCAAGAACGTCTCGATCCCGGTCGAGGAACTCGAAGCCGCGCTCGACGGACGCATCACCTTCGACGGAGGATCGATCGACGGCTTCGTGCGCGGCGAGGAGCTCGACATGCTCCTTCGCCCGGATCCGTCGACCTTTGCGGTCTATCCGTGGCGTGCGGCGCCGGACGGACGCGAGGCACGGCTGATCTGCGATATCGCAATGCCCGACGGCTCGCCCTTCGAGGGATGCCCGCGCACGACGTTGCGTCGCGCGATCGAGAGCGCGCCGGCGCTGACCGGTCAGCGGATCGGGCTGGAGATGGAATTCTACCTCTTCGAGCAAGCCGCTGGAGAGATTGCCTCGACGCGTACGTCGGACGTCGGCTCGTACTTCGATTTTTCGGCCAACGATCGGGCTGAAGAGGCGCGCAACGCGATCGTCGCCGCTCTGCACGCGATGGGCGTGCCGATCTCGTCGGCGCATCACGAACACGGTGCAGGCCAGCACGAGATCGACGTCGCGCACGACGATCCGCTCGCCGCCGCCGACCACGCGCTCACCGTGCGGACGATCGCCAAGCACGTCGCGGCGGATTTCGGCCTCGACGCGACGTTCATGCCGAAACCGGTCGAGGAGCGCGCCGGCAGCGGACTCCACGTGGATTTCCAGCTGACCGGTGAGAGCGACGAAGAGTCGACCCTCTACATCGTCGGCGGTCTGCTGGCGCACGCGCCGGCGACGACGGCGATCTGCAATCCCACCGTCAACTCGTACAAACGTCTGGTCGCCGCCTGGGACGCGCCGATCTACACGGTCTGGTCGGAGCGAAGCGCGAACGCGCTCGTACGCGTTCCGCCGGGGCAGCAGTTGCCGCGTATCGAGATGCGCAGCCCCGACCCGGCTTGCAATCCCTATCTCGCCTTAGCGGTCTTGATCGGGGCGGCCGCCGACGGCATCGCGCGTTCCACGCTCCCCGGGCCGCCGCTCGTCGGGTCGACGTACGACCTGAGCGAACGCGAACGCCGCGAACGCAGCATCGGCACGCTGCCGAAGTCGCTGCGTCAAGCGATTAGCGAGCTCGACGCCGACGCCGTCGTGCGCAGTTCGCTTGGCGACCATCTCTACCACGCGTTTCGCGACGCAAAGCTCGAAGAGTACGAGCGCTACCGCCGCGCCGTCCATCCCTGGGAACGCGATCAATACCTGCGGTTGTATTGATGGATCGATGAAGAGCCGGGCCCTGATGCCGATCGTCGCGGCAGTCGCGGTGGCGGCCGGCGCGTTCGCGCTGCTCGCGGCGCTGGCGCCGACGTGGATGCCGACCCTGGTTCGCGTAGTCGCGGCTTACGACATCGCGGTAGTCTCGTTGTTGGCCTGGTATGCGAGCCTCGTCGTACGGTCGACGCCGCAAGAGACAAAGGCACTTGCCAGCGAAGAGGACCCCGGCCGGAACGCGGTTTTCTGGATTGCCATTTCGGCCGTCGTCTTCGGAATCGTCGCGGCGTTCAACGTGCTCGGGCACGGTCCGCATAACCTCCCGTACGCGCAGGAACTGTCGATCGACGGCTTGGCCTTCGCGGCCGTCGCACTGGGCTGGCTGTTGATCCACACAATCTTTATCTTCCGATACGCTCACTTGTACCATCGCGCGGGAAGCGGCGCGGCACCAAAGGACCCCGGATTGAATTTCCCGGGGGGCGCCGACCTCGCGTTCATGGACTTCGCCTACTTTTCGCTGGTCGTCGGGATGACGTTTCAGGTCTCCGATGTGCAGGTCACATCTCGAAGCGTTCGATCGGTCGTCCTGCTGCAAGGCCTCATAGCGTTCTTCTACTACACGACGCTCGTCGCGCTGGTCGTGAACTTGGTCTCCGGCTTGCTCCGCTAGTGGCTGCGGCCGAGACCGCTCGTCGCCACTCCGCTCACAATGCCCAAGACGAGGATCGATGGCCAGAGCCACGCCGGCCTCGTGCTCGCGCAGCCGATCTTTGAAGCGCGGAACGAGCCACAGGAGCACGGCTGCGCCGGCGGCGACGATGGGGACGATCACCAGTGCGTTGAGTGCGCCGCTAAGCGTGCCGAGCGCAAAGAGCTTCGGCCCCAACGACGGCTCCCGGATAAAGGCCGGAGCGTAGCGCCCCCAACCGAAGCCCAAGCAATAAAGGAGAGCGATTCCCAAGCAGATCGCCCAGGATTTCAGCATCGCGTCGACTCCGCGAGCCGGGCTTCTCGTTTTAGAATCTCCCACGCCTGTTCGACGTCGCTGCGCTGCGTGCGCAGGTTCCCGATTGCAAGCCGGAGCGCGTACCGGCCGCCGATCTTCGTATGCGAGATGAATATCTCGCCGGTTGCGTTGGCCGCATGAAGGATTCGTTCGTTGAGCGCGTCGCGCTGGGCGTCGTCCGTATCGGGCGGAGCGTAGCGGTAGCAGACGACCGAAAGCGGATGCGGCGCGAGCACTTCCCACGCCGGCTCGGCGTCGACCCACTCCGCAAACTCCTGAGCCAGCCCAATGTGCGCGCGCAAGCGTTCGCGAATCCCCTCGGCGCCGAGCCGGCGGATCACGAACCACAGCTTGAGCGCACGAAAGCGCCGGCCGAGCTGCAGCCCGTAGTCCATGTAGTTCACCGCAGCTTCGGGCGTGGTGAGATACTCGGGGACGAGGGCGAACGCCCGCCGTACCATCGACTCGTCCTTCACGAAGAGCACCGAGCAGTCCATCGGTACGAACATCCACTTGTGAGGATTGACCACCAACGAATCGGCGAGGTCCACGCCATCAAGCAACGAGGCGAACTCCGGAACGATCGCGGCGATCCCCGCGTAGGCCGCGTCCACGTGCAGCCAGAGTTCGTGGTCGCGCGCGACCGCGGCGATCGCGCGCACCGGATCGACCGACGTGGTCGACGTCGTTCCTACCGTCGCGACCACCGCCATCGGCCGCAGGCCGGCGGCACGGTCCTCGCGCACGCTCGCGTCGAGCGCGCCCGCATCCATGCGTAACTCTGCGTCGCATGCCACACGCACGACGTTGCGCTGCCCGATGCCCAACGCGATCGCCGCCTTCTCGACGTGCGAGTGCGTCTCGCCGGTTACGTAGAGACGCAGCGGCGGCATGTCCCGCCCGTTCATGCCACGCTCACGAATCTCGGGATCGATCGCCTCGCGCGCCGCGGCCAGCGCGGTGAACCCGGCGATCGAGGCGGTATCGTAGATGATTCCCGTCCACTCCGCCGCAAGGCCGAGCAACCGCCCCAGCCAGCGCATCGTCACTTCCTCGAGCTCCGTCGCCGCCGGCGAAGTGCGCCAGAGCATCGCCTTGACGTCGAGCGCGGCGGCCAACGCCTCGGCTACGACGGCGACCGGCGCCGCGCTGGTAGCAAAGTACGCGAAGAAACGCGGGTGGTTCCAATGCGTCGTAGCCGGTACGACGATCCGCTCGAAGTCTTCGAATATCCGTTCGAACGGCTCGCCGAGCTCGGGAGCCTGCGCGGGGAGCGCCGCGGCCACCTCGCCCGGACGAACGCTGGGCATGACGCGATACAGCTCGGGGTGCTCGAAGTACGCGTTCGATCCACGCTCCGACTCTCGCAAAGTCGCCCCGCAAGTCGGCGTCTCTCTCCATGCTTTGGAGTGTTAGCCTCGCAGACGGAGAAGGCCCTGGCATGAAGTACCGGGCCTACCCGAAGAGCGACGTAACCGTAAGCGAGGTCGGGTTCGGCCTCTGGACGACGGCCACCGGCTGGTGGGGCCACAAGAGCGACGACGAGGCCGTCGAGATGCTGCGAGCGGCGCACGATCTCGGCATCACACTCTACGACGCCGCCGACACCTACGGCAACGGTCGGAGCGAGGAACAGCTCGCCAAGGCATTCGCCGGCCGGCGCGATCGCGTCGTCTATGCGACCAAGTTTGGATACGATTTCGCCGGCAGCGCCGAAATGCGCCGCGGCCAGGCCGAGCTTCCGCAAGACTTCTCGCCCGCCTTCGTGCGTAAGGCGCTCGAAGCGTCGTTGCGCCGCCTAGAGACCGATTACGTCGATATCTACCAGATGCACAACGCGCGCATGGCACAAATCGATGACGATGCGCTCTGGGAACTGCTCGAAGCGTTGAAGCGCGAAGGGAAGATCCGGCTCTACGGCGTCGCGCTCGGACCGGCGATCGGCTGGCTCTACGAGGGCGTCGACGCGGTGCGCCGACGCAACGTTCCCAGTCTCCAAATCATCTGGAACATGCTCGAGCAATATCCCGGCGACGAACAGATCCGTGCCGCATACGATGCCGGTGCCGGCACCGGGTATATGATTCGCGTGCCGCATTCGAGCGGGATGCTCGAGGGCCACTACACGCTCGAAACGACGTTTCCTAAGAACGACCACCGCAGCCATCGTCCGCACGAGTGGCTGGTCAACGGAGTTCAGAAAGTCGAGCGCCTGCGCTTCCTCGAACGCCCCGGGCGCACGCTCGGCCAGGCGGCAATACAATGGCTGTTGACCGAGCCGCGCGTCGTTTCGGTTCTGCCGAACATCTACGATCGCGCGCAACTGCACGAGTTCGCGACCGCGGTCGATTCGCCGGCGCTAAACGCAATGGAGCTCGAGCAGATAGACGCGCTCTACAGAGCGAACTTCGGCATCGAGGAGGCTCCGATGTCCTTCAAAGGCACGATGTCGCGCGACGAGCCGCTTCCGGTGTAGCGTCGATGCGAGAAGAGCAGCACATTCTTACGCCGCACGCGCCCAAACCGATCGGGCCATACAGCCAAGCGATCCTGTGCGGGCACGAACTCTACTGCAGCGGCCAAATCGCGCTCGACCCCGAGACCGGCGAGATGGTCGGCCCCGACGCGGCCGCTCAGACCGAGCGCGTCCTCGAGAATCTCGGAGCGGTTCTCTGTGCGGCCGGCTTCGAATACGCCAACGTGATCAAGACGACGATCTTTCTCGTCGACATCAACGATTTTGCCGCAGTCAATAAGGTCTACGAGCGTTATTTCAGCGCAAACAGGCCGGCTCGCTCGACCGTCGCGGTCGCCGCTCTCCCGCGCGGCGCGCTGGTCGAGATCGATTGCATCGCCAGAGAGTAGGCGCTACTGCGGAGCGATCTGCGGAGCCGCGTTGAGCCGCTCCGATTCTTCCTTTGCGATCTGCGAGACGTCGGGATCGAGTGAGGCTTCGGCGGCTTTGAGCTGCGCCAGGGCCAGCGCTTTCTGCCCTTCCGCGACGTAGGCCCGCGCGAGCAGATAACGAACGCGGCCGTCGTACGGCGCGGCCGCGACGCCCTTGAGCAACGCGGATTGAGCGAGCGCGTAGAGCCCGTTGTGCTCGTAGTCGATTCCCAGGTTGACGTACGACTCGGGCACGTACGGATTGACCGCAATCGCGTCGACGTAATACGTCACCGCCCGTTTCCAGTCGCCGCGGAGGTCGGCGAGATAGCCGAAGTTTACGAGCGCTTCGGGGCGTTCGGGCTCCAGGCGATGGGCCTTGGTGAAATCGTCGAGCGCGGCGCCGTACCGGTTTTGCTGGATGTGTCCGACGCCGAAATTGTCGAGGCAGGCGTAGTTGGCTCGATCGATGTTGAGGCAGTCGCTGAGATACTGCATTGCTTGGGCCGTCTGATGCATGTCGAGATAGGCCATGCCCAGTCCGTTGAGCGCCGCGATCGAGTTCGCGTCGCTATCGAGCGCGCGCTTGAAGTACACGACCGCCTCGTTGGGACGATGGATCGTCTCGAGTATCTCGCCGAGCTCTTCCTGAATGTCGGAATCGTTGGGGTTGCTCGCAGCCGTGCTGGCCATCTGCGCCTCGTACTGCTGCAAATCACCCTTACGCAGATGGAGCAGGACGAGATCGCGAATCGAATCCGTTCCCGGCAGCGCGTTGTCGAACTCCGTGATCGCCGCGTCGACGCGATTCTGCGTCGCATAGACCACGCCTAGGCGGTTGTGCGTCTCCTTGTCGTGCTGGTTGGTCCCGAGCAACCTCCGGTAGACCGCTTCGGCCTGATCGAAGTGCCCTTGGCGATAGTAGAGATCGCCGAGAAATCGCGCTGCATCGGTTGCATCGGGGTGCGTCGCTACGAACTGAGCCAGTTGCGCGACCGCCGCATCCATCTGCCCGGCCGCTATCAGCTCGCGGGCGTAGATGATCGCCACCTGCTGGTCGACGGCCGCGTGCTCCGTGCCCTCGACGAACACGGTCTGAGCGATCGCCGGCCGGGGGGAGAGAAAGATCGCCAGCGAGAGGACGATCAAGGCCAGGGAGAGCGTGGGACGAGTCATCGGCTGGTACCTCACCACTACTATAGCGCACTACCCAGAGGTGGCGTGACGGGCACCAGGCAAGCAGGCCCGTCCCGCAGCCTGATCAGCGGACGAGCGGGAGAACGTTGCTGGGGATCAGCGGATAGAAGGTCATCGCGACCAGCGCCAGCGCGCAGAGGCCGGCGCTTGCCCAGGCGAGCGGGACGAACGGACGCAAATCGCCCGCGGTGTTAGCCTCCTCCCCTTCGTACATCGCGCGAACGACTTTCGCGTACGCGTAGAGCGAGATGGCCGTGCCGATGATCAGCAAGACGCCGAGCCAAAGATAATCGGTGGCCAGGCTGGAGGCCAAAATCAGAATCTTACCGAGGAATCCGGCGGTCGGCGGAAGCCCGGCTAGGGCAAGCAAGAAGACGGTCATCATCGCCGCGAGCCACGGACGGCGGCGCGCCAAACCACGATAGCTGCTCAGGCGCGACCCTTCTTCGTTCTCGCCCGAGATCGCGGCAGCAACGGCAAACGCGCCCAAGTTCATGAATGCGTAGGCGGTGAGATAGTACATCGCGTAGCGCAGGCCGAGCGGTCTGCCGCCGGCGACGCCGGTTAGAATGTAGCCGATCTGCGCGACGCCGGAATACCCGAGCAGTCGTTTCAAATCGTCCTGTGCGAGCATCCCGACGTTGCCGACGATCATCGAGATTCCGGCAATGATCCATACCGGCAGCAAAAGGCGATCGCTGACGCCGGGCGGCAGCGCCGCGTAGATGAAGCGCAGGAAAACAGCGAGCGTGCCTGCCTTCGTCGCGACGCTCATGAACGCGGTCACGGGCAGCGGCGCGCCTTGGAAAACGTCGGGCGTCCACGTGTGGAACGGCACGAGGCTCAGCTTGAAGACGATCCCGATCAGAAACATGCCGGCACCCATCCAGAAGAGCGGATTGGAGGCCAGCGCAGGGCTCGCCAGCGCGGCGAGCTCGACGCTTCCGGTCGCGCCGAAGAGCAGCGCCATGCCGAAGAGCAAGAAGCCGGTCGCGGTCGAGCTGAGGATCAGATACTTGAGCGCCGACTCGCGCGCGCTCGCGCGGTCGACCGCGGCGCAGAGCGCGTAGAGACCGAGCGAGAGCAGCTCGAGGCCCAGAAAGATCATCATGAGGTTGGCCGCACCGGCCATCAGCATCGCCCCACACGCGCTCCACATCATGATCGCCGTCGTTCCGGCGATGCGCTGCGCCGATCCAAGTCCCCCGTACAGGATCAACGAGCCCGCCAGCGCGATCAGGATTACTTCTTCGAAGACGCTGGCGAAGCCGCCGGTGACGAATCCTCCAAAAAACGCGTCGTGGTTGTGGCCGAACTGCCGGCCGGCGAAGCTGCCGGCCGCGATTGTACCGGCCAGACCGATGCCGATCAAAACGTATCGGTGTTCGCGCCGGCCCGAGACGAGATCGACGATCAGCACGACGAGCGCCGCGATCGCCAGAACGCTTACGGGGATGAGCGAAGCCCAATCGGCGTTGGTAAACGGCTGCGTCATGGCTGCTGCGCCGTCTGCGTGGTCACGACGCCGGTCGAGGTGAGCAGCGGTTTCGGATAGACGCCGACGATAACCAATGCCGCCAAGAGCGGCGCGACGGCGAGCCCCTCGGCCCAAGTCAAGTCGCGGCGCACCGGCAGGTCTTCGACTTGCGGTCCGTTCATCAGATCCTGGTAGAGGCGCAGCATGTACGCCGAGGCGAGGACGATTGCAACCAACGCGACGATCACCGCCCAAACGTAGCCCGCCTGAAATACGCCGATCGAGGATGATCAGCTCGCCGGCGAATCCCGCCAGCCCGGGTAGTCCGAGCGCCGCGAGCGCGGCGATGCAAAGCGCTCCGGCCAGGCGCGGATTCTTCCAACCCAAACCGCCCAGACGTGCCAGCGACCGCGTCTCCTCGCGCTCCTCCACGTAGCCCAGCAGCAGAAAGAGCGCTGCCGAGAAGAGCCCGTGCGCGATGATATAGACCAGCGCTCCCTGCATCGCCAGCTGGTTTCCGCTCGCGATCGCGATCACGATCAGCCCGAGGTGCGAGAGCGACGAATAGGCGACGATTCGTTTGCTGTCGTTTTGCACGAGCGCGACGACCGCGCCGTAGATCAGCGAGATCGCCCCGAGCACGACAAGCGGCGTGGCGTAGGCGCGCACCGCCTCGGGCATCAGCGCCGCGGCGATCGCGATAAAGCCGTAGAGCCCGGCTTTGGATTGAACTGCGGAGACCACGGCGACCATCGGCGAGGGCAGCGAGCTGTAGGTCGGCGGCATCCAGGTGTGCAGCGGCCAGACCGGCGTCTTCACCAAGAACGCAAAAGCCAAGCCGGCGTAGATCCACGCTGCCCAGCCGCCGGTAAAGTGAGCGCCGCTGCGTCCGATCACGTCGGTCGTTCCGTCGATCACGCCGAATGCCGCGGTTGCGAGCAGCAGCGTCAAGCCGCCGGCAAAGTTATAGATGAAATAGCGCCACGCAGTCGCCGGATGCTCGCCCCAGCCGGTCAGCGCAAAGAAGACCGGAATGAGCATGAAATCCCAAAATAGCGCAAAGGCCAGAAGATCGCGCGCTAAGAACAGGCCGAGCATCGTTCCTTCGAGCAGCAGCATCAGGGCGACGAAGTTACGCGTCCGCGGAACGTTCGTTACCGCGATCGCGCAGGCCGTCGAAAGCGTCAACAGCAGGGCGATCCAGAACGAGAGCGGCGTTGCGCCGAAGTGGAAGGCCGAGACGAACGGGCGGGCCAGCCAATGGAAACTCCAGCTCTGCTCGCCGCCGGCGATCACGGTAACGATCGTTACCGCCGCCACGATCGTGCCGAGCGCACGCGAGATGCGGCGATCGTCGCGCGGTAGAAGGAAGAGCAGCGCGCCGGCAACGATCGGAAGGACGATGGTGACGAGGACGAGCGGCATCAGCGCACCCCTGCTGCCAAAGCGTAGTAGACGATGAAACACGCGGCGCCAAAGACCAGGATCAGCGCGTACGCCCGCACGAGACCGGTCTGGAACGAGCGTACGAGCGTGCCCAGCCAGCGCGCCCAAAATGCGACGTCGCGCACCGCCTCGTCGAGGACCCTCGGATCGAGCACGCGGCCGAAGAGGTCGCCAAGCAGCTGAGCCGGGCGCACGAAGACCAGATCGATTGCCGCATCGAAGTAGAAGAGGTTGGTCAGCACCTTCGGCATCCGTTCCGCCTCGCCGCGGAGGCGCTCGACCGCGTTAGCGCGCGCGCTCTGCGTCGCGTAGCGCCGCCACGCGATCGCGAAACCGATCGCAACCAGGAGGAAGACGATCGCCGAGGTCAAGCCTTCGGAGATCGCGGGAATGACGGTCGCGCCGGGCAACGCTTGTTGCGAGAAGAGCGGCGCGAAGAAGCGTGCCCATGGCGAACTCTCGCCGCCGAACATCAGCGCCGCGCCGATCGCGACGGTCGGCAACACCAAGATCGCGACCGGTGCGTTCATGATCCACGGAGGCGCGTGCGGATGATGTGCCTCCTCTTCGTCGGGCGGCACGCCGGTTGCGGCTTCGTGCGCGATTCCCAGCTGAGCCGGATCCACGTTGCCGCGATACTCGCCCAAGAACGTGATGAAGAGCAAGCGGAACATATAGTATGCCGTGATTCCGGCGGTCAGCGCGCCGATTGCGTAGAGCCACGGATGGCCGTGGACGAGCGCGCCGTAGATCACCTGGTCCTTCGAAAAGAAACCGCTGAAACCGGGGAAGCCGCAGATCGAGAGTACGCCGGTGAGCATCACCCAGAAAGCAAACGGCATCTTCTTCCCCAGCCCACCCATGCGGCGCACGTCTTGCTCGTTGGCGAGCGCATGGATCACCAGACCCGAGCCCAAGAAGAGCTGAGCTTTGAAGAACGCGTGGGTGAAGAAGTGCGCGATGCCGCCTTCGTACGCGCCGACGCCGACCCCCATGATCATATAGCCGATCTGCGACATCGTCGAGTAGGCGAGAATGCGTTTGATATCCCATTGCGCGGTGCCGAGCACCGCCCCGAGCAGCGCCGTTAAGCCGCCGATCGTGCCGACCAGAAGCTGTGCATCGGGATTGCGGCTCCACAGCGGCGCACAACGCGCGATGAGATAGACGCCGGCCGTGACCATCGTCGCCGCGTGAATCAGCGCCGAAACGGGCGTGGGGCCTTCCATCGCGTCCGGAAGCCACGTGTGCAGCGGCACTTGCGCCGATTTTGCGGCGGCGCCGATGAAGAGCGCGATGCAGATCGCGAAGAGCACCCCGGAGCCGAACGTGCCGGCCGCCGCGAAGGCGTCCCCAAACCCGATCGAGTGGACGTTGGCGACGATCAGGAAGATCGCGAACATCACGCCGACGTCGCCGACGACGTTGATGACGAAGGCCTTGCGCGCCGCGGCGACGGCCGAAGGCCGCTCGAACCAGAACCCGATCAGGAAGTACGACGCGAGGCCGACGAGGCCCCAGCCGACGAGCAGCCCGACGAAGTTGTCGGCGAGCACGAGCGTCAGCATCGCGAAGAGGAAGAAGCTCATGTAGGCAAAGAACCGCGCGAAGGCGCGGTCGCCGTCCATATAGCCGATCGAATAGAAGACGATCAGAAAACCGACGCCGGTAATGATGAACGTCCAAAGCAGCGAGAGCCGATCGAGCAAGAGCCCGAACTCGAAGCCCGGCATCCACGAGAAGAGCGACTGATGCGCGCCCAGCGCTCCGCCTGCGTTCTGCACGCCGGCCGGCCAGGAGGCCACCGCCAAGACGAACGAGGCACCGACGATTGCCGAGACGAGCCAGCCGGCGAACGTGCGCAGCTGCGGCCCGAACGTCCAGCAGATAACGGCGCCGGCGAGCGGCAGCAGCCACAAGGCGATCACCAGCGGATAGAAGCCGTTCACCCCGATCGTGTGCGTGGCGCTACCCACGCAGCGTCCTTATCTCGTCGACGTCGACGAACCGCGCGCTGCGGAAGGTGGTGACGATGATGGCCAGACCGATCGCAGCCTCGGCGGCGGCAACGGTGATCACCAGGAAGGCGAAAATGTGGCCGACGTTCTGCAGCCACAGCCGGGCGAACGCGATGAGCAGCAAGTTCGCGGCGTTGAACATCAGCTCGATGCTCATCAGCATGACGAGCGGATTGCGCCGCACGATCACGCCGGTTACGCCGATGAAGAACATCACCGAGGCGAGCGCGACGTAGTTGCCGATCGGAACGGGCATTATCCCTTGCCCTCGCGCAGGATCGCCTCGCGCATCGCGCGGTCGGCCTTGGCCTGCGCCCGTGGCGAGATTGCCTCGCGCATCTGCTCGCCGCAGCGTGATCACGCCGATGACTGCGACCATCAGGATCAGCGCGGTCACTTCAAAGGGCAGCAAGTGCACCGTGAAGAGCGCCTTGCCGAAGTCGGCGACGCTGCCGAAGACGCCGGCCTTGCCGACCGGTCCGGTCGGCGGCGCCGCCGGCATCAAGGCGCCGGCCAGCGCGTAGATCAGGAAGCCGAGCGACGCCGCGACGAGGATGCCGGCCGGCACCCAGATCTTCGGCAGCCGATTCGGCCCGGCGGCAAACGGCGCGACGCCGCTGCTCAACAACGCGATCACGAAGACGAAGAGTACCAGGATCGCGCCGGAGTAGACGATGATCTGAATTACCGCCAGAAACTCGGCCGAAAGCGTAACGTACAGAATCGCGAGAGCCGCGAAGTTGAGCAGCAGCGCGACGACGCTGTAGACCGGTTTGCGCGCGGCAATCGTCCAGACGGCGCTGGCGATCAGGAACGTCGCGAGCACCCAAAACGCGATCATTCATTCTCCTTGCGGAGCAAGGTCAAGCCTTTGCGCTGGGTCTTGAGGACCTCGCCTCGCCAGGTTGCGGAGTAACCGCGCGCGACGTCGACCGTCGATTTGATCTCCGCGACGCGGCCGAGGTCGCCGGGAATTCCGCCGGGACGCTCGTCCGGCGCGGCCCCGACGCCGGCCGCGGGCGGCACCAGCAGCCGGTCTTTGTCGTAGATGAACGAGCCGCGCCGGAAATCGGCCATCTCGAAGCGCGGCGTGAGCACGATCGCATCGGTCGGGCACGCTTCCTCGCACATTCCGCAGAAGATGCAGCGGAGCTCGTCGATCTCGTAGCGCGCGGCGAATCGCTCGCCCGGCGAGCGGCGGTCCTCCGGGCTATTCTCGGCGCCGATGACGGTGATCGCATTGGCCGGGCAGACGCTCGAACAGAGCTCGCAGCCGATGCAGCGCTCTTTGCCGTCGCCGTAGCGGCGCAGCTCGTGCAGTCCGTGAAAGCGCGGCGCGTGCTGCTTCTTCACCGACGGATACTGAATCGTCGGGCGCTTGCGGAACATGAAGCCGAAGGTAATCGAGAGTCCTTTGAGGATCGCCGCTACGTTATAGAGCCGTTTCCGTCCAGGCACCTTCGCACTCACCCCTTATATGCCACGACGATCGCCGTGACGACCAGATTGAGCGTAGCCACCGGCAGCAGCACCTTCCAGCCGAACGCCATCAGGCGGTCGTAGCGCAGCCGCGGCAGCGTCGCCCGCAGCCAGATGTAAAAGAACAAAAAGCACGCGACCTTGATGACGAACCAGGCGACGCCGGGGATCATCGTCAAGCCGAACGGCGCGTTCCAACCGCCGAAGAAGAGCAGCGTCGCGACGCACGAGACCGTCAGCATGTTGACGTACTCGGCGATAAAGAAGAGACCGAAGCGCATGCCGGAGTACTCGGTGTGGAAACCGGCGACGAGCTCCGTCTCGGCTTCGACGAAATCGAACGGCGCCCGATTGGTCTCGGCAACGGCGGTGATGACGTAGATCACGCAGCCGACGAACTGCGGGACGAAGAACCACCAGCGCGCCTGCGCGTTGA
This sequence comes from Vulcanimicrobiota bacterium, assembly GCA_963739845.1. Classification (GTDB taxonomy): domain Bacteria; phylum Vulcanimicrobiota; class Vulcanimicrobiia; order Vulcanimicrobiales; family Vulcanimicrobiaceae; genus Cybelea. The sequence continues at coordinate 1,618,531 of CAVUBQ010000002.1, read as the reverse complement.
CGATCCCGTCCAGCGACGTCGTCCCGGCAAGGATCAGCACGCCGATCAGTGAGAGCGACATCGCCAACTCGTAGCTGATCATTTGCGCCGTGGAGCGCACGCTGCCGAGCAGCGGGTACTTCGAACCGGACGCCCATCCGCCCAAGCAGATCCCGTACACGCCGATCGACCCGATGGCCAGAATCAGCAGAATTCCGGCGTTGACGTTGCCGATCACCCACGTCGCTCCCGAGGCGGACGCGCCGAACGGGATGACGGCGTAGACCGAAAACGCCGTCAGCAGCGAGATGAACGGCGCGAGCTTATAGAGGAGCGGATCCGCGGTATTGGGCGTCAGGTCTTCCTTGAGCAGCAGCTTGGCCGCGTCGGCGGCCGGCTGCAGCAGCCCCCACGGTCCGACCCGGTTCGGTCCGGGGCGCAGCTGCATCCATCCGAGGATCTTGCGCTCGGCCAGCATCACGTACGCAAACGCCGTCACCACCACGAAGAGCAGTACCGCAGATTTGATCAAGATCTCGAGCCACAACGGCATCGCGCTACCCCCTCAATCCGTTCAGCCACGGATCGTGTTGCCACGTACCGCCGCCCGAAAGAATCCGCGCCGCGACGAGCTCGCCATCGGGCGTCGGCGCGGCGAAGCGTTCGTCGCCAAAAGTAAACGAATCCGGCACTTTCGCGGCGTTCGCGATGACGGCGCGGTCGAGCTCTTCGAACGACGGCAGCGCGACGTCGAGCTGCTCGGCGAGTCCCGCGATCATCTCGAAATCCGAGAGCACCGACTCGGGTGGCTGCAGCGAGGGATTGACCGGAAGCAGATCCCCGGAGAGATTCAGCGTCGTGCCGCTCTTCTCGAACGCGCCTTTGGCCGGGAGCACGAGCGCCGCCAGCTCCGCGGTCTCGGTCATGAAGAGATCGCTTACGACGAGAAACGGTATCGCGCGCAACGCTTCCGCGACCGCGGCGCCATTGGGCGCGTTGCGCACGGGATTCGCGGCGAAGATCGAGAGAGCGGCGAGCTTCCCGGCGCGCGCCCCTTCGAGCATCGCGGCCGCGCTCAGCCCGCCCTCGACCGGTACGTATCCAGGACCGCTGCGCGGCAGCATGCCCATCGCTTCGGCGCCGCGTGCGTTAGCTTGCTCGCTGGTAATGTACGTCGAAAGCTCGGCTATGCCGGCAAAGGCGTCGGCGTAGCTTCGTCCGAGATCGAGGTCGGCGCCGTCCCAAATCAACGCAACGCGCGTCGCGTCGCCGACGGCGGCTCGAGCCTGCGCGGCCGTCGCCGCGCGCACGATCGCCGCCCCGGCGCGCAGTTGCGCTTTGCGAACGCGCAGCCAAAGAACCGGGGCCCGCTCGTCCGGCTCTTCTCCGGCGATGACTATGGCCTCGGCTCGCTCGATCGCGGAGAGCGGCGCGCCGCGCAGACCGGGGGTTGCCTGGCGCTGCCGTCCGGAACGCCAATCGAGATTCTTAACGCCCAGCATCCGGAACACGTACTGCAAAGCGTAGGCCTCTTCGTTCGTCAAACGCCCGCCGCCGATCGCGCCGACGCCGGCGCCCCCGTTCGAGGCGAGGGCGTTGCGAATCGCCTTGGCCCAGAGAATGAAGGCGTCGTCCCAGCCGATCTGAACGAACCTTCCCTCTTTGCGGTAGAGCGGCTGCGTCAACCGGTCCGCAGATTCGTAAAAGCCGACGTTATACCGCCCGCGATCGCAGAGCCAGCCGTCGGAGATCTGATCTTCTTCCACCAGCATCGTACGCAGCAGATTGCCGTAGCGCACGTCGGCGAACTGCTGGCAGCCGACCGCACACTGCGTGCAGGTGGTCTGCGTCCGGTTCAGGTCCCAGGGGCGCGACTTGAAACGGTACGTCTTCGAGGTCAGCGCACCAACCGGGCAGAGCTCGGTCACGTTTCCGGTAAAGTTATGGTGATAGGGAGTGCCGGTCGCCGTCGCGATGATGTCGCGGGCGCCACGATCCTTCACTACCAGCTGACGCTCGTCGGCGATGATGTCGTCGAAGCGCACGCAGCGCTGACAGACGATGCAGCGCTCCTCGTCGAGGACGATCGTCGGCCCGAGATCCACCGCTTTGGGCTTGCGCAGTTTCGGATCCGCGACGTCCGACGTACCGCGCGCATATGCCATCGCGTAGTCTTGCAAGTCGCATTCGCCACCCTTGTCGCAGATCGGACAATCCAAGGGATGGTTGACGAGGAAGAGCTCGAGCACCATCGCGCGCGCCGCTTCGACGCGGTCGCCCTGCGTTCGCACCACCATTCCCTCGGTAGCCTCGGTATTACAGGCGATCTGCAGCTTCGGCATGCCCTCGATCTCCACCATGCAAATGCGGCAGAGCCCCGCGGGGCCGAGCTTTGTATGGTAGCAGTAGATCGGGATCTCTTGCTTGATCAACTTGGCGGCCTCGACCAGCAACGTCCCCTTCGGAACGGTTACCGGCACGCCGTCGATGGTGATCGTGACGTTCATACCGCCGGCCCAACCGCTTCGCCGGGCGATGCGCGACTCGAACTCCTCGGGAAAGCGCACCATCACCGATTTCAAGAACGGCTCGATCGAGTCGCCCAGCGCGCAGAGATTCAGCCCGGTAATCGTACCGGAGACGCGGCGCAGCATCTCGAGATCGCCGGGAACGCCGCGGCCGTGCACGAGGCGCTCGAGGACTCGCTCCATCCAGCTTCCAGCTTCGCGGCAGGGCGTGCACTGGCCGCACGACTCGTGCTCGAAGAAGCGCACGAGATTGTGCGCGGCCTTGACGAAGTCGGTCGTGTCGTCGAATACGACGAAGGCGCCGGAGCCAAGCATCGATCCGGCCTTCGCCATGCTCTCGTAGTCGTACGGCCAATCGAGATGATCCTCGAAGATGCACGCCGACGATCCGCCGCCCGGCTGCACGGCCTTGAACGTTCGCCCTGGCCGCAGACCCCCGGCAAGCTCGATGATCTCGCGCACCGTCGTACCGAGCGCGATCTCGTAGTTGCCCGGATTGCGCACGTGGCCCGAGACGGAGACGATCTTGTAGCCTTTGCTGCGCTCCGTGCCGACCGAGGCAAACCACTGCGCGCCGTTGCGTAAGATCGGAACGAGATAGGCCAGCGTCTCGACGTTGTTGACCACCGTCGGCATCCCGTAGAGCCCGGCGATCGCCGGGAAGGGCGGCTTGAGCCGGGGCTCGCCGCGCTTGCCTTCGAGCGAGTTGAGCAGCCCGGTCTCTTCGCCGCAGATATAAGCCCCGGCGCCGCGCTGGATCGTGACGTCGAGGTCGTAACCGCTGCCGAAGATGTTCTTCCCGAAGTAGCCGGCTTGGCGCGCTTCTTCTAGCGCCGCCGAGAATATCTCGTAGCCGCGTTTGAACTCGCCGCGAATATAGATGAAGGCGTGATGGCACGCAATCCCATAGGCACCGATCAAGATTCCCTCGAGCACCAAATGCGGCGCCTCTTCGAGGAGCATGTGATCTTTGAACGTACCCGGCTCGGCTTCATCGCAGTTGCAGACGAGATAGCGCGGCTCTTTGTCGGCGGGAAGAAACGACCACTTCCGTCCCGTCGGAAATCCGGCTCCGCCACGGCCACGCAGCCCCGATTTCTCGGTCAGGTCGAGGACGTCAACCGGCTTAAGCTCGCGCACCGCGCGCTCCCACTGCGCGTATCCGCCCTGCTGGCGATAGACGCCGATGTTGCGCAGATCGAACTCGCCGATGCCCGCGGTCAGCACCTTAGTGACTGGCACGGTCGCCCTCTTCGGCCAGCGTTTCGACGACGGCGCGCGAATCGACGATCGCGCGCTCCGTGGTCGCCCTGAAGAAATAGACGTCGTCGTTGATCACGTGATCGAGCATGATCACCCCGCTGCGATCGCCGACGCCGCCTGCGTTGTTCGGACTGACGACCTCGACCGCGCCCCGCGACTTCCTCCCGGACGCGATCTGCGCGTCCTGCGGAATCGCCCACGTGTGGCCGGGCGGATCGGTCTGCGCCATCGGCTTGACCGCGTACGTCCCGCCCCGTATCGCGGCCAACATTTCGTCGATCTTCTGCGGCGTCAAATCGTAAACGAACTCGAGGTTCACTTCCATGCACGTCGCGCGATCGCAAGCCGCGAGGCACTCGACCTCTTCGTACGAGAAGAGCCCATCGTCGGTCGTCTGCAGGTGACCGATCCCAAGCCTCTCGCGGAAGTAGGCCATGATATCCTCCGCGCCGTTGATGCTGCAGGCGAGACCGCGACAGACTTGGAGCATGTACTTTCCGACCGGCCGGCGATAGAGCAGGGTGTAGAACGAGACCGACGCCCTCGACCTCCGCCGGCGTGATGCCGAGCATCTCGGCCGCCGCGCGCATCGCCTCGCGGCTCACGAATCCTTCGTGCGCCTGAAAGAGATGCATGATCGGCAACAGCGCCGACCGCTTATGCTCGTACTGCGCCATCAGCCCGCTCGCATTCGGGCTTCAGCCGCTCGAGCAACGCCGGAAAGTTCTCTTCGCGCTCGGTCACGTTCTCGTGCCCCGGCTTCTGCCAATCCCACTACCAACCGATGATTCAACGGCGAGGGGGCGCGATGCGGCGGTGAGGGGCGTGTGAAGGGAGGAGCGAAGCCCGGAGGGCGAGAGCGACGACGAGGCGAGCAGCTTTTTCGCACGACGCGAAAAAGCGAGCGTCCCCGAACCGCCGCATTGCGCTCCCGAGCTAAGCGAACTCATCGGTCGACTTCACCGAAAACCGGATCGAGCGAGCCGATCATCACAACGAGATCGGCGATCAAGTTGCCCGGAGCGATGCCCTTGAGCGCCTGCAGGTTGTACAAGCTTGGCGGCCGAGTGCGCACGCGCCACGGACGGTTCTCGCCGTTGGAGACGATGTAGTACGCGATCTCGCCGCGCGGGGACTCGATGCTCTGATAGACGTCGCCCGGCGGCACGCGGAAGCCCTCGCTGACGAGTTTGAAGTGATGGATCAACGCCTCCATCGAGAGCGCGATCGTCTCTTTGGGCGGAAGGGAGATCTTGGGATCGTCGATCATGACCGGGCCCGGTTTGTCGAGCCGGCGGCGTGCCTGTTCTACGATGCGCATCGACTGGTCCATCTCGTCGAGCCGCACGAGAAAACGAGCGTAGGCGTCGCCTTGGGTCCGCGTCGGAATGTCGAAGTCGTAGGTTTCGTAGCCGGTGTACGGAAAGGCTTTGCGAATGTCGTAGGCGATGCCGCTGGCGCGCAGACTCGGCCCGGTAACGCTCCATTGCAGCGCTTCTTCGGGCGAGAGGATGCCGACGTCGATCGTGCGATCTTGGAAGATCGGATTGGCTTGCAGCAGCCCGCGCAGCTCGCGTATGCGTCCGGGAAACTTCTCGATTAGCGAGTCGAGCCGGTCGAGAAATCCTTGGGGCAGATCGCCGTTGAGGCCGCCGACGCGCACGTAGTTGGGATGCATCCGCGCGCCGCCCGCGGCTTCTTGCAAATCGAGAATGTTCTCGCGCAGGTCGAAGCAGTAAAAGAAGACCGAGATCGCGCCGAGGTCGATCCCGTGCGTTCCGAGCCATACGCAGTGCGAGGCGATGCGCGTCAGCTCCATCGCCAAGACGCGAATCACCTGCGGCGCGTTCGGGAATGCGATCGGTGATGCCGAGCAGCTTCTCGACGCCCAGCGCGTAGCAGAGCGAGTTCGACGACGGGAGCGAGGTAATCCATGCGCTCGATGACGGTCTGAGCCTGCGACCAAAAGAGGCCTTCGGCGGTTTTCTCGATGCCGGTGTGCAGATATCCGATCTCAGGCTCGGCTTTGACGACGCTCTCGCCGTCGATCTCCAGCATGATTTGCAAGACGCCGTGCGTCGACGGGTGCTGCGGCCCCATCGAGAGCACCATCGTGTTCTCGGTTTGGCTGACGATTTCGGGCGTCAGCGGAACGGCAGAGACGCTCACGACTCGTCACCTCGGGCGCGTCGCACTTGCTCTTGCAGCGCTTCGAGCGTACGCCCCGTGGGCGGCGTGCCGGCGACCACGTTGCTCTTGTTGGCGAAGTCGGGGCGCGGCGCACGTTCGCGCGCCGGCCCGCGCATCGGATAATCTTTGCGCAGCGGATGGCCTTCCCAGTCGTAGGGCATTTGAATGCGGCGCAGATCGGCGTGACCGTCGAAGACGATGCCGAAGAGATCGAAGATCTCGCGCTCGGCCCAATCGGCCGACTTCCAAAGATCCATCACGCTCGGGGCGTGCTCTCCATCGTCGACGCCGCAGAGCAGGCGCAGGCGCGCCGGCGTCCCGACTTCGTTCACGCCGGCCGGCTTGGCGGCGAGCTTGAGCAGATGATAGACGAGATCGAAGCGCGGCTTGCGCTCGAGATAATCGACGCCGCCGAGATCGAGCAGCATCGTGTAGCCCTCGTTCTTGAGTGCCTCCAAACGCGAGCGCAAGCGCGGCCACGTCGACACGTTCGATGGCGGCGTCGTCGATCGGCGGGCGCAGGCTAGGCGGGTCGATCGCGGCGCCGGCGATCGGTGGAGTTTGCGTACTTGGCATGATGGTTCCTCGAGCGGCGGAGTTAGGAGCGCGCCAAGATGCCGCCGCGACCACCCTCGCGGATTTGCTGCTGGATCAGGTTGACCGCGTAGAGCAACCCATCGGGAGTCGGCGGACATCCGGGAACGTAGACGTCGACCGGAACGATCGTGTCGACGCCTTGAATGACCGCGTAGTTGTCGAAGATGCCGCCCGAGCTCGCACAGGCGCCCATCGAGATGACCCATTTCGGATCGGCCATCTGGTCGTAGAGCCGCTTGACGACGGGACCCATCTTCTGCGCGACGCGCCCGGAGACGATCATCAGATCGGCCTGTCGCGGCGAGCTGCGAAAAACTTCCGAGCCGAGACGCGCGATGTCGTACTCAGATGAGGTAACGGTCATCATCTCGATCGCGCAGCAGGCCAAGCCCATCGTCAGCGGCCAGACCGATGAGCTCTGCGCCCAGCGCGCGACGTCGTCCAGCCGGGCCAGCATGAACTGGCCGGGCGCTACCGCCACACGAAACCGCCCTTCTTCCACACGTACGCGTAGCCGATCGCCAGCACGATGATGAAGATGATCATCTCGAGCAAGCCGAAGACGCGTAACGCGTGCATCTGGACTGCCCACGGATAAAACGATGCCGCTTCGACGTCGAAGACGACGAAGAGCATGGCGATCAGGTAAAAGCGCACCGGAAAGCGTCCCGCGACCGGCGAGGTCGGCTCGACCCCGCACTCATACGCTTCGCGTTTGTGCGGATTCGGCTTGGCCGAGCGAGCAGGCCCGGCAAGACGGTAAAGAAGAGGGCGGCCGCGAGCGCGACGCAGAGGTAGATTGCGACCGGACCGTAGGGATTCATGGCTTGTGAAAGTTTTCACAAGCGCCGGCTCTTACCTGTCCTCGTGCGTATTGGCGGGTTACGACACGATTATTGGACCGGGGGGACGCTGCCCTCGTTAACCGTAAAAATCGGTGATGCGGTACGCCGTCTTGGGGATGCTCTTGCTTTTTGCGCTCGGCGACGGCTGCTCGCCCCCGCCCAGCGTGGTCGGCGTGCAAGATTTTGGGCGCGTTACCGGACGGGTCCTCGATGCGATGACCAACCGTCCGATACCAAATGCGCTCGTCTCGGTGGGCTCGATCTACACGATCCGCGCCGACGTCAACGGCGCGTTCCTCCTGCGCGCCGTCGTCGGAGACCAGACAGTCACCGCCCGCTCCGCCGCCTATCAGACGGCAGCGGCGCAGGCGACGATCGAAAAAGACGCGACCGTCTCGATCGGATTTATCCGCCTCGTACCGCTCACCGCGCCGCAGGGGCAGCCCACGCTGGCCCCGCCTGCCGACGCCGACCCCCGCCCCCACGTCGAGCCCCGCGGCCGCAGGCTCGCCGCCGATAACCGGCGCGACACCAGCCGCTAATGGGGCGAGCGCCGCGCCCGTCGCGAGCGCAACGCCCGCGGTCAGCGCTCCAACGGAGCCCGGCCCCTCCAGCACCCCGTCGGCGCTTCCTTAACTCAAGTGTAAGTTCGCGAGGTCGAGGTCGTACTCGATCGAGCGAAATATCTCGTCGGGAATCTCACCGTCCCTGCGCATCGCAAGCACCGCGAGTCGCTCCGCTGCCAGCGCCTCCTTCTGCAGGCGGCGGTCGACCCGGCTCTCCTTCGCCTCGTCCGCGTCGTCCTTGCTCGCTTTGCCCCGGAGCACATCGATTCTGTTCTGGTACTGTGCGAGGATGCGTTCGACGATCTCGCGCTCCAGCACGCTGCGCGGCTTCGCTCCGTCGTCGCGCAGCCGCGCCATGCCGGCTTCGAGCGCGCGAATCCGCAGCGCGGTCTCGCGGCGACGGCTCCGGCTCGTCTCCGTCACGCCGAGCCAGCGGATCAGCGGTCCGAGCGTGAGCCCTTGCAAGACCAGCGTTACGAAGATCACGCAGAAGGTGAAGAAAATGGTCACCGTGCGCGCGGGAAACGGTTCATCGCCGAGCGTGTAGGGCAGCGCCAAGGCGATCGCCAGCGAGATGATCCCGCGCATCCCCGCCCACGCCAGGACGGCGACGTTTCGCCATTGCGGCCCCGGATCGCGCTCGCGCAACCGCCGGCTCAGCAGACGCGGGATGTAGGCCGCCGGAAAGATCCACGCGATCCGTACGACGATGACCGTCACGCTCACGAGCAGACCGTATAGCGCGTAGTTTCGAACGTGCGGTACGAGCGACTCGATGATCGAGGGCAGCTGAAGCCCGATCAAGAGAAAGGCGAATGCGTTGAGAACGAACGTGAGCAGACGCCAAACCGACGAGCCGAGCAGGCGCGTCTCCGAGTCGATAAAGCCGGTCGACCGCCGCCCGAGAAGCAGGCCGGCCGAAACCGCCGCCAGTACGCCGGAGACGTGCAGCGCCTCAGCCGGCAGATATGCGGCGAACGGCGCGAGCAGAAAGATGACGCTGGCGACCATCGGGTCGCCGAAGCCGAGGCGCCCGATATAACGCAGCACCCCCTCGAGCAGAAACGCCGCGGCGACGCCAACGACGATTCCGCCCCCCGCGACGACGACGAACGCGACGCTCGCTTGCGCGAACGAGAAGAGACCGGTGACCGCGGCGGCGAGCGCAAAGCGGTAGAGCACCAGTGCGGTCGCGTCGTTCACTAAGTTCTCGCCGTTGACGATTGCCGCCGTGCGGCGCGGGACCGCAATCCGTTCGAAGATCGCTTCGGCCGCGACCGCATCGGGCGGCGAAACGATCGCACCGAGTAGAAACGCCAGCGGCCAAGTAAACTCGGGCACGGTGTAATGGACGACGACGGCGACGACCGCCATCGTGACGATCACCAAACCGACCGCGTGGAGCGCGATCGGCCCCGCGTTACGCCGGAGCTCGAACCAATCGGTCGCCCAAGCGGCGCTGTAGAGCAAGGGCGGCACGACGAGCAGCATGATCAAATCGGGATCGATGTGCGGCCGCGGAAGATGGCGCGTGAAGCCGAGTAACGCGCCGCCGAGTACGCACGCGATCGGATACGGCACGTTGAAACGCCTCGCGAGCACGGTCAGGATCACGACCGCGCAGAGAAACGTTACGAGAACGAGAGCTTCGCTCATTTATGAGTCGGCATCGATCGGCTCGCCCGATTGGCGCAAGTCGAGGGCGTGGCCGGCGACGACGAGGTAGACGCGTTCGGCGCGCTTGGCCAAGCGCTGCACCATCCGGCCCATGACGTCGCGAAAGAGCCGCGCCGATGCCGCGACCGGTACGACGTCCCACCCGATCTGCTCGCAGACCGCGACGACGTACGCGGGCGAGCCGAGCATCGCCTCGGCAAACGCTGCGGCTTCTTCGTCGAGCTGCGACTCGAGCACCGAATAATCGATTTCGAGCAGATCGATGCGCGTCGCGATGCGCGCGGCCAACCAGGTGCCGAGCGCGTCGACCAGCAGGCACGTGCTGGGCGACGCTTCCGTGAAGAGCGCGAGCTGCGCATCGAGGGTCATGCCCGCCGTCTCGACCGTGCGCCAAGACGAAGGCCGATCGCGCACGTGGCGCGTCAAACGTGCGCGCCACTCGGCGTCTTCGGGCTCGCCGGCCGCCGTCGCAACGTAGGTTACCTCGCAACCGCTCGAGCGGGCGAGCCGTGCGCCGAACGCGCTCTTCCCCGAGCGAACCGGTCCGGTGACGAGTACGAGAGCCATCGAAAATGCATTCGACTCAAGGCGGCTTGCCGCCCCGCTGCGCCGAAGCCCAACTGGATGGTGGTGTTGAACGTCCTCTCGATCGCTTTCGGAGTGTTGACGATCGCGGCGACGCTCAACGACGTCTTCCAAACGGTCGTCATGCCGCGCGCGACCGGACGCCGCTTCCGCGTCAGCTTCTACATCTGGCGCTGGATGTGGCGAATCTGGCCATCCGTAGCCTGGCGTCTCTACGGTGACCGAGCCGATCCTCGCGAGGACTGGCTCGCCGTCTTCGCCCCGTTCATGCTGGTCCTTCTGATCGGGGTGTGGGCCGCGCTGTTGATCCTCGGCTTCGCCTTCGTCCTCTGGGGATTGCGCGGCGGAATCGCCCCGGCGCACGCCTCGTTCGGAACGACGCTCTACTTTTCGGGAACGTCGCTGCTCACGATCGGCTTCGGCGACGTCGTCGGGCATACCGCCGGTCCACGCTTCGTCTCGGTCCTTGCGGCACTCGCCGGGCTCTCGTTCCTCTCGATCATGACCGCCTATCTCTTCGCACTCTTCGCCTCTTTTCAGCTGCGCGAGACCTTCATCGTTATGGTCGGGGCGCGCGCGGGCGCGCCGCCCAGCGGCGTGAATCTGCTCGCGATTGCGGGATACTCGCGCACGCGCGACGACCTCGCGCCGCTGATGATCGACGCGCAGCGATGGGCCGCACAAGTGATGGAGAGTCATCTCGCCTATCCAGCCTTGGCCTTCTTTCGCTCGAGCCACGACGATCAATCGTGGATCGGCACGCTGGGGACGCTGCTCGACGCGGCGACGCTGATGATGACGACGGTTCGTGACGTCAAAGACGGCCAAGCTCGGATATTCTACAACGTCGGGCGTCACGCGACGCGCGATCTCTCGAAATACTTTCGCGTGGGCAACGTCGACGAGAGCGCAGGCATCGAGCGGGCGGAGTTCGACCACGCTTGCGACCGACTCGAGGCCGCGGGTTACGAGCTGCACGATCGCGACGAGGCCTGGAGCCGCTTCGCCGGCCTGCGCTCGGGCTACGCGTCGCACCTCAACGTGCTGGCTCGGTTCTTCGAAATTCCACCGCTCCAATGGATTGGCGACCGCTCGATCATTCGTGCTTCACCTCACTAGAATCCATGGGCGGCGTCGTAGCGGTGCAGAAACCTCTTGACGTCGTCGATCGGAACGGCAAAGCCGATGCTGCGTTCCTCGTCGAAGCGTGACTCGGCGACGCCGACGACCTCGCCCGTATCGGCGAGGAAGATCGGTGCGCCGCTCTCGCCGGGAACGATCGAGAGCATCACCTCCAAGGCGTCTTTGCGAATCGACGAGAGCCGTCCGGTATTCAGCGACGTGGCCAACCCCAGGCCTTCGTCGTCGAACTCGTCGGGAACGGGATAGCCGAGCAGGCCAATTTCGCGGCCAACGTCACGATCGAGTTGCGACGACGATCCGAGCGAGATCGCTGGGAGATTCGGCCGCGGCGAGCGCAGCAGGGCGAGATCGAGGTCGGCGTTCGACGCAACGACCCGCACTCGTGCGCTCGACCGGTTGCCGACGGTTGCGCGAAGATCCCATGCGCCCTCGATCGCATGCTGCACCGTGACGATGTCGCTGCCCCAACGCCCCGACCTCACGACGAAGCCCGTTGCGTACCCGTCGTCGTACCGGTCTTTCTTGTTCTCGGGCGGAATCTTCATCGAGAGCAGCACGACCGCCGGCCGCAGACGTCGTACTGACTCGACGAACGCGTCGTCGGGATGGTGGTTACAGCCGCTCAACCCCAGCAGCGTCAGGGCGGCCGCGCAATAGGCTCTGCGCGAAATCATCTACAAGCGTTCGATCAATGCGGCGCGCAACGAGTCGAGGCCTGCGCCGGTGGTGGCACTTACTTGAAGCGCGCCGGGATCGACCGTCGCGGTGGGCGCCGCCAAATCGCACTTGTTGAAGACCAGCAGGCGCGGCGCGCGATCGAGCTCGAGCTCGTGCAGAATCGCGTCGACAGCGTCGCGCTGGCGCGGCCACTGCGGATTGCTTGCGTCGAGGACGTGGAGCAGGAGATCGGCCTCGCGCAGCTCCTCGAGCGTCGCGCGAAATGCGTTGACGAGATCCTTTGGCAGATCGGTGATGAAGCCGACCGTGTCGGCCAAACGAACGTATCTGTTCGCCGCGAGATAGGCGCGTCGCACCGTCGGATCGAGCGTTGCGAACGGCTGGTCGGCGACGAAGGCGTGGCTGCGTGCCATCGCATTGAGCAGCGAGGACTTGCCGACGTTAGTGTAGCCGACCAGCGCGACCAGCGGATCGCGGCGCGGCGAAGAGCGCCGCACGGTTCGCTGGCGCGCGACATCGGCCAGCTGACGCCGAAGCACGCTGATGCGCTCGCCGATGCGCCGCCGATCGACCTCGAGCTTCGTCTCGCCCGGGCCGCGCGTCCCTATGCCGCCGCCGAGGCGCGAAAGGTCGGCGCCGACGCCGATGAGATTCGACTGCCGATAACGCAACTGCGCGAGCTCGACTTGCAGCTTCCCCTCACGGCTGCGCGCGTGGCGCGCAAAGACGTCGAGGATGAGCATCGTTCGATCGACGATCGGCAGCGGAACCAGCCGCTCGAGGTTCTTACGCTGACGCGGGCGCAGCTCGTTGAGCACGAGCAGGAGGCCTGCGTTCAACTCCTCCGCGCGCTCGGCGATCTCGCGCGCTTTGCCGCTTCCGACCAGCGTCGCCGGATCCACGCTATCGCGCCGCTGGACGATGCGATCGATGACCTGAGCACCGGCCGCCTGTGCGAGCGCCTCGAGCTCGGTCATCTCGGGATCGATCGGATGCCGCGAATCGTGCGTATCGACGGCAACGGCGATCGCGCGCTCCACTATGGAGCCGAACCGGCGAGCGGCGTCAAGCGTTCGAGCAGCCAGCGCACGCCGTCGTTATACTGTGGTCCGGGACGCTCGATGATATCGGGATTCACGGTGTAGACCCTGCCGAGATGGACGGCGCGGAGGCTGCGCCACGGTTGGGTGCCGAGAGCGGCATCGAGATGCGTCTGCGGATCGGTCACCAGCATATCGGGCTGGGCTCGCAGAAGCGCTTCGGCGCTGTACTCTCCGTATGCGGCGTGGAGATCGTTCGCGGCATTCGCACCGCCGGCGAGTTCGATCAACTTCGTGATGTACGAACCCGAGCCGGCGGTCCAGATCGGTCCGCTCCCCAGCACGACGAAGACGCGCGGCCGGCGCGCGAATTGCGCGCCGCGCCGGCGAAGTTCGGCGGTCTCCTTCTGCAAGCGCGCGATCGTCGCGGCGGCTTCGCGCTCGTGCCCGGTGAGCAAGCCGATCGTGCGAAGATCGGCGAATATTTGATCGTACGTATCGTCGGGAAGCAAGACGACGCGAATCCCCGCCTTGCGCAGCGGTGTCACCAAGCGCTCCTGGGATGGAATTCCGATCACTACGCTGGGGCGCAAGGCAACGATCGCCTCGGCATCGACGTTGTTGAAATCGGCAACGCGCGGCAGCGCCTTCGCCGCAGGAACGTCGGTAAACGACGAGACGCCGACGACCTGCGAACCGGCGCCGATGGCATAGAGATCGTCGGCGAAGGACGGCACCAGCGCGACGACACGCGACGCCGGGGGCGCGTGAATCGATTCACTCTGCCCGGCGGGCGTGTGACGCGCACAGCCTGACGGCGCATGCGAGCGCGATCGCCGCAAACGGCAGCGGGCGGAACATCCTACGGTTGCGCAGGATGCGTCCGCATCCAGGCGATCGTCTCGGCGATTCCCTGCGGGACCGGCGTCTTGGCGTATCCGCCGAGCAGCGACTGCGTCTCCGCGTCGTCTAAGACCAAGGCGCAATTAAAAAGGTAGTACATCTCGGCGACTTCCCGCATGAACGGATCGAAGAGGCCTATGCCCTGCACCACGACCTTTGGAATCGATCGGTACTTCGGTGTTCGGCCCACGGCGGTAAAAACGGCGTCGGCAAAGTCTCGGGCTCGCACGACGCTTCCGCCGAGATTCCACCGACGCCCGTAAGCGTCATTGCGGCTCGCTAGGGCAAGGAGCGGCGCCGCGCAATCCGGCACATAGATGAACTCACGGTCGGCATCGAGCGAGCCGAGCCATGAAGCTTTTGCGCCGGAGAGCGCTTCGCGCATAAAGTGATCGGCATAGCTGAGATCCGCGTAGGGTCCATAAAAATCGGGCAGATGAACGACGAGCGTGCGCAGCGAGCGTCCGTCGCGTTCAAGCACCGCCTGCTCCTGCTCGAGGCGAAAGCGCCCTTTACGGGTCTGCGGCTCGTGCGGGTGCTCGGCGGAGACCGGGCGCGTCTGCGGCATGCCGTAGCTGTAGACGGGCGAGACGAGCACGAACCGCCTCACGCCCTCCTTTTCCGCCGCGTCCAATGCCCGCTTGACCATGATCGGATGCGTCCGGAACTGCGTGTACGGCGCGCCGGCAAGATAAAAAATCGTCTCGACGCCGCGGGCCGCCTCGACCACACCTTCGCCGCTAAGCAGATCCGCGCGCATCGCCTCGGCCGCAGAAAACTCTCGCCGAACGCGCTCGACGTCGCGCCCGATGGCTCGGTAGGGGAGACTTCGCGCTTCCAGGGCCGGTGCGAGCGCGTGCCCGACCGCTCCGGTTGCACCGAAGAGGGCCACGAGGCCCAAATCACCGCTTGACATCTCGGTGCGAGTACGCATCCGGCCGCGCATCACCTCTTGCGGAAGGGAGTGCGCGGCGGTTTGCGCAATTGCCGACTACGCGTTTGCGCGGGAAGCCGGTGTGAAGCCGGCACGGTCGCGCCACTGTATGCGGGGAGCCGCCCGTCGTCACTGTCCTACGTGGATGGGAAGGCACGGGCAACGGCAACGATCCGCGAGTCAGGATACCGTCGCAAACGCTCGAGCACACGATCCGCCTCGCGCAAAGGATGGGATTGCAATGATACTCCTTCTCGCCGCCGTCGTGGCGGCCTCACCGGCGCCCACTGCTTCGCCGACACCCGTTCCGGAGATCGCCCACGTCGTGACCAGCGATCGCGGGGTCGAAGCCGCCGTTCGTACGGCGCGCACCACCTACGTCGTGACCGCCGCCGAAATCGCGCGCGAGGGTGACCGCACCATCGCCGACGCGATCGGGAGCGTCCCGGGCGTCAATATCGTGCGTTACGGAGCCTTTGGTGCACAAGCCAGTGCCGGCATACGCGGCAGTTCGTCCCAGCAGATCCTCGTGCTGGTCAACGGTCTGCCGATTGCCGGCACGCAGATCAACGGCGTCAACCTCGAGCAGCTTTCGGTCGGGGGAGTCGATCGTATCGAAGTCGTCGAAGGCGGCGGCTCGACGCTCTATGGTTCGGGCTCGATCGGCGGCGTGATCAACATCATTACCGCTCCCCAGCCGACGCGCAGCAACGCGACGCTGGCAACCGGCTCGTTCGGCGAACAGACCTATCTCCTTGCGACCCCGTATCTCTCGTTCTCACGCACCTACGCGACCAACGATTTCCCGGTCGAGAACGCGCCCAACCGGCAAAACGCTCAAGCAGGTCTGACGATGCTCGACGCGCGCTACTCGCATGCCGTAGGCGTCTTCGATCTGACGCTTACCGGTGCGCTTGGTGATGCGAACGTTGGTACCCCGGGCGAGCTCGGCTTCTTTTCGCCCACCAGCGAACAGAGCAACGTCAATCGAAACGTGCAACTAAGCGTCGAACATCGCGGCGCGCGCTCGACCACTTCGCTTCAAGTCGGCGATTCCTCGCAGGACCTGACATACACGTGCGATACCCCGGTCGACGAGAATTGTCCGAACTCTGCCTATCCGACGCCGCCGCCCGGGGCCGCGTCGAACCCACCCTACGCGCAGGTGCTCTACGACCAGCGCTGGATGGCAAGCCTGCGCAACGTATCTGGCGACGAGCACCAACGGCTGGTTTACGGCGTCGATCTTATGCGCGGTGTTGCCCGGATCGATCAGGGAACCGGCGGCGGATCGCCGCTGGCCGCCGACAACGCCCCGATCTTCGCTCCATACGCTCAGACGGCGACGTATGTGCAGTCGCAATGGTTCTGGCGCAACGGTGGACAGATCTACGCCGGCCTCCGCGCCGAGCGCGACGGCGGCGTCGGGGGGGCCTACTCGCCATCGGTCGGCGCCGTCGTGCCCTTGAACCGATCCCTCCAGCTGAAGCTCAACGCTGCGACCGCCTTTCGCGCGCCGACGGCCGAGGATCTCTACTACCCCGGCTTCTCCAACCCGAACTTGCAGCCCGAGCGGACGCGCGTCGGTGACGCGACGCTCTCTGCGCCGGGATTTCTCGGCGGAGCGAGCCTGAGCTGGTTTACGACCAGCGGGTCGAACCTGATCGTCTCGCCCCCTCCGCTCTACATTCCCGAGAACGTCGGTCGCGCATCGATTCAAGGACTCACGCTCGCCCTCAAGACGCCCGTCCGTCACGGGTACGCGGCGACGCTCGACGCAACCAATATCTATCGGGCACAGGATCTCGATACGCAGACGCGGCTGCCCGGGCGGGGGCCGTATTTTACGGTGACGCTGGGGCTTCAATACGTCGCCCCGCCCACGAGCCACTTCGACGGGTTTAAGATATCGGCGCGCACGCAGGGAGCGCAGTACGCGCCGAACACATTTCTCTCTCCGATCTACGCCGTCTACCAACCCGCGACGTTTACCAACGTGGATGGATATATCGGCTACCGGCTGACGCCGCATCTTCTCCTCGCGCTGCGCGGCCTCAACCTCGGCAACGATCGCTATGCGATCTTCGCCGGCTATCCAATGCCGGGACGGTCTTTGAGCGTGGAGGTTCGCAGCCGGTAGTGCGGCTCAGTCTGGCTGCGGGCACTCTCGCTCCTACTTCTGGTGCCCGCGTCCGCGGCGCTGAGCCTCCTCGTCGGCGGAACGCCGCTCGCGTTCGGACAGATCGCGGGCGAGCTCGCACATCCGCACGGAAGCGGCGCGCTGCACGTCATTGTCTGGCAGCTGCGGCTCCCGCGCGTCTGCATTGCGGCAACGGTCGGGGCGTCGCTCGCGCTCTGCGGAGCGATGCTGCAGGGGATGCTGCGCAACCCGCTGGTCGATCCCTACTTGACCGGCGTGAGCGCGGGAGCGGCGGCGGCGATCGCGGTCGCGATTTTGGCCGGGGTCAGCGCAGCGGCGACGCCCGGGATCGGCTTCGTCGCCGGCCTGGGCGCGGCGCTGCTCGTCGCGGCGCTTGCGCGGCGCGGTGCCGGAATCGACTCGAACCGGCTGATCCTCGCCGGCGTCTCGCTCTCGACGCTCTTCGCGGCGATCGTCACGCTAGCGATCGTCTTCGCGCAGTCGAACGACTACGCCGGCACGATTCTTGCCTGGCTCGCCGGCTCGATGGCCGGGCGCGGCTGGCACGACCTCGCGGTTACCGCGCCGTACATCGCCGTCGGCACGCTGCTCGCGCTCTCGACGGTCGCGCCCCTCAACGCGCTTCGCGTCGGCGAGCTACGCGCTCGATCCGTCGGCGTGGACGTCGACCGGGCGCAGTGGATCATTCTCGTCTCTTCTTCGCTGCTCGCGGCAAGCAGCGTCGTGCTAGCGGGCCTGGTCGGTTTCGTCGGCTTGATCGTGCCGCACGTCGCGCGCCGCATCGTCGGATCCGATGCGCGCGCGTTGCTCCCCGCGTGCGCCGCGATCGGGGCGGCGCTCTGCATGCTGGCCGATGCGGTCTGCCGCAGCGTCGTCGCACCGGCCGAACTTCCCATCGGCGTGCTGCTCGCCTTCATCGGGGTGCCGGCTTTCCTCTATCTCTACTTACGTCCGTCCTCGCCGGTTCGCCGAGGTACCGGTTTGTGATCGAGCTGCGCAACGTCTCGCTCGAGATCGCAAGCCGGCCCCTCCTCGACGGGATCGACGCGCGCATCTCGAGCGGCGAATTCGTCGCCGTCCTCGGGCCCAACGGCGTCGGCAAAACCACGCTGCTGCGCGCCGTCGCCGGCCTGCACGCGACCAGCGCGGGGGCGATCCTCCTCGACGGCATCGCGATCTCGCAATTGGGAGCGATCGAGCGCGCGCTGCGCGTGGCATTCGTCACCGGCGACGAGGTCTTGTTCGACGCGCTGCGCGTGCGCGACGTCATCTCGATCGGACGCTTTCCGCACCATCGCTGGTGGCAGTGGCAGCAGCACCCGGCCGATGAGGAGGCAATCGAACGCGCTCTCGACGCGGTGCACATCGCAGATTTTTCCGATCGCCTCTTCTCCACGCTGAGCGCCGGCGAACGCCAACGCGTCTGGATCGCACTCGGCCTCGCCCAAGAGACGCCGATTCTCCTGCTCGACGAACCGACCAGTCACCTCGACGTGCGCGTAGCCCACGACATTCTCTCGCTACTTCGCGCGCTGGCGCGCGACGGAAAGAGCGTCGTCTGCGCGCTGCACGATCTCAACGAGGCGGCGGCCTATGCCGACCGGATCGCGTTGCTTGGCGAAGGCAAACTCCTGGCGCTCACCGCGCCCGGCGAGCTTCTCGCGGGGACGCTGCTCGAACGCGCGTACGGAATCGCGATGGAGCAAGTGCGCCTGGAGGGCGGGCGCCTGCGCGTCTTCGCGCGCGAACCCAACGTCTAGCGGTTAGGGTGGTTTGAATGCAGCGGCCGAACGTCCGAGCCGAGTACCCAGCGTATGAATCCTCGGCGCGGACCGCTGACGATCACGACGCCGACGGCGTCGTCCGGCGACCGAAAGATCGGCGAGGTCACGTAGTTTGAGACGCACGAGACGACGTTGGCGTGGGTGCCCGGGGCGACCAGTACGGCATGGGGCAACAGCGCACGCGCTTCGTCGAAGGACGCCGCGCTGTAGTCGCGCAGGCGCAGACGCGAATCCCAGATCAAGACCGACGGATCGTCGGTCGTGCTATAGAGCACGACGTGCTCGCCCGAGTGCACTTTGCAATCGGCCCAGCCCGGCGCCGCCGGCGGCCAGCCACCAAATGAGCGCGAGCATCGCCGCCTTATGCATTGCGCGGCTCCTCGTCGAGCACCCGGATCGCGAGAATCGCCAGGTCGTCGCGCAAGCGATTGCCGCCGCGCGCCCGCACCTTCGCAACCAAGTCATCGGCCAGTTGCTGCGCACCGCGGCGAGCCTGTGCGATCAGCTCCATCGCGCCGGTTTCGGTCAGCTGCTCGCCAGAGCGGTCGCGCGCCTCGGTGAGCCCGTCGGTCGCGAGGACGAGCGTATCTCCGGGCACCAGGTCAATGGTCTCGCTGGCAAACGGCTCCTCCATCACTCCCAGCACCGGACCCGTCACGGCAAGCTGGCGGACGCCGTGACTGTTGCGTACGAAGGCTGAATCGTGACCGGCGCTCGCATACTCTAATCGGAACGTACCCGTGTCGAGCAATCCAACGAACATCGAGGCGAAGAGATATGGGTCGGCGACGGCCCTGCGGAAGGCGACGTTGAACTCTGCCAAGATCGCGGCGGGCTCGCCCTGGCGCAGCGCGATCGAGCGAATCATGAACTTGATGAAAGCGGTGAGTACGGCCGCATCGACCCCCTTCCCGCTGATGTCCGCGATCAAAATCAGCGCGCGGCCGCGGTCGAGCCGGTATAGATCGAACACGTCGCCGCCGACGGCGATATGGTTGGTCGCAGAGAGATAGGCGCTGCCGACTTCGCAATGGGGCAGCGGCACCGATTCGCTGCGAAATGCGCGCTGCAGAATCTCGGTCGTCGCTCGTTCGTGCTCGAGCTGACGGTTGAGCCGCGAGCGGTACCCGTTGAAGAAGATCGCCAATAATCCGAAGCCGAGCACCCAGATCGCGCGAACGTAAGAGGATCGGTCGAGTTGATCCTGCGTGCTGCGAACGAGCGCATCGTCGGTCGCTGCAAGCGCTTCGCGGATCGCGGCGACCGTTCGCGTCTCGTAGTCGGAGAACAGCTTGTTGCGTTTATCGAGCTCGTCCAATCGCTCGCCGGGATGGCGCAGCAACGGCGCCGCGACGTCGCCCCGCCACTCCGCTTGAAGGTGGGCGTAGCTGTTAAGCAGCTGCCCGACGGTCACCAGACGCTGTTCTACCAGCGTGCGCCGAATCGTGTCCTCCTTGGCGTCGTAACCCGCGGCTGCAGCCCAATACTGCCCGGCGTAGAACGGATCGCGCGTCAACGAGTAGCCTCGAAGCGAGTTCTCCTCGTCGATCTGCAAGCGCAGCAGCTCTTCGAGCGAAATCTGCGCTTGCTGGATCTCAGACTGGCGAGCGAACGTACTCGCGATTTGTGCGCGCGTCTCGAACGCGCCCTCGACGCCAAAAGCCAGCGTCAATACAAGGAACGCAGTCAACAAAAGCGTTCCGGTAAAGCGCGCGAGGGACGAGTATTTCACGAAGGCGTCACCGGCACGTGGTCGAACAACGGAGGACAGTGCAAGCGCAAGTCGATCCCACTATATTTAAGTCCTACGACGTCCGCGGTATTTATCCGTCCGAAGTGAGCGATGACGTCGCCTACGCGATCGGGCGCTGCTTCGTACCGCTCATCGTCGCCGGCCGACCGGCACCCCCAAAAAGGGTCGCCGTCGTGGTCGGCCGCGACATGCGGCCGTCGGGCGAGAAGCTGTTCGACGCCTTTGCCCGTGGTGCGGCCGAAGCGGGCGCCGACGTCGTCGATATCGGGATGGTTTCGACCGACGCGCTCTACTTCGCCGTCGGCAAGTTCGCCTTCGACGGCGGCGTGATGATCACGGCGTCGCACAATCCGGCGCAGTATAACGGGATGAAGTTCACGCGTTCGCAAGCCCAGGCGATCTCGCTCGATACGGGCTTGGCGACGATCCGCGAGCAGCTCGTGCAGGGAACCCTCCCGCCCAAGGGCGCCACCGAAGGAAGCATCTCGCATCGAGACGTTCTCGACGATTTCGCGCAGCATTGTCTCTCGTTTGTCGACCGCTCGAAGATCAAGCCTTTCAAGATCGCCATCGATGCCGGAAACGGAATGGCCGGCGCGACGGTGCCGCACGTCTTCAAGTGGCTTCCGTGCGACGTCGTGCCGCTCTACTTCGAACTCGACGGAAGCTTTCCGAATCACCCCGCGAGCCCGATCGAGCCCGAGAACATGGCCGACTTGCAAGCCGCGGTACGTAAAACACCGATGCGACCTGGGCGTGGCCTTCGATGGGGACGCCGATCGCATGTTCGTCGTCGACGAAAAAGGCGGGTTGATCGACGGCAGCACCGTGACCGCCTTGGTCGCGCTCAATACGTTGAAGCGTTACCCCGGCGCGAGGATCCTCTTCAACCTGATCTGCAGCCGTAGCGTGCCGGAGCTGATTTTGCGGGCCGGCGGCGTGCCGATTCGCTCGAAGGTCGGCCATTCGATCATCAAAGCCGTCATGCGCGAGCAGGACGTCGTCTTTGGCGGCGAGCACAGCGGGCACTTCTACTTTCGTGACAACTGGTACGCCGACTCGGGCATGATCGCGCTTCTCCAATGCCTCGAGGTCTTTAGCGAGGCGGATAGACCGGTAAGCGAAGTGATCGCGCCGATCGATACGCGGTTTCGCTCGGGTGAAATCAACAGTACGGTCGCCGACATACCGGCGCGCCTGAACGAGATCGAAGAACGCTACAAGGACGCGCAAATCGATCATCTCGACGGCATCACGATCTCTTCTCCGCAATGGTGGATGAACGTGCGCCCTTCGAATACCGAGCCGCTGCTCCGGCTCAACGTCGAAGGCGACACAAAGGAGTTAATGGAGCAGCATCGCGACGAGGCCCTAGCGCTTATTCGCCGTTGAGCAGGGGCGCCCGTCTGCGAGGCGTCGAATAGCGGATTGGGATGTCCATCAGGCTGCTGGGACCTGCTTTCATCGCGGTCGGCGACGGAACGTCGACGTTCGGACGCATAGCAGTCGAAGACGGGCGCATCGCCGGCGTGCTTCCGGCCGATGGGCCTTCGGATTTTGCTCTGCCGGCGGGCAGCACGATCGCGCCTGGTTTGATCGACGTGCATACCAACGGAGCGGCCGAATATCTGTTCAATCGCGATCAAGGCAACGCCGTCGTCTATGCGGGAACCGAATACGCGCAGAGCGGCGCTACGGGTTACGTCGCCGGCGTAATGACCGCACCGTGGGAATCGATGCTGCATGCGGCGTCGGAGATCGTCGAAGCCGCCAACCAGCTCGAGGAGGACGTGCCGCAAGGCGCGCGCTGCCTCGGCGTGCACTTCGAGGGGCCCTTTCTCAACGCTAAGTTTCGGCGGATCCACCGTGCCGAGTGGCTGCTGACCGCCGGCGCGGCACGCGCGCAGGAGATGGTCGACGCTTGCAAAGGCGCGTGCCTCTTGGCGACGATGGCACCCGAGATCGATGGCGCGGCCGACGCGCTGCGCATCTTCGTGGAGAACGGCGTGGTCTGCTCGGCCGGCCATACCGGCGCCCGCTACCGCGAGGGAATGCTGGCCATCGGTCTCGGCTTCCGCTCGCTCACGCACGCCTTCAACGGCATGCCCCCGCTCGATCATCGCGACCCGTCGATCCTCGCGGCCTTCATTCAGGACCGGCGGACGCTCGTCCAGGTGATCTGCGACGGCTTCCACGTCTCGCCGGTCATGATCGATATCCTCCATCGAACGCTCGGCGACCGCGTCGTCCTCGTAACCGACCACATGCCGGCGGCCGATCCCGGCTATCACATCGAAGGCGGGGTCATGCGCGCCGCCGACGGAACGATCGCCGGAAGCGCGCTGCGCATCGACGAAGCGCTGCGCAACTACATGTCGTACGCGCAAATCCCCTTCGCGCAAGCGATCGTCGCGGCGACGCACGCTCCGGCCCGGTTGATTCGGCACGACGCCGAGATGGGCCGCATCGCGCGCGGCACGCGCGCCGACCTCTCCTTCTGGGACAAAGAACACCGGGTCGTCGGCACGATGGTCGGCGGCCGCCTAGTCTTCGATCGCCTCCATATCGCCGTCTAGTCTCAGCGCAGACGTCACGCGCTCTCCAGCTGCTGCGACTGCTGCTGGGCCTGCTGCGATCGCTCGCGGGCTGCGGAGCGCAGCATCGCGATCGCCGTATACAGAACGACCACGATGACGAGTACGCGCACGTACGTAAGGGGAAGGCTTTTCACGATGAACGCGGCGATCAGTACCGCCGGGAATCCCTCCGAGGGTCAAGCCCAGAGCCGCACGCATCGAAAACGCATCGAAGCGAATGAAGCGCAGGCTCGCGACCGGCATCAGGAAGGCACAGGAGCCCATCATGATCGGAAAGGCTGCGGCAGGATTCATGCCTAGCAGGCTCACCATGATCATGCACGGCGCGTAAAGGCCGATCCCAATCGTCATCAATGCGCCGAGAAAGAAGCTGATGGCGATGCCGATCCACAGGCGCGCGCCGACGAGCCCTAGAGCCTCGCCGGTCAAACCGAACTGGCTGCCCTTCAGAATCGTCATCGTAAAGAGCGCCGCGGCGGCCAGCAGCGCCGCGCCCATCCCAATCTGAACAAAGCGCCTCGGCAGGCGCGCGACCAGGCCGGCGCCGAGCCACGCGCCGACGACGGCCGCGAGAATCAACGACAGCAGCGTTGGGGGCTCGACCGCGATGATCGTGATGAAGATCGCCGCCTGGACGACGGTGGGCAGTGCGTGGCCGACGTTGAGCGTCCCCGGTATGCGCTCGTCGGGAACGAATCGCAGCAGCTTGTACATCGACGTCGTGGTCGCAAACGATCCGATGCCGAGCGTATCGAAAAAATTGGTCACGAACCCGATCGCCGTCCCGGTTGCAGCCGCAACCGGTTCGATCGGCCCTAAGCGGTGGCGCGGAAAGGCGCGGATCAAGGCGACGATGAGAATGGCGGCCACGACGGCGAGACCGATCAGGAGCAGCGTGTGGACGGTCATTCCGGAAGACCGTACGCCCACAATGCGCTGCGGCCTGCTCCGAAGCCGTATCTCGCTAGGGTCCGGCCCCCCCGCCGGCCACGGCGAGCTCGCGCGTTGCAGCTGCGTTGAAATAGGCGGCTTTGGGATGATGCATCACGATCGCCGCGGTCGATTGTTCGGGGACGATCTGGAAAGCCTCGGTCAGCGTCACGCCGATGGCTGCGGTCGCGTCGAGCAAGCGAAACACCGTCTGGTGTTGTTGCAGATCGGGGCAGGCTCCGTACCCCCAGGAGTAGCGCTTCCCGCGTTCGCCGATGCCCAATTCGGCGCGAACGCGGCGGTGCGTGTACTCGGCCAGCGCCTCGGCCGACTGCACGGAAAAGCCGTGCAGAAAGTACGACTCGCTGTAATCGCCGGCGGCCTGCAGCGCCTCGACGCGACGCGCTGCCTTGCTTCCGACGGTAACGATCTGCAGCGCGACGACGTCGCTCGCGCCGCCATCGCGGGGTTCGCGTAAGTAATCGGCGAGACTTAGATGCTCGCCGCCGGCTTGGCGCGGAAACGTCATTCGCGCGATCTCGCGCCGGCGGTCGCGCGGGTCGTAGACGATCACGTCATTTCCGAGTCCGGCCGCAGGGAAGTATCCGTAGACGATCGCCGGGGAGAGGAGATCGCCCCGCAGCGCCTCGCTCTGGTAGCGCTGCAGCCGCGGTTCGAAATCATCCGCGACGAGGCGTTCGAAGGCATCGCCTTTGAGGTTGGACGCACCCCACGAGAGCCGGTAGAGGCTGCGCAGATCGAAGCACGGCCAGAGCTCGCGCAGATCGATCGGATCGCCCCCGTCGCCGAGCGTGCGCACGCCCCAAAACGGAGGCTCCGGTACCTCAACTACCTCGGCTTTGACTTGCGAATACGCGGTCGCCGGAACGGGCGGGGGAGCGTCGCGCCGCCGGTCGCGTTGCGCGAATGCTTCCCGCTTCGTGCGTTCGATCAGCTCGAGACGCCGCTGCGGCTCGGTGGTCAGGGCATCGACCAGTTCGAGCCCTTCGAACGCGTCCTTTGCATAGAAGAGACCGGCTTCGAAGAAGCGCTTTCCGTCGTCGAGCAACGCAATGCGCCGGCCGAAGTCGCGGTTGATCGCAGCGCCGCCGACGATGACCGGAAAGTTCAACCCGCGCGCATCCTGCTCCTGAAGGCAGATCGGCATCTGTTTGCTCGTCGAGACGAGCAGCGCCGAAAGCCCGATTGCGTCGGCGCCGACCTCGATCGCCTTCTCGAGAATGACGTTCATCGGAACCTGCTTGCCGAGATCGTGCACGGTGTAGCCGTTATTGGCCAAAATCGTATGCACTAAATTTTTGCCGATGTCGTGCACGTCCCCGAAGACGGTGGCGAGTACGACGGTGCCTTTGGTCGTGCCCTCCGTCCGCTCGAGGAACTGCTCGATGTGAGCGACGGCCTTCTTCATCACCTCGGCCGATTGCAGGACGAAGGGTAGGATCAGGTCGCCCCGCCCGAAACGATCGCCGACGTCTTTCATAGCCGGCAGGAGGATGTCGTTGAGCACTTGCACCGGCGTTCGGTCGTGCAGCGCCTCATCGATCTTCGCTTCGATGCCGTCCTTGCGCCGGCGTAGAATCGCTTGATGGATGCGCTCTTCGATCGGCCCGTGATCGAGCTCCTCTTGAGCCGCATCGAGCGCGGGCGAGGGCGCGGCGTTCGTTTCGAAGTGTTCGATCAGTCGCGTCAGCGCGTCGGCACGGCGATCGAAGACGAGGTCGTCGCAGAGCTCGCGCACCAGCGCGTCGATCTCGAAGTACGGTGTGATCTCCTTCGGATGGACGAGCGCGCAGTCGAGACCGGCTTGCACGCAGTGATGGAGGAAGGCCGAGTTGAGTGCCGCGCGCGCATCAGCTTTCAGCCCGAACGAAACGTTCGAGACGCCGAGCGACGTGAGGACGCCGGGCAGCGCGGCTTTAATGCGCCGAATCCCTTCGATCGTTTCCACGGCGGAGGTGCGAAACTCGGCCTCGCCCGTCGCCAAGGTGAAGGTCAGGTCGTCGAAGATCAAAGCTCCGGCCGGTAAGCCATACTCTCCGACGGCGATGTCGTAAATCCGGCGTGCGACCTCGAGCTTGCGATCGGCCGTTTTTGCCATGCCGTTCTCATCGATCGTCAAAGCCACGACCGCGGCCCCGTGCTGGAGGGCGATCGGGAGGACGGAATCGATCTTGGTTCGCCCGGCCTCCAGATGGACCGAGTTCACGATCGCGCGACCTGGATAGTTCTGCAGCGCCACCTCGAGCACTCTCGGTTCGGTCGAATCGATCATCAGCGGGGCTTCGATCGATTGCGCGAGCCGGCGCACGACCTCGCGCATCTGAGCGTCCTCGTCGGCTCGTTCGGTGAGAGCTACGCAGACGTCGAGGCAGTGCGCTCCCCCTTCGACCTGCGCGCGCGCAACGAGCACGATCTCGTCGTAGTCGTCGGCGAGCAGGAGCCGTTTGATCCGCCGGGAGCCTTGCGCGTTGATCCGTTCGCCGACGATTAACGGCCGCGGTTCCTGCTCGAGCGCAACCGCCGTCATCGCCGAGGCAACTTCTTGCGACCCGCGCGCGACAGAGCGCGCTTTGCGCGGCGTCGCAAGGATCGCGTCGCGCAGGGCTGCGATGTGCTCGGGCGTCGTGCCGCAGCATCCGCCCACGGCGTTTACGCCGAAGTCGCGCACGAACGCGGCGAGCTCAGCTGCAAGTTCTTCTGGTCCCTCGGGATAGATCGTCTCGCCGCGCGGTCCCATCAACGGTAGTCCGGCGTTCGGAACGACGCTCACGAAGCAACGTGAGTTCTCGCACAAGTAGCGAATCGGATCGCGCATCTGCGCCGGTCCGGTCGAACAGTTCAGCCCGACGACGTCGATCGGAAGCGCGTCGAGCGTCGCGCAAATCGCCCTAACGTCGGTTCCTAGCAGCATCCGCCCTTCGGTGATCAGCGTCGGCTGCGCCTGGATCGGAACGCGCCGCAGACCGCGCTCGAACTCGCGAACGATCCCGGCGATCGCGGCTTTGAGCTCGAGCATATCCTGCATCGTCTCGAGCAGGAGCAAATCGACGCCCCCTTCGACCAGCGCTCGAGCTTGCTCGCCGTAGAAGTCGCGCAGCTGGTCGTACGTGATCTTTGAGAGCGAGGGGTCGGAGGAGGAGATCAGCATTCCGGTCGGCCCCATCGATCCGGCTACGAATCGCGGCCAGTCCGGCGTTGAGGCGCCATCGCACGCCTTGCGTGCGAGCTGCGCGGCCTGCTGGTTGATCTCGATCGTGCGATCGCCGAGCCCGTACTCGTCGAGCTTCAAGCGAGAACCGGTGAACGAGTCGGTCTCGACCACGTCGGCTCCGGCGGCGAGATACGACTCGTGGACGGCGCGCACCAGATCGGGCTGCGTGAGTACGAGTGCCTCATTGCATCCGCGATAACGTGTCCCGCCGAACGCGTCATCGGACAGATCGAGCGCCATGAGCTGGGTCCCCATGGCGCCATCGAAGATCAAAACCCGCTCGCCGAGCAGGCCTAAATACTCAGACAAAAATCTCTCCAACCACGTGTCCGGCCCGATTATACACGCTGGGGCGGCCGAACCGCGCGAGTTGGGCAGCCTTTTCCTCGCTTAGAACTCCGAGCTCGCGTAAGACCGCGAACGTCGCCGGGGCGCGACCGCGGGAACTGCCGTCACGGACCTTCGAGGCGTAGCCGTAACCCGGTAGAGTCGCGCCTACGCCGTGAACGCCCTCGGCGCCGGCTTTGGAGACGATCGTTCCCTCGCCGGCGCTCATCAGCTCGGTGTCCATCTGTCCCGATCCCGCCACGTATTCGGGATGAGCGACCATTGCATCGCGCACGATTGCCAGCGCCTCGGAATCGCCACGTTCGAGGCCCTGGAGTGAGGCTAGGCGCGCAAACGAGAGCGCGGCCTTTCGTAGGCTGGTCGCG
Organism: Vulcanimicrobiota bacterium; assembly: GCA_963739845.1. Lineage (GTDB taxonomy): Bacteria > Vulcanimicrobiota > Vulcanimicrobiia > Vulcanimicrobiales > Vulcanimicrobiaceae > Cybelea. The sequence continues at coordinate 1,590,433 of CAVUBQ010000002.1, read as the reverse complement.
TAGACCGGTATGCCGCAGCCGTCGACGCCGACGGGCCAGGTCGCGGCATCGTCGTCGCTGACCCGCGCGCAGAATGCCAAGATGCGTTGCTGGGCCGGATGCTCGGCGCTCAGATAGCTCGCCGTCTCGACGCCGATTGTCTTGCAGAGCGCCAATATGCCCGCGTGTTTGCCGGAGCAGTTGTTATGCAGCGCGTTGGGCTCGAGGCCGGCGCGAATAAGCGCGCGGGCCGACGCTTCATCGTATGGCAAGTGGGCGCCGCACCGCAGCGCCGTCGCGTCTAAGCCGATCTTCTCGAGAATCGACGAGACCGCTTGAAGATGAAAGGGCTGTCCCGAATGAGAGCCCGTCATCACGGCGATCTCGCGCGGATCGAAATTAAATTTTTTGTGCGCGCCGCTTTCGACGATTGCCGCAGCGATGAACGGCTTGGCCGCGGAGCGTAGATAGACGGGTGCGTCGATCTCGCCGGCGCGCACGATCAGGTCGCCGCCCGAGTCGACGGCACACGCGTCAACGCGGTGAACCGACTCGACGAGATTTCCTCGCGTTACTTCAACCAGGAGACCTTCGGGCCGGTCCGCCGGTGGCCGGCTCAAACCAGCGCAGGTTCGACGATCGTCGCCTCTTGCTCGGCGAAGACCGGGTTGCTGAGGTATCGCTCACCGGTGTCGCAGCCGAACGTAACGATCGTTTTGCCTTTGTTCTCAGGGCGAGCCGCAACGTGCAGGGCAGCCCAGACGTTGGCGCCGGCGGAGATGCCGACCAGCATGCCCTCTTCTCGCGCGAGCCGCCGCGCGGTCGCGATTGCGTCGGCGTCGGTCACGCGAATGACCTCTTCGTAGATCTCGGTGTTGAGGACTTTGGGGACGAAGCCCGCGCCTGTGCCCTGAATCTTATGCGGTCCGGGCTTGCCACCCGAAAGGACAGGCGACGCGTCCGGCTCGACCGCGATCATCTTGACTCCGGGCTTGCGCTCTTTGAGGACCTCGCCGACGCCTGTGATCGTCCCGCCCGTCCCGACCGCCGAGACGACGACGTCCACGGCGCCGTCGGTATCGCGCCAAATCTCCTCCGCCGTCGTGCGGCGATGAATCTCGGGATTCGCCGGATTCTCGAACTGCGCCGGCATGAAATACTTGCCGGGAGCGGTGGCAAAGATTTCGTTGGCACGCCGAATCGCCCCGGGCATTCCCTCCGCGCCAGGCGTGAGCACGACCTGCGCGCCGTAGGCCTTAAGCAGGTTGCGGCGTTCGATCGTCATCGTGTCGGGCATAATGAGAATCAGCGGATACCCTTTGGCCGCCGCAACGAAGGCGAGCGCGATGCCGGTGTTTCCGCTCGTCGGCTCGAGGATGGTCATCCCGGGCAACAGCCGCCCATCGCGCTCGCCCGCTTCGATCATCGAGACGCCGATTCGGTCTTTCACCGAGCCGGCGGGATTGAACGATTCCATCTTCACCAAGACGGTGCCCGAGATACCCTTGTTCAGCCGCGGAAGCTTAACCAGCGGCGTGTTGCCGAACGTGTCGGCCAGATTCTCATAGATGCGTGCCATAGTACCTGCTTAACCCTCACGAGGAATCCAGCGTTGCACTTAGGTATGAGGCCCCATGCATCGCTTCTCCTTCGGTACAGCATGCGCGCTGCTGACACTTGCCTGGGCCGGCGCGGCCCTCCCGTCTGCTGCCGCCACGCCGACCCTCGTCGAAGCCCTCGATGCCGTCTCAGCGTACGCCCCGCAGGCGATGCGCGAACAGGGAACGCCCGGACTGGCAGTAGCGATTACCGATGGGTCGCGAACGTTACGCGTTATCACGCTTGGCTACGCCGACGTCGCGACGCACGCGCCGGTTACGCCGGAGACGCGCTTTGCAATCGGATCGATCACCAAGTCTATGACCGCCCTTGCGCTCTTGCAGCTCCACGACGCAGGCCGTCTCGATCTCGATGCCCCGGTGACACATTACCTCCCCTGGTTCTCGATCGATAGCGGCAACCGGCCGATTCTCGTGCGGGAAATTCTCTCGCACACGGCGGGCATCCCCGACGACTACGCCGACGAGGCCGGTTATGTGTACGATATCGTAGCGTTGCGCCAAGCGCGTACGCTCTTTGCGCCGGGAAAAAGTTGGTCGTACTCGAACGACGGCTTCGCGACGGCCGGTGCGATTCTCGCGCAGCTCGACGGCCGCTTTTGGGCCGATTCGGTGCAAGCCCGCGTGCTCGATCGAATCGGAATGAGTGCGAGCTCGCCGATCTTCACACCGGAACTCATTGCCGGCGCCGCACTCGGTTATCAGTTCCGGGATAACGATCGGCCGCCACCGCTCTCGCCCGCGCTCGTCCCATCGCCGCCCATGGATTTTGTCGATCCGGCCGGATCGGTACTCTCGACGCCGGAGGACATGGCGCGGTACATGCGTTTTTATCTTGACGGCGGCAGAACGGTAGACGGCATGCAGCTGATCGGCCCGGCGACGTTCGCCGCGATGACGCACGCCGGAAAGCTCGCCGGCGGAAAACCGGCCGGTTCGGCCGAGAGCGTCTTGCAAGAGTGGCCGGCCTTCTACAAAGGGTACGGCTACGGTCTGGCGACGTTCGACGAAGACGGCGACCAGCTCGTCGGCCATACCGGAGGGAATCTCCGGGTACACCGCCTGCATGCAGATGAACCTCACGCGCGGCTTCGGTGTCATCGCCTTTGCCAACCTCGTCGAAGCCCCGCTCCATCCATGCGCGATCGTACGCTATGCGATGCACGTTCTCCGCGCGCAGAGTGTAGGCGAGAACATTCCTCCCGCGCCGCCGGCGCCCGATCCGGCAAAGGTCGAGCGCGCCGGCGATTATGCCGGCACGTATACGGGCCCTGACGGCACCTCGTTCCACGTAACCGCTGCCGGCGATCGCGTGACGCTCGGCGATGCAACGCGCACCGTGATGCTCTATCCGCGCGGACACGACCTCTTCTGGGCCGACGATCCCAAGTTCGCGCGCTTTTTGATCGCTTTTGGGCGCGATCGCTCCGGAAAGGTCGTGGAGTTCACGTACGGTTCGCGCTGGTATCCCAACGAGCGATACCTTGGGCCGCACAGGTTCTCGCACCCCGCCGCTTGGGATGCGCTCGTCGGCCGGTACGAGAATACGTACTTAGGCGACCCGTTCGTAACGCGAGTCGTTATCGTGAAAGACCGGCTGACGTTCGACGGAACCGACGCGCTGCGGGCGCGACCGCAAGGAGGTTTCGCTTTTGGCGATTCGATCGTGCGCTTTGACGCTTACGCGGAAAACCAGCCGCAGAGGCTCAACATCGACGACGCTCATCTCTATCGGGTCGAGCTTCCATGAAAGCTGCCGTCGTCGCACGGTTGGGCGAAACCGGCTCGCTCGAAGAGATCCCTACGCCCAGCCCGGGGCCGCATGAGATTCTCGTGCGCGTAACGGCGGCGGGAGTTAACCCAATCGACTGGAAGCGGCGCGAACGAACGACGAGCACGTTCCCGTTTGTGCTCGGACAGGACTTTGCGGGGGTCGTGAGCGAGACGGGTTCCCGCGTGAGCAAATATCGCGAAGGCGAACGCGTATTTGGAGTCGCGCGAGCTCACGGATCGTATGCGGAGTATACCGTTGTCGGCGAGGACGAACCGCGCTGAACCGATCGCGAAGGTTCCGGACGATGTCGGCGACGCCGACGCTGCGGCATTGCCGACCGCGGCGTTGACCGCGCTAGCCGGATTGGATGCGCTGCAGGTTACGAAGGGCACGGTGCTGCTCGTGCTCGGCGCGACCGGCGGCGTCGGAAGTTTCGCCGTACAGATGGCCAAAGGCCGCGGCGCGCACGTGATCGGATCGGGCCGCTCGGCGAACGAGAGCTTTGCGCGGTCGCTGGGCGTCGACGAGTTCGTCGCCTACGACCGGCAGGACGTCGTAGCGACAGTGAAGGCCTCGCATCCCGAGGGCGTCGATGCCGCGCTGGACCTCGTCGACGATGCCGTTGCCATAAAGCAGTTCGCCCAAGTTCTTCGGCGCCGGCTCGCGGATCGTTTCGACGATCGGCGCGGCCGACGAAGCGTGGTTCGCGCAGCGCAACGTCATCGCTGAGGATCCCTACAAGAACGACTTACCGCAGTGGTCGCACGCCGGGCTGCGTACCCTGCTCGACCTTCTCGAGCAGGGGGTGATCCGAGTTACGATCGCCGGGGAGCGCCCGCTCTCCGAAGCGATCGAGGCGCTCGACCAGAGCAAGCGCGGCGCCGTCAACGGCAAGCTCGTGATCACCGTCGCTTAGTCGCGCAGGCGTCTAATCGCCGACGTCCCAGAGCAGACCGAGGTCCTTCTTCGCGAAGGACCGGAAAGCGATGAGCGTTTGGGTCGCGAGGATGCCGTCGAGTGCTGCGACCTGCTCGGTCACGATGTCGTTGAGCGCCTCGTGCTCGCGAACTCGCGCCACCGCAACGAGATCGTAGGTCCGGCGACCGAGTAGACCTCAACGATGCCATCGATGGCGAGCAGATCGTCGGCCATCGAGCGCAGCCTCGCACGCTCGACGTCCATCAAAATGAAGGCGGTTACCAAGCTACTTGTTCTTGAAGCGAGCGACGCGCTTTTCGTTATAGGCAGCGAGCCCCTCTTTAGCGTCTTCGCTCTTGAAGAGCAGCGACTGGAGCTCGCGTTCTAGCGCCAGCGCGTCCTGCAGCGGAAGCTCGGCGCCGGTTTGCACGCTGCGTTTGATGTGACCGACCGCCATCGGAGCTTTGTTCGGCGAGCAGAACTGCTTGGCATAATCGGTGATCTGCTCGCGGAACTCTTGCGCGCTCCCCTCGAACAGATCGTTGAGCATTCCCCATTCGAGCGCTTGTTCGAAGCTGACCGTCTTGCCGGTGGCCATGAGCTCGATCGCGCGGGACTTGCCGACCAGACGCGCCAGACGTTGCGTTCCGCCCGTGCCGGGCAAGACGCCGAGCGCAACTTCGGGCAGACCGATCTTCCCAGCGTCTTTGCGCGCGATGCGCAGATCCGCCGCCATCGCGATCTCCAAACCCCCGCCGACGCAGTGGCCATTCAGCGCCGCGATCACCAGCTTGGGCGTCTGCTCCAATCGCGTCAACGTCTCGTTGGCATGAAGGCAGAACATGTACTTGAACTCAGGCGTCACTTGATTGAGCATCCCGATGTTGGCGCCGGCCGAGAAGAACTTCTCGCCCTTTCCGGCCAAGACGATGACTTCAACCTCGGGGTCGAAGCGCGCGTCGAGAATGGCGTCGTCCAACTGGCGCATCATCTCGTGCGTGTAGGTATTGGCCGGCGGATCGTCCATCTCGACGAATGCGACGTGACCGTCTTTCCAATAGTTGATGACGCGCTTGCCGTCGAAGGCACGATCCTCGCGTCCAAACGGCGTCTTCTTTGTCGCTCCATCGACGGTCGTACTCATGCCAGGCTTCCTTTCGGTGCAATCCAGTTGGGGTTTTTGAAGTATTGCTCGAGATCGGCTTCGTCGCCGGCGTCGGGCAGAACGGTCGGGGCGTAGGCCGGCCATTCCTGTTCGGTCAACTTGCGGCCGTCAACGGTGTAGCGTTCGCGGGCAAAGTCGCCGATCTTGCGATTGAAGCGCATGTCCGGCACGAAGAGCTTCGTCTCGCTGGCGTTGACCTCGTTGACGCGCGCGACGGTCGCGGAGATCTCGTCGTAGAACTGCTGCCGAGCGCGCTCGTTAAGGTGCTCTTTGTCAACGGCATCGCTCGTCTTATCCTCGTCGACCCGGCCTTTGATGCCCCAGGCGTACGCCCACTGCGCCGAACCCGAATGGTCGGTGCCGAAAAGATCGAGCGAACCAGATATCCATTTGTTGTAGTACTTCTGCTGGGTCTCGATCGGGATGACGCCGGCCTTCGCAATTCTGCGCAGCCCGGTTATTCCGGTGCCCATGTGAAACGCTTCCTCGCGAAGCATCGGACCCATCGACGCGGCGAGCGGGGCGAAGCTCGAATGCGCCAGCATCGAAAGCTGGAACTTGCCGTCGCGGTCCATGAAGTTCGTGTAGGCGAAGAAATCGAGCCAGTGCGTGACGTCTTCGTTGAACGCGTTGAGCAGGCGGTTCTTCTTACCGAACGCCCGGCGCTCGAGCATCTTCTGCGCCTCGATCTTGCCCTCGCTGCCGAAGTTATTCACCATTAGATGACACATTTGGTAGCCGTGACGCGTCTCTTCGACCATGATGCGTACGAGCGAGGCCAAGTCGTATTCGCTCGGCGCGTTATTCACGAGGAAGCGCTGTTGCTCGTTGGAGGCGAACTCGGTGTCGCCCTGATAGACGACCATGTTCAGTACGGCGTCGCGCATGCGCTGATCGGGAATCTCCCGAACGCGCTCCCACCGGCGCTCGCCTTTGAAGTCGCCGAAGTATATCTCCGGGCTGGCGAGCTCTCCGTACTTCGCCTCGAACTGATAGCCGGGCATGAAACGGTCGACCAACTCGCGGTCTAGACCAATGTCCTTGGTCCACTCGTCGAGCATGACGAGCCAATCGTCGAAGGTCGATATTCGGGTCATTTGGCTGCCTCCAACATATGACGGAAATTTACCGGTCGGTGAGAATACTGTCATACTAGAACCCTATCGAGGAGGTGTCAAGGGTGGCCATCCGACCGGCGGGCGGCGACGAGAGGGTCGTGGTCCGGCCAAATTCCTTCATCTTTACGCTCTACGGCGACATGGCGCACGGGCTCGCGGGCGATGGGTCGCTCTGGATCGGCGCGCTCATCCGCCTCATGGCTTCCTTTATGGTCTCGCCGGCGGCGGTCCGCCAAGCCGTCTCGCGAATGTCGCGGCAAGGCTGGCTGGTCGCGCGACGGGCGGGTAACCGGGCCTTCTATCGAGTCACCGACCGCGGCCGCCGCCGCATCGAGGAGCTCAGCCCGCGCATCTACGGGCCGGTCATCGAGTGGGACGGACGCTGGCGCCTGTTGAGCTACTCCATCGGAGAGGCGCACCGCAAGCGCCGCGAGCGGTTGCGCAGGGAGCTGAGCGTGCTCGGCTGGGCGCAGCTCTCGCCCTCGACTTGGATCTCCCCCTCGGATACGCTCGAAGCGGTCCGCGAAGCCGCACGAGAGACGCTGACGATCGACGCCGTTCATCTCTTTACCAGCAAATACAATGGCCCGCTAGGCGATCGCGAACTGATCGAGCGCTGCTGGGACGTTAGCGCGATCGCCGCAGCGTACCGCGAGTTCGTCTCCCGCTACCGCCGGACGCTTCGAACGCGAGCGCGAGCAAAACGACCTAACCGACGAGAGGGCCTTTGCCGAGCGCCTCTGGCTCGTCCACGATTATAGGAAGTTCACCTATCTGGACCCCGGATTGCCCAGCGAGCTATTGCCGGCCCACTGGCCGGGCACGGCGGCCGCCGCCCTCTTTCGCGAGTACTACGCGGCGCTCGACGCGAAATCACAACGATACTTTCACCTTTGTAGCGCCTCACCAGACGGGGCAAAGCACGGGGCGTCGAAGCGACCCGCCCATGCCCAAGCGCCTGATGATCTTTCTGGCGATCGCGTCGCTAGCAATTGCGGCCTGCCACAACAATAGCTCGACCACGCCGCTGCCATCCGGTTCGCCCGCACCGCCCAACCCTAATCCATCGATAACTAAAGCGACGATCTTGGTGACCGTCCTCGGTACGCCGCTGCCCAAGGTCCCGGTCGACGAATCGACGCCCCGATCGAAGGCGAGCCCGCGTCCGGGTAAGACGATTCAGACGAAGGTCACAGGCCAGCAAGGCATGGTGCGCTTCCACGATCTCAAGCCGAGTGCGACCTACTGTTGGGTCGCGCACATCGGCCCCGGTCATACCTCTTCGGAGTGCGCCAGCTGGGAACTCTGGCAAACCGGAACCATAACCCTAGGGACCTAAAAGAAAGCTCCGATTTAGTTCAGGTCGCGGAGCCGAGGGCCGAAGTTTACTACGGTAAATGAGGTCCGAGGCGGCAACGAGATGGGCTAAATCGGAGCTTTCTTAAGTTTCGTCTTCGTGCAAGTGGAGATGACAACCATCCTCGGCGTCTGAGAGCACGTCGCGCGCTTCGGCCAGCACGGTTTTGGAGAGCGGGTGGCTTGGCGGCTCGATCGAGCCTTCCTCGGCGAGAAAGTCGACCTCGCTCCAATCCTCCCACGTTTCGAGCGGTTCCCCGTCGAGCATCGCCGGGAAACGGACGCAGAAACCTTGCTCGACGTGAAGGCCTACGACCGTCACCTCAGTGCCGCGTGGAAAGTACGTTCCGTCCTTCCAGAGCGTGCCGGACGTGGTGCTGTACTGTTGGCCGATCTTCAGCGGTTCCACCATGGTCGATCTAAACTTTGAACGGGTCCATCGGCTTTTCGCCAATGAACGTCAACACGCTCTTCGTTTCGGTATAGAGACGCATCGTCTCCATTCCTAGTTCGCGACCGTAGCCGGATTGCTTGTAACCGCCGAACGGAACGCCCGGGAAAACCGAGTATGGCGTATTGATCGCAACCGAGCCACTGCGAATCGCGCGCGCGACGCGGTTGACGCGCCCAACGTTCTGCGACCAAACGCTGGCGGCGAGGCCGTACTCGCCATCGTTAGCGAGTGCGATTGCGTCCGATTCACTCTCGAAGCGCTCGAGGGTGGCTACGGGTCCGAAGATCTCCTCGCGCACGACGCGATGTCCGCTCTCCGCCTCGAAGGCGGTCGGGCTCCAAAACATGCCTGCTTCGAAGGCGCTGTCGAGCTGGGGCGGCGCTCCTCCAAAGATCACTTTAGCGCCTTCGGCTGCACCGATCTCGCAGTAGTGCTTGATCTTGTCGTACTGCTCGCGCAGCGTGATCGCACCGATCTGCGTGTGCGGATCCTCCGGATCGCCGACGCGCAGGCGTTGCGCTTTCTCCTTAAAGGCACTCACGAATTGGTCGAAGATCGGCGCATGAACGAGGATGCGCGAGCGCGCTTCGCAGCATTGACCGGCGTTATAGTAGACGCCATAGAGCGCACCCGCAACCGCGGCGTCGAGATCGGCGTCGTCAAAAACCACTGCCGGCGATTTTCCGCCCAGCTCGAGCGTGACGCGCTTGAGCGTCTGCGCTGCGGCGGCGGCGACGATCTTTCCGGTATGCGTCGACCCCGTGAAGGCGATCTTGTCGACGCCCGGATGCTCGACGATCCACGCGCCGAGGTCGCGGCCCGAGCCGGTTACGACGTTGAGCACGCCTTCGGGAACGCCCGCCTCCAGCGCGAGCTTCCCCAGTTCGATCGCGGTGAGCGGTGTTGCCGAAGAGGGTTTGAGAACGATCGTGCATCCTGCCGCTAGCGCCGGAGCGACCTTCCAGGACGCGAGGAGCAGCGGAAAGTTCCACGGCACGATCGCGCCTACCACGCCGACCGGTTCGCGCACGGTGTTCGCCAAATACGTCGGAAGCGGCGGCGGCAGACTCTCACCGTAGTTCTTGGTCGCCGCACCGGCGTAGAACTCGAACGTATCCACGATCGCGCTCATCTCACCGCGCGCGGTCGAGATCGTCTTACCGTTATCTCGCACCTCGCACAGCGCCAAATCCGCGGCTCGCTCGGCGATGAGCTGCGCGAGCTTGTAAACGATCTTCGCGCGCCGAGAAGCAGCCATCGTCGGCCATTTTCCGGTATCGAAGGCACGACGTGCCGCGGCGACCGCCGCGTCGACGTCGTCGCGCGTCGCCGAGGCGACGGCGGCGAGCTTGGTTCCGGTTGCCGGATTGGAGTCTTCGTACGTTCGATCGTCCGAGGCGTCGTGCCACGCGCCCCCGATCAGCAGCTGCGTTCTGGGCAGCGCGGCTGTCGTGCTCATGCCGATGGCTTCTCCTCCACGCGTTCGAATACCGTTGCGATGCCCTGGCCGACGCCGATGCACATCGTCGCAAGCCCATACCGGCCGCCGCGTCGCTGCAACTCGTGCAGCAGTGTCGTGACCATACGCGCGCCGGTTGCTCCCAGGGGATGCCCAAGTGCGATCGCACCGCCGTTTACGTTGGTCTTTGCCGGGTCGAGCTGCAGGTCGCGGATGCACGCGATTGCCTGCGATGCGAATGCCTCGTTGATCTCGACGAGGTCGAGCTGTGCGGCGCGCAGCTCGGCTCGCGCGAGCGCTTTCCCCGCGGCCGGGATCGGTCCGAGCCCCATCACGTCGGGCGCGACGCCGGCGCTGGCACACGAGACGAACCGCGCCATCGGCGCGAGGCCGAGACGCCGTGCGGTGCTCGCTTCGCACAGCAAAACCGCGGCAGCACCGTCGTTGATGCCGGAGGAGTTCCCGGCAGTTACGGTTCCGCCGGCTCTGAACGACGGCTCGAGCCTGGCTAGTGCTTCATGCGTCGTCTGCGGGCGCGGGTGCTCGTCGGCCGCCACGAGCGTTTTCGTCGGACCGGCCTCAACCGGAACGATCTCGTCGGCGAAGGCCTTGCGTTCGGTCGCCGCCTTACACTTCATCTGAGACTCGACGGCGAATGCGTCTTGCTCCGCGCGCGTAATTCCAGTAAAGATCCGCGACGCGCTCGGCCGTCTCGCCGAGCGAGATCGTCCATTGCGCCGGCATTTTGGGGTTGACCATACGCCAGCCTAAGACGGTATCGTAAAGCTGCTGCTTGCGGCCGAACGGACCCTCGCTCTTGGGCAGTACGTAGGGAGCGCGCGTCATCGACTCGACGCCGCCGGCGATCATCACATCACCCTCGCCGAAAGCGATCGCTTGGGCCGCCGAGTTGATCGCCTGAAGGCTCGAGCCGCATAGACGGTTCACCGTTGCGCCCGGTACCTCGATCGGAAACCCCGCAAGGAGTGCAGCCATGCGAGCGACGTTGCGGTTGTCCTCGCCGCTCTGATTTGCGGCGCCGAGATAGACGTCGTCGATCCTCGCGGCGTCGATACCGGTACGCTCGACCAAGGCGCGCAGCGCAACCGCGGCGAGATCGTCGGGGCGTACGCTCGCCAGCGCACCTCCACTTCGGCCGATCGGCGTGCGAACCGCGCCGACTACCCAAACCTCGCGACTCATCCGACCGGCTCTTCTTGCCCGGGCGTCTCCTCCATGTCGAGCACCCAGAGCGAGCGATGCGGAGCGAACGCCTCGCCTTCGGCGTCGGCCAGGCGCTTTAAGATACGGGTCACGCGCGCGCCGCCGATCTCGCGCCCCCACGCGATCGGGCCGATCGGGTAGTTCGCGCCGAGCCGCATCGCCGTATCGATGTCGTCGGGCGAGGCGACGTGTTCGTGGACGGCGATCATCGCCTCGTTGACGATCGAGCCGACCGTGCGACCGAGGAAGAGCCCGGGCGAGTCTTCGACCAGAACGGCGCCTTTGCCGAGCGCGGCAAAGAGTTCTGCAGCGAGTTCGAGGGCATCGTCGGCGACCGCCTCGGAGTCGACGATTTCGACGGCGCTCTGCGTGGTGAACGAGCCGAGGACTCCGAATCCGACCAAACGCTCCGGGTGACGCATGCGCTTGGCGCAGGCGGAGAGATCCGTCGCATAGGCATCGACCAAGAAGACGCTCTCCGCGCCGAGCAGCGTGTCGAGCTCGGCGATCGCTTCGCTGCGGTCGGTGCTTCCGTTCCCGACGTCGATCACGATCGTCGCGTCGGTCGAGAGCTCGTCGAGCAGCTCGTCGTTTTCGATTCGCTGGACTTGTGCGTACCGCTGCTCGATCAGTTCGGCGAGCTCGTCGGCGACGCCGCCGAAGCCGACGATAGCAATCGTTTCGTGTGCGTCGACCTCGTCTTGCGGGCTTGCCTCGGTTTCGAATCGCTGCGGGTTGCCATCACCATACCGGTAGAACCCTTCGCCGCTCTTACGTCCCAGCAGACCCTGTGCCACCATGCGCCGCTGTAATTCGACCGGGGCGAAGCGAGCCGCTTCGGTGCGCGCGTAGATCGACTCACTGGTTGCAAGATTGACGTCGAGACCGATCAGATCCATCAGCTCGAACGGCCCCATGCGAAAGCCCGCGGCTCGCGCCAACGCGTCGAGTTCTTCGGCCGACGCGACACCGCGTTCGAGCGCGTGCAGGGACTGAAGGTAGTACGGACGCGCGACGCGATTGACGATAAATCCCGGCGTGTCGGCAACGAGGACGGGAGTTTTTTGCATACGCTCGACGACGAGGCGCGCGCGTTCTAGCGCGGCTTCGTCGCTCTGCGGAGTTTGAACGATCTCGACGAGCTGCATCCTCGACGGCGGATTGAAGAAGTGGAGACCGATGACGCGCCCTGGGTGTGGAACCACGTCGGCAATTTCGCCCACATCGAGGGACGACGTGTTCGTTGCGAGCAGCGCGTCGGGCGCAAGGGCGCTCGCAAGCTTGATGAAGACGTCGCGCTTGAGTTCGAACCGTTCGGGCACGGCTTCGATCGCAATCGCCGCATCGGCGCGCTCGGCGACGGCATCCGTCCAGCGCAGACGCGATAAGACCGAGAGGTCGCCGGATCGCTCCGCCTCGCGGCGCAGGTATGCGGCGCCGCGCTCGCGCGCCGCCGCCTGCGGCTCGACGATCTCGACGTCGTAGCCCGCTTGCGCGCCGAGAAGCGCGATGCCGGCACCCATCGTGCCGCCGCCGACGACCAAAAAAGGCTCTCCCATACGGGCGTTGCTTCGCGAAGGGCTCTCCAAAGGCTTCGTGATAGATCCTTGCCATGAAGAAGCCCGAGTGGCGCCTGCGCGCCTCACGATACGTCGTTGATTCGCCCTACATGCGACTGCGCGCCGACGAGATCGAGTTACCCGACGGTACCATCGTCGCCGATTACTACGTGCGCGAGTCGCGCGGCTTCGTCACGGTTCTCGCGCTGACCGGCGCCGGCGACGTCGTTTTGGTGCGGCAGTATCGTTACGGCGCCGACTCGATTCACCTCGAGCTCCCAGCGGGTATGCTGCTCGACGACGAAGATCCGCGCGACTGCGCATTGCGCGAGCTGGCCGAAGAGACCGGCTACGATGCGGCGAGTTGCGAACTGGTCGCCGAGTACCTGCCCGAACCGGTGCGTTCCACGTCTCGCGCCTATGTTTACCTTGCACGCGGGGCTCGAAAGGCCGGCGAGCCGCGGCCCGATCCGACCGAGCACCTCGAGGTCGAGCTCGTGCCGATGCCGCGCTTCCGGGCGATGCTCAAGGACGGCACGATCGATGCCGGCGCGTCGATCGCGGCCGGGTACCGAGCACTCGACTATTTCGGTTCCCTCGGCGACCTTGGAGCGACGCCATAGGGGGCGAAACCTGGGGCGCCCGGGTGCGGTAGGTAGAGCCGAGATGTTGACCCCAACGAAGCCTAAGATGCACCCGATGCTCGCGCTCTTCCTTAAGCTCACCGCGCTCGTCGCGATTGGGATCGTGGCGCTCTTCGTCGCCGCCTTCCTTCTGAAGATCGTGGTCGTCGCCGCGATCGTCGCGGCCGTCCTGCTCGGCGGCTTCTTTCTCTACGGCCTGATCCGGCGTTCGAAGTCGCCGGTTATTCGCTAAGCCAGGCCTCGAGCGCTTCGGTCACCCGCTCCGGCTCTTCGAGCATGGGGAGGTGCCCGCTGCGATTGCAGACGACCAGCCGGCCCTGCGGAAAGGCGCGAACGACCGCGCCGGCCTCCTCGACGGAGAGCAGCCGATCCTGGCCGCCCACCACCAGAACCATCGGCACGTCCAGCTCGCCCGCGATGTCATCGGAGGGGGCGCGCAGCGCCATGCCGCGCAGCGCCGCAGCGGCGCCCACGGCATTGTTCCGGCGCGCAATCGCGTAAGCGCGCTCGACGATTTCGGCGCGCTCGGCGAGCGTTTCGGGCGCGAGTAGTTTCGGCACATACGCGTCTACAACGGGCTCGATGCTCGCCTCGCGCTCCGCGCGCTCGGCCAGCTCGCGGCGCGCTGCAACCAGATCGGGCGCGTCGGCTGCAAGCCGGCTCGACACTAGCGCGAGTCTCGTCACGCGCTCGCTGAACATGCGCGCGAACGCCAGCGCTACGTATCCGCCCATTGAATGACCGACCAGCGCGACGCGTTCGATGCCCAGTGCATCGAGCAATATGGCAACGTCCGCTGCGAGTCTCTCCATGAGGTACGGCCCGGGCGGAACACTCGACGCACCGGCCCCGCGCAAGTCGGGAAGAAGGACGCGCGCGGTCTGCGCGAGCGCAGCCGCTTGCGACTCCCAGATCGCTTTCGTCAACGGAAATCCGTGGAGCAAAACGACGGCGCGTTCGTCTCCGCGTCCGTCCACACGCACGTCGATGCGCGCGCCGTCGTCGGCCAAAACTTGCATTGGCGCGCCTAATACTGTATAAGGTAGGCAATACCCCTGGTCGGTTGCCGACCAGAGAAAGGAAGACTCAAACCAACGATGGCAGCACGAAAGAAAGCGGTTCGCAAGGCGGCCGTAAAAAAAGCGGTCGTCGCGGCGCTAGTTGCTAGAGCGGTCCGCAAGAGAGTTCGAAGAAAAGTGGCCCGCAAGGTAGTTCGTCGCGCAGTCGTCCGCAAGGTAGTGCGCAAGAAAGTCCGCCGCAAAGTAGCGCGGAAGGCCATTCGCCGCAAAGTAGCGCGGAAGGCCGTTCGCCGCAAAGTAGCGCGGAAGGCCGTTCGGCGCAAAGTGGCCCGCAAGGCCGTCCGCCGGAAGGTAGCCCGCAAGACGGTTCGCCGCAAAGCGGTGCGCAGAAAGGTCCGGAGAAAGAAGGCCGCAGCCTAGCTGAGGCTTTCCTTAATTCCGCTCGTAGCGAGTCGCGATCTCTAGCGCGACTCGCTTTCTTTTTACGTGGTACGCACGACCGGGCGCAAAAACCAGATCGCCAGAAAAAGCGTTGCACAGATGGCTCCGGCGAGCGCGAACGTGGGCCGAAGCCCGATCGCCGAAGCGATCGCACCGTCCACGAACGCACCGAGCGGCACGACGCCGATCGCGATCATCGTGTAGATCGAGAGCGCGCGCCCGCGCACGTCGTCGGGTGAGAGCACCTGGATCAGCGTGTTGGTCGCACCCATCATCGCCATCGTCCCGACGCCGACGGTAAAAAGAACCGGAAGCGCGAGCACGAGCGTCGGCACGAAGCCGAGCGCGAAGACTCCCACCGACATGAGCAAGCCCGACTGCAACCAGAGCCGCGAGCGCCGTTCGCGCTGCGTGAAGTACGCGACGACCAGCGCGCCGCCGAATCCGCCGGCGCCGACCGCCGAAACAGCCCAGCCGAGTCCGCGCGCGCCCGCGTGGAGCACGTTGACCGCATACGCCGGCATCAGCAAGCCGTACGGTCGCGCAAAGAGGGCGGTCACGAAGAGTGCGAACACGACCCAACGGAGCACCGGATGGCGGACGATGAAGGCGATGCCGTGGCGCATCGCGAGCAGCGGATGCTCTCGCCGTCCTCCCGGCGGCGGCGAAGGGCGCATCAGGAGAACGGCTACGACGACCGCGAGCGTCGCGACAGCGTTGAAGTAGAACGCACCCGCGACGCCGATCCAGACGATCAGCAACCCGGCTAAGGCCGGCCCGATCACGGCAGGGGCGTTGAACGCGACCGAGTTGAGCCCGACGGCATTGCCGACGTACTCCCGGTCGACCAGAAACGGCACCCAGCTGAGACGCGTCGGGGAGTCGAATCCGTTGGCCCCGGAGTTCAGCGCCGAGATCAGCACCAAGCCGACCATGTCGAGGCGATGGAACGTCGCCAGCAGGGCCAGCAAGAGCGCGGCCGAGGCCATCGTCACGTTGGTGACGATCAGGACGCGGCGGCGGGGGAGCCGATCGGCGACGACGCCGGCCAGCGGCGAGAGGAGCAGCACCGGAACCGCGCGCGCCGCGCCGAGGATGCCGAGATCGAGTGCGGCCTGATGCTGCGAGCCGGCCATCCGCGCGACGAAGAACCCCATTGCCGTAAACTGCATCCAGGTTCCGAGGTTCGAGATAAGCAGGCCGAGCCAGAGCAGCCGGAAGTCGCGATAGCGCAGTGCCGCAACGATCGACGGTCGGCGCGGAAAAGTCTCGGTCACTCGCCGCGCGCCCGCACGGCGTCAACGATTAGGGCCGCAGCCGCCGACGTATCGAACCGCGATGCGTCGAGAGAGAGATCGTAGTTGCGCGGATCTCCAAACGTCAAGCCGTAGGATTCGCGGATATACGCGGCTCGCGCCCGGTCCACGCGATCGATCTCGCTCTCGGCGACCTTGCGATCGACGCGCATCGTTTCCACCGTTCGGGCGATCCGCCACTCACGCGGTGCGTGCACGAAGACGCGCAAGACGTCGGGCCGAATGCCGAGAATGGCGCCGGCGCCGCGGCCGACGATGACCGCGTTGCCGTGCGAGGCGTACTCGCGCACGGCCTCTTCGACCGCCCGCAGCAGCTCCTCGTCGAACTGCTCCGCCGTCGACTCGGCAAGTTCGGGCGTGGCCAGCTCGAGCGAGGTCAAGAGACGCTCGCCCAGCGTCCGTTCCGCGTCTTCGCTCGCTTCGACGATCTCGGGCGAGATGCGCAGCCGCTTGGCAACCACGACGGGAAGCTGCCGGTCTACATACTCGTAACCGAGTAGAGTGGCTACCCGTTCGGCCACCGCCAGGGCGCCCGATCCATACTCGTTCGAGACTGTAACTATCACCGGGGGAAGAGTACGCAATGCCGAACACTGGGGTCCTGCCGATCATCGAGACACGGGATCTGCGCAAAGTCTTTCGGACCCCGAAACGCATTCCGGGCGCTCTCGGCGCGTTGCGCACGCTCTTCTCTCGCGCGTACGACGATCGCGTCGCTGTGGCCGACGTGACGATCTCGATCGAGCCGGGCGAGCTGGTCGGGTACATCGGGCCCAACGGCGCCGGTAAATCCACGACGATCAAGATGCTGACCGGCATCCTGGTACCGACCTCCGGTCAGGTGCGCGTCGCCGGACTCGTGCCGTGGAGGCAGCGCAAGGAGAACGCTCGCAACATCGGCGTCGTCTTCGGCCAGCGCAGCCAGCTCTACTGGGATCTTCCGCTGGTCGAGTCGTTCGAGCTCCTGCGGGCGATCTACGGCGTTCCGCCGGATCAGTACCGGCGCAATCTCGACGAGTTCGTCGACATCCTCGAGATGGGTGATTTCATGAGGACGCCGGTGCGCCAGCTTTCGCTGGGCCAGCGTATGCGTGGAGACTTCGCGGCGGCGCTGCTGCACGGGCCAAAGGTCGTCTATCTCGACGAGCCGACGATCGGCCTCGACGTCGTGGCGAAGGAGGCGATCCGCACCTTCATCGCGCGCATCAACTCCGAACGTGGCGCAACCATCATTTTGACGACCCACGACCTGGCCGACGTCGAGCGGCTCTGCCGGCGCATCGTGCTGATCGACCACGGCACCGTCATCTACGACGGCGACGTGGATCGGATCAAGAGCGAGTATGGACGGTTCCGCACCTTGGTCGTCCGGTTCAGCGCTCCAGTCGCCGCAGCCGCAGCTCGATGGCGCCGAGTTGACCGCGGTCGAGAACTCCAGCGCGCGGTTCCGCTTCGACCGCAACCTGCAGCGCGCCGACCTATTAGTGCGGCAAGCGAGCGAACGATACGGCGTCGAAGACGTCAGCCTAGAGGAGCCGGATCTCGAGGCGATCATCCGGCGCATCTACGTCGAGGGCTACGACCAGCGGTCACCAGAGGAGCACGTGTCATGATCTTTTCCAGCCTAGCGAAGAGGCCGAAGATTCACTCGAGCGCCTACGTCGCGCCGAGCGCGACAATCAGCGGCGAGGTGACGATCGCCGAGGGCTGCGCCGTGCTGCACGGCGCGGTCATCGTCGCGGAGGGGGCGCCGGTAACGATCGGAGCTCAGAGTGTGGTCATGGAGAACGCGGTCCTAAAAGGGAGCGGAGGGAGGGCGTTGCAGTTTCCGCTCTCGATCGGCGCGCACTGCATCGTCGGCCCGCACGCGTACGTCGCCGGCGCTACCGTGGGCGACGGCTGCTTCGTAGCGAGCGGCGCGAAGATATTCAACGGAGCGAAGCTCGAGGAAGGGAGCGGGGTTGCGCTCGGCGCGATCGTGCACGTCAACGCGCGCCTGCCCAAGGGCGCGAGCGTGCCGATGCAACACATCGCGCTCGGCGACCCGGCGACGATCTATCCGCCCGAGAAAGCCCCTGAGGTTGCGGCCAAGATGGACTTCTTCGCCGACGTCTTCAACGTCGAGCCCGGCGAGGCAGTCCGCGCGCGTGCGGCCGAGGCGTACGCAAAGTTCCTGCGCAAGACGCACGCCCAAGACGCAGCCCTCGACGAGCACCGAAATCTCCGGCCGCCGCCGCGCCGCTCGGGCGAAGAGCCGCCGCAAACGCAAGTCGCCCAGGTCGACAAAGTGGTCGACTCGATGATGCTCGAGCTCGAGGAGATGGAGCACCGCCGCCAGGAAGCGATCAAACGTCAGCGTGGGGGCTAGCTCCGCTGCGCTCGTTCCCTACGTGGAGTTTGCCAAGAAGGCGTTCGCGCGCGAGGCTACCTACCGGATGGAGGTCCTCACCGAGATCGGCTCCTTGGTCTTGCGCGTCTACATTCTGCGTTCGCTGTGGACGGCGCTCTACGCCCAGAACGAGGCGCCGCTGAATCTGCCGCTGCATAGCATGATCACCTATGCAACGGTGGCGATGCTGATGTCGTTGATCCTAGAAGTCGACGGGACGCGACTGATTCGCGAGAAGATCCGCGAGGGTACGATCGCGACGGATCTAATGAAGCCGATCAGCGTGCCATTGTACTTCTTCAGCGACGGCCTAGGGCAGACGCTCCTGCACGCGCTTCTGGTGATTCCGTCCCTGCTCTGCGCGCTGCTGCTCGTCCATATCGACGTGCCTCCGCCAGCCACCTTTGCCGCGTTTCTGCTTGCCTTTGCGATCGGCTACGGGGTGAACTTTTTCCTGAACTTTCTGATGAACTGCATCGCCTTTTGGACGCTCGAGACGTTCGCGGCGCAGCTAATCGTCCGCTGGTCGTCGGATCTACTCTCCGGTCAGATCATTCCGCTGACGCTCTTTCCCGGGATCGTCGGGCGAATCGTCTTCGCCCTGCCGTTCGCGGCGATCTACTCCACCCCGCTGCTGATTTACGTCGGCGTGATTCCGCCCGCGCAATGGACCGTAGCGATCGCGGCGCAGCTCGCCTGGCTCGCGCTCTTCAGCGTTCTCGCCTCGCTGGTCTGGCGCGCCGCATCGAACCGCGTCGTCGTTCACGGTGGATAGCGCGCCGAGCGGCCGCGCGGCAGCGCGGCGCGGCCGCGCACCGAAGGGTTAGCGCTCGTGCTCCAGGCCTATCTGCAATACTGGCGGATCAACCTCCTCACGATGCTCGAGTACCGGGCCAACTTCGTGATGTGGTTCGTCTTCACGATTATCTACCACGGGGTGGCCCTCGGCGCGCTCTACGTCACGATGCGTCAGTTTCCGTCGATGAACGGCTGGAACTTCCGCGAGATGTTCTTCCTCTACGCTCTGTGGATGAGCGCTCACGAGCTGCACAACACCCTCTTCTTTACCGTCGTGAGCGTGCCGGACTACGTCCGCGAAGGGCGCTTCGATCGCTTCCTGGTGCGTCCGCTCGACACGCTCTTCCAGGTGCTGACCGTGCCGCAGCAGATCGTGCCGGACGGGCTCGTGCTGGCGATCGCGACGCTGGCGCTGGCAGCCGCCGCGGCTAACGTGCGCATCGATTGGGTCTTCGTGGTTTTCGTGCCGCTCATCGTGATCGGCGGCGCGCTGATCGACCTCGGCATCTCGCTCGCGGTGGCGACGCTCTCGTTCTGGTTCGTTCGCGTCGACACGCTGCGCTGGGTCGTGATGTCGCTCGAGCAGGACTTTACCAGGTATCCGATCAGCATCTATACGCGCGGGGTGCGCATCGTGTTGACCTACGTGCTCCCGTTTGCATTCATGAACTACTTCCCGGCAACGTTCTTCCTGCAGAAGAGCTACAACGGCATGCACCTCGACCCAGCGGTCGGCCTGCTGACGCCGGCGATCGGCTTGGCCTGGCTCGGCGCGTCGTACGCGTTCTGGATCGTCGGCCTGCGCCACTATCAGGGAACCGGTTCGTGAAGCGCGCTGCATTCTTAGGCGCGGCCGCCGCCGTGCTGGCCGTACCACGTGGCGTGCAGGGCGCGACGTTGAAGGAACGCGTACATTCGGTCGCACGCAAGATGCCGGGCAAGATCGGCGTCTACGCGCGCACCATGGCCCCGGGACCGCCGCTGGTCGCATATGGTTCGGGTGAGTCGTTTCCGACGGCTTCGATTATCAAAGTCTTGATCATGACGACCGCCTACGCGACCGAGGAAGTGAACCCTGGAGCGCTCTCGGAGAAGGTCACCTTCAAAAGCAGCGACCTGATCAGCGGATCGGATTTCATGGCCGGCGCGGCTAGCGGCGAGCGCTTCACGGTAAAGCAGCTGATCGTGCCGATGATTCAGGTGAGCGACAACACCGCTGCGAACCTGCTGATCGGCCACTTTGGCGTCGCCGCGATCAATCGCGTCGGAGCACGCGCGGGAATGACGCGCACGCGCCTCGCTCGCAAGTTCCTCGACGATTCAGCGATCGTGCACCACCACGACAACCGTTCGACGCCGGCGGATATGGCCCACCTGCTCTATCTCATCGAGCGCGGCACGCGGGAGGAAGTGGCGACGATCGTCTCGCCGCGGCACTGCCGAGCGATGATCTCGATCATGCTCGGCCAGACCGACCGTGACGGCATTCCCGCCGCCCTTCCCCACGGAACCGCCGTCGCCAACAAGACCGGTCAGGTCCAAGGGACGCTCAACGACATCGCGATCGTCGAGCCCTTCGGCGACTCGCCGTTCGTTCTCGCGATCATGACCGAATCGGCTTACGACGTCGGGGCGGTGTACGCCGCGATCCATGCCGTCACGCGCGCAACGTATAGAGCCGCTTCAAAGACCTTCGCCTAAGTAGACGCGGCAGCCATAAGCACTGCGGCCGCAGAGGACGGCGAGCTTCGCGCCGCGCCGCAAGCGCTTGAACCGCGCTTCGTGCGATTTGGCGGCAGCAAACGTCGCCGGATGCCACCATGCGAAAAGGACGATGGGAAGCCGGCCACGCGTATATTTGGCCCCTACGCCGCGCTGGTGGGCGTCGAGGCGGCGCTCGAGGTCGACGGTCGCCCCGGTGTAGAGCGATCCATCGCTGCACCGCAGGACGTAGACAGCCGGTTTACAACGTTGCGTCATGAGCCTTCCGAATCCGATTGCGCGTGGACGGGTCGCCGCCGTCCTGGCCGTTATCATTCTTCTCGGCGCGGCGAATCCCGACCAAGTCGCGAGCACACCCTACCCCCCGATCTCCGCAATGGTCGACGCGGTCAAGGCCGACCGCCTGCAAAAGGACGTCGAGCAGCTGGTAGCCTTCGGCACGCGCAACGATTTCTCTGAGACGACGTCGACGTCGACCCATGGCGTCTTCGCCGCGCGCGATTGGATCGCGCATCAGTTCGAAGGGATCGCCGCAACGGCGGGCGGGCGAATGAGCGTCTCGCTCGATACCTACCTCCAGGCGAAGACGCCGAAGACGCCGCGCCCGGTCACCGAGTCGAGCGTGATCGCAACGCTGCGCGGCGAGGAACCGGGACGGATTTACGTCATGTCGAGCCACTTCGACGACTGCGACGGACACTGCACCGATGGCGCGGGCGTCGCACCGGGCGCCGACGATAACGGGTCTAGCGTCGCCGCGGTGATCGAGGCGGCGCGCGTGATGGCCGGAACGCACTTCCGTGGAACGATCGTCTTTGCGTGTTTCGACGGTGAAGAGCTCGGTCTCTGGGGCTCGAACCACTACGCCCAAGAGTTGGCCGCCGCCCACGCCCCAGTCGCCGCGGTCCTCAACAACGACATCATCGGCAACTCGGTCGGCGGCGACGGTGTCTCGGAACCAAACGTCGTTCGTGTCTTCAGCGAAGGCTTGCCGGCGGGCACGAAGATCTCGGCCGTCAACTTCGTCGGATCCGAGAACGACTCGCCCTCGCGCGAACTCTCGCGTTTCGTCGCCGAGGTCGTTCCGGTCTACGTGCCGGAGTTTACGGTCCGGCAGATCTATCGCGCCGATCGCTTCCTGCGCGGGGGAGACCAAGAGTCGTTCCAATCGGCGGGCTTACTCGGCGGCGATTCGCTTCGTCGAGTCGCACGAGAACTTCACCCACCAGCATCAAGACGTGCGCGTGCAGGACGGCGTGCAATACGGCGATTTGCCGCAATACATCGACGCGCAGTACCTGCGCCGCGCGACTCAGGCCAACGTTGCGGCGCTCGCGACGCTGGCGCTCGGGCCTGCATCGCCAAGCGGGCGTTCAACTCGTCGTCAGCCATCTCGGGTACGACTCTACCCTGCGATGGAAAGCGGCGGCCGACGCAGCGTCGTACGAAATCGTTTGGCGGTCGACCGATTCACCGCAATGGCAGGAGAGTCGCGACGTCGGCAACGTCACGCAGGCGACCGTTCCGGTCTCGAAGGACGACTACATCCTCGGGGTGCGCAGCGTAGGCGCCAACGGACTGCGCAGTCCGGCGGTCTATCCGGTTGCGAGCCGCGAGTAGCCGAAGGAACCCTTCACCGATCGTTCTGGCGACGGCCAAATCGCCGCAATCACGGCTTTGAATCGCGCGCGCTGCGCGATCGGCCCGAACCACGGAAGGCTGCGCAGCATCAGCAGCGCCGGCTCGCGTTTCTTCAAGGCCCACTCGAGATGATCCAGGGCTTCGACGAGCTTCCCGAGCCCGACGGCGACGGTAGCGAGATTGAAGCCGACGACGTACTCCGTTCGCGCCATCTCGAGCAGCGTTCGATAGATGCCCTCGGCGCGTTCGGTATCGCCGCAATCCGCGTAGGCTCGGCCAAGCAGCGGCAGTCGCAGCGCGATATCCTCGGCCCGGTCCTGGGGCAGGAGCAGCAGGTCCGCGATCGCTTCGGCCGGTTGCCGATTGAGAATGAAGGCTTGCGCGCGATAGCGCCGGGCGACGGCGAAGTCGGGCCCGCTCTCGATCAGGTTCGAGATCGTGTCGATCGCACGCCGGTACTCTCCGGTGTGGAGAAATATTCGCGCCAGAAAGAGCTGCAGCACGGGCGACGACGGCTCGATCAAGAGCGCGCGCTGCATCTCGCGCAACGGCTTGTCGCCCGAGCCTTTGCAGAGATAGAACCATGCGGCGTTGACGTAGACCGACGTTGATTTGGGGTTCAGCCGGACGGCCGTCTCGATCTCGCGCTCGGCGTCGGCCCAGTTCCAATCGCAGAAGAGCAGAATGTTTCCGAGCGTCGCACGAGCTTCGGCCGACGTCGGATCGATCTCGAGGGCGCGCACGATCGCGGCCTTAGCTTTCGGGAACGTGTACGATCCGGGGGCGTACCAGTATTCAGCCATGAGCGCGTAGGCACGCGCCAGACCGATGAGCGCCGGCACGTACTCCCGATCGATCTCGCAGCGCCGCTTCGAACTGCTCCGCCGCGGCGGTCAGCGCGCTCGCCGTACGCCTCTCGAGCAGATAGCATCCGCGGCAGTAGTGGTGCAGTGCTTCGGGACCGCTGCGCAGGAGCCGATCGCCGATCTCTTCGCTCGCCGCCGAAGTCGCCTCGGTCGAGCCGGGCGCCACGACGCTGACCGGCGCGACGAAGCGATATCCTCTCGCCGCGCACGGTCACGACGTAGGCACGATCTCGAGCCCGCTCGTCGAGCAGCTGCCGCAGCATATACATATGCTGCGACAGGTTTCCGTCCGTAACGACGCTCTCCGGCCAGACGCGCGACAGCGATCGTCTCTTTGTCGATTACGTTGCCGTTAGCATGAATCAGCAACACCAGCAGCTGCGTGAGCCGTTCCGGTAACGGTATGACGTCGGCGCCGTGGTAGAGCAGTCCGCGAGCCGGGTTGAAGCGAAAGGAGCCGAACTCGTACACCGGCGAGATCTTCGACTGGCCCTCCGCTCCCAACTGGCCCTTGATCATAAACTCTCAAATGCTCGGTGACGGCCGATTGTGACTCGCCGGTGAGAGGAACGGCGACTTCAAAGGTTCGCGGTGCATCCGGACGGAGCTGCACGAGCCGCTCGTCGAGACTCTTACGCAGCCCTTCCGAGATCGCACGCCACGGCGCCCCCGTGAGCGAAACCATTGCCAGCGCAAACATTTCGTGGATCGGCTCGACGAGCTTGGCTGCATAGTGAGCGAATGCGCTTTCGCTGCGTTTGACCGCCGCAAGTGCCGCCTCCGCTTGGTCCGAAACCCGCTGGAGCCAACGCTCTTCCACAATAGCGCCGACGAGCGCACGGACGGCCGAACGCTGCTCGGCGCTCGCCCCGAACATCTGTGGAACGATCATACATAGCCGGTCGTAGAGCACGCCGCTCAGGAGTTCGTCACCGCCATTCCCGGCGCAGTGCGGGGTAAGCGGGAAGAGTCGCGTGGCCAGAAGGCGGTCTTGCGTCGGCAGGAGCGCAGCGATCGCGCGCGCGCGCCAATGCCGCGATTCTAGCATTCGGCCTCGCGCCTGCGCGACGGCTGCGAGCACGGCCGCGGCGCGCAGCGAGCAATCCTTGGTAACCGAGCAGATCGGCTCGGTCGCACGCTCCCGAGGCGAGCCGTTCTGCCTCCTCCCATTCGTGCCGCGCGGCGAGATGGCGCGCCGCCTCGGTCTCCATCGCGACGCGCTCCCAGGACGAGAGCGCGAGGCTCCCCATCTCAGGCGGGAGCCACGATGCCCCACGAACGAGCTGAACTTGCGAGACGAGCGCGTGGCAGCGATATCTCGCGCGATCTCCCTCACTCGTCGCCGCGAGCGCTGCTTGCGCAAACTCACTCGCCTCCCCCGGGTTCTCCGCGAGCAACGCGAGCTTCGCGCGCGCCGTCGGCATGGCGCTGCCCGATAGACGACCGAGTTTGTCGTAGGCTTCGTCCGCCATTCCGAGCGCCGCCTCCGCTTCGGCAAGAGCGCCGAGCGCAAAGGCTCGCGCTTCGCGGGTCTCGGCCAAACGAATCAGGTTCGCAGCGATGGTGCGCACCTGGGGGAGATCGTTTCGGTCGGCGGCACTCGCAAGTGCGTCGCGCTCTCGTCTGACGCGCCATAGCGAGTCGGGACGCCGCGGCGAGACATCGACGGTTTCGTCACCGGTCGTGCGCGCCAGAATCTCGCGAGCGCAGCGTGCGATCGCGGTTACCGCTTCGGCCCGCCAGCGCTGAAAATGGCGGCGCGAGATGCCGTTGCGGCGAGCCAACTCCGCGTTGGTCGAAATGCGCTTGAAATCGACGTCGAAAATAACGTTTCGAAGCCGGACGGCGCTCTCGTCGTCCCCGTCGAGCGCCGCCGAGACGATTCGCTCGAGCGCAGTCACCGGGTTCGAGGTTCGCATCTCGGCGCAAACGAGCTGCATCAACGGCGCAGCTGCCAGCGCGCCCGGATTGTTGGCCCGGTGCAGTAGCGACAAGACTTGGCGTTCCATGACGCGCTGAAGCGCACTTTCGCTCGCCCGCAGCGGCGCTGTCGGGAGTGCCATAGCCTTAGAATAGGCGAGAGTTGCGCGTTCGTCTTTAGGAAATCACAAAACGAACGCATCAAATACACGCCCCAAAGATTTGAACTTCGTTGAACTGTTGAATATCGTTGATGCGAAAGTACGGCAATACGCGACGATCTCAACAACTCTCAAAAGGTCGGGTTCGCACGATTCCGTAAGGCGTTTGCACGCGTCTCACCCGACGCACAGCTCGGATAACAACAAGAAGGATTAAGCAAACCATGAGTTACCAACGAACCCTCCATAGGGTGGGCGTCGCGGTTCTGCTCCTGGCGGCTTTCCTGTTCCAGGAAACGTGGGCACTGGCAGGAGTCACCGGGAACATGAGCGGCAGCGTCCGCGACAGTACGGGCGCGCCGGTCGCCGGAGCGACGGTAACGGCGACTTCGCCCTCGATGACACGGACCGCGACGACGGATGCGGGAGGTCACTTTGTGATCCTCTCGCTCGCACCCGATACCTACACGGTCAACCTCGACAAGTCCGGATTCCAACCCTTATCTTTCCCGGGCAACGTGGTCTTCGCAGACCAAACCGACCAAGTCGCCTTTACGATGACCAAGACGCTCAAGACGATCGCACGCGTCACCTCCCAAGCCGGCAGTTCCTTAGTCAAGTCGGGTGTCGGCGGCGACCTCTATAGCGTCAACGCCACCCAGGCAGCTGCCGCGGCAGCCCTCGGCGGCGGCGGCAACCTGAACAACACCTACTCGGCGATGGGATCGGTGCCCGGCGTGCAAGTCTCAATGGGCGGCATGGGCTGGGATTTCAACGCCGCCTACGTTCGCGGCCAAAACTCGTACTACACCGGCTTCGAATACGACGGCATCCCGGTCAACCGCGCTTTTGACAACTACAACTCCTCGACCGAATCGAGCCTGGGCCTGCAGGAGCTGCAGGTCTATACGGGCGGCGGTCCGGCATCGGTCGCCAGTGCCGGTACGGCCGGTTTCGTCAACCAGGTCATCAAGACGGGTACCTTCCCGGGCTTCGGCATCGGCAACCTCGGCGTCGGCTATCCGCAGTTCTACCATCAAGCACAGGTTGAAGTCGGCGGCTCGACTCCGGACCGCAACTTCAGCTACTACGCCGCGTTCAGCGGATACAACCAGGAGTATCGCGTCCTGGACAACAGCAACGGCGCCGGCTATATGACGCCGGGCGGTCCTTTCGCCGGCCCCACGCTCGGATTGGGAATCGGCTATGGGTCCTGCTTTACCGCCACCTGCCAGGGCGTCAAGTCGACGTGTCCGCTGGTCGGCTCGCCGTCCAGCACTCTGCCGCAGGGCTGCTGGACGTACTACAGCGGCCTTACCTCCAATCCCACGTCGATCACCGACCGCGAGAGCGTGATCAACCTGCACTTCGGCATTCCCAGGAAGAACGGATTGCGCGACGACATCCAAACGCTCTGGAGCGCCTCGTCGCTTGCGAACTACTTCTCCTACAGTCCGGACCAAGTCGGTCCCGGCAACTCGCAGACCATCTTCGCCGCCTTCGGCACGCACGCGGCCGCGCCGCTCTGCGGCCCCGAGACGATCGCTCCGGGCTTGACGGTTAATGGGTGCGCGAGCGTTGGCGGCGCCCCCACGTACATCGGGTACCCGGACGGCGTAGCCTACAACGTGCCCTTCGGCACGCCAATCGCGACGCCCACGAAGACTCGGGCTCCGGGCGTCTACATGGCGCCGGACACGCCGGCGCACGACTTTCAGGGGCCGCTGCCGCTGAACGACCAGTGGATCAACGCCCTCCAGAACAACACCGGCGTGACCAAGCTGCAGTACACACACGCGCTGAGCCAATCGGCCTATCTGCGCGCCTACGGCTACACCTTCTACTCCAACTGGCTGCAGCAAGCGCCGATCTATGGCGGCAGCTTTGAGCTCATCACGAACGGCAACCCCTCACCGCAATACCAGCTGATTACACACACAGCCGGCGGCGCGCTCTCCTTCCAAGACCAGATCAACGACAAAAACCTGATCAGCTTGGACGGCAACTACACGAGCGCCAGCGTCATCCGTTTCAACAACACCAGCGCACTCGGCGTGGACATCGTGGGAGGCTCGCCGATCGGCTATATGGCTAAGCGCGGCAATGGGCCGCTCTCGAACGCGGGCTTCACCTGCTACGATCCGTCCAGTGGCATGGCTCAGGCCTGCTTGACGGGCGGTTACTGTGATCCCTCGCTCAGTACCCCTTGCTCGCCCTCGGCGCCCAACAACGCCGCGCCGACCTGGAGGAGCAGCGCCACTGCCGGACCGGCCGGCTTTGCCGCGCCCGGCTCGCCGGCTGCAAGAGCCGGCGCGACGTGGGATAGCCTCTGGCAAGGCAACGCCAACGGTTCGTTCAACACGGTGCGCCCGCGCTTCACCAACGCGTCGCTCGCCGATCAGTTCCGTCCCAACGACAAGATCCTGATCAACGCCGCGCTCCGGTACGACAACTTCACCTACGACTTGCCGGACTCAGGCGGCATCCAGAACGCATTCTACTCCAACCTCCTCGCGAACTACAGCTGCGTGCAGGCCGCGACCAACCAGGTGCTCCTGCAACCGCTGGCGCCCGGACAGCCGCCGCCGGCGGCCGCGCAATACGTGCTCGGCGACTGCAACGCAGCGGTGGCGCAGATTGCACCCGGCTCCCCGCACACCGGCTGGGTTCATCCTAACGGCAAGACGCAGAACGGCGTCGCGGCGCCGAACTTCACTGCAGAGTCACCGGCGTCGTACTCGCTCGACTACTGGCAGCCGCGCTTCTCGGCAACCTATACGCAATCGCCCAATGTGGTCTGGCGCGTCTCGGCGGGGCGCTACACGCAGCCGCCGATCTCGGCCTCGGTACAATACCTGGCGTTGGCCGGCGACGATCGCTCGGTCTGGACCTCGACAATGCCGCTAGGCTTCTACTCGCCCTTCCATCCGATTCCAGGCATCTCGTCGGGGCAGTACGATATCTCGTACGAGCAGCACTTCAAGGGCACCGACATGTCCATGAAGGTCTCGCCGTTCTATACGTGGGTCTCCGGGTGGCAGCAGCAGATCATCATCGGTGCCAACTTCGTGACCCAAGTCCCAGTCGGGGTGAACAAGAACGAAGGAGTCGAGTTCCAGTTCAACAAGGGCGACTTCAGCCGCGACGGGCTCTCGGGACAGTTCGCCTTCACGTACACCAACTCGAAGGTGATGTTCCAAAACGTGCCGACGAGCGGGGGCGGCTTCGTGCCGAACCAGACGACGGTGCTGAACGAAATAATCAAGCAGTACAACGGCCTGACCAAAGCCGGCGGCGGAAGCCCCTGCTACCAGGGCGGTCTGGCGGTTTCGTGCTCGACGCGCAACGGCAAAGTCGTGAGCGGAATGGATACGGTCCTGAACCCATACTACAACCAGCCCGCGCAGGGTCTGCTCGATCCCGGCGGCTGGTACAATCCCTACACCGTCGGGCTCGCGCCGGGCGGAAACGGCGCCTCTACCAGCTACATCTCGCCGTATGTGTCCTCGTTGATCCTCAACTACCGCCACAAAAAGCTGGCGGTCACGCCGAGCCTCGTCTTCCAGTCCGGCAGCTGGTACGGCAGCCCGCTCGACGTCACCGGCGTAGACCCGCGGGTCTGCACGGCGAACTCGGCGAGCACGGGCATCACCAAGGTCTCGCCGCATACTAACCCGCTGCAGTGCAACTATCTCTCGATGGCCGCACCGGGCGCGGGGCAGTTCGCGTATCTCTACATCCCCAACCCGCAGACGGGGATGTTTGCCTTCGATAGCTTCCTGAATCCGAACTCGCTCGCGGGCAACCTCCAGGTCACGTACGACCTGACGCCCAAGATCAAGCTGTCGCTTCTGGGGGTGACGCTCTTCCACGCCTGCTTCGGCGGCACGTCGACCCCGTGGTCGGCAGCCTATCCGCCGAACAACGTGATCTGCGGCTACGGCGCTGCGGGCGGTCCGCTCAACAGCACGGTCTATCCGGCCAACTTCTACAACGGTACCGGCATCAACGACGTCGCCGCCAACAAGACGCGCGCGGCGTACCCACAGAGCTACACGCCGGGCACTTCAAACAATGGCGCGATCGGCGGTGCTCCGCTTCCGATCAACCTCTACTTCAACGCAACGGTGAAAATCTAGCAGTGCAACAAAGCGGGGCCTCTTGGGGGAGGCCCCGCTCCAAAACCCCATAAATATCTAACCTGGCATGAAGTTCGAACGCACCTTGGCGCTTCTCGCCGCCCTCGGTTTGGTTTTCGCCCCGAGTTCCGGCCTGCGCGCCGCTCAAGCCGATCGCCTTGCGAGTTTCGATGGTGGGGCCGGGTGGATCAACAGCCCGGCGCTCACTCCGGCGCAGCTGCAGGGCAAAGTCGTACTGGTCGACTTTTGGGAGTACACCTGCATCAACTGTCTGCGCACCCTGCCTTACTTGCGCGAATGGTACCGGCGCTACCACGACAAAGGCCTTGTGATCGTCGGCGTTCACACACCCGAGTTTCACTTTTCAGGAGAACGAGCGAACGTCGTAGCGGCGACGAAGCGGCTCGGAGTCGAGTGGCCGGTCGTTCTCGACGACCAGTTTACGATCTGGAAGCGTTACGGCAACTCCATCTGGCCGCACGAATACCTCTACGATCAGAACGGAAAGCTGGTCGACAGCGTCGAGGGCGAGGGCGCCTACCAGCAGACCGAAGCCAAGATCCAGTCACTGCTGAAGAGCACCAATCCCAAGTTGAGCTTCCCTCCGGTGATGGCGCTCCTTCCCGCCGATAGTTACGACAAGCCCGGCGCGGTCTGTTATCCGAAGACGGCGGAGATACTGATCGATACGACGCCGATCGCGAACGCGAGCGCGTTCAACGATCCCTCTCGCGATACGAACTACGCGGATACGGCGAAGGGACATGCAGATGGCAAGATCTACCTGCAAGGCTTCTGGCATGCCACCCCGCAGGCCGTCGTTTCGGGTGGGACCAACGGCCAGCTCGCGCTGCGCTATCACGCCATCCAAGTGATGGCCGTGATGAAGCCCGAGGAGGGCTCGCCGGTCCGAGTCGACGTTACGCAAGACGGCAAGGCGATCGCCCGCAGCGACGCCGGCACGGACATCCATTACGACGGGAACGACTCCTACGTTCTCGTCGACACGCCGCGCTCGTACGATCTGGTCATGAATGCCCACTACGGTCAGCACGACTTGCGGCTCTCACCGCAACGGTACGGCGCCGGGATATACGACTTCGCGTTCGAGTCGTGCGAGGTCCCATAACGCCGTCTTATCAGAGGGATGCGTCGATTGCGTTGAGCGTTGCGTCGATGTCCTCGGGCGTGTGGGCCGTCGAGACGAAACATCACCTCGTTTTGTGAGGGTGGCAGCAGGATGCCGCGCTCGAGCATCGCGTGATAGTAGGCTGCATAGGCCCGGCAGTCGGCGGCGCGTGCGTCGTCGTAGTTTCGGTTCGCCGGTCCGGCGCGGAACTTGAAGTCGACCACCGATTCCTGCTGCACGACGGTATATGGGAAGCCGCGCGCGTTCGAAAATCGAGCGTATGCCGTCGGCCAGACGCTTCGCTAGGACATCCATGAAGGAGTAATACTCGGGATGCACTTCGAGCAGATCAAGGACTCGGTGCGCCATCCCCACGCAGAACGGATTGCCGCCGTGCGTGCCACCGGTGAACGTTTCACCGGAGGGCGCCAGCACTGCCATGACGTCGGCTCTGCCGCCGAACGCCGCAATCGGCGCACCGCCCCCCATGATCTTTCCGAGCGCCGTCAGGTCCGGTACGATGCCGGTCCGGCCTTGCGCGCCGTTGAGGCCGAAGCGAAGCCACGTCATGACTTCGTCGAAAATCAACAGCGCACCGCATCGCCGCGCACGATCGCGCAGCCCCTCGAAGAATCCCGGTTCCGGCGGAACGAAGCCCATATTGGCGGCGATCGGCTCGACCAGGATCGCCGCGAGATCGCCGTCCGCTTCGTTCGACCGCTCGTCGACCGACGCGAGGTCGTTATAACGCGCGACGAGCACGTCGCGCCGTACGCCCTCGGGGATGCCGCTTCGGGCTACGGCTGTCGTGTGCGCCGACGCTCCCGCGTCGAGCAGTGCGAGATCGAAATGCCCGTGATAGTTGCCGGCAAACTTCAGGACACGGTCGCGGCCGGTGAAAGCGCGAGCGACGCGAATCGCGCTCATCACCGCTTCGGTGCCGGTTGAGACGAGACGCAATGCGCTCCATCGATGGAAGGTGGGACCGGATGCGTTCGGCCAGACGAACCTCCTGCGGGTGCGTCGATCCCCAAACGAACCCCTCAGCGGCCAGCGCGTCGAGACCGGTCACCAGCGCGGGATGCGTGTGACCGAAGAGCAGCGGACCGTACGCCATCACATAGTCGACGTAGCGGCGACCCGCCTCGTCGAACGCGTATGAGCCGTTCGCCCAGCCCTGGACGAACATCGGTCCTCCGACGCTCCATCCCGAACGAACGGGGGAATCGCAGCCGCCCGCGAGCACGCCGAGAGCGCGCTCGGCCGAACCGGGGGGAGATGGCGGGACGCGCAGCGATACGGGAAGTTGCATACGAATCCGCGATTCGCAGGTTCAACGGAGAAGCCATGCCCCACGTCGAGATCGAGATTACGCCGCAGACGAACATCCAAGAGCTGGTCGCGCAGCTGCCTATCGCGGCAGAGGTGATGACCGCCTTCGGCTTGGGCTGCAGCGGGTGCTGGTCAGCAAGTACGAGACGGTCGAGCAAGGCGCGCGCGCGCACGGCCTGCGAACCGAGCCGATCGTTACGGCTCTCAAACAGGCGCGCCTCTCCGGCTTTGTTCCGCTGATCGGCAACGAAGATCGCCGCCCGGCCCGGCGCGCTCCCGGAGCGTTCAGCGGACGCGCGACGATCGCCCACACGATTCCGATCATGTCGGGCAAGGGCGGCGTCGGCAAGTCGCTGGTCACCGCCCTCATCGCGATCGGCCTTCGGCGCAAGCACTATCGCGTCGGCATTCTCGACGCCGACATCACCGGGCCGTCGATTCCCAAACTCTTCGGCTTGCACGAGTCGCTCGTCGATCGCCGCCGATCCGGTGAAGACGACGCCGCAAGGTCAGCCGCAGCCGCTGATGCAGCCGGCGCTCTCGCGCAGCGCCATCGAAGTCGTCAGTGCGAACCTCCTCACCGACAAAGAGGACACGGCGATGATCTGGCGCGGGCCCATCGTCGCCGGCGTGATCCGGCAGTTTTACGAGCAAGTGCTCTGGAGCGATCTCGATTTCTTGCTCGTCGATCTGCCGCCGGGAACCTCCGACGCGCCGCTGACCGTGCTGCAGTCGCTCTCGATCGACGGGGTCGTGCTCGTTACGATGCCGCAGGCGCTGGCGACGATGATCGTGCGCAAAGCCGCGAACCTCATCCATCAGTTGAAGAAACCGATGCTCGGCGTCGTCGAGAACATGTCGTACTTCCAGGCGCCCGGATACCGGCGAGCGCTACGAGATCTTCGGTCCGTCGTACGCCGAGCGCGTCGCCGAGCTCGCGCAGGCACCGGTGCTCGGACGCATTCCGATCGATCCGGATAAAGCACGACTCGCCGATGAAGGCCAGATCGAGGAGCTGGACGATCCGATCTGCGACGTGCTGGCCGAAGGCCTGCTCGCGGCGCTCGAAGCGCATCCGAAACCGAAAGAGACGATCTCGATCATATGATGAAGCTGCGCACCGCGCTCTTGGGTCTGGGAAGCGGAATCGCCGCCGGCTATGCGATCGTCCGCTGCATCGAGGCGCTCAACGAGTGGCGCGACCCCGCGCCGGCACGGGAACGCGACGCTGCCGCCTACGCGCGGACGCGGCGCTCGCTCGAGGTCGCCGAAACGATTCGCTCGACGGTCGCCTTCTCCGCATTTGCTTACGGACCGTTCGCCCTCGCCGCCGATCGTTCGACCCGGCGCGCACCCGCGTGGCTGCGGCCGGCACTCGCCCTCGCACCGCTCTCGCTCGTCTCCGCGCTGCATCGATCTTCCGATTTCGTTCGTGCAAGAGTACAGCCTGGAGCGGCGTTTCGGCTTGAGCGAGCAGCCGCGCGTCGGCGTGGCTCGCCGATTACGCGAAGAGTACGCTTCTGAGCACGGGCTTGAACGCGTTCGTCGCGACGCTCTTCGGTCTCGCCGTGCGGCGCGCTCCGCGCCTTTGGCCGTCTGCTGGCGAGCCTCGGCGCGTTTCCGCTCTTCGTGCTGGGCAAACCTGATCGTGCCGCTCTACGTCATGCCGCTCTTCAATAAGTTCGAGCCCCTGACCGGATCGCTCGAAGCGCGCTTGCGCCGGCTCGCGGACCGATTCGGCGTCGGCGATGCGGCGATTCTGCGTATGGACATGAGCCGGCAGACGCGCAAAGCGAACGCCTTCGTTACCGGAATCGGACGCACGCATCGCATCGTGCTCGGCGACACGCTGATCGAGGCATTCCCCGAGGACGAAACCGAGTTCGTCGTCGCGCACGAACTCGGCCACTACGTCAACGCAGACACCTGGCGCTTGATCGCGTTCGGCGAAGTCCTCGCAATCGTGCTCTTTCTCGTCGCCAATGCCGCGACGCCGCGCAAGGAGCGCGAGGAGCTGCGCGATCGACCGCTGCTCGTCATTCGGCTCTACGCGATCGATGCTTCTGACGACGCAGTTGCTGCGACCGCTGCTCTTCGCTTTCTCACGCTCGCGCGAGTGGGCCGCCGACCGCTTCGCGCTCGCCGCGACCAACGATCCCGGCGCCGGCGCCGCAGCATTCCGCCGGCTTCGCGATCAAAATCTCGCCGACGAGGATCCGCCGGGCTGGTACGAGCTCTTCTTCTCCTCGCACCCGTCGCTGCGGGCGCGCATCGGCGCCCTCGAGCCGGCTGAAGCTTAAGCCAACACCGGCGACGGACGCGTGCGCAGCCAGGCGGCCAGATCGGTCTTGGGCTGCACGTACGAGCCGCTGCGGAGTTCCTCGCGCAGCTCGCCGAAGAGCCCGAAGCCTTCGGCGAAGGCGTCGTGCTTGTGAATCGACTCCTCGTTGACTTGGCTGGCGAAGACGAACGTGCTCGTCGCCGAAGTCCGCGATACATGTCGAGCGCACGCGCGAGGATGCCGCGCACGACGTCCTCGACGAACTTCGGGTTGTGGTGGGCCTTGTTCACGACGAAGAACTCGTCGGGCCGCTTGAGGAGGTCGTACGTCTCGCTCGACATCGAATTTTCGACGATCTCGACGAGGTCTTCGGCGCGAATCTCTTCCGGCGTTTTCGTCGGACGCCGAGCAAGATCGCGCCGCGCCCGCGCTGATTGTGGGTCGCGACCGGGAGCGCGTCGAGCGCGCGCTGCGCGTCGCTCTCGCTGAAGCCGGCGTCGAGCAGCTCCTGCGAGCGAGTGCTCGCGCACCATCGCCTGCGCGCACGGACATGCGGTCATCCCTTCGGCCTCGACGCCGACGACGCGCCGCGTTCCCTCTTCGTCGGCATGCGCGATGCCGACTAGCGTGTAGGTCTCCTCGCCGCGTTTGCCGCTCACCGGCGTCCATCGTTCCAGATCCGAACTCCGCACGCAGGCGCACGTCGGCTCGAATTGCGCGCTGACGTGCGCACGATCTCGCGCGCGATCGCTTCGGCGAAGCGTTCGATGCGGGCCGGCTTGCGTCGCGCGCCAGAACGTCGAGCGTCGCCTCTTCGAGGATCTCGGCGAAGCGCGACATGTGAACGCCGGCTTTGTCCGACGCCAGATCGGCGACCATCGTGAACTCGCCGTTGTAGACGCGCGCGCGGCCGTCGATCTCGAAATGGACGACGCGGCGTACGCTGCGAGACGCCGGCACGGCTGAGCGAGAGTCGAATCTCCGGCTCTTCGGATTGACGATCGGTATCGAAGCGCAGACCTGCGCTCGCGCCGGCGGATCGCTCCGTCCGGGCGGCGCCGAGACGGCGTGCGGCGCGATCTCTGCAAGCGGCGCGACGTTGTAGGGGCGCGCCTCGAAATGCGCTTGAACGACTTCGCCGTCGAAGATCAGGAGGTCGATGTCGATCGGCCGGGCGGCGAGCCTGCGTGTGCTGCGCGCGCGTCCGACCGCCAGCTCGACGTCGCGGGCGAATCGTTTGAAGCTCTCGGCGTCCAATTGCGTACGAAGCGCGGCCGCGACGTTCAAGTACGCCGGGCCCTCGGCGCCGTGGGCGGCTGCCGATTCGTAGAACGACGAGACCGGCGAGGATCTGCGCACGCGCGCGCAAGCGCTGCAGCGCGGTCAGGATGTTCGCTTGCCGGTCGCCGAGGTTCGAGCCGATGCCGATGTACAGGTCGTGCACGACCAGACTCTTCCGGCCGAGTTGGGGACCACCTTTGCTGCCCTCGCCACGCCGGAACTCCGCACGCCGGCATCGTATCGTACGCGAAGATGCAAAACGGCGTTCTCTATCCCTACGAGCTCGACCCGAAGCTGACCACGCAGGTTTGGGGCGGCGACGAGCTGGTCAGCGTCTACGGCAAACGTGGCGATCCGAACGCGCGGCTCGGTGAATCGTGGGAGTGCTGGGATACCGACCCGGTGCTCAACGGCGCACTGACCGGCTCCACGGTTGCCGGTCTGCGAGCGAAGCTCGGTGCCGAGCTTCTCGGGGATCTCGATCCGGCGCGCATCTTTCCCGTTCTTACGAAGATCATCACCGCGCACGACTGGCTCTCGGTGCAGGTACACCCCGACGACGCGTACGCGCAGCGCGTCGAACACCAGCCTTTCGGCAAGACCGAGTGCTGGTACGTTCTCGACGCGCAGCCGAACGCCGAGATCGTCTATGGATGGACGCGCGATACGTCGCGTGCCGAGTACGAACGGCGCGTCGCAGACGGCACGCTCGGCGAGATCCTGCGCAAGATTCCTCTGAAGACCGGCGACACGGTCTACATTCCGCACGGCATGGTGCACGCGATCGGTCCCGGCG
Source organism: Vulcanimicrobiota bacterium (assembly GCA_963739845.1). Lineage (GTDB taxonomy): Bacteria > Vulcanimicrobiota > Vulcanimicrobiia > Vulcanimicrobiales > Vulcanimicrobiaceae > Cybelea. Next base: position 1,553,933 of record CAVUBQ010000002.1, on the reverse strand, counting down.
TTACCGTCTTCGAGACGCAGCAGGCATCGGACTTGACCTACCGCATGTTTGACTACAATCGCTTAGGCCTGGACGGTAAGCCGCGCGAGCTGCACGTCCAAAAGGCCGCCGACGTGCTCGACTATCGCGCCGGCACGTCCGGAACGCTGATGCAGCTGCCGTATCGCGTTTGAAGGCCTCGAGCGCACGGCGCTGATCGCCGACCAGCACTTCGTCGTCGAGCGGATTGCGGCAACGACCGAACCGGCCTCGCTTGCGACCAACGCGCGACCGCTGATCCTCATGTCGCTCGAGGCGCCGCTCGAGGTTGTCGCCGGCGACGTGACGGTCTCTCTGCCGCCCTACCAAACCGTCTTGATTCCCGCAGCGGCACGCTGGTGCACGGTTCTGCTCTACGGCTGGTGAGAGCAGCGCCGTTTATGTTCGTCACGCCGCCGGAGAACCGCGAGCAGCTCGCCGCGCGGCTGCTCGCCGCGGGAATTGCCGCCAGCCGAGATCGACCGCTTCATGGCACAGTTCTGACCGGGCGCCGGCGCCGATGCATCCGGTTTCCCTTCTGCCACGTTAGAAGTAACGTATGAGCACACAAACCGCCACCTTTGCGGCCGGCTGCTTCTGGGGCGTCGAAGCCGCCTTCCGCCAGCTCCCGGGGGTCCTCGAGGCCGTCTCGGGCTACACCGGAGGGCACGTCGGGAACCCGACCTACCGCCAAGTCTGCGGCCACGACACCGGCCATGCCGAGGCCGTCGAAGTCACCTTCGATCCGCAACGCATCAGTTACGATCAGCTGCTCGATGCGTTCTGGCAGATTCATGACCCGACGCAGCTGAACCGGCAAGGGCCGGACGTCGGCGATCAATACCGTTCGGCGATCTTCACGCACTCGCCGGAGCAAGAGCAGGCGGCGATCGCATCGCGGGATCGCGAACAACAGAAGCTGGCGCGCCGAATCGTCACGGAGATCGTTCCGGCGACGCGTTTCTGGCCGGCCGAAGAGTACCACCAGCGCTACTTCGAAAAGAACGGCGGCGCCGCGTGTCACGTCGCGCCGGTCAAGATCTCGTGAAGCGCATCGAATTCGCCGCGGCCATCGCCGCGACGTTTGCAACCGGCCTATCGGCGCGCGCGCTCGGCGCCGCGCAGGCCTACGAGGTCGCCCATACCGACGCGCAATGGCTCGCTCTGCTCGGGCCGGATCGCTTCGAAATCCTCCGCCGCGGAGGCACCGAACCGGCTTTCTCGAGCCCCCTGATCGCCGAAAAGCGCTCGGGCATCTACCGCTGCGCCGGGTGCGACCTCGCGCTCTTCACTTCGCAGACGAAGTACGATAGCCATGACGGATGGCCGTCCTTTTGGACCGTCCTACCGAGTACGACACGGACGCAATCCGACTACGCGTTGATCGCCGAGCGCACCGAAGTTCACTGCCGGCGATGCGGCGGGCACCTCGGTCACATCTTCGACGACGGTCCCGCGCCGACGCATCTTCGTTACTGCATCGACGGCCTCGCGCTGCGCTTTGTGCCCGGCTAGCGCTTGCGCATCCTGATAACCAACGACGACGGAATCGACTCGCCGGGCATTAGCGCGCTCGTCGACTTGCTCAAGGGCGACCACGCACTCGTCGTCGTCGCACCGTCGGGAAACCGCAGCGGCGTTTCGCATGCGATCACCGCCGACGAAGCAATCACGATGGAGCGCCGGCACGATGCGCCCGTTCCGTCGTACGCGTGCTCCGGAACGCCGGCCGATTGCGTCTTTCTCGGATCGACCGAGCTCTCGCCGCGTCCGGAGCTGGTAATCAGCGGCATCAACCACGGTCCAAACCTGGCCGACGACGTCAATTACTCGGGTACGGTCGCGGGCGCGGTCGAGGCATCGCTGCTTGGGATTCCCGCGCTTGCGATCTCGCTAGCCTCCAACTACGCTGCGCCCCTCCATCAGCGTCACTGGGAGAGCGCTGCAGAGATCGCGCGGCGCTGTATCGCGCGCGCGACCGAGCATTTACAAGAAGCGGCGTGCTACTGGAATCTCAACGTCCCGAATCTGCCGTTCGAAGAGATCCGCGGAATCGCGATCACACGGCTCGGGCGCAAGCGCATCTGCGGACGCATGGTCGGCGAAGAGTACGACGGCGAGACGCGCTACTATCGCGCCTGGGAATCGCCGTTCGAGACCGATCGCGAAACGCTCGGCACCGACATCGGCGCCGTACATGCCGGTTATGCCAGTCTTACGCCGCTGCTGCTCGATCGCACCGCGGCGGCTGCGCTCGATGCGCTGCCGGAGTTCTAAGAAGACGAGTTTCCGACTCCGGCGCGCCGGCTCGGAAGGGTTCGCCCGACGAAGGCCGCGACCGGCACGAGGCGCTGCATGAGCTCTGCGAACCCCGCACAGTCGAGCGACTGCGCGCCGTCCGAGAGCGCGTTGGGCGGATCGGGGTGGACTTCGATCAGCAGGCCGTGGGCCCCGATTGCGACGCTGGCGATGGCAATCGGCGGAACGAGCCGCGCGACGCCCATCGCGTGCGAGGGATCGACGATCACCGGCAGGTGCGTCATCTCCTCGAGCAGCGGCACGACCGCGATGTCGAGCAAGTTGCGCGTGGTGACGTCGAACGAACGAACGCCGCGCTCGCATAAAACGACACCCTCGTTTCCGCCCAGTAAGACGTACTCGGCGGCGAGCAGCCACTCTTGCACGGTTGCCGATATCCCGCGTTTCAACAAGACCGGCGTCCTGGCGGCGCCCACCTCGCGCAAGAGCGGGAAGTTCTGCATATTTCGGGTGCCGATCTGAAGCATGTCGGCGTATTCGCTCACAAGCTCGACGTCACGCGGGTCCATAACTTCGGTTACGACGCCCAGACCGTAGCGATCGGCGGCGTCGCGTAGCATCTTGAGCGCCTCTTCCCCTAGGCCTTGGAAGGAGTACGGCGAGGTGCGCGGCTTGTAGGCGCCGCCGCGCAAGACGTTTGCTCCTGCCCCGGCGACGGCGCGCGCGGCCTGATCGAGCTGCTCGCTCGACTCAACCCCGCAGGGACCGGCACAAATGGCGATCTCGTCTCCTCCAAACGTCGCACCGCTCCGCAGCCGCACGACCGTACGACCCGGCCGTGCATCGCGCCGGACAAGCCGGTACGACTGCGGCACGTTCACCCCTCGCTCCACGCGGCTCGCTTCGACGCACGCAGGGCTCTTCTTGCCGCGCTCCGGCTCGGCAGGCGACCGGTGTCACGCTGTGTGAAAGAGCGAGGTGATGGAGCACGTTGCCGTCACCGGAATGGGGATCGTCTCGCCGATCGGCAGCACTACGGAGTCGTTTTGGCAGCGTTTGCTCGAAGGACGCCGCGCGATCGCGCCGATGCAAGGCGCGACCAGGCTCTCGGGGAACATGCTGTGGGCGGCGGTCCCGGACGACTTTCTCGAGAGGACCCCGCTCCCGCCCAGCGCGTTGCGGAACACGGACCGCTTCACGCAATACGCAATGGTTGCAACGCAAGAGGCACTCGATCGCGCCCGGCTCGATCCACCCAGCGCGACGGCGGTGATCATCGGCAACACGATGGGCGGCTTTCCGTTCGTTGCCGAAACCCAGACGCGCTTCCTCGAGGCCCGAGCGGTTACGCCGAAGCTGATGGCTCTGGTCATCCCCAACATGGCGAGTGCGCGGATCGCCATGCATTGGCACTTGCACGGCCCGCAGCTCGCGATCAGCACGGCGTGCGCCTCGTCGATCGATGCGATCGGTTTAGCCTCGGGCATGATCGAGCGCGGCGAGATCGAAGCGGCGATCGCCGGCGGCAGCGAAACCCTGCTCAGCCCGATCGTCTACGAAAGCTTGGTTCGCGCCGGCGCGCTCTCGCGTAACCTGGATCCGCAGCGCGCCTCGCGTCCGTTCGATGTCGATCGCGACGGATTCGTGATGGGCGACGGCGCCGCAGTCGTGGTGCTCGAGCGCGTCGAGCGCGCGATCGAGCGGGGCGCTCCAGTGCTCGCACGCATCCGCGGATATGGATCCCTCGCCGACGCATATCACATCACGTCGCCGGACCCCGCAGCCGAGTACGAAGTGCGAGCGATGCGCGACGCCATCGAACGGGCCGGCGAAGACGGAGCGGCGTGTCACGTCGTCTACGCCCACGCTACCGGCACGATCGTCGGCGACGCGGCCGAGTCGAAGGCGATCGACGCGATTTACGGCAACCGGCCCGCGATCGTTACGTCGATCAAGGGGCATATCGGACACAGCATGGCGAGCGCAGGCGGGATGTGCGTGGTCGCCGGCATTACCGGGATGCACGAGGGCTGCATACCGCCGACGCTAGGAACGCAGCATTTGGATCCGCAGACGCGCTTCGACCTCGTTATGGCGAATCCGCGAACGTACTCGTACTCCGTATTCCAAATCAACGGCTTTGGTTTCGGGGGACAGAACGCGTCGTTGGTCGTTTCGCGGTAGCAGGGCGCGCGCGATGGAGCTGGGAACGTTCACGAGGCTTACCAAGGTAATAGGCCGATGAATCTTCTCGTCAAGGGAACGACCGGGCCGCTGACCGGCGAGGTTCAGGTTCCCAACTCGAAGTACCACGCACACCGCGCGCTCATTCTGGCGTCGCTCGCGCCTGGTACGAGCCGGATTCGCGGTCTCTCCGACGCACGTCACGTACAGTACACGATGGACGTACTTCGCGCGCTCGGTACGAAGATCGCCGTCGACGGCGAAACGCTGATCGTCAGCGGCGGTCCCTATCACGTCAAGCGCAAGGTCGTCTCGGTTGGCAGCTCCGGATCGACACTCTACTTTATGATCGGTCTCGCATCGCTGGCAGACGCGCCGATTACGCTCTCCGCGCAGAAATACTTCCGGCGCCGCCCGGTGGGGCCGCTCCTCGACGGGCTCGCCGCGATGGGCGTCGCATTCGAGTCGGCGAACGGCTGCCCGCCGATCGCGATTGCGCCCGGGCAGCCGCGCGGCGGAACGATCGCGATACCGGGGACGCTCTCGCAGTGGATATCCGGCCTTCTTCTGCTCGCACCGTTCGCGCGCGAACGAACCGTCATCGAGGTCGAGAGCGAGCTAAACGAACGTCCGTACATCCAGCTGACGGTCGACATGATGCGCGCCTTCGACCTGCACGTACGCGTCGCGGCGGACTGGCGCCGTTTCGAGATCGAGCCGGGGCAGCAGGCGCGCCCGACGGCCTTCGACCTCCCGCCCGACATCGGTTCCGCGGCGTTTGGGCTAGCGGTTACCGCGATTCATCCCTCGAACGTGCTCTTTCGCGGCTTACAGAAGCTGCCCGGCGAGCTCCTCGACCATCCGGAAGGCGCCTTCATGGAGATCCTCGCCGCCATGGGGCTTCCGATGGTTTACGACGCCGACGCGCACGCGCTTCGCGTCAAGCACGAGGGCGTCGAGCTGCGCGGCGTACGCGTCGACTGTCGCGACATCCCCGACATGCTGCCGATCCTCTCGACGCTCGGCACGTTCGCGAAAGGTGAGACGATTCTCGAAAATATCCGACACGTCCGTTTGAAAGAATCGGATCGCGTGGCGGCGATGCTTCAGCTCAACCGCATGGGCGGGCGCTTGGAGCTGCACGACGACCGGCTCGTCGCACGCGGCGTCCGGAAACTCGTTGGCGCACGCCTCTCCTCATTTAACGACCACCGCATCCTGATGTCCCTTGCGGTCGCGGCCTCGCGCGCCGACGGACAGAGCTCGCTGACCTATCCGCACGCCTACCGCATCTCCTATCCGCTCTTTCTCGAAGGGATGCGCGGCATCGGCGTGCCGATGTCGATCTCGGACGCGCCGGCAAAGGTCGGCAGCGAGAAGCCGAAACCGGCCCGGCCGATGCTCAAGCCCGATCGCGCGGCCCAGCTCACGCTGGTCGAAGTGCTTCGCAAGCACGCCGCGGCGTATCCACTCGAGCTCGCCGTGGTCGAGACGCGCGACGGTCACGACGAGACGCTGACGTGGCAAGCGCTGCTCGATCGCGTCGAGTCGACCGCAACATTACTGCTGAATCTCGGCGTTCGGCCGGGCGAGCGCGTGGCGTTCCAGTTGCCAAACTGCATCGAGTTCGTCGTCATCGCGCTGGCAACGCTGCGGGTTGGTGCGGTTTGCTGCCCGCTCATGCCAATCTTCCGCGAGCGAGAAGTGCTCTTCTGCTTGCGCCGCTCTGGAGCACGCGTGCTCTTCGTCCCCGACGAGGAGCGTGGCCGCCACCACGCCGCCGAGGTCGCGCGAATGCTCACCGAGGCTCCCGTCTTTAGCGGCGAGCTTCCATTGCGGCTCGAGCACGTCGTCGTTTCGGCGAGCGGCCGCAAGCGCCATCCGCTGCCGGCGGCCGACAACAACAACGATTCAGTGCACTGGCTGCGTTTCCAGGAGGCCGTTAGCGAGGTGCGCGTAAATGCCGCCGCGCTCGACGCACGCCGCAGCGCGCCGACCGCGCTCGCGCAGCTGCTCTTCACATCGGGGACGTCGGGCGAGCCGAAAGGCGTGCTGCATCGCAACGACGTCTTGATGCGCGCCGCCGCGATGGAGATCGAACATCTATCGCTGCGTTCCGACGATCGCGTCTTCGTCCCGTCGCCGCTCGCACACCAGACCGGCTTCCTCTACGGAATGTGGCTGGCGATCGTCATGGGCGTGCCGCAGATCCTTCAGCCGCTCTGGAACGCGACACGTGCGCTGCGCGCGCTCAACGATTGGGACGGAACGTTCGTGCAGGCGGCGACGCCGTTCTTGGCCGACCTGGTCAAAGCGGTTGAGGAAGGCGAACGACCACCCGCGGCGCTGCGGATCTTCGTCGGAACCGGAGCGGCCGTGCCGCGGGGCCTCGCGGAGCGCGCAACGCGCATCCTCGGCGCGGCGGTGTGCGGCGCCTGGGGCACGACCGAATCGTGTCTCGGCTCGCTTTCCGCGCCGGGCGACGAGGCGGCGAAGGTCTGGGGAACCGATGGACGCGCGCTGCGCGGAATCCGGCTGCGCATCACCGACGCACAGAGGCGCGTCCTGCCGGCCGGCGAGGAAGGGCACTTCGAAGTGCAGTCGTCGACGATGTTCGAGGGATACGCCGACCATCCCGACTGGACCGCCGCCGCGTTCACGAGCGACGGCTGGTTCCGCACCGGCGATCTCGGCATCATCGACGACTCGGGATACATCCGCATCACCGGGCGCGTGCGCGACGTGATCAATCGCGGCGGCGAAAAGATTCCCGTCGCGGAGATGGAGCAGCTGCTCAGCGATCACCCGGCAATCGCGGAGATCGCGATCGTCGCGATGCCCGACGCGCGGCTGGGCGAGCGAGCTTGCGCGTTCGCCGTTCTGCGCCGCGCCGCTGCGTTCGATTTCGAGCGAATGCAGCACTACCTCGACGCCTGCCAGGTCTCTAAGCACTATTGGCCGGAGCGTCTCGAGATCGTCTCCGAGCTGCCCCGCACGCCGTCGGGGAAGGTTCAAAAGTACGTCCTGCGCGAGCGCGCGAAGACGCTGCGTCCGGTCGAACGCGTGAAGGAAGGGGTCTCTTGACGTTTGCCGCCCTCAAAGAGGAGATCGCAGCGTACGTCGCTGGGCCGGCCGAAGCGTGGGCGGAGCGCATCGAGCGCGAGCGGTGCGTGCCGCCCGCGCTATGGGAAGAGCTGCGCGAGCGCGGCTATCTCTCGCTCGCGGCGCCGGCCGCCTACGGCGGTCGTGAAATTCCTTTTACGCGCTTTCTCGAGTTGATCGAGCTCTTCTCGATGTCGCACGCATCGATTCGCATGATCGTCCACGTCGTCAACGGCACGTGGCGCGCGATGGATCGCTTTGCCACGCCGGAACAACGGCGCGCGTTCGTGATCCCCTCCGTCACCGGCGCGATCAAAGTCGCCTTCACGCTGACCGAGCCCACGGCCGGAACCGGCGCCGATCTGCGCTGCAGCGTCGAGCGCGAGGGCGATACGTACTACCTGAGCGGTGAGAAACACCTGATCACCTTTGGAACGATCTGCGACTACTGGCTGCTCTTCGCGCGGTTGGCCGGAACGCGCGGCGCGGACGGCACCGTTGCGCTGCTGGTCGATCGAAATTCGCCCGGCGCGACCGTGGTCGAGATGGACGAGTCGATGGGCGTGCGCGGAACCGATCATGGCTACCTGCGTTTCGACCGTGCGCCGGTTCCGGTCGCCAATCGCCTGGGCGCCGAGGGAGAAGGCCTGGAGATCGCGCTCGGCGGTTTTCTCACGCCGAGCCGCATCTCCGTCGCGATGAGCTGCGTCGGGCTAGCTCGGCGCGCCCACGAGCTCGCTATTGCCTACGCCGGGAAACGCGAGACGTTCGGCAAACGGCTGGTCGAGCGCCAAGCGATTCGTTTCATGATCGCCGAGAACGCAACCGATATTGAGGCCGCGCGCCAGCTGGTGATGCACGCCGCGAACCGCTGGGAGGAAGGCCGCCCCGACGCGCAGATGCTCTCGTCGATGTCGAAGCTGCAAGCGGTCGAAATGCTCACTCGCGTCAGCGACAAAGCGCTGCAGATTCACGGCGGGATCGGTTTTTGGCAACCTAATGCGATCGAGCGCGTCTACCGCGACGCGCGCGCGCAACGCTTCGAAGAGGGAACGAATGAGATACAAAAGACCGTCATCGCGCGCGAGTTGCTGAGCGAAATATGACCGAGCGCCAACCACGTTTCCACGAGAAGATCGCCCTGATTACCGGCAGTTCGCGTGGAATCGGCCGCGCGCTGGCACTCACGCTCGCGCGCGAGGGTGCGGCGATCGCCGTGAACTACAACCGCAACGCCGATCTCGCCGCCGAGGTTGTGCGCGAGATCGAGGCGCTCGGCTCCCGCGCGATCGCCGTGCAGGCGAACGTGGAGAATGCCGACGAGGTCGGCGCGCTCTTCGACCGGGTCGAGGGCGAGTTCGGCCGGCTCGACCTTTTCGTCTCGAACGCCGCGGCCAGTTCGTTCAAGAAGATCGCCGACCTCAAAGCCCATAATCTCGACCGCTCCTTCGACCTTAACGTTCGCGCCTTCGTGATCGGAGCTCAACGCGCGATCAAGCTGATGAAAAACGGCGGCCGCATCGTCGCGCTCTCGAGCTACGGCAGCCATCGCGCGTTTCCGACGTACGCAAACCTCGGCTCGAACAAAGCGGCGATCGAGGCCTGGGTGCGCTACATGGCCGTCGAGTTCGCGCCGCAGGGCGTCAACGTGAACGCGGTCAACGGCGGGCTGATCGATACCGAATCGTGCGCGTACTTCTACGAGAACGTGCCCGGCATGGCGCCGATCGAATCGGTGCTCGCGAAGATTCCCAAAGGACGCATGGGGAGCGTACAGGAAGTCGCCGAGACGATCGCATTTCTGCTCGCACCGGAGTCCGAGTACATCACCGGTCAGACGATCTGCGTCGACGGTGGTTTGAGCGTGACCGCGCCGCCGTTCTACGCGGAGACCACGCCGCCGGTTTCGCTCTCGTAAGCTCGCCGAAATGCTCGAGCACGCGCTGCAGGCCGGAGCGATCGGCTCGCTCGCGCTTCCCAATCGCATCGTTATGGGCTCGATGCATCTGGGAATCGAGTACGACGGCGACGCACTGGCGGCATTCTACGCAGAGCGGGCACGCGGCGGCGCCGGTTTGATCGTGACCGGCGGCTCGGCGGTTAGCCGGGTCGGCGCCGGCGGCCGCAGCTACAGTTTCGTCAACGATCCGGCCGGAGCGCCGGCGCTCCACGGTGCCGCCAAGGCCGTTCACGAGGCCGGCGGCCGGATTGCGCTCCAGCTCTTTCACGCCGGGCGCTACGCGTTCTTTGCGTCGTTCGGCCTGCAACCGGTCGCGCCGTCAGCGGTCGCCTCGCGCTTCTCGCCCGACCTGCCGCACGGGCTGCTCGAGGACGAGATCCTCGAAACGATCGCCGACTTCGCGCGGGGAGCGGCGCGCGCGCGCGACCTCGGTTTCGACGCGGTCGAGGTGATGGCGTCGGAGGGCTATCTGCTCAATCAGTTCCTCTCGCCGCTGACCAATCGGCGCGACGACGCGTGGGGCGGAGATTTCGAGCGGCGCATGCGCCTATCGCGCTCGGTATTGCGCGAAATTCGAGCGCAGGCAGGCGACGATTTTCCCGTCATCTTTCGCATCTCGGGCGCGGATTTGATGGAAGGCTCGACCAGCCCCGAGGAGACGCTCGAATTTGCGCGCACGCTGGCAGCCGACGGCGTCGACGCGCTCAACGTCGGGATCGGCTGGCACGAGTCGCCGATTCCGACGGTGCAACAGGTTGTCCCGAGCGGCGTCTGGATTCCGTACGCGGCCGCGATCAAAGCCGCGGTCGCCGATCTGCCGGTAATTGCCAGCAATCGCATCAACAGCTTGGAAGCCGCCAACGCCGTAATCGCCGCCGGAAGCGCCGACTTCATCTCGATGGCGCGGCCGTTTCTCGCCGATGCCGAGATCGTCAACAAGTCGGCCCGCGGCCAAAGCGCGCTGGTCAACACCTGCATCGCGTGCAACCAAGCCTGCATCGACCGCTCCCTCCACGACGATCCGGTCTCGTGCATGGTCAATCCGCGCGCCGTCCGCGAGCTCGACTTTTCGGAAAGGCGCAGCACCGCGCCGCGCCGCTTTGCGGTCATCGGTGCCGGACCGGCCGGCATGGAGAGCGCGCGCGCCCTCGCAGCGCTCGGTCACAACGTCGAGCTCTTCGAGGCCGAAGACGAGCTCGGCGGCCAGTTTCGCATGGCCCGTCGAGTTCCCGGAAAACACGACTTCGGCGAAACGATTCGTTACTTCACGAACGAGCTGCCCCGGCTCGGGGTCATCGTGCGTCTGCGCGAGCGCGTCACGGATGCCGCAATGCTGCGCTCGTTCAACGGGATCGTTCTGGCTACCGGCGTCGTGCCGCGGATTCCCGCGCTGCGCGGCAGCGATCTTCCTCACGTTATCTCGTACGTCGACGCGCTCTTGCACGATCGCGTCACCGGCGAGCGCGTCGCGATCGTCGGCGCGGGCGGTATCGGCGTCGACGTTGCCCACTATTTAAGCTTCGGCGAGGCGAACGCGAGCGAGACGACGCGCTTTCTCTACGAGCAAGGCTTGGCCGCACGGCCCGAGGGTGCGCTGCTCGTCACCGGGCGCAAGCACGTCGCCTTGATGCGCCGCGGCGCGACGATCGGCGATCGCATCGGACGCACGACCCGTTGGGCCGTACTGCGGGCGCTACGCGCGGCCGGCGTGCAAACCTTCGCGAACGTCAGCTACGAGGCGATCGTTCCGGCCGGCCTGCGCATTCGCGACGCCGACGGAAGGACGCAGACGATCGACGCCGACACGGTCGTCATCGCCGCCGGCCAAGAACGCAACGACGCGCTTTTGCCCGCAATCGCGGGCCTCGGCGTTCCGTATCGCGTCGTCGGCGGAGCAAAAGAGGCCGTCGAGCTCGACGCGGTTCGCGCCTTCGACGAAGGATTACGTGCGGCTTACGCCTTGAGCAAGGCTTGCAGTTCGGAGACGTGAGCACCGAAGGCTTCTCGCCCGCGTTTGGTCAGCCGATAGCGCGTAAGCGGGCGGCGATTGACGAAGCTCTTCTCCTCGTGAACGTAACCGGCTTCAACGAGCTTGGTGAGATGTGCGCCGAGGTTACCGTTGCTGACGTCGAGCGAGCGTGCCAGCTCGGAGAAGGTAACCCACTCGAAGTTGAGCAGCTCGGCGACGATACCGAGCCGCACTTTGGAGAGCAAGAGTTCGTCCATCTCGCGTTAGTCGCGGGCCAGCAGCTCGCTCAAGCCGAAGCCGACGTAGCCGACGAGCATCCCCGCGACCAACACCCATCCGGCAATCCAATGCGGCGCAAAGTTGGCCGCGATCAACGAGACGACCACGAGCACGCCGGCGACCTGCGCACGCCGGTTGCCGTGCATGCCGATGTAGAGCAGAACGATCGCCTGAGCGACGATCCAAATCGCAGCCGAGGCCAACCCCCAGAATATCCGATAGGCACCCACGTTGACGACGAAAGCCATGCCCAGCGTGAGCCAGAGCACGTTGAAGAACTCGCGCTGCACGAGCGAGCTTCGCGCGAGCACGCGCGCGGTCTGGCGGCCGCGCACGATCGAAAAAGCCGCGCACGCGATCAGGATGAGCGGTATCGCCCAGAACGCCCCCTCCGGCAACAGGCGCGCATTGATGAGCTGAAAGACCATCGTGATCGCGGCCGAGCCGACGCCCCAAACGACGAAATACTCCCCGCCCGCGCAGAGACGCTGGTGCGTCTCGGCGAGTATGCGGTCGATCATCTCGACGTGATCGCGAGCCTCTTCGGGGCGCATGCGATCCACCTTAGAGCTCCCTGGCGCAGAGCCACATGCAGAGGCCGATCGCGATTGCCACCGCCCAAATCGCTGCGGCGGGCCACCCCACCGGGCTCAACCACTGCCAGAGCATCACCATTCCGAAGGCGTAGAGGCCCCAGCGGACCAGGAAGCCTCCGAGACAGGGCCCCTCGTAGCCGGCTGCGTGCGATTCATGATCCATCTGTAGACTTATCTGTTTCATAGACTATCTATAACACGGAATACGGCCCTCGTCAAGCGGTCGGGCGGCTCGCTGATCCGGCGTTGACGCGGGCGCGCTCTCCCTGGTATCGTACCGAAGTCATGTACGCGATCATCGAATCCGGCGGCAAGCAGTATCGAGTCGCCGAGGGCGACGTCATTCGCTGCGATATGGTCGCAAGCGAGGTTGGCTCCGACGTAACCTTCGACCGGGTCTTCCTGGCCGGGAGCGAGGGCGACGTGAAGGTTGGCACCCCGACGCTGGCCGGCGCTTCGGTCTCCGGCACGGTCCTGCGTCAGGCCAAGGACAAGAAGATTTTGGTCTTCCGCTACAAGCCGAAGAAGCGAGTGCGCAAGCTCAACGGCCACCGCCAACCGTTCGCGGAAGTCAAGATCACCAAGATCACGCTCCCTTAAACTTCCCCTCCGGCATGCTGACCGTTACCTTCTACCGGGACGAGCGCGATCGTCTCTCCGGTTTTTTTGCTCGTGGCCACGCCGGCTTTGCCGAACACTCGCAGGATATCGTCTGCGCAGCGGTCTCGGCGATTCTCCTGGCCGCTCGCCTTGGGCTCGAGCAGCACGCCGGGGTCGAGCTCGATGCGAGCCAGGAGCCGGGCGAATTGCGGATCCGCTGGAGCGAGGGCGCGCGCAACCTCGCGAGCGTGCAGGCCATCGTCTCCACCGCCGAGTTGGCGGTCGCGCGGATCGCGGCCGATAACCCCAAGCACGTTCGCGTGCGGCACCAGCGGGTAACACCCTGAGCAGACCGAAGGAGGCCGCATCATGTCTGAAAGCTATCGCACGTCCCCGCCCGATCAGCCCTGGTCGGGCTCGAGCCCCGGCAACGGCCATAAGGGCGCTTACGGCGAGCGGCCTCCCGAGGACGAAGACACCGGCGAAGCCGGCAAGATCGTCCTAATCGGCGTTCTTGGCGGGCTGCTCTCGGCCGCCGGCTATATGATCTATCGACGGTTACCCGACGAGCAGCGCGATCGGCTTCACGCGCAGGTGCTCTCCGCCGTGAAGCAGCGCGTTAACGAGATCCGTCAGAACTTCAATATTTAGAGGCCCGATTTGGCGCCCTCGGAGTCGGGCTCCGCGGCGGGCGGCGGAGGCGGGGGCTCGACCATGTCGGCGGCACGTTCCATCTCGGCCACGAACGACTGCGACGTGTTCTGGACGTCGCGCATAAAGCGGCCGGCTTGACGCATCATCTTCGGGAGGCGGTCCGGCCCGAAGAGCAAGAGCGCGAGGACCGAGACCACCAGGATGTCGGGTACCGAGAACATTCGTGGGTATGCTTCCCCCGGCGGCGTTCGACTTCCGCCGCCCGGCAGGAAGGGCTTACCTGCGCAGCCGTGCAAGCATCAGGACCCCTCGTGAAGATCATCTACACACGTGGAAACCGCACCGAGACGCTGGCCTCGCTGGCGACGTTGCGGAAGATCCTCAACCGGTTCGTAGCACACCGGGTCTTCTATGAAGTTTCCAGCCGCAGCAAACGTGGCCACGAGTTCTTCTCGACCAAGAACGTCTTCGTCGTTGGGCTGATCGAAGTAACCAACTTCGAGCACTTGAAGATCCTCATCTTCGACGCACAGAGCCAAGCGCACTCGATCGAGATCCTCAATCCGCAGACGATGCGCATCTACGACGAGATGCCAGGCCGCGGCTTTGCCGTGTCGTTTATCAGCGAGAGCGAGCAGGGCGTCGAGACGCGCTGTTACATCCGCGATGAGGGCGAAGACGGCGATCCGGTCCACGAGCGAACCGCCCTCGAGAAGATCACCTTACCGCAGCTCTTCGAGTATCTCGAAGAGATCACCGGAGTCGAACCGGCCGCCAAGAACTCGCCGCGTTAGCGGCGTGTTCTAAACGCTGCGCTTGGCGCAGCGCACGCACCGCCTCGGCGAGGCGGCCGGCTTTCTTCAGTGCAACGCCGAGATTGAGATACGCGATCGCGTATTCGCGGTCGCTCGCGATCGCGGCCTCGTACCGGGCTATGGCGCCGTCTAGGTCGCCGTCTTCGAGCAGGAGGTTGCCCAAGTTGGTCAGCGCCGGCGCATACTTGGCGACCGCGTCGAGCGCCGCGGCGAAATCGCCGCGCGCGAGCTCGCGGCGTTCCAAACCGATCCGCGCGACGCCGCGCTTGTTAAGCAGAAAAGCGCGCTCTGCCGCCTTGGCCGTCCGCGCGAGCAAGGCGGTAAGCTCGGCCTCGGCATCGCCGAACTCACGGCGGTCGAGCGCCTTGAGCGCGGAAGCAAATCGCGCGTCGTTCCGGAACACCTCCGCAATGTTCACTATCGACGTCGTGACGCTCTTTCCGGAGGTCTTCGCGCCGTTCGTCGGGCTCTCGATCGTCGGCCGCGCCGTCGAAGCGCGCGTCGCGAACGTGCGCTACCACCACCTGCTCGACGAGCTCCGGGAGGGGGAGCGCGCCGACGACGCGCCGTTCGGCGGCGGCCCGGGGATGGTGTTACGCGTCGAGCCGATCGCTCGCGCCCTCGATCGGCTCGCGGGCGAAGCCCCCAGTGACGAGCGCCGCGCGATCGTCGTGCCAAGCCCGGCGGCCAGCCCTTCAGCCAAGACGATGCCGCGCGCTGGGCGAGGCTCGATCGCCTGGTGATCGTCTGCGGGCACTACGAGGGGATCGACGACCGGCTTGGGACGCTCTACCCGATCGAGGAGTGCTCGCTCGGCGATTTCGTGCTCACGGGCGGCGAGATCCCCGCGCTCGCCTTCATGGATGCGACAGTACGGCTGCTTGCCGGCGCCGTGCGGGCGGAGTCGCTCGAAAGCGAGTCGTTCGCAGCCGGTATGCTCGATTATCCAAGCTTTACCCGGCCGGCCAGTTTCCGCGGGGTCGACGTGCCCCCGGTTCTGCTCTCCGGCGATCACGCGAAGATCGCCCAGTGGCGGCGCGAACAGTCCCGCTCGCGCACCGAGGCGCGCCGGCGCGACCTGCTCGACGACGCCTTGCAGGGCGACGAAGGCCCGTGATAGACTACGGTGGTTCTGCCGGGCTCCTTGCCCGGCTATTCGTTGCGCCACGCCTGAGATGAGACTATGAACGTTATCGATGCCCTCAACCGCGACCAGCTTAAGGAAACGATTCCCCAATTTCGCGCCGGAGATACCGTCAAGGTCTACTCCAAAGTCGTCGAGGGCGGCAAAGAGCGCACGCAGATGTTCGAGGGGGTCGTTATCGTACGCAAAGGGGGCAGCTCGGGCGAGTCGATCACCGTTCGCCGGATCGCCCACGGCGTCGGCGTCGAGAAGACGTTCCTCCTGCACAGCCCGCGCGTCGAGCGAGTTGAAGTCGGCAAACGCGGCGTCGTTTCGCGCAGCCGTCTCTACTATCTCAGCGAAAAGGTCGGCAAAGCCGCTCGGATCAAGGAAAAGAAAGCCCGAGGCACCTGAAGCGACGCCCTGACACCGCTACAGCTCGTAGGCCTGCTCTGCGTCTTCACGATCGCGCGGCTGCTCCTCTCGGTCAAGCCATTCGCGAGCGCGAGCCCGCATGCGGCGACGACGGTCGCGCGCGAGTACCTCGACGCGCTGATCGTCGCCGGTCTGGTTGCCCTCTTTCTGATCACCTTCGTCATCCGAACCTTCTACATTCCATCGGTCTCGATGGTGCCGACGCTGCAGGTTCACGATCTGCTGCTGGTCGACGAGATCGCCTATCGCTTGCACGCTCCACAGTTCGGCGATGTCGCGGTCTTCAGGCCGCCGGTCGAGTCGGCCGGAAACGACTTCGTCAAGCGCGTCATCGGGGTGCCCGGCGACACGCTTTCGATCGCCAACGGAACCGTCTACCGCAACGGAATCGCGCTGCGCGAGCCATACGAGAATCAGCCGCCGCGATACGACTTGGCGATTCGGCGCTACGCAATCTACGTCGACGGGCGGCCGCTCGACCCGCGCGTCGCCAATGTCCCGCCTCGCTCGCAGTGGCAGGCTCCCAACCGCATTCCGCGCTTCTTTTACTTCGTTTTGGGCGACAATCGGAACTACTCGGACGACTCGCACGTTTGGGGGTTTGCCCAGACGCGCGGCACCTTCGCCGCCGGACCGCTGGCCGGCAAAGCGCGAGCGAGCTTCGCCGGACGAGCGTTTTTGATATTCTGGCCGCTGCGCCGGCTACAAGTGCTCGAGCAGTAGGCCGCGCGTTGCAACCGAAAGAGGCTCGCGCATGACTCCCTACGAGCTGCTGGCTATCGTCGCGGTGATCGGCGTAGCACGCGCCGTCCTCTCGCTACGCCCGGTGGTGGCCGGATCGTCCGGCCGCAGCACGGCGATCGCTCGAGAGTATCTCGATCCGTTCATCATCGCGGGGATCGCCGCGTGGGTTCTGATCACGTTCGTGGCGCGAACCTACTACATCCCCTCAGGCTCGATGCTGCCGACGCTGCAGATCCACGACGTTCTGCTCGTGGACAAGTTCGAGTACCGCTTCCGCAGGCCTAATGAGGGCGACGTCGTCGTCTTTCCGCCGCCGGTACCGACGCCCGACGACTTCATCAAGCGCGTGATCGGGCGTCCGGGCGATACCCTGCGGATTACGGGCGGCACGGTCTACGTCAACAACACGCCGCTCGACGAGCACTACGTCGCCGAGCGCCCGGCCTATAACCTGGAAGTGCGCGACTACGGGATCTACGTCAACTACGGCGCGGCCTGGCAGCGTCTCGATCCCAGTGCCGCCAACGTCCCGCCGGCCTCGCTCTGGACGGCGCCCGACCGGATTCCGCCGCATTGTTACATCATGCTCGGAGATAATCGCAACGACTCCGAGGACTCGCATATCTGGGGCTTCGCACAGGACGGCGGCCGATTCGCCAGCGGCGCGCGCAGCGGCGATCGGGCCGGCTTCACCGGCCGGGCCTTTCTCATCTTTTGGCCGCCTTCGCAGGCACGAATTCTGTAGCGTCTAGGAACCGCTGCAGTCTACTCGAAGTCGCAGCAAGTGGTCCGCTTCTTGCGATGGCGATCGGTTGCGAACCTGGCCCTGCAGCTCGTGGTCCTCGCGTTGCTGATCGCAGCCTTCTTCATGCGGCTGCCGCAGGTTACAGGCCTCTCGATGGAGCCGCACATACGCTCCGGCGAGTACGTACTGATCAATACGTTCGCCTACCGCATCGGCGCGCCGACGCGCGACGCAATCGTCGCCTTTCGCCGCAGCGACGACCCTCGCTCGGTCTTCATCAAGCGCGTCATCGGCCTCCCGGGCGACCGCATCCGCATCGATAACGGCCACGTTTTCGTCAATGGCGTCAAGCTCGACGAGGCCTACGTCAAATATCCCGACGACCGCAGCTTTCCCGAGATCGCCGTTCCATCGGCGTGCGTCTACGTGCTTGGGCGACAACCGCGCGCAGAGTGAGGACTCCCGCTCGTTCGGACCGGTCCGCTACGATCAGCTCATCGGCAAGGCCGTCGCCGCGATCTGGCCGCCGCGCATGCTCGGGGGATTGTGACTACCGAGTTGGAGCGTGAGATTCATTGGTATCCGGGGCACATGGCGAAAGCGGTCCGCCGCATTCGCGAGTACCTGGGGTTAATCGACATCGTGGTCGAGGTCGTCGACGCGCGAATTCCGCGCAGCGGGCGCAACCCGATCCTCGACGAGCTTACGGCGCGGCGCACCCGGATCGTGACCCTCGACCGCGCCGACTTGGCCGACCCCGCGACGACCAAACGGTGGTTGTCGGAGTTCGCGCAGCGCGGCATTGAAGCCGTCGCGGTCGACGCGCGTGCCGCGCGCAGCGTCGCCCAGGTCGCCGGCGCGATCGAGCGCGCGCCGAGCCGCAAAGCCCCGCGTGGGATCGCTCGCGCGATGATCGTCGGCGTTCCCAACTCCGGCAAGTCGTCGGTCATCAACGCGCTCGTTCGCCGGGCCGCGGCCAAGACCGAGGATCGCGCCGGCGTGACGCGGCAGCTGCAATGGTTCCGTCTGTCCAGCAACGTCGAGCTCATGGACACGCCGGGCCTCCTTCCGCCGAAGATCTCCGGCAGCAATGCGCAGTGGAAACTCGCGATCTGCGGCGCCGTACCGCGCGCCCTCTACGATCCAGCCGAGGTCGCTAACGCCTTTGCTCGCTGGATCTCCGACTCTCGTCCGTTATCCGGCGTGCCGGATCTGCAGAGTTTCGCGGAAGCCCGCGGCTTCAAACGCCACGGCGGCGAGATCGACTACCACAACGCGGCGCAGTCGTACATCCGCGCGTTCAACGAAGGCGCCTTCGGGCGCATCTCTTTGGAGGCACCAGATGACGCCGAAGCAGCGTAAAGCCAAGAACTCCTACGAGCGCGAGCGGCGCCGGCTTCATCGCCTGCACCGCTTCGAATACGCCGCGCGGGCGCGAGGCTTCGTGCTCGTCGGCGGCGTCGACGAAGTCGGGCGGGGCCCGCTGGCCGGGCCGGTCGTTGCCGCTTGCGTCGTAGCCGCGGAACCATTGTTCATCAAGGGACTCAACGACTCCAAACAGGTCCGCCCGGAGGCCCGCGTTGCCATTGCCGAGCAGATCAAAGTGCAGGCCGCAGCCTGGGCGGTGGGCAGCGCGTGCGTCGCCGAGATCGACCGGCTCAATATCTACTGGGCGAGCGTGCTGGCGATGGAACGCGCGATCGCAGCGCTGGCCGCCGCGCCGGAGTATCTGATCACCGACGCCGTGCGGATCCGCTCCTTTTCCGGGCCGCAGGAGCCGCTGATTCATGGCGACGCGCGTTGTGCGGTCGTCGCGGCCGCGTCGATTGTAGCGAAAGTTCACCGTGACGCGCTGATGGTCGCACTCGATCGCGAGGATGCGCGCTACGGCTATGCGCTGCACAAGGGGTATTCGACGCCCCATCACATCGAAGCGCTGCGCGCGCACGGACCGAGCATCCATCACCGCGCCAACTGGGCCCGCGTGCGCGACGCCCAGCTCTCTCTGGGACTCGACTCGCTAGAGGCCTTCGAAGCCCTTACCGAGCTCGACGCGCCGCCAGGATACGATGCGCAACCGGCCTGGTAATACCGTAAAAGGACGTCAGGGCGAAGACCGGGCGGCCAGCTTCCTGACCCGTAGCGGCTATCGCGTGCTTGCCCGCAACGTTCGCGTGCCCGGCGGCGAGATCGACGCGCTCTGCCTCGACGGGCCGACGCTCGTCATCGTCGAAGTAAAGCGCCGTGACTCCCGGGAGTTCGGCTCCGCATTGGGTGCAGTCGACGCGCGCAAACGCGCTACCCTGCGCCGCATCGCCGCGGACTACGCTCAAATCGTGGCGCCGTCGGCAAGAATTCGTTTCGACGTCGTCACGCTGGACGGCTCGCACCTGAGCCTGCATCGAAACGCCTTTTAGGGATCTAAGGTGAAGAGTTCGAATCCCGAGCTGCGCCGCACCGTCACGCCCTGGGGTTCGTTCTCGTGGGGCTACTCGGACGTCGGGGCCGATATCTTCGTCGGCCTGGGTTTGGTCTTGGCGTGGGCGGCGGGCGCGTCGAACGTCGCGTTCCTCTTCGCCGGTGTCGTCTACGTCTGCATCGGTCTGGCCTATACCGAACTCGCCGCCACCTACCCGGTCGCCGGCGGCGGCCAATACTTCGTGATGCGCGGGCTCGGCGATATCTTCGGCTTCATCGCCGGCTGGGCGGTGCTGCTCGACTTCACGATCGACGTGACGCTCTTCGCCTGGACCTCCGTCGACTATTCGAGCCAGCTGATTCCCGGATTGGTGAATTCGACGCACCCTTGGAATCACTTCATCGTCGTGCTCGGGCTCGTGCTCGCGCTCTGCCTGCTCAACGTCATCGGAGTGCGGGAGAGCACGACCTTTAACGGCGTCGTCTCGGCGCTCGACGTCATGAGCGAAACCGCCATTCTCTGCTTGGGCTTCCTCTTCGCGTTTCGGCCCCATCTGCTCATCCACGCGATGCAGGTCAGCTGGCCGTCGCCGTATCAGCTGATGCTCGGCACGTCGCTGGCAATCATCTCGTTCGTCGGCCTCGAGTCGATCTCGCAGGCGGCGCAGGAGACGCAACGCCCCGCTTCGATCATTCCGCGCACCTCGGTCGCCTTGATCTTGACGATCTTGATCTTCGCGTTGGCCTACTCGAATCTAGCGCTGGGTTTGCAGCCGTGGCATCCGATCACCGACGCGCACGGTCATGCGATGCAGTTCTGGCAGATCTTTCCCGAACAACTCGGACAATCAGGGCAAGGCGGTAGCGCTGCTGGCGGCCCAAGTTCCCTATTACGGCGCCTTCGCAGCGCTCTACGTTCCGGTGCTCGGCGCCGTGCTGCTTTTGATCTCTTCCAACTCCGGCGTCTTCGGCAGCTCGCGCATCGCCTACGCGATGAGCACGAGCAACTTGCTGCCCTCGCTCTTCAAGCGCGTGCACAGCAAGTTTCGCACGCCGATGATCTCGATCGTCTTCTTCACCAGCGTCGCCCTGCTCGAGCTCTTCTTCGCCGCGGCTCCCTCGCTCTTTCCGAGCATCGCGCATCTCTACGCCGACTTCTTTCACGGGGAGAACGGACTCGCATTCCTCGCCGACCTCTACGCATTCGGGGCGGCGACGAGCTACTCGTTCGTCTTCTTGGGGCTGATCGGGCTGCGCTTGACCGATCCGCTGAGCCCGCGCAAGTTCAAGATCCCGCTGAACATCCCGATGACCTTCCGCGGCGAGCGCGTCGAGTTTCCGATCGTGGGGGTAATCGGCTTCATCGGCATCTTCTCGATCCTGATCTTCACGCTGCGCACGCACGCGCTCGGTCGCATCTTCGGCCCGACGTGGCTGGTGCTCGGCTTGATTCTCTACCTCGTCTATCGCTACCACCGAAAACTGCCGATCTGGCGCTCGCAGAAGCGCGAGTGGCGTAAAGAGCAGGTCGAAATTCTGCGCCGCGCCGGCGAGCTCGAGCTGATGGACGACTACGTTGCCAACGTCAAAGCCAGCGACGCGCGCCGCGCCGAAGTGAAGGCCTGACGTGCTGCTGATCCGCACCCTGCTCTCCATTGCGATCGCCGTCTGCGGCGTGGTCATCATCGCCGAGATGTTCTCGACCGTTCGCACCGGAGGCTTTGCGATTCTGCCCGGAGTCGTGCTGGGCGGCGCGATGATCGCGCTAGGCGTGCACCGGCTCTCGCTGATTCTGCGCGCGCGAGGGATGCGGTGATCTCGCTCTCGAGCGAGCTGCACGTGACCGTCGCCGGCGCGATCGTCGCGCTCTTCATCGCCGGCGCGATCGGTTCGACGCTCTGGTGGATGCTGCACCCGCCCTCGTCACACGTCCAGCGCATCGCGGCCGAAGCGGAGAGCGAGCTGGAGCGGATGTTCGGCAGCCTGATTGTCGCCTTCTCTCCGGAGATCAACTCGACGCACATGCTCGCGCTGGCAGCGAAGCTCGCGCGCGGCGAGCGCTCCGAGCTGCTCGCGCTCTACGTGATCGAAGTGCCGTATACGCTGCCGCCCGACGCGGAGATGGCCGTTGGAGGAACGCGCCGCGCTCGACGCACTCGGCGCGGCCGAGACGATCGCCAACAAGAACAACGTCGCGATCCGCACCGAGACGATCAAGACGCGCTCCACCAAGCAAGCCATCTTAGACGTCGCCAAGCGCGAGAAGGCGAATCTCATCATCCTGGGCTCGTTTCGGGAAGGAAAGTATAGCGGCGCGCCGCTCGGCCGCACGATCGAAGAGATCGCTGCCGACGCAAAATGCGATGTGCTGATCGGCGTCGAAGGCAAGCACGGCACGCTGCTTATCGATGAGACCGTGCAGTCCAGCTCTGCGCCGTTCTAACCTCGAGGGGGAACTCGTGAATCTTAAACGTTCCGTAACATTTGCACTCGCGCTCGGCGCGGCGGGTATCGCCGCGTTGCTCGTTGTCGCCTCGCGTGGTCGGCGCAAATACCGCGCCCGCGATCGAGGCATTCAATCAGATGTTTTCCGGAATCAACGATTACACGGCAACGCTGCACGTCCACGAAGTCAAGGGTACCGCGTCGCAGGATCGGGTCTACCTCTACATGTTTATGAAGCCGCACTATGCGAAGACGTTGATCCTCGACGGCGACGGCAAAGGCTCGGGCGGCGTGTGGGTCGGCACGAATCAGATCAGCGGCCACCAAGGGGGGCTTTTCTCCGGAATCCACCTGAAGGTCGACATCAACGACCCTCGCGCCGTCTCGCTGCGCGGCGCGACGATCCCCGAAGGCCTGCTTCAGCGGATCGTTGCGAACTTTGCGACCATGCCGGGCAAGCTGACGCAGACCGACGGCGGGAAGGTGGGCGGCGTGGCGACCGATCGCCTCGACCTCAAGCTTGACGATCCGGGCTCGAACGGCGGCGTCTCCGAGATGATACTTTACCTATCGAAAGAGACGCATTGGCCGGTCCGCCAGATTCTCTACGCCGGGCAGCAAGACGTGCTCGACGAGTCGGTCACCAATCTCAAGGCCAACACCGGCCTCACTCAATCCGACTTCCCGTTTTAGACCGTCATCGGCGTGCATCGCGAGCGGCGTAGCGCTCGAGGTCGACGCGCTTAGCGACAGTCTTCGAGTTCGTCGAGGACGACGGCTAAGCAGAGATGACGGCGCCGAGCAGCACCTTCTGCAGGTATGAGTCGACGTTGAGCAGGTTCATCGCGTTGTAGAGCACGCCGATCAAGAGCGCGCCGAAGAACGTCCCGACGATGCTGCCGCGGCCGCCGGTCAGGCTCGTGCCGCCGACGACGACGGCGGCGATCGACTCGAGAAGTTCGTCGCCGGTTCCGGTCTGCGGCGAACCTGATGAGAAGAGCGCCATGTACAGGAAGCCGACGATCGCCGCGCACGCGCCGCTGATTACGTAGACGGCCGTCTTGACGCGTCCCACGTTGATGCCGGCGAGGCGCGCCGCCTCTTCGTTGCCGCCGATCGCGAAGACGTAGCGCCCAAACCGGGTGCGGTTCAGCACGATCGAAGCGATGACGATAATAACCAGCATCCAGACGACGGGCACGGGGATCGCCGGCAGCCGAAGCGCGTTGGTAACCGCCGGTAAGAACGAACCGATGCCGGTGTTCTGAAAATCGGTCGTCTGCAGCGCGACCGGCCGCCCGTGCGAGAGAATGAACGACGCACCCAGCGCCATTTCAAGCATCGCCAGCGTCGTGATGAACGGCGGCAGGTTGAGCTTGACCACCGGAAGCGCGTTGACCCAGCCGGCGGCGCAGCCGACCGCGAGCGCGACCAGCAGCGTCGCGGCTATCAGCGGGAAGCCGCTGAGATGCGCAACGTTGGCAAAGAGCGCGGCCACGACGCCGGTGAGGGCGACGAGCGAGCCGACCGAGAGATCGATGCCGCCGGTGATGATGACGAACGTTTGACCGACGCCGAGCACGCAGTTGTAGGTGATCTGGCGCAGCACGCGCACGATGTTGCTCGGCTGCAGGAACGAACCGTGAGACGCGGCGTCGACGATCGCGACGAGCACGACGAAGAGCGCGACCGCGGCTGCGATCCGCAGCCAGTACTGGAGCCGCTCGCGTTGGTTCATGCCGCCGCGCCGGTCGCGATGGAGATCACGCGGTCGGGCGTCGCTTCGGCCTTGGCAAACTCCGCGGCGATCCTTCCCGAGCGCACGACGAGAATGCGATGCGACATTCCGAGCACCTCGGGTAGGTCGCTCGAGACCATGAGGATCGCCGCTCCGCGCTCCGCGAGCTCGATCATGATCTTATAGATTTCGGCCTTCGCCCCGATATCGATGCCGCGCGTCGGCTCGTCGAAGAGAAAGACGCGCGCGTTGCCGAGCAGCCATTTCGCGAGCACCACCTTCTGCTGCGTCCCGCCCGAGAGGTTGCGCGCGAGCTGTTCGGTACCCGGCGTTCGGATGCGCAGCTCGTCGATCATTCGAACGGTCGCGCTCCGTTCGCGGGCGAGATCGATCAGCAGGTCGCGATCGACGAACTCGGCGAGATGGGCGAGCGTGACGTTCTCGCGCACGTTCATGCCCAGGACCAGGCCCTGCGCTTTACGGTCTTCCGTGATGAAGGCGACGCCGTCCGCGATCGCCTCGCCGATCCGGCCGGGGCGCAGCGGCGCGCCGCCGACGAGGACTTCGCCGCCGTCGGGGCGATCGGCGCCGGCTATCGCGCGCACGATCTCGGTGCGCCCCGCTCCGATCAAGCCGGCGAAGCCGACGATCTCGCCGGCGCGCACCGTAAAGCTCACGTCGTGGATCACCGGCTTGCGCGTCAATCCGCGCACCTCCAGCAACGCCGGGGCGTCCGGGGCGAGCGCAGGTAGCTCGGGGAAGCGCGCGTCGAGCGGTCGCCCGACCATGGCGCGAACGATCTCGTTCGCTGTAAAGTTGCTCGCGGCGCGCGTCTCGACGACCTTTCCGTCACGCAGCACGGTCACTCGGTCGGCGATGCGCGAGAGCTCGTCCATCCGGTGCGAGATGTAGATGATGCCGGCGCCCCCGTCCCGCAGGCGGCGAATGATCTCGAAGAGCCGCTCGATCTCGCGGTCCGAGAGCGCCGCGGTCGGCTCGTCCATAACGATGATCCGCGCGTTGCGGGCCAAGACCTTCGCAATCTCAACCGTCTGCTGCTGTCCGACCGAGAGCTGCGAGACCGGCACGTCGAGCGGCAGCTCGAGACCGAGAGTATCGAGCGCGCTGCGCGCGTCTCGTCGCAGCGCCGCTGCGTCGATCAGGCCGGCGCGCACCGGCTCGGCGCCGAGCGCGATGTTCTGCTGTGCGTTGAGCGCGGGACGAGGGTGAGCTCCTGATAGATCATCCCGATGCCGAGTCGTTGTGCGGCCTGCGGCGAGACGATCTTCACCGCCGCGCCGTCGATGAGGATCTCGCCCTCGTCGGCGCGCAAGCGCGCCCGAGAGAATCTTCATCAGGGTCGACTTTCCGGCGCCGTTTTCGCCGACCAGCACCAGCACTTCGCCGGCCTCCAGCGTTAGCGAGACGTCGGAGAGCGCGCGCACGCCCGGGAAGCTCTTCCCGATGCCGCGCATCTCGAGCAGAGGAATTACTGCGCCTTCTTCACGTCGGCTTTGGTGAACGTTCCAACGCCGATCTTCACCGCCGGAGGCGGCGTGTGACCGGCGGAATAATCGTCGATCACGTCGATCGTCTTGGCGCCGATCTTCGCGGGATACTGAATCGCGTCACCGTACATCTCGCCGGCTCCGATAGCGGTGCGCGCTTCGGGCGTCGCATCGTATCCGACGATCGCAATCTTACCGGTATCGCCGGCGGCGCGAACCGCGGCCAGCGCGCCGAGCGCCGAGTCGTCGTTGATTCCGAAGATGCCCTTGAGATCTCTGTGCGCCTGGAGGATGTCGCCGGTATCGCTGCTGGCCTTGTCGCGGGTGCCGCCCGAATCGACGTCGGCGACGATGGTCACGCCGGGGCAGAGCTGCGCGATCGCTTCTTTGAATCCTTTGACGCGATCTTGAACGCTCGTGACTTCAGGCTCGTCGATGATCGCGATGCTCCCGCTCTTTCCGACAGCCTCACAGATCAGTTTTCCGGCCTCGAAGCCGCCCTGAACGTTGTCGCTCGCGACGTGAGCGACCACATGGCCTTGTTTGCTGGTGCTCGCAATATCGGCGGTAAAGACGGGGATGCCGGCCGCATTTGCCTCGGCGATCGCGCTGCCGATCGCCTGGGAGTCGTATGGCGTGAGCACGATTGCGTCCACGCGCTTCGAGATGAAATCTTCGACTTGGCTCTGCTGCTTGGCGTTGTCGCGGCTGGCATCGACGACGATCAAGTTGTATCCGTGTTTCGCCGCCTCGGCGCGCATGCCCGATTCCATATCCTGATAGAACTGCGCCTCGCGATTCTGGATCGAGACGCCGATCGTTTTGCCGCCGCTGGTGCCTCCGGGCGCGGGCGAAGCGCCCGATTGCGAGGTTCCGTGCGAGCATGCTGCCGGCGCAACGAGCGCGACGCAGAGTAAAGCGGTTCGAGCGAGCGCCTTCTCCAACTCCTTCTCCTTGGTTAACGAGCCTTTAATTAACGGGCCTTTAATTGGGGTGGTTGGGCGCATAACGACGCCCAGCCTCTCTTTTCTGTCCACAGGGTGTGAGATTTTCTTGTGTAAACTGTGGAGAAAATGGCTCGCTAGGCTTGGCGCGGCGTTAACGGTCGACCTCGCTCCAGCGATCCGGAAGCGGCACGCGCGAGAAATCGCGCGGCGACATCCCCGTGGGGTTCCTCTCCAGCCATGCCGCGGCTCGCATCGCCAGGTACTCGAAATCGTGATACTGCGCCTGACCGCGGGTGCGGCGCATGATCGCGATCGCCGGAGCTACTTGCTTCCAGCAGTGGACGATTAAGCGGGCGAAAAGGTCCATAAAGGTGTCTTCAGAGACGAGGCCGCGCTTGACCAGTGTCCCCATCTCGTTGAGCCAGTTGCACGCGATCATCTCCGGATGCACCGCCGGGTCGACGAATCCGATCCGTTCGAGTTCGCGCCGGTATCGCGGATCTTCCAAGCGCTCCGCCAGCTCTTCTTCAACGTACGTGAGAGCCGATTGCAACTCGGGCGCGCGAAAGTCGCGCTCGAGCGAGAGCAACGCTTGGAGCTGATTGCCGGCACGAATGTGCCGCAGCTGCACGAGCGCGGCCAAGACGCTGAAGAAGATGACGACGAGCGTCCCAGTCTCGGCCAGGGCGCTGAGCATATCGGCGCTCACGGTCTGCCGTTTTCCGGGCTCGGCCGCGCGACCCCTAGACGCATCCGGCTCAACGCGCAGTGGAGGCTACGTTATGCTCTCCCTCGCCTTTTCGGCGGCGATGCTCGGTATCGAGGGCTACGTGGTGCGCGTGGAGGCTGATAGCGCGCCGGGCACGCCGGCCATGACCATCATCGGCCTTCCCGATCGGGCGCTCGGCGAAGCTCGCGAACGCGTGCGCGCGGCGATCTTCAACTCGGGGTTCCTCTATCCGACGGGTAGACTGCTCGTCAACCTTTCGCCGGCCGACGTTCGCAAGGCCGGCCCGGCCTTCGATCTTGCGATCGCACTCGCGTTGATCGGCATCGACGAGCAGATCGATCGCGTGACGCTGCACGAATTCATCGCACTCGGCGAGCTCGGTCTCGAGGGCCGGCTCCAGCCGGTCAGCGGCATCCTCCCCATGGTGCTCGGCGCACGCAATGCGGGATTCACCAAGCTGATCGTTCCCGCGCGCAACGCCGATGAAGCTGCACTCGTCGACGGGATCGAGCTCTATCCGGTCGATTCGCTGCGCTCGGCCGTCGCGGTGATCGCCGGCAACGGCGCAAAGTGGCGCCGGCGTAGCGCTCCCGCGGTCCTCCCGCCGCCCGACGAGCTCGTGCACGGAGATCTCGCCGACGTACGCGGGCAGCTCGCGGCGAAGCGCGCGCTCGAAATCGCGGCGGCGGGCGGACACAACCTGCTGCTCGTCGGACCACCGGGATGCGGCAAGACGATGCTCGCGCGGCGCCTGCCCTCGATCCTTCCGGCGATGTCGCTGCACGAAGCGCTCGAGGTCACGAAGATCTACAGCGTTGCGGGGCTGATGGTCGGGAGCGTCGGCATCGTGCGCGCACGCCCGTTTCGCTTTCCCCATCACACGATCAGCCAGACCGCACTCGTCGGCGGTGGCGCGCTGGTAAAGCCCGGCGAGATCTCGCTCGCCCACCACGGCGTCCTCTTTCTCGACGAGCTTCCCGAGTTCTCGCGCAGCGCGATCGAAGTGATGCGCCAGCCGATCGAAGAGGGTACCGTGACGATCGCGCGTGCCGCCGGCACGTTTACGTACCCCGCGCGCTTTCAGCTCGTCGCGTCGATGAATCCGTGTCCGTGCGGCTATCGCGGGACGCGCAGCGTCGAGTGCCGCTGCGACGACGCGATGGTGGCGAAGTACGTCTCCAAGCTATCGGGACCGTTGCTCGACCGGATCGACTTGCAGATCGAGATCGCGCGCGTTCCGTTCGACGACATGGTCCGCTACGAGGGCGCGGAGCACTCGTCGAAGATCCGAGCGCGCGTCCTGGGCAGCCGCGAACGCCAGCAGGCGCGCTTTGCCGGCACCGCATTGACCTGCAACAGCGAGATTCCGGGCAACGCGATGCGCCGCTACTGCGCGCTCGACGAGCCGGCGATGCGGTTACTCGCGCAGGCCAGCGCGAAGCGGCAGTTCTCGGCCCGCGCCCTCGACCGGATCGCACGCGTCGCTCGCACCATCGCCGACCTCGCCAGCGAGGAGGCAATTCGGGCCGAGCATGTGGCCGAAGCGATCCAATACCGCAGCCTCGAACGCCTCGGCGCAGCCGCATAGTCTATATTGACATTCTTCGATGACATGATACCATCGAAGTATGTCGATGCAGCGATGCTGTCCACCGGCCCGCGTCGTCGCGAAGGCCCTGGATAAGGAAGCGGCACTCTTCAAGGCAGTCGGCGACCCCTACCGGCTCCGGATGCTGGCGACTCTCGCCCGTGCGCCGGCCGAAGTATGCGTCTGCGATTTCACCGAGGCGCTTCCGCTGAACCAGCCTACGGTCTCGCACCACCTTCGGATCCTGCGCGAGGCAGGGCTCGTGGCGTGCGAGCGGCGCGGAACGTGGGTCTACTACCGCCTCGAGCCCGACGCTTACGATCGCATCGACGCTGCACTCAGCTACGTTTTCGAACAGAAGGTACCGGCGTGAAAACGCATCTCAACCTAGCGACGACCGACCTCGAAACCAGCGTGTCGTTCTACTCTACGCTTCTCGACGCTCAGCCATCCAAAGTCTTAACCGACTACGCGCTATTCGTCACCGATCGGCCCGGACTGGAGCTAGCGCTCGACCTCCGCGGCAACGTCGAGCCGTCAAACGACGCGCATTATGGGGTGTACGTCGAGACGGCAGACGAGGTGGAGCGAGCGATAATCCGATTGACGGCGGCGGGACTCGTCTCTTCCATCGAGCGGCGGGAGACCTGCTGCTACGCCAATCAAACAAAGGTCTGGGCGACGGACCCGGACGGACGACGTTGGGAGATATACACGGTCCACGAAGAGCTGGGCGAACGAGAGGACGCCGCGACCTGCTGTAGCGCCTAGTGGCTGGCCGTACGCTGCGTCGTGCGTCTCGTGATGACCTCGAAGCCATCCGCGCAATCTATAACGAAGGCATCGAAGACGGTCTTGCGACGTTAGAGAGCGATCCCAAGGCACCAATCGCCATTGCGGCGTGGTGGGCCGATCACGGCGAACGGTACGCGGTCCTCGTCGCGACCCAGCGGGATTGCATCGTCGGGTGGGCATCCCTCAACCGCTTCTCGCACCGATGCGCGCACGCGAATATTGCGGATTTGTCCGTCTACGTAGCGCGCGACCACCGTAGCGAAGGCGTAGGGACGGCCCTTCTTGCCGGATTGGTGGACGAAGCGAAGCGCGCCGGCTTCCACAAAATCGTGCTTCATGCGCTCAACGACAACGAACACGGAAAGCGGTTGTACCGCAAGTCCTCGTTCGTCGAAGTGGGCGTATTCCGCGATCATGGCCGACTCAACGGGCGATTCGTCGACGTCGTCGCGATGGAACGCCTGTTGCGATGACGTTGCTTCGGCGGTCAGCGGCGGAGGCGGTGGGCACGGCCCTGCTTCTCGCCGCCATCATTGGTTCCGGCATCATGGGCGAACGCCTGGCGGACGGTAATCTCGCGATCGCGCTGCTTGCGAACACCTTGGCGACCGGCGGCGTCCTGCTCGCGATTATTCTTGCTCTCGGCCCGATTTCCGGAGCGCATTTCAATCCAGCCGTAACCCTCGCTGAGGCCTGGAAAGGCGGCCTAAGCTGGCGGGACGTCCCCGCCTACATCGCGGCGCAGGTTAGCGGCGCGCTCGCCGGCGTTGGGATCGCAAATCTGATGTTTGCCGAACCGGCGTTCTTCGCTTCGCATCACGCTCGCCACGGTTTTCCCGTATTGTTCAGCGAATTCGTCGCGACGTTTGGCTTGCTTTTCGTGATTTGGGGCTGTTCCCGCACGCGCCCAGGCGCGACGGCCTTTGCCGTTGCCGCATACATCGTGGGAGCTTATTGGTTTACCGCCTCCACGTCGTTTGCGAATCCGGCGGTCGCAATCGCACGATCGCTGAGCGACACGTTCGCGGGGATCGCGCCGGGCGACGTTCCGGGGTTCGTCGTTGCCGAACTCCTGGGAGCCATCGCCGCAACGTCGCTCTTTGCTTGGCTCGTACCTAATGATAGGAGATCGAACACCGTGCAACGACCCGTATTATTCGTCTGCGTCCACAACTCGGCGCGCAGTCAAATGGCCGAAGCCTTCCTGAACGCGCGCTGCCCGAACGATTTCAGCGCAGAGAGCGCCGGCCTCGAGCCGGGAAAGCTAAACCCTCTAGTCATCGCGGTGATGCACGAAATCGGCATCGACATCTCGGAAAAACCAACCAAGAGCGCCTTCGAGTTGTTCAAGTCGGGAAAACATTATTCGTACGTCATCACCGTCTGCGACGAAACGAGTGCGGAACGTTGCCCGATCTTCCCAGGTGGCGCCCGACGCCTCCATTGGAGCTTCCGCGATCCCGCAGCTCTCGAAGGAGCGTGGGACGAACGGCTGGCGCAGACTCGCGTGGTCCGCGACGAGATTCAAGGCCGGATCGAAACGTGGTGCCGGGAGGTCTGTGCAGCCGATTAGCCGGCCCCGGCAATCTCTTCCGATTCGATCGTGTAGACGAAGGTGTCCGGCGAGAGACTGTCTCTGCGTTCGGCCTGGACTTCGGCTTGCGGGTACATCAGAAACCCGAGCTCGGGGCCGCCCGAGCCCGGAAGCTGCACGTCGTGCGCGTCGTTGTACGCGACATAGTTTCCCTCCCAAGCGCCAAAGAGGGTCTCTCGAGCGTCCTTGACCTTCGGATCGCTTGATGCGAGATTACCGGGTGGCTCTTCGAGCATCACCTTGCGCACGTCCGCCGGATCGGCGGGTACCCAGCCGTATCTGTTAAGATAGACTTCTGCTCGGCAGTGCTGCGATTTCGAGATCACGTTGGAATTCGCGCCCAGGCTCTTGTAACCGAACCGCGATGGAGCGACGCGAATCCCATAGAGGTCGCGCGCCGGTACGCCGCTCGCGCGGGCAAGTGCGACGAACAAGCCGTTGATGTCGGCGCACTTCCCGCTGAAATCGCCGGTTTCTAACATGAAGCTTACGTCGCCCAGGCCGCAGCCTTTGGTTTTTGGATTGCGCGATGCCGTCGCCACGACCCACGCGTAAATCAGCTTCGCCTTCTCCAAATCGCTCGACGCCGAACCAACGATCTTTTTAGCCGTGTCCGCGACGATGCCATCCGTGGGCTGCAGCTTCGTCGGCGACGTGTAGAGCTGAAATTCCACTGGGGTCAACGGCTGCGCTGGTCCCGGTCGCGACAGGTCGACGGCCAGATCGCGCGTCGAGACCGTGCTCGTCACTTTGATCCACGCGGACCCTTGGGATTTCACCCATTGGGCGTGAACCATTTGCGCGTTCGAGCTTGCGGCCGCAACGAGTGCGACGGAGCTTGCGTTCGTTTGCCATGTCGTCGCGCCGGGGCGCATCCAATCGGATTCCGAGAATCCCGGCACCGGAAGCCACGTTCGAACGGTATCGGAGCCGCCGGGGAGCGTTGCGGTGGTCGTCACCTTGAACGTGCGCCACGGGCCGGCCGACGGCCTAAACGAATCGGTATCCGGAGTCGCCAGAGCGAAACGAGGGAGCCCTGCCGCAGCCGAAACCGCCAGGCCCTGTCCAATAAAGTGCCGCCGTTTCACGCTCGCCCTCCCTGCGTTGGAACTTCGAGTTGCGGAACCGCGTCGCCGTCGAGAAACGCCCCGAGTTCTTTGGGCGAGAACTGCAGCCCGGCCCAGAACGATCCGAAGTCGCCGTAGCGCGCACTGGCTTCGTCGAAGCGCATCTCGTAAACCAGCTTCTTGAAGACCAGCGGATCGTCGGCGTAGAGGTCAACGCCCCACTCGAAATCGTCGAAGCCGATCGAGCCGGAGATCACTTGGGTGACG
Organism: Vulcanimicrobiota bacterium; assembly: GCA_963739845.1. GTDB lineage: Bacteria > Vulcanimicrobiota > Vulcanimicrobiia > Vulcanimicrobiales > Vulcanimicrobiaceae > Cybelea. Next base: position 1,521,353 of record CAVUBQ010000002.1, on the reverse strand, counting down.
CGGTTGTGATAGGAGCGCCCAACGACGCCGTGTTGGCTCATCATCTTCGCCCGCGCTTCGAAGCCGAGGATATACCAGTTCTGCACCTCGCCGCGGCGCTTGCTCATCGGGTAGAAGCACTGGTACCGGCGCGTCGGAATCCTGGCCCATAGGCGCGGAGCGATGTACTGGCTGTCGGCCTGCTTGCGCATCTGCTCGTCGAAGGCGGCGATCCACTCGGGCGATTGCGGCGCGAGCCCTTGCTGACTTAGCTCGGCGTGAATCTTTCCGGTTGCATCGTATAGGCCGACCTCCAGAACCGAAACGTACGATCCGAGCGGATGGAGAAACTCGCGCAACTCGAGCTTGTCGACAAGGGTCTGCGCGTAGGCTAAACCGTCGAAGGTCCGCGCGTAGTGCGTGAGCATGAGATCGCCGCGGTGGCCGACGATCTGGGTAAGGCCGACGTCGCCGTCGTCGCTTGCTTTGAGATGGTCGACCAGGTCGGTCGCGCGCTCGGCGTACTTATTGCGCCGCTTCTCCGGCAAGCCGTCCCAGGCACGCCGGTTGAATGCGAACATGCGATGGAGAATCCACCAACCTTCGAGCGATTCGGGAACGTTGGGATCGCGCATTTCGTCGCCGGTCCATTCGTCCTAGCCGCGCGCTAATACTTTCGCCCGCTTGACCTCTGCTTCGACTTCGGCCTCGAGCCGGTCGGGATGCTCGCGATACTTCGCCCAGAGCGGGGGTGTGTGCGCGATGTCGTTGAGGACCCGTGTGTAGACCGCGTTGACCGGGGTCAGGACGTGGCGCTCGAGCCCGGCGGCCGCAACCGCGCCGTTGAGGACGTCGACCTCGGTCCGCGCTTTCGCGCTGCGCAGGTCGAGCAGGAGCGAGGGCGGCTTGGTTCCCCGGGCCGACGCGATGCTGCGGGTCAAGAGACCGCGGGCCAGCGACGTCGGCAACGTGACCACCCCGAAGAGCGCGCGCACCGGATAGCGCGGCAGGTCGATCGGGTCGATCGCCTGAGCTTGCATCACGGCGCGTACCTCACGAATCATGCGAATCTCAAGGGTGAAGATCTTCTCGAAATGGACGAAGCGGTTTGGCAAGACGTTGAGAATCGCGCAGCTCGCGTTGGCTACGACGTTGAGCGCGAGCTTGCTCCACTTCAGCGCACGCCAGTCCTCGACGATCTTGACGGTCAGTCCGGTGCCGGCAAATGTTGCCGCGAGCCAGTTGTAGGCATTTGCACCCATAGGGGCGAGCGCTAGGCCGCCGCCATCCTTGGCCGCGCGCGCGTTGCCGTCGCGGTCCCGGTCGACCGGCGTCGTGAGCGCGGCTGCCACGACGTTATCGGCGCCGAAGGCCGCCGCCAGCTTCTCTTCGTTTCCAACGCCGTTTTGCGGCGAGACGAAGACGCACTTTTCGGGAAAAGCGATCGCTTTGCGCAGCGTAACGATCGCACCGTCGGTGTCGTACGACTTGGTAGCGATCAAGGCCACGTCGGCGTCGTACGGCGTCACGTCCTCCAGAGCGCGCGGCGCATACGCGACATCGACGCCAACCGCGCGGAGTGAGTCTCCGAGATACGTTCCGACGGCGCCCTTACCGACGATGTAGACGTTCACGCCGAGACGCCCGTCGAGCCGAAGCCGCCGTCGCCACGGGCCGTGGGCGGCAGCTGCTCCACCACGTCGAACGAGGCGCGCGACACGGGGGCGACGATCATCTGCGCGATCCGGTCGCCTCGCGCAATGACGACCGGCTCGCTGCCGAGGTTTGCAAGCACGACTTGTACCTCGCCGCGATAATCGGCGTCGATCGTACCGGGCGAGTTCAAACAGGTCACGCCGCTGCGCAGTGCGAGCCCGCTGCGCGGACGGATTTGCGCCTCGTACCCGGGCGGAAGCGCGATCGAAAAGCCGGTTGGAACGAGCGCCCGCGCACCGGGCAACAGCGTAAGCTGCTCGCGCACTGCGGCACAAAGATCGGCGCCGGCTGCATGATCGCTCATATAATTGGGAAGCGGCAGCCCTTCACCCTGCGGCAGCCGCTGGAGCGCGATGCGCACCGCATCCATTACAGCTGTGCCAGCTCTTCGCGGAAGCTGTCGATGTCGCGGAACGAACGATAGACGCTGGCAAAGCGAATGTAGGCGACCGGGTCGAGCTTACGCAGCGCTTCCATAAGCTTCTCGCCGACCATAGCCGACGGAACCTCGCTCTCGCCGCGTGCGAAGAGTTCTCGCTCCAGGTCGGCAGCGACGGCCTCCATCCGGCTCTCGGAGATCGGCCGCTTCTCGCACGCCTTGCGCAGCCCGGCCAAAATCTTTTCGCGGCTGTACTGCTCGCGGCGCCCGTCTTTCTTGACCACGAAGAGCCGCGGAACTTCCATCCGCTCGTATGTGGTAAAGCGATGTTTGCAGCGCGGATCCAAGCACTCGCGCCGGCGGCGTACCACGGTCTCGTCGTCGCGCGAGTCGACGACGCGTGTCTCACTCTTACGACAAGTCGGGCAAGTCAGCGGTAAGTCTCTCCCCCACGGCATATCTTGTGGGTGCCCGTATTATACGTCACTATTGGTAGGGAACGCAAAAAAGCCCCAACGTGCAATGCACGTTGGGGCCCGTTTACCTTAACGGGCGCTCGTCAGGCAGCGCCGATTTTGAACATCTTGGTACCACAGACCGGGCACTTGCCTTCCGTAGCCGGACGTCCGTTCTTCATGGTGATCTGGACTGCGTCTTTGATCTCTCGCTTGGCCTTGCACTTGACGCAATACGCTTCTGCTGCCAACTCTGGTACCTCCGTGCGGCGAGGCTATTCCGTCGAGCGCCCCCGATTCCCCCCGCCGTCCTAGCGGGCAGGAGCTAGCGCGTGATCGGTCGTTCGTGCGCGAGCCCGTCTACGAGAGCCGCGAACGGCTCGAAGCCGCTCGGGGCGGCCGGCCCCTCGAGGCGCTCGCCGAGGGCCTCTGGTGCTGCGGGAGCCTCGACGGGCTGGGGCGGCCCTGCGTGGCCATCGTCGGGACGCGAGCCGCGACTCCCTACGGCCGGCGCCTCGCCCACCGCTTTGCCGCCGAACTGGCCGGAGCCGGCTGCTGCATCGTCTCAGGCCTCGCGCTGGGCATCGACAGCGCCGCCCACGAGGGGGCGCTGAGCGCCGGCGGGAGCGACCGTTGGGGTGCTGGGCGGGGGCCACCACCACTTCTTTCCGGCCCGCAATCTGCTCGCTCGCCGATCGGATCGTCGCCGCCGACGGGGCGGTGCTCTCCCCGTATCCGCCCGACCACGACACCTTCCCATCGCAGTTTCTCCAGCGCAACGGCGTCGTCGCCGCGTTGGCCGACGCGGTGGTAGTGATTGAAGCCCCGGCGCGCAGTGGCGCGCTCAACACTGCAGGCTGGGCCGCCGGCCGTGTTCCGGTGCTGGCCGTCCCGGGCGACGTCGACCGCAGACACGTCGCCGGCTGCCTCGCCCTGATCCGCGATGGCGCAACGCTCGCGCGCAACTCGCAGGACGTGCTCGAGGCGCTCGGGCAGCCGCAACTCTTTGCCGCCATGCGCACCGAAGTGCAGCGCGATCCGCGCGCCACGGCCTTGTTGCACGCGCTCGATGCGGGTCACAGCGAGTTCGACGCGATCGTCGGCGCCAGCGGAATCGAAGCGTCGGCCGCACTCGCCGGCCTGGCGATGCTCGAACTCGAGGGCGCAATCGAATCTCGCGGAGGCGCGAGCTATGCGCGGGTCGCGGCTCCACTGCGCGGCGAAGACCATGTGGGATGAAATCGAGTACGACGCAGGAACCGGTGCCGCGGGACGACGCGTTGCGCGCCTTCGCCGACGCCATCGGGGCCGCCGCCGTCGCGAAATATCCCCAGGTTGGTCCGCCGGCGGTCTCGTTTGAGGCGCCGAGGCGCCCGGAATTCGGCGACTTTTCGACCAATCTCGCCTTCTCGATCGCGAAGGTCGCTCGCAGTGCGCCGCAGCAGGTTGCCACCGACCTCGTCGCCGAGCTGGCGCGCAGCGCGCCCCAGCTCGACGGACTCTTCACCAGCATCGAAGCAATCGCAGGCTTCATCAACCTGCGTCTCGCGCCCGCCGTCTGGCAAGGCGCCGTCGCGCGCGTTCTGCGCGAAGGCGAGCGATTCGGCGAATGCCCGCCCAACGGTCAACGCATCTCGCTCGAGTTCGGAAGCGCTAATCCGACCGGACCGCTGGTCGTCGTGCAAGGCCGGTCGATGTCGATCGGCGCGACGCTCGCCAACGCCATGCGTTTCTGCGGATACGACGTCTTCGTCGAGTGGATCATCAACGATGCGGGCGGTCAGCTCGATTCGCTCGCGCGATCGGTCTACGCTCGTTACCGGCAGCTCTTCGACGACTCTTATCCCTTCCCGCAAGACGGCTATCCCGGCGGATACGTCGTTCCAATCGCGCAGCATATTCGCGAACGCGACGGTGAGCGGTGGATCGACGCGCCCGAGTCGGAGTGGTTGCCGTACTTCTCTAAGTTCGGCCGCGACGAGCTGGTCGCACAACAGCAAGGGACCGCGCAGCGCTTCGGGGTCGGCTACGACCGCTGGCAGAGCGAACAGGAACTGCACGACGCCGGCAAAGTGCGCGAAGGCATCGATCATCTGCGCGAGCTCGGTCTTACCTACGAAAGCGAGGGCGCGCTCTTCTTTCGCGCGACGAAATTCGGTGACGACAAGGACCGCGTGCTCCTGCGCAGTGACGGCCGCCCCACCTACTTTTCCATGGACGTCGCCTACCACTATCAAAAGCTCAAGGGCAGCGATCGCGCCGTCGACATCCTCGGTCCCGACCACCACGGCTACATCGAGCGTCTTAAAGGCATGTCCTCGGCGCTCGGGTACCCGGGCCGGCTCGAGGTCTTGATCGCGCAGCAGGTCGCGCTGATGCGCGGCAGCGAGCGGATCGGCGTCAGCAAGCGCGCAGGCGAGATCCTCACTCTCGACGAGATCCTCGACGAAGTCGGCGTCGATGCGGCGCGCTTCTTCTTCATCATGCTCGCCGCCGAGTCTCCGCTTACCTTCGACTTGAAGCTCGCGGTCGAGAAAGAGAGCGATAATCCGGTCTACTACGTGCAGTACAGCCACGCGCGGATCGCATCGGTTCTACGCCGGGCCGTCCCGAGCGACGTCGAGGCGGCGCGAACGGCCTCGCTCGCGCCGCTGCTCGATCCGGCAGAGCTTGCGCTAGCACGGCGGTTGTCGGAATTCCCCAACGTCGTCGCCGGAATCGTCGAATACCTCGCGCCGCATCGCTTGGCACGGTACGCGCGCGACGTTGCCTCGGAGTTCCACCAGTTTTACACGGAATGCAAGATCCTCACCGACGAGCGCGAGACGCGGTTGGCGCGGCTCGGCGCTCTGCCTAGCGTCGAAGACCGTGCTGGCGCGCGCGCTGGCGCTTGCCGGAGTGAGCGCGCCGGACGCGATGTGAACTAGCCGCGTGTCGGGATTGCTCGCGGCGCTCTGGCTGCTCGGCCTCTACGCGGCCGCGCCGGCGCTGCGCACGAGCGCACGATACGCGTTCGCCGACCGTCTGCGCGATGCGCTAACACTCGGCATCGCGATTCCGTTTGCGCTCGCCTTTCTTCACTTGCTCTACCCGGTCGCGTGCTGGCTTGCGATTGCCGCGTGCTTGGCGATTTCGGCATCGCGCGATCTCGCAGACCGCCGGCCGCACGAGCGCCAGCGCCCCGCCGCTCGTCCACCCTATCTTTTGATCGCCGCCCTCGCGCTCGTGGCATGGCCCCCGCTGATGCGCCCGCTGCTCGACGGCGATTCGCTCTCGTACCACCTGCCCAACGCCGCGTCGTGGGTGCAGGCGCACTCGCTCTGGACGGCGGTTACGCGTTACTGGTGGTACCCGCCCGCCTCCGAGATGTTTGCGAGTGGACTCTATGCGGTCTCCGGGCCCTTCGCGCTGGGGTGGTGCGGCTTTGCGCCGCTCGCGCTGCTCGGCTTTCGCATCCTCGCCTGGGCACGCGATGCGTTCGGCGCCAGGCCGTTATTGGCCGACGCGCTCGCTGCGGCAACGGTAACGGCGTATCCGTTCGCAATTCAGGCGGGAACGCTGCAGAACGACGTATGGCTCGCAGCGTTCTGGCTTGAATCCCTCTGGGCGATCGGGCGTGACGACGGCGCGGCGATGCGCACCATCGCCGTGACTGCGCTGACCAAACCGCAGGGTTGGCTGTTCGCCGCGATCGCGCTGGCGACGAGCAGAGCAAAGGCTCGCATTTGGCTCGCCGCGGCCGGGGCCATCGCGCTTTGGTTGATTCACGAAGGGCTGCTTTGGAGAAGCACGATCTTCGCACCGGCGAACACGTCGTACGGCGGCACGTTCGCGTCGAGCATCGCGGCGCACGGATTGCCTGCTCTGCTCCTGCTCGCGCGCGTCGCGCTGATGGACTCGCCCTTTGCGCTCCTCGCCCTCGGCGTTGCGCTGCTCGGCCTGCCGATCGGCCGACGCGATCCGCGTCTGGCCTGGGCCGGCTTCCTCGCGGCGCTCGCCTTCCTTGCGCTCCCGTTCGGCTACGCAAACAACGTCGCACAGCTCGCGACCGGCGCCTCCCTTCGGTTCGCCGCGCCGGCGATAGTCGTCGGCGTGCTGCTGTTGACGCCTTTGGCGAACCGCGTCCCGCGGCTCGCGGCCGCGCTGCTCGGCGCCTCAGCGCTCTTCGGCATAATCGTGGTCCTCGCGCTCTTCTACAACGATGCGCCGACGCGCGTCGCACCCGCGATTGCGTTGCTAGCGATCGCGATAATCGCGCTGGCGCGGGCCGCGCGCACGCCCTGGCCGGTTCCGGCCGGGATCGTGGCAGTCGCGATCGCGGCGAGCCTGCTCGCCGCCGCGCACCCGGTCGACTTTTACACCGATGCGTTGCGCGTCGGCGGCAGAGCGACCGGAATTTACGCGTGGTTCGCGAAGCGGCGTCCGCCGGCGATCGGCGGCTTGGGCCTCGCGCTGGGCGCGGTCAACGTGCTCTCGCCGCGGACGCGCACCGTCGAGCTGGTCGATCCGGATGCCTGTGCGCTCGCCGCTGCGAATCGCCTGCTTCTCGTCGCCGTCGCCGAAGAAGGAGCGCGCGTTTCGCAACGCGCGGCGCTTGCGTTTGGCGCGGGCGTGCGGTGCCGTTCGATACGAAGACGGACTCGCGGTTGTCGCAGCGCCATCGCGGCGCTACTGATCGGGTGGTACGCCCGAGGCCGGCTGAGTGAGGAAGAACGCCGGAGGGTATGGGGCCGGTATCGGTCTAAAGGCTCGCGGCTTCTGTTTGAAGTCGAAGCTGTCCACCGGGCTGCGCGCCCGAGTGTCGGTGTATCCGCGCGACGCCGGCCCCAGCGCGGGCAGCTGGAACGTCTCCTCGATGAACCTGAGCACGCTGCCGAATTCGTACTGCGTGTGCGAGACGTGGCCGGCTTTCGCGTAGGGCGAGATGATGATGCACGGCACGCGTATGCCGAGGCCCACGAAGTCGAGTTGCGGCGGCGGGACGCCGTCGTACCATCCGCCCCAGTCATCCCAAAGTACGAAGATCGCGGTGGTACTCCAATCCGGGCTCTTGCCGATCGCATTGACGACCCCAGCGACCCAGGAAGGTCCCTTGTCGCTCTGCGAGCCGGCGTGATCCGAATCGGCCGCATCGGGAATGACCCACGATACCTGTGGGAGCTTCCCGTTTGCAGCGTCCTTTAGCACCGTCGTCTGCGGTGAGACGACGTTCTTCCAATCGGGCCCGTAGCGAACGTTCTTGATTGCCGCAAACGGCGACCAGAGGCGGCCTCCGGCGTATCTGACGTCGGGAGCGTAGTACTTCCAGCTCACGCCCGCCGCGTCGAGCGTATCGGCCATCGTGGCGTATTGCGTAAAGCACGGGAATGGGCCGCCGCCCATTTCCTGGCGCTGCGGGTTGAGCAGCAGCGTCGTTGTGCCGGGCGGAGCGTCGCACCCCCATGGCTGACCCGTGGGTCCGTCAACTTCCGCAATATCCGAAGTGAGATGGGTCGTGCTCGCAATCAGGTCGATATGCGCCGTGAACGTCGGGCCGAACATCGTCGGGAACATGTGGTCGGCGAGAGTATACTCGCGCGCCATGGTCCAGTACGGCTGCACTAGGTTGCGCTGGAGATGCGCGTACGTGTAGGTTTCGGCCGGCTGCCCGTTGACGAAGACGCTCCGGTCGAAGCCGTCCATCTTGCCGCCGTTCCAGTCTGCCATTGCGTTGCGCCAGTTGTGTAAGATGTCCGATCCTTTGAAGCTGATCGCCCGCAGCGGGACCTTGACGCCGGTGTGCGTGTAGCCGTACATCGTGGTGTCGGCGCCTTTGAAGCCGGCAAAGATGTCGTTGAGCGTGCGATTCTCTTGCACGATGACGACGATGTGTTTGAGGTATTTCCCCTCCGGTCCGGTTTGCGGCGGCCCTTGCGTCGGCGGCGGCAGGACGGGAACAGAGGGGCCGTCGCTCCCGCCGCCCGAGGAACAAGCGACCGCGGCGACGGCGCAGAGCAAGAGGAGTGCGCGAAGTTGCATCACGGGCTTTTCGCCTGCCGCGCCGCGATCCATGGCGTCACGAAGTAGCGCCATAGGATCTTGATCAGCGCCGCGATCGGGATGCCGAGGATGAGACCCGGAACGCCGAAGAGCTCGCCGCCGGCGAAGACCGCGAACATCGAACCGATCGGCGAGACGCCGACCGACTGGCCCATGATCTTGGGAACGAGCACGTTGTCGCTGATGCGCGCCATTCCGAAGATGATCACCTGCACCCAGATGATCATCCATAAGCCTTGCGGTGCGGCCATCGGGAACGCGATGACCTGGGCGATCAGCATGCCGACGATTGGAATCGCATAGGCGACGCCGGAGATGATGCCGATGATCAGCGAAAACTTGAAACCGATCGCCGCGCAGGCGATCGCGATCGCGGCGCCGGTGACCGCGCAGACGATCACCTGCCCGGAGATGTAGTGCCCGAAGAGCTCGGTAACTTCGGCGATCAGGTTGCGCGCCGTCTGCCGCCGGTTGGGTGGAAACATCGAGGTGAACCCATCGGCTATCTGCGTATCGTTGAGCAGGAAGAAGAACGAGAGAATGATCGACGAGAAGGCGATGAAGAAACCGGTCGCGGTATTGACCGCGATGGCGCCGATCGACGCGACCCCGGCGCTCACCCAGGTCGAAAGCTCCGTCCCGGTAACCTTGCCGATGTTGAATCCCGAAGTTGGGATGTGCAAGGTTGGAAAGTGCTCGTCGAGTGAGTTTTCGATCGCCTGCAGCCAGTTCTGGGTCAGGGTCGCGTAGCTCGGAATGTTCTCCGCCAGCAGCTGCGTCTGGCTGATCGTAAGCGGCACGACGATGACGAAGAAGAGCGCGACGACGACGAAGAGCCCGACAAAGACGAGCGAGATCGCGAGCGGCTTGGGCATGCGGCGCTCCAAGCGTCGCGAAATCGGCGCAACGCCGAACGCGATGAAGGCCGCGATCACGAAGATCGCGATCGTCTGCGGGATTCGCCGTATGATCCAAACGGCGACGATCAGGAGCGCGATCGCGCCCGCGATCCAGGCGACGCGGCGCCAGACGTCGCCGCTTAAAGCGCGTTTGCACAGGAGCCGCCGTTCCGTGCGATACCCGCGACGCTCGTAGAGGCCGAGCGCGGGTACGTTCTCGTCGGTCACCATAAGAGCCATATACGGTAAACCTCGCCGCTTTGCCTCATTTTCGGCGGCAGCCAAAAGCGCGGCGCCGATGCCCTGGTGCTGCAGCGGCGCGGCTCGACCGCCATATAAGCGACGAAACCTTGCGGCAGCGCCGTTACCTCATCGGGAAGCGCGTCGAGCAGCAGTAGGAAGCCGGCTCGTCTGCCGTCGTGCTCGGCGATCAACGTCAGGTGTGACTGGCTTGCGACGACCTTGCGCAGCCGCTCAAACGCAGCGCGGGCCATCGCCCCGGTTGTCGGGCGCGAGGAAGCCACGCTCGTCATCACCGTTCGCGCGCCCAGGTCGTCAACGAACGCGCGATCGGCGGCCGCTTCGGCTCCGCGGCGATGCGCCTCGCGGATGTTGCTCATTTGGTGCGGCGCGAGCCCGGGTCGGTGACCGGCTCTCCGGCCCGGCATTGCGGGCACTCGTCCTCGCCGTACGAACGCATCGGCAAGTCGAGCAGCGCATACGACTCGGCCCTTCGACTCCGCTCTGGGTGACAAGGGAGTCGAGGCATCCGCGCATGACGATGATCCCCACGCCGGCAATCTGCGCTCCGCGACGGCGCACTACGTCGATCACTTCTCGGACCGAGAGGCCCGTCGTGACGACGTCCTCGACGATCAGCGCTCGGTCCGACGGGGAGAGTGCAAAGCCGCGGCGCAGCACCGGCACGCCGTTCTCCTTCTCGACGAAGATCGCTTTGGTGCCGAGCTGGCGCGCCACTTCGTAGCCGAGCAAGATGCCGCCGACCGCCGCGCTGACCACGACCGTCGGGCGTGCCTCGCGAAACCGCGCAGCGATCGCGCGCGCCACCGGTTCGAGCAGCGCAGGATCTTCGAGAATGCGGAACTTCTGGACGAAACGATCGCTGTGGCGGCCCGAGCTCAGACGAAAGTGCCCTTCGAGCAGCGCGCCGCGTTCGGCTAGCGCCGCCCGCAGATCGAGCTCCTCGCCGCTCATACCGGTACGGCCATCTCCTCGAGGATCGCTTTGGCCGCGGCCAGCGGATCGGCCGCTTCGACGATCGGGCGCCCGACGACGATGTAGTCGGCCCCGGCGGCAACGGCCTGCGCCGGCGTCGTAACGCGCTTCTGATCGGCGTGCGCGCTGCCGGTCGGACGGATTCCCGGCGTCAGCGTGAGGAAGTCGTCGCCGAAGAAACGTTTGAGGTCGCGGACCTCGTGCGCGCTGCAGACGACGCCCGAGCAGCCGGCGTCGCGCGCCAGCGCGGCCAGTCGAATCGCATTCTCTCCGGGGCCGCCTTGCAGTCCCAGCTCGTTGAGGTCCTCGGGCGCGATGCTCGTCAGCAGCGTGACGGCGAAGACGTGCGGGGGGCTCGCCCCGATCTGCTCGGCCCGTTCGCCGGCCGCGTCGACCGCGGCGCGCATCATCTCGAGCCCGCCGAGCGCGTGGACGTTGATGAAGTGCACGTTCGGGCGGACGAGCGGGGCGATCGCAGCGGCGACGGTTCGCGGGATGTCGTGCAGCTTTGCGTCGACGAACGTGCGCACGTCGCGCGCCTCGCAGTACGAGAGGATGCGCTCGGGATAGCCGAAGAGCGCCTCGAGGCCGATCTTTACGATCACGTCGAGCTCGTAGAGCCGGTCGACGAGCCGTTCGGCTTCGTCGGCGCTGGGCACGTCGAGGGCGACGATCAGTTGCGCCATTGAGTCACCCTTCGTCTCCTTCGTATTGATGCGCGGTAGCAAAGCCCACGTTCGCCTTCCCGACGATCTCCCCAATCGCGCCGAGGTTGCGCGCCGCGAGGTAGTGACGCAGCTCGTCGACGATGCGCTCGGGGATGCGCGGGTCGGTAAAGTTCGCCGTTCCGATCGAGATCGCCGTCGCGCCGGCCAAGAAGAACTCGAGTGCGTCGGTGAGGTTCTCGATGCCGCCTTGTCCGACGATCGGGATCTTCACCGCCTGCGCCACTTCGTAGACGGCGAGCACGGCGATCGGTCGGATCGCCGGGCCCGAGAGGCCGCCGGTAATGTTTCCCAGACGCGGACGCCAGCGATCGACGTCGATCGCCATGCCGCGCACCGTGTTGATCACCGCCAGCGCATCGGCGCCGGCCGCCTCGGCCTCCAGCGCGACGTCGGCGATCTGGGTCACGTTCGGCGAGAGCTTGACGATCAGCGTCTTGTCGGTCGTTGCGCGCGCCGCGGCTACGACTTTGGCGGTAAGATTCGCGTCGCATCCGAAGGTCTCACCTTCGCTCGCGACGTTCGGACACGAGACGTTCAGTTCGACGGCCGCGATCTCGTGGCGCGCCGCCAGACGCTCGCAGACGTAGGCGTAGTCGTCGATCGAGAAGCCGGCGACGCTGCCGACGATCTTGCACGGACGCTCTGCATACTTGTGCAGCTCGTGAGCGAGATACCACTCGATGCCGGGATTCTGCAGGCCGATTGCGTTGAGCATTCCGGCCGGCGTATGCACCAGGCGCGGCGTGGGATTGCCCAGGCGGGGCAGCCGCGTGACGCTCTTGAGCACGATCGCGCCGATCTTCGAGAGATCGGCGAACGGCGCGAACTCTTCGCCCGACCCATAGCAGCCGCTGCCCATCAGCGTAGGATATGTGAGCTCGAGACCGCCTAGGTTCGTTTGCAGGGACGGCTGCGCGCCTACCATCGCAGCTCGTCGGCCCAAAAGACCGGGCCTTCCTTGCAGATGCGCGCGTAGACGACGTCGCTGCCGCCGAGTTCGGCCGGCGGAAAGTTCGGCGCTTGCGCGCTCGAGGCAACGAGCGGCACGACGCACCCCCAGCAACCGCCCACACCGCAGGCAAACGTCTCTTCGAGGGCGAGCTGCGCGCGCACGCCCAACTCGCCGGCGACGCGTGCCGACGCCGCGCAGCATCGGCGTCGGTCCGCACGCGAAGATTACTTCGGGTTTGCTCGCTCGTGCGAGTGCCTCGGTCACGAATCCGCGTTCGCCGAGAGAACCGTCGTCGGTCGTGAGCACGAGCTCGCAACCCTCATCGGCAAAGCGTTGACGCTCGACCAGCAGCTCGGCAGTACGAGCGCCGTAGAACAGGCGCACGCGCACACCTCTGCGCAGCAGGAGCTGTGCGCAGATCAGCACCGATGCGATGCCGACGCCGCCCGCGACGATTGCAACGTCCCGCGCGTTACCCGAGAGATCGAATCCGTTGCCGAGCGGTCCGATGACGTCGAGGCGATCGCCGGCGCGCAGTTCGGCGAGCTCGCGCGTTCGTTTTCCCGTTATAAAGAAGAGAAGGCTCGCGTGCTTACCCTCTCCTTCGTAGATCGCGAGTGCCGTCGCCGCGGCCTCGCCGCTCGGCGGTATCGCCATCACGTACTGGCCGGGCTTCGTCGCGCTCGCCAGGTCCGGTGCGTTAAGATCTACGAAGAGCACGTCCCGCGCGAGCTCGCGACGCTCGAGCACCGTCGTCTCGTGTACGCGAGCAGGCAAGGTAAGCGTCGGCATGCGGTACATTTTCTGCAAATTCTTAAAAAAGTCCGCGGAAATGCTCGACGCTCTTGCGACAAAAGCCGTTATACTGTATAGAGAGCAGTAAACAATCAAGGAAAGGAGGGTCCGCAGATGGCAGGTCTTATCGTCTTCAAATCGCTAGCCGACGCACTCAGAGCGGGCTATCAGGTTTACGATCGGACTGCGGACGGATATCTGGTCAGGACTCGCACGGCCGCAGGCTGGGCGATGGCCTTGGTGTCCTGTAAGTAAAATCGTTCTTATCGAAACGTAAAGCCGCCGGTCAACCGACCGGCGGCTTTACTATACGGGCAAGCGAGCTTAGGCGCGATAGTCGGGGGGCGAGGCCGGTTTCTCGATCTCCGGCGTCGGACCCGGACGCCAGCCGCCGTAGGTCGGGCCGGGGGGCATCGAGCCTGACGAGACGCCTGGACCCGGAGCCGGCCCGGAGCTGCCGGGCATCGTCGGGCCCAGGCGGTCGCGGCTCGTAGGAGGTGCGAAGGTCGCGCCGCTCAACACGGCGCCGACGATCTGCGCGATCCCCACGAACATTGGGATCAGGCCGCCAAGGAGCCACGGACCGTAGACGTACCGGCCGTCCCCGTGGTAACCGATGAATCCGAGCCCGACCAGCAGTGCGAAACCGATAAACGCGACCTGGATACCCTTGCGGAGCTGCCGCTGGGCGTAGTAGTCGCCGCCCTCGTAGTTGTACTGGTTGGCCGGCGGGCCGGCCGCCATGGCACCTGGGTTCCAACCGTACTTCGAGGCTCTGCGCATCTCACGGGGGCTGAGCGGCGGGGTGATGCCGCGGCGCAGCATCTCCATGCGCTCCTGGTGCGCGAGGATGCGCGAGACGATAAACGCGGCGATCGGCGCTCCGAAGATAAAGACGATCGCTACGAGCGGAATGAGGTCGCTAAAGTCCATCACTGTTCTAGGGCTCCGTTGGTGAGAATGTGAATCGATCCGTCGGCGGTGGCCAGCTTCATCGTGCCGGAACCGGAGCCGAGTCGAATGGTGCGCTGCGTCGAGTCGCCGTGGGCCTGTGCGGAGCCATCGACGGTGACGTGTCCGTCGCCGGTCGAAGCCGTGATAGCCAGATCGGCGTCTTGCGCTACGTGCAGTTCGATCGAACCGTCGTTGGTCGAGAGTTCGTACGAACCGTTGGGTGCGAATGTGCCGGCCACATGGAGCGGGCCGTCGTCGGTGTGCAGCGTTGCATCCGGCTGCGCGCCGGTGACGCTTAAGCCGCTGGCCTCGATGCGTCCGTCGTGGGTGCGCGCGACCAGCGAGCCGGTAGAGACGTTGAGTAGAATGATGCGCCCGTCGGCCGACTCCATCGAGAGACGATCGGTCTTAACGTTGCTGGCGATGATCCGCCCATCGTCGCTGCGAGCGTCTACGTTGCCGCTCAGATCGCTGAGCTTGATGCGCCCGTCCTGCGAGCTAACGGTGACGCCGCCCGCAACGCCGTCGATCTCAGCACCGGAACAGTGCGCGATCTGGACGTGCGAGCCGCTCGGGACCTCGACCTCGATCTCTTCATTGTCGTAGCCGAAGAGCGCGATCGAGAGACGCGGCGTGCCGGGTCGTTCGATGTGCACCCCGTCGCCGGTGCGCGTGACGCTGAGTTGCGGATACGGTCCGCTCGAATAGATCGCGCCGTGCATCTGCGTCAGATCCCGCACGTGCACGCGCCCATCGCCCGAAAGGCCGACGTTGACCTTCGAAGCGTGATCGTCGATCACGACGTTCGGAGTACCGCCGGCGTCGATCGGCTCGATGGGGGCGGCGCTGAACGCGACGTGGTGCATTCCGGATGCGAACGTCGCGCCGCTGCCGCTGACGGTGTAGATCGCCATGCCGACGATCAGAATCTCAGCGGCGATGAGCAGCGCAACGATCGAGGCGCGCGACATTTAGAGCCGGGGTCCCCAGCCGTCGAAGGTGGGGCGCAGCGACTGCGCGGAGTTCCACCGGTCGGTCGGCAGAGTCGGCCGCTGGGCACTGGGCTGGTCGCCGGGAAGGATCTTGTTCGTTATCGTGGTCACTGTGGGGTCAAACCTCCGTAGTAGTTCCTGCCCTAGGTACGGCCAGGGGGGTGACATGTTTCGCGGTGCACCCGGGCCTGGCGGGGGGGCGCCGGAACGAAACAATGACCCCCGCTCGCGCGTACGGAGGGCGTGTCGGCACTCTTGGCGGAGGCGCCACCCATCCAGGTAAAAGCTGGGCCGGAGGACGGCGACTTGGTGGCGATGACGCTTCGGGGAAACCCAGAGGCCTTCGCGGCGCTCGTCGAGCGGTACGACCGAGCCGTCTACCATCTCTGCTACCGAACGCTCCACGACGTGGAGGACGCACGCGATGCAACTCAAGAGGCCTTCTTCAAAGCGTTTCGCAGCCTGCGGACGTTCAAGGCCGGGGCGAAGTTCTCGACCTGGATCTTTTCAATCGCCTACCACGCGTGCTGCGACCGGCTCAACCGGCGCAAGCGCTTCGCCAGCGACGAGCTGCCCGAGTATGCCGACGCGGCCCCCGGGCCCGAGCAGCAGGCGATCGCCCTCGACGAAGCCTCGCGCCTGCGAGCCGCGATCGACGCGCTGCCCGAGAAGTACCGCACCGTCGTCACGCTCTTCCACCTGCAAGGCAAGCAGTACGAGGAGATCGCGACCGTGCTTGGCCTGCCGATGGGGACGGTAAAGACACATTTGTTTCGCGCTAAGGAGCAGCTACGCAGGCTTCTGGGCGGAGCGGAGGTAACCGAATCATGAACGTGCACGACAACGACAATGATGCCCTAGACCGAGCGATCCTCGGGCTCTCGCTCGAAGAGCCGCCGGCCGGGCTGCGTTCCTCCATCTTGCTGGCCACCGCTTATCGTCCCGCGCCCGCCTTCTCGTTCGTCGAGCTCTTGGTGCTGGGCGCACTCGGAGCCGTCGCCTGCTGGCTGATCGCGCTGCTGGTCCTCGGCGGCGGGTCGCTCTTCGTCGAGACGGTCTCGGCAATCGGGACGGCCGTGACGCGGACCCTCTCCAACTCGGCGACGCTCGCCTGGATCGCCGCCGGGGGCGCGACCGCGCTCTGGCTCACCCTTTTCACCGGATTTCAACCTGCTGCGCTCGCTTCGCACAGGTCTGAGCGGAGGGCCGAACGATAATGTTATTGCATGGAGAAGCGCGCAGCGCCTGAGCGGCGCCCCTATCGGGTCCTCGTCATCGAAGACGACGCGGCCATCAGCCGCGTACTACAGCTCGAGCTCGAGCACGAGCATTACGAAGTAGACGTCGCCCGCGACGGATTAGCCGGCCTGGAGAAAGCCCTCAAGGAGCCCGACCTGGTCATCCTCGACCTGATGCTGCCGCGAATGGACGGCATCGAGGTCTGCAAACGCATTCGCGCCAAGAGCCGCGTGCCGATCATCATGCTGACGGCGCGCGATCGCGTGCCCGACCGCGTCGCCGGCCTCGACGTTGGCGCCGACGATTACGTCACCAAGCCGTTTTCGACCGAAGAGCTGCTCGCTCGGGTGCGAGCGCGCCTGCGCGAGCGCTCGCCGCAGGGCAACGTCATCGAGTATCGCGACGTCGTGATGGACCGCGACCGCCACGAGGTGCACCGCGCCGGCAAGCCGATCTCGCTGACCGCCAAGGAGTACGCGCTGCTCGAATACCTGCTTCTGCACCGCAACAAGGTGCACACTCGCGACGAGCTCTTCAACGGGGTGTGGGGGAGCGACTTCCTCGGCGACTCCAACCTCATCGACGTCTATATCCGCTACCTGCGCGGCAAGATCGACGACGGCTTCGACGAGAAGCTGATTACGACCGTAAGAGGCGTCGGCTACACGATAAAAGACTAGCGCATGTCGCTGCGGTGGCGGATTGCGCTCTGGTACTCGGCACTGCTGATCGTCGCGATTACGGCGATGAGCGGCATCATCGTCTGGCGCTTCCAGCAGATTCTCTACGACCAGGCGACGACGAGCGTCAACGCCACGATGCGCGCGATCGTCCAGTTCGCACAGCAATCGGCGACGCCGTTCTCGCTCGAGGACTCGTCGCTGGGAACGCTGCAGTTTCTCTTCAGCAGCAGCAACCTGGCCACATGGAACTCGAGCAGCAGCTTCGTGCAGGTCGATTCTACCAACGGCTACCCGCTCGCTAAGACCGCGAATCTCGGGGCGACGACCATCCCGCCGAACCCGGCCGTCTCGGCTGCCCACGACGTTGCATATCGCCAAGAGACGATCGGGGGACGCTCCTTCCTGGTCGAGGATAAGTATCTGCAAGAAGGCTCGACCGCCGCGATCATCCACGTCGCCGAACCGCTCGACACGCTGCAGCTGACGTTCGCGCACGCGCGCAATGCGATCCTGATCGCGCTGGGCGCCACCGCCGCGGCCGTCGTTCTCTTCTCGATCGCGCTCGCCTCGCAGGCGACGACGCCGATCAACGAGCTCTCGCACGAGATGCGCGAGATCACCTCCGACCGGCTGGCGATCGGCGGAGGCGCCGGTGCGTTCGACGGACATCGGCGGCAGCTGCGCTGGCACCGCCGCGACGAAATCGGGCGACTCGCGCAGAGCTTCAACGATCTGCTGCAACGGCTGGCCGAAGCCTTTGCGCGCGAGCGACAGTTCATCTCCGACGCCTCGCACGAGCTGAAGACGCCCCTGACCTCGATCAACGCCAACGCGCAGATGCTCCTGCGCTGGGGCGATCAGGACCAAACGATCCGTCGCGAGAGCCTTGAGACGATCGCGCGAGAGAGCGCGGATTTGGCCGGGATGGTCAACGGCATGCTCACGCTCGCCAAGGCCGATCGCGGCGACGAGATTCCCAAGGAGCCGGTATCGCTGGCGCAGATCGCGAGCGAGGTCTGCCAGAACTCCACGCCGCGGGCGGTGGAGAAAGGCATCGAGTTGCGCTTCAGCCACGCCGGCACCCCGATCGTCTACGGCGATGCCAGCCTGCTGCGCCAGCTCGTTGGGAACTTGATCGACAACGCAATCAAGTTCAGCGAGCGCGGCTTCGTCGAGGTCCGGGTGGGAAACGACCCGAGCTCGGCCTGGGTCGAGGTCGAGGATAGCGGTCCGGGTATCCCGCAGGGAGAGCTCGCCCAGGTCTTCGAGCGCTTCTACCGCGCCGACAAGGCGCGCTCGCGGATCGTCCCGGGGACCGGCCTCGGGCTAGCGATCGTCCGCTCGATTGCTAGAGTGCACGACGGCGAGGCGACGGCGAGGAGGGCGGCCGGGGGAGGCGCGATTTTCCGCGTGGTCCTCCCGCGCATGCAGATTCCGTTCACCGGCTTTTCATGATGGCCGGCGCTTTGGCTCGTTACAATGGTCTGGTGCACGAGGGGTGGCGGCGGGGAGCAATCGTATCGCTCCTCGCCTCGTTCTTTTCTCTGGCTCTCGCGGTGCAGGCACGCGCCGACGAGCAGATTGAGGTCGGGCCGACGCCCGTGCTCAACGTGCACGTGAACCACGGCAAGGTAACGATTCAAACGTGGGATCGCCAGCAAGTGCAGGTCTCCTCGACCAGCGCGATCGACGTGCGCCACCTCGATCCCGACGACGTCGACCCGCGAATTCCAAAGCAGATGCAGATGGCATCGCAAAAGGTCACGACCGACCACGGCGTGGTGACGCTGCCGGCCGAGTCCTTCGTTTTACCGATGCTGCCTGGTTCGCAGCACGATGCGGTCCTGGTGCGCGGAAGCGGCCCGATGACGATCACCGTACCGCGCAATACCGCGATGATAATCGCGCACGTACGTGGGGGCCAGCTCACGGTCAACAACTACAACGGCGTCTTCGTCGCCCACACGCGGGCGGCCGGTATCTCGCTCAACGGCGTGACCGGCACCGGCTTCGTCGAGTCGCTGCGCGGGCGAATCGATGCGACCAATTCGACGTTCGAGCGGCTGCGCGTGCGCACCGCAACCGGCAATATGCTCTTCGAGAACTGCACGTCGCACCAAATCCAAGCGAGCAGCACGTACGGATCGATCGTCTACGACAACGGCGACTTCCAGCCGGGGCTAGCGCGCTTCGAATCGGAGCATGGCGACGTGGCGCTCGGCGTACGCGGGGGCGCGCAGATCGGCGCACATAGCGGTTCGGGACACGTCGTCTCGAACTTTGAGGATCAGTCCCAAGTTCGCGGGGATCCGACGACCAAACAGGCCACCGTCGGCGGCGGCGGTCCGGCGGTCACTGCGACCAGCAAGAACGGCACGGTCTTCCTCTACAACGGATCGATGAACGACCACCCGCACGTGCAGCAGGAGCTCAACGGCAGCGCGCGCCTTCCCTTCGAACCGTTCCCGCCGACGCCGGTCGCGGCACCGCGTCAGCAACCGCAAAGGCCGCATCCGCCGGCCCAGCCGCCGTTCGCGCTCGAATTTTCCCGTCTAGAGCAGAAATCGTCGCAGAACGGCGACGTCGAGCTTGAAGGTGTGCTGCAGCAGCACGGCCTCTTCGCGATAGCCGCAGGCCTCGAAGAAACGCTGCGCCTCACCGCGGTGGACGGCCAGCGCGCTCATCTTGTGGCAGTTGTAGTAGTTTGCGGTCTCCCCGGCGGCCTCGAGCAGCTCGCGCCCGATGCCACAACGGCGATGCTCTTGGTCCACGACGACGCGCTCGACGTGAGCGAGCGAGGCGGCGATGCGAATCGTCGCCGCGCCGACCGTTCGATCGCCGTCGCGCGCGGCGAAAGCGTGGAGCTGCTCGTGCCAAACGACGGCGAAGCCATAGGCGGTCCGTAGCGCCTCGCGCTCGCGCTCACGATAGAAGGGTGCAACGGTTTCGATCGTTACTTGAGCGATCTCAACCGGCAACCGCCGCCACCTCGGTATCGAGATCGAAGGTGAGTCCATCGTAGGCTGCGATCGCGCGCAGACCGAGCTCGTCCTCCAGCCGCTCGGCGAGGCGGCTTGGGTCGGCCTCCAGCATCTTCGTTCCGAAATGCTGAAAGACGGCAACCTTCGGCCGCACATCGGCGACGACCCGGCGCGCGTCTTCCCAGTTCAAATGATCGACGTTCATCTCGTCGCGATAGCGCAGCACGTTGATCACGAGCACGTCGGGCGTTCGGCTGGCATAATCGGCGGCGAGCCCATCGAAGTAACGGCCGCACGGAAGGTAGGCGACGCGCAAGCCGTCGTGATGAAAGTGCAAACCATGGGTCTGCACGGCATGCACGTGCGCCCGCGACGTGAAGAGCTCGACCGAGCCGATTTGATAGGGACCGCTGCTCGGCTCCAAGCGCTCGATCCGCTCGACGAAGCGCCGCACGTACGGCAAAACGACCGGCTCGTCGTCGAATGCGTCGGCCGGCGCGAGCACGATGCCGCGGCGGCGGAATCCGCCCGAGGTCATCGCCTCGATCAGTGCGTTGACGTCGCCCGAATGATCGAGATGCTTGTGGGAGAGGACGATCGCGTCGAGCTCGCGCGGATTGCACGGGGGAACGTGCGCGAGCGCACGCACCAGCGTCCCCGGACCGGGATCGACGTGAATTTGCGTCTGCCCGAAGCGCATCCACATGCCGCCCGAGGCGCGCAGCTGCCGCGCAACGACGAAGCGCGCTCCGCCGCTGCCGAGAAAGAGGATCGACGAGGTCATGCCAGGACGGGAAGCTTCTCGAAGGACCCGTTCAGTACCGTTGCCGATGGACGGCCGAGCCAGCGCTCGAGCACGGTTGCGTAGACGCTGCGAAAGTCGACGCTATAGCGCAGGTTGCCCATGTTGGTCGCGCCGAGGTCGGGGAGCGCCCCGTAGAGGCCGCCCTTCACGCCCCCTCCGATCAGGAAGAGCGGAGAGGCTTCGCCGTGATCGGTACCGCGGCTGCCGTTCTCCTCGATCCGCCGGCCGAACTCGCTGAACGTCACGGTGAGCACGCGCCGGTCGTTTCCGTGCGCCGCGAGATCCTCGTAGAATGCCGCGACCGCATTGGAGAACTGCGTCAAGAGCAGATTCTGCGTCGCATTCTGATTGACGTGGGTGTCGAACGAGCCGTGTTCGACATAGATCGCCTTCGTCCCGAGATTGCTGCCGATGATCTGCGCCGCCAGCGCCAAGCTGCGCCCCAGCTCGGTCGCGGGATACGAGGCTTGGGTCTTGTATCCGGCAACGAGTCTGGGCAGCTCCTCCGAGCTGCGCTGCGCGTCACCCTCGATGGCCATGACGTGGGCTAGGTACGGCGAGTCGAACGGAAGGCGCTGATCGTTCGCCTCCTGCGAGAACGCCTTGCGCGCCACGAGATTGTTGTCGGCAATCATCGCGTACTGTCCGAGGCCCGGAATCGCCGGAATATCGGTGCGATCGGAGACCAGCGCTTCAGGAAGAACGCGCGAGACGGCGACGCCCTTGAAGAGATTCTGCTGCGAGAGTCCGGCGTCGTCGAAGTAGCGACCGAGCCAGCCGGTATGCTCGTAGCGATCGGGCGCGGCCGTCTGCCAGATTTCGGTCGAGCGGAAGTGCGAGTGGTCTGGATTCGGATATCCGACGCCCTGGACGATCGCGACCACGCCCTTATCGTAAAGGGCCTTGAACGATCGCATGCCGGGGTTGAGACCGACGTGCGCGTCGATCGAGAGGACGTCGTTCTGCGCGATTGCCAACGCCGGGCGCATCTGATAGTAGCGCGGGTCGCCGTGCGGCACGACGCAGTTCAGACCGTCGTTTCCGCCGTAGAGGTTGATCAGCACGAGGCAGCGGTCTTCGCTGCCCGGCAGCCCGGGCAGCGGCGTCTGCGCCAGCGCTCGCGCAAATACGTGTTCGGGATTGGCGACGATCGCCAGCCCCGAAACCGTTCCGATCAAAAAGTTACTACGTTTCATATTTCCAACATTGTCATCCTGAGCGGAGTCGAAGGATCAGTTCAACTGGTAGGCCGGCGTGGCCATTGCGAGATAGGCGGCGCCGCTCACGCGCAGGGCGTGGTTTTCACCTGAGAGCGAAGCCAGGGCCGCGCTGCCGGCTCCGGCTAAGTATCCCTCGATATCGAAGATCGTCGCCGGCGCTGCGTCACTCTGCAAGAGCGACTGCGCGAGCATCTCGGCCGCGGATCGCGCTTGAACCGGTACGCTGCGCAGCCACGAGGAGGCCTCGAGCGTGCGCGAGTCGAGCAATCGCGTGAGGAAGTTCTGCCGCGCGATCATCGTGCCGCTGGTCAGCCAGTTCTGGCCGCCCGGCCAGCCGGCGACGCTCGGCGGAAAGAACAGCTGCTGCCCCATTTGCTGCAGCGCGGGCAGCGCGCTGTCGTCCACGGTCGGCAGGCCGAGCGACTTGTGGCTGCCGATCACGAACTCGACCGGGCTTTTGACGAGCGCGCGATAGGCGCGTCGGCTGTAAAAGACGTTGCTGCGCAGGATCGTCGCGACGACCGGCGCGAGTTCGAAATCGTGACGGCGCAGCTCCGCGGCGACGGCCTCGACGAGCTCCGGCTCCGGATCGTTGTAGACGAACCAGTTGAGCAGGCTCGCGGCGAAGAAGCGCGCGCACTGCGGCTGGGCGAAGATGATTGCGACGATGTCGTCGCCGTTGAAGTTCCCTGTGCGTCCGAGAAACGTCTTACGTCCGCTGTCGTGGAGCGCCGGGTCGAAACTGACCGTATCGGCCGACCGGTCGACGCGCCATCCGGTCCAGGCGCGCGCGGATTCGCGAACGTCTTGCTCGCTGTAATTGTCGACGCCGAGGGTGAAGAGCTCCATCAGCTCGCGCGCGTAGTTCTCGTTCGGATGCGCCGCAACGTTGCCGGCTCCGTTCAAGTAGATAAGCATCGCCGCGTCTTTTGAGACGCTGCGCGTCAGCTCGCGAAGATTGCCGAGCGCGTAGCGGCGGAAGAGCGCATTCTGGTTGTAAGTGATCGCCGGAAAGCGCGGCGTGGCGCGCGAGGTGAAGTGCCCGTGGAAGTAGAGGGTCATCTTCTCCTGCAGCGGCGCCGGCGTCGTGAGCATTCGGTTGAGCCACCACAGCTGCAATCCGGTCGTCACCGCCCGCTCGCGACCGCATCCGCTCGCGGCGCAGCGTGGCGCGCTGCTGCGGATCCGCGGCCATCATCGGCAGGAGCGTCTGGGCGGGTGTCAGGTTCGGCTGCGCGATCGAGCCGGACGGCGGAAAGGCCAACAACGACGCGACCGCAGCGTCGGCGCGCATCGCCGCGTAGCGGCCGATCTCGTCGGGTGTACCGCCGAAGCCGGCACGGCGAAGCAGGTGCGCGGCGGCGCGCTCGCCCAGCACGCCTTGGTGCGGCTGCAGCGCCGTTGTGAGATCGACGCGCCCCTGCGGACGCACGATCCCGCCAAAGTCGATTTGAGCTTGTGCCGCCATTGGCGAATAGCTACGAGTCCCACCGGGCCCTGCCCTCGGCTTTTCGCGAACCCTAACCGGGCTCTAAGAGCGCGGCGCCGAAGGGCCGCGCGATGGCGCTCTTGGAATCGAGGCTCGATCGGAGTTCGGCGAGCTTTCAAACCAACTCTACCCGTATGGAAGGGCTCGTGACCGAGCTGCGCGAGCGACTGGTTGCCGTCCGTGCCGGCGGCGGCCCCGAAGCGACCGAGAAGCATCGCAAACGCAACAAACTGACCGCGCGCGAACGCGTCGAGCGGCTGATCGACCCAGGTTCGGAGTTTCTCGAGCTCTCGGCACTCGCCGCATTCGAGATGTACTCGAATGCGTCACCCGCGGCCGGCATCGTCACCGGCATAGGCATCGTCGAGGGACAGCACTGCGTGATCGTCGCCAACGACGCGACGGTTAAAGGCGGAACCTACTACCCGATGACCGTCAAGAAGCACTTGCGCGCGCAGGAGATCGCGGAGCAGAACCATCTGCCGTGCATCTACTTAGTCGATTCGGGCGGCGCGTTCTTGCCGCTGCAAGCCGACGTCTTTCCCGATCGCGACCACTTCGGGCGCATCTTTTACAATCAAGCACGCATGTCGAGCAAGCGGATCGCGCAGATCGCCGCCGTGATGGGTTCGTGCACCGCGGGCGGCGCGTACGTACCGGCGATGAGCGACGAAACCGTGATCGTCAAGGGCGAAGGCACGATCTTTCTCGGCGGACCGCCGCTGGTCAAAGCCGCGACCGGCGAGGTCGTCACGGCCGAAGAGCTCGGCGGCGCCGACGTGCACACGCGCATCTCGGGCGTCGCCGACCATTTCGCCAACGACGATGCACAGGCGCTGGGCATCGTGCGCGAGATCGTGCGCAACCTCCATCTCGAGCTGCCGCGCCAGTGGGATCGCGCCGAACCGCAGCTGCCGAAATACGAGCCGCGCGATATCTATGGCGTCATCCCAGCCGATAGCCGCACCGGTTACGACGTGCGCGAGGTCGTCGCGCGCCTGGTCGACGCATCGGAGTTTCACGAGTTCAAATCGCGCTATGGCACGACCCTGGTCTGCGGCTTCGCGCACATCGAGGGCCATCCGATCGGCATCCTTGCCAATAACGGCATCCTTTTTAGCGAGAGCGCGCTCAAAGGGGCGCACTTCATCGAGCTCTGCGCGCAGCGCGGTACGCCGCTGCTCTTCCTGCAGAACATCACCGGATTCATGGTCGGCAAGGAGTACGAGAACCGCGGGATCGCCAAGGACGGCGCGAAGCTCGTCATCGCGGTTGCGTGCGCTGAGGTCCCGAAGTTTACCGTCGTGATCGGCGGGAGTTTTGGCGCCGGCAACTACGGAATGTGCGGACGCGCCTACGCGCCGCGTCAGCTCTGGATGTGGCCGAACGCGCGCATCAGCGTGATGGGCGGCCCGCAGGCGGCGAGCGTCCTCTCCACCGTCAAAGGCGATATGACCGCCGAGCAAAAGGCCGCCTTCGAGGCGCCGATTCTCGAAAAGTACGAGCGCGAAGGCAACCCGTACTACTCGACCGCGCGGCTTTGGGACGACGGGATCATCGACCCGCTCGATACCCGGCGCGCGATCGGCATCGGCCTCGACGCCGCGGCGCACGCGCCGCAGCCGCGCACGCAGTTCGGCGTTTTCCGGATGTAGGCGCGATTAGTCGGGCGGGCGGCGGCCCGCGTAGAGCTTGAAGTAGTTTGGCGTAACCGTCCACTTGCCGCTCATGTGGCTCAGCACCGCCGTCGCGTTCGTCTTGGTGGGACAACAGAGCGGCGCGTTCGCGGCGTAGTACGGTCCGGTGAGTTGGAGCGTATCGCCGTTCTCGCCGTGTTGAATCGTTGCGCTCAGCTCGCACGGGTTAGCGACCGAGATCGCCGGCGATGCGCTGCTGCCCGGGCCGCCGGCAAAAACCGAGACCGTCGCGCCTCCGCAATCGGCACCCGCTTCGTGCGATTGCACGACCAACTGCTGCACGCCGGGCTGCATCATCGAGGCCTGGCCGACGATCTTTATGTCCTGCACCGGGAACCACATCTTGGCTCCGTTTGCCTGCGTGACTTTGGAGAGCGGGCCGCCGTTGCCGGGCGACTGGTATCGCAGGTGGTACGCATCCCCGCGCATCGCGTAGATCGAGAGCCACCACTGATAGAAGTTCTGGCCGTTGCCCGAGCCGACCAGCTTTTTGCTCGTCACCGCTTTCCATCGTGCGTGATTCCCATCGCCTTGCAGAAAGACGACCTGACTCTGCACGACGGTGCCCGGGGGCGCCGGCAGAAAGCTCTCTCCGGCCGGAGCCGGCGCCGTCGCCGCGGCTACCGGTAACGATACAGCGGCAACCGCCCCAACGATCAATGCTCTGAGGTTTAGCATGGCCGTATCTTCGCCGGGCTGGGGGGTGCGTTACTCTACGGTTTTAATGCGCTTTGCGGAATCGTCGCCGGCAGCACGACGCTGCCGAACGACGCCGGCGGCGCGCGCACGACTCCCTGCAGCATGTCGGTCCAAGCTTGCGTGAGGATCGGAAGGAGCGTGACGAGGCGGTGCGTTCCCCCGGTCTGCGAGTAGAACGAAACGTTGAAGCCGGCGTTTTGAAGATAGGCCGCGGTGGTCGTCGGAAAGTAGGTCGGAATGCTGTCGTCTTCCGTGCCGGTCAGCACGTAGAAGGGTTTCGTGCGCATGTAGGTGACGACTTTCCGCGAATCCGAACCCAAGAGACCGCCCGAGATGCACATAACCGCCGCCCACTCGTCGGGGTGGACCGGCGCGACGACGAAGACCGAGAAGCCGCCCATCGAGTAACCCGTCAGATAGTGTTTGCGCGGGTCGATCGTGAAGGCTTGCGTCGCCGCCTGCACGGCGTCGTAGACTTCGGCCTGCGAGCCGCGGTAGTCGTAGTAGCCATGACCCCACGGCGCGATCAGGATCGCTCCACTTCGCTCCGCAAGCTGCGGAATAAAGAACGGCGTCATCAACGACGTCTCGGGCTGCGGATGTCCGTGCAGCATTACGATCAGCGGCGCCGGCTTGTCCGGCGAGTACGTCGACGGCACGTAGACTGCGACCGGCTGCATCGTGCCGTCGACCGACGAGCGCAGCAAGACTTCGCCGAATCCGCGAACCGAGGCCATCGAACGGTACTTGCCGGCGAGCAGCTGCTGAGCCAGGCTCAAGTCGAGGTTCGCGGTCGTCTCGGCGAGTTGCGTCCATTGCTCCCGCGTATAGCCTTGGGGGACGTCCGTCATCTCCAACCGATCGCCGTCGTCAACCAGGCGCTCGTAGTAATCGTAGGTCGTGTCGCGCCCGGCAATCGGAGCGACCGTGGAGATTTGGGCGAAATAGGTAGCCGCCGTTTCCTTTAGCGTGGCACGCAAGTCGCCCGGCGAGCTCCCCAGCAGGAGCACCAATGCGGCTATGGAGACCAGCTTGGCCCCGGTCACAACCTTATTCTAGCGCGCGAGCGGGGCTGTTGGTGACCTTTCTATATCCCGGCGTACCATTCGTAGCCTTGGTCCTCCCAGTAGCCGCCGCTGCCGCCGGCGATCTTCGCGAAGCTTCCCACGACCTCGATGCGGGCGATCCACTTGGCGCTCTTGTATCCAAGCTGGGTCGGCACGCGCAGGCGTAGTGGAGCGCCGTGCTCGGGATCGAGCGGTCGGTCGTTGAGGTGCGTTGCTAGAAGGGCCTGCGGGTGACGCGCTTGATGGAGGTCGAGGCTTTCGTAGTAGAGGGTCCCGGCGCCGTCGTTATCCATGCAGCGGAAGACGACGTAGCGCGCGTCGTCGCGGGGCTGCACCGCCGCGAGCAGATCGCGCAGCGGCACGCCGCGCCACTTTCCGATCGCGCTCCAGCCTTCGACGCAGTCGTGACGCGTGATCTGCGTCTGCTGACTCAGAGCCCCGAGCTGCCCGAGCGAGAAGGCCTGCGGGACGCTCGACCGCGCCATCGACCACCAAACGATAGCCGGCAAAGTTCCCGGCGAGCAAATCCATGTACCGCGTGTCCGCAGGTGTTGCAAACCCGTTCACGCGGAAGTTCGTGTCGACGTCGCGATCGCCGTACTCGCGCGCCAGCCCGCGCGTGCCGATCACCAGGTGGTTGAGGTTCTCGGCCGACGCCAGCGACCCTGCGCAGGCCGCTCGTTGCCGTTGAGGGCCGAGCTGATCGGGCCGCAGCCTGCCAGCGCGGAGAGCGACGATGCGAGAAAGAGACGCCGTTTCACTCCGGCTGATACCATCCGGTGATCATCGAGCGCATTTGATTGACGACACCCTGGGTCGCGACTTGAAACGTGTGGATCGCGAAGAACCCGACGAGCAGCACCATGCCGGCGAAGTGCCAGAGCCGCGCGAACTGTCGCCCGCCGAAGAGCACGGTCAACGGATTGGCGATCGCGTCGATCCCCGGGGAGAGCGCGAGCCCGGTGAGCACCACCAGCGGCGCGATCGCGAAGAGGACGACCGTGTACGCAGCTTTTTGCAGCGGATTGTAGATGCCATGCGCCGGCGGGTCTTTGCGCAGCTTGAGATAGTAGGCTTGCATCGGCCAGAGTTTGGGCACGTCGCTGGGCCGCAGGATCATCTCTTGAAGAGTTCCTTTGATCGCGGTCGAGACGAGCCACGCAAGCCAGCAGACCGCCGCAATCCACGCAAAGAAGAGATGCCAACGGCGGCCATCGGCGAGATCTTGGTATCCCGGAACGATGATCGCCGCGGGAAAGGCGTGTGCGCTGCGCGAGCCCATGCCGTCCCCGACCCACCCCAGCCACCCGGTCGTCACGAACGTGTGTCCGAAGAGCGTCGTCGTTCCCACGCCCTGGGCCGGCGAGCCGATCGAGAGCACGCGCCGCGCCGGGTCGCTCTTGTCGGAGGCATCGAGGTTGGGCGACGCGTTGAATATCTGCAGACCGCTGCCGATCAGGATGATGAAGGCGAGAACCCACACCCAGTGGCTCGCGCGCGTCAGCAGCGCGTAGCGGTAAATCGGCTTCGCCGGCGTCCCCTTCATCACCACAGTATAACGCCTGCTAGGCCCGTTCGGATGGCGCCGCGAAGCGGGCGAGCATGGCCGAGAGCGTTAAACTTGCCGTAGCCGGCGATATTGCCCGGGTGACGCTGGAACGCCCCGAAGTCCGCAACGCCTTCAATGCCGAGGTTATCAAGCAGCTGCACGACGTCTTTGCGCGCATTACCGCCGCCGACGACGTGCGCGCCGTCGTGCTCGCCGGAGAAGGCAACGTCTTCTGCGGAGGCGCGGACATCAACTGGATGCGTGACTCGCTCGATCTGAGCTTCGAGGCAAACGTCGCCGACGCCGAGCGCATGAGCGACATGTTCCGCGCGATCGATAACTGCCCCAAGCCGGTCATCGGCCGAATTCACGGCGCGGCGCTCGGGGGCGGAGCCGGCTTAGCGGCGGTCTGCGATATCGCGATCGCAAGCGACGACGCGGTCTTTGGCTTTACCGAGGTGAAGCTTGGGATCATTCCGGCCGTCATCTCACCCTTCGTGCTTTCCAAAATCGGCTCGTCGCATGCCCGCGCGCTCTTCCTTACCGGCGAACGCTTCGACGCGGCGCGCGCTCGGGCGATCGGGCTCGTGCACCAGGTCGTGCCGGCCGGCGAGCTCGACGCCGCCGTCGATCGTGTGCTCGCCGAGATTCGCTCCGCCGGGCCGTCCGCGGTCGGCGCGGCAAAACTCTTGGTGCGCCGCGTGCTCGACGCGACCTACGACGAATCGCGCGAAATCACGACGACGGCGATCGCACGCCAGCGCGCGAGCGCCGAAGGTCAAGAGGGCCTGCGCGCCTTCCTCGAGCGCCGCAAAGCCTCGTTCGTGTCATCATCCTGAGCGGAGTCGAAGGAGTGCTTAAACGGCTGTTAATCGCCAATCGCGGCGAGATTGCGGTGCGCGTCGCACGCGCGGCGCGCGAGATGGGCATCGTTCCGCTCGGCATCTATTCCGAGGCGGATGCCGACGCGTATCACCTGCAGTTCATGGACGACGCGCGCTGCGTCGGGCCGGCCGCGGCGGCGCAATCCTACCTGAACGCCGACGCGGTCCTCGCCGCCGCGCGCGCGATGCAGGCCGATGCCGTTCACCCCGGGTACGGCTTTCTCTCCGAGCGCGCGCCGTTCGCGCGCGCCGTCCGCGACGCCGGGCTTGATCTTCGTCGGGCCGACGGCCGAGGCGATGGCGGCAATGGGAAGCAAGATCGAAGCGAAGCGCCGCGTGCGCGCCTTCGACGTGCCGACCGTTCCCGGTTACGACGGCGACGATCAATCACCGCAAACGCTCCGCGTGGAGGCGGCGCGCATTGGCTTTCCGCTCTTGATCAAAGCGAGTGCAGGCGGCGGCGGCCGCGGGATGCGCGTCGTCGAATCGGCAGCGCACTTCGACGAAGCGCTCGAAAGCGCGAAGCGCGAAGCGCTCGCGGCCTTCGGCGACGACGCCGTGCTGCTCGAGCGCTACTTGCGCGATCCACGGCATATCGAGTTCCAAATCCTGGCCGACAGCCACGGGACGACGATTCATCTGGGCGAACGCGAGTGCTCGATTCAGCGGCGCCATCAAAAGATCGTCGAGGAGGCACCGTCGGTCGCGCTCTCGCCGGCGCTGCGCGCCGAGATGGGCGCCGCGGCCGTGCGCGCTGCCGAGTCGGTCGGCTACGCCAATGCCGGCACGTGCGAGTTCATGCTCGACCGCGATGGCGCGTACTACTTTCTCGAGATGAACGCGCGCCTCCAAGTCGAGCATCCGGTGACCGAGCTCGTCTACGGTATCGATCTGGTGCGCTGGCAGCTGCGCATTGCCTCGGGCGAGCCGCTGACGATCTCGCAGGCCGACGTCAAGCCGCGCGGATGGGCGATCGAGGCGCGAATCTACGCCGAAGATCCGGCACGCGAGATGCTCCCCTCGACCGGCACGATCGCGACGTGGTCGCCGCCGGAAGGACCCGGCGTTCGCGTGGATGCCGGCGTCGCCGCCGGAAGCGAGGTGAGCCTTTACTACGATCCGATGCTTGCCAAGCTAATCGTCTTCGGCAGCGATCGCGCGGCGGCGATCGCGCGCCTCGAGCAAGCCCTGCTCGATTTCACGGTCGACGGCGTGCGCACGAATCTTCCCCTGCTGTTGTGGATTGCCCGCAACGAGGCGTTTAGGGCCGGCGAAACGACGACCAGTTTTCTCGCACGCCATCTCGACGAATCGATCTTCGCCGCGCGCGCCGCGCCGCGTGAGGCGATCGTGCTCTGCGCGGCCGCGCTCCTGAACGACCGGCGCGCGCCTTGGCGGATCGCCGAAACCAGCGTGCCGTTACGGCTGCAGCACGAGGACGCCGTTATCGATCTGGTGGCCGACGCCGGGACGAAGCTCGGCGTATGGCGCCTGTCGGGAGAGTGCGCCGGCGATCTGCGAACGCATCGGAGCGGCAATATCGTACACGCGAACCTCGACGGCACGGCGATCGCCGGTGCGGTTTCTTACGACGGCGCCTTTCTTCAACGTGCACCTCGACGGGAGCACGTGGCCCTTTGCGTTTGCGGCGCCGCCCTCGGCCGAGGGGGTTGGCGGCGGGCACGGCCGCGCCGCCGGCGCGCACGTCACCGCACCGATGCCGGGCAAGGTGGTCAAGGTCGCCGTCCGCGAGGGTGACGCCGTTGAAGAACATGGGCTGCTGGTCGTGTTAGAGGCTATGAAGATGGAACACCGGATCGAAGCCTCGGTCGCCGCAACCGTGAAAGCCGTGCTCGTGCGCGAGGGGCAGATCGTCCCCGGCGGCGCCCCGCTGGTCGACCTGTCATCCTGAGCCGAGTCGAAGGATGACCTTACCCAAACGCGTCACGCTCTTCGAGATGGGTGCGCGCGACGGATTGCAGAATGAGGGCGCCATCATCTCGACCGACGACAAGGTTCGGTACATTGACTTACTCTCCGAGACCGGATTGAAGTGGATCGAGGCGACCTCGTTTGTCAGCCCGAAAGCGATTCCACAGCTCGCCGACGCGGCTGAAGTCTTTGCGCGTATCCGCAAGACGCCCGGCGTGCGCTACCCGGTCCTCGTTCCAAACCTCAAAGGCTACGAGCGGGCGAAGGCTGCCGGCGCCGACGCGATCGCCGTCTTTACCGCGGCCTCCGAGCATTTCACCAAGCGCAACATCAACATGACGATCGACGAATCGCTGGCGACCTTCCGCGACGTAGTTGCCGCCGCCAAACGGGACGGCCTCTGGGTGCGCGGGTATGTCTCGACCGCGTTCGGTTCGCCCTTCGGCGACGAGGTGACCCCGAAGATGGTCGTCGACGTCAGCGTAAAGCTGATGGAGATGGGCTGCGACGAGCTCTCGATCGGCGACACGATCGGCGTCGGCGTACCGAGCCAAGTCGACGCCTTGGTTCCATTGCTCGCCAAGGAAATTCCGATCGAGCTTATCGCCCTGCACTTCCACGACACGCGCGGAACGGCGCTGGCAAACGTCTATGCCGGGCTGCAGCAGGGCGTAGCCAAGTTCGACGCATCGTCCGGCGGTTTGGGCGGATGCCCGTACGCGCCCGGCGCGACCGGCAACGTGGGCACCGAGGACGTACTCTATCTGCTGCATCAAATGGACATCGAGACCGGCGTCGATCTCGCCAAGGTCCGCAAGGCCTCACGCTTTATCGCCGGCGTGGTCGACCACGCGCTGACGAGCAAAGCCTATCAGGCGATGGAAGCCGCCGACACGCTAGCGACGCGATAGCGGGATAACGAACCTGGTCGCGGTGTGCGACTCGGTATACGCGCTGATTTTGTTGTCCACCAAACCGGCCGCTAGGCCGGCGGCGCGCACGTCGGCGTCGGTCGGAGATGCGCTGCGCCCCTTCGGGTGAAAGACCCAAAGGGCACCGTCCGGCATTAAGTGCGGGGCTGCGTTTGGAATGCGGACCAAATCGCGCGGTGCGTCGATGCGCACGAAAATGAAATCGTACGTCGTCCGCAACGCTTGTGACGCGGCCTTCGCCAAGCGAGCGTTTAGCGCGATCTTGAAATCTTCTTCGTGGCGGCCGATCAGGGCGACGTGCGAATCGGCCTGGACGCCGAGCTTCTCGAAGAGCGTGCGCGCGGAGTAGTCGCGTTCGATGTCGGCCATCAGAAGCCGAGGTTCTTGGGCTTGGGCGGAATCTCCGTGTAGCCCATCGGTCGGTCCCACCAATCGTGCCGGCGCGCCCGCAGCTTGGCTTCGTCTGGAGGCGGCGGGAGGCGCAGCTCGAGCGCGCGAGCGTAGGCCACGAGATAGCGGTCGATCATCCGCTCGATGCTAAACTCGCGCTCGACGTGCGCGCGGCAGGCGCCGCGATCGAGCGATGCAAGTGACGGAACCTTAGCGACCGCATCGTCGACGCTCTCGCATAGGAAGCCCGTCACGCCGTCAACGACGATCTCGGGAAGCGAGCCCATCCGGGCGCCGAGCACCGGCGTGCCGCAGGCCATCGCTTCGATCGTCGTCAGGCCGAAACGCTCCGGCCGCGTCGTCAGGTGCACGAGGGCGAGCGCGTTGGTGAGCAGTTCGTTGCGCGCCTCTCGTTCGACCGCACCGAGGAACTGAACCCGATCGCCATCAATGTGCGGCTCGACCTGCTCGCGGAAGTATGCTGCGTCGTGGGGAATCGCGGCGATCTTGAGGCGCACGCCGGCGCGCTTGGCGACCTCGATCGCCAGATGCGTGCCCTTCTCGGGATGAAAGCGCCCGAGAAAGCAGAGATACTCGCCCGGTTTGTCGCTGAACGTAAACTGCGCCGGGTCGATGCCGTTGTAGGCCGTCGCGAGATAGTCGAGGCCGGGATCGCGATCCGCGTTGGAGATCGAACAGTAGAAGCTGCGCGCCGCGCCGGCATAGTAGGCCCCCAGAATCTGCGGGGACGAGAACCCGTGAATCGTCGTCACCAGCGGCGGCGCGTCGGACGCCAGTGCGTACGTCAGCGGCTTCCAATCGAGATGGTTGTTGATCAGATCGAACTCGTGCGCTCGCTTAAAAAGCTCTCCGATGTGCAGCGCGGTAAAGACCTCGCCGTTGAGTGCCGGATCTTCATTTAAGCCGACCGGGACGACGGAGACGAGCTTGCCTTCGAAGCGCGAGTTGCCGGTGGCAAAAAGCGTAACGTCGAGACCGCGACGACGCATTCCGTCGGCAACATTGAAGGCCACCTGCTCCCACGGGCCGTAGCCCGGCGGCGGCGCGGGCCAGGAGATTGCGGCTAATACGGCGAGCCGCTTGCCCCCAAGCTGCCACCGGCTAACGGTCGTCGTCGACGACGTGATCGTTGCGCTGCGCGACGGCGAGGCTGAAGTGCGTGGCGCGAATTAGGTTGCGCATCGAAACCTCGGAGAACGACGGCACCGGCGTCGTGCGCGAAAAATCGAACATGTCGCTCAGGTCGTCGTCGGTGACGTCACGCTGCCCCATCGTGCCGAGGCCCCAGTTTTTCTCGATGAACTTCGTAATCGAGGTCGATTCACGTTGGGTGTGAGAGACGTACGGCGCGGCGCGTGGATTCTTCGGATCGTACCCGGAACGTGCCCAAGCCGAGATGACGACGATCGGGATGCGAAAGCCCCAGCTCGTCCCGTCCGGACCGGGTGGCGGAGCGACGTGATCGAACCATCCGCCCGAATCGTCCCAGGTGAGGACCACGGCGCTGTCTTTATAGTAGTCGCACTCTGGTACGGCGTGCTGGCTCTGCACGATCGCAAGGTAGATCGAACCGACCCATCCGGGGCCCGCGCCGCTTAGGTTTCCGGCGTGATCTGACGAGAGATAGTTCGGCATGACGTACGAGACTGCGGGGAGCCGGCAGTCTTGGATATCGCTCAAGATCGCGCCCGACGGCGTAATCACGTTGCGTTCCCAATCGGGTCCGTAGCGAATCTTGCGAAACGCGTCGTAGATATTGACCGCTGGATCGCTAACGTCGTTATAGGCGCCGGTGTAGTACTTCCAGCTCACGCCGTGCGCGTCGAGCATATCGGCAATCGTCAGCTGATCGAAGCACGGAAAGACCCCGGGCTTGACGATCTCTTCGCCCGTACCGAAGAGCGGCACCGTCGTGCCCGGCTTCGCGTCGCAGCCCCAGATCGAATCGTTCGGATTCCCCGCGATGCGGCTCTGCGCCGTCGCCAGCGTGTAGTGGCTCGGAAACGTCGGGACGAGGCGCGGCGCGAAGTTTTCGTCGGCGAGCGCGTAGCGCGCGGCGAGCACGTTGTAGATCGTCGTTTCGGTGTCGGGGAGATAAGCGTACGCGAACCCTGGCGCCGGTTTAGGAAAGCCCAGAACGGTCCGGACGGCGTCGCCGGTAAAGCCGTTCATTCGCCCTTGAGCCCACTCGCCGAGCAGCGCGGCATGGTTATGGCTTGGATCGGCCGGATATTCGAACGGCACCGCCTTGAGCATCACCGGCCGGCCATCCACGGTCGCCTTCTGCGAGGTGTTTGCTCCCGGGTACGGTCCGCCGTGCGCAAGGATTGAGGAGGCGAAGAGATTGTCGAAGGTGCGATTCTCTTGCACGATCACGATCACGTGCTGGATCGGGCTGCCGGTCACCGGTGCGATCGCGCCCAGCACCGACAGCACGGCACCGGCCCAGGTCATTGAATCGCGCCGTTCTTGAGTACGAGCTGCGGCTCGCGCAGCGCCCGCACGTCTTCGCCGGCATCGCGCGCAAGCAAGAGCAGATCGGCCGGCTCGCCGAGCGCGACCAGCCCCTTGTGCAAGCCGATCAGCTCGGCCGCAACGGCGGTCGCCGCGTGCAGCGCCTGCTGGGGCGTCATGCCGAGCAGCGCCCACATCAGTTCGACTTCCTGCGCGTAGTCCTCGTGATAGTTGTAGGGCGTGCCGGCATCCGAGCCGCCCGCAATCTTCACGCCGTTCTCGTAGGCGCTCCGGATGCTCGTGAGCATGACTTCGTTGAGCGCGCGGGCCTTCTCGGCAACGTATTTCGGCTGATGTCCTTCGTCGAGGTGGGCGATGATGCACGTCGGCGCGCTGAGCGTCGGTACGAGATATGCGCCGCGCTCCTTGAAGAGCGCGATTGCCTCGTCGTCGAGCATGGTACCGTGCTCGATCGAATCGATCCCGGCGCGCAGCGCATTCTTGATGCCGGTCGTGCCGATCGCGTGCGCGGCGACGCGTAGCCCGTGACGGTGTGCCTCGTCGATCGCAGCCGCGAGCTCCTCAGGGGTCAGCTGCGCGTTTCCCGGAACGGCGCCTTTGGTGAGGACTCCGCCGGTCGCGATGACCTTGATGCAGTCGGCGCCGGCCAGCATCTGCTCGCGCACGGCTTTGCGGGCGTCCCAGGGTGAGTCGACGGCGCGACCGATCGGCCAGCCGTGTCCACCGGTCATGCAGAGCACTGCGCCGCTGGTGCGCATGCGCGGGCCCGGTATTCGGCCTTCTTCAATCGCCTCGTGCACGTCGGGTGCAATCTTATTCGAGCTCCCGACGTCGCGAATCGTCGTGATGCCGGCCTTCACCGACTTGCGCGCATTCTCGACGGCGCGCAACATTCGTTGGTTCGGCGTCGTCGCGTGGATCATGCCCATCAAATCGGGTTCGCCGCTTCCCTCGAGGTGCGCGTGTGCGTTGACAAGACCCGGCGTGACGCAGGCCGCTTCGAGATCGCACTCGCCGCTTGCAGCGCGGATCTCGCGGATTTTGCCATCGGCCACAACTACGTCGACGTTTTGCTTGGGCGGCTCCAGCGTGCCGTCGTAAAGAACTCCGGCGCGAATAATCATCGCCTGTCTATTCGAAGCACGAGCGTCCCGGGCCCTTTAGCGGAACGGAAGATTGGTCAGGGTGCTGACGCCGTTGACGATCAGCTGCACGGCGATCGCCGCGACGATGATCCCGACGACGCGGCTGATCGCGTCGACGCCGGTCTCGCCGAACCAGCGCGTGAGCGTCTCCGCGCCGCGCATGAAGACGTAGGTGATCGCCAAGACAACGACGGCGACCACGACGAAGATCACGTCGTTGGGGAGCGTGTGGGTAACGTCCGGCGCGACCAGGGCGACGCTTACCGTCAACGCGCCGGGACCGGTAATGATCGGGATTCCCAAAGGAAAGACCGCGGGATCTTTGGGGTGGGCCGTCGCCTCTTTAGCGTTATCGGCCGTCTGGCTGTCGGTCTTTTCGGCGAAGACCATATCGAAGCCGACTTTGAGCAAGAGCAGACCGCCTGCAATCTTAAACGCGCCCATCTCGACGCCGATCGCGCGCAGCAGCGCCTCGCCGACGAAGGCAAAGACGATCAGCGTGATGCCGGCAACGACCGTCGCGCGCAGGGCGATCGCGAGTTGAACCGAGCGGGGCCGGCCTTCGGTCAGGATCGCGAACGCCGCCGCCGCCTCGATCGGATTGAGCATCGCCAGCAGCGTGACGAACATATAGAAGGCGCTGCCCCAGAGTTCCGTCACGCCGCCCAGCTCAACTTAGCGTGGGCCGCTTCGGCGCGCGCCACCGCGGCATCGTCGACCGGCCCGTCGACGAGCATCGTGAAGTGTCCCATCTTCCGGCGCGCGATCGCGTGACGTTTACCGTAGACGTGCAAGACGATCGAGGGATCGGCCAACAACTCCGGCACGCCGGCCAGATGGTCGCCCTGGCCTTCGCCGAGGATGTTCATCATGATCGCGTTGCTCAGCAGGCGCGGCGGGGCGAGCGGCAGATCGCAAATCGCGCGAACGTGTTGTTCGTACTGCGAACACGGCGTCACGTCGATCGTGTAGTGTCCGCTGTTGTGCGGTCGCGGCGCGATCTCGTTAAGCAGCAGCTCGCCCCGCGTCGAGAGAAAGAACTCAACGCAGTACGTTCCGACGATGCCGAGACCGCGCCCGACGATCGCCGCCATCTCCTGCGCGCGCGCCGCAATCGTTGGATCGGTGCGCGCCGGCGCGATCGTCATCGCCAGGATGCCGCGATCGTGGGTGTTCTCGGCCACGGGATAGGCGACGATCTCGCCGTGCACGTTGCGCGTCGCGATCACGCTCAACTCGCACGCAAGCGGTACCATCCGTTCGAAGATCAACTCGGCACCGTTCGCTTGTGCGAGCGCTGCTTGTGCCTCCTCGAGCGTGTTTGCCTGCCATTGACCCTTGCCGTCGTAGCCACCGCGCACGGTCTTAAGGATCGCCGGAAAGCCGATCTGCGCGGCGGCAGCCGTTAGACCTTCGGCGTTTGCGACGCGCGCAAAATCGGTGGTGGCCAGGCCGGCAGAGCGTGCGAACTCTTTCTCGCGCAGGCGGTTCTGCGTAACATGAAGGACGCTGCTCGCCGGACTGACGCGTTGAGCGAGCTCTTCCAGATGACGCACCGAGCCGATATCGATGTTTTCGAACTCATAGGTGATCACGTCGCTCTGGCGGCCGAGTTCCTCGATCGCAATCAGGTCGCTGTATGCAGCGACGATCTGCTCGTCGGCAACTTGACCGCACGGAGAGTGTTCCTGCGGATCGAGGGTGATAACGTAGTAACCCATGCGTTTCGCGTCGAGCGCAAACATGCGGCCGAGCTGGCCGCCGCCGATGACGCCGATTCGTTCGACCGGCCTCAACCGAGAACGCTGGATGCCGCCGCGTCGTGCATCTTCTTCACGTACGCGGCCAAGCGTGCTGCGACCTCGGCATCGTGCAGCGCGATGATTCGCGCCGCGAAGAGCGCGGCGTTGACCGCGTTCCCGATACCCATCGTCGCGACCGGGACCCCCGGGGGCATCTGCACGATCGAGAGCAGCGAATCGAGGCTGGCAGCTTTACCCGAATCGACCGGCACGCCGATAACCGGCAATTGCGTCTTCGCCGCCGTCATCCCCGGCAGGTGCGCCGCGCCGCCGGCTCCGGCGATGATTGCCAGCAGGCCCCGCTGCGCTGCCGTTGTCGCGTACTCGAACATCTCGTCGGGCATACGATGCGCCGAGATGACGCGCACCTCGCTCGGTATCTCGAGCTCGTCGAGCGTGTTGCGCGCGTTCGACATCGTCTGCCAATCCGAACGGCTGCCCATGATAATCCCAACGACCGGCTTCTCTTCCTCCGCCATCGCCAAACTCGTTTCGCGCTTAGGTCACCCTTGTCATCCTGAGTCGGTTGTCATCCTGAGTCGGTTGTCATCCTGAGCCCTTCGACTCGCTGCGCTCGCTCAGGATAAACTCCGTCGAAGGATGAGTGCAAGTACTTCCTCGAAGGCGCAACGACATGGCTCGGTTTCTCCTCGGCATCAACTATTGGCCACGCAGCAGCGCGATGTACATGTGGGAACGCTTCGACATCGACGAGATCGGCGAGGATATGACGCGCATCAAAGCGCTGGGGCTCGACGTCGTGCGCTTCTTCTTGCGCTGGGACTCGTTCCAACCCGACCCCGCCAAAATGAACCCCGATGCTCTGCGGCGTTTCGACGCAATCATGGCGCGCATTGCCGACGCCGGCTTACAGGCGATTCCGACGCTCTTCTGCGGCCATATGAGCGGGGTCAACTGGCTCCCCGGCTGGACGCTCGACCCGGCGCAAGTTCAAGGGCGTTTTCGCACGATCGTCCACGATACGGTCGTCAACCGCGCGATCGGCGATTTCTACGGCAACCCCGAGCTTTTGCGCGCGCAGGTGCTCTTCGCGCAGCACGTCGGCGAACGCGTGCGCGACCACCCGGGGCTCTATGGCTGGGACCTCGGCAATGAGTTTTCGAACCTGCGCGTGCCGTCTTCGCCGCAGGACGCCGCCGAGTGGAGCACGAGACTAACCGACGCCTTGCTGGAAACCTCCGGGGCGGCCGTTAGCGCGGGCATGCATGGCGAAGACTTCGATAAGGACCGCAACATTCGCCCTTCGAGCATCGCCAAGCCATGGGCGTTTGCCACGATGCACGGCTATCCCGTCTACAGCGCCTTCGCGCGGGACCGCCTCGACACGAACGTCGTACCGTTCCTCTGCCAGCTGCAGCAATCGTTTAGCGGCAAGAGCGTACTCTTTACCGAGCTCGGAAACCCGGAGTGCCCGCCGGGGAGCAATCGCGCCGGCGATTTCGCCTGCCTGCGCGAGGACGAGATGGCGACGTACGCGCTTGGGGCGATCGACCGGCTTCACGCCCGCGGAGCGCTCGGGGCGTTCTGGTGGTGCTGGGCCGACTACGATCTCGCCCTCGCGAAGCTCCCGCCCTTCGATCTCGCACCGCACGAACTGCACTTTGGAATCGTGCGCAGCGACGGAAACCTCAAGGCCGTGGCACACAGCCTCACCAAGCTCGCGCGCGAAGGCCGGGAAATCGTCACTCCGTTGCCCGCGCCGATTGCCGACGAGGCCGAGCACTATGCCGGGCTTCCGCAAAGCATCGCGCGCGAGTACCGTGCCTACTGCGATACGCATGCCTGAAAACGGCCGCGTCATGATCGTGACCGGCGCGAGCTCCGGTATCGGGCGCGCGCTCGCGCTCGCCGCCGCGCGCGCTGGCTATCGCGTCGCGATCGTCGCGCGTCGCGCCGAGCGGCTCGACCAGGTTGCGCAAGCGATTCGTTCCGGCGGCGATGCCTGCGTCGCGATCGCCGGCGACGTGACGGCGCGCGAGATGCCGGCCCGCATCGTCGCCGAAACGCTGCGCGCCTTTGAGCGCATCGACGTCGTCGTCAACAACGCCGGCCGCGGTGCTTACGGCGCGTTGCTCGAACAGAGCGACGCGGAGATCGACGCGCAGTGGCAGCTCAATGCCGCCGCTCCGCTACGTCTCGCGCGCGCGGCGCTGCCGTCCCTCGAGAAGACGCGCGGTCAACTCGTCTTCCTAGGCACGGGAAGCGTGCGCATTCCGCTGCCGGCGTTCGGCGCATACGCTCCGGCAAAAGCGGCTATCCGCGCCGCCGCAACGCAGCTTCGGCGCGAGCTTCGGCCGCGCGGCATCGCGGTGACGTACGTCGACCCGGGCCTCGTCGCATCGGAGTTTCACTCGGCCATGGGCATCGAGCGCGCGAGCCAGGTCCCGGCGGCATCGCCCGAGCGGGTTGCACGGGCGATTCTACGCGGCGTCGCGCGCCGCTCGGCGGTCGTCAACGCGGTGCCGTGGCAAACCGCAGGCTCGGTGTTGGGCGAATGGGCCGGCACGCTCGCCGACCCGCTCATCGCGTCCGCCTTCTCGCCCAAAAAAGCAGCTTGTCATCCTGAGCCCTTCGACTCCACTTCGACTCCGCTCAGTGTCGCTCAGGATAGACTTCGGGGCGAAGCCCCGCAGTCGAAGGACGGCTCCAGGGAAACCTTTGAATCGGTGCTCGAGCCCGTGGCGCGCCGGATGGAGCGCGTCAAACTCCCGCAATCGTTTCTTCGCGACGCGCTGGTACCGGGACAGACGCTGGAGCTCAACGACCTCGCCATGCGTTGGGCCGGCATGCCCAATAAGAACGAACGCGCCGCACTGCGCGAAGTTCTCGACGCGCTCGCAGCCGGCGGATTTCTCGACCCCGCCGGCGACGAGCGTTGGAAGGTGCTACGCGCCCCGGAGTAAGATCGTGCGCCGCAGCTGTTTCAGGCCAATGGCCGCAAAGAACAGGAGCGTCGCCAACAACACGATCGTCGCGCCGCTCGACGCCCGCACGTAATACGAAAGATAGAGGCCGCCGACGGTACTCGCCGCCCCGAAGACGGCGGAGAGCGCCATCATCGGGGCAAAGCGCGATGTAAGCTGGTAGGCTGCGGCCGCCGGCGTTACCAACAGGGCGGCGACAAGCACGATGCCGACTGCCTGCAGCGAGACGACGATGGTTAGCGCGAGCATCACGAGGAGAGCATATTCATAAACCGGCGAGGAAATGCCGCTCGCCTGCGCGACGACCGGATCGAACGTGGTGTAGAGCAACCCTCGAAAGAGCACGACGACGGTAGTCGCGACGGCGATGCTCAGCGCAAGAATCAGCCATAAATCCTGCGGCTGCACCGCGAGAATATCGCCGAAGAGAAAACTCTGCAGGTCGACGGCGTAGCTGCGCTGCTGGCTCATCAGATAGACGCCGAGCGCAAACATCCCAGTGAAGAGGACGCCGATCGTCGTATCGAGCGAGATTCGCCCGCGCCGGTGGACGAAGCCGATACCGACCGCGGTCAGCACGGCCACGATCCCGGCTCCGATATAGAAGTTAGCGCCGCGCAGATACGCGATCACGATTCCGGCGAAGGACGCATGCGCGATTCCATCGCCGATGAACGAGAGCTTTCGCAAGATCACGTACGTGCCCATCGTCGAGCAGAGCAGCCCAACCGCCAGGGCGGCGACGAACGCCCGCTGCATGAACGCATAGTGAAACGGCATTGTTAAAATATCCAGATTCATTTGGGCTGGATTTCCGGATGGGCGGCGTGGGCGGCGTGCGGCTCGTGATCGTGGCGCAGGTGGCCGTGCGTGTGGGTGTGTTCGCGGATGCGCGGCATACGCACCGGAGTCGACGACTTCGCGCGGCGTTCCGAGCGCGAGCACCCGGCGGTCGATGACGAGCAGCCGATCGAACCAATCGTCGACGCGATCGAGGTCGTGGGTAGCCATCAGCACCGGCAAGCCGTCCGCGACGAGCTCTCGAACGATTCGCCGCAGCGCTTCCTCAGTCGCAGCATCCACCCCGGTCGTCGGTTCGTCGAGCAGCAGTACCTTCGGCTCCTGCGCGATCGCGCGTGCGACGAAAGCCCTCTGCTGCTGGCCTCCCGAGAGATGCGCGATGTGCCTGCCGGCGAGCTCGCTCATCTTGACCATCGCGAGTGCGCGGCCGACGACTTCGCGGTCGCGCTGGCCGAACGGCTGCCAGAAGTGCAGGTGCGCGAAGCGTCCCATTGCGACAACGTCCCAAACGGTCGCCGGGAACGACCAATCGACGGCCTCGACTTGCGGAACGTAGGCGATCGATCCGGGCGGCAGCTTGCGCGGCGGCGACCCGAGAACCAGCAGCTCGCCGCTGGTCGGCGAGAGCAGCCCGGCGATCGTTTTGAGAAGCGTCGATTTGCCGGAACCGTTGGGCCCGATGATTCCAAGCGCTTCACCGTAATGCACGGTTAGCGTCAAGTCTCGAACGGCCGTAAAATCCTCGTAGCGCACGACCAAATCGCGCAGCACAACGGCGTCACGGGAGGCCACTACTTCAGCGCCTTTACGATGGCGTCGGTGTCGTACGTCAGCATTGCGATATAGTTGGCGACCCGCGGGTCCGTGCCGACCGAATCGTCGTAGAGATTCTCCACGACCTTGACGCCTGCGCCTTGTGCGATCGCGTAGAGGAGCTTCGGGCTGTACTCGGGCTCGCTGAAGACGGCGCGGACGCCGTGCTGCTTGGCAAGGTCGATCAGCTCGGCGATCTGCTGCGGATTGGGCTCCTGCCCGGGATTGCGCTCGACGAAGCCAAGTGTTTTGATTCCAAAGCGGTCGTTGTAATACTGCCACGCGTTGTGAAAGACGATCATGTAGCGCTGGGACGGCGGGATCGTGTCGATTCGCGCCTGAATCGTCCTGCGAAGTTCGTCGAGCCGTGCGTCGTATGTCGCCGCGTTGCGCCGGTAAGCATCGGCATGCGGCGGATCGACCGCAATCAGGGCGTCGCGGATGTTCGATACGTATTGC
This sequence comes from Vulcanimicrobiota bacterium, assembly GCA_963739845.1. GTDB lineage: Bacteria > Vulcanimicrobiota > Vulcanimicrobiia > Vulcanimicrobiales > Vulcanimicrobiaceae > Cybelea. The sequence goes on along the minus strand of CAVUBQ010000002.1, from coordinate 1,478,201 downwards.
TTGGCGTACACCGGGTCCATCCAGAGATGCGGGTTGTCGTTCTTGACCGGCAGCCCGTCGCTGGCAACAACGACGCGCAAATCGCGCGACCCGGCATCGCGCAGCAGGCGGTCGAGCCAGGTCTCGAGCCCGGCGCCGTTTTCGACGAGCACTTTCGCGTCGGCGACAGTCGCGACGTCCTGAGGAGCCGGTTGGAACGTCTCGGGCGACGCACCGACCGGCACGATGTTCTTCACGGTCACGTACTCGCCGCCCACGCCTTGCACGAACGAGTTGAGCGTCGAGATCGTGGTTGCGACGGGAATCTTTCCGGTTGTCGCGGATGACTGCTGCGCTTGGCATGCGCTAAGCACCAGGATCAGGACGAGCGACGCGATGCGTTTTAGCGGCACTCGCGGCACCGTCCTAAGAACTCCACCGCGTGTCCGTCGAGCTCGAAACCATGCAGCGAGCGGAGCGATTCGGTGAACTGCTCCATCGCCGCACAATCAACGTCTTCGACGCGCCCGCATTTCCGGCAGATCGCGTGATGATGGTGGCGGGGCTCGCAGAGCATGTACGTGGCCTCGCCTTCAGGATCGACCCGCTCGGCTACGTCGCCCTTGGCGCGCAAGCGGTCGAGCGTGCGATAAACCGTCGAGAGGGAGACCCGCGCGCCCGCAGTGCGCAGCTCTCGGTGAATCTCGTACGCTGAGAGAAAGCGCGGCTCGCGCTGAAGGATCGACGTGATCCACTCGCGCGGGCGCGTTACGTAGTCGGCCCGACTTCCCATCCGGCGACTATTTGCGAATTGTTCGCAAAAATCCCTTACGGCGGGTCGAGGATGGGGCTTGCCGAAGGGCTCGGCGAGGGGCACGTGGCGATCTCGCGCCTGGGCCTTTTCCCGGACCTGGTCGCGCCAATATGCCGACGTCTCGTTCCAGGCGGGCAGATCGAGCCCGATCGCCTGCGCGCGCGTCTGGACCTTCGGAATCACGTCGGTAAACTGCGGGGGCACCGTCCCGTTGCGGTCGTTGACGACGGTGGCAAGCGTGAGCCACGCGTCGGCGAGCATTATTGTAGGGAGCCCCTTGGCGGCAGCCGGACACGAGGAGTTTAGCCGCGCACGCCACGTCCGATTGCAGTGCCAGCGCCCAAGCCCCGGTCGCGGCGATTTGGGCGAAAAGCGGCGATCGCTCCACGTCGCTCGCGCACAGGCTCGCGAGAATCTCGCGCTCCTCGTTGAGCACAGCAATGACGCTCGGCCAGTGCCCCATAACGCTGCAGCTGCTGGTCCGTGCTCCGCCCCGGTCCGTGCCGGTCGTAGTCCCGCACCTGCGCCGATGAATCGTCAATCGTCTGGCTGTTGCACCGGCTCGCGACCAGGACTGCCGTGGCATTCGCCGGCGGCGGTACGCCGGCCAGGAGAACGAAGACCAACGTAAGGGCGGCGGCCCCGGCAGGCTTCCTCATATCGCTTTGACAGGTGCCTAGCCCGGCACGTACAATCCTCCAGGTCGCTCGGACGTACCCCGTGGGGATGTAGCTCAGCTGGTAGAGCACTTGCTTCGCATGTAAGGGGTCGGGGGTTCGAGTCCCCCCATCTCCACCAAGAAACGCGCCGATTTCATAAGGCTTTTTGGAATCGGCGTTTGATTTTTCGGAACTGCATCCGATTTCTTGACGACCATTTGACGACCAATCTCGACGGTCTCGAAAACGCGATCCATCGTTTTGGCTGCCTGTCGGCGTGCTCCCTCGAACATGTGACCGTAACGGTCGAGCACCATGCGTGTGTCGACGTGGCCGTTGCGTCGCGCGACCAAAATGGGGTCAGCACCCTCCTCAATGAGGAATGAGTTCGAGGAATGGCGCAGCGAGTGAAAGTCCACGTCGGGTAATTCGGCGCGGCGCAGCAGCGGCTTGAAGGTGCGGCGGATGAAGTTACTTTTGCGCAGCGGATTGCCTTGGCTGTCCGTGAAGACGAGCGGGCCATTGTAACCGTCGGCACGGCGGGCGCTATGCCAAGCTCTCAGCGCACGCAGAGTCAGTTCGGGAAGTTCCAACGTGCGCCGAGAGGCTTTAGTCTTGAGCGGTCCCGAGCGTAAGCCTGCCGTCGACATCCTCCGTTAGTTGTCGCACAATGGCGACGGTGCGCTTTTCGAGATCGACGCAGTCCCAAAGCAATCCAAAGAGTTCGCCCTCGCGCATCCCGAGCGTCGCAGCCATGATAACGAGCACCTGGGTTTGCCCCTCGGCGATTTCCATTAGCCGCTTTGCCCCGTAGCGATCGAGGACGACCTTCTCCTTCGGCTCGTAGCGTGGTGCGGACACAAGGGAACAAGGATTGAAGATGATCTTGCGTTCCCGGAACAGCGCGTTCAGCGCGGCATTAAGGGTCGCGTGTACTTGCTTGCGGGTGGCGGTGCCTACCTCGAGCTCCTTCAGCTTCCGGAGCAGCACCTTGACATCATCGACATCCAGGTCGGCAACGCGACGCGCGCCGATGTGCGGGACGATGTGGCGGTCGACGGCGTGCCTTCGCAAGCGATAGGTGTTGGCTCGCCAGTCTCCGTCTGCTAGCCATTGTTCGAGGTATTCTTTTAGCGTGAGGTCGAGATCCATGGGGAGTGCATGGCGAGCCGCATAGCGGCGCATCTGCTCGGTGACGTCCTGGCGCGTCTCACCGTAAAAGCTCTTGCGCGCGAGGTCGCCGGCACGCGCCCCGGTGCGCAGCTTCCCTTCCCATCGGCCGTCCTTCCGCCTATGGAGTGTCCCTTCGCCACGTGCTCGACGAGCCATGACCTAGCGGCGCTTTCTGTAACGCATATCAACGTGACGCTGAATGCAGTCACGGACAGCGGCCGGACGAAAGCGGCGCGAGCCACCTAGCTTCACCGATTCTAAGAGGCCCCTGCCGATCAGCTCGTATAGTTTAGATTTTTTGCAGCATAGGGCGGCACATACTTCTTGGGTGTCCATCAGCGGTTCAACTTCATGATGGCGTTTGGACTCCATGCTTAAGAAACCCTATGGGTAGTGTCATTGAATTGATGCTCGTCAGAGCCGCAAAGCGCGGATCGACCCGAGTGCCGATTTTCACCCGCATTAATATGCTGGCGAAAGTGCTGCTCATCTCTGCACCACAATTATCGCTTGCCGCCAAGAAACAGTCAAGGCTTGGAGCGCCTGTGTAGGAGCGCCTGCAATCCGAACTCGACGTTGTGCGGAGGTCATCGAGTCGTGTATGGCTCACTTTGCCACTTCGACGAGACCGCTCGACCCAAGAGTAATCGTGCTGCCGTCCTCAAGCCACAGACGGACCGCATCGTCCTCAGTAGACCCTACGTCTACGATTACGTGGAAACCCGCGAGCCGCCGGACGAGCATGCCGCGTTCAATCTCCGTCGCGCGCGCGAAGGTTGTGCCGTAGATTTCGATCATCGCTTTCCTCCCGCGGCCTCGACACTGGCGCTGCCGCACGGAGGAGTAGCGGCGCGCGTAGGGGCCCACGCGCAAGGCCGAAGCGGAGAGCAGCCGCGTCAGCGGTTGCCTTGCGCGTGGGAGCTCCAGCGCGGTAGCCTGGGCCGGGGCAGCGCCGGTATCGAGGCCGCGGATGGATTACGAGCGCGTTTCGCAATCTGTTAGACAGCTGCTAGATTCCGAGCATCAAGCCCGAGAAAAGTCCACCAGAATAATGAAAATTCTGCCAGCGCCAACGGGAATCGAATCTGCTCATGGGCGGTTTCGGTAAGGTGTCGAGGGTTACGAACACACGGCTTTACTAGGCTCTTTGGTCACCGCGAGGCACCGTAGGGTACGCCTGGGCGTCCCGGACTGCACCCGTTTTGCACCCGAAGCGATCAGCGAGGGGCATCACCGCAATCGCAGCTGGGCGCGCGAGCATCCGGGCGGCCACCAAGGTCCCGATTCAGCGCCATTGGGAGGCGCTGCGAGAGCTCATCTTAGCGTAAGCTGGAGCCCGGCCCGTCGCGTCGAAAACATACCTCGCTGTGAAAGCTGCAGTTTGTCTAGTTATTGCGGTGCTGATAGTCGTTTGCGAGCCATGTCCCTCCTGGGCTGAGCCGAAGCTTTCATCCGGTACGCCACAAAGAGGGGAAGATAGACTAAGGGATGCCTTGGCTCCCCTATTGGCGGCGACCGGAAGTGCTGCGAGGCTTTACTTTGCCGGCCAATGCAATCCTTACCCCCATTTCCCCTATCTGACATTAGCGGACGTTTCAAATCATGCTACGGGTCTCGTAGCGACGCGCGAACTACTTGCAGCTCGGCGCGATGCGGTTGTTGAAGATCAATCGGGAGTCATCAAGATAACGCTAGGTGACGTACCTACTGCTCTTCTGGGCACCAAGATCGCTCGACTGGCACTTGATCCCGTTGCGAGATGGAATCCGGCACCGGCAATCCAGGCCATCGAGAACGCTGCGGAAGTGAAAGATGCTATGCGCAGGCTAACCGTGAAACCTCCGCGGTTCAGGGTGATCGACTGGATATTGACAGGCCCTGGTAACGAACGCTTTCCACATCTTCCTCAAACGCTTGAAGATGTCACGATGGATCAAGCTCTGGACGCCGTAGCAAGATCATTCAAACAACTTGTCATCTATGGCGAATGCGCGCAATCAAATGGGCAAGAGGCGATTTGGATTTATTTCGTACCATTAACTGAGTGTGATAGCCATTTGCAAGGCAATCCCTGTTTCATACCCCAGACAAAAATGGGCTTACCAACGCCTTTGGAACTGTCCCCAGATCCTTCACCGTCAGCGAAAAGGTGGACTAGCGGCGGATCGCAGCCGCCGATCGGTGCACCGGGGCCGAGGGTGCGCTACCTGTGACGCTTAGCAATTGGACCGGCCTTTGCGCCCCAAGTTACACCTCGTAGCCCTACGCCAGCCACGCGCCGATTCGGCACCGCAGCGTGGCTCGCATCACCGCCTCGCAGCGCAGCAGTTCACACCTCGCAACGGCCTCGCAGTTTAGTGGAATAGCAATCACGGCAGCTTTAGCTGCCGGCCGGGGCCAAGGCCGCATCCAAGGCATTGGGAGGCCTTGCAGAGGCTCGCAGACGCGTAGGAGCGCTTGCTACGCTGGGTCAGCTGAAGGGCGCGCCGAACGTTATCGGCCGCTCGTCCGTTCTGCTTCTGGGAGGCACTGGCACATGAGGAACTTGGCTTGCTTTGCGCTTACGATCGGCGGGACTGCTGCATGGCTGGCCGGCTGCAGCGGATCGCAGCCGCCGATAGGCACGCTAGGCACGATGCCGCAAACCACGGCGAGCGCGGTGCACGTTGAACGCGATGGATCGTGGATGCTACCCCAGGCGACAAGTAAAGACTTGCTCTATGTAACAAACTATTCAACGGCACTTGTTTTTACCTATCCTGAAGGCAGCCTTGTGGGAACTCTTAAGGGCTTCCGCTCCGCCGTAGGAGCATGCGTTGACAGCAAGGGCGATGTGTACATAGTGAACTTTAATCCCCTCGTCGTTTACGAGTACGCTCATGGTAGCACGAAGCGCATCGCCACCTATGTAGATAAAAAAGCTGGCTCAGTCGGCTGCGCAATAAACCCGGTTAACGGCGATTTAGCGGTTACTGGAGTGTCCAGCTTCGTCGATATGTTTAAAGCGGGAAGCCAAAAGCCCACTTCAATCAAAGACAAACAAATGTGGTATGGCAGTTTTGATACCTACGATAACGAGGGGAACCTGTATTTCCTGGGATTGCGAAACGCCAAAGGCCTTCCACGGCTTTCCGAGTTGCCTAGTGGCTCAGTTAAGTTTGTCACTCTTGAGCCGGACGCTCCCGTGTACGATGAGGGTGGCATCCAATGGGACGATGGCTACCTAACGGCAGCCTCGTGGATTCCCTTCAAAGGCGACCGCCGCAAAGTGGCGATTTATCAGTTTCAAATCACGGGGAGAACAGCGCACAAAGTTTCCGATATCCCGTTAAACAAACCGGCATATATCGTTCTTCAGTATTTTATTGATGGCAACATCCTCGTTGTTCCTAATCTTGAGGCCAAGGGGAGCAATGTTTTGCTCTATCGGTACCCGGTCGGGGGACAGCCGACATCAACTCTGACAAAGCACATCACCGACGCTCGCGGTGTGGTCGTTAGCCGCGCGACACGGTAATGAGGTCTTCAACTCTTAGCCGCGTCGCTCTTAGCTTCGTGGCCGGCCTGCTCACCGGGTGCGGTGGATCGCAGCCGCCGATCAGCGCGCCTGGCGTGATGCCGCTCTTTTCGCAAATGCGCTCGGACGCCGCAACTTCGGCGACACCACAAGTAGTGGCCTCTCGGAGCCTAGGGTACAAGGCGACCGCGCCGCTACTCTTTGTAACGAATATTGGTAACTTCAGCGTTACCGTGTATCGGGCACGGGCGAATAACCCTGCGCCGTTAGCGACGATTACAGACGGCATCGCTAATCCAATCGGTGCCTGCACTGATGGTCAGGGCACGCTCTACGTGGTAAACGAGCCCGGTTCCGGCTGGGTTTCGGAGTATCCGCCCGGCAAGACGACGCCATCAACGACGATCACGAAAGGAATGAATACCCCAGCCTACTGCGCCTTGGACGGTAAAGGGAACCTCTGGGTTACTAACGTCTATGGTCCTAATGTAACCGAGTACCTGAGGGGATCAAAGCAGCCGCATACCGTGATTACCAAGGGCCTTGTCTTTCCAGTTGGAATCGCAATCGATCGTTCCGGTAGCCTGTACGTTGGAAACTTTGGCCCTTCGGCGTCTAACGTGCAAAATGTCGTAGTGTACGCCCCGGGAAGTAAGTCGCCATCGAGAACGATCACGAATGGCATTACGTCACCTAGGGGGCTCGCAGTTGATTCAAACGGCAACCTCTATGTACCCAATATTTATCAAAACACCGTCGCAGAGTATCGGTCAGGTCAAGACCACCCTTTCCAAACGATTACGAAGGCGATGGATCACCCCGAAGCCGTGACCGTTGACAAAAAAGGGAAACTCTACGTTGACAATTTAGGAAATAGTACGATCGTAGAGTTTGCGCACGGGTCGCTTACGCCTCAGAATCGGGAGATCAGCAAAGGCCTAGACGGGCCGAACGGCGTCTCCTATTACCCAGCATGGCTGCCCTGAGCTAAGTGCCTCTCAAGTCCGTCACGCTAGCGTAGAGGCGTGAGCCTCGCGCGGCGTAGCCCAGCGCCCCAGCCAGCGATGCTGTCGCAGTTCTCCGGGGAACCACTGAGCGGCGTCGAAGCGTTTAGTCCCCGTCCCAACCCTGTTCGGAGGGAGTCAATGCATCGAGGTCTTATTGGCGCACTTAGTATCAGCGCCGCATTCATAGCACTTACAGCGTGCGGCGGATCGCAGCAAATCGCGCAAACGGCGTCCTTGCAGCTGCAAGGGGATGCGGCTTCAACGCCTTTGCCCAGCGTCGCCGTGTCGCACCGTGAGTCGAGCCAGCTTCCGCATTACCCTCAAAGCAGTCAGCCTCTGCTGTATGTCGGCAATGACAACTCAAGCGCCGTTGACATCTTTCCTCTCACGGGGCCGAATCAGCAACAGATCGGCACCATCTCCGACGGCGTTGAGGGCCCGTGGGGATTGAGCATCGACGCCAACGATTCACTCTACGTCGCCAACGGCGGACGCGGCACCGTCACCGTCTACCCGTATGGCTCCACAAGCCCGTCGATGACGTACTCGGGATTAGGTTGGGCGTTATACGCAGTAGCCGATTCGACAGGGCACGTCTTCGTATCCGGTCAGGGACATGTCTTAGAGTTCAAGGCTGGCCGTAACCGCGTGATCGCGCACAAGCAATTAGGCCATGAAACGGATGGAATGGCCGAGGACGGGCAAGGCAACCTCTATGTGGCATACCGTGGCAAACATAGTGGTTCTATCGCCGAGTTCGGACGAGGTCTGTCACACAAACGGCATACGGGCATCAGGATCGATCAGCCTCAAGGATTACTCGTTGATAGTATCGGGAACATCATCGTCGTTGAGTCGGCGGCCGATCGGATTGATGTCTTTCCGCCGGGAGCGACGACGCCGTCGGTGACGGTAACGGTCTCTGGGATCGGTAATCTCGCGGAACTGGCGATGCAGAATAGCGAGACGACCCTGTGGGTTTCTTCGGAAGGGGGATACGTATACTCGATGCCCTACCCGCTCACGGCCAGTACGGTACCGACCGAATATGAGCGAATCACAGGGGAAGTAAACGGAATCGCCGTCAGTCCTTAGGTCTCAGCTGGTACGCACAAAGCCGCGTTGCCCGCGCCGCGATCGTGCAGAGCCAACTAAGGAGTTCACCATAAACGCTTCACGCCTTAGACCATGCAGAACCGCTGTCGCTTTTATCGCTCGCATTGCTCTCAGCGTGCGGCGGATCGCAGCCGCCGATCGACGCGCCGGGCGCGATGCCGCAGAGCCGGTTCTCCGCGATAGGAGAGGACGTATCGCCTCATAATTTAGACCTAGACCGAAAGCGTCTCAGCCGTGAAGCGTAAGCAGTAGGACAAAGGCTAGATACGCTGGGCACGAAACGGCAAGTCCGAGAACAAAAGTAGCCGCTAAGGTCCATCCGCGGCGATGAGCCCATCGAAGGGCATATGCGGCCAGCGTGATGCCGAGAACGAAATAGGCGAAGAGGCAAGCCGCTATGAGACTTGGCTGGCTCGCGATGTTCCATGAGAACACGCGGTTCGACACAGCGGCAATCAAAAGATAGTTCAAAAATCCGCCCACGATCAAGCCGATCAGTCCAACGCAGAGCGAGCGGAGTGGCATGGGCGGCAATTCTACAAACGTCCCTTCAACCCATACAAAATCCTACACTCTGAGGCCATCATGGCCGTGGACATATCTCAGACGGGCTCGGCATCGGCCAAGCTCAGCGTACAGGCAAACGACGTTCTGACATAAGGTCTCCGGGGAACTACTGAGCGCCGTCGAAGCGTTAGTCCTAGTCCAGCTTGTTCGGAGGGAGTCATGCATCGAGGTCTTAGCGGCACACGCATGCTGTTACTCTTTGTTACGACCGTTGGCTTATCGTTAACAAATGTTGAGGCCGGCAATCCGTTGACGCGTCTAAATGTTAGCTTCATAAGCTGCCTTGAGGACGCCTCGCTAACACCCACGCTCGAAGTAAGCCCTTGGGGCTCGGAAAAGCGGGAAGCAATCGCAGCTACCTCTACCGGAAGCAGGGTGTATGCGGGCCATGTCGACTTGCCGCCTGGGTACTATACGCTGGGTGGATTCACCCCACATTGTCGATCGGCGTCCCTGGAGACCGTGGCGATTATTCCCGGGCACTCGCGAAGCGTCGTTTTGGTCGCAAGCAGCCGCCTTTACGCGTTAAGTACAACTTACAATGCAGCTGTCGCATTTGCGGTGCCGGAAGGGATCAATGTGCGCCTCGAATCCACGTCGTCCTGGAACCTGGCGCGAGTCAGATATGGCGTGCGGGACGAAGCTATACTTTACTTTTCGGACTTAGCGCCGGACGAGTACATCGTCGAGCTCAGCGCCTCTAAGATTACCGCATGCTTCTTGCTTGAAGTGAAGCCGAATGCACAGCGTTCATTCTTGGCCACGGTCGACATTGATATGAGGTTTGCTGCTACGGCACTCGGAAGCGTGTCGAGTCAGTCGTGCCCTCCGGCTTCTAGGATTCCTCCGCTGCCGAGCGATCGAATCTCCCTGTTCTAGTACCGGCGTAGAAGACCAAGAGATTCTCAAGAAGTGCTCCTCTTTCACCCGTGACCCGCTTTTAGCCGCGCTCGTCACAGCGCTAGCATAGCAGCCCAGACCCTTCGCAACTGCGCGGGCCGGTGCCGACCGCCCGGGTTTCTCCGGGGAACTATTGGCCGCCGTCGAAGCGTTTAGTCCTCGTCCCAGCTAGTTCGGAGGGGAGTCATGCATCGAGGTCTTGTCGGCGCGCTCTGTGTCAGCGTCGCGTTCATAACGCTTGCCGCCTGCGGCGAATCGCAGCCGCAGATCGGCGCGCCGGGGCGATGGTTTAGAGCTCTGTGATAGTAGACGGCTTTGGCACGGGCGATTCGTACGCAGCAGCGTTTCTTTATTACCAAAATGCCAAGGGCGACAAGGTTTTATAGCTTGGATTACAAAGCAAAGTTAGTGGGTCCGCCGCGGTGATGAGAGTTAAATGTGTTCGCCTTAGCGATTCAAAAGGCAACGAGCTTTCGAACAGCTCGTGGTATTCTGTTGGCAAGGTGTATGATGTTCTGGAGCTGAGTGTATCGGACAAGTCTGGCGTCAGCATTCGCCTAGAGTCAGATGAAATAGGTACACCTGCTCTGTTTCCTCTAAGCGACTTCGAAATCGTAGACGGGACGTTACCTCGTAACTGGATCATCGTTGCGCGCAGCGGTTTTATGAGGCTCACTCCGGCGGCGTGGGCGGAGCTGGATTTTATGTATCGCTTTTTTAACGACGATCCCGATGCGATGTCGATCTTCCGAAGAGAACGCGATATTATAGTAGGGTCCGAATAGGCTCCGCATCTAGCGGCATATCCCAATAGCTCAGCACCCTTAACGTGAGGCGGTACAGCCCCGTCGACCGAGCGCAATGATCTAGGTGAATCGAAGCTGGCTCAGGCGTTCCTCGCAGAAGTGATTGGAGAGCCGCCGCTTGGTGCGAGGCTGTGAGGGGTGCCACCCGCACCTCGCAGCGCCTCGCAGTCTCGAGCCTTAGATCGCGGCGCTTAACGCGTTATGGCTTGGATGCCGCCTCCGCCGGCCTGGAGCCTAGCAGTGGATCCTAGCACTGCCGGGGGGCGCACAATGTTAGCGATTAAGGAACTTCTCTTCCTTCATCGGTGAACGCATGCTGCTGCTCCAATGTCCCGTCGCGCTGCACGTCCTCCCAAGAGGAAAGAGTCAGAAGTTCGCCATCGGGCTTGAAATGAACGTTGCATTCGCCGCAGGTCAGAACAATCGAGACAGATCTACTGCCGTCGCGCGCAATCTGGGTCCATTCCTCAATCACCGCGTTACACTTACCGCATTGCGGGCACAGGGGTGCTCCTTGCATAAAGCGGAATGAGTCGCGGCTAGCCGCAGTTCCTGTCAAGCGGAATGCGTGAAGCGCGGCCGCTGCGAAGCCACGCGCCAATCGGCAACGCTGCGCCTCGCAGCTACGCTCGCAGCGCCTCGCAGTCTCGCGGCTGGGGTCGCGGGGGCATGGCCTTGATGCCGAGAGGCCGAACATTTTCGGCGGTCCGTCCGTTCATGGAGTGAGGAGCTCAGGAATGCATATTTTAGGTCTTGGCCGCGCGTGCGGCGAATCGCAGCCGCCGATCGGAGCGCCGGGCGCGATGCCGCAAAGCCTTGTGTATATCGAAAGAATAGTCCTCTGCTAATGGTAATCGTGCAAACGTGACTTTCAACGACTTCGAGCGTGGACTCGAAGCCTGGTTTAAGGCCCGATGCGCACCGACGAAAGCCGAAATCGCTATAACGCAAGACGGCTCCGGTGGAGCATCGATTGCGGTCGTTTGCAGAAAACCTGACACTCCAGAACGTTTCTCATTCCTTACCCCCTGGGAAGCGACGGAAGGTTTAAAGTGGGCACAGTCCGTGATCGAAAGGAGAACCCAGACAAAGGGCGAGCGGCGTCAGCAGCTTATGGAAGTTGACATCAACGAGGAGATGGGCGGGTGGATCGATGACTTCTATACTGATTTCTGCGTTGTTGACGACGATCGTGAATGCCTAGAAAGGTTCTTACAGTCGTCAAACGTTGATAATCGAAGAGAGGCTCTTCTTGCACTCATATTTGCAACGGGACCAACTGAGCCTAAATACACGGGCTATGCTCTCGACGCCCTTATGCTGCATTTACTTGGCATAGTTGATGACGGGGACGCGCAGTTTACGGGTGTCTCGCTCCTGGCAGAGCTAAGAAATAGGGGCGACAAAGAGGCTCAGTCGATTCTGGACTCACTTACCAAGAACGAGAAGTGGCGCCGATTATTCTTGGATTAGCGTCGGCGAAAACAGTTACTAGCCCCGCGACACCACCTCGCCCCGCGCCGCGAGGCCGCATCGCGCAAGGGACTTAGCAGCCTGGACGCCCCGCAGCTGCGCAGCCGGACACCGAGCCGCCCAGGCGATGCCAATGCAGGTCTCCGGGGAACTACGGAGCGTCATCGAATCGTTTAGCTCTCGTCCAAGCCTGTTCGGAGGGAGTCATGCATCGAGGTCTTGCCGGCGTGCTCAGCATCAGCGCCGCGTTCATCACGCTTACAGCGTGTGGCGGATCGCAGGCGCCGATCGGCGCGCCTGGCGCAATGCGGCAAGCAGCAAAGCTAAAGAGAATTGAAAGCGTACGGAGAACACCCTCGCAATGAGAGTCACGTTTGATGAGCTGTGCGAGATCCTCGCGCGCGCGAAGTCCGTCAATCCGGATTTTTGGAAAACGGACCCGCTTTACATAGAGACCGGCACTTACCGCACCCGACATGTTTCAAATACCGAGGCGTTTATCGTGATCGATGGGCCCACGCTTGGAATCGACGTTGATGTGGAGGGTCAGGCAATGGGGATAGAGTTTGCGCCCATGTAGTTTGGGCCTCCGGCTCAGCCGCTAAGCCGTTATTGCCGGCACTCAATTGAGGGGGACGCAGATGAACGTTTCTGATGGTAGTCGACTAATGCTTGCTGCTGCCATTTTGATCTTGTGCGGGTGCGCCGTCACCGCGACGACGCCGCTGAATCGGTGGGATGCGCCGCCGCTTTCAAAAGCCGCTGAACCAGCTGGCCTCAAACGCGGGCTCTACGTGCTCGCATCATCAAACGTCTACGGCTTCCCGGCACGCAATCGGGACAACGGCCCCCCATTCTGCTTGCTTGGGCCCTTTTCGCAGCCGCTTGGCAATATCGCGTTCGATGGGAAGGGCCGCATGATCGTCCCCGACTACGCCTCCTCGACCATAACGGTTTACGCCGCTCCAACAGTGCCGAGCGCTTGCGGTAGATTGCTTGGTGTGATCGTAGACGCGTACGGACCGCCGGTTGACGCGGCAAGCTTAGATGCGGTAAAAGGGCGCATCGTAGTTGTCGCCGGTCTTCAGGTCGATGTTTGCTCGCTCCGCCGTGGTTGCACGAGGTCGCTCTTCGGCCCATTCCTGTCCGTTCCGGCTAGCATCGCGTTATCGCGAGACGGGGACTGCTGGGCGGAAGGTGACGAAGCGAGCGGCCCTGGCATATTGGACTACTTCAAGGGTTGCGATAGCGACGGCCAAGTTACGACCGGTTACCAAGGCGGCGCGGGCAATTACGGGTGGCATCGACATCGACAAGTACGGAAACATTGTTTCGATTTTCGCGAACTTTAACAATAGCCCAGCTCTGTACGTGTACTCGGGCTGCGCCCCGGCTTGCACGATGCTGAGCGGGCCGCTGCCTCTCCACGGAAATGGAACGTATGGACACTTAAATGAAGGCTCGACGGAATATGCCGCCGCAGATTCTCAATACTCGTCGATCGACGTTTACAAGTACTCACCCACGTCGCTGACGTACGAGTACAGTTTTGATGGCGGATTGTCGGGCGTGGAAGGTGTGGCTTTAAATCCGCGGGCCAAACAATAACGGAGCGGTAGGCTCCTCAGCCGTGGGGCTCTGCCGTGTTGGTTTATCCTATCCTTCCTCTCGCCCCCCGCATCCAAGCCGCGCTCGCCGCGCTAGCGTCGCGGGTTAGATGCCCTCGCAGCTGCACGCCCGGCGCCGATCGCGTGCCTCGCACCTCGCACTTGCGCTCGCAGCGCCTCGCAGACGCCGTGCCGGAAACGTGACAATCCCCCGGACAGGGGAAGATCAGTCGCCTGTGACAACTTTTCATGAAGCATGAACCCCCTACGTTCCGATCGCAATCTTAATTCTGCTTAGCATCGACATCCTGTCTATCGTGGGACTATTGAAGGCAAGAACAAAACACACGGACCGATTGGCTCGCAAGATTATCCCTGTTCATGGCCACCTGGGGCACAGGCAGTGTGGCGCCATTAGCCTGGACTTATAGAGCGATCTTTATTGTAGTTATCGTCATGACGACACTTTTGTTGGTTGCGGAGCTGCGGTTCACGCTTCACGTCCACCTGTGAAGACCCGCGCAAATCGTTGCCAACCTCACGTCGTCTTTAACGGTCGGGACACCGGCTACGCTCACCTCGCGCCGATCCGCACCGTAGCACCTCGCATTGCAGCCTCGCAGCGCAGCGTTCACGCCTCGCAGCGGCCTCGCAGTTCTCGCGGCTTAGCGATCGCGGCAGCTTAACAGCGCGGCGGCTTGGCTCGCAGCGGCCCGGATCGCGGACGGCTTTAGCTTGGCAACTCGACCCGCGGCGGCTCGGACCGGAGCGCTTATCCTAGCACTGCCAGGGGGGCGCACAATTTTGGAGGCCTAACTCCCTTCCCGCGATGCTGCGGTACGGGAAGGGAGTTAGACCCCAAAATTGTGCGCCCCCCAATCCGCTGAATCGAGCGGTCCAATCTCGGCGACGGATCCGCGCTGCGGCTGCGATCCAACCGGCCGCGCTGCTTGCGCTGAGCTAAGCTTCAACTAGTTAGGAAGTGCGAGAAGTGCGAGACAGCTGCGAGGCGCAGCTGCTAGGAATGCGAGGCTCCAAATGCCACGCGATCAGCGCCGGGGACGCACCTGCAAGGCTCTAAGCCGTTAAGCCACGAGACCGGCGAGCGCGGCCTAGGGGCGTGGCGCGTGGGGCCGGAGTCTCAGTGATTGGGGCTAAACGCGTGATAGATCGCAGCGATTCGTGCGTCCCCAACGCCGTCGCGCTGCTCGATCGAGAGTGGATGATCGGTTGGCTCCAGCTCAACCCACGGTCGCTGGCCTACGGGCCGTTGATGGACGCAAGCTCTCAGTGCCCAGGTACTCGGTTCGTATGTCGGCAAGACATTTGAAAGCCATCCGGTTGTCGGCTCATCGGTTTCTCTGTCCTGCGCTAACCAGCGCTCGTCAATGCGTTGAAAGCTGGCATCACTCTGCGATACCCAGCATGTTAATGTGAATATCTCGTCACCGCGATACCGAAGCTCGATGTTGGCCAGGATGAAGTGATCGCCTCCAGCCATACAAAGCTCACCATTTCTTGAAAACTCGAAACGAGACCCATCTGGATCTATATCAGGTTTTTCGAGCCTCCAAGCCATCGGCAAGCCCACGTGCTGTTCGCCACAAGAGATGCACTCATAAGCCGTCATCGTTCATTCATACCTCAAGGCCCACAGTTAAACTCGGTAACGCAATCTAGCCCGGCAAGACAGCGGAGTAGGTGATCGTTCTAGTGCACGCGATCGGCGCCGGCCTGCGCAGCTGCGAGGCGTCCAGGCTGCTAAGTCCCTTGCGCGATGCGGCCTCGCGGCGCGGGGCGGGTGAGCCGCCGGGGGCTAGTCCCATCCGGCACCTTTAATGCCTATAAGGTTACGGCAATTCTCGA
Organism: Vulcanimicrobiota bacterium; assembly: GCA_963739845.1. GTDB lineage: Bacteria > Vulcanimicrobiota > Vulcanimicrobiia > Vulcanimicrobiales > Vulcanimicrobiaceae > Cybelea. Next base: position 1,462,717 of record CAVUBQ010000002.1, on the reverse strand, counting down.
AAAGGTCATAAGCTCGACGATAGCATTTGTAAAATTCAGATTCAAACATGGCGTAAACCCTCTCGACAACGCTTGGCAACGCCAGAACGCATGAAAAGCCCCTCTCGATACGCTGCTCGGGTGACACGATTCCCAGAAGGTATCCCACATTAAACTGATCACCATGGTGATTCAAAGGTGTGATATAGACGAACTCTTCACCGTATGGGTCAATCGTAAAGGAAAGGCGTAACCGTGCATTACTAAAGCAGATAATTTCGACGCTATGGTCCGCAAGACTCGTATCTCGCTCGATGCGCGTGGCACCAATAGCGGTTAGCGCCGAGCCGCATTTAGACACGATGCACTGGTAAAGGGGTGAAGATTCCAGCTTTCGCGCTCCTTACATTTTAAGCAGTGGGCCAGAGAACATAAGGCTCGGCGTTAGAAACAACGTTGCGAGCAGCTTCTAATAGTTCGGTCATAGCGCCATCGCGCCCGGCGCGCCGATCGCCGGCTGCGATCACGAGGGTCTGAATTCCATGGATTGCTTACCTGATTTTGATTTATGATGATCGAGTAAGCGTCGCGCCAGTTCCCTTGCCAGCGCCATCCCTTCGCGACGCCTGGAGCATTTAACTCGATCCACGAGGCTGCCTTCGTAGGTGAAAGCTTGTGACTGCAACTTGGACAACGCGGCTCGGCATCGGCCGTAAAATGTCCGCCGCAAGGGCAAGGTAGCAAGTAGGACTCTACGTCTTTACCGATTCGTCTAAACGGTTCAAAGTCGATGTTTTTTGGGCGTCCGTACCAATCTAGTAGTGCCGTGCGGCCGCACGTGTCGCAGTATGCGTATGCCGAATCGTTGAATCCATTATGGATCAAGTGATAAGAAAACTGTGCGGCGCAGGCATCGCAAGAGCCTACCTCGTCCTTGCGCTTCATGAACCTACTGTCTCACCTCAATCGTCATTGCGCCCGGCGCGCCGATCGGCAGCTGCGTACCGCCGCACGCTGTCAGCAATGCTGCGAAGCTGATAGAGAGCGCGCCGCTAAGACCTCGATGCATGAATCCCTCCGAGCAGCTTGGACCAGGACTAAACGCTTCGACAGCGCTCAGTAGTTCCCCGGAGACTTTGGTCGCGCGTCGCTGCCTGGGCGAATCGGCGTCGGGCTGCCCAGCGGAGCAGCCAGGCTCATCGCCTGCATTCCTTATGAGTCTAGCACAACAGCAGTAAGGTCTCGCTGATTCTCAGGACGTACTCGACGCCCCGTTTTCGATTCATGGCCATAATGAATTCAACTCCTGCTTCTGCACAAGGCCCAACGAATATATGATACTTGTATTCCCGATGTGTCTCCGCTCCTTAAGGACGTCGTCAAGGGCGCCCCTGGCAGTAATCGCTAGAGTGGAATCCGTCGTCCACTTGATCGTAGGGTCCGGAGCGGGAGCGTAAAATAGGTATCCCGGCTCGTACTCAAATGCAATGTTGCTCTCAGCGTTAGCTGCGTCGTCCTTATGGACGAAGACCGCATAGTACACGGTGCCTGTCCCCCAGGTCGCCAGGGCAGTTTGCCAAGCGCAGGACCGCAACCTCGCCTTTACCGTTTGCTGTTGTCGCCGTGTCCCGGAGTTGGCACCGGCGATGCGGGCCGTCGTGGCCGCCGATGAGATCGGGCGGACGCCTTGGTGAGAACCAAAGCCACGCACATAATAGAGCCACTGACGAGAGGGTGATGCCAGCAAGGATTGTCGGGCGCTTTTTGGACGGCTTAATCACAGAAACAGTGTCTGATCACGCTTCTAAAATGTCTGCCCTTAGCGCCGGGGAGTGTAGTGCTCCCCGTCCCTGACACAGAAAGAATGGCTTGCCTACCCGCTTGGAGGGAGTCATGCCAAGGTCCTACCGTCGCTTCAGCCGCGAGTTCAAGATGCAGATTGTCGAATCGATCTTGAAAGGCGCCGTCGCCAGCCAAGTCGCCAAGGCGAACGATCTGCATCCCGAAGTTGTGCGCAAATGGGTACGCGATTTCAAAGCATACCAGAAAGATGCGTTTGCCGGCCGCGGCAAAGCGTACACCGATAACGCGAAGATCGGCGAGTTGGAACGCCAGCTGGGGCAGATGGCCGCCGAAAACCTCGTGCTAAAAAAAGCGTTGCAGCGCATCAAGGACTTAGCCCGCGACAAAGGCGCATAGCCTGCCTCGCGCTGGCCAAGGAGCTCACCGGCACGGTGGTTCCAACGCCATACGGTATGGTGCGCTTGACGATCACGATCTTTTCGCGGGCGTTCAACATTCCTCGATCGGCCTTCTATCGCCCGGCGCAGCCGCCGCTGCGCAAAGGCGATCTGCGGGTCGTCGCCGCTATCAAGGATATTCTGATCAAGCATCCGCGATACGGCTATCGCCAAGTCACGAATCGCCTTCGCCGAAAGCGCATTGTTATCAACATCAAAAGGACGCTGCGGCTTATGCGTTCGCACGACTTGCAACATAAGCCGTTGAGGCGCCCTAAGTGGCGGGGCGGACACGCAGCCGGCGAGCTTGCGAATCTTTCGCGGTTTAACCCAACGGCCCCCGATCAGCTGTGGGTCACTGACATCACCTACGTGCGATTGCGGTCGTACTGGATCTACTTGGCCGTCATGGTCGACGCATTCAGTCGGAGATGCGTCGGTTGGGCGCTCGGAACAAGGATTAGCACTGAGTTGACGCTCGAGGCGTTGCAGATGGCGATTGTCTCCCGTCGACCCAAAGCGACGCTGGTTCACCATTCCGATCGCGGAAGCCAGTACGGAAGTTCCGGCTACCAAGACGCATTGCTTGAGCGAGAGCTGAAGCAGAGCTGGAGTCGGCCGGGCACACCAACCGATAATCCGGTGTGCGAGCGCTTCATCGGAACGCTTAAACGCGAAGAAATCTGGGTTCGCGCCTATGTCGACTTCGAGGACGCTGGCAAATCGATCGGTGCGTTTATCCACGACTACAACGAGAATCGGTCACACAGCTCGCTCGGAAAGCGGTCTCCGGCCGAGTTCGAGAGAATGTATCATCAGGCCGCTAAGAGCCAACCCGCGCAAGCCGAACTGAGTGTTCCATAAGCGGGGAGCACTACAACATAGGAACGGCGAGAGTGCGACCTCCGCTATGTCGTCGCGTAGCACTTCCTTCGGCAGATACGCTCGCTTTGCGTATGACGACAAATCCTTCGGACTCTGAATCGCCCGCCCTCGCCTCGATACTGCGTACCAGTTGCCGTTCGGGTCAGTGAAAGCGACAATAAGGCCCTCGGACTCGAGCCATACGACCGCCTCGGCAAGAACCTTCTCAATGGCTTCAACGTCGCCGTGTTGTCTGACCGGCCGAAGCGGCGGCGGGCTATAGCGAAGGGAGTTTATGATATTGTACGGGCTGAACTCATGGTCTTGGGCTTTCGCTTGCGCCAGGACGAGATACGACACATCCTCAATAGACGCGGCCTCACGGGTGCTTATGTCCGAAAATACCTCACTTAGCCACGTCATTTGAAACTCGGACCCAAACTTTCTCCGGCGTCAGCGGCTGCCTGGTATCTTTGCGCTTTTTATTCGTATCCATTTCGCGCCAGAACTCCGCAACTTTCTCACACGGGTCCTTGAACGTAGCTTTAACGAGACGAATCGCTTCAAACGGCTCATATTTCTGTTCAGTAGCTCCTCCCCATGGCTGTTGAAGAGTAAACAGATAGGCGACCTCGATGGAACCCGCCGCCCGGTAGAGAGCCGTCGCCTGACTTGCCGTGAGCGCGCATGGAATGTCTGATTGATATATCCGGTCGAGCAGGCGGTCAACCGTCGGCCGCATTTTAGTCCAATCGACGGGCGAAAGCGTCCTGTATTGGTACACGAACTTGCCGACTTCCGAAACGAGCGCCGCGACCTGATTGAAAACGCCGTGGTTGAGGCGGTCGAAGTCCATCTGTTTGAGTACCTTATCGGCAGCTATCCTCTGCGCTTGAAGTGTGATGCTTGCTGTTGTTTGGTGAAATATTGGGAAGCCAGGATTGCCGCTGCGCCTACGGCGATCTGCTCGGGGGAGTGGCGTTTCGCACGGGCAAAACCTCCGGGTATCGGGAGAGAGTTTTTGCCGATTTTTCGCGAGTCCCGCCGGTCGAGGATTTGTAGGTTCAGGGTCATTTATGACTGTAGTCAACAGGGCGGCCCAAAGCATCGGGGGAAGCGTGAAACGACCGCGCTAGGCATTACGTTCCTCGCGGGAAGGGAGAAAAGGTTATGCGGCTTCTATCAGGTCTGGCCTGCGCTTTATGCGTCGGGCTCTTTAGCGCGACGCTCGGCGGATGCGGGTACTCTTCGGGAGTATCCCCGACTCCTAACGCGGCGCTCACAGCCGAACGCCCGTTAAGTCCGCGCGCTCCGTTATCTAAACACGCAAATAACGAGGTTCTTGTCTACGCCGTCGGCGGCTGCGGAGGAACCTGCGTCTTGTCATATACGCAGGGTACTGTCATCGGAACGTTGCCTACATCTGGGAGTGCAATATGTTCGAACGGACAAGGCGATGTGTTTATAGCTAGTGATAATGCCGTTGTTGCGTATCACCATGGCGACTCCACGCCATTCGAAACGCTCAGCCTACCTGGAACTGACGCACACGGTTGTTCGGTTGATCCTACGACAAGCAATCTCGCCATTGACTTCCTCGGCCAGAATGCCGATATTGCGGTCTTTGCTAAATCTCAGGGTATGCCAACGCTCTACTCATCGGGGGTGGACTCGTCTGCATGCGGTTACGATTCAGCAGGCAATCTTTTTGTGTCGGGATACAGCACCGGGGTGACGCCCGGCTTTTCTGAACTGCCCGCCGAAAACTCGCTATTTATGAAACTGTCCATACCTGAGTCCGTCGGGCCGCCCGGTCAGGTCCAATGGGACGGGAAATACATCACTTATGAAGGGCGGGTCAAGCGTCATCCGAGGATTTCGAGGCTGACGATTTCGGGCTCCGCGGCAAACGTCGCGAAGACAATTAATATTAAGGGCATTAGTAGATGGCCAATGCAATCGTGGATTTACAACAGCCATGTTCTCATCCCGTACAGCAACAAAGGCGACCAAGCCCGAAACCTCGGACTTTGGGATTATCCTAAAGGTAATTCCCGTGTCAAAACGTTTGATTTTGGAAGCTATCAGCGCGGTTTGCATATCAATGGCGTGACCGTGAGCGAACCGGACACGAATTAACAATTTCAGGAGGGGAGCCGAGATGTCAATCGTCTATTCGGAACCAGGCATCTTTAATGTGGTTGAGGATTGGGTCAGCGTTACCGGCCCCTATGTCGGGCTCCTCGCAGGCGATCCAACAAAAGGAGCACAGAATACCCAGGTTCTTCGAGGGATTATCGAGCTAGCGCAAGCCTTCACAGCGGCTGGTAAATGCCCAAACTCTCCTTTCGGTGCCACGATTCTCTTCCCAGGGCACAGCGTTGTGCCCCCGCCAGGCCCAGGTGGCCCGGACGCTGGGTCCGTGTATCACTTTCAAGTACCCGCCGGAGACACCGCCGTAGTTACGATTAATTGTAACTGGCCGCTCCGCTTTCTAGGTACGGGAAACGTAAATTGATTGTGGACCCGGCGGACATCACTAGCGACGTTGGCGACATGTTCGCAATATCAAATGGCGCGGCCGGGGATAATACCGGAGGCATAACGTTTGAAGACTTAACATTCCAATATCAATCACCGCCGGGGACTTTCACCAATCCACCAGCCGCGATTCATCTGCTGTCGGGCGGCAGTGCAGAAAACATTCGCGCTGTCCGCTGCATTTTTCAAGATTGCCCGGTCGGGCTTCTGGCCGAAGACGGTCTTCAGATTAGCGTACTCCAATGTCTTTTCAAATACGACGAAAATGCGGGCACCGCGATTATTCTCGGGAACGCGGTTGGTGGAGACGCAGCAAAAGAAGTCTTCATTACTGACTGCTTATTCTCAGTGGGGCCTTCGGGGCCGAAAGGCTCGACGGGACTCAACATTCAAGGCAGCGACGAGATTTTTGTGCACAATACGCACATCGATGGATTTACATACGGCATATTGATTATGCCCGGACCAACCGGGCATAATGCCGTGCATTTGAACTTTACGGCCTGTACGGTATACACAGGTCCAGATGCAAACGGAAATCTCGGAAAGTGCTGCTTGATTCAACCGCAGCCTGCGTCGCCGGGCGTGCCGGGTGCGACGGCGGTCGCTCAGGTTGTGTTCACGGGGTGCTTCTTCGAGTTGACAGCGCAGGCTAATATTACCGGGACCAAGGGGCCCGGCATTCTAGTGGATGCATCATCCGGTCAGGTTAATACCGTGCGATTTGTCTCATGCTACTCTGCGCGGTGGCCAGGTCCAGGTTTGCAAATCAATGGCGTAACTACGACACCCCATCTACTTCCTGCGAATATCGAAGTGCTCGGCGGCATGTACGCAGGTAACAACACAAAGCCGACCGGCTCGGCAAACTCTTACGGCATTTGGGTCAAAGGGGCACAGAACGTCAGAATTGTCGGTGCTCTGTGCTTGGGCTCCTACCAGTACATCGATATCGCGAACCAAAGCAGCTCGCCGACACAAGATGGCGGCATTCTAGTCGATAGTAACGCATCGTCGGTCATCATCAGCGGCTGCATGTGCGATAACAATAATCTCTATGGGGTTTATGTAAATGGGGGCGCTTCAGACGTTATCATCGACGCCTGTGATGTCCGCGGAGGCACGAACGGGATTGTCGTTAATGGCGCGACTACAGCGGTCACGGATATTTTCATCCGAAACTGTAATGCTCGCGGTTCGTGGGCGTATAATACTGCTATTGCCATCAGCGGGCCCGTGGCAAACATTTCGAATGTTGAAGTTACAGATTGTGCGGGCTACAACGACCAGGGCGTTCATCTTACTCCGACGGGTGGCCCTATCTCCGGCGCAACGTTCAATGGCAGTAACTTTGGCTACTTTGGGCCGATAACATTTTACGCATGGCCGTCAGTTTCAACGATTACTCAAATCGCCGTTCAAGGAATTAATACTCATCTTCTATCGGGAATGTTCTACGTCGCAGCCGGAAGCATCGCCAATGCGGCGATAAGTTATACAGGGACGCCACTTGGCTTAGGGCTCGTTGTCATCGGCCAATAGGACCGCCTCTAAGCCCTTCTTCGGAATCCAGAAGAGTTAGTCGCAACTCAGCCTACCTAATAGGGAAATGGATGCGTCGTCTTCGCCGAAGTTACGCGCATTGTACATCGAGCATATTTCTCAGCTAAACTCCCGGCGCCGATCTCGCGTCGACAGCACCTACCTCCGGACTTTTCGAAAGCCGCGAGCCTCTTCAGACGCCTATCGTGGCCTTCACCCGGAGCGGCCCGCATACGATATGTGAGCGCTTGCCGCAAGCAGCAAATCAAGCGCGCGATGAACTGCCGCGCGCTTTTTTTTGGCATGCGAGCGGAGGGAAGGTGGGTGCAGTGGCCAAGTGGGGCACTTTGATCTGAAAGATGTTGCTGCCCCCAGTGCTGAGCGTCGTCGAGCCCTGTACGTTTGCCTTTGACCCCGATATCTTGAACTGGTAGATGACGGCGGCGTCCTGGTCGGCGTAGGCGAGGAACTGTCCGTCCCAAGCTATGCCTCCCGGTTCCGAGATCGTCTGATTCATCTGCAACGCCTTGAACGCCGTCTTGCCCTTCGGGAGCTCGGCCAACGACGAGATGCTCAGGTTCACGCCGTCGACGAAGAGATTGCTGGTATTGTCGTACGCGACCGTCGAGCAGTGCCTAAGATTGGGGATCGTGAACTTCGTCGGGCTTCCTTTGGCGCCGCGATAGGTCACGTTGCCATCGTTACTGCTCGGGCCCGAAAAGTTAGCGATGGCGAGGTCGCCCGTCGCGAGGTCGACGGCGCAACCGGTGGGCGTCCCTTGGTGGTCCGCCAGCGTCCGAATCGGCTCGAACGAGCCGTGGGCGTACTCGGTGAGATTATCGTTCACGGCACGGGCACGTAGATATTCTGCGCTGCATCGACGCACATCGCGAACGGCTGCGTAAACCCGAGGGATCTCGCCTAACTCTTAGAAGGTCGTCGCGGAGAACCCGAAGACCCCGGGATTGGCCAGCTGGCTGACGTAAATAATCCCCTCGCTCTTCGCGGCGGGGGACATCCACGAGCGCTTCGTCACACCCGACCGCATCGGAAGCGATGCAATGCGACCGATCGCTTGAAGCGAGACCGGGCCGGAGGGAGTCGACGCCGGCGGCGTGGCGCCGCCGCACGCGGTGAGGAGCGCGACGAGCGCCGAGGAGCCGGCGAAGTAGGCGATGGCAGCAGCACTTTTCATGAGAGAAATCCTCCTTAAGAAGTTCGCCAACGAGTACACGGGGGTGCCGAGCGAGCCTTCGCCCACGCCCCGACGATCACTTCACCTTGATGATGTCGAACTGCTGGCCGACCTGTACGTTCATGTTCGTCCTCGAAGCGTTGGCACGGCCGGCCCGGAGTTGAAGCGGCTCGGATCGATGGTGGCCATGATCTTGTTCGCCTCGTCGTCGATCAGGTGCCCCATGTCGCTGGTTTCGTTGTTGTACGAGCCGACGACGCCGCCGCCGAAACCGCCGCGTTCCATGACGTATCTGTTCGCGTCGCCTCGTCCGAGAAACTCTCTACGATCTGTCCGGTTCGCGAGTCGATTACCACGTGGTGTGAAGATCGGGCCCGGAGCCGAAGCGATGGCTAGCGCTTTCGAGTGCCAAGGGCGACCTGGTGCTCTGCTGTCTGGCCTCTGCTGAGGATGCTTAAACTCCGCTGAATGACGCGTTCGTCTCGCGTCCTGGCTCCTATCTAGGCTCGTCACGTTGGGAGCGCCCGGTGTGCCTTCCGGCATTCGCGCGGTCTTCGACGAGCCACGCACTAATAACGGCAGCGTTGGACGGCTCTAACGTCATCCGAGCGGAGCTTCGCGAAGCGCCGTAGTAGTGGTCATCCTGCGCGAAGCGCGCGTAGTTCGAGGGAAGAGGGGACATAGTGATCACCGGCATCCACGCGATCTTCTACACCAAGCACTCCAAGGAGATGTACGACTTTCTCAAGGACGTGCTCGACCTGCACTACGTCGACGCCGGTAACGGGCGGCTCTTCTTCGCCGCACCGCCGACGGAACTCGCCGTGCATGCGACGGAAGACGACCCCGAACAGGAACTCTGGCTGATCTGCGACGACATCGCCGCGACGGCACAGCAGTTCGAGAACAAGGGAATCAAAACGAAACCGGTCGCCGACCGCGGCTGGGGTTTGGTGACGACGCTCGAACTCCCCGGCGGCGACAAGCTCGGCCTCTACGAACCAAAGCATCCCTCGCCGCTCACGTAGCTCGTGGTGGGGTGAGCCATCGCATGTCCGTCGGAGTCGATGTCGGCGGATCCCGGTGCGTCGCCTCGGGCGAGTACCCGTCAGGAACCATTGAGCTTAAAGGATCAATGCGGCGAGTGGGGCGGCTGCTCACGCTCGGTCATGGAACTGCGACTGCGGAAGAACTAGCGCGGCTCATTCGCGAAGCCTCGATCGAGTCGCTCGTCGACGTCCGCAGCGTTCCTAGAAGCCGCCGTCATCCCCAGTTTTGGCGCGAGGAAATGCAACGTTGGATCCCGGAAACCAGCGGAAGCTCGTATCGCTGGGAACCGGCCCTCGGCGGCTTCCGAAAGGTTCATCGCAATAGTCCTAATGTCGCGCTGCGCAACCCTTCATTTCGAGCGTACGCAGATTACATGGAGACCAACTTGTTCTCAGTCGCACTGTGTGAACTTCTCGGGCAAGCCATGGCCTCGCGGCTCGCAATCATGTGTTCGGAAACCGTTTGGTGGCGTTGCCACCGCCGACTCATTTCAGACGCGGCATTGCTCCTCCATGGAGTTACGGTCCAGCACCTCATGCACGACGGGAAACTTCGCCCGCACACTCCCACGCCGGGCGTTCGCACAACAGCGGAGAGGACGCTCCGCTACGACGTACCCTTTGAGACCGACGATGCGTGGGATGAGCGCTTGAGAAAACGGTGATTAGCCTTTCCCGACCGGGCCATGTTACTGGTCTAATGATTACTGGAATTCAGGCTTCCGCATCGGTTGGCACATTTCTTGTCTTTGTGATCACAGCGGTATTTGCGCTGCGCCAGTTACGATCGAGCAACCGGAGCAGCCAGCTTGCTGGTCTTCAAGCAGTATCCTCTCACTCCAATGGCTCGGAGTTCGAACGCTGGTTTACGTTTGTCATGAAAGAGTTGCCAAGTCACATGGCGGAGCGCTCCTTTCGAGACGGCCTTAAGGACGATCCAATCGATCGCGACGTCCATTTGGAAATTAGACTGGCAAATTTACCGAATCGCCGGCGGCGGCGACGGCTACACGCTGAACTCCGGATACTCACGGATCCGGGCTTCAGCGATATCTACCCCAGGTTCTCGCGCGATGGAAAAACGCATCATCTTCGCACGGGCCGACCTTGGCTATTTCGCCATCGCGACCTATCGAGTCAATGTCGGCGGTAAAGGGCGTTCCGGCTTTCTCAGTCCCACGGTTCTACCCGGGTAACGAAGGAGTTCAACGAATCCTCCGTCATCGCCGCAGCCTCGGCCATGAGATCTGCGACCGCTTGTCCGCCAAGCGCGTCGCGTAGCAGGGCGAGTAGGCGATCGTATTCCTGTTCCCCCGCGAAGAGCCGGCCCGATCCCAGCGCCACGAGTCGCGCGTCGACATAACCGAGAACTCGGGCGGCGCGTTCGTGCGCTGTGCGGCCTTGTTCAGCTTCGATTTTCGGTCGGAACGCCGCGATGGCGCCGAGGTGCTGCAAGGCCCATGCAGTGGCGGCATCTTCGCCGCGTTCGCGTGCGATTTTCAACGCTTCGCATGCGACGTTCTCTGCCTCGTCGTACCGAGCCAACGAAGCGAGATAGACCGACATGTTGCAGAGATCCTTGGCAAGTGCGCGTTGGCCGGTTGCGCGCCAAATGGCGAGCGCGACATTCGTGTGCCGAAGCGCCAGGTCCGCATCTCCCGCAAGGTAGATTCGGCTGAGTTCGAATCAGCCCGCCTTGCGTACATTGATGCTAATTTAGAAGTAAATCGTCTAATCGAAATTCACAACAGCTTCCGTCGCCACCAATAGATCTTAGTAAGAATTTCCACGCCGTTCCGCCAACACTTGTCGAGTTGGCATCGTGAGTGGTTTCCGTGCTCCGGACCGGCAGTCGCGCCCGCCCCGCGTTGGAGCGGCAAACGGGACCTCCTATCGCAAGCAGTTCTCCGGCAAATAGATCACGTTATGACTCTGCAGCGGTAACACTCGGCTAAACTCTTCAGCGCGATGGCGAGCCCGCTGTTGATGCAGCGTTGCGGTCAACGTCGTACAGGCTAGATTTTTGCAGCGGCGGGTCGTACGGCATGAGTAGCGAGCCGAACGGCTTGTGACTCCGTCATCGCCGCGCCTTCGCGGGCTAGCGCCGCAATCTGATCGTCGCCGAGCGTTTTGTGGAGCCTCTCCATCAGGAGTGCTTGCGAGTACCGCTCGGTGTATTCGCGAATGTACCCGGCGGAGAATACGCCGTCGACGTAGCCGATGAGCTTGGCGGCGCTCCGCGGATCGCTACTCGATCGCACCGTCGCCAGCGTTCCGATCGCACATGCCATCATCCCGGTATCGCCGGCTTCACGCGCATCGAAGACCGCGGCACGCGCCACCGCTCGAGCCTCGTCTTCACGGTGGAGCACAATGAGATAGACCGACAAATTGGATTCCGTGTGCGCCCGAAGCCGAATGTTCTTGCGGGCCAGCTTGCCCGCGAGCAGTTCTTCGAGCCGCGCGGCGGCGCTTTGGGTCTCACCCGCCACGAACTCAGACTCGGCCAGGTTTGTGATCGCGATCCACAACCCTCGCTGGTCGCCAAGTTCACGCGCCGTTTCGAGCATTTCGAGCACGGCCCGGCGCCCTTCCGCGAACTGGCCCGTCAATTCAAGCACTACGCCGATGGAGCCTAACGCGCGCGCCACATCGCGCCGGTTACAATAGGCCTTACTCAGCTCGAGCGCCCGACGCAGATCTTTCTCGGCCTCGGCGTACCGTCCAAGCCTCAGTTGCGCGACGCCGCGATGGCGGAGCGAGCGCGCGATTCCAGCCCGATCGCCGAGCTCTTCGTAAAGCTGCAGTACCCGCCCAGTAGCTTCAAGCGCCTGCGCCGGAAGAAGCAAATCCCCGCGCATACCCGCAATCATCTCCCAAGCCATCGCTTGGAGCGGCTTTGGCAGCGGCGTTGCGCCGGCCAGGGCGCGCTCGGCGCGTCTCGCCGCATCCACACCGAAGCCCCGCAGCAAGAGAAACTCTCGCATTCCCGTGAGCAAACGAACGCCTAACGCGGGATCGCCCCCTTCGTCGATCGTCCACTCCAGGGCGCGCCGCAGATTGTCGTAATCCGCTTCAAGGAGCTCCTCAAAACTGGGTTTACTCCACTCGATATCGTCGACGAGTTTGAAATAATACTGAGCATGCTTTTGATACAGCGGACCGATTCGATCGCCGAGCTTTTCGAGCGCGTACGCCCGCATCGTTTCGAGCAACCGAAAGCGCCGCAGCTTTCCCTGCCGCTCGCTCGTGAGCAGGGACTTGTCCACGAGCGAGCCGAGGATGTCGAGAATGCGCGTCTTTGCGATGCCGTCGCCGCTGCAGACGGCTAGCACCGCTTCGAGCGAAAACTCGGCTGGAAAAACGGAGAGGCGTGCAAAGAGCGCTCGCTCCTCGTCGGAGAGAAGATCGTAGCTCCAATCTACGAGGGCCAGCATCGTTTGATGGCGCGCAACTCGCCCCCCGCCGCCGAGCACGGCAAAGCGTTCGGATAAGAGCTCCTCGATCTGCGACAAGCTGATCAATTTCACGCGCGCCGCTGCCAGCTCGACCGCAAGCGCGATCCCATCGAGCCGCCGGCAGATTCGCTCGACGATCGGCCGTTCGTCTCCAAGCAAAAACGACGCATCGGCGCGGGTCGCAACCTCGGTGAAGAGCTCGACGGAGGCTTCAACGCTCAACGATGCGAGACGGTACGTTCGTTCGCCGGCGACTTCCAACGGCTGCCGGCTCGTTGCCAAGATGCGCACATCTGCGCACTCGGATGAGATCTTCTCAACGGCGTCGGCCGCCGCGGTAACGACCTGCTCGCAGTTATCGAGGATTATTAGCGTCTTCTTTCGCCCGAGCGCGCCGGCCACGGCATCGAGCGGCGTCGCATTGGAACGCTCGCGGACGCCGAACGTGTAGGCCAGCGCAGAGGGCACGTCGGTCGGATCGCGCACCGCGGCCAGGTCGACGAGCCATACGCCGTCGTCGAACTCGCCGTGGGCTGCATAACCTGCCTCAATCGCCAGACGCGTTTTCCCGACACCCCCGGTGCCTGTCAGCGTGACGACCTGCGAGGCCGCGACGAGGCCCCGGATCTCGGAAAGTTCGCGTGCGCGCCCGAAGAGGGGCGACGGCAGACGCGGCAGATTGTGCTTGCCGGCTCGCGCTGCGGATCGGCGCGGGCGTGAAGGCCGCTTGGTGGCGACTTCGATCGCTTGACGCTGTTGCGGGTCGAGCTGCAGAGCCTCCAAAAGCAGCGCGAGCGTTTCACGCTGCGGTGCCTTGTTGACCCCGCGTTCGAGCGCGCTGATTCCGTCGGCGCTCATCGACGCGCGTTCGGCGAGGGCGTCTTGCGAAAGCCCGGCTGCAAGACGAAAGTCGCGCAGCAGCGCACCGAACGACGTGGGACCGGCGGCGTTTCGCATCTCGGCGATTTATACGACTAATTCATACGACTATCGGTTCCAAGTACCCGCGGATTGGGGCATGCTCTCTACCGGCCTCAGAGCGAGCGCCGCGACCCGCCCTTAAAAGGAACAAAGCCCATGCTTGTTAGTCGAAAGTACCCCCCCTCGCCGCCGGATATCGACCGCTCACTCTTTCCGGGATGGGGCCCGCGCCTGCCGTGATCGAGGCACGAGAACGTACTCACCAGCCCCCGAACTGGGCGGCCATCGCCGGGGCGTACGCAGTGATAAGCTGTGCCGCTGCCGCCGCGGTCGCCCGCTCCGGGCCGGAATCGTTTCTTCGCATGCACGCGGTCTGGTTGCTGCTTTGGGCGACGACCACGGCGGTCGCGCTGGCATGCTCAGGACAATGGTACGTGCATCGCCGCTTCAACCAGTTGGATTTCGTAAGGCACAACGAGGTCGGCGGCTTCATCGTCTCGATCGTCGGAGCGCTCTACGGCGTCCTGCTCGGTTTTATGACGGTGATCGCGTGGCAGCACTTCGCGGATTCCAGTCAGCTCGTGGCGCAGGAGACTGCCGCGTCAACCGACGCCTGGCACACATCGGTCGGACTGCCGGCCGAAGAACGCTCGCGCGTACGGCACGATATGCTCCTCTATGCGAACGCTATGCTGGAGAGGGAGTGGCCTGCGATGCGAAGCGGTGGATTCGACAAAGACGCTGACGTGATCGTGATGGATGCCATCGGAGCAACCGGCGCCTTCAATCCCCGCAACCTCAAGGAGGCAAACGCGCAGAGTGCGACGTTGCAGCAGCTCGGCGCGCTACACGACTATCGCCAGCGCCGGCTCTCCGGAAACCGCTGGGGAATGGCGCCGTTCGAGTGGCTCGTCTTGATGGTCGGCGCGGCGTGCATCGTGGGTTTCTGCTGGCTCTTCGGGCTTGAAAATGAAACCGTACATCTCATGATGACTTCCGCCGTGGCGATCATCATAACGACGACCATGGTTCTGCTGTTCGAGCTGCAATGCCCGTTCCAAAGCGATCTCCGCATTCCGCCGGATGACTGGAACGGCGTCGTCAGTCATATCGAGTTTATGCAGCAGGGTTCTCAAGGCGCGATGCACATGTGAGCGCATGCCGAGGGTATTGTTTTACACGCGGCGCATCAAGCGAAAACCGTCATCGAGACGATCCCTGACGCGGTCCTCCGTGGGGAGAAAAATGGGGAGTAGGCTGCTTAACGGCTCGAAAACCCTGATGGAGCAAGGGCCGTTAAAAGCCGACTTGTTGCTTCGCATGTAAGGGGTCCGGGGTTCGAGTCCCCGCATCTCCACCATTGAAATCGTGCGGAAAGCCTGATGCCGTCGGCTTTTCGAGCGAACAGACTGGAGAGAGACGAGGCCGTCTGACCTCGTCTTTCTTCGTCTATCTTCAGCAAAAATGGGGAGAACTATGGGGAGAGGTCTGCGCAGTATCCGAGTCGCGCAGCTCACGGGGGCAAAGCCCTGTCGCGGCGGGTCGACGACGCTGCGGTCGCGTTGGGCTGCTGCTCAGCGGTAAGTGCAGTTCGTACGTCAATTCCATCGTGCTGACCACCGTGACCCCCGTGCCTAACGAAACGGTCAAACAATACGGGCCGTTCGGCGGTCCCTGGAGGACGGCCGTTTGCGCAGTTCGACGTCCCCGGCGACGCACGATCCGCGAACCGCTTGCTTCGCGATGCGCTGCGCCGCTTTACCACGCTTGACTTAGCGTACGCTGACCGTGCCGATCATGTTCTCGGTATCGTCATGAAAGAGGCAGTGGTACGTGTAGGTGCCGGCCTTAATGAAGGTCAGCCTGTAGCTTTGTCCCGGAAACAAGGGACCGGAGTTCGTCACCACGGTTCCGTCATACGTCGTTCCGCCGGATGGCGGCGAGAACGGGGGCAGATTCGGAAACCGCCGCCCGGCAATTCCGAGCGTCACGGTGTGCGGAAAGTTGTTCGAAAGATTCGTCCAGGTTATCGTCGCTCCCACGGCAATGGCGACGCTCTGATCGCTACTCGACTTACTATCGAGGAAGCGCACGACCGTAGACGTCGAAGGCGGCCCCGTATTCAACTTCGGAGCAATTCCGGCAGCAAGGTGCGTTCCGCCAACTCGATAGGGGAACTCGTTGACCGACGCCGCGGCGTTCGCGAGGTCGCTCGAGATCATGTCCTGCGCCGCGCTAGTATACTGCTTCTGTCCTCGCGGATAAGGAGCGCCGGCAGTCTGCACCGTGATACTTCCGACCATACCGCCCTTCAATCCACCATGGAGAAGGCAGTAGTACTTGTACGCACCGGGCTTTGGAAACGTTAGCGTGTAGCTGCCGCCAAGCAACTTGAATCCCGAGCTCGTGTACGTGGAGCCGTCGTAAATAGAACCGCCCGCAGGGATAGGCACGGTGGGGTCGGTGGGTGGCGGCAACGATTTGCGATTTCCTAGGAATGTGACCGTGTGAGGCTCGCCCGCCGGAAAGCCCCAAGTTATGCTGTCCCCAGCATCGATGGTGATTGAGGTCGTGTAGAATTGCAAACCTTGATTGGCCTCGTGCGCGCTTGACGCGCCCGCCTGCAATGTCCAAGTCATCGCCGGC
This sequence comes from Vulcanimicrobiota bacterium, assembly GCA_963739845.1. Lineage (GTDB taxonomy): Bacteria > Vulcanimicrobiota > Vulcanimicrobiia > Vulcanimicrobiales > Vulcanimicrobiaceae > Cybelea. Next base: position 1,446,282 of record CAVUBQ010000002.1, on the reverse strand, counting down.
GGCGCCGGCGGAGTAGTGTTCGGCGTGGATCCCGTGCATCCAGCGATGAAGCCAAATGCCAGGAGGGAAGCTGCGCTCAGAACTTTCATGAATAATTCTCCGAGAGTTAGGGGCCATCAAAGTTCACATTGCTTACCGCCGCGACCGACAAGCCGTACATCGAGGACCGCAACGGTGGCTGGAGAACTAATAAGGGTCCCTAAGCATATAGTAAGGTTCCCTAACAATACGTGAGGTGGCTCTTCTTGTCAAGGTCAAATAGCCGGCCCCGCCGGCGCGTGGCTCCGCCCCCCGATCCCGCGTCGCTCGGGCGGCTCGTCGGCCCCATCTATGCTTCCTTCGTGGGGCAGATCACGGACCGGCTTCGCGCCGAAACGCAAGGTCAGATTCGCGCTGCGCATTCGCCAATTTTTATCTACATTGAGGATGAAGGCAGTACGCTGACTGAGCTGGCCGCCAAGGCGCGTATGACGACACCGGCGATGAAAGAACTTATCGACGACCTGGAAGCTTCCGGATATGTCGTCCGTTTGCCAAATCCAAGAGACCGTCGCTCAAAACTGATTTTTACGACCGACCGCGGTGAGCGAATTATCGAGCGAGGCCGCGCCATCATCGCTGAAATTGAAGGGGACTGGGAGAAAACTCTGGGCAAGCGCCGCTTCAAGGTATTAAAAGCCAGCCTACGGCTCATCCTGGATTCTGAAAGGACGCGCCGGTAGCATTGGGAGGCCACTTCCTCAGACCCGCCGGCTCGGGCCGACGACGGCGCCGACGAACCGGTCGCGTGAATTCAGGCTCCTGGCGGCCCGCAATCATGTCGTGAGTTTTCAAATCGCGGTGACGGCGCCAATGGGAGGTTTGACCGGCGTGCGTCTCTCGGCTTCGCCGTTCCGCAATGCGAACGGCGTGAAAGCGACGACGATCGCAAGCACGCTCTATCGCGAACATTTCTCGAACGTCACCAAGGCGAATCCGGTGCACGGACACCCCGAGAGCTTGGGCCCCGGGATCTATCCAGACGGCTTGATTCCGTTCATCGACGACGCGACTGGAAAGCCGCCCAAACCAAGCCGCCTGCGAGGGCAGCCGATCGACATCGCCGGCGGAAAGACTCAACCGTATTGGGTTGACGTCATCACGTCGAACGACACGCCTCCCGGCGAGTACGCGGGCACCGTTATCGTGAGCGGCAATCAGGGCTCCGCGACGGTTCGCGTGTTGCTGCACGTGTGGCGCTTCGCGATGCCGCACGCCCCTACCGTCGACTCGACGTTTTTCCTGCAGCGCTCGCAGGACTACGGCATTCTGTCGACACAGGCGCAAGCACTGCGCGATCGGGTGCAGATCGTTCCCGTCAATACCGATGCCGAGCGCTGGCTCGCCGAGCGGTACGGGCTAAAGATGATCGGTCTCGGCTTCTACAGCGGCGCATACTACGGCCATTGCAAGATGTCCGAGCCGCCTTCCGTCAAAGAGATCGAGCGCGTGGCGGAGCACCAGGCGCTGACCTATCTCTACGATCAATCTGCCGACGAGATCGGCGCGTGCAAGAATCTCAAGATTAGCCTCGTTCCGATAATCAAACGCTGGGCGCATAATTTGCACGCAGCGAACGTGCTCAACATGATCACCATGGCACCGATCTCCGAACTCGAGGACGACGTCGACGTCTGGCCGATGCTCGCCCCCGAGTACGACCACTCGAAGGCCGAGGTGGAGAGAGTTATCCAGCACGGGGATCGCGCGTGGTTCTACACCGCGCTCTCCCAGGATGACTACTCGCCGAAGTGGGAAGTCGACGTCCCGCCGGGCGATTTCCCCATCGTCGCGCTGATCGACGGGAACCTCGATCTCACCGGCGAGCTCATTGGGCGCTTGACGCGTACAGCTACGTCGCCGGTCACGACCCGTGGAGAAGCATCGAATCGAATCAGGGCGGCACGCTCTACGCCGGTGAGGGGCATTCTCATGTATCCGGCAACGATGTCGGTACCAAAGGTCTGCAGCCCTCGATGCGTTTAAAATGGATTCGCGATGGCATGTACGACGCCGACGAAGTCGCGTTGCTCGAGCGTTGTGGCAATGGGCGACTGGGCGCACGCGCAGACCCGCGGGATTGCCGCCGATTTTCACGACTGGACCGACGACCCGAATGCGATCGAGCGCGTGCGCGAGCAGCTCGCTGCACGGCTCGACTCCGATTGCGGGATTAAGCACTCTCCAAAGCGCCTTTGACGCAGCCACGGTAGTCTGACGGACGCTGTGCCGGAGGGGTAGCCGCACAGCTTCGACGCCCCCCATGCCGACTAAGGCATCCGCGGAGTTTGACGACGATTTGACAACCATTCCCGCGGAATGCCTGGAAATCCGGGGAAGCTTTTGTAAATTCGAAATGTGAGAAAGTTGATGTTTACGAGGCTTTCGTCTATTTGAGCTTTTTGCCTGAGTACTCTTTGTTCTAAGTTTCACAGGTAAGAGGCCCGTTGTCCGAGTCCCCATCGTCTGGTACGATGAAAATGCGCGCACGGCCAGCTGTCTCCATCTGAGTACACTCAATCTTGCGAACCACGCGAGAGATCCGCTATGGAGCTGATTCTTGAAGCAGTCCTCCGTGGGGAGAGCATTGGGGAGAAGCGGCTTAACGGGCAGAAAAACCTGATGGAGCAAGGGCCGTTAAAAACCGACTTGTTGCTTCGCATGTAAGGGGTCGGGGGTTCGAGTCCCCCCATCTCCACCAATGAAATCGTGCGGGAAGTCTGATGTAGTCGGCTGTTCAGAAGAAAGTTCCGGAGCAGGACGAGGCCGTCTAAACCGCCAGTGCATGATACTGCGCGTGCGCTTGCGAGACGGCATCATCCTCGCTCATACTCGCGCCAGCGGCCATGAGCTTTTCAAGCTCATTAGCACCTCTAGCTTCGCGAAGCACGGCGAGCGCGCGATCGTATTCCGCCGCAAGCCGAAGTCCAGGCCTAACACGTTGCGCCGCGCGTCGACGAAGCCAAGGACGTGAGCGGCGCCCGCATGTAAGGGGCCGGAGGTTCGAGTCCCATCTCCACCATCCAAAACGTCCGATTTCTTAAGAGATTTCGGCCGTTTTCCTTTTTGCGGTAAGACGAAACAGGGCGCCGCGCTTTACGGCAAGCGGGGCTCGCGTAACCGCATTCCAGCGGCCGAGCTTAGAATCAATCTGACTCCTTGCATGACAATGTAAGGGGCCCGCTGCATTGTGCTCGGTGTACGGCCTCGTAACGGTAAACGAGCTGTTCGTCCTCTTCGGCATCTTTTCTAACGCGCGAATAAACCAGACGCTCTCGACCTGCACTTGCGTGGAAAGGGCACGCTTCGCTAGCTCGGCCGGCCTTTCGTCCCTGGCTCACACCTGGGCTTGGTCTAGCATCGACGCGACGTCCCGGTGCTCTTTTCTGATGACCTTTTAGGATATACGTTATCATCGGCCGACGCCAAGAATGAATAGAATCACGAGGAGAACAAATGGGGCCCCTAGCAACCAGAGAATAATCAAAGGCATGAGGTTAAACACTTCCTTTCTGCGCTTCGACGTACCCGTTGCGCTTGCGATAATGGTTGAATGTCATCGGTTCCCCTGAACTCATCCAACCTCCGATGACGCTCCCGATAAGACCCACCAGCAGCGAGATAAGGGCTGCCAGCGCGGTATTGCGCACCAAATCAGGCGTTGCTGGCTGCGCGATCGCTCCGCCGATCGGTGAAACAACTAATCCGCCGTACCAGCCCCCGAAAGCATTGCCAGCGCCAATAGCAAGCATTGCGATCAACAACGGCGTCGCGACCAGCCACGCGATAACCGCATGAAGAATGGTAGGTTCCGAGTAGCGCGCACCGGTGATTTTTCCGGTGACCCACCCGCCGATTACAAAAGTAAAGAATGCGGCACAGATTATCACCGCAACATCAACAAGCGACGCTGTGCGCAATGACGAGAATTTTTCTAGAGTCGTAGCGCCGACGGCTGTGCCTAGCAAACCGAAGATCAAGGCCGCCGAAAGCGAGGCCATAGCACCCACCCATATCGCACTCCAGTTAACGTTCCAGGCAGCCCAGGTCTCTGGCCGCGGGGAAGGGGCGTAGTCGTTGTTCATTGTCCCTCCAAATAGACTTCGGCCGTTTTGCCCAATAATAAAGAGAGTAAAACACGCGGATTAGGGCTTTTTAAGCAGTTTTTGACCGTTGTCGACGCGTTGAGGTGGTGCTCCACTGCACGGGGCCAATATACTAATTCTGAAAAGCTGAGATTGATCGGAACCGGAACATAAGAAAGGTAGGGCAACTTACCAGGAACTTGTCATCAATTCGAATGCGGCACAATGGGGCGCCGGCAAAATCGGGGACTAACCGAACAAATTATGACGCGATTCCAAGGTACTTTGCCGCACGAATCTGGTAAATACGACAACGGCCGCCTTGATAGAGACTGCACAAGTTGGTTTTTGTCCAAATATGGGAACGACATCCGGAGGGGTATCGGCCTTACTGGTGGCTCACGGAGCCGATGCCGACTTATTTTCTGCTATTGAGCGAGATTCCACCGTAAGCCGTCGCGCCCGCGCTCCGTCTAACGACCACGTCACTAAGCGTATCCCGAATGTCGAAAACGTTGCACAAACCGGTTATCTGAAACAAGCGAAGGACCGCCCCGTGAAGCCCGACTAAGATCAACTTGGCCTCGCGCTTGTGCGTAGCTACTTGCAAGGCGAACAAACATTGAAGGACGGTAGAGTCGATATAAGTCGTTGTACGGAGGTTAACCACCACGACCGGCGCGCTTTGGGCGATCGCAAAGGCGTCGATCAGACGCTCTCGTTCCGCGAGGTCAAACTCGCCCTCTAGCTGGATTAGGAAAAAGCACGGCACTGCGGCTTCGGCTCGATCGAACTTGAGTTCTTGCATGCTTCGGTTCCCCCCAAAAAGCGGTCCGTTTATGAGAGCAACTAAAACCTGACGGTGCCTATTATTCATAGCAGCTGTGCTTCTGTCAAGTGGGCAGAAAAAGACTGGCTGGCCTCAAACGCCCCCAGTGCGTGTTGCCTGCGCGTCGTCCCTGGGGCTGGTGCCGACCATGGCCCTGGGCGCTGACCAATCCCCTGCGAGTGCTCGCCGTCCGCTCCACAAAGGCAAGTTCCAAGACTTAAGTCCCGCGTGCAGGCCCGCGACGCGATCGGCCGTTTTAAGCCAACGGCACTGGTGAACAGGGTGTCTTTGCCGGGTCCTTCCCGCAAAATTGCGGGCTTGGTATGCCCTTTCGAGGCGCTCCCACGCGCCCAGCGGGCGCGGAGCGGGCTTCAGTGGCAACCTTTAAAGATCAATCTGACTCGGGGCACGATATTCAAGGGATCAGGAATTCGGGCCGCCATCTCTATGATTTTCAAGGTGCGGCCCGGTTGGCGAGGCCTTGGGCACCCCGCGCGCAGTAGACTGCGAACTGCGAAGCGACGTACGGGTCGGCTTCGGCCGATCCCGTACGTCGCTGGTTCAACAAACCAGTCACTGTTTTCCGCGTTACGAGTTTAGGCTCGCGTTTCGGAGTGCGCCTCGCCGGCATAGTCCACCTCGCGGTCGACTCCATCGTCGCTGGCCGAACGGCCGGACTCGAGTGCCTTGCGTACGTCCACCCGATGTTCTTTAGTTTTCGGACGGACGGCGACGAGAATTCCGCCCTCGCGCAAGCCCTTCTCATAGTCTTTGGCGCGTTTCTCGCCGATCCCGACACCGATGAGTCCGCCGACAATGCCGCCGCCCGCTGCGCCGGCCCCCAATCCGGCTAGCGCAGCCGCTAACGGGCCTACAACCAGGGGCGTGGCAAGTCCACCCGTCCCCGCGATTGCGGCCACGCTACCCGTGGCGGTAAGTCCCGCAACGATCGCCCCGAGGACGCCCCCTATGGTAGCACCGGCAGCAAGGCCTTCGCTGCCCTTGGCACTCACTACCGCGGAGAATGCCTTCTCGCGTGTTTTGTCGTCCATCATCACACTAATGTCATCGCGACCGTAGCCAAGTCCGTGAAGGCGGTCGACGGCCGCGCTGGCGGGCTCCCGGTCGTAGTATATTTCGGATTCGAATGCATCGTCTTTATCGTACATGAGTCCTCGCTTTCCGGCGCTTTCTACCCTTCGCTCTGCACCACTAAACAGAACTCTAAAGGTTATGCACCGGCACAGTCCTTACCAATTACCGGCAGGCGGCGACCTCCATTGTTTAACGTGATTCGCTCTGGGTTATAAGCTCTGGTGCCGCTTGCGAACCAATTTCACCATGAAAGGTTAGTCATGATCAAGACGCTCACCGACCTGTTTTACGAAACACTTCGAGACATGTTCTATGCAGAAAAGAAGATTCTTCGAACATTGCCGAAGCTGGCAAAAGTCGTTAACTCGGACGAGCTTCGCGAGGCGTTCCTACACCATCGGGACGAAACCGAAGGCCAAGTCGAGCGGATTGAACGTGTCTTCGAGATTATCGGCAAACCCGCGCGCGGAAAGACTTGCGACGCTATCGACGGTATCATCGAGGAAGGCAACGCGGTCATGGAAGACTTCAAGGGCAATCCGGCGTTGGACGCCGGCTTGCTTGCGGGAGCGCAAGCGGTCGAACACTACGAGATCTCTCGCTATGGAACGCTGATATCCTGGGCCAAAGAAATGCGATTGCTGCAAGCGCCCGACCTCTTCAAAGAGACGCTCGAGCAGGAAATCCAAGGCTGACGAGTTACTGACGAAGATTGCCAAGAAAGCCGTCAACGCGGCAGCGCGCGCTAAATAGAGAAACTTCGTTTCCTTCGCTGCGCTGTGGACGTCGCGAACGACAACCGCCGTTTCCGGCACGATAGAGGCGAACCTAGCGTCATCGTATATTCGGCACGAGCAAACGACAATGTCGCGCCTATCGAAACCATTCAGCGCTTGCCAGACCGGGCTGAGTGAACCGGCAGGCATCGCCGTAGCGATCGAGCACCATGCGTATATTGCGTTACTGGCGAATGCGTCGACCCAAACAATCCGGCCAGACGCGATATCCCCAGAGCAAGGGGGGTGGAGCGATGCGGATCGGCGGCCATACGGTCGTCATTTGCTTCGTCGTAAACGCCAACGTGAAGCCGACCTCAGCCACAACGGCGTAGCCGACGGCGCCCAAAAGCGGGAGGAAAGGTCTCCCGCCGAGCTTCTTCAGGTCCGCCTCCACTCGCGGAGGTCGGCGTTAAGGTTTCAGTTTGAACGCGACCCCGCAACCGAGGCCATGGGCGCATTTGCCGTCGCCGCCCTCCGACGCCGTGCCGTATATATAGCCGGCCGCGTCCATAGTCACGCCAGCGAGCGGATACGCTCCGTCTTTTTTTCCGGTGAAGCGGTACAGCACCGTTTCGCGACCGCTCGAATCGAACTCGAACACCGCCCCGCATCCAGACTGGCACTGTGTACTGCCGCCACCGAACTCGGTCGTTCCGAAAAAATTGCCGGCCGCATCTTGAAAGAGACCGCCGAAGGGGCCCGCGCCATCTGATCCGCCGGTAAAATTATAGAGGACCGTTTCGTTACCGGCCTTGTCGATTCTAAAGACCGTTCCGCCTGCATCTACTCTTCCGCCGGAATCGGTCGTTCCATACAGGTTGCCGCCCGAACCTAGAAGTAGCATACCGGCCGGGTGCCCACCGTCAGGCCCCTCGGTGAACCGGTGCAGGATCGTTTCGTTGCCGCTCGTGTCGATTTTGAAGGCTGTTCCACACCCCTCGCCGGCGCAATTAGAAGTCCCACCGCTAATGGTGGTGCCGTATAAATTCCCTTGGCGATCGCGCACGAGGCCGCTGATGGGGTCATGACCATCGGTCCCACCGGTAAACGCATAGACCACGGACTCGTTGCCGGCAGTATCGATCTTGAAGACGATTCCACATCCGCCTCCCTCGCAGAGGTAGTTGCCCCCGGCTTCAGTCACCCCGTAAATGTTGCCGCCGGCGTCTCGAAGCAAGGGCGCGCGGGGAAATTCTCCATCGGTAACGCCACCTGTGAACGTGTACAAGATGGTGTATCGACCGCGGCCGCTCAGCTTGTATACCGTGCCCTTATGAAGCGGTCCGCCCTCGAGCGTGGTGCCATAAAAATTGCCTGCACGGTCGCTGATAAGACCGGCGTCGGGGTTCGCTCGCTGACCGAACGGCGCATGCCGAACAAAGCGATGGATGATCGAGTATTCCCCGCTCGGCGTGATTTTGTAAACTGTCCCGGCATCGTTGCGATCGCCGCCTCGATACGTCGTGCCGTAAAGCACTCCGCCGTCAAAGAGTAATCCGCCATCCGGTTCCGCACCGTCAGGCCGGTCCTTGAAGATGTGTAACTCTTGGAAAGACTGTGTCTGCGCAGCTCTATTACCACTCGCCCTAGCGACCGGGGAGCCAACACCTGAAACGCCTGAACTCGAACATCCGATAGCGCTGACGGCAGCAAAGAGGCACAGAGACAAAAACGGGCGTTGCATCGGAAAATCTTTCCCTAAATCGACTGGGCTGGCCTCTGACACCATCCCCAAAATCCAGCGCGTAGTCGAAGCGCGGAATGAAGAAGGCGGTGCCGGAGGCCCAGACCACCGCATAACCTAAGCCGAGACCAACAAAAGCACGAGCAGTACGGCAGTGCGCATTTAAGCCGAGTTTTCTTTCGCCTACCACGTCTAAGGGCATCTCGCAAAGCGCGATTCTCGAAGATATTCGAGGCGATCCCCGCACGCAAGCGGATGCCCTGCTCGATTCCCTATCTCTTTGTCTGACGTACTCGATGAAACATAAGCCCCATCTAGCGGTCGTCGCTCTCGCGTTCGTAGTCACACCCCTGAGCGTTCGGGCAGACGAGCAAAAAATCGAGCGGTGCGGCAGCGTGCATTTAGGTAGCCTCCTCTTCGCCTATCACTGCCTAAAGCCACTGCGGTTGACTTCAGGACCGATATGGTTGTATACTACAACAGTTGACTCATCGAACTACGGCGCCGTCCGCGGTTGCCTTCGAGCAAAGGATCGTGGGCCTTATCCGAGCGCTTGGTCTTCACAAGCCGGATGAAACGCCCTGCGGTGCTCCGATCTCCGTGGGGGAGGCGCAAGCGCTCTTTGAGCTATCGCATGATCCGGGTATCTCCCAAAATGAGCTCGCGTCTCGGCTTAACTTGGAAAAGAGCACGGTTAGCCGCCTTGCAAAAATGCTCGAACAACGGGGCTGGCTCGATCGTGCCCGGGACGAAGGCGATACGCGATTCTTTCAGTTGCGTCTCACGGCCGCAGGCTCCAAAGCGGTGAAGCGCCTTGCCGCATCTCGTAAAGCGCGATTCTCGAAGATCTTCGAGGCGATCCCCGCACACAAGCGGGGTGCCCTGCTCGATTCCCTATCTCTTCTGTCTGAGGTACTCGATGAAAAATAGGTCCCATCTCGCGGTCGTTGCTCTGGCGTTCGTAGTCACGCCCCTGACCGTACGGGCAGACGATTCCCACGCAAGCATGGTCATGCAGCACGGCGCACAAGTCATGCCTTTCGATCAGAGTCAAGCGACGCACATGTTCTTGCCGGACCCAAACGGAGGCGTCCTCGAGATCGTGGTTCGCGACATGAATCAAACCCAGATCGCTTTAGTGCGCTCGCACCTACTCCAAGAAGCCGCGCGGTTCACAAGCGGCAACTACACGGACCCCGCATATATCCACGGAAAAACGATGCCCGGCTTAGACCAGTTGCAATCTCGCGCACTAGCAGTGTCCGTCCGCTACTTCGAGACTCCGACCGGAGCCGCTATCACATTCAGCAGCTACGGATCGCGATATGGTCTCCGCGATCCATCAGTGGCTCGCGGCACAGCAACGCGACCATAACTCCGGCGCCGTGAAACACTGTGATATGAAAAAGTAGGCATTTTGACATTTCGCGGCCGCAAGGCATGTAACTTGGCCACCATAGCTGGTTAAATGAAGGCAATGCAAACGATGAAGGCGCTCTGGCTCGTTAAGCGCGGCAGCTGGGAAATTCGCGAAACGCCCGTACCCCGGCCTAAACCCGGCGGGGTACGCGTCGCGGTTCGCGCGTTCGGCCTAAACTTCGCCGAGTTGATGGCGAGTCAGGGTCTTTATCCCGACGCTCCCAAACTCCCCGCGATTCTTGGGTACGAGATCGCTGGCCAGATCGACGCGGTTGGCGAAGGCGTCGACGCCTCGCGAATCGGAGAGCGCGTCGTCGCATTCACGCACTTCGGCGGCCACGCCGAGTTTTGCTGCCTCCCGTCGCAGGATGCGCTTCCGATTCCGGCGACGATGAGTTTCGAAGCCGCCGCCACACTCCCGGTGACGTATCTTACCGCCTACCATATGTTGTTCTTTGCGGCAAATCTCCGTGCCGGCGAGTCGGTGCTCGTGCAGATGGCGGCCGGAAGCGTCGGAACAGCGGTGCTGCAACTGTGCCGCACCGTTGCTGACGTCACCACCTTCGGCACGGCTTCGGCCGGCAAGCATCAGGTGTTGCGGGTGAACGGGTGTACTCATCCTATCGACTACCACGCCATCGATTACGCCGCTGAAGTGCGGCGCTTAACCGACGGTCGAGGCGTCGACGTCGTGCTCGATCCGTTGGGCAGCCGCGATACATCTAAAGGCTACCAGTTGCTGCGCGACGGAGGGCGAATAATCGTTTATGGCTTTGCCAACCTGCAACGGCGTCGCTTCAGCCCGATACACGTTCTCGGCCAGCTCGCGCGCGTGCCGCGCTTTTCGCCGCTTCGGTTAATGAAAGACAACCGTGGCGTTATCGGTGTCAACATGGGTCATCTCGTCGGGCGCGCTGATCTGCTGCACGGCGAAATGCAGGCGTTGCTGGCACTGTTCGAACAAAGCAAGATCGCGCCGGTAATCGACTGCGTGCTGCCACTCGAGGATGGGGCGCAAGGTTACGATCGGATCGCCTCCGGCAAAAACGTGGGCAAAGTCATCGTCGCCGTGTTACAACGATCGGCCAGAGTACCTGGTACAAAAACGAGATGGATCTGATCTATCGGTTTGAGATACGCGGCACCTCTGGACGTTTTGAAGGCGCTACTCAGCCCAAACGGCTTCTTGGTGGGATCGATCAATACTCGATCGTAGGCAAGCAAATTGTCATCGCTTATTCGTGGAAGCCCTGTCGCGCTATTTGTACCGATGAAGGGACGGTTGGCATTTGGAAATACCCATCGGGGCGGAGCATAACGGAACGTTTCACACCCGATGGCTCGACCTCGACGGGCATGGCGCTCAGTCTAAAGTGAGGTCGAGGTTGCCCCGTCAACTGGCCCGCTCAGATCATGAGTCGATGGTCGTCGTGGTGCTAAACCAAAATCTAGGCCGTTTGTTCTCGGAATTGTCGACGTCTAGGAAGCACACTTCGGGCCGCTCTTTGGCCGAGCTGGCGTTCTAGTTCGCCGACTTTCGCGTTACCGGTATACCCTTTACCGCGACCTGCGAAGGCATCTTTCTGGTACGCTTTGAAATCGCGCACCCCACTTACGCACACCTTCGGGATGGAGATCGTTGGCCTTGGCAACGTGGCTGGCGACGGCGCCTTTCAAGATCGATTCGACGATCTGCATCTTGAACTCGCGGCTGAAGCGACGGTAGGACCTTGGCATTGACATGAAGTCGCTTGCAGAGAACTCCGAGGATGACGGAAAGATCGTACATGCTAGGGTTACCCTTGGCAAAAGCATTCGGTGCGCTCCTTGCTGGTCTTTCGCTTAGAAAACGCATCGATGCCCCCCTATTAACAGGGCGAATCGGTAGGGAGAACTAGGTAGCACTAGGTGCCTCGCCACACCCGACGCGAACACGTAACCGTTGGCCAGCGAACGCTCGCGTCCCAAGCTTCCGGAAGTCGACCTTTCGAAACTCGAGGGGGGACTTTCGCGCTTTCCAACGCCCGAAGGCTTTTTAGGGGAGTCGAATTGAGGTACTGGGCTAGACTGATTCTTGCCGCCTTGGCGCTCACCGCGACCGTCTGGTTTGCGTTCGGGTGGTTGGGCGCGCAAATCGCCTGCGCCCACGACCCGCGTTTTTCGTGCTCCCCGCGAGACGCTCAGCATGCGGTTGTGATTCCCGACCCGCAGAAGTCTTGGGCATATTACGGGCGCCTCGCTCGCGGACAACTGGATGTCTATCATGTTGTCTTGCGCGATCGCCTCAGAGTGCCATTGAGCATCTTGGTCGAAAAGGCCGACGCCGTCAACCCCGGACGACCTCGTGTAGTCGTCCGCGACTCATCCAACCGCGCCATGGCGACAGTGTTATTCGATCGAGTACAAGCATTCTACGAGCCGTTCTCACGAATCTCGTATCTCACGACGCCTGATCGGGAGCTGCATCTTTCCCCGGGAACGTACTCGATCACCGTCACGATGGGTCGAGCGACTCTACCGCAGCGTTATGTCCTGGCCGTCGGCTCCCTGGAGCGCTTCACGACCGGCGAAATCCCGTATGTCATCGGTGCCGTCCACCGAATCCGCGCGCGAGGGTACTAGTGCCGGCGACGCTGCGAGTTCTGGTGACCGGGGCGACCGGCTACATCGGCGGACGACTCGTGCCGCGCTTATACGACCACGGATATACCGTGCGCTGCTTTGCGCGCGCGGCGCATCGCTTGCGCGGCCGATTTCCATCCGGAGTTGAGATCGCCGAGGGTAGCATTCACGATCCCGTCGCGTTGAGGGCGGCCCTACCGGACTGCGACGTGGCCTATTATCTCGTGCACTCGATGAGCTCGACCAAAGAGTTCGCCGCGGCGGACCGTGAGGGGGCACGGAAGTTCGGCGAAGCAGCGAGGCAAGCCGGACTTCGACTCATCATTTACCTTGGCGGCCTCGGAACCGACCGCGAAACGTTGTCGCTGCATTTACGCAGCCGCCACGAGGTTGGCAGCGTGTTGCGCGAAAGCGGAGTTCCAGTCATCGAGTTCCGCGCCGCGCAAATAATCGGAAGCGGCTCGATTAGCTTCGAAATGATTCGTTACTTAACGGAACGCCTTCCGGCGATGATCGCGCCGCGATGGGTGCAGACGCGCTGCCAGCCGATCGGCGTTCGCGATGTATTGTCGTACCTTGCCGGCGCCTTGTCATTACCGTTCGAAAACCATATTTATGAAATCGGTGGGGCTACGGTGCTAACGTATCGCGAAATGATGTTGCGTTACGCGGCCGTGCGCGGCTTGCGGCGGTACATCCTGGTGGTTCCGCTCTTTACCCCCAAACTGTCGTCGTACTGGGTGCATCTCATCACGCCGATACCGGCGACGCTGGCACAGCCATTAATCCAGGGCCTCTACAATGAAGTCATCGTCCAAGACGAGCGCGCCGCTCGCGATTTTCCGTCGATTCGTCCGCAATCGTTCGATGATGCGCTTGCACTCGCGCTCGATCGGTCGCAGAGCGCCGATCGCGAGTCAACGTGGTTTGACGCATTTGCGGCTCAAACCCCCAAGGGCGATTTCACAGGTCTGGAAGAGGGGATGCTCATCGATCGGCGAGAGCGTACGGTCAACGCCACCGCGGCGCGCACGGCCCAAGTTTTCTCGTCGCTCGGAGGGGAGCGTGGCTGGCTTGCCGCCGACTTTCTCTGGCGAGCGCGCGGCTGGATCGACCGCGCCGTCGGGGGCACGGGGCTGCGGCGAGGGCGTCGGTCGATGAAGAATCTTCGTGTCGGCGACGCGGTCGACTTCTGGCGGGTCGAGGCGTACCGGCCCGGCGGAATGCTGCGCCTCCGCGCAGAGATGGTGCTTCCCGGTCGAGCGTGGCTGCAGTTTGAAACCGAGCCGCTTTCGGCGGCAAGAACCCGGCTCGTGCAGACGGCGTTCTTCGAACCGCGCGGGGTGTGGGGTTATATCTATTGGTACGGCATCATGCCATTTCACGGCATCGTTTTCGGCCGCATGCTCGATCAGGTTGTTCGAGCCGCTGAGTCGGGCTGACGCGCCCGATGCCGCTAACTTAAGGCGGTAATGAGGTAAGCCACCCGTAGCTGAAGAAGCGCTGGCGTAATCAGGCGCTACTGGTAGAAGCCTTAGCACGGAGTGAACGGAAGCACCGTCTCAAAGTCTCATTGACCATTGTAGCGCCAACGGGAACCGAACCTGAGGTCGGACGATCCCGACAAGAAATGCTGAGCGCTAAAAGTGTTGCGAAATATCGCTTTCGCGACTTTGGTCGTGCCGGCGAGTCCCGGCTAAGACTCACGGATTTTAAAGCGTCCGTGCCACATCGGTGCCACAGGTTGGCAGCTTACGAGTCAAGCCGTTGCGCCTTCCCCCAGGATCTAGGCGTCGGACTATTGCCAAGCCCCCTACAAAGTCTGCAGATGTGGGAGTCGGGTACGTTGCAGCTCCGCATTGCCCGGTATTTGCTGTGATAGCCGGATCGCCGATTTGCCATAAGGGTCCGGATGACGCGGCCGCCACCCGTGGTTGCATTAGGGCTAGCAGCGGGCCTTTAGGCAACCGCCCCTGCGGCTTATCGTGCTCGGCCTGTTTGCGGACTCGGCGGTTCAGAAAACGGGCCACTTGCGTTTTACTGAGGCGCCAGATTCGCCGGCCACAGCGGACCAGTCGGCAGCGCGAACCAGATCAGTCCGTTCCAGGTCGGCTTCTGGCCGACGCTAAGCGCTTCTTCAGCGTAAAGGATGATAAAGCGCGTGATGTGGTACGAGGCATCGATGTTACCGATTTGCGTGTGATTGCCTAGCCCATCGTTCGTGAGCTGTTCACCCACAGATACTAGTGCTCGTTGGCCGATGTTGTCAAAAAGTTCGTACGACACACCGTTGCTTCCGGCCGCAGGTAACCCCATACCGGGATTGCTGTCGTGATTCATCTGATATGCCGCGAAGAAGCCCGGTACGCCGTTGACCGGATCGCGCTGCGCGTAAAATCCGTTGGAGTAGTACTGATCGAAGCCACCTTCGCTCAACGGCCAAGAGCCGCGCGCACCGTAATAACCGAACTCGAGCGGATTGCTGCGGTTCGCATACGCGAGCTTATACTGTAGTGTCTTGTCCTGCGTCCAGTCGTAGTCGTTGAATCCGCTCCAGTCGTTTGAGGCGGTCGCGTAAGCAACCTCGCCGGTCAGGGATTCTCCGACGTAAGCGAATTTGTATCCCCAACGATTGGCATCCAACTCGTAAGCGTGCTCACCTACTGTGATCTCGGCCTGCGAATTGCCGGTGAGACCCGAAACGTCGAACCACTGGCTGAACTCCGAGGGGCCCGGCGCCTCAAACTTTCCGACGAAGATATGCCCCGTACCGTTCAAAAAATTGTTGTAGGCAATCCACGCGGTGTCGAGGCCTCCGGCTTGGCTGTTTTGCCAAACCCATTGTTGTACGTGGTACGTCCATTCGCTGCCGACGTTTCCGAAGGCGCCGTCGGCGTGAACCCCAAGACTCCCGATGTCCCAAGCGGCCGCATTCGGCGCCTGCTGCGAGTAGCTCACGGGATAGTCGATCCAAATGGGAGACTCCCGTTGCAGCACATGCGGGTTTAGCGCCGCATACCCCGTTCTCTGAACGTAGCGTCCATAGGCGTTGAGCGCCGGAATTTGGATATGGCAGTACGAGCACTTGATTCCGTATGCCTGGGCGAAGTTCGGCATCGCCTGTGCTGGTCTACACACCGTTGCCAGCGATATCGCAGCCCAACCGATGAAGGCAACGCCCGAAACCGCACAGAGTTTCCTATTGACGTGCATTAAACGATCTTTTCATAGGCTCGTTGACGGCACAATGCGCAGAAAATCTTGCTCCAACCTTAGCATACGAAGACCTGTAATTGAGCAAACGCGGAGGAGAAAATTAAACGAGCCGGAGTAGACAATCGAGAGCCCGCATGCTTGACCTGAAAGGTCATAGCCAATAAGGAGGTGGAAGGTGTGTTTTCGACTCGCGCTTGTCGAGTAGACACGCGCTCGAGGAGGGTCGGGAATATGTGCAAACGATCGATACCTCTCGCACTGGTCGGCGTTAGCGTCCTTATTGCGGTCGCATTTTCAACCGGGATCCGCAACGTCGCTGCAGCGGCCACTAGCCCCGTAGCGGCGGGTCAGAAAATCTATGGCGAAAACTGCTCCGCTTGCCACGGCGCCAATGGGGCCGGCATGCCGGGAATGTTTCCACCGCTCGCCGGCAATTCGATGGTTGCCGGTTCGCCCGATAAAGTAATCGCGGCAGTAAAGAACGGCCTCACGGGGGCGACGACAGTCAACGGTAAGACCTACAACGGGTCGATGCCCGCGTGGAAAGGCAAACTTACTGATGCCCAGATTGCCGATGTAATTACCTACATTCGGTCATCCTGGGGTAACAGCGCCGGCGCGGTAACCGAAGCGCAGGTTACCGGCGCAAAGTAGCTGCAGCGAACTGCACGCCGTTTGAGGAAGCCGCGCATGAATATCAAAGTGTGGCTCACCATTCTCGCGGGAGTAATCGTCACGGGATTGAGTCTCGCGGATTTCGGCAACAGGGTCGTCGGAGCCCAGGCGCCCGATGGTAGAGCGATCTTCCTCGTAAACTGTGCGGTCTGCCACCAGGCCACGGGTCGGGGTGGCGGGCCGTATCCCCCGCTGGCCGGCAATCCGGAGGTCAACGCCGTCGACAGCGCGGCCTTGATCCAGACGGTTCTAAATGGACGCACCGGTCCGATCACGGTGAACGGGAAACAGTACGGCGGCAATATGCCGTCCTGGCGCGGCCAGCTCTCGGATGCCGAGGTCGCCGCGGTCCTCACCTACGTACGAACGGCGTGGCACAACGACGCGCCGGCGGTTTCTGAAGATCAGGTAGCGGCCGCGCGCGCGCCGGAAGCCTTGAGCGGTCCGGCGCTCTTTGCGGCCAAGTGCGCAACCTGTCATCAACCCTCTGGTCAGGGGACCGAGACATATCCGCCTCTCGCTGGAAACCCGGTCGTTACTGCCGCCGATCCCAGCGCGATGATCGCCGTTATCGTCAACGGTCGCACCGGCCCGCTATCCGTTAACGGCAAGACGTTTAATAGCCAAATGCCGACTTGGAAAGGGCAACTCTCTGACGCGGACATTGCGACGGTCGCAACGTACGTTCGGTCGGCTTGGGGAAACAACGCTTCGCCGGTCACCGAAGAACAAGTCGCCGCCGCCGGCTCACCCGTCTCGGTACAAGTCGGGGCGTCGATCTTTGCGAAGAACTGTTCCGCTTGTCACGGTGCTAATGGGGCCGGCGGAATTGGCCCTGCACTTGCCGGAAACCCTCACGTTAATATCAGCGACCCGACCAAAATGTTGAGCACGATCCTGCGGGGCCAAAACCAAATGCCTTCCTGGCGAGGCCAGCTCTCGTCAGGCGACATCGCGGCCGTCGCAACGTTTGTGCGCTCGTCGTGGGGCAACAACGCCCCGCCGGTAACCATCCAGGACGTCACGGCGATCAAATGAGGCGAGCGTGAGCTGAGATGAGCGCGCGTTTCGGAAAATTGGTCGCGACGGCGCTTTCGTCGCATCCGCAGCCGATCTGCTACCGCGCGAGGGCTCGGAAAGCTACCGGGTGGCGCATTGCAGAGCGCGCGCCGGTTGGGTAGGCGCTCGCGATCACCCATGAAGAAGATGAGAAGCCTCCTTCACTACCCCTTCCCGCAAGCGCGCTAGGATCGTGGCATGCGCACGACCTTTCAGGCCAAACCATGTTGAAAAATCTCCTTGTTGCCCTCGACGGCTCAGCCTTAGATCAGTTGCAGTCTGGTGCACTACGTGTGTCGGTCCGGTACTTCGAGACTCCGACCGGAGCTGCTATCACGTTCCGCAGCAGGGATCACGATATGGTCTCCGCGATCCATCAGTGGCTCGCGGCGCAGCAACGCGACCATAACTCCCGCCCTATGGCACACTGCGACATGAAAACGTAGGGATTCTGGTCGTTCCCCAATCTTAGGCGTATTGGCTCGACCAGGTTTTCATTCAGCTAAAGCGCGCCATCAAACCAAAGTCCATCCGCTCGGGACGCTAATTGAAGCTATTCTTAACGCGGTCCTCCGTGGGGAGTAGAGTGTCGGAACGCTCGGGGCGCGAATGAAGGCGAGCATGGACATTGACGTTGGGGCACTCGACCGCCTGCTGACCGCTTGGGAGCAAAGCGGCGATGTGATACTCGACACCCGGGATCCGGGCGCGGCGGCGCGCTGGCATCCGGAAGGGCCGGGCGCGCGGTATCTCAACGTCCCCTACGACGAGTTCGAAGGTGACCAAGACGCTGCGGTCGCGCGATTGCCCGAAAATGCCCGCAACGTTCACGTGCTGTGCGCGCGCGGAATATCGGCGACCGACATTGCCGAGATCTTGCGCGGGCGCGGAATTCATGCCGGCATCGTCGCCGGAGGAATGGCCGCCTGGGCAAGCTACCATCGGGTCGTTCGGGTGAGCGCGCTCGACGAAGCGTTCGCCATCTATCAGATCGTGCGTCCTGCCAAGGGATGTCTTTCGTACCTTGTCGTTTCGGGAAAACAAGCGCTGGCGATCGATTGCACACGTTTCACCGACGCCTATCGCGAACTTTCCGAACGCCTCGGCGTTGCTCTGATCGGTGTTGCCGATACGCACCTTCATGCGGACCACGTTTCCGGAAGCCCGAAGCTCGCCTCCGGAGCTGCCCCGTACTACCTGGCCGACGAGGATGCGGAAGGCGGCACGTTGCGTCGCGAAGCTGTTCCCCGGACGATCGAAGTCGGTGAAACGCCGATTCGCGTGCTGTCGTTGCCCGTACCCGGACATACCCTCGGAAGTACCGCGTTCTGTGTTGGAGATCGTTACCTCGTGAGCGGCGATACGCTCCTCCCCGACGGCGTCGGGCGTCCCGACCTTGGAAACCACGCGCTGGAGTGGACCGAGCATCTTTACGAATCGCTAACCCGTGTACTGGCAAAGTGCGATCCGTCGATGGCAGCCCTACCCGCGCACGCCGGTTCCATCTCGGACTACGATGCGAATGGCGCCTGCGTGAGAACACTGGGCGATCTTCTAACCGCGCAACTCGCTGCGGACCGCACCGCATTCGTCGAGCGCGTGAGCGCGGCCGTTGCAAAAAGCTCGCAGCCGGCAGAATACGCCGAGATTCGGCACGTGAATTTAGGCGGCGAGGCCTCCGAACAACGGGTCGCGGAGCTCGAAACCGGAGTCAATCAGTGCGCTCTAAAGCGATAGTTAGTGCGGCAACAAGGACGGCCGCTGCTGGCCATTTTGTAGCCAAAGGTGAGACTGGGAAACGGCTATTCTCTTTCCTTACGCCGGGCGGCGGGCATTAACAACGACTCGCTGCAAAGCTAACCGTTCCTTACTCGGCGCATCGTCGGGGTGCGATGTACCCAAGCGTGTTTGTGTCGGGGTCGGTAAACCACAGTCGGTCGTCAGAGCCAACCGTGATTGCTAGGATTTTGGCAAACTTTCCAACGTGAGTATTGATAAACTGATGGCTTGTCGACTTTATGCATGTGATGCCCGGGTAGTTATGCGATGTAAACCAGAGATCTGATCCGCGCGCGACGATGTCCTCCGGAAAAGCCTTCGGAGGAAGCGGGGCCTTCCACCAGGCCACCCTGAGCGTCCTTGGATCGAGCCGTCCTACGTACCCAAGCGCCGAGTAGGCGTCGCTAAAAGTAAACCATAACGTACCGTTTGGCCCAGAGGTGATGCCCACGGGATACTCTCCGCGCCGAAATCTGTAGAACGTGATGTGGTGATCGGTTGTAATGCGGCCGATGCCCCCTATCCCATAGTCGGTGTACCAGAATGCCCCATCCGAACCAAGAGCGATGTTGAAAGGGCTCGCGTTCCCGTTGCCATAGGGCAGTTCATACTCATCAATTGTGTGATGCGAAAGATCGATCCGGCCGATCCTTCCTTGGGGCTTCCCGCGTCTGCCGTATCCGCTCTCGGTAAACCACATCGCATTGTCGGGGCCTGCCGCGATGCCGCTAGGATCAGAGTCCCGGGTCGGGATTGTGTATACATGAAACTCATGCGATAAAAGGTCGATGGACCCAATTTTGTTGTCCCTGTAGTCGGTAAACCACATCGCCGTGCGGTTCCGATCCAGTGCTAGCGATCCACCGCAACTTTTGGCGAGCGACGTGTTGAATGTTGAGACTTTATGCGACGCCTCGTTGACGTTTGCAATCGTCGCATCGCATTCTGTGAACCAAACGTTCCCAACGCCATCCGAGGTGATTGCGCCCGGTGCATTCGGGACTTCGATGCTTCCGGATGAGTTTGGGCGCCCCGAGCACGCGCTTATGAGAAGCACGGATGCAAGAACCGTTGCTGCTTTGCGCGACCGTATCGCGTTAAAGAGCTCTGGCAAGCACAGATCCATTGGGATACCTATCGTTTGACCGTCGAGCAAACCCGGTAAACGCCACTAATCTTACTGGGTATTCCAGCGATTTGGGACATCACTGCGGCGGCCAGGTAAGACAATATTGAAGGGTTGCAGAGGAGAGAGTCCGCAAACGATCCCGCGCTTTCCTTCGGAATTACGAAAAATGCATTGCCTTGGTGTCTCTTCGGGATCTTTAGACCTAGCATCTTCTAAAACGACGCTCATAGCTGCGCGCATTTGCATCGCGCAACGAGTTCGCCCGAAAAGGCCGCGTTTGGTGGTATACTGCTCGGATGAGAAGTCACCTGCGAGCCTTCATCGCAGCGGCGGCGTGCCTTTGCTCCGCGATTTGTGCCGTACCGCCTGCACATGCCGCAAGCCAGCCGCCACCTTCAACACGCTGCGGCGCACCGGTCGCACCGGGACCGCTCGTCCAGCCTCCGCAGATCGAGGCATCGAGCCTGCCGCCCAACGATCTCGGCGTTCACGAGTTGGTACTGGGCGTGGCGCGCGCCGGCGACCGCTTCTGCTACCGCTACGCGCTCGACGGCGTCGAGCAGAATGCCGCTCCCGTTTTGCGCGTCCACCGCGGGGAACGCTTCGCCGTGCGCATCGTAAACGAAATCAGCACGCCGGCTGCGGGAGCACACGTGGCTGCAAGCGCCCTCACGCAATGCATGCCAGCAGCGATGGCGATGCCCAAAACCACGGCTTTCGTCGGATACCTGAACCACATGATGTACGCCAGCTATGCTCCGATGTCCGACACCGACGTAAACTTGCATTTGCACGGCTTCGAAGGACCGCCAGAGCAAGAGAACATCTTTCTATCGACCCTCAGCAGTTCGGCGCATGCGTGCGAATACGACGTTACAATTCCGCGCACCCAACCGTTCGGAACGTATTTTTACCACCCGCACGCGCACGGCATGGCCGCCGACGAAGTCGCAGGCGGACTGGGCGGGATGTGGATCGTCGAACCCGATGCACCACAGATTCCGCTCGCCGACGAGCACGCGATCATCCTCTACTATCGCATTCCTTTCGTGAACGACGCCCCTCCCGGACCACCGATCGATCTTCTTAGCACGACCGCTGCGAGGCACCAAGCCGCGCTGATGCCGCTGCCCCCGGCTCGCTACGATCCTTTCAATCCGCCGCCGTGGCCGCTTCCATTCCCGCTGCGGGTGGGCGCGCAATCCGTGGATCCAAATGGATGCGGCAGCGCTCCTTCGCCGCTCATTTCCCTTAACGGAGTGGACGCCCCGGCAAACCTCACCGTGCCGGCGAATCGGCCGCAGCTGCTTCGCATCCTCAATGCAACGTCCGACAGCGTAAAATATCTGCGCCTCCGTGACGCAGGCGGCCAGGTACAGACGCTCAACGTCGTGGGGCGCGACGGCATCCCCGTCTCGAGCGATGAAGCGCAGACGCTCGCACATTACGTGCCGATGAAGGGCGTGCAGTTGGTGCCGGCCGGACGCGCCGACGTTCTTCTCACCCTCGAGCCCGGGCAGGTGCTCACACTCTACAGCGATCGCCGCTGCAATGGCCCGGTCGACGAGCTTCTGATCAAACACGACTTGCTTACGATCTACGCCGGTCCCGCATCGAGCGATTCAGCGGCGATCGCGTCGAGTCCAGTAACCCCCGGCGAATCTCCGGCAGCCGGCCTCCTGCGGTTCGCGCGCGCGCATCCCAAGCTCGTGAAACGACGCGCGATCACCTACACCGAATATGCCCTTCCCGATTTGAAGGGGGATCACAACCACCCCGAGTTCTACATCACCGAAACCAGCAACGTGAACTTTCACGAACAGCCCTTCATGCCGGTATTTGCAAAGGGCGAACTAACGCCGCAAGCGAGTATCGTCGTCAAACGCGGAACCATCGAGGAGTGGTATCTCTTCAATGCAACGCTCTCGGCCCACACGTTTCACATCCATCAGATGGCCTTTGCGGCGGAAGATGAAGCACCGGCCCCGGTGATGCTCGACACCGTGTTGGTTCCCGTCGGAGCCGCGCTGCCGAACAAGGCCGATCCGAACTACCCGCTCGTTAAGCCCAGTCGCACCCGCATCTTGCTCGATTTCCGCAACGTGCCGCGCGGCACGTTCGTCTTTCACTGCCACATGCTCTTTCACGAAGACGGCGGGATGATGGGCGTCATCCGCGTCGTATAACGGCGAAACGTGCGGGAGCGCTCGCGAGAGATTGAACCTTTGCGCTCGTGAGCGTCGAACCCAGGTACCTGATGTTTTCCGCCCCTTTCCCGTGCTTCCTTGCCGGCTGCGGGCTACCGGCGTTCTACTCCTTAGGGACTGCCCCCGTTACGGCGATCCCAAAGCCACCCGATGTTCCTTTAATAAAGTGTTGGTCTGGTGCCATCGATGTTTGCTCGCCCGATGGTGGCGTACCCCTGCTTCCCCAATCGGCCCAATAAATGCCATTTGCTAGCATAATCTTGGACCCTCCCTAGCGAGAGGAGCAATCCGGTCGCGTCGCGGGCGGTGGTCTTAGGCGAAGATCGCACAACTCAGCGCCGCATCTACGGTCTGTACCGAAAGATCGTTCCGGCTTGGTGGCGGCCCCCATGCGTCGTGCCGTAGAAAGCCTCGGTCACGGTGTCGAAAACTAGCCCGCCGGGACTTCCGGCTTCGGCACTCAAGCGGTGAAGAATCTGTACTCCTTTCGAAGTCAAGCTGAATATCGTGCCACTTGTGTTTTGTGGATTGCCGCCGAGCGCTGTCGTGCCGTAGATTTTGTTACCAACGAGGGCCAACCGGCCAGGTTGTGCACCATTCGGAGCTCCTGTGAAGCGATAAACGACCGTCTCGTGCCCGGAAGTGCTAATCTTAAAAATGGTTCCGAAATTGCCGTTCCCCCGGCTTCAGTCGTGCCCCATAGGTAACCGTTGTAAAATACGAGTAGAGAACTCGGGTTTGCACCGTCGTGGCCGCCTCTGAATGAATAAATTACGGATTCTTTCCCGGACGGCGTGACCGCAAAGACCGTTCCGCATCCGCGAGGATCGCAGTGGCTAGCGGCGGCGGTATGGCCGCCGAAGACCGTCGTGCCATAGAGGTTACCATTCAACGCGGACAGACTTGCGCTCGGCCACGCACCATCTGGGAATCCGGTGAAGCGATGAATCACCGTTTCGCGACCGTATGAGTCAAGCGCAAAGACGACTCCACAACCTGAAGGAAAGGCGCTGTAGGGATTTTCATGACACCTGTTGCCGATCCCGCCGAAGGTAGTTACCCCATAGAGAACGCCGTTCAGAGAGATCAAATCGCCAATGGGGCTGATACCGTCGTGGCCGCCGTATTTGAATCGATGGACCACGCGTTCGTTGCCGCCGGCGTCTACCGCGTAAACCGTTCCTGGTCCGCAATCGTTGCCCAAACGACACCTGGGATTAAGCCCACCCGCCGACGTGACCCCGTAGAGCTCGTTGCCCACCGGAAGCAGGCCGCCGTCCGGAAGTGAGCCATCTTTGCTCTTGATGCCCTTGAAGCTGTAGATAATATCTTTTCCGGCAAAAACGGTTCCGCAATCCGGGCACTTTCGCACGTCGCCGCCAAAAAAAGTCACCCCGAACATGACGCCGTTTACAAAGGTAAGGCCGCCGGGGAATTGCCCTCCTGCGCCTCCCGGAAACTGGTAAAGGATTTTGAAGCGTCCGCCATCTCTGGCGGAATAGTCGATCGCTGAAGACGCGTAGGCTTGCCTCGCTGGGGGCGTGACGCTTTGCCAAGCGCAGGCCGTCAGCGCGAGAGTTACGATAGTCATCCCAAAACGAAAGAAACGGTTGTGCATGCTTATCACCCCGAAAAAAACCTCACCGTGACTTCGTTTGGGGTGTGCGGCTTACCTGGACTGCCGAATTCAGCCAGGGCAGCTTTTAGAGTGCGCAAATGCTCGTCGCTAGGCCCTTTGCACCATGGGTCTAGCGAGCCGAGCCTCACGATCCTTCCGTCGCGCACGAGCCTTCGAACAGCCGTCCGCGTGGATCGCTGGTCTATCTCCCGGCGCATTTCGCCAGAACGCGAGCCAGACTCACGCTGAACCGGCGTGATTGCTGCTGAGTGATAAGTCTTATTTTGCCACAGCGTAGATCGATGCCGATTGCCGGTGATAGCGCTCTGCTGGCATTTCAAGACCGCCGTGCGGGACCGCCGTTAGGCCCAGCGAGTGTGGGTCGCCGAGGCCGAGCCAGCGGAAGGTGACTCCGACGGCCCAACCATCATATCGCGGGTCTGACCGTCTACCACGGCAGGCTATTGGGTGCGACTGAAAACGGTGGCGCGAGCGTACATGGAGCCGTTTTCGAGTTGAAGCCTTAAACAGGTGGCTTTGTCACGGACTGATCAGTTGCATGTACTTGAACAAGATGCCAACCTGAGTCAAACTCGAGACAGCCGTTCGATTGGTCCAATTCCACATGTAGGGACCGAAGTTGAACCAAGGTTTTGCGCCACACGCGAAAGTTCGCCCGTTTCCGTTGGCAAACTGCGCTCCGTTATGCCATGCCTGGATGTGTCCCGTGCCGCTCGATGAGATCAAGGCCGTGATCCTCCACGTATCGGTTGCGCCTTCGACGTAAGGCACGGTTTCGGTGCCGTTGCCGCTTTCGAGGTACCAAGTCTGGCCGTTTTGACCGCCGGCCAAGTTCTGAATGCCGAGCACCGTAACCGGCGACATACCACAAGCGTAGTCGTGTATCTGCCAAACCAGCCGCTGGGTGTACTTGCCTGCATCGATCCTCATGCGGGTGACGGTTTGGAAGTTCCAAGTATATGTCTGACCGGCGTTTAACAGAAACACGCCAGAGCCGCCATTGCCGATTGGATTTAGCTGATTGCGCATGCAGCCCGAGGCTTTCACCAATACAAAGTCTGCAGATGTGGGAGTCGGGTACGTTGCAGCTCCGCATTGCCCGGTATTTGCTGTGATAGCCGGATCGCCGATTTGCCATAAGGGTCCGGATGACGCGGCCGCCACCTGTGTTTGCATTAGGCCTAGCAGCATCGCGAGTACTTGCATTTTCTTTCCTTATGTGCCTTAAGTCGAGAGCGAGAACACGGTGCCGTAGCGCGCCGTTTACTTCGATGACGCCGCTAAATGGTGTTGCGCCGTCGTTTCCTCAGAGGCGCCCCCGGTCAGTGGGACAGCCTCATTTGTGATGACTTCGCTCTCTGCGGGTCGAAAAGACCTGTGAAAAGGAGCAGTCATCTTGAATCGTTCTCGTCGTAACCACACGCTGGCCTTCAAGTAATACGCCGCAAGGGCCACAAGGATAGGCCCGTTGGTGCTGGCGGCGGCGCAACTGATGTCCGCCAGGGAGGCACTGGCCTAGCGCAGCGGGTCGTGGTGGGCGAAAAAGGGATGGAACGCGGTAAGTGTTCGAACGAGCGTAATTCCGGATGCCGGTCATTGGCTGATGGATGAGAACCCCGCCGCCACGATCGCGGCTCTGAGTGCATTCCTCGCAGAACGATAAACCTCGTATACTGGGTACTGACGTGTAAGGCCTAAGACGGGCCAGCGGGAGTCATCGCTGCCCATCCGTCGAAAGCGGGACGCATCAGCGGTTCCTCTCGCGCATGGAACAGCTACAGTTTTGACCGGACGCGATCGCTTCCCCCGACGTCTCCCACTAACTGATCGAGTAACTCATCCATTGTGCGTGTTGCTAGCCTTTGGCCAATGACGCGATCGAATAGGGCGCCCACGACGCCTCCGGGCGGCTCATACGAACCTTCGAGCACGAGGTCCGTCTCTTCACCGACTGGCCGAACCGTAAGGGTCGCGCCAAACGACGGGAAACCACGCCAACCCGGCCTCCACGCAAATGCCATACCGCCGCGAGGCGGCGTGATCCTCGTCCAATCATAAAGCAGAGAATATCGAACCTCAACCTCGGCCGTTGAAGAACCCAAAGCCCTCACCCGAAGTTTTGGCCGCTGCGAAAAGAAGTCTTGAAGGCGAGCGATCACGTCGCCATGAGCCTTGTGAATTCGTGCCGATCGTGCTATTCGCGTCATAGATAGATAATTTCCCGAGTCGTGCGAGGCCACCCGCTTATTAGGGGCTTCGAATCTTGCTGGCGGTGGACGGGGAGCTCCTCAAGCGTGAGGCCCGGATATCTGTGGCCGGAAGGGAAACCGCGCTGCCGCGAACGAGTCTTTAGCGTGGATTGGGGTATCGTTTTCGGCGTGACCGGCATGACCATCGGTTTGCTCTCGCTAGTTTACGCGCGCACGCAGGCCGTGCACGCCCAGCGCCAGGCCGATGCGGCGCAACTCGCAACGGCGCTTGAGCTCCAGCGGGCAATGGCCGAGCGAATCTATCAAGCCCGAATGGACCTCGTTACGAACCCCGAAGTTGCAAAAGAATACGCCGAAGCGAATCCACATCTGCGCCAACTTTACGGAGACCACGGAACGCTTGCAGGGGTCGCAATCGTACGCAACGCCATCGATGGGTTGCAAGACATCTACTTCCTGCGAAAGCAAGGCATCGTCCAAGATCATCAATGGCAAAATTGGACATCATCATTCGCACCGATTGCGCGCATGCCGCTGACGCGCTCGATCTACGACAACGCGGTCGCGCGCGGCGCGCTCGACGCTCAGTTTGCTGCGTTCCTCCTACCCATCTTTGACGGCAAGACCTTAGGCGACCCGAAGGGTTCGTAACGTCCACATTGGCGGCGATCGCGCAGTATTGTGCGCTCGGAAGTCGAACGATGTTCCGATGCGAGCAGTTGTATTTGTCGCTTTTGCAATCGTCATGGCCGGGTGCGCGCGGGGTTCAAGTCTTGCACCCGCGCTCTCTTTGCCAGACAAGGCGTCCGGCCTTAGTAGTAGCATCGGTTATCGCACGCTCTACAGCTTTGCCAGCTCGCCTGACGGCGCTCGTCCGACGACGGCACTTGTGTGGCTAAACGGAACGCTGTACGGAACGACGGTGGCGGGCGGACATAACGATTATCCCTCCTGTCAAAACTGCGGCACGGTCTACTCGGTGACACCGACCGGCACGGAGACGATTCTCCACCGGTTTCCCGGGTCGCCCGACGGCGGCTCGCCAGAGGGTGGCCTTGTCGCCGCACACGGCGCCGTCTACGGCACGACGGCTTATGGTGGCACGCACCAGTGTGCGAAGCGCGGATGCGGAACGGTCTACATTGTGTCGCCCGAAGGGACGGAGAAGACGCTGTACTCGTTTGCCGGCCGTAGTCCCGGCCATAATGATGGAGCGAGCCCGCGTGGCGGGCTTATTGCCAGCGGAAACATCGGATTTTATGGAACGACGTCACACGGCGGTTCCGGTTTTGGTACCGTGTTTTCCGTGCTGAGCGGCGGAGATGAAAAGGTGATCTATCGCTTCGCTGGGCCTCCAGATGATGGCAACTCTCCGGTCGGCGATCTCGCGGAGCTCCATCGCACACTCTATGGCGTCACCGAGAAAGGCGGCCGCCATGACATGGGCACGATCTTTGAGGTGACGGTCAAAGGAAGCGAAAAATTCTGCGCAGCTTCGACGGTGCAGACGGAGCCGATCCGGCTGGTGGCCTGGTGGCGTTCAACAACATGTTGTACGGCGTGGCCACGGCCGGCGGTCCGCACGACCGCGGGGTCATTTTTTCGATCACGCCGGCGGGCGATTATCACATCGTCCATGCGTTTCGCGGATCGGAGCACGGCGATGGAGCCGCCCCCTGGTCGCCGCCCATCCTCGTCAGCGGAACCGTGCTCTACGGAACGACACACGGCGGTGGCGGCACCGGAGACGGCACGCTCTATCAAATCGACCAGCACGGCAAAGAAACCGTGCTCCACAGCTTCGGACCGCTGCCCGACGGCCGGCTGCCCGTGGCGAAGCTCCTCTTTCACGACGGCACGCTCTACGGCACGACAGCGCACGGCGGCGAGAACAATGCGGGAACGGTTTTCTCACTGATGCCGTAAGAGCCGACGCGTACGCGATACTTAGAACCCAAGAGGTAAGCCCTTCCCATGCCACGTAACCCGTACAACCCCCATTGCAGAGCGCTCACGAAAGGTCGATGAATTGAATCTTCCACGATTAACCGCCATCGCGGTTTTTTCGGCTACCTTATCGGCGTGTTCCAACTCCACGCAATCATTACCGGCGACCGGAACCGTCGCGAATCCCGCAGCCGACATTGCCACTAGCATGGCGTCCTGGCGCAATTCGCTCGCACAAAACAAACTGCCGGGCGCGGGGTGCTTTAAGGCAATATATCCGTCCACTCGGTGGGAGAGGGTTGCTTGTACGACTCCTCCCCGCATTTGGTATCCAATTCCGCGTTCGCGCCACCCGAAGCTAGGGCAGGCTGTGGGCGACGGCAATGATTTTACGGCCGACACAACCCCGGACCTGATTTCAATGGCGATCGGCGCGTTCCCAAAAGTTAAGGGCGTGAAGACCGTACAGAGCGGGGGCGGCTTGGACGCTTACTCGTTGCAACTAAACTCGAATTTCTTCGAAACGGCCGCCTGCGGGAGCCTTCCAGACTGCGTAGGCTGGTCACAGTTCGTCTATGAAAATCCGCGAGGCTCGAGTCAAGGCACGCTGTTCATTCAGGATTGGCTGGTCGCCACGAACCCGTCCGGCTTCAGCACTTGCCCGCCGAACAAAGGCTGGGAAGACCTCGGCATCGGGTGCGTGCAGAACAGCCCGTTCGGCGTAAATCTCCCCGACGTCGATGTCACGGAATTAGGCAGCGTAATCGAAACCGGGGTTGCGGACTCGAGCGGTGACAGTATCTATATGTCGGTCGGCTCAACGGAATACGGCATGAAAAACGTGCAAGGCGACGGCATCACGGATCTTTCCCAGCACTGGGAAGGCGCCGAGTTCAACATCCTCGGCGACGGCGGCGGGGATCAAGCGAACTTTAATTCAGGATCGAAGATCACTGTGAGTATCCAGGCCGACGACGGCGTCATGAAAAAACCCCACTGTCCGGCGAGTAGCGGAACGACCGCCGAAACGAACAACCTGTTCTTCGTCAGAGCGCCCGACCGGGCGCCGAAGTTACAGTATCCCTCGATCGAGTTCACAATGAGCTCGAAAGCAGGCGGCAAAGCGACGTGCGACACCAGAAGAGGTACATAGTCGATCAGCTTCCTTGTCGCGCCGCATGACTACCATCGCGCAAAGCGGCGAAGTGTCGCAACAGCGCTGCGGTGTACCCGCTACCCCGTCGAAGGCTTCAAGTGCGACGATCGCGCGCGAACCTCGATGGCGGCATTTGCGATCGTTTCGGCGATATCGCGACCGGGGCACGCGTGTGGCCCCGCGCCGAAATGGAAGCGCGGAGACGTCAAAAGCACGAAGACGGCATCGCCCTTACCTACGGACTTTCCGCAGATATCGACGTCTTCAGCTGCATAGCGCCGCGTCATGAGCACCGGCGCGTCGGTACGTCCGGTGAGTGCATTCTCAATTAATCGCGCCGTCGCCGCGTAACTTTGAAACAGGAATCCCAGCAGGTTCGCTCGTTCGTCCGCGTCGCCGACCGGTGGGAGGACGCGGACGAGCGATTCTGCGGCGACGGCTCCCCGCTCGATTGCCGCAGCGTCCGCGCCCGCCGCAACTGCCTGCGCGAAATCACGTATCCAGGAGAGCGATCGTTCAGGATCGCGTATGCCGACAAGGGACGCGATGGTATACGCGGCAATTTCGTGCTCGGGCAGCCGACCGGCCGCATCGCGCGCGATGCGTTGGATCTCCGTCTGCTGCCACCCTGCGAGCTTGTCTTCCACTAAACGACGCAACTCAGCGTGGCGCTCGCCCTCATTCCATCGAACCAGGCGCTCGAAGATCTCGCCTAACAGCGTTCCTTGCATCGGTTCGGGAACCCGCTGCCCTGGAGGCCTCACCTCGAGCGCGGCGCACGAGAGAACGGCCTCCACTTCGTGGTCTGCCGAAACGACCCATCCATTTTCCATCAGTATTTGATTCCCCCGCACGTGAGTTTCGTCACTCGATTCAGATATACCATTGGCGCCGTGCGGCTGAAGGTGTGCGGATCAGCCGATCACCAAGCGGCGGATCTTGCCGCTCGAAACCACGAATGCATGATCGATCGGCAGCGGCGATCCCGGAAACGTTCCCGATACCAGAGTTGCCACGACGAGAGAGTCGCGTGCGTGCTCCGCCGCTCTCACGTCGAACGTGGCGTGATACTTCACTTGAGTCTCCTCGATCCATGTTCTAATCGAATCGCGACCGCGATATTGCAGGTCCTCGTCTTCAACGACGGCGTCATCTTCGAACTGCGCTAGCGCGCTGGAGACGTCGAACGCATTCCGTGATTCGAAATATTTACGTACGGGTCGGGATAGCTCCACAGCAATCATTGCCTCACGTTCCTGGGGAAGTGCGAAATATCGGCCAGCCGATTTCGGTTACTAGTTGACTCTCGTTACCGGTGTCGTCGCTGGTGATGAGGTAGCTTTCACGGATCGGCCCTGTCACCGCAATTGCGCGTTCGATCACATGGGTTCCAAGGGGCGCATAAGTGCGATCCGCTTCACGTAGGGCGCCTCGATGGACGGCCACGGCAAGGTCGGCCGCCGGCAGTTCGCGCACGGTCACGTCTCCGAAGGCCTCCAACCGGCCAGCTACGGGAACGAACAGGGTTACCTCGCCGATTTCGTCCGTGTACAATTCCGTAGGGTACAGGCCACCCGATGGCCCAGCCGGTGAAACGCCTTGGTTGCGCAACACGCGGTAAATCTCGGCGAACGAGTTGGACCACCAAGGCTCAATGTCCGGAAGGCGTACGATCTTCGTGATCGCTGCGACACATACGGCGGGAACGGACCGATACTCGATCGCTATCGGCGCTGGCGAGCCGTTAAGAAGCGACCGCAGCGATGCTACGATCGATTGAGTCCGTTCGAGTGTGGATTCCATTTGTTTGAGGTGCTCGACGATCAAGTCGTTCCGCTGATCGACGTCGCCTGCTTTGAGAATCGCTTTGATGTGTTCCACAGGCATATCGAGGTCGCGGAATCGGCGAATGACTTGCGCGACCGGCGCCTGGTTCAAATCATACGAGCGATACCCGGTACTCGGGTCAACATCGGAAGGCTCTAGCAGACCGAGCTCGTGATAGTGCCGCAGCGCCTTCACGCTGAGGTGCGTCATCCGGGAAAAGTCTCCGATGGACAACTTGGCTGGCATGATTAGATTGTGAAACCTCCCTCAAGGGGAGAGTCAAGCTCTCCACCACGAAAAACGCCTTATTACTCCGCGGTGTCCCGAAGGCTCTGGAGTAAAAGAATGGTGGAGGGCGCTCGTTAAGATGCCTGGCAAAATCGCAGATGACGGCGCTAAGCTAGACGCCGGCGTAGCTCCCTGTTACGTACCCCATATGCCAACCTCGATTTCAAGGCGCCTCGCCCTCCTCGCCCTGAGCACATTCGGGCTTGGCGCGTCCGTCCTGCGTGCGCCCCTGGCCTCAGCAGCGCAACGTCAACGGCTGGACGTCGTGCTCGCCATCGACCCGGCGGGACGACCCGCCCGAACGTGGCTCGACGTAATCCGGGATCGCGTCTCCGCCGACGAACTCGCTGAGATCGCCGCCACGGCACGGCCGCTGACGCCTGACGAACAGGGTTGGGCGGATCTGGTTGACCGGATCGCTCCCGTCTGGTTCGCTGGCGTGGCACAGCTTAACGCCCCGTTCCGCCATGTGACCCCGCCGGCCCAAACTCAGGTCGTGCTCGGCCACGGCGGCGGAGATGATGCGTTCGGCGCGCCGCCGGACATCATCGCCTTCGACCTCTCTGCCCTAGCTAAGGCCTATGCTGACCACGACAAAGCGGCGCGCGAGGCGCTGATGGCGCGCCTGCTCTCCCACGAATACACCCACCTCCTGGTAGGACCATTCCTTGACAGCCTAGGCTTGGACGCAAGCCTGGGCCGAGGCACGGCCGTACCGCTTCGCGCTGCGGGTGCTTTACAACGAGGGCCTCGGCAATATGCGCTCGGTCGAGGGCGACGCGCGCTGGACCGTGCCGTCCGGTCAGCCCACGGACCGGGCGCGTGATGCGCTGGCGCGGCTCACGCCGATCCTGGCGGAGCGTCTCCAGGCCTTGTCTGGCGATCCTGCGCCCGATGTGGCAAAGGATCTTCTGCGTAACATTTCTCAAGGACCGTTCGCTGGGAAGTGGGGTGCGCTGCCGATGGCGCTCTGGCTCGCTGCCGACACCGGCTTCCGGCCCGAACGCATCGCCCGCTGGGTGGAAGCGGGACCGCCGGGCATGTTGCGGCTCGCGGCGACCCACGCGGACCCGGCGTACGCCGCGGTGTTCGAGACGCTGCGGAGACGCTGCGCTTCACCGGGGAAGTGACCCATTGGCTGCGATCTTGAAACAACGACCCCGTCGCGCCTGTAGATGGCGCGTCTGCTCGTCGGAGCACTGGAGGAGCGTCGATGCAACCCAATACTAGTGGGGCGATTTCAACCTACGCGAGAGTAGCCGGCTGGCTCTATCTCTTCATCATCGTCATTGGATTCTACGTCGAGATGTTCGTGCGTAGCAGAATCATCGTCGGCGGCGACGCCACCGCCACGGCCCACAACATGTCTGCCTTGGAATCGCTTTGGCGACTTGGATTTGGTGGCGAGATCACGATGTGGGTCTTTTCCATATTCATCATGGGCGTCTTCTACGTGCTGCTGCGGCCGGTGAATGGAACCTTGGCGTTGATCGCTCTGCTCTTCAATCTCATGGATACTGCCATTGAGACACTCAATGCGGCGATTTGCAACTTTGCGGCGCTCTTTTTGTCGAACGGCGCTGGCGCACTGAAAGCTTTCGACCAACAGCAGCTTGCGGCTCTGGCGGCACTGGCCCTGCGCTTGCACGAATACGGTTTCGCTGCGGGGCTGGTATTCTTCGGATTCGTCCTGATGTTGAACGGCTACCTGATGATGCGGTCGACGTTCTTCCCGCGATGGCTCGGCCTCCTGGCGGTGGTCGGCGGAGTCGCGTACATCACCAACAGCTACAGCGTTTTCCTGGCGCCGATGGTGGAAGACGCGATCTTCCCGTTCATTCTTCTCCCGGCATTAGTTGCGGAGTTGTCGATCAGCCTCTGGTTGATCGTCAAAGGTGTCGATGTCGCACGATGGAATGCGACGCAACCCGTTGTCGCGTGATCTCGACTCGGCCGTCCACGTCCCCTTCGCTTGGGGGCTCTAACGGCACCTCAAGAGCGGGTTACTGGGGCTGGGCTCCGTCGCATGTTCCATAGCCCAAGCGCCGCGAGAATGACAGAGAACATCGCCGTCACGCCGAGCGCGTGGAGCGTCCAGACGAACAAGAACGCTCCGCTGGACTTGCCGATCGCGCCGTGAAAAACGCCTCCCGCTCCCATCACGTGGATGATAGGAAGGAACAGTGCTAAGAGCGCCCCGACGAGCATGATGACGTACCCTGACCGTCGTTCGGCGAGTACGAGCGTTCCGTACAGCCAGACGACCAGGATGGGCACGACTACGAGGGATACCCCCCCTGCCTCGGCTGTCCCAACCTTCGCGTGGAGCGTATCGCTGGTGAAGTGCAATGTCACGAACAGGATCGAGAGCAGAGACGTTATGGTTAACGCTAAGGTGTGCTTCATGACTGTCGTTTGGATTTTGCTCCGCCGAAACACCTGCCGCATGCAGAGCTTTTCGTGCCGGCACCCCGCCTCCGTAAGGGGTCAGAGGCTATTCATAGTCTGGAGCCTGCTCTTCGTCGCCTTGGTGCATGAAGAACTTCGGAGGATACGGCGCCTTGATCTTTACGAACGGGCGCGGTGCACGAGAGAAGTCGAAACAATCCGCTGCGGGCGACGTTGCGCGCTTATCGGCTGCCGCAAGCCGATCGAGACCGTAAAGATCCTCGGCGAACCGCAGCACGCTGGCCGTCTCATACTGCACGTGCGAGACGTAGTTCCGCTTCGCATAGGGTGAGATGATGAGCAAGGGAACGCGAAAGCCCAAGCTGTCGCGGTCGAGATACGGCGGGGGGACGTGGTCGTAGAGACCGCCCCAATCATCCCACTGCACAAAAATGGCGGTCGAGTTCCAGAACTTGCTCTTCCCGACGGCGTTGACCAGCGCGGCGACCCACGATGGCCCGTAACCCCCTTCGAGACAGGCGACGTGATCGGAGTCGCTGCAGACGGGCGTGATCCAGGTGAAGTTCGCCAGCCGGCCCGCGCGGACGTCGGTGATGAACCTCCAGTTCGGCGAGATGACGTCTTTCTTCCAGTCCGGACCGTAACGAATGTGCCGTACGGCCTGATAGCCCGACCACGCTGCTCCTTGTCCGCTTGACGCGCTGCCGTACGTGCTGGCATAGAACCGCCACGAGAGCTTGGCCTTGTCGAGTTCGTCCCCGAGCGTGCGGTAGTCGTAGCACGGATTAACGCCCGGGCCCTCAATGCGGCGGTCGCGGGTGATTGTCTTAACGGTATCGTTCTCTCCCCCGCCGCAGCCCCATTCGGTGGTCGGAAGGTCTACGCTCCAAGCCGACTGCGCGGCGATGATGTATTGGTGCGCGCTGAAACTCTCGTCGAGCTGTGACTGAAACATTCTGTCGGCCAAAACTCCTTCGTGCGCCATGTCAAAATACGGCCTCGATTCGCGGTGCGGCACGTAAACATACTCGGGATTGGGGGGGCCGCCGGCTGAGTATTCGTTATTGAACCCGTCCATGCGGCACTCCGAACCGGGTAACTTGCCGGTTCCGTCGCATGCCGAGAACATCGCCTTTGCCGAATGGTCGATGATATATTGGTCCGACAAAGAGATGGGCTTAAGCCGAATCGTTTGACCGTACGAGTTTTTGCCGCTCGACACCGTGTCGGCGCCAGGGTAACCCTGGAAGAGGTTATCGAGGCTGCGATTCTCCTGCACGATGTAGACGACGTGGGTGATCTTCCCTGCGCCGGTCGAATTGAGCGTCCGCAATGCGCTGCCGCTTTGCATGTAGGGCAGCGAAAGCGGGGCCGAACAGCCGGCTAATGCGCAGACGAGCGTCAAGCATTTGAGACGGTTATTCATAAT
The DNA here is from genome assembly GCA_963739845.1 of Vulcanimicrobiota bacterium. Classification (GTDB taxonomy): domain Bacteria; phylum Vulcanimicrobiota; class Vulcanimicrobiia; order Vulcanimicrobiales; family Vulcanimicrobiaceae; genus Cybelea. The sequence goes on along the minus strand of CAVUBQ010000002.1, from coordinate 1,410,760 downwards.
CCGGCGCCTGGTAGTCGCCGTCTTTTTGCATGAAGAACTTCGGCGGTAGCGGTGCTTCGATTTTCACGAACGGGCGTGGCTTCTGCGAGAAGTTGAAGCAGTCGGCCGCCGGTGACGTGGCGCGCTTGTCGGCCGCCGCAAGCCGATCGAGGCCATAGAGATCCTCGGCAAACCGCAGCACGCTAGCCGTTTCGTACTGTACGTGCGAAACGTAGTTCCGTTTGGCATATGGTGAAATCACCAGCAGCGGAACGCGGAACCCCAGCCCGTCGTAATCCGCGAAGGGCGGCGGGACGTGGTCGTAGAGCCCGCCCCAATCGTCCCATTGTACGAAGATAGCCGTCGAGTCCCAAAACCTGCTCTTGCCGACCGCATTGACGAGCGCCGCGACCCACGACGGTCCGAAGCCGCCGCCGCAGTTGACGTGATCGGAGTCCTCGCAGACCGGCGTGATCCACGTGAAGTTCGCGAGCTTGCCTGCGCGGACGTCGGTGATGAACTTCCAATTGGGCGTGATCACGTCTTTCTTCCAATCGGGCCCATAGCGAATGTGCTTGACGGCCTGATAGCCGGACCATTCGCCGCCATCGCCGTTCGAACGGTTCCCGTAGGAGCCGGCGTAGAAGCGCCACGAGAGGCCCGCGTTACCGAGCTCATCACCCAGCGTTCGGTAGTCAAAGCAAGGTGCGATATAGCCGCCGTACGATCGGTCGTGTCTGATCGTCTGCACGGCATCGCTGCCACCTCCGCTGCAACCCCACGGCCCAAATGGCACATCTACACTCGAGTTTGCCTGGGCGGCGATGATATACTGATGCGCGACGAAGCTTTCGTCGAGCTGCGATTGGAACATTTTGTCCGCAAGCACCCATTCGTGCGCCATGTCGAAGTACGGCTTCGAGTCTTTGTGCGGCACGTAGACGTACATCGGATACCTGAGCCCAGGCGGAGTGTTCGCGTAGATTTCTCTTTCGAAGCCGTTCATGCGGCACATCGTCCCTGGAAGCTTTCCGGTTCCATTGCAGTCGGTGAACATCGCCGACGCCGAGTGATCGAGAATGTACTGCGTCGAAAGAGGCACCGGCTGCAGCACAATGGCCTTACCGCGCGAATCCTTTCCGCTGGAGACGGTATCCGCGCCGGGGTATCCTTGGAACAGATTATCGAAACTGCGGTTTTCCTGAACGATATAGACGATGTGCGTAATCTTACCGGCGCCCGTGGAGTTGAGCGCTCGCAGCTCCACACCGCTTTGCATGTACGGCAACGGAGGTTGAGCGGCGGGTGCGCATCCCGCGAAGGCGGCGGCAAGGACCCAGGCCCCCAGACGCCTCATCGTTCGTTCGGCGACTCCGGCGTTCTCTAATTGCCGGCCTCCGCTGGGAGGTAAGGCAGCCCAAGCAAACGTAACTCTTCCCTTCCGCCGATCGAACCATACGTATCCAAGAGAGTGCGTTTTGTGAACGGACCTATGAAGCCTTCGGTGATCCCTAAGAAGATCGTCGTGCTTGTCACCGCCTGCGCGATCGCGGCCTGTTCGGCCGAGCGGCTCTTCAAACGTGCCCGCGGCTGCGCCGAACTCGGCTCGTGCGGCATCCGGTAGTCCGATTCGGCACGTCGTTTTTATCATTCAGGAGAACCGCTCCTTCAACAACCTCTTCATGGGCTATCCGGGAGCCACGACGCAGAACTACGGTTACGACACGAATGGCCGCAAGATCCATTTGCGCTCCCGCGGTCTCGAATCGAATTGGGACATCGCTCACACGTCAACAGCCTTTTTCGCGGCATGCGATGGACGCGGAAAGCTCCCCGGCACAGAGTGCAAGATGGACGGTTGGAACAATGAAGTCAGCGAACCGAACCCGCCGCCGAACGCGCCCTATGCCTACGTGCCCCAAACGGAAATCAAGCCGTATTGGACGATGGCTCGCGAATACGTCTTGGGCGACCAGACGTTCGCGTCGAATCTCGACGGGAGCTTCGTCGCGCACCAATACATCGTCGCGGGCTACGCAAGCCGCGCGGTAGACTTTCCGTATAACCAGTGGGGGTGCGAAGGAGGGAAGAACGATACGGTTGGGACGCTGACGACGCAACGCGGCAACGGCCCCTCCATCGGTGTCTGTTTCGACAATCCAACGATCGCCTCTGAGGCCGACGCGGCAGGCGTGAGCTGGCGATTCTACGCCGGGTTGACGTACGGAAACGGCGGCCTCTGGTCGTCCTACCAAGCGGATCGAAAGATCTATCGCGGGCCCGATTGGAATACCGACGTCATCAGCCCGCCCGCGCAATTTCTCACCGACATCGGCAACGGCCAGCTAGCCGACGTCACGTGGATCACGCCAACGTGGGAGACATCCGATCACCCCGGGCTTAGCGCGACGCAAGGCCCAGCCTGGGTCGCAAGCGTCGTCGATGCGATCGGCCAAAGCGCGTTCTGGAAATCGACGGCGATCTTCATCATGTGGGACGACTGGGGTGGGTGGTTCGATCCGGTGAAGCCGGTTTACGAGGATTACGACGGTCTGGGCTTCCGCGTGCCGCTACTTATCGTCTCGCCCTACGCCAAAGAAGGCTACGTTACACACGCCCAGTACGAAACCGCAAGCGTTCTGCGCTTCATCGAAGACAACTTCGGGCTACCCCAACTGGCTAAGAGCGACAGGCGCGCGGCCGATCCCGCCGGCGACGCCTTCGACTACTACCAGCGGCCGCGCAAGTTCAAAAAAATTGCCGGCGCAAAGCCGGCGTCGTATTGGATGCGCCTCGAGCGAGCGTCGCAGGCGCGCCCGAAGCCTGCGAGCATCATCGGTGACGACTAAAAAGAAGGCCCGGCAAATGCCGAGCCTCCTTCCGTTTCGACTAGATAGCTAAGCTACTGCGGAATGATCCCGACTGCGCCCGAAATGCAGCTGCTGGGATTGGTCACTTCGCAGGCTACGAGGTTACCAACGAACTTGACCGAGCCGTTTTTGCTAGGCTTGATCTTCCGGACTTCCTTGAACGTGTCCGTGCTGGGATTACCCGGGTTCGGGCTCCACTTGTTGTGAATCTTCCGTTTAGCGGACTTGCCGGAGAGCGTCACGACCTTGGTAGTCCACGTCCACTCGCCTACCAGCCCTGAGGAGCAATTCCCCGAGGTGCTGATGCAGAGGCCGAGGCTGCCACCGCCGGACTTGGTGATGTCGATGCAAGTTACGTACTTGCTGGTGGGGCAACCCGAACTCATATTGTTGGGGTTGAGGGCGACGATGTGTGGAGCGTGATGCCCCATCGGCGCTCCAAGCGACTGTGAGCCGCCGGGGATTGCCTGCGAACTTCCGCCGCTTGAACATGCCGATAGCAGCAAGCTCGCTGCGAGCGCGGTGCTGGCACAGAGAAGGGTCAAACGCACATGGAACTCCTTACATAGCTGAGTGCTAAAGCTACTTCGCCAACCGAGCGGCTGGCGCATGGGGACGCAGGTGCCGCAAAACGACTCCATTTCCCTGCCAGGGAAGCCGTTTCACGGAGCGTTTACCTGGCAGGTGAGGGGTTTACCGAACTTTCACTCACGGAGTTACGAGGACCTAATGTGACGTTACGGTGGATTTTAGAAGTCGGCTGATTAGGAGCGCTAAGGCCGCATAACCGGCGGCAAGAATCGGCAACATTGCATCTCCATAGCGCCAAGTTATCCCTGAGCCTTCGCCGAGCCAGAATGTCCCGAATGAGACCAGCATGACGCCGACGACGAACTTCAACGCGTTCTCCGGAATGCGCTCGAGCGGCTTGCGCACAAGGACCGCGGCGATTCCAATCAGGACGAAGGCGCCCATCGCGCCGGCTGCCGCGGCCTTGAGCGCACCGCTCGACGCGGAGCCAACCGTCACGACGATGATTACGACTTCGAGCCCCTCGAGGAAGACGCCATTGAACGCCGCCGCAAGCCCAGCGCGCTGCTCGAGCGTGCCACGCAACGTTGCGAGTTGACGTTCAAAGACCGCATGCTCGTCGCGCAGCGCGATCCGGCCCGCAAACCGCAACACGGCCTTGCGCAGCCACCCGTAGCCGAACCAGAGCAAAAAGAGGCCCATAGCAATCCGGATGATTCTGATCGGGACGAAGTGCAGGATCGCTGGGCCGCCGATTCCGGCCATCGCAACGAGAGCGATGCTTGCGTAAGCGGCACCCTTGAGTGCCACGCGCCAGCCTTGGGCGTAGCCGACCGCAAGAACGATCGTTGCCGCTTCGATCGCCTCAACGGCACTTGCGAGGAACGCGGTCGTAGCTACCGCCCAGAGATGCACGCTATTGGGAACCTCCGCCTGGCCGTTAAGACTTCCCGCTTTTCTGGACCGTCACCCTGGAACTCTGACTCAGGTCTCGCCTCCCGGGATGAAGCGTTGGAGTAGCCGCGAACATGCCGTGACATGACCGCCCGCTTGTTCAGGGTTTGGTCGCGCACTGTATTCGTGATTTTCGGAGTGTGCGCGTGTTCGAATGGAGCACAAAGCAGCCCGCAACAAAGCGCGGCCTCCAGCCCGGGTCCGCAGCAGGTAACCTGGACAACCTGTCCCGACGTGCCGAACACCCAATGCGCCGGATTGCAAGTCTCCGTCGATCCGGCGAAGCCGGACGGGGGAAAGTTTACACTCCGGATCGCGCGCGTGCCGGCGATCGATCCCGGCCACAAGAAAGGCGTGCTGATCTTCCTTCCTGGCGGCCCGGGCGCCGGGATCGTGCAGACGATCGGCGGTAACGACCGGAAGGATCAGCACGTCGACGAGCTGCGCCGCGAATACGACGTCGTGACGTTCGATCCGCGCGGGATCGGCGAGAGCAATCCGATCCGTTGCTCGCCCGATGCGTTCCCGGCGCCAACGCCGCCGTCCGGCAAGGCTCTTACGGCCGACGAATTTAGGGCGGTCGCCGATGCAAACGCAGCGTTCTTCAAGAGCTGTTATTCGTTAACGGGCGAGCTCTTCCGTCATCTTTCGGCGATGGACACTGCGGCCGACATCGAGCAGATTCGTCTCGCGCTCGCCCCAAATCAAGGATTGATCGCGTACGGTGGATCGTATGGATCGCAATACGGGCAAGCCTATCTCGAACGATACCCCGACCACGTTAAGGCGATGGTGATCGATGCGGTCCTCGATCACAGCATCGACCTACCGACGGTCTCGGCGCGCAACGTCGCATCGGTGAACGATTCCTTCCAGCGCTTCGCAGAGTGGTGCAAGAGTAACACCTCGTGTGCGCTGCACGGCCAAGACGTGGGTGCGGTCTACGATTCCGTCGCTGCAAAGAGGCCGGAGACGCGAGTCCTCGTCTCGCAGTTCTTATCGGCTGGGAACGACCCCGATTTCGGCTGGCCGACGATCGCGAAAATGATGGCCGAGGTGTGGCGCGGCCAGACGGCGATGCTCGAATCGATGAGCGGCACCGGAGCGGCGGCGACGGCGAGCGGGTCCAAGATCCGAACGATTCGCGCCGGCAAGAATGGGCTCTTCGCGGGAGTATTTTGCGCCGATTACGGACCGCAGAACGATTACCTCACGCTTCTCTCAACCGCCAACGCGTTGGCGGCCGAAGCACCGCGTTTTATCTGGAAGTTTTGGGATGCAAGCCCCATCGCTCATGCATCGCTCGGCGTTCCGGACTGCGCCGCGTGGCCTTGGCCGGCAAGCAACCCGCCGCACACATCCGTCTTCGGTCCGCATCCGAACGTCATGGTTATGACTCCGGCGTACGATCCCGCAACGCCAATGGTCAATGCGTTAGCCGTCTGGCAGCGGATTCCGCAAGCACGCCTGCTGATCGCCGATGTCGACGGCCACCAAGCCTGGATTCTCTCTCGTTGCGCGTTCGATGCGGCGCGGCGCTTCCTCGACGATCCCGCGTCGACGCAACGCACGACGCTCTGCGCTAAGTAGCTAGGCTACGTGCTTGAAGATTCGGCCGTTGTCGCGATACCACGCGACCCGACCGTCGGAGCCGCGAACGAAATCGCTGCGTTTTGAGAGACCCTGCGCGTCGGTTGTAACGACGTAGTCCTGCTTATAGAAAGCTAAAGACAGTTCGAGATCGCCGGTCGCGCGCAGGCCGCCGCCGTCCCGGCGTCTTCGTCACGGAACCGATGCGGAAGAGCGTATCGCCGTCGACGGTTGACGGCTTCTCGACGTTCGTCCTGCCGTAGCCGCGGACGTACTCCCGGCCATTGTAGAAGATGCCGACTGCAACGCCGGGAACGTGATAACGCTCCATCGCGGCCTCGACGCGTTCGTCGAGTCGAGCAAAGAGCGCCTCATCCGAGGGCGCAGCGCCGATCCGTACGGGCAGCAATCCGGCGGCGACAATTCCCGCGGTCGAGCGGAGCATAACGCGGCGCGAAAGCACGAGACGTTCATTAGGCTACGGCCGCGAGTTCACCCCTGCGAGGTCCGCCGGGCGAAGGCTTGACAACGCGTCCACATCGGTATACAGTTAGTTAGGCTAGCTAAATATATTTGTACAAGGAGCCTGCTATGCTAGAAAAACTTGCTTTTGTGATGCTCGGCGTGCGAGATGTCGAGCGCGCGGCAACGTTCTATCGCGATTCCCTCGGACTTCCGATGACGAGCAGATTCGAGGCTTTCGCCTTTTTTGATACCGGAGAAGCGAAACTGGCGCTAACCTCCGAACTCGCGAGCGGCAACAGCGATTCTCAAGGCCATGAATGCGTTTTCGCAGTCACCAGCGTCACGAAAGCGTATGCCGCTCTCAGAGGCCGGATCGAATTTCTCAACGAGCCACGCCCCGTCAACGATGTTAGTTGGGCGGTGAATTTCCGCGATCCTGACGGGCACCTTCTATCGCTGTATGGCCCGCAGTAGCGAGCGGCGGCGCGTCGCCGACCAATTGCACTCGGCCGCCATCTACGTTCTGCGCCATGCGCGAGAGGCCGACCGGCAGAGCTCTGTAGGGCCGGCGCAGTTATCAGCGTTATCCGTATTGACGTATGCAGGTCCATGTACGATCGGAGAACTGGCTGCAGCAGAACAGGTGGCACCACCGACGATGACGCGAATAGTCCAAGCGTTGCAAACGCGTGGCTTCGTGCGCCTCAAGAGCTCCTCGAAGGACGGGCGCGTCACGATCTGCGAGGCCTCGTCCAGCGGCATCGCCGTCCTCAAGAAGGCCCGCCAGGCTCGCCTCGACCGCATCGAAGACCTTCTCTCCCAGAAGAAACTCGAGGACATAGCTCTTCTTGGAAAGGCCCTTGAGGTCATTATTGGTGGTTAAGGACCCGTAGTGCTGTCGTCGGTTACGGACGCAGCTTGAAATCGATGGTACTTGTGCCCGAAGAAGCCACGCCGCTCGGGGGAGTATTTTGGTAGGCAGTCTCTTCGTGTAGGTCGAGCACGAGTCCGCGACTGATGTCGTAGTGGCCGGTCGCGTGAACCGATGATGTCGATGTCGGCGTTGCAAAATCGCCCTTCATCGTCACCGTCTGTGCACCGTTGCCTGAGGCTGGGGCCACTTCAAACTCGTATTTACGCTGGATTCCGTATTGATCCCGACTTTCGACCTGCCAAGCGCCGCCGGCTTTCATGTGGGAATGAGCGGCGCAGCCGCTTGCAAAGGTATTGAAATCGGCAAAGAGGCCCGCCATCTGCTGGGCCTTCGTATTGTGTATCTCTTCCGGCGGAGACATCCCGCGTGCGCCGACCGTCATTTGCATGTTCGGGTCATATTTTGGCTGGAATCGACCGTCGGCCGCCAACGTAGCGTCAAATTGATTGAATCGAGCGTACACCGCTGCCGACCCATGGCCGCTTTCGCGGGAATTCGTAAAGCCGACGTTGACGTGAGTCGATCCATCCGGATCTATCCGATCCGACGTCAGCGTTAGAACATATGTCGTTGGGGTTTTGTTTGCCGCGGCCAGATTTGCCTCGGCCGTGCCCCGCACGCTAGCCGGCAGCTGGGAGAAGTCTTCTTTGATATTGCTGGCGATGGTCAATTCGTAGACGAACGTCTCGCCGGCCGCTCGAGTGCCGGCGAGTGCCGGGAACGAGCAGAGGCAGCCGGTGACCAGGAGCCACACCGTAACTCGATTGAGCCAAAATGGCATAATCAACGCTCCTTTCCGACTGAACGTAACCTTGGAGCGTCTACGAAACGTCTAAAGGTCGCAAAGCGGCGACGGCGGCCTGCAGTTCCCGGTGGAACCAAAGGGCCGAATATCTCTTGCGGGAAGCCGCATCATCGACCTTGGCCAAGCGATTTTGATAAACGCCCCAAGCCGTCGCAACATGACCGCTTGCGGCATCGTGATTCCCGTTCGCGTGAAACACTTGAGCGGCAATAAGAAACAGCGCTTCGGGCTCCGCGAACCGCCCGGGATCGCTCTGGACGATCGGAAGAAAGACGCCGGCGCTCTGCAGGGCCCGCTCCGGTAAACCGGCCTTCAACGCGATGCCGGCTAGATCGGCTGAGGCATCCGCCTTCTGAACTTCCAAGCCGCGACCCTGGACCAAGCGAAGCGCGTCGTCGATTCGCTGCGATTGCGTCTTCGAAGTTACCGCGCGCGGCTTCGCAGCGCGCCACCTTGAAAGCGCAGGGCGCGAGATTCCGAGACTTCGAGACGGCACTCAACGCCAGCGCCTCGGAAGCAGCACTAGGGCTTGCTCGATCTCGCCTTTACGGAGGTAAGCTTCCGCCACGGTGCAGGTGACCGCCTCGCGAAAGAGGTGGGCTTCCGCGGCCGCTGCTAGCCTCTTCGTGCGCTCGCCCAAGGCGATTGCTTCGTCTAAGCTTCCGATCCGCATCAACAGCAGCGTTTGATTCAGCTGCGCGGCTATAACGTTGCGGGGTCTCTGGAGCGACGCGAAAATCTCGCGAGACCGCTCAAAGTCGCGGTACGCTTGCGCGACTTCAAATCGGTACATCGCAACGACACCGAGTACGTTGAGGGCCGTTCCTTCGTGACTTCGATCGCCCGACATTCTCGCAAGCTCCAGCATGCGCGATCCAAGCTCATGCAGTTCGTCATAGTGGTTCTGCCAGTTTGCCAATCTGCACGACATCAGAAGAACCGCGAGTTGTAAGGCGGGATTGGCGAGCCGATCGCTCAAATGCTGTGCCGTCGAGAGGGCATCGTGAGCGAGTGCGAAATCGGCGGAGCGGTCGAAGATGTCCGCCAGCAGGCAGTAGCAACGGGTTTGCGCTTCTAAGTCGGCTGTGCTCGGTTGCCAGTGCGAGTGCTTTCCGACATTCCGCGAGCGCTTCGGTGCCACGCGAGGACAGCATCGACAAACGCGCGCCGACGTACAATGATTCCAAGGCCGCGTGTGAGGTTTTGGAGCGAGCCGCGAGGCGTTTGAATTCAACAATTGCCGCGTTTTCCTCAGCGCGCCGATCGGAGGTGTGAAGCGAATCGATCCTCCGTCGCTGGATTTCGCAGCGTAGCTCGAAATCATCCGCAGCCGCCAGTACGCTAAGGGCGTCGAGGTCGGCACTGCGGGATGACGTGTCGCCACGCCGGGCGTCTGCCTCCTCGCGCACCAGCAGCAACGCAATCCGCGTCGCATCCGCCGTCGCGAGTTCGAGGCCCTTGGTGGCGTGTGCCGCGGCGTCGTCGTACGCCCAGCGCTGGAGCGCCAAACGCGCCGCGCGAGCATAGTGCTCGGCAGCGCGCTGCGGGCTTGCGCCTCGGGCGAAGTGCCGCGCGATACGGTAGCTAAGATCGTCCGCCCGCGCCGGGTAGAGTTCTTCGAGCGCAACGGCGACGCGGGCATGGCGGCCGGTCAGGTCGCGCTGCGACGCCTCGGCGTAGATCGCGGCTTCGATCAGATTGTGAGAGAACGTAAAGTCACCGCTCTCTGTAAAGCCCGTGTCGCGGATCAGTCGCCGCTCTAGGAGCTCGGCGATGCCGGCGCTCACTCCCGCGGCACTCCAGCCGGTGACCGCTTGCAACAGTTCCGCGTCGAAGGCATCTCCGATCACCGCAGCCATGAGCGCCAAGGATCGCGCCTCGGGCGTTAAGCACGCGAGACGGCTTCCGATAACTTCTTGCAATCCCCCCGGAAGCAGCTCGTGTAAAGGCGCAGCAGACGCACGCTCGATAACCGTCGCGATTAACTGGCCAAGAAAGAGTGGATTCCCTTCGCTTCGCGCGTATAGAAGTGGCGCCCATTCCGGAGCGACGGGAAGGCGCCGCATGAGCTTTCGCACAAGCGTTTCGACCGCAGCCTCACCGATGGGCCCGATCGCGAGGTACGCGGTTTGGCGGCTCGGCCGCGCGTGCCGCCGCAGCTTTCGCAGCGGATGGATGTGCACGACTTCCTCGTCGCGATACGAGGCGATGATAAGCAGCCGGGTCGCTCCGAGGCGATACGACAGAAATTCCAATAGATCGATTGTGGCGGCACCTGCCCAGTGGATATCTTCAAGCATTAGTAACGCCGGACGCTCTGCAGCCAGCCCGCCGAGGACTTGAAAGATCGCTTCGAAGAGGCGGGTGCGAATCTGATCGGGCGCGACGCCTGGTGTCTCACGTTCCGGCCGGCACGCTGCCAGTTCCGGAATGAGATCGGCGACGACGGAAATCCAAACGGGATCAATATGCAGCGCGTCCACTATGTTGGTGACACGGCTGAGGGCGTCGAGAACGGGTTGGTACGGGAACGCCTCCGGGCATGCCGTTGTGCCCGCCACCACGCGCCCGCCTTCGGATTCGACGAGTTCCTTCAACTCCGAAAGGAGGCGCGTCTTTCCGATGCCGGCTTCGCCACATAAGAGTCCGAGTGTTCCATTGCCATGTGCCGCGCGCGTCCACCATAGGCGCAGCCGATCCAACTCGCTTTCCCGCCCCACGAAAGGGAGTTCCGATTTTGGCACGATCGAGTCGACGGCGGCTCTCCGCTCTTTAACCGAAGGTTGAAGCACCGGCGCGTTGCGAACGATCGACTCGTAACAGGCGACGGTTTCGGGCATCGGATCCGCGTCGAGCTCGCTGCGCAAGCGTTTCGCAAAGCTTTCGAACTCGGCGAGAGCGCCGGCGCGGTCACCACAGGCGAAGCGCAACTCCATTGCGTGGCGCACCGCATCCTCACGCCATGGATCCATTGCCGATAATCTCTGCGCGTATCGCAGGGCCCGTGCAAAATCACCGTCTCGGCGCGCCGATGCTACGAGCTTGTCGAGGTTTGTCAACGCGATATTGCGTAGGCGCTCGCGGTCGTAAAGAATCCACTCGTCGGTAAGGTCCGCAAGAAGGTCTCCTACGTATAGGCGGTCGGCGCTCTCAAGCGAGGTGTCGCTGCTGCTCAGGCGCTCGAACTCGACAACGTCAATCTCACAAGCGGCGTCTGGATTCCAACGTACGGCGCTTCGACCCTCGATCAGAACCCAGGGCCGGCCCGAGGGTGGTTCCGGGAGGGCGTTTTGAAGATAATGCAAGTGGCGCCGCAAATTCGTGCGCGCGGACGTCTCATCATCGTCGGGCCAGAGAACGAATGCCACCATTTCGCGCGTGACCGGCTTAGCGCGATGGAGGAGGAGGTATGCGAGCAATGGCAGCGTCCGCGGCGGCGCACGGAATCGCCACGCCGCTTGGTCCAAAGAGAACTGCGCGGTTCCGAGCAGACACATTTGTAAACCGGTCGCGGGCGCGATTTTTCGGCGATCTCGCGGGGCCACGGACTAAGAATATCATAAGACCGTTTGGCCGTCACGAGCGCCGGGCCGGCTCCTCGTTCGAAGGAATTGAGGGAGCCTCGATACGGTTGCTGATGTGCGTCGTTAGTGAGTCAACATCGCTAAAATATTGGCGTTGGCGCGTAGCAACGTGCTCGATCGATCCGCGCCACGTGCCCGGGTCGCCATCGGCCTCGCGCCAGAGACGCACGATGAAGAGATGCTCCGTACGCTTCTGCTGCACTCCGGCAGCATGCCACAAATGCGTCTACGCATCGTCTACACGCGCCGGCCACCTAGACGCTAGGTAGACGGTGCCGGCGTAGGCTTACGGCGCAGCACTGATCTGCGGGAGGAAGGGTCTTATGCGACTAAGATCGAGTTGGCGTGACCTATGGGCGGGGGCGACGTTGGCGGCGTTGGCGGCGTCGGCGGCCTGCGGGTCTTCGGCGGGAACACCCCTTTATCCACACGTTTCGAATGGCATGCCGTCAACGGATGCAGGATTCCCCGATGGCGTGAAAATCACAGCGTACACGATTCCCACCGCAAATGTGGATCCATACGACATCGCGCTGGGAAAGAACGGTAACCTCTATGCGACTCAGCCCGTCCTGGGTCAGGGCGCCGGATCGACGACTTACCTTTGGCAAATATCTGAAAGGGGCCATTTTTCTCGGATTAAGCCGCCCACGGGACTCACCGGACCGGTCGGCATCACCGGCGCACACAACGGCACCGTGTACTTCGGTCTCCAGCACGAAGGGGAGGAACTGGGTAGCTTCGGCGGCGGCAAGCTGAATATCAAGAAACTCACCGGACCGCCGGTCAACGCCATCTATTTCTTAACGCAAGACAAGGATGGTTCGATCTGGTTTAGCGATCCCGGCGACTACGAGGTCGGGCACATCGTCGGAAGCCATTACAAATTATTCTCAGCGCCCACGAAGTATTGCTCGCCGTACGGCATCACGGTTGGTTCCGACAAGAACGTATGGGTCGCGGAACAGTGCGCCACCGAAACGGGCAAACTCGGTCGCATCACCCCGGCCGGTGCTTGGAAAGAGTACACCGTGCCTACTAAATCGGAAGAACCATACGGCATCGTGGCCGGTCCCGATGGCAATTTGTGGTACACCGGCGCCTCTACAAACGACATCGGGCGCGCAACGACTGGTGGAAAGATCACCGAATTCTCTTTAAGCGGGATCGGTCAGCACTTCGGTTCGCCTGCTTTCATCACCGTGGGCAACGACCGAGCCCTTTGGTTCACCGTCCAAGAGGCCAACGAGATCGGTAGAATAACGACGGCCGGCTCGGCGGCGGAATACGCGATTCCCGGATGCGGCGCTCAATGTTCGATCGCGCCCGGCGGCATCACGGCCGGAGTTGGGCGGACCGTCTGGTTCACGAACGTTATCGGAAACCAGATCGAGAAGGTTGCGTACTAGCTCGTCATCGCGGCATTGGCCAATCAGTTATCGTCGTCGGGACTTTCGTAATCAATCGGAAGCGCCTCGAAGTACTGCTCGGAATACGCGGCGCGGATCGGGTGGAACGCTCTAGGCTTGGCGCCAAAGTTGAAGCAATCGGAAAGATCGTTCGCGCGCGCGTCGGTCGTCTTGAGCGATGCGAGGCCAAAGGTCTTCTCGACAAACTTTAGGATGCTGCCAAACTCGTAGTGCACGTGCGAGACGTAGTCTTTCTTGGCATACGGCGAAATCACGATCATCGGTACGCGGAATCCCAACTCATACGAATTGTAAACGCGTGGCGCTACATGATCGTAAAATCCCCCCCAGTCGTCCCAGGTTACGATGATCGCGGTGTGGTTCCAGTACGAGCTCCGCCCGATGGCGTTGACGACTGAAGCGACCCACGATGGGCCGGTGCCATCGTTCGTGCCGGGATGATCGGAGTCAGACGCACTCGGTGTCACGAACGTGACCGCCGGCAGCCGGTGGGCGCCTACGTCCTTTATGACCTGCGATGACGGCCAGACCACGTTGTGGTAGCTCGGCCCCTCTCGAATGGTGTCGAGGGCATCGACCGCGTGCCACAAGCCGGAGCCGGGGAACTCCTGATAGTAATGCCAGCTGATCTCTTCGGCATTCATCAAGCTCATAATCGAATCGCGGTTAAAGCAGGGATAGACGCGTGGCCCCGGTTTGCCGCGCCCGTCGATCGTCGCAACGGTGGTGTCGGGCAACGAATTGCAGCCGCCCTGATGATCTTTTTTCTGCGGACTACTTGGGTTCTCCGCTGCCTTGAAGTCCGAACCGTTACTGATCGTGGAGGTGCCGCTAATGAGGTACTGGTGTGCTGGAAAACTAGGCCCCTGATTAGTCTGGAACATATTGTCGGCTAAAGTGTATTGCTCTGCCAGATCCCAGTATGGCTCGACTTGGCTTCGTGGAACGTACGCGTAAGAAGCCACCTCGCGACTTGGGCACTTGCCCGCCTTGTAGCAGTTTAAGCCTTCCGTATTGAAACCGTCCATTTTGCCGCGATCGTAATCGAGAAGCCATGCCGAGTGTCGATGGGAGAGATCGTAGGGGGCGGCAAGCGCGGTCGGCCGCAGGGCGACCGTTTCGCCGTGGGTGTTCTTACCAAACTTGACGGTATCTGCACCGGGAAAGCCGTTGAATAGGTTGTCCACAGAGCGATTTTCCTGGACGATCACAACAACGTGCTCGATGGCACCGCCTGCCAAGAGTTTCGTTTGCGGGGCGCTCTGCGAACGAGTCGGCTCTGCCAGACTTGAGCCTTGCGGGATGACCGTCCCGGCCCCCATATGCGACCCGCCGCAACCTGCGAGTATAGCTACAGTCGCACAACTGCTTAAAGCGTTGCGCCCAAAACCAGAGATACGCATCCCGGTTCCTCCTTTCGAGCCGATTTGGCAACTATAACTCGTTCGGAATACAACGCTCGCTTCCCCGTCAGCGAGCTTGCGAGAGCCCGTTCGATGCCCTCGAACTGCGGACGTACTGCGATTTACATTTTCTTCATATTTTGCCGGAACAAGCACCCTATGACCTACGCAAGCGACCCACCAGCAAAGCAAGGCATCACGCGCCTACCGGCGCCACTGCAAGCGTTTACCTGGATTACCGCCGTAGCGACCTTGGCGTTTCTATTGTTCAACGTCGACGCGATGCGTCGCGGTCTGAGCGCCACCGAGGCCGATTTGCGCCTCACCAACGCACAGCTTCGCTTTACTAACACGCAGCTGCAAGGCACGAATGGACAGCTAAGGACGACCAATCGGCAGCTGCGTTTCACAAACGACCAACTCGGCGTAACGAACGCCAAGCTCGGCGGGCTATCTACGACAAACCGCTCGCTGAATGCAACGAAGGCTGAGCTACAGAAAATGTCCCGAGACCTCGCATCGATGCGAGATAGCCTTACCCAGATGAAAGGGAAGATCGTTCGCGCCAAGCTTCTGTTTTGATGACTAGAAGGTAGGGTGCGTTGCGCGCGATGCTTCGTCGAAGTCGTCGTACTTGCGGAGCTTGTAGACTGCCGTCGAGATTAGCCAGCTCGCCAAGAAGACGCCGATGATGACGACTCCCAGCGTGCCGAAGTTATCGCTGAGCGTTCGGATCCCATCCCAGGCTCCGCCGCTCAGATGCAGTTGGGAGGCGAGCACGCTTGCGGCCTCGATGCCGCCGACGATCACCGCCACCAGCACCGACACGAGCGTTATCACCAAGTTATAGTAGAGCTTGCGCAGCGGCTTGACGAACGCCCAGCCATACGCACCCAGCATAAGCACTCCGTCCGTCGTATCGAGCAGCGACATCCCCGCCGTGAAGAGTAAGGGAAATATCAGGATCGCATAGACCGGCAGTCCCTTCCCCGCTTCTACGGCCGCTATTCCAAGGAGACCGACTTCGGTGGCGGTGTCGAAGCCGAGGCCGAAGAGGAAGCCGATCGGGTACATCTTCCAGCTGGCGTCGACGAGATTCAGGAGGGGCCGAAAGAAACGACCGATCAGGCCACGCTGGTCGAGCATCTCGTCGACGCCCTGGCGATCGTAACCTTCGCCGCGACGCGCGCGTCGAAACGCGCGGCAAATGTCAAGGAGCACGAACGCGTTGATCGCAGCGACCAATAGCAAAAACGTCGCCGAAACCGACGTACCCACCAGCTGTCCGACCTGCTGAAACGCCGGAAGATGCTCTTTTACAAGCGCCGCGGCGATCGCGATTCCAGCCGTAAGCGCCACGACGACCGTCGAATGGCCGAAGGAAAAAAAGAAACCAACCCCCGTCGGCCGCTTGCCATCTTGCATCAACTTGCGCGTCACGTTGTCGATCGCCGAGATATGATCGGCGTCGACGGCGTGTCGCAGGCCGAACGTATAGGCCAGCAGCGCCGTGCCGAGCAAGAGCGGCCGCGACGAAAAAAGCCAGAACGCTAGACCCCACGCGATGCAATTCAACCCGATCAGGAACGCATAGAGTGCAACTATCCTGTTACCGACGCCCGTGGCGGCGCGCGTAATCGTTTGAGAGAGCGCGCTCATCGGCCGATCGACGCCAGAATCCGGCGCGCTTCGCCGGCGTACGCCGGGTGAAACTGCGGGTCGGCGGCAAGGGCCGCGCTCAGCCGCCGGCGCGCCTCGTCCGTGCGACCGGTGTGCCAGGCGATGACGCCCACGTGATATTGCAGCTCGGGGTCTTGGGTATTGTAGCGCGCCGCTCGTTCCGCAAATGTCCGCGCCTCCGCCCATCGCTTCATTGCAGCCAAGACCCACGCCATTGTATCGTCGGCGTAGATTTCGTTCCCGCGCTTGGCGATATCCGAGCGCGCCGCCGCCAACGCGTCGCTCAAGTGCTCCTTGTGCTCCGCATAGATACATGGCCAGGAGCCGGTCGTTAATGCCCTGCACGTTGAACAACCGCTGTTCCGCGCGAATGAGGGCATCGGTTTTGCGCGCGCCGCTTTCGTCGCCCAGCGCGCGTTGGGCGTCAACTTGATATCCCAACGCTTGGGGCAGTGGGTAGAGCTCGGCGCTGCGTCGGGCCGAATCCAAGGCGCGCTTCCAGTCGCCGTGCGCTCGGTAAAACTTCGCTTGGAACATGAGCGCCATGGCGTTATCCGGAAAGATGCGCAACGCCTCGTCGAACTCAGAGCCGGCCGTTGCGGCATCGCCGGATTCGAAGGCGAGCTGCGCATCGCGCATGTGGTACCATGAGCGTGTGTAGGCGGGAACGCTGCTCATCCGGTCGACCAGCTCTGTCGCCTCGGACATTTCGAGACGCGCGCCCGGAAGGTTTCCGGCCAGCTCGTTGTAACGGGCGCGAATCGATAGCCACGTCGGGTTGGGATCCTGCGCAGTGGGACGAGCCAAGACGCCGTTCGCTTCATGGTAGCGTCCGAGTTCCATAAGAATCGACCCGATTTGGGCGCGCGCGTTGTCGTCGAACGGCGTCGCCCGCAACGAGGCGCGTTCGGCCGCGAGGGCCTCCGGAAAACGATGAAGCGCAACGTCGCTCGACGCGATGACTCCCAGCGCCTGCACGTTGCCTTGCGGTTGCAGCCGTAGCGAACGATAGGCCATCGCGCGAGCGCGCGAGATGTCGGTGAGATCGCCGGTTTCGCGAAACCGTTGTAAATACTCGCCGGCAAGCATTCGTTGCGTAATCTGGTCGGTCGGGTCGAGCCGCGTCTGGCCCTCGTAGAACGCGATCAGCCGATCGCGCGACCGATAGTCGGTGGAGACCGGGGCGACCGGTATTCCGGTCGCCCGCGCTCCATGTCCGGCAAACCAAGGCCACGCCGCGCCCAAGGCGATCGCGCCCACGAGGGCGACGATCGCCGTTGGTCCCTTCACGGTTAGAGCGGTGCCTGAACGTACGGGAACGTCGTCGTGTTGTCCTTATCGTATGCGACGTTGTCCGTGGTCAGACACGGGGCTTCTTTGTGGTCGTCCGGGATCAGGCCGAGCGCGGAGAGCGTGTTTCCGAAGATAGCGCCCAACGAGATGTCGATCACATCGTCGTCGAGTCCGCGTCCGCCGAACTTGCTCCCCGTAGCGCCGCCGGTCTCGTATCCGAGATACGACGCCGTCGTAACGTTCTGCGATAGATCGGCCTTCATAACGTTCGGATAAAGCACCGCCTGAAGTGTCTCGGCCGTCTTCTTGCTGCGGAACATCAGCGAGAACGACTTGATCTGCTTCTGAAGAACGGGGTCTGCATAGGGCTCCGAGCGATTGGTCTTGTTGTGATCTTCGAATGCCTCGAACGCTTCCTTAACGGCCGGGCGCGACAACAGCTCGATCTGCTTGTAGACCGTCTGGCCGAGAACCGCGCTACTAGGCCCGACGGGCGCCGGATTGAATACGCCGGAACTCGACGTGCAGCCGCCGACGATCGCGCCGGCCAGGACCGCGCCGACGAGCGCGACTTTGAATTGTAACGTCATCTGCTTCTCCTTACTCCGATTGGCCGTTGGTCGTGGCGGTCGTGGCCCACAGTGCAATCACTCCAGGCGATCCGCTGACCGGCGCGAGCATCGCCTTGGGCATCTCGATGACGATCGAGATGACGTCGTAGGATGCCAGGTAGTCGTGCGGTTTGGCGATGACGCAGCCGTTTGATCCGGCCGTTCCATAGTCAACGCCGTTCAGGACGATCTTCTGCTTCTTCGAGGCGAAGCGGAACGACGTCGCGGTCGCCGGCGGCGGGCTAGGATGGTTCATGTAGTTGCGATCCGGGATGATCTTAAAGAACTGCGCGAGGTCGAAAAAGAACGGATCGCGGCGCGGCCCAACGAATACCTTGATGCCGTCTTTGAGCTTCGCAACCTTTCCGAACGAAAACGTCCCGGTCTTGGCGACCTTCGTGTTGGCCGTTCCCACTTCGTTGGGTTGGGCGGGACCGTAGAGCGTGATCCGCTGCGACGTGCCGCTCGAATCCGCGGAGAACTGCAGGACGGTGTTCTCCGTAATCGAGTTAGATGCGACGCCGGTGTTGGCGATCTTGAACTGGTAGAGGACATTGGGGTCGAGCGCGATGCCGCCGGTCATACCACTGGGAATGAGCGGACGCACGTCCATCACGAGCGCTACTTTCGAGGCGTCGTGCGGATTGGGGAAGGCGTAGACATCGGTGATGTCCGCCAGAGGATTGGCGACGACCGTCGGTGAGTCTTGGTGGTCGGACCCGCGCGCCACTCTAAACGAATAGAGCGAAATCGCGAAGGCTAGCACAAAGATCGACCCGATCGTTCCAATGGAACGAAGCAGTCTCATGTGAGCTCCTTTATGGCCAGTGTGCGGTGCGTCGACCGCGTTGAGAGAAAAGCGGGGAAAAAAGCGAACGTCGCGATTGCGAGCAGCGTCACGGCAACCACCACGAGACCGGACACATGGACGCCCTGATCGGTCAAACCTTGGGCGAGCATGATCGCCCCAATGATCGAAATAACGCCCGAGGTCAGGAACGGCGCGAATCGCGCGACGAGGGCAAAGCCGGATCGCCGTTGGAGCCACGTCGCGCCATGCACCACCGCGATTCCAAGCCCGGTGAGAATCGCGGCCAGCCCGAGACTAAACACCACAATGAGCAACAGCCCGTAGCCGACGCGGTGCAAATGCAAGGCGGTCAGCAGAACGACGATCGCGGCTGGACACGGCGCGATTCCGCCGCTCATCGCTGCGACGACGGCACTTGGAAAATGCAACGGCTTCGAACCCGGAATCGCGTGCGAATGACCGTGGTTGCTATCGTGCTCGTACTCGTGACCGTGCGCGATCCCGCGATGATGGGCGTATGCATGTTCGCGCTCTTGCAGCGTGCGTCCGACCGCCGACGACAGACTGCGCGCGCCGATGACAGCGACCGCCGCCCCTGAGATCAAGGTAATCCACGTGAAAAGGCTCTCCGTCGCGAACCCGGCAGCCAAGAAGAGGAGCAGACCCAGCAACAGCACCGCGATCGTGTGGGCAAACGTCAGCGCCCCGGCCAGGATCACGGCCTGTTTGAACGTGGCGCGCGCGCCGACGAGCGTGAAGGCGAGCAGCGCTTTGCCGTGGCCCGGCTCCAGGCCGTGCAGCGCGCCCAAACCGAACGCGGCCAGAACGGTCAAGAGCACGAGCAGCGGCGTCTGCTCGTTGCGCGAGAAGAGATCGGTAAGGGCGGACGTGCGCACGATAGACGCTACGCCCCAACCTGAGGAATCGTCGCCGCTCACGTGCACGCGGGCGATTCGCCCATCGGCCAGGACGTCGAATGTGGCGGCATCGTTATGGCGGGGAGAACCGATGAGCGCACTCGGATAGTACGCAGCGCGTTGGTTGGATCGACGAGTCCGGGAAGGACGATATCTCTCCATCCGATGCGGCGATCGGCGTAGACCCGATCCTGCACCGCTATGGTGGTCTTCACCGGCAATGACCCTATGTAGTCGCCGGTCCAGTAGAGCGTGGGCAATCCACCGGCCCCGGGGCGCGTGCGAGCCGAGATTCGCTGGAGCCGCAGCGGAAGAGCCGCGCCATTAGCCCGCAGACGGAAGGCCGCCGACACGCGCGATGCCTCTTCGTTTTCCCAATCGCGCATGCGCGCGGGAGTCCAGGCGCCCGTCGCATGCATGATTTGGAACGTCGGGATCTCCGCGATGTCTAGGACGTAATGGACGCGCAGCGTGCTGCCCTCGGGTCTAATTACCGCGAGGCGATTGATCGAGAAGTTTCCCAGCGGATGCGCCGGAGCGCGGCCGATGCACGAGAGCGCGAGGAACGCACTGAAGGCGACGAACGATCCGAACCGAGTGATTGCAACGAGCAACGACGTCCCCTCCGATGGCCTAAGAAACGAACGGGAATCGCTTTTAGATTGCGGAGAACGCGAAAAAAGTTTTTTTAACGGAGTTTGACGATGGCGATGGGCTTGGTGGTCGGCTGCTGCGAGCCGCCGGCGGGCTCCACGCTCACCGCGACCGCGACGATCGTCGGCGCGGAGACCGGCAACGATACGAGAGCATCGCCGCCATGGCCGGCGCGGAACGTCACCGACGGCGCCATCGTTTTGGAGCCCGCCGCGAGAGTCCACGCTTGATACACCTTGTCCGAAGGCAGCGTTCGCAGGCCGCGCATTCCGAGGTACAACTGCTCTCCGCGGGCGATCACTTCGCCGTTGGGAAAGCGATACTGCTTCGCGCCGGGCGCGGTTAACACCGAAATTCCGCGCTTTTCCTGCGACAGGAGGACCCGGTCGCGATCCAGCCGCCGTTGCAGCACGAGGTAGCCGACTCCAACGAGGACCGCGACGATCAGGCACGCCGCAGCCGCGAGCCCCGCCCATGCGACCCACGGCCGTTGCCGGCGAGTCCTTCCAACCTGCCGCACCAGCCGGTTCTTGAGCAGCGGGCTCACCGCTGATGGCTCCGCCTGCGCGGTGCACGCGACGAGGGTCACAGCCGGGCTCACGAACGCGTACTCTTCCCGGCACTCGCGACAGGTACGCAGGTGCTCTTGCACCACCGCACTCTCGCTCGCAGGGAGCACGCCGAGCGCGTAGGATGCGACGTTGTCGAGCATCTCATCGTGGTTGATCATGACGTCGCCACCGTGTCCAACGAGCCTCGCAACCGTCGTAAGCCCGTCCGTATCCGCGTCTTGACGGTTCCAAGCGGAAGATCCAGGCGACGCGCGATCTCCTCGTGCGTGATTCCGCCGAAGAACCCTAGCTCGATGACTTCGCGCTGAGCGTCGGGCAGCCGTGACAGCGCTTCCTTGAGCGAACGCACCTCGATCCGCGCAAGCGCCTCCTCTTCCAAAGCGTCTTCCGCAGGCATGGCAGCGGGCATCTCGGTTTCGGCTCGCATGTTCATCGTTCGTAGCACGTCGAGGGCCTGATTGCGCGCGACGCGCGCGATCCAGGCGGTGAAGTTGCCCTCCCGATATGCCTCCGGGGCACTCCAAATCTTCAAGAAGACGGTTTGCGTCACGTCCTCTGCCAAACTCGGATCGGAGAGCACGCGAAGCGCTAAACCATACACCAGCAGGTAATAGCGATCGTAGAGCGTTTCAAACGCCAGCCTATCGCCGCGAGCGGGCTCGTTGCGCGTACCGCGGTTCCCCACGGGACCACCTTTCGTTAAGACTGTTTATCCAACCCACGTCCCCGCAGCTACTCGCTATGCAGTAGGTCCCTCCAGTTCGACGGCACGCCGCCCGCCGGGCCGGGCACGGGTTGATCTGACGGATGGGAGTGCGGCGAAGCCAACGTCGGACCGTCAAAGAACTCCTCCGCTGCGATAGTCATAGAACCATTGCTCTCCGGGTTCGAAGCTCGCTATCACTGGATGGCCGGTACCCTGACTATGCTTCGTGGCGTGCTGACTTGGCGATGTATCGCAGCAACCAATGTGTCCGCAATTCGGCACAGCGTCGAAGGTGTAGCCACCAACCGTGGGACGCTAGAGCACTCGACGCATCCGATACCGCTCGGTGCGGCTGCTGAATCGATACCTTCTTTCTTACTGCTCATCGTATGACTTTCTCAATTTGTTGGTCCTTGACCTATCGTGGCGAAGCGCCCAACCAACGGGCTATATTGCGGACGTAGTCTTTAAAGATCTCGAGCCGGCCGGGATCGCGTTTCATTTCGTCACCGGGTTTGTCGGTGACAAAACTTGGCGCTCCTCGCTCGGTGTCCCAGTTGAGATCGGCAAAATGGTGGAAGGTCGAAACCGCGACGGCGCGCCCCATGACCCCGCCATCGAACGGTTCACCTTCGACGGCAACGGCGAGATTGAAGCGCCGGCCGGTTACCGTGCTCGTGCCCGTCGCAATCGACGCGGGCAAACGTAGTACCTTCGGGCACACCGACCGCCCCCTCGTGCGGATGCGCGGGAAAATACTCGATCACTCCCGCGTCTGCCTTCGCGCTTCTCAGGAGCGGATGTAGCGGCGCCGACCGCCGCGATCTTCTGATAGTTGCCGTTTGCACCGGAGTGGTAGTTGGGGTAGGAAATATTCGGATTATCCTGGTCGTCGTTCTCGGTGCGGCCCGGCTCGAGGTTGTACGTGTGAAAATGGTTGAACTGACCGAGCGAGCCGAGATGACAGAGACAAAGCCCAAGATCCTGGTGGTCGCGCGCGGTCAAAACGCCTCCGCCCCGCTTGCGGAACTCGATGATCGCATCGCTCTCCGCTTGAGTAAGGCCGTCGCCGGTGTCGACCGCCATCAACCACAGCTGATCGAAGTCCGAGTCAGGCAGTTGCATGAGCAAATGGTCGTTGCGGTTCGCATCCAACTCTTCATTTCGCGCGACTACCTCATGGCCGTCCGCGACGAGCGCCTCCCGCAAAAGCGAAAAGCGCGAAACATTCCAGTCGTCCTCGGCGAACGGAATGGTCGTTTGGAGCAAAATCTTCGCCATAACTCATCATCCTCACTTGGCAACACCTATGATGTCCGAGCTCCGGCCGCGAGGTTGCGCGATCCCGGACTTCGGCGCGCACGGCAAGTGCAACGTAGCCCTCGGCGGCCGGGATGGCGGCGCACAAAAGGAGAAATCGAGTCCGGCACCCACCACCCCTAGGATGGTATGACTTCAACGAAATAAGGAGCAGAGAATGCTGAAGGCCGGCGATCGGGTTCGCATCGATGGAAGCGAGGAAGAGGGCACTGTCAGAGAGGTCCACCCGCACGAGATACTCGTGCGAGTGAAAGTTCCCGGAGGGCATGAAGATCGCAAATACGCCCACGAAGACCTCAAGCTCGACCCTACGTTAAGCGAAGTCTCCAAATTCGAAGATCATTAGCACCGATGCGTGACATGAAGAGACTTCCCGGCGGAACGTTCACCATGGCCGAGGGTCTCACGGTTACCCGCATGGGATACGGCGCGATGCAGCTGGCCGGCCCCCACGTCTTCGGCCCGCCCCGCGACCGCAACGCCGCCCTGGCGGTATTACGCGAGGCGATCGACCTCGGCATCAACCATATCGATACGAGCGACTATTACGGTCCGCACTACACCAACGAAATTATCAAGGAAGCGCTGCACCCATATCCGGACGATCTGCACATCGTCACCAAGGTAGGGGCGCGCCGAGATGCGCAGGGCGGTTGGCCGCAGGCATTGTCTCCCGAAGAGCTGCGTCAAGCCGTCTACGACAACCTCAAGAATCTCGGACTCGACTCGCTGGACGTCGTAAACCTTCGCGTCGGCGGGTTCTCCGCCGCGGAGCCGGGCTCGATCGCCGAACCGTTCAGCACCCTCGCGCAGCTGCAGCAGGAAGGCTTGATCCGGCATCTCGGCGTCAGCACGGTCACGCCCGAGCAGATTGCCGAGGCCCAGTCGATCGCGCCGGTCGTCTGCGTGCAGAACTTCTACAACATCGCGCACCGAAAGGACGAAGGCTTAATCGATGCGCTCGCGGCCCAGGGGATCGCATACGTCCCGTACTTCCCCCTCGGCGGCTTCACGCCGTTGCAGTCCGAGACGCTGAACTCGGTCGCCGAGCGCCTGGGCGCAACGCCGATGGGTGTTGCGCTCGCGTGGTTGCTCCAGCGCTCGCCGAACATTCTGCTCATCCCGGGGACGTCGTCGGTCGAGCATCTGCGTGAGAACGTCACCGCTGCCGCGCTGAGCCTGCCGGATGATGCGCTTGCCGAGCTCGACGGCATCGCTCCACAAGCGCTGCCAAACGCCCGCACTTAGTCTGTGAGCGAGGCGAGCACTACCCGATGGCTCCTCGAAGGCGACCCGGCGATTCGGTGGCAAGTCCTGCGGGATATCACAGAAGCGCCCGATGATGTAGTAGCGACCGAAAGGTCGCGCGTCGCTTCCGGGGGCTGGGGTCGAGCGCTGCTCGAGCGCCAGGCGCCGGATGGATGGTGGGTTCGGCCCGATGACGAGGGCTGGATGGCTACGACCGACGCGCTTGTACTCCTACGCGAGATCGGTCTGGATCCGCTTAGCGACGAGGCGCGGCGTGCGATCGCGCGCGTGAAAGCACATCTGGCGTTTGAAATGCTCGCGAACCGCCCCTATTTCGACGGCGAGACGGAGCCGTGTATCAACGGCGCTATCCTGGCAGTCGGGAGTTATTTCGGCGAACGGTGCGATCGCATCGTCGATCGCCTGCTCGACGAGCAGCTCGCCGACGGCGGGTGGAACTGCGATGCCCCTCCGAGTACCCGCTCGTCGTTCAATTCGACAATCCGCGTCCTCGAGGGACTACTGGAATACGAGCGTACGTGGGGCGTTAAATCGGTCATTACGGATGCTCGGCTGAAAGCGCACGAATATCTGCTGGAGCGCCGGATGTTCAGGCGATTGACCACCGGCGAAGTCGTCGATCGCAAATGGACGCGCTTTGCCTTCCCCACCGTTTGGCACTATGACGTCCTTCGGGGCCTCGACTACCTGCGAAGCGCCGGCGTCGAGCCCGACGACCGCGCCGCCGAGGCGATCGGTATCGTCGAAGCTCGGCGTCATCAAAATGGACGATGGCCAATGAACCATCTGCATTGGGATCGGCTCGGTTTCCCAATAGAACCGGAGACCGGCAAGGCGAGCCGGTGGAACACGATGCGCGCCATGCGCGTCCTCAAGTGGTACGACCGGCGCTAATGGCCATAGGAGATCATGAAGTTCGGCTACCGTTGAGCTCGCGGGCGTGCGACGGTTCGATGCCTTCTGCAACGAGGGCGTCGCGCAGAGCGCGGATCAGCAGGTGGCGCGCGTTGCCCCGCTTCCCAGGCTCGGGCACGCGAATCGAAACCAACGTTTCGATGTCACTGCTGACGAATGACCGAAACGAAACCTCGGGCTCGGCGTTAGATAGCGGGCCGCCGAACGTTTTCGCAACGGTAGACGCTGCTTGGGACGCGACGCGCTCGACGCGCTCCAGGTCGCTCTCGAACGGAACGTTGACCGAGACCTCCGTTACGATCTCGCTCTCCGGCAAGTGATAGTTGGTGAATACCGATTGCGCAAGCTTTTCGTTTGGAATGACGACTAGGTTGTTACGCGTTTCGCGAATCGTCGTGTTGCGCCAGTTGATGTCCTCGACGTAGCCTTCGTAGGAGTTCTCGATCTTGACGTAATCGCCGCGCCGAATCTGACGCGACGCGATGATCTGAATGCCCGAAAAGAGATTGCTCAATGTATCCTTGAGCGCAAGCGCGACCGCCAAGCCACCGACGCCAAACGCCGTCAGTAGCGGTGTGATGGCAACGCCAAGCGAGCTGAGAACGATGAGCGCCCCCAGTGTGATGACCGCGACTTGTGCGATCGTGCTGAACAGCGACGCAGAGAGCATCTGCTTATCGACACCTCGCCCGAAGTGACCGACGGCGCCGCCCGCGAGCTTGGCCGCGACGAACGTCGCCCAAGCCAGCAGTAGGACCGATAGCACCTTGTCGAGAGCATCCTCGACTCGCGGGTCCATGTGCGAACTTAGAATCGCGATGTAGATCCCGGCGACGGTGCAGAGAATGATAACGCCGGCGCGGATCGCGCCGATCGCGATACCGAGCCAGTAATGCTCCTTGAAGAGCCGCGAGGTCTGAACGCGCGCGAGAACGACCCGATCGAGCACGAAGCCTGCAAGCGCACCCCCGATAATCCAAAGTGCAGGAACAATGAAGGGCGCGTAGCGCGATATCACGGTCATGGGTACCTCTTACCCGTGCCGCCCGATGCGGCGGCGTGCGAGCCGGCGCACGCCGACTCGCCCGGCCGGATTACTGAATGAGGTGGACGTCGCCGAATTCGTGGCAGAGGTAGCCGCGATCGCCAGCTTCGGCGTAGGCGGTCTCGAGGAGTTCGGCGTCGGCGAAGGCGTGCAGCATCGAAAGATGCGTGGCGTTCGCGTCATGGAAGCCGGAGAGCAGCGCGTCGACCGCCTTCAACCGGTAAGTTTCGTCGACGAAAAGATCCGTCCAGCCGCCGGATGCGATAATGCCATCGCCGGTTGCGGCGCTTTCGAGCGCGCGCACGACGCTCGTTCCGACGGCGACGACGCGACGACCTTCGCGGCGGGCCGCGTTTACTCGGTAGGCCGTCGCGGACGAGACGGAATAACGTTCCGTCCCGGGACGTTCGGGCGCCTCGTAGCTTGCGACGCCGCAGTGCAGGGTGATCGCTGCGATCTCGACGCCGCGGTCGTGCAGCTCCACGACGACGCGTTGCGTGAAGGGCCGTGCGGCGGATGGCATTTCGGACGAACCGATCGAGCATGCAAAGAGCGTTTGGTAATCTTTTAGCGGGAAACTTTCGCTGACGTACGCGTACGCGATCGGCGTGCCGTACTGCGCGAGATAGGCGTACATTGACGTGCGCAGCTCCAGCGAGGCGTACCAGACGCGCGGACGCTGCGGTTCGACCGGCGCGAGGATCGTTATCGCTGCATCGCCAGGCAGCGCGAGAGTTTCGCCCGCGACGATCGGGCCGCGCGGTTCGACCATCCAGAGGCGTTCGTCTATTTTCGTGCTTACGTGCAGGCGAACGACGTCGCCGCTCTTTCGGCGCGCGAGGATTGCGGCCGGGAGGGTCGCGGAGTCGTTGACGACGAGGAGGTCTCCGGGCCGGAGCAGCGAGGGCAGGTCGTAAAAGTACGCGTGGCCGTGCGTGCGCGTCTGCCGGTCGGTCACGAGCATGCGCACGCCGTCGCGTGCGATTCCGCGGTATTCGGGCGGCGTAGTCGCCTCCACGAGTCCCTTCTGGAGCGCGGATGCAGCCGTCATGCCGGCGATAGTTCCGATGCGCGCACGCGCTCGTACCCTTTTTTCATTTCGGCGATTGCCCGCACGAGCACGCGGGCGGAGTCGGCGGGGTCGCGCAACTCGGACGGATCAGCGTCGGGGATGGCGTCGCGGTGCATCGCGGTGTTCATGTCCCCAGGATCGAAGACGAGCACGCGCGTGGAACCGCCTTCGAGCTCGGAAGCAAGCACGCGCGAGACGTGCTCGAGCGCGGCCTTGGTCGCGCCGTAACCGCCCCACGCCGGATACGCTTCGGCGCCGGCGTCGCTCGTAACGTTCACGATCGTGCTCAGATCGGAGCGCGCCATCAGCTTGAGCGCGTGCTGAATAAGGTGTATGGGCGCAAAGACGTTGACTTCAAAGAGCCGATCGAACGTTTTGCGATCGAGCCGCTCGACGGCGGGTAGCGGCGTCGCGCCCAGCGTTGAGGCGTTGTTCACGAGCAGGTCCAGCCGGCCGATGCGTTCCGCGGCGGCGATTAGTGCGTGGGCGTGGTCGGGGTCGGCGACGTCGCCGGCGATCGCGGTTACATTCCCGAATTTAGACAGCTCTGCACGGGCGCGGTCCAGCCCCGCTGCGTCGCGGCCGTCGACGATAACGTGAACTCCTCGGGCAAGCAGCTCGCGAGCGAGCGCGTTGCCCAATCCTCGCGACCCGCCCGTAACGATCGCTACGTGTCCTTCTTGAAACCATTCCATGATGTGGATGAGTCTACAACCTCAAGCATAGTTGAGGTCAAGAGGATGGAATACCTTACCGTCGGTGAGATCGCCAAGCGCAGCGGCCTACCCGTCTCTACAATTCACTTCTGGGAAGGCAAGGGCCTAATTCGCAGTACCCGAAGCGACGGCAATCAGCGGCGCTTCGGGCGCTCTGAGCTGCGGCGAATTGCGGTCATCAAGATCGGCCAGCGCGCCGGGGTCGCGCTGGCGGAAATTAAAGAGGTTCTCGATACGCTGCCCGCCGACCGCGCGGTGTCGGCTCGGAATTGGGCCGCGTTGTCGCGCCGATGGAAAGATAAACTGGACGATCGGATCGAGCGCCTAATTGCACTGCGCGATCGCTTGGGTCAGTGCATCGGTTGCGGCTGCCTATCGTTGAACAAGTGCTGGCTTCAGAACCCCTACGACGAGCTTGCCGCGGAAGGGCCGGGGCCGCGACTCCTGAACTTCGACGAGTAGGAGTGGACAGATTGCGGCGCCCGTTCGCGTTCTCCCTGACTGCCGCATTGCTGGCGGCATGCGGTGGAGCTCAGCCGCCGATCGGCGCGCCGGGCGCGCAGGCAGCTGCGGCGCGGATACTTCGCGCAACCGTAGGCCACAATCTCTACGTCGCCAACTACAGCTACGGAGCAAAAGGCACCGTGGCGGTCTATGCTTCGGGCAGCCAGAGAGTGTTGCGCACGATCTCGCAGGGCGTGGATGCTCCGTATGCCCTGGCGTTTGACGGCTCGGGTAATCTCTTTGTCGGAAACCTGAGTGATATTGACCGGAACGTGAGGGTGTACGCGCGGGGCAGTGGAACCGTGCTGCGAACAATCGAGCGGGGCGTGAGCGATCCGGAGACGCTCGCCTTTGACGGCTCAGGCAACCTCTACGTAGCGAACTTTTGCTGCAATGACACCGTGGCGGTTTACGCCCCAGGCAGCACGAGGCCGCGCAGGACCATCTCCCAGGGGGTAAACGAGCCGCAGGCGCTGACCTTTGATAGCTCCGGCAACCTTTTTGTTCCAAACCTCGGCAACGACACCGTTACGGTCTACGCGCCGGGCAGCAATAAGGTGTCGCGCACGATCTCGCAGGGCCTCAATGGTCCGAAAGCGTTGGCGTTTGACGGTGCCGGCAATCTCTACGCCGCAAACATCGGTAACGACACCGTGACGGTTTATGCCCCGGGTGGCGACAAGGTGCTGCAGACGATATCGCAGGGTGTGATCTACCCATGGACGCTCGCGTTTGACCGCTCCGGCAACCTCTACGTAGCAAACTTCAGTCGGAACACCGTTACGGTCTACGCTCACGGCAGCGAGAAGCTATTGCGCACAATCTCGCAGGGCGTGCGCACGCCTGCCGCGCTGGCGTTTGACGACCTCGGCAACCTCTACGTCGCCAATTGTGGCTTGCACTGCGGTGGCTTAGGTAAAAGCAGCGTCACGGTCTACTCTGCCGGCAGCGATAAGCTCTTCCTGACAATTACCCAGGGCGTGGACCAGCCGCACGCCTTGGCATTTGGTCCTTGAGTCACTACGGCCGGGCGTTTTGCAGCGCGATACCGGTCGGCTCGCTCCCCGCGGTGTACGAGCCGAGGAACTTGCCTGAAGGGTAGCTCACGACGTCAACCGTGCCGAAGAAGTTCGCAAAGTAGAGGTGGGAGGCGTTGTTGTCGAGGGTAACGTCGACGGCTGAGCCGCCGTTTGGGACCGGATAGGTCGCCTTGGGACTTCCCGTATATGGCGGCGCGTAGACGGTTACCGCTTTCGCGCCTTGGTCGACGACCAGAAGGTCCTGGGTGGTCCGGTCGATTGCAAGGCCACCGGCGATCTTGACCGCGATGTTCTTGAGCACTTTTCCCGTGCTTGAACCCGCCTTAAACTCGAGGACTTGTCCGTGAGCAAAAAACTTGCGATTGTTGTTGACGAAGACGTCGCCCGATCTGTCGACCTTGACCCCGATGACCTGGAAGAACGACGGGCTCGTTAGCGTCGCTGTTGGTGTGAGGCTTCCGTGTGCATAGATCGAGATGCTGCCTGCTCCTAACGACGGAAAGCTGAAAATATTGGCCACATAGACCGTGCCGCTGCGAAACGGTGACGTCGGAGGGAGCCTCACCGGAATCGTCCAGTGTCCGCGTAACGCTGCCGAGGTGCAACTGCAGAACGTTGGATTCGCCCGAATTCGCGATGTAGAGGTCGCCTTGATCGACCGCGAGGCCTCCGGGGCCTTCCACACCAAAAAAGAACGGACTGAGAGCACCGCCCGGCGGCTTCGTGACCGGAGCGCTCTCGATGAAGCCGTTGCTGGACGAGCCTTCAAAGTCGCTGGCGAATATGGTGTTCGCTCGCGCTCGATCCTCTTTTATACCGGCGGGGTGCAAGCGGACCGTTATGCGCCGGGCGCGCCGCGAGGCGGAACTGCGGCGCGATGCGGTTTGCGTAGGCCACCGATGTTGTGGTGCCGGCCACGCCCGGGAGCGCCGAATGCTGCGCGCCGGCGGAACATCCGGCGAAAAGTGCTCCGCTCGCGGCGACGATGGCGAAATGACGCTGTATCGCAGCCGATCTAGCGAAATGTTCGCGCCAGATGGGAGTCGAGGATATCAAATTGTTCTCCTTACGTGAACTCAGCAGCTGGGACGCCTTCTTTTGGCAGGTGCTACGTTCGCACCCAGTCATGAAGATAGTCTGAACCTCACCCATGGTTCACATGAGTCGAAACCGTACATCTCGAACGAAATTGCGATGAAGTATACATTCTACATCGCGCTCGCTATCACGCTGTCCATCCTAGCAGGTTGCAGCGGCCAGCCGGGCGCCCAACGGCTTCTTTCCCCGACCGGATCGCTGCCTGCGGTACCGAATCGCGCAGATATTCCCGCAACCGCGACTCTGACGCAGCTCGTTAATCTGAACTACTCCAACGGATCGATCACGGTCTTCTCGATTCAAGGTAACAAAGCCACGGAGACAAAGACGTTTACGCCCGGACGCGGTTTGGCGCAAGGCTTAGCCGTCGACAAGAACGGACGCATATACACGACGATCACCCCATCAAACTCCAAACCGTGCGCCGCCTGCGTCGAAGTCTTCAGTGATACCGGAAAACTCATCAAGCGACTCGACTCGCCGATCCTGCAAGGCGCGCCCGCGGCGCCGGCGCTCACCGACCTTGGATTGGACGCGCAATTAAACGTCTACGTTAGCGATTACGGCCAGCAAGCCGTCTACTTCTTCCCCCGAGCGCGCAAAAAATGGCACGCCAACGGTTGTCGTGCAGAACTCGCAAAACGCGGCATCGGTGCTCTCGACTCCGAGCGGCGCGACGGTCTTCGTGTCCGGTGGCTGCGGATTCGCCAGCGTTCGGCCCTATACACGCGTTTCGAAAGGACAATACACGCCTGGATCGTGCTTCGGCATCGGCACGATCGCGCTGATCGGTGGCGCGGTTGACGAGCAAGAAGACGTGATGACGCCGGTGGATGGTGCGCCGGGGCTGGTTTCCGTCTCGTCCCCGAGTGGTGGGAACACGTTCACCACGCCGGACCAGCGATTCGCCGAGATTAGTGGTGTCGCATTCAACAGCGATGCGACCGTCGCGTACGTGGCCGACCACAAGAAGGAACACGTTTACGCGTTCGCGCGTCCGGCAAATGGTTGGCTGTCGGGCCAGCCTAAGCTATTGGCTACCTACAAGGGCTTTAAGAACCTCGACATCATCGCGATCCCGCATTAGAGCGATCTATAGGGTCTCGCTACGTCCTCGGCTGCGGGTCGTAGAGCGCGACGAAAAACGTATAGACCGGTAAAAGAATGGACGCAAGCAGTTCGCCGTCGATCGTGTTGAAGAAGGCGAACTGCTTGAACGGGCCGCCCAACGCCAGAATCCAAACGATGAAGGCAATGGTGGATATCGCCAGCTGCGCGGCACTCGTCACCTTTTGAGCTTTGTTTAGGTAGATCGGCGTCGCGACCAAACCTATCGCAAAGATGGCCCAGGGCCACAATCTCGAAGCTCCGGGCGCTGCGATGACTATCGTGTTTAATGCGACGTAAAGTGCGACGACCTCGCCGGGGATATACTTAAAAAGACGATCCTTGTATGAGTCTGGGACGCTGGGCGCGTGGTCGATCGCTGCCATGGCCGACATGCGCGGTTCAGAAACGATGGCTCTTCCCATTTCGATATCCTCCCGATCACGTTTTACGCGGCCGGCGCATTGACTCCGGCGGTGGCATAGAGTGCGCGAGTGTCGTACATCACCCCGCCCTTGAAGGTCGTCTTGACGTTACGCAGCTGCGCTATTGTCTCGACGGGGTTGCCGTTTACCAGGATCGCGTCGGCGAGCTTTCCAGGTTTGAGCGAGCCGAGCGCATCGTCCATGTGCATCACGCGAGCGGGTACGATCGTCGCGGTTTGCAACACCTGCGGGTTTGGAATTCCGGCCTGCGAGTAGAGTTCGAGTTCGTGGATCAAATCGAATCCGGGCAACACGTCGTCGGTTCCGGCTACGATGCGGATGCCGTTGGCGTGGAGCAAGGAGACCATGTTGAGATAGGCTTGTGCCGAGGCGCGATACTTGGCCTCGAGACCGGGGCCGAGCGGCAATCCCCCGGTGGTGAGCGTCCGGCTTACCTGCGGCGGCAGCCAATCGGCGATCTCCGCGAAACCCGTCGAGGCCATGTCGCCGCTGCGCGTCATCGTATCCGTATAGAAAATGCCGACGGTCGGATCGCTGACGATGTCTTTCTGCTTAAGCAACGCAATAAAGTCCTTGACCGGCTGGCTCTGCAAGTCGATCGTACCGGCGCGCTCGGCGGTGGCGGTCAGCCGGACCGGCGTCTGGGTGAAGTCCTTCGTATCCGGCATGAAGTTGAGAAAGAGAAAATTGACGTGCTGGATCTCGTCGAATCCCTCGTGCACGGCATCTTGCGCCAGCATGCCCGCGGGAATGTGGCCGCTCACGCGCATCCCCTGCGCGTGTGCTTCGCTCACGATCGTGGAGACGAGCTTCGGATCCATCGAGCTGTATATCTTGATCTGTACTGCACCAATCTTCTTCCAGTCACGCACCTGAGCGATCGCTTCGCTGGTCGTACTGGTTGTCGTACCGATCGGGGCGGTGTACTTTCCGGTGCCGTCCATCAGCCCGGCGATAAGGACGCGTGGCCCGAGCAGGTCCCCGCTCTCGAACTGCGCCTGCGTTTTGGCAATATACTCCGGGTTGTTGCCGGGATCGCGAATCGTCGTGACGCCCTCCGCCAGTAAGCGCGGCCCAAATTCGGCGAAGAGATGCATGTGCATGTTCCAGAGCCCGGGCAATAACGTCTTGCCGCTGCCGTCGATGCGGCGCGCGTCGCTTGGAATCGCTGACTCGGAGCCGCCAACGGACGCGATGCTCTCTCCGCTCATGACTACCGTCGAGTTCGGAACGAGGCTGCCTGACTCCGCATCGAAGAGGCTGACGTTGGTGACGGCGATCGCCGTACCGGACCGCTGCGGCAGCGTGAGCGCGATCTGACGACCGAGCTCGGCAACGTGCTGGTTCTGCGCATCGAGCAACTGCGGCAAGACCGCGTTCCAACCGCTACGTATCACCGCGCCCCAGCTCAGGCCCGACATGAAAAGCTCGCCTCCGTCGTCGAGCCAGAGGGTAATCGGGCTGAAGTCCAATCCGGTTGCTTGGTACATCGTGACGCGTTTACTGGTCGTTGCGTTGTTGACGGTGAGCGTCTTGACCGCCGAAACCTTCGTGACGCCGCTCGGCCAGAGTTCCAGCGAGGAGTCGCGCGCGAGCAGCGCCGCACGAACCATAATGGCCCCCTCCTCGGGTGAGCCATCCATGCTGACGTAGAAGCGAGGCGCGGCAAAAGATTGCTTCTCTTTCTCGCCGGAGTTTTTCCAGAGTGCCGTACCGTTGCGCGCGACGAAGCGCTCGTCGACCGTGACCTTCAGATAGTTGTAGCCGGTCGTGTGCAGCTTCGCGATCAAGCCGGCATCGTCGAGCGCGATCGTGCTGCGCAGCTTCGGCCCGCGCCCGCGATCGGTGAACTCATAGCGTACGTCGAGCGAGCCGTCGGGGAGGCGTACCGTCGTCTGCGAACCTTTGACCACGCCCGACGTCACGTAGTCGTAGTTCACCGCCTGGCCGTAGAGTTTTGCCGCTGCCAGCGCCGGCGACGCCCAAACCCACGCCGCTGCCGAACCCATGACTGCGAGCCAGTCGCGCCGCCCGATCGGCAGGTCGCCGGCCATACAGGAGTGCGGACCGCCCGGACGCGGGAGTCCAAAGAGCACGGAGTGCCGGTGCGAAGAACACATACACATGGTCGAGCCAGCCTTTCTGTTCCGTCGAGGGTTTCGGTGCATCGGCGCGCCCGCCTACGCCCTTACTGCGGCAACTGCCCCAAGCGCGGCAGGACTCTCTTGTGACCCTCGATGCATCCGTCAAACGGTAGCACCTCTCCGCTCGATGTGCGCACGCGATAATATTCGATGCCCGCACAGCTCAATAAGACTTCGCCCGATGCCGTCTTATGCGGATAGTTATCGGCCATCGCAGATGACCACGTAGGATCCGTAGTGCATCGCGACTACGTCGACCTGATCCGGATCCGTGCTGACCGGGCCGAGGGGCCACGAGTTGGTCTTACGGTAGAGCGCGACATCCTTAAAGGCGTCGAGGTAGGCGGCGTCAATCGTTCCGGCACCTTTTAAGACCTCGCTCTGGGCGACGATTCGACACGACTGAGCCGATACGTTGGCCGGCTTTGCGGCCTTCCCCAAATGCCCGGACGACGAGCTCAGCAGATAGTCGGTCGTGCCATCCGCGATGGTTATGGTCGCCTCTTGGTGAGCCAGGGCTTTCACGGTAGCGCTACTCAATGCACCTTCGAGCGCGAGCATTTCCGGCATGGAAACGCACATGTGCCCGGAAACCGTCGGGCCTGCCGCGAGCGCTCGCGCAACGGAGAGAACCTGCAGGCCGCACAACGCCGCGGCCAAAACGGCGAAAGTGAAAAGACCCCTACGCCTTCCCATCTTTCTTTTTTCTCGTCCCGGCGCAGGAAGCCCCTCCGCGCCTACTGCCGGCGGTAGCCTCGGTTTGAATCTTTTTGATGCACGCGGTGCTACACTAACATACGTGATTACGAGCGCCGAAACCATTAAACGCCGGAATCGATCGCGTGCAGCGAGCCGCAAAACGTCGGCAGGCTTGCGGTTTTCTCCGGTGGTAGGTTCGTTCCGTACGCTGAGGCGAAGGTCGGGCTGCTCACGCAGGGGCTGCAATACGGTCTCGGCTGCTACGAAGGTATTCGCGGATACTGGAGCTCCGACGCGCAAGAGCTCTATCTCCTGATGCTCAGGCAGCACTTCGAGCGCTTTCTCATCTCGGCAAAGATCCTCACCCTTCGCGTTCCCTACTCGGTAGAGGAGCTGATTGCCCGCACGGTTGACCTCTGCGCGGCTAACGCTTTTCGTACCGACATCTACATCCGGCCGTTCGTATATAAGGCCGCCGAGCACGTGGGCTTGAGTTTGGATGAAGGCGACGACGCAGTCGCAATCGTAGCCGTGCCGCACGTACCCTCTTTCGACGAGCGGCGCGGGTTGCGCGTCTGCGTCAGTTCGTGGCGGCGCAGCGACGACACGATCGCGCCTCCACGGGCAAAGATCACCGGGCTCTACGTCAACTCTGCGCTAGCGAAGGCCGAAGCGCACATGAATGGCTACGATGAGGCGATTATGCTCTCGCATGATGGTCACGTCGCGGAGGGCTCGGTGCAAAACGTCTTCCTCGTACGCCGAGGGATCCTGTACACTCCCGACCCTTCGCAGAACATCCTCGAGGGGTGCACGCGCCAGGCACTCATCGATATCTCGATCGAGCAGTTCGGACGAACCGTGGTCGAGCGTTCGATCGATCGCGGCGAACTCTACAGCGCCGACGAGATCATGCTGGTCGGTTCGGGGAGCGGCATTCTTCACGTTGTCGAGGTCGACGGACGACAAATCGGCACCGGCCGACTAGGTCCGGTTGCATCCGAGCTGTCGTCCTATTACGCGGCGCTCGTTCGAGGAGAACGGGAACGTTACCGTGACTGGCTGACGCCGATCTACAGCTCGTAACCACCGGCACCGCGCAGGGTTGGTAGGCCTCTAGCAGAAGCTCGGCCGCCATGGATCGCGTCGCTTCCCGCGGCGAACGATGGCTCGTGCTCGCCGCGGGGTTCGTGGTGATGTCGGTCGCCGGCACGATCTTTTCGTGGAGCCTCTTTACGCGACCGCTCATCGCGCTCTTCGGGTGGACGAGCGTTCAAGTCGCGCTCGTCTTCTCGCTGGTGATCGTCTTCTTCGCCGTCGGCGCGATCGTCGGCGGTTTCGCCCACGACCGGTTCGGGCCACGCGGTGTTGCGTTCGTGGGCGCTACCCTTTGGGGCATCGGCAGCCTTCTCGCCGGGTTAGGCCTGGCGCGATTCGGTCTCTGGTGGCTCTATCTCACGTACGGGGCGATCGGAGGAATCGGCTGCGGCATGATCTACGTCGTGCCCGGGGCGACGATCACCAAATGGTTCCCGGAAGAACGGGGGCTTGCGAACGGGATCATTCTCGCGGGTTATGGGTTGGGGTCGTTGGCGTTTAATCTCGTCGTCGGCTCGCTCGCAGAGTTTCGGCGAGTTGCCGATGCCAGCAACGCCATCGTCGAGGCACGTAACGCGGCCACGCACGCCGGTCACGCGCTCGTCTTGACGCCGAACGCCGTGCGCGCGGATATCGCCGTGATCTCCGACGTCTTCTTCTGGTCGGGAATCGTCTTTCTCATCGTCGGCGGCTTGAGCACGCTGCTCATCCATCCACCGCCGCCAACGTTCAGCGTTGCGAAAGCAGCAGCAAAGCTGGCGCAGGAACGTGACTTCAAGCCCGGTCAGATGTTTCGTACTCGCGCATTCTACCTCATGTGGATCGTGATCTTCGTTAACGCTACCTGCGGCCTGGCGCTCTTCAGCAACGCCGTTCCGATCTACGCGAAGGTCGCCGGACTTACTGCCGCGGCTGCGACGGTCGTCTTCGGAGAACTCTCTGCTGCAAACGGCATCGGCCGCTTCCTCTGGGCGTGGCTCTCGGATATTGTAGGACGAAGAGCGTCGCTCGCGATCTGCTTTGCGCTGCAAGGAATCGCCTTACTTTGGATCGCTCGCTGGCACGGTGGCGGCATCGCTGCGCCAATCGCATTTATCATCGTGCTGCTCTGTTTCGGCGGTATCTTCGGTATCACGCCCGCGGTCATGGCGGATTTATTCGGTACGCGTTTCCTCGGCGAAGATTACTCGTTCATCATCACCGCTGCCGCGCTCGCCGGAATTCTGGGTCCGCTCTCGGCGGCGTGGTCCGAGGACCTAACCGGCTCCGTTACGGGCTGGCTCGGCCCGGCCGCCATCGCGTTGCTGATCGCCGCGATCGTTCCGTTGCTCATCGGAAAGCCTGGCCGGGCCCTTCCTTTCCCGCCCCAAAAGCAGTAACCTAGGAGAGCGCCTAGAGCGCGCAACTTTCGCTTTCCCAGGGAGCGACGGTCATGGCATTTAGAGTTAAAGATCTGATGATCAATATCGCATCCGGCGAGGGTGCGAACCCCGGCCTGCCGGGCGGGGGGTTCTTGAGCCGATTTCCTTGCCACTGTGGCTGCACATACGGATATACAACCGGCTGCGGACCGACGATCACAGGCCCGCAAACGCAGCAATTCCTCTTGACGTACTGGTCGCCATTCTTCTGCACGATGTCGCACACTACGTTCACGCTGACGCCTATCTTTACTACACCCACACTGTGTCCGACGGCTACGGTGATCGGGCCGGTAACGATAGGGCCGGGCGGAGATCCGGGGCCATTTGGGGATCTCGCCACGATGAAGGCGCAGTTGCAGCAGGCTCTCGTCGAGATCGACCGCCAGGAGCAGAGCGCCGGCCCGCAGACCGTCGCCGAGGTCGAAGAGTTGCAAGGCAAGTTGCGCGATGCGCTCAACGAGCTCGAACAGCGCAAGTCGGATCTAAGAACCAGAAGTAAAGCCGACTTCCGGAGACTCGACGTTCGATGGCAGGCAAGGTGAGGGCGAGTCTCCGGGATCTGCGTCTCCGGGCGAGTCCCGCCTTCGAGCTCGTCGTGCTCGACCGGCTCTCGTCTGAGGAACAGCGCGCTTTAGAAGGTCTCGGCCGCGATCCCGAATGTTACGGCGTCCTGCGCTCGCGCGACGACGCACGCCTTAGCATGAAGTCGGTCTCGCGCGACACCGCCCTGCTGCTGTTCACACTCCAGACCCCCAATCTGCTTCCGCGCTACGCGCTCGAAGCGCTGGGGGAACAATGCGATTCGGTCATTGCACAAATGTTGCTCGACGGGATTCTCGAGGCCGAGGTCGACGGCGCAATGCTCTCCGGGCCCGCTGCATACGAACTCGTCTTTGGCGAATCGAAGCAGGCCGAAAGCAGTAGCACCCTCGCTGCGCTCTCAAATCGAGCCCTCGAATACGCCGATGCGCTAGAAATCCTCGACCCTGCCGATCTTTCGGCGCGCCTTTACGCTTACAATCGTGTCGCCGCCTCGGCGATGTGGCGTCGCCTGCTGCCCGACGCGCTCGCAGTGGAGGAGCACCTCGGCAGCGGCTACGGCGCTATGCAACTACTCGGCGCCGGCTGGACACGCCTCCCGCAAGGCCCGTCGGACGGATGGATGGCGTGGCAATCACGACGAGCCTCGCCTGCGCGAGCCGGAGACGTGACGTATAAGCTCTATGTGAGCCCGATCTGTAACGAAGTCCGCGCGGGGTTTCAAGCGACTGCCGAAGCGGTAGCACATTCGGAGGCCTACCATTGGAAGGTTGGCAACAACGTCTACGGACTACTGCGGCCGGATAAGATCGTCGTTTACTTCCGTGACTTCACGGCGTTGCAGGCGATGGCCGTGCAATTGCTCGAGCGGATTGAAGGCTGCCCGGCGCATGGCGTTCCGTTCACCGCAGAGCTGGCGCACAACGGTCTGCTCTCGTGGGGAATCGACCCGCCCGAAGAACGTTCCGTTGCGTGGCTCCGGCGCGAGAGCTGGCGTCTGCGAATCGCCAACCGCTTGGCAACCGCGTTGGTCCTTGCCAAAACGTCGGCGCCGGCGGGAATACCCGCGCCGCGCTTCGCCCTCGAGCGGCTGCGGCTTGAGGGAATCGACCCCAATACGTGGGCGCCGACACGCTCGCTCGCGTGGAACGAGGCTCGAGCATAGTCGATGGCGCTCACCGAACAATTCGTGCTCCCCGATGGCGTCGTGCTGCAGCCGGTGAGCGACCTTCCCGAGCACCTACGGCGCGAGACCGGCGCGGAGGAGGGCGACTTTACCTTAAGCCGGCCGAGCTCTCGCACCACGTCGAAGGTAATCGACGCCGAGGCGGCTGCGCTGCTTCGCGAGTTTGAAAAAGCGAGCACGATAGCGCAGGCGGTGGCCCGCTTCAGCCAGGGGCAGAGTGGGAATCCCGAGCAGTTGCTCGAGGAGGCGCTGCCGATGCTCGTATCGCTCATCGACGCCGGCCTCTTGGTCTCGGCCGAATCCGAGAAGCGCTCCAAGATCGAGCCCTCCCTGACCGGCGGAAGGAACGTTGAGGGTTGGACGATCCTGCGCTGCGTGCAGAGCCTCGACGATACCGAGATTTACCAGGTTCGCGGTCCAGCTGGAGAGCTCGGCGCCATGAAGATTGCACGCCCAGGCCTCGGACCGCTTGGAGGCACGATCGCGCACGAGGCCTCGATCCTCTCAGACCTGGACCCGACCGTCACGCCGCGTTTGCTTTCAGCGGGCGAGTGGGAAGCGCGCCCGTATCTGGTTACCGAATGGCTCTCGGGAAGCGATGCGCAGACGGTTTGCGCGGAGCTGCGTCAACGTGGCGATACTAAATCGACGCAAGAGTTGCTCCTCGTCACGGGCGCCATTCTGGCGGCATACGTGCGCCTGCACGATCAGGGCGTGACGCACGGTGACGTTCATCCGCGCAACGTGCTGATCGATCGCCGCCACGGTGTAAAGATCGTCGATCTCGGTTGGGCCCGAAAGGTAACGCCAGATGCGAGCACTGCCTCGCCCCGAGCCGGCGTTGGTTTCTTTTACGAGCCGGAGCTCGCGCAAGCGGCGCTCGACAACGTCGCGCCGCCGCCTTCTACCTTTGCCGCGGAACAGTATTCGGTCGCGGCGCTGCTCTATCTCTCACTCACCGGATCGCACTATATCGACTTCTCGCTCGAGAGAAAGGAGATGCTCGACCAGATCGTTAGCGAGCCGCTCGTACCTTTCGAGCAACGCGGAGTGGCACCGTGGCCCGACGTCGAGCGGCTCCTTGCCGTGGCATTGAACAAGGGACCCGCCGACCGTTTTCCCACGATGGCAGACTTCGCGCGCGCCTGGCGAACGGCCGAGCTCCCGCAGCGCGCGCACGACGAGAGTCGAATCGCCGATTCGAAGCTGCCCGATGTCGTCGCGAATCTCGTCGCCGATGCATCGCTTGCGGGCACGCTGCTGCGCGGAGACCCGATGCCCGCACCTTCAACGTCGTTCAACTATGGGAGCGCCGGGCTGGCCTACGCACTTCTTCGAATCGCGAGCGCGTCCGGCGACGCCGAGCGGCTCGCGCTAGCCGATCTCTGGTCGGCCAGGGCGGTTCGCGAGATTGGTTCCGACGGCGCTTTCTACAACGAAGAACTTGAGATCACGCCCAAAACGTCGCTGCACTTGCCTTATACCACGGTCCGGCCGGCGTGTACGCGACCCACGCGCTGATCGCGCGCGCACGCGGCGACGCGGCAACGCAGTTCGCGGCAACGCGGGCCTTCGTCGGAACCTGCAGGGCGGCAAGTGACGTTCTCGACGTGACGATCGGTTCGTCCGGCGCGCTCCTCGGCTGCACGTTCCTGCTAGACGCGCTCGACGAAGCGTCGCCGCCACCGTTCGACATCGCACGCAGGGAGGTACGCGAGCTCGGCAACGACATCTTTAAGCGGCTCTGGCAGAGACTCGAAGGCTATGCGCCGATCGCACGTGCGTGCGAACTGAACATGCTCGGCATCGCCCACGGTTGGGCGGGGCTCTTGTACGCGGTGCTCTGCTGGTGCGCGGCTTCGGGCGAGCCGCTCCCGAGCTCGCTGCCGGCTCGGCTCGACCAACTGCAGAAGTGCTCGGAGCCAGTCGGGCGCGGCCTGCAGTGGCCGTGGAGCGTTGCCCCGGGTTCGAACGGCCCTGCCTATATGCCCGGTTGGTGCAACGGAAGCGCGGGCTACGTCTTTCTTTGGAGTGAAGCGTTTCGCGCGACCGGTGACCGAAAATATTTTGATTTGGCCGAAGGCGCAGCGTGGAACGCGTGGGAGGTGGTGAGCCCCAATCCAAGCCTTTGTTGCGGGATGAGCGGGCAAGCCTACGCGCTGCTACGCTTTCATCGGCTGACGGGCAACGCGATCTGGCTGCGGCGTGCGTACGAACTAGCCGAAGCGGCGGCGATTATGGCCCTGCAACAACGCGGCCTCGAGCGCGCAGACTCGCCCGAATGGCGCGCAACTGGCCTTTACAAAGGCGTGGCCGGTCTCGCCGTCCTCGCCGCGGATATCGAGCATCCGGGGGACGCTCGGATGCCCGCGTTCGAGCGCGATGTCTAAACACTATGGGGACGGGCTTGGTATCGGGTTAACGCGACCGTGCAGCGCTTCGATGCGGCGCGTCGTCCTATTCTCGCCGCTTCGGTCGCCAAGCTCACGATAGATTTCTCGCGCTCGCTGGTACGAACCAAGGGCGTCGGCGTACCTGCCCTGGAGCGCTTCGATGTCGGCGGTGGCGGAAATCGCCGCGGCCTCGCCGTCGCGGTCGCTTATCTCGCGCAACATCGCCAGGGCCTGCCGCTCACTCTGCTCGGCGTCGAAATAGCTCCCTTGCCCAGCCTGAGCGATGCCCATAATCGCGAGGGTCTTGGCCTGTCCGTCGCGATCGCCGATCTCTCTGAATCCGTCGAGCGCATCTTGGAGCGATTGCAGCGCCTCGCTGTACTTGCGTTGATCGGCGTCGACGACGCCGATGTTTCGTGCGGTCTCGGCCGCGTCGCTGCGGTTTCCAACCTGCTTGAAGAGGGCCAGCGCCTGCTGCAGCGACGCCATCGACTCCGCGTAACGGCCCCGCGCCTCTTCGAGTACGCCTATCGCCAACAGGGGGCTCGCCTCGCCGCCACGTTCTCCAAGCTCTTGAAGCATCGTAATCGATCGATGCTGCGATTGCAGCGCGTCGTCGTAATGGCCCTGCTTCTCCAACACCAGACCGGAGTCGTACAGCGTGTATGCCTCACGGTCGCGATCGCCAAGTTGCTCGAAAAGCTTCCGAGCGTGACTTAGCGATTGCTGCGCATCGCCGTAGTGGCTGCTTTCGTACTGAATGACGCCGGCGTTCTCCAAGGCAGATGCCTCGCCATCGCGATCACCGACTTCGCGGAAAAGCGCGAAGGCAGACTCGTTTGATGCAAGTGCATCTGCGTAACGGCTCTGATTCGATTGGACGATTGCGATGCTGATTAGCGCCCGAGCCTCGCCGTCACGGTCGCCAACGTCACGGTATCGCTCGAGCGCCTGGCGTTGCCAGTGCAGAGCTGCAGCATAATCGCCCCGATTGAATTGAACGTTGCCGATGTTCTTGAGCGCATCGGCCTCGGCGTCGCGGTCGCTGATTTGCCGATCGAGTGCGAGCGCCCGTTGGAACGACATAAGCGAGTCGTCGAAGTGATTCTCGTCGTACTGGGTGA
This sequence comes from Vulcanimicrobiota bacterium, assembly GCA_963739845.1. Taxonomy (GTDB): domain Bacteria; phylum Vulcanimicrobiota; class Vulcanimicrobiia; order Vulcanimicrobiales; family Vulcanimicrobiaceae; genus Cybelea. The sequence continues at coordinate 1,367,831 of CAVUBQ010000002.1, read as the reverse complement.
GGCCAATCCCCACGAGCGTCGCGGCCTGGCGCTCGAGGTCGGCCGACGGGCCGTAGAAGGTCAGCGCCTCCCGATACGTTTTCAGTGCATCCTCGTACCGTCCTTCGAGCCGTTGCACGTTCCGCCAGGTTCATGCGTGCCGCGTTGACCGCGTTAGGGTCGCCGTTCCGCTCAGCGTCGGCAAGCTGATGCTGATAGAACGCCTCGGCATCGGCAAAGGAAGCAAAACGGGCCAGCGACCAGCTTGGAGTCGGACGGTACGTGACCTCCGGTCTGCTCGATGCAGAAATGACGTCGATCAAAGAGGCGGCCAAACGCTTTTCACCGATCAATAGGTAGCCGGTCTTCCTGATGCTGACCTCACCGCGCGCACACGAGTAGCTGACGATGGTCGGCTCGCCATCTACGGAAAACACCGTGCCGTGGACCGACGCTGCCAGCGCCTCACCCGACTCGACGCGGAAGAAATCGAGCGCGTTCGGTACGATACTAAAGCGCGCAGTTCCCCCGCGGCTGGATAGCAGCTCCCCCGCACCGGTGTTTACAAATGTCACACTCGCGCCTGGCTGAAGGGTCGCACGGCTCTTTTGCCCCGTGCTCTCGAGCACTACGACGACGCGAGCTGGAACGTCGATGCGAGTCCCATCGAGAATCGTTTCTCCGCGCCGTAACGTTCGTTCGACGGCTCCGCCACGCGTAACGCCGAAGCCTGCAGCTGACTCAACCGCCTTTCCATCGACGAGGATCTGCAGCACGACGTGGGTACGCGCAGCCGAAGCGGCCGTGGCTCGTTGGCTCGACATGAGAGCGACGGCTAGCGTCATGCAGGAGAGCACGGCGCCGCATGGCTTCACGGCACGGACCCTCCCTCTTGCGACGTATTTGCACCGGTTTCGCACGATAAACGTAGGACGATCTCGGCGATGTGCTGCTGGATGAGGCCGGGATGATCGGCGATGCTCAAAGCCTGAATGTCGTTGACCGCCGGAAGGATCTTCGGATGTCCGCGCATCACAGGGAGCACGCAACGCGACTCCTCGCCGGCGAGGATCCACTTACGGTGCGCGCGCAAGATCTCGAAGCGGCAGTACGGCTGATTGAAGTACGTCTCGGAATAAACTGGTACGATGAAGCGGCTGGCATCGATTGCCAGTGCCAGCGTCGTCTGCCAGCCGGTGCCCGCGCGGATCGAAGCCTTATCAAAAAAGATTGAGAGCCGCTTCCCGTTAGGAAGTGTCGCGTCGTGAAAAGGCATAAGACGTGCTCTCTGCACCCACCCTAGCTCGTCGTGAGCATAGCTGATGAAGACGTCGTAATCGTACTTCTCGATCGGTGGGGCTTCGACGGCGTTCGCCTCTTCTACCAGGATTTGCGATCCGCGCAGACCGCTCAGCCCCGCCGCGAGCACGACCCCGAGCGCGATCAGCGAGAGCTGCGGCTGAATGTGGTGCGAGAGGAGCAGCCAGGTCTCGAATACGGCGACGATTGCCAGCCCGATCAGAGCGCCCAGACCGGCGGCGATCCACGCCGCACGGCGCCGCCACATCCGCAAGCGCATGCGCTTGAGCTGAAGGAAGAACGCCACCTGGGCCAGCACGGCGAGCCCGGCAAAGAGTGGAACGAGAAGCATAAGCAGCTTGTTAGGAGGCTGCACGTCGTAGTATGGAATCTCGCCGGCGAGCGAGCCCTGGTCGAGCGCGTTGCTCAGCGCCCAGCCGAGCACTTCGGGGCCGCTTCGATCGGTAAATGGTAGCCGATCGTATCTGACAGTTCCGACAATTACGAACATTCGGTCGTCGAATTGGTTGTAGTTCTTGAACGATCGGGCGTCAGTAAACGAAAAGGTGGTTGGGGGACTTCCCGTTACCCGTGGCCCTAGGCGAACCGCAACGTGCGCCGTGTCGCACGGCGGAGAACTACCGAAAGTTCGAGGTGTCATCAACGCGCGCGCAACCATCGCCCAGACGTTCTCCGTTCCTTGAACCTCGCCGGACTCGTTCTCGAACGGCACGCCCGCGTAGCAGACTCTATAGAAGAGTCCCTGCGAGCTAGGAATAGTAGTAAAGCGTGTCTGTGCCGCGCCGCTGATCGCACCGTAGATCTGTGCGTCGAGCGGATCGAGTGGCCCGATTATGACGTCGTCCCGACCGACGTGCGGCTCCTCGGTCGCGTAGACCGGAAAGTGCTGCGTTGCGGCGCGAATGCTGGCCACGAGCGCGCTACGGGCAGACGCCATCGGGGCACCGCACGGATTGGACTGGCAAGGATCGAACTCGACGTCGAGGATCACCGCATAGGGTCGCTGATTGCTCTTGACTAGGCCATCGAGAAAATCTGCGATCCGCCGGCGGTCGCCGGCAATGTCGGTGGGATTCCAAGAAACGTCGACGATGCTGACTTCCGGCGAGAACGCCGGCGTGGCGCGCGAACTGAGCCACTTCAGGGCTAACCAATCCCATTCGTGGGGCATCAATAAGGCGGCCGCGATCATCACGACTACCCACAGGCCACTCAAAATACCGATGCTGACTGCCCACCGCGGCACGGTTACGATATGGCTACCTCGCGATTTGCCTAAGCGCCGTGTCGATGGCCTTGCACTTGCCCGGGATGCTTTCCTGTCAGCGCTAGAGCTCGAGAGGCGTCGCGGTCATCGTCGTTTGGCCGAATCAAGCATGTAGCAACGACGTCTCCTCGCATGTTTCTCCGGTTCAGTGATGCGCGGTAGAACAGAACGCGATCGCGCGATAACGGCGAGGATAAGCGTGGCCGGATCGACATAGTAAACCCCGAGCCGTACCGTCCCGGACGACGGATTTGACCGGGGCCCAGTTTGGGCGGTATCCATTATTATGGGTCCACGATGGCCGCGTATAATTCGCCCTGCGGGGCCGGTGCCATCCACTCTGGCGGGTGGTACCGCGGCGGTCGATCGAGTCGCCCACTCAAAAGCCCAGGGCGCCCCTTCCTTTCCACTCCCGAACGCGGTAATCTAGAGGCGAGCAAAGCTCGCGTATTCTTCGCTTTTTCCTAGGAGCGGCGATCATGGCATTCAGGATCAGAGATCTGATGATCAACATCGTGCCCGGCGCCGGCACCATTAGGACCGATTGCACCTATACGCCGGGGGCGCACCCGGATTGGTGCCTCTGGACCTGTGGAGTTACCCCGGGAACGCACGCCGGCTTCTGCCTCGTGACGTGCGCGGGGTATAGCCACCCGAACGCTCATGATCCAATGAAGTATGCCGAGGAGCTTGCGGCGCTAAAGGCACAGCTGAAAGCGGCGCTCGCGGAGGTTGAAGCTGAGGAGAAGGCGCTCGACGAAAGCTTGCAGCCTCAGACCCTCGAGGACATTGAACTGCTCCAAGTCAAGCTGCGCGAGGCGATAGCCGAACTTGACGAGCGGAGAAAGAAGCTGCAAAAAAGTGCACCTGGCTAGCGCGTTCGCTGCAAGGCCCTTCCTCGCCCGGATTAAACGCGCTGATATGAAGAGGACATAAGCTCGCGGATTCTTCGCTTTCCCTAAGGAGCGGCGATCATGGCGTTCAGAATTAAAGACCTGATGATCAACATCGCGCCCGGCGCAGGCGCCGGGCTCGGTCCGACGCTGACCCGGGGCCCCTGGTGCTGCCACGGTGAAACGATGGGCCTGGGTTGGATTGAGGCGTGCGGTGTGTCGGCCGCTATGGCCCACACGAAGATAACGTGCACGTACACTCCAGGCGGACGAACTCACCCAACGGTTACCATGTGCACTACGACCTGCACGTACTCTCCGGTAGAGATGCAGGGAGCCTTCTGTGGTGCGTCATGCACGTTTACGCCAGGAACGCACCCTACGATTACTGGCTGCACCTTTTCGTGCGCGATGTCTACGGGACCGATGGGCGTTCCAATGGAGTCAGGAGATCCCATAGCCTATGCCGAGCAGCTTTCGGCGTTGAAGGTCCAGCTCGGAGCGGCTCTCGCCGAGATCGAGCGTCAAGAGAAGGCGGTTAACGAGAGCATGGAGCCACAGACTCTTGAGGACGTCGAAATGCTTCAGGGCAAGCTACGCGAGGCGATGGCCGAACTCGAGGAGCGCAAGAGGAAGCTGCAACGCGGCTAGCGGGGCTATGGAATCCTCTTGTTTGCAAGCGGTTCGACTTCCCCAATCGCTCGCTTCGTTGCCGCGACCTTCGCTTCGTCTCCGATACGCTGGTAGAGCCCGAGCGCTTTCCTGTACGACGCCAATGCGTCTTGGTAGCGTCCCAGGTGCCGCTCGACGAACCTATTCGTGCCCAAGCATCGGCCTCGTCGTCCGGGTTGGCGAGCTGGTGAAACGCTCTCTGCGCTTCCTGCAGAGTCTGCAGCGCCAGATCGGAGTGCCCTTGAGCTTCCAGGGTGGTGCCAATATCCAGCAGCGGACTGGCAGCCCCGTCTAGGTCGCCCAGCTCTTGAAAGGTCTCTCGCGCCGTTCTAAGCGACTGCAACGCTTCATTGTAGTGACCCTGGCGGCTTTGAATCGTGCCAATATTCATGAGTGCATATGCTGCGCCATCACGGTCCCCAAGCCGAACCAGTTGCGCGTAGCCTTGCTGCAGTGACGTTAGCGCAGCAGGATAGTCTCGCAGATAGGTTTCCGCTATCCCGATGTTCACGAGTGCTGCGGCCTCGGCATCACCGTCATGTGCCCAGCTAGCCAAGGCTCGTGAGTGCCGAGCAGATGTTAACGCATCGTCGTAACGGCCCTGATGGTACTGAGCGATCGCGAGATCGAGCCACGCTCGGCCTTCGCCGTCCTGGTCGTCGAGCTCACGATAGAGGGCTATCGATTGCTGGAGGGATACGACCCCGTCAGCGGTATCGCCGCGGGCTACCTTGGCAGTTCCGATGATCCTTAGCGACGCCGCTTCGCCATCTACGTCGCCCACTTCTCGGAAGAGCGCGAGCGCCTCGTTGTACGAAGTTAGCGCGCCGGCGTAACGGCTTCGATCCATTTGGATCAGGCCGATACCGTTGAATGCGACGGCTTCCCGGTCGCGGTCGCCTTCCTTTTGATAGAATGCCAAAGCGAGATCGTACGAACGGAGCGCGTTGGCGTATTGCCCTTCGAGCCTCTGCACATTGGCGAGATTGATGCGCGCGGCGTTGATCGCATTAGCGTCGCCACTTCGCTCCGCGTCTACGAGTTGTTGCCGATAGTGCGCTTCGGCCTCGGCGAAGTTTGCAAAGCGCGCCAAGGTCCACGACGGGCTGGCATGATAGGTGACTCGCGAACGCGTGGCGGCCGAAATCACGTCGAGCAGCCAGGCCGGCAACCGCTTTTCTCCGATTACGAGGTAACCATTTTTCGTGATGTTGACCTCACCGCGCGTGCACGTGTAGCTTACGTTGCCCCCGGTTACCTCCGCAGAAAACTCCGTGCCGTGGACCGATGCGGTCAGCGCCTCACCGGATTGCACCCGGAAGAAGTCGAGTGAGTTCGGCACCACGGTGAAGAGCGATTGCCCAGCGCTTGCCTCTAAAAGCTCGCCCCCACCCGTGCTTATCAGAGTGACGCTAGCGCCCGGCTCCAACGTCACGCGGCTTTTTGCGCCGGAGCTCTCGATAACCACGACGACCCCCGCCGGAACGTCAATGCGCGAGCCGTCTAAGATCGTCTCGCCGCGCCGAATTCCATGCTCGACTGTTCCCCGACGGGTCACCGTCACGCCGGCCGCCGCTCCAACTGCCCTTCCGTTGTCCGTAATCTCATGCACGACGTGCGTGCGTGCCGTCCGCGCCGGCGAGGGATTCGGGAAGAGTGCGAAGACGGCTCCAAGCACAAGTGAGAACGCGGCTGCAATGCGCAAGCTCATCCGAATCCGAGCCTTGCACTCGCGCAAGGCGCTCTCCTTTAGCGCCGAGTGCAGTCGTTTTTCGAGCAGATTCGCTCCATCCAGCGCTCGGGGCGCGCCATCGGCGTGAAGCCGAAACGTTGGTAGAGGTGGTGGGCATCGCGCGTCGCGAGAATCCAGCGGCCGACGTCGCGAACGCGCGGGTCGGCGAGCGCCGTTTCCATCAGCCACGTTCCGAGGCCCTTGCCGCGATACTCATCCTCGAGGATCACGTCGCAGAGCCAGGCGAACGTTGCGTAGTCGGTAACGACGCGCGTTAAGCCGATCTGACGTCCGGTGCGCGTCTCGTAAAGCCCGAAGCAGAGCGAGTTCTGCAGAGAGTGCGCGATTGCGTCACGAGAGCGTTCCGGTGCCCAGTAGCTGGTGCGTAGAAGTCTCTCGATGGCGTCGAAATCAAGGCGCGTTGGATCGGTGCTGATCAGAAACCCGTCGCGTTCAATGCTACGGTCGCTCATTGCCCCTCAGACAACAAACAGGCGGTGATTGTTTGCATCACCGCCTGTTACGAGCGCTCCTTCGATAGGATCCGCTACATCGGGGTTAACGCCAATGTCTCGGTGTTCAGCTGGTAGTTCCCCGCGGCGACGAGGTTGTTCGGACTCGCGCAGATGACGCTGTTCTGCGGACCGTAGACGACCACGAGGTTGGGCGGACCGCACTCAACCTGCACGAGCTGATACGACTGGAGGAATGAGTACCCGGGCGTGTTCGGCTCAATCTGATACGAATTGTAGGTCGTTCCGCTCGAGGAAACGATCGCGCCGTACACGGCCGCCGACGTCGCGCCAACTGCCATCGCGCCCCAGAATCCGCCGCCCCAGTACATGGGCGCCGGCGCCCACGCTACGCCGTGATTCCAACCCCACGCGCCGCCGCCGCCGTACACCGGATTGTTTACAACCGTGCGGTTGACGTTAACGTTGTTGTTGTTGTTGACGGTGTTATTGCGGGTGTTCCCGTTATTGCGGTTGTTACTATTGTTGTTGTTGCCGCCGTTCTTGTTGCCGTTGTTCTTGTTACCGTTGTTGTTGTTACCATTGTTTTTGTTGCCGTTGCCGGCGTTTCCATTGCCGCGGTTACCGTTGTTTACGTTTCCTTGACCGGCGTTGCCGGTTCCGCGGCCGCCGGTGCCCATGGCGCCGGTACCGGGATTGGTGCGATTCGGATTGCCCATCGTTCCTTGCCGCGAGCCTGCCGGCTGGCTCGCGGGCGCGCGCCCGGTGTCGTGCGGGAAGTTAAAGCCGCCTCCACCGCCGGGCGGCCGGGTACCCGTGCTGCCACCGGACGGCCGCGACATACCACCCGACGGCCGCGCTCCACCGCCACCGCCGCCGCCACCGCGCCCCCCGCCACCGCCGCCGCCGCCGCGGCCGGCAGACGCGACCGCGGGCTGCATTGCGATTAGGAGAGCCGCTATCACGCAAATATACTTCATGGTTACTTCACCACCTTATCGATCTGGCCGTGCAAACTGACGTAGGTCCCCTTCTTGGTCGTAAACGAGAGGATGATGCTGTGCGGCATCACTTTTTGCGTCGTGAACGTCAGCTGCTGCGGGTCGCCGGTATCGTTCACATAGAGCGTCCCGCGCTTCATGGTCAACGCGGTGGTCTTCCCGGCTTGAACGAGCGTCGCGGTCGTCGGAGAACAGACCATGAGCTGACCCTGGAACGAGCAGGCTGCTCGGTTAATCACGAGCGTCCCTCTTCCGTCCTCCGAGGTCAGGTACAACGCGCTGTGAATGATCTTGATCGCGACGTGATCGTAGGTATTCGTCGAGCCATCGATCTGCGCAATGGTGACGGTTCCTTCAGCGTAGGCGGCCGCTGCGCCGAACGCCAGCCAAACGATGAGGGCGAGCAACGATACTTTCATAGGATTTCCTTTACGTCCGTCCCTACTGTGGCGTGAGCGACAGGGTCGTCGTGTCGAGATTATAGGAACCCGCCGCCAACCGTGCCGTTCGGGTTCGCGCAGATCACGCTGTTCTCTGGACCGAAGACTTCTACGAGTCCGGAGCCGCCGCATTGCACTTGCGAGAGCCCATAGTTCGAGAGGAACGTGGATCCTGGCGTGTCGGGCATTACCTGATACGAGTTATACGTGGTGTTGTTGGAACTTACCGCGCCAAAGACGGCCGCCGAAGTTACGCCGATCGCCATCGCGCCCCAGAATCCGCCGCCCCAATAACCTCCCGCCGGCGCCCATGCGACGCCGCCGTTCCAGCCGTACGCTCCGCCGCCGCCGTAGACGGGGTTGTTGATGGCGGTACGGTTGACGTTAACGTTGTTGTTGTTGTTGACGGTGTTATTGCGGGTGTTGCCGTTATTGCGGTTGCCGCTGTTAACGTTGTTCTTGCCGCTCTTATTGTTGTTGCCGCGGTTGTTGTTGCCTTTATTGTTATTTCCGCGGTCGTTGTTGCCGCGGTTGTTGTTGCCTTTATTGTTATTTCCGCGGTCGTTGTTGCCGCGATTATTGTTATTGCCGCGGTTGCCGTTCGCCCCATTACCGTTTCCGCGGTTGCCGTTGGCGACGTTGCTTTGGCCGCGGTTGGCGCCACCGGCCGCAGCCGTGTTGCGGCTACCGCCTCCGCGAGCGTCGCCCGATAGGCTGTTGAAACCGGTCTGTCCCGAGGGTCTCGATCCGCTTGAGGGTCTCGTCGCGGCTCGCGGTCTCGACCCGCCGGAGTACCCGCCTGAGGTCTCGACCCGCCTGAGGGTCTCGACCCGCCGGAAGGTCTCGACCCGCCAGAGGGTCTTGCTCCACCGGAAGACCTCGCTCCGCCCGAGGACCTCGCAGCGCCGCCGCCGCCGCCGCGGCTGCCACCACCACCACCGCCGCGGCCGCCACCGCCGCCACGGCCCGCCGACGCGACCGCCGGCTGCAATGCAAAGAGTATCGCCATTAGTAAGCACAGATATTTCATGGTTGCACCATCTCATCGATTCGGCCGGTCAGGCCGACATACGTTCCGCGCTTCGTTGTCAACGATAGCATAACGCTGTGCGCAGGTACCTTCGAAGTCGAAAGAACCAGCGGCTGCGGCGTGTCCGTGCCGTTTACGTAGATCGTGCCGCGGTCGAAATCGAGCGGCGTCGTCTTTCCCAATTGAGTCAACGTGGCATCGGTCGCCAAACAGACCAGAAGCTGGCCCTGGTGCGAACAGGCGGCCCGGGTAATCACCAGCTGGCCGCGGCCATCCGCCGAGGTTAGGTAAAGGGAACCGTGGAGAATCTTAATCCCCACGTTGGCATATTCGTCGATGTGCCCGGAGCTCTGCTGAATGAGGACAGTCCCCGCGGCGCCAGCCGAAGCGGCGCCGAATGTCAGCCAAGCAATGAGGGCAAGCAACAGTGTCTTCATAGGGTTTCTTCTACCTCCGTCCTTGCGGTAGGGCGGATCCGGCTACGGGGCCTGGACCAGCCGCCGCGCATCTCCAAGAAGATTCAGCCAAGAGACGTTCTCCGGGCATCCCAAACTTACTCTAAAGAACGCCCCCCGGACCGCCCTGGAGGAGCTTGTTTTCAAGCTTTCTTCATGCTTGGCAAGTACTATCTGGGCATGCGGCCTGAGGTGCCGTGCCGCGGCGAAGTGGTAGTGTCTGGGGGAGCCCATCGAGCGCCACGGCATCTCGACCGCACTTCCCAATAGCGAAGTCGAAGGGTCAGGGGTAACAAACCCTTCGATTTCGCTCAGGATGCCGGCTCTTCGATCGAGTCTATACTTTAGTCCGGGACGTTGTTCGGTGTGATGATCGAGGTGACGGCCTTGAAGAGCGCCGGCGCAGGGTTGACGCCACCCTTCGGAACGTCGGAGTTCACCATGATCACGACGGTGATATTTTTCTGCGGTAAGAGGTAGCCGGCGGTGTTATATCCCGGAAGCTCGCCGGTGTGGCCGAGCCACTCGTGATCGTTGCCGATACCGAGTCCGTACTTCCGGACGGACGTGTTCGGCGGGAAGGTTACCCAGGTAAGCCGCTGCTGCTGCAGCGCCGAGCCGATCAGCGAGCCGGTTGTGTACGAGTCGACCCACGTTCGCATGTCGTCTAGCGTCGACACGAGGGCGCCCGCCGTAAACCCCCAGCTCGGATTCCAATGCGTCGCGTCGGCTTGCCGCCCGTCTACCGTCTGTTCGGTGATACCGTGTGCGTAAGGCTCCGGTAACGCGCCGCCAGTCGGCCAGACCGTGTGCTCTAAGCGCAGCGGCTTGAAGATGCGCTGCGCGAAGACGTCGGCGATCGATTCGCCGGTCACTTTCTCGATGATCATGCCGAGCAGCACGGTATTTGTGTTGCTGTAGTGCCAACCGGTATTCGGCTTGAAGTTCGGTGGATGGGAAAGCCCGATGTCGACGAGTTGACGCGGGGTAAAGCTCTTGTTGGGATTGGCGATGAGCGTCTTGACGAATCCTTTGTCCTCGGTGTAGTTGAACAATCCGCTGGTCATGTTGGCGAGCATGCGTAACGTGATATTTTGCCCGTTCGGCACGAAGGACGCGTACTTGTTTAACGGATCGTCGAGGCCGAGCTTCTTCTCGCCGGCGAGTTGCAGCAGCACCGTCACGGTGAACGTTTTCGTGTTGCTGCCGATTCGGAAGAACTCGTCCCGTCGCATCGGGCTCTTGGTCGCGATATTCGAATAGCCGCGGGCAACGACGTAGCGTCCCCGTCCCGGCGTCCAGATCCCTAGCACCACGCCAGGCGCTCCCGACGAGGCTAGCCACTTCGTAACGGCGGCGTCGAGCGCGTCCTGCACCGACGGGGTGAGCACCGTCGCCGAGGGCGACGCGGCGGGCACCGATGCGGGCAGGCTTGCGAAAAGCAGCGCCGCAAGCAGCGTCAGCGGCCGGCTGCGAAACGTTAAACGATACATGAACGATCCTCCTACTCGCCGGGCGGGTGAAAGTCTACCTTTCTCTTGACCGCTTCGTCCACTTCTTCCGGCGGGATCAAAACGGTATGCCGGCTCCGAATCGCTCCGGACGCCGTAACCGCAAGACCGAGCGCCGAAGCGGCGACTTGGTCGGGGAGATCCACGATCAGGATCGCGTCGTCGTCCCCGAACGTGAAATAGAAGGTTTCCAGCTTGCCGCCCAGCGACGCGAGCAGCGTTTCGACGGCTTTGCGCCGCTCGGTGCCGCCACTCTTCAAGAGTCCTCGCGCCCCCGAGGCGGTATAGGCGGCGTGAATTACGGTATTTCGGCATTCGAAGAATCTCCTTAGCGTGCGTATGCGTCGGCACCCATCAGGTGGAGCGAGACGTATGGCTCGTCGCCGACGACCCAGCTATCGTGCCCAGGCGGAATGAAAAAGACGTCGCCGGCCTTCATTTCAAAGATGCGCCCATCGTCCATGGCAGCCGTGGCGCGACCCGAAACGACGATCCCCACGTGTTCGACTTGGCAACTTCTCTGACCGCTCGCGGCCCCGACGTGCTCCGACCAGCGCCAACCGGGCTCGTACTCGGCACGCCCCAGCGTCATCCCGCCGATGCGGACGACGTCGAACCGTCCCTTCGGAAACTCGTGCGCCTCGTCGGCATCGTCGAATCGCTTCAAGACCACGCTCATTCGTAGACCACCTCCGTCATCATACCGTCGGCCATATGAATCTCGTTGTGACAGTGGAGCAGCCACCGCCCCGGCGGCGAGTCGGCCGCGAACTGCCAGGTCGAGGTGCCGTTGTTGGCCGGAACGAGCGAGACATCTTTGCGCAGCGGCCTCGCGAGCTGCACTCCTCCGGCTTCGACGAGCGAGAAAGCGTGACCGTGGAGGTGCATCGGGTGGTCCATGTCGCTCGTGTTGACGAAGCGCACGGTGACGAGATCGCCGCGATTCACCATCAGTTTCCCAGTCTCGGGCCACGTTTTACCGTTGATCGTCCAGCGCGGGCTCCCCCACGTTCCGCCCGCCAGCGTTAGATCGAAGACCGGACCGCGCGCCGGTTCGGGCGCGGTGGCCGCCCGTCCGCCGGCCACTTCGTAGCTAAAAGTACGCACCCCCTCGAGACTCGGTGCGACGCGCATGGGCGTCGCGTTCTCCATACCTTCGGTGTAGATGACCGCGGCCTGTTGTTGGGCCAGTGGATCGCTCGTTAGGCCTTGCAGCAGAAACGCTCCCGGCGTGCGCACCTCGAAGACGGCGTCGTAGCGTTCGCCGGTACCGATGCGCAGCGCTTCGACAGTCACCGGCGCGGCAAGCCGATTACCGTCGGCATGCGTCACGGTCAGGTCGTGCCCGGCCATTCTTACGTAGCGCGTCTGCGTCGGGTTGGCATTGAGGACGCGCAGACGGACGCGATCGCCGACCTTGACCGCAAGCTTGTGCGTCCGCGGATAACTTGCGCCGTTGATGCAACGCGCTATGTATGTGACCTCGTCGTTCATTTTGCCGCCGTGCATCATCTCGGTCATCTCGCGCGATCCTTCGGGATCGTCCATTCCCGCATTGCTCACGCCGCGCGCCGCCGCCTCAACCGTGCTCCAGTCGGGCACGTCGTGAAAGACGAGGGCAAACTCCTTATCCGCACGTTCGTCGTTCGGATCCTCGATGACGAACATCCCGAAGAGGCCGCGGATCATCGTCAACGCAAAGGCGTGATCGTGATACCAGCGCGTCCCCGGCGGATCCGGCGCGAACTCGTAAAGAAACTCGCCGCCCTGCCGAACCGCAAGCTGGGTGATGCCGGCGACGCCGTCCATGGCGTTGGGCAAGATCATTCCGTGCCAGTGAACGCTGGTCGGCGGCTCGACGGCACTTACGTACCTAATGCGTACGCGCTGGCCGCGGCTCGCGCGCAGCACCGGGCCCGGAATCGATCCGTTGTAGGCGAGGGCTGCGAAGCTGACGTTTGGAGCGGGCGAGAGAGTCAGCGGCGCCGCAGTCAACGTATACTCGACGACGTCGCTCGCCGACGCGCGGCGCGAGAGAAGCGGCAGCGGAGCAACCGCCATCGCCGCCGCGCTGGTTCGCAGAAACGCTCTCCGTTGCATGAGCGACTACGCCGGCGCGATCATTTCTTGGTACAGATCGTCGGCGTCGCCGGCAGAGGCCTGCCGTTGCGATCTCTACCCGAGTAGACGTCTTTCGTCTCCGTATCGCTGAGCTTCGTGAAGAGGTCGGTCCCGGTCGAGCCGTCGGGCGTGACGACCGTGCTCCACGTCATCGTGTTGCCCTTCCAGCCGGGCGACGTCAAAACGCCGTAGCCTCCGAAGTTGTCCAGACCGGTCTGAGCCCAGACGTGCAAGTCCGGGTTGAACGTGATCCAGCTGTCGGAGACGATGGCGCGCGTGCGATACCGGTCGAAGGGTGGCGCGACGTCGTGCGCTCGCATCCATCGCCCGTCGTATTCCATCGTGTAGGTCATCGTATCGGGCCGCGGCAATCCGCGCGCCATGGTACGGCACGACCAGGTTCCGAGCAGAAACGAAATCGTGCCCAGGTCGGGCTTGGTATCGGGAACCGGGGTCGACTGTGCCGCGCGCGCGACGCTCGAGCTCACCACGAGCATAGCCCCGAGCGCTAGAACGAACGAGAGTTTCACCATTTCTTGATATGCCTCCGAGAAGACGGCTTGCAATCGTCGAAAAGCTCCAGGGGATGCTAACATTCTAACAAGTAAGGTCAAGGAATGCTTGCGGCTCTCCCTCGAACGCCGTCACAACGCAATCTCTACGCAATCGCGATCGGCGTAGTTCGCGCCCTCGGATTTAGCCCGATCAGCTCGTGGGTGCTGCTGGTCGAGATTCTGCGCTAGAGACGTCACGTAGGTGCGGGTGTATCGCGCCCCGGCTCGTAGCAAGGGGCGCGCCGCTGCCGCGATGGGCTACCGCGATCAGCTCGGCGAGTATCGAGATGGCCGTTTCGGCGGCCGTTGCGCCGCCGATGTCTAGCCCGGCCGGTCCGTGAATGCGCGCGATTGCCTCTTCACCGACACCCGCTTCGCGTAGCGCTTCGCGCCGTGCGGCTTGTGCGCGCCGGCTGCCCAATAACCCGACGTACGGCGCAGGCGAGTCGAGAGCACAGCGCAGCGCCGGAATATCGAGCTTGGGGTCGTGGGAGAGCGCGAGCACCGACGTGCGCGGGCCGAGCACGCGCGGCAAGTACTCGTCGGGCCACTCGAGCGCGATCTCGTGCGCGTCGGGAACCCGCTCGCGCGTCGCAAACGCGGGGCGCGGATCGACGACGACGACCTTAAAATCAGCTCGCGCTGCTATTGCCGCAACTTCGGCCGCCAGAGAGGTCGCTCCGACGACGATGAGCGTATCGCGCGCCGCGAAGACATGCTCGAAAGTGCGCGGAGATCCTGCTCGGTCGTAGGGCAGCGTCATTACCACCTCGCGCTCCCCGTCCGCGATCGCTCGAGCATCGTCGAGGAAGCCGGCGTCCGGGCGCCAGACGACCAGCTCCATCATCGCACCGCATGCCGTGCCCCCGAGCAGAACGTCGTCTTCTGCGAGATTGATTGCTAGCGCGCGCGTTCGCCCGTCGGCGGCGGTGGCGATCGCGGCTTGCACGATCTCGCTCTCGTAACAGCCGGCGCCGATATTTCCGGCGATGCGGCCCGATGCGTCGACCGCAAGCGTCGTTCCGAGCGGCGCAGTCCGCGCTTCGCGCAGCTCGACGAGCGTTGCCAGCGCAAAACTTCGGTCTTCCTCGAGCCAGCGCACCGTCTGCGCGAAGACGTCACGCAAGAGCGCGCAACCCTTGCGGACTCACGAGGTGTGTGACGTACGGCAGCGCGGCCTTCATCCCGGCGGCGCGCGGAGCGAAGGCCGGCTCGCCGGCGTGCGGATTGATCCACGCAATTGCTGCGCTGCGCCGCGCGATCTCACGCATCGCCGCGCGCAGACGCGGGACGTCCCCGGTATCCAGGCCGTCGCTGAAGATCATCACGTAGGTCCGTTCGCCGAGCAGCGTACCGTGCTCGCGGAGGAAGCTTTTCAGGCTCGCACCGATGCGCGTTCCACCGCCCCACGCTTCGCCGAGATCGTCCAGCGGGGCGACGCCGCCAGTGCGTTCGCGCAGCCCGCGAGTCACCTCGCGCAGTTCCGTGCTAAAAACGAAGGCTCGCGCACGGCGCGTCTGGCGGCAGAGCGCGCGCGCAAACTGCAGCGCTCCTTCGGCCTCGCGCGCCATCGAACGGCTGCCGTCGATCAGCACGACGAAGTTCGGATCGCGCCGCGGATGCCCAAGCGCGTGGAGTTCGATCGGTTCGCCGCCGGTGTGCAACGTCGCCCGCAGCGTTCGCCGTACGTCGATGCGTCGTCCGTGGGCCATCGGTCTCCAGCGGCGCGTCCGCCCCAGGCGTAAACGGGCAATGAGCCGCCTCGCGTCGTCGCTCGCGCGCTCAATGCCGTCGTCTGGCAGCGACGGCGCTCGCGCCTTTCCCGGTGCCGGACTATACCGCGCGCGCAGCGTCTCCCATGCGGTCGCGTTACCGCGGCGATCCGCGGCGGGCTCTGCCGTACGCGGCCCATCTCCGCGCTCGCGTAGGCGCGGCTGGGGTTCTCCGATGACCAGGCTAGCGAAGAACGCGTCGAAGGCACGGTCGAACGGCGCGACCTCGTCCGCCTTGCCGCAGCAGACGCAGCGCAACGCCGCGCGCACGTGCGCCCGATCGCGGACGCCGATCTTCTCGAGCGCGAGCAACGCATCGCGCTCCTGCGCGGCACCGATCGTAAAACCGTGCTGGCGGCGCAGCACGCCGGCAAACGCGACGACCGCGTCGCTGAGCGCCACGCTCATGCCGAGTGGGCGCGCACCGTACCGAGCCCGTAGTCGGGCTCGGGCGGCTTCGGTGCGAGCGGACGCAAACGGTGTAACAGCTCCCAATCCTCCTGGACCTTCAAGATGCACCCGGCGGTCGCTTCGAGCGTCGCCTCGTCGAGCACGTCGCGGTGAAGGCGCACGAGCGCGAGCGCCCAGTCGAGACTCTCCGCCGTTCCGGGCACTTTCTCGAAGGGCTGGGCGCGCAGGTAGGTCATGAAGTTTGCGATCTGTTCGGCGAGCCGGGCATCGATCTCGGGAAGCCGCGCGCGCAAGATCGCGATCTCTTGCGCGACCGACGGATAGCCGATCCAGGCGTAGAGGGCACGGCGGCGCAGCGCGTCGGAGAGATCGCGGCTGCGATTCGACGTTAGGACGACGGCCGGGCGCGCCGTCGCGCGGATCGTGCCGATCTCGGGAATCGTCACCGCAAAGTCGCTCAGCAGCTCGAGCAGGAAGGCTTCGAAACCTTCGTCGGCGCGATCGATCTCGTCGATCAGGAGCACGGGCGCGCGCTCTTGCGCAATCGCCTCCAGCAACGGCCGGCGCAAGAGATACGGCTCGCTAAAGATCTGCGCTTCGCGAGCCGCAGGATCGAGTGCCTCGCGTTCGGTCAGCCGGATGTGGAGCAGCTGCTTGGGATAGTTCCACTCGTAGAGCGCGCTGGCAGCATCGAGCCCTTCGTAGCATTGCAAGCGAATAAGGCGCGTCTCGAGCACGTTGGCGAGGACGCGCGCGCATTCGGTCTTCCCGACGCCCGCCGGTCCTTCGATCAACAGCGGCTTCTGCAACGCAAGCGTCAGCTCGAGCGCAGTTGCCAGATCGTCCCCCGCGACGTATCCGTGCGCGGCGAACGCGGCGCCGATGCGCTCGGCGTTCACGGCGCCGCGCTGTCGGGAACGTGCACGCCCGTTCCGGCGACGATCTCGGCGAGAATCGAGAGTGCCACTTCGCTGGGTCGGCGCGCGCCCAGGTCCAATCCGGCCGGTGCCCTTACGCTCGCCAGTCGTTCGGCCGAGACGCCCTGTTGGGCGAGAATGCCCAAGACGCTCTTCGCGCGCTTTCTGCTGGCGACCAATCCCACATAGACCGGCTCGGTACAAGCGAGCACCGCTTCGAGCGCGGCCTCGTCAAAAATACCCTGCGTCGCGACGACCGCGCAGAGCGCCGCACGCTCGTCCTCGTCGAGCTCCTCGAGGGCCTGGCGCATTTGCGTCTCGGAGCGGGCCGGGATGACGCGAAACCGTTCGAGCATCGCGCCGATCCGCGCAACCTCGTGCGCGACCGGCGTCTCGCCCGCAACGAGCAGCACCGAGCGCGGCAGATACGGCTCGACGTACACGTCGACGGCGCCTTCGGAGCTGCAGCCCATCGGAATCACCACGCGCTCGCTCTCGCCCGGAAGCGGAAAATCGGCCGGCTCTTCGGAGCGAATCTGCAGCAGCCGCGGGCGGCCGGTGCGCATTGCGTCGAGCGCCTGTTCGACCACGATTTCGCGCGAGCAGGCTCCGCCGACGTACCCTTCCATCGTGCCGTCGGCGAGCACCACCGCGCGATCGCCGAGTTGCGAGCTGACCGGCGCGCGGCGCACGACGACCGTCGCTAGCGCGAAGGCCCGGCCTTCGCTCTCTAGCTGTAACGCGCGTTCGAGAAACTCGCGGACGTTCATCTGCGTTACGCCGCGGCCGCCACCCGCGTTTTGACGTTGGCGAAGGTCTGCGCGATCACTTTATGCGACTGCGCATCGATCACGCGGCCGCCCAGATTAGCGACCGGGCCGCGCATCGTGGCCGTGGCGTTCCAATCGAGGGTCGTCGTCGCGTCGCCGTTGTCCTTGATCTCGGCGGTGGCGTTGAGATCAACGGCGCTTCCCAACCCCCCGCCGCTGATCCTGAGATTTAAGTGCGAGCCGTCGGCTTGCGGATCGAGCGCGATCTTGAACTTAAATTTTCCGCGCACCGGCCCGAGTGCCACCTGCACGGTTGCTTCGAATTTGCGATCGTCGTAGAAGGTCGTTTCGAGCACGTCGGGGAGGCACGTCGCCAGCTGCTTCGGATCGGTGATGAAGGCCCACACGCGATCCTTGCTCACCGGAATGGCCTCCTCACCATTCCACTGCAGATTCACGCTTTTGCCTCGGCGCCGCGGATCGCGCGCCAGACTTTCTCGCGCGTTAGCGGCATGTCGAGGTGCGTGACACCAAGCGGCGCGAGCGCGTCGATCACGGCGTTGACGAAGGCCGCCGGCGACCCGACGTTCGGGCTCTCGCCGACCCCTTTTGCGCCGATCGGGTGGTGCGGGC
Organism: Vulcanimicrobiota bacterium; assembly: GCA_963739845.1. GTDB lineage: Bacteria > Vulcanimicrobiota > Vulcanimicrobiia > Vulcanimicrobiales > Vulcanimicrobiaceae > Cybelea. The sequence continues at coordinate 1,349,880 of CAVUBQ010000002.1, read as the reverse complement.
TCGGCGTCACCGTGCGGTCGGTCTCCCAATGCGGGGTTTCCATCGAAGTCGGCACCAAGTACTCGGTGAAGTCGGTGTTGAGGTTGTTGCCGGTCTCGTCGTACTTGATCTCCTGCATGAACGCGATCGCAAAACCTTCGGCCAAGCCGCCGTGGATCTGTCCTTCGACGATCATCGGGTTGATGATCGTGCCGCAATCGTCGACGGCGAGGAAGCGGCGGACGTGCACCGCGCCGGTCTCGCGATCGACGTCTACGACGGCGATATAGGCTCCATATGGAAACGTGAGATTCGGCGGATCGTAGTAATACGTCGCCTCGAGCCCCGGCTCGAGCCCGTCGGGCGGATTGGTATAGGCGGCGAACGCGACCTCCTTCATCGTTACCTTCTTGCCGGGCACACCCTTAACGCTGAATGCATACTCCTTCCATTCAACGTCGTCCGGTGAGGCTTCGAGCAGGTGCGCGGCGATCTTCTGCGCCTTCTCGCGCACGCGCCGCGCCGCCAGTGCGAGCGCCGCTCCGGCGACCGGCGTGCTGCGGCTGGCGTAGGTGCCGAGCCCGTACGGTGCCGTGTCCGTATCGCCTTCCTCGACCAGGAGCTCTTGCGGATCGAGTCCGAGTTCTTCGGCGACGATCTGCGCCCAGGTCGTCTCGTGACCTTGCCCCTGATGGCGCGTGCCCGTGCGGACGATTCCCGACCCGGTAGGATGGATGCGTATCTCCGCGCTGTCGAACATCTTGATCCCCAGGATGTCGAAGTGCTTGCCGGGGCCCGCGCCGACGATCTCGGTGAAGCACGAGATGCCGATACCCGTGAGCTCGCCGCGTTTGCGCTTCTCGGCTTGTTCGGCCCGCAACTGCGCGTAGCCGATGCGATTGAGCGCGACGTCGAGCGTCCCGTGGTAGTCCCCGCTGTCGTAGACGAATCCAAGCGGCGACGCATATGGGAACGCTTCCTTCTTGATGAAGTTCATGCGCCGCAGCTCGGCCGGATCGGCGGCGATGCGCTGCGCCAGGATGTCCATGGCGCGTTCGATCGCGAACGCAGCTTCGGTAACGCGGAACGAACAACGATAGGCGATTCCACCCGGCGCCTTATTCGTAAAGTAGGCGTCCACCTCGGCGAAGGCTTTGGGGAAATCGTACGACCCAGTCACGATGCCGAACATTCCGGCCGGATACTTGCGCGGATCGGCTGCGGCGTCGAAAGCGCCGTGGTCGGCAACCGTCGAGACCTTCAGCGCGGTGACTCTTCCTTCGGCGGTCGCCCCGAGCTCGACGTCCATGTGGTAGTCCCGCGCGAAGCCGGTCGTCGTGAGGTTCTCGGTGCGCGTCTCTACCCACTTGATCGGGACGCCCAAGATCACCGACGCGACCGCGGCAACGACGTAGCCGGCGTAGACGGGAACCTTATTGCCGAATCCGCCGCCGATGTCGGGGGAGATCACGTGAATCTTGTCTTCGGGAATCCCGGTAACCAGGGAGAACGCGGTGCGGTGCACGTGCGGCGCCTGCGATGTCATGTAGATCGTCAGCCGGCCCGTCGCTTTGTTCATGTCGGCAATCGCGCCGCACGGCTCGAGCGGCGCAGGATGGCAGCGCTGAAAGCCGATCCGTTCTTTTACGACCACCGCCGAGTCGGCCAGCGCGGCATCGGTCGCTTCGCGATCGCCGACCTCCCAGTGGTAGATGTGGTTGGTCTTGCTCTCGCGATCCTCACGCAGCACAATCTTGTCTTGTTTGGCAACATAGGGGTCGACGACTGGATCGAGCGGATCGTATTCTACCTCGACGAGTTCGGCCGCATCGATCGCGATCTCGCGAGAGGTTGCGACGACACCGGCGACTTCCTGATATTGATAGAGTACCTTGCCGATGGCGAGCACCATCTGCTTGTCGAAGCCGTGGAACGTCGGAAGCCAACCCAGTTTCGCCGCTTCCAGGTCGGCGCCGTCGATCACCGCTTTGACGCCGGGAACGGCCAACGCCGCCGTCTTGTCGATCTTCGTGATGCGCGCGTGCGGATAGGTGCTGTGCACGATCGCCAGATAGAGCATATTCGGCAGGACGATATCGTCGACGTACCGGCCGCGGCCGCGGATGAAGCGCGGGTCCTCTTTGCGCTTCATGGGGATGCCGATGGCGTGACGCTCCGGAAGTTTATCGGTGGTCGACATAATTACGCTCCCGCCGCGGCCGGCTCGCGCAGTTCCTGCGCAGCTTGGCGTACCGCCTTAACGATGTTGACGTATCCGGTGCAGCGGCAGAGATTGCCGGCGAGAGCTTCGCGGATATCGGCCTCGCTTGGATCGGGATTCTCCTTCAGCAGCGCGTACGAGGACATCAGCATGCCCGGCGTGCAGTAGCCGCACTGCAGACCGTGGCAATCCCAGAACGCCTGCTGCAGCGCGTGCAGGTTTCCGCTCTGCTCGAGCCCCTCGACGGTCGTGATCTCCTGACCGTCGGCCTGTACCGCGAACATCGTACACGATTTCACGGCGCGATCGCCGTCGATCACGACGACGCAGCATCCGCAGCTTGAGGTGTCGCAGCCTACGTGCGTGCCGGTCAGACCGAGTTCTTCGCGCAGAAAGTATGCCAGCAGCATGCGCGGCTCGACGTCGCGCTCGTATGGCGTGCCGTTGACGGTGACGGCGACTTTCATTGCAGACCTCCTACGTTCAGCCGTTCGAATGCCGCGGCGAGCGCGCGCGCGACGAGCACGCCGGCCATCGCGCGTTTGTACTCGACCGAGCCACGGTTGTCGGGCGAAGGATCGGCGGCCTTCGAGGCTTCGTCGGCCGCAGCGCGGATCGCGTCGCGGCTCGGTCTGGCTCCGCGCAGAAGCTTCTCGGCCTCGATCACCCGCAGCGCCTTGGCGCCGAGCGCGGCGAGCGCGACGCCGGCGTTGGCGATCGTGCCATCGGCGTTCAATGCGATCTGCACCGCGGCCGCAGCCGTGGCGAAATCGCCGACCTTGCGCTCGATCTTTTGATACGATCCCGACGTGCGCTCGGACGGCGTTGGAAAGCGCACCTCGGTGGCCATCTCGCCCTCGGCCAGCGCGGTCGTATACGAGTCGACCAAGAAGTCGTCGATCTCGATGGTGCGCGTGCCGGTCTTGCTCTTGGTCACGACTTGAGCGTGCGCTGCGAGTGCGACGGCCGGCCAGTCGCCGGCCGGATCGTTGTGACAGAGGCTCCCCACCAGCGTGCCGGTCTGGCGCACGATCGGATCGGCGACGACTCGACCGGCGTCGGCGATCAGGTGATAGCGGGAAGCGACGAGCGACGAGCGTTCGACGGCGGCGTCGCGCGCCGTCGCGCCGACGTTGAGATAGCCGTCGGATTCGCGGACGTATGCGAGCTCTTCGATGCCGCCGATGTCGACCAGCGCGCTCGGCCGGGCGAGGCGAAAGCGCATCGCCGGAATCAAGCTCTGCCCGCCCGCGAGGATTCGCGCATCCGAACCGTAGGCGGCCAGCGCCGCGACGGCGTCATCGGATGAATGAGCCCGCCGATATTCAAACTGGGCTGGAAACACGATCCACCTCGTTTACCACGGTAAAAGTGGGGCTACGCCTTTCGACTGCGGAGCGCGGGGCTCATTCTACCGAGAGGGCAACGCTTTCGACCACCTCGATGCCTGGGGTGTTGCGCGCGATGATCGAGAGATCGTAGGAGTGGCGGCGTGAGAGCGGCGGTACCTCGAGCACGTGCATGTGAAAACGGTAGACGCCGGGCGCGACGTGCGTGCTGTTGATCGAGAAAGCCGCCGTCCGGACTTCGACCGACGCGACGTTGGTGCTGGCGACGATCGTTCCGTCGAACCAATCGCCTTCATGGAGCGTCAGGGTCGAGAACCAAATTCGTACGATCCGAGGCGGGTCGTTGGGCGCAGCAACGGGCGGGCTCGGCCATGCGCGCGGTTGCTTTGCGGAAACGATTAAATTTGAAGGAAGGGCTGCCGGCTTAGGGGAGCAGGCGGCGAGCATCGAAAAGAAAGCCCCGGCGAACACGATCGAAAGAACGCTTTTAGAAGCCTTTCGAGCGGTCTCGTCAGACGACTGCCTAGACATGAAGTTGATGGACTTGCTTTCCGCTCAACGACGAGCGGGGCCTATACTGCCCCCTCTCGACTTGCGCTTGGTGCGTTCGGGCGGCCCCAGCTTGCTCGATTGGCTGATAACCCTCTCCGGTCTGTGGATCATGACTGGCCTCTTCGTCGACGCCCACGAGCATTTATTCGTAGCGGTCGACTCCTTCTTCAATCCGTGGCACGTCGCGATGTACTCCGGCGGGTTCTTCGCCGGAATCGTCATGATCGGCGCGATCGCGCAAAACTACCGGCGCACCGGATCCGTTCGCGAGGCTATTCCCGACGGCTATGCGCTCAGCGTCTTCGGCGTCGCCGGGCTGCTGGCCGGCGGCGCGGCCGATTTCGTCTGGCATGCCTTCTTCGGCTTCGAGCATCAGCTCGATCTGCTCCTGAGCCCGCCCCACCTGTTCTTGCTTAGCGGCCTCTTCTTTCTCGATAACCGGACCGGTGCGCAGCGGGCTCGCGCCGCCCGGACGCGGCGAATCTGTTCGACCAGCTTCCGATGCTGATCTCCTTCGGCCTCGCTTTCCAGGTGATTCAGTTCGCCACGCAGTTCGGCTTCTATCCCGAGGCGTTGATGCGCGACCATCCGATGTCGCAGATCGCCTTCCATCAAGAGCAGTTCGTTCTCTCGGTCTTCCTCTTCTATAAGCAGTCGCTGGAGATCTCGACCGTGATCTGGCAGAGCCTGCTGCTCGCGGCGGCGGTGCTCTACCTGCCCTTGCGCAAGCACCTGCACTTCGGCGCGCTGATCGTTATCTGTGTCGTCGAGAAGCTTTGGATCGGCGGCGAGGTATCGAGCGACCTCATGGAACTGCTGCTCATCGTCCTCGCCTCGGCGGCGGCCGGGCTCGCCGGCGACGTGCTGATCGCAAAGCTTCGGCCGTCGTGGAAGAAGCCCGCCGCGTTTCGGCTGCTAGGGTTCGTCGTCGCCGTCAGCCTACTTAGCGGCCTACCTCGCGCTTGCGGTGCCGATGTTCGGCGGGACGTGGTGGGACGCGAGCTTCGTCTTCGGCTCGATCGCCCTGGCCGGAATCGCCGGTGTCTGCATCAGCCAGCTCTTGCTCGCAGGATCGCGACCGATCAGCAACTGGGCATGAGGCCGCGGCTCGCGCCGATTGCGTACGCGTTCGCGCTCGCGACCGCCGCCGCCCACCTGATCTTCAACCACCGCTTCGGATACTATCGCGACGAACTCTACTTCATCGATTGCGCGAAGCATCTGGCTTGGGGCTACGTCGACCAGCCGCCGCTGGCGCCGCTAGCCGCGTGGGTGACGGCGCCGCTCGGCTATCCGGTCTGGGGACTGCGCCTCTTTCCGGGAATCCTCGCCGGTGTCACCGTGCTCTTGGGCTGCGCGATCGCCCGCGAGTTCGGCGGCCGCGCCTTCGCACAGGGCATCACGGCCCTCACGATCGCGCTCGGGCCGGCTCTGGCCGGCCTGGGTTACGGCCTTTCGACTGAGTTTCTCTCACCGGCGGCGTGGACGGCGCTGATCTACTTGACGATCCGCTTGGTCAAGACCGAAGACGAACGGCTCTACCTTCCAATTGCGCTCGTCGTCACGCTAGGGATATACGCGAAGTACTCGATTGCCGCTTGCGCCGTGGCCTTGCTCCTCGGATTGCTGTTCACCGGTCACGCGCGGCTGCTTCGCTCGCGCTGGCTCGCCTTTGCGTTACTCCTCACGCTCCTGCTTACGTTGCCGAACGCGCTTTGGCAGATCCGCCACGGCCTGCCGATGCTCGAGGTGCTCCAAAACGATCAGCTCAACCGTCACGCTCTGGCCAACGGCATGGCCGACGAATCGCCGAACCGCTGGCTCAACGCGCTCTTCATGCTCGCGCTGCAGCTGCTCTATCAAAATCTCTTCTTCGCGCCGATCTGGATTTGGGGCTTGATATGGCTAACGAAGCAGTATCGATTTCTAGCTGTTGCCTATGTCTTGACGCTGGCGCTCCTGATCCTCACGATCGGGCGCGGGTATTATATCGAAGGTTTCTATCCGGCGCTCTTTGCCGCCGGCGGCACGGCCATCGAAGCAGCGCTAAACTCGCGGGCGCGCTGGCTGAAGCCTGCGCTCGCGGGCGCGATTCTCGCGACAGGCCTGCCGTTTCTTCCATTCACCCTTCCGCTGCTGCCGCTGCCGGCCTATATGGCCTACGAACGCGCGATCGGCTTGAGCCGGCCCGCGCCGCCCGACGGTACGCGCCATCTTATCAACCCGCTCTTCGCCGATCAGCTCGGTTGGAAGACGATGACGCAGACCGTGGCCGGTGCATACTGGTCCCTGCCGGCGGCGCAGCGCGCAATCACTGGAGTCTTCGCCGACCGCTACGCGTATGCCGGAGCGCTGAACTACTATGGACCGCGCTACGGGCTGCCTCCGGTCATCAGCCCGAACAACTCGTACTATCTCTGGGGCACGCGCGGATACGGCTCCGTCTCGCTCTTGGCCGTGGGCGCAACCGATTACCGGCTCCTGCTCCGTTGGTTCGGCAGCGTCCGCCAGATCGCGGTCTACCGCAACGACTATCGATGGATGCTCGAAGGGCCGCTGCCGATTTATCTCTGTACGAAGCCCCGCGCTCCGCTGGCCGTAATCTGGCCCGCGCTGAAATACTACGGGCTTTGACGAGTCAACGAGAAGGTGGGAAGGAATCCCTCGAGTGCAAGCAAGAGCTAAGCGCGATGGAAAACGTGCACGCGCAACGCTCGGCCGGTTGGTCGGTCATCTGCTACGTCGGCGTCTTGGTTCTCGCGACGCTGCTGAACAACGGCATGCCGTCGCTCGACGCCAAGCCGGCCGACGCCGCCTTGATGATCGACTCGCATCGCGAGGCGCTCTTGCTCGGCGCATGGCTCACCTTCCCCGCTGCGGCGTTCTTTCTCTGGTTTCTCGTCGGTCTGCGCGGCTATCTCTCCCACGCGCCCGGACGCCAAGAGGGTCTGCCCACCTTCGCCCTGATCGCCGGCGTCGTGATGGTTGCCGCTTCGATCGGGTCGGCGGGAATGCAGACGGCTGCGGTCTATCCGCTTCCCGATACGTTTCAGAGCAACGGCTTGGAAGCGATCTACTACGCCTTTCTCTTCATGCAGGGAGGTCTGGGCTACGCTCCGGTCGCGATCTTCATCTTCGCTGCCGCTCACAGCATGCGCCGACATCATTCGGCGCCGTCGTGGCTAGCCACGCTCGGCTACCTCGCCGGCTGCGGCGCAACCGTCGCGACCCTCTCGATCTTCTTTCCCAACTCGTTCATGTCGCCCGGCTCGTTAGGGCCCGCGCTCTTCGGTGCGATCCCGGCGGCAATCTGGCTGATCGCGACCGGCACCGTCCTCATTCAAAGCAGCCGCGGATCGGGCGCGGTCAGCACGTCCGACGCATCGTAGTTTGCGTTGTTGACCCGTCGCGAAACCTCGCGCACCTCCATGAGGGCGGCGTCGTACGGCCTCATGAGTTTCGCAGCGACTTCCGGCGGGAGCGGCTCGGGGTCGAGCCACAGCTCGAGTTGTGAGGCTGAGAGTATCACCGGCATGCGGTCGTGGACGGGCGCGACGAGGGCGTTCGGCTCGCAGGTGACGATGTCGCACGACGCGGATCCGTTCTGCGCTTCCCAGAGACCGGCGAATGCGAATGGCTCGCGCGATTTTAGCGAATAGTAGAACGGCCGCCGGTCGCGCCACTCGTAGAAGCCGTCTGCGAACTCGATGCAGCGCCGGCGTACCGCGCCGTGGCGCGCCGCGATCGACTCGGCTCGGATGTTAATCCGCCCCTGAATTCCCCAGCGCATCGCTTCGACGACCTCGCGGCCGTCGTTGCGGACGCCGAGCACGTCCTGCGCCGGCGCGATATTATACCGCGGAAGCCGCGTCTCGCTAAACTCCGGGAACTTGAACTGCGGAAAAACTCTCCGCAGCACGCTCGGATTGGTCAACGTGAATCTGCCGCACATACTCAAACCTCTTCTTCGCCGGGCCGCGCTCTTTCTCTCGATCGCGCTCGTCTGCCGCCTACTGGAACGATTGGCACCTGGCGAACGTGGCCTCGGACGAGGCGCAGCGTTACTAGGCCTCGAAGGAACGCATCGTGTACAAGCGTTGGATTTCGATCTGCGCCGTCGTAGCGTTGGCATGGCTGCCCCTCGCGGCGTCCGCGCAGCAAACGTCGGGAGCCCGGCCGTCGCTCGCGGTTCTCGATTTCTCCACTCATGGGCTAACCTCGGATTTTTACGGCTCGGTCCAGCCCGGGGTCGCGCTCAGCGATCTACTCACCGACCGGCTCGTCAACGACGGGCACTTCAACGTCGTCGACCGCAGCCACCTCAGCTCGACGCTGGGCGAGCATCAGCTGACGGCGAACGGAGAGGTCGATCCGCAATCGGCGATCAGCGCGGGTAAGATGGTCGGCGCGCACTACTTGATCACCGGCAACATCTTGCAGCTCGATCAGACCGGCGGCAGCTCCGCGGGCGCCGGCAGCCTCCTGCCCAACTACGTCGGCGCCGCGGCGGGAAGCGTCATCACGCATCGCGTGACGATCAAGGTTGCGGTGCGCGTGATCGACGCTCGAACCGGTCAGATCGTCCAGAGTTTCTCGGACGAAGAGTCGCGCACTGGAACGTCATGGAACGCGGGCGGATTCGGCGGCGGCGCGGCCGGCGCATACAGCAACTCACAGTTCGTCAATAGCGATATGGGCCATCTGATCGACGACGAGGCGGCGAAGATCGCGAGCTCCATCGATCCCAGCAAATTCAACTCCGGCCCTGCGGCACCGGCGCTGACCGGACACATTGCGGCGATCGACGGACGCAACGTGATCGTCAACATCGGCAGCAACGCCGGCGTTGCGGTCGGTCAAACCTTCCAGATCGTGAAGGTAAAATCGGTCGTCGATCCCACGACCCATGCGGTTCTGCACGTCACCGAAAACGTCGGGACGCTGCAAATCGACAGCGTAAGCTCGAATGCGGCTGTCGGCCACGTTACGTCGGGTAGCGCCGCGGTTCGCCTGACCGTCACCTCGAGCCCGTAGCACCTGAGCCGGCGAGCGCAGCGGCTAAGCCTCGCCGGTGATACGGGCGACGACGCGCTCGACCTTAACGACGCGCGTCTTGGTCAATCGGTCGTGCAGGAGGATGCGACGCCACACGAAGCTCATCGGCACGATCACCCACCAGAGCAAAAAGACGACTACGTACCGCCCGATCGTGCGCGGGATGCTCGGCTTGTGAAAGTCCACCGTAACGACGCGCAACCCGGCGATCATCATGCCGAAGGTCTGTCCGGCGACGATCACGAGCAGCGCGAGATAGACCGGAAACCAGAAGGCGAAGCCAAGCCGATTCACCGCTCCGCTCACCGCGCCGGCGATGGCATCGGGTGAGAGCGGCACTTCCTCGCCGCCCATGTTGAGGGCAACGCCCTGCTCGGAAACGGTAAGCGGCCCCAGGTTTTCGGTAGGCTCGGGCGACGGTGAGGCGGCGGCAGTCGGCGCCGGCAAAGTATGCGCCGTCTTGGGCGCGGGCTTGACGTGGCCTTTCTCATCGATAACGATCGGCGCCTCGCTAGGAACGGCAACGGTGACTGCACCGCCCGGCGCGACCGTGACTTTGGCGGGTTTGTGGCGAGAGCCCGACGCGAAGACGTTCCCCCCGAACGACGTGATGATCGCGATCACGATGACCGCGTCGATGCCCGACGCGGCGAATCGGCGCCACCACCCGGCGCAATCGCGCAACGCGACCGTCGTCTCGCCGGCCGGCGCGAGCTCGGGGGGCTCCGCGCTGCGCTCGCGCAGAAACCAGGTCTCCGCGGCGGCATACGATTGCGAGGTCATGAAAAGACTCAGCGATGCGATGCGCCGCGTGGCGTACGGTTCGCCGCTAAGCCACTCGCCCCAACGCAGCACCGAGTCGGACTGGATCTCGGCGAGCTGCTCGGCAAAGGCTTGATAGTCGACCTTGCGGCCGAACTCGTGAAAGGCCGCGATGCCCATCGCGCGGATCGCGGCGTCGAGCGAACCGCAGCAGAGCAATCCGACTTTGTCGCAGGTCATCGCGCAGCGCCGCAGCCAAGCGCCGAAGATCAGCGAGATCAACGGATTCTCGTTGCCGCTCACGCTGAGTAGCGAGTGAAAGCGCGTGTGACCGGCGGCGATGTGCCCGAGCTCGCGTCCGATCATGAAGGCCAGCTCGTCATCGCGAAAGAGCTCGATCCAGTGGCTCGAGAGTACGAGCGCGTAGGGTACGCCGAAGCCGAGCGCGACGACCGGCACGTTGTTGTCCTCGCGCACGAAGACGAGCGGCATGGGGATCTCGAGCGCGGCGCACGCCCCTTTGACGATCGTGAAGACACGCGGATACTGCGCGCTGTGCACGCGTACGCTCGATCCGAGCAGCCGTCCGCGAGCGAGCGTCACGTAGACCATTGCAATTACGATGAAGAGGGCCACTTGCGACGCTCCGATCGATTCGTGCAGGACGTATCCGATCAGCAACGCCGCAGGGAACGCGCTGAGTCCGGTCAGCCAGAAGGCCAACCGTTCGGATGGCTCTCGCAGCGAGTTCGGTCCTTCGAAGAGCGGGTCCACGGGGAACGCTCTCTACGGTCCGCTCCGGGGTTCCTCCGCGGGAACGGTGTTAGCGCCTTCTAGGCGCCAACGACGCCACGCACCGCTGCGAGGTCCCCCGAGCGCAGCGCTTTCGCGATGGCGTCGACGAAGGACATCGCGCGGACGTAGAGGCCGGCGCCGATGCTTACCCGTCTGACGCCCTCGGCCGAGAGCTGTGCGAGCGGCACCGCGCCGTCTTGCGGTCCGATTAAGACGTTGACCGGCTTGGGTGCAACGGCGCGGACGACCGCGCGAATTGCTGCCATGTCGGGTAGGAACGGCGCGTACAGGACGTCCGCCCCAACCTCTGCAAACGCGGTGAGACGGCGAATCGTGTCGTCGAGGTCGGGCCGCCCGTTGAGGAAGTTGTCGGTGCGCCCGGTCAAGACGATGCGCCCGCGCGCCGCCGCCGCCGCCGCCGCGACGCGCGCAACCGCCCGATCGAAATCGTGAATCGGATGTGCGGGATCCGCGGTCGTATCCTCGATGCCGAGGCCGGCTAAGCCGGCCTCGATCGCCGCGTTCACCGTGGCGACGCAATCCTCCGGATCTAGACCGAACCCGTCCTCGAGATCGCCATTGATGGGAAGTCCGCTAACGCGCGACAAAAACGCCGCGTGCGCCACGGCTTCGTCGCGAGAAACTGCATGGCTGCCGTCTTCTCGCCCGAGCGATCGTGCCAAGCCGTACGACGTACTGCCCAGCGCCTCGAATCCGGCACTCTGCAAGATCATCGCCGAATTGCCGTCCCAAGGATTCGGCATCACGAACGCCTCGGGGCGTTCGTGCAGCGCGCGGAAGCGTTCGTAAACCTCGCTCATTGCGTTCTCCATTCCAGCGTACGTGTCGGGCTCGCTTCGGCCACCGGGCCCCGCGGCTCCCTTTTTGAGTACAGCCCTAGAGCCCGCGAAGAAGCGGGCGGGTTGCACCCGTTGAAAAGGATGATGGATGGGGCGAATCTAGCGCCGGTGGAGCAAGAACGGCGGAACCTGCACCCCGGAGAACGGATCGCGGCGCTGCTCGCGGTCGCGGTTGCGCTCGTGTTGAACGTCGCCGCGACGGTTCACCTATTTGCGCCGCCGAGCACGTTCGGCTACCACCTGATCTATACCGACGGCTACCGCGTCACCGAGGTCGATCCCTCAACGGCTGCAGCGAGGGCCGGCATCGTCGTTGGCGATCACCTCGATTTCACCGGCTCTAGCCTGCACGACCGGATCATCGGTCTCGACTACCAGCCCGCCTATCCCCGCGAGCCGGTCACGTTCTCCGTCGTTCGCAACGGCCAATCGCGAACGGTCACGCTGGAAGCGAACCGGTTGACTCAAGCACAGCCGATCGAGGCGATCTTCTCTCCGCTCTCGTCGTTTCTCAGGCTCGCAGCGTTCGCCTACATCGCCGTCGCATTGGTCATCCTCCTGCGCCGTCCGAGCCGAATGACGTGGGGCCTCTACCTCTACCTGATGTCGGCGACGAACGTCTCGCTCTACCGGTTTCCCGATTCGGGCTTTCTGATCGCACAACTCGCCTCGGATCTGCTCGGCGTCGCCGGACCGATCGGCTTGGTGATTTTTGCGGCGCGCTTTCCCAACGATCGTCCGGTTGGATGGCGCGCGTTACTCGACCGGCTTGCGATCCCGGTTGGGGCGCTCTTCGCTATTCCAAACCTGCTTTGGGACGGCACGGCACTCTTTTGGGGTTGGAGCCCACCGGCGTGGATGTCGCTCGGGTCGACGCTCGCCGCGCTCGGACTCATCCTGATAGCCGGCGCGACGCTCGCGGCGACGTATTTCAGCGCGCCCAACTGGGAGCGGCACCGCTTGCGCTGGATCATCGCCGGCGTGCTGATGACGTTGGGAAGCTATGCTGCAGGCTGGGCGAGCTACTGGTCGGTGACCTATCCACTGGCATCGTCCAAGCCGTTCATCTGGGGCACGACGATCCTGTACGCGTGCGCGCCTTTCGCCATCGCATACGCCGCGGTGCGCCAGCGCGTCTTCGGCGCGTCGTTCGTCGTGAGCCGCACGCTCGTCTACACGATCTTGACGGGCACGATCTTTGCCTTCTTTGCCTTCATCGAATGGGCCGCGGGCAAGTTGATTGAGTTGAGCGGCGCCGCGATAATTTTGGTCGCTCTGGGCGCGATCGCTATCGCGTTCTCGCTCGAGTCCCTTCACGGGCAGGTCGAGGCGTTCGTCGAAGGCGTGCTCTTCCGCCGGCGTCACCTCGCCGAGCGCCACCTCGAGAACGTCGCAGCCGGACTTCCGCACGCGGAGTCTCCCGCGGCAATCGAAGCGGCACTAATTCGCGAGCCGGTGCAAGCCTATGCGCTTAGCTGTGCCGCACTCTACAAGCGTAACGGCTCCGGTGAGTATTTGAACGGCGACGAACCGCTCGATCTTACGATCCCGCTTCGCCTGCACGGCAACCGGCGTTCGGTTCGTCTCCATGAGCTCGACGTCAACGGACGCTCCGATTTCGATCCGCGCGGACCCGCGCTCGCCGTCCCGGTCTTTGCGAATTGGGGACTCGAGGCGGTCGCGCTCTACGGCGCGCACGACAACGGCGAAGATATCGATCCCGACGAGGCGGCATCGCTCGAGGGTATCTGCTGTGCGGCGGGGAGCGCTTACGAACACCTCGAGTCGCTCCGCGTTGGACGGGAGGTCATGCGGCTGCGCCGCCTTGCCGAGCGTCAGGCTCGCGAGCTCGACGTGATGCGCGCGCAGCCGCCTTCGCAGAAGTAGTAGGAGCGCTACTCGGCGAGCATCTCGCTGGCCACGATCCCGACCGGGACCGTTCCGTGCGAGAGCAGGTCGTCGTGAAACGCTTGCAGGTCGAAGGCGCTGCCTTTTTTCGCCTTGTACTGCTCGAGCAACGCTTCGATCTGCGCCTTGCCCACGGCATAGTCGAACGCCTGACCGGGTCCTAATGCGAAACGGCTCACCTCGCCTTGCGCGGTGGGTCGGTCGACGCCCGGCGTTTTCGACGAACCAATCCACGGCTCGTTCGTAGGTCCACTCGCCGCTGGCCAGCTTCGTATCGACGATCGCGCGCGCACCGCGCAGCCGTTCGAACTGCGCGACGGCATACCGGCCGTCGAGATCGTTGCCGTAGAGGCCTTCGCGTTCGAGCAACGCCTCTTCGTAGAAGGCCCAACCCTCCGAAAAGACGCTGTCGAACGTCAAGCGCCGCACCGGATCGGCGTTGTGCTTGGCGATCGAGAGCTGGAGGAAATGGCCGGGAATGCCTTCATGCCCGCTGGTCATCAGTACGCGATCGCGATCGAAGTCTTCGAAAATCGCTCCGGAGGCAGCCGCCTTGGCCATCTCGGGATTCGGCGGCGGAACGAAGTAGATGCCGTCTACCTGTCTGGAGAGAATCGGCGGCGACTGCATCGACGGCCCGGGCAATACGGGCTGGAGAAACGGGGGCGTCTCCACGATCGTCATCTTCCCGACGTAGGCGGGAATCGTTACGATGCGTTTGTTGGTGACGAAGGCGCGCAGCGTGTCGAGCTGCGTCTGGAAGAAGGCGAACTGCGCCTCCTTGGTCGTCGGCGTCATGCCGCCGCCGTTCGCGGCGGCTTGTGCGGGATTCTTGAGGTTGACGCCCTTAGCTTTCGCTTGGGCCGCAATCTCGCGCTCCTTGGCGATCGCCGCGTCGAGCGTCTTCTGCCCGATCGCCGCAATCTGGTCGGCGTCGTAGGGCAGGAGCAGCTCGTTCCGGAGCATCGCATTGTAGGCGTCTTTGCCCATCGTATAGTTGATCGGCCAGCTCGCCGCGTTGTCGCTCATCCACTTCGACCAGTCGGCAATCGCCGCGACCGTTGCGTCGCGAGCCTTTTCGAAACGCGCCTTCTGATCCGCGGGGAGTCCGGACGCCATCGGAGTCAAGATGAAGTTGAAGAGGGCCGGAGCGAGTGCGAGCTGCTTCACCGCCACCTGCGCCTGCAACCGCCCCGGATTCGTAATCAGCGGCTTCGCCGCGGCCATGTACGCCGGAGCCTTCTCCAGCCGCGAGATGACGTTGTTCCACCACGTCGTTGGATCTTGTTCGTCCTTGTGCAAGATCATCGTAAAGATCGTCCCGAGCACGGTCAGCGGGGGACCGGATGGATCCTTCCCGGCACGCGTATCGGCGAAGTTGCGCCGCTGCTGCACGACGAAGGCTCGCATGAGGGCGATGTCGTTTCGGTCTTGCAGCGTCGCTCCGGTCATGTCGATCGCATTGAGCCGGTGCTCGTAACCGTCGATCATTCGCTCGTCGACGGCCACGCCGGCGGCACTCGGGTCGCTCCAATCCGCGTCGTGGCTGTAGTCCCCCAGGAACGTCCCAATCTCCGGATTCGCGGCCAGGAATTGATTGAGCCCGTCGGTCTCGAGAGCCGAGATCTGTTCGGCCGGCGTCGTACCCGCGGCCGGCGCTGCCACAGGCCCGGCGAGCATGAGAAGCGCCGTAGCGGCGGCAAGAAGGCGTCCGTTCATCTTAGAGTCTCCCAGCTTTATGCAGCGTCTCGTAGAGTGCGATGGCCAGCTTCCCGGATTGGTTCTGTTTGGAATCCGGCTGGCTGTTCAGTCCGAATGCGATCACGGCATCTTGGTGCGGAAAGTACACCTGGACGACGCGGAATCCTAGGGTCTCGCCTTCGTAGAACCAGATGGTTCCGGTTTGCGGCGTCGTCATCTGTGCGATGCCCAGACCGAACGCGCGCGGATCGTCCAAGCTGGTTTTGGCAATCGGTTTACCCGTCTTCAACGAGACGATGCTGGTGAGCTCGGCCTGTTGCGCGGGCGCGAGCACGCCGCCGGTGTAGAGCGCGCGAGCCCAGCGCGTCAGATCTTCGGGCGTCGAGACGATCGCACCGGCGCCTTGCATCCACGAAACGCTAAAGCTGCGTACGTCGCGGCCGAGCAGAGGCGCCAGCGCGGCGTTATCGGGATCGCGGCTGAAAAAGTACCCCGAGACCATGCGCTCGATAATCTCCTGCGGGTAATGCGTCGCCGAGTAGTAGGTGCTGCCGAGGCCAATCTTCGATCGTAGGAAACGGTGTTCGATCTCACTCGCATAGCTGTGACCGGTCACGCGCTCGACGATCATCTCGGCCAACGCGTAGTTGGTGTTCGAATACGAGTATCCGGCGGTTGGCGGCGGCGCGCCCGGATTCCCAGGATAGACGTACGCGACCAGCTCCTTCAGCGTAAAGTTCCGGTCGGGATATTTGGCGAGCGTTGCCAGCATCTTGGGGACGGAGTCGTACGTTGGGATGCCGCTGGTCATGTCGAGCAAACGGCGAATCGTCACGCTCTTCCAGGCCGGGTACTGCGGGAGCCACTTGCCGACGGTCTGGTCGATGCGCAGCTTCCCTTCGGCTTCCAGCTGCAGAATCGTCGCAGCGGTGAACGCCTTCGTGTTGCTGCCGATCTGCCACAGGTTCGCGGGCGTGGGTGCTGTGGCGCCGCCGAAGGTCGTCCGCCCAACGGCCAGGTCGATCGGAGGCCCGCCGCGCAGGCTTACGCTGAGCGAAATTGCCGAAATGTGCTCGGCCTTCGATCGAGCCGCGAGGTATTGATTGAGGTCGTGCGTCAGCGACGAGCGCAGGTCTGCGTCCGCGGCCGCCTTGGCCGGGGCGGCAAGCCATCCGACGACGAAGAGAAGAGTTGCTAAACGTCTCATCGTTCCTCCCGGCCGCTTGCATTCGCGCCCGCGGCCTTGCATCCCGGGCATGAATCGCTCGGCTCCCGGGTATAGGAGCGTTAGTCGGCTCGATTAGGAGGGAGCTCAATTATGCTTCGAACGACCGCCCTCGCTTTCGTCATCATCGCGCAAGCCACGATGGCTGCCGCCGCGGCCGCCACCTGCGCGGGGCCGGATCCCACCGTGACCTCAGCTCATGTCAAGACCGTCACCACCAGCGCCGGTCTGAACCACTATACGATCGTGGGGACGGTGACCAACCTCGGGAGTGCGCAAGCCTCGAACACTCTGCAGTTCGTCGACATCTACCAGTACGACAATAAGCTCGACAGCCGCGGCATACCGCCGCTCGGAGCCGGCCAAACGTATGCGTTCATGTACGTCTGGCCGCGGTCGACCGATGCCGGCTCGAAGACGTCGCAGATCGACTTCAAGCTCGACATCCAGCAGGGCCAAGGCGAGTGTAAGCCGGCTACCTACACGCTGACCGTTTAGCGCGTGCCGCGGCGGTCGATCGCGTCGGGCAGCCCATACGAAGCGCGCGTTGGTTACTCGCGCGCCGTGCGCGCGGGCGATCTAGTCTTCGTCGCGGGGACGGTTGCCGAAGGTAGCGACGCCTACCAGCAGGCAAAGGCCGCCATCGCTAAGATCGAATCGGCACTTCGCCAAGCCGGGGCCTCCTTGCGCGACGTCGTACGAACGCGACTCTTCGTCACGAAGATCGAAGACTGGGAGCTGGTCGGGCGCGCTCACGCCGAGGCCTTCGCCGACATCCGTCCCGCCTGCACGATGGTCGAAGTCGCAGCGTTGATCGCTGCGGAGTATCTCGTCGAGGTAGAAGCCGATGCCGTCGTCGGCGACGCGCCTGCCTGATCGCGCGTGACCGAGCGGCGCTCGCTGCGCGTAGGCATCGATGTCGGAGGCACGTTTACCGACCTCGTCGCGATCGAGTCGTGGAGCGGCAAGCTCGCCACGCGAAAGCTCGCAAGCACCCCGCGCGAACCGCAACGCGCCGTTACCGAAGCGCTGCGCGATCTGCTCGCTGGCTACGAGCAGCCGCCCGCGATCGAGTTTCTCGCGCACGCGACGACGATTGCCACCAATGCGCTGCTCGGCCAGCTAACGCTCGAGCTTCCGCGCGTCGCCCTCATCACCACCGAAGGCTTTCGTGACGTGATCGAGATCGGGCGTCAGAACCGCAGCGAGGTCTACAACCTCTTCGTCGAGCGGCCGCGCCCGCTCGTTGCGCGCGACGATCGCTTGACCGTGATCGAACGAATCGACTATCGCGGCGAGGTGCTCGTCCCGCTCGATGACGCGAGCGTACAACGCGCCTGCGCCCTGCTGCGAGAGCGCGGCGTCGCCGCGGTCGCGGTTTGTCTGCTGCACGCGTACGCGAACGACGAGCACGAGCGGCGCGTCGCCGGCGCGCTTGCCGCGGCTCTCCCCGGCGTACCGGTCACGCGCTCTTCGGCGCTCGATCCCGAGTACCGCGAGTACGAGCGGTTCTCGACAACGGTCGTCAACGCGGCGCTCGCGCCCATCGTCGAGCGTTATCTCGAGCGGCTCGTAGCCGACCTTCGCGGCGCCGGAATCGGCGCGCCGCTCTATGTCATGCGCAGCGACGGCGGCATGGCCGCAGCCGAGCATGTCTCGACGCGACCGGCGGCACTCATCGAGAGCGGGCCGGCGAGCGGCGCGATCGCGACCGCAGCGCTGGGCGAGCGTCTCGGCATCGAGCGGCTGCTCTCGTTCGACATGGGTGGGACGACCGCGAAGTGCGGCGCCGTCATCGACGGCCGCGTACAAGTCGTGACCGAGTTTGAGGCGGCCGGGAAGACGCACAGCGGGCGTGCGATCAAAGGCAGCGGCTATCCGGTCCGTTTTCCCTTTGTCGATCTAGCCGAAGTCAGCGCCGGAGGCGGGACGATTGCGTGGATCGACGATGCCGGATCGCTGCGCGTAGGTCCCGCTCTCGGCCGGCGCCGATCCGGGTCCTGCCTGTTACGGCACGTCGGAGCTGGCCACCGTCACCGACGCCAACGTGCTGCTCGGACGGTTGAATCAGCACCATCTCCTGGGCGGCACCTTTCCGATCGATGCGGCCCGCTCGCGCAGCGCCGTCGGACAACTCGCTAAGCGGCTCGGCATGAGTGACGAAATCGCCGCCGCCGGCATCGTGACGCTGGTCGACGACGCGATGGCGAAAGTGCTGCGCATCGTCACGGTCGAGCGCGGTCTCGATCCACGCGATTTCACGCTCGTCGCGTTCGGCGGCGGCGGACCGCTGCACGCCTGCGCGCTCGCCGGCGAGCTGGGGATCGCACGCGTGTTCGTGCCGGCTCATCCCGGCCTCTTCTCGGCGCGCGGCCTGCTCTTCGCGCCGCTAGTCGTCAACGAGCTGCGCCCGGTTCTGCAATCGACCGGCGAGTTCGATCATGCCTCGCTCGAGCAGGCGTTCGCGGACGGCGAGGCGCGCTGCCGTGAGCTCTTGCTCGCGCAGGGCGCCGACGCCGGTTCCATCACCTTCGCGCGCCGCTACGATGCGCGTTACCGCGGACAGAGCTTCGAGCTGTCGATCGATCACGGCCGCACGCCGGAGCTGATCGAGCAGCACTTTCACCGCGCGCACCGCGCGCGGTACGGCTACGACGTTCCGGAAGAGGTCGTCGAACTGGTCAACGCCCGGCTGACGGCGTGCGGCGGCGTGTCGAGCGCAGGCGTTTCCTCCGCTAGTGTCACCCCGAGCCCTTCGGAACGCGAGTCTCGCCGGCGCGTCTGGGTCGACGGGGCCTTTACCGATGTGCCGGTCGTAGCGAGGAAATCGCTCGCGCCGGGTGCTTCTCTCGAAGGCCCTGCAATCGTCGAAGGGTACGATAGCACGACATACGTTGCGCCGGAGTGGTCGCTGCGCGTGCATGACGACGCGCTGCAACTCCTGCGAGGAGAACGATGATCGATCCAATCACCTCCGAAGTCATCAAGAGCGCGCTCGTCTACGCGAGCGAAGAGATGGGGCTCGCGGTTCGCAACAGCGCCTACTCGCCGAACATCAAGGAGCGGCTCGACCATTCGTGCGCGCTCTTCGATCGCTTCGGCCGGTTGATCGCACAAGCCGAGCATATCCCGGTGCACCTCGGCTCGCTGCCCTGGGGCTTGGGGCGGATAGTAAAGATCGTCGAGCGCGAGCACGGCGGCATGCGCGAAGGTGAGATGTGGGTAGCCAACGATCCCTACATCGCCGGGACGCATCTTAACGACGTCACGCTGGTGCGACCGATCTTCTATCGCGGCTGGCTCGCCGGGTACGCGGCGAATAAAGCCCATCATGCCGACGTCGGCGGAACCGTGCCGGGTTCGATGCCGGCCGACGCCGCCGAGCTGTTTGCCGAAGGGCTGATCGTCCCGCCGATGCGCCTGGTCGGCGGCGACGCTATACTCGCCGAGATGGTCGCGCTCTTTCGCGCGAACTCGCGCACGCCCGACGCGCGCAGCGGGGACCTGCGCGCGCAGGTCGCGGGCAATTATACCGGCGAGCGGCGGCTGGTCGAGCTCTTCGATCGCTACGGGATCGAGCGCGTCGAGGATGGCGATCGCGCGGGGGCTCGACGAGAGCGAGCAGCGCCTGCGCATCGCACTGCGCACGATCGGTGACGGCATCTTCGAGGCCGTGGATTATCTCGAAGACCGCAGCGGGAAGCCGAGCATCGTCATCGCGCTGCGCCTCGAGCTGCGCGACGGCACGGCGCGGCTCGATTACACCGGAACCTCCACGCAGCTCGACGCTCCGCTCAACGCCGTCCTGGGCGTCACGCTATCGGGCGTGCACTACGCGCTGCGTGCCGTCACCGATCCGGCGATTCCCATGAACGAGGGTTGCTTTCGCCCGGTCACCGTTGTGGTTCCGGAGGGAACGCTGCTCAATCCGCGTCGTCCCGCGCCCGTCTCCGGCGGCAACGTCGAGACCAGCACGCGCAACGCCGAGGTCGTGCTGCAAGCGCTGGCCAAAGCCGCGCCGCAGCGCGTTCCGGCGTGCAGCGGGGGCACGATGAGCAACGTGATGCTCGGAGGAACGCGGCCGGACGGCCGCACGTGGGCGTTCTACGAGACCAATGGCTGCGGCATGGGCGCGCGGCCATCGAGCGACGGCATCGACGCGATCCATTGCCACATGACCAATACGCTCAACACGCCGATCGAGGCGATCGAACGCGAGTATCCGCTGCGCGTCGCGCGCTACGAGATCGCCGAGTCGACCGGCGGCGCGGGCCGATATCGCGGCGGCAACGGATTGATTCGCTCAATTGAGCTCGTTGAAGGATCGGCGCATGCTACGCTGCTCGCCGATCGCCACACGCTCAAACCGCCGGGCGCGCTGGGCGGCGAGCCGGGTGCATGTGGACGCCATTCGTTGACGCGGCGCGGAGCGCAGACGGCGCTTGCCGCGAAGGTCACGCTTCCGCTCGAGCCGGGCGACGTGCTGACGATTCAAACGCCCGGCGGCGGCGGTTACGGAACGCCCGACTAGGAGCTGGAGAGCGGCGTATTGCGGCGTGGGCCGGCGGCCGGCCGTTCGAGTCCAAAGCGCGCGGAACAGAGCAGGTCGACGACACGAATCGCGCTGCGGCGCGGCGAGAAGCGGCGGCGCGCCTCGGCCGCGAGCAGGTTTGCGTAGCGCACGCGAGCGGCAGGGTCGCCGACTAGCTGCGCGACGCTCTCCGCTACGACGTCATCGGCAAAGTGCGTGCGCAACTCTTTACTCGCGACCACCGCCGGCAACCCGGCCTGCGCGAGCAGCACCGTGCCGAAGGCAGCTCTGCGTCGGTCAACCCGAGGTGCACGACGCAGGCGACTTCAACGGGATCGCCCTCGCCGAGCAGCATCTCCGGCGTGACGAGCAGCGTCGTACGTTCGCGCGCGAGCCGGGCGGCGAGCGCGCCGTCGCCGCTTCCCGCGAGGGCAACCACGCTGCACGCCGCGTCGGTCGAGAGGCGAATCGGCAGTGCTCCGATCCGCTCAAAATCCGCGCACGGCAGCCAAGGAACCTCCACGCTCGCCGCGCCATGCGTGCGGATCGCGGCGGGCGCTCCAGCATCACACGCGACACTGATGCCGGCACGAGCGCCGGAGTCCGTGAACCACCCCAACGATGCGGCGCGGCGAAAACGCCGGTCGAGCAACCGCCACCAGGCGACGTCACCGCGAACGACCGGGTGGCCGAAGGAGCGCAACGCGGCCTCGAGATCCGTCAAGCCGGCCTGCAGCAGCGGATCCGCGTTTGCGCCGATTCGCACCGCGATCGCACCGACGTCACCGCGCGCCGTCCGCGGCAACGATCCTAGACTGGCCGACCAGCGCTCGTAGAACCGGCGCTCGTTCTGCGCCTCACGCTCGAAGCGCCCGGCCGACGCGGCTTCGTAGTGCGCGAACCGCGCGTCGGCAACGTAGGCGATCGTGCGGCCCTGCTCGCGCGCGCGCATGCACAGGTCGACGTCTTCGAATCCGTTGACGAACGACTCGTCAAAGCCGCCGTTTTCGACGAACCACTCAGTACGCACGGCCATCGCGGCGCCGGAGACGGCAAGCGCGTCGCGCGGCATCGTGACGTCCTCGAGATCGGCCGGCAGGTTGCGGCACGAGTAGTGCCAGTGCGCGTTGGGCAACATAGCGAGCCCGGCCGCCTGCGTCACGCCATCTTCAAAGAAGAGTGCGCCGCCGGCGAGCGCGACCTCGGCGCGATCGAAGGCGCGAACCAGTGGCGCGAACGCATCGCCGAGCGGATAAGCGTCGTTGTTGAGCAGGAGCGCGAGCGGCGCCTCTGCGGCCCGCACGCCGGCATTGCAGCCGCCGGCGAAGTTCCGATTGCGTTCGAAGCGAAGGTAGCGAACCCACGGAAAGAGCGCAATCGCATCGGGGGTCTCGTCGCGCGAGGCGTTGTCGACGACGATCGTCTCGAACGAAACCGAGCCGGCATCGCGCAGCGCGTCGAGCTCGCGCAGGCAGCGCGCCGTCAGCCACCAGTTGTCGTAGACCGGAATGACGATGCTGAGCTCCGGCCGGGACACCGCCTAGGCAGCTCCGACGCGTATCTGCTCGAGCAGCTCCCGCTTCGTCTCCGGTACCATCGCGCGCACGAAGACGATCGTGACGACGCAGAGCAGCGCGTAGGTCAGGAACGTCGCCGACCGGCCCAGCGTCTCGATCATGGTGAGGAAGAACTGGGATACGAGGAAGTTTCCAACCCAGTTAGCCAGGGTCGAAATCGACATTCCCAGGGCACGGGCTGGAAGCGGAAAGATCTCTGAGATCAGCAGCCAAACGATCGGCCCGAGGCTGAACGCGAAGCATCCGACGTAGAGCGTCATGCTCAGCAGCGCGATCGTGCCGAGCGATCCGCCGCACGTGCGGGCGCGCGAAGGCGAGGGCGAGCGCCACCAGCGCGACGAGCATCCCAGTTAAGCCGGCATAGAGTAACGGCTTGCGCCCGATTCGGTCGACGAAAAAGATCGCCACGAGCGTCATCAGGCAGTTGACGGTCCCGACGATGGACTGCGCGAGTATCGAGCTGCTAGCCGAGGCAATCCCGGCCATCTGAAAGATCTGCGGGCCGTAGTAGATCACGGTATTGATACCGGTGATCTGCTGCAAGACGGCGAGCGTGACGCCGATAAAGAGCGCCAGGCGCACCGACGGCGCGCGGAAGGCGGCAAAGCCGCGGCTCTTTGCGCGTAGGCTCTCGGCGATCGACTGCTCCTCTCGCCGGCTCGCATCTTCATCGTCGTAGATGCGCCGCAGCTCGTCACGCGCGCGAGCCTCGTCGCCGATCTTGAAGAGATAGCGCGGGCTCTCCGGCATCACAACCATCCCGCCGATAAGGATCAGCGAGGGCACGACGGCCAAGCCCAGCATCCAGCGCCACGCTTGCGCGCCGGCCAGGACGAAGTCGACGACGTAAGCCGCCAAGATGCCGACGGTGATTGCGAACTGATAGAGCGAAACCAGCGCGCCGCGCACCTCGGCCGGCGCGACCTCCGAGATATAGAGCGGCGCGACCACCGAGCTGAACCCGATGCCGATCCCGACGACCAGCCGCCCGAACAACAGGACCGCCTCGGAAGGCGCGAACGCCGAAACGAGCGCGCCGCCAAAGAAGACGATGCCGGCGGTAAAGAGCGTCCACCTCCGGCCGATGCGGTCGGCGAGGCTGCCGGCGCCTGCGGCGCCCGCGATGCACCCGATCAGCACGACGCTGATCGTGAACTCTTTCGCACCGGTCTGGAGACCGAAATCTTTGGTGATAAAGAGAATCGCGCCGGAGATAACGCCGGTGTCGTATCCGAAGAGCAACCCGCCGAGCGCCGCGACCGATGCGACCAGGAGCACGTACGCCCTCATGCAGGCGCTTTTGCGAGCCTTGACCGAACGCTCCTCCAATGAACGGCGATCTTCAGATCGCAGCAGCGCTGCAGTACGCGCGCGGTCACGCGCTCGACGCGCTGATCGTCGCGAGCAACGGCGAGCCGATGGCAGAGGAGTACGGTGAAGGCTTCTCGGCAAAGACGCCTCATCCGCTCTATAGCGGAACGAAGAGCTTTTGGGGCGTCGCCGCGCTCTACGCGCATATCGACGGACTGCTCGAACTCGACGAGCCGGTCGCCGAGACGATCGAGACCTGGCTCGAAGACCCTTGGAAGCGGCGCGTGACGCTGCGCATGCTGCTATCGCTGACGGCGGGCTTCGGATTCGGTGGCTTGGGCGCCAGCGTTCCGACCTATCAGCGGGCCTTGTCGATGCCGCTAAAGAACGAGCCCGGCTCTCGCTTCACCTACGGCGGTATCCCTCTTCAAGTCTTCGGCGCGGTGCTCGCGCGCAAGCTTGCCGCTCGCAAGCAGACGCCGCACGAGTATCTGCGCGAGCGCGTCCTCGATCCGGCCGGCGTCGCGGTTGCGAGTTGGCGCACGTTAAGCGACGGTGCCAATCCGCTGCCGACCGGGGCGGCGTTGCGGGCGCACGACTGGCTCCAATACGGACGCTTCATCCTGCGCGAGCGCGACGCGCTGGCCGAATGTTTCGAAGGCTCCGCCGCAAACCGCCGTTACGGGCTAGGCTGGTGGCTAGGCGCGCGCGGGGCGCCCGACGACCTCGTCTACGCCAGCGGCTCGGGCGGCCAAGCGCTTTATCTCGTTCCATCGCGCCGAGTGACGATCGTGCACTTCGGCAAGAGCTCGTCGTATCGGCATGAGACGTTCTTAAAGCGCCTGTTCGCTTGAGGAGGAGGCCCGGACGAGCGCGGCATAGTGCCGATGCGATGACCCGTCTGCACTCCTTAGGCGTTGCCGCGTTGTTGACGCTTTTCTTTCCGCTCGCCGGCTGCGCGGGGAACGTGCAGCCGGCGCTGCCGTCGATGCGCAGCGAGGTGGCGATGCGCGCTCTCAATGCGACCGGCGCCGGAAAGATCGAGCATATCGTCTACATCGTTCAAGAGAATCGCAGCTTCGACAATCTCTTTCAAGGGTATCCCGGCGCCGACACCGTCTCCGACAGGTCAAGACTCGCACGGCGACACGATTGCGCTGGCGCCGGTGAAGCTTTCGTTTCAGTACGAGATCGATCACTCGGCGCTTTCGATGTTTCACGCGTGCGACGGCACCGGTTCGGTGCCGGGGACGAACTGCCGAATGGACGGCTTCGACAAAGAACCGTACGTCGGCGGTCCGCCGAACGTCAAATACCCACAATACGTCTACGTTCCCGCGACCGACTCGAAGCCGTACTTCGACATGGCCCACGAATGGGTCGTGGCCGACCGCATGTTCCAATCGCAGCTCGACGAGAGTTTCGTCGCCCATCAGTACGTGATCGCCGCGCAGGCCGCCTCGAGCGTGAATCTGCCCAACGGGCCGTGGGGCTGCGCCGGCGGAAAGAGCGACCAAGTCGGGACGATCACGCAAAACCGCGATCCCAACGGCCCGAAACAGGCGCCCTGCTTCGACTATCAGACGCTCGGCGACGAACTCGACAACGCCGGGCTCTCGTGGAAGTTCTACGCCAGCCAGTACGGCAGCTCGGCCAGCGGCGACGGAGGGGTCTGGTCGAGCTATCAGGCGGTGAACCACATCTATAACGGGCCCGACTGGACGAAAGACGTCATCTCGCCACAGAGCCGCTTCATCACCGACGTGCGCCACGGAACGCTGGCAAACTTTACCTGGATCACGCCCGTCTGCCGCGACTCCGACCACGTCAACTGCGGCGGCGGGTACGGCCCGTCGTGGGTCGCGGCCCTGGTCGACACGATCGGTAAGAGCCGCTTCTGGAAAAGCACCGCGATCTTCGTGCAGTGGGACGATTGGGGCGGCCTCTACGATCACGTTCCCCCGCCGTACTTAGGTTACGACAGCCTGGGCTTCCGCGTCCCGCTGCTGGTTATCTCACCCTACGCGAAGCACAACTACGTCTCGCACGTTCAGTACGAAACGGCCGGCGTCTTGCGCTTCGCCGAGGATCTCTTCGGCCTCGGTCAACTCGCCGACGCCGATGCGCGCGCCACGTCGCCGGCCGCCGATTGCTTCAATTTCACGCAGACGCCGCGGCGGTTCAAGAACATCAAAGCGCCCTATCCGCCGAAGTTCTTCCTGCACCAGCCGAACGAGTATAGGGCGCCCGACTACGAATAACGCGGCAGCCGCTAGGGATTGACTGGAGTGATTCCCTGCAGCGGTTTCAGCCCAGCTTGTTTGAGCGCGCTCTGCAGCGGGCTCAGCGACGCGACGTACGCGTCGTACTTGGACATCGCGGCGTTGTACGCGGCGTCGAAGCGTTTGGCATAGTCCAGCTGCGCCGCGGTCGGCGGAAGCGATGGACCGCCCAGTCCGGTGCGCGGAATCGACTCGCGCAGCGAACCGGCTCGTTGAATCGAGTCTTCGTCGTTCTTGTAATCGGCGGTGAAGGCGGCGAAGACGTCGCTCCATTGCGCCTGCGCGCTGGAGATCTGTCCGGCGATCGCCGCGTTGCTCTTCGGCCGCGGTTGCCGCGCTCGTCGAGCGACTTCTTGACGTCGTCGAGGTTGTTGAGGACCTCGTCGATCGTGCCGTAGACGCTGGAGTACTTCTTCGCGTAGGCGTAGCCGGCTTGGTACTGCGCCTGCGTCAGGTCGTCGCGCGGGTCGGGCTTGACGGTAAACGACTCTTCGAGCGGCTTGCCCGGCGAGCGCAATGCGCGCGGTGTAGGTTCCGGGGACGACGGTCGGTCCGCTCTTCGGACCCTGATAATCCTCTTTCGCCGCGCCGTACCATTTCGTAGGCGCGTCCTCGGTGAAGTCCCAGACGTAGCGATTGATCCCGGCCTTGTTTGGTACGTAGGGCTCCTCTTTGCCCTTGACTTTATGCGTGCCCTTGACGGTGCGAATCACGCGACCGTTCGCGTCCAGAATCGTCAGGGTCGGCGCACTGCTCTGCGGCGCATTCTGGTAGAAATCGAGGATGGCGCCCTTGGGCGGGTTTTCGCCGGCAAAGCGCGTGTAGTTGCCGAGATCGTTCGAGTGGTAGTGATACTCGTACGAGGTGACGGGAGCAAAGAGCCCGACGCCGGCGCGCTGCGCGGCTCCCAACCGCTGGATCGACGCTGAGATCGTCGAGGATGTAGGCGTCGCGGCCGTGCGTCGCGACGACGAGGTCGTCGAACCCCGGCGCGATCCGGATGTCGCGCACGGTCACCGGAGGCAGGTTGATACGGAAATCTTGCCAGCTCGCGCCGCCGTCGAACGAGATCCACATCCCGTTCTCGGTTCCGGCGTAGAGCAGGTTCGTATTGCGCGGATCCGGACGTACCGTACGCACGTACCGGTTGGCCGGGAAGCCGGTGACGATCTTCGTCCACGTCGCCCCGTAATCGTGCGTTACGAAGAGATACGGGGCGTAATCGCCCGTGCGATGGTTGTCGGCGACTGCGTAGGCGGTACCGGAGACGATCGGCGAAGGCGCGACCGTTTCGATGCGTGCGTACTCCGGCGTACCGGGTGGCGTAACGTTGTGCCAATGCGCGCCCGCCGTCGCGCGTCACCTGAACGTAGCCGTCGTCGGTTCCCACCCAGATCTCGCCCTTGCTCAGCGGCGAGCCCTCGATATCGAGAATCGTGTCGGAGTACTCGGCGCCGGAGACGTCTTTGGCCAGGGGCCCTCCGGTGGGAACCTGGTGCGACTTGATGTTGCGCGTAAGATCGGGACTGATCACGCTCCAGGTCTGGCCGCGATCGGTCGATTGAAAGATGACGTTGCCGCCAAACCAGCCGATGTGGCCGTCCCACGGCGCGAACGCGATCGGCGAATCCCAGTTGAAGCGATACGGTACGGCGCTCAGATCGAACGGTCCGAGAAAACTCCCCGGAAACGGATCGTAGGGGCGAATGAAACGGCTGACCTGCGTCTTGCGATCGAAGATCGTCACCGCGCCGTCCTCGAGATCGGCCCAGACGTAGCGCGGATCGATCGGATCGGGAATGGTCCACATCCCGTCTCCGCCGACGACGTCGATCCAATGACGATCGAGGATGCCCTCGTTATCGAGCGAGTTCGACGGCCCGCAGAAGCCGCCGTTATCCTGGAACGCCACGCAGACGAGGTACGGATTCTCGCCGGAGAGGCCGACGTGATAGATCTGCCCGATCGCCAGGTTGCGCGAGAACGACCAATGCTCCAAGTCGGCGGTGAGCGCGTAACCGCCGTCCTCGCCGACGATGACGCGCTTGGGATTGTTCGGATCGATCCAGATGGCGTGGTAGTCGACGTGAACGCCCTTAGCGATCTCGGTGAACTTCTTCCCGCCGTCCTTGCTCTCGGCGAGCATCTCCGAGACGGCGTAGACGTGATTGGGGTTCTTGGGATCGACCGCGATGTGCGTGAAGTAGAACGGACGCTGATCGGCCAGCGTGTCGTCGCTGGTCATCGTCCAGTGCGCGCCCGCGTCGTCCGAGCGCCAGAGGATGCCGCCCTTCGCCTCGATCAGGGCAAAGACTCGATTCGGGCGGCTCGGTGCGATTGCCAGTCCGATGCGGCCGCTGTACCCGGTCGGCAGGCCGTTGCCGGTCAGCCGTTTCCACGTGCGCCCGCCGTCGAGCGATTTGTAGAGTCCGTCGTCCGGGCCGCCGCTCGAAAAGTTCCACGGTACGCGCCGAAACTGCCACATGCCGGCGTAGACGACGCTGGGATCGCGCGGATCGATCGCCACGTCGCTCGCGCCGCTCGACGGCCCTAGATAAAGCGATTTGTTCCAGCTCGTACCGCCGTCGAAGGTCACGTAGACGCCGCGGTCGGACGAATCCTTGAACGGGTCGCCGAATGCGCCGACGACGACGTGGCGCGGATTCTTCGGATCGATCGCGATCCGCGAGATGCTCCAGACGCCGCCCAGCCCGATGCGGGTCCACGTCTTTGCGCCGTCGGTCGACTTGTAGAGACCGTCGCCGTAGCTGACGTTGTTGCGCGGATTCGCCTCGCCGGTTCCTACCCAAACCACGTTCTTATTGGTCGGATCGATTTCGACCGCGCCGATTGCCGACACGTTTTGCTTGTCGAAGACCGGCTGCCACGTCGCTCCGCCGTTGCGCGATTGCCAGACGCCTCCGCCGGCGGTTCCGAGGTAGTAGAGCTGATCGTCCTGCGGCGTCCCCGCCACCGCAGCGACGCGGCCCCCCGCCACCGCCGGACCGATCGAGCGCCACGAGAGATTGGCGTAGGCTGCCGCGGCCAGAACGATCGCCGGCGTGAAGATCACAGTGCTCGTGCTTGCTTGACGGGCGTCAGCGGCTTCATCCCGGCTTGCTGCAACGCGGCGTTCACGGGCGGAAGGGTGTTCGCGACGAAGGCGTTATACTTCGCGATCCCGTCACGGTATTGCCCTTCGACGCGCGATAGGAAGTCGCTGACCGCCGGCGTGATGAGACCTTGTGCGCCAAAAAACGCGCCGAGGAGATCCTCGTGCAGCTTGCCCTCGTCCTCGGTTCCCTCGCCGCGGATGTTCACCGCCAGCGTATCGAAGAGCGCTTTGCGCTCGGCCGAGGCGGCATCCAGTTTGGTAACGAGTGTCGCGTTATTGGCCTTCTTAGCTTGGCTCGTTGCATCGTTCATCGCTTTCTCCAAATCGGCCAGATCGTTGAGTATCTGATCGACCTGCGACAGACGCGCCATCTGGCGCATCGCCTCGTCGAAGCTGCGCTGATAGTCGGCCTGCGTGAAGTGCGAACGCGGATCGGGCTCGACGCTGAAGTGCTGCACGTACGTGTGTCCCGAGAGCGTCATTCGCACGGCATAGTTGCCCGGAACGACGGCCGGGCCGTTTTCGGGACCCTTCGAGAAGTCGTTCCCGGCATTCCATCGTACCGGGCCGTTCACGCTGAAATCCCACGTAAAGCGGTTCAACCCGACCTTGTTGGTGATGTAGGGCACGTCCTTACCGCCGACTTTGTGCGTCCCGGAGACGTTGCGCACGACGCGGCCGCCGGCGTTCAGAATCTCCAGCGCCGGGGCACTCTTCTGTGCAGCGCTTTGGTAGAAAGTGATAACGACGCCGGTAGGCGGATTATCGGCCGCGAAGTTCGTGTAGGTGCCTTCGTCGTTTCCGTGAAGCGTCCACTGGAACGCGACCATCGGCTGGAAGAGCCACGTTCCTTGCCCTACCGCCTGTTGGAGCTGCTGGACCGGCGTCATGTCGTCCATGATGAAGACCGAACGCCCGTGCGTGGCGAGAACGAGATCGTTGCGCTTCTGCTGCATCCGGATGTCGTGGACTGAGGCGGGCGGCATGTCGTTACGGAACGATTGCCACTTCGCGCCGCCATCGAACGAGATCCAAATGCCCTCTTCGGTGCCGAGATAGACGAGTCGAGCGATTGCGGATGTCGGGACGAATCGTGCGCGCCCATTGGTCGGCCGGCAGGCCGTTGACGATTTTCGTCCAGTGGCGTCCGAAATCGTGGGTGACGAACGCGTACGGCGCGCTATCGCCGGTGTAGTGGCCGTCGTTTGTAGCATAGGCGGTTCCATCGACGAGCGTCGACGGCGCAACCGTCGCGAAACGTCCGAACTCGGGCGCCCCCGGCGGCGTGACGTTCGACCAGTGCTTCCCGCCGTCGCGGGTGAGCTGCACGAGACCGTCGTCCGTCCCGACCCAAATCTCGCCTTTGGCAATGGCCGACCCTTCGATATCGAGAATCGCGTCGGTGTACTCCGCGCCCGAGACGTCGTAACTGATCGGGCCGCCTGCAGGCTGCTGGTGCGCCTTGACGTTGCGCGTGAGATCCGGACTGATGACCGTCCACGAGTGGCCGCGATTGGTCGTTTGGAATACGACGTTGCCGCCATACCAGGCGACGGTGCGCGGTTCCACGGCGCGAATCGCGATCGGCGACTCCCAGTTGAAGCGGTAGCGGCTCTCAGCGGGCACCCACGACTCCTTGGACGTCTGCAGGTAAGGCTGGGCCAGCCACCCGTCTTGGGTGACGCGATTGTAGATGAAGAGCGAGCCGTTCTGCGCATCCGACCAAATCCAGTTGGAATCGTCGGGTTCGGGAATGCCCCACTGCCCGTCGCCGCCGACGGTGTTGATCCACTGCTTGTTTTGAATGCCCGATGGATCGAGTGAATTCGACGGACCGCACCAGCCGTTATTGTCTTGCAGTCCGACGCAGACGGTGTACGGATTGTCGGTGCCCAAGCCGACGCGGTAGACTTGCCCGATCGGCAGGTTGGCCGAGAAGAACCAGTTGTCGCCGCCGTCGAGCGTCAAGCCATATCCGCCGTCCTCGCCCAAGATGACGCGATTGGGATCGTTCGGCGCGATCCAAATCGCGTGGAAATCGCCGTGCACTTGATCCGCGATCGTCTTGAACGTCTTGCCGCCGTCGTTGCTCACCTTGGCTTGGAACGAGAGCGTGTAGAGGCGGTTCGGATTCTTCGGGTCGACCGCGATGCGCGAGAAGTAGAACGGACGCGCATCGACGGTTGAATCGTCGTTGACCATCGTCCACTTTACGCCGCCGTCGTCGGAGCGCCAGAGCACGCCCTCTTTCGATTCGATCACCGCGTAGACGCGATTGCCGTCGCTCGGCGCGACGGCCAAGCCGATGCGCCCGGTCGGAGCCGCCGGCAGACCGTTCCCTTGCAGCTTTGTCCAGTTGGCGCCGCCGTCGGTCGACTTGTAGAGCCCGCCCTCGCTGCTGCCGCTGACAAACGTCCACGGCCGGCGCTGAAACTTCCAAATCCCGGCGTAGAGCACGCTGGGATTCTGCGGGCTCATCGCGAGATCGGATGCGCCGCTCTCAGGTCCGACGTAGAGCGCCTGCCGCCAGCTCTTCCCGCCATCGTCGGTGACGTAGATGCCGCGCTGCGTGCTGTCGCTAAAGACGTCGCCGAGCGCCGCTACGACGACGTGGTTATGATTGCGGGGATCGACCACGATCCGAGAGATGTACTTGGTTGCCTGGAGCCCCATGTTGGTCCAATGCTCGCCGCCGTCGGTCGTCTTGTAGACGCCATTGCCGTAGCTCACGTCGTTGCGCGGATTCGACTCGCCCGTGCCGACCCAGACGGTATTGTTGTCGCTCGGATCGATCGTGATCGCGCCGATCGCGGCCACGCCCTGCTTCGTCGAAGACCGGATCCCAGGTCTGGGCGCTATTCGCCGATTTCCAGACGCCGCCGCCGGCCGCTCCAAGATAGTAGAGGCGCGGGTCCGTGGCGGAGCCGGCCACCGCGGGGACGCGCCCACCGCCGGCCGCCGGCCCGATCTCGCGCCAGCGCATGTTCCCGAACGCGGGTCCCGGGAGTGGGAGAAGGCGATTGCGCGGGCGAGGCCGTCGGCGACGGCAGCGGTGAGGGAACGGTCGCCTGCGCCAAGGCTCGGCCGCAGGTTAAAAAAGCGGCGATCGAACCGACCGACGCGAGGATCAGCGCGCGTTGCATCATTTTTTTTCTGTAACGGTGCGCACGCTCGCAAGTCCTGCGTAGCGGCCTTCAAAGAGTTATCAAACGCCAGGGTGCTAGCGGTGCTGTCCCGCGCCTTGCTGCGCCTGATACTTTGGCACGTTGACGTGAATCGCATACCACTGCGACCACGCGATCATCCCGCACATCACGCCGAGCAAGACGAGCACGATTACTAGTGCCCGCCCTCGCCATTTTCGGGAGGTCTGGTTCCGTGGGCTCACTTGCCCTGAATTTTTGGCCGAGGAGGCCGTGCTTTCCCTTGGAAGGACGCCACGGATGCTACTCGAACCCGGGGGCGCAATGAGGAAGACCATCGCCGGCTTCCTGGCGACCAGCGCCTTCTTATGTGCCTCGTTCCTCGGCCCATTTCCGGCACAAGCTGCCCAACGTCAGGTCCCGGCGACGCCCACGGCCATCGCAGTGTACGCGACCGTGCTGCGTCACATCAATCCACAGATGCCTGGCTGGCAGAGCCGCGATCTCGCGCGACGCTTGCTCGTCAACGCGGAGCGCTGGCGGCTCGACGCCAATATGCTGATGGCCATCGTCACGGTAGAATCGCGCTGGCACACCCACGCCGTATCGCGTGCCGGGGCGGTCGGGCTCGGGCAGCTGATGCCCGGAACGGCCGCCGGTCTCGGCGTCAACCCGCGCGACCCCGTGCAGAACCTCTCCGGCGCCGCCCGCTATCTGCGCGGGCTGATCGAGCGCTTTGGCCCGCACTACGACCTGGTCTTCGCCGCCTACAACGCCGGACCGCGGGCGGTCTCCGAGTACGGCGGCGTGCCGCCTTACAACGAGACCGAAACCTACGTCGTGCGCGTCCTCGATACGTGGCAGGCACTCGAGCGTGCCGTTCATCTGCCGGCCGAAGCCTACGCCGTCATTCTTCCCGCTCACGGCCTCGACATAGACTACTGGCTCGACGCCACCCCGCAGTAACCATCTAGCGCCTTCCGATTTCGCGCTCTATGGCGCGGACGCGTCTCGCTCACCGTTCGACTCCGCTCAGGATGATGGCGACGGCTTCCCCTAGCTCATCTGGGCCGGAGATCTTCGAGTGGAATTGCGCCGGCGTTGCGTGCCGCTTGAACGTCGCTCTCGCGATCGCCGACGACAACGCAGCAGCTCGGATCCACGCCGAGAGCGCGCGCAGCGTCGAGGATCAGCTTCGGCTTGGGCTTGCGGCATTCGCAGTCGTCTTCGGGCGCGTGCGGGCAGATGAAGAAGCCGGCGAACGGGCCGAGCAGTTCGTCGACGCGCTGATTGACCGCCTCGACCTGCTCGAGCGTGATCAGGCCGCGACCGATGCCGCTCTGGTTGCTGACGACCGCGAGCGGAAGGCCGGCCGCGCGCAGACGGTCGAGCAGCGCGCGCGCGTTCGGTGCCGGCTCGACCTTCTCGGGATCGCCGTTGAACGGCACGTCGACCACGATCGTCTCGTCGCGATCGAAGAGTACGGCGCAAGCCTTCACGCTTACGGGGCAACCGGTACGTAGACTTCGGCGCCCTGCTCGACAAACTCGCGCGACTTCTCTTCCATGCCGCGCTGCGCGAACTCGCGAACCTCTTGGGTAATCTTCATCGAGCAGAAATGCGGACCGCACATCGAGCAGAAATGCGCCACCTTCGCACCGGGCGCGGGCAGCGTCTCGTCGTGAAACTCGCGCGCCGTCTCGGGATCGAGCGAGAGATTGAACTGATCCTCCCAGCGAAACTCGAAGCGCGCCTTCGAGAGCACGTCATCCCAATGCGAAGCCCCAGGATGCCCTTTCGCGAGATCCGCCGCGTGCGCGGCGATCTTATACGCGATCACGCCGTCCTTCACGTCCTTCTTGTTGGGCAGACCGAGATGTTCTTTGGGCGTCACGTAACAGAGCATCGCCGTCCCGAACCATCCGATCATCGCCGCGCCGATGGCGCTGGTTATGTGATCGTATCCCGGCGCGACGTCGGTCACTAGCGGCCCGAGCGTATAGAACGGCGCCTCTCTGCAGATCTCGAGCTGCTTGCGCATGTTCTCCTCGATCAAGTGCATCGGCACGTGACCCGGGCCCTCGATCATCACCTGCACGTCGTGCTTCCAGGCGACCTCGGTCAGTTCGCCGAGCGTCTCGAGTTCGGCGAACTGCGCGGCGTCGTTGGCGTCGGCCGTGCAGCCCGGGCGCAGCCCGTCTCCGAGCGAGAAGGCAACGTCGTAGGCCTTCATGATCTCGCAAATCTCTTCGAAGTGCTCGTAGAGGAAGTTCTCGCGATGGTGCGCGAGGCACCATTTAGCCAGAATCGAGCCGCCGCGCGAGACGATCCCGGTGATGCGATCGGCGGTGAGCGGAACGTAGCGCAGCCGCACGCCGGCGTGAATCGTGAAATAGTCGACGCCTTGCTCGGCCTGCTCGATCAGCGTGTCGCGGAAGAGCTCCCAGGTCAGCTCCTCGGCCTTGCCGCCGACCTTCTCGAGCGCCTGATAGATCGGAACCGTTCCGATCGGCACCGGTGAATTGCGCAGAATCCACTCGCGCGTCTCGTGAATGTTCTTTCCGGTCGAGAGATCCATCACCGTGTCGGCGCCCCAGCGCGTCGCCCAGGTCATCTTCTCGACCTCTTCGTCGATCGACGAGCTCACCGCCGAGTTGCCGATGTTGGCGTTGATCTTCACCAGGAAGTTGCGGCCGATGATCATCGGCTCGCTCTCGGGGTGATTGACGTTGGAGGGCAGGATCGCGCGCCCGCGCGCGATCTCGCTGCGCACGAACTCGGGTTCGACGTCCTCGCGCAGCGCGACGAACTCCATCTCGCGCGTGACCTCGCCGCGCCGCGCGTAGTGCATCTGCGTCACGTTCGCGCCCGAGCGAGCGCGCCGCGGCTTGGGCGGAGACGGGAAAGCGCAACCTCGTCGAGCTCGGCTTCATCGCGTCGCGCCCACGCCGGTAGATCGACGTCGGACGATCGAGCTCGCTCGGTATCGCCGCGCGCTTCGATCCACGCTTCGCGCAGCGGCGGCAAGCCGCGCCGAATGTCGATCGTAACTTGCGGATCGGTGTACGGACCGCTCGTGTCGTAGAGCGTGTGGACGGTTCCGTCGGTCAGCGCGATCGCGCGCCGCGGCACCGAGATCGAGGGGTCGGACCCCCCGACATAAACCTTCATTCATACCTCCCTACGCCGGCATTACCCGGATCAGGTTCATTGCGGTCGGCGATTCGTCGCCCGCCCTCTCAGCCCGCCTGTTCGCGAGCTCCCGTTGTTCGCTCTTTATGCGGCAAGGACCGCACTTCCCACGCGGCCGTCGGCCTAACATTGGAGGCAACCAGCCGTCGATTGGATCGGTCCGGCCGGAAGATATTGGGCCGCGGCGGCGGAAATGATGCGCAACCGTATGATCGACATGATCGACTCCACGCGCGATTCGGCGCACGATCCCGACCCGCAAGAGACGCAAGAATGGCTCGAGGCAATGCGCGGCGTTCTAGCCGCCGAGGGCCCCGATCGCGCGCGCCAACTGATCGGTATGCTGGTCGAGGAGGCGCAGCGCGGCGGCGCTCACGTCTCGCTCGGCTTCGAGACGCCGTACGTCAATACGATTCCGGCTCGAGCGCCAACCGGCGATGCCCGGGGACCGGGAGCTTGAGGCGCGGCTGCGGCACTACGTTCGTTGGAACGCCCTCGCGACGGTCGTTCGCGCTAACAAAGTCAGCTCCGAACTCGGGGGGCACGTCGCGAGCTTCGCCTCGGCGGCAACGCTCTACGACGTCGGCTTCAATCATTTCTTCCGCGCCCCGAGCGAAACGTTCGGCGGCGACCTTGTCTTCTTCCAGGGTCACTCCTCGCCCGGCGTCTATGCGCGCGCTTTCCTCGAAGGTCGCATCACCGAAGAGCAACTCGAACACTTTCGGCAGGAAGTCGACGGCAAAGGCCTTTCGTCGTATCCGCATCCGTGGCTGATGCCCGACTTCTGGCAGTTTCCGACCGTCTCGATGGGGCTGGGACCGATCATGTCCATCTATCAGGCGCGCTTCATGCGCTACCTGCACGATCGCGGACTGATCGACGCAAGCGGACGGAAAGTCTGGGCCTTCGTCGGCGACGGCGAGACGGACGAGCCCGAATCGCTTGGCGCGATCTCGCTCGCCGGGCGCGAGAAGCTCGACTCGCTCATTTGGGTGATCAACGCGAACTTGCAGCGGCTCGACGGACCGGTGCGCGGCAACGGCAAGATCATTCAAGAGCTCGAGGGCGTCTTCAAAGGTGCCGGCTGGAACGTCATCAAGGTGATCTGGGGCAGCCGCTGGGATCCGCTGCTCGAAGCCGACAAGAGCGGCCGGCTCGTGCAACTGATGAACGAATGCGTCGATGGTGATTATCAAACGTTCAAGGCTCGCGACGGCAAGTACGTGCGCGAAGCCTTCTTCGGCCGCTACCCCGAGACGCTCGCGCTCGTTGACGGCTGGAGCGACGACGAGGTCTGGGCACTGCAGCGCGGCGGACACGACTCGCTCAAAGTCTACGCCGCGTACAAAGCAGCCGTCGAGCATCGCGGTCAGCCGACCGTCATCCTGGCCAAGACGATCAAGGGCTACGGCATGGGCGAGGCCGGCGAAGCGCAGAACATCGCGCATCAAGCCAAAAAGATGGAAGTCGAGGAGATGCGCAAGTTTCGCGATCGCTTCTTGCTTCCGATCAGCGATGCCCAGCTTGCGAGTGACAAAGTTCCGTTCCTGCGACCCGCCGACGACGCGGAAGAGATGGTTTACTTGCGCGAACGCGTTGCGGCGCTGGGCAGCGTCCCACAGCGCCGCCGCAAATCCGTCGCGCTTACGGTTCCGCAGCTCTCCGCCTTCGAATCGCAGCTGCAAGGAACCGGCGATCGTAGCGTCTCGACGACGATGGCGTTCGTGCGTATTCTCAACGCGATCGTGCGCGACCGGGAGATCGGCGCCCGCGTCGTGCCGATCGTCGCCGACGAATCGCGCACCTTCGGAATGGAAGGGATGTTCCGCCAGCTTGGGATCTACTCGTCGGTCGGGCAGCTCTACAACCCGCAAGACGCGGCCCAGCTGATGTGGTACCGCGAGGACAAGCTCGGGCAGATCTTGCAGGAAGGCATCAACGAAGCCGGCGCCATCTCGTCGTGGATCGCCGCCGGCACCTCCTACACGAATCACGATTTGCCGATGATTCCCTTCTACATCTTCTACTCGATGTTCGGGTTTCAGCGGATCGGGGATTTGACGTGGGCCGCGGGCGACAGCCGTACGCGCGGCTTTCTGCTCGGCGCGACCTCGGGGCGCACGACGCTCAACGGTGAAGGGCTCCAGCACGAGGACGGCAGCAGTCAGGTCGCGGCGTCATTCGTCCCAAACTGCCGCAGCTACGATCCGACCTACGCCTACGAGGTCGCGGTGATCGTTCAGGACGGCCTGCGCGCCATGCTCGCCGACCAGGAGGACGTCTACTACTACATCACGCTGATGAACGAGAACTACGTGCACCCGGCGATGCCGCCCGAGGCGCGCGACGGCATCTTGCGCGGCATGTACCTGTTGCGAGACGGCAGCTCGGCATCGCAGAACGGGCCGTGCGTGCAGCTCTTCGGCTCGGGCGCGATCCTGCGCGAAGTGCTCGCGGGCGCCGACCTGCTCGCCGAGGAGTGGGGCGTGCGCAGCGACGTCTGGAGCGTGACCAGCTTCAACGAGCTCCAGCGCGACGGCGTCGCCGCCCGCCGCTGGAACATGCTCCATCCGAAGGAGCAGCGGCGTCTGCCCTACGTCGCGCAATGTTTGGGCGATCGCCCCGGCCCGGGCATCGCGGCGACCGATTACATCCGCACGTTTGCCGAACAGATTCATCCGTTCGTCGACCGCCGCTACGTCGCGCTGGGAACTGATGGCTACGGACGCAGCGATTTCCGCCGCAAGCTCCGCGAGTTCTTCGAAGTGGACCGCCATTTCGTTACCCTTGCGGCGCTGCGAGCGCTCGCCGACGAAGGAGCGATTTCGCCGGAAACGGTAGAGAAGGCGCTCAAGAAATACAAGATCGACCCGAATAAGCCCAACCCGATCACCGTCTAACACGCCCGGGAAGTAGGAAGATGAGCGAAACGATCGAGGTACGCGTTCCGGATATCGGCGACTTCCATGAAGTTCCGGTCATCGAAGTACTGGTCAAAGCGGGCGACAAGGTCAAGAAGAACGACTCGCTGATCACGCTCGAGAGCGAGAAGGCCTCGATGGAAGTCCCCGCTGAGGCCGACGGCGTGGTGCAAGACGTCAAGGTAAAGGTAGGCGACAAAGTCTCGAAGGGCGTTCCGATTCTTGTTTTGAGCACGTCGTCCGGTGCACAGGCCGCTGGCGCGCCTCCGGCAACCGCGCCCGCTCCAAGCGCACCCGCCACGGCCGCGCCAGCGCCTGCGGGCGACGGCGTGGTTCACGCCAGCCCGGCGACGCGGCGCCTTGCGCGCGAACGCGGCCTCGATCTAGGCTCACTGCGCGGAAGCGGTCCGGCGGGTCGCATTACTCGCGAGGACGTCCAAGGCTCGCACGCCGGAGCCGCACCCGGCGCGGCGTCGTTTGCCGGGCTGCCGCCGTGGCCGAAGGTCGACTTTTCGCAGTACGGTGCGATCGAGCGCAAGCCGCTCTCGCGCATCAAGAAGTTCTCCGGCCCGAATCTGCATCGCAACTGGCTGCAGATCCCGCACATCACCAACTACGACGAAGCCGACATCACCTCGCTGGAGGCGTTTCGCAACGAGGTCAATGCCGAGCAAGCGCGCATCAAGGGGCCGAAGGTCACGATGCTCGCCTTCCTCGTCAAGGCCTCGGTCGCGGCGCTGCAGCGCCATCCCGAGTTCAACGCCTCGCTCGACGGCGAAGAGCTCGTCTACAAGCGCTATTACAACGTCGGCTTTGCGGCCGACACGCCCAACGGTCTCGTCGTACCGGTGATCAAGAACGCCGATACGAAGGGGCTGCTCACGATCGCGCGCGAGTCGTCCGACCTCGCCGCCAAAGCGCGCGACGGCAAGCTGAGCCTCAACGAGATGCAAGGCGGAACGTTTACGATCTCGTCGATCGGCGGAATTGGCGGCACGGGCTTTACCCAAATCGTCAACGCCCCCGAAGTCGCGATCCTCGGCGCGTCGCGCAGTGCCATGAAGCCGATCTGGGACGGCGAAGAGTTCGTCCCGCGACTGATGCTGCCGATCAGCGTCAGCTACGATCATCGGGTAATCGACGGCGCCGGAGCTGCTCGCTTCTTGGTTTACGTTGCCGGCCTGCTCGCCGACGCCCGTCGCATTTTACTCTAGCCGGCCCACCGGGGCTAATCCTGACAGCGCGTGTCATATATGACGGGTATGCTCTAGCGAAACAGGCACGCGTTCACACAAGGAGAGGCACGATGACTCA
Source organism: Vulcanimicrobiota bacterium (assembly GCA_963739845.1). Classification (GTDB taxonomy): domain Bacteria; phylum Vulcanimicrobiota; class Vulcanimicrobiia; order Vulcanimicrobiales; family Vulcanimicrobiaceae; genus Cybelea. The sequence continues at coordinate 1,310,087 of CAVUBQ010000002.1, read as the reverse complement.
GACCCAGCAAGCGACTGGCTCGAAGACCGCGATCAAGGGCATCGACATCGCGGCGTATCTCGTTCGCGATCCCCAGGCCCAGATCGCCTTCTATCGCGACGTGCTCGGCATGACGCCGACCGAGGTCGACGACCAGGGCCGCGGAGCCGAGTTTACGCTCGCCGACGGATCTACGTTCGGCGTTTGGAAGCCCGAAGAGGGCGGCACCGGCGGCGCGATCATGTTTGCCGTCGACGACGCCAAGAGCGCGGTCGAGCACTATCGCGCCCGCGGTCTGCAGCTCAGCGACGTGATGGAATCACCGGTCTGTTTTATGGCGTTCGGTCAAGATCCAGAAGGCAACTCGATCATCATCCATCAACGCAAGTCGCCGGCATAACGCTTCAGCGCTTGTCGAGCCCGCTGCGCGATCAACTCGCGTAATTCGGCGGGCTCGACCAGCGTCGCGACCTCCGACCACGCGAGCAGCGCAAAGAGCGCGACCTCTCTCCCCGGAAACGTCACGCGCACCAGCGATACGCGGTGCTTCTTCTCGACGATCTCGGCCGGCCAGTAGTACGTAATGCGGTCGAGCGCATCGTTGCGCGCGCGCAGCGTGACGATGCAGTCGGCGCCGCGCGACACCTCGGCAAACCGGGCCGACGAATCGGTCCAGTACCGCTCCAGATCGAAATCTGCGGGGCGTTCGAAGCGCTCTTGCAGCTCTTCCGCCGCGCGGATGCGTTCCACTCGGAAGCTGCGCATCTCGTCGTTGTAACGCGCGATCAGGTACCAGACGCCGGCCTTGGAGACGAGCCCGAATGGATCGATCGTACGCGTGGAGGGCGTCTTGTTTCGGTCTTCGTAACGAATGCGCAGTCGCCGGTCGTCCCAAACGGCACGGCGCAGCGTCGTCAATAGGGGTCGCGGCGGCTCGGGCTGATTCCAGCGGCGCTGGTCGAGGTGAATGCGAGCGCGCGATTTCTCGGCCGCGCGCTGATGGACGTCGGCCAGCGCACCGTGGAGCTTCTCCAGCGCTCGGCTAAGACCACGTTCGAGTCCCAGGTCGGCGAGCGGGCTCATTCCTGAGACGAAGAGCGCGCGCACTTCGTCCTCGCTGAAGTTGGTGAGCGCGCGACGGTAACCGTCGGCGAGCACGATCCCGCCGCTCGGCCCGCGCTCGGCGTAGACCGGAATCCCGGCGGCGCCCAGCGCGTCGACGTCGCGATAAATCGTGCGCTCCGAAACCTCCAACTGCTCGGCAAGCACGCGCGCGCTGCACTGGCGGCGCGACTGGAGCAGCAAGAGGAGCGCGATGAGGCGATCGGCCTTCACGACTCCATCAAACTACGCAAACATGACAACTAGTGTCAACTATGATCCAGAATGTTGGAGGCGCAAGTAAACCGCTTCAGAAGGCCGAAATGTTAACCTAGGTTCCCCTAGGAGGCAAAATGGTACAGCGCACCCTGGTCGTCGTACTGGCGACCGTCTTTGCGGCCCTCGGGGAGACCGGCTGCTCGAGCCCCGGCAGCCCCATGGCGCCGCCCCCCACTTCAACGTCTGCCACGGGCCTCGCAGCGGGTCCGTTAGCGAAGCCGCGGGTGAGAATCAGAGAGTTTTCAGACCTCCCGCAATATTCCGATTACTATAGTCCGTCGGCCATAACCACCGGCCCCGACGGTGCCCTCTGGGTGACTGACGAGATCGATCAAGACTTCGGCGAAAACGCCGTCGTGAGGATCGCGACGTCGGGAGAGCGCACGAAGACCTACTACTACGGCGGCGTCTCCACCGAAGGATCGTCGCTGCTGGACATGACCACCGGCCCCGACGGCAACCTTTGGATGACCGATTTCTACAACGAGCAAATTCTGCGGATGACCCTCAACGGGCACTTCAAAGGCTTCCCGCTGCAAGGCTTCGTCGCGCCGGTCAGCATCACGAGCGGTCCTGACGGAGCCTTATGGTTTACCGAGTATGGTGCGGTCGGACGCATCACGACCGCAGGGAAGATCACGACCTACACCGCGAGCGGCGGTCTGCAAGACATCACTGCCGGACCGGACGGAGCGCTCTGGTTTACCGAGATGCAAGCCGGCAAGATCGGGCGGATCACGAGGCACGGTAAGATCACCGAGTATTCGAACGGTATCAGCTACGGTTCGCAGCCGTACTCGATCGCTACGGGACCCGACGGTGCCCTCTGGTTCACCGAGGCCGCTGGCGCCAGAATCGGGCGCATTACGACCAATGGTAAGGTTACCGAGTACTCCGACGGCATAACGCCTACCGAGCGGCCGGACGACATCACCGTTGGTCCTGATGGCGCGATGTGGTTCACCGAGTTCGAAGAGAACGGTTCGTACCTGATCAACAACTCCAAGATCGGCCGTATTACGACCAAAGGCCAGATCAACGAGTACTCGCGACATCTCGATCCGACGTCGGAGCCGACGGATATAGCCCACGGACCCGACGGCAACATGTGGTTCGTCGAGTCGCAGTCGGATAGAGTAGGCCGGGTGAAGCTCTAAGGTAGCCGCTTCTCCAACTACGCTTCGCCATCGTAGTAATCGAGAATCGGCTCGGTGCGCACCAGCGTGTCGGTGGCTTCGACGAGCAGCTTCTTCGAGTCGGGATAGAAGCAGACGTCGTGCGGGTTGGTGTTGGAGATCAAAATCACCGTGGCCGGCGCGTCGCTGCGGTTGACCAGCTTGTGCGCGCCGAACGGGCGCGTCGGGAAGGCGATCAAATCGCCGCGGCGCAGTTCCCGCGCGCCGTGCGGCGTCTCGACCGTCGGCGTACCCTCCCAGACGACGAAGAGCTCTTCTTCGGCCGTATGCCAGTGCGTCGGGCAGAAGACGTCCCCCGGGCGTAGACGCGCGGCGCGATAGCCGAGCTGCTGGGCACCGAGGAGAAAGCCGATCTCCGCGTCCTCGCAGCTATAGGCGCCGGGGCCGGGCGATTCGACAAAAAGAAGGTCGTCGAGGTTGACGATGTTGACGTGCGCGCCGGCACGCGACTCGAGTGCGTCGCCGATCGCGTCGTACGCGCGATAAAAGACCGGCGCCCCGTCGCCTACCAAGCAATGCCGGGGATAGACTGCGCGCAGGCGGCGGAGCGAGCGCGCCGCTCGGTCGGGGTCGGCGAGCTTCTCGTCGGGCATCATACGCAGCGACCCGGCCGGAGCGCCCCACAGCGCATCGCCGACGATCACCGTCTGCTTTGCCGGAAGCAAGAGCGCAAACTCGCCCGCAGTCTTCAGACCCTCGAGCGCAACGACCTGGGCCTCACCGATCGTGTCGCCGTCGCGAACGATCCGGTCGACCGTCAACGCCATCTCGCGCGCGTCCGGGTCGCTCGCGACGATCTTCGCGCCGAAACGCTGCGCCGCTTCGGCTGCAGCGCGCTGATGGTCGCGGTTGGTGATAACGATCCACGCAACGCCGCCGCACGACGAGATCTCCCGTGCCTCGGCGTCGTCGAGCGGCAGCGGATCCACGAGCGCGTTCTCGCTCGGCCCGGCGATGAAGTAGGAATTGAAGAAGAGGTTGCGATCGGGCTGCCAGCGCGACCACATCCGGATGCCCTCGATCACCGTCGGCTGCACGAGGCGCGCTCTTTCTTACGCTAGCGCCTGGCCTGCAGCTGGCGGAGGACGTACTGCAGGATGCCGCCGTTGAGGTAGTACTCGGCTTCGTTGGGCGTATCGATGCGCACGCGTACGTCAAACTCGATCGAGCGCCCGCTCTGTGCGTCGGTCGCCTTTACGCGGGCGCGCATGCGCGGTTCGACGCCGCCTGCAATCCCGGTGACGTCGTAGATCTCTTCACCGGTCAACCCGAACGTCGAGCGGTCAGCGCCGTCGAGATACTCAAGCGGCAGAACGCCCATGCCGATCAAGTTGCTGCGATGGATGCGTTCGAACGACTCGGCGATTACCGCCTTGATGCCGAGCAGATGCGGGCCTTTCGCGGCCCAGTCGCGCGACGAGCCCGAGCCGTACTCTTTGCCGGCTAGCACGATCAACGGCGTGCCGTCGGCTGCGTACCTGCGCGCCGCATCGTAGATCGAGAGTTGTTCGTTAGCAGGCAGGTAGCGAGTGAAACCGCCCTCGACTCCGGGCACGAGCGCGTTGCGCAAGCGCACGTTAGCGAAGGTTCCACGAACCATCACCTCGTGGTTGCCGCGCCGCGCGCCGTACGAATTGAAGTCGGGCGGCTCGACGCCGTGTTCGACCAGGTACTTTCCCGCCGGGCTGCTCTTGCCGATGCTGCCGGCAGGCGAGATGTGATCGGTAGTCACCGAATCGCCGAGCACCGCGAGCACGCGCGCGCCGTGCACGTCCTGCAGCGGCGGCGGCTGCTCCGGCATTCCATCGAAGTACGGCGGTTTCTTCACGTATTCGGAGTTCGGATCCCACTCGTAGCGCTCGCTCGTCGCGACCTCGAGGCGTCGCCAGTTCTCGTCGCCATTGAAGACGTCGGCGTATTGGCGATCGAACATCTCGTCGCTGATGCAGCGCGCCATCGTCGCCCCGATCTCGTCGTCGCTCGGCCAGACATCCTTAAGGTAGACGGGTTTACCGTCGCTGCCGATGCCGAGCGGCTCGGTCGTCAAATCGACGTCCATGCGCCCGGTCAGCGCGTACGCGACGACCAGGGGCGGCGAGGCGAGATAGTTGGCACGCACCTGCGGATGAATGCGTCCTTCAAAGTTGCGATTGCCCGAAAGCACCGCGGCAACGATCAAGTCTTGGTCGGCGACCGTCTCGGCTACGGCAGCTGGGAGCGGCCCCGAGTTGCCGATGCACGTCGTACAGCCGTACCCGACGACGTTGAAGCCTAGCGCGTCCAAAGGCTCGCGCAACCCGGCTTTCTCCAAGTAATCGGTCACGACTTTCGATCCGGGCGCCAGCGAAGTCTTGACCCACGGCTTAGTGCGCAAGCCGCGCTTGTGAGCGTTGCGCGCCAGCAGTCCGGCCCCGATCAGCACCGATGGGTTGGACGTGTTCGTGCAGCTGGTGATCGCCGCGATCACGACCGCTCCGTCGTAGAGATCCTCGGCGGTCTGGGCGATCGTCGCGGTGCCGCCGCCGCCTTCGTTCTCGAAGCGCGAGACTGCGCCGTTGAGCCGTTCGCGGGCTGCGACCCATTCCTGCAGCGCAACGTCGAACGAGCGCTTTACATCGTGCAGAGGAACGCGGTCCTGCGGCCGGCGCGGGCCGGCCAGGCACGGCTCGACGCTCGCGAGATCGAGCGCAAGCACGTCGGCAAACTCCGGATCGGGGGTCGCGTCGGTGCGAAAGAGATCTTGCGCCTTGGCGTACGCTTCGACCAGTGCGATCTGCTCTTTCGGACGCCCGGTCAGCTCGAGATATTCCAGGGTGCGATCGTCGATCGGAAAGATCGCGACCGTCGAGCCGAACTCGGGAGACATGTTGCTGATCGTCGTACGATCGACGACCGGCAGCGCCGAGAGCCCCGCGCCGTAAAACTCGACGAACTTCCCGACGACGCCCTTCTTGCGCAGCATCTCAGCGACGGTCAGCACGAGATCGGTCGCGGTGACGCCCTCGCGCAGCGCACCTTCCAAGCGGAAGCCGATGACTTCCGGAACGAGCATCGTAACCGGCTGGCCGAGCATGGCGGCTTCCGCCTCGATGCCCCCGACGCCCCAGGCGAGCACGCCCAGGCCATTGACCATCGTCGTATGCGAATCGGTTCCCACGGCGGTGTCCGGATAGGCCGGCGTTCCGGGCGAGTACTCCGACGCGCCGAAGACGACGCGCGCCAGATACTCGATGTTGACTTGATGGACGATGCCGGTTCCGGGCGGAACGGCGCGGAATTCGCGCAGCGCCGATTGTCCCCATTTCAAAAAGGCGTACCGCTCGCGATTGCGCTCGAACTCCAGATCGGTGTTCTTGGCGAGCGCGTCGTTCGAGCCAAAGTAATCGGCTTGCACGGAATGGTCGACTACGAGCTCGACCGGCTGCAGCGGGTTGATTGCCTTCGGGTCGCCGTGCATCTCGGCCATCGCATCGCGCATCGCGGCAAGGTCGACGACGCACGGGACGCCGGTGAAGTCCTGGAGCAAGACGCGGGCCGGAGTAAAAGCGATCTCCTTCTCGGTACGAGCGCGCGGATTCCAGCGGGCCAGCGCCTCGATATCGGCCGCCGTCACCGTGCTGCCGTCTTCGCAGCGCAGTAAATTCTCAAGTAATATTTTGTAGCGAGAACGGCAAACGCGCCAGCTTGGTCAGGCCGGCGCGTTCGAGCGCGTCGAGACGAAAGTACTCGTAGGTGCGATCGCCGACGCGCAGCGTGTCGAGCGCCTTAAAGCTATCCGGATTGGGATTCATCGGACAGGCGTACTTTGGGGTCGCCCTCTGCGTAGCCTTCGATTCGCAACGAAGCTTCGCCGGAGAGGAGCCGCCACAGCGGCTCGGCGACGAGCGCAAGACGCCACGGCTGCAACGCGAGTACCCGTTCGAAGCTCGCGCGGTCCCGCGGAATCTCGCGCGTCAGACGTTCGAGCGCCGCCCTGGGTACGAGTAGGCTCGCCGGTAGTTCGGCGGTTCGCGCGACCTCCCCGATCGCCGCGCCGAGGAGCGCGACGAGCGTATCGCGCGCCGGCGCGGCGGGGCGCGCCGGCCGCGCCGGCAGCGCGTCTTCGGGAAGCTCCTGGCCACGCCGGACGGCATCGAGGATCGCCGGGCCGAGCTGTCGCTTCATACCGGCGTCGAGCCTGCGCAGCTGCGCGAACTCGTCCACGCTCTTCGGTTTGAGCACGGCGAGCCCCGAGACGACGTCGTCCGGCAAGACGTATCGAACCGGAAGGTCGCGGTCGCGCGCAACGCGGTCGCGCAGCTTCACCAGTTCGTTTAAGATGCCGAGCTCGCGGCGGCTCATGCGCATCGCCCCGGGAATGCGCAAGTACGCGCGGCGTTCGTCGATTCGATAACGCTCGATGTCGCCGAGCTCGGCGCACTCTTCATAGGCCCACTCGTACCGCCCTTTCTCTTCAAGGCGCGGGCGGAGCGCATCGTGGAGCGACAAGAGGTGCTCGACGTCGCCGACCAGATACTCGAGCTGCCGTTCGGAGAATGGCCGCGCCGACCAGTCGCTCACGGTCTGCGATTTCGCGAGCTTTACGCCGCAGACGCTGCGTACGAGGTCGGCGAGCGAGATCTGCATGCCGTAGCCGAGAAACGCGGCGGCAACCTGCGTGTCGAAGATACGCGGCGGAACGAGATCGAAGCGGTCGGCGAAGATCTTCAAGTCGGCGGAGAGCGCGTGCCCGATAACGGTTGTATCAGTCAGGGCTAGGGCAAGCGGCCGCAGATTCGCCAGCGCGAGCGCATCGACGATGGCCGCTCCGTCGTCGAAGGCAAGCTGCACGACCATTAGCCGCGGCGAGTACGTGCGCTCGGCGTGAAACTCCGTGTCGAGCGCAACCCGCGCCGCGCCGGAGACGCGCGCGCAGAGCCGCTCGAGTGCGGCCGGGTCGGCGACGATCTGCGGCGCCGTCACGGCGATGGCGCGGGCGACGGGCGTTCGTGCCGGCGGAAATGGAAGTGGGGGCACGCGTGCGTCTCGCAGTAGTGCCGCGCATAGTGCCGCGCTCGCGTCTCGTAGCCGTGCACTAACGTTGTGACGCGGTCGCCGAAGATCGTCAGCGCAGCGCAGATCGGAATTGCAATCGCACACATCGTCCACACGTGAACCCAGAGCGGTACGCGCATGGTTGCCGCCGTGGCGGTCGCCACCGTTCCACCGAAGCCCGGGATGATGCGTACCGCGATCAGGAACGCCGGCGAACCGACAGGAAAGCGCTTGACCCAAGCCGGGAGCCGCGCGAGGTACTCTTCGAGCTCGAGCAGATTCGAGGCGTGAAGATTGATCCAATAGCCGAGCATCGCTGCCAGGACCAGCCCGATCGCGTCGACCAGCGTACCGCGAACCGGGCCGAAGATCGCCCCGTTCATGATCGCCAGCGCGTCGGTTACCGAGAACGGCGCCGAGGCGACCAGCGCGAAGACCGCGATCGCCAGGGGGTAGGCCAGCGGGCCGATCGTCGCGATGGTATGCGCGACCCGCGGCTGATGGCGAATCACGAGGAACGCCAGCAGAAATGAAGCGGCCAGGAGCGCGACCGCGCCGCCCTGCCGAAGCCGACGGTTCAAGCGATGGGAATTCGATCGGTCATTACGTTGCTATGCGGTGTTGGGCTCTACGCCTCGCTTTTCATGCTTTCCAAGACCCGCCGGGCCGTACGAGGCGAGCTCGACGAGCCCAGCGTCGTGCAGACGCCCAGGGCTCGCCTCTATGGCGGCATCTCCAACGCACTGATCGGAGCGCTCTACTACGTGGTCCTAGGACTTTCGGTCTGGTGGGCGCATGGGACGCTGCCCTGGCTGCTGCTCGTCGGCGCATCGCTCTTCGCGGCGATCACTTCGCTCGTACTAGCCTATTCGCTGCTCTTTGTTACCAGGCGCCCCTGCCCATACTGCTGGACCGCCCACGCCGTCAATTGGGTGCTCCTGGTTCTCTGCGGCTGGTTATTTATGGCGAACGTCTTGAGTTCTGGTATCTGATTTTGGTATCATCGCCCTCTCTGGTCTGGAACGGCATACCCGTTCGCCGAAACCGCCGGGAGAGAGGGCCGGATAGTAGCGTTAGTTCTACGATCCGGTGAACGGCAGAGTATATAAGGGGCTGCGCGAGTGCGCAGCCCCTCTGCTTTCTCCCTTTCAGTGCTCCTCTACGTCGGCGATCATGGAGCGATATTTCGGATCTTGAGTGGGGCCGGAGGCGAACCAGGCTTCGAGCATCTCCTGGGCGAGCGGGATCGAGGTGGCCCGAAGGCTCAGGCAGAGCACGTTGGCGTCGTTCCACTCGCGGGCCCCGGCAGCGGTCGCCGCATCGGCGCAGAGTGCCGCTCGCACGCCGGCAACCTTGTTGGCCGCGATGCTGACGCCCGTGCCGGTCCAGCAGCAGAGTACGCCGGATTCGGCCTCGTTGCGCGCGACGGCGGTGCCGACGTCGCGGCCGACCGAAGGCCATGCGTCGTTCGCAGCCGGAGCAAGGGCGCCGAAGCGGCTAACCTGGTGACCGCGTTCCCTCAGCCACCGATCGATCGCCTCGGGAAGCTCACCCGCCATATCGCTGCCCAGCGCTATCCGCATGGGAGAGGTTTTCGCCGCAAACGGGCGGCAAGACTTGCCGCGTGAGCAACGCGCGCTTAGCGGCGACGGTCATCCTGGCGCGCCCAACCTTCGAACTCTACTTGACGCGTCGCAGCGCGCACAGCAGCTTTGCGCCCGACGCGTTCGTCTTTCCCGGCGGAACGGTCGAAGCGCAGGACGAGTCGGGACCAGAGCAAGCGTTGTTCCTCGCGGCCGTTCGCGAGCTCTTCGAAGAGGCGGGCGTGCTCTTCGCTAAGACCGCAAAACAGCTTCCGATCGTCTCCGCGGAGGTCGATTGGAAGCGAGTTGCGCAGGAGCGGGCCGCGGTGCTCGAGGGAACCCTGACCTTCTCCGACTTCCTGCGCGGCCACCAGTGGAGGCCCGATACCGAAGCGCTCACGCGATTCTCGCATTGGATCACGCCGCAGAGCGAGCCGCGCCGCTACGACACGCACTTCTTCTTTGCCGTTGCGCCGCTCGATCAAGTAGCACGAGCCGACGCGCTCGAAACGCACGACGGCATCTGGATACCGCCCTCCGAAGCGCTCGCGCGCTTCCGCGCCGGAGAGATACACTTGGTCTACCCGACGATCAAACATCTCGAGCGCCTCGCACGCTTCGACTCGGTCGACGAGGCGCTCAACTTCGCGCGCGGCAAAGACGTCGTTACGGTCGAGCCGACCGATGCGGCCGGCGGCGGCTTTGAAATCCCAGCTGCGCTAGAGAACGCATGGTAACGCTACTCCGCGCGCCCAACCCGTCGGCGCTGACGCTCTCGGGTACGAACTCGTACCTGCTCGACTGCGGAGCGCGGCCACGGGCTGGTCATCGACCCCGGTCCGCCGATTGCAAGTCACGTCGCGGCGCTGATCGCAGCGGCTGCATCGCAATCGCTGCGGATCGCCACGATCGCGATCACGCACGGGCATCCCGATCACGCGCCGGCCGCCGCCGCGCTCGCCGCCTCCACCGGCGCGAGAGTCTACGCTCATCCCCGTAGCCGTGTCGCGCACGACCGCGACCTGCCGCTCGAAGGCGACCTGCGCGCCGGCAACACGAGCTTGCGAGTCATCGACGCCCCGGGTCACGCCGACGACCACGCGATCTTCTATCTTCCCCAGGAGCGCGCGCTCTTCACGGGCGACGTCATCCTCGGCGAGGGCACCGTCGTGGTCGCGCCGCCCGGCGGAGCGATGCGCCCCTATCAGCACACGCTGCAGCGCCTTATCGATGAGTTCGGCGACGCGCGAACGATCTTCGGCGGACACGGTCCACCGGTCGAAGACCCGCCGGCAAAAATCGCGGAGTACATCGCGCACCGCAAGATGCGCGAAGAGCAGATCGTCGACCGCCCTGCGCGGAGGCTCGAAGACGATACCCGACCTCGTGCGCGCGATCTACGGACCAGAGCGTCACGTGCTCTGGCCGGCAATGGCTCGGCAGATTCTCGCCCATCTTGAGGCGCTCTACGACGAAGGGCGCGTGACCGCGCAGCGGCTCGACCGCGCGATGACCGCGCAGGAGTCGGTGATGCTCAACCCGAGAATCGAAGAACTCGTCGGCCCGGAGGAAGCCGCGGTCATTACGGCCGAGCTTGGAGCCGAGATCCGGCTTGAAACGCTCTACGAGTACCGTCTCGCCGGAGCATAGCCGACAGGGGGAGTCTCGATATGCTCGCATCGCCAACGGGCAGAATGCTCTTCTTACTAGCCGGGATGCTCTCGGTGGCGTCCTGCACGCAATCGAGTGGACCGGTGCTGCCGCCGCTGACGAACGCGGCGCAGCCCAGCTCGTGCTACGTCACCAAGGTCGATCCGACCAACGTGCAGGCGACGATCACCTTCTACGGCTGGCCCGATAACTCGCCGCCGGGAAAGAAGATCGCGCATCCGATCATTCACAGACGTGCCGGAGGCGACGGAAGCTACTGCAACCCGACGACCTTCGCCACCGAACGCTCGAACAACAAGCGCATTCCCTACGGCATCAAGATCTACGTGCCGTTTATCAAGCAGTACTTCATCCGCGAGGACGACTGCGCCGCGTCGGGGCCGCCGACCGGCAGCGGAAGCAATGGCTGCTACAAGCTCTGGTTCGACCTCTGGATCGGCGGAAACGCCAAATCGAAGACGCGCGCCGTCATCAAGTGCGAACGAATGCTTACGCCGAACGACCAGGTCAAGGTGATCCTCTATCCGCGATCCGGGCTGCCGGTCGCCTATCCCGGACCGATCTATCGCAATCAGCCGGCGCCCAACGGCAGCTGCGACGGTCAGCCCGAAGGATCGACGCGCAGTACGACCTTGCCGAACTGACTCGACTCGGCGAGCCGCTCGAACGCCGCGCGCGCGTCGTCGATCGGCAACACGCGATCGATCGCGGGGCGCAGGCCGGCATCAAAGAGCGCCAGCATGCCGGCAAAATCCTGCGGGCTGCCCATCGACGTACCGAGCACGCTGACGTGCTTCCAGAAGAGCGGGAACATCTTGATCGTCGCGTCGCCCGTCGTACCGCCGTAGAAGACGATGCGGCCGCCCGGACGGATCGCTTCGAGCGCGCGCGCAAACGTTTCGCCGCCCGACGAATCGACGACGAGATCGATCGGACCGGCAGCGCGCGCGGCTTTCTGCCAATCCGAAGTCGTCGCGTAGTTGATCGTCACGTCGGCGCCGAGCTCGGTCGCCCTGCGCAGCTTCTCGTCGCTGCTCGAGGTCACGATCGCGCGCGCGCCGGCGTGCTTGGCAAAGAGCAACATCAAGGTCTGCACGCCGCCGCCGACTCCGGTAATTAGTACCGTTTCTCCGGCCTTCAGTTCACCGCGCGTGAAGAGCGCACGATACGCGGTCAGCCCGGCCAGCGGAATCGCTGCCGCCTCCTCGATCGAGAGGCTCGCCGGCTTACGATAGAGATTGTCGACCGGCACGATGGTGTACTGCGCGAGCGTTCCGTCGCGCGGCATGCCGAGGATCGTTGCGTTGGGCGCGTCCCAGACGCGCGGATCGTCACCCCAACCGAGCATCGGATCGATCACGACCTCATCGCCCTCGCGCAGATCCATGACGACGCCCCCGAGATCGGCAATCGTGCCGGCTCCATCGGAGCCGAGCGTCACCGGCAAGCGGATATTCGGGTAGAGTCCCTGCGTCACGAAGAGATCGCGCCGGTTGAGCGCCGCCGCAGCGATGCGGACCAGCGCCTCGCCCTCGCCGATTTTCGGCACCGGGATATCGTCGACGCGCAGATTCGCCGGGCCGCCGATCTCGTGCAGACGCACCGCTTTCATCGCTGCGCTACTGATGCACGGTAATGATGAACTTTATCGAGGCCGGCAGAATGTTGAGCTGATCGGTCGGGAGGTCGCCTGCGAACTGCGTGTTGTTCGGCCCGGCGATGAGGCCCCGATACGGTACGCCGGCGTCGTAGAGGGTGAACGGTCCCGAGACGGCGTTGAAGATGTTCGTGGCGGCAAGCGTAAAGTCGACTTTCCCGAAGTTCTTGCCGATCGCGCCGTCGACCAGCGTATACGGCGGCTGGCTCAGCGTGTTGTTGCGGCCGGCGATGCTAATCGCCGTCGAGGCGTGCCAGCCGTTGAGCGCCCAAGTGAGCACCGCCGAACCCTGCTGCTGCGGAACGCCGAGAAACTGCTCGTTCTCGACCAGCGTGCCGCCCGATGTGGGGTTCGAGACGAACGGCCCGAGCGCGTACGGATACGCGACGTTGAGACCATACGGAGAGCGACGCGGTGAGGTGCGCGCGCGGGAAGAACTGTTTGTAGCGCGCCTCGGCGCCTTCGTAAACCGCGTTGCCGATGTTGATCGGGATCACGTAAGCGAAGCCCTGCGGCGTGCCGCAGAAGCTCTGCGCGCCGCCTCCCGGATAGAAGTTCTCGATCGTATCGCGCAGGTTCGAGCGATAGATCGAGACGTCGAGATTCGACGGCTGGAGAAGATATGCGAGAAGCCCAGTTCGTACTCGGTCGCGTGCTCGGGCTTCTCGAGCGGGTTCCCGTTGGGAACGACGCAATTCTGGTCGGGCGGCCCGAGCGCGGGATTCGGCTGAAGCTTGCCGCCGACAAGCACCGGCGGAAAGAAGTACTGCTCGGCGAGCAGCGGCGCACGGAACCCCGTGCCGGCCGAGAAGCGCACGACGCTCGACGAGCCGAGATCGTCGCTGATGCCCAGCCGCCAGTTCAGCGTGTTGCCGAAGGTCGAGTAGTTGGCGTCATAGAGGCCGCCGGAGAGCCGAACGCTGCTGCCGAGCTGCTGTGCGCCGCGGAAGAAATACGAATTGATGCTCTGCGACTGCGTCTGGGCGAAGCCGAGGCCGGAGAGGGACTCTTGCCGAGCGTAACCGCCGAAGGCGAACTCGCTCGCGTCGAACGTGCGCCCCCAGGAAAGCCCTTCGTTATAGCGCGTGTCGAGATGCGAGACGTCGTAGGGCGAGATCGCGCCGCCCTGAAAATCGACGTTGTTGTCGGTGGCGTAGAAGTCGGCGAGCATCGTTCCCGAACCGATCGGCGCGCGCCCGTATACATCGTACGCCCTGATGCTCTGCGCGAAGTTCGCGCTGCCCTGACCGATGTGGTCGCCGAAGACCGGGTTGGCGACGACGTTCGACGAGCTCGGAGAAGGCGCGAAGCCGCAGCCGGGACCCGCTCCCGCGAAGACGCAGGTCGAGTTGCCGGCGATTCCGTTGAGCGCGCTCGACTCGTCGCGGTTGTCGCCCAGCGAGAAGATGCGGACGCCGAGATCGGCTCGCTGCGAGAAATTGTAGTCGAGGTTCACGGTACCGAGCAGCGCGGCGATCGACGAGCCGAGGTGCGTGTAGAACGGGCAGTTCGGCGTCTTGGTCTTGGTCTGCGGACCGCAGTAGACCGGCAAATTGTTCGCTGGGACGACCCATGAGAACTGATCGACTTGACCTGCCTGATGATAGCTGTTGCCCGCGAACGCGTATCCGAGCTTCCCGATCGTCCCGGTCGCGTTGAGCCAGGTCTGCGTCGTGCCGTAGGATCCAACCGACCCGGAGAAGGCGAAATGGTCGTCCAGCGTCGGCCGAATCGAGACCAGGTTAACGGCGCCGCCGAACGTGTTACTCCCCTCCAAGTCGGTCGGCCCTAGCCCTTCGGTCACGTTCACGCTGCTAAACGCGGGAACGGCGAACTGCGAGAGATCGATGTCGCCGGTGTTGCCGTCGTTGAGCTGCTGGCCGTCGAGCGTCACCATCGCCTCCGAGGGATCCGGGCCGCGCAATGAAACGACGGCCGGCGTCGTCGGAGCGCCGGCGTCGGGGCGCTGGACGATCACCGATGGAACGTCCTGCAAGGCCTCCAAGACTTGCGTGTAGCCCAGCGCATCCATCTGCGCGCGCGAGACGGACGCTTCGGGAATGACGTTGCGATTGAGCGTGTATCCGCCGTTAACGGTAACCTGCCCGATCGTGCGCAGTTTGGGCGCGTCGCTTGGCTCGAGCACGACCTCGATGTGCGCGCCATCGGTGATATCCCCGGTGTTGACGGTGACCGACGCGTATCCGTGCGCGACGACCGTGAGATCGTAGCGGCCGGGTGATAGCTCGATCGAGAAATTGCCCTTCGCGTCGGTCGTCGTCGCGGCGCTCTTGGGACCGCGAACGGTAAGCTCGGCGCGGGCGATCGGCGGGCCGCTGGCGGAGTGCACCGTGCCACTCACCAAGCAGCAGGCCGCGATCAGGAAAGGGAGCATAGGCGGCCAAGTTCGCTCCCTCGTGCGGACGAGGCCTCCCCCTCAGCGCCGTCGTAGAAGCGACGGCTATGAATGACCGGGCCAGGCGCGTGCGCGCCTTCTTTCGTGGGCTGGCGCGAGTCCAACGGAGTCTTCACCCTCGAGCTCGGACCGCTGCGCGCGCGCGGCGTTCCGGCGGTGCTGATCGGCGTGAGCGGCATCGTTCTCGCAAGCGGGCTGACGGCCGCGCTGGCCAAGGGAGCGACCCGGCTTCCCGAAACCCTGGGCGAAGCGCGCGGGTTGGCCGAGGCGTTGAACTCCCGCTCGCCCCGCTTGAAATCATGATCGAGAACGACGACCTCACAAGACTGATTCGATCCGAGATCCCTGACGCCGAGGTCAGAATTTTCGATCGCACCGGGACGATGGATCACTTCAACCTCACCGTGCACTCGCAGGCATTCAAGGGTAAGACCTTGATCGAGCAGCACCAGATCGTCTACGGCGCGCTCAAAGCCGCGCTGCGGGACGGGCGAGTTCACGCCGTCGAGCTCACAACGGTCGTTTCGGAGGGTTAAGGAGAGAGTTATGGCCGAAGATATCAAGGAAGAGATCGCGCGCGAGATCGCCGCAAACACGATCCTAGTTTACGGGAAAGGGACGAAGAGCGCGCCGCGCTGCGGCTTCACGCTCGAGACGATCGAGTTTTTCAACCACTTCGGGTATCCGTTCGAAGTCATCGACGTGCTCGAGAACGTGCCCAAACGCGAAGCGCTCTCCGCAATGACCGAGTGGCCGACGCTGCCTAAAGTCTTCATCAACGGCAAGTTCTGCGGCGATACCGACGTTCTCGGGCCGATGGCACAGAGCGGTGAGCTGCAGACGGCGCTCAAAGAGGCCTTTGGAGACGCGCAGCCCGCACCGAAGCAGACGATCGAACTCCGCTAACCTTGCTCAAGACGATCGTTTCCGCGGAGGCACTGCACGAAAGGCTCGGCCGACCGCGATCTCGTCATCGTCGATTGCCGGCACTCGTTGGGAGATTTCGAGCTCGGGCGCCGGCTCTACGCGGAGTCGCACATTCCGGGCGCCTTCTTCGCATCGGTCGAAGACGATCTCGCCGGCCCCAAGACCGGGCGCAACGGCCGCCATCCCCTGCCCGATCCGCAATCGTTCGCGCGTTTCTTGCGCAACTGCGGCGTCGATGACCAGACGCAACTCGTCGCCTACGATGCCGGCGGCGATATGTTCGCACCGCGCTTCTGGTTTCTCGCGCGCTGGATCGGTCACGAGGCGACCGCCGTTCTCGACGGCGGGTTCGCCGCGTGGTGCGCGCTCGGCTATCCGGTAACCGGCGCGCGCTCGGTCGCGTCGCACGAAGGAGCTTTGACGCTGCGGCTTCACCCGGAGATGCTCGTAGAGGCCGGCTACGTGCTCGCGCACCTCAACGATCCCGCGATGCAGCTGCTCGACGCGCGGACGAGGGAGCGCTTTGCCGGCGAGAGCGAGCCGATCGACCCGGTGGCCGGACACATTCCCGGAGCAAAGAACCGTTGGTTCAAAGAGAACTTCGACGCCGATGGAAAGATGAAACCGCCCGAGCAGCTGCGCGCGGAGTTCGCGCAAACGGGTCTCGATCCGAAGCAAACCGTGCATCAATGCGGCTCCGGCGTCTCCGCTGCGGTCTCATACCTGGCAATGGCTCACGCCCAGCTCGAAGGCTCGCGCGTCTACAACGGATCGTGGAGCGAGTGGTGCGCAGACCCCTCGCGCCCGGTCGAGGTCGGCGCTCCCATCGATTAGCGGCGCGCAGGCGGCGGAACGGCGAAGGGTTTAGCGACCGCGCCGGCCGGCGACGCCTCGAGCCGCGCGAGGTCTTCCTCGGTCGGCGTTTGCGAGAAATCGCGGCACGTATCCACAAAGCAGTAAAAGCCGAACGGCTCTTCCCCGCGATTCACGAACTGATGCAACTCGAGCGGACCGACGTAGACGACGTCGTTCGGTGAGAGTTCGGTCGCGGTGTCGCCGATGACGGCGTATCCCAGCCCGGTGCGCACGATCACGTAGTGTTCGTGCTCGTGCTTCTCCAAGCGCGAGGCCGAGCCAGGCTGCACTTCAAAATAACGCAGCTCCATCTGCGGCCCCGGTTCGGTTGGACTGCTTTTCCGGCTGCCGACGATCGTGTGGCGCGCAACGCCCGTTCCCGGAGTGCCGGGAGCGTAGCCGCTTGCCTCGATGCCCTCCCAACCGTGCTCGACCGCTCGAATGACTCGTCTCTGCATCGCCGCCCTACGATAACATACCCTTTGCAGGTAAAGCGAGCGCTTCGATGGCATTCTGGCCTGGCGGGGCTGACGTAGAACCCCTTCAAGGAGCACTCGTTTTGTTGCAGACGATCGTTGGCGCTACGCGCGCCGTGTTAACTCTTTGCGCCCTCGGCGTTGCGCTCTCCGCGTGCGCGACGAACCAGCCTGCGCTCAACCTGCCGGCTTCTGCGCTACGCAGCGATTCCAGCGGCTCGGGCGGCGATCTGCTCTATGTCGGCGGCGCGACGAACAAGGTCTCCATTTTCAACTATCCGAGCGGGACCGATGCCGGAACGTTCAAGGCGCCGGGTCAGATCAGCGGCATGTGTTCCGACGGCGTCGGTAACGTCTTCATCGCGGCGAACCGCCACGAAAAAGGCGGCGTTGCGGGCTACGTCTATGAGTACGCGCACGGCGGAACGACGCCGATCGCGACGCTCCAGATACCGAGGAACGAACTCGCCGTTGCCTGTTCGGACGATCCCACGAGCGCAAATCTCGCCGTCACGATCAACAACGCGAAGAACTTCGCTCAGCAGCGTCGCAATCTACGCGAGTGCGTCGAAGGCGCCGCATGGTCTTGAAGAACCGTAATCTCGGCACCTTCGCGCAGCCGGCCTACGACGACTCCGGTAACCTCTTCGTCACCAGCGGCAGCAACGTCGGCGCCATGCTTGCCATAGGAAGCTCCGCGCTAACGACCGTGACGTTCGACGTAACCATCGGCATCGTCGGTCACGCGCAGTGGGACGGCACCGCGTTCGCGCTGCAATCGTGGGCCGATCCTAAGCTCGGGCAAGAAAAACAGCTCGAGCGCATCTTCCGGATACAGATTTCGGGCTCGACCGCCACGGTCGGCAAAGGCACGCGTTACCACAACTGGCGCGCCCGCGATCCCGGCCAATCTTGGATCCAAGGCGATACGCTGGTCGCTACGCCCGATAAAAAAGTCGTTTTTTGGAAGTATCCGGACGGCGGCGACCCTTTCAAGACGCTGCATCCGGCGACGGGAGCCCAGGCGATAACGGTCAGCGTCGGCTCGGGCGGCTCGCCGCTTCGCAGGTAAGCCGGTCTAGGAGCCTCGATGCCGCGTTATTGGCTCTTCAAGACCGAGCCGAGCGCCTATTCGTTCGAGCAGCTCCGCAAAGACCGAACGACGCCCTGGACCGGCGTGCGCAACTTTCAAGCGCGCAACAACATGATGGAGATGCGCGTCGGACGATCTCGGGCTCTTCTACCACTCGAGCATCGCCGAGCCTGCCGCAGTCGGCATCTGCAAGGTGGTGAAGGCCGCCTATCCGGATTTCACCCAGTTCGATCGCGAGAGCGAGTACTTCGACGGGCGCGCTAAGCCCGATAAGCCGATCTGGTTCATGGTCGACGTCGCCTACGTCGAGACGCTGCCCAATCCGGTGACGCTGGCGCGCATGCGCGCCGAGCCCCGACTGGTCGGGATGGCCCTGCTCAAGCGCGGGCAGCGCCTCTCGGTGCAGCCGGTGATGCCGCACGAGTGGAAGATTATCCGAGACCTTGCGCTTGAGTAAGAAAGACGCGCTGCGCGTCGATCGGCATCTCGCCGGTACTCGGTGAGAGACGCCGGTACGTTCCGTCGTTGCGCAGCTCGCGGCTCTTGACGTTGTCGGCCAGCAGCACGCTGAGAATGTGCGAGCCGAGCGTCTCGGCGATGACCGGATCGAGCACGGGGACGGCGAGTTCGACGCGCCGATCAAGTTACGCCCCATCCAATCGGCGCTCGCGATGTACGTCTCGCGATCGCCGCCGTTCTCGAAGACGAAGATGCGCGAGTGCTCGAGAAAGCGCCCGACGATGCTGCGCACGCGAATGTTCTCGCTGACGCCCGCAACGCCGGGGCGCAGCACGCACATTCCGCGAACCAGCAAGTCGATTGGAACGCCCGCTTGCGAAGCGCGGTAGAGCGCCCGCACGACGTCGCCCTCGGTAATCGCGTTGATCTTGCCGCGGATTCCGGCCGGACGCCCGGCGCGAGCGTGCTCGGTCTCGCGGTCGATACGGGCGATCAGCTCGCGATGGAACGTCACGGGCGCGACCCAAAGCTCCTCGTAATCGGTAACCTTTGAAAATCCGGTGAGGGCGTTGAAGAGCTGGGCGTCGTCGGTTCCGAGCTCCGAACGGCACGTAAAGAGGCTCAAATCGGTGTAGAGCCGAGCCGTTTTCTCGTTGTAGTTGCCGGTGCCGAAGTGCATGTAGCGGCGCAGGCCATCGTCGTCCTCGCGCACGACGAGCAACGTCTTGGCGTGTACCTTCTGATTGGCGAAGCCGTAGACCACGTGCGCCCCGGCGCGCTCGAGCCGTCGCGCCCATTCGATGTTGTTCTCTTCGTCGAAGCGCGCCTTGAGCTCGATGATCACGGCGACTTGCTTCTCATTCTCGGCCGCGGTGAGCAGCGCGCGAACGATCGGCGAGTTCTTTCCCGAGGTTCGATAGAGCGTCGCCTTGATCGCAAGCACCTTCTCGTCCTCGGCGGCCTGCTGCAAGAACTGAATCACCGGATCGAACGATTCGTAGGGATGATGCAGCAGGATATCGCCCTCGCGAACCTGCGCGAAGATGTCGGTAACGCCGATCAGGCCCTTCGGAATCGCCGGCAAGAACGGCTTATCGCGCAGCTTCTGCGTATCCGGGCAGATTCGCGATCTGCCAGAGATCGCTGAGCGCCATCATGCCCTCGATCTCGTAGGAATCGACGGCGGCCAAGTCGAGCGAGCTGCAGAGCAAATCGCGCATGTACTCGGGCATGCCGCGCTCGATCTCCAGGCGCACCGGTTCGCCGAAACGGCGCCGCCGCAGCTCCGACTCGATGGCGCGCAACAGGTCGTCGGCTTCGTCTTCTTGCAGATCGAGGTCGGCGTCGCGCGTTACCCGGAAGAGGTACGACTCGCGCACGTGCATACCGGGGAAGAGGCCGTCGAGATGATGGGCGATCAGGTCTTCGAGCAGCACGAAACGCCGGTCGTCCGGCGTCGAGTCCTCGAGCGGCACGAATCGCGGCAGCGTCGGCGGAATCTTGACGCGCGCGAAGTGGAGCTCGACGCCGTCACGGGTCGTCTCCTCGAGTTCGACCGCGAGCGAGAGCGAGAGATTCGAGATGTAAGGAAAGGGATGGCCGCTGTCGACCGCCAGCGGCGTCAGCACCGGAAAGACGCTCTCGTCGAAGGTTCGTTCGAGCGCCGCCTGCGTTTCATCGTCGAGCTCGGCGACGCGCACCAAGCGAATGCCCTCGCGTTCGAGCGCCGGCAGCAGTTCTTCGTTGAGCAGCCGCATCTGGAGCGGCAGCGAGAGGCGCAGGCGTTCGGAGATCGCGGCGAGATGTTCGGTCGGCGTCCGGCCGTCCTCGGAGCGTCGCACGACCTGCGCTTCGATCTGCTGCTTGATCGCGGCGACGCGGATCATGAAGAACTCGTCGAGGTTGGTGCCGTAGATCGCGACGAATTTCAACCGCTCGAGCAGCGGGTTGCGCGCGTCGAGCCCCTCTTCGAGAACGCGATCGTTGAACTCGAGCCACGAGAGCTCGCGACTGATATAGAGCGAGGGATCGTCGAGAGCGACCGGCTTTGTAGCCTGGCCCGGCGTTTGCGGCTGCGTAATCATCGAGTTCCCGTTGCTTAGCGCTGGGGGCCGGGTTTCGCCTCCCGAACCGCCAAAAACGCGAGCGGATGGCCGATCTGTGGGTGCACGTCGCCCAACACCTTACCCTCGCTCTCTCGGCGCTCGCATTGGCATTGCTCGCCGGCCTGCCCCTGGGCGTCCTGGCCGCCGAGTCGGCGCGGTTGCGCGGCGCGGTGCTCGCCTGCGCCGGAATCGGCCGGACGATTCCAAGCCTGGCGGTCTTGATGCTGCTCCTTCCCTGGCTCGGCGTCGGCACGGTACCCGCGGTCATCGCCCTTGCTCTGCTCGCGATCCCGCCGATCGTGATCAGCGTCGACCTCGGCATTCGCGGCGTGCCGGCGGCGGCGCTCGACGCGGCGACCGGGATGGGGATGACGCCGCTGCAGCGCTTCGTTGCGGTCGTCGTCCCGTTCGCTCTGCCGGTTTCGTTCACGGGCATGCGTACCGCAGCCACCGAGACGATTGCGAGCGCGACGCTGGCAACGTTCATCGGAGCGGGCGGATTGGGTGACGAGATCGTCCGCGGCCTGCAGACCGACGACGCCACATTGCTCTTCACCGGCGCGGCGGCGGTTGCGGTGCTGGCGCTGAGCGCCGACCTGCTGCTGGGCGCTGCCGGCCGGCGAATCGCAGCGCGAGCGTGAGTCCCTCGCGCGCACGAGCCCTCGTGCTTCTCGGCGCATCGCCGCTGCTGGCTCGCTGCGCCTTCGACCCTTCCCGCGTTCGCGTCGGATCGAAGAACTTCACCGAGTCTTTCGCGATCGCCGAGATCTACGCGCAGGCACTGGAACGCAGCCGGCATGCGCGTCGAGCGGCTCTTCAACCTCGGTTCGACGCAGATTGCGATGGCGGCGATGAAGCGCGGCAACATCGATCTCTATCCCGAGTACACCGGCACCGCGCTGATCGACGTGCTCCACCTTCCGCCGATTCACAACTCGCGCAAGGCCTATGCCGTGGTCTCGCAGCCTCTTCAAGAATCGGTATGGGATCGTCTGGCTCGATCCGTCCCCGATGAACGATTCGCAGGCGCTGGCCACGACACGCGTGATCTCCAAGAGCGAACGGCTCGAGACGCTCTCCGATGTCTCGGCGGCCGCCGGGCGGCTGAGCCTGGCGACGATCCAGGAGTTTCTCGCTCGCCCCGACGGCCTGCCCGGTCTGCAGCGATTCTACGGCGGCTTCCGCTTCCGCGAGATCCGCACGTACGACATCGCGCTCAAGTACCGCGCGCTGCTCGGCGGTCAAGCGCAGATCGCCAGCGCCTTCACTACCGACGGCGCGCTGGCCGACGATGCGCTGCTCGTTCTGCGTGACGACCGCAACTTCTGGTCGGCATATAACATCGCGCCGGTCGTTCGCGCCGAAGCACTCCGCGCGCGGCCGCAGATCGCCACGATTCTCAACGCCGTATCGCCGCATATCACCGATCGCGCCGCGCGAGCGATGAATGCCGCCATCGAGAACTCGCAGCAGGATCCGGCCGACGTCGCCTCGGCGTTCCTCGATTCGGTCGAGAGCGGGAAGGCGGCAACACGTTGAGCGCGGCGCCGATTCGCTTCCAGGGCGTCACCGTTCGCTATCCGGACGCGGATCGCGCCGCAGTGCACGACGTCTCGTTCGAGCTGGGCGGGGGCGAGCTCGTCGTCCTTCTCGGCCCCTCGGGGTGCGGCAAATCGACGCTGCTGCGCACCGTCAACCGGCTCGTTCCGCTCGACTCGGGAAGCGTGACGATCGACGGACGTGACGTCGCGCAGCTCGATCCGGTCGAGCTGCGACGCGGCATCGGCTACGTCATTCAGGCCGTCGGGCTCTTCGCGCACATGACGGTAGCACAGAACATCGCCGTCGTCCCGTCGCTGGTAGGCTGGAATCATGCAGCGATCGCCGAGCGCGTCGACGAGCTGCTCGGCCTGGTCGGTTTGGATCCGCCGGCCTACCGGACGCGCTATCCGCACCAGCTCTCGGGCGGCGAGGCGCAGCGCATAGGCGTGGCGCGGGCGATTGCAGCGCGCCCGCGCGCGCTGCTGATGGACGAGCCATTCGGTGCGGTCGACGCACTCGTGCGCACCGCGCTGCAGCGCGAGCTCGTGCGCATCGTGGCCGAAATGCAGACGACGACGCTCTTCGTCACCCACGACGTCGACGAGGCCTTCCGCTTGGCCGACCGCATCGTCGTCATGCACGGCGGGCGGCTCGAGCAAGTCGCGACACCGCTCGAGATACTCGACCGGCCGGCCACGGCGTACGTGCGCGAGCTGGTTCACGCCGGCGACGACGTCTATCGTGCGTACTTCATGCGCGCGCGCGAGCAGCTGCGCTCGCCGGAGCAATGAACTATCTCGCAGCTCATCCCGCGCGCATCGCCGCCTTGGCCGCCGTTCATCTCGAACTGGTCGCGCTCGCGCTCGCCGTTGCGCTCCTCTTCGCGCTGCCGCTCGGTCTCTACGCCGCACGCAGCCCGCGGGCCGCGCCTTGGCTGCTGGGCACCCTCGGCGCGATCTACACGATCCCCAGCCTCGCGCTGCTCGCGGTGCTGGTCGAGCTCTTCGGACTAGGCTTTACGCCGATCTTCGTCGCCCTGGTCGTCTACGCGCAGTTCATGCTGGCACGCAACGTCGCCGCGGGCATCACCGGCGTAGATCCCGCGCAGGTCGACGCGGCGCGGGGTCTGGGCATGTCGCCGCAGCAGGTGCTGCTGCGCGTCGAGTTCCCGCTCGCGCTTCCGGTCTTGATTGGCGGCGTGCGGATCGCGGCGATCGCGATGATCGCGATCGCGACGCTTGGCGGCTACGTCGGGGGGGTTGGCCTTGGCGTGCTGATCTTCAATGGCCTGACGTTGCATCAGCCGCAGATGATCGTCGCCGGAAGCCTGGCGGCCTGCGCGCTGGCGATCGCCGTCGATGCGGCGCTGCGCCTCGTCGAACGAGGCGCGCGCCGTCACGAGGGTTCGCTAACCTAGCAGGCTAGATCGCCTCGATCTTCGCCATCATCCCTAAGTCTTCGTGATCGAGGATGTGGCAGTGGAACAAGAACGTGCCTCGGATGATCGGATCCCGGAAATCCATCAGCATCACGACCTCACCCGGCTTGCCCCCGGGCGCGCGATGCGGAACGATGAAGCTGTCGGCCCAGAACGGATGCTTCTCTTTGACGCCGTTCACGCTCTCGACGACGAAGTGTATTTGGTGGATGTGGAAGTCGTGGATCTCCTGCGTAACGTTCTTGACCGTCCACTCTTCGACCGTGCCCGTGTGCACGACGAACATGGGCGGCGCCTTCATCGAAAACGACTTCCCATTGATGTAGAAGCCTGGCTTCGGTCCTTCGCTAAAGACGACGAGGCGCTTCGCGGCGATCGGCGGCAGCGGCTCGGTGTACGCATTCTGCGGGAGCGGCGCACCGACGGTGAGCGGGCGCTGGTCGAAGTCCCCGCCATCCTGCCCGCGTACGGGCGCCTTGATCTTGGCCAGGAGGATTTGCGGATCGGGGTCGCCGTTCGGTCCGGTAAAGTAACAGAGCGTCTGGAACTTCGCGTGACCGGCTGCCGGGCCGGTGACGACGAACTCGGCGCGCGCGGCCGGGGGAATGATGATGTTCGACTCGCGTCAGGGTCGGCGGCGTGCCCGGATACGTATCGAGCGGAAAGCCGTCGATTGAGACGACTTCGAACTTCACGCCCTCGATCGCCAGATTGAGCGTCTTGTGACCGGTCGCGTTGACCAGCCGGAAGAACTGCTTTTCGTGCGGGGCGATCGTGATGACCGGGTGCAGCTGGCCGTTTAGGGTCGTCGTGAGGTGGTCCTTGGTCTGGCACGGGTGCTTGTTCGAGTTGAGCGGGTGCATCGCGGCCATCGAGCCCATCTCGCTCATCCCGTCCATCATGTCGCCCGACCCGGCCGCTGCGGCGTCTTCGTCGGGATCGTCCTGGGGCTGGATGGTCGTGCCGATCCCGGTCGACCGGACGATGATGATGCGCTCGCGCATCTTCGCCAGGCCGGGGATGTGGCTCTTGATTCCGTCGACGACGATCGCTCCGGACATGCCGCCCTCGCCGACTTGATAGTTCGTCTGCCCGTGCACGTGCGGATGGTACCAGTAGAGACCCGGCTCTTGATTCTTCGGAATGCGCACGACGTAGTGCAGCGTCTGGCCCGGCTTGGCGAGCATCGTGAGGACGTCGTCTGCGGGCGCTTTAGGCGAAGTGCCCAAGCCGTGAAAGTGCAGGTTCATGTCGTCGCTGATGCCCTTGACGGACTGCAGCTGGTTGGTGAGCTCGATGTCGATCGCATCGCCGGGGTTGACGCGAATCGTCGGCGATATGCCGTGTATTCCGTCGTAGAGGAATCCAGGAAGGCCGGTGGCCGGATTGATGTCGGCAATGATCGAGACCTTCGCGACGCCGTGGACCGCGCGCACGACCGGCGGCTCGGGGAGCTCGTTGACGTTATGGTCGGGCGATAGCGCGCCCGGCGAAACCACGCCTGGCGCCGAACGCCGCCGGAGGAATCGGGCCGCTCGCTCGGCCACCACAGCCGGCGAGCCAAGCGAATGCAGTTGCGAATGCGAGAAGGCGTCGTAGCATCAGAGAGTTCCTCGTGAAGGGAGCCGCACGAAAAAGACGCGCGTGCGCGCATCGAACGGTACGTTACCGCCTCGGCGACCGCTTCCTGCCTGCAGAACCTCTCGCGCTACTCGCGCACGAGCAGATGGACGCTGAAGCGCTTGTTGCGGTCGTGCCAGACCGATTCCGGCCGGAACCGAGCGGAGCGACCGAGCGCGATGACCTCGTCATCGGTGAACTTGTAGGACGACTCGGTGTGAATGCGCTCGCCAGCTTCAAACTTCGCCCGGAGGTCGATGCTGCGAACGTTGACGACGGTGGCGGCCCGCGCTTCCAAGAACGAGTCGACCGATCCACGGATCTCGTCGTAGCGCACGACGTGTGAGAAGTCGGCGAGGTCGAAATCTGCATCAAGCTCGCGGTTGATCCGCGCCAAAAGGTTGCGATCGAATGCGGCGGTAACGCCGGTCGGATCGTTGTAGGCAAGTTCGAGCGTGGCGCGATCTTTCTTGAGGTCGAGGCCGATTAAGAGACCGTCGCCCGGACGCAGCGCCGCGCCAAGCAGCCCGAGCAGCGTCTTCGCCTCGTCGGGCTCGTAGTTCCCGATGTTCGATCCCATGAACATCGCGAGCATCTTGCGCTCCATGCGCACCGCGTGCGATTCCAGAACGTCGAAGTAGTCGCCGGCATAGGCGCGCACCGAGAGAGCCGGAAAGGACTCGACCAGAGCCATCGACGAAGCGTGGATCGCTTCGGTCGAAATGTCGATCGGGCTGTAGCGCAACTCCGGCTGTACGCGCAGCGCCTCGCCGATTAAAAGACGCGTCTTGATCGCGCTTCCGCTGCCAAGCTCGAGAAAATCCAACGGCGCGTCGAGCACGCGCACGATCTGCCACCCCCAGTCGGAGAGAATCTCGGTCTCGGCGCGGGTCAGATAATACTCCGGAAGACGGGTGATCGCGTCGAAGAGCGCGGAGCCGACGCCGTCGTAGAAATACTTCGACGGCAGGCGTTTGGGTTTCGCCGCAAGGCCGCGCGCTACGTCTTGCGCGAACGAGGGCACGCCGCGCAATCGCGGGACCTCGATGAGCTCGAAGCGGTCGAATACCGCACTATCTATCGTCACTTGTGCCTCTCATCCCCCAATGCCCGGTAGGACCCCTTTATAAACCCTCGACCCGCAGCCGCGAGTTGCGGAAGCCATAAAGCGCGTAGACGAGCATCCCGGCACGAAGAACCAGACCGCGTAGCGGGCCCACGTCGCGCCCTGCAAGTCCGGTCACGAGATACAGGCACGCGGCGGCACCGGCGATCGCAAAGAGCGGGCAGCAACGGCGCGCGGAACGGCCGCGGCGCAGTCGGATTGATGACGCGCAACGACCAGCACGCCCGCGCAAACGATCGCAAAGGCCGCGAGCGTACCGATGTTTACCAGCTGCAGCAGATGCCGTTAAGCGGCAGCACCGCGGCGAAGACGGCAACGATGACGCCGGTCATCAGCGTCATTCGCGCGGGCGTGCGAAAGACGTGATGGATGCGCGCGACGCCTGGCGGCAGCATCCTGTCGCGCGCCATCACGTAGAAGATGCGCACCTGGCCGAGCAACGAGGTGAGCATCACGGTCGCATTCCCGGCAAGGCCGCCGATCGCGACGATCCAATAGAGGGCGTGATTCTTGCTGACCGATCCGAGCGCGTCGAGCATCGCCGCGCCCTCGGAGAGCCGATCGAAGCGCATCACGCCGACGGTGCAGAGCGTCAGCGCGACGTACAGGATTCCGCCGATGGCGAGCGCGAGAATGATGCCGATCGGCACGTCACGCTCGGGGCGTTTCGCCTCTTCCGACGCGACGGTAACCGTGTCGAAACCAATATACGCAAAGAAGACGAGCGCCGTGCTCGCCACGACGCCGTGATACCCAAACGGCGCGAACGGCCGCAAATTTGCCGGATGAATCGCGTGCGCGACGGCAGCGATGAAGACCAGCATCGAAACGATCTGCAGGACGACGAGCGCGCCATTGACCCTGGCGGATTCACGGATGCCAATCGCAACCAGCGATCGTCACCGCGAGCGTACAATGGACGCGAAAAGGTCGACCTGCACATGGGGCCCGCTGAAGTTTCGCCGTCTGCGCCCAGCTTGGCAAGGCGATTCCGACGTTGCCGAGCATGTGCTGAAAATAATCGGAGAGTGACGACGCGGTCGGCGCGAGCGAGAGTCCGTACTCGAGGATCAGGTCCCAGCCGATGACCCAGGCAACCAGCTCGCCCAGCGTCGCGTAGGCATAGGTATAGGCGCTCCCGGCGACCGGAACCATCGAGGCAAACTCGGCATAGCAGAGCGCGACGCAGAGACTGACCAAGCCGGAGAGGACGTAGGCGAGAATCACCGCCGGCCCGGCCGCGTGCGCGCCCGCGCCGATAGTCGGGAAGATGCCGCCGAGCATCGTTCCCAAGCCGATCGCGGTCAGCGCCGGCCAGCCCAAAGACTCGGCGCAGGCGCGGCCCAGTCGTAGCCGATGCCGTCCACCCGAGCGGCTGACGTGAAAAGAGTTGCCGTACGATGCGGTTACGAATGGCGGCTACGTTTCCACGCGCCGGGAGAAACTCCGCCGCTGCGCTCGTACGAGACGATTCGGGCCCAGCGATCGAAGATCAGCGCGATGTACTCGCGCGTCTCGGCATATGGCGGCACGCCGCGATAGCGCTCGACCGCCGCGCCGCCGGCATTGTATGCAGCGAGGGCGATCGTATACGGATCGCCGTACTTGCCGCCGTATGCCGCGACGTACCCTCCGAGCAGCGCCGCGCCGCCGTCGATCGACTCGTACGGATCGAACGGATCGACGCCCATGCCCGCCGCGGTATCGGGCATGAACTGCGCGAGGCCGATCGCCCCGGCCGACGATATCGCGCCGACGTCGTAGGCCGACTCTTGCAGAAACGTCGCTCCGAGAAACTCCGGAGGCAGCGACCGTGCACGCGCCGCGCGCACGGTCGCGCCGGCCAAAAGCAGCGCGGCGGCTTGTTCGATGCGCGGATTGGTGTGCAGAATAGCACGCGCGATCGCCACCTCCGGCTGCGTTACCGCGGGGCCGTCGCGCAGTAGAACCGCACCCTTCAACGCGTCGACGTTGGCAGGCGACGGCCAGCTTAACACCAAGTTAAGGGCACGATCGAGACGGGCCGGTGCATCACCGTGCCCGGTTCTATGGTATATGGTAGATGAGGTGCAAGCGCACAACGTTACGATCGCCAGCGAGAACCAAATCCTATGATTCTGCATTCCGCCGCATAGGGAGACGACCCGCATGCTCTTCATTACGGCTCTCATCGTCACGCTCGTCGCGGGCGACTTTGCCTCGACGTTCTTCTATCACGTTCCACAGCATCTCTGGTTCACGCTCCACCTGCGTACCCATCACGACCGCCGCCGCTCGTACTTCGATCATGCCGTCATCTCGACGAATCCCGCCGTTCTCCTCGACGGTTTCCTCGGCGCCGTACCGTACCTCATCATCGCTGCGTTCACCGCGCGCCTCTCGTGGCCGGGCGCACTGGCCGGGCTCGCGCTCGGACAGCTCCACGTCTGGTGGCGCCACACGACCGAACTCGGTTGGCGTACTCCTGCCAAGCTCCGCGCCGCCCTGCGGGCGTTCGGAGTCGTGCTCCCCGAGGACCACGACGGGCATCACCGAAACCCCGATATCGAGTTTGGCGATATTTTCCGCTTCTACGACGCGCCGGCTCGAGCGCTTCTGGCTTGGCTTGCCCCAACGAGCCGGCGAGCGCGCAACGCCGGTCGGCGCTCCACGAGGAGGGTGCCGGCCAGGGCCTAATCGGGAGAGCGTATGACCAAACGAGCGCTTCTGTTAATCTCTGATACGGGCGGGGGCCATCGAAGCGCCGCCAACGCGATCGGAGCAGCGCTCGCCGAGTTCACCTCGCCCCACGCATTCGAGTTTCGCATCGAGGACGTCGCCGCCCACTGTGCCTTCCCGCTCACCCAGCTCGGGCTCGGCTACAGCATGGCTCTGCGCTATGCACCCCCGGTCTACGGCGCGCTCTACTACGCCACCAATGGCCGGCGACGCTATCGCGCGCTGGTGCGGTTCTGTGAGCCACTCTACCGCGAGCGCCTGCGCGATCTCTTCCTCGACTACCGGCCCGACGTCATCGTCTCGGTCCATCCACTGCTCAATCACGCCGCTCTGCGCGCTCGCGACGACGCGAGCATGCAGCACGTACCGGTCGTGACGGTTATCACCGATCTTGGCAAGGTCCACGAGTCGTGGCTGGTCGCAGACGCCGATGCCGTCGTCGTCCCAGCGCGTGAAGTCTACCAACGCGCGCTGTCGCGGGGGGTTCCGTCGGCACGATTGCGCTTGCTCGGCCATCCCATCCACCCGAGGTTCGACGACGTTACCGGCAGCAAGGCGCAGCTGCGCAAGCAGTTGCTCCTTCCGGCCGAAACGCCGGTCGTGATGTTGATGGCCGGCGGCGAAGGCGGAGGCAAACTGCTCTCGACCACGCTCGCGCTTGCGCGCGCCAAGTTGCCGATCGAACTCGTCGTGGTCTGCGGCCGCAACGAACACCTCGAGCAGAAGCTGCGCGACCTCGCCGATTCGTTGCCGACGCGAATGCACGTGCTTGGCTTCACTGATAAGATTCCCGAGTATTTCCGCGCCGCCGATCTGCTCGTCACTAAGGCCGGCCCCGGAACGCTGGCCGAAGCGAATGCCGCTCAGCTCCCGGTGGTCGTCTACGACTACGTGCCCGGGCAAGAGCGCGGAAACGTGAACTTCGTGCGCGACAACGGTCTCGGCGCGATTGCCCTTCACAGCGCGTCGAGCGTGGTGTCGGCCGTGCGCGCGTTGATTCAGTCATCCGAGCGTTTGGAAGCGATCCGCCAGAGCCAGGAGATCGTCGCGCCGCGCCGCAGCTCGCGCCGCATCGCTTCGCTGATCAGGTCGATCGCCGAAACCGGAACCATTCCGGCATCGGATGACTTTGCCGGTCCCAAGCTGCACGCGGCGGCTGCCGTCTAGCCAAAGCAGGGCCTCCCGGCGTCCGGCCAACCGCTCCACGCTCCCCTCCTCGGGTGGAACGCTCCGTAGGTTATCGGCGTTATTCTAGTGGAGGGAGGATGTCCCGTGAAATTCTTGACCGTCTTATTTTGTGGGTGGTGCATCTGCGCCGCGATTGCGATCCTTTGGAGTTGATCTAGCCAAGCATCTAGAGCAACCGTAATAGGTCGAGGGCCTGGTCATGCTCGAGCGTTGCGCCCTCGCGAAGCAACGCCGCAACGCGATCCATTCCGAGTTCGCCACGCAGCACGGAGAGTTCTGTGGGCGCGACACTCCAAGGGGTCGACTCGCCGTGTGCCGCTGCCACCGCATCGTTCCATCCAATGAGCTTTGCGCAGGCCTCGAATCGCTCTCTCCTCTCCGAGTCGGTCACTTGGCCGGGATGCAGCACCGAGACCGTGGCGAGCCTGTGCGCCGCGTACGCCTGGTAGTTGGGCAAAGGATTCTGCGGATCCAGCGTAACAGCCAGCGCGTGAAGCGCCGCGTCCCGCGCTTCCTCGAATCGCTCGAGGGCTATCAAGAACGTCGCCTCTCTGAGCATGTCGGTCATGTCGACCGGCATCCCTCCATCGGCGGCCTCAGCCTCTTGAATCGAGGTAACGCTGCGCAAGCGAGTGAGTGCGCTTTCATGGTTGCCGAGTGAGTGCTCCGCGAGCGCGTACTCCGACTCGATGAGGCGCGCGAGATATTCGTCGCCGTCACCCAGAGTTTCGAGAGCCTCCGCATAGAGTGAGCGTGCCTCCAGAATGGAACCGCGGCGAAGGGCAACGAGCCCGAGGCTCCAGAGAGCCGCGGCGATGCCTCGGCGATCCCCAACTTCTCGCCATTGATTCAGTGCTTCGCGCAACTCGCTCTCCGCGTCATCGAGACTCCAGGTGTGGGCGAGCAACCGGCCGAGCTGGCGTCGCGCTTTTGCAGTCAATCTCTTGTCACCGAGGTTTTGGCTCGCAGCGAGCGCGGATCGGGCGGTTGCGATCGCCGTCTTCATATCGCGAAGCTCGGAGAAAGCCGCGCCAAGCTGAATTTTTAGATTGACGGTGACCGCGCTCGGCGTCTCTTCGGCACCGTGCTCGAGCGCGAGCTTAAGCCAGCGTAACGTATCGGTTACGCGAAGAAACGGAACGCGCCAGGCGAGCTCCTGTCCCAGGCGCACGTCGCCGCGGCGGGCGAGCGTCCAGTTCATCGCCTCGTCAAAGTTTAGCCGCTCGGCTCGCATCTTACGAATTGCGTTCGGCGGCAGCCCGAGATTCCGGCAGAACGGACGTTCGTTTCCGGTGAGCACTCGGCTTAGCTGGAAGAGTGCGAGTGCATGACGGTGGGCGATGGCTTCGTACTCCCCTCGTTCGACCAGGCGCTCACGGGCGTACTGCCGCGTTGTTTCGAGCAGCTGGTAACGCGTTTCGTCCCCGGCGAATCCGGCCGTAACGAGCGATTTGTCGATCAGCGACGAGAGGATATCGAGCACGTCGGTGCGATCCTGGCCTTCATCGCCGCAGACTAACGCCGCCATCTCCAGCGTGCATCCCCCGGCGAAAATGGAGATGCGCTCGAAGAGCAGACGTTCGCCTCCGGTAAGTAACTGGTAACTCCAATCGATCGTCGCCTGCATCGTTTGCTGCCTATGGGGGCTCTTGCGTTCGCCGCCTCGCAAGAGTCCGAGCCGACCCTCGATCATCTTTGCCAGGTGACGCAGACCGAGAACTTGGACGCGCGCCGCCGCGAGCTCGATCGCCAGCGGAATGCCGTCGAGGCATCGGCAGAGCTCGATGACGATCGGCCCGTTCTCTTCGGTAAGCGCGAAGTGGTAGTCGGCAGCGGTTGCGCGGTCGGTAAAGAGCTCCACGGCTCCATCGGGGGAAAGTGACGCGAGGCGGTACGCACGCTCGCCCGCAGTCCGCAGTGGCTCGCGGGTTGTGGCGAGGATGCGCAGGCGCGGACAGGATACCAGCAGCACCTCGACGAGTCTTGCGGCCTCGGCGATAACGTGCTCGCAGTTGTCAAGAATGAGCAGCTGCGTTCTGCCCTTGAGGTACGCGAGCAGCGCCTCGAGCGGCGGGCGGCTTGGAGCGTCTTGCAAGCCGAGCGCAAAGGCCGTGGCGACCGGAACCTGCGATGGATCGCTGATCGGCGCGAGACCCACAAAGCAGACCGCTATCTCCTCGGTGTCGCGGATTACACACCCAACCTGCAGAGCGGTCTGGGTCTTACCGACGCCGCCGGCACCCGTTAGTGTCACCAGGCGGTGCTCGCGCATCAGCGTCGCGATCTCATGAAGCTCGGCGTCCCGCCCGACGAAACTCGTCAGCGCCAGCGGAAGATCGAAGACGCCCGCGCTCGGCCACGGCTCGAACGACGCGGTTGCCGTGCGCCGAGCTAACGCTGCGCGTGCGGCCGCCTCTCGAAATTCGACGCGCTGCTCGTCGTCGAGCGCGAGAGCGTCGGCGAGCAGCGCCAGAGTCTCGCGTCGCGGGGTACGGCGTTGACCCCGCTCGAGGGCGCTGATGCCGTCCGCACTCATCCGGGCTCGCTCGGCCAGAGCCTCCTGCGAGAGCCCGGCCGCGAGCCGGTGGTACCGCAGAAGCCTCGCGAAGTCCGACGAGTTAGATACTCGTTCGTCCTCCACCCAATCTCTCTACGGGCTCACTCTAGCCGGTGCGCCTGGGCGATCGCTTCGTCCTGGGTTAGCGTCGTGCCGGCGTCCATCAGACGCGTAACCTCCTCGGCGCCGACAACGTCTCGCAGCACCGCAAGCGCACGATTGTGAGTTTGCAAGGCGCATTCCTCGAGCCCCAGCAGCTTGCGCCGAGCGCTGACGAACCCGAGGATCTGCAGCGGCGCCCTCATAATCGTCAGACTTGCATCGGCTATCCGACTGCGGCCCCAGGACGGCCACGACGGCGAGGTGCTCCAGGCACTCTTCAACGATCATGTCGAGCTGAGATGCACGGGCAAATTCGAGCGCCTCGTTCGCCTGCACGCGCGCTTCGTCGTACCGGCCCAACGCGACGAGGAACTCAGCCATGTTGACGAGAGCCATGGCGATGTTGTTCTCGGAGATATTGTTTTCAGCGGCTTGGGGCGACGAGATGGAGTGGCTTGCGTAGTTTGTGGCGAGCAACTCCGCAAGGAGCCGCAGACCGCTCTTCGGATCGCCCGCTTCATATTCGCATAAGGCGAGATCCAACGTTACCTTAAAATGGTCAACGCCGGCCTCGGAGAGCTCAAGCGCTTCGGTAAGATGGGCGCGAGCTGCACCGAAGTCACCGGCGCCGGAGAGGGCCGATCCGAGGTTGCTCAGAGTGGCAAATTCGAGGTGGCGATTGCCCAGCGTGCGTGCGGCCGCCAAGGCGTCGCGCAACAGCGCCTCTCCTTGCGCAAATCTTCCGAGGTGCACGAGTGCTGCGCCGGCTAAACTTTGCGCCCGAGCCATGCCAAGTACGTCACCGATTTCACGATACCGCATGAGAGCCCGCTCGGACGCTGCCAACAATACTTTGTCCTCACAGAAGTATGCAGCGCTATGCGCTTGCGCGAGTGCGAGCCGCGCCACAAGATCGGGTGGGGTGCGCTCGTCGACCAATTCTGATGCTGCCCTCACCCAATGCCGCGCCTCGGCTAGCGTGAAACCGCGCCATATGACCCTTCGCGTCGTAGCCAGTCGTTGTCCCAAAATGACGTCGCCCTGCTTGCCGAACGTCCAGTCCAGCGCCGCTCGCCAGTTCCCTAGTTCCGCTTTCGTTCGCGACAGCATTTCGGACTCGGGCCTTGTATCCCACTCGCACTCCAGCCTCTCGGCCAACTCGACATAGAAGGACGCATGACGCCGAGCAACGCACTCCCACTCGCCGCGCGCCGCGAGCTTCTCGCGCGCGTACTGCCGCGATGACTCTAAGAGCCAATAGCGTTGCTCCGTATGAAGCAACTCGGCAATAAGAAGCGATTTCGAGACGAGCGACGCGATGAGGTCGATCTCGTCGAGGTCGCCTTCCCCGTCGATCGTGCAGACGCCCGTTGCCGCCTCGAGCGTACATCCACCGCCGAAAACCGAAAGCCGCTCGAAGAACTCCTGCTCGCGCGCCGACAGGAGGTCGTAGCTCCAATCGATCGTAGCGCGCATGGTCTGCTGACGCGTCAGCGCCGTCCGCTCGCCGCGGGTGAGAATCTGGAAGCGATCGTCGAGCTTCTCGTTGAGCCCATTCAACGACAGCACGTTCATTCGGGCGGCAGCTAGTTCAATCGCCAGCGGAATGCCATCCAACCGCCGGCAAATCTCCCCAACGATCGGCGCGCTTTCATCGGTGAGCGCGAAGTGGTGGTCGACCGCGCAAGCTCGATCGGTAAAAAGCGCAACAGCACCATACGCGCTTGCGCTCGCAGCCGTCAGCGTGCGCGTCGCGTCGACCGGCGGAGAAGCCAGCGGCGGTAACCGGTAGGCGTATTCGCCCGCCCCTCTGAGCGGTTCGCGACTAGTGGCGAGAACCCGCACCAGGGGGCAGCCGCTCAAGATGCTCTCGGCAACGATCGCTGCCTGCGCGATAACGTGCTCGCAGTTGTCGAGAATCAGCAGGAGCGTCTTGTTCTTGAGAGAGTCGACGAGCGTCTCGAGGAGCGGGAGACTTGGTGCCTGTCGCACGCCAAGCGCGGACGCGATCACCACGGTTACCAACGCAGGGTCGGCGACGGGAGCGAGACCGACGAAAGCAACGGCTACCTCCTCGGCATCTCGCATAGTACTGGCGACCTGCAAAGCCGTCTGCGTCTTCCCAACGCCGCCGGCTCCCGTCAGCGTGACCAGGCGGTGCGCGCGCACCAGCGCCGCTATCTCTTCGAGCTCGGTCACGCGCCCGACGAACCGCGTCAGCGCAAGCGGCAATACCCCGGCTGCGGCGCCCGGCCAAGAGGCGACCGTGACGGACGGACCCCCGTGACGGCGATCGAGGCTCGAATGCGCGGCCGCCTCGAAGGCCGGGCGCTGCTCCTCGCTTAGTGCCAGCGCCGCGCCCAACAGTGCGAGCGTCTCGCGCTGCGGCGTGCGGCGGTGGCCGCGTTCGAGCGCGCTGATGCCGTTCGCGCTCACGCGGGCGCGCTCGGCCAGAGCCTCCTGCGAGAGCCCGGCCGCGAGCCGATGGTACCGCAGAAGCCTCCCGAAGTCCGACGAGCTAGATACTCGTGCGTCCTCCATGCAATGCCGATCTTCGCGTCGTCACTAACGCCAACCCTTACCGGCGCGATACCGCCACAGGACGGCGTCCCGCCGGCTAGACGATAGCCCCGCAGGAGCCCTCCGAAGTCGGACGAGCCCAGGACCCGCTCCCGCCAGGACCGTCCTCAGGAACCGTCTGTGTGAGTCGTGTGTGTGAGTCCCGACGCTGCCACCCACACACCCTCACAACACGTTTTTAACTTGTCCGAATCGTTTGTCAGAGTGTCCGTTACGACGGACACCCCTCCGGCGGCACCATGGCCGCATGACAACGGCACGCGCTTGTGCGTGCCGACCGGAGGGAATCACAGTGAAACCGATCATGAATCTAACCGGGCACGCGGTGACCGCATTTGCGGTCGTGACGATGCTCGGCGCCTGCAGCGGAAACGCCGCGCAGCCGTCATATCTGCCGCCGGCGACGGCGCAGCAATCGCATTCGAAGGCACGGGGCGTCGGTC
The DNA here is from genome assembly GCA_963739845.1 of Vulcanimicrobiota bacterium. Taxonomy (GTDB): domain Bacteria; phylum Vulcanimicrobiota; class Vulcanimicrobiia; order Vulcanimicrobiales; family Vulcanimicrobiaceae; genus Cybelea. Next base: position 1,273,942 of record CAVUBQ010000002.1, on the reverse strand, counting down.
CGCATACGGCGAGCGGATACGTCTACGTCTCCAACATCACCCAACAAGGGGTGGCGCAACTGCTCGTCTACCCCGCGGGGACGTCGAACCCGTCTCCAATCAGAACCGTAACAACCGGGCTCGTCAACGCCTTAGGCGTCGCGGTCGACCCGTCCGGGAACGTGTACGTCGCTAATGGAAGCGCAGGCAACGTTTTAGAGTTCGGGCCGGGAGGCAGCCCGCTGATCCAAACCTACTCGACCGATCTCGTTCATCCGGCCGCCGTGGCCGTTGCCAATGGCACGTTATACGTATCCGATCAAGGGAACGCGGCAAACGGTTACCTACAACAGATCTTGGAGTTCCCGCTCGGAAACGGCACGCCGTCCATGGGCGTCGCGGGGATCGGCGGCTTGGCGCAGCGGAACGTGGGCATCGCCGTGGATCCCACCGGAGCGTCGGGCACGTTCTTTACGGCCGCCAGCAGCCTCTCGGCGGTGCCGCCGAGCGGCGCGTGTCCGGCCGGTAACAGCTACACGTTCGGCGAGAACCTCTTTCCGACGCTGTGGCAGAACGTACCGCTTACCCGCAACCAGCAGGCCTGGGGCGTCGCATTCGACGCGACCGGAAAACTGTACGTATCGGACATTTGCGCGAACAAAGTCATAACGTACACGCTCCAGAACTACCAATGGACCTACGCCGATACGGTATCGGGTACGTACGACGCGCCGCTCTTCCTGACGATCTACAACCAGATGCTGGCGGTTCCGAATGCGTTGGCAAACTCCAAAAACCCCGCTAACGTTACGGTGATCGATCTCTCAGGCAGCACGTCGACGGTCACGATCACCAGCGGTCTTCACACGCCGGTCGGTGCGGCGGTCGGTTCGGGCTCCTAGCGGTGACGGAGAAGGCGCTACTGGGCGCTGACGCCGTTCCAGACGATGCCGCCGGGCAGGATCTCGGGCTTGCGCGGCACTTGGCTGAAGTCGAAATCGGAGCGGAGATCGCCGAGGATCGACACGTTCTCGCGGACGGTCGGACGCCGGTCAGGGCGTCCGTTCGTCTTTGGATCGATGCGCTGACCGTTGAGGAAGTCGTCCTCGATGAACTTGAGATAGGCATCGTGGCTGAGCGTCTGGTGGTCGATGAAGCCGCGCCGCGCGTACGGGCTGATGACGATACCCGGAACCCGAATACCGTAGCCGTTTTCGTCGACGCGCGGCGGCGCGACGTGGTCGAAGAAGCCGCCCCAGTCGTCCCAGCTCAGGAAGATCGCGGTACTGTTCCAGTCGGGGCTGCGCATGATCGCGTTGACGAGTCCGGTGACGTAGGCTTGGCCGCGGCTCACCAGCGCCGGCGGATGTTCGCTAAAGGGCGCCGCGGGGCAAATCCAAACGACGTTGGGCAGCGTCCCGTTTGCAGCGGCCTTGTAGAAGTTACGCAGGTCTTGAACGTTCCCCAGCTCTCCGTCGTTCTTGACGGTATCGAACGACGGAAGAACGTTCCAAATGCCCGGCGTTTTCGCTTTCTGCGGCACCGGAGCGCAGGCTTCTTGGTCGTTGGCGCAGTCGGGCTCGGTCCCGGCCATCACGTAGTAGGCCCAGCTGACGTGATGCGCGTGCAGCAGGTACGTTAGATCGGTCCACGCATAGTCGGGCCGCCCCGGTAAGTGAGCGCGCCCGTTCCTCCGGTCGAAATCGACCGGATAATCGGGCGATTGCAGCGCGTTGACGCAGCTCATCGGATCGCCGAGCCGGGAACACGCCGCCGACCACCCCGAAACCATGAAGAGATGCTGAGGCAGGCTCCACGACGCGTTGGGTTGGAAGAGCCGGTCTTGCAGCACGTAGTCGCGCGCGTATCGCCAATAGTTTGCAAGCTCGCGCCCGTCGTGATAGCCCATCACGCCGGTCGAGCCCTCGCAGTTGGGAGCCTCGGGATCTCGGCACTGACGGCGCGCATGCTCGGCCGACTCGAGGAAACCGTCCATCTTTCCGCCGTCGATGTCGGCGGTGGCGGCGCTGGCGCCATGAGGACCGCCGCGATCGATATCGTCGGAGACGTGAAACGGCCTCACGCACGGGCCGCCGCGCGGATCGGGGATGCAGACGGCCGGAACGCCGTTGCTCATCGGAATGCCGTTCGCGCCGGGAAAGGTCCCGAAATAGGAGTCGAACGAGCGATTCTCTTGCATGATGATGATGATGTGGCGAATCCTGTGAATCGGATCGCCGCCTTGCGATCGCACCGGCGTCGTCGGCGTCGCCGCTAGGACCAGCGTCGCCGCGAGAAGCGCGAGCTTAAGCCGCAACGCCGTCACCGGTTGCCAAACCGCCGCGCAGAGCCATCGTCGCCGCGCCGATCTGACCCGCATCGTTACCGAGCGAGGCGACGACGATGTTGGTCGTCCCCTTCGGCACCATCGTCGTCAGCACGTCCACTTTCGGCCGGACCACGTCGAGCATAAAGTCGCCCGCCGACGAGACCCCGCCGCCGAGCGCGATGGTCTGCGGATTGACGAAGGCGATGACGTTCGCTAGACCGATCGCGAGATCGTCGATGAAGTTCTTCCAAGCGGCGACCGCGTGGCCGTCGCCGGCCTGCGCCGCCTTACGAATCTTCTTCGAACTGAGCTTGTCGCGCGCAACGTCGAGCAGCGAGCTTCTCGGAAAGGAGGGCGCCACCGCGAAGGCGTGCCGGATGAGACCGGTTCCCGAGGCCTGCGCTTCGAAGCACCCGATCTTGCCGCAGCCGCAGACGAAGCCGTCATTCGGGCGGATTTGATGATGGCCGATCTCTCCGGCACCCCAGCGGTTGCCAAGGAGCAGCTCGCCCCGGCCGACGATTCCGCCGCCGATCCCGGTCCCCAGCGTCAGTAAAACGAAGTCCTTCGTCAGCCGCCCGGTCCCAAAGGCATACTCTCCGAGCGTGGCGCAGCGCGCGTCGTTGGCGACGAAGACCGGCAGCGCGAACTTCTTGCGCACCGCCTCGCCGAGCGGCGCGTTCTCCCAGCCGAAGTTTGGGCTGTAGAGAACCGCGCCGGTGCCGGCGTCGATATTACCGGGCGAGCCGATCCCGATGGCGGCCACGTTGCCGGCGTCTTTGAGCGCCGCCCCGATCATCGCATCCGAGCGCGGCGATCACCGACTCGAAACGCAGGTCTTCTAGGTCCTGCTCGTGCTGCAGCGCGGATTGCGCCGTCCTCCGAAACGACCGCCGCGGTCACGTGCGAGCCGCCGAGGTCGACTCCGATAGCCGTTCGCATGGCCGGTATCTTTAGCTCTCGGCGGAGGCTGCACCCGCAAGACGCGGGAATCGAAGAGCCGTTATGGAGACGATCGACCTCACCACACTACGAAACTACTCGCGCCGCACCGGACAAGCGACGCACCCCGAACTGCTCGACGCTCGCCCGCTGCAGCACGTCAACAAGATCGAAATCGACGAAGAGCACATCACGATTGAGTTCGACGAGAAGACGACGCGCTATTATAACCTCAACGAAATCACCCACCGCGAGTGGGTCTACAAGTATAACGACGATCCGGTCTTCGTTAAAGCGATCGGACGAGTGATCGATCTCGCGCGCAAGCACCTCAAAGACATGCCCGAAAACATCGCCTGCCCGCCCGGCTGCGCGGAGTGCTGCAGCGGCTACGAGCCGTTCGTCAGCAAGGCCGACGTGCAGCGAATCGCCGATCACCTCGGGATGAGCTACGAAGAGACGATGCGCCACTACGTTGTCGAGCGTCCTTCGGCCGACGGCTATCACGTCGGCTGGCTGCGCAAAGTAAGCGACGACCTTGCCGACCAGTGCGTCTTCCTCATGGGTTCGCGCAGCGGCCGGTACTACTGCGGGATCTACGAGGCACGCCCGCACGACTGCCGCGACTTCACGCCGATCGGTTGCGAGGACGTCGACACCTCGCTGCTCGCGCAAGACGACATGGAAGATCGGCCCGGCCTTCCAGCCGAAGCGGCGCGGTCGAAACCCAACGGCCGCCGGCTCTGAATGCGCCGCCGTGCGACGTCTCTCGTTGCGACGCTGCTGCTCGACCGTTGCACCGTCGCTCTATCAAGGACTGCACTGGCGGTTCATCGGGCCGATGCGCGGCGGACGAACGGTCGCGATCGACGGCGTCGCGAATCAACCTAACGTCTTCTACATCGGCGCGGTCAACGGCGGCATGTGGAAGACCGAGGATGCCGGGCGCACCTGGACGCCGATCTTCGACCGCGAGCCGACCGGCTCGATCGGCGCGATCGCCGTCGCGCCGAGCAACCCGCGCATCGTCTACGCGGGCAGCGGCGAGGGTTTGCAGCGCCCCGACCTCGCCATCGGCGACGGCATCTACAAATCGGTCGACGGCGGCGCGACGCTGGACCCACCTCGGATTGCGCGACGGGCAGCAGATCGCCTCGATGGCGGTCGATCCGACCAACGCCGAACCGTCTCTTCGTCGCCGTGCTCGGCCACCCGTACGGGCCCAATGACGAGCGCGGCATCTATCGCTCGCTCGACGGCGGCGCGACCTTCCAGCGCGTGCTCTTTAAGAACGAGAACGTCGGTGCGTTCGACGTCGTGATCGACCCGCACGACCCGAAGATCGTCTACGCTACGCTCTGGGCGGCGCGCCAAGCGCCCTGGGAGATCGGCGCGTCGTTCGAAATGCCCGGCAGCGGCATCTTCAAATCGAGCGACGGCGGCACGACGTGGACGCAGCTTACCGCCGGGCTCCCGGCGCGCATCGGGCGCGCCGAAGTCGCGGTCGCGCCGAGCGACTCGCAGATCGTCTACGCGTATGCCGACGTCGAAGCGAAAGGCCAAGATGCCGGCGCGCTCTACCGCAGCAGCGACGCCGGCGCCCACTTCACGCAAGTCAACGACGCAGCCGAGATCGCACAGCGCGGCGACGACCTCGTCTCGCTCGCGGTCGATCCGCGCGATCCGCAGACCGTCTATTTGACGAATACGTCGACGTATCGCTCGACCGACGGCGGAAAGACGCTGGTCGCGATCAAGGGCGCGCCGGGCGGCGACGACTATCACACCGTTTGGATCAATCCGAACGATCCGCGCATCATCGCGCTGGCCGCCGATCAGGGCGCGACGATCTCGGTCGACGGCGGGCGCACGTGGAGCTCCTGGTACAATCAGCCGACCGCGCAGATGTACCACGTCAACGCCGACAACCGGTTTCCGTATTGGGTTTGCGGAGGACAGCAGGAGAGCGGCTCGGCGTGCGTGATCAGCCGCGGCGACTGGGGCGAAACGACCGAGCGCGACTGGCATCCGGTCGGCGCGCAAGAGTACGGTTACGTCGTGCCCGATCCGCTCCACCCCGGCCTCTTCTACGGCGGCAAGGTCGAGAAGTTCGACGAGCGCACCGGTCAGGCGCAGGAAGTCTCGCCGATCGCCTTGCCGTCGAAGAAGTACCGCGTTGTGCGCACGGAGCCGATCGCGTTCGATCCACTTCGACAAGCACCGGCTCTACTTCGGCTCCAACGTCGTCTTCGCGACCGAGGACGGCGGACACAGCTGGCGGGCGATCAGCCCCGATCTCACTCGTGCGCATCCGGCCGTGCCGCCGGTAATCGAAGCCTTCGAACGCGACGATCCTGCGAACGGCGCGCACCGCGGCGTCGTCTATGCGCTCGCGCCCTCGCGCGTGCACGCCGGCACGATCTGGGCAGGAACCGACGACGGCTTGATCTGGATCACGCGCGATGGCGGGAGCCATTGGAAGGACGTCACGCCGCCGGATCTGACGCCTTGGAGCAAGATCTCCCAAATCGACGCCTCGCCTTTCGACGACCAGACCGCATTCGTGGCGGTCAACCGCTTTCGGCTCAACGATCTGCAAGCCGTACGTCTACGTCACGCGCGACGGCGGCGCCACGTGGCGCCTTGCGACGGCCGGCTTACCGGAGGCAACGGTCAACGCAGTGCGCCAGGATCCGGTCGAACCGCGCCTCCTCTACGCCGCGACGGAAACGGCGTCTACGTCTCATTCGACGGCGGGGAGCGTTGGCAATCGCTGCAGCTGGCGCTTCCGCACACATCGGTGCGCGATCTGATCGTGCACGAAACCGACGTGGCGATCGCGACCCACGGGCGCGGATTCTGGATTCTCGACGACGTCGAGCCGCTGCGCGACCTCGCGCGCAACGGCGCGCTCGGCGAGAAGGGCGTGCACCTCTTCGCTCCCGAGCTCGCCTACCGCGTTCGGCGCAGCACCAACAGCGATACGCCGCTGCCGCCGGAGGAGCCGACCGGAGAGAATCCGCCCGACGGAGCGATCCTCGACTACGCGCTCGCGTCGCCCGCGCACCGTGTCGTGATCTCGATCGTCGATAGCGGCGGACGCGTGGTGCGCCGCTATGCCAGCGACGACGCAGCGCCGCCGCCGATTCCGAATCTCGACAAGCCCACCTACTGGGAACGGCCCTTCATCGCGCCGCCGACCGGGGCGGGAATGCATCGCTTCGTCTGGGACCTGCGCGAGCCGGCGCCGCGTTCGCGACCAAGATCTTCCGATCTCGGCCGTTCCCGACGAGACGCCGCGCGTGCCGGAAGGCCCGCTCGTCGTTCCCGGACGCTATGCCGTTCGTCTCGATGTCGACGGCACCGTGCGGGAGCAGCCGCTCACGGTCGCGATGGATCCGCGCGTGCCGATCTCGCAGCAAGCGTTGGAAGAAGCAGTACCAACTCGCGCATCGCCTCGCCGTCGCTGATGGATCGCAGCCTCTTCGCCGCGCCGGCCCTCGCTGCGATCAACCAGGCCGCGGCGGCATCTGCTCGACACCATAGACGGCGCCGACGCTGCGCCGACGCAACAGGCGATCGACGCGGTGCGGACGCTCGAGGCTCGTTTCGCCCAGGAGCAGGCTGCCAAGGGCTCGGGCTAAAAAGACGACGGAACGAAGGGAGTTGAGAATGATAAACGCTCGCCTGCTTCTCGCATCGTTTGCGTTCCTCGCCATCGCGGCAGCCCAAGTAGCGCCGCTCGCCGCGGCCACCAGCACCTTGACCGTCCGCTCGCCGAACAGAACGGTTCGGGTGAGAGCGGAACGGCAACGCTCACGCAGACTCGGGGCCGACGTCAACGTCGTCGATCACATTGCAAGGCGCGCCGGCGACGGCGCAGCCCGCGCACATTCACGACGGCACCTGCGCGGATCTCGGGGGCGTCGCGCTATCCGCTCACCAACGTCGTCAACGGCAACTCGACGACGACGGTCAAGGGCGCGACGATCGACGAGCTTGCTCGCACAGACGAGCGCGATCAACGTGCACTACAGCGCCGACAACTTGGCCAAGTACGTCGCTTGCGGAGAGATCAAGCACAAAGCTCTATGTAATGAGCTCCGCGTAGCGGCTCGGGATCGATATTTCCGCCGCTGAATCACGCCCGACGCGCTTGCCGGCAAGCCCGGCGATGCGCTGCGTTCATGAGCGCGGCAAGCGCCGCGGCCCCGCTCGGCTCGATGACGAGCTTCATCCGTTCGAACGCGAAGCGCATCGCTTCGCGCAGTTCTCGTCGCTGACCGTGACGATTCCGCGCACGTGCTCGCGGGCGATGGCGAAGGTCACCTCGCCCGGCGAGGTCGTACTGCAGCCCGTCGGCGATCGTCTTCCGGCACGGGAATCTCGATCCGCTTGCCGGCCGCAAGCGACCGCGCGAACTCGTCTCCCGCCTCCGGTTCGACGCCGTAGATGCGCGATCGCCGGATCGACCGCGTGCGCGGCGATTGCGCTGCCGCCCATTAAACCGCCGCCGCCGACCGGCACGACGATCGCGTCGAGCCCTTCTTCGTCCTCGAAGAGCTCGAGCGCGGCCGTTCCGGCGCCGGCTACGATTCGTCGGGTCGTCGAACGGCGGGCACGAGCGTCGCTCCGCGCTCGGTTGCGAGCGCGGCGGCGATCTCCTTCGCGATGCGCGCGCTCGCGGTCGTAGTAAACGACCTCGCGCGCCGTATTCGCGCGTTGCCGCCAGCTTCACCGCCGGCGCATCGAGCGGCATGACGATCGTCGCGGCAACGCCGAGCAGACTGCGCCGCCAGTGCGACGCCCTGCGCGTGGTTTCCGCTCGAGAACGCCACGACGCCGTGCCGGCGCTGCGCAGGCGGTAAGCGAAGCCAGAAAGTTGTAGGCGCCGCGAAACTTGAACGCACCCATGCGCTGAAGGTTCTCGCACTTGAGGAACAGGTGCGCGCCGCGCGCACGTATCCAGGCTTGCGCGACCGCACGACCGGCGTGCGGTGCGCGACGCCGGCGAGACGCTGCGCGGCCTCGCGAACCGCGGCGATGCCTACTGGGGACGCCGTCAGGCTCATTGCGCCGCGGACGGCGCCATGTGGAACGTCCAGTTGACGACCTTGGAATTCTCGTCGAAGCGCATCCGCTCGACGTAGCTGCGCTTGGCAAACTTGACGTTGAAGCAGTGCCACCCCGGCGCGCAGTTCTCGGGTTGCTCTTTGACGGAGACCAGCTTGCCTTGGTCGTTCAGCTCGTCGGACCACTGCGCGACCTTGACCCGCGTGATTGCCACGCCTTTTGCCATATCGTCGCTGCACCGGTCTCAAGTCGTTGGCCATCACGGCACGCGTGATTCGCTCGGCCTCGCGCTCGTTGCGGTTTTGGAACGAACAACCCGCCAACGCCGCGGCCGCTGCGAGCAGGAGTAGCGCGCGTGCGGCCTTCACGATGCCAAAGCCTCCGAGCCGGTCTGCGCCGAGAACGGCACGAACGAAAGCGCCGGATTCCACTCTTGCGCGAGGCGCACGCTCCACTCGCTCTCGAAGAGCGCGACCGCGCGGCCGTCCCAATCTTCGACCAGCTTCGCGTTCGACGGCAAGTGCGCTTGCGAGAGCTGTTCGCGCTCGCCCTCGACGTGCCGCGCGAGCGTGTACCGGCAGCCGTCGAACGACGTCTTGACGTTGTACTCCGCTTCAAGGCGATACTTCGCAACATCGAATTGCAGCTCGCCGACCACCCCGAGAATCGGCTCGGTACGCGGCGATCCCCACGCGTAGAAGACTTGCACCGCACCCTCTTCCCGCAACTGCGAGACTCCTTTTCCAAACGATTTATAGCCCGATACGTCGATACTCCGAACCGCTGCGAAATGTTCCGGAGCAAAGGCCGGAATCGGCGGGAACGTAACGGGCGTCCCCTCGTAGAGGGTGTCGCCGATGGCGAAGACGCCGGGATTGGCGAGCCCGACGACGTCGCCGGCGTAGGCGACCTCGATCGACTCGCGATCGTCGGCGAAGAGCCGCATCGCACGCGAGAGGCGGACGCTCTTCTTGGTGCGCGCGTTGCGCACGATCATGTCGCGTTCGAACTCACCCGAACAGACGCGCACGAAGGCGACGCGATCGCGATGGCGCGGATCCATGTTCGCCTGGATCTTGAAGACGAAGCCGGTGAAGCTCTCGGCGGCCGGGTCGATCCCCGCACGCGCCGCCGGGCGGCGGCGCCATCTCCACGAACTCGTCGAGAAAGAGCTGCACGCCGAAGTTTGTGACTGCGCTGCCGAAAAAGACGGGAGTTATCTCACCGCGCAGCATCGCGGCGCGATCGAACTGCTCGCCCGCGCCGTCCAGCAGCTCGATGCCTTCGCGAAAGCGATCGTAGGTGTGGTCGCTGACGAGCGCGCGCAGGCGCGGATCGGCGACGTCGGCGACGCTGACGGCGGCGCGTTTCGTGCCGTGAGCCGCTCGCTCGAAGAGATGCATCTCGTGTGCGCGGCGATCGAAGACGCCGGCAAACTCGTCGCCGCTCCCGAGCGGCCAGTTCATCGGCAAACGCGCCGATGCCCAGAACGCTCTCCAGCTCGTCGAGCAGCTCGAGCGGATCGCGGCTCGGGCGGTCGAGCTTGTTCATGAACGTGAAGAGCGGAATGCCGCGCTCGCGGCAGATCGCGAAGAGCTTTTTGGTCTGCGGCTCGACGCCCTTGGCGGCGTCGATGAGCATCACCGCGCTGTCGGCGGCGAGCAGCGTGCGATAGGTGTCCTCGCCGAAATCTTGGTGACCCGGCGTGTCGAGCAGATTGAGCGTGAACCCGCGATAGGGGAACTGCAGCACCGTCGAGGTGATCGAGATCCCGCGCTCGCGCTCGAGCGCCATCCAGTCGCTGGTCGCTTGACGCTGTCGCTTGCGCGCGGAAACTTGACCGGCAACGTGAATCGCGCCGCCGTACAGCAGCAGCTTCTCGGTAAGCGTCGTCTTGCCGGCGTCCGGATGCGAGATGATCGCAAACGTACGCCGCTTGCCAACTTCTTCTCGAATGGTCACGTCACTATCGCTCATGCTGCAGGTTGGCCGGCTTGTAGACGCGCAGTTCCACGCCGGCCGGGCCCTCGCGAACGAGCGCAAGCGATCCGGGAGCGCGATAGAACTGAACGCGCGGCGGGATATGCAGCCGGTCGGCACCCCGCCGAACGAATGCTTCGTCGCCGCTGATGAAAATCGTGCAATCGCCGTACTCGAGCGTCGCCGGAGGCTCGACCGGCACCGCGCCGGCGGGCAGATGGGAGCGGACGTAGGCGCGCGGCCCGGTCGACTCCGAGGTCTGGATCAAGCATTCGGGGAGCGCCGAGAGTGCCCAGGGTGCGTCGCCGTGCAGCGCGGCCGGACCGTTGCCGCCGGCATGGCTCGCTGCGCCCGGCTTCGCCGGAACGTGCGCGTAGACCGAGGCGATCTTGATGCGAATGAGATCGCGATTCGCCCACGCCGTCACCAAAACCGCCGAGCCGACCACGATCACCGTCGAGAGGAGCAGATACTTGACCACATCCTCAGCGGCTGTCGAGCCACAAGCGCGCCGCGCCGACCGAGTAATCGCCCATGCCGTAGTAGATATCGTAAACGTGCTCGCCCAGATCCGGGCGCGGATCGATCCCGGTCGGAAAGACCACGTTGTCGACGACGCCTTTGCGCTCTTGCTGCGACTCCGGCGTCAGCACCGGTTCGGGCGAGCGGTAGAGCACCCGATCGGGCCGCTCGAGATCGTGGATGAGATGCCGCCGCCGTAGCGCAGCGACGGCTTGCGCCCGCGGCCGCTGATCGAGTCGACGCCGTGAAAGACCGACATCCACACTCTTTGCCGTCCATGGCGATGCGCACCGGCGGCGTGCCCGCGCCGATCTTGATCGATCCCCAGCGCGCGTCGGGCGAGAGCACTTGAACGCTCTCGGAGACGTTGCAGAGCTTCTTGCGGTCTTTCAGGCACGGCGCGAGCGGAACGTAGGCGATGCGAATCGACTCGCGGTCCTCGAACGGCATGCGCTCGATCATCGGGATCGCCGCGCGTCCGTCGACGCTGGAGAGATGGAGCATCGGCCGGTGATAGAACGCCAGGCTGCGCTTGCCCTTCGGCGACATCACCGGTTCCGGGAAGAACGCCGCGTCCTTGTCGTCGCCGACGACGTTCGCGCTCCCGGCGAAGCGCACCGGACCGAGCCGTTCCCAGTGATAGGCGTCCTTCGACAACGCGATCGCGATGCGCGGTCCGTCGGGCCCGAAGGCGGTGTACGCCATCACGTACGATTCGAGCGCCGGCACGTAGGTCACGCGCGGATCCTCGCAGCCGTATCCCGGTCGCGGGCGCAGTTCGTACGGTGCCTCGGGCTCGAGCGCGAATCGAGTCGTTCTACGTCGAATCCGTCGGGCGTCGGCGGCGTGCGAACGGTGCCGACGCGCGAGATGTTTCCGCGGCGACGCAGCGCGGATAGAGCAGCAGCTCGCCGCCGGGTGCGCGCGCTGCAGCGGGATTCAAGATCCCGCCGGCCTCGGCGGGCCGTCCGTCCGGTTTGAGCACGAGGCCGAGACGCTCGATGCGCGCGCCGAGCGTTCGGCTCTGCGAGTTCGTGCTTGGGAAGTATTCTACGGCAAGATAGGTCGAGGCGATCGGCTCGTCGCTGGGCGTCACGACCTCGACGCGAACGCCGCGGCGATAGACGCTGTTGGGAACGATCCACAGCGTGTAGGTGCGATACGCGGGCGACGGTTCGCCGCCGTCGGCGGGCTCCTGCTCGAACGCGACGACGCGCACGCGCTGTCGTTCGCCGCTTGATCGATTCGACGATCTGCTTGTAACCGGTGCGGTCGTGCGGGCCCATGAGCAAGACGACGCCGAACTCGCCTCTTGAAGTGAACCGGCGCGTGAATGCCGAGCTTGCCCAGGGCGACCGCATCGCGTACTATTAGGATTTGGTTCCCTCCGAGGACGGTGGTTGTGCCCTGTTGCGAGCGTCTTGACGCGAACCTCGCGACATCCGACCAGCAAGATGAGCCCCAAGGCTAGACCTGCCAGGGTCGACCAGCGCTTCACGGCCGACGCGCTTCGCCCGTGCCCTGATGCGGCCTCCCACGGGCGCAAATTTTCACTCCCCAATTGTCATTGCCGGCAGAGCTCGGCCGACGCTACGCTGAGGGGAAGCATGAAGAGCCTCTGGCGTCTGGCGCTGGGCGCCGATCTCGTCGCCTTGATGACGCTCGTGCTGGGGAGCTGGACGCGGATCAACGGCGCCGGGCTCACCTGCCCCGACTGGCCGCTCTGCCGCGGACGGCTCGTCCCGTCGCATGGCCGACGGGACGATCTGGGAGTGGACGCACCGCCTGCTTGCCTCGGCCGTCGCGCCGCTCGTCATCGCCCTGGTCGTCGTCGCCTGGCGGAACCGCAAGCGCTCGGCCTTCATCGCGCCGACGCTCGGCGTCATCGTCGCGCTCTTCCTCGCTCAGGTCTTGCTCGGCGCCGAGACGGTCCGGCTCGCCAACACGCCGATCTCGGTCGTGCTGCACTGGGCGACGGCGATGGCCTTGATCGCAGCGCTCTCGGCGATGGCGGTCTTCGCCGCGGCCTCGGAGTGCACAACCGCGACCGCCTCGCGCACTTCGCTCCGCTCGATGCCCGCGCTACCCATCGTTCTCGGCCTGACGGCGATCGTCGCCTTCATTACGATGTGCGTCGGCGCGTACGTCAGTTCGAGCGGCGCAGGCCTGGCCTGTCTGTCGATTCCCGGCTGCGCGGGCAACGTCGTCGTCTACTCCGCCGGCCAGTTCGTGCAGATGCTCCATCGGATCGCCGCCGCGGCGACGCTCATCTGCGCGGCGGCAGCGCTCGCCGCTGGCGTGGGCGCGGCCCGCATCGCCTCGCGTGCGCGCGTCGGTCGTCGCCGGGTGCGCGCTGGTTGCGCTGCAAATACTGCTCGGGCTGCTCAACGTCGCGCTGCGATTGCCGACGGAGCTTCGCGAAGCGCACGCGGTCAACGCGGCGCTTCGTCTTTCTCGCGTTCTTCGTCGCCACGATCTTTGCCACGCTCGACCTGCATCCGCTCGGCTTCGCACGATCGCTGACAGAGAACAGCGCGCCGTAGTGAGCTTGCTCGCGCGCCTCGCCGACTACTACGAGCTCTCCAAGCCACGCATCATCTTCCTGTTGCTGGTCACGACGGCCGCGGCGATGGTCATGGCGGCGCGCGGCCTCCCGCCCGCCGGCACTGGTCTTTTGGACGCTGCTCGCCGGCGCGCTCGCTGCCGCCTCGGCGGGCGCGTTCAACTGCGTTTGGGACGCCGACATCGACCGCGTGATGAAGCGGACGCCAGGGCCGGCCGATTCCGCAGGGCCGGATATCGATCCGCAGCGCGACGATCTACGCGTTGGCCTGCGGTATCGTCTCGTTTGCGCTCTTCTACTTTTTGGTCAATCCGCTCGCGGCGTGGCTCTCGCTCGCGGGAAATCTCTACTACGTCGTCATCTATACGATGTGGCTGAAGCGCATCACGCCGCTCAACATCGTGATCGGCGGCGCCGCCGGCTCGGTGCCGCCGCTGGTCGGCTGGGCGGCGGTCACGCACGGCATCGGCGCGCCGGCGCTCGGTCTCTTCGCGTTGATCTTCCTGTGGACGCCCCCGCACTTCTGGTCGCTCGCGCTGATGACCGAGACCGAATACGGCAAGGCGAACATCCCGATGTTCCCCAACGTCTACGGTCCGGAGCGCACCAAGCGCGAGATCGTCTACTACACCCTCGTGCTTGTCGCTGCGTCGCTCGCGCTCTACCCGCTTGCACGTGATGGGCGCGCTCTACTTCGGCGCCGCCGCGGTGCTCGGCGGCATATTTCTGCTCGACGCGGTGCGGACGTGGCGCGAGCAAAGCGGCACGCTGGCCGCGCGTAAGCTCTTTCGCTACTCGCTTCTCTACCTAGCGCTGATGTGCGCCGTGATGGTGATCGACCGCATCGTCTCATGAAGCGCCTGCTCTGGACGCTCGGGCTCGGCGTCTTCGCCGGAGCACTCGACCTGAGCGTTCTCTCGCCCGCACTTCCGGCGATCGGGCACGACTTCACCGTCCAAACCGGCGACCTCGCCTGGATCTTCACGCTCTACCTGCTCGTCACGGTCGTTTCCATCGCGGTGGCGAGCACGCTCGCCGACCGCTATGGCCGGCGCCCGGTCTATCTCGCCTGCATCGCGCTCTTCGCAATCGGCAGCATCGTCGCGATTACCGCTCCGAACTACGCGGTCTTTCTTCTGGCCCGCGCAATCCAAGCGCTCGGCGCCGGCGGCATCTTCCCGGTCGCGACGGCGACGATCGGCGACGTCGTCCCGGCCGAGCGCCGCGGCGCGGCGCTGGGTCTGGTTGCGGCAACGTGGGGGCTCGCCGCCGTCGTTGGGCCGGGCCTCGGCGGCCTGATCACCCACTTCGTCTCGTGGCGATGGATCTTTGCGGCTAACGTTCCGCTCGCGATCGCCGTCTTCTACTTTGCGCTGCAAGTCGTCCCGGCCCGTGCGCTGCGCCGCCGCGAACCGCTCGACGTGGTCGGCCTGTTGCTGCTCTGCGCGGGACTGCTCGCCCTCACTGCACGGATTGATCGGAATGCGGATCGCGCTGATTCTGCAGGGCGTCGTCATCCTCGTCGTCCTCGCGTTCTGGCTGCGCTTCGTCCCGTCGCCAATCCTCCCGCTCAATCTGCTGCGCCGGCCGCAACTGGTCAAGACCTACGTGCTCGAGATCGTCATCGGCGTTTTGGAAGGCTCGCTCTTCTTCATTCCGACGGTGCTGGTCGGGGCGCAGGGTCTCTCGGCGGCCGTCGCTGGTCTTCGTCGCCGCGCTCGGCGCGCTGACGTTCGTCGTCGTGATTCCGATCTCGGGGCGCGCGCTCGATCGCATCGGCAGTCGCGACGTCCTGCTCGTCGGAACGATTCTAACCGAGCTTGGCCTAGCAATCTTTGCGCTCGGCTTCCAATCGCTGCCGCTCGCTCTGCTCGCGATGGTCGTTGCCGGGGCCGGATTCGGGGCGCTGCTCGGCGCGCCGACGCGGTTCATCGTAACGAACGAGACCCCGCCGCGCTCGCGCGCGACCGCGGTCGGATTCCTGAGCCAAGCGCTGATCGTAGGACAGATTATCGGGAGCTCGCTCGCCGGGGGCTTCATCGGCGCGGCGACGAACGAGATTGCCGGCTATCGTTACGCCTATCTCGCTTTCTGCGCCGTCGCATTCGTTGCGCTGGTGCTCGCGGCGAGTCTGAAGTCGCAGCCTGAGGAGCGCACGCGCCCAATCGAAGAAGCCGCCTAGGAACCTAACGTGGTAGAGAACCAGCCGCCCGTCCTCGAGAATTACAACCTTTTCGCCTCGGATCGCGCCATCGCCGAAGCGTTTGCGCGCGAAGCACCGGGGAGTTCCATCCAAGAGTGTGTCGAACTCGGCGAGTTGGCCGGACGCCCCGAAACGATCGCGCTCGGATTCGAAGCGAACGAGCATCCGCCCGAACTGCGAACGCACGATCGCTTCGGCAACCGAATCGACGAAGTGGACTTTCATCCGGCGTGGCATGCGCTGATGCGCCGTGCGACGCATGCCGGGCTCCACGGCACGCCATGGCAGGATCGCGCGCCCAATCCGCACGCGCGGCGCGCGGCTAAGTTCTTCATCTGGTCGCAGGTCGAGTCGGGGCACGGCTGCCCGATCTCGATGACCTACGCCGCGGTTGCTGCGCTGCGCCCGCAAACGAGTCTTGCCGCAACGTGGGTGCCGGCATTTGCGCAGCCCGAGTACGATCCGCGCCTGGTTCCGATCGCGCAGAAGTCAGCCGCGCTCTGCGGGATGGGCATGACCGAGAAGCAAGGCGGCTCGGACGTCCGTGCGAACCGCACGCACGCCGAACCGGCCGCAAGCCGCGGTCCCGGATGCGAGTATCTCCTGACCGGTCACAAGTGGTTCTGCAGCGCGCCGATGAGCGACGCGTTCCTGGTTTTGGCAAAAACCGGTACGGCGATCTCGTGCTTTCTGGTGCCGCGCGTCCTGGCCGACGGCAGCCGCAATATCTTTACGATCGTTCGGCTCAAAGACAAACTCGGTAACCGAAGCAACGCTTCCGCCGAGGTCGAGTTCGACGCGACGCACGGCTGGCTTGTCGGCGACGAAGGTGAGGGGCTGCAGCGCATCGTCGAGATGGTCAATCACACGCGTCTCGACTGCCTTATCGGGTCCGCCGGTCTAATCCGCGCCGCCCTTGTCCAGGCCGTCCATCACTCGATGCATCGCCGAACGTTCGGGGCGCTGCTGATCGATCACGCGCTGATGCAGAACGTCTTGGCCGATTTGGCGCTCGAGTCGGAAGCGGCGACTGCCCTTTTTATGCGCGTCGCCCGCGCGATCGACGGCTCATCGAGCGATCCGGCCGCGGCGGCGCTCAAACGCATCGGCACGGCACTGGGCAAGTACTACGTTTGTAAGCGCGCCCCGGCGATCGTCGGCGAAGCACTCGAATGCCTCGGCGGAAACGGCTACGTCGAGGAGTCGATCATGCCGCGGCTCTACCGCGAAGCGCCGCTCAACTCGATCTGGGAAGGTTGCGGGAACATCAACGCACTCGACGTGCTGCGCATCGTGCGCAAGCAGCCCGAAGCGCTCGCAGCCTGGCGCGACGAGATCGCGCCGGCACTGCACGACTCACGCGTCGCCGCCTACGCACAGCACCTCGAGCGCGACCTGCGCGACGCCGCCGCGATTGAAGCGCGCGCTCGTGCGATCGCCGAGCGAATGGCACTGCTCTGGCAGGCCGCCCTGCTTCTCCAGCACGCACCTTCGGAGGTCAGCGACGCGTTTGTCGCCGGCCGCATCGCCGGCGATTCCGGCCACACGCTCGGGACGCTTCCCGCGGACCTCGCGCTGCGCAAGATCATCGAACGCGCGGCGCCGGTGGCCGCAGATGCCGTGCTCGCGTGAAGACAGCATCGCTCGACGCGCGCGCGCGCGCGCTGGCGCGACGGCCGTGGACGCCGCAGGAACGCGGCATCGTCCGGAGCGGACTCGGAGGCCGCCTAGCGCTCGCGATCGAGCCGCTCCTCGGATTGCTCTTTATGGTTGCGCTGACGTGGGGCATCGTCTTTCGCGCCGCGCACGTGCCCTCCGATGCATCGCTGATCAAGATCGCGTGGATCTTCGCGCTCGGCGCATTCGCCTTCGGCGGCTATTTCGTCGCCGTACTGGTCGCACCCGTAGCCGCGTATTTGCAGACCTTTAAACCAATCTATATTCTCGACGGCTACGTGCGCTATCGCGAGCCCGACGAAGACTCCGAGGCCGACGGCTGCGGCTACGCCGCCGCGCTCTTTGCCGACGAATCGGTTGCGTGTGAGTGGGAGTGGCTCGGCAAACGACGCCTGCCGAACAAGACGATCCCGGCACTAGTTGAGTTCTCGACTTACGCGGGCATTCACAAAATCGACGGCAAGCCCACAGGCTTATTGCCAACCGAAGAGCTTCCGCCCCTCGCGATCGGCATCGCCACGCGCCGCGGCCGCTTCGTAGATCTGTAGCGGCCGAGCAAGACGGGTGGCTTTTGATCGCGGTGCGAGGCCACAATGATGAGACTACCGCTGCCGCGCGATGCCTTTCCGAGACGGATCCAGACCGCGCGTCTGTGCCTGCGTACGCCGGAGGAAGGCGAAGCGTCGCTCTATGCTCGACAAGCGCAAGAGGCGTACGCTACGCGACCGGAGCCACTCTCGCGCGATCAAGCGCGCGCATTCGCGGCTTTTATGATCGCTCATTGGGACCGTTACGGTTTTGGCTTTTTAGTCATCGATATACTCGGCGGCATCGGGAAACGGATATCGATCG
Source organism: Vulcanimicrobiota bacterium (assembly GCA_963739845.1). Taxonomy (GTDB): domain Bacteria; phylum Vulcanimicrobiota; class Vulcanimicrobiia; order Vulcanimicrobiales; family Vulcanimicrobiaceae; genus Cybelea. Next base: position 1,255,822 of record CAVUBQ010000002.1, on the reverse strand, counting down.
GGCACGTCGGTTTCAAGTACGTTGACGCGTGGCCCAATCACTGGCCGGAACGTTATGACGCGATCGAACTTGGGTACTCGGTGGTTCCCGGCGCCCGAGGCCGGGGTTACGTCACCGAAGGGGCACGCGCGGCGTTGAGGGCAGCATTTGAGGTCTTCGACGTGCCGAGCATCCACGCGAAGTGCAACCCGGACAATCCCAAATCCGCCGCCGTGCTTTTACGCTGCGGTATGAACGAGCTTCACGCAACGGACGGGATGCGACGATTCAAGATTGAACGCCCAGGTTAGTCGCCCGCGAACGCATAGGCAAATCGGCGGTGGTTTTGGCCTTACTTGAGTGACGCGCGGAGCGTCGTTGCAGAGGGCCAGTGGTGGCTGTAGCCGGAGTTCATCACGACCGCGCCGCCGATCGCGAAGATGATGACGATGCAGACGCATACCGTGCGAACGATGATCGGCGGAACGCCTTGGCTCTGGGGAACCTTGCTAAAGTCGAGATACTCGTCGTCGCGAACGATCACAGCCGCTTATCCTTTCGCCACCGGGGTAAACCCAAGCACGTTGAGCCCGGCCAGCAGCGCCAAGATCGCGCCGATCCCGAGCAGCACGAGCATCAGCTTGAAGACCTGGTTCTCGATGCCGGTGCTCTTCCAGTCCTTATAGAGCGCGTAGAAGGCGACGACCGCGACGATGATCCCGCCGATGATCGCGCCTAGGCGCTCGATTGTTGCTGCGTGCACGATCGCTGCCTCCTTCCTTCCTCAGATCAGGTAAAAGATCGAGAAGAGCACGACCCAGATCACGTCGACAAAGTGCCAATAGAGCGTGCCGGCGGTGAGGCCGAAGAACTTCTCCCTCGAGTAGACGCCGGCGGACGATTGCAGCACGAGCACGGTGAGATAGCAGACGCCCAGGAAGACGTGCAGCCCGTGCATGCCGGTCAGGGTGAAGAACGAGGCACCGAAGATCCCGCTTCCCGACCAAGTGACGTGCTCGCTGAAGATCAGGTGGTTGTATTCATAAGCCTGGCCCCCGAGAAAGCCCACGCCGAGCACGATCGTGGCGAGCAGGAACCACATGAAGCGCATGAAGTTGCCGTGCTTGAAGTTCTCGAGTGCGTAGTGCATCGTCGCGCCCGATCCGAAGAGCACGACCGAGTTCCAAGCCGCGAAGGCGACGTCGAGGCGCTGGATGCCCGGCGGCGGCCAGCCCTTGGCCGCTGTTGCGCAGGTAGAGATAGGCGAAGATGAACGACGCGAAGAGCACGCAGTCGCTGATCAGGAAGAGCAAGAAGCCCTGCAGCCGCAGCTCGCGCGTCTCGGCGTAGAGCTGGTCTACCGGCGGATGCGCGTCCTGCGTAAGCGATGCAGCCGTCATCAGTGCCCCCCGGCCGCGACCGGCGGCGGTGAATCGGTCAGCTCTTCTTCGAGCCCGGTATACGGCAGCGGCTGGCTGAAGTCGTAGGGCAATCCGTAGACCGTCGGAATGTGCTTGAAGTTATAGTAATGAGGCGGCGACGGGATCTGCCATTCGAGCGTGCGCGCTCCCCACGGATTCGGGCCCGACCGCCGGCCGGCGCGGATGCTCCACAGCACGTTGACGAAGAATATCAGGATCGCAAACGCCATCAGGTACGACGAGAACGACTCGAAGCGGTTCCAAAACGCGAACTGCGGGTCGTAGGTCGCGACCTGACGCGGCATACCGAGCATCCCGATCCAATGCATCGGGAAGAACGTCCCGGTGAACCCGATGATGAAGAGCCAGAAGTGGAGCTTGCCAAGCGTTTCGTTCAACACGCGACCCGACATCTTCGGGAACCAGTAGTACATGCCGGCGAATACGCCCATCAGGCTTCCTCCGACCAGCACGTAGTGGATGTGCCCCACGATGAAGTACGTGCCGTGAACGTGCAGATCGAACGGAATCGCCGCGAGGAAGATGCCGGTGATGCCGCCGATCGTGAAGAGCGCGACGAACCCGATCGCAAAGAGCATCGCGGTGGTGTAGTGGATCTTTCCGCCCCACAGCGTCGCAGTCCACGAGAATATCTTGATCCCGGTCGGTATGCCGATTACGTAGGTGATGATCATGAACGGCAGCTGTAAGAACGGCGCGAGCCCCGACGTAAACATGTGGTGCGCCCAGACCATAAAGCCGGCTAGCGCGATCGCCATCGAGGAGAAAGCGATCAGCTTATAGCCGAAGATCGGCTTGCGGGCGAAGGTCGGCAGCACCTCGGAGATGATCCCGAATGCCGGCAGGATCATGATGTAGACGGCCGGGTGCGAGTAGAACCAGAACATGTGCTGCCACATCACCGGGCTGCCGCCTTTGGTCGGATCGTAGAACGGCACGCCGAAGACCCGCTCGATGAAGAGCGCGGCCAGCGCTGCGGCGAGCGCGGTCGTCGCGATCATCAACAGCGGCGCGGTGGCGAACTGTCCCCAGACGAAGAGCGGCATGCGGGTGAAGGTCATGCCCGGCGCGCGCATCTTCAAGATCGTGACGACGAAGTTGATGCCGGTGATCGTCGAGCTGACGCCGACCAGAAATATCGCCGCACACCACATCGTCGTTCCGGCCGCGCCTTGCAGGGAGACCGGCGGATACTCCATCCAGCCGGCGGTCGGCGCGCCCAGCAAGAACGACGAGAAGAGCATCAATCCGGAGACCGGGAATATCCAAAAGCTGAGCATGTTCAGCCATGGAAACGCGACGTCGCGCGCACCGATCTGCAACGGAAAGACGAGATTGCCGAAGCCGCCGGTCAGCAGCGGGATGACGACCAGCCAGACCATCGCGCTCCCGTGGACGCTGTAGATTTCGTTGTACGTCTCCGGCGAGACGAAGCCGCCGGACGGGTTGAGGAGCTGCGTCCGGATCGTCTCGGCCAACAAACCCGAGAGCATGAAGAAGACGAAACCGGTGATGATGTACTGGATGCCGATGATCTTGTGATCGAGCGAGAAGACGTAACGCCGGATGAACCCCTGGGGTTCGGGGTGGATGTGGTCGGCGATGCCGCCCGGGTGAACCGCTGCTACTGCCATATCGCTTTCAATTCTATCATTTCTGCGCGCTGAGGAATGCGACGAGATCCGCAATGTCCTTGTCGGTGAGGCCGTTGGCGCTCGCGTTCGGCATCGTACCCATGCTGCCCGAGAAGCCGCTCGAGAGGATCAGAGCCACATTGTTGGGCGTCGCCGGCTTGCCGTTAACCAGGTTAGGGTGCGCCGGGTCGTGGAGCACGCCTTTGAGCCCCGGGCCGACCAGCGTCTGATCGAACGGAGCGAGCTTGTGGCAGGCCGAGCACTTCTGCGCGAAGAGACGCTGCCCGCTCGCCGCGTCGCCTCCCTGCAGCGAGACCGCGCCGCCGGCGGCCGGAAGATTGTTGCTTACGTGCGCGTTGCGCTGCTGCCAGCCTTTGAACCATTTATCGAACGAGGCCTTGTCCTCGATCACCAGCACCTGCTTGTCCATGTCGCTGTGCGCCACGCCGCAGAACTGCGTGCAGATGATCGGATACCGGCCGGCGAGCCGCGGTGTGAAGCGGATGGTGGTCAGCAGGCCCGGGACGGTGTCGTTCTTGAGCCGCATGGCCGGCACCCAGAACCCGTGGATCACGTCGGCCGAGGTGAGATTCAGCGTTACCGGTTCGCCCAGCGGCAGGTGCATCTCGCCCGTGACCTCGCCGTTGATCTGCGGGTAGCGGAACGAGAAGTAGAATTGGTGGCCGATCGCTTCGACGACGACGCCGGTCTCCGGCTCGAGCATTATCTCGTACCAGATCCGGACGCTCACGACCGAGAGCACAACCACGAAGACCGCCGGAATCACGGTCCACCAGAACTCGAGCTTCCGGTTGTCGTGGACCTGAACGCCAATCGCATCGGGCGGATCGCTCGCTTTGGCGCGAAAAGCGACCGCAAAATAGAGCAGATAGCCGACTACGAAGATGTAGAGCGCGCTCCCGGTTGCCGCCATGAAGCGGAACATCGTGTCGACCTGCCGCGCCGTGACGATCGCGGCCGGCAGATAGTGCTCGATCGGGAACGTGTACCAGAAGACGATCGAGGCGATCGCCAGAATCGCCAGAACCGTCGTCGCGGTCCAGAAGCCCCGACCGAGATGGGTGGGCTGCAACCTGTTCTCAACCAATAGAAAGCTCTCTCCCAAGACTCACTATAGAAAACCGATGCGGCTACGGCACCTACTAAAGATGCTGTTAAGAGAGTCTCTCGGCGGACCCTGCAAAGGATCGCACCAGCCAGTCGACGTTCGTGATTGCCGTGCCGACCACAACCGCGTCGGCCCCGGCGTCGAGCGCTGCCCGGAGCTGGGCCGGGGTCTGGACGCCGCCCTCGCAGATGGCGAAGCCGCCCATCTGCGCGAGCTCGGCGACCAGGTCGAGGGCCGGAAGCGTTATCCCCTTCGTCGCGGCGGTATATCCGCACAGCGTCGTTGCGACGATATCGGCACCCAGGGCAAGAGCGGAGCGCGCGTCGCCGGCGGTCGCGCAATCGGCGAGCGCAAGCCGTCCGGCGTCGTGAATGAGCGCGATCAACGCCGCGGCGTCGGTCTCGCCCGGCCGTGGTCGAGCGGTCGCATCGAATGCGACGATCTCGGCGCCGCTCGCGACGATCTCGCTCACCTCTGCCGGTGTCGGGGTGATGTAGGGTTCGAAGCCGGCGTACTCGCGCTTGATCAATCCGACGATCGGAAGGGCCACTGCGGCGCGTACCGCGCGCAGATGTTCGACGCCCGCGACCCGCACCGCGACCGCACCACCGTCTTGAGCGGCGCGAGCCATCGCGGCGATCACGTGTGCATCGTTGAGCGCCGAACCAGGCCACGCTTGCACCGAGACGATCAATCCGCCGCGCAGGGAATCGAGCAGGTTCACTCGAGCAGCTCCTTCGTTTCGAAGCCGGCTTCGCGGTAGGCGAGCAGCAACGCGCCGGCTGCGGGCTCGTAACGCGCCTCGACGATCTCGGCACCGGCGACCGCCGCGACGATCGCGCCGCACAGACGCTCGCGAAACGCCGTATCGGCAAAGACCCCGCCGACAAGTCCTACGAGCGGCGGCGCTCCGGCGCGGACCGCCTCGCCGACGAGCGCGGCGAGCCGATCGGCACCGCGGTCGGCTATCGGTCGCAAGGTATGCGATCGTAGCGCAATCGGCGCGAACGACGCGAGCCGGTCGCGCCCGACGTCGCCCTTGTAAAACGCGTGCGCGAGCCGGCGCAGCGAGTCAACGCCGAAGAACTCGCACGCCGCACTCGCCTCGGCGTCGTACGCGGGATCGCCTTCGTCGTGCGCGCGCATGATCGCCGAGAGCGCGTCGGCGGCGATCCGGAAGGCGCTGCCCTCGTCTCCGAAGAGGTATCCCCAACCGCCCAGCGTTCGCTCGGCGCCGGCGGCGTCACGCGCGTAGACGACCGAGCCCGTGCCGGCGATTACGATGATTCCTGGCCGGCCCCCGAGGGCGCCGGCGTGAGCGACCGGCGCGTCGTGTAACAAAAGGAAGCGCGGCGACGGCATCTCGGGCGCTCGGCCGCGCACCCGCCCATCGTAGCCGCTCACGCCGGCAACGATCGCCGCGAACTCGGTCCCATCGGGAAGCTGCGCGTGCCGCCTTGCGTCGTCGAGCGCGGAGCGCAACGCGTCGCGCAGACGCGTCGAATTGGGGCCGGCTCCGACCTCGTCGGCCGGCCCGGCAGCGCCGCGCGCCACGACCCGACCGCGTTCGTCGGCGATTAGTGCGATCGTCGAGCTCTGCCCGCCGTCGAGCCCGGCGACTAAGCGGGCCACGTCGAGCGTTCCAGCAGGGCGCGCGCGAAATCGTCGGCAGCCGACTCGCGCGACGCGCGATCGGAGAGCCGTGCAATCTCGCCGATCGCTTCGCGGTGGTGGTAGAGCTCGTGACCGGCCGCCAGCGTCACGAACTCGCCGAGCTGATCGGGCGAGAGCCCCTGCGCGTATCGTGCGTTAAGCCGAATCTCGGGAATCGCCGGATCGTACTCCGAGCGCAGCTGCTGCTCTCCCCACTCGCCCAAGTCGGCAAAGCGAAGACCGAGCCCGTAGGTACGGAGGAGCTCGAACGCGGCGTTCACGTCAACAACGCGCCATCGGCGCGCAACTGCGCGCGCAGCTCGCCAACGTCGACGTCGCCGGCGCGCACGCCGTGGGAAGCGGCCAGCGCCGCCGCCGTTCCCGCGGCTTGGCCGAGCGTCATCACGGTCGGCGTGAGCCGAGTGGAGGCGAGGGCCTCGTGCGTAGTCGAGATGCACCGCCCGGCGACCAGCAGCTGCTCGCGATTGACCGGCAGCATGCATCGGTAGGGAATCTCGTAACTCTGCCCCGGCGCGAGGCGATGCGTCGTCGTGCCGCTCCCGCTGGGATTGTGCACGTCGATCGGATAGGCGCTGCGCGCGATCGCGTCGTCGAAGCGACGCGCTTGCAGCACGTCGTCGCGCGTCAGCGTGTAGCGGCCAACGATGCGCCGCGATTCGCGGATGCCGATCTGCGTGCCGGTCGCGGCGATGCGCGACGTGCGCAAAGCCCGGAACGCGTTGACGAAAGAACTCGAGCAGCTGCATCGCCTGGAGCCGCGACTCGACCTCCGCGCGCGTTAGCTCCTCGGGATCGAGCGGATCGATGTCGATTACCCGCGTCATGTTCACCGTGACTTCGTCGGGGTAGGGCGAGATGAAGAACGAGACGAGTTCGCGCGGCACGTCGACCAGGCCGTCGGCTCGCGCGCGCTCCCACAGCTGCGAGAGACCGGCGACCGCGGTGAGCGCCTCGGCCGTGCGTTGCTCGGGCGGCAGCGAGGTGCGCATCTCGCTCGGGTTCGCCTGAAGATACGCGGCGAGCGCGGCGAGGTCGACGTGACTCAACCGAAACATCAGCGTCGCCGGCTGAACGCGGCCGCGTTCGTCGCCCTGCTGCGTCGGCACGCCCGCCGCAAAGGCGACCAGTGCGTCGGCGGTGGCATCGATTACTACGTTGCCTCCGTAGGTGCGCAGGCCGCCGATCGTGGCAAACGTCGCGCCGGTAACGGTCTCGCCGTCGACGGGCGCGTCGAGAAAGTACGCGTGCAGGAGCAGCGTCACGCCGGCTTCTTGCATCATCTCGAAGAGCAGCGCTTTGTGAACCTCGGGATCGAACGGCGTAATCGTCGCGACATAGTCGGACGAGTCGGCAAGATGCCCCGGCGAAGCGCCTTTGCGCATCAAACGCTCGACGATCTCTTGTGCGATGCCGCCGACGATCTGCTCCCGATCGCTATGAAAGGTCATCCACGGTCCCACCATCGCGGCGGTCGCCGTTCCCCCGAGGAAGCCGTATCGCTCGACCAAGAGCGTGCGCGCGCCGTGGCGCGCTGCGGCAATCGCGGCGGCGCAACCGGCGTTGCCTCCGCCGACCACGAGCACGTCGAACTCAGCATGCTCTCGGCGACTCGGCGGGCGCATCGGTTCGCGATTCGGCGCCTCGAGCGGCGGGCCATTTACCTCCGGAACCAGGGAGTCGGGGGTTAAGGGTGTATTCCCGTCGTTTAATGTTGCTACAACGAGTGAAGCCGCTCGCGCGCATCCTCGCCGAGGGAAGCGACCACGAAGGCGGTCTTAAACGCTCGCTGGGGCCCTGGGCGCTCACCGCCATGGGCATCGGCGCGATCATCGGCACGGGCATCTTCGTCCTCACGGGCGTCGCATCGGCGACGCGCGCGGGTCCGTCGCTCACGCTCTCGTTCGTCGTCGCCGGCATCGTCAGCGCGCTCGCCGCGCTCTGCTACGCGGAAGTCTCGAGTAAAATTCCGATATCGGGCAGCGCCTACACCTACACCTACGCCACGCTCGGCGAGTTGCTCGCCTGGATCGTCGGCTGGGGACTCGTGCTCGAGTACGCGCTCGGCGCTTCGACGGTCAGCGTCGGATGGTCGGGCTACTTCAACTTCATCCTGCACACGCTCTTCAATTTGAACATTCCGCAGGCATGGCAGCACAGTCATTGGGACGCGACGCCGGGCATCGCGAATCTGCCGGCCGCGGGAATCATCCTGCTCATCACCGCGCTGCTCGTGCGCGGAACGCGCGAATCGGGCACGGTCAACGCGGTCATCGTCGCGATCAAGATCGCGGTCGTGCTCTTCTTCATCGCCATCGGCGTCGGCCATATCAATCCAGCCAACTACCACCTGCCGCCGGGGCCGCAGAGCGGCGAGGGCGGGTACTTCCCGTTCGGCGTAGCCGGCATGCTCGGCGGCGCCGCGTTCATCTTCTTCGCCTACATCGGCTTCGACGCGGTCTCGACGACCGCCGAAGAGGCGAAGAATCCGGCGAAGGACCTGCCGTTCGGCATCATCGCGAGCCTGGTGATCTGCACGTTGCTCTACATCATCGTGGTCGCGATTCTCAACGGCATGGTGCCGTTCTATAAGCTCAACGTCGCCTTCCCGGTCGCGTTCGCCGTCGACAGCGTCGGCCTCGCCTGGGCCGGCGTGATCATCTCGTTCGGAGCGATCGCCGGGCTTGACGACCGTGCTGCTCGTGATGATGTACGGTCAGACGCGCGTCTTCTACGCGATGTCGCGCGACGGACTGATTCCATCGCTCTTCGTTCGGCTTCACCCGGCTTGGCGGACGCCGTGGATCTCGCAGATCTTCTTCGGCATTCTCATCGCCGCCGCAGGTGCGCTCTTCCCGATCAGCATCTTGGGATCGCTGACCAACATGGGGACGCTCAGCGCGTTCGTTTTGGTCGCTATCGCCGTGCCGATTCTGCGCAAGCGCCACCCGGAGATGCGCGGTGCCTTCCAGTTGCCGTTCGGCCCGTACATCATCCCCGTGCTCGCGGCGGTCTCGGCGCTCTTCCTGATCTACTTCCTCAAGACCGGCAACCCGGTGGTCTGGGGCTTCTTCCCGCTCGTCTGGCTCGGCTTCTTGATCTGGCTCGTCGTCGGCCTGCTCTTCTACTTCTCGTACGGCCGCCGCAAGAGCACGGTCGCACTCGAAGAGGCCGAAGGCTTAGCGATCGCGCAACCGCCGTTAACTGACTAGCGTTGGCGTGGGACGACGAGCAGCGCGATAGCTTCGTCGGGGCTGCAGCCGTCGAGTCTCTTCTGCAGCGAGCTCGACGGCCTGCTGGCGCACGTTAGCCCCTCGAACGACGCGATGCGCGCCGCCGCGCAGAACGATAGAGCGCGGGCAGCGCGCGCCCGACGTCGCCGAAGCGCGTCGCGCGCTCGATCTCCTCGCGAACGCGCGCCTCCGACTCTGCCGCCGTCGTGCGCGTTACGACGAGGGTCGCGCAAGGCGAGGCGCACCGCGCCGCGCTCGTCGACGACGCGCAGATCGCAAACGTTCGCGCCGGCGCAGGCCCTCCCGGCTGGCCGTGCGCGCGCATGATAGCCCGAGAGCGCGCCAGTCAGCTCGACGCGTTCGAGTTCCTCCGGAGCACAGCCGATCGATTGCGCGGCGGCAGCGCGGCGCTCGCGCTCGTCGCAGACGACCGCCGCGGCCGATTCGACCAGCGCGGTCGCGCCCGATGCGGTCGCGCGTACCTTGCTGCGCTGCGTGTCGATCTCGACCTCGACCTCGACGCGGTCGGGCGAGGCGCCGGCGGCGACGACGCGATCGGCGGCCTCGCGCCGAATGCGCGCGATCTCTTGCGGCGACGGCGCGATGAATCGTCCGCTCGACGACGTCGCGCACGAGCGCGAGCGCGACGCCGATCGGCGCGATGACCTCGGCGTCGCGCGCGATTCGATAGGGAACGCCGCATCGCCTCGGCCAGGTGCGGGACGAGCGCACCGGCACCGCCGCCGCCGCCGACGATGGTGATCGCGAGCCGCGTCGAGCGCGTAATCGGCGATCGCTCGATCGATCGCCGCGCGAAGCTTTGCCGTCGCGATCGCGATGCGCGCCGCGCGCGAGCTCGACCGGATCGCCGCCGAGCTGCTGCGGCGAGCAGCTCGAACGCCGCCCGCGCCGCCTCGGCATTGCCTCGAGCGAACGCATCCTCCGGAACGTAGCCCAGGAGATTCGCCGCGCAGGTCGTCGTCGGTGCGATTCGCCTACCGTCGCGCGCGACCAAGATCGCGTACTCGGCGCGATCTTCCGGCGTCGGCGCGACTCGCTCGAGACGCGCACCCGTCGAGATCCTGCGGCGAAGAGAACGAGGCGTAAGCGCAGCCGGCGATGTGCGCGCTGCGCGGCCCGACGTCGACGATGCCACGCTGATCGACGCGCAGCATGCTGCCGCCGCCGATGCCGAGCGTGCGAACGTCGAGCGTCCGCAACATCGTGCGATGGCCGCCGATCTCGGCCGGCTGCATCTGCGGGCGTCCGGCTCGAATGGCCGAGCAATCGGAGCTCGTGCCGCCGACCTCGACGAAAATTCCGTCGCTCAGGCGTTCGTAGAGCAGCGCGCCGGCGATCGCCGGCAGCCGGTCCGGAGAGCAGCGTCATGATCGGGCGGCGCTCGATCTCGCGCACGTCCATCACGCCGCCATCGCTGCGCATCACCATCAGCGGCGCGGGAATCGCCGCGCGCTCGACGGCAGCGCGCGGTCATTCGCGCGGTGCGAACCATCTTCGGCAGAATCGCTGCGTTGAGCGCGGCGGTGCGCGTGCGGGCGCGCAGCCCGTACGCGGTGCTCACGTCGTGGCCGCTCGTCGCATCGACGCCGCGCGCTCGCGCGTAAGCGACGGCTTCCGACTCGCGTTCCGGGCGATCGACGCCGAAGCTCTGGCTGGCGGCGATCGCTTGCGACGCCCTTGCCGATCAGCCGATCGATGCCGGACCGCAGCGCACGGTTCGTCGCGCGCGTCGGCAAAGGCGTACTCCGGCGCGAAAAGCGCGCCGGAACCGAGCTCGACCTGGCCGAAGTGCATTTGCCGCGCGCCAGCCAACTCAACCCGTCGAGCAATCCGACGACGCCGACGCGCGCGACGATCGCCTTCGAGCAGCGCGTTGGTCGCCTGCGTCGTCGAGTGCGCGATGAACGCGATCTGCGCCGAATCGACTCGCGACTCGGTTACGAGCCGCTCGATGCCGGCGACGATACCGGCAGCGACGCCCTCTGCCGCCCCGTGCGTCGTCGGAACTTTGACGGCCGCGACGAGCTCGCGCGTCGCGGCATCCACCGCAACGACGTCGGTAAACGTGCCGCCGACGTCGATTCCGACGCGAAGCTTGGCGCGCCGTGCCGTCGTCCACGCTCACCAGTCGGCGACGAGCGCGAAGGTGACGGTAGCGAGCGCGACGCGCCCGTCGCGCTGATGGCGCTCGAAGAGCTCGACCAGATCGCGCACGAGCGCCTCGGCTTGCGGGCCCGACTGCGGCAGGTACGACGACGAGGCGGCGCGGCCGAGCAGCGCGTCGCGGTCGAGGCTCTGCCGAGCGGTTGACTCGCTGTCGCGTTACGCTCGCGCGCGGAAATTCCGCGAAGACGGCCAGCGCGCGTCTCTGCGCAGCGCCTCGGTGTCGTCGGTCGCGTAACGCGCGCACGATCTCGCCGTACTCGCGGGTAAACGCGTCGCGCTCGTCGCGCTCGTATTGCAGCAGCGCGGCGCGCCGGCGCGCGATGCGCCGAAACTCTTCCATCGCGGCCGGCGTCGCGAACCAGTGAAAGGCCTGGCACGCCACGACCACATCGACGCCGGCATCGGCGAGCCCGGTCCGCTCGGCGTGGCCGTCGCGCCACTCGACGCGGCGGATGCGGCTCCGCGGCCTCGCGCATCCGCGCGTTGGGCTCGATCGCTATGACCGGTGCAGCCGCGTTCCGCGAAGAGGCGCGCCGAGATTCCGGTGCCCGCGCCGACGTCGGCGACCGTCAGCCGCCGTGGATCGCCCAGACCGCCCAGCGCGGCATCGATCGGCTTGCGCCGGATACGACGGGCGGAACGCCGCGTACGCACTCGCGCGCGAGCTAAATCGTTCCATCGGCCTGCTGCGCGAGGAACGGCGCACCGAGCTGCACTCCAGCGTTCGGTCGCCACGCACGATTTCGAACGCATGCGGCTTGCCGTCGTAGGCGCGCTGCTGCGATTGATACGTGCCGTACTGCCACCAATCGAGACCGTCGATCTTCTCGATCACGTCGCCCGAGCGCAATCCGGCGGCGTAGGCCGGACCGCCGGCCCGTACGTACGCGCGCAAGTTCCCGTCGGCGGTTTTGAAGAGCGCGTAGAAATACGTCGGCGGGTCGCCGTGGCCGAACGGCGACGCCCGACGCGAAGAGATTTGCACTGCGAACCGGCTCCGCCGCCGCCCAGGCGCGCAGCCGCGCCACGCCGTCGAGCGCGAGCGCGCGGACGTCGTTCGGGCTCGGCGCCGGCGCGAAGATCTTATGGTCGTGCCATTCGTCGACGATCCAGCCGCCGCAATCTTCCAGCCGCAGCCCGACGTCGAGATCGTCGCCTTCGATCATGCGAAAACGTCGGACGTCTCGACGCAGAAGATAGGCGGCGTAGCGCTTGCGCGCGCAATCGCTGGCGTTCGGATCCTCGTGGACGCGCATCGTTTGCCACCCTCCGCCGGCGAGTCCATCGACTGCGGCGTCGGCCGCCGCCCGCCCGAGCGGCGTTCCGTCGTCGTCAACCGCGACGCGTTCGCGTGCGGCCTGCGGCGCGTAGAAACCCGCCGCGATAATCTCGCCGGCCAGCGCGCGGCCGAACGAGCGACGCAAAGGCGTGGACGCCGAAGAGCGCGGGCGATGCGATCGCGACGGCGAGCGTCGCCGCGGTAGCCACCGCCGCCTGATACGGCAGCGTGCGCTTCGTGATCGTATCGATCGGCACGCCGGTGAAGTTCGCGATCCAGACGTTGGCGGTATTGGTCGGATCGCAGACGTTTTGCACCTGCACGACCGCCATGATCGCTGCGACGACGATGACCGGCGGCAAGACGTGCGCGGTCAGCAGCACGGTGAAGATCGCGATCCCGACGCCAAACGGATTGAGCGGACCGCGATAGAGCACCAGCGGGCTGGCCAACCCGAAGACCAGCGACGTAGGCGACCGGATTGCGCAGCCACCCGCCGGCGACGAGCGGCTGCAGCGCCGCGGCGAACTGCGGCTCCTTGCGTCGCGACCAGCAGCATGCCGATGCCCATGAAGAGCAGCACCGCAGGCGCGACGTCTTCGATGCCGCGAATCGCGGCCGCGACGAGCCGCTGCACCGCTTCGCTCGGGCGCGTGACCAAGACGCCGAAGAGCGCCGCGACGATGAACGCCGGCGTCGCCTCGATGTGCAGCGCGTAGTAGAGCAGGAGCGGCAACAGGGGCGTGAACAGCGCGACGGCCGGGACGCGCCGTTCGTTCTGCGGCGTATCGCGCGCGAACCGCCCACGTCGCATAACCGCGCTCGCGCCGAAACGCGATCGCAGCGTAGGCGACCAGCGCGATGGCATCGATCAGCGCGAGCACGATCGCGTAGCGCACGAGCTGATCTTGCGCTACGCCGAAGTACTTCGTGTAGAACGTCCAGTTCGCGATGTTGAAGATGTAGCCGAGCGCGAAGGCCATCAGGAAGAGCGTCGCTGCGATCGTGCGCGGGACGCCGGCGGTCATCATGATCGGCAAGACGATCGACCCGACCATGATGATGCCGCCGAGTCCCGAGAGCGAGGTGAAGAGCAGCGCGACGATCGCGCAGAAGACCAGCGCGAGCAGGAACGGCCGCTCGCCGCCGTACTCCGCGGCGAGGTCGACGATTGCCCGCGCGATGCCGGTATCGATCGTGACGCGCCCGAGCAGCGCGCCGAAGACGACGGCGACGTAGACGGGCGCAAGCTGCACGGCGCCGCCGGTTACGATCTCGCCGAGTCTGCGGAACGGGACGCCGGCGACGAGCGACATCACGATCGCCATCGCCGGAACGGCGATGAGCGCGGGCATCCAGCGCCGGTACATCAGTCACGGCGAAGAACGCGAAGACCAGCAGAATCAGCGCGGCGGCCAGGCGAATAACCTCGGCGAACGGCGGCAGCGCGTTCGACTTCACGATACGCCCGCGTCACGCGATAGAACGCGTCGGCGTAGCGGATCGCCTGCTGCGCCGCGAGATGATAGCGCTCGAGGTTGCAAGCAAGGTGGCCGTCGCGGCTCTCGTAACGCCAGGCGCGCTCGTAGAGCGGAGCGAGCTCTTCGTAGGCGTCGCGCAGCTCCCACATCCAGTAGCGTGCACCAGAAGAGATCGCGCAGCGTCCGGTCGCGATCGGTCGCCGCGTGCGCGAGCGCGTCGGCGTACATCGCCCGCACCTCGGCGCCGATTTGGAGCTTGCGGGCGAGCGCGTCGTAGCGGCGGGCCGCGAGAAACATCACGAACGCCGCATTCGCGTGCAGCGGCGGTCTCTTGAAGTAACGATTCTGCTCGTACCGCTTCGGCCCACAGCCGCGCCTGGCGCAGATCGACGTTGGCGGTCTGCGCCGCCGCGCCCGGATCGAAGACGATCGGCCCAAAAGAGCGCGTCGGTCTGGCCGTACGAGTAGTTCGGCGGCTCGAGCAGTCGCAGCACGCTGCCCAGTTCGGCAACGTCGGTCGCGTACGAAGCGTCGTCGCTGCCGAAGAACGCGCTGGGAAAATCGCGCGCAAAGCGCTCCGGCGCGAGGTCGCCGCCCTGCCACGCCGCGGCGGCCGCATAGATCACCGGATACCAGGTCGCCTCGTAGAGCGTCTCGCCGTCGTCGTGCCAAACGGTTTGAAAGAGGCCCAGCACGTTCGCGCTCTTCCCCTGTGTGATGAAGCGCCGTTCGTTGGCGAGCGCCGTCTCGACGTTGGGAAAGATCTCGTTCCAGTTGCTCGCGCCCGGCGCGACCATCTGCTCGAAGCCGCCGCGCGCGATCGTTTGGATGTAGGGCTCGAACGATGGCTCGGCGCCGTAGTGCCAGTTGACGACGACCGCGTTGCTCGGGATCAGCTTCATGATCGCCGGATCGCTCTGGATTCCGTCGTCCCAGAGCATGAGCCGCGCGCCCGACGGCGCGATCAGGCGGTTCATCGCGACGATGTGGTCGGCGTAGGCTTGCGAGCGGCCGCGCTGCGGCGACGTACGCTTGCGTCTGGCCCAGGCCGAGCGTCGCGGTCTCGTCGGACCCGATGTGAAAGAACGGCGGGCGTCCAACCGCGGCCAGCTCCTGCGTCACGATTCGTTGGAGATACTCCGACGAAAGCGGTACGTTGGGCGAGAGCAGAAATCCGTGCGGCAGCTCGGCGGCGCCGGCGTATTGCTCGACGCGCAACGTGTTGTGCATGTGCGCGAAGCTCTGCTGCTCGGGAATCAACGCGACGTGAAAGCGGCGTGCGTAGGCGGTGAGCTCGTGCAGCTGAGCGGGAGTGATGCCGTCGAGCGGCGCGGGCAGCGGATCGGTCGGGCTGACGAAGACGTGCTCCATGTACGGCGAGTAGCCGTTCATCTTGAACGCGGCGATCGTTCGGATGCGCTCCTCGAAGTAGCGCATCGTCGGAAGCGGCCCGCGCGAGACGTCGTCGGAGAGGACGCGCCATTGCAGTGCCGGGCGATCTTCGATTCGAACGCACGGCATCGCCCACATGGCGCCCGCGCGAACCGGCAGCTGCGCCAGCGTCATCGCGGCGTAGAACGCGCCGGCATCGTCGGCGCTCTCGATCGAGGCGCGTCCGCCGCTCACCGTCAAGCGATAGGCTTGCGGAGCGAGCCTTACGTCGCGCCGGACAACGATCGTCGCTTCGGCCGGCTTTGCGGTACGCAGCGTGCCGATGCCCAACGCACTCCAGCGTTCGTCGATCTCGATGCGCGCTGCGGGGTCGAAGGCCGCCGTAACGGTCCGCGGCGGAAGCGAGGCGCGACCCGCGCACGCCAAGTCTCTCTACCGAAGCCGGCTGCGGCAAGAGATGGAGCGACGCCGCGACGATGCCGAGGAGCAGCGCCAACGGCTACGGACTTTGAGAAGGCATCGCAGCCGCGCGCATCACTGAGTCGCGGCGATCGAGCGCAGCTCCGACGTCGCCGAGATACGCCGGGAGCGCGGGAACGGCCACCGATGGTGCTTGGTCGGCCAGGTCGACGATCGCGGCGTCTTGCTCGGTGATCGTCCACTGCCGTCACCGTGCGCGCTGAACGCTCGCTGATCGGCAAAGCCGACGCGCAGAAGCAGCGCGCTGACCTGCTGCTGGATCTCGGGAGCAAGACGCACCGAGGCGCGGTTCCAGCTCGGCCAACGCCTCGCCCAGGTAGGAGCGAACGTACTCGTCGGAGCGCCGCCGATTGAGCTCGTCGCCGTAACCGGGAAAATCGGCTATTTTTGCCTGTATTCGCTGCAACCCGTCCATCTCGGCATGGGTACGACGCGATCGCCCGAAGGGCCTCGAAGCGAGCTTGGGAAGATACTCGATGTGAAACAGACGACGGTGTGGCCGGCATATCTCGTGGCCGCGGCTTGTTTTGCCATCGCACTGATCTCCTCGATTGCGAACATCTCGCTCAGCGGGCAGCTCAAGCAAGAGCAGCGGGAGATGGCGAATCTCAAGGAACGCTCGACATCGCTGGCTCGCACGCTGGTCAGGACACGCACGGCGCTCTTCGACATCCTCGATAGCCACTCACGCCGCTATCCGGTCAACGGCGGCGAGGTCATCACGCACGCCAACCGCATCTACCTCGCGCTGCACGACCTTCCCGAACCGCCGCGCGGCAAAGTCTACCAGGCGTGGACGCTCTCGAAAGGTTCGAACAGGGTTGCAGCGTCGCGAACCTTTCTTCCCGATGCGCGCGGTGTCGCGCTCGCGCTGCTTCCGGCGGACGCGCGGACGACCGCGGCCGTTTCGGTTACGGTGGAACCGGAGGGCGGGAGCAAAGAGCCGACCGGCAAACCTTTGATGAACGTTACTTTTGGACCGGAGTAAGGCGTGGCCGACGAGCTCCGCATCGAAGCGATTTCGCCCGCGACGCGCGAGCCTGCGTTGGTCTATCTCGCGCGTTCGCCATACGAGAACGTCTTTCTCGGTCACCTCATCCTCCACGGCATGGAGACCCCGGTCGGCGGCAAGATTTCCGTCGCGCTTGATAAGCGAGGCGTTGTGGGGGTAACGTACAGCGGGAGCCAGCTCGTTCTTGCGGCCGATCCGCCCGCGTTGCAACCCTTCGCCGAAGACGCCAAGCGCCACCGCGGCGAACGGATGATCGTCGGCCCGCGCGAGATGGTGCGAACGTTTTGGGACCTGATTGCGAGCTGGCACAACCGGCCGCGGATCGTTCGCGACCGTCAGCTCGTCATGGCGATCGACCGCTCGAGCCTACGCGCGCCTGCTGCCGGAACGCCGACCGTCACCGTGCGCCACGCGCGAGTCGACGAATGCTCCGCCGTTACCGAGAGCTCGGCCGCGATGATTCGCCAAGAGCTCGCCTACGATCCGCGCCGCGGCTCGTCCGACTTCGCGACGCGCGTCCGGCAAATGATCGAGCGCAAGCTTTGGTGGGTCGGGGTTGCCGGCGGCCGGCTCTGCCTCTTCTGCCACACCGGCCCGTGGTGCGAACGCACGGTTCAGCTGCAAGGGATCTGGACGCCCCCTCATTTGCGCGGCCGAGGGCTGGCGACCGCGTCGCTCGCCGCAATCTGCGATCGCCTGCTCGACCTCTGGCCGACGCTCTCGCTCTACGTCAACGATTTCAACGAACCGGCGATCGCGCTCTACCGGCGTGTCGGATTCGAGCACGTCGCGGATTTTCAGACTCTTCTGTTCTAAAGTTTCTTTTGGATCTCGTGGACGCCGCCCGCGACCGCTTGTTCGGTGCGAGTGAAGAGGTTGACGATCCAGCGCGCCGTAGCGTAGACCCCAATCAACGCAAACAGGAAGATGATTCCGAAGACCCATGCCGCCGTCGCGGCGAGATGCACCAACGCGTGTTCCATCCGGTTTCGTTTGGCTAGGGCGGCGACGACGCCCTGTTAGAGGGCGCTGGTAACGACGAAAGTGACCGCCGCGCCCGGCAAGACGAAGGCGTTCGGCGTGATCACCGGCTGCCCAGGAAGCGTGCCGTAAGGCACGCCGCCGCCGACGACGGTAAACGGATAGGCGTAGACGTTTGTGAGGTTCGTTCCGTAAAGGCCGTATTCGAATCCGGCGTGCCGGTACGCGACGTGGGCCGAGAGCAGCGCGTATGGCGAGCGGTTTAGCTCGTTGTACGAGCCCTCGTAGTCAAGACGCGCGCCGTAACCGAACCCGCGCAGCGGCGACTCGTCGACGGCGAGATACGCCTTGTGCAGCGGCTGACCGAGGCTCTGCTCGTAGAGGACGAGCGTGCCGTCTTGAATCGAGTCCGGGACGGCGGTGAGGAACGAGCTGTCGACGTCCCATCCGGCGCGCACGTGCATATCGGCGCCGATCTGCTGGTCGGCGTGAATATCCATCCCGCGGTAGATTCCGTTCCCGGCGTTGACCGGAAAGCTCAGCGGGCACGGCGTCGGATTCCGCTTCGTCTGGCAGTGCGGGATCGGATCGACGTTCAACTGATTCGCCGGCGCGCGGAGGTTGCTCTGATAGATGTCCATCGAGAGGTGCAGCGGATGGCGTTTCCCAAAAATCTGCTCGCCGCCGATGTCGTAATCGGTGGCGTGGTCGGGCTTGAGGTCGGGATTGCCGATGAAGATGATGCCGCCGATCGGAACGCGCGCTTCAGGCGGCGGCACCACCAGCTCGGAGAGTTGCGGCGTCTGGAACGTCGTGCCGACCGAAGCGCGAACGGCGGTATTGCCGGTAGGCGTCCAGACGAAACCGGCGCGCGGATCGAAGCTGCCGCCGAACGTGCTGAAATTGCTGTAATACGCGGCTAGCGCGTAATGGATGTGGCTCGTTGGGTCGGCGTCGTAGCGTAACACCGCCGAGCGCTGCGTCTGGCCGAGCGAGAGCGTCTGCACCGGCGGCGCCTCAGCGGCCGGCTGGAACAACGCGGCGGGCGAAATGAAGCTTCCGGGGAAGGGAAGGCCGTCCGATCGGCTGCGCCTCGGCGGTGACCTGCCCTTGAACGTAGTTCGTATCGAGGGTCTCCGTACCGAGGTCGTACTTGAACGAGAGCGTTCCATTCGAAAAGCGATGGTCGAGCTCGAGCCAATCGTCGTTCTGCATGTCGCGCTGATTGTAAAGATACGGCGTCGAGCCGGCACCCGGTCCGTCGACCGATTGCGACGCCAGCGTCGTCTGATGACTAAACCGGAAGAGCGTAGCCGGCGCGCCGTCCGTCAGCTCGTTGCCCAACGGCAACTGCGCATCGAACCCGTAGTTCGACTGGTGCGCGCCGAAGTTCGTCCCGGCGAAGCTCTGGTAACCGCTGGCGTTACCGTCACCGCCGTCGTCGTCTTGCGGAGAGAGCCCGCCGCGTAGATGGACCGCGTCGTCACCGCCGCCGCCGGTGAATCCGGGCGGCGTGAAGGTCGTCAGCAGCGCCGATTCGTCTTGCTGAACCGTTCTGGTTGCGAAAGCTGAACTGCAGGTAGCCGTAACCGGTCGGGCCGCCGAGCTGATAGCGCAGCTTCGTAATGAGCGAGTTTCCGCTACGATCCACTCCCGACTTCTTGCGCCACGTCGTCATCGGAGCGGTGGCGAGACACCGGGTGCGACGATCGTCTGATTCACCGATCCGTCCGACGTCGTCCCGTGATACGAGAACGCATAGCCGAGGCGGTCGGCCGTTCCGGTGGCTTGAACGGTCGTCCCGAACGTCGCGAACGATCCGCCGAAGAAACGTAACAGCGAGTGCGGCGTGAGCGTCGGCTCGAGGGTCAGGATGTTTACGCCGCCGCCGATCGTGTTCGGCCCGATGAGCGAGGACGGCGAGATGCCGTAGACGACCTGAACGTCTTGCAACGAGGCCGGGTCGAGCAACGCCAAGATTGAAGTCGCCCGTCGTGCCGTTGTTGACCGGGTGTCCGTCGATATCGACGAGCGTCTCGGTTGGATCGGGTCCGCGGACGGCGAGGGAGACGGTCGCGTTGCTGCCTCCGCCGAGCGGGATCACGGGCGTCGTCGAGAGCTGATTCCAAAGCATCGGCGCGACCGAGCGGTACTCCCGCGGCGGCGGCGTCTTGTGCGCTCAACGAGACGGTGGGCGCCGACGACGTAGAAACCGTCTCACCCGAAGAGGCCCGCACGTGGCCGATGACCGTCAGCGAGTCGTTCGTCGCCGGCGAGAGGGTGACCGCGAGAGCTGCGCTCGCCGGATCGAGCGTTACCGTTCGCTGGGTGAGCGCCTCGTAACCGGGAGCGCTTGCGGCGAGCGTATACGTGCCGGTCGAATGCTCGAAAAGGTAAAGCTTCCGCGGGCGTCGCTCCGCGCGCTGACCGAGCCCGCCTGCGAAGAGAGCGCGACCGAGGCTCCCGCGATCGGCGATCCGTCGTTTGCGGTCACCGTACCGGTGACGTCAAATGCGCCCGCCTGCGCGAGTGCTGCGCCGAACGAGCCGATCGTGAGGATCGTCGTAAGAAGAACGGCGCACGCCGCGCGCGCGCATGCGGTGGGATTTCCCATGAGAGTACTCCTGAAGAACGAGTGCGGCTAGTGGGAACTAGGCGTAAATTGCTTCAGGAGGTCCGCGTTTAGAGAGTCGCAGCGCGTGCGGCGCGCGCCGGCGACGGGTTGCGAAGATGTGCCGCGTGAGGTGGCAGCCCGACGGACGTACGACGCCGGCCAGCCGGCGCAGCAGCGTCTCGATGATCGTTGCGATCGTATCCCGATGGGAGACCAGCCAGCGCGCGAACGCGTAGATGGCGACGGCAATGAGGCCGGCGCAGAAGATCGTCGTGCCGAGTCCCAGGACGATCGAACCGCCGAACGCGTCGTCGAGCTCTCGGACGGGCACGCCGTCGAGCCGGCCGTCGAACCACTCCATCGCCGGGACGAGCGCGATCGTTGCTGCGATCGCGGCTAGGACGAAGCAGACCGGTTCGAACGAGCTGGCGGTCGCTCGCGGAATGCGCGTGCGATTGGCGGCCGCCATCTCGAAGCAGCGGCGCAGGCCGCGCGCCGCCAGGGCGATCGCCAGCCCAAGCGCCAGCAGGCTGACCAGATCGCGCGAACCATGACTCAGGTTATCGTAGGTATCGTGGGGTAGCGCGTAGTCGCCGAGGACGTCGATCGCGATGTGCGCGACCGCCGCGGCGGCGGCGGCGGCGCACAACGCGAGTGAAAAGAGCGTCCGAAAGCCAACGCGCACGGGTGGGCGGTTCGACGATCCGCCGCAGCGTCCTATGACGGCGCTAGGGCTTGCGTCGGCGCCATCCATAGTGTAGCGTCCGCATACTTGACTTCGATGGGTACGCAACTCGTCGTCTGCTCGCCGGCGTAGGTTACGTCGTTGTAGAGCTGGAGCGTGTGCGTGATCGTCGCGCCCGGCGCGAACGACCCGACGTCGGTTACGCGGCGCAGGTAGTGCTGGAGCGCGTTGCGGTAGCCGACGACGAACGTAACGCTCGCCGCGGTCTTCTTACCGAGATTGACGTAGGTAATCGTCGTGCCGCTGGCCGTGTGGCTCAGCGGCTTGGGCTTGGCGATGATGCAGCTCTTGATGAGGATCGGGGTGGCCGCTTGGGCCGGGCCGATCGAGGCCGTGACCGCCGCGGCTCCTGCTAGTGCTACGGCGATGAGGCGACCGAATAGTTTCATTCCCGTTGATCTCCTGAGTGAGGGTGCAGAGTAAGCGGGAGGTAGCTTTCCTTTCGTCGGCAACGTACCCCTGCATGTGCTTCTTCCACGCCCCGTTCTCCGATGCAATCACGCGCAGCGACGCGATGATGCGGATCGCCGCCCTCGGAGCGTTGCCGATCATGCCGTCGATCGCCGCCGCGCCGAGCACGCGCGACGCGAATGCGGGCCGCGAGTACACCGCGCTGATCGGCACGACCGCGCTCGTTGGCGCCGAACTGACGCCGCTGCCAAACGCGACCGTTCTCGTGCGGCAGAACAGGATCGAAGCCGTCGGCCCCGTCGATGCGGTTCGCATCCCCGAGTCCGCCTATCGCGTTCACGTGCCGGGCACGTTCGCGATTCCCGGCCTGATCGACAGCCATATCCATTTCTTTCAATCGGGCGGACTCTACACGCGCCCCGACGTGATCGACCTGCGCTCGGTGCGTCCCTACACCGACGAGCTGCAATGGATCCGCGGCAACCTTCAAGACACGTTCGCGCGGTATTTGCGAGCCGGGATTACCTCGGTCGTCGACGTCGGCGGCCCGTTCTGGAACTACGACGTGCGCGCGACGGCCGCGCAGACGCTGGTGAGCCCTCGCGTCATGGTCGCCGGCCCGCTCATCTCGAGCGTCGATCGCACGATCCTCGATCCGTATAACGATCCGCCGATCGTGAAGATCGAGACCGTCGAAGCGGCCCGCGCGCTGATCGACCGCGAGCTGGCAGCTCGCACCGACTTCGTAAAGTTCTGGTGGATCGTGACGCCGGAGCACCCGGCCGCGGCGTTCGAGCCGGTCGCGCGAGCCGCGATCGAGTACGCGCACGTTAAGGGCGCGCGCGTCGTCATCCACGCGACCGAGCTAGAGACGGCGCGGCTCGCGGTCGAATCCGGCACCGACATCCTCGCGCACAGCGTCTTCGACACCGACGTGGACGACGCGTTCGTCGAGCTCCTGCAATCGCACAACGTGATCTACTGCCCGACCTTGATCGTCCTGGGCAACTACGGCAACACCTTCCACGGCACGCCGAATCTCAGCGCAATCGATCTTCGCATCGCCAATCCCGACGCCGTCGGAACGCTCTTTAACATGCCCGACGTCGAGGACGTGCTCGCGCCGGCGCTGCTGGCGAGGATTCGCGCGCTGCGCAAGCCCGACGCTCCTGCGGCCGCGATGCGCAACCTCAAGCGGATACACGACGCCGGCGTTCGCGTCGCGGCCGGCACCGATGCCGGCAACATCGGGACGCAGCACGCTTCGTCGTTCTACGACGAGGCGCTCGAGATGGTTGCGTCGGGACTCTCGCCGAGAGAGGTCTTGCTGAGCGCGACGCGCGGCGGCGCCGAGATGATGGGCCTCTCGCAGGCGCTCGGGACGATCGAGGCCGGCAAGCTCGCCGACGTCGTCGTTCTAAAGGAGAACCCGCTCGCGGACGTCCGGGCGATCGCCTCCATCGATTGGGTCGTCAAAGACGGGCACCTCTTCAACGCAGCGTCGATCCTGCATGAAGGCCCGGAGCAGATCGTGCAGCGCCAGGTCAACGCCTTCAACCATCACGACGCCGCGGTCTTCGCCCAGAGCTACGCGCGCGATGCGACGCTCGCGCGACCCGGAGCCTCGACGCTGCGTTCGCAGGCGGCGATCGCTGCAGCGTACCGCGACCTCTTCACGCAGAATCCGCAGCTGCGCGCCGAGATCGTTAGCCGCGACGTCACCGGCGCGACCGTCGTCGATAAGGAGAGCGTTACCGGCTTCGCGGACGGGAGCCGGCGGGACGCAACCGTGACCTATCGCGTCGAGACGGGCTCGATCGCACAGGCCGAGATGCGCCCCGCTTAGGAGGCGCTCCCTTCGACTAGTTCGTGTCGACCGGCACGTTCGACGGGGCTTGGTGTTCGAAGAAGCTCTTCGTGTACTTCGCCTGGATCTTGGTGAACTTGCGCGGCTGCTGCGTAAAGTCGAACATGTCGTCGATTTTGGCCGCCCGCTGATCGTCGTTACCGAGGGTGCCCAGACTCCAGACGTTCTCTACAAACTTGATGACGCTCCCGAACTCGTACTGCGTTTTCGAGATGTAGCCCTGTTTGGCGTACGGCGAAACGACGATCATCGGCACGCGAAAGCCTAGACCGGCGTAGTCGAGCTGCGGCGGAGGCTCGTGATCGTACCACCCTCCCCAATCGTCCCAGAGAATGATGACCGCCGATGTATTCCAGTACTGACTCTTTCCGACCGCGTTGACGACCTGTGCGACCCACGACGGACCTTTGTCGGTGCTTC
Organism: Vulcanimicrobiota bacterium; assembly: GCA_963739845.1. Classification (GTDB taxonomy): domain Bacteria; phylum Vulcanimicrobiota; class Vulcanimicrobiia; order Vulcanimicrobiales; family Vulcanimicrobiaceae; genus Cybelea. Next base: position 1,231,865 of record CAVUBQ010000002.1, on the reverse strand, counting down.
CGAACCCGGAGTGATCGGAATCGACGCCATCGGGAACGACCCACGACACGGAAGCCATCTTACCGGCCTTGATGTCTTTGAAGATGTTCGTCTGCGGCGAGGAGATGTTCGTCGTCCATTCCGAACCGTTACGGACGGCACTGATGGCCTCGTAGGCGTCCCAATACGAACCGGCGAGGCTGCCGCGGAGCTCGGGCGTGTAGTACTTCCAAGAGACCTGCTTGGCATCCAGCAAATCGCGCAGCGTATTATAGGTCAAGCACGGGAACGGCCCGTTTTGAATGTACTTGCCGTTGCTTGACAACAGCGGCGTCGTCGTGCCGGGCGGCGCGTCGCACCCCCACGGTCCGCGCGACGGAAAGTCGATCAGGCTCTGCGTGCTGCTGATCGCGGTGTCGCCGCGGATGAGATCTTGGTGGCCATTGAAGCTGCCGCTGCTCTCCGTGGTGAACATATGGTCGGCCAGCGCGTACTGCTCAGCCATCGACCAATACGGCTTGATCTGTGCCGGGTTGACGTATTTGTAGGCACACTTCGGGCACGGCACGGAGCTGACGTAGACGGCATTCCAGCCGTCCATCTTGCCGTTGTCGTAATCCACTTCATAGGCTTGGTGGCTATTATCCAGGTCCTTGGCGCTGTAAAGATTGCTCTTCTCCAGCGGTACGGTCTGGCCGTTGTTCATCTTGCCGGTCGTCGCGCCGTCGGCGCCCGGAAACGTTGCGAAGAGATTGTCGAAGCTGTGGTTCTCCTGCACGACGATCACGACGTGCTTGATGTAGTTGCCTTCGGATCCGGAACCGCTTCCGGAATCGCGCCCGATTCGTTGCGGTAGAAACGACGTGTTAGCCGACGGCGTTGCGCCGTTGGAAGAGCACGCCGCGAGAAACGTTACGAGAGAGAATATAAAAAGATAGCGGTGTATCATAATGCCGCGAATATTCGCGCTTTGCGCGCCCGCCCGCTTCCGCTTCGCGCGAACGCACCCAAAAATGAGGCACTGGCCTTACGCAATCCGGGACCTACGCCACAGGGCGCTGCAGGCATTGGGCCCTATAGGCCAAAAGTACCAGTCGATGGGCCTTTCGGCCCATGGGACCTCACGCAACTACTCGATTTGAAAGACCCCCCACTACTTCTCGAGGCGTTTGGAGGCGACCGTGAAAAGTTGGAGCACCCCCATCCGATTTTTGGCTGCCTGTGCGGCACTCTCGATCCTAGCTGCGTGCGCGGGTTCGGTTACCCCGAATCCAGCGCTCTCAAACGGCGCGCTAAGCGAGCGTGCCGCTGTCGGCTCAGGTTCCGGTATCAATAACGGCATCATCTATCAAGGCTGCCCGGTCTTCGGAAAGACCGGCCCGTACAACACCGTCGTGACGAAATTGCCAATCGATCCGAACAGCGCCCAGTACATTAGCTCGGTTGCTGGTGCGGGCGACACCCAGGGTTTCTACGCTTCGACCGGCGTTGAGGAAATAAACCTGGCCAATAATGCGACGCCGCTGCTGACGGTCGTACCGAAAGTCTCGTACCACAAGTTTCCGGTCCCTTACCCCTGGCAGAGCTATTTCTACATTGAACCGCTCAGCGACTCGCACGCGATGGTGGTGCAGACGCAGACCTGCCATCTCTTCGAAGCCTACGGAACGACCTATAAATATCCGACGCTCAGCGCGTATTGCGGAGCAAACTGGGATCTGACTCAAGCCTTCGCTCCGATTGCCGGCGGGAACGCCGTCGAGCATGGCGTCGGGATTGTCGCTGATGGCCGGCATGGTGCGATGGGAAGATTACCAGGCCGGTGCGATCAGGCACTCGCTCAACTGGGATGGCGTCGCCCATACCGTCTCGCAGTACACCTTCGTCCTCCCGGCGAGCGACACCGACTGGCTCTCCTACAACGGCACCAGCTCGTACCAGCTGCCGTACGGAGCGCAGTTGCGGCTCCACGCGTCGTTTAGCACGGCCGGCTGGGGTCCCCAAGCGACGATGGTAGCGAAGGCGATGAAGTACCTATGGAGTCTATCTTGCGGATACCGGGTCGAGCGGCAACGGGATCTACTTCGCGAACGCTTCGAACGGAACCAATCCCTGGACGTCGTCCGACTTGTCCTCGCTCTCGAAGATCAAGATCACCGACTTCGACGTGCTCAAGCTCGGCACGATCATGCGGGTTCCGGGCCACTAACCAAGGCCGGAGGCCGGCCTATCGTATCGTCGAACGACGGTAACGATGTTTGGCGTCCTCATCGCGGCGGTGACCGCGTCGTTCACCTGCCCCACGTTCGCGCCCGGCGATTACTACACGCGCCCGGTCGCGAACGCGCCCGTCGACCGCGACAGCGATCGCTACATTCGCGCGGCGATGGCCGCCGGAAACGCCGGCGGCTTCTGGATCGCGGACGATCCGGCTCATTACATCAACGTGGCGACCGCCGCGACGCGCACCTACGCGGTGCAGCCGAAGGTGAAGTGGCACTCGTTCGACTTCCAAGTTCCCTGGAGTCCGGACTTTCGAATCGAAGAGCTCAGCGACGCGCACGCCATCGTCGTTCGGGCGAACACGTGCGACCTCTACGAACTCTACAACGCGACGTTCGCCGGCGGGATGCTCTTGGCGTATAGCGGCGCCCACTGGAACCTCAAGGCGCCGTTCCAGCCGCTGCAACCCGGGAAGTCATCGGCGATGGGATCGGGGCTCTCGCTCTACGCCGGAATGATTCGCTGGAACGAAGCGGCATCGGGATCGATCGGTCACGCCCTGAACTGGGCCGCACCCGCGGGAACTGTCGCGCAGTGGAGCTTCGTTCGGCCGGCCAGCAACGCGGAGGGAATCGCGTTCAAGGCGAGCGACGCCTACCGGCTGCCGTACGGCGCGCATCTGCGCCTGCGGGCATCCTACGACATCTCCCGTTTTGGGCCGCAGAGCAAGGCGATTGCACTCGCGATGAAGACGTACGGAATCTTCTTGTCCGACACGGCGAAACAGAACTCGCTCTACAACGAGATGCCCTTGAGCGGGCCAAGCCCGTGGAAGGGCTCGGATTTAAAAGCGCTCGACGACTATCCATCTCTCCGACTTCGAGGTTCTCTCGATCGGAAAGGTCCAGAACATTCCCGGACATTAGCGCTAGTGCCCGGTGATCAGCTTCGCGCCCATTACGATCAGCTGCGCCCCGGGAATCAGGAGCAGCTGTGAGAGCAGCAGGCCGAGCACCGCGGTCAGCGACAGCCCGGCGACGAGCGCGCGCACGTCTTGCACGGAGCGTTCGCCGCGCACCGCGCGGTCGGTGATCATCGCCGACGCCGGATCGACCACGATGTTATAAGCGATGGTGGCGAAGCCGTTGACCAAGCCGCTCGAGAGCACTGCCGTACGCGCCGCTTGCGGATAGAGCACGCTGGCGTACGCTGCGGCCACGATCCCGATGCCGTAGACGGCCGTGACGAGCACGTTCAGCACGAGAATGTCTTTGGGAACGTTGCGAAAGGAAATATCGCGCAGGCGCGTCGCGACCCCAAACTTGACTTCCGTTAAAACGGCGGCGATCGTCGAAGGGCGGAAGAGCCCCAACGCGGCCTTGGGTACGTTGCCGTGGCGTTCGAGCGAGCGAATCGCGCGCAGATAGAGCATCACGAAGGTCGGTACGGCGAGCGTTCCGAGCACGGCACCGGCCGTCCCGGAGAAGACGATCAGGCGTAGCTGCCATTGAAAGCCGGCCAGGGAGGTAAACTCCGCGCGGTCGGAGAGCGCGCCGAGCATCGGCGAATAGAGCATCTGCGCGAAGCGGCTGCTCGTCGCGAAGATGTTGAAGAGCGAGATCGCCGTCGCAACCCGGCCCGAACGCGCGCCCGCAAGGCGAGCGGCGTACGCCGAAATCGCCAAGGCTTGGACTACGCAGTTGAGGACCATGGCGAGCACGAGCTGCCACTGCCAGAATCCGTGACCCGACAAGGTTTGGCCAGCATAACATCGATCTCGGCGGGCGCGCAGGGGCGAAGGCCCCTACCGCCGAGGACCTTCGCTTCTCGACCCCGTGGGCGCTGGGCGGCTATAGTTTGGGTGGGCATGGCCATCACCACGACACCCTCCCTTGCACCGCGTGCCGCGCTGGGCGTATTCGCCGCGCTGGCCGCCCTGGGCGCATTGGCGCTGATGGCCTTCGGCGTCTCGCTCCCGGCAGTCGGCTTGCTCCTCTTGGCGGCCGCTCCGATCGGACTCTACGTCGCAGTCAAACGGCCGCTAGACTTCCCGCTCGGCCTCTACGTCCTGTTGATTCCATTCGACAATCTGCTCGGGACCGGCGCGTTCGGTTCGCTCACAAAACTACTCGGCATGGTCGCCGGTGCCTTTTTGCTGCTTGCGGTCGTCCGCCAGCGTCGGCTGGCGATTGCCGGACGCGCGGTCGTCGCGCTGCTGGCGTTGACCTTGTGGATGGTCGCGAGCATCTTTTGGGCGCTCGATCAAGGCGCCGCAGTGCAGATTATGGCGACCTACGCCGGGCTCATGATTCTCTACGTGGTCCTGACGATGGTCTCGATTACGCAGGCGGAGTTCATGCGCCTGTTGTTCGTGGTCGTCGCGGGCGGGATCTGCGCGGCGGCCTACGGCATCCACGCGTTCTATCAAAATCCGTCGCTCGCGCAGGCCGGCGATGACGTGCGCTTAGTCGTCAAAGTCGGCTCAACCTACATCGATCCCAACCACTTCGCCGACGCGCTGATCTTCCCGATCGCGATCGTCTCGATGCTAGGCTTGCGCTCGCGGCGGGTCGTCGCAAAGCTGGCGTGTCTTGGAATGCTGGGCATCCTGGTCGTTGCCGTTTTGTACAGCGGCTCGCGCGAAGGGCTGACCTCGCTAGGGGTGATCGCGGCATACTATCTCTGGCGCTCGCGCTATCGTTTCCAGATCGGGCTGGCCGGCGCGGCGATCCTCATCACCGCTACAATGACTCAGTCGTCGGTCTGGCAGCGCTTCTCGACCGCACTCGAGACAGGCGGTTCCGGGCGTACCTCGATTTGGGCCGTTGCCGTGGAAGCCGCGAAACATCGTCTCCTGCAAGGATACGGCATCGGCAACTTTCAGCAGGCTTTCGATCTCTTCTATCTCGGCGTCCACCAGCGGTATCCGTTCGGCTTCGACAGTCCCGCGCACAACATCGTGCTCCACTACCTGGTCGAGATCGGCATCGTTGGGCTGCTTCTGCTCGCCTGGTTCTTCTTCGAATCGTTCCGTTCGCTCAGGTCGATCGAGCGCACGGACGATCTCTACGATTTTCGCGTGATGATGGAGGCCGCGCTGTTGGCCACCATCGCGGTCGCGATGACGATCGACCTCTTCACCTACAAATACGCTTGGCTCGTCCTGTCGATGGTCGCGCTGCTGCGCAACGTCGCCGCCGGTCAGCGAAGCGCGGCGATACGCTCGACCAACGCGCCCATGATTCCGGCTCTGTCGGCGCGCTTCTCGACGCGAGCCTTGCCCGATTCGCCCAGCGTACGAAGCTCGGCTTTGTCGAGGAGCGCGAGCTGACGTAACGCGTCCGCGAGTGCGTGCGCGTCGCCCGGCGGCGTGCAGAACGCACCCAGCGAGCTGCCCTCGCGCTGCGCCTCGCCTTCGCCGACGACGACGACCGGACACCCGACTGAGAGCGAATCGTACAGCTTGGTCGGAACGCTCTCCTCGATGCCTTTGCGCAGCGGGATGATCGAAACGTCGGCACCCGCAACCATGCTCATCGCCTCGCGCCGGGGAACGCTCCCCTTGACCACGACGTTATGCAGGCGCTCGTTGCGCACGCGCTCGTCGAGCCGGCCGCGCTGCGCGCCGTCGCCGACGATCTCGATGGTAATTCCGTCCGGCGCAACCAGCGCAGCGGCATCGACGAGCACGTCGACGTCGGTCGTCAACCCGAGGTTTCCGGCGTAGATCGCGGTGAATCCGCTGCCGTTGCCGTTCCCATTGCGCTGCGGCGTGACGTCGATCCGTTCGGCCGCATTGCGCGCAAGAACGAGACGCGAGCTCTCGACGCCGCGCGCGGCGATCTGCGAGATCGCGGTCGGCGTGACGGCGACGACCAGATTGGCGCGACGATAGAGCCGGCGGACCAAACGCTCCACCGCCCGCGTGACCAAGCCGTTCGGCTTCCACGCGCCCATCTGAACCGCGATGTCGGGATAGACGTCGCGCACGTCGACCACGAGCTTGGCGCGGTGCCGCCACGCGGCGACCAGGCCCGGCATTGCCAGCGTGATCGGCGGCGAGCTGATGATCACGACGTCGTAACGCTCTCGCGAGCCGAGCGCATAGAGCGACGATGCGAGCGCGGCTGTCGCCCAGTGCAGCAGCCGTGCGCCGGGCATGCCCGGCAGTAAGATCGAGAACAGACGCACGACGCGAACGCGGCCGGCGCGCTCGACTCGCACGAACGCACCGTCGCGCTCGAGTCGGCCGCGTGGAAACGACGGAAACCCGGTGAGGACCGTGACCTCGTGTCCGGCGTTCTCGAGTGCGGCGGCGAGCGACGCTACGCGTGTCGGGCCTGCCCCTGGCTCGGGCGGATAGAAGTGGGTAATCAGGAGCGCCTTCACGTATGCGCTCCGCCCAAGACGGTGTCGTGGCCGAAGAACCGTTCGGGTAAGCTCTGCAGCGTCGCGCCGAGCAGACGCGCGCGCGACTGCGGCCGCTCGTTATACGTAGCCCACCGCTGCGCCGCGCTCTCGAACGCCGGCTCGTCGAACATCTTCGCTAAGACGCGCATCTGCGCGATGTGAAACTGGTGATACTTCAACGTTGCCATGTGGGGCTGATCGGTCGAGCTGAGCAGGAGGCTGTAGCGCGTCCACCAACCGGTATCGAACCGCGGGAGCCAGCGACGCAGCGTATCAACGCAATCCATTATTATCGGCTCGAGCCAGCCCTCGCCGGTCGTCCGCCAAAGCTCCCAGATTCCCCAGAGCGCATAGATGCAGCCGTTGAGCACGTGCGGCGCGGGCTCGACGGCGATCTCCTCGAGAAAGACGTCGCGGCCGTCGCGCCACACCACCCCGCCTCGGCCGAGCTCCCGGCGGAAGGGCTGGGCAGCGCGCTCTGCGGCCTCTGCGTAATGGCGCGCGGGCTCGAGGTGATGGGCGCGCAGCAGCACGGAGATCGCTTCGCCTTGGGCCATCGCCGAAGACCAGCCCGACTCCGCTCCGTACTTCGACCATGGGAAGGCGAAACGGTAGAGGCCGGTCGAGTCACCCTCTTCTTGATTGTCGCGCAGCCACGCTGCTTGCGCGAGGAAATCGTCGCGCGCCCGCGCGTTGCGAACCGCGTACCAGACGCCGAAGCGATGGAGCGCAAACTGGGCGATTCGGATCGGGTGGTACGCGCGCGCCGGATCGCTCAGAAGCACGCCTTGCGCGCTGAACTCGCGCGTCGGTCCAGTCCTCGCCGTAGACGCCGTGTCCGGGATCCCACTCGATAAAGTACGGTCCCTGGCCGGGAGCGTTGAGACCCGTGAGCGAGTACGAACGCCGGTGCGACCACGTGAGCGGAAACCCCAGCGCGAAGCGCCGCAGTCCCACTACGCTACCGCAGCGGCCATGACGCGCGACTTGAACGGGCGCCCGAGCACGTAACAATCGAAGCCTCGCTCTTGCCACTCTTGGGTATCGAAGAACCGCCGCGTATCGACCAGGCGCGGCCGGCGCATAAGCCGTGCCATATCGTCGGGGCGAATCGTGCGAAAGACGCTGTGCGGCGTGACCAGCACGAGCGCGTCGGCACCGCCGGCGGCCTCTTCAAGCGATTCGCAGAGCGGCCGATGATACTGCTTGACCAGCGGATCGTAGATCGCCGTCGTGTATCCGCGGTCGCGCAGAAGCGCGTCGATCGCGCCGGTGGGACTCTCGCGCGCGTCGTCAACGTCGGCTTTGTACGCCGCGCCGAGCAAAGCAATCTTGCTTCCGCGCGCCGGATCGACCAGCTCGGAGATCCGGCGCACGATACGGTACGGCATCCGGTCGTTCACCCGGCGCGCCGATTGAATCAGTTCGGTCACGACCGGATTGGCGTCGGACAAGAAATGGGGATCGACTGGGATGCAATGGCCCCCGACGCCCGGCCCGGGCTGCAGAATGTCTACGCGCGGGTGCTTGTTGGCTAGGGCGATCGTCTCCCAGACGTCGACGCCGAGCTCTTCGGCAAAGATCGCCAACTCGTTGGCGAACGCGATGTTGACGTCGCGAAACGTGTTCTCGACGACTTTGACGAACTCGGCAACGGCGGTCGAAGTAACCGCGATCTCGCCTTCACAGAACGAGGCGTAGAGCGCGCGCACCATCTCACCGTCGCGCGGCGTGCGCCCGCCGACGACGCGCGCGTTCGTGCGCAGCTCGGTCATAATCGCGCCTGGAATGACGCGCTCGGGACAATGCGCGATGTGAAAATCGTCGATCGACTTGCCTTCGTTATCGAGCGCGCGCTCGATAATGCGCTCGGTGGCGCCGGGCGGAACGGTCGACTCGAGGACGACGATCGATCCCGGCTCGGCCGTCGCGGCAACCGCCGCGGCACCGGCTTCGACGTAGCGAAGGTCGGGCTTTCCGTCGATAGTCGGGGTGGGAAGACAGAGAATGTACGCCTCGGCAGCCGGGACGCGATCGACGACGTGAAAGCGGTTCGAATGAAGCGCTTCGAGCACGGCCTCGCGCACGGGCTCTTCCATCCCGGGCACCGTCCCCGACTGAAGGTTGCGGCGCAAGTGTGCGTTGGCGTCGAATCCGTAGACGCGGTGGCCGCACCGCGTTAAGAGCGCGGCAGTAGGCAGCCCGATGTAACCCAGGCCGATGACGGCAATATTCATGCTTCTCCCTTTCGGACGAAAGCGGGCGCGAGTTTTCGCATTTGGGCAGCGACATCGTACTCCGAGGCGACGCGGCGAAACGCGCGGTCGGCGCGCGCTTGCGCTTCGTGCGGATCGAGATAGACCTCGAGCAGCGCGGCGGCGAGCGCGACGGGATCGCCTTGTCGCACGAGACGCCCGGAACGCTGGTCGACCAGCTCGGAGATGCTGCCCGAGTCGGTGGCAACGACCGGTAAGCCGAACGCCATCGCCTCGATGATCGCCGAAGGAAGACCCTCCATCATCTGCTCGCTCTCGGCCTTACTGGCGAGGACGAGGGCCGAGAAGCGGCCGGCGCGGTACCATGCGTGGAGCTGCTCTTGCGGCACGAAGCCGGCGAACTCGACCACTCGTTCGAGCCGCAGACGCGCAACCGATTCCTCGAGCCGCTTTTGCAGCGGTCCGGTTCCGCACAGCGTGCAGCGCACCGGAGCGCCCCACGCGTTGAGATGGGCGAGCGCCGCAAAGAGCTCTTCGTGCCCTTTGACTTCGACCAACGCCGCCGGACAGACGAGGCGCAGCTCGCCGCCACGCGGAAGTGCCGGCGCCGGCGCAGTGACGACCGTACCCAGACGCACTTCGAGCAGCCGGCCGTTCAGCGACGGCATGCGTCGCGCAAGATCCGTCGTTCCCCGCGTGGAGATGCAGCGAACGAACGAGACGCTCCGTTCTTTGAGGTCGAACGCGTTGCGCTCGTAGATATCCCACCGGTGCGCCGTGGCGCTCCACGGAACGCCGCTCGCGGCCGCAGCCAGCATCGCGACGGTAGCCGGCGTCGAGATCCAGTACGAATGAATGTGGTCGAACGAATTCTCGGTTACCCACTGCGCGAGGGCGAGCGCCTTCAAAGCCACGGCGGCATTCTTCGTGCGGCCGGGATCGCGCGAGCCGAGCAGCTGCGCGATCGTGCGCGTTGTCGCTGCCGGCCTCGCTGCGAAGGCACGGACGCCGCGAGCGAGCAGGTCGCCGCTAAAGAGCGGCCACGAGAGCACTTCGACGCCGGCTGGAACGTTGTGGCGCGCCTCTCCGCGCGGCGGCCGTACCGGCACGACGACGATTCGCTCGAAGTAGCGCGTAAGCTCGGCCAGCTCGGCGTTGAGATACGCCTCTTGGTTGCCGAACGGATAGCGCGAGGTCACGACCACCAACCGGCGGGCCGGAGCATTCACGACGCGGCCCCTCCGACTTGAAGGTAGAGGTTGCGATGCGCCGTGACCATATGCTCGATATCGTAGGCATCGAAGACGTGCTTGCGGGCGCGCTCGGCGACCTCGTCGCGCATGCGCGCGTGCTTGAAGGCTCGCTGGATCTCGGCGGCGACTTCCTGCGCATCGAAGCCCGGCGTCAAGAAACCGTAACGTCCGTCGGCAAGCATGCTGCGCGCTCCCAGCCACGGGGTGCTGACGATCGGCACGCCGGCGATCATCGCCTCGAGCAACGTCAGCGGCATGCCCTCGAACCACGACGTCATCAGCACCAGGTCGACCCCGGCCAGCAGCGACTCGACGTCGTTTCGATAGCCCAGGAATCGAACGCGTTCGGCGATGTGCAGCGCGTGGGCGAGCCCGCGCAGGACGTCTTCTTCCTCGCCGGTGCCGGCGAAGAGCAGCAGCGACTGGTTGCGGATCTCTTCGGGAGTCTCGGCGAAGGCGCGCAGGGCCAGAATGTGATTCTTCTGATACTCCATTCGGCCGATGGTCATGATCGCAAACGGCTGCGGCCCGATCTGCAGCCTCTCCCGAGCGGCCGCACGATCGCCGGTCGACGGCGCGAGCGCGAGCCCGTTAGGAATCAGGACGAGCTTCTCTTTTGGAAGGCTCTCGAAGTCGATCAGGGCCGTTCCCTGCTCGCGAAAGAACGTGATCACGCGCGAGGTGACGCGGTGGAGGAGCCAATCGGCGATTCGCTCGAACTTCGTGCGGCGAAAATCGCATGGGTTGTGCTCGGTATGCACGATCACTTTGGTGCCCGCGAGCAGCGCCGCCACCCGGCCCCAGTACTTACCCACGTGCGTGTGCGTGTGCACGATGTCCGGTTGGATCCGGCGGATCTCGCGAACCAGCCGCCACAGGAAGAGCCGGTCCCCTCGGCCTTTTCGCCCAGCGTGGAAGATTGGAAACGGCAGCGACTCGCGAGTGCCCGGCGGCGGCTCGTAGATCGTCAGCAGCGCGGCATCGATCTGCGACGAGGGCAATTGTTCGAGCAGCTCGACGATCAAACGCTCGGCGCCGTAGCCGCGGACCGACGGCAGAGATGTGGAGGACGCGAGATCTTTTATTCACGTCGCCCGGTGGAAGAGAAACTCGCAGAGCGTCTGAAAGAGCACCGCGACGTCGAGATAGGGCGACCAGTTCTCGACGTACTGGAGATCGTATTCAAGCTTCTCGCCGATCGCCGACGTGCCGAGCGTGCGCTTCATGTGCACCTGTGCCCAGCCGGTGATTCCCGGACGAACCAGGTGGCGCTCGTCGTAGCGCTCGAGCTGCGTGCGGAAGAGGTCGACGAAGACCGGGCGCTCGGGGCGGGGACCGACGAGCGACATCTCGCCGCGCAAGACGTTGAATATCTGCGGGAGCTCGTCGAGGCTGAAGCGGCGCAAGAAGGTACCGACGCGGGTCCGGCGCGGGTCGTTCTCGGCTGCCCAGAGCGCGCCGACCTCGCGTTCGGCATCCTGCCGCATCGAACGAAACTTGAAAATGGAGAAGGGCTTGCCGCCTAAGCCGACCCGTTCTTGGCGAAAGATGATCGGCGAGCCGTTACCGATATAGGCGACGATCGCGGCGACCAGCATGACTGGTGCAAAAATCAATAAGGCGACGCATCCGAAGATGATGTCCATCATCCGTTTCACGAGCTGCGCGCGCGGCGTGCAGGCGCGCAAGCGGGCCGGAACGATGAGAACCTGCCGCCCGTCGGTGTGGAGCGAGAGGTCGTAGGCGTTGCGGGTAATCGTGGGCGGAGCAAAGGAGAGCCGGATGTGCTCGCGCGCCGCGGCCTCGAGAATATGGTAGAGCGAGTGCGGCGGTATGGCCTCGGTCAAGACCAGCGCGTCGCAGCCCCACCGCCGCGCGTGGCTGAACCATTCGATGCGATCTAAGTCGGAGTCGCGGCTCAGGTCGATCTGCCCGACCGTCTCGGCGAGGTCGTCGACGACGATCAGGAGCGACTCGGATTCGTCGGAGAGCTCGAGGTTCTCGGCGACGCGCGAGACGCTCTCGGCGGTGCCGACGATGCCGATCTTGCGCCGGCTGCCCACCCATTGGCTGGTGCGGACGTGGTGCAGAAATGCGCGCGACGAGCCGACCAAGACGATCGAAAAGAGCAGGCCATAGAGCAGTGCGATGCGCGAAGTCGAGATTTCCGGATAGATCGTGAAGAGAATGAGTTGCGGGATCGTTCCTAAGATCAAAGCCGCGACCGTATAGTAGACTTCGTCTTTCATCGAGAGCGCGAACGTGCGGCGATAGAGCCCCAACCGGTCGAAGACCACGACCCATAACGCGACGTAGACCGCCCAGGCGATCAGGAGGTGGCTCACGATGCGCGGAGAGTTCCAATGATGGAAGCCGACCAATGCGCCGAGCGCCGAGGCGAGGACGAAGAGCACGACATCGGTGCAGAGCAGAACGATCGTCCAGCTGACCGGGTATGCCTTGGGCACGCCGCGGACCGCGGTCGGTTTGCGCCGTAGTGGGCGCTCGATGATGCGCGTCGACATGAATGCATAGAATGATAAGCGCGAAGAGGCGCTGAGCCGGAGAGTCCTTAGGCCCACTAGGGGTGCCGCCCGTCGTGGAGGACACAAGTCCCGGTTTCAAAGGTCCCATACGGTGAGTAATGCTGTTCTTATCTGCGAGCGCCGGTCCAGCGTACCATTACCGGTAACGCAATGTCACAACTAGCGCCCTACAACGTCGAGGCAGGTTTAGCCCAGAGCGCCCCGCCGCCGAGCTTACCGCACGATGCGCACGATTTCGAGCGCGTCTACGGAGCGCTGCGCAAAAGGTGGCGCCTCTTTCTCGCGATCGCGGGAGGGTTCGTCGCCCTTGCTACGTTCGTGACCCTGCTGACGCCAAAGTCGTATACGACGACGGTTCGCCTGTTGGCGGGCCGGCCCGGCACCGATATGGCCCCCAGCGGTAACGATACGGCGCTCCCGGTCCTCAACGCGCTCGTCCTGCAGAGCGGCGAACAGTCGGCCGAAACCTTAGCAGAGCTGGCACAGCAGCACGACATCGCGGCCGGCGTGATCGACAAGCTGAACCTAAAGACCACTCCGCCTGCTTTGCTCGGCAGAGTTAGCGTCAAACCGGTCGTCAACACCTCCTTGCTCAACCTCAACGTCAAGTGGAGGTCGCCCGACGAGTCGGCCCAGATCGCCAACGCCTTCGCTTCAGCATTCGTCGACCAAGAGCGTGATTTCGTGCGCTCGGAAGCCGTCGCCGCGCTCGGGTTCCTCTCGCAAGAGCTCCCCAACGCGGAAGCGCAGGTGCACGAGACAGCCGGGCAGCTGGCCGCTTTCCAATCGGCCCACGGTTATATGGACGCGGCAACGCACGAGCACGACGTGGTCGCGCAACCTCGAAGCGGTCGACGCAAAACTTGACGGGCTGACCGTCGACGAGAGCGAGGCCAAAGCGCTTCTGAAGAGCGTTAACTCGCAGCTCGCCGCCCAGTCCGCGACCGTCGACAGCGCCAAGCAGGTCGCGCAGAACCCCGTCTCGTCGGACCTGCGCACGAAGCTCGCCGACGTCGATACGCAGCTCGCCGAAGCCCAGCAGAAGTATACGCCCAGCATCCGGCCGTCGTCGCCCTGCGGCAGCAGCACGGCGCGCTGATGGCGCAGATCGCCGCGCAGCCTTCGGCGATCGTCAGTCAAACGACCGTGGCGCCCAATCCGCTCTATCAGTCGCTTCAGCAGCAAGGCGGCAACCTATCGAGCCCGCATCCAGGGCGACGAGGGCCAGCTGAAAGCGCTAAGGACCGAGCGCAAAGCCTACAAGCCCGCGGTCAAACGGCGCCCCAGCAGGCCGTCGAGTTCAGCGCCGTCCAAGAGGACGCCAAACGCGCCTCCAACGTCTACAACGCGCTGCAGCAAAAGTATAGCGACGCACTCGTTGCCAAGAGCACGGCGATCAGCGATATCGTGGTCGTCCAGCCGGCGACGGCGGACGCCGCGGTCAAGAGCCCGAGCCTGAAGATCGAATCTCGCGATCGCGCTCGTCGTCGGTCTCGCTGCTTGGCTTGGCGGTCGTCTACATCCTCGACATGATCGAGCGCCGTACGACCAGCCGCGATTTCGCAGCCCTCTTGGGCCTCCCGATCGTCGCTCGGATACCCGCCTTCAACACGACCAATCCGCGCATGCTCCCGTGGCTTCAGTCGATGACCGTAGAGGCGTTCCTCCACCTCTGCGTGACGCTGAAGCTTCGCAACAAACAGCCGATCAAAACGCTGGCCGTGCTGAGCGCGCGCCGCGGCGAGGGTAAGTCGACGGTCGCTTACAACCTGGCCAAGAGCCTCGCGACGCTTCAGCCGAACATCTTGCTCGTCGACGCGGACCTGCGTCAGCCGACGCTGCACGAGAAAGCCGGCTGCTCGAACGACGTGGGTCTCAACGACGTGCTGCTCGGCCAGATGCCGCTCGAAGCCGCCGTTCAGCACGCCGGCTCCGGCCTCGACATCCTGACCAGCCGCGGCGACGTTTCGAATCCGCTCGTCCTTCTCCAGTCGACCTTCGAAGATTTGCTAGAAGACGCGCGGCGGAAGTACAGCATGGTCATCGTCGACTCGCCGGCGCTCGGCTCCGTCTCCGACGCACTGCTCATCGCTTCGCGCGTCGACGGTTCGCTCTTCGTCGTCAGCGCGGACCGCACGCAAGAGAGAGATACGCAGCGGGCGGTCGCAGAGCTGGCGCTCATCGGGATCGACAACGTCCTCGGAGTCGTCGTCAACCGTGATGCGCCGGTCGTTAACGATTACGACGATTACTTCACGCGCATGAATGTCGCGCTCACGGCAGGCCCGGCATGACCAGCGTCACGGTCATCGTCCCCGCGTACAACGAGGGCAGCACCTTCGCCGGCTCGCTGGTTACGATCGCGGAGTACTTCTCGCTCCACGAGCGCGGCGGCTATCAGTTTAACTATCTCATCGTCGACGACGGCAGCAGCGACGAGACCTACTCGCTCGCGCAGACCTTCGCGCCGGTGGCGCAAGGGCGTACGCGTCCTGCAGCACGAGCGAAACCGCGGCCTCGGCGCCGCGCTCCGGACCGCGTTCAACGAGCTCGATACCGAGCTCGCGGTCGTGCTCGACGCAGATCTCAGCTATTCCCCGGCGACCGCGATGGAGTTGATCGAGACGCTCGAGCGCGAGCACGCCGACATCGCGCTGGCTTCACCGTACATGCAGGGCGGTGCCGTTCGCAACGTTCCGCCGTTGCGGCGCGTCCTCAGCAGCGAGGCGAACCGTCTGCTCTCGCTGGCGACCTGCGGGCGCTACGCCACGATCACGTGCATGGTACGCGCCTACCGCGTCGACGCGTTACGCCGGATCGAGTTCAGCAACGACGGCATGGAAGCCGTTCCCGGAGATGCTGCTCTGCGCGCTGCGCTCGCAGATGAACGTCGTCGAGGTCCCGGCGACCCTGCAGTGGAGCGAAGAGCGGCGCACCGCCGGCGGTCGCTTGCGTTGTTCGAAGCTGGCATCTCGCATTACCGCAACGTTCACGATGGCCGTCCGCCATCGGCCCGCGTTGTGGCTCGCCGTGCCGGGCCTCTTGCCCGGATTGTTGCCCCTGGTCGTGGGCATTCTTCTGATTCTGCGCGTAAGCGGCCCCACCTTAGCTATTGGAACGACGGCAACGATCGTCGTCCAGTACTCGAGCCTCGCGCTCTTTGGCGGACAGCTTACGGCGTTCTTCGGACGCAGATTTATTCACCGACATCGTCTCAACGGAGTAAAAACGAATGGCTACAATCTTCCCCGCCGCACAGCGTAGGACGTTGCCGTCCGATCAGGACGCTTCGGGCCGAACGCTCGGCGCCGAAGAAATCGCCGCCGTTTCGGCGGCTTTGCGCAGCGGCACGCTTACGAGCACCAAGGGCACGTTCGTGGCCGCGCTCGAGTCGCGCTTCGCTACGATGCTAGGCGTCAAGCACGCCTACGCCTGCACCTCGGGCACTGCCGCTATTCATTGTGCGATTGCAGCGCTCGATCCCAATCCCGGCGACGAGATCATCACGACGCCGATTACGGATATGGGCGCGCTGACCCCGATTCTTTACCAGGGTGCGATACCGGTCTTCGCCGACGTCGATCCGCAGACGGCAACGTCACCGCCGAAACGGTCGCGGCGTGCATCAGTCCGCGCACCAAGGCGATTCTGGTGACGCATCTCTTCGGAAACCCGTGCGACATCGACGCGATCGTCGAGCTCGGCGAGCGCGCCGGCATCCCGGTTATCGAAGACTGCGCCCAGGCATTTCTCGCCGCGAGCAACGGCAACTTCGTCGGCACCGTCGGAAAGATAGGCTGCTTTAGCCTGCAGCAAGGCAAGCACATCACGACCGGTGAGGGCGGCTTGGTCGTAACCAACGACGACGCGCTGGCTCGCCGCATCTATCTCTTCATCAACAAGGCCTGGGGCTACGGCGATCCCAAACCCGATCACTACTTCATCGCCTTGAACTACCGGATGTCCGAACTGATCGGCAGCGTCGCCTGCGCCCAGCTCGGCAAGCTGCCGACCGCGGTAGCACGGCGGCGCATGCTCGCGCAGCTGCTGACCGAGAGGCTGCGCGGCGTTGAAGGCATCGAAACGCCGGCGGTCGCCGACGGTGCCCTGCATAGCTACTGGAAGTACTGCGTGCGCGCGGTCGAGCCGCTGAGCGTCGACGCCGTCGTCGACATCGCAGCCTTGCTGCGCGAGCGCGGCATCGTTAGCGCGCCGCGCTACATCGAGAAGCCGGCCTTCATGTGCGAGATCTTCCAGAAGAAGAAAACTTTCGGCACGAGCGGGTATCCGTTCACGCTCGCTCGCGCCGAAGCCATCGACTACGATACCTCGCGGTATCCGGGCACGACTGCGGCGCTCGAGCGCATGCTGGTCGTACCTTGGAACGACCGCTACGACGAAGAGGACGTAGCTTATATCGCCGACTCGATCGCCTGGGCTGCGTCCGAGCTAGGTGAGAGGTTGGCATCATGAACACGTTGCGATTCGCCGTCGTCGGCGCGGGCGCGATCGCCCGGGCGTACGAAACCGCCTTCGAGAACGTCCCGGGCGCCAAGATCGTCGCCGTGTGCGACGTGAACGCCGGGGCCGCCGAAGCCTTTGCCCAACGCATCGGGTGCGCCGCGTACACGTCGCTCCAAGCGCTCGTCGAGCACGCGGAGTTCGACGCCGCCGTCGTCTGCACGCCGCCGGTCACGCACGAGAGCGTCACTTGCGCTGCTCGCGCAGCACGGCAAGCACGTCTTGTGCGAGAAGCCGCTCGCGGTCAGCTCGCGGCAGGCGCGGCGCATGCTCGAGATGGCCAATCGCCACAACGTCGTTCTCACCATGGCCTCGAAGTTTCGCTACGCGGCGCGACGTCCGCAAGGCGCGCGAGATCGTGCGTCGAAGGCAGCATCGGCGAACTGGTCTTCGTCGAAAACGCTTTCACGTCGTACGTGGACATGCGCAGCCGGTGGAACTCCGACGCAGCCGTCAGCGGCGGCGGCGTGCTGATCGACAACGGCACGCACGCGGTCGACATCCTGCGTTACTTCCTCGGCAATCTGCGCGACGTGCAAATCCTCGAAGGGCGCCGCATGCAGGGGCTCGCGGTCGAAGATACCGTACGGCTGATCGTTCACAACGAGCGAAGACGTCATGGGCTCCGCCGATCTCTCGTGGAGCATCGACAAGGAGCTCGAGACTTCGTACGCCTCTACGGCAGCGAAGGCACGATTCTGGTCGGGTTGGAAGGAGTCGAAGCTGCGCCGCCGCGGAGAGGCCGAATGGCACACTTTCGGGACCGGCTACGACAAGATCCAAGCGTTCCGCGACCAGATTGAGAACTTCTGCGACGCGGTCCGAGGGGTTGCAGACCTCGTCGTCACCCCGCGCGACGCCCTCGCCTCGGTTGAGGTCATTCAAGCGGCGTACGCCGCGCTGGACTACGCGCGCTGGGAGCGCATCGGCAGTCAGCTCGAAGACCTCGCCGTCGTCCCGCTGCGCGTCGAGCGTCAGGCGTCCTAATGTGCGGTTCACCCCACGGCGATCATCGAGCCGGACGTCTCGATCGGCAAGAACACCGCAATCTGGGATCACGTCCACGTTCGCCACTCGACACAAATCGGCGAAGAGTGCATCATCGGCGAGAAGACCTACATCGCGTACGGCGTTGAGATCGGCGACCGCGTTAAAATCAACTCGTTCGTCTACATCTGTACGGACGTGACGATCGAGCGGGGCGTGATGATCTCGGCCGGCGTGGTCTTCACCAACGATCGCTTTCCGCGCGCGACGACGCCGGATCTGCGACACCTGCTCTCATCGGATCCTGACGAGAAGACGCTTCACACGCTGGTACGCGAAGGAGCCACGATCGGCGCGCAGGCGACGATCGGCCCGGGCTTGACCATCGGACGCTTCGCCATGGTCGGGATGGGCTCGGTCGTCACGCGCGACGTGCCCGACTTTGGCGTGGTCATCGGAAATCCGGCGCGACTGGTCGGTTATGCGTGCACGTGCGGACAGACGCTCGACAAACTTGCCGAGCGCGATGCCGGCGGCGGCGATCTCTCTTGCCGCGTCTGCGGCTCGCGCTTTGCGCTGCGCGGCACGACCATCTCCGAGCTTATGGCCCAAGTCTGATGCGTTTCGGCGTCGTCGGCGGTGGAATGCTCGGCATGACGACGGCCTGGAACCTCGTCAAAGCCGGCCATGACGTAACGATCTTCGAACGCGGCGGAGAGTTGCGGTGGTCTCGCCGCGCCGTGGGAGCTGGGCAACGTCGTCTGGGACCGCCACTATCACGTCACGCTGTACAGCGACTTGACGCTGCGCGCGCTTCTAAGCGAGCTCGGCCTCGAGAATGAGCTGCGCTGGGTGAAGGCGCGCACCGGATTCTTCGTCGATGGCGCGATGCACCCGTTCTCCAGCGCGCTCGACTACTTGTTCTTTCCGCCGTTGGGACCGCTACAAAAACTCCGCCTCGGTACGACGATCTTAAAGGCGTCGCGCATCGTCGACTGGCGTCCGCTCGAGCGTCTGACCGCGGTAGAATGGCTGACGCAGTTGAGCGGGCGCGATACGGTCGAGCGCATCTGGCTTCCGCTGCTACGCGCCAAACTCGGCCCGAACGCGCATAAAGCCTCGGCGGCGTTCATTTGGGCAATCATCGCGCGGATGTATGCCGCGCGCGAACACCGAGAGCAAGCGCGAGCTCTTCGGATACGTGAGGGGCGGTTACGACAAGACCTTGCGCGCCTTCGAGCGGGAGTTGATTGCCCGGGGCGTGACGATTCGGACCTCGTGCCCGGTCGAACGGGTCGTGCCGGCCGAAGGCGGGATCACGATCGTGACGGCCACCGACGCGGTGCAGGTCGACCGCGCCGTGGTGACGCTCGTTCCTCCGCTTGCGGCTCGGCTCTGCCCGACACTGACCCCCGGCGAACGTACGCTCTGTAACGGGGTCGAATACCAAGGCATCATCTGCGCCTCGGTGCTCACCGAGAAATCTCTCACGCCGTACTACATCACCAACATCGCCGACGCCACGATGCCGTATACCGCCGTGATCGAGATGACCGCCCTGGTCGATCGCGACGAACTGGCCGGCAACGCGCTCGTCTATCTTCCCAAGTACGTCGCGTCGAACGACCCCGCGTTCGCCCTCGACGATCGCACGATTGAGGAATCATTCATGTCTGCCTTGCAACGCATGCATCCCGGCTTTTCGCGCGACTCCGTTCGCGCGTTCCGCATCTCGCGCGTGCCCTACGTTTTTCCGATTCCCACGCTCGGTTACTCCGAGCGGCTTCCGCCGATCGCTACGGCCACGCCCGGGCTCTTCATGGCGAGCAGCGCGAACATCGTCAACGGCACGTTGAACGTGAACGAGACGGTCAAGCTTGCAAACTCGCTGATCCCCGAACTGTTGGCGGAGCGGCCGATCGCCGCTGCGCGGGAGGCGGTTGTCGCGTGAAGGCGTCGTTATCGGTCGATCTCGACAACCAGTGGTCGTATATGAAGACCCACGGGGACGCGGCGTGGCAATCATTCCCCTCCTACCACAACCTGCTCGTTCCCGCGCATGCTCGACATGATGGAAGAACTGGGCCTGCACATCACCTTCTTCATCGTCGGGCAAGACGCGGCGATCCCAGCGCACGCCGAGGTCTTCTCCGAGATCGCGCGACGCGGCCACGAGGTCGGCAATCATTCGTATCACCACGAGCCCTGGATGCACCGGCGCTCCGATCGGGCGATCGACGACGAACTCGCCGAGGCCGAGGAGCAGATCGAACGCGTGACCGGGGAGCGCCCCAGAGGGTTCCGCGGACCTGGATTCACTCGCTCGTCGTCTATCCTGGAGACGCTGGTTCGCCGTGGCTATCTCTACGACGCGTCGTCGCTGCCGACGTTCATCGGCCCGCTTGCGCGCGCCTATTACTTCCGCAGCGTCAAGCTCAACCCGCAGGAGATGGCCGAGCGCGAGGACCTGTTCGGACAATTTCTCGGATGGATTCCGCCCCAACCGGCAGCACCGCATCCGCGTCGCGAACGGGTCGATCGCCGAGATTCCCGTAACGACCCTGCCGCTGCTGCGGTTTCCGATCCACATCAGCTACATTCTCTACATGGCGACCGTCTCGCCGGCAGCAGCGACGGCGTACTTCCGCAGCGCCCTGGCGCTCTGCAAGCTCACCCGCACCGAGCCGTCGATTCTTCTGCATCCGCTCGACTTCTTACACGGGTCGGAGTGCAAAGAGTTGGCATTCTTCCCGGCGATGAACCTCGATTGGGATGTGAAGCGGGGCATACTGCTCGATTCCATCCGCGCGCTGGCGAAAGCATTCGACGTCGTTCCAATGCGAGAAACGGTCCAGCCAAGTGGAACTAAAGTGCCTGTGCTCGACGTATTTGGTAAGAAAGGGCTACGACCGGATGTTGCACCCCACGGCAGCCGTGCGCTAGAATAAGCCCTTCGACGTAACCACACCTCAGCCAACATTGGCGGCTGTAGAATGCGCGGATGATTAGTTTACAAGCGGGGTCGGGATCGCTCCGGCTCTCCGGAATCGAAGGAGACGACGCAGGATTTAATAGCCGCGTCGAGCCGATAATTCGCCGGCTGATCCGTCCGGTTCGAGGAGCCTCCTGGCTCCTTGGCGTCTTCGACGCCGACGGCGACCTGGTCGAGTTCGTCCTTTCCAATGCCGCCGTCGACCGCCGCTTCGCGCTCGATCAGCTCTGCGCGATCGCGCTGCCGGAGTCTGCCGAAGTGGTAAACCTGCGCGTAACAGGAGACGACGGCCAGCTTGCCTCCTCGCTTGGTGCCGCGACCACGATCGACCCGACCCGCTCGATCGTTCTCGTTGCGTTGCGCCCGCCCACTGCATCTGATAAAGGATGGTCGAAGGTCGCGCAGGGTCTGCAAGCCGCGGTGCGCCAGATCGCCAAGGCGATCGCGGCCGAACCGGCACCGGCGCTTGAGGAGCGTCGCGCGCTCTTGCCCCCACGCTCCGCCGATGGCGGTTTCTTCCTTTTAACCCCGCAGTACGAGGTCGCGGTCGAGTGGCAGCCCGAGCCGGGAGCAAGGGAGTTCGCCGAGCTCGTCGCGCCGGAAGGCGGGCGCTTGCCACCTCTCCTAGAGCGTGCGGTGCGCCGGTTGACGAAGTCGTGGGACCTCGCGCGAATCGAGACCTGCCGCGCCGGCATCGCCTACCCGATACCTGGGCTGGCCTTGCGCGTGGCTCCCGATGCGCGCAGGCGGCGTGCTGATCGGAGTCTTCCTTGAGGCCGAAACGGCCCCGCATCCGATCGATGGCACCGCGACGCTCTTCCGCGTTTCGGCGCGCGAGCGCGAGGTGCTTCACGCCCTGCTCGACGGCCAGACGGTCGCCGACATCGCCGCCTCTCTGGGACTCGCCGAGTCGACCGTCAACGACTACATCGCTCGCTTGATCGCTAAGACGAACTCGCGCAACCGCATCGAGATGGCGGCGACGCTGCTTGGTTGGCCGGTCGTGCGGTCGGGACTAATGACCGCCGAAAAGCAGGCCGAAGATCCGGCCGAAGGCGCTTTGGACGAGCCGAACGGCTCCGGTACTTCGGGGCAACCGCGCGTATCGTGGCGCTACACCATTCCGTCGCGACCGCCCACGTCCTAATCAATTCCTACCATACAATAGTGACGTTTCGCCCTATGGGATAGGACGAAATGACTGCTTGTAGTATTATTTTAGAGCCTAGGACCCACATAAAAACTAGGTTGCCGGCAACCGCACGTTCGTGCGATGGTAAACGCAAGTCGTGTGACACATTGTCTGACACGTCGTTTATTTGGAGTTCTGGAGTTTAGTGTGAGCAATACAAGCGGACCCTTACGAGTTCTCATAATCGAGAAGCAAATGCTATTTGCCAAGGCCGTGGCCCAAGTGCTGTCGGCCGACCCCGACATCAAGGTGGTCGGGATCGCCGCCAGCCGCGATTCGGCCGTCCTGAACAGAGAGATCGACGTTGTGATCATCGACATCGATACCGAAGAGATCGACGACGTCGTCGAGCACTTCAAGCACCACTCCCCGGCAACAAAAATCTGCGCCCTGTCGGCGCACACCCAAGGCGAGCTGATGCAGCACTGTCTCGCAGCCGGCGCCGACGCCTACATCGTGAAAGATTCATCGCTTCAGGAGCTTCTGACCGCGATCAAGACCCTGGGCGAAGGCTCGAGCTACGTCGATCCGCGCGTCGCGGCATCGCTGCTCCGCCGGCGCGCCCCCTCGAACCGCCCGACCAACGAGCTATCGCCGCGCGAACGCGAGATCATTCGCCTCATCGCGCAAGGCCTTTCGAATCGCGACATCGGCCGCCGGCTGGTGCTCTCCGAGAAGACGATCAAGAATCACGTCAGCCACATCTTCGCCAAGATTCATTGCACGGCGCGCTCGCAAGCCG
Source organism: Vulcanimicrobiota bacterium (assembly GCA_963739845.1). Classification (GTDB taxonomy): domain Bacteria; phylum Vulcanimicrobiota; class Vulcanimicrobiia; order Vulcanimicrobiales; family Vulcanimicrobiaceae; genus Cybelea. The sequence goes on along the minus strand of CAVUBQ010000002.1, from coordinate 1,208,804 downwards.
CCGTTCACGCGATCAGGATAGGGTTGGCTTAGGTTTAAAGAGGCAGAGCCGAAACGCGCAGATCATGATTGCGAAGAGACCGATCCAAGTCGGAATCTTCAGTACGAACGTGGGAGCCGTCAAGGCAGGCGTCGCCACCAGATAGCGCTCCCACGCAACCGCAGCCCAAATTCGCAGCATCCACGTGAAAGTCGTGCGTCAGCATCGCGGCCGCACTCAAAGGCGGCTCGAAGCGTTGTAATAAGACGACGCACGCGACCGTCGCGAGCCCGGCAACGAGCGCCTGAGCCGCGCGGCGAGCCGTAGGGCCAGAGAGTAAGACGAAGATTCCGGAAGCGACACCGGCCGCATCGATCAGCATCGAAGCGCGGGCCGCCCGCTGCGTCCAGACCACGGTTAGCAGCGCGAGGCCGACGCCGGCGAGCGTTCGAAACGCCGTGCCCGTCACGCGCGACGCCACGATCAGAGCGGCCGGAAGCGCGAGCAGCATCTGAATGTCGTGCAGATAGATGCCGAAGAAGAGCACGAACGCGGGCGGCAAAAGCGGTAGGACGTCGAGCTGGCGGTGACGCAGCGCGATGCCTCCGGCCACCAAAATGCCGGCACAGGTCATGAGCACGAACCAGATCTTCCCGATCAGCAGCGATGCCGACGACGATAGGCCGGCCGCGTAGAGCAGATGACTCGAGCTGTACTGATCGGAAGCACCCAGCTCGGCTTGCGCCATCATGGGAAGGGCTTTGGTAAAGTATTCGACGTTGTGCGTGAAGCCCAGCGTGCCGAGACTCACGAGCGCGAGGATCGCGCGCCGATGCCGCGATCGCCGGACGAGTGCGGGGCGCGAAGATAAAGACGGCGACGGCCGCGGGAAGCCCGACGTTGGGCGCAATAAGCGCGACGCAGACCGATATACCGGCGGCCCACCAGCGTCCGCGCGAGAGAAAGTATGCCGACAAGCAGATCGCGGCGAGCGCAAAGGGCGGGATCTCGCCGTACGCGACGTTGAGCAGCGTGAGCGGGGCGAGCACGAGCAAGACGGCCGCGCGTGGCGCCGAGATAAGCCCGGCCAACGCCGACGCGCTGACGATTGCCGCCGCGACCAGCAAGAGGGCGAAGAGCATCGCCGCCGCCCTGGGCGGCAGCACCGAGAGCGCGGCAAACGGAGCGAGCGCGTAGCCGGGCAGGGGCGCCGGCTCGACGTAGCCGTCGGGCATCGGGGAGGCGAGCATGCGCCGCTCGCACGAGCGCAGCGGCTCGACCCGATACGGATCCTGCCGCTCGCGAACCGCGACGCCCGCGCAGTAGAACGCCTTGAAGCTCTGATGGCCGACCACGCCGCGAGCCGCGAGGGCCAGGGCGCTTACGAGCAATACGAGCGATATGCCGGCGAAGGCCAGCTTCGCGGCGGGTCTCTCCATGGCCCTAAGCATACGGCGGCAGGCCGCCGATCGGGAGAGTCCCGCGGATGGGCGTCAAAGCCGAACGGCTCACGTCCCAGGACAGGGACTTTCGGTTCAAAGCCAAGATGGTTCACTATGGCCTGGGCGCCGGCGCGCCCGGGGCGGTATAATCGGGAGTGTGGCGGCGGCACGAGAACTCTCCTTAGCAGGTGTGCGCCGCCCCCCATTATCCCTCGTCGCCGTCGTCGCCAACCTCGCGGTAACCCTGCCGCTTGCGTTCCTGCTGAATATTTGGCAAGACGAAGCCTACACGCTGCAGACGACCAGCCAGGGCGCCGGCTACGCATTTCATCAAGCGCTCGCCTTCGAGCAGAACGCACCGCTCTATTTCGTCGCGCTCTCGCTCCTGCGCCACGTGAGCGACTCCGTCTTCCTTCTCCGGCTGCCTTCGGTGATCGCCGTCGCGCTGGCGCTCGCCCTCGTCCCCGGACTCGTGCGCCGTTACCTTCCTGCAGTCGATGCAGGTTTCGTGACCGTTGCCGCGGCGTGGAACCCGTTCGTAATCTGGGCAGCCGTCGAGATGCGCGTTTATGCAGTCGTCATCTTGTTAGGAGCGTTGCTCCTCTGGACGTTTTACGATGCGTTCCTGACGCGAACGCCGGCACGCAGCTCCACCATTGCCTACACGCTGTGCATCGTCGTTGCGCTCTACACGCAGTACTACCTTGGATTTCTCGTCGCAGCGCAGGCCGCGACGCTGTTGATCTATCGGCCGCGAGCCTTCCCGCGCTTCGCACTCTGCGGAACGCTGGCCGCGCTTGCGTTTGCGCCGATGCTCGCGATCGTTCCGGGCCAGGTGCAGAACTTCAAGAGTGCATTCGCGCCGCCGTCGCTGCTCGGCGCCGGCGCGGTGGTCGCCTCGATCTTGGCGCGATACGCTCTGCCGCTAACCGTTGCGCACGCCAAACTTGCCTATCTCGTGCTCGTGCCGGCCATCGTGGTCGCTGCGATGGCGCTGCGCAAGAGACTCGTCGCGAGCGACGCGACGATCCTGGTCATGACCGCATTCGCGGCGGCGATTTTCGCGATCGCCAGCTACGCGACCGGCGTGCACATCTTAGACCGTCATGTCGCTTCGCTCTACGTGCCGTGCATTCTCAGCGTCTTCGCCTTGCTGAGCTTTCTCGAACCGGCGCCTGCGGCGCAACGCGATGGTCGCCTGGGTCTGTGTCGCTGTTTTAGCCTCATCGGTCGCGCTGGTTCGGACCTACGATGCCCTGGCCAAGCCGGGCGACTGGATCCGCGCGACGGCCTATCTCCAGGCGCACGAGCAGCCCGGCCAGCCGATCGTCGTCTTCCAGGCCGAGAACTCGCTGCCGCTCCTACACTATTATAGGGGCTCAAATCGGGTCGTCCCGATCCCCGCGGGAGTTGACTTCCGGCGCTACGACGTCAGCCGCTTTGTGATCCGAGATCCGGCCATGCTGGAGCGCGTCGTCCCGACCGCCCCCAAAATTTGGCTCGTCACGGCCGGAGAGTGCGCCTCGGCCAACATTCAGTTCGGGTGCGACGCCCTAGCCGGCTTCGTGGCCCGGCACTACCGGGTTGAGTCCAGCGCCAGCTTCTACGGGTCGCAGGTCCAGCTGCTCGCGCGCCGCGGGGGATGACCATCTAGGAGGCCCCTTCAAAAGGGCGTCCGACGGCACGCTTGCTTACCAAATTCCCTGGTCCCGGGAGGTCCGCCGCGGGAGATTCGCCTCGGTTTGACTCTGGCGTGGGGGGGTAGAATAGTGTAATCTATCGACACATGGTCAATTATGACTATGCCCCTACCCGTTTGCTGTATAAGGATTGAACCCCAATGGCCCTCTTCTTTGCCTTTTTTCTCGCCCTCGTTGGGCACGTTCACCCTGCCCTCGATACTCCCGGCGGACCGGTTAGCTTCCACGCCGCGCCGACCGCGGTGACCTCGGTCGTCGACGCTTAAACGTTTCCTTAGAGAATGACCACTCGAGGAGGAGGACCGTTGGGCGAAGCGTAAGCGAGCGTCAAACTAAAGCATACAAACCGGCCTAACCACAGCTAGGCGTTTTGTATTTGTCAGGAGCCTTTCTATTTTGGTATCTCGCGCGTTAGCCGCCTGGTCTGAAGAGTCTCCACTCGAGCTATATCACGCAGGGCGCCTTGAGGCGTGCCTGCGTCAGACTGCGGGCGCGACGACGACCGCCGAACGGATCGTCCGGGTCCGAGCGCTTGATGCGCCAGGCCCGCTACGTCGAAGCGCTGGACGCGATTGCCGGTGCCGAGCGCGCCATCCCCGAAGAAGAAGCGCTTCTCTTGGCGCTCAAAGCAAACTGCCAATCGCGGCGCGGAGCGCCCGATCTGGCACGTACCACCCTTGCCGAAGTGCGCCCGCGTCAGTACGCCCCGGATACGCAGATGGAGATCGCCTTCGCCCGGATGCTGATTTCTTGGGTCGAGGGCGACGCCGACGGCATGAGCGCTGCGCTGCGCGGGGTCGAAGACTCCGAGGCGCCCGAGATTCACGGCCGCTGGCTCTACTCGCTCTCGTGGGTTGCCGCGCTGCGCGGCGAATACACCGAACAGCTTCGCTTGCTCGAGCAGGCGACGGCGCACATGACCTCCGCGCCCGAAGCACACGACGTCTACTTACTGGTGAACGCGACGCGCGCGCTCGTCCACCTCGTTCGCGAGATTTACGCCGGTGAGACGTTTGACTTTGCGGTCGGCGTCGTCGAATCGATGCCCTGGACCGAAGACCTCGACGCAGAGCGTTTTCTGACGTTCCGAGGCCTGGCCTGGGCGTACGCGTTGCGCGGCTTGCATCAAAAGGCATTTCAGTACGCGTACTTTGCGCGCGACATCGCGCCGTCGGCGATGTGGGTCGCGACGTCCTACGCCGATCAAGCTTATCTCGCACGCATGGCCGGCGAAGAGAAGAGCGCCGACGCGCTGCTCGACCACGCCGTCGCGTGCGCCAAAGAGACCGATTGGACGACGCACGGAGAAGAGCGCGTTGCGCTCCTAAATTTAGCGGAGCTCTGCGCCGATCGCGATCCGGCAACGGCGCGCGCGCTGCTGACGATCTACGACGCGATACCGGCCGCCGTCGACCCGGTGCTCGCGCTCGCGCACGACTCGCGCTTGACCGCGATGGAAGAGTACGCGCGCGGCACGGTGCTCGCCGTCTCCGGCGAACGGCAGGCGGGAGTGGCGATGCTCACGTCGGCCTACGAGACGTTCTCGGCGCTCGGTTACGCGTGGCGCGCGGCGGCCGCGGCGCTGCGGCTGCACGCGATCAGCGAGCAAGAGGACTGGCTGCAGCGCGCGAGCGAAGCGGTTCGCGACTTCCCGGAGAGTTCGGTAGCAAACGCGATTCGCAAGAAGGCGGCTACCACCACCGGCGACCCGCGCATCGCGGCGCTTACGCCGGCTCAGCGGCGCGTCTTCGCGCTGATGTGCGAGGGGTTGAGCGACAAGGTTATCGCGCAGACCCTGCGCATCTCGCCCGAGACGGTCAAGAACCACGCAGCTCGCGTGCGCGGCGCCTTCGGGGTCCGCTCTCGCGCGGCCCTGATCGCCAGCACCCACGGCCTCGACCGAGCCGTCTGAGCGGGGGCTATAGCCCACCTTTCCCTTCCAAGGAAGGACCGGCGTCCCGGGGGTGCTGCGGCGCGCGTATGTTCCCCTGGTCCCGGCAAAGCCTTAGAATTGGCTCGATGACCCGTCTTCGTGCTGCCCTCAACGCACTGGCTTTTATCGTCGCCTGCACTTGGTCGTCGGGCGTCGCCGTTGCCGCTAACGTGGGCAGCGCGACGCGCATCCACCCGGGCGACCAACTCAACGTGCAGGTCTATGGCGATACGACGCTCACCCAGACGGTAATCGTTTTGGGCGACGGCACCGTCGACTACCCGCTGATCGGCCGCGTGCCGGTCGCCGGCAAGACGCCGGATCAGGCCGCCGTGGTCTTCGCGCAACGGCTGCGCGAGTACGTAAAGCATCCGACGGTCAACGTGCTGATCGCTCAGCTCGGACAGCCCGATGTCTTAGTGCTCGGGAACGTCAAGACGCCGGGTAAGTACCAGCTGCGATCCGATGCAAAAGTTAGCGACGCGATTGCCGCCGCGGGCGGTTTAGTTAACACCAACGGCGCATTCCCCGACGCGCGCATATCCGACGCTAACGGCAACGTCACCACCGTTTCGCTCGAACAGCTCTTGCAGCACGGCAACACATCGCTGGACTCGCAGCTGAGCGAGGGTTCCGTCGTCTACGTACCGGGGCGCACGCAGTTCACCGTCGACGTTGCCGGCGCCGTCGATCATCCCGGAGACATACAGGTCACCGAAGGCGACCATCTCTCGGTCGCGATCGCTAAGGCCGGCGATAGTCAGAACGCGCAATCCGACCTCAACCACATTCGCCTGATTCGCACCTCACCCGACGGAAAGCAAACCTCGACCCAGGTCAACCTCTATCAGGCGCTCAACAGCGGCGACCAGACGGTCGACCTTGCGCTGCAGAAGGGCGACGTGATCTACGTTCCGCAGGCATCGAAGCGCTCCGACGTATTCGGCGGAATCGGAAACGGGCTTCTCTACATCCTTACACGCCTCGTCCCTTAGGCGCCGTCGCGCGCGGGTCATAACCTTCTCTTAAACGCCGCCCCTTACAATCGGCAGAATGGCTCACGCTTTCAACAGCGGGCACGGGCTGCCGACGATCGTATTTCTCGTGCTCGCGCTGGGGCTCGCGCTGGGCTTCGAATGCATCAACGGCTTCCACGACACCGCCAACGCCGTCGCGACCGTCATCTACACGAACACGCTGCGCCCGGGGCTCGCGGTCGTATGGTCGGGGCTCTGGAACTTCATCGGCGTCGTCGTCTCGAACGGCGCCGTCGCTTTCGGCATCGTCGCGCTGCTGCCGGTCGAGTTGGTCATCCACGTCGGCTCGGCGGCCGGTTTCGCCATGGTCTTCTCCCTGTTGATCGCCGCCGTGATCTGGAACTTCGCGACGTGGTACATGGGGATACCGGCTTCGAGCTCGCACACGCTAATCGGCTCGATCGTCGGCGTCGGCTTGATGAACGCCGTTCTCGCCAAGCAGCCCTTCGGCTCGGGCGTTAACTGGGGCCAGCTCCAGCAGACTTTCGCGGCGCTGCTCTTCTCGCCGATCATGGGATTCGTCGGCGCCGGCCTGCTCTTCTTACTCCTGAAGTTTCTGATCCGCCGTCCCGAGCTGTACGAGTCGCCGGAAGGAAAGAACCCGCCGGTTTGGTGGGTCCGTACCATTCTCGTGCTCACCTGCACCGGCGTCAGCTTCGCACACGGATCGAACGACGGACAGAAAGGCATGGGCTTGATCATGCTCATTCTGATCGGCGTGCTCCCCGGCGTCTACGCGATCAACCCGCACGCCAGTCAGGCGCAGTACGTGCAGCTGGTGGCGACGAGCCGCCAAGCTGCGCCGCTGCTGGCCAAGAAGGCCGGTTCGTCGCCGGCCGGAGACCAGCAATCTCAAGACGCGCTCTCCGCATATCTCAAGACCGGCGCCGTCGCCAATCAGACGACCTACGACGCCGTCGCCCACGCCAACGATCGGATCGTCGCGATCATCGAGAGCGTGCCGAGCGTCGATCAGATGCCGGCCGATAAGCGCAAGCAGCTGCGGACCTACATCTACCTCGTCGGCGAGTCGATCGGAAAGATGCTCAAAACCAAGCAGTTCTCCGATCCGAACGACGTGCAGCTGCTCGCGTCGTACAAGAAGCAGCTCGATGCGATCACCAAGTTCATCCCGCTCTGGGTAAAGATGGCGGTCGCGTTTTGCTTGGGCTTGGGCACGATGGTCGGCTGGAAGCGCATCGTGATAACGGTCGGCGAGAAGATCGGTAAAGCGCATATGACGTATGCGCAAGGGATGTCCGCAGAGGTTATTGCCTTTGCAACGATTCAGCTCGCCGATCGTCTCGGATTACCGGTAAGCACGACGCACATCTTGACGTCCGGCGTCGCCGGCACGATGTTTGCAAACCGTTCCGGCTTACAAGCTGCAACGTTGCGTAACATTTTGCTCGCCTGGGTGCTCACCGTACCGGCTTGCGTCTTCCTCGGAGCCGGCCTTTTCGGCGCGGCGATCCTGCTGATTTTCCGTGCAACCGGCGTACCGCTGACTCAGTAGGGGTGAGTCAAAAGCCTCATTTTTAGGCCATTTCAGGGCCTCGAGGAGGGAGCGGGTTTGTGGTGAGCGCGAATCGCAGTGCTATGAGATGGCTCAACTTTTCCTTTTCCGTTCTCGCCGCAGCCGCGCTAGCCGGCTGTAACGGCCTCGGCACGCACGGTGTTGGTGGCTCCGCGTTGCCCGCGGCAAACGTGCAAGAACGTCCGGCGACGTCGTCCGGGAACAAGATCACGAACGTCGTGATCGTGATTCAAACCAATCGCAGTTTCGACAACCTCTTTGCGACCTTCCCCGGAGCGAACGGCGCGACGATCGGCAAGATGCCGGGCGGAGTGACGTACCAGCTGAAATCCGGCAACCTCTATAGCCCGAAGCTCTATCAGAACAGCCGTGCTGCATTCCTGGTAGACTACGATAACGGGGCGATGGACGGCTGGAGCAAGGTCTACGTCGATCAGAAGGCGTGCGCGACGTGCGCCTATCAGTACGTGAACCCGGCGCAGATCAAGCCGTACTGGGCGATGGCGCAGAAGTACGTGCTCGCCGACAACATGTTCTCGACCGAGAACAGCGGGGACTTCAGCTCCCACCAGGATCTGATTCGCGGGAGCTCCTCGATCGACGGCACGCAAAGCCTGATCGACTTTCCCAGCCACGGACCGTGGGGCTGCGACGCGCAGCAGGGCACCACGACGCCGGTGATCACCAATCAGAACAAGTACATTCAGAACGGCCCCGCACCGTGCATGAACTACTCGACGCTCCGCGATCTGCTCGACGCCAAGAAGGTTTCGTGGAAGTACTACGCGCCGCCGCTCTACAACAACGGGCTCGCCGGCGCGTACTGGAACCCGTACGACGCGATCAGCGCGGTGCGCTATGGCCCCGAGTGGACGAACAACATCTCCTCGCCGGAGACGAACTTCTTCAAAGACGTTTCGTCCAACAAGCTTGCCGCCGTATCGTGGGTCTCGCCGAGCGATCAGAACTCCGACCACGCCGGATTCGGAAAGAAGGATACCGGACCGGCCTGGGTTGCCAAGGTCGTCAACGCGATCGGCAAGAGCAAGTATTGGAAGTCCACGGCCATCGTCGTCGTCTGGGAGGACTGGGGCGGATGGTACGATCACGTTCCGCCGCCCCAGCTAGACTACGCCGGGCTTGGGATGCGCGTTCCGATGATCGTCGTCTCGCCGTACGCTAAGACCGGCTACGTGTCGCACACGCAGTATGAGTTCGGCAGCATCATCCGGTTCGTCGAAGACAACTGGTCGCTCGGGCGGTTAAATACCACCGATACCCGGGCCAACAGCATGGCCGACGTCTTCAACTTCTCGCAGAGCCCGCGGAAGTTCAAGCTACTTCCGGTGAAGTAACGCATCCGAGATAGCACGACGGCTTCGCCTCAGCGAAGCCGTCGTGCTTTTAGGGCCGGCTAGTGGATTCCGAGATAGTTCGGCCCGTCGAGGTTCGTCGCGGAACCTTGAATCTTTCGCAACGGCGCCGCGTTGCCGTTGGCGTTGCTCGCGAACTCCTGGAGAGCTTCTCCGCCAAAGTCGCCCTCCCAGATGCGATCGTGCGCGCCGGCGACGATGCCGGCCGCGGTGTTGAGCCCGGTGATGTGCTGGATTGGCGCGACGTTTCCATTCGCGCCTTTGGCAAAGACCAGGACGCCCGAGCCCTCGTCGGCGACGAGAAGCCTCTCATGCGAATCGAACGCGATCGCAAACGGCTTGGAGAGGCCTGTGTTGCTGCCGGCGATCGAGACGACCGGCGTCGCGTTGCCGCTCGCGCCCTTGGCAAATGCCAGGATCGACCCGGCACCGCCGTTGGCAACGTAGAGCCGGCCGGCCGGGTTCATCGCCAACCCAAACGGCTCGTCGAGTTTGGTATTGCTTCCGGCGATCGTGTCGATCGGCGCGACGTCACCGTGCGCGCCTGGCGCGTACTCGGTGACATCGCTTCCGCTGTAGTTGCTGGCCCACAGATCGCCCGAGGGATCCACGAAAATCCCTTCGGTGGGACCGAGATGCGAGTTCGGGCCGCCGATGATTCGCTTCGGCTTGACGTTACCGTTTGCGCCGGGAGCGAAGACTTCTACGCGCGAGTCGCCGTCGTTGGCAACGAAGACGTTCCCCTTTGCGTCCATGGTCAGTGAATCGGGACTGTCGAGCTGGGTCTTCGGTCCGGCGATGGTCACCGCCGGCGCTACGTCGCCGGATGCCGTGACGTTAAAGCCCAGCACGCCTGGGTTGTCACGGTTGGCCGTAAAGACGCGGATGGCGACGCCGGGATCGGGCTTCACGCCAGGGTCCGGCTTGACCGCGGGTGCCGACATGGGGGCCGCGCTCTGGGGGACGAATCCGCCCGCGGCGGACTGGTTCCCGGCGCAGCCGGCTAGGCCGGCGACAAGGACGATGGCCGGCACGGTAAGCCGGCGCGGGGATGCGAACATGTGCGCTCTCCTTGAAGATTTGGGGATCAGGGACTCATCGTAGCGCGGCGGGCGCACGGAAACGTACGATGGCCGGGAGGCCGCCGCTCGCCCCGAGAAGGCCTCGCGCTACGTGGGCAAAGCTCTGAAGGTGAGCGAGTTGCGCGCGGCGCAGGCCGACGGCCGCGGCCACCTCGACATTCACCTCTTCGGCCACCTTGAAGTCGCGCTCGACGGTGCGCGGCTTACCCTTGCCACGCCGCGCAAGTCGCTGCAGGTCTTGGCCTACCTCTTACTCCACCGGGCCGCGGCGGTATCGCGCGAGTATCTAGCCTTTCTGCTCTATCCCGACGACGAGGAAGGCGCGGCGCGGGCGAAGCTGCGCGCAACGCTCGCCGAGCTTCCTAAGATTCTGCCGGCGCCGGCCGATCGCTACGTCTCGATCGATGGCGACAAGGTCGCCTGGAATCCCGATGCCGACGTTTGGCTCGACGTCGAACGGTTCGAGGCGGCGTCGAGCGATCGCCACCGGCTCGGCGAAGCGATCGATCTTTATCGCGGCGACCTCCTTCCGGAGATCTACGACGAGTGGCTCGAGGCGATCCGCGAACGGTATCGCAACACCTATCTGCGCTGTCTGGTGGAGCGCATCGCGGAGGCGCGAAGCAACGCGGCCTTTCCGCAGGCGATCGAAACCGCGCGCAAGGTGCTCGCCATCGATCCCTGGCGCGAAGACGTCGTGCGACGAATCATCGCGTTGCGTTACGAGGGCGGCGATCGGGCCGGCGCGCTCAGCGAGTACAGCGGCTTCGCCAAACGCCTGCGCGACGAGATGGGCGCCGAGCCGATGCCCGAGACCGCGGCGCTGGCCGAGCGTATCACGCGCGGCCAGGCGCCGGCCGGCGAAGAGGGCGAAGCCGAGCGCGCGACGATCGGCGACCGGTCGCGCGTGCTGCCGTTCGTCGGGCGCCGCGACGAGATGGAGCGTCTGCTCGAGACGTGGAGCCGGGCCGCACGCGGCCGCGGCGCGTGTGCGTTCGTCGTCGGCGAGTCGGGTATCGGCAAGTCAAGAATCGCTCTGGAGTTTGCCCGCGCGGTCGAAGATCGCGGCGGCCGCGTGCTGCTCGGCGCGACCAGCTCGCCCGAAGCCGCTCCGTACGAGTGCATCGTCGACGCGCTGCGCTCGGCGTTGCCGCTCGTTGCGGCGCTGCGCCCGAGCATCGGCTTGGCCTGCGTCGCCGGCCTCGTGCCGGAGATCCACGCCCGCGTAGCGCTTCCCGACGTCCCGCGGCTCGACGCCGAGAAGGAGCGCATCCGTCTCTTCGAATCGCTCTTCCGCTGCATCGCCGATCTGGCGACGCCGCGCCCGCTGCTGCTGATCCTCGAAGATCTGCATTGGGCGCAGCCGGCCACGATCGAGTTCCTGCAGTTCTTGGTTCGCCGCGTCTCCGGTGCGCCGGTCATGATCGTCGTCACCTATCGCGACGAGGAGACGCCGCGGCTGCACGCACTCCATCGCCTGCGGGGCGAGGCGCGATCCGCGGCCGGAGCGCAGAGCATCTGGCTGAGCCGGCTCTCCGTCGCCGATCTGGAAGATTTGCGTGCGGTGCTGCCCGACGTTCGCGATCGTCCCGCAGAGACGCTCGCCGCCGCGTCGCACGGCAACCCGCTCTTCCTGACGCAGTTGGTCGTCGACGCACGCGAAGGGGAGTCGTCGGCGGCACCGGCATCGCTGCACGCGGTCGTCGAACGCCGCATCGAGCGCCTCTCCGAGCACGCGCGAACTGCCGCCGAGATTGCGGCGTGCATCGGCGACCGCTTCTCGCGAGACGCGGTTCGAGAAGTCAGCGCGTGGGACGAAGCCGCTTTGACCGACGCGCTCGACGAGCTGCTCGACCGGCGCATCATCCGCGAAGCCGGCGGGCGCGGCTTTCTCGAATACGCCTTCACCCACCACCTCGTTCACGAGACGATCGCGCAGGCCGTACCGCCGGCACACGCCGCGGTTCGCCGCCGGCGCGTCGCGCGCGTCCTCGAGGAGCTCTATCCCGAGCGCGTCTCAGAGCTCGCGCCGCTGCTCGCCGCCCACTACGAATCTGCCGGCGACGTCGCCAACGCGACGCGCTGTTACCTCGAGGCGGCGCGTCGCTCGATCGCGATCGGCGCACTGCAGGAATCACGGCCGCTCTGCGAGCGCGCGCTTGCGCTGGATCTCGAGCCGCGCTCGCGTGCCCAACTTCTGTTGGAGAAGGTCACGATCGAGTCTCGATCGGGCGATCTCACCGCCCACGATGGCGCCCTCGCCGAGCTGGAGCGCGTCGATGCCGCGCTCAACGATTCGGTCATCCATCGCGCGACGCTCTTGCGGCGCATCGAATTTGCGGCGAACGTCGGCGATAGCGCGGCACACCAATCGGCCGTCGCCGCTTTGCGCGCCTCGACGAGCGACGACGATCCGCGCAGCAAGGCGATCGCGCACCTTGCCGAGGCGAAGCTCGCGCTCGGTGTCGGCCGTCTCACCGATGCGTCGGCCTCCGGCGAAGCCGCTCTCGCGTGCAACCGTGCGGCGGGAGACGAGGCCGAAACGGCGCGAACGCTCTGCTTTTTAGCGCAGGTGGAGGCTCATCGCGGCCATCTCAAATCGGCCGACACGCTATTCAATGAAGCGGCCGACGTCGCCGCGCGTGCCGCCGATCCAGCGCTCGAACAACTCGCTTTGAGCAGCGGATGGATCGTCACCTATCAGCGGCGCAACTTCGAGCGTTGCCGCACCATCGCCGAGCGCTCGATGGAGTTGTCGGAGCGGATGGGCGATCGTCCCGGCGAGGCCCAAGCGCACGGCCGCATCGGCATCGCGCTTTCGGCCGACGGCGCTGCTGCCGCGCAGGCGCGCGAACGCTTTGCGACTGCCGCGCGCATCTACGGTGAGAGTGGTAATCTCTCCGGAACCGCGGCACAAGTAATGAATCAAGCAGTGCTCGAGAACCGGCTGGGATTCTTCGAACGCGCCCGCGAGGCGACCCAGAAAGCGATCGCGCTCTTCGATCGTGCCGGCGACGGGCGCGGACGCGTCGGCGGGCTCGCCAATCTGGTCTTTCTGCACGTCTGCACCGGCGAGCTCGACGCGGCTCGCGAGGTCGCCGGACAGGCGCTCGAGCTTTCACGCGAACTTGGATTCGGGCTGCTCGAAGCCTCGGTTCTGGAGAACCTTGCGGCGGCCGAGGGCGCGGCGAGAAACTACCCACGCGCGATCGAGCTTGCCGAAGAGTCGTTCGAGGTGCGAAGGCGCTCCGACTCGCAAGTCTGGTCGAGCAAGACGCTAGCCGACGTCGCGATCTGGTATGCGGCGGTTGGGAATCTCTCCGCGGCTCGCGACGCGATCCAACGGATGCTCGCCGATGAGAACGCGATTCTTCATGGAGGCGATTGGCCGTCGTACTGTTATTGGGCCGCGGCGCAGATCTTCCATATAGACGGAGATTCAAAAGCTGCGGCGCGCACGCTGGAGCGCGCCAAGCGGCTCATGACGGCCAGCGCAAACCAACTCGAGCCGGCAGATCGCGAACGGTTCCTCTCGCTGCCCTGGCACGTCGCCTTAACGAAAGCATCAGCCTCGGGCGAATGGCCTGGTACCGGGCAGACCTAACGACGACGGGAGCGCCGCATAAGGCGGCGCTCTCCCTTGCGCATCCTACTGCTGCAAGCAGCTTGTCGCGTTGACTTCGACTCCGGGGCCGGGATCGCGGGTTCCTTCCATGACGACGGTGATCCCCTTGGCCGGCGGCGAGAACTTCTCTTGCTCCGCGTGACCCGGCAGAATGGTTAGCACTTCGCTGCCGCCCGATCCACCAATGGGATAGGCCTGAACCGTTGTCTCGCGCAGGTGGTTCCAAACCGTCGCGCCGATGAATGCGTCTTCCCTTCCACCCGCTCGCGTGGTGGCCCGGCCCTGCCGCTCTAGTTTCGCCTCTTTGATGAATTTGTCGTGGGGGTGGCACGAGACGTTCGGCGCCTTCACCTCGGGCTGCGACGTTACCGGCGAAAGCGCTGAAGCGCCCCCGCCAATCGCTCCAGGACCCCCGCCAGCACAGCCGGCGAGCGCCAAAAGAATAAGAACTCGTTTCACTTCAACCTCCAAGAGTATTGGTGAATGCTGCTACTTCTGACAGTTTGAAGCAAGACGTGCGCGGTGTCAACGCGCGACACGATGAATGACAAGCGACCCATGCCACCGCTAGGACTAAAGACCTAGGCGGAAGACCACCCCGCACCCAGGTGGACGCGAATTTTGGCAAGTGGCGCCGGGGCCGCCCGCGGTCGTCGTCCCGTAAAGCGCGCCGTCTACCGCGCTAAGGCCCGCGTAGGGCTGGGCCCCTGTAGTACCTTCGAAGCTCTTTAGCACGACTTCTTTGCCAAATGTCGTCAGGCTAAAGATGGTGCCATCGTCGCGGGTGCCACCCTCAGCCGTCGTTCCGTAGAGCGTGCCGTTAATCGCGACAAGGCCCGCCTGGGGGTGCTTCCCGTCTGAGCCCTTGCCGAAGTCGTGCAGCACCCCCTCGATCCCGCCGCTCGTCGAGATGAAGATCGTTCCGTCGCCATGGGTGCCTCCGCCGGCCGTAGCTCCGTAAAGAGCCTCGTTGGTAAAGATCAGATCCCCTCGCGGCGTCTTGCCATCGTGCACTCTTCCGAAACTGTGCAATATGCGCTCCGAACCGGTCGTGCTCAGCGCAAAGAGCGTTCCATCCCCATGTGAGCCACCGAGCTCGGTGAGTCCGTAGAGCTCACCATTGAGTGAGGTAAGACCCCCCGCGGGCGAGAGGCCGTCGTGCTTATAGCTTCCGAAGCTGTAGATGACGTGTTCCTCGCCCGAGGCGCTGATGGAAAAGACCGTGCCGCGGTTGTGTCTGCCACCTCGCTGCGTCGTGCCGTAGAGCGTGCCTCCAACATTCGTCAGACCGGCCGCTGGACTCAGCCCGTCGTGCGTGTAAGAACCAAAGCTGTAGACAACCTGCTCGTTACCGCGCGCGTCGATCTTGAAGACCGTCCCGCAGCCGCCTGTGCAGCCAGAGGCCGCGCCGCCCGCGCTCGTCGTCCCATACGACGAGTCTTGAAACCGAAGCAGCATGGCGTACGGAAAAGCCCCGTCGCTCTTATAGCTTCCGAAGTTGTAGACGACGCGCTCCGCCCCGTTTTTGC
The DNA here is from genome assembly GCA_963739845.1 of Vulcanimicrobiota bacterium. GTDB lineage: Bacteria > Vulcanimicrobiota > Vulcanimicrobiia > Vulcanimicrobiales > Vulcanimicrobiaceae > Cybelea. Next base: position 1,193,567 of record CAVUBQ010000002.1, on the reverse strand, counting down.
CAACGCTAAAGACCGTGCCGCAACCCGAACTGCACTTCGACCCTGCACCGCCGACGCTCGTCGTACCAGTAAACTTTCCGCCAACATCGATCAGTGTGCCATATGCTGCCGCGCCATCGCCACTGGGTCCCTTAAAGGCGTGAATCACCCGAAAGACCGTGGCGTCCCTCGAAACCGAGAATGGGCTTAACATCGGGTCGCTAGAAAAGGTCGTCGTGCTCGGCAGCAGCGACGGCTCCGCGCGATGCGAACAGCCCGCAACAAGGACAACTGCTGCGAGCAGAGCTCCGATGCGCGGTAAAAACCTCCGACCAGCCGCGCAACACCGATGACGCATTCTCGGTTCTCCAGACAAGGGAAGAGGTAGTCCGGTTTCTGCTCGACGCGCTCCCGCGCCTAGCTGTTCGATTGAGCGAACGCTCGGTTCGCACTTTGGGGAACGTCGCCCCGCTCGGCATTACAGCCGCCCCGTCGCCTCATGGAACTATTCGGTGTCAGGGGGTCTCAGGTCGAGGGGCTGGCTTCTAAAATAGTCGTGGCCGTGAGGCGCGTGAATCGGCACGAATTTTCGCGGCGCCTGGTGAAAGTTGAAGCAATCGTCGAGGGAGTTGGCGCGCGTGTCGCTAGCCGAAAGTCTCCCTAGGTCGAAGTGATCCTCGACGAACTTCAACATGCTACCGTGCTCGTAGTGCGTATGAGAAACGGCGCCTTTTTTCGCGTACGGCGATATGACGAGCAGCGGGAGCCGGAACCCCAGGCCGTCATAGTCGGCGTACTCCGGCGGCTCGGGGTCGTACCAACCACCATAATCGTCCCAGAAGATGAAGATCGCTGTGGAGTTCCAAGACTTGGATTTCCCTATGGCATTTACGAGGGAAGCTACCCACGAGGGCCCAGTGCTGCTCCCCGCGCCGGCGTGGTCCGAGTTTTGGTAGGTTGGGGTTATCCACGTAACCGTCCTGAGCGCGCCGTCGGCGACGTCGTCATAAAACTGTGTTTGGGGCGTGATGACATCGTCAGCCCAATCGGGCCCCTTGTAGATATGTTTGATAGTCTGGTACGCACTCCAAATCCCACCGTTAGCGCCGATGCGCGAAGTGTAGAACGCCCACGAAAGGCCTGCCTGGTCGAGCTCGTCGCCTATGGTCGTCGTGTCCCAACAAACGACTTGGTGACCCGCAGGAAAATGACGGTTCTGGTCGACCCTGCCCACAACGTCGTGACGGCCCCCAGAGCAGCCCCAGGCTCCGGCAACGTTGGGATAGTCCACCGACGACTGAGCCTGGGCGGCGATGATGTATTGGTGCGAGACGAAGCTGCTCGCGTCGAAGTCGGAAGCGTACATCTCGTCGGCTAGAACGTACTGCCGTCCCATTTCGAAGTAAGGCTTACTCTCGGAGTGCGGGACGTAGGCATACTCCGGGTCGCGCTTCGGACAGGGCGGTCTAGATCCGCCGCAAAGCTGCACTCGCTCTTTGTCAAATCCGTTCATCCGACAATCGGTGCCCGGTACGCTCCCCACCCCATTGCACGCAGTAAGCGCACCGTTCGCGTAGTGAGCGAGATCCCAGGTCGTTTCTAACCCGATCGGCCTCAGCGCGATTTTTTGGTCGTGGGAATCGTAGCCGTATTTTACGGTGCGGGCCCCGGGAAACGCGTAGAATAGGTTATTAAGACTGCGATTTTCTTGAATAATGATGACGACGTGCTTAATCTTGCCATTCGCCGTATCGCGCGTTGCGAGGCTGGCCGAGGGATTGCCAAACGCCCCTCTGATGCCAGGCACGAAAGGCTGCGAGGCCGTCTCGCTAGCCCCTTTGCAAGCCGTTAGAAGAAGCACGGTCGCTAGGATTCCAGAGTGGACCTTCAACCAGGGACGGCACATAAGGGCGGCCTCTTTCGCTTTCAGCAAGGGGTGGTCCTGATACATTGGGTGGTCAGAATATTGACTAAAGTCAATTTCATGAGGGTTAATTCGATTCCGGCCGCTCGAGATCGGCAGCTTGACGCTTGAAGAAATCTCGATTATAAGGCGCGGCGATAGGCTCGAACGGTCGCGGAGACTCTTTGAAGCGGAGTCCGAAAAGATATTCGATGAATTTCAGCATGCTGCCGTGCTCGTAGCGGACGTGCGAGACAAAGCCCTTCTTCGCAAACGGCGAAACGATCAACGGCGGTAGCAGAATACTCCGGAAAGGAGGACCGCAACGCCGCTAAGAACTCCGCGTAACTCACTTCGCTTAGCTACTCAGTTTCCTTACCACCCGCACACTTTCTCGGAACCCCACGGCAAGGAGATGCAAATGCGAATGTCTGGTCCCCAACGGACATCTACATTTGTCACAAAGAACGGATCACACAACGGACGGCACCGACTTGCAGTAATTGGCAGCGGCTACGTGGGACTCGTCACGGGAGCGTGCCTGGCCGATATTGGGAACTCCGTCGTTTGTCTCGACAAGGACGCTGAGAAGATCGCGACCCTACAACGCCGCGAATTACCGTTCTTCGAACCAAATCTCGAGGAGATCATACTCCGCAATGTGCGCGCAGGCCGGCTTTCGTTTTCGGACGACGTCGAAGCGGGCATTCGCGAAGCCACCATTATCTTTATCGCCGTGGGAACGCCCATGCGCAGCGACGAGAGCGCGGATCTTTCCGCGATCTTCGATGTCGCGGCGACGATCGCGCGGGTCCTCAACGGGCCGAAAATCGCCGTTTTGAAATCCACGGTTCCCGTGGAGACCGGCGAGTTCTTCTCGGCGATCGTCACCGAGAGCGCTGCCGAGCCGCATCGCGTCGACGTCGTATCCAATCCGGAGTTCCTGCGCGAAGGGTCGGCGGTCTCCGATTTCATGCATCCCGATCGCGTTGTCATCGGGGCTAATAATGCCCGCGCCGCGGCGACCATTCGCGACCTATACGCGCCGTTGAACGCGCCGGTATTCGTCACCGACCTGCGTACGAGCGAGCTAATCAAGTATGCCGCAAATGCTTTCCTGGCAACAAAGGTCTCATTTATCAATGAAATCGCCAATATTTGCGAACTGGTGGGCGTCGACGTTACGGCGGTGCGTGCCGCAATTGCGCTCGATCCTCGCATCGGCGGGTCGTTCATGAGTCCGGGAATAGGCTATGGCGGCTCGTGCTTTCCCAAAGACGTCTTGGCACTCGAGCGATTCGCCGATAGAAAATCGTACCAAGCGACGCTGCTGCGTTCGGTCGATGCGATCAATCGGGCACAGGTTCGTCGAACGGTCGACAAGATCAAACGTGCATTGGGCGGAGAGCTTGCAGGCAAGAACGTCTGTATGCTCGGGTTGGCCTTTAAGCCCAACACCTCAGACGTTCGCGAAGCACCGCCGTTACGCATCATCGAGTCGCTCGTCCGCTCGGGCGCCGCAGTAGCAGCACACGACCCGGTCGCGATCGACAACGCTCGCGCGGAGCTCGGCTCAAGCGTCGCGTTCTGTTCAAATATGTATGAGGCGATCGAGGGATGCGACGCGCTGGTCTTGGGGACCGAATGGAGCCAATATCTCGGACTCGACTTCCAAGCCGTGCGCAAACTGATGCGGGGCAACGTCGTCGTCGATGGCCGGAATTTTTTCGACAGCGAGAAGATCGCGTTGGCCGGACTGCACTATCTCGGCGTTGGGCGCTCCAAGGAGCCGAAAGTGCCCGCCACCGTCGAGCGGGGTGAGTTAGGCCACCTCGGCGAGGTGCCGGTGTGAGATTCCTCGTTACCGGAGCGGCCGGTTTTCTTGGTTCTCATCTTGTCGACCGTTTGCTCAAGGACGGCGACGAGGTCGTCGGGGTCGACAACTTCGTAACCGGATCCAGCGCCAACCTCGCACCGGCGAATCTCAGCAGTGCCTTTACGTTCGTTGAGGCCGATGTATCCCAGCCCTGGACCTGGGCCGAGAGGGTGCCGCGGCCAGACGTCATCATGCACTTTGCCTCGCCCGCGAGCCCGGTCGACTACGGTGCAGAACCGCTAGCTACAATGGCCGTGAATGCTCTCGGCGCGATGTACGGAGCGGCGCTCGCGCACCGCACGGACGCGCGGCTTCTCTTCGCTTCGACGTCCGAAGCGTACGGTGACCCAGCCGAACACCCCCAGGCGGAGAGCTACTGGGGAAACGTCAATCCCGTCGGCGCGCGCGCGTGCTACGACGAATCGAAACGCTACGCGGAGGCTTACGTTACATCCGCGGTGCGCAAGCTCGGCATAGACGGCCGAATCGTTCGCATTTTCAACACGTACGGGCCGCGCATGCAGCCCGACGACGGCCGGGTCATCCCCAACTTCTGTCTTTCGGCGATACGAGACGAACCATTGACCGTTTACGGCGACGGATCGCAGACCCGGAGCTTCTGCTTTGTTACCGACCTCATCGAGGGTATAGTCAGGATGGCCCGAAAGCCGGCGCTCGCCGGCAAAGTCGTTAACATCGGAAATCCGGAGGAGTTCACGATCGCGGAGTTGGCAAAAATCGTCTCGGATATTGCGAAAGTGCCGCTCAACGTCGTTACTTGCACCCTTCCGCCGGACGACCCGACGCGGCGCCGCCCCGACATTTCGCTCGCGCGGGCGCTTTTGGGCTGGGAACCGCAAGTCGCGTTGCGCGACGGATTACCACCGACGCTCGACTATTTCCGCACGAATTCCCGGAGCCACGAAGTCGCGACGTCACACTGATCAGCCGGACGATTCTTACTATGGCCCACCCAGAACCTCACATCGTTTTTGTCTTGCTCACCGGCCTCTTCGTGGTGCTGCAACCGCTCTACGCGTTCTCGTGTGCCGTTAGCCTGTATTTCTTGTCGCGACCCGTGAACTGGGTCGATATGAGCGAGCCGATTTCGGAGCCGGAGCAGGAATGGCCGTACATCGTGCTCTTCTATCCGGTGCTGCGAGAGCTTGAAACGACCATGCGAACGACATTTCTCTCGCTCACGAAGCTCGACTACCCGCGCGAGCGATACCGCGTCGTCGCGATTCCAAACTACAACGACCACGAAACCTTGGCCAGCCTTTACCGCCTTGCGCAAGAGTTTTCATTCCTGCAAATCCTCGAGATACCGCCGACGAGCGACGCATCTTGGCAGATCGTCTGGGACGCCTGGGAGGCTAATCCAAAAGTATACTGGTGGCATGACGGTAAGCGTGCCGGCGTCAAAGACTTGCCCCCGAAAAAGACGCGCCAGCTGATCTACGCGATGTATCACATGGCTGAGGAGCTCAAGCACGAGCCGAACCTCGTCGTCAACTACATTGACGCCGACAGTTGCCCGCCCGTAGATCACTTCAAGGGAGCCGTCATTGGTCTCAAGCACTACGACGTGCTGCAGGCACAGAACATCGTCGGGAACCTCAACGCAACGCTGCCGACTTCGTTTCACGCCTTCGACCACATGAGCTGGGACGGCTATATGTACCCCCATCTAACGGCGAACGGGACGCAGCCATTTTGGATGCTGGGTAAGGGGCTCTTCTACCGAATGTCCGACCTGGTCGCCCTGGGTGGCTTTCATCCCTGGATTACGATCGAGGATCCTGAGGTCGGGCTCCGCTTCTGGGCGAACGGTAAACGGCTCGGAATTCTGGCGAGCCCGCTAATCGAAGAAGTCCCGAAGACGTGGTGGCAAGGCGTCACTCAGCGAAAGCGCTGGGTCTGCGGGTTCTTCCAGTCGTTGGCACAGCCGCTGCACTATCTAGGCATGAGTCCGTGGAATCGATTTAAGGCCTGGCTGGTCTTCATGCCGTGTCTCACCCTTGCCGTCAATGTAGTCGGACTGCCGCTAGGGATCGTCGATCTGACGCTCTACTACGAGCGTCCGGGTTGGCTGCCGGCCTGGACGCTCTGGCTGGCCGCTATAAACATAACCTTATTCGTGATCTTGATGGCGATGCTGTACGCGAACGTGTGGCGCCGAACGAGTCTGGTCCTGAAGCGCTGGCACGAGCGTGCGTGGTACATGCTGCGCGTCAATCCGCTCTTCGCGCTCGCGTGGTGGTTTTTGTGGGTCGTGCCGCTCTTTATCGGATTTCGTATGTTCCTTTTGGACGAAGGGCTGGTATGGCAACGCACCGAGAAGATCGATGCGAACAAATTGTTGATTCGTAATAAGATCAAAGAACAAGCACTCGCCAACGGAAGCGGAGTAACCAATCGTGAGTAAACGCGTCCTCGTTACCGGCGGAGCCGGCTTCATCGGCTCGCACGTCGTAGACTTGCTCCTGGCTCGCGGAGACGAGGTAACCGTTATCGACGCCCTACTACCGCAAGTGCACGGCGATGCCGAACGCGATGCCGCTGGCTGGCCGACGTATCTCGATCCTCGGGCGAAACGCATCAAGGGCGACCTGATCGACGAGGGTGCCTTTGAGGCAAGCCTTCAGGGCATCACGCATCTCGTTCACCTTGGGGCTTCGGTCGGCGTCGGCCAGAGCATGACGAACATCGTCGACTACACCCGCAACAATGTGATGACCGCCGCCGTAATGCTCGAGACGCTCTCGCGGCGTCCGCACACTGTCGAGCGCGTCGTCGTCGCCTCCTCGATGTCGATCTACGGCGAGGGGGCGTATCGCCTGCCGTCGACCGGTGCAGTCGTCGCCCCGGAGTTGCGTACGCACGAGCAGCTCGCGGAAAGGCAGTGGGACCTTTCTTTGGACGGACAGGTGTTGACGCCGGTCGCGACGACCGAAGAGAAGCCGCTCAAGCCGGCCTCGATCTACGCGATCAACAAGCGAGACCACGAGGAGATGTTTCTTGCCGTCGGCCGAGCGCTGCAGATCCCGACCGTAGCACTACGCTTGTTCAATGCCTACGGATCGCGCCAAGCCCTCAGCAATCCTTACACCGGGGTGGCGGCGATCTTCATTTCTCGCCTTCTCAACGATCAACCGCCCCTGGTCTTCGAAGATGGCGCGCAGCAGCGCGACTTCGTGCACGTACACGACGTTGCTAACGCTTTCGCTACGGTTCTGGATAGCGACCGAGTCGTTTGGGATGCGTTCAACGTCGGAAGCGGGAGGCCGATCACCGTCGCGCAGATAGCGGAAACGCTGGCGCGAAAGCTCGGCAAGAGTATTCAGCCCCAATTCCTGGGCAAGTATCGCGTCGGTGACATCCGCCATTGCTTCCCGGATGTCTCCAAAATCGACAAAGCGTTCGGATTCAAACCGCAGCGATCGTTTGATGCGGGCATGGAAGAGCTCATCGCATGGGTGCAAGAGGCGAAGGCTCCGGTCGATCGTAGCCAGGCGATCGTGGCCGAGCTCGAAAAATCGAAGCTGCTGGTGTAGGCAGCGAATGCAAACGTTCTTTAGCGCGAAAGCCCGACAGCGCTTCGTGGCCGGGTCGGCAGCGGCCATTTTGGCCGCGCTCTCGATATTCGTTCCGGCGGCCGCGCGAGCCGACGACAGCCATATCGCCGTCTTTGCCGGCGGCCAGCTCGACTTTGCTAACTACGTCTTCGCCGGCGTGACGTTCGCCCTGCCCGGGGCGACCATCGGCAAAGGATTCGCCGTGCGCGCTTTAGCGACCGCAGGCGGCTACAACTATGATGGCGGCGATCTGGGCGTCGTTTCGGCGAAGTTCGGCGGAGCCGAAATCGACGCCGTCTATCAGATCATGCATCAGCACTCCTGGGCCGACGTCTCTCTGGGTGCAAACTCGACCTACACCGGGCTTACGCCCGACGATCCGAACAATCGGCTGCGCGGAACGCAAGTCGAAGGACGCATCGGGCTCGAGGGGGGCAGCGTCAGCGGACCCCTGCGTATCGACTGGGGAGGCTATTACGGCCTGCGGCTCTCGGACTACGAGGCGCTGATCGGCGCCACGCACCAGCTCTCGCCCACGTGGCGGCTCGGCGCGCAAATCTATAGCGAAGGCAATCCGAGCTACAGCCTCTATCAAGTTGGCCCGTACGCCGGGGTGACGATTGCGAAGAACTCGGAGCTTGAGTTCTCGACGGGTCTCGCCATGCAGTCGGGGTTTCGAGGGCGCGCCTATTTCAAGGCGCTGATCTATCAGCGTATCTGACCCGGCGGTCGCACGCTCCAGAGCGCGTCACGGAGCGCGTAGTACATCGGCTTTGGGCGCATCGACGAATCGAACGGTAATCCACGGTTGAAACCGGGCCCACCGCCGTTGGCCCACGCGCCGGCAAACCGGGCGTAATCTTCGGGGGTAACCAGCAGCCATGAATGGCGGTCGCTCAAGCCCCACGTCGTGACGCCGTTTACGCGGCGCTGCCGGAGCGCGACGTCGAGATAGCGGCGCACTTCATCGGCTACGAGGCGATCGCGTTCCTCAACCGAGGCTACGTAATCGGCCTCTTTAACATCGAGCTCCGTAATATAGATGGGCAGCCCGAGATCGGCGACCGATCGGAAGAAGCCCGCGATAGACGTCGCGGATACGTGCCCCTTTCGTAGATCGAGATGCGCCTGCACGCCGAGGGCGTCGATCGGGGCCTTAGCCTGCTTCAAACGCTCCAAGAGCTTAAGGAGCAGGTAGCGGCGAGTACGTTCATCGGGCAGGTCGTACTCGAGGCCATATTCGTTAATCAGAAGTTGCCCGTGCGGCGCAAATGCGCGGGCTTGCTCGAGAGCGCGCTGGATGTAATCCGGACCGAACGCATTTAGGAAGGCATTTCCGCGCAAGCCGTCGGCGCGATACCCTGGGTCCATCGGCTCGTTGACAACCTCCCACTGGGAGATAACGTCTCCGTATCGCGGGATAACCGATCCGAAGTACCGCGCTATTATGTTCCAGTCTTGCTGAGTACGAAGCTCGTCGATCACCCATTGCGGCGTGCCAAGGTGCCAGAGCAGCGTGTGCCCGCGTACCTTCTTACCGTTGCTCTCGGCGAAGGCCGCCAGGCGATCAATACCATCGAAGTTTAGTCGTCCGCGCTCGCCCTCGAGCTGGTTCCAGTTCATTTCGAATTCGGGTACGAGCATCAAACACTCGCGCAGCACCGTCTCCCGAAGATCCTTTTCGGTGTCGATCTGAGCGATCTGTACGGCCGATCCGAAGAAGCGCCCGTTGTGCGCGGCAGCTGCTTGCAGTGTCGTGCTGCCCTCCAGAACGGTGGCGCCGATTGCCGGCGCGGCCACTGCGGCTACCATGCCCGCGATCAACTCTTTCCGCTTAATCATCGGCTGCCAAAAGTTCCTCTGCACTGCAGCGCGCCTCCTGCGCGACCGACAGCGATCAGCGTTATGAAAACCGCTTTCGTTTTGAAAATGATTCGTTAAGTTTTCGTAACGCCTGGCGAACCTGGAGGACCCGAAACGCTTAGGCTCACCCAACACCTCCCCGACTGAGCGGTAAGCGTTTCCTGCGGTTCTAGCGAGATGCCAATGAAGCGCGACCCGGGTCCGCCGAAGAACTGGGAACCGTCTTTCCTGTTGATTCGCAGCTCGCAGTTCTCACCATTTACTACCGAAGTTATCGCCGCGGTGTAGTTCGGGAGAACGGTGAGTGTGACACCGGAGGATAGTTCATACCTCAGAAAGGCCAGATCGGCACGCGCAATGAGCGTAGTAGAGAGTATGGTAGCGATTACCACGATGCTGGCTGCAAAGAGTTTCATCGGTTTCCTTTCAGTCGTTCAGGAGATCGATAGTAACGGATTTCAACCCGTCTCGCCGCTGCGCCTTATTTCACGCAGCCAGGAGGTCAAATCGTCAAAGGCAGAAGCAACCATGCTCTACCTTGATCGGCTCAACAACGAGGCGCCCGTGAACCGACTTCGTTCGCAGTTGGTTGCTGCCCTCATAACCGTACTCGTCCTTTACTCCATGCACGCGGCGGTCGCAGCGGCCACCTTTACGCCGATCGACCCATCCAACGTACCGGCGAGCCGGATCAAGCGGGATTTTGATCCGCAGCAGGCCGCCATTTTGCAAGCGGCCTTCAAGAAGTACCTAGCGATCACCAAGGCGCATGGAAACAAGATAAGCGCCGCATGGCTCCCGCCGGTAAAGGTCTACGATAGGCTTCAAAATCAGGTTGATGCACGCGACATATTTGTCTACGCAAATGCGATCCAGCAACTGCTCGTTGAGCGTGGCGATTCGGTAACCAATCCCAAGTACAAGACCCAGGCTATCAACGTCGGGCACATCACGCCGTCGTATCGTCCACGGCTGGTTCGTGAAGCGCCTCCTCCCCCACCGCCCACCCCGGCTGCACCGCCCACGTTGGCACCGAGCATCTCTCCGTCGCCATCGTCGCCGCCGAGCGCCCCACTCGCGGCCTCGGCGCCAACTCCGACCCCCTGCGCGGCTTCGGCGACACCGGCACCTTCCGTAGAGGAAGCATGGAAAGACGTCTCAGAGCTTTCAACTGGTAAGAACGATGCCGGAGGGAACGTAGACCGTTGCACGTTACCGTTCGAAAGTCAGTTGGCGACCGCGGAGAGCGGCAACCCGACCATTCAAGGACTCGACGTCCCATTAATAGTCTTGACGATTCCGATTGCACCGTTCAAGGCACAGCCGTGGTTACAACGGAACTTTGGCGCAAATCTGACGAACACGCTTCAATTCGTCACTGCTAAACCTGGGAGCGCCATTCGATACGGCGTCATCATGGGGTCCTGCCTAACTGCCACTGCGTTTAGCCACCCCAGCACCGTTCTGACAATCGAGTCGTCGGCGAGCTCCGGCGCTTCGCCTAACGGCATTGCGACACCAAAACCGCAACACGCTTGCGATGCCCGGCACAGCGCGTCTCCACCGCAAGAGAGCGCCTCACCGGCACCTGAGGCCAAAGGTTACCTAGGGGGTGCAACATCCATTTACTTAGGACCGATCGACGCTACATCGAAGCCGCTCGTCAGCCTCTCTTCTCACGTAAACCCGGACTACGACTTTTCCGTGACGCCGCGGAAAGATGTGGATCTGGCCCCACCATTTTCGGCCAGCTACGGCGCCCTTACGTTTGACGTTCACCTCTTCGGGGAGATCGACGTCGATGGGCACGTGCACACAGAGGCTAATGGCGGATACCTCGACCTCAAGCCAAACACGAAAGTATATGTTACCGGGATATTCGGCGTCGGGAATCGGATCCTCGGCGCGCTTCTGACCGGCACTTTAACCGCGGCCGACGTCAACGGTGACATGGGCGCAATCGCGGCGGTCGTACCGGATGCCACCGCGCCTCAGTGGAACAGCACGAAGTTCACGTCCACACCTACGGTCTTAATAGCGTATGCGCACGGTAGTGCGACGGTTAACGACGTTATGTCAGGGCAGTTAGCGCTGAAACTTGAGATTACGGGCTTCGCTCCAACAATAGCTAAGGCTAGCTGGCCCGGCTTGTTGGCAAATCCAGTCAAAGTTAGTTGGGATACACCTTGGACGGTAATCTATTTGGCTCCGCCGATCGAGAAGACGGTTCCGCAGCCGGCCGAGTCGCCGCACTGAGAGGGGGCCCTCACCTGGCACTTGCGCCGGGAGAGAGGGCGCCGCTTCGGGGGCCGCCCGGGCCCCTCCGCGACCCCGTACGATTCGGTACGCCCCCGTCGCTACGATGATCCCCTCAGCACAACGCTTCACAGAGGAGATCACACGTGTCTACGCCCGCACCGGCCCAGCCCCGCCTGAAAGCCCTCTACTTCAAAAAGACGAGCGCGCCCGAATCGGCGACCCCGGAGCGCCGCCACCGGCGCCACTACGGCGCGGCGATGACCGGCCGCTCGGAGCGGTTCACCGAAGCGATGACGCCGATTTTCCCCGGCTGGGGGCCGCGCCTCTAATGACGCGGCTCGCCATCTCGGCCCTCGCCTTGCTGGTCGCGACGTTCGCGGCGGCCTGCTCGCACGCGGCTTTGACGAGTGACGCCACCGCCGTACCGGTCTATCCGGGCGTCAAAGTGGAAGCCGCCAGCGGGGCCTTCTCGACGAGCGACTCGTTCGCCACCGTCTACACCTGGTACAAGAAAAACTTGCCCAGCGATTCGCACGAGTCGCGCGTTACGTCACCGGCGGAAGCCGCCCTGTTCTCGATCGGCAGCGGCGACCACGTGCTCAACGTCACGATAACCACGTCACCGCTCTGCTGTAAGACACTGATCGTGATCGCTCGCAGGGCCTGAGCGCGCGAGGGTACTGCGGTCGCAGTACGCTTCATACTTTTTTCATGAGTGCCGTGCAGGCTTGCTTCATGCTTATGAAGCGCGCACTCGCTGTATTCGCACTCATCCCGCTCGCCGCGTGCAGCAGCGCCGGCAGCGGTTCTGGTTCGGTCCCGAACGGGATTGGCAGCGCGACCCGCGCGGTCGTGCAACGCGACGGCGGCTCACTCGGCCCGGTGCTCTCGACCTCCGACGGCGGTCAGATTTTTGGATTCGACATCGACCAGAACGGCAACGACGGAATCCTCGCATCGGCAACCGGCGCGGAGCTCTCGGTGCAGACGTTCAACCAGACGACCGGAAAGATCACCCGCACCTTCGGCGTTCGCAAGGGCCGTGGTGCGCGTCGCGGCAACGACTACGTCGGCGACGGGATCTTCGCGGGAGACGTCGCCCTGATCGACTATCAAAAGGCCGGCATACCAGGCCAGACCCCGACAACGGACGTGTACGAGCTGGTCAATCCCGTCACCAAAATGAAGTTCGCGGGCAAATGGGGCATCACGAGCAAGCATTTCAACGTCCTGCAGAACGCGGTGAATCAAAGCACCACCACGAGCGTCGTGTTCGGCTACGAACGGACCGGATCGGATCCCACCGAGCTGGTCGTCTCCGACATCCCCATGCACACGAGCAAAGTAATCACGCTCGATCCGCAGACCTTCTTCCTCTCGATGCAGCCGCAACTGGCGCAGGACACCGTCAACAATCTCGCCGTCATGGCCACCTCGCCGAGCTTCGGCGGAGCCGGCGGCCCGCCACCAGTGATTGCGACGGTCGACCTTAGCTCGGGGCACGTCACGAAGTTTAACGGCGTCTCCTGTCCGGGGATCGAAGGATGCGGCTACGCAAACGGAATCGCGTACGACTCGGCGACCGGCATTGCGTGCACTACGACCGAACTGGACGGCGGCGTCGAGTTCTACGACGTTGCCAAGCAGACTGGAACGCACGCGCTGATGCCCAATGGCGGCGGGCAGTTCATCGCCGGCGCGTACGTCATCAACGATCCGATCCACAAGCTCTTCCTGATCGCGCAGCCGTTTTCGGGTACTTCCCCGTCGGGGAGCAGCATCCAGGTTTTCAACGAGAGCGGAACGCTCCAGGAATCGATCAACGGTTTCAACTTCACCGACGCGGGCTTCTTGGTGCTTCCGATCAGGATCGCGATCAATCCCACCAAGCGCATCGGCTGGGTCGATGGCGCCAGGGTCAATCAGCTGCAGGAATTTTCCTACTAGCCGAACGAGGCTAGGGTATGGACGCAGCGAGTGAGTACGCGCTAGCGTACGCGCTGACCACGACCGCCGGAGTGCGTGCGCTGCTGGCGCTGGCCGCCGTCTCGATCGCCGCCCACTTCCATGTGATCCATCCACCCGAGGCGTTTGCGTGGCTCGCGGCGCCGCTGGCGATGTGGCTGCTCGGCGGCCTCGCCGTTGTCGAGATTCTCGCCGACAAAGTTCCGCTGCTCGATCACCTGCTGCACGTCGGGCAGGTTGCGCTCAAGCCCGCAGCCGCGGCGGTCCTCGTCGGCGGCACGCTGAACCCGCCCTCGCACGAGGCGCTGATCACGCTGATGGTGCTCGGCGCTCTGAACGCGCTGGGCGTACACGCCGCAATCGCTGCGGTTCGCGGCGCCTCGACGGTGACGACCGGCGGCGCCGGCAACCCGGTAGTGAGCACCGCCGAAGATGCCGGCTCGATCGGTTCGCTAGTAGTTTCGTTCGTTGCGCCGTTCGTTGCGGCGCTACTCGCGATCTGCTTTACGATCGCCCTGATCGCCTTGGCGCGCACGGCGTACGTGCGCGCCCGCGCGATCCGAGGCTAGCTGCCGGTCCGGCAGTTAATCATCCAGTCGATTCCAAACTTGTCGGTGAGCATGCCGAACTTTGCGCCCCAAAACATATCTTGCATCGGCATCTCGACCGTGCCGCCTTGTGCGAGGCCGTCGAAGATGCGCTGCGCCTCGGCCGCGTCGTTCGTGCCGAGCGAAAGCGAGATAGGCCCCTCACCGTAGCTCTTTCCGGGCGTCGCATCCGACGCCATGAACGAAACCGCATCCGCCTTGAAGCTCGCGTGCATCACCCGGTTCTCGGTTTCCGGCGTCACCGGTGGACCACCGGCATCGGCCGGCATATCCTTCCAGCGCGATACCTCGCTGATCGCGCCGCCGAAGACGCCTTTGTAGAAGTTGAGCGCCTCTTCGCATTTTCCGGTAAAGAACAGATACGGCTCGAGTTCGATCGCCATGGTTTCTCCCTTAATGTAGGCTAATGTGCGGGCGTGGACGAGCCGGGCTGATTGGCCGCGTTCGTCGCCGGTTCCTCGCTTTATACTTTTTTATTTGATGATTTTTTCATCGCGCATTGCGGGCTGGCAGACTCTCGTTTGATTACTACGTTGCCGCAAGGGTGCTAAGCTCTGCTCATGAGTCCGGCAACGATGCTTCGAGGAACGCTGCTCGCGGCGCTAGCGCTCTGGCCGATTGCGGCGTTGCCGGACTCAGCGCAGACGCCGTTCGACCTGATCGACAACCGCATCGTGATTCCGGTGACGATAAACGGGACCGCGGGTTTTCACATGATCCTCGATACGGGTGCGCCCGGAGTATCGCTCACGCCGCAAGCCGCACGGCGGCTTGACCTCTCGTTAAAGCCGGCCGGATCCGTCGGTGGCGCGGGCGCGGGGAGAGTCGCCGTTTCGTCGACGCACATTAACGGGATGACCGTAGCCGGCGTCGCGTTCCCGGCGATGTCCGCAATCGTCATCGACCTCGGCCCAATCCAGCGCGCCATCGGATTCGAACACGTCGACGGGATCATCGGCTCCAACGTCTTCGGAAAGTATGCGTTTCAGGTCGACCCGGATCGGGGCGTATTAACGCTCTGGAACGGCGCGTTTGACGCTCCGGCTACGGCCCGGTCCGTTCCCTACACGATGCAGCAGGGCTTCATCACGTTCCCGGCTCAGATCGACTCCATCGCCGGCTCGGTCTTACTCGACACCGGCGATCGCTCGTCACTCACGATCTTCGGGCCCTTCGCGCGCGATCACGGCTTCTATTCGTTCGAACCGGCCGTGCACGGTGCGGTCACCGGTTACGGTGTCGGCGGCCGCATCGACTCCGACGTCATTCGCACCCAAGTGAACGCCTTCGGCTATACCGTCAAGGACGTTCTGACGCGGGTTCCGCTCGGTAAGGCGGGCGCGTTCGATTCCACCGGTTGGATCGCGAGCATCGGGAACGGATTCATGACGCGGTTCAACGCGATCTACGACTTGCCGCATCAGCGGCTCGTGCTCTGGCCGAGCGGCAAATTTGCGCTGCTCGAGCGCTACGATCCGGTGGGCATGTGGATCGCAACCGGCGGGCGCGGCCCGGTCGTCTCGTCGGTTTTGGCCGGCGGGCCGGCCGAAAAGGCCGGAATTCAGGCCGGAGATACGATCCTAGCGGTCAACGGGATTCCGACGCGAACGTGGCCCCCCACTCGTCTCCGCGCCTGGCTCGACGCCCAGCCCTTCGGCAGCCAGGTGACGCTGCTCGTGGGACCGCACTCCGGCCAAAGCGTCTCGCGCACGGTTTCGATCAGCCAACTGATCTAGGATGGAGGTCTCGCCGCGAAACGCGAAGCGTGACCACAATGAGCGAGCAGCATCCATCGACTCCTGGATTCGTCGGGAAGCGACGCCAAAGTAGCAGCAGCCTTCCGCCGGGTCAGTACGTGACCACGGACTTTCCCGTCCTTTCCGCAGGCCCAACGCCTTCGGTGCGGCTGGCGGATTGGGAGTTTTCGATCGTGAGCGAAACCGGCGGCACTCAAACGTGGAGCTGGGAGCAGTTTCGCGCATTGCCCAGCGAACAGATCGCCACGGATATTCACTGCGTCACGCGCTGGTCGAAGCTGGGAACGCATTGGGAGGGCATCTCGATCGATACGCTGCTGAAGGACGTCCAGACCGAAGCGGGATTTGTGATGGCCCACTCGTACGGCGGGTACAGCACGAACGTTCCGCTCTCCGATCTGCGTGACGGCAAAGCGTGGGTTGCATTTCGCTTCGACGGCAAAGATCTCGAGCCCGAGCACGGAGGGCCGGCGCGTCTGCTCGTGCCGCATCTCTATTTTTGGAAGAGCGCAAAGTGGGTGCGCGGATTGACGCTCATGCGTGCCGACGAACCCGGCTTCTGGGAGCGGCTCGGTTATAATATGTACGGAGATCCATGGCGGGAACAGCGGTACACGGGCGACTGAGCTGGTACGCGGCTACGGTCGTCGAGCGGCGCAAAGAGACGCAGACGGCGAGCACGCTGCGTGCTCGACGCACCGGGTTGGCCCGGTCACGCGGCCGGCCAACACGTCGACGTACGGCTGCGCGCCGATGACGGCTACACCGCCGTGCGCACCTACTCGATCGCCAGCGCGCCCGACGGAGAGCGGCTCGAACTTACGATCGAGCTGATGCCCGATGGTGAAGTCTCTCCTTACCTCGTGCAAACGGTCGAGCCGGGCAGTCCGCTCGAGATTCTCGGCCCCATCGGCGGGTGGTTCGTCTGGCGTCCGGAGCAGAGCGAACCGGTTCAGCTGATCGCCGGCGGCTCGGGCGTCGTGCCGCTCATGGCTATGCTTCGCACGCGCGCCAAGGCGGGATCTCCCGCTCCGTTTCGGTTGATCTATTCGGTTCGCACGCCCGCAGCGGTGATCTACGCTGACGAGCTGCAGAAGTATTCAATCGATGGCGATCGGGTCGGCGTTACCCTTTCATACACGCGCGAAGCGCCGGCGAACTGGCCGGCAAAGCCGCAGCGTGTCAACGCCGAGCTGATCGGCGCAGCGACGTTCGGGGCGTCGCAAAGCCCGCTGTGCTACGTCTGCGGGCCGACCGGTTTTGTCGAAACGGTGGCCGGCCTCCTGACGCAAGCCGGCCACGACCAGTCGCGCGTGCGGACCGAGCGCTTCGGCCCCACCGGACGCTAAGCCTCATGAAAACGCCGTCACCGCGGTCGCACGTCATCGTCATCCTTTTCGCTCTCCTCGCCGGATGCTCGGGATCGGCGTCGAGTCCAACGCCCGCCGGCAACACTTTGCCGTCCACACAGAGCTTTGCTCCGGACAGCTACGCCGGACTGCACGATCTCTACGTTGCCGACTACGGCGAGGGCCAGATCGTGCTGCTAAAAAACGACCACTACGTGCCGGATGGGACGATCAATACCGGGATAAACGGCCCCTTCGACGTCACCCTCGACCGCGGCGGCAATCTCTACGTCGCAAATAGAAACGGAGGAAATGTCACGGAGTACGCTCCCGGCAGCACGCAGCCTTCGTTCGTATACTCAGCGGGGATGATGCAGCCGCTCTCGATAGCCGTCGATCGCCAAGGGCACCTTTTTGAAACCGACAGTCCAGTCTTCGGCGGAACGGATACCGTGAACGAGTACGACCAGCGGAGCAACACCGTGCTCTACACGTGTCCGGTTCCGGGCGTATTCGGCGTCAGCGTGGACAAGGCGGGCGACGTCTTCGTCGACTACAACATCAAAAGCCAAGGCGCGCGCATCGCCGAGTATGAAAGCGGACTCGCCGGCTGCTCCCCCACCGAGCTTGGCACGCATGTCGCCAATGCGGGCGGCATCGCCCTCGACAGCCACGGCAACTTGATCCTCGCCAACGGCATATCGCAGCGCGTCGACGTGATCGCGCCGCCGTATTCAAAGGTGACCAGGCGGCTAAAACTCGACTTCGGCTCGCCGATCTTCGTTTCGATCAACGCAAACGAACGGAAGGTATTCGTATCCGACGAGTCTATGCGTCAGTTCGTTTACGTGCTCGACTATACAACCGGGAAGGTGATCCGGCGCCTCGGCTCCAGCCACGGGGGCTTCGGCATCCCGATGGCGGCCGTCGACGGACCGAACGACGTGCAATAGCGTCGCCGGCGAGCTGGGTTACCGGGCGCTGCTGTAGATCGGGCAGGCCTTTTCGAAGAGCAGCAAGCCCCGTTCGGCCCCGGGCAGAGCGTTCGAGAGTTGAAGCACTGCTACGAAGACGAACGCCAGAACGCTTGCGAGCAGGGCGGGCGTGGAGAGCCTCATGCCATTAAAACGGGCCATCGCCCACTCTGGATGTGCCGTGCCGCAGGACTAGGGAGCGTCGAGGAACTGGGTAAGCGCCGCCATCGTCGCCTGGGGCTGCTCTTCCATCAGCCAGTGACCGGAATCCTTAATCACAACGACTCGGGCATTGGCGGGAGATGACCTTGGCCTGCTCGCCCAACGCCACGCCGAGCGACTTCTCTCCGCCGATCGACATGACCGGCATCGGCAGACGGTTCTTCGCCAACGCTGCAAATGCCGACGCAGTGTTTAGAAACGATGCGAAGTACGCGAAGCCGGCCGCCATCCGGCCTGGGCGAGCGTACGCCGAGGCGTATTCTTCTCGAGCTTTCTCTGGGATAGACCGCGTCTTATCGGCGGCAAAGTCGTTCCAAAAGTGTTCGAAGTACGTGCGTTCGCGACCATCTACGAGCGCGAGCGGCGTCGGGCCGTAGAACCGAAAGTGCCAGGTGCCGGGCCCGTCGTAGATCGGCTCCCATCCCTCGATTCCGGGAAGAAAGGCGTCCATGATCGCGAGGCGGTTCGTCTCGGCCGGATAGATCGCTGCGTACGCGTAGGCGACCATCAACCCGATGTCGTGGCCGACGACGCGAAGGTCGTTGCGATAGCCAAGAGCGTGCATTGTTTCGTGCACCCGATGGGCCGACGTTACCATGTCGATGCCCGACGACGGTATCGAAGAGTTTCCGATCCCCGGCAGGTCCGGTGCGATAACGGTGAAGCGAGAAGCGAGCTGAGCCAGCGGCCTCCACATGCGCGAGTCCTCGGCGTAACCATGGAGCAGCAAGACCGCCGGTCCGCTCCCGCCGATGGTAACGCTTATCGTCGCCCCTTCGACGTCGATTCGCTTCGTCGCGAAGCCCGGGCCAAACTCCAGCGGGAAAAGATCGAGAGAACCGGTCATCGAGCGCAGGTTGCGCAGAGACCTGCGAACGTCACGCGTTCGCTTTCGATCGTGAACCCATGGTGCTGCACGAGCGTGTTGATCGTGCGCGCCGGAACTGCATAGGCGACGTCTTCGATCTTGCCGCACTTGCTGCAGCGAAAGTGGGCGTGCCGCGGCCCGGACGGCTCGTAGGTCGCCGCGTCGACGCCCGGCATGTGGAGCTCGGAGACCAAGCCCAGATCGCGTAACCGCTCGAGACCACGATAGACGGTCGTGAATCCGATCCCGGGGCGCCGCTTGAGCGCCTTTGCGTAGATCTGCGAGGACGTGAGATGCCGCCCGATGCCGCTCTGTGCGACGATCTCGTAGATGAGCCGGTAGTTCTTCGGCAGCGGCGCCGGTGGGGAGGCCGCTCCCCTATTGACGGCGCCCGCTTGCGGCGGTATTCTGCCCATGCAAGTGATATTCACTTTCAGATTGAAGCCCCCTTCTTAAACCGGATCGGAGAGAGCGCACCAGATGGAAAACACGATCGTCGAAATGTCGGAAGCCGATCAAGGCACGTGTCCGGTAAAGCACGTCCCGCTGCGGCCGAGAGCCAACATCGATTGGTTCCCCGAGCTGTTGAACCTGTCGGCGCTCCACCGGCCGTCCGCACTCTCCGACCCAATGGGCGCGGATTTCAACTACACTCGTGAATTCAACAGCCTAGACCTCAACGCGGTCAAGGCGGATCTATTCGCATTGATGACCACGTCGCAGGACTGGTGGCCGGCTGACTACGGTCACTACGGACCGCTCTTCATTCGCATGGCATGGCACGCTGCGGGAACGTATCGCATCGGCGACGGCCGCGGTGGCGCGGGTTCGGGCGAGCAGCGCTTTGCGCCGCTCAACAGCTGGCCGGACAACGCAAACCTCGATAAAGCGCGTCTGTTGCTCTGGCCAGTCAAGCAGAAATATGGCCGGAAGATCTCGTGGGGCGATCTGATGATTCTGGCCGGAAACTGTGCCTTGGAATCGATGGGATTCAAGACGTGTGGGTTCGCCGGCGGCCGCGTCGACGCGTGGGAGCCCGACGAGAACATCTACTGGGGTCCGGAGGAGACGTGGCTCGAGGACAACCGCTACACCGGTCAACGCGATCTAGAAACGCCGCTCGCGGCCGTGCAGATGGGTCTGATCTACGTGAATCCGGTGGGTCCGAACGGAAACCCGGACCCGCTCGCAGCGGCCATCGATATTCGCGAGACGTTCGGTCGCATGGCGATGAACGACGAGGAGACCGTCGCGCTGATCGCCGGCGGACACACGTTCGGCAAAGCGCACGGCGCCGCGGATCCGACCGAGTACGTCGGCTTGGCGCCGGCGGGCGCCCCGATCGAAGAGCAAAACCTCGGCTGGAACAATACGTTCGGCAGCGGCCACTCCGACGACACGATCACCAGCGGCCTCGAGGGAGCCTGGAGCGCAACCCCCACGAAGTGGAGCAACCAGTACTTCAACAATCTCTTTAACTACGAGTGGGAGTTAACGATGAGTCCCGCCGGCGGACAGCAATGGACACCCAAGAACGGCGCCGGCAACGGTACCGTTCCCGACGCGCACGATTCGTCGAAGAAACACGCTCCGATGATGTTCACGACCGACCTCGCTTTGAAGTTCGATCCGATCTACGCGCCGATCTCCAAGCGCTTCCGCGAGAACCCGCAAGAGTTTGCCGACGCCTTTGCCAAGGCGTGGTTCAAGCTGACGCACCGCGACATGGGCCCGATCTCGCGCTATCTCGGTCCTGAGGTTCCGGCCGAACAGCAGCTCTGGCAAGACCCGCTGCCTCCGGTCGACCATCCGCTGATCGACGAGAACGACGTCGCCGCGCTCAAAAGCCGCATCCTTGCCTCGGGGCTTACGATTCCCCAGCTGATCACGACCGCGTGGGCTTCGGCCGTGACGTTCCGCGGCACCGACAAGCGCGGCGGCGCGAACGGTGCGCGCATTCGTCTCGCGCCGCAGAGAGACTGGGCCGTCAATCAGCCTGCGGAGTTGACCAAGGTGCTGGAAATATTGGAGAAAGTACGTGCTGACTTCAACGCGTCGCTCTCCGGCGGCAAGAACGTCTCGCTGGCCGACGTTATCGTTCTCGGCGGCGCCGCCGCGATCGAGCAGGCCGCGAAGAGCGCCGGTCGCGACGTGAAGGTGAGCTTTACCCCGGGGCGGACCGACGCGACGCAGGAGAACACCGACGTGAACTCATTCGCGGTGCTGGAACCGACCGCCGACGGGTTCCGTAACTACCTCGGTCACGGTCACCGGCATTCCCCCGAGCAGCGTCTCCTCGATCGCGCGCAGCTGCTCACGTTGAGCGCTCCCGAGATGACCGCGCTCGTCGGCGGCCTGCGCGTCCTCGGCGCAAACGCCGAAGGCTCCAAACACGGCGTCTTCACCAAGCGCCCGGGCACGCTGACGAACGACTTCTTCGTCAACTTGCTCGACATGTCGACGAAGTGGCAGCGCGCCGGGAGCGAGTACACGTACGAGGGTCGCGATCGGCGCACCGGCGAGGTCACGTGGACCGGCACGAACTGCGACCTCATCTTCGGTTCGAACTCGCAGCTCCGCGCGATCGCCGAGGTCTACGCAATCGAGGGCGATCACTTCGTGCGCGACTTCGTCGCCGCGTGGGAAAAGGTCATGAACCTGGATCGGTTCGATCTCGCCGTGACCGCCTAGCGCTGCGGGCTTCCATCATCCCGGTAGCGAACCGAGTTAATCGAAGGCAGGTATTCCGGTGAAAAACGAAGAGATCGACAGTCTTATCGGCGAGCGCGTAAAAGTCACAATGCAGAGCGGGCGGGTTCGGGAAGGTGTGCTCAAGCGGAGCGACGACACGGGCCGCATCCTCGTTCGGGGGTTCGGCTACGATGTCCCCAGGAAAGCGATCTCGAAGATCGAGCGCCTGCCGTAGGCAGCCGGGACTCGAGCTGCCTCGGAGCCAGGTATCGCTTGCGGACGGCCGGGATTTGTGAGAGAATCCCCCTTGTCACACCTAAGCGCGATCTTTCGAGCGGTCGATAAAATTGCGCCACTGAAAGATCGGTCCGATTTTAAGCTTCTTCGCTTACCTGTCGAGCAGCAACCCTCCGCCGGGTTCATCTTCGGATGTGCTCGGTTGGTCCGTTGCTGAGGGCCCGCTTGTGGGACGACCGTCAGACCGACGCCAGCGAAAGGAGAGCTAACCATCGCTGTTCGCAATAGAAAAAGCAGAAACCGTGTGCGTGTGCCCAAAGCGACTACGCCACAAAACCTTAAGGAAGCCCCGCTTGAAGTGATGGGCAGCATCAAGCAAGTTTTCCCGAGCGCGACCTTCTCGGTCGAGCTCGATAACGGACACGTCATCCTGGGACAGATCGCCGGACGGTTGCGTCGGCATCGTATCCGAATTCTTCCCGGCGATCGTGTGGATTTGGAAATCTCGCCTTACGACTTAACGAAGGGGCGCATAGTTTATCGCTATCGCGCCGGAGAAGAGCGGCGGCCGCGATCCGAGCAATCACCTTAGAAATTATTAGGAGACCCATAATACTCATGTACACAGATGAAACGTTAACCTGCCTCGACTGCGGTCGCTCATTTACGTTTAGCGCCAGCGAACAAGATTTTTTTGCCGCTAAAGGCTTCACCAACAAACCCGGACGCTGCGGCGACTGCCGCGCTGCTCGCAAGGCGGCCAATGGCGGCCAACGTGGCACGTCCGCTCACAGCACCCGAGAGCTCTTCAAAGCAACGTGCAGCCAGTGTGGCGGCGTCGCCGAGGTTCCGTTCCAGCCGCGCACCGGCCGGCCGGTCTACTGCCGCGACTGCTTCGCATCGCAGCAATCCTACCGTTAGGACATGAGCTCGCGCGCTCAGCGCCGCCTGAACGGCCTCGGCCTGGGCATTATCCACGTCGCGGCGCTGGCGGCCTTTATACCCGGGACGTTTGAATGGACTGCGGTGGCAGCGGCCGCCGTCGTCCTTTACATCACCGGTGGGCTCGGGATCGCTCTCTGCTTCCATCGCACCCTCACCCACCGCGGTTTGCGGCTGCGCAAACCGCTCGAGTACGTGCTCAGCGTTTTCGGTACGCTCGCCCTGCAGAGCGATCCGATTCGCTGGGTAGCCACGCACCGCATACATCACGCGCGCTCCGACATGCAAGGCGATCCACACGGGCGCGACCGCGGCTTCCGCTGGGCCCATATGAACTGGCTCTATCAGCGCAACGATGCGCTGCCGACCGAGGCGGATCTGCGGCATTTTGCGCCCGACTTATATGCCAGCCGCTTCTACCGAGCCCTGCCCTACGCTCAGTGGCCGCTGCACCTTGCGCTCGCAGCCATCCTCTTTGCGCTCGGCGGCTGGAGCTGGGTGATTTGGGGAATGGCCGTGCGCCTCGTCGTCTCGTACCACGCGACGTGGCTGGTCAATAGCGCCGCCCACTCGATCGGCTACCGCACCTACCGCACGCGCGACCTATCCACGAACTGTTGGTGGGTTGCGCTGGTTTCCTGGGGAGAGGGCTGGCACAACAATCACCACGCATTTCCATACTCGGCGCGGCATGGTCTTCGCTGGTTCGAAATCGATCCCACGTGGTGGATCGTCAAAGCGCTCTCGATCGTCCGGCTTGCGGACGGCGTCCGGCTTCCCTCGAGCCGAGCGCTCTTACGAGTTAAAAAGGAAGCTGTCTCGGCGTAACCTTAAAATCGCCGGATTCGCAGATCTCGGCGATCTGCTGCTCGCTGAGGCGTTGAAACGTCCTGTTCGCGAACTGAAATGGCTCGCCGGCCTGGGCCTCATCGTAGCGAGCTTGCGCTCCAAAGTTCAACTGCGGCCGTAGCTGCAGCGACTGCCTCTTGAAGTCGACGCGATAGGCCTGGTCTTTCCCGAACAAGACGACCTCGCCCCGGCTATTGGCATAGCCCCCATACACGGGCTCCGACAGGGCTGGGGAACTCGGTCCTTTCCCTGCAATCCTTATCGCGAGGGTGGCGACAGGCGAACTAACGGTTGGCATACGGCTAATAGAACCCCAATTTCGTGTTAACCGTTGCACTTAGGTCCAGTAGTGGAAAATACCTCTATCGCGACCAGATCGGGCGCTGACAACCCCGTGCCCCGCGATCGCGCCGGCGCCGGCGACGGCCTGCAAATCCGCACGCTACATTCGCAACCGCTGCGCCGTATTGTGCGCGTCCACTGATAAAAGCTTAAGAAGCGATTATCGATATTATCAAAGTCGCGCTTCCCCCTTGTAGCATAGCGAGCTTGCGTTTTGTTAACTTTTAGAGTAGACACCTCGCTTTTTAAACACACTGTAAGGTGGGAGTACAATGCGTCGATTAGCTTCACACATCCTAATCCTGACGGCATCGTGCGCGCTAGCGGCATGCGGAGGGGCGGGCGGGTATCCTGATCGCGCCGCTGACGTCGCAGGCCGGATCCGCCCAGCAAATCGCCGATGCTGCAACCCGTGGCAGGATCGCACAATTAGTGCGCGGCAAGGTCAAGCACGTTTTCGTCCTCGTTCAAGAGAACCACACGTTCGATCAAATCTACGGGCTCTATCCCGGCATGGACGGCCAGTACGTCGAAAACCTTGGGACCTACCTCGCCCAGCAGACGGATTGCCAGTCCGATCCCCAAACCGGCGGTTGTCAGCGTCCGTTCTTGATCTCGGCGAATCCGAATAGCCCGAACTACGTTCAAGATGCACCCGATATCAACGGCGGCGGCAACGGCCGCTTCGATCAAGAGTTCGCCATGGACCGCGGCCGCATGGACGATTTCTTAGTCGACGATGAAGCCGGACAACCGGTGCTCGGGCCGACCCCGAGCCCGCAGCAGATCGAAGCGCACAATGAGAACATCGCTATCGAGGGCGTGTACGATTGCGACACCGTCCCGTACCTCTGGTACTATGCGAAGAACTTCACGCTCTTCGATCACTACTTCCAGGCGAACACCGGAGACTCGACGCCGAGCAACATTCAGCTCTTCGCGGGTCAAACCGGGCAGACCGAAGCCGCCGCGGGCGAGGGCGTACTCTCGCAGCCGGTTCCCAGTGGCGGCTATAGCGACGGCGTACCGATCTCCAACGACGACAATCCGCCGCCGGCGCAGCTGAAGTTCCCGGTTACGTCGTATGGCGGAGACGGCGCCGCGGCGCAAAGTTACGCAACGATGCCGGTTCTGCTTAACCCCGCCATGGATCGCGCGGCCAAGGAGTCGCGCGTCGTCGGCTTCATCGGTCGCGACATCACCAAGGAAGGCAGAACCAACCGTCAGTCCTACAAGTGGGCTTGGTACGAAGAAGGGCTTTACACGGCCAACGCGGGCTTCTCCGCGCATCATACCGCCCCGCTCTACTTCGACTACATCAATAATCCGCAGTCCGGCTTCGCGAGCAAGAGGACCCTGCGCGACAACGTCGCGGGCAACGGTTTGATCTCCGACATCAAAGGCGGGAAGCTGCCGTCCTCGGGCGTCTTCTGGGTGAAGGGCGGAAACGAGAATTCGTACGGACTGGTGCCCGCCGACCCGATCTTTACCAACAACCCGTCGGGCCAGAAGTACTTCGTCGGCGACGACGATCACCCGGGAAGCGGGAGCTCCGATCATCAGGTAGCCGAAGCCTATCTCGCTGAAGTGATCAACGCGATTGCCAAGAGCAAATACTGGAAAGACTCGATCATCGTCGTGACGTGGGACGACAGCGGCGGTTTCTACGACCATCTGAATCCTCCGGAATGGGGATCGACCTGCCCGCAGGATCGTTCCGGGCCCGAGCAAGGCTACACGTGTGGCGGCGGCGTTCGCATCCCGGCATTGGTGATCTCGCCGTTCTCCAAGACCGGCGTCGTCGTTCATGACAACGCCGATCACGGTTCGGTATCGAAGCTCATCGAAGCGGTCTTCGGACTGCCGAAGTTCGCGTCGCTCCCGGACGAAGCCAAGGGCGTTGCGGTCGGCCTCTCGCCGGCCGACGCCGATCGCTCGACCTCCGATTTGTTCGACGCGCTCGACGAAGGCAAGCTCCGTGGCGGCGGCGGAAACCCTGCCGTCGCTCGCCGAGATTCCCTCGCCCTCCTCCCCGCCGAAAATGAGTTGTGCGACGCTCGGAATCAGTCCGATTCCGTCGCCCACATCTCTACCGGCGGGTTACCAGACCGCTGGCTATTACTTGCACCAGCAGCTCTCGGGGTCGCACAAAGCCGTGCGGCTTCCACAGCCCCGGGACGACAACGACTAGTATCCTGGAATAGGCCCCGATGCGAGCCCGGCGCGTTTACCGCCGGGCTCGCTCGATTTTGCGGGTCACCGTTCGAGACGTCGCGTCTCGATCAACTCTTGTACGTGCAGCGGGAGTTCTTCCGGAAGCTGCAAGCGAGCCACGCCGATATACCTGTCGGCCATCCCGTAGTAGATGTCGAGCGTGCCATCCCCCCGATCGTCCACGCCGGTGGGGAAAACCACGTGATCGACGGTCCCGAGGACCTCTTCCTCGACCTCGGGAATCAAGATCGGCGCCGAAGAGCGATACTCCATCAGCTGCTCGCCCTCGCGGTGAACGACGAGGACTCCGGCAACGTACTCAACGCGATTGCGTTCCGAAGCATTGTGGGCGAGGACGCCGCTGACGCCGTGATAGATCATGAGAAAGCCGAGCGGCGTTTGCACGGGCGGCGTTCCAACACCGATGCGCAGCTTCTCCCACGCTTGTTCCGGATCGACCAATAGCGCGTGCTTGCGCATGACGCACAGGTTGCGAACGTCGCGCAAAGCCGCATCGAGCTCGCACCCGGAGACCCAAATACTCGGCACCGGCTCGCGGATGCCCTTGGGCGCAGTCTTCACCGTGTCGTAAAACGGACGGTGCAGCATTCCGAGCACGTCGGTCCCGTCCTGCAACGTTATCGCGGCCGGAAAGAACGCCGCATCCTTGTTGTGATAGTTGTTGAAAATGACGTTGTACTTAGCTTGCACGTCGGGTTGAAAGCTGACTAGCCCCAGTCGTTCCCACTTCAGCAAGTCCTCGGAAATGGCGAGCGCGATCCGTGGGCCTTTGGGGCCCCATGCGACGTAGCTCATGACGTAGAGGCCGAGCGGATCGACGTAGGTTACGCGCGGATCCTCGCAGCCGCCGGTTCCCTCCGCCGGGCGCAGTTCGTACGGCTCCTCGGGTTCGAGCGCGTATCCGATGCGCTCGACGCCGGCCGGATTTCCTTCGTCGTCGAAGAGCACCCGCGCGATTCCGATGCGCGAGTAGTTGTTCTTCCCGACCAGACGAGGAAATAGGTAGAGCTCGCCATCGGGGCCGCGGGCCGCCCCGGGATTGAGCACACCTTCGACTTCATCTTCGCGCGATGGGTCGGGCCGCATGACGATTCCGAGCCGTTTGATTTTGAAGGGCGATTGCTGCATTCGCCCAGCATACATCGCTTGGGGGTTAACGTGCATTAAATGCCTTCGTTACGGTTTCAAGCGAGAATCCAGGAACCGACGGAGGTACCACAGCGCGATTCGGTTGTGAAAACCAGTGGCCACATCCTCGAAGGCATGGTCGGCCCAGGGCAGCTCAAGGTAGGTAACGCTGATCCCATCGCTACGCAGCTCGTCGCGCAAGAGATGCTCGAAACCAAGCTGAACCACGTGATCGCGCCCTGCCGCGATCATCAGGATTGGCGGCATACCGGCCCGGACGACGTATCGCGGAGATCCGTCTCGATAGCAAACGGGCTGCTGTTCCGGAGTGCCGCCGCAAAGGTCGCTTAGGACGCGACGCACGTTGATAATGTCGGGGAGGGACGGATATTCGTAACCGAGCCGAAGATCGACCGGGCTCTCGTAGGTGATCACGGCGCTAATGCGATGCGGCCGCAAGGCTGCGGCGATGATTGCCAATTGTGCGCCCGACGAGTGCCCGAGCACTGCTATAGGGCCGGCCGGCAGGGAATCTATTTGACGAAGAACGGCGTCACGCTGCGCGGGCCAGCGCGAGCGAGGGGCGTGCGGGTAGTCCAGGGCGATGACGCGATACCCCCAAGAAGCGACGATCTCGTTGAGCAGCGCATCACTTTGCGGCGAACCATGCTCCCACGCGCCGCCATAGATGTCGAGCACGACAGGGGCGCCTGGACGAACAGCGATCCCGGCATGTTCGGGAAGGGGCGTGAGCAGCGCCGATAACGGGACATAGGGACCCCGTGCCGCATAGGCGATCGGCGGAGCCAGCGTACACAACAGCGCCGCAAGCGCGACGATGATGGCCCCAAGCCGCTGGGAGCTACGTGAGCGCAGCGCGATCAACAGTACGACGGCGTTGAAACCGGCCAGAAACGGCCACAGTTCCGTGCCGCCGACGGTCAGCACAAACAACGGAAGGACGGGGCCCGGAATCACAATCCAGATCGAAAGGCACAAAGCGAGTACGGCTAGCGCGAGCGGCATCGTCTGATCACGGGGTTATCACGACTTTTCCGCGGGCATGCCCAGCACAATCGAAAAGCAGGTCGTAATCGGGCTCCATCAATATACGCTACCCGCCCATTCCTTCGGATGTTTCCGGTGCGGCTTCGGCGCCCGAATCGTGTCTCCGTGCCGCTCCAGGTAGGGTATTCGAAACATCAGCGCCAAAGTTCGGTTCCGCTGTCACGCCAAAAAGTGACCACGATGGGAGGCGACTCCGCAGGGACGTAAAGTTGCAACGCGCGGTCTTCATAAGTTACGGTTCGGCAGATCACGAGTTCGCGCAGGAAGCGTGTAAGGCGCTCGAAGAGAGCGGGATTTCGTGCTGGATTGCCCCCAGAGATATTCTTGCGGGGCACGATTGGTCGGCAGCAATCCCTTCGGCCATTGACGCCTCGCGACTCGTGCTTCTAATTCTATCAGCAAGCTCCGCGCGTTCGGCGCAGATCGCGCACGAGATTCACATCGCGCAGAACGCCCGGAAAATAATCCTTCCTCTCCGAATTGATGAGGCGCAGCCTGACGGCGCCCTGCGCTATCTGCTTGCGGGGTTACAGCGAATCGACGGGTTCAGCGCTTCGCGCAGCGCGACGATTGAGAACCTGATAGTGCAGATTCGACGCAACCTCGCAGAGCTCGAACCCCGCTCCCTATCGGCGCCGCCCCGGGCTGCCGCGCTCGCGAATAATCTGCCCTGGGCTCGAAACGCCTTTGTCGGCCGTACGGCCGAGTGCGTAGCGCTCCAGGAGTTAGCAATTTCGCGGCGCCTCGTAACGATCGTCGGCCCCGGAGGGGTTGGCAAGACGCGTACCGCCATCGAAGTGGCGCGAAGCCTGCAGCAGAACTATCTCGACGGCGTTTGGCTGGTGGAGCTCGGCTCCATATCCGACGAAAGCCTGGTTCCGGGCCGCGTTGCCCAATCGATAGGCGTGGCAATCGGAACTTCGGGCGACGCCGTCTCGATATTGGTCGACGCCCTGGTTGCCAAGAATACCCTGCTGATTTTGGATAACTGCGAACATCTTCTCGATATTTGCGCCACGATAGCGTCTCGCATGCTAGATTCGTGCCCGCGAGTGACGATTCTCGCTTCTAGCCGCGCGCGGCTCGGAATTCAGGGCGAAACAGCGTACAGGCTGCCGTCGCTGAGCACGATCGAGGCGAGGTCCCTCTTTATCGAACGTGCACGCGCCGCGAACTTCGGATTTACGCTCTCTCAGGCGGATGAATCGACGTTGGCCGAGGTCTGTGGGCACCTAGACGGACTTCCGCTCGCGATCGAACTCGCCGCCTCGCGTACCGCGACCCTCAGCGTTAACCAGCTACGCGCGATGCTCAATGAGCGCTTCAAACTCCTCAGCAGCGGCCCACGCGCAGAGCACCAGACGCTTCACGCTACGATCGACTGGAGCTATAACTTACTGGATGGTCGCGATAAAGAGTTATTTGGTAGGCTTGAAGTGTTTGCCGCGGCATTTACACTCGAGGCGGCGGCTGCGGTGTGCTACGAGCGAAAGCGCGACGTTTTCGAAGTTTTGGATATCCTCGGCTCGCTCGAAAGCAAATCGTTAGTCGTCGTAGAGGCGGGTGGCGCAGAGAGCCGTTACCGGCTCTTAGAATCGCTCCGCGCTTACGCCCGAGAGAAGGCCGTTCGGTCCGAAGAGTATGGGGCGCTGCACGAGAGGCACCTAGCATATGTCGGCGAGCGCTTCGAAGCGGCCGGTGCGGACTACGAGTCGACCCTTCAGATAAAAGCCATTGCCGAGATTGCCTACTTGCTGGAAGACGCCCGCGCTGCGATCGAATTCGCCCTCTCGAGTCAAAGGTCGATCGTGGCAGCAAAGATATTCCTCTCGACGCGCTTGTGGGATTACCTAGGGCTGCATCGAGAGGTAGTCGACGTCGTTCGGCGCTTCGTCGACGCCCTCGGTGATGAACCCGAATATGTGGGGCGCGTATACGAGCGCGCCGCTTTAGCCTTCATTCGGACGGGATCATACGTAGACGGCCACGCAGCTGCCGAACGAGCCGTCGCCAATGCGCGCCGAGGAGCATCAAAGTCCGTGCTGGCCGATTGTTTGGCGCGCTATGGCGATAGTCTAGCGAGACTGCGACGAATCGATGCGGCCGTGCAAGCGCTCGATGAGGCTGAAAGCACGTCGCCCCCCACGACACGCCGAGAGCTGCAGATACTGGACTCGCGCGCGTTTATCAGTTGTTTGGCCGGCGACCTGGAGGCGGCGTCGAGTATGTATGAAAAAAGCCGCGGGCTCTTTCGCAGTATGCATAACACTCTTGGAGAGGTCATGGCGGCTACGAATCTCGCCGAAGTGGATCACGAGCGGGGAATGACGGATCGCGCGATCGCCAACGTCGACCAAGTGCTGGCGAAAGCAGAAGCGCTGCCTGACGGCGCTCCCCTCGCCTACTTATTGCGCAACAAATCTGCCTATCTCGGGGCCGTCGGGCAGCCTGACGCCGCGATCGCGACAGGGCGCCGAGCCCTCGAGTACTATGGGAGCACGATCCCGAAGGTGTTTTTGCGGCGGTCACCATAGAACACATCGCCTTAGGCTTGGCGTTGTGCGGGGATTCACAAAAGCGGCTCGCCTGCATGCCTACGCCGACGAGCGCATTGGGAAACTATCGTTCAACCGCGAACACACGGAGCTCGAAGCACGTCGACATTTAGACGTCCTGGTCAATGATTACGTTGCTGCGAGCGGCCGACTGCAGGCAGAGCATGATCCTGGCAGGCTTACGACACCTGAAGCGATCGCCGAAGCCCTGGGCCCGTAACGTTCGCAACCTGCCCCGGCCAAGCGTCTATTCGTGGTGGCCGAGTGCCAGCGCAACAGGATAGTCGATCTCTTCGCTAATTGCCGTTTCTAGCTTTTGGCTGCGGAGCCCGTAGACGGTAACGGACCCTTGCGGATACGAGCCTCCCGAATCCGGCTCGTTTCCAACGTAGAGCTGCCCCGAATCACTGAGCGCCAAAACCTGCGGAGCGTAGACCTGGTCCGAGATCGTATACCAGAGTTTGTATCGAGATGCCTTATAAACTGTTACCGTATTGTTTCCAGCGTTTGCCGCGTAGAGATCGTCGTCGCTGTCGAGCGCTATCGCGACGGGGTAGTTAAGGCTC
The DNA here is from genome assembly GCA_963739845.1 of Vulcanimicrobiota bacterium. Taxonomy (GTDB): domain Bacteria; phylum Vulcanimicrobiota; class Vulcanimicrobiia; order Vulcanimicrobiales; family Vulcanimicrobiaceae; genus Cybelea. The sequence continues at coordinate 1,161,753 of CAVUBQ010000002.1, read as the reverse complement.
CGAAGGTCAAGTTTGCGGTACGGCGCGTCGCTACCATGGCGATAAATGCGCACGAAGGGCCCAGCGGTATGGTTTGTCGGCCGCAGCTCCCCACGCCGTTACGTGGGCCATCGGGCGGATTGTTGATATTCAGCACGTAAAGTCTGTTTGATGGATCGACGGCTAGCGCGCTGGGACAATCCAGTCCCTTTTTTATCGTGCGAAGGATCTTGGTGCCTCCAGGCGCATAGACCGTGATCCAGCCGCAGACCCTCGTCTTGTTTTTGACTCTAAATCCGTTAGCGACGTAAAGGTCTCCCTGGGAATCGAACGCGATCGACCGCGGATCGTGGATCCCGCTGCGAATCGTGCGCAGCAGGCTGCCGTCATTCAGAGAGTATACCGTTATGGTCGCATTGACGGCGTCCAGATAGCTGTTTGCGACGTAGAGGTCTTCGCTTGGCCCAACACCGAGCAACGTCGGCTGGTTTATCCCGTTGGTAATATTCAGCGTCGGAGTATCTTGGCCCGAACCGTAGACGGCAATGGTTCCGGTAGTTCCGCCCGCGCCGCCTTCAGAGTCGGCCACGTACAAATTGCCGGAGCGATCAAAAGCGAGCGCAATGGGGAAGCTGACGCCCTGCGTTATTTGGCGGACGAGTCTGGCCCCTCGGTCGTACACTGTGACGGAGTTGTTGGAAATGTTTGACACGTAGAGAAACTGTCCGCTGCTGCTCGACAGGCGCGGTACGGACGCACTCTTCGCTGGAGAAGCGTTTGGATCTACGCTCATGGTACAGGCCGAGAGGACTGCACAAACTCCGATCAGCAGAATGGGCTGAGCGAGCGAATAACGCATTGCCACCTCCTTCAAAGGACGGCTGTACCCTCTCTACGTTCTGCACGTGATTCATTCGCCCCCGTCGGGACGGGCGTCGTCGTGCCGGCAAATATCGATATCGAGAAATTGGCCCCGAATGAGGGTCTTAGGCGCGGTCGGAGCTTTCCGGCGGCGCCAGCCGGTCGATCACCCCCTGACGTTCGAGGTGAAGTCGGGAGCGATACATGCTCCTGCGCGATCAGCCATTTTTAGCGCGGACTCCGGAAACACGCTGCAGGCTGCGGCCATAGCCAATATTCCGCTTACTTCGACGTCCAGATCACTCATGGCGAGGCGTAGCGGTCCGCCGATCGGCCCAAACATCTGCTTGAACCCTTCGCGATGTTCGTCCCAGCCAAAGTGAACGCCCGGCGGTCCGATGAAGTCGAAGACGAACAGGGATTTTTCGGGCCCACATATGGCCATGACTGCGTCGAGAATCTTGTGTTCATGGCCGTCACGAATGTTCTCTCGAGCGTACGCAACTGCGATAGATCGTCGTTGGACGCAGCCGCGGACCAGCGTGAGAAGGCATGGCATCATAGCCCGAACGCGTACACGTTGCCGTCCCCAGAGCCGACGTATACCACCCCGTTCGCTACCGCCGGCGACGAGAACACTTGGTTGCCGGTGCTATAGGACCACAGCTTGGCGCCGCGTCGCGGCGTTGAGGGCGTAGACGTTGCCGTCTTCCGAGCCGACGTAAACCACGTGGTTGGCGACCGCCGGCGACGAGAGCACGAGGTTGCCGGTGGCGTAAGACCACAGCTTGGCACCACTGGCGGCGTTGAGGGCGTACACGTTGTCGTCGATCGAACCGACGTAGACCACGCCGTTGGCCACCGCCGGTGACGAGTTCACCAGGTCGCCGGTGGTGTAGGACCAGAGCTTTGCCCCGGTAGCGGCGTTGAGCGCGTAAACGTTGCTGTCCTCGGAGCCGACGTAGACCACGCCGTTGGCCACCGCCGGCGACGAGTACACCTCGTTCCGGTGTGGTGTAGGACCAGAGCTTAGCGCCCGTAGCGGCGTTCAGAGCGTACACGTTGCCATCCTCGGAACCGACGTAGACCGTCCCTTTGGCCAACAGCCGGCGACGAATCATGACGAGGCGGGTGGCGTAGGACCACACCTTTGCCCCGCTGGCGGCTTTGAGCGCGTACACGCTTGCCGTCCTCAGAACCGATGTAGACCATCCCGTTGGCCACAGCCGGCGATGAGGTCACATCGTAGGTGGTGGCGTAGGACCAGAGTTTGGCCCCTGTGGCGGCGTTGAGCGCGTACACGTTTTGGTCGTTGGAGCCGACGTAGACCACCCCGTTCGCCACCGCGGGCGTCGAGAACACTTCGCCGCCGGTGGGGAAAGACCACAGCTTGGCCCCAGTGACGGCGTTGAAGGCGTACACGTTGCCGTCGTAGGAGCCGACGTAGACCACCCCGTTCACCACCGCCGGCGACGAGCCGCCGCAGATCGACCCGGAGCAGCCGGTAAAGCTCGACCACCGCTTGTGCAGCCGGTGCACGTTGCGTGTCGAGAGCATCCGCTCGTGAGGGTTGAACCTGCCGCCGGAAGGGATAAAGCCGAACTCGGACCAGTTCACCGAACGGCTGGTTCCGGCCGTTGCTCGTGTCGCAGCGGCCTGTGTGGGCTGTTCTAGATTTGCGGCGAAGCCGCTGCCGTTGGACGAGCATCCGGCCAGGGCGAGGCCGAGCGCAAACGATATCGAGACCAGGAATCGAGTTCTCATTGCCAGCCGTCTCCGAGTCTGGGAGCGCATTAAAGATTACGCCCAGCCTGTAAGAAAAGTCTGAATCTTAACCCAAACGCGCGGGACAACAAGCGCGCGTTCCGGGCGCTGGCGCCGCAATGCTTGTATCGGAGGCCCACGATGAAAATTCGCTCCTCGGCTCCTCGTAGTGCCGCGCGGTGCGCGCTACTGCTCGCATCTATGGTGTTCGCGGCGTCGGCCGGCGCGCTTGCGGCCGACCAGGCTAGCGGGAGGGTTAGTTTCAAGAGTTACTCGACCGCGGTCAAGTACGGGTGGCTCGTTCGTGGTCCAGACGAAATGGATCCGAACAAGACCGTTCTTCGCATTTACTTGTCGAGCGTCGACATCGGCGCCAAGATCAGGGCGTGTAGTACCTTGTCTTGTGCAGACGGCGCGCTGGACGATGGGGCCATGATCGATTTCGGCGACGCAACGCATCTTGGCTACGCACTTAGGCTTAACGGCGAACTGGTCCAGTATTCCGGTGATACCAACGCGCAGGCATATACACTTTCGACGAACCGGCCCGACCATCTCACGGGCGATCTGCACGTCGACGATAGTGCCGTTGGCGGTGGCAAGGTCGACGCAGAATTCGACCTGACTCTGACACGTACGTTTAAGACTGTCCTTTAGGCTCCGCGCTGGAGGTAGCCCTTATGAGATTTTCACGCGCGAGAAAGTCTGCAACGATCCACGCGACTCCGGCTATCGCAAACGTCTCGATGCCTTCACTCCAGTTCTGGTGCGTTTTCGGATCCGCGATCAGAATCGGAATCCATATCGTAACTCCGAACACCGCGAGCATCAAAGCCAGAAGGCGCGAGGCGAGCAGCGACTTGTAACCTACGACAAGCGCAATGCCGGCAAGCCCAAACGCAATCGCCGTAGCGATGGCCCAAAACATCCCATTCGGCGGAATCCATTTTGGAACTAAGCTGACCGTTCTGGCAAGAAACTCGACTTGCTCGATCGCAAACGAGATGTTGCACAGGCCAAACAGGATCACCGCGGCCTTGCACAGCGTCGCGGCACCGGGCAGGGAGGGCGACGCCAATCCATACGCAACCACCGCTCCCACGACGAGAGCCAGTTGATAGAAGACGTTTCCCCAACTCTCATAAACCCCCGGATGGGCAACGACACCCGGCACGAAGGTGAGCGAAATGGCGAGATACACGACGCCCAAGACGATGGCGCCTAGCACATTGGTCTTGCGGAAGAACAGCGCCGCCCCGCCGATTATCTGCGCGACCGACGTCACGACAATGAACGCTGCGGTGCCCGGCAGCTGCCAGTTCGATATCAGCTGATCGTGTAAGACGAGGCTGGCGACGCCCAAGAGCAGCGCCGCGCCTCCAAAAACGTAACGCCCCATGGCGTTAGAAGCGCAGCGGCGAGGTGGAATGTGACGGTGGAGAAGGCAACTTAGTGGGCGTGGCCGGCATGGTTCGCAGCTGCCACGGGCATGCTGGCAACGCGAACGGCAGCGCTGAGCAGCTTGGCTATCCTAGAAGCGCGTTGCAAGTAAGCTGAGATTCTCCAGATAGATGAGGGGGCGGTTTGACAACGGGCGAATTCTTCCCCTATTTGCTGATTGCCAAGCCAATCGGGTAGTCAAAACCGTATGTGAGCTTTTTCGTAGGTGCGCCGCCAGCCGGGTACTTATAGAATAAGACGTTTCCGCCGTCCAGCGAACCTCCAAGCGAGTTGGGGCCAACGAGCGTGGCGCCCTGCACCAGATATTGCGCAACATCGCTGGAATTCTTTAGCGCTATTTTCTTGACGATCTTTCCGCCGGCGCCGGTGGTTTCGTAGACGGCCGACGTCTCCGACATCCCTTGCCCCTGCGCTTCCTGATCGCCGACAAGCACGTATTTGCCGTCCCATTGGATATGTCCCGGGAAGTTGATAGTGCCCCCCTTGAGCGTGATATTGGTAAGTGTTTTCTTGCCTTTTGGAAGCTCGGCAAACTGGAATCCGTAACCGTTGTTTGACGGCTGACCGTCCACGAAAAGGTTTCCCTTATCGTCGTATCCGCACCAAAATACTTCGAAGATTTTGGGGTCGGTGTACATTTGAGGCGTTCCCTTTGCGTGGGCATAGACGGCGACCGCGCCGGTACCGCTGCTGAGATTTCCCCCGCTAGTAACGGCAAGGTTGCCAGTGGTCGGATTCACCGCGCACGAAATGGCGGATTCACCTGGATCACCGAGCGTTGCGATCGGCGTCGTTCCACCATGTTTGAATTCTACAACGTCAGCTTGGTTGGGCGTATTATTGACGACCCAAACGTCATTCTTCTTGTCAACACAAAGGCCATCGGGGTTGAGCATATCGGTCGTCAGGTTACCCACGAGCTTACCCGCGGGATACGAAAAAACATCGACCTCGTTTTTGAAATACGAGTAATCGGAGACATAAAGCAGCGCCTTCGATTTGGCGGCGTCAGACGACATCCATGATGGAGCTTGGTTCGTCAGGAAGGCTGCGCTAGCGCGGCGGGCGGGGGTGCCGTTCGGCGCAATCCCTGACACGGCGGCCGGCGCGAAAGACTGAATTCGGGCGCCGCAACCGGCGAGAAAAAAGAACGCCATGGCTGCGCCAAGCACGGCGGGTAGAGCCACGATCTTCGCCATAAAACTACTCCCCTTGCGCCAAAGCAAATGCGATAGCGGGCCTGCTATTGAGAGCCCATTGTCATCCCTGGGGTACTCTTGAAGCGGCGGCTCCACCTCCTCCGAGCGCGATATGCCTCAACCACGCTAGCAAACAGGGCGACCGACGCGCGCGTTTGCGCGTAAAACCGATCGGTTCTGGGGGGAGCGTGTAGGAATCGAAGAAGCCTAGCGACGGTTTTACAGGGGTAGCGAAAGTGTGAAACGGCGCGAACTACGAGACAATTGCTCGACATTCGAATGCAAACGTTTTGCAACGGCTTACTTCATGTGGGATCAAGCTGGAGGAGAGAGGAGATCAAGCGATCGTGGAAAGCGAATTATTCGAGAAGGGTTTGGAAACGCGGAGACAGGTGCTCGGCGCGAATTATGTGGACGAAAACCTTGCAGGCTCCGATGCCTTCATGATGACGTTTCAACGCGCCGTTACGGAATTAGCGTGGGGCTATGCCTGGAGCCGTCCCGGACTTGACCGGAAGGCTCGGAGCATCCTGACTCTTGGAATTCTAGCAGGACTGGGGCGCTTCCAAGAATTAGGCATTTACACGAATGCTGCGGTTGCGAGCGGTGTAACGATCGACGAGATTACAGAAGCTTTGGTTCAGATAACCGTCTACTGCGGGACGCCCGCGGGCCGCCAGGCATTTTTGGCCGCGCATGAAGCTCTAAAGCCTACAGAGGATTGAGCGAAACCCTGATTCTGCGATAGGCGGTAGCATCGCGCCTATCCTGCGATGTGGAACGCGAAGAACAAGATCACTTGAGTGATCAGAAATGCAATAGGGAGAACGACGCCAGTGAGGCGACGTACGGCTAACGCGCGCTGCGCTGAGTAATTAATCTGTAGGAGATGGATTCCGACGATCGATGCGATGGAAATGATAACGAAAATGAAACATGTGAACAAGAGCGCGTCGATATAGGTGACATATTCGGTCCGCGGTAAGACGTTAGAGGCGGTGATATTGAAAGCGACGACGATCAGGAGTGTGGCAACGGCCGATTGAAGCTGGTCTTTAGTTTTGAACTCCTCGTGCGACAGCCAGAACGTTATCCAAGAGATAATAACTAGCAGCAGAAGCGGCACGATGAATTTCAAAATGTAAGACTTGGAGTTGCGCCGCACTTTGAGGTCAAACTCGACGTCCTTCGCGCGGCCGGCAGTTCCTTCGACGGTCCCCAAACGTTCGGAAAGGGAAAGCGACTCCCAGTGCGCGAGACCAACGTAGCCTCGGCTAAACAGCGCCGACTCCTTGCGATCCGGCTTCAGAATCGTGCGGTCGAGGTCGTCTCCGCTGGCTTGAACGACGAGCGGCAAGAGTTGAGAGTCGAACGGAAAACGGCGCAAATCTGAGCTGGTCGATAGGGTTGAGCTGAACGCTTGAGTATATGTCAGCGTTCCGTCCGGCTCGGCGTAGAGATCGAGGAAGCGGAAGTGTGTCGGGGATGCTTCATTTGTGAATTCAAAGTCCGGCTTCCACATATTGGCCGGCAGCTCGCGGAAAAGCTGCCCTCGTCCGCGCGGCCGGTAGCGAAGGCTTCGATCGGTCCATTTTGCGACGAGTAAGCCGGTAGCTTGCCAGGTTTCCTTCACCTCGTCGATAGCGATGATGTTGCGGATCACAAGCCCGACACGAACGACCATTGGGTGCGACTGAGTTGGAGTCCCCACTACGGATGCGCGCGCGGAGGTCTCGGATGCGGCGAAGGCTAGAGCGGGAAGCAATGTCAGAACAGTCAGATAACGCTTGAATACAGGCAGCACATTGTCGCATTCGTCGCTATGGGCGAGGATGCCCCGCAGGAACATCGGTACGTTCGCCTTATTTATCGATGCGTTGTGGTAAGAGGGCGTAGATGCGTCGTCTGGCCGTCGGGGATGCTGCTTTTTTGGGCTGGTGCTAGCGGCGCGTGTCTGGGAGATGGAGCAAAACTAACTGGCGGCATCGAGCCCGCATACACGGCCTGCCTTAGCGCTCCGTCGGGGTGCCGCAGCGTGGTGCGAACAAATTTTCGCCTCCAGTATAGGCCGATCGCGCGGCGCGGGTTCTCCCTCCGGTTCAGGATTTTGCGAGCTTATCAGGCGGGGCTCGATGACGATAAGGACGACGGATCGAGCGAGGAACAGGCGGCGAGCATCTTCGATCCGCCCTTTGACGTTATTGACGTAAAAATGCGTTTCAGTGCCCCAGACGGGCGCGACCATCTCGAGGTTCGCGCCGGTTACGCGTATCAGCACTCCGATCCGAGCACTTCCGATGGCTATCACACCCCTTACGTTTCCGGGGACTATTACTTCGGACCACCCATACCATCGGGTTGGGGCGGCCTGTCGCGCCGGTGGGATGTTCTGATGAAGATTTCGCAAGACCGCTTCGCCACGGCAACCCGCCTGCCCCAGGATCTCAATCAGTTCGTAACGACCTATACAATGCCAGTTAACAGCGATGGCTCGTCGCGCATGTATGCCGCCTATGCACGGGAGTTGCGATTCAGCGGGAGCAGCACCGTCCTGACTCCTTCGAATCGTTTCGATCTTGGCGCGATTCGAAACCCGACGCGGTGGCTCGAACTTTATGGGCGGATTTCCGTGTACGGGACGCGGGGCGTACCGGGCACCTCCAAGATCGTACTTGGAGTCGACGTCACGATCTGATTCGGAATGCGGATCCTCGCCCTCAATCTGCGCGCCGGCGGGAATACCGTGACGATTCCCCAGATCGCTCGTCGTGCGGCATACCTCGACGTGGATACCGCCGTATTCTCGGAGTTCCGCAATAATAAAGCGGGCGCGCTGCTGCGATCGAACCTCGAGCGAATCGGGCTGAAACATCACTCGTTCACCGAAAGTCGCGGGAACGGCGTGCTGATCGCATCGGTGCAGCGCTTTGAAGGCCTCGAGAACCCGTTCGGCTTGGAGGGAGATCAGTACCCTCACGCGATTCTCAGAGCGCACTTCGGAGAGCTCAAAATCTATGGCGTCTACCTGCCGGGCCAGGACCGCAAGCGCCCTCACCTGCGCTACTTGATTGCTGCGGCCAAGCGCCACAACGACGCCGGCGATCGCGCGATGTGTATCGGCGACCTCAACTCGGGACGCAATGAGACCGACATCGAGGTCAACGCGCGATCTGGACGATTTCTTGACCGGTTCAGTACGGCCGACTTGTACATCGAACTCGAACGTGAATGGACAGAGGCATGGGCATATTTGCATCCGGGCGAGTTCGAGTTTAGTTGGTATCCGGCACGCCGCGATGGCACGCCAAGCCGTGGCGGCTGGCGAATCGATAAGGCTTTGGTCTCACCAACGCTGCTCCCTGACCTAGCCTCGGCGGAGTACGACCATGTTTTTCGGCTCGATGGGCTTTCCGATCATTCCGGACTCGTCCTTGAGTTGACGTAGCCTTGGCGGTGTGGGTGCGACCTATGGGTCTCGAAAGACCCTGATAAACTGCCGTCTTGCGCATAGGGCTACGAAGGCCAATGAAATCGCGGGCCGCTTTTGGCCGATTCTGTGTAGTGAACGGTGTAGTGAGCCGCTTCGCCTTTAGGAGAAAATCGTCTGCATTAGCCTCGAGCTCGCGCGGTCTTTCGATATACTGTTATACGGTCGTTAGACGAAGATTCGTCGAATCTGCGAAAGGGCAAGCACAACACGCGGCCATCGCTGGGGGGAACCCATCGCAGTTAGGGTCAAGTTCCAAGCATGGAACCAGCACGCTTTGCCCTAGACGACGTTAGGGAGTTGCACCGTGATTCGACTCGGTGATCACGTCATCGTGAAAGGCGAGGACGAGGAAGCGATCGTTACCGCCGTCCATCCCGACTCACAGGTCGAAATCGAGTTCCTTCATGCGTCGGAGGGAGGACCGCGGCGCAGGCGCTACGCCGCCGAAGCGCTCGAGAAAGTTTCGCGGACCTCCTAATCCGCCTACTACATGCTTTGCTTGACTGGAAGGTTCGTCAGTGGCCCTTCTCCGCCGACCTGCTCGATGGTATCGCCCTGTGCGACCGACCAGTGATGGACGCCCGCTGGGACTGCAATGAACGACCCCGCCGGTAGCACCCGCGCGTTAGACTTGTCGATGGTATCGCCCGTCCCGAACAAAAGCGTTCCTTGGATCACGGTGATATATTCGGCGTGCGAATGGTAATGCGGCTTGTTTGTGTAGCCGTCGGGCATCTTGACGCGAATGACTGCGGTGCCGGATGAGTTCGGATGGCCGACCATCACCGCATTCCAAGAGCCCTTCGCAGGACCGGTGGCGGCTACCCAGTGGAGGCTATCGGACGTAAAAAAGACCGGAGCTGACTGCATCGCGGCGAGCGTAGCGCCGGAAGTCACGAGCAGCCCCAAAACGAGCCACGAGAAGAGTTTCATAGACTATCCTTTCATCGAAAACCTAAAGAAATACAACGAGATTGCTTGCTCCCTTCGCTACTACGAAGACGGGGGCCCTTTATGTAGTGAGCCGGCCTGCCTTTAGCTTAGCATGTACTCCCTGTCACATTTCATTGCGAAGCGGCGTTGTGCAAAGTAAGTTCATGCCCGGTGCTCCAACGGTCTTAGTTGCGTCGAACAACGCGAGGGGTGAGCCACTGACGCTGATGATTGCACAACTCGTTTCTTGCTGCGCGCAGCATTCCGCAACTGCCTGCGGCCGCGCCAATCTCTGCAACGCTCGTCTTACTTAAGGAGGCCCCATGAAGATCGCCTTTGCTTGCGTGGCCATTGCGCTCTCGCTTGCGTCCTCCACCGTAGCGTTCGGACAGGTCCCCTCGCCAAACCCCTACCCGACGATGGCGCCGATCGCGAAGTACCTGATGCCCAGCGCTGCCGCCGAAATCGCCTTGGCTCGATCGGCAGGGCCGTCATCGATCTCCGCTCATGCCGAAGTGCTCGTCCTCACGAAGCAAGGCTACGTCGTCGGGGTCAAGGGCACCAACGGCTGGGTCTGCGTTGTCGGACGCTCGTGGACGGCGGGTTTCGATGATCCCGAGTTCTGGAACTGGCACGGTCTCGGGCCAGCATGCCTCAATCCGCCGGCCGTGCGAAGCGTACTCCCGTTTTACCTTTCACTGACGAAATGGGCGATCGCCGGCGATACTCGTGAAGAGATTGCGGCGAAAGCGAAAGCCGGGTATGCCGACCACCAATTCACCGATCCCGCACCCGCCTCGTTTGCGTTCATGCTATCGAAAAACGGCTACCTGCTCGGCGCCGACGGACCGTGGCGTCCGCATGTCATGCCGTTCATCGCGTACGACCAACTGGCCACGTGGGCCGCGAGCTTCAAGGGGTCGCCGATCCTAGCGCCTCCTCCATCGGCTGGGTTTCGCCCGTACCAGCCGGTGACGCTCGCTATTCCGGTGTCCCACTGGTCCGACGGTTCGCCCGCTCCAAAGTGACGTGCACTAAGTTAAGGGAAGACCAAGCCATCGGCTGGCTCGGAGGTATAACGTGACACGTACTGCTTGGATGATGAGCGGCCTTTCAGCCCTAATGTTAGCGTTCGTTACCCTAGCTACCCAAACGCAGGTGCGAGCACAAACAACGACGGGTCCAACGGCTGCGAGTGCCTCGAGCACGGATGAGGCAATCAATCAAGCGCTATTAACCGGCAATGCCGACGCATTAAAAGCCCTGCTCGCCGACGATTGGATCGTCGTCAGCGGCTTTGGCAGCGTTGCCGACAAGAACGGCTTCATCGACTTTATTCGGAAATCCGGTGCGCGGAGAAGGATGATTCTTTCGGAACCGCGTGTTCGGCTTTACGGAGAGACCGCTCTCGTAACGACGCACCTGGACGCCGCAGGGCCTTTCGTTAAGGAAGTCAACGGAAAGCTCGTTCGCAAATGCTTCGCCGTCAAAGAGCGCCAAACCGACGTGCTGGTGTGGAAGAATGGCGGCTGGCAATCGGTACTGCTGCACGAGACCGTGATCCCGCCAGGACCCAAGGTCGGTGATGCACTCTCCGCTTGTACCTAACTTAGCCCGTATCCACCAGATGAATTTGAACTTAACCAGATCCATTTGAATGTACAAACCTGGCGGGTGCGTGTAGGAAGGTACTACTGCGTCACCGCCGCTACCCTCTGGGTCTCGAAAGTCCCTGATAATACTGCCGTCTTGCGCATAAGGCTACGAAGGCCAATGAAATCGCTGGCCGCTTTGGGCCGATTCTGTGTAGTGAACGGTGTAGTGAGCCGCTTCGCCTTTAGGAGACAATCGTCTGCACTAGCCTCGAGCTCGCGCGGGGGGAACCCGTCGTAGTTAGGGTCAAGTGCCAAGCATGGAACCAGCACGCTTTGCCCTAGACGACGTTAGAGAGTTGCATCGTGATTCGACTCGGTGATCACGTCATCGTGAAAGGCGCGGACGAGGAAGCGATCGTTACCGCCGTGCATCCCGACTCACAGGTCGAAATCGAGTTCCTTCATGCGTCGGAGGGAGGACCGCGGCGCAGGCGCTACGCCGCCGAAGCGCTCGAGAAAGTTTCGCGGACCTCCTAATCCGCCTACTACATGCTTTGCTTGACTGGAATGTTCGTCAGTGGCCCTTCTCCGCCGACCTGCTCGATGGTATCGCCCTGTGCGACCGACCAGTGATGGACGCCTGCTGGGACTGCAATGAACGACCCCGCCGGTAGCACCCGCGCGTTAGACTTGTCGATGGTATCGCCCGTCCCGAACAAAAGCGTTCCTTGGATCACGGTGATATATTCGGCGTGCGAATGGTAATGCGGCTTGTTTGTGTAGCCGTCGGGCATCTTGACGCGAATGACTGCAGTGCCGGATGAGTTCGGATTGCCGACCATCACCGCATTCCAAGAGCCCTTCGCAGGACCGGTGGCGGCTACCCAGTGGAGGCTATCGGACGTAAAAAAGACCGGAGCTGACTGGATCGCGGCGAACGTAGCGCCGGAAGTCACGAGCAGCCCCAAAACGAGCCACGAGAAGAGTTTCATAGACTATCCTTTCATCGAAAACCTATAGAAATACAACGAGATAGCTTGCCCCCTTCGCTACTACGAAGACGGGGGCCCTTTAGCGAAAGAGATGTTCGTTAGAACGCATGCTGAGTGCAGCGGTGGGCCGCTGCGCCCGATTTCCCGAAGGTTCTTGACGGGTTAGAACCATACAAGAGTCAGATGAAAGGCTTCGAACAGGTACGCAAAGCATCCCAAGGTTTGGTGGAGCGTTTGGGAATGCGTAAAAAGGCTCACATGGTAAAACTGCAGTTCATACGCACGTAGTTTGAAGAGGCCGAGTGCGATTGCACTCGACCCCTTAAGCGATTTCGGCCGCGAGACTTAGCGCGAGCTTCGCCTACGGAATCAGCGGCAGCGTAGCGGCTATGCTGCTCCCGCCCGGAACCGTCACGATGGGAAGGAGCTAAGCCGTTTCAAAGCGAGGCCCCCTCCGCCCTTGCTGGCTTTTTGGCACGTCTCCGATCTTAGGGTTTAGCGAATGGCGATTCCGACCGGTACAACCAGTCCGGTATTCGGGCCGCTGATGGTATTGATCGGCGCGACGTTGCCGTTTGCGTGCGCGATATAGACGGTCACGCTGCTGGCTATCGAACCCAGGTTCCCCCCGTTCGCTACATAGATGTGGCCACTGCCGTCCACGGCGATGCCCTCGTCGTTGTACAGGTTCGTCCTCCTTCCGGCAATGGTTCGGATCGGCGCGACATTGCCGTTTGCGAGCACGGCGTAGACAGTTACGGACCCAAGGAATGTGCCGTTGGGGTGGTTCGCCACGTAGATTCTTCTCTGGGTATCCAGAGCGATTTGTTGGGGAAACTCCAATCCGGTGTTAGAGCCGCTGATGGACCTTATTGGCGCAGAGTCGCCGTGCGCACTCGCCCCGTAAATCGTCACGGAGTTGCCGTTAGCGTTCGGAACGTAGATTTTGCCGGTTGCGTTGAATGTGAGTGCGGCCGGCAAGTCCATCGCGGTGCGACTGCCCTCGATGACTCCGGTCGGGGGGATGTTGCCGGTCGAACCGGAGGGGTAGATTGTGATCTTGCCGCCGTGCAGGTTGCTCGTCTCCGAAGCGACATAGATGTCGCCATTTAGAGGATCCAAGGCGAGGCCAGCCGGATTGTGCAGCCCGGTCATAGAGCCGCTGATGTCCTGTATCGGTGCGACGTTGCCGGTAGCACCCGCGGCATAGACCGTTACCGAGTTACCTGCGCCGTTCGCGACGTAGATGTTGCCACTGGCGTCTACGGCAACATCGCTTGGCCCCTGCAGTCCGGTGTCGCGGCCGCTGATATCCTGGATCGGCGTCGCATCGCCGGTTGCGCCTTCCGCATAGACGGTTACGGTCGAGACTCTGGTGTTCGCAACGTAGAGGCAGGGGCATGGCGACGTAGCGCGCTTTCCAGCGTGCGACTGATTCTGTTGGGACGCGAGCGGTGTTGTCGATGATCCGCCCGCACAGCTCGTAAACAGCAAGATCACTGTCACCGCAGCGACCGTATATTTAAGGTGTGGTAGAAACATGGTCAGGATCCTTTCCTGCGGTTCGGGGACCGCCCGTACCTACCGTAGGCGAACACTAAGAAAATCTCGGGAAGGCCAAGAGGTCTCGCACAAATGCTTCTTATTCGCTTGATCCAAGGCCCCAGTGGCCACATCGCCGGCCCCTCGTCGCTGCGCGCGGAGACTCCCAGCTCGCCACCTTCGTGACCCATTCGTGACCAATGGGGCCATTCTACAGGGCGATTTGCGCTCAAATCTGGCGGGAGCGTGTAGGAATCGAACCTACCAGTCGCCTTGCGGCGACCTCAGCGATTTTGAAGACCGTGCGGGCCACCAGACCCGTACACTCCCACGAGTAAGGAAACGCATATATTTCACGGGTTTCCGTCGCACCTGCACTCTGCGCCAGAGCGCTTGACGTTATCAATGGTAGCCATAGTTGGCTGCTAGGCTCCTTTTTGCTTGCCGAACCCGGCGTCGAGCGTCGCAACGGCGCGGGCTTGAAGATCCGCAACAACGTGGCCATAAACGTTTAAGGTCGTCGACGGCACGCTATGGCCGAGTACTGCTTGAACAGAATGTACGGCTGCGCCCTGAGCCAGCATCCACGTCGCGCTTGAATGGCGCCGCGTGTGGAACGATGCACTCTGGATCCCAGCACGACAAGCCGCGCTGATGAAGACGTCGCGAAAGGCGTGCAGCCGGCGTCGGCCGTCCGGTCGGATCGGGAAAGACCAGATCGTGCGCTTCGCTGTACATGCCCCGTGGCGCGTGAAGTTTCTCGGCCGCGATCGCCGCGCGTTGGGTGCGGACACAGTTGGAGACGCCTCGGTTGCTCGGCATCGACGAGATTTACGTCTCAAGTGGCAACCGGGAAACGCGTTCAGATAAACTCCGAAAGCATATGTAAGTAGCGTTGGATTCGTCCAGCGAACTCCAGGCCAAAAGCATGGTGAAGATCGGCAAGCGTGTCTTGCGCGCCGCTCAGCGTCATTTCGCCGGACGCCATCCGCTTAAATATCGAGCCTACCTCGAAAAGCGTAGAGAGCTTCATATTTGAAGCCCCCCGCCGTTCCAAAGAATGAATAAAATCCGGCAGATACCGCCCTTGGGCGTAACGAAGCGCTATCGCCGCGACCAGGGATGTATGGTAATTGCAAAACCAGGTCTTCTCGGAGTCGCTAAAAAGATCAACGCCCGCAGGCGTCGGACCAACCGCATATCCATGGAGGTCTATATCTGCAAACAAATGGGAGAGACACAGGGCCGACCCCCCGATCGTATCTTTATGCTTTAGCAACATCTGGCACAACACTAGCTCTAAGGCTATATCGATGTTTGATTCGGAAAGAAACCTGAGGATCCCGAATTCGACCGCGTCCTCGCTTTGCGCATTTTTGCCGCTAAGGTCATAGCCGTGTGAATCCAGCCCAAGCTTAGTCCCAAAAAATATACTGTGCGTGTACGTATAATACTCAGAAGCCGTACTCCAACCGGCATGGGGAGGATGCGCGCCGCTCCCGACAGACCATGCATTTCCAAAAAGACTCAGCCGCTCATTTCCTGGATCGAGTTGCCAAAGGCAGAACAAAGCGTCCAATAGTCGACACGGAAGACGTTCCGTCGAAAAGAACAAGTCGCTGGAAATTACCGATATCGCATACGCCCTCATTTCGCGCCACGACGGTAAGCGATTCCGGACCATGTATATGATTGGATAGATGTAAAGGAGAAGTTCTCGAGGCGACGAGACAACGGTTGATAGATAACGGGGGTTTACACACACGGAGCTGGCGAAGTCACGAATCTCTCGTGGAACGGGCGCGCTCGTGCGCTCGTCGCCGATAGACAGGTACATACAAAGCTCGTCAAATGCTTTCAACTTGTAACAGAGCTTGTCTCCCTCTTCTCCGCCGAGAGGGGAGAAATGATCCAGGTTCTGTGCTATCCACTTATCGAGATTTCGAGTCGCTGAAGCCAAGGTGTCTTCGAGGGCGGAAGTGCTGTTCATAAATGGCGCAGCTCGATCTAAAGGTCAGGTGACTTTCGATATATGGCGGGAGGGCGGAAGTTCGCCCTCCGCTAGACGTTAGAGTTTCAGAGCGGCAACGACATCAGCAACCGTGCTGTCTGCAGTAAGGTGTTTGCCGCGAATCTCGAAGCTCTTGGTTGGTTCAATGGGTGGATCGGTTTTTATAATAAGGACATAGTGCTTGCTGCTAAAGATGATGCTCCAGTCCTCGTGAACTGTCGTACTATCTTTTAGCGGCGTGTGATTCGATTTCAGCTTCTCTATTAGAGCCATAACTTCAGGCGATTTAGCGTCCATTGAAGGCATCTCCTCACTAAAGCATGGGAATGAAAATCACTTCTGCAGGAATGAGTCGGAACCTTTCCGAGAGCGACGGTGGCAGCGCCGGCTCCTTGTAATGCCGATCTAACGGACTACGCAAGACTCGCCGGGACTCGAAACCGCGAAAGCCCATACACGAAAGGACCATTCGGTAGTCGACGGTCGCGGCCGGGGCCCCGATTCGCGGGTTCGATTCCCGTTGCCGTTACCAAATTTCCGCTCACTTTTCCGGGGCACCGTTCCCAGACGTGCTTTTTTGACTTAGCTTCGGCTTAGCCCGAGGACGCTTCAGCCCTGATCGCGGTGCTTAACGCGCCTTGCATTGCGGACATCTGGTAATCGCTTCCGGAACAGCCGGCCAGCCCGGCCCGGTCGCTCAGGTTCAGGCTCCGTGAAGCAATGGTTCGCGTTGCCTACGCCGTTAGCTGGGAGCCAACCACAGTACGGACCGTCAAGGCAAGCGGTAACCCGAAGAAGACGGTATGCGCAATAAGAACGTTGAGGATATGCGCCGGCGTACTCGACATCCGCATCGCGTGTCCGATCGGCACAACGGCGTAGAGCATAACGAGCATCACCACGGCCCCGAAGGCGAGGCCTGAAACAACCACGCTGCGCCGTACGCCGGGGATGCGAAGGTAGAGAAATGTAAAAACGACTGCCCACACCAGCGAGACGGCGAAATCCATCGCCAGTCCGATCAGTGACATCGGCCATCCGCCCTCGAATGCTGCGGCACCATAGGCGTTCGATGCGTCCCAGAGCATCAGCTGCTTTAATGTAAGCGTGACCGGAAGGTGCTCCGCGATGGCGCGCTCCACGATGAGGTAGAGCGTAATCGTAACCAGTCCCACGATCGCGCCGGCAAGCGCCGCGCGGATGAATCGAGATGCTCCCACGTTACCGGCAAAAACGCCCGAAGGGCGCCCGCCGTGACTACGGTTTGATCGAGCCGTATACGAACGGGACGTGTGTCGGAGTTAGGATTCGAGCGATGTCGCGGACCATCACGCTCGCCACGCCTTCTACCGGCTCCGGCGCTTGATAGGTCGTCCACGCGAGGATCGTGATGCCGGTCTTGGGCGAGTAGTAGTCGGCCGTGTTGTAGCCCGGGAGCGCGCCGGTGTAGCCGTACCAGCCCTCGCTGCACGTAATCCCTAAGCCGAACGAGGTGTTCCCCAGGAACGGGATGCAGTTGATCAGGTCGCGATACGTCGCCGCACCGCTCGCCTGGCCGGTCGCATAGAGCTTGATCCAGCGCCGGATGTCGGCCATATCCGAGATCATCGCGCCGGCCGACCACATGAACGCGACGGGAACGGTGTTGCTCACGTCTTGCCAGTTGCGCTGCTTGTCGAGTTCGTAACCGCGTGCCCAGGGGCTCGGCATCTCCTCGGTAGCCGGGAACGACGTCTGCGTCAATCCAAACGGCACCAGCAGCCGCTTGCGAATCTCGTTTCCTACCGTGTCGTGCGTAAGGTTCTCGATGATCAGGCCCAGGAGCAGATAGTTGGTGTTGCTGTAACGGTAGCCCTTATTGGGCGCGAAGTACGGCTTCTGCGCCACCGCCCACCGGACGAGCATGCGCGGATCGAAATCCTTCGGCACCTTCCAGTTCAGCTGGTCGAACTGCGGCGTGTCGTAGGCTTCAAAGAGGCCGCTTCGCATGTCGGCGAGCTCGCGCACGGTAATGTTTTCGGCATTCGGGATCGTGACGCCGAGATTGAAGCGGCTCAGCGGATCGTCGAGGCCGAGCTTCTTCTCGCCGACCAGCTGCAGCAGAACGCTGATTACAAACGTCTTCGTGTTGCTGCCGACGCGAAAGTGATCGGCGGTCGTCAGCGCAACGCGATGCTGTAGATCGGCGTACCCGAAGGCGTGAACGAAACCGGCGCCTTTGCCATCCCAGACGCCGATCAGGACCGCCGGCAGCGGCGTCCGTCCACCGAAGCGCTTACGATCCTTTTCGATTGCGGCAACGATCGCCGACTGAACGGTAGGGCTCGAGACCGATGCCGGCGCCTGGGCGACTCCGGCCTTCGGCGCAACCACGAAACAACCGAGAATTAGCGCGCTGAGCGCGAGCAAATATTTCCGCACTGCGAACCCTTTTTGTGCCGCCGACCGGCCACCTGCCGTTGCGAGCGACCGCGAGCGGAAGGCCGGCGCAACGGAGCAGCCGAACGGCCGTGCGACGGAGGCGTATCCAATTGTACAAACGCTCGCATCGTAACATCCGCGGCATCTCCATGTTGGTCGCAGCCGCGATCCTGTCGACCTTTGCCACGTCGTCGGCATCGGTCGGCCGCCCGCCGGGCAACGCGCGGCAGCCGTCCCTTCCGATATCCGCGCGGTCTTCGACAAACCGAAGTACAAGAACAGCATCTGGGGGCTGCGCGTTCTCGACGGCGATAAAGTCATCTTCAATATTAACTCTCAGCGGCAGTTCTATATCGGCTCGGTTCGCAAGGTCTTCAGCGTCGGACAACTGCTCAACGCGGTCGGCCCAAATCACACCTACGATACGCCGGTCTACCGCACGGGCAGCGTCGATGCGAACGGCCTGCTGCGCGGGAATTTGGTCGTGGTCGCTTCAGGGGACTTGACGATGGGCGGCCGCACCAATCCCGATGGAACGATCGCCGTCAGCAACTGGGATCATAACGAAGCCAACGGTTTGGGCAACGCCATTTTGACCAAGCCGAATCCGCTCGCCGGCTACGCCGCGCTCGCGCGCTCGGTCAGAGCCGCCGGAATCAGGCGCGTCGCCGGAAACGTGGTCATCGACGACCGCCTGTTTCAGCCGTTCTTCTTCCGCGAGCAGTTTTACGTTCGGCCGATCTTCGTCAACGACGACGTCGTGGACGCATCGATCGTACCCGGCGGGACGCCCGGGTCGCTTGCGAACATGACGACGCGCCCGATCTCGGCGGCGCTGCGCGTCGACAACGCGCTGCGCGTAGGCGCCGCAGGCTCGAAGGACACGCTGAAGGTCGACCCGGAGCTCCCGGCCTGCATCGGCAAGCCCGGCTGCACCGCAACGATCCGCGGTTCGTTGCCGAGCGACTTCAAGCCGCCGCTGACCGGTGAGCCGACCCTCGTGCAAACCGTGCGCATCGTCCAGCCCACGAACTACGCCCGCACCGTCTTTATCGAAGCGCTGCGCGCCGCCGGCGTCAGCGTGACCGCGCCCGTCGTGCAGCAGAATCCCGTCGCGCTCCTACCGCTGCGAAGCGCGTACGCTCCGGCGAACAAGGTCGCCAAACTTACCGGCATGCGCTACGGCCAAGACGCCAAGTTCATCTTGAAGATCAGCTACAACATCGGCGCCGACACCAGCCTCGTGCTGCTCGGGGTCAAAAACAGCGCCCCTTCGATGGACGCTGCGCTGGCGTTCGAACGGAAGAACCTACAAGCTCATTGGGGGATTGCGACCGATCAATATCACTTCATCGACGGCAGCGGCGGCGGAGAAACGACCGCGACAAGCGTAGCCGTTACGAAAATGCTCGACGAACTCGCGAAGAGCCCGGCCTCCAAGGCGTTCATCGATGCGCTGCCGGTGTTAGGGGTCGATGGTTCGCTGGCATTCGTCAAGGATTTCGCATCGGACCCGACGCTAGCGGGTGCCGCCGGCAACGTCCGCGCCAAGACGGGGACGTACGTCGGCCCCAACGCGGCGGGAGCGCCGGAGCTCAAGGCGCAAGCGCTGGGCGGCTTCATCACCACCAAGAACGGGCACCATCTCACGTTCCAACTCGTGGTCAACCACGTGCCGATCGCAAAACTCCTCGATCTCGTTAGCGTCTTTCAAGATCAAGGCGCCATTGCGGCGATGCTCTGGCGGGATTACTAGCTGGTTTACAGGCCCATTCGGGCCGAGAACGCGTTATCGAACACCGGGGCGTGCCCGTGGCGAAGGAACGTGCGCACCGCGCGAAAGGCGTCGAGTTTGGTCATCGTCCCTTTGTAAATTTGGCCCAAAGGCGTCGCGGCGAGGTGCGCCGCGGTGACCAAGTCGTTCTCCAACCCCCAGTGCAGCATCGGTTTAGGACCCGGTCCCGGGAAATTCACGGCGCGGTCTTGGATCGCGTCCATCACCGTATTGGCTTCCGGCGAACGATACGCTACCACCTCGAGCATGACCGAGAGCGGCGAGTACTGCTGCATACCCATGAGCGTCTTGGTCGGCGGACATACTCTGATCGAGATGTAACCTACGAGCGGATTGTTACCGTTGCGCATCACGTTTTCCAGGACATCGTCAAACAGCGCCGTCTGCAAGAAGCTAAATGCATTAGTCGCGTCGAGAGCGACCTCTAACCCGCGCCCCGGTACGCCGGTGTCGGGCCAGCCTATTGCACCCAGCTTGATGGAGACCGCGGTGGCGTCGGAGTTGATGCCGGGTAGCGTCCCTTCGAGCGCGTGAAAGAAGCCGCTGAGCAGGTCGCCGAAGAAGGCGAGCCCGCGCTCCGGATTGCCCGGATCGTTGGCCATGTTGGCCATCGTCTGAACGACGCCTAGCGCGACAGCTGCGACTTGCGCGTCGGGCAAGCGCGTGATGAACGACAAGAGTTTCTGCGGGTCTCCGGGGATAATCTGATGCGTAATGAAACCGCCGAGATCGGTGTGCCACTGCAAAAAGTCGAATATGCCGGCCCATGAGCTTATCGCCTAGGAAATCGTCGTGCTGCGCCAGCGCCAGCCCGAGCGCGGTCAGATAATCATTCATCGCCGCCGGCGAAGCGTTTGCGTCAATGGGAATATGAGGGGTAGGGTGACGATTCAGTATCCAGCAGTCTTTGTTGATCGGGTTGATCGCGAGGTCCGCATAGACGTTGTCGGGAAACGGAATTCCCGTACCGTTCGCGCTCCCATTTAACAGCGTCTTGAGCAGCGTTGTGTTTGCGACAGAATCGTTAGCTCGAAGCTGGTCCTCCGTTATACCGGCAGTCGTCAGCAGATCGCTCCACGTAGTCGGATGCACGATTTGGCGCATTCCGAACTGCGGCACAACTTCGAAGACCACCGAATAGATGACGCCCATCGTCCCCATCGAAACGGTGACGGCATTGAGCACGTCCTGCGCGTTGAGCCCGGGAATGCCGCTCCACGCTCCGCCGATAAAATGCGCCGCGTCGATCTTCGGGTAGCGCTGCTGCAGCTTCACCGGGTCGGCAACCGGCTCGTCCCCTTCGATCCACCACTGCTCGCCGCCCGGCCCAACGAGATGGATTGCGCGCACGCTGTCGACGAGCAACGTCCATTTGAACTCACCGCCGTGCGTCGCCGTGGACAACGTCCCGGCCAGCGTGGCGCCCGGCGATCCGCCTGTGGCGCGCAAGGCCAGGCGCGGGAACTGATGATCGAGCAACTGCTGCAGGTCGGCCATCGTAATTCCGGCCTCGACGTGAAAGAGAAGGTCCGGACGCGGAACAACGCCGACGGTGCCGGGTATGGATGCCCGGATGTTTGGAAATTCGCATTGCAGGCTGGACGCAAGGCCCCTCGTGTCGATGAGTCGCGCCTTCGTCGCGAGCGACGGCAACTGGGCGCCGCTCGTCGTGATCTGTCGCAGCGACTGCTGGTCGTACGCGGTTGAAAACGCGACGTTACGCATAACGGCGCCCGGCAGTAAATCCATCGGGACGGCAGCCACATCGGAGAGGCCGTCCAAGACGTCGTGGAGATCCTGCTGCGCGGGACGGCCCTTTAAGAGAAGCGATATGCGGTTGACATCCGAGGATTGCACGATCGGTAGCGAGGCATCGGTGAACGACCAGCCGCCGCCGACCGCTTTCACCGGCGTCGTGTCGGGCATGTCGGGGGTTCCGGCGCCGACGACAACAGCTACGAGTTCCTCGAGCGATCGCGGCACGACGCGCTCGGGGACGACGTAGCCGAACGTTTGCGACCAGTTCTCCCACCACGAGCCGTTCTGTTGCTCCGCCAGGCAAAGCGGATCGGGCGAGGCCCACTCCTTGGTGACAGCGCTGGCGCCGTTTTGGACATTGGGGTTGGTGAGCGCGGGAAACGATTGCACGCTCGTGCCTGAGTCGGTGATGATACCGCTGACGGCGATCGTGCCCGTGGCGGAGAGGAGCCGCACGGTGGCGCCACCGGAGATGTCTTTTCCGACGGTGACGTTGCCGCAGGCCATAAAGTCGACGACCGTATTACCGTTAGAGATATACGTGCCAAGCTCGATGAAGCCCCCAGAAGTGGCCGAAACGAAGCTGTCGCCGGCGATCTTACGGTCGTCGTCGCCGCCCGTCGTGCCGATTCGCACGGCGCCGGCAGCGGTGAGCCAGACCTTACTGCTGCCGTCTACTTTGCCTTCGATGAGCACCGATCCGTGGTTGCTCACGAGGTCGGCTCGGCTCGATCCGTCGATCTTGCCCGTAATCGTAACGTCGCCGTCGGCGATGTAGCGCGCAGTCGAGCTGCCGTTGAGATCTCCGCGCACGGTGATGTCTCCGTGTGCGCTCAAGTCGACGGTGCATGAGCCATTGGAATTGCCCATCGCGATGGACCCGCCGGCTACGGCCTGCAGCTGACTGCTACCGTTGATCGTGCCGGAGTCGCTGCTCGCGCCGATGAACACGTTCCTAGCAGCCTTGAGCGTAAGCCGACAGCCTCCATTGATGTTGCCGTCGATCGTAATGTTGCCGCCGGTGCTCTCGAGGAAGACGAGACAGCCGTTGTTGATGTCTCCGGTCACGTGAATGTCGCCGGGATCCACTCGGATAACGACGACGTTATTGTCGAGCGGAGGTAACGTTATCATTGCTTACGAGACGTTCCTGACGCCATCAGCGCCCAGTTCGCGCCCGCGTCGGTCGAGTATTCCGTGCGCCACGTATAGAGGTCGGCGCTCTTCCAAACGTTGAGCGTCCGGATCGTAACGTTCTTGCCGTTGTCGGTGAACGAGAACGGATAAGTAATCGTGTCGCCGTGTACGGTTATCGTCGTGTCCGTCGTGCGACCCGGATGGACGTTGTAGAACCGGTAGCTGCCAGAAGTCTCATCGTAGCTGTAGATACCGAGATCGTCGTCGCGTTTGCCCGCCATCGTCACGACCTGCTGGCAGATCATGAAGAGGCGATCCCCCGACCACGCGCAGGTCGTCGTTGCCGTCGCAGGCCCGGCCTTGCTGTAGGGTGTTTCGACGAACGTCCCCTGGCTCTGCCAGGTTCCTGCAAAGCGCTCGAGCTCGTCGATCGGCGCCGCTACGCCGGCGACGGGCGAACCGACGCTCGCGACCGCGACCAGGGCGATGCAGCGAATGAACCGCATCACGTTCATTTCGGCATCGTTCGATTCGCGACGACCCCTTTCTTGCGCCTGGGGCACGGACAAAAGGCTACGCGCCCCTCCTGAAGAATCACCACCCTCCCGAGTCGAGAGTCTCCTCGGAAGAGCGGAGGCGAGCATGCACGCTACGATTACGCCGTGACCCATGTCTCCATTTTGCTGCCGCGCAGCGGTGTGTTGCTGAGCAGCGTCGTCGGTCTGTTCAAGATCTTCGACCTGGCGAATCACCATCTCGCTAAGGGAGCCGCCGGAGCAGCTTTCGACGTGCATTTGGTTGGCAGTGCCGGTAGCGCTGATTTGTACGGTGCACATTTCGCTGTAAAGCCGGACCTTCTGCTCGAGGAGGTTGCCGCAACCGACGTAGCCATCATACCAGCGATGGCCGGCAATATCTCCGAAACGATTCAGCTGAAATTCTGCTTTGATTCCTTGGATCCGAAAACAGTATCGAGCCGGTGCGGAGATAGCGGGCCTGTGTACCGGCTCCTTTTTCATCATTGACTCCGGACTGATAAATGCAAATCACTGCTCGCGGCATTGGTATGTCGACGGCACTTTCAGGCAACAATATTCGCAAGTAAATTCACTGGCTGAAAACACGGTGGTCGCGGAACAATCGATTCATAGCGATACCGGTGCCTGGTCCTTCCTGCAGAAGTTGCTATTGGAACGCGTTGGGCGAGAAGCTGCCTTCGCCTGCTCCGCAGCCTTTCAGGATTCATTTAACCGGGAATGCCAGTCCATAATAAGCGTCTCCGATCCTCGACGGCAGCACGCTAATCGAAGCGCCAAACCTTTGGAAGTTACGACAACGCAGCGATTTATTTCGCTGTTCGAGGTAAGCAGGGAACAATCGTTGCCGACGCCCGAGCATCAGTTGCAAGGGATGGCCGGCAACCATAACGCTAAGACCCTCAAAGCGCTGTTAAAGAAGATCGAACGCCGGGAGATAAGCTGCAGCCATGGCCAAGCGTAAGCGTAAAATGACCGATCGGGAAGCGCTAAAGCATTACACCGCCGGCGGAGGGCTTTTACCTTCGTCGGAAACTGCTACCGATGCGGACATGTCTGCGCTTGCACGAGAGCTGGTGGACGAATCTCTGACCTCAAAGCCGGCATTCATAAAACCCGTGCTCGCCATCGATCGGGCAATGGCCGAACGTAAGTCTGCCGTGCTAAAGCCGAGAAAGGAACCAAAGCATGCAAAAAATGACTGACCAAGAGGCATTGAGCCACTTTATCGCTTACGATGCACCGCCCGAGGGCTTCGACCCCAACGTAGCCGAGGAACGGCTGCTGCGAAAGCACGGATTTCCGCGCCGGCCGGATGCGGCACGGGAACCGCACCTGCGCGCCATCTGGGACAGGGCCTTAGCTTCAAAGCCGCGGTTCATTAAAGCAGAGATAGCGATCGATCCCGTAATGGCCAAACGGAAACGGCCGGTACTCGATAAAAGAATCGAGGTCAAAGATTTCAGCCCAAGCGGTTGGGCAGGCGCGGTCGTGCTAGGAACCGTCTTAAACTATAACCCTCCCGAACCGGTGAACACCGTGTATGGTGAGTGGTTTATTCCAAACGTGACGCCGATTCCCAACGAACCGCCGGGCGGCCAAACCGTGGGCTTCTGGGTGGGAATTGATGGATATAACAACGGGCAAGTGTTGCAGGCGGGCACTGCCGCCACGGTTACCGGCAGCAGCACTGTCAACTGGGTATGGACGGAGTGGTATACTCTGCCACCAATTCAGGTTACCAACTTTCCGATCAACCCGGGCGACTATATTACGGTGCTCGTCTGCGCGCCCCAACCCGACCATGGCTTTTGTTCGATGTTGAACAAGACAAGCAACGTGGCGACCAGCATCGGCATCACGCCGCCTAATAACGTCACGAGCATCGGCGCCTCCGCAGAATGGATCGTGGAAGGTATCTCATCCATCCTGCCGGTCTTCTCGACGGTGGTCTTTCAGAACTGTTCGGCCGGCACCAAGGACCACGCCTTCAACGTGAATGCGAATGGCGCCATCACCGTTGAGATCACCGGATCGGGCGGAAATGACACCGTGTCAGCCATTCTTTCGGATGACAAGGTCGTAGTGAAGTGGATCGGGTCCGGCTAGGTTGACCGCGCTTTAGGCGGCGTTCTCCTCGACGAACGCGCGCAGCTCGAGCAGTTGAGAAGAGGCCCTCGCTTCGGGAGAGCGCGCGGGGTAGTTGAGAAAATGCTCCAGGCTTTCGATCGCGTCGTGCCAGCGAGGATTCGCAGGATCGCCGGCGGCGTGGTGCAGGGCGGAGGCGACGTCGCGCGTTGCGCGCGCTGCCGCAAATGCCGCCACCGGCGTCGCCGGCTGCACGAGGAGCAGAAGCGTGGCGATATCGTCGCAGAGCCGATCGCACGCAGCTTCGGTTTGCATCGTTTGAGAGACTCCTATGTGGTTCTGCGTGCCAAGAGCAGCACGCTGGGGACGATAAGGATCGCGGCGGCGCCGGTGACGAGGAACGCGTCCGCGTAGGAGAGCGCAGCCGCTTGGGCTTCGACGGCCGCGGCAAGCTGGCTGAGGCTGCCGTGTTTCAAGAACTCGGTTATCGGCAGCCTAGAGAGCGTCGTTTGCGCGGCGAGAATCGTTTGATGGAACTGCAGGCGGCGGTCGAAGAAGGCGACCATCCCGGCCGACGAGATCGAACCGCCGAGCTGGAAGAACAGGACGATAAATGATGCCGCCTTCGCGCCCGCGTCGGGCGCGACCGCGCGCATCGTCGCGACGAGCAACGGCGTATAGACGAACGCCGAGCCGGCGCCGATGACCAAGAGCGGACCGACGAAGGAGTGGAAGTCGCTCGTCGTCGTAACTGCGCTCGCGAGCCACAGCGTGCCGAGCCCGGCAACCGCCAAGCCGCCGCCGATCGCCCAGCGCAAGTCGAAGCGCGGAATGCCGGTGATCCGAGCGACCGGAATGGTCAACAGCAGCACGGGCAGGGCGCGAATCCCGATCAGCACTCCCGGCCAGCGTGCTGGTCAAGCCCAGGTTGTCGATGGTGAACTGCGGCAAGAGCAAGAGGCTCGGAAAGATGACGGCGGCGTAGGCGGCGGCGATCGCGAGTGCCGCAGCGACGGCGGGGCTGCGCAGTACGCGTATGTCCACGACCGGCTGATCCACGCGCAGCTCCCACCACACGAAGGCCACGCCGGCGGCGATCGCGAGCCACGTAGAAACGACGATCGACGGGTCTGAGAACCAGTCGTTATGCTGCCCCTGATCGAGCACGAACTGCATGCAGCTGACGGCGACGATCAACAAACCGATGCCGGTGACGATCGATCGGCGCGCGCACGCGCCGCCCATCCTCGCGCATGTAGCGCAATAAGATCACGAAGGCCAGTATCCCGGGAACGAGGTTCACGTCGAAGATCCACGGCCAGGAAAAGTTGTCGACCAGGATACCGCCCAACGTCGGGCCGACCGATGGACCGACGATCGTTCCCAGCGCGAAGATCGATTGGCTCATGCCCAGCTGCGCAGGCGGAAACGTGTCGCGCAGCACGACTTGTGCCGTCGCGAGCAGGCCGCCGCCGAACGCGCCCTGCACCACGCGGAAAAAAATCAGTGCGGTCAGCGAGGTGGCGAAGCCGCAGAGCAACGACGCGATCGTGAATCCCGCAATCGACGCGAGAAAGTAGTTCTTGCGCCCGAAGCGCAGCTGCAGCCAGGGCGCGAGCGGA
Source organism: Vulcanimicrobiota bacterium (assembly GCA_963739845.1). GTDB lineage: Bacteria > Vulcanimicrobiota > Vulcanimicrobiia > Vulcanimicrobiales > Vulcanimicrobiaceae > Cybelea. The sequence continues at coordinate 1,134,569 of CAVUBQ010000002.1, read as the reverse complement.
ATCACAACGACGTTGGCGATCACGTACGCGGTCAACACCCACGTCGCCTCATCGGTGGTGGCACCGAGATTGCCCTGAACGGTCGGAAGCGCGACGTTGACGATCGTGAGATCTACCGTCTGCAACAGCGCCGCGAGCATAACGCCGACCACGACGAGATACCGGCGCGCACCGTACTCGACCAGCGACGCGCTCGGCGGCGCCGGCCGCGGGGCGGCCTTCATGGCACGAGGGGGAACGAGGCCGACCGTGACGGCGGCTCTCTCGGCAACCGGCATGTGAGTCCTGTGGTTCTGGAGGGTAAGGCTTGCGCTTAGGCTACCGCGGATGAGATACTATGACCAGACCCGTGTTTATCCTAGTACTGGCCCGCCTACCTTAGAGGTTCTCCCGATGAACTCAACCCCCGAGCGCCGCCTCGAGCTCAGCGATTTTCTGAAGACGCGCCGCGCGAAGATCATGCCCTCAGACGTCGGCCTGCCCGACGGCCCGCGCCGCCGGACCCCGGGCCTACGCCGTGAAGAGGTAGCGCTGCTGGCCAGCATCGGCGCGACCTGGTATACCCGCCTCGAGCAAGGGCTGCCGATCAACGTCTCGGCCGACGTGCTCGACGCCATCGCCCGCGCGCTGCAGCTCACCTCCGATGAGCGCCGGCACCTCTACCTCCTGGCCGGGCTCGCTTTGACGTTCGCCCCGCAAGAAGAGGAGCACGTGAGCGACCTGGTGCGCCGCGTCCTCGACGGATTGAACCCGCTGCCGGCATATATCCGCGGCCGTCGCTTTGACATTCTCGCCTGGAACGCCAGCGCCGACGCGGTGATCGACATCTCCAGCGCGACCGGGCGAGCCCCGCAATATGGTGTGGCGCCTCTTCTGCGATCCGGCCTCGCGCTGCCGCTACGGCGATCCGGAGAGCACGATGCGCCGAGCAGCCGCGCAATTTCGCGCCGTCGCCGCCAAGTATCCCAGCGATCCGGGCTTCATCGAGCTGATCGAAGAGCTGCGCACGAACTCGGCCGACTTCCGCAGGCTCTGGGCGGAGCACGACGTGCTCGGCACGACCGAGGGCCTCAAGCGCTTCAACCATCCCGAGGTCGGCGAGCTGATCCTCGATCACACCGCCCTCGATATCCCCGGCGACGGCGACATGCGCATGGTCGTGCTTACCGCCGCGCCCGGATCCGAGACCGAACGCAAGCTTCAACTCCTGACCGGGGTGTTGGCGTCGTAACCTAGTTCGCCCGCGAGCGGGCGAGAACGCGCCGCCCCACAACCCGCAGCACGCCGGCCACCGGCACGGCGATCAGCATTCCGAAGATGCCGCCCAGTTCGGCTCCGATCAACAGCGCCAGCAGCACGATGAACGGGCTGAGCCGAACCTGGCTGCCGACGATGTTGGGCGCGATGAGATGCCCTTCGACCTCGTAGATAATGACGATTGCGCCGGTAACCAGCAGCGCGTTGACCCAGCCGTTGTTGAGCAGCGAAGAGATGAACGCGGGAACGAATGCGAGGACCGCTCCGACGTAGGGAATCAAATCGCCGACCGCGGCCAGCAGACCGAGCAAGAATGCATAGCGCACGTGGAGCAGCAGCAGCGCGATCGTGATCAGCACGCCGACGATGAAGCGCCACGAGCAGCTGGCCTCGGATGAAGCCGCCGATCACGCCGTCGATCTCCGCGAGCACATCGAACGTGACCTGCAAGCGCTCCTTCGGAACGATCGCAGCAAGACCGCGTCGCAGATTCTCCAGATCGAGCAACAGATACGCCGCGACCAGCGGCACGATGATGAAGATCGCCACGGCGGCGAAGGTTCCGGCCAGCACGACGACGATATGGCCGAACGACTCGAAGCCGTGGAGTTTCACCCACGCCGCGAGCTCGGCCGGCACCGCCGCAAGCTCGTTTCGCATCCACTGCGGCAGGCGCGCGGTCAGCGGATCGTTTGGATCGTAGACGATTGAGTTCAGGCGCGCGATCAGATCCGGATAGCGCTGCACGAGCATGGTGACATCGTCCATGATGCGCGGAACGATGAAGTACCCACCGACGACGATCACGACGAGAATCGCCGCATAGACGAGGGCGATCGCCGCAACCAGCGGCATTCTGCGCCGCAGCCGCTGGACGACGGGATAGATCAGGTACGCGAGAAAGATCGCCGCGATCAAGATGTAGATGACGGGGCGAATTCGGTTGAGGAACTCGAGCACGACCTGCCCTGCGTAGAAGGCAAGGACGATGACCAGCAGCCACTTGAGCACGAGCGTAAGGCGGTCGGTCATCGCCGGCTCTTCCGCATGCCGCCGAATGAGCCCTTATTCAATCGCGGCCGCCTTGGCCAGGTGGGATATACCTGGGATATACTCGCAGACATGAAGGTGTTGATTTCGATCGACAAGCTCGTGCTGCGGCGGATCGACGAAAAGGCGCGCGCGCTGGGCCTCTCGCGTAGCGCCTACCTTGCCCAAAGCGTGCAGCGCGACACGGCGGGCGGAACCTCGAGGGCGCAGCGATCGTTGGCTCGCCTGGATCGACTCTTTGCGCGTTCACCCGCCGGCGCGGCGACGACGGACATCCGGGCTGAGCGCGACGAACGATGAACGAGGCCGTACTCGACGCGGCCCGATGGGATATACCGCGTCTCGCCGACCGGTAGAACGGTGGCGCGCGGAAGCTACGTTGAGGTCGTTCCGAACCGCAAAGTCGCCTTTACCTGGGGTTATGAGAACGAGATGATGGGCATCGAGCCTGGATCGACGCTGGTCGAAATTACGCTCGAAGAGCGAACGCCCGGAACGCTCGTGCGTCTGGTGCATCATCGCCTGCCGACCGACGAATCACGGACTTCGCATAACGAAGGCTGGCAGCACTACTTGGCGCGCTTGAAGAGCGCGGCCGAGGGCGGTGATCCCGGCCGCGATCCGTATCTAGACCCTTAGCGCCGCAGCGCTACTCGAGCACTCTCCCGGTCGCAAAGACGACCCGCGACGGTATGCAGAGCTCCGGATCTTGACCTTGCCAAACATTTCCAACGAGCATGTTCCCGAGATTGTGGTTGATCTGCGCGTAGTGCGTAAACGACCCGTGATCGATCATCGTGTAGACCTTGCCGTGATACTTGACGTAGAAGTCCACTTCGGTCGCGGGGGTTTGATGGGAGTTGTAATAGACAACGTTGACGCCGTCGGTGTTCGCGTGAGTTCCCGTTTCATTCACGACGCAACGTTGCAGGACGATCCCAAACGCGGAGGCCGTCTTCGCCGAGGCACCGCTCGGCACGAGGAGTGCGGCAACCGCCAGCCCAGTGAATAAAAGGTGTCGCATTCTCGCCTACTACCCAGGCTTTCGGCGCGTTAAAACGCGAACTAGCGCAGGCATGCGACCTCTCGTTCTCTTGGGTGCTCTCTTCACGCTCGTCGCGGTGGGCCCGAGCCCGCCTCCGGCCGCCGTCGCTGCAGAGCCTGATCCACGATCGCGTGCGCTACGTCTTCGTGATCTATCAGGAGAACCGGTCGTTCGATCACTACTTCGGCACGTTCCCCGGAGCCAACGGCATCTACACGCCCGACGCCGCCGCGCACGGCTTCACGCAGTATAACCCGATCGCGCAAGCGCCAGACACACGCGTTTCGCATCGTCGCGCCCGACGTCGGCCTGCTAAACAACGCGCGCGACTTCATGGACGCCGGCATCCACGGCGACACGATGGACGGCTTCGTCGGCGCGGAAGGCAAATGGGCGCAAAGTCTCCCGGCCAAAGCGAAAGCCGCGCTCGGCATGACCGACGACGCCGAAGCAGCATCGGTCGGCGACGAGTCGATGGCGCACGTCGATTGCGACACGATTCCCTACCTCTGGATGTACGCGAGCCGCTTCGCGCTCTACGACTCGTTCTTCCAAGGCGCGCGCGCACCGTCGGCGCCGAGCAACGTCGAGATCATCGCGGCGCAAAACGGCGAGACCGAGTACGCGCGCTACGGCGCGGCCGGGCCGCCCTACACGGCCGAGCCGAAAGGCGCCGGCGGCCGCGGCGTGCCGATGTTCGTCGATCTCGATCCGGCGTGGGGGCCGTACAACACCGCCGATTACAGCAAGGAACACCAGGTCGACCAGACCTACGCGAACGTGCTGCTCAACCTCGAGGGCGCCGAAGCGGGCCAGCTGACCAAGTACACGCAAGACATCGGCGACGACATCGCCTTCCTGCGCACGCAAGGCAGCGCGCCGGTCGGCTGGACGTGGTATCAGCAAGGCTACGCCAACCCGAAAGATCCCGGGCGCGTCACGCTGGTGACGCACCACCTCGCGCCGCACTACTTCGGCTACGTCGCGAACAACCAGACGATGGATCGCCACGTAGCCGACATCACGCAGTTCGCCTCCGACGTCGAAGGCGGAAAGCTCGGCGACGGCGGCCTCTTCTACCTAAAGGGCGGATTCGGAAGCAATCAGGATCTGCATCCGGCCAACGCCGCGCCGTTTACGTTCACCGGCGACGACGACCATCCGGGCGAGTCCGATTCGCAGATCGCCGAGGCCGACGTCGCGGCGCTGGTCAACGAGATCGCGCGCAGCAAGTACTGGAGCCAATCGGCGATCGTGATCACGTGGGACGATCCCGGCGGCTTTTGGGATCACGTGCCGCCGCCGAAGTGGCTCGTCTGCCCCGACGGCCATCCCTGCGGCAACGGCCAGCGCGTGCCGATGCTGCTCATCTCGCCCTACGCGCGCACCGGCGTCGTGCACGAGAACGACGATCAGGCGTCGGTGATCAAGTTCGTCGAGCATCTCTTCGATCGCACGCCGCTGGCGAAGCTGCCCGACGAGGCGCGCTACGCACCGATCGGCCCGCGCGACGCAAGCGATCAGACCGGCGACCTCTCGGGCGGCTTCGACGAAGCGCGCCTGCGCGGCGACGCGCCGCCGATTCCCGCAGAAGCAGGCGATGATTCCCGACGACGTCGTGCGCACGATCCCCAGCCCGTGGTCGTGCAAGTCGATCGGCGTCGAGCCGGTCGCGCCGCCGGCGGGCACGTCGGACGCGCCGCCGGCGAACTTCAATCCGCGCGTCTTGATCGTCCCGATGCATCAGCCCTAAAGGCGATGCGGCTCGCCGAGCTCTTACAGCAGCATCGCGCGCAGGCACATCTCTCGCAGGAAGAGCTGGCCGAGCGCGCCGGCGTGAGCCCGCGCACGATCGGCGACATCGGGACCGGCATCTCCGAAGGTCAAGACGGGCGGTACGCCCGAGTACCTGGCCTTTAACTCCAAGCGCACCGAGCTCTTCGTCACAAGCCTCGGCAGCGTTACCGAATACTCCTATCCTGCAATGAAGGTCATCAACACCTACCACTCACCCACCTCGGAGGCGTCCTTCTTCGGTGTGGCCGTCAGCCCAGCAGGAACGTACTTCTAACGATACGTCCTCCCGGCCACAGCTCCAGCGCGGCGGCGTATCAGGGCGCCGTCGCGTTGGAGCCGAATGATGGATGATGATCCATCGCTCCGTTTGCTTGACGCTCATGCTCCTCACCGGGGCATTTGCTTTGCCGTACCCGGCGGCTGCGCAGATCATTCCCTTTTCGCTGACGGGCGGACTCGTGACGGTCGACGCGACGATTGGGAATCAACCCTTGCGTATGATCGTCGACCTCGGAGCCGGCGTGAACGTGCTCTCGGCAAAGGCCGCGGCCCGGTTAGGCATTTCGGGCGAGGGCCGCTACACGAACTGGCGGATGGAGGGCGAGCGCGTCGATCTCCCCACCGCGATACTGCCCCCGCTCTCGTTCGCCGGCGGCCAACTTCAACTAAAAAGTTTGACTGCGGCGATCTGGCCCGGGCTCGACGGAAGCGGCGTCGACGGATTGATCTCGGCGACTGCTTTTCGCGATCAGGCGGTAACCTTCGACTACCAGGCGCACCAGTTGATCCTGAGAGACGGCGGCAAGGTGGCGATAGCGCCGGGCGAAAGCCGCGTGCCGATCGAGGTTTCCGACGACCGCAGCATTTCGCTGGGAATATTTGCGTGGTTCGACTTCGGGAAAGGCCAGCGCGGGCTGTGCGAGATCGACACCGGATCGCAGGGCTTCTTTATCGACAAGCGCTTCGCGAGCAAGCTCGGCGTGAATCTCGACGACCCGCAGCTCAAACGCATCCCGGGGCCGGCCGGCGATCGTGTCGTCGCGACCATCCCCGAACTTGGGCTGCACGGCCTCCCGAGTACGGCGCTGCCGGCGCCGAAGGTTCTCTTCACGAACCTCATCTACGATTGCAACGTCGGCAATGAGTTCTGGGCGAATCGAACGTTCACGCTTGACGTTGCTAGCGGCTCTCTATACGTGCCATAACCTGGCGCAGCTTCTCCGGATTGCGCACGACGTACATCGCCGCGATTTTGCCGTTCACGATCTCGAGTGCGGCAGCGTCTTGCACGCCGCGGGCGGTGGACGAAACGATGCCCGGCATGCCGTTGACCATCACCAGGTCCATGCGCACGACGTCGCGCCAGCCCTGCTGCTTCTTGAGCCCCAAGAGGAACTTGCTGACGCGCTCGCGCCCGACGACCGGAACCGTCGCTCCCGGGCGCCTTACCGCCGCCGTCGCTGGTGAAGACGACGTCGTCGGCGAGCAGCCGCTCGAGCGCGGCCGGATCGTCGTTTTGGATCGCCGCCAAGAACGCGTCGCGCACGCGCAGCAGCTCGTTGGGATCGGCGTGCGATCGGCGCCCTGCGTCGCGCACGTGTTCGCGCGCGCGGCTCGCGAGTTTGCGAACGGCCGGCTCGGCGCGCCCGAGCGTCTGCGCGACCTCACCGAACGGCACGTCGAGCACATCGTGCAGCAGAAACGCCGCGCGCTCGAGCGGCGCTAGGCGTTCGAGCGCGACGAGCAGAGCGAACGAGATGTCGTCGGCCAGCGCCGCCGCGGCTGCGGGATCGTCGCTGCCCTCGGAGATGACCGGCTCGGGAAGCCACGGGCCGAAGTAGACCTCGCGCCGCGCGCGGGCCGAGCGCATGCGGTCGAGGCAGAGGCGCGTGACGATCGTGCGCGCCAGCGCGCGCTCGTTCTCGACGGGTGCGGCATCGAAGGCTGCGCTCCAGCGCAGGTACGCATCTTGCGCGACGTCCTCGGCTTCGCCGTACTCGCCGAGCATGCGATAGGCGTGGCGTACGAGCTCTGGGCGCAGGGCTTCGAACCGGTTCGCGAGATCGGCGGTCATGCGACCTGCGGGTGCTGCATCGTGAGGGTCTCGCCGCCAACTTTTAGGCGAACGCACGCGTGGCCGTGGCCGATTGCGTACTTGAACGTGGGATACGCTTGGGCGCCGACGATGGCGTAGGCGAGCGAGACGAGCCCGGCGCGTCCCCAGCGTTTGAGAATCTCGGCTCGCGCTTCCTCGCCACTATCGTCGCGCGCGATCGTCGCCAACGCGAGCTCGATGCCGAGCAGCGCGTCTTTCGAGCACTTCGGGTAATCGCGCTCGAGGATCGCGCGGATCGTTTGCGGCTTTACGCCCTCTGCCTCGGCCATCGAGACGCCGAGCTGCAAGCACGGCCCGCAATCGGCTGCTTTGCCGGCCGTCAACGCGGCGCCGTAGTACGCATCGAGCGGAACCTTGCGATAGCCGCCCATCTTGGCCAGCGCCTGCAGCGGCATCACCGCGCCGACCCCGGCCTCGTCGACGATCTCGCGCACGTAGCTCGTGTCGTAGTCCCAGCGGCGCTGGAACCCGCCGAGCTGCTTCTTAACCAACCACTTGAGCATGATTTTTCTGTCCTCCGCCACCTAGACGGGGAACTCCCGCGGGAAGTGACATCGTGCCCTTTCATTGCCTTACTCCGGCCACCCGTTGCGCCGTGTTACGACGCCAAGGACTACCTGCTGCCGACGGCGGCGGCGCTCCGAGCCCAGGCACCAACATGACTTGCTTGGCTGGAACGCAAAGTAGTCTCGGATGCCTGTCGTTCTCAGCCAGCGCACGTGGCATGACGATCCGAAGTATCTCGACCGAGAGGGAGTCATCTACCACTATCCTCGTCAATACCGCGGCCGGATTAGCGACTTCGATCGCTTCATCTACTACCGGCCCGCAAAAGGCGCGGTCGAATCGGAACAGTCGACATACATCGGTCATGGCGTCCTCGGGATTTCGATCGGCGATTGGGCCAGAGCAGATCACTACTTCGTAGACATTGCCTGGTATGAGCGGTTTGAGCACCCAGTCCATCTGCGGCACAATGATGTATACGTCGAAACCGAGAGCGCCGCCTCGCCGCAGTTTCAAAGCGCCGCACGACCGCTTCGCGACACGGCATACTACCGTATCCTAATGCTCGGCGGCGTTTCGTCGGGTCGTGAATTCGTGCCACCGACCTCTACGAGCTCTGTCGTATCGATGGGATACTCGCCGCTCATTTCGGAAGCACCTCGGGACGCGTTCCGTGAGGCCATCATTATCCCCGAAGGCACCGGCTACGTCCCTTCGGGTAATGCACTCCCGAGCGTGTACGAGTCGGCAGCGCTTCAAGAGCGAGCACGTAAAGACCACAATGCCACCCTGGAATTGATTCGCCGCCACGCCGAGCGCCTTGGCGGCCGCTGTTGGTATAACAATAACATCGATTTATTCGTCCGTTGCGGCGACGAAGCGCTCCTAATTGAGGCTAAAAGCCTAACCGATGCGCGTCAATCAATGGACAGAATGCGCTACGGTATGGGGCAGCTGTTCGACTATCGCGTGCGCTACAAGGCCGAGGTCGCCGGCGCGGAGCCCGTGCTAGCGTTCGGTGCCCCTCCCGATCGGTCGACGAGCTGGGTCAGAGACATCTTACAAGAGAATGGCATCGCCTTCGTTGCGAGGCATAACGAACGGCTTATGCCCCTAAACGGTCGCGCGGCGGCGCTTAATCTCTTTTCGCAATCGGGCTAGCCGACCAAAACTTACTACCGAGGGACGCGAATGCCGACGACAACGACGTGGAAGGAGCTCATGCACGAGGTTGTTTCCGCGCTTCCGCGGGACTTTGTACTATCCGATGTTCTAAAGGAGCGGCGCCTATTCGAGCAGCTCTTTCCAAACAATCGCTTTATCGATGCTAAGATTCGCCAAAGCTTACAAGTCCTTCGTGACCAGGGTTTCCTTCGATTCGTCAGCCCTGGCCGCTATCAGCGTCTCGACGTTACGCCGGCCTTTAGCCCACTGATAGATCTTTCTTTAGCCGGCCGCTTCGTCAGCGCGGCGCAGGCGACAAAAATTCGTGCTCGAAACATGGGCGACGTTCAACCTGTATTGCTTGAACTGCGAGCGGACGAGCTGAATCAGCTGCCCAATAACACACCGGTCGCCGATTTTGAGTGCAACGCCTGTAATAGCCATTATCAATTGAAAGGGAAAAACGGGCGCCTCGGCAGGCGGATTCCTGGCGCCGCCTATGGACCCACAATCGCCGCGGTCCGCGCCGGCAAAATGCCGGAGTATATCCTCGTCGAGTTTGATACGAGGTTTGCAACAGTCGTCTTCGTGGACGCCTTTCCCGGGCGCCTGCTAACTGAGGATCGCATCGAGGCGCGTAAGCCGCTCGCGGCAACGGCCCGGCGAGCCGGGTGGCAAGGATGCAGTATCCGCATAGAAGGACTCGAGCACGTACGCATGGTTGCCCCTGCCGGCTTGAACAGGGGTGACGTTCGGAAGCAGTGGCGTTCGCTCTAGGCGTGGCTCGACAAACTCGCACGGCGCGACTCGATCGAGGCTCACGCCCGGAGGCTCATGGAAGCTGCATTTAGAACCGAAGCGGACCTATGAGCACCGATCAGTTTGCGGCGTTCAAGGAACGCCAGCGGCAGATGTGGGCGTCGTTTGCGCCGACGGCAACGTTCACCACGCCCGTTGCGGCGCACGTCGTTCGCTTCGTCGGCATGTCGCCCGGCGACGCCGTCCTGGACGTCGGCACGGGAACCGGCGTTGTCGCGATCACGGCGGCCCTCGCCGGAGCGCGCGTGAGTGCGATCGATCTGACGCCTGCGCTGTTGGAAGCGGCGATCGAGCATGCGCGCATTGCCGGCGTCTCCGAAATCAACTTTATCGAAGGTGATGCCGAAGATCTACCCTATCCCGATGCGACGTTCGACGTCGTCGTCAGCCAGTTCGGGCATATGTTCGCTCCGCGACCGGAGCGCGCTGATCGCCGAGATGCGCCGCGTCCTCAAGCCGTCGGGCCGCATCGCGTTCGCGACGTGGCCGCCCGACCGGCTCGTCGGCCAGACCTTCGCCTTCGTCGGCCGTAACGGGCCGCCGCTGCCGCCGGGCGTCCCACCGCCGGTGCTCTGGGGCAAGGAAGAAGTCATCGCCGAGCGCTTGGGCGACAAGTTCGAGGCACCAACGTTCGAGCGCGGCGTCATGACCGTTCCGGCGTTGAGCCTCCATCACTATCGGCTCTTCATGGAAACCTCGATCGGCCCGATCCAGAAGCTTATGGAGAGTCTAGCCGACTCGCCCGAGCGCCTCGAAACGGCCCGCCGCGAGCTCGAGGCGATCGTCGCGCCCTACTACGACGCGAACCTCGTAAAACAAGAGTATCTGCTGACCAAGGCATCCGCGCGCTAGGCGCGGTCCCTCACTCGAACGATGAGCGAATCGCCGTGGCGCGCACGGCGATTCGCATCATTAGCTTAGGGATCAGTTCTCCGCGGCCCAGGTTTCCTTGAGCGCCTCGAGCGTCGGGCGCGGATTGAGGGTATCGAGGAAGTTCTGGCCCTTCTTCACGGCATTGAGACCGAACCAGGCAGCGTCTTCGTTGCACCCGGGGAAGTGCCCGCGGAACGCATCGATCGTCCCGACGTGCTCGCTGCGGAACCTCGGGTTCGCGCCGTTGTCGGCTTTCCACCACTCGTCGGTCCACTCGAAGTAGAATCCGCCGGAGACGACGCCGTTCTGATTCTTGAAGCCATCGTAGAGCAGCTCGGTGTTGTTCGTCGCATAGTCGAGCAGGCCGGCCATTTTCGGGTTACCCGTATCGGGCAGCTCTCTGACGTCGCGGTCGTTCGGGCCGTCTCGCGTCGTCGGCGTGCACTGTCCACTGGCGTGCAGGCCGCGGCGGAAGACGTAGGAGTTGCCCCACTCTGGATGGTACGCCGCCGTCGCGCCATACTCGGTCAACACGACCGGCTTGGTCGTAACGGCCTTGATCTGTTCGAAGAGGTTGGTCAGCGTGCGGCCCCGGTAAACATTCACCCCGTATGCATCAACCTTGGCTCCGAATTTCTCGCCGAACCTGCCGACGGCGAAGTTGCCGTCGACCTCCGAGGTGAGCACGAGCTTCGAGCCGGCTCCGCCGTCGGTGAAGCCTTTTTTGGCTTGCTCCGCGACATAGTTGAAGTTCTTCCACCAGTTGGCGTCTTCGTTGAAGTCTTCGGATAAGATCTCGTTGCTGATCGCGACGCCCATCACGGCGGGAAAGCCGGCGTACTTCTTGTCCATTTCGTAGTACTGCTTTCCGAGGTCGATGGCCGCGTCGTGGCTCTTGAGCGCGGCGCCCCCGAAGTGAACGGTAATCACGACGTAGATTGGGTTGGTTCCACCGTTCCATGCCGCATCGAGGAACTTCGAGATTGGCCCGGTGTCTTTATCGTAGGGCGGCGGCACGACGTTATAGACGTGAATCGCATTCACGCCCATGGCCCGCATCTCGGGAAGGTCGCGCGACCAAATCGGCTCGTTAGCGTTGCGCAACGGGTCGTTTAAAATCGGCGGGTCGGAGGTGCCGTTGCCGATCGGCGTCGGCCCATAGTCCATTCCTTTAACGAAGAACGGCAGCGGCGTATCGTTGCCGATGCCGAGATAGATGTGGCGGCCACGCACGGTGAAGCGCGTGTTGCCGAGTTGATTTTGAAGGTTTGACGCTTCCAGATTGGTTGCGTTTGGAACGCCCGGCGTGCCGGCGGCTCCATGGCATGCCGAGAGCGACAATGCCAAAAGTAGGGCAATAGAAATATGCCTACGCATGAACGGACCTCCTCGTGTCAGTAGCGGACGAGATTGCGCTCGGTACTTACGACACGAGGAGGCCGAATCCCGCAGGCACTAGCTCGTCGCGACGAACCAGTCGTTACCGAAGCGATCGTGGAGCGCCCCGAACTTGCCTCCCCACTCAGCGTCACCAAACGGTGTGACGATCTTGCCGCCGTCGGCCAGCGCGGCGAAGACCTCGGCGGCATACGCCTCGTCGAGGACGGTCAGGGCCAGGGTCATGTTGCCCGCGGCGGGATCGACGGCGCTAGCCGCGCCGCCGTCGGCGGCTTTAAACGAGATGCCGTTGGCCCTGAACGTGGCGTACTGGATATTGTCGCCCTCCTGCATGTGGATCTCGTATCGGCCGTCCAGCACGTCCTTGTAGAACTCAAGCGCCTCCGCGCAACGTCCGTTGAAGAAGACGAACGGCACGAGCTCCATCGGGGCGCCGCGCATGTCGTCGCCGGGATCGACGAGCCCGATCGTGTGGCCCTCGGGATCGCGGAAGAGCCCGATGACCGGACCGTTGGGCACCTTGTCCGGGCCCACCATGCGCGACCCGCCGTGTTCCTCAACCTTCGCGAAAGCCGACTCGATGTTGTCGACAACCACGTAAAACGTTACGTGGCCATCGTAGCCCGCGGGCGCGGTGCCGATGCCGCCCATGATCCCCCGCGTGAAGCCGGGGACCGGATCGACGAGGCTGTATTGAATCTCGTACTCGGGGATTGGAGGAGCGACGCTCCAGCCGAAGACGTCGGCATAGAAGCTGCCCAGCTTCGGCGCGTCGTTGCCCATGATTTCGAAGTGCACGACTGGATGTTTCACGATCAGATCCTCTCTCGTTATGCGCTGTAGACGCGACGAAGCTCGTCGATATCGAGTTTACCCATTTGCAGCATTGCGTGCATGGCGCGCTGCGAGCGCTCCTGATCGTCGCCGCCGAGGACGTCGCGCAGCCCTTCGGGGACGAGATTCCAGGCGAAGCCGTAGCGGTCGGCAACCCAGCCGCAGGGCATTTGCTTGCCGCCTTCGGAGAGCCGCTCCCAGAGGTCGTCGAGTTCGCCTTGCGTCTTGCAGCTCACGAAGAGCGCGATCTTTCCCTGCGAGAAACTTTCGCTGGGTTGAGGTTCGTCGCCCATCGGCGCATTGATCGCCATGAAGGGCTGCCCGTCGAGCTCGAAGTCGACGGTCATCACCGAACCGGCCGGCCCGGGGCCGGCCTCGCCGTAACGGTTCACGTCGGTGATTTTTGAGTTTTTGAAAACCGAGACGTAGAACTTTGCGGCCTCTTCGGCCCGATCGCTAAACCAAAGAAACGGGGTAATGCTCGGCACGGCGGTCTCCTTTCGTCTCAGGAATGACAACGCTAGCAGATTAACTTGTAAAAAGCAAGTATTATTTGCAAAAGCAAGTGCTAGCTGATAGAATAGGCAAGTGGCGGCTACGGTCAAGCGGAGGTACGGGCAGTACTGCGGGTTCTCGCGCGCGCTGGAGATGGTCGGCGAGCGCTGGGCCCTGCTCATCGTCCGCGATCTTCTGGTCGGCCCCAAGCGTTTCAGCGAGATCCAGCGCGGCCTGCCGGGAATCCCGACCAACATCCTCACCGCACGCCTCAACGAGCTCGAGGACAACGGGCTCGTGCGCCGGCGCGCTCAAGCCCGGCCTGCTAAAGGTGTCGCCTACGAGCTGACCGAGGACGGTGCGGCGCTCGACGAAGCGGTGCTCGCGCTCGGGCGCTGGGGCGCGCTGCATCTCGGCGAGCCTCAACCCGATGAGACGATCACCGAAGACTCGATCGCGACCGCGTTGCGCACGACGTTTCGGCCGAGCGCGGCCGGAAAAGCCAAGGTCACCTATCTTCTTCGAATGGGCCCGATCGAAGTGCATGCGACCGTGCGCAACGGTGCCGTTACCGTCGGCCGCGGAGGCATCGCCAAGCCCGACCTCATCATCGAGACAGGCCCGGCTATGCGCGCCCTCATGACCGGCGAGATCTCGCCGGCGCAAGCACTCGAGAAGGGGCTCGTGCACGTGACCGGCGACCCGAAGCTGCTCGACCGCTTCGCGCGGACGTTTCAGATCGGGTAGACGATCTCTGCCGCACGTTCCTTCGCGAGAGAACGCACGCCGTTGATCACGAGCCGCTCGAAGTGCTCGCTGCCCTTATGGAAATCGAGCGCCGCTTGATCCCGATAGACTTCCCACAGCACGAAGATGCTGGGATCGACTTTGCTCCGAGCGACGTCGAACGAGACGACGCCCTCCTCCGCGCGCGACGCATCGCGCAACTCTCGAAAGATCGCTGCGGCCTTATCGGCGTCCTCCGGCGCAAACGTGAAGCGCACCCACTGGATTAACATGCTTAAGTCTGTACTCCTCAAGGTCATTATACCCCCCAACCAGGCCGCGGAGCGAAGGAAATCGAATGCTGTTTCTCTCCAAAAACAGAGGAATATTTATGAACCCGGGGACGACCGACCCGACGCGCCTGCAGCAAGAGTGGCTCGAGAACCTCGAGCGGCAGTTCAAGCTCGTCAATCAAAACGTGCAGGCATTCTTCGCCGCCTCGCCGCTGCATAGCTCGAGCGAGTTATCGCCGTGGATCTCGTATATGGCCGCGGTCGAGAGCTTCTTCGCGCAGTTTCGCAGCATGGCGCTCTACCTCAAGGGAATGGGCTACGACCAGCTCTTCGAACGTCTCGAACAGGTGATCCGCGACGTACATCAAGCCGGCGCCACCTACGCGGAGATGTACAAGAACGCGCTCGACGCCGAAGGCCAACGGCGCACGACCGCTCAAGCCTCCTCGCAGCAATGGTTCGACACGATGCAGAACATCATGAAGACCCAGCAGGCCGCCTTCGATGCGGCGAATGCGCGGTGGGAAGCCAACTTTAGGGGTGAGAAGTAGCGAAAACTCGCTCGGATATTCGCAACGTCGCCATCATCGCCCACGTCGACCACGGTAAAACGACGCTGGTCGACGCGATGCTCAGGCAGAGCGGCGTCTTTCGCGAAGGACAGGAACGTCGATTACGCGCGTGCTCGATTCCAATCCGCTCGAGCGCGAGCGCGGCATTACGATTCTCGCCAAGAACACGGCCGTTCGCCACGGCGGCATCAAGTTCAACATCGTCGACACGCCCGGCCACGCCGACTTCGGCGGCGAGGTCGAGCGCGTGCTGCAGATGGTGCAGGGCGTGCTGCTGCTGGTCGACGCCGCCGAAGGCGTCATGCCGCAGACGCGCTTCGTTCTGCAGAAGGCGCTCGAGCTCGACCTGCGCGCGATCGTCGTGGTCAACAAGATCGACCGCAAAGACGCCCGCGCGCAAGAGGTCGTCAACGAGACCTTCGACCTCTTCGTCGAGCTCGGCGCCAACGACGAGCAGGCCGACTTTCCGGTGATCTTCACCAACGCCAAAGCCGGCATCGCCAAGCGCGCGCTCTCCGACGAGAGCGACTCGCTCGAGCCGCTCTTCGAAACGATCGTCGCGCGCATCCCCGAAGCGCCCTCCGAAGAGGGCCCGTTCCAACTGCTGATCTCGGCGATCGACCACAACCGCTACGTCGGGCGGATCGGCATCGGGCGCATCTTCCGCGGAAGCTCGCGGGTGCAACGAGCCGATCGCCAAGATCGCGCGCGACGGCAAGGTCACCGCCGGGCTGCGGCTCACCACGCTGCTGACGTTTGCCGGGCTCGAGCGCATCGACGTCGAGGAGGCGTCGGCCGGCGACATCGTCTGCATCTCGGGCATCGACGATCTCAATATCGGCGACACGATCGCCGACGCGAACGCGCCCGAGGGCATCCACGCGGTCGCGGTCGACGAGCCGACCGTCTCGATGTTCTTCAGCGTAAACAACTCGCCGTTCGCCGGCCGCGACGGCAAGTTTCTCACCTCGCGCCAGATTCGCGAGCGCCTGATGCGCGAGCTCGAATCGAACGTCGCGCTGCGCGTCGACGAGACCGAATCGCCCGACACCTTCGAAGTGCGCGGGCGCGGCGAGCTGCATCTCGCGATCCTGATCGAGACGATGCGCCGCGAAGGCTACGAGCTGGCCGTCTCCAAGCCGCAGGTCATCGTGACCGAGCGCGACGGCGAGCGCTGGGAACCGGTCGAGTACGTGGTCGTCGACGTTCCGGAAGCCTACGCCGGAGCGGTGATCGAAGCGCTCGGCCGGCGCAAAGCGCTAATGTCGAACATGCTCAACGTCGCCGACTCGCGGCGGCTCGAGTACACGATGCCGACGCGCGCGATCTTCGGCCTGCGCGGCGACCTGATGACGCTGACGCGCGGAACCGCGGTCTTGTCGCACACCTACTACGACCATCAGCCATGGCAGGGCGAGCTGCCCGGGCGCAACGTCGGCGTACTCGTCGCCAGCGAAACCGGTCGCACGACCGGATACGCGATGATGGGCCTCGAGCAGCGCGGCCGCTTCTTCGTCGGGCCCGGCATCGACGTCTACGAAGGCATGATCGTCGGCCGCGCCAACGACGAGTACGACGTCGCGCTCAACGTCGCGCGCGAGAAGAAGCTGACCAACATGCGCGCCGCCGGCTCCGATGAAAACGTCAAGCTGCCCCCGCCCGAGGACCTCTCGCTCGAGCGCGCGATCGAGTTCATCGAAGACGACGAGCTGGTCGAAGTGACGCCGCTATCGCTTGCGCCTGCGCAAGCGCCTGCTCAACGAAACCGATCGGCTACGGCTGCGCAAGCGCGAAGCCGCGAAGACCTAAGAAACGGCCCGGCCCTTCCCGACAAATTACAAATCGCTTCCCGAGGGCTTCTTAAACGGCTGGTAGCCTAAGGGTGCACGGTGATACTGCCGGGCAGTAAGAACGAGGAAGCGATCATGAGCGACGACAAGAAGAACGAACAAGGCAAGCCAATCCAAGACGAGACGCTCGACAAAGTCAGCGGTGGCGTCATCATCGAAAAAGGTCCAGTTTCCCCAATCCCGCACGGTGGCGGCGGCCCCCCGCCGATCAAGCCCCCGACGACTCCGATCCCTCACGCCGAGCCGCTGTAGCAAACGCTACAAGCCTGCTCCGAAAGGGGGCCAATGGGGCCCCCTTGTCGCTATTTGTCGCAGTTGACAGGCCGGCTTCCTAACAAATTACCGGCCGCTTCCCGAAGGCTTCTTAAGCGCTTGCTAAGGTGTAGACAGCACGGCGATATTGCCGGGCAGTAAGAGTGAGGAAGCGATCATGAGCGACGACAAGAAGAACGAACAGACCAAGCCAATCCAAGACGAGACCCTCGACAAGGTCAGTGGCGGCCACACCACCGACATGCCGGTCCAGCCTCTTCCGCACACTCCGAAATCTCGGACCCCCGTTGGCGGCCACAAGATGGAGCCCGACTAGTCGCGCCAACCGTCTTTAAATAGACTGCCGCCGCGCGAGGTCGGCGAAGGGGCCGGGTACGGCAACGAGTTCGGAGTAGATCCCGTCCTGCACGATTCGGCCCCCTTCGAGCACCACGATCCGGTCGGCGTTTTGAATCGTCGAGAGCCGGTGCGCGATTACCAAACGCGTCGCGTGGAGTCTGCTCGAGCGTCTTCATCACGATTGCCTGCGTTTCATTGTCGAGTGCGCTCGTCGCTTCGTCGAAGAGCAGGATACGAGGCGCATGTGACGATCGCGCGGGCGATCGCGATGCGCTGACGTTGACCCGTCGATAGTCCGCCGCCGTCCGCTCCCAGATACGTTTCCAGCTGCATCGGCAGCTGCGCGATGTCATCGGCGATCCCCACGCGCCGGGCTGCATCCCACGCTTGGTCGTGCGTGATGTAGCGCGCGCCGGCGATGTTCTCGAAGATCGTGCCTTGCAGCGCGCCGGTCGATTGCAGCACCGAGCCGATCTGGCGGCGGACGGCGGCGAGATCGACCGAAGCCGAGGTCGTGGCCGTCGTAGAGTACCGCACCGTGGCTCGGCTTTCTCGAAGCCGAGCAGCAGCCGAAACAAGCGTCGACTTTCCCGCCCCCGACGGTCCGACGATGGCGACGAAGGATCCGGGCTCGATCTTCAAGTCCAACCGATCGAGCGTGACCGCTGGTCGCGGCTTCGTATCGGAAGCTCAGGTTGCGCAGCTCGATCGCGCCGCTCAGCTTGCCCGGATCGCCATGCGCCTCAAGAATCTCGGGCATCTCGCGCAGCAGCGGCCGCGCGCGCTCGTAGATCGGAATGACGCGTATTACCTCGACGAATGCATCGCCGAGACCGAGCAGCGACGCGAGCAGCTGGCCGAACGCCGCGCTCGCCGCGATGAACATGCTCGCCGCAAAGGCGCCGTGGCGAATCACGAAGATGTACGCGATGATCGCGAGCGTCGTCGCTGCCGGCCAGATTGCAGTTGAAGATGCCGAATCGATAGACGATCGTTCCGACGCGGGTCGTCATGCGGCGCATCGCGACGAAACGATGCAGCCAGCCGACGAAGGCGCGCGTCTCGGCGCGCGCGATCCGCAGCTTGGCGATCCCGTTGAAGATCTGCAGGACGAAGCCCGCGATGTTCCCGTAGCGGTCGAAGATCTGCGCGGCGCAACGGAAGCGTGGCGAGCGCTTCGGCGATCGCGGCCGCCGATCGCGATGAGCGCGAGCAACGCGCAGAGCCAAGCGAGGCCGACGTCGTAGATAGAAGAGCAGCGCGAAGCTCACCAGCGAAAAGACGCCGCTGAGCGCCGCCGAGATCGTGATGTCGCTAACGTATTGCTCGATCCCATCGATCCCCATCAGCCGGTCCGCGAGATCGCCGATCTCGTACCGGCGGAAGAACGAAGCCGGGAGTGCCAGCAGCCGCTCCATGACCGCCGACTGCAGCGTCGTGCCGACTTGCGCCTGAAGCCGCACGATGGTCAAGACCGCGCACGATCTCGGTTACGACCGCCGTCAGCGCTACCGCGAGCAGTGCGAACCCATCGTCAGCAACTGCGGGCGCATCGCGCCCGGAATGATCGATCCCGTAGAGGATCGCCGTTGCGAGCGGAACCATGCCGGCGAGGATGCCGCCCAACGAGGCCGAGCGCGAGAATCTGCACCGCGTCGACGCCGCTGTGGCGCAGCCCGAAGCGCAGGAGATCCCAAAACGCCGATCGGGCGCTCCGGCAGCGGCCGCAGGAAGACGTACGCGCACGGGTCGATCTCGGCGGCGATTGCGTTCGTCAACGCGCACCGGCTCGACCGGCTTCGTCGGGTCGATCAGGACGTATCGGGTCGCGACCACGATGCGGACAGCAGCGCAACCGGCTTCACGCTTCGGACCGCGAAAGCGCGAGCAGCGGTCCGTGCTCGCGCGCATGCCAATCGCCGCGCAGCCGCATGCGCCGGACCGAGAGACGCGATTCGATCGCGATCGCTTGCACCGCCGCCTGCGGCTCGCTGTGCGACTCGCGCGGCGCAACGATCGGATTCGGTCGGCCTGCGCGACGATGCGCGCGGCCGCAACGATCGGATCGTCGCCCGGCTCGGTCGCTAGCCGGTCGCGCTCGAAGAGGTTGCGTCGGCTTCGTCGAGACCGCCGCGCAGCGCGCGCTCGTCGAAGGCTGACCGTCGCCGCACGCATCGCTTCGCGCCGTTGATCTTCTTGGCCGCGGAGAGCACCACCCAGCGTTTCCAGAATGCCGCCTGAACGACGCTCGATGCCCGCCGCGACCTCACCGCGGCATCAAGGCCGGCCGCCGCCGAAGGGCTCGATGCGCACGGTGTCCTGTGCGCGCAGCGTGAGCTGCGCCGCCGATCGGGACGATCCCCGTTTCGGCGTCGCATCGGTGAGAGTCTAACAGCCAGCCCGTGCCGCTCGCATGCGAACGTACGTCAGACGGCGCGACGAGTGCGCGTGCTCGCCCGGAGCGAGTTCGAGGGCATCCGGCGGCTGAACGGGACGGCGCCGAGTGCAAGTCGACCTCGATCGAATCGCCGCCGACGAGCATCGCGAAGTAGCGCCGGAGCGCTTCATCGCGACCAGCGCCGGTTCGCTCGCGCGCGAGATCCCACGGCTCGAGGATCGTCGGCACCACGCCGACCGCGATCAGCGCGAGCGTCGTCGCCGTTCGACGTCGAACGACGTACCGATAACGACGTCGCCGGACCCGCCGCGCCCAGAAACGATCGCCGTCCGGTCGGGCTGTCCCGCGCGCGTCCAGCTCGACGACGAAGAGCGACCGCCTCGCCGGCAGCGCACGCGATAGGCCGTGCGCCGGCGTCGCCAGAACGAGAATCTCATCGCCCGCGATGCGGATTTCCTCAGCGCTCATTATTGCGATCTCACCAGCGAGAGATAGCGGCCCTTGCGCGCGACGAGTTCGTCGTGCGTGCCGCGCTCGACGATCGTTCCGTTCTCGAGAACGATGAATCTCGTCGGCATCCCGGATCGTGCTCAATCGGTGGGCGACGATCAGGCACGCGCAGCCGCGCCGACGCAGGCTCTCGTCGATCAGGTGCTCGGTCAGCGGATCGAGCGCGCTCGTCGCCTCGTCGAGCACGACCAGCGCCGGGATCGCGCACCAGCGCGCGTGCGATCTCCAGCCGCTGCCGTTGGCCGCCGCTGAAGTTGATGCCGCCCTCGGCCATCGCGCCTTCGTAGCCCTCGCGGCCTGCCGACGATGTCGGCGTGGATGCAGGCGTCGCGGGCGGCGCGCTCGATCGCCGCATCGGAAACCGCGGGGTCCCAAAGCGTGAGATTGCTGCGCACCGTCCCCGGATAAAGCGAGATCTCTTGATCGACGAACGCGACCTCGCGTTGCAAGCAGCGCCGGATCGATCGCCTCGCGCTCGACACCGTCGAACAGCACTTTCCCCGACCACGGCGCGAACAGACCGGAGACGAGTTTGGCGACCGTCGATTTTCCCGCTGCCGGATAGGCCGACGAGCGCGACGCGCCTGCCCGGCGCGATGACGAAGGAGATGTCGCGTACGACCGGCGGCTTCGTGTTTGTTGTAGCCAAACGAGACCGCTCGCAGCTCGAGCTCGCCGGTCAAGCGCACTCGTTCGACCCGCGGCATCGCACGCGGCGGATCGAGCGGGTAACGCAGGACGTCCTCGATGCGCCGCACGTCGCCATCCATCTCCTGCACGTCCGCGCCCAACTCGACGAAGGTGGTAAACGGCGCGATGAAGAGCTGCATCAGCAGCGCGAACGCAAAGAGCGTTCCGATCGAGATCGCACCGTCGATCACTCGCAATCCGCCAAGCGCCAAGATCGCCGTAATGTTGATCGTGATCAAGCAGGCGCGGCACCGCGTTGAGCACTTGCGATGGCACCGCGAAGCGCTGTCGTGCATTGACCACGCGCGCTTGGCGCCCGAGCCACTTCATGAGAAACGTGCTCTCGGCTCCGCCCGATTTGAGCATCTTCGATGCGCTCCAGCCCCGAGACGGAGCTTCCCAAGAGCATGCCTTCCTCTTGCAGAAGCGCCGCGTTGGCATCCGATCGCTGGCGCGCCACGATCCGCAGCGCGAGAATGTTGAGCGCCGGCGATGCCGAGCGATACCAGCGGCCAAGAAAGCGATCGTAGCGCGCCATCAGCGCGAGATAGAAGAGCGCCGCTACGACCCCGATCGCACTCGCGGCCAGCCGGCTCGAGAGCAGTTCGGCGACGCGGTCGCAGATCGCCACGCGGTTGGCGATTTCGGCGGGTGACCGCTGCGCGAAGAACGTCATCGGCAGATGCAGGACGTGCCAGAGCATTCGGCTCGCGTTGGCGAGCGCAAGCTTTGCTTGCAGCCGCAGAATTGCGTGCTGCTGCGAGCTCCAGCAGCGCGATCTGCAAAGCGATGCTCCCTGCGATCCCGCAGCGCGATCCCAAGAGCCCAACCGTAGCTCTTGCCGACCAGGACCTCGTCGATCAACGTCTTCGTAAAGGTCGGCAAGGCGATACTCGGGAACGACCAGCGCCAAGCCCGGCGAGAATCACAAAGAGCACCGCTCCCCAGGAGCCGGCGAGCTGCGTGCGCAGGATGCTCGTCGTCGCCGGAACGTCGTTGCTCGGCTTAAACTCGGGGCCGGGTGAGAACGTCGAGGCATACGCCGGTATAGGACCGGTCGAACTCCTCCCAATCGCACAGCCGTCGCCCGCCGGCCGGATCGTTGAGCAGCGCGCCGTCCTTCGTGAAGCCCTCGACGACGACGAAGTGATAGAACTGCCAGAAGATGATGAACGGCGGCGCGATCGTGCGCAGCTCGTCCACGTCGTACTTGTAGCCGTGCGCCTCGAGGCCGTACGAACGCGCCGCGCGCAGCATGTTGCCGGCCGAGCTTCCGTCGCGCGTGACGCCGCAGCTACGCGCAGCTCTTCGAGCGGCACGTAGCGTCCATAGTAGCCGAGAATCATCCCCAGCGAGGCGGCGCCGCACTCGACCGCCTCCATCTGCAGAACGGTCGGCGTGCGAATCACGGCGATTTGGCCGCCGCTTCATCAGCGGCTTTGCGGCAGCACGAACGAGATCGGCGCCGTTGCTTCAACGACGATCGTGGCGTCGCACGGCGTGCCCGGCGACAAGGCGCGCCCCGCATTTTGCAGACCCGACCAGATCAGTTGCCTCGTGCATCGACGTCGAGGGCGATATGAACCTCGCGAACCGGAACGTCGGGCGAAAAGCCCGCCGCGACCGCGTCGTTCTGCAATGCCGCCTTGATGCGATCCGGCGCTCGCCGGGAACGGCGCGGCGTAGGTCACGTGACCGCGCAGAAATCCGAAAACGTCCGGCCGCGCGTCGGCGGGAGAGAGACGGACCGGCATTCCCGCAGCGACGCGGCGATCGGTCTCGACCGGAACGAACACGACAGCCGTCGGACTCGCGCCGACCGGCTCGATTGTGGCGACCGTGTCGCCGGCGCGGACGAAGCTTCCGAGTTGCGGAGAACGCTGGGCCAGCTTTCCGGCGGCGGGCGCGCGCAGGGCGACGACGTCGCCGCCGGTCGTTCGCAGGCGCGCAATCGCAGCTCCCTGCGCGACGACGTCACCGACCTGCCCAGGCAACGCGATCAACGTACCGTCGGCCGAAGCGATAACCGGCTGCGAGCGCCGTTTCCCGGCGACGATGACACCGCGTCCTTGAAAGCCGACCGGGACGCGTCCAAAGACGGCCCAGCATCAGCAGGAACAGAGGAGGCCGCCGATCGCTGCCAGCGCGAAGATGCTGCGCGATGAAACCATCGTCGATCGCTTCGTCGAATCGCTCGACCGAATCGATCGCGTCAATGCGCTTGCTGCGCTGAACAGAGCGCCGCTGTGCCCAGGCTCGTTCGCGGCGTGCTCATCGTTCGCTGCACGGCGCAAGGAGCGGAGAGATCGAAACGCACACCGTCCGCAAGAGCGGCGACGTCGCTCGCAATAATGATGTCGCCGGCACGAAGCCCCGATCGATCACCGAGTCGCTTCGTTCGAAGCCCTCCACACGCACCGGCTGACGATATGCTCTGCCGTCTATCACGACGTAGACGTATGCAGCCGACGCCTCACGTGCTCGATCGCGTCGTTCGGAACCACGATCGCGTCGGCAATATCCGTCGTGAATATGTTGACGTCGCGCTCATACCGTCACGCAGGAACGGCGGAGACCGATCGATGCGCAATGGTCGTCGCGTACGGGCGTCTGCCGAAGCAGCGTCACTCTTGCTGCCGATCGGCGAGATCTCGACGACGTGACCGAACAGCGTCCGGCCTGGAAAGTCCTCGCCGGTAACCTGCGCGCGCTCCCCTAAGCTTACGTCGATCGACGTCTTGCTCGTCCACTTTCATCCTCACCACGAACGATCGTTTCGCGGCGAGCGTCACGAGCGGCTGACCCACCGCGACGGCGTCTCCTGGCTGGAGCGGCCGCAGCGGATCGTTCTTTTCGGTCGCAACGCTCAAGACCGTCGCATCGTAGGGGGCTTGAATTTGCGTGGCATCGGCTTGTTCCCGAGCGAGAGCGTAGTCGGATCCGGCACGCGCGGCTTCCGCCCGAGCGGCCGCGACGTCTCCGGCCGCCGACTCGACGCGCGCCGTCGCCAACTGCGCCGTGAGCCTGTGCGAAGCCTTCTTGCGCCGATCGGAGATTGTCCGCGAGCACCGCACGGGAGCGCATCAGCTGCGTGCCGAGGGAGGCGCGCTGCAAGCGTGCTTGACCATAGGCAACCTGTGCCTCTTCATATTTCGCTTCGCTTTGGTCGAGCTGATCGTGCGATACCGCCTTACTCCCGTACAGATCGCGATAGGCAAAGTACAACCGCTGCGCTTCGCGCAGGGCCGTTGCGGCGGTGGCGAGATTCGCGTCCGCCTGCGCGCGCTGGACCGTCGCCGTCGTTTCACCGTAACCGAGCCCGGATTGCAGACCGTTGGCCACATCTTGCTGAGCTTGGGCCATCCGAGCCCGCGCCGCTTCCAGGTTTGCTTGAGCTTCTGCGACGTTCGAGCCGCCCGTGACCTCGGCGCTCTCAGCCCTCGCCGTCGCCGAGCGGTATGCCGCCTCGCTGCTCCGCGCATTGGCGATAATTTGCGGATTCTCAATCGTTACCAGCGTCTGGCCCGCAATCACCCGCTCTCCGGCGGCGACGAAGACACGACCGACGTTGCCGCCGACTTGGCTCGACATCGTCTGAATTTGCGGATACTGCACCACGCCTCTTTCGGGCAACTCGATCGCGAACGGAGCGTAGCCGACGGTCGTCACCGGCACGACGCGGGCAGCGCGGTGCGCGCGCAGCAAGCCGACGACGATCGCGAGGAGCAGCAGCAGGCCGGCGCCGGCGATGACGAGCTTCCTCCGATCCCACTCCATCGATCAGAGGTCCGCTACCGCAGCAGCCGGATCGAACGTGCCCAGCGCCAAGCGCAACCTCACCACGGCATTGATGTAGGCGATCTGCGCGCTGGATAGGTCGGCTTGCGTCTGCAGCGAGGTTTGCTGGGCTGCTTTGGTATCCGTCAGCGAGATCAGTCCATGAGTATACTGCAGTTGGGCGATGCGCGCCGCTTCCGTTCCGAGATCGACGGCTCGGTGTTGAAAGACCAAGGCTCGCTGCGCCGTCTGTGCTCGCCGGAGCGAATCCGTGACGTCTTGCTCGGCCGCGGTCCGCGCCGAGTCGAGGGCGACCTGCGCCGACTCGATGGCCTTGTTCGCTGCACGGTGGGCGGCACTACGAGCTCCGTAGTCGATGATGGGAAGCGAGATCGTCGACGTCGCACCGATGTCCCAAAATCCGGGAGTCCCCCGGGCGACGTTCGAAAACGGAAATCCGATGCATTCGATATTGTTTGGATAGCGCGCGCATTCCGAGTTGAGTTGGTTGATCTGATTCTGCTGATCCACGAAGCTGGTGGGCGACGTCTGATTACCGAAAGCCGCGAAGACGCTGATCTGGGGCAGTAGGTCGGTGTCGATGGTCGCGCGCGACAGTTGGGCGATGGCGACGTCGGCCAGAGCCACCGCTATGTCCGGCCGATTACGCTGCGCTATTCCGACGAGCGTCGCCGCCGAAGCCCCTGGCAGCGGAGGAGCCGGCAGCGTGGCTGGTACGGCGAACGTCGTTTCCAGGCTCGCGCCGATCGTTTGAGCCAGCGCCTCGCGCGCCGTTTCCTGGTCCGATTGCGTGTTCAACAAAGCGACCTGCGTTTGTTCGACCCCGACCTCGGCGCGCAGAACCTCTACGCCGGCAACCAATCCGGCTTTTTCCTTCGCTTGCGCGACCGCAAGCAGCGCTTGCTGGTAGATCAGGTTGTCTTGCGCCAAGGCGAAGAGACGCTGCCAGTTAGCGATCGCAAAGAACATCTCGACTAACTTGGCAGTGGTTTGCGTCTGCGTTTGGCGCAAATCGGCGCGAGTTGCTTCGACTTGACGACGGTATTGCTGCGAGAGGATTTGATTGAGCGATCCATTATACAGCGTCCACTGCGTGCCGATCTGGGCCGTATTCTGCGAAAAATTCGGTATGGGAACGACGCCATATTGAGCCAGCGTTCCACCGTAATTGTTCTGTTTCTCGAGCACGTTCTGAAGGCTTCCGACGACCGGTGGATACTCGGCGGCGTGTTGCTTGGTGGAGTTCGATTCGGCCAGCGCGAGCGCGGCCTGCTTCGCCTCGATCGCAGAATTGTGCGTCAATGCATAGGCAACGGTTTGCTGCAGCGTCAGCGTATTGGCCGACGCGAGCTTTCCAGTCGACAGAGCGCTCGCAAAAATTACCGCGACGCCGATAATGCTGGGGGTTAAACAGGCGATGTGTCGCCTGCCGTACGCAGGCATACATTTGGGATTCAACACCGCTTGGAGACTGACCCTCACGCCGCACTATCCGCGGAGGCGGCCCGGCCGGCCGCAAGCGCGAAGCTAAGGCTTAGAGGTACGGATAGGTCGCGACGCCCTGGATGTTACTCAGCCCCTGGGAGGCGCCGAGCGTTCCTAAAATCTTCCCATTGGAATACGTCGCGATTAGGATGTCGCCGCTGCCGGCATCCACGATATAGATAAGGCCGTTCGATTTGGTCAGCGCCAAGTCCACCGGCAGGTTTGCGCCGGTGATGATTTGGGTGATCGAGTCGTAAGGCGGGGGGATGATCTCAACGCAGCATTCTTGATCGGCCGCGACCAGCTCGTTGTTCCGGTCGAGCCTGATCGCCATGGCGAAAGAGAGCGTGACCAGGAACGTCGTCGCCTGACATTTCCTTAGGCCGCCTTTGAACTCCAAAATGTTCGCATTGCCGGTCTTCAGGCTGAAGCCGGTCACGAAGACGTCGCCCGCGGCGTCCACCGCGATCCCGCCATTTCCCCGAGCGGTGTAACACTGCAACAATGGGGTATTGCTCTTCTGCGGATACTCTATCACGAGGCTGGGGTGATTAGAGTTGAAATCGGTCACGTAGACGTTGCCGGCCGAATCCGTCGCCACGCATCCCGGTTCAATCAAGCCCTTCGAGTACGTGAACGTTAACTTACCGTTTCGATCATACTCCGTGACCGTCTTGCCGAGGTTGTTTGCGGCGTAAAGGTTCTCGTGCTGGTCGTAAAAGATGCACCCCGGATCGTTGAGGCCGTCGGTGATCGTTGCGATCTGTTGGTACGAGCCATCGAAGATTGCGATCTTGTTTTCGTACTCGGAAACGGCGAGGCGTCGCGGTGGCTTTCGCGAGACATCGGGTTGTGGTAAGGCAGAGAGGGTAACCGGGGTGGCCGGAGATTGGCCTGCGCCGTTGCACGCGGCCAGAGCGGCGGTTAGGGCGAACGCGGTGGCCTGTAACGGCCTACGGAAATGTTGAAACACCGGTCGGTACCTCGATACCAAATTGAGTGCTCAAGACTCTTATTGGCTTGCCGTCGGGGTACGTGGCCTCGACGACCAGCGAGTATGGATAGTCGGCATTCGAGACGAACATCGCGTCGTTCTTCTTCGTCAGGGCGACGTCGTACGAGTCCGCGGTGAGCTTGATCGTCGATTTGATCGTATCGAACGGAGGCGGAAGGACGTCGACGCCAACGAGCTGGTCGCAGAGCAGCATGTTTCCCTGCCGGTCGAAACGCATGCCGCCGGTGCCTCCGAAGACGATCTGTGGAATTTGCGCGTGGCAGCCGGCGAGTCCACCCCGATAGATGCGCAGATAGCCGCCTCCGCGGTTGCTGCTGCCTCCGGCCACGAAGACGTCGCCGTCGCCGCGGACCGCTATCCCAACGTTGAGCAGCCCGGTAAAACACGAGGCGATCGTCTTATCCTTTAGCTGCCGGTACTCAAAAACATAGCTCGGTTTTCCGCGGCCGTTGTCGGCCACGAAGACGTTACCATCGCGGTCGACGGTAACGCCGAGCGGATTGACCAAGCCGTGCGAGTAGATGAAGAGCAGGTTTCCCTTCGGATCGTACTCGGCAACGTCGTGGCTTTTCCAGTTCGCCACGTACAGGTTGCCTTGCCGGTCGAAGGCGTTACCGAGTGGACCGTCGATCGCCCGCACGATGGTCTCCACTCGGTTGAGCGAAGAGTCGAAGACGTCGAGCGTGTTGGTTCCGATGTCGGAGACCGCGAGGTATTTGAAATCCGCCTTCGAGGCGGGTGAAAGCGCCTGCGGGAACTCACGCGGGGCCGTCGGCGGCGCCACCGTTGCGGTGCACCCGGCGAGCAGGACGAGCGTTGCGATGACGATCCGGCGTATCATCGATACCGTCTAGTGTAGCCCCAGTTGCCGCTCCAAATAGTCGGCGGTCGCCGTGTCGGCCTCGCAGCCACGCCCCGTACCGGAAGAAGCCGTGAATCTCGTTGGGAATGACGATCTCCTCGAAGGGCACGTGCGCGGCGCGCAATCGCTCGACCAGGTCGACCATCTGATGAAACTCCACGTTGCGGTCGTCGTCGCCTTGGATCAAGAGCACCGGCGACTTCCAGGTCGCGATCGCCGAATCGGGCGACGATTGCCAGGCCAACTTCATCAGCGCTTTCTCATCGTATTGCTGGTAGCGCTTGAGCTGCGAGAAGCCCCAGACGCCGATTGTCGATGTCGAGCGACCAGTCGTGAACGCCGTGGAAGTCGACGCCGGCTTTGAAGATGTCGGAGTTGCGCGCCAGCGCGAGTGCGGTGAGGTAACCGCCGTACGAACCGCCCCAGATGCCGATGCGATTCGGGTCGACGCGCGGATGGTGCTGCAGGAAGCGCGCGCCGGCGACGACGTCCTGGTACTCCGACGCGCCGGTCGGGCCCCAGCGAGCGGGATAGTTGAAATCGTGCCCGTAGCCGATCCCTAACCGATAGTTCACCGCGAGCACGACGAAGCCGAGGCTGGCCAGATATTGATTCACCGCGTACGCGTTTGCGTAGTAATCCATGTAGTGCCAGGTCAGCATCATCTGGCGCGGCGGGCCGCCATGCACGAAGACGACGCCCGGGTGCTTTCCGCCGCCGTTGGGGAGAAAGAGCATACCGTGAATCAGCTGCCCGTCGGCGGCGTGGAAGGAGACTTCTTCGGGCGTTACGAGCTCCTGCGAGGGAAAGTCGCTTGGGAGTTGGGCGCGATCGAGTGCGGGTTGCGGACCACCCTCCAGGAGCGCAATCAGCCCGCGGCTGCTGCGCGGTCGCCCGCACGAACGCCACGTTGCCTCCGGCGAGTGCCGCCGGCATCCATTCGCTGGTCGCGCCGCTCGCTAGTTGCGTAACGTTTCCGGTCGCGACGTCGACGCGAAAGATGTGACGCCGAGCGTCGTCGCCCGCAGTCGTGCCGCTATTGGCGCTGTAGACGACCGATGCACGGTCGGGCGCCATCGAAACGTCTTCGACCATGAACTTGCCCGCCGTGAGCAGTCGCGCCGGTTGCGAACCGCTCGCCGACACGGCGTAGAGGTGCGGCCAGTTGTCTTGTTCGTTCTTAAAGACCAGCGTATCCCCGGCGGCCCATTCGAGCCATGATCCGCCACCGCTCTGCGGCAGCGATCCGCGCTGCGTCTGCGGGCTCGCCCAGGCGCGATGCCCGGTGCCGTCGCTCGCGTGCGCGACCCAAATCTCCCAGGGCACCGGATTCCATTGCAGCGGATCCTGCGGCGCGCCGCCGTCGCCGTGCAAGCGGATGAACGCGAGGCTTTGGCCGTCGGGCGACCAGCGCGGCGAGATATCTTGCGAGGTGGTCGGCGCGAGGTATTCGATCGGCGTCGAATCGTTGCGATAGATGCCGATGAAACTGTGGTCGGTTCGAGAGGAGACGAAGGCGAGCGCCGACCCGTCGGGCGACCATTGCAGATCCGACGCTTGACCGCGATCGAAGAAGAGCTTCTTGGCGGCTGCGCTGCCGTCGATCGGCGCGATCATGGCCGCACCGTCGTTGGTGAAGGCGACGCGCGCGCCGTCGGGCGAGATGACCGGTGCGTCGCCGTCCCCGAGCAGCTTCGGCGCACCGCCGCCGGTCGCTACCGACCAGACCTGCATCTGCGGCTGCACCGGGCTCGAGGCCGCGTTCGGCTGCAGCGCTTCGGACCAGTTCGCGTCGTGATCGCCCCCGCGCACGTAGACGACGTGCGAGCCGTCGTTGGAGATCGCGAGATTGGACAGCTCCTGGCCGTCGTCGCCGTTCGACGAGAAGAGCTGCACCGGCGCGAACTCCGGGGCGCGCGCGAACCAGAGCGTCCGCACGCCCTTCGTGTCGAGCGCGTACGCGATTGCCGTGCCGGGCTGGTTGGCGGCGATCTCGTTGGCAAACGGGTAACTCAGGACCTGTGCAAGCGTAAAGGCGGCAATAAGCATGCTGCCGTTTTACGCGTTTAAGTACCTTTTGTCATGCTGAGCCCTTCGACTCGGCGCTACGCGCCTTCGCTCAGGATAAACTCCGCGAAGACGAGTCAACCCTTGTCATGCTGAGCGAAACGCCGAAGCCTTTGTCATGCTGAGCGAAACGCCGAAGGCGCGTAGTCGAAGCACCGGAGTGCGCTGCCAGCCTGAGCGAAGGCGCGAAGCGCCGAAGTCGAAGGCGGCAGCGATTTTTAGTCAGCCTTTGTTTTGATCCGCCCTTCGACTCGCTCCGCTCGCTCAGGGCTTACGAGGCTAGCTCTGTCCTTCGACTCCGCGCCTGCGGAGTCGAAGCACCGGAGTGCGCTGCCGGCCTGAGCGAAGGCGCGAAGCGCCGAGTCGAAGGCGGCAGCAATTTTAGTCGGGCTTTGTTTCTTGGTCCGCCCTTCGACTCGCTCCGCTCGCTCAGGGCTCACGAGGCCTGCTTCGTCCTTCGACTCCGCTTCGCTCCGCTCAGGATGACAAAGGTGTGGCTCCTCGCCGCGCTAGTGCGTGGAGTGCTTCTGCGCCTGTCATGCTGAGCGAAGCGCCGAAGGCGCGCAGTCGAAGCACCGGAGTGCGCTGCCAGCCTGAGCGAAGGCGCGAAGCGCCGAGTCGAAGGCGGCAGCAATTTTAGTCGGGCTTTGTTTTTGGTCCGCCCTTCGACTCGCTCCGCTCGCTCAGGGCTCACGAGGCCTGCTTCGTCCTTCGACTCCGCTTCGCTCCGCTCAGGATGACAAGAGCGCTTACGCGGGCGTTGCGACGCGGGAGCTTATTTTGAACGTCAGCTCGGCCTTGGTTTCGTCGAAGCCGACGTCGACGGTGTCGCCGTCGTTGATCTCGCCGGCGAGGATCTTGCGTCCGAGCGGCGTTTCGAGCTCCTTCTGAATCGTGCGCTTGAGCGGGCGCGCGCCGTAGTTCGGGTCGTAGCCGACCTTGACGATGTGGCGCTTCGCCGCGTCGGAGAGCTCCAGCGTGACGCGGCGTTCGGCCAGGCGCTTGCGCAGCCGCTGCAGCTGAATGTCGACGATCTCCATCAGCTCGTCCTCGGTGAGCGCGTGGAAGACGATGATCTCGTCGACGCGATTGAGGAACTCGGGCCGGAAGTGCTGGCGCAGCTCGTCGAGCACGGTCGCGCGCATCACGGCGATAGTCGGCGCCGTCGAACGAGCCCTTGTAGTCGAGAATGCGGTGGCTGCCGATGTTCGAGGTCATGATGACGATCGAGTTTTTAAAGTCGACCGTGTGCCCCTGACCGTCGGTCAGGCGCCCGTCGTCGAGAATCTGCAGGAAGACGTTGAAGACGTCGGGGTGCGCCTTCTCGATCTCGTCGAAGAGAATCACCGAATACGGACGGCGGCGCACGGCTTCGGTCAGCTGACCGCCCTCGTCGAAGCCGACGTATCCGGGCGGCGCGCCGAGCAGCCGCGCGACGGTGTGCTTCTCCTGGTACTCCGACATGTCGATGCGGATCAGCGCGCGCTCGTCGTCGAAGAGATACTCGGCCAGCGCTCGCGCAAGCTCGGTCTTCCCGACGCCGGTCGGACCGAGGAAGATGAACGAGCCGATCGGGCGATTCGGATCGGCGAGCCCCGAGCGCGAGCGCAAGCACCGCTTCGGCGACGGCGTCCACGGCCTCGTTCTGACCGATCACGCGCTTATGCAGCTCGTCCTCCAAGTGCAGCAGCTTCTGCTTCTCGCCTTCGAGCAGTTTCGAAACCGGGATTCCGGTCCAGCGCGCGATCACGCCGGCGATGTCGTCTTCGTCGACCTCTTCCTTCGACAGGCGCGCGCCGTCTTTGCGCGCGAGGCTGGCTTCCTCTTCAGCGGCCAGCTCTTTCTGCAGCTGCGCGAGCGTGCCGTAGCGCAGCTCGGCGACGCGGTTGAGATCGTATTGCCGCTCGGCCTGCTCGATCTGCACTTTCGTCTGCTCGATCTGTTCGCGCAGCCCGCGCAGCTTGACCGCGGCGTTCTTCTCGGCATCCCACTGCACGCGCAGCCGGGCTTGATCTTCGCGCAGCTCGGCCAGCTCTTTTTCGAGCTGCTCCAGACGGCGGCGGCTCGCGCTGTCGTTCTCCTTGCGCAGCGCCTCGCGCTCGATCTCGAGCTGCATCACGCGCCGCGAGACCTCGTCGAGCTCTTGCGGCATCGAGTCGATCTCGGTGCGCAGCTTCGCCGCCGCCTCGTCGACCAAATCGATCGCCTTGTCGGGCAAGAAGCGATCGCTGATGTAGCGGTTGCTCATCGTCGCCGCGGCGACCAGCGCGGCGTCCTTGATGCGCACGCCGTGGTGCGCTTCGTACTTCTCCTTGAGACCGCGCAGGATCGAGATCGTGTCTTCGACGCTCGGCTGATCGACCATGACCGGCGCGAAGCGCCGTTCGAGCGCCGCGTCCTTCTCGATGTACTTGCGGTACTCGTCGAGCGTCGTCGCGCCGATCATGTGCAGCTCGCCGCGCGCGAGCATCGGCTTGAGCAGGTTGCCGGCGTCCATCGCGCCTTCGGCCTTGCCCGCGCCGACGACGGTGTGCAGCTCGTCGACGAAGAGCACGATCTTGCCCTCCGACGATGGCGACGTCTTTGAGCACCGCCTTGAGCCGCTCTTCGAACTCGCCGCGATACTTGGCGCCGGCGATCAGCGCGCCCATGTCGAGCGAGACGATGCGCTTGTTCTTCAAGCCCTCGGGAACGTCGCCGCGCACGATGCGCTGCGCCAAGCCTTCGACGATCGCCGTCTTGCCGACGCCGGGATCGCCGATCAGCACCGGATTGTTCTTGGTGCGGCGCGAGAGCACTTGAACGATGCGGCGAATCTCTTCGTCGCGCCCGATCACCGGATCGAGTTTGCCGCGCTCGGCTTCGAGCGTGAGATCGCGGCCGTAACGCTCGAGCGACTTTATACGTGCCTTCGGGATCCTTGGTGGTGACGCGCTGATTGCCGCGCACTTCGCGCAGCGCTTGAAGCAGCTTGTCCTTCGTTACGCCGGAGTCGCGAAAGAGGCGCCCGAGCTCGCCCGACGACTGGGCCATCGCGAGCAGCACGTGCTCGACCGACGTGTAGTCGTCTTGCAGCGCCTTCGCTTCGTTCTCCGCGACGGTCATGATGCGCGCCAGCTCGGGCGAGAGCGTCACCTGCGCGCGAGTCGGCGCTCGCGCCGCTCAAGCGCGGCAGCCGGCCGATCGCCTCGTCGACCTTGCGCCCGAACGCTTTTGGATCGGCGCCGGCTGCGGCCAGGACATCCGGCGCGATGCCGCGCTCCTGTTCGAGCAGCGCGGCCAGCATATGCTCGGGCGCCGTCTGCGTGTTGTGCTCGTGCAGCGCGCGCGAATAGGCGGCGTTGAGCCCTTCGCCGACGCGCTCGGTCATCTTCTCTACGTTCATCGTTCACCCATCAGTTGTTTATAAGCCGCGGAGATGTCGTCGAGTTGCGCCCGATAGGCGGCCGCCTGCGAGAGCTGCGCCGCCGTCGGCGCCTGGAACGACGTGCCCATTCTCGAGATCAGGTCGAGCACGTCCTCGCGCAGCGCCGCCGGGCCGCTGAGGTCTTCGATGTTGCGCGGATCGTAGGTAAGACGCTTTTTTACCGCAATCAGCGACGAGGCTTGAGCGGTCGGCGCGCCCTTGAGCCGCGCGTCAATGCTGTTGAGCATCGCGTTGATCGTGCCGAGCTCGCTAAAGAGCGTCGAAAGAAACTCGAAGCGTTTCTGATATCCGGCAACCGCCGGATCGCGCGGATCGGCCTTGACGATCACCGGCTCGCTCTTGGCAACGCCGTCGACGGTGAGGCGCACGGTGTACGTTTCGGGCACGACTTCGGCCCCTTCGTCGGGACCCTGATTGAGCTCGTACGTGCCGGTCCACTTCACCGGGCCGTCTTCATTCAAATCCCACGAGGTCCGGTTCATCCCGGCGCGCTTGGGGACGTCGTCGCCGGTGAGGTGCCGCACGATGCGGCCCTGCGCGTCGAGCATCGTCGATCGTGCGCATGCTTCGGTGCGCTCGGCAGATAGTAGGTGACGATCGCGCCGTAGAGCGGATTGTCGCCGACGAACTCGTTGCGGGGAATCTTCGGATCGGTGAACGTGTTGACCGGCGACCACTGCCAGATGCGGTAGGCGTCGCGCAGCGGAAAGAGCGTGAGGTCGGATTGGCCCCAGCGCTGCAGCGCAGCCAGATCGTCGAGAATCCAGACGCCGCGCCCGTGCGACGCGACGACGAGGTCGTTGGCGACCGGTTGAATCTCCAGATCGTAGATCGCCGTCGCCGGCATGTTCAAGCGGAGCGAGCTGCCAGTGCGCTCCGCCGTCGAACGAAATCCAGACGCCGCGATTCGTTCCCGCGTAGAGCACCGAGCCGTTGCGCGGATCTTGGCGAATCGCGCGAACGAACTGATTCTGCGGCAGATCGCCGGCAATCGAATGCCACGTCGCGCCGTAGTCGTCGGTGCGCAGAATGTACGGACGCTCGTCGCCGTTGAGGTGGCGCTCGACCGCGATAAACGCGGTGCCGGCGGCGAAGCGTCCCGGATCGATGCAGACGATCCGCCCCCAGGCGGCCACCAGGTTCAGCGGCGGCGAGACGTTCTGCCAGTGCGCTCCGCCATCGCGCGTGAGTTGCACGACGCCGTCGTCGGTAGAGGCCCAGATGATTCCGGGATCGAGCTTCGTCGTCGCGAGATAGAGAATCGTATCGTAGAACTCGGCGCCCGATTCATCGTTGGAGATCGGGCCGCCGGAGTCGACCTGCTTGCTGCGGTCGTTGCGCGTGAGATCGGGGCTGATCGTGCTCCACGTCTGACCGCGATCGGCGCTCTCGAAGACGACGTTGCCGCCGACCAGCGCTTTGCCGTCGTCGGTGAACGCGATCGGCGTCTCCCAGTTGAAGCGATAGTTCAGCCGGCCGGGAGCGAGCTCGCCGTTCGATTCGCGCGTCGGGCGACACGTCGTAGGCCTGTTCCGAACGCGCGTTCCAGAGATAGACCTGCCCGGTATCGGAGTTGGTCGAGGTCGACCAGATGAGATCGAGATCCTTCGGATCGACCACCGCCCACATGCCGTCGCCCGGCGCGACCGTATACCAGTCGCGGTTCATCACGCCGATTCCGTTGGGCGGCGACGACGGCCCGCACCAGGAGTTGTCGTCCTGCAATCCGATGCAGACGCGATAGTTCAAAAGCAGCGGCCCAAGCCCGACGTGATACGGCTGCGCGAACGGCAGATCGTACGGCTGCCAGAACCGATCGCCGCCATCGGTCGAGATGATCACGCCCTCGTCGTTACCGTTGATGATGCGCCGGCCGTTGGACGACCACCAGATCGAGTGATAATCCCAGCCGCCGCCGGTCGCGATCGGATGGAACGAGCGTCCGCCATTGGTGCTCATCGAGAGAATCAGTGAGACGTTGATCAAACGATCGGGATTGGCCGGGTCGACGAAGATGCTGCTGAAATAGAACGCCCGCGCGCCGAAATACGCGCTGTGCGGCATCTTCTTCCAGGCGGAGCCGCCGTCGTCGGATCGCCAGAGCTCTCCGGCGCGCGATTGAACGATCGCGTAGACGCGCGAACGCGTTCCCGCGGCCAGGCCGATGCGCCCGGTGGGGCCCGACGGCAATCCATTCCCGGAGAGGCGGCGCCACGTGTTCCCGTTGTCGTCGGAACGATAGATGCCGCCGTGCGGGCCGCCGCTATCGAGACGCCACGGCGTTCGCCGAACCTGCCAGACGCCCGCGAAGAGCGTCGACGGCCGGCCGGGCACGCGCACCAGCGACGAGACGCCGCTCGACGGGCCGGCGTAGAGCGTGCGCGTCCAATGCGCGCCGCCGTCGCGCGTGACGTAGACGCCGCGGTTCGGATCGTCGGCCGAGACGCGCCCGAGCACGCCGACGGCAATCGAGCGCCGGTCGCGCGGATCGATCGCAATGCCGGAGATGTGCGCCGAGTGGACGAGCCCGGCGCGCTGCCAGCTCGCGCCGCCGTCGGTCGTGTGGTAGATGCCGTCGCCCGACTCGGCTTCGTTGCGCGGATTCGCTTCGCCGGTTCCGACCCAGACGTCGCGATCGTCTTGCGGGGCGATCGCGATCGCACCGATCGGCGCGACGGGCTGGCGATCGAAGACCGGGCGCCACGACGCGCCGCCGTCGGTCGTCTTGAAGACGCCGCCCCCGGCGCCGCCCGCGTAGTAGAGATTCGGATCGCGATCGCTGCCGGCGACGGCCGGACTGCGTCCGCCGCTGATCGCCGGTCCGATCTCGCGATAGGTCAAGCCGGTAAAAACGGTCGCGAGCGCGCTAACGATCGAGAGGACCAGGTGCATTGCTGCTTCTTTGGCCACGCTGGGCGCGCCGCCTCTCACAAGGAAGGGGGCGCGCGAAGCCGTAAGGCGGCGGCGGATGCTCGAAATCGAGAGCGGCGCGGTGCAGGCGTATTTTTTGTTCGACGTCGCCGACACGATCGACTTGGCACGACTGAGTGCGCTCGGCGGCCGCCCCCACGCCTCGCCGGCCTACCTGCAGTTTCCCGTTCCGCCGCTCGTAGCGAGCCTGCCGGATGCGGAGTTCGAAGGCTTGCGCGCGTTGGTGCGGCTGAAGCTCTACGATTACGGCGTCGTCTCCCTGCGCTTGACCTTCCCGGCCGCGGGAACCTGGAACGAGCTCACCACCCTGGCCGACCGCGCGCGCGCCGACGAGCGGATCGCGCAGTTTGCCGAGACGACGGTCGCGCGCATCTGCGACGAGTACGCGGACGCCCTCGACGACCGGCACGCCGCGTTAGTCGAAGATTACCTCATCGTGGAGATCGATCGCTTCGTCGAAGCCACCGATGCCGAGACGCTGCTCGACGATCACGCCCAGGCACTCGCTGGGCTCTTGCTGGGCGAGCGCAAGCCGCTGGCGGGATCCGAAGCCGCCGAAGCGCTGCGCATGCGCTTCTCCTATTACGACGACGACCTGACCATCGTGCAGTGGGATACGGCGTTCGTCTACGACAACCGCGAGAGCGCGCGAGCGATCGGCGACATCCTGGAGTTCGCCAACTCGCAGCTGCTCGAGCTGCGCACCTACGACGCGCGGCTCGACGTGGAGCTCGACGGCATCTACAAGATGCAGACCGCCGAGCCGCCGCGCTCGTTTCGCGGGCGGCTCGAGGCCGAACAAGCGGCGACCCTGCGCTACCTGATCGTCGACGTGCTCGAGCTGACCGATCGCTCGAGCAACGCGCTGAAGGTGGTCGGCGACGCGTACTACGCGCGCATCTACCGCTCGGCGGCGAAGCGGCTCGGCCTAGCCGAGTGGCAGCGCCAGATCGATACCAAGCTCGCCAGCGTGCGCGAGATGTACCGCTTCTTCAGCGATCAGTCGCGCAGCCGGCGCGACGAGTTCCTCGAGGTGACGATCGTCGCGCTGGTTGCGATCGAAGTCGTGATCGGCATCCTCACGCTCCTCCATCTCTAGAGGTCCCAATGCGGCGGCCGTGCCTCATGCAATTCGACGTACGCTATCCAGTCGCCGTCGAGTTGCCGGGAGCGCAGATCGAGCACGCTTCCCGAACGTACCCATAGACGCCCGAAGCGTCGCCAGCCGTCGGCGATGAGTCGCGCACGGATATCGCGATTGGCTGAGTCCAATGCCGCTCGGCTCATTTTTTCCGCCGAGATTCCCACATTGATGGTCGCGATACGCGCGGGTTCGCGGAGATAGGTCGTAATGTAGTAGTAGCGGCAACGTGCGAAGGTCGTTGCACTTCCCGCGATGCGGAAATTGAAGATCGCGGCGCCCCCATACTGCGCACCACTGAACAGCGCAGATTTCGAACCGCGCTGAACTTTAAGCGACGAATCCGAGATCATCCGAGCCGTAGGCATGCCGGGCGCCGCGACCAGCGTGCCTTGCACCGGCATCCGCGCGATCGCTTCGGCGGCATCGCGGGAAAAGAAACCGGCGCGAATGGCGGCCGGAAGCGCTACCGCTAAACCGAGCGCCATCAACGCCCAAATCGGCAAGAGTATCCATCCGGGCCTAGAGATCAGCGGCTGGAACGGTCGCACCCTTAAGCCCTTTCCCATCAGATCGAGGCCGCCGAGAACGAGCGCGACCATGAGGGGTATCAAGGAGAAGCCAAAGGCAACGAAGAGCGAGAAAAAGACGATCTTCGCAGGCGTTTCGAATGCAGTTGGGTCCGCTACGGCACCGGACGCTATTATAGCGTCGCCCACGAATACGGCCAGAAGCATGGCGCCGAAGAGCCCGCCGGAGATGAAAATAAGTGTGGATATTTTAGGCATGATCTCTGCGGACTCGATTGTAGCGCACCGGGCGTCCGAGGCCGTCCCAAGCTCGAGGGAGGGGTGGCAAGTCCCGAGCCGGTAGGAGCACACGCATAGCATGAAAGCGAGACTCGGAGTCTGCACTCTGGCCACGCTCTGTAGTCGCCGTGGCGATGCCGCCCGCTATGGCCCAGGACGAGCAGTACGTCCCAGGGGTATGGCATTACCGGTCGGTTGCGTGCGTCAATACGACGGTTACGTCGGTGGAACCGCGCCTCGTCGCTGAGGGACAAAAGAAATTCACCGCTCAAGACTTTGAAAGCGGGGTTGAGGTTCTGTTCGACACGCATCTCGGCGCCGATCCGGCCCATCCGCACCTGCTCGCGTCGGTGACACACTACGGCGGATTGCCGGGCAACGAGATCATGATCCGCGAACGGCCCGGAGACAAGGTGCAGGTCTGCTTTCTCTCGCGCCCCGCGCCGACGATCGGCTGCAACCCCGACCAGGACGAACGAGGCCGTATCTACCGAGTTTACGATTACCGTCAGCGCGAGCAGTACTCCGGAATGAGTACCGAGCACGGCTGCGGCGGAGCGTGAGCCTCTATTCGCGCTCGGCCGATTCGAGACGGGGATCGCCCTTGTGGTCGATACGGATTGCGAAAACGATCGGGCTGCAGCACACCGGGCAGTCTTCGACCACCCGCTGGCGCGTGCTGGACGACGGGTCGACCCCAATGTAGTTCGTTTCGCCGCAATACGGGCACGCGTAGGCGAGATCGATTTCTAAGGGCATTCAGCCTTTGCGTTTGTGAAGGAAGACCATGTTCCCCTCGCTGTCGTTGATCCCGGCCATCCGGCAGTGCGGCAGGTCGAGCTCGGCGAGAATCGGGATGCCGCGTTCCTTGAACGCGCGAACGGCCGCGTCGAGATCGTCGACGGCGAAGAGAATGCCGTTGCTCGGCTGGAAGGGCATCACTTTCCCGCCGCCGCCCCAGAGACCGAACGCCGTGCCGTCAGAGAATTCGTACTCGGCGCCGCGATTCTCCGGATAGATGCGCGTCGGTTCCAGCCCCAGCACGTCGCGATAGAACGCGATCGCGCGATCCGCGTCTTTGACCATGTAGCCGCTGAGATCGAGACCGGTGATCACAAAAGGACGTTCCGATGCCGGGCGCAGCTTATCGAGGATTTGCGACCAGCCGCTCTCGTGGTTGTCGCGCTGCTCTTCGTCGCGGAAGTTTTCGTGGGTCAGCACTAGCTCCGTCTCGTCGCCGTGCGGAACGAACTCGATGGTAAGCAGCGTCTCCTTGGCGCGGCTGGGGTCGGTCTCTTCCCACTCCCAGGTGCTGACGATGCGTTTTGCCGGCACCACGTCGCGGTAAACGCCGCTTGCGACGAGTATCTCGCCATCACCGGTGCGGAACGCGATCTGGAACGTACCGCCGGTTCGCGCATCCATCTGCACGTCGAGGATCGTAACGTCGCCCGGTCCGTAAAAGTGTTTGACGATGTGCGGAGTCGTCCACGCCTCGAAAAGGCGCGCGGGCGAAGCCTTGAAGGTGCGGCGGAGTTGGAGCTTCGTCGGGGTTGCGGTGGGCATGGCGTTAGCTTCCTCTCTTACTTTTCGTGTTGGGTGTTGAGGCCAGATAGGCTTCGAGTTGGTCGAGCGTGCCGCTCCAGAATCGCCGCTGGGCGTCGATCCACGACGATGCGGCCTCGATCGATTTGGGCGTGAGCCGGCAGTAATGCGTTCGGCCGACGATGTCGCGTTTGAGCAGACCTGCTCGTTCGAGCACTTTGACATGTTTTGAGATGCCCGGCTGCGAGAGGCTGAAGCCCGATGACATTTCTCCGACGCTCATCGGCCCGCGTGCGAGGCGCTCGATCATCTTGCGGCGTGTCGGGTCGGAGAGGGCGCCGAAGACCTCGTCCAGGCGGCCGGCACCAGTGTTTACCATACGGTTATATAACCATATAGAAAACTATCTGTCAAGGCGAGATATTTTTTAGGCTTTCTTGATAGCTACCGCGCCCAGCTTCACGTAGGATCGAGAAGTGAAAGTGAACTGGATCGTTCGCACGGCGATCGGCGTCTCTACCGTCGGCGCACTCTCCACTGCGTGTATGGCCAGCGAGAACCCCTCGATGTTTCGCGCCGACGCGGCGCGCCAGGGGCTGTACGACTCGCCGGCGCCCTCGCTGGCTACCGTCAAGTGGCGCTTTCAAACCAAGGGAAAGATCTTCTCGTCACCGGTCGTGCACGACGGAGTGGTCTACGTCGGCAGCGGCGACGGCCGCCTCTACGCGGTCCGCGCGTCGGACGGCTCCGAGGTTTGGCATTTTGCTACTCAAGGCGCGATAAACTCGTCACCGGCGATCGCCGGCGGCGCGGTCTTCTTCTCGAGCCGTGACGGAAACGTTTACGGGGTCAATGCGGCCGACGGCAGCAGGCTATGGGCGTTCAAAACCGGCGGCGAACGGCGCTTTACCGCGCCCGGAATCCACGGCATCGTCCCGCCCACCGAGATGATGCCCGACCCGTATGACGTTTTTATGTCGTCGCCCGCGGTCGAGAACGGGATCGTCTACATCGGTAGCGGCGATCACAACGTCTACGCCATCGACGCAAAGACCGGCGGGCTACGCTGGAAGTTTACGACCGGCAACGTCGTTCACGCCTCGCCCGCCGTGAGCGGCGGCCTCGTCTACATCGGAAGCTGGGACCGCTACTTCTACGCTCTCGACGCCCGCTCGGGCGCGGTTCGCTGGAAGTTTCTGACCGGTAACGATACGGTCATCTACAACCAGATCGGGATCGCCAGTTCGGCGGCCGTCTCCGGCGAGAGCGTCTACTTCGGTTGTCGCGACAGCCATTTCTACGCGCTCAACGCGCGCACCGGCGCGCTGCGCTGGAAGAACGACCAGCATGGCAGCTGGGTAATCGGCTCGCCCGCGATCTCGGGCAACACGGTCTACTACACGACGTCCGATCAGCGCAAGTTCTTCGCCGTTGACGCCGCAACCGGAAGCCCGCGGTTCACCTTTGGATACGGCGCGTACTCCTTCTCG
This sequence comes from Vulcanimicrobiota bacterium, assembly GCA_963739845.1. Lineage (GTDB taxonomy): Bacteria > Vulcanimicrobiota > Vulcanimicrobiia > Vulcanimicrobiales > Vulcanimicrobiaceae > Cybelea. The sequence continues at coordinate 1,092,993 of CAVUBQ010000002.1, read as the reverse complement.
TCGCCGTCGCTCGCCGGCGGCGTGGCCTACTTCGGCACCTTCGACGGCCGGCTGTACGGCATCGATGCGACGTCGGGCAAGCTCGTCGGGACGTTCTCGACCGATGCGTCGGCGCGCGATCTTCCGGCGCACGTCGACGCCTCCGGCAACCTCGATCTCGAAACCTTTGGTCGCGCCGAACCGACGCTCGACAATACGATCGTCGACTTGGACCGGGTCTACGCCCTGGGTTCGCTCCCCGGATCGCCGGCAATCGCCGGCGGCACGCTCTTCATCGGGAGCACCGAAGGCACGCTCTACGCGGTGGGATAGGCGCGCTCGCCTTTAGGCCGGTGTGCCTTCTTTTACCGCCGAGCGCAACGTCGTGCGCAACTCGGGGGAGTCGTCGTGCCGGTGCACGGAGATCGCGTGCTGCGCGGCCGCTTCAACGAGCTCGTCGGCGCCGTCCGCCGAAATCGCGATCGAGCAGTTCGTCTCGCTGGGATACTCGCGGCAATCGATAAACATTCTCGCCATGGAACGCTTCCTTTCTGATGGGTGTTAGCTTGCAGTGCCGGTCGCTTTGGCGCGCCGCAAGTCGTATGGAGCCAGTTCTTCGGGGTGATTGCGCAGGTAGGCGATCAGGTGGCGCCGCAGTTCGGGCGCACGCATTCCGTCCTGTGCGTGCCATTTGGAGATCAACGGAAGGCCTGGCGCGTCGGCTACTTTTTCGTAAATTCCGCGAAGACGCTTCTTAACGATCGCGAGCGACATCGCGAGCACTGCGCCCAGCTCTTCGTCGGTGAGCCCTTCAACCGCGAGCCTTAACACGCGCTGCTCGACGAGGTCGAATCCGAAGCGCGGCCTGGTGTACTCGTAGTAGAGCGAGATCAGAAACGACGTCTCGCCGAACCGCGTGTCATCGAAACGCGACGAGAGCACGAACGGGGCATGTTCTGCCGGAATCTTGGCGGCGCGGAGCGCATCGGGCGAGTACTCACGCACCGGAAGCATCATCGTCGGAGCGATGGTGCGAAAAATCTCCCGATAGCATTCGGTGAAGAGGCTCTTCACGTGAAATCCGGCGACGCGGGCGCGAAAGTCCTCGAGAAGCGCCACCATGAGCTGTGCTTCGTCGTCGCCGCTGAACTCTCCGAAGCCGGAGATGGCGGCCAAATTCAGGCCATCGCCGGCGTTGGCGATGCCGACCTGCTCCACGCCGAGAAAGGGCGTGCCGCCCGCTTCGTACTCGCGCGTCGTGGCCCGCATCACGCCGGCCGTCTCCAGCGCGTGCATGCGCTCGGCACGCCCGTCGGTGACGAACCCGGCAAGGCCGAAGCCGAGATAGCGGCGTGGATCCCGCGCATCGAGGATGACGCAGCCGAAGCCCGCGCCGGAGTCTTCAATCTCGGCCCACATCGTCTGCCAGGCGCGCAGATCGGCTGCGCAATAAACCGGTAGACCCGGCAGCATCGGTACGCATGCCGCCAAGTCGTCGCCGCGAATGCTGCGAACCACGATTTCCACAGGGCTGGAGTGTACCACGCTCGGGGCTGCTTAGGAAGGGGGGCGCTTTCGCAGCATGCGATAATCGCCGTCGCGAATCGTAAAAGCGCGGGCGTCGAGCCATTCGAGCAGCGGAACCGCGTATTTGCGCGAGGTTCCCAGCAGGTCGCGGAAATCGGCGGCGGTCATGCGTTCGTGCACGCGGAGAAACGTCTCGACGCGCGCACGAATCGCGGCGATCTGCGTTCCGCGGTAGAGCTCGTCTCCGACCTTGACCAGCACGCCGCCGGCGAGCATCGTGTCGAACGCTTTGGAGGCTCCCGCGACGCCGGTGCGCTTGACGGCCGTCGCGACCGCCGCGAACGGTGTCGGGAGGAACGGCTGCCCCTTGTCGAGCGGAACGAGCTCTTCGAACAGCGCGAGCTGCTCCGGCGTGAGCGACGGTCGATGATCGAGGGTCGCGTAATAGCCGTTGCGGTTGGCGAGGCGTCCGTCTTCGACGAACGCTGCGAGCACGCGCACGAGGATCGGTTCGGGAACTTCCAACGCGCGCGAGAGCCCGATCGACGTTACCCCGAGCGCCCACTGCTCGCGCGCATGAGCCTCTTCGAGGTAGCCAAGGACACGCGCAAGCAGCGCCAGCGCGGGCTCGGCGTCGACGTACCCGGGCGGCCGGCTGAGCGCGATCACGTCGCCGCGCGCGACGAGCCGCTCGAGCGCCGCGATGGTGACGACCTCACGCAGGTTTGCGGCCGCAGCGAGCGGCGCCGCATCGACGGCTTGCAGTCCGCGCTCGCGCAGAACCGCGAGAACGGCGCGTTCGGTATCGCCGACGCCTCGGTCGTGCGTCCGCACCTCGACCACGTCGACGTAGCCTCCGCCGAGCAGCGTCTTGGGCGAAGGACGGCGCACAATAAAGCGTGCGCCCGGAAAGGCTACGATCGGCTCGCGCAAGTGGAGTTGCGCCCGCACCTCTTGCGTCTCGGTCGAAACCTCGTCGGCGATGAGCGTTCCCAGAACCTCCGCCGATCCGATGTAGGCGCGCACCGGAGTCCGCCGGCGCAACAGTGCGAGCGCGCTCTGCAGCGGCGTGAAACGAACGGTAAAGTCTTGTCGCGCCGCGAGCTCGGGCCCGACGATCGCCGCCCCGCGCCGGCACTCCTGCCGGTCGATCGCGGGCAGATTGAGCGCGACGCGCGATCCAGCATCGACTCGATCCCGGTGCGATCCGAAGACGTGAATGCTGCGGACCTGCGCGGTCTTGTGGCCCGGCTCGACGGCAACGCGCTCTCCGACCTCGATGCGGCCTTGCATCAGCGTTCCGGTCACGATCGTACCGTGCCCCGGTAAAGTGAAGACGCGATCGACTGGCAGGTAGATGGGCGCGTTGGGGTCGCTCGACGGCAGGCTCGCAAGCTCGTCGTGAAGGGCCTGCTTGAGCCGGTCGAGATTCTCGCCGGTCGTCGCCGAAACGGCGAAGGCCGGCGCGTCTTCGGCGATCGTTCCGCGCAGCCGCTCGCAGATCGACGCGACCGCGTCGGGGACGCGCTGCGGATCGATCAGATCGATCTTGGTGACGACGACGATCGTACGATGCACGTTGAGGAAGCGCAGAATATCGAGGTGCTCGAGCGTCTGCGGCATCACGCCCTCGGAAGCATCGACGACGAGCAGCAGCAACTCCATGCCGGCGGCACCGGCGAGCATGTTGTGCAGGAAGCGCTCGTGTCCGGGAACGTCGACGACGCCGCCTTCGATGCCGTCCTCGAAACGCAGGTGCGCGAAGCCGAGATCGAGCGTCATGCCGCGCAACTGCTCCTCGATCCAACGATCGGGGTGAGTTCCAGTTAGCGCAGCAATGAGGGCAGATTTCCCGTGGTCGACGTGTCCGGCGGTGCCGATTATATGCAAACTATCGTCCGGCTCCACCCAACGTCGAGTGGCGCCGCATCGTAAGCGGTGCAACGGCTTTGATCTTATAGTCGGCCAGGATCTCGTTGGCGGCGCGAAAGCCCGATTGAGCGCCGCCTTCCATGAAGCCCTGATACTCAAGCGAGGTATGCTCGCCGGCGAAGTGCACCCGGCCCTGGGGCGTCGGCTCGTGTCCGGCGATCGTCGTGCATTGACCGACCAGCCAACACGAGTAGCTCGCGCGAATGTTCGGATCGGCCTGCGCGTTGCCGAACGTCGCCTTGCCGTTCCAGGTCTGCGAGACGCCCGGCCAGATGCGATCGAGCTGTTCGAAGAAGCGCTTCACGTGATTCTCGACGGCCTTAGAATCGCCGATCGTGGCGTAGGGCATCTGCGGCGTGTCGAGCAGCGCGCGATCGCCGGCCGTAAAGACCTCGATAAGTCCGTCCGAGCCGGTCTGGCCCAGCGAGTAGTCCAGCGAGCTCTGCATCGGCAGGGTCGTCCAAATTTGTCCGGTCGTCGGCTCCGGCCAAGGGTGTTGCGTTCTCATCCATTCCCGCTGGTCGAACTGTAGGTGGAGTTTCGTGTGATACCCATACCCGAGATTCTCAATCGCGTTGCTCTTCGCCGAATCGAAGCCCGCGCCCGAATAATCGACCGCGCGCAGGATGATGAACGGGATAGTCAAGACGACGCGATCGGCCGAGACGACCTCGCTCGCGCCGCCGTTTTCGAAGCGCAGCTCGTACGTGCCGCCGCTCGTGCGGCGGATCGCCGTCAAACGGCGCTCGAAGCGAATGCTCCCTACGGGAAGCGACGCCGCAATCGCTTCGGGAAGCGCCTGACTCCCATCGGCCAAGATGTATCGCTGGTCGGAGTAGCCGAGGACGTTCATCCGCCGGGTCTTAGCATAGTCGCGCTGCTGCCCGAGCTGCAGCACCAAGTTGAGCGCGCTGAGGTCGGCAAGGTCGCGCCCGTACTCGTTGGCGTACGATTCGGCGATCAGACGCCCGAGCTGCGTGTTGAGGCCGCCCGGTACGTAGCGCACGATCCAGTCGCGCATGCTCATCGCGTCCAGCCGGCGTGCCGCCGGCGTCGCATTGGCATAGGTCGTCGTCGGGTTGACGCTGCCGAGCTGCTCTTGCAGGATCGGATAGATCTTGGCGAAGTCGCGATCGGCCTGGGTCATGGGGTAGTAGCGCGCGTCGAGATAGTTGGTATCCCGCGCGTGCGCGGGCCACGCGGCGTGCGTGTCGAGCAGCCCAAGGCGAAAGCGCTTGGCGAGCTGGTGGATGTTCTCGTGGGTCGAGTCGACCATCGCGCCGCACCACTCGGTGTGCTGGCCGTCGCCCCAATACTTGCGCTCCGAGTGCATCCGCCCGCCGACGCGCGTCGAGGACTCGTAGATGCGCGATTCGATTCCCGCGTCGCGCAGGTGCATCGCCGTGACCAAACCGGCGATGCCCGCGCCGACGATCGCGACGCGCTCGCGCCCGCGTGCCTGCGAGCTGCCGCACGCGACGAATGCCGGCGCCGTCGCCGCTCCGAGCGCGGCGGCCCCGATCCCACGCACGAAGTCGCGCCGTATCATCGAAGAGCGTCCTTCAGATCTTAATATTGAGGTCTGCGAAGAACCCGAACGGCTGTTTAACCGATGAGATGCCGACCTCAGTGATATTAAAGAACGTCCCATAGGGGTACTTGAGTTGCAGGGGCGGATTCTTTACGAAGTTTCCGGCCGGCGCGACGATATTGGACGGAAGGTTCGAGTAGACGCACGTGACCGAGTTGTCCCAGGCGTATCCGCGCTGGAAGCACTGGTTGTAGAGGTTGACGGCCTGAACGGTCAGCGTCAGGCGCGGCGTGAGCTCGTAGGTCGTCTGCAGGTTGAGCGTCAGCTCCGCCGGCTGGACGAACGCACCGAGGTTGTCGAAGTTTCCGCTGTACGGATTGGGCAGGAAGACCGCGCCGGCCGATCCGCCCGGACAGCTCACGCCCGGCGTCAACGGCGTCTTGCTGGGCAGCGCCGAGCACGACTGCGGCACGTATCCCGGCCAGACCAGCGGCGAACCGTAGTCCGAGCCGTCCGAATAGTGCAGCGAGGGCGTGATCGCAAACCGGCCTTTGCGATAGTTGACGATCAGCGATGCGACGTCGGGCACCTCGTAGCCGTTGGACGCGTTGAACGGGCTGGGGATGACGTCATACGGCGCATACCAGCCGTTGGTGTCGAAGAGCCCCTGCAGGCGTCCCGTGTAATACGGATTGGGAATCTGCAGCTTGCCCTGATCGTGCGTGCCCGATTGATTGTTGGCCAGAATCGGCGCGGCATTTCCGGGGAAGGCGCCGCTGCCGCAGGCCTGCCAGTTCGCCGAGCTTCTGGTAACGTGCGCGCAGGCCGACGTATACGAGTTGTAGAGTTCGATCTGCGAGTTGAGCGCGTCGATCACGCTGACGCCGTTGATCGGGCTGAAGCGAATCTGGTTCTGCGTATGCGTGTACGAGAACAGCCCCGACCAGCCATCCCGGCTGAAATCGCCGTATTGCAACGAGAGTTCGACGCCATACGCGAGCTGCGTTCCCACGTTCAGCCCGGCCAGCGTGCCCTGCACCGGATTGATCGCCTGAAACTGCAGTTGGTTTGAGGTGTTGCGGTAGAACGGCGTTACCTTATACGAGAGCTGCGTGCCCTTGACGTGCTTCTCGAGCGAAAGGTCGAAGTTGTTCGAGGTGTCGGGGTAGATGCCGTGATCCGGCGTGTGGTAGCCGTAGATGTAGAACTGCGAGATGAACGACGCCAGGTTCTGCTGGAACGTGTTGTACTGATAGTACGACGAGCCTTCGGCCCGCGCGTATCGCCCCGCCGAGCCGCGGATGACGGTGTCGGGGTTGATCGTATACGTGAACGAAAGGCGCGGCTGGAAGACGTTGGCGACGTTGAATCCGGCGCCGACGTTGTAGAGGCCGTTGCCCGCCTGGGTCATCGGCGCGAGGCCGGGCGAACAGGGTGTGAAACTCTCGCTCGCACCGCTCCAGGTCCACTGCGGGTTCTTTCCCGGGCCGCCGCAATGCTCGTCGTTGTAGGCATCGAACCAGAACTGCCGAGCCGGATAGCCGCTTTCGAGATCGTTGGTCGCGTAGGCAAAGTGATCGAGGCGCGCACCGACGTTGACGGTAAGACGATCGTTGGGCTGCCAGAGATCCGTTAAGGCAAACGACGTGAAGTACGGCGTGACGTTGTCGACTTGCGCGCTCACGCCGTTCTCGGTCACCAGCCACGTTGCGCCGGCCTTCGCCGCGGGCGAACCGGGCGGCGCAAATCCGGGCGTCATGTTGAACTTGAAGGAGCCTTCTCCAGGATAGCAGCCAAACGACGTGAGACATCCGCCTTGGCTGCCGGCATCGAAGCAGCTCCACGGCTGACCGGTCTTATAGTTGTAGCAATGGCCGTTGGGCGTCGCGTAGTTGGTGAGAATCGTGCCGAGACCGGTTGGGGCAAGGCTGGTCGTCGCGGGATCGGTCGAACTGAACCCGGCGTTGTACGTCTGCAGCTTCTGGGTGTTGTACGAGGCTTCGGCGGTGATCAAGTGCTGGCTCGAAATCTGGTTCGAGTAGATGAGCCCGGCACCGTAGCCGTGCTCGAGCACTTCGTAGTCGGCCGGATCCGACCCGAAGACGAGCTGCGCGCTGTTCGGACCGTTGATAAACCAGTTGGAGTACTCGCTGTAGGCCAAGCCGCGCAGATACGAGTGCTGGTTGAGGTTCTTCTGGTACTGCGCCTTCATGATCGTGTAGCCGTTCCAGTTTCCATCGCGATTGTTCACGTCGACCGGCCCGCCGATCGCGCGATCGGTCGGACTGCTCGGGAAGAGGCCGACGCGCAAGTCTTTGGGATCGGGCGCTTTCATGATCGGGCCGCCGTAGACGAGCGAGTCGAGGTAGGGCATTGGGAAGCCGATCCCGGTCTCTTTGCCGACCTGCGGCGTATAGAGAATGTCGTTGGCCGAGCTGTAAAACTGCGCGGCGATACCGCCGGTGACCCAGAGCAGCTGCACGTCGTCGCGCAGCGGTGAGTTCTTGTGCGGGATGCCGAGGTGGACGTTGACGATGTTTTCGCGATCGAAGTCGGTCGCCTGCGCGTAGCCGTTGCCCGGCTGTGAGATGAACCCGTACGGAAACGTCTTGCCGCCCGCGCCGTCGAGGATGTTGTAGACGTTGTTGTTCGTCGGCACGCTCAGCGGATAGAAGTAGAGCGGCTCGCTCGCGCCGTTGAACTGATCGCCGTAACGGAACGTCTGATTCGTTCCGGAGAGGCCGATGTAGTACGAGAAGTTGCGGTCGGGCGTCGCGCCGCCGGCTTCGACCGTCGCCTGATGGTAGAAGGCCGGGCCGCCCACGCCGAGATCGGCATAGGCGTAGCCGGGATAGGTGCCGGTCTTGATCACCTGATTGATATAGCCGGCGAGGCCCGATGAGTTCGACGTCGCCGGCGTGCCGCCGGCATAGACCTGCACCTCTTGATTCCCCAGCGAGGTGAGCGTTGCGATCGACGCGAGGTCCGACTGACGCGTCGTCGGCAACCCGTCGAACTCATAGGCAACCTGGTCGGAGTCGCCGCCGCGAACGTAGACGCTCTGGTACCAGCCCTGCTGGTTGGAGGGAATGCTGACGCCGGGAGCGCTCGCGATCGCACCATAGGCTTGGCCGAGCGATCCGGAGCCCGAGAGCGTTGCCGCGGCCTTCTGGCCGGCCGGGTTGATCGAAAAGACGTCGCTCGTCACGCCCGAGTGCACCAGCGACTGCGCCGAGCGCGAGGTCGTCCGCGCAATCGTCTTGAGCGAGCTCTGCAGCGTCACGCTCACGTTGGCCGATTGATCGGCGACGATCGTGACGCCGGGCTGCGACTGCGGCTCGTATCCCGGCTTGCTTGCATTAATCGTATACGTATCGGGCTGCAGCGAGATGAACGAGAAGGTACCCGAAGCATCCGACGTGGTCGTTGCGCTCTGCGATGGCGAGACCGCGGTCACGGTCGCCCCGGCGATCGGCGCGTGCGACGCCGCGTCGACCACGCGGCCGCGCAGCGTGCCGGTCGTTCCGGCGCTTGCCTCGAAGGGCGCCGCTACGAGGACGAGTACGACGAGTAAGGCGATCCGCTTTCCCAAAGTAACACCTCGCTTTAAGCGGCCATTTCTTGGGGTACTGGCCCTGATCCCGCGGCTTCGCTCATGCAGGGTACTGTTGCGCGAGCGAAGCCTTGCGAAATACGTCAACGATCGCATGGCCGTCCCAGCGAAGACCGATATAGCCCGTTGTCCGGGCGCGGCGCACTGCGCCCGGAGTGAAAAGTGCAACGCACTCTCCGTTCGTACGCCGCACGCTCGCGTACACGAGGCCAGGGGAGCCGGCGGCACGCGCTTGACGTGCGAACGCTTGCCCCACGGCGTAGTGCTCGGGATCCGGATCGAAGATCGGATCGCTCGAAGCAATCGCCCGCAAATCGGTGAGTTCCGCCTCGACGTCGGCCTCAACGATCCGCTCGTCGAAATCCATCGCCGGCGTCGGCGTCAGCGCAGCGAAGCGCGCGCGGTGGAACGAGACTTCGGCGATCGCCGTCTCGAGATCGATCGCTGCGTAGTATGCACCGGAGATCCCGTCGCTAAAACGAGCGCGGCTCGGATAGGCGAACGGCGCCATGATGAAAGCGGCTCCAGGCCCGGTTGCGCGCTCGTTGACGGGAACCGCCGCGACGGGACCAATCGCTTCGCGCAGACGCGGGTTGGTCAATGCCTCGATGGCGAGCACGGCGGGGATATCTTGCGGAGAGGCTATCGATTCGAAGATATCCATGCGCGGCAAGCGCGCGCGGATCAGCCGGTAGGACGGCCGCCAGGTGATACGGCTCGTTACCACCCGCGCTGGGCGTCGAGGTAGCGTCGCACGTCGACGAGCCCGGTGAAACCGTCGAGCATACGGTCGAGCGCCCTTGCGCCGCCGAATGCTGCGTTCGGCTCGCGAATCCATCGATCGGCGAACTCGCTCACCGGGAAGATGACGTGAAGCGCCTTGTAGATTCCAAGGACGTGGGAGATACGTTCGAGCGTGTCTTCGGAGAGGGCCGGATTCGCCGTTTTGCGCAGCCGGTCGAACGTCGACTGCGGGATCCCACCAAGGAGCGCGCGCCGCTCGTTCACCCGGAGGTGCCAGGCGGCGGCGATGTTCTGGAAGGCGCGAAGCGCGGGACCGCCCAGCTGGAGCGGTTCGGAGCGGAGCACGGCCATGGGTTTATTCTACCCCATTTGGGTTATAAAAGCAAAATTTAGCCCAAATAGGGGTAGTCGAGAACGGTCCATCCTGCTCGACAAACGGCCGGAGAACGGAAAACCCAGAAGAGGGCCTCTGAACTTGCCGAATACGACTTCCCCGCCAAGATGAGAGAAAGCTTGAGTACGGTCACTGAAGTTTCGCTTGCCCAACGTCGCCACGACGGCGTCGCTCGCGGAGTTTCCACCGCTCATCCGATCTGGATCGAGCGCGGGAGCGGCGCAACGCTCTGGGACGCCGACGGACGGCGTTACCTCGATTTCGTCGGCGGGATCGGCACGCTCAACGTCGGTCACGCTCATCCAGCGGTCGTCGCCGCGATCGCCCGGCAAGCTGCCGCGTTGACGCATACCTGCTTTCAAGTCGCGGCCTACGAGCCGTACCTGCGGGTTGCCGAAGAGCTCAATCGCCGCGCACCGGGACCGTCGCAAAAAAAGACCTTGCTGCTCTCAACCGGAGCCGAAGCGACCGAGAACGCGGTGAAGATCGCGCGCGAGTTCACGCGCCGCCCGGCCGTCATCGCGTTCACGCACGGCTATCACGGACGCACGCTGCTCGCGCTCTCGATGACCGGAAAGAATATTCCCTACAAACAGCACTTCGGGCCGTTCTGCAGCGAGATCTATCACGCGCCGTTTCCCTACGAGCACCGCGGCCTGACCACCGAGCACGCCTTGACCGCGCTCCACGAAATCTTTGAAGCGACGGTCACGCCCGATCGCGTCGCCGCGATCATCATCGAGCCGGTGCTCGGCGAAGGCGGATTCATTCCCGCGCCGGTTCCGTTCTTGCGCGAGCTGCGGCGCATCGCCGACGAACACGGCATCGTGCTGATCGCCGACGAGATCCAGACCGGCTTCGGCCGCACCGGCACGCTCTTTGCCTGCGAGCAGTACGGCATCGAGCCCGACTTGTTGTGCGTTGCGAAGTCGCTCGCCGGCGGCTTGCCGCTTGCGGCGGTGATCGGCAAAGCCGAGATCATGGACGCACCCGAGCCGGGCGGGTTGGGCGGCACGTTTGCCGGCAATCCGATCGCCTGCGCGGCCGCACTTGCAGTTTTGGAGATCGTTGATGAGGCGTTTTTGGCGCGTGCGCGGGTGGTCGGCGAACGCATCGCCGGCGAGCTGCGTGCGCTGCAGTCGCGCTTCTCGCAAGTCGAAGACGTACGCGGGATCGGGGCGATGATGGCGATGGAGCTCACGTCGGGCGCACCGCACGTGGTCGAGGCCGCGCGGGAACGAGGTTTGCTCCTGCTGCTGGCCGGCAAGCGCAACGTCATTCGCATTCTCGTACCGTTAGTCGTCAGCGACGAGCAGCTCGACGAAGGATTCGCGATCCTCAGTGCGAGCATGGAGTCAGTCTTTACCGAAGCCGATACGAGGTGAGCCCAAATTACCGGTGACCGAGAACACAGAGTATACGAGTATACACAGCGCGTCCTAGACCTGATCGAGAAGCGAGAGATTACGCCCGCCGACGCGGCGTGGATCACGCGCGAGACGGTCGAGTCGTTCCGCGATCACATTAATCCAGGTTTTCTGGAGTATCGCAAGGCGACCGATGCCGACGGGGCCGGAGCGGTCGTGGAATGGTCGGATGCCGGGCCCAATTCCTACCGCGACGTCACCGGGCGCGAGTACATCGATTGCCTCGGCGGCTTCGGCATCTTCAACGTCGGCCATCGCCATCCCAAGGTCGTCAAAGCGGTCACCGATCAGCTCCGCCGTCAGCCGCTGCACAGCCAGGATCTGCTCGATCCGCTGCGCGCGATGCTAGCCAAGGCGCTCTCGATGCTCACGCCGGAAGGTTTGGACTTCAGCTTTTTCTGCAACAGCGGCACCGAAGCGGTCGAAGGCGCGCTCAAGCTCGCGCGCGCCTACGATCCGGCCAAACAGACGATCGTCGCGGCAACCAAAGGCTTTCACGGAAAGAGCTACGGCTCGCTCTCGGCGAGCGCGAAAGCCGAGTTCCGGCGCCCGTTCGGACCGATGCTTCCGAACATCGAGCACGTCCCGTTCAACGACCTCCCCGCCCTACGCGACATGATGACCTCGTGCAAAGCCGTCGGCGAGGACGTCGGCGCGGTGCTGCTCGAGCCGATCCAAGGCGAAGGCGGGGTGAACATCCCCGACGACGATTATCTGCCCGGCGTGCGCGCGCTGTGCGACGAGTTCGGCTCGCTCTTCATTCTCGACGAAGTGCAGACCGGCATGGGGCGAACGGGCAAGATGTTCGCCTGCCAGCACTACGGCATCGCGCCCGACTTGATGTGCCTGGCCAAAGCGTTCGGCGGCGGCGTGGTTCCGGCCGGCGCGGTCGTCGGGCGACGCGATATTTTCTCGCGCCTCTTCGACAATCCGTTTCTGCACACGTCGACCTTCGGCGGAAATCCGCTCGCCTGCGCCGCGGCCTTGGCGACGATCAACGTGCTGATCGAGGAGCGGCTCCCCGAGCGCGCGGCCATCGCCGGAGCGCGCATGCTAGCGGGCATCCGCGAGGCGGTCGCGGGGCACGAAGATACCGTCGTCGGCGTGCGCGGCAAAGGGCTTGCTGATGGCGCTCGAGTTCTGCGATCACGCGACCGGCTTCGAGCTCGCAAAGCGCATGCTCGATCGCGGCGTGCTCGTATCGGGCACGCTGGTCAACGCGCGCGTCATTCGGATCGAACCGCCGCTTACGATTACCGATGAACAGGCCGACTACGTCTGCCAAGCTTTAGCCGAAAGTTTACAAGGTCTCCGCCACGAGGGGTTCAGTCATGCAAACGACACAGCACGCAACCGTTAACGCGGAGGAGATTCTCGCCAATCTTCCGCGGATCGACGGGATCATTCCGATGTACGTCGACGGGAAGTTCAAGCTGGCTGCGGACGGCGACGTGCGGGAGCTCATCAATCCGGCGAACGGCCGCCCGGTCGCGGCCGTCACTGAGGGAAGCGAGGCCGACGCGCGCGCGGCGATTGCGGCTGCGCGGAGAGCCTTCGACGAAGGGTCGTGGGGCTCGTCGAGCGCGGCCGATCGCGCCGCGCTGCTCTTCAAGCTGGCCGATGCGATCGACGCGCATCGCGACGAGTTCATGCGCATCGACACGCTCAACGGCGGAAAGCCGCTGCGCGAGACCGAGTACGACGCGATCGACGCTGCCAACTGCTTCCGCTACTACGCCGGCCTGGCGACGAAGCCGCACGGGCAGACGTTCGACGTGCCCGCGCCTTCGCAGACGTTTACGGTGCGCGAACCGATCGGCGTCTGCGGACAGATCATTCCGTGGAACTATCCGCTGCTGATGGCGACGTGGAAACTTGCCCCGGCCTTGGCGGCCGGCAACGTCTGCGTGCTCAAGCCGGCCGAGCTGACGCCGCTCTCGGCGATCCGCTTGGCGACGCTCTTCGACGAGCTGGAGTTCCCGCCGGGCGTCGTCAACGTCGTGCTCGGCGCGGGTGCGACCGTCGGTCACGCGATCGCCGCAAGCCACCTGGTCGATAAGATCGCGTTCACCGGCGGCACCAAGACCGGGCGCAGCATCATGCAAGACGCGACGTCGAATCTCAAGAAAATTTCGCTCGAGCTGGGCGGCAAATCGCCGAACGTCGTCTTCGCCGACGCCGATTTCGATACGGCGATCGATTACGCGCTCTTCGGCATCTTCGCCAACGCCGGACAAGTATGTTCGGCCGGATCGCGGCTGATTGTGGAGCGCTCGCTGCACGATCGCTTCGTCGAGCGGCTGGTCGAACGCGCGCAGAAGATTCGCGTCGGCGACGGGTTCGATCCGGCAAGCGAGATGGGGCCGATCGTCTCGCCCGTTCACCGCGAGCGCGTCGAAGCGTATATCGCCGCTGGAAAGGCAGAGGGCGCGAAGCTGCTCTGCGGCGGCAACCGGTTGGGCGGAGCGCTGGCCGACGGGAACTTCATCGCGCCGACGATCTTCGCCGGCACCACGCCGGACATGCGGATCGTTCAAGAGGAGATCTTCGGGCCCGTCCTAGTCGTGCAGACGTTCGAGGACGAAGCCGATGCCATCCGCCTGGCAAACGATACCGTCTACGGATTAGCCGGCGCCGTCTTTACGCAAGACATCGCCAAGGCTCACCGCGTCATTCGCAAACTGCGCGCCGGCATCACCTGGATCAACACCTATCACCCGACCTACAACGAAGCGCCGTGGGGCGGCTACAAACAATCGGGCATCGGCCGCGAGCTCGGAACCTACGGCTACGACGCGTATACCGAGGTGAAGCAGATCAACGTCAATCTCGACGTCGAGCCCTCCGGCTGGTTCAGCGAGTAGCAAAACTCGCCGCGCCTTAGGCGGAGCCCCGCTGAGGCTTTCGTGATATACTCTAGGCGGGAGTCGCCGAGGTTCACTATGATCGTTGGCGCACCGCTGTCTTGCCGGCGTCTCGTCGGACGAGAGCGCGAGGCTGCCGCGCTTCGCGAGCGCTTTCAGGAAGCTGCACGTAACCGCGGCTCGCTCGTCATTGTCATAGGCGAAGCCGGCATTGGCAAGACTCGCTTTCTGTTAGAGACGCTCCAACAACTTAAAGCAGAAGGCGCGACGTGCCTTCGCAGTCAGTTTTTCGAGCATGTATCCACGCCGATGGGACCGCTCGTTGAAATCTTTCGCGAGCTGTATAAATTCTGCCGGCCGCGATCGACAAGCGACTCTGCGTCGGTGGGTTTTGGATGTGCCGAATCCGACGGTATCGACGGCGTGATCTTCGATAGCCGGGCGAGCCAGTTCGCATCGATCGCCGAGACGCTGCTGCGTTACGCTGTCGCCACTCCACTGGTAATCGCCATTGAAGATATCCATTGGGCGGACCCTGCAACGCTCGAATGTTTACAATATTTGGCGAGTCGCGTTGAAGGCGCTCGGCTCCTGATCATCCTCACGTATCGCCGTGAGAGCCGCCGATCGCCCGCAGGCCCCCGTTGTGGAGTATTCCAAGCTCACGCATCAGGCGAATGTTTGGCAAATCGCGCTCGAACCGTTGCAGAACCCGGAGATGCAGGCGCTCGTGAACGAGACCGTTCCTGCCGATCATCAGCTCTTGGACGAAGACCGCTTCCGCAGTCGTCAACCTCGCCGAGGGCAATCCGCTGTTTGCCGAGGAGCTGCTAAAGGACAGCCTCGCGTTTGGCGTCTCGCGACGGCTTCCATCGAGCATTAAGGCGCTGTTCCTGAAGCGGCTTGACTCGTTCACCCATGAACAACGCCGTTTACTCAGTCAAGCAGCCGTGATAGGAAAGCGATTCGACGCGCACCTCTTAGCGCAGGTTAGTGATCAGTCATTCGAGGCTGTCCTTGCGGTTCTGCGGACCGCTCGGGACGCTGCAGATCATCGTCGAGGATGCGGAGTCGGCGTCGAGTTACAACTTCCGGCATGCCCTCGTGCGCGAAGCATTCTATGAGGAACTCTTGGCCATTGAGGTCTGCCCGCTGCATCGGCGCATCGCCGAGCACATCGAGACCCTGGCCGAAAACGAACAGCGCACGATCGAGCTGGCGTACCACTGGTGGGCAGCTCGGGAACCGGCGAAGGCGGTTCGGTATAATGATGCCGCAGCCGAGATCGCCGCGGCAAGGTTCGCAAGTGAAGACGCGGTTCGATACTACGATCGCGCGCTGGAGTTCGTCGGCGACGGAACGCTGATCCAGGCCGAACTTCGCGATCGCCAGGCGCGGCAGTTGTGGGCGTCATCCGAAGGCAGCCGCGCAATCGACGTCTACGAGCGCGCATTCGAGTACTTTGAACGCCAGGGAATGACCGACCGCGTTGTCACCATCGCGCACGACCTCGGCGTCTACCACAACTCGATCGGTCGAGGCGATTTCATGATGTGGTTCGAGCGAGCCCTCGATGCGATGGGCGACAACAAGGCGCACCCCCAGCGAGCCAAATGCCTGATCGCCATCGCCCACTACAAAATACTGGAGGGGCGTACAGAGCAAGCACATGGCTATGCTACAGCTAGCGAAGAATCACTTTTCGCCGCACCTCCAGAATTGCGGGCCCATTATTTCGAAATACTCATCAACCTTGCGCGAGTATCGGGCGATTTTGCAGCCGCACTCGCTGCATATCAAAAGTTTCGCTCCGAATTTGATAACCCAAGATGGGACGCGTTTGCAGTCGATGCAGCAGCCATGGCTGTATATCGCGGATTCATTTGCTGCATTCGGGGCACTCGATATTTCCAGCTACGCCCTCGATCGCGCCCGGCGCCCGGACCTAGCCCACCGACCGTTTCGTTCATTCACGAAGTTCACACCATGTCGTCGTTACACAGTTGACGCTCCGCGGAAGATTCGCCGAGGCTGCGGAATTAGTTCGCGAGTATTGGACGAAACAAACGATGGAAACGATGAGCCTCGCGAGAAGGTATATGGCGCCTATAGCGGCGCAGTTGGCTGCGCGCGCTCCTCCGAGCCGATCTCCTCGCCGAGGCTACCCCCGACGAGATGATCGAGTTAGCCTTTGACGGCAGACAAATCTATGATCTTCGATACCGCAGGCTCCTATGCGGAATGGTATGCCACCAACGACGAACGAACGAAAGCCCGCGAACTTATCGCTAGAGCGGTCGCCGTCATCGGGGATCATGCCTTCATGCAACCCGACTGCGCCGTGGCATTCGCACTGTACGGCGACGCGGCGGCGGCGCGTTGGGCGCACGACTATCGCTCGCCCGATGGGCGGCGCCTCCGAGCAACCGGGTCGGCCGTGCGTATCTCGCGCTGGTCGATGCGATCGCCTTGGGCGTGCGCCCTCCAAGAGCCGCGAGGCTTGCGCGAGCCGCCGCCGAGGGCTTCCACGAAGCCGGACTTCCGTACTATGAGGCGCTCGCGCTCGAACGGTGCGGCAATCAGAAACAGGCGCTGGAAATTTATCGGCGCATCGGCGACGAGCGAGACGCGCAATCGGCTCGCGGCCGAGATCGACCCGATGAATCGTCGAGGCCGCAGGGCGGCGGAGCTCACCGCGCGCGAGAGCGAGATTGCCGATCTCATCGCGGAAGGCAACTCGAACCGCGTTATCGCCGAGAGGCTGGTCCTGAGTCAGCGGACCGTAGAGACCCATGTCGCTTCCATTTTCAGCAAGTTAGAGGTCTCGGCGAGAGACGAGGTCGCAGATCGCGTAGCCCAACGTCGTTAAATTTGTGATATACTCTAAACGGGAGTCGACGAGGTTCAGTATGATCGTTGGCGCACCGCTGTCTTGCCGGCGTCTCGTGGGACGAGAGCGCGAGTTCGCTGCGCTTCGCGAACGCTTTAGGGAAGCTGAGCGCGGCCGTGGCTCGCTCGTTATCGTCACGCGGCGAGGCCGGCATCGGCAAGACTCGCTTCCTGCTAGAAGTGCTCCAAGAACTCAAAGCAGAGGGCGCGACGGTCCTTCGCAGCCAGTTTTTCGAGCATGTATCCACGCCGATGGGGCCGCTCGTTGAAATCTTTCGCGAGCTGTACAAGATACTGCCGGCCGCGATCGGCAAGGGGTCCGCTTCGGCGGGTTTTGGAAGTCGCGGAATCGGACGGCAGCGACAACGTGATCTTCGATAGCCGGGCGAGCCAGTTCGCGTCGATCGCCGAGACCCTGCTGCGTTGCGCGGCCACCACTCCACTGGTAATCGCCATCGAAGACATCCATTGGGCGGACCCCGCAACGCTGGAATGTTTGCAGTATTTGGCGAGTCGGGTCGAAAGCGCTCGGCTGCTGTTCGTCCTCACGTATCGCAGTGAAAGCGCTCGATCGTCGGCAGACCCCCGTTGCGGAGTTCTCCAAGCTCACGCATCAGGCGAACGTTTGGCAAATCGCGCTCGAACCGTTGCAGAACCCGGCGATGCAGGCGCTCGTGAACGAGACGCTTCCTGCCGATCATCAGCTCTCGGGCGAAGACCGGTTGCGCATCCTCGAGCTCGCCGAGGGGAATCCGCTGTTTGCCGAGGAGCTGCTAAAAGACAGCCTTGAGTTCGGCGGCGTCGCGACGGCTGCCGGCGAGCATTAGCGCGATTTTCCTGCAGCGGCTTGAATCATTCAGCGCGGAAGGGCGCCTTCTGCTCAGTCAAGCGGCCGTGATCGGAAAGCGATTCGATGCGCAACTCTTGGCGCAGGTCAGCAACCAGTCCTTCGAGGCGGTTGTCACCGTTCTGCGGACGGCGCGCTCGTTGCAGATCATCGTCGAGGATATCGAATCGGCATCGAGTTACACCTTTCGGCACGCGCTCGTGCGCGAGGCGCTGTATGAGGAGCTCCTGGCCGTTGAGGCGCGTCCGTTACACCGGCGCATCGCCGAGCACCTTGAGAATTTGCCGGAAAGCGAAGAGCGCACGATCGAGCTGGCCCACCACTGGTGGGCCGCCCGGGATCCGGCGAAGGCAGTTCAATACAACGAAGCAGCTGCGGAGATCGCCGCAGGAAGGTTCGCCAGTGACAACGCGGTTCGATACTACGATCGCGCACTCGAGTTCGTCGCCGACGGAACGCTTATACAGGCCGAACTGCGCCATCGCCAGGCCCGACAGCTTTGGGCGTCTTCGCAAGTACGCCGCGCGAACGACGTCCTCGAGCTCGCCTTCGAGTACTTTGAGCGCCATGGGCCGACTCGACCGAGTCGCAGAAATCGCGGTAATCTTTGGCGACTGCCACAACTGGCTTGAAAGCGCCGGTGATCACGCCGTGATGTGGTACGAGCGAGCCCTCGAAGCAATGCGCGACAACAAAGCGCACCCCAAGCGATCCCTTTGCCTTCAAAACCTTGCGAAGATCAAACTAATGCAAGGCTCCGTAGAAGAAGCTCGCACTTACACTACTCGAATCGACGAGTCACTCTTCGCGGCGCCGCCAGAGCAGCAGGCCTATCATTTCGAATTTCTTGTGATTCTTGCGGCGGAGTCGGGCGAGTATGCGTCTGCACTCACCGCCTATGAAAAGTTCCGCTCTGTCTTTGACCACGCTGAATGGGAGGCGCGTGCGTTCGGGCTCTCCATGTGGACAAACATCGCCATTGCATTCCTCATGTTTGGGAATCGCGATATTGCAAACTACGCCCTCGAGCATGCTCGGGTCTCCGTAATTGCCCACCCTGATCTCCCCGCGCTTGCGCAACGCGACAAAACTGCTGTTCAGGCGCTCGTGCTCGGCGGGGGATTCGCCGATGCTGCACAGCTAATCCGCGAGTATTGGGCGACACACACGTCGGAAACGTGTGCGAGCAGGATCGCTCCGCTCGCGGTGGCGTTGGCTGCGCGTCTGCTTACGCCCGATCTCTTCCCGGGAATCGCCGCCGACGGGATTGTCGAACTAGCCTTTGGTTCTGCGGACAACGATGCGATCTTCGAGATGGCCGCCTCGTATGCGGAATGGTTTGCCGCCAGCGACGCCCGAACCAGAGGCCGCGAGCTCATCGCTAGAGCGCTCGCGGCCATCGGGGACCATCATATCACGGTACAACCCGACCGCGCCGTGGCGTTCACAATGTACGGCGACACGGCGGCCGTGCGTTGGTCGCACAACATGCTGGCCCGATGGGCGGCGCCCGCGAGCAACCGGATCGGCCGCGCGTATCTCGCACTGGTCGACGCGATCGTTTTGGGAACGCGTTCACCGAGAGCGGCGAGGCTTGCCCGAGCCGCCGCTGAAGGCTTCCGTCAGGCCGGGCTTCCCTACTACGAAGCGCTCGCACTCGAACGCTGCGGCGCTCAGAAACAGGCGCTAGAAATTTATCGGCGGATCGGCGACAAACGCGACGAACAGCGGCTGGCGGCTGAGGTCGACCCGATGAATCGCCGCGGCCGCCGGGCGGCGGAACTCACCGCGCGCGAGAGCGAGATTGCCGATCTCATTGCGGAGGGTAACTCGAACCGCGTCATTGCCGAGAAGCTGGTCCTCAGCCAACGGACCGTGGAGACCCACGTTGCTTCTATCTTCAGTAAGTTAGAGGTCTCTGCGCGAGGCGACGTTGCCGATCAGGTAGCGCAGCACCGTTAAGCGCGCTTTGATGGTGTCCGGCTAGCCGACGCGTATTCTAGGTACGGCACACTGATGTGCCCCAAAGGGCGGGTCGGTTACGCTTGGCATGGATCACCTTGATCCCGCTATTTCAACAGGAAAGGTTGCGTAATGCCAATCAACTCACACCTTCGCACCGTGATGCTGGGTGCAACAGCCTGCTTATTCGCCGGCTGCTCTTCGCCCGGATCCGTCACGCCTGCCGGCCCGCAGGCCCCCAACCAAGTCCGGACTGCCGGTCATCCTGGGTTCATGTCGCCGGAAGCAAAGGCCGGCAAAAAGCTGATCTATATCGCCGACTCAACGAACGGCGTCGTGAACGTCTATTCTCAGAAGGGCTCGAACCAGTCTCCGATCGGCCAGATTACGGGTCTCGGCGGCGCCGGAGCCTTGGCCGTGGCAAAGAACGGCGACCTCTACGTAGCCGCCGGAACCTTCTCCCAACCCCCGGCAATTTATGTCTACCACCGAGGACAGCAAGAACCGTATACCACGCTCACGCCGGGTGGCTTTGGGTTGGCCCTAGACTCCAAAGGTAACCTGTACGCAACCCAATTTGGGAACGTCATCAACGTGTACGCGGCGGGGTCGACGACTCCGACGAGCACGCTCAGCGATCACCTTTGCATTACGAACGCCGTTGCGGCAGACCGTAAAGGAAACGTCTTCGTGGATGGGTTCGACTGCCAGCCACCGCCGAACGATGGAAACGAAGTAGATATGTTCCCGGCAGGCTCGTCGACACCGGTGAAACTTATCTCGAACATTCAGAGCGCCGGCGGCTTAGCCGTCGATCATAAGGACAACCTCGTCGTCCAGGATAACGGTGCCGGCACCGTTTCCGTTTATGCTGCACCTTACACCGGTCCGGCGACGAGCACATTTCCCTTCAGCGGTGCGGGCGTAGGTATCGCCTTGGATAAAACTGAGAAAAACGTCTGGGTCAGCGCGAACAACGTCGTCTCGGGCTTGCCCAACGGTCGGGAGTTCAGCCTGAAAACTGGTACGCTCCTCGATTCCACATCGACCACGGATCTTTCAAACGCACAGGGAATCGCCCTGAGCCCTCCGGGAAAGATCTAAAACCGTTGGCGTAGACAGCTCATCCGCCTAAGGAGCGCTCGGCTCGACGTCCGCTCGCGGTCGGGTAACGATCGAAACCCGCGTCCCCTATGGGATTGCGGGTTTTTATCTCGCGCGCGCTGCGTTGACTCGTTACACTACGTATGGCGCCGCGTATTTCTACGCACGTTGCACCGATGCGACCAAAACATGAGTTCGATTACGGTTGGCATGGATCACTTTGATCCCACTGCTTCATCGGAAGGGGCACGCCATGCCAATCAACTCATCACTTCGCGCCATCACCCTGGGCGCAACAGCCTGCCTCTTCGTCGGCTGTAGTCAAGGCGCTTCACCATCGTTTCTCCCTCCTTCGGGACCGGCGCACAAGAGCGCGGTGCCGCTAGGAGCACACGTACCGTCGGCCGGCCGCCGTCAGTCTACCGGCGGATATGTTTACGTGTCGAACCGGACAGACCAAGGCGCCTCGCAGCTCCTCGTGTATCCCCAGGGGGTGCAAAATGCCGCTCCTCTTCGGACAGTTACACAAGGCCTTGTCGACGTTGGCGGAATCGCCGTCGACTCAGCCGGCAACGTCTACGTCGCGAATGGACGTGCAGGCAACGTCCTGGAGTTCGCACCCGGCGGCACGCCGCTCGTCCAGACGTACTCGGAGGGCCTCGTGCATCCCGTCAGCGTGACCGTCGCCGACGGGACTCTCTACGTTTCCGATCAAGGCAACGCGCGGAACGGAAATATCCAGCAAGTTTTTGAGTACCCGGTTGGGAGCGGCACGCCGTCGATCGGCATCGCCGGCCTGGGCGCGCTCTCTCAGCGCAACGAAGGGATCGCGGTAAATGCCGTGGGAGATGCAGGAACGTTCTTCGTGTCGGCCAGCAGCGTGACGGCGATCCCTCCCGCCGGTCCATGCCCCACCGGCAGCGCCTTTACCATCGGCGAGAATCTCTTCCCGACGTTGTGGATGATGGTTCCGCTTTCACACAACGAACAGGCGTCGGGCTTGGCATTCGATGCAAACGGGAATCTCTACGCGGCCGATCCGTGCGCCAACGAGATCACCGTCTACTCTCGAGTGAACTACGCCTGGACATACTCCACTATCATGCCAGGCACGTACTCTGCACCGCTCTTTATCACGGTAGCGAATCAGTTCTTGGCCGTCCCGAGCTCCGGCGGCGTGGGATCCGGTTCGGGCTACGTCACCGTGATCGATCTAACGGGGCACGCTTCAACGATTACGATCTCCACGAGCCTACGGCACCCGATCGGAGCAACGGTCGGAGTTAGCTCTTAGCGCCGCGATGACCGCTGCGTCTTCCTCCGGCGCGATCGTGCGAAGGTCGAGCACGACGTGGTCCTCGTCGATGCGCGCGACGATCGCGGGGCTCCCTTGGCGCAGCTTCGCCGCGAGCAGGTCCGCGCCGGCCGTGGCAATCGCCACCGCAATCGATGGTATGCGCTCCTGCGGAAGTGAACCGCCTCCGACGTAGGCCTCGGTCTCGATCACCTTCGCGCCGGTAACGGCGTCGAGATAACGCCTGCGCGCGGGCGCGCAACTCTGCGCTTGTCGCCGCGAGCATGCGGTAGATCGGGATCCGCTCGCGCAGCGCCGGGTCGCGATAGAGTTGCAGCGTCGCGGAGAGCGCGGCGAGCGTCAGCTTATCGACGCGCAGCGCGCGCAGCAGCGGATTGGCGCGCAGGCGCGCGATCAGAGCGGCCGTGCCGACGACGATGCCCGCCTGCGGACCGCCGAGCAGTTTGTCGCCGGAGAACGTTACCAGTCGCGCGCCGTCGCCCAGCGCCTCTGCAACGGTTCGCTCGTGCGGCGACTCCGTATTCGCTCAAGATCGACGAGCGCCCCGCTGCCGAGATCTTCGACGACCGGCACGCCGGCGCGGCGACCCGAGCTCCGCCAGCGCGCGTGCGCCGCGGACTCGTGCGGCGAAGCCTTCGATTCGATAGTTCGAGGGATGCGTGCGCAGCAGCAGCGCCGTGCGCGGCGAGAGCGCGCGCTCGAAATCCTCGATGTAGACGCGATTGGTCGTGCCCACCTCGACGAGCCTCGCACCGCTGCGCTCGAGCACGTCGGGCAAGCGAAAGCCGCCGCCGATCTCGACCAGTTGATTGCGCGCGACGATGACCTCGCGCCCGCGCGCGAACGTGTCGAGGACGAGCAGCACGGCGGCGGCGCAGTTGTTGACGACCAGCGGAGTCCTCCGCACCGGTCAGCTCGCGTACAACGTCACCCACGCGCGCATAGCGCGAGCCGCGCTCGCCGGTCTGCAGATCGTATTCGAGATTGGAGTAGCCGCTGCGCGAGCCGGGCGACCTCGGCCAGCGCTTCGGCGCGCAAGCGGCGCGCGGCCGAGATTCGTGTGAACGATCACACCGGTCGCGTTGACGACCGGCACCAGGCTCTGCAAGCGAAGATGCTCGAGCTCGCCGACGAACGCTTTTTAAGAGCGATTCATCGGATCGCTCTTCCTTGGAAGCACGAGCGCGGTCGAAGACTCGCTCGACAGCGCACTTCATCGTTTCGCGCCCTAGCGCTGGTTCGAACGCCGCAACCGCCGGTTCGTCGAGCACCCGATGCATCGGCCGGCAGCGCTCGCACTGGAGTTCTTAGGCTACGTGTTTGCCAAGCATCGACGCTACGGTGTTCTCCGGAACGTAGCCGACGATGCGGTCGACCGGCTGACCGTCCTTAAAGAGAATCAGGCACGGGATGCCCGAGACCTGATACTGGCCCGCGAGAGTGGGGTTCTCGTCGGTATTCAGCTTCACGAACTTCGCCTTGTCGGTGTTCGCCGCTGCGACTTTTTCGACGATCGGCCCGAGCATGCGGCACGGCCCGCACCACGGGGCCCAAAAATCCACCAGAACCGGCTGGTGGCTCTTGAGCACTTCGGCGTCAAAGTTGGCTTGGGTTACGTCTGGTAATGCACTCATACGTTTCTTCGAACTCCTCGCGAGCTTTGTTCGTTGCGCTCGCTGGTTACCCACCCTTGTCCCCTACAGCTCGGGTTGTTGCGGTTCGCCGGTGATCTCGGTGATCTGCTTGGCCTGTTTGCCGAGGTTGGTGATCGCGATGACCTCGTCGCCGTCGCCCAGCCGCTGGAGGCGCACGCCCTTGGCGTCGCGCCCGGTCTTGCGAATGTCGCCGACCTTGAGGCGGATCACCTGGTTGCCCGAGGTGATCATCAGGATCTGGTCGTCGGCCGGCGACGAGGATCTGGTCGACGACTTGCCCGATGTCGTCGCGCTGGCGGGCGAACGCCTTGACGCCCTTGCCGCCGCGCGAGGTGTGACGGTATTCGGCGATCGGCGTACGCTTGCCGAAGGCGAGCGACGTCACGAGCAAGACCTCGCGGCGTTCGTCTTCGACGACGTCCATCGCGACGACCGTGTCGCCCCGCTCGAGCGTCATCGCCTTTAACGCCGCGCGCGGCTCGGCCCATCGGCCGCACGTCCTTCTCGTTGAAGTGGACGGCCATGCCTTGCGTTGAGGCGAGGATGATGTCGCGCGATCCGTCGGAGAGGTCGACCGCAAGCAGCTCGTCGTCGTCGTCGAGGTTGATCGCGATGAGTCCGTTGCGGCGTACGTTGGCGAACTCTTCGAGCTTGCGACTTCTTGATGACGCCGCGCTTGGTCACCATCACCAGATATTGCTCGCCCTCGAACTTGTCGATCGGGAAGACGGCGCGTCACCTCTTCGCCGGGCGGCAGCGTGAGCAGGTTGACGAGCGCCGTTCCGCGCGCCTGGCGCGTGGTGTCGGGAATCTCGTAACCGCGCAAGCGATAGACGCGCCCCTTGTTGGTGAAGAAGAGCACGTGGTCGTGCGTCTTGGTGACGAAGAAGTTGCGCACGACGTCCTCGCGCTTGAGGTTCGAGATGCCGGTCACGCCGCGGCCGCCGCGCAGCTGCGTGCGGAACGTGTCGACGGTTACGCGCTTGATGTACCCGCCGACCGTGTACGTGACGACGACGTCGATGTTCGGCGTAATCTGTTCGATCGACATCTCGTCTTCGGCGGCTTCGATGCCGGTGCGCCGCTCGTCGCCGAAGCGTTTCTTGACGTCGAGCGTCTCGGTCTTGACGATCTGCGCGATCCGCCGCGGGCTGCGCAGAATGTCTTGCAGTTCGGCGATGGTCTTGATCAGCTCGGCGTACTCGTCTTCGATCTTCTGCCGCTCGAGGCCGACCAGCGTGCGCAGACGCATGTCGACGATCGCCTGCGCCTGCACCTCGCTGAGATCGAAGCGCGACGAGAGGCGTTGCTTCGCCTCGTCGGTCGTCTGGCTGCCGCGCACGATCTCGATGACTTCGTCGATGTTGTCGAGCGCGATGCGGTAGCCTTCGAGCAGGTGCGCGCGCTCTTCGGCCTTGCGCAGGTCGTAGGTCGTGCGCCGGACGATGACGTCCTTGCGATGGGCGATGAAGTGCTCGAGCAGCTGCTTGAGCGTGAGAACCTGCGGTTCGAGCGCGACGGAACCGTCGGCGCGTCTCGGCTCGCCGACCGGCACGAGCGCGAGCATGTTGAAGCCGAACGCGCCTGCAGCGGCGTGTGTTTGAAGAGCTGGTTGAGAACGATCTTCGGCGTCGCGTTCTTCTGCAGCTCGATGACGACGCGCATCCCTTTGCGATTCGACTCGTCGTCCATGCGCGCGATGCCGACGATGCGCTTTTCCGAATAGGCCTCCGAGATCGCCTCGATGATTCGCCCTTTGTAGACTTGGTAAGGAATCTCGGTGATGACGATCTTGTGCTTGCCGCGCTCTTCGACAATCTCGGCCTTGCCGCGAATCGCGATCGACCCGCGACCGGTCTTATACGCTTCGCGGATCGCTTCGTGCCCGAGAATCGTCCCGCCGGTCGGAAAGTCGGGCCCTTTAACGATGTCGCAGATGTCGTCGTCGGTCGCCGATCGGGATCGTCGATCAACGCGGCGATCGCGTCGGCTAATCTCGCTGAGATTGTGCGGCGGAATGTTGGTCGCCATGCCCGACCGCGATGCCGCTCGATCCGTTGATCGAGCAGCTGCGGCAGGCGTCCGGGCAGGACGCTCGGCTCGACGCCTTGGTTGTCGAAGTTGGGAACGAATCCGACGGTCTCTTTATCGATGTCGGCCAAGACGTCGAGCGCGGTCCGCGCCAAGCGCGCCTCGGTGTAGCGGTAAGCCGCCGGCGGGTCCGGATCGATCGAACCGAAGTTTCCGTGGCCGTCGACCAGCGGATAGCGAAGCGTGAAATCCTGCGCCATGCGGACCAGCGCGTCGTAGACCGAGCTATCGCCGTGGGGGTGGTAGCTCTTGAGCACCTCGCCGATGATTCCGGCGCATTTGCGATGCTGTTTGGTCGGGTCCATGCCCATCTCGCGCATCGCGTAGAGGATGCGCCGCTGAACGGGCTTGAGGCCGTCCCGGACGTCGGGCAGCGCTCGCGAGACGATGACCGACATCGCATACGAGAGATAGCTCTCCCGCATCTCGTCTTCGACGTTGACCTGGGCTATGATATCGTTGTTCAATCCGTTTCCTTATAATCTCCCGCCGCAATCAGGACATCGTGCGGCGTCTTGGCGAAGTCGCCGCTATGAGCGACGCGTTCGCCACTCCGTTGCGACTCACTCTTTCAACCGAAGATGAGCTGCACGCGCTTGCCGCACGATTCGCGAGCCGCCTGCGGCCGGGCGACGTCGTCGCGCTCTCCGGACCGCTGGGCTCCGGCAAAACCGCTTTCGTACGAGCGATCGTGCGAGCTCTTCACGGGGTCGAGCAGGGCTCCAGCCCGACCTTCACCTTCTGGCATCACTACGACGGCGAACCGCCGATCGAGCACATCGATCTCTTCCGCATCGAGGATCCGCGCGAACTCACAGAGCTCGGGCTCGAGGAAGCGCTCGATGGCCGCTCGATCGTGCTTGTGGAGTGGTGGCGCAACGCGCCCGACCTTCTTCCCCCAAAGCGATACGAAGTCGAGATCGACGGTGCCGGTGAAGGACCGCGCACGATCGATATTCGCGAATCGCAATGATCGTTCTTGCCATCGAGGGTGCGCTGGGGTCGTTTTCCGCGGCAGTCGCCCGCGACGAAACGCTCGTCGCGACGCGCAGCGAACCGGGCAACGTCGCGCTCGAGCGCGGCCTCGCTCTGGTTGAGGCAGTGCTCGAGCAGGCGCAGGTCGCCCCGGCGCAACTCACCCGGTTGGCGGTCGGCGTCGGGCCGGGCGGATTCACCGGTGTGCGCATCGCGATCACCTACGCCAAGTCGCTGGCCGTGGGATGGGAGCGACCGCTCGTCCCGATCTCATCGTTCGACCTGCTCGAGTACGGACGGGATTTCGAACGCGTGCTCACCATCGTGGTCGGCCGTCCGGGCGTGATCTCGGCGCGCTATCGCGGGGGCTCGGAGACGCGCCGCGCCTCCGGGAGAATCGCCGACGTCCTGCATGACGTGCTATCCGCCATTGTCACCGGCACGGGGGCCCTGGACGTTGTCGGCGCCCCGGAGGACGTGCTGCACGCGCTTGCCGAACGCGACATCATCGTGCGCTCGATCGACCCGCTCGTTGCGCCCGCCGCTGCGGCTGCCGCACTGGCGGCAGCGTCGCGCGCGCCGGCGAAGAGCGTTCACGAAGTGCAGGCCGATTACGGCGAACTGCCCGCCGCGAAGATTCCACGGCTCTAGTGTTCCCGCGCAATCCACAGGGTGCGCCCGCCCGATGAAGATGGAGCTCGAGCGGCCGTCCGGGCGTCCCGACGGTCTGTCGATCGCGCCGATGACGACGGCCGACATCGCGGCGGTGTCGCGCATCGAGCGCGCGTCGTTCTCGACCGTCTGGCCATCGCGACGCGTTCTACAACGAGCTGCGCACCAACAAGCTCGCGCACTATTTCGTCGGACGGCTCGAAGGCCGCGTCGTGGCATACGGCGGCATCTGGGTAATCTTGGAGGATTCGCATATCACGACGCTCGCCGTCGACCCGGAGTATCGCCGCCGGCGTTTCGGCGAAGTGCTGCTGGTGCGCCTGGTCGACGAGGCGATCGAACGCGGCGCCGCCTGGATGACGCTCGAGGTGCGCCAGAGCAATCAGGCCGCACAGCAGCTCTATCGCAAATATGGCTTTACCACGGTCACGATGCGCGCCGGATATTACAGCGACGATAACGAAAGCGCGCTGATCATGTGGGCCGGTAGCCTAAAGAGCGAACTCTATCGCAACCGCTTGCGAGTCTTGCGCGCGCGATTCGAATAAAGGTGAATTTTACGGAGCTGGTGCGACGCACGCGCGAGCACATCGGTCAGGAGCATCGCTACCGGCACAGCCTCATGGTTGCGCGCTGCGCCGCGACGCTCGCGCGCTTGCACGGCGCCGATCCGGCGAAGGCGCGACTTGCCGGATTGCTGCACGACCTCGCGCGCCTCTACCCGCCCGAACGCTTGATCGCCGAATGCGAGCTGCGCGGCATGCCGATCGCGGAGTACGAGCGCGCGCATCCCGTGCTGCTGCACGCACGGCTCGGCTCGGCGATCGCGCGCGACGAATTCGGCGTCGACGATCCGGAAGTGCTCTCGGCGATCGAAAAGCACACCACCGGCGCCGGAGAGATGTCGCCGCTCGATTGCGCCGTCTACCTCGCCGACTCACTCGAGCCGGGGCGCACCTTCCCCGAGCGCGGCGCACTTTGGGAGCTGGCCAAAGCCGATCTCGGCGCGGCGATGCGCGCCCTCTTGGAGTTGGCCCTGGAGCACAACGTGCGAAAAGGCCGGCCGCCGTCGCCCCCGACGCTGGCGGCCGCGCGGGCCTTCGGCCTGCCGGAGGTTGCGGCATCGGCGAGCTGATCGACGTCGTCCGCGAGAGCGCGCTCGACAAAAAAGGTGAGGCGTTTGCCGTCCTCGACGTTAAGGGTCGAACGATTCTCGCCGACGCGTTTGCGATCGTCACCGGCCGGTCGAAGATTCAGACGCGCGCGATCGCCGATGCCATCATCGAAGCGGTCAAGAAGAGCGGCTACGCGGTCTCGCGCGTCGAAGGCCACAGCGATGGATCGTGGATTCTCATCGATCTCGGCAACGTGATCGTGCACGTCTTTACACCGGAACAGCGGGAGTTTTACAACTTGGAGCGTTTATGGGGACGACAACCAGCTCATGAAAGCGCGTAAGACGACCCATACGACGCGGGTTACACGTAAGCGCCGCGACTTCTGGAAGCGCCTCGGCGTCTGGATCTTTATCGTATTCTTCGCGCTTAGCGTCGCGGGAGGGTTGATCATCGTGTCGTCCAGGTTGGGCGCGCGGTGAAAGCTGTGACCGAGAGCATCGCCGAGCTCCACGCGCGCTATGTCCTAACGCCCTGGGTCGCGCAGGCGGGGCGCAACCCGCCGGTGATCGTCCGCGGCGAGGGCTCCTATCTCTACGACGACGCGGGTAAGCGTTATCTCGACTTCACCGCCGGGCTGGTCGCGGTCAACCTCGGGCACGCGCACCCCGCACTCGTCGCGGCGATCGCCGAACAGGCGGCACGCGTTGCCTACGTTCCGCCGAGCCTGGCCAACGACAAGCGCGCCGAGCTGGCGCGCGCGATCGTCGAAATCGCCCCGTGGCCGGAAGGCGGCCGCATCTTCTTCACCGCCGGCGGCGGCGAAGCGAACGAAGACGCGATCAAGATCGCGCGCGCGATTACCGGCCGGCCGAAAGTGCTCACTGCATACCGCTCGTTTCACGGTTCGGCGCCCGGCGCCGGCTCGCTCACCGGCGAGAATCGCCGCTGGCCCAACGAGCCGGGTCTTACCGAATATCGTTCGCTTCTTCGCGCCGTTTCCGTATCGCAGCCCGTTTCACACGCGCGACCCGCGCGAAGAGGTGGAACGCGCGATCGCGTACCTCGAGGAGATTCTCACCTACGAAGGCGGCGACCGGATCGCGGCGCTGCTGATCGAACCGATCGTCGGCGCAAACGGCGTCATCGTCTTTCCCGACGGATATCTCGCGCGCTTGCGCGAGCTCTGCGACCGCCACGGAATCTTGCTGATCTTCGACGAGGTGATGACCGGATTCGGACGCACCGGCGCGGCATTCGCCGCGCAGCGCTTCGGGGTAACGCCGGATATTTTCACGTTCGCAAAAGGCGTGACGTCGGCATACGTGCCGCTCGGCGGCGTGGCGATGCGCGAGCCGCTCGCCGCCCATTTCGACGACCGTCCGCTGCCGAGCGGCCACACCTTCAGCGGTCATCCGCTCGCGATGGCGGCGGGCGTCGCGGCGGTGAAGGCGTATCGCGACGAACGCCTCTTCGAGCGCGCGAGAGAGGTCGAAGGCTGGCTGCGCGTACGGTTCGACGCGTTGCAGCGCCGGCATCGCTTGGTCGGCGAGGCGCGCGGCGTCGGCGCATTCTTTGGGTTGGAGCTCGTCGCCGATCGGCAGACGCGCGAGCCGCTCGTAGCCTGGCAGGGAACGGCCTCGCTCCAGACGTTCTTCAACGATCTGCTCGCGCACGGGGTCTACGTCTACGGCCGCTACAACGTCGCGATCGTTTCGCCGCCGCTGACGGTGACGCCGGAAGAGCTCGACGAAGGCTTCGCGGTGCTCGACGAAGCGCTGGAACGTCTCGAGGCGAGCACGTGACGCGCCTCGCCGTTGTGGACAAAGCGACGCGCGAGCCGATCGGTGAGGTGCCGATCGCACAGGCCGAGCGCGTCGAGCGGGTGGTGGCTGCCGCCGTAAAGGCATTCGCTTCGTGGCGCAACGTGCCGGTCGTCGATCGCGCGCGGCTGCTCTTCCGCTATGCCGACGCACTCGAGCGCCGGCGCGAAGACCTCTCCGTCTCGGTTTCTCGCGAGAACGGCAAGACGCTCGCCGACGCACGTGCCGAGGTGCGCCGGGGTATCGAAGCGGTTGAGTTTGCCTGCGGGATGCCTTCGCTGATGATGGGCGACGCGCTGCCCGACGTCGCGCGCGGCATCGACTCGATCTCCGTGCGCTATCCGCTGGGCGTCTGCGCCGGCATCACGCCGTTTAACTTCCCCGCGATGATCCCGCTCTGGATGTTTCCGATTGCGATTGCCGCCGGCAACACGTTCGTACTCAAACCGTCGCCGCAAACGCCGCTGACCTCCGAGCTGCTCGCGCAGATCGCCGGCGAGTGCGCCTTCCCCGAGGGCGTGCTCGGCGTCGTGCACGGCGGCCAGGAGACGGCCGAAGCGCTGATCGATCACCCCGGCGTCGCGGCCGTTTCGTTCGTCGGTTCGACGAACGCGGCGCGTCACGTCCAAGAACGGGCGGTGCGCGCGCACAAGCGCGTACAAGCGCTCGGAGGCGCCAAGAACTACCTCATCGTCATGCCCGACGCGGTCAACGCCACGACGTGCGACGCGGTCATCGGCGCCGCGTTCGGCGGCGCCGGCCAGCGCTGTCTGGCCGGTTCGGTCGTCGTTGCGGTCGGCGATGCCGGAGACGCGTTGGGCGAGATGCTCGTGACTGCGGCCCGCAAGCTGCGTTTGGGCCGCGGCACCGACGCGGACGTTGAGATGGGGCCGGTCGTCAGCGACGAGGCGGTGGCGCGCATCCGCGGCTACGTCGATCGCGCTCGCGCCGCCGGCGTGCGGGTGCTGCTCGACGACGGCGCCGCCAGCGCTCCATTTGTCTCCCCGGTGATCTTCGACCGAGTCGATCCAGCCGGCGAGCTGGCGCGCGACGAGATCTTCGGCCCGGTGCTGGCGATCGTTCGCGCCGGCTCGCTCGACGAAGCGATCGCGATTGCCAACGCGTCGCGTTACGGCAACGCCTCCTCGATCTTCACGCGCGACGGCGGAAGCGCGCGCTCTTTTGCGTCGCGCATCGAGGTGGGCATGGTCGGGATCAACGTCGGCGTCGCCGCGCCGATGGCGTTCTTCCCGTTCGGAGGCGTCAAGGATTCGATCTTCGGCGACTTGCGCTGCCACGGCAAAGACGCCGTCGCGTTTTACACGCAGCAGCGCGTGGTTATGAGCCGCTGGCCTTCCTGAGGCGAAACCAGGCCCAGCCGGCAAAGACGAACGCCAAGAAGTAGTAGCCGAACCAGCGCTGCGGCGGCGCAGGAACGGGATAGAAGAGCGTAATCGCCGGCACGATCAGCAGCGCGACCGCGATCACCGAGATCGCGAGGTCTGCCGTACGCATCGCGCCGAGCTGCTTGCAGTAGACGCCGGCGGCGATCGCGATCAGCATGTAGATCAAGACGAAACCGAACGAGCTGAGCGTTCCGCAGTTGTTGAAAATGTCGATCGGCGCGATGCCGGAGGCTAAGGCGATCGCGGCGATCGCCAGCGTGATCGCGGTGATCACCGTGACCGCGACGTTGGGCGTATCGTGCCTCGGCTCGATCTTTGCGAACGCGGGCGGAAGCGCGCCGGCCAGCGCCATCGCGTAGGCGATTCGCCCGCCGGTGGTGATGCACGCGAGGCAGACCGAGAACGCGCTGGCGAGCGCACCGATCGTGATCGGCACGCGCAAGTAGCCTATGCCGTAGGCATCGACGAGCGTTCCCAGCGGGAAGGTCTCTTTGTCGAGCGGCTTGCCGATGTGCCCGAAGCCAACGATCTCGGCGTAGGTGGCGATAATGAAGAAAGCGCTCGCGAAGAGCACGCTGGCGATGACGGCGCGCGGAATCGTTACCAGAGGACGCTTCGCTTCCGCGCCAAAGGCGGTCGCGCTCTCGAAACCGACGAAACTGAAGACGGCGAAGGCGATCGCAAGCCCGACGCCGCCCGGAAATCCGCCGCGCACCTTCAACTGGTTCGTATCGATCGTCAGGCCGTGCGCGTGTAAGATGATGGCCACGACCAAGCAGATGATCGTCACCGAGATCGCTTCGAGCACGAGCATGACGATCGCCGATACTTGCACGC
The DNA here is from genome assembly GCA_963739845.1 of Vulcanimicrobiota bacterium. Lineage (GTDB taxonomy): Bacteria > Vulcanimicrobiota > Vulcanimicrobiia > Vulcanimicrobiales > Vulcanimicrobiaceae > Cybelea. Next base: position 1,060,291 of record CAVUBQ010000002.1, on the reverse strand, counting down.
CGCGATAGGCGGCTTGCCACGCGACGATGGCCAGCACGACCGCGATGGCGACCGCCGGGACGCGCAGGCCGAACTCGGCGAGCATCAGCCCGACGAAGAGCGCCATCGCGCCGAGCACCGCGGTCGCGACGAAACCATAGGCCCAGAGCAGCGTCCATCCAGCGATCGTGCCGAGGGTCGGCCCGAGATGGTCTGCGACGTAGCCGTACATCGAACCGGCCGCGCTCGACCGGCGCGCGAACTGGTTGATGCAGAGCGCCACGAAAATCAGCATCGTGCCGCCGAAGGCGTACGCAAGCCACGTGCCGTTGCCGGCCAGCGCGTAGATGTAGGGCGCGATCAAGATCGGCGTCATGCTCGGCCCGATCAGCGCAATCGAGGTAGCGAGCACCTCGACGAACGTAAGCGACCCGCCCCGTAGACCCGCAGGCTCTTCCATGGGGCGAAACTTCGCTTCCGCCCGGGGGTAGGACCCCGCATGAGACCTGCTTCGCTTCCGCTCGGGACGCTCGCCGCGGCCGTTCTCTTCGCCGTGCTTCCGCTCGCCGGGGCGACCCCGGCTGCCGCCCGCGATTTCGTACAGGACCAGGCCGGGATGTTCTCGGCCGATACGGTCGCGCAGCTGAATCAGCGGATCGGCGCCTTCAACGCGCAGACCGGCAAGGAGATCGTCGTCGTTACGACGCCCTCGCTGGGCGGCGCGACGCTGCAGACCGCCGCGCAGAGCGCGTTCACGCAGCAGAACGTCAACGGCGTCCTAATCTTTATCGCGCGCGACGACCGGCGCGACATCATCGTCCCCGACCGCGCGGGCGCCCAAGCCGGCTGGTTCACGCCGGACGTGCTGCGCTCGATCCGCGAACAGATGGAGTCGTCGTTTCGCAGTGAGAACTACGACGCCGGCATCACCGGCGCGGTCGGCGGCGTTCTCAATATTTACCGCGCACACGTCGGCGGCTTGCAGCAGCAGGGTTCGGGCGCCGGCCTGGCGCCGGTCGCATCGCGCTCGCCAGCGAGCAGAGGAGTTCACATCTCGATGTTCTGGTGGATCATCATCTTCGTCGTCGGCTTTCTCATCTTTCGCTCGATTCTGCGCACCATGTCGGCGCCGCGCACCTACGGCGGACCGATGCCGCCGGGCGCCGCTCCGGGCGGCCCGGGTTACGGCCCAGGCTATGGACCGGGCTATGGCGGCGGTGGCGGAAGCTTCTGGAGCGGCCTGCTCGGCGGTCTAGGCGGAGCCTGGCTGGGCAACGAGATGTTCCGCGGCGGCGGTGGCGGCGCGATCGCGCCGACTCAAGCCGGCCAGATTACACCCGACGCCGGCGGCGGCTGGGGCGGAGGCGCAGGCGGTGCCGACGCGAGCGGATGGCAGAGCGATGCCGGTCAGGCCGATTTGGGCGGCGCAAGCGGCGGAGACTGGAGCGGAGGCGGATTCGGCGGCAGTGATTTAGGCGGTGGCGGAGGAGGCGACAGCGGCGGCGGCTGGTAACATAGGGCGCCTATGCGGCGCCCTTTTTTCTTCTCTTAGCCCTCGCGTTCGCCGTTCCGGTCGCGGCCGGTGCGGCGACCCCCAACGCTCGCATCGATCCATCGCACTTTGGTGCGCTGCAGTGGCGCTTGATCGGACCCTTCCGCGGCGGCCGCGCGCTGGCGGTGACTGGCGTCCCAGGTGAGCCGAACCACTTCTACTTTGGCGCGGTCGACGGCGGGATCTGGGAGAGCATCGACGCCGGGCGCACCTGGAAGCCGGTTTTCGATGCGCAGAACGTCGGCTCGATCGGAGCGATCGCCGTCGCGCCGAGCGATCCGCGCACGATCTACGCCGGCACCGGCGAAGCCGACATGCGCTCCGACATCGCCTACGGCGACGGCATGTACAAATCGACCGACGGCGGCAAGACCTGGGCGCACATCGGGCTCGCCGATACGTATCAAATCGGCGCAATCGTCGTCGATCCGCACGACGCCAACGTCGCCTACGTCGCGGCGCTCGGCCATCCGTACGCCGCAAACCCCGAGCGCGGCGTCTTCAAGACGACCGACGGCGGAAAGACCTGGAGCAAAGTGCTCTTCAAAGGCGCCGACACCGGCGCGATCTCGCTGGCGATGGAACCGGGAAATCCGAACGTCGTCTACGCCGCGCTCTGGCAGACGCGCAGGCCGCCGTGGAACGTCTATCCGCCGTCGAACGGCCCGGGCAGCGGCCTCTACAAGTCGACCGACGGCGGCGCGACGTGGACGCAGCTGACCAACGGCCTTCCCGCGCACGTCGGCCATATCGGCCTCTCGATCTCGCCGGCCGCTCCGCACCGCGTCTACGCCATGGTCGACAGCGCACCCGGCCAGGGCGGCGTCTACCGCTCCGACGACGCCGGTGCGACGTGGACGCACACCGACGGCGAGCAGCGCATCTGGCAGCGCGGCTGGTACTTCGGCGGCATCACGGCCGATACGCGCAACCCCGACGTGGTCTACGTCATGAACACCGCGACGTATCGTTCGACCGACGGCGGCAAGAGTTTCGACGCGATCCTCGGCGATCCGACCGGTGACGACTTTCACACGCTGTGGATCGATCCCAGCGATTCGAGCCACATGATCCTCGGCAGCGACCAGGGCGTGATCGTTACCGTCAACGGCGCGAAGACGTGGAGCTCTTGGTACAATCAGCCGACCGCGCAGTTTTATCACGTCGTCACCGACGACGCGTTTCCGTATAACCTCTACGGCGCGCAGCAAGATTCGGGCGCGGTCATGGCGACCAGCCAGAGCAAGTACGGCGCCATCTCGCAGCAGGATTTTCGTCCGATCGACGTCGGCGGCGAGAACGGCAATCTCGCGCCCGATCCCAAACACCCGGGGCTGGTCTACGGCGACTCGAGCGGACAAGGCGGCCCGACGGTGACGCGTGAGATCACCGCGACCGGATCGGAGGAGAACGTCGATCCGGTCATCGCGCACCCGGGAACGGTCTGGCGCAACACGTGGACGCTGCCGCTGGCTTTTTCGCCCGCCGATCGCACCTCGCTCTACTTTGCGCATCAGAACATCTTCCGCTCGCGCGACGGCGGCAAGACGTGGAAGATCGTGAGTCCCGACCTCTCGCGCACCGAGACCGGCACGCCGTCGAACCTCGATCCCTCGACGCTCGCCGACGACAACAACGTCAAGCGCCACGGCGTCGTCTATGCGATCGCGCCCTCACCGCTGCGCGCCAATCTGGTCTGGGCCGGCACCGATGACGGTTCGATCTGGGTGACCCGCGATGACTCGCGCACGTGGAAGAACGTTACGCCGCCGGCGCTGACGCCGTGGAGTAAGGTCGGTATCATCGAGGCCTCGCATTTCGATCCGGCGACCGCCTATGCGGCGGTCGATCGCCACCGCCTCGACGACTACAAACCGTACATCTATCGCACGCACGATGGCGGCGCAACCTGGACGCCGATCGCCGCCGGCATCCCCGATGGTTCGTTCGTCAACGCGGTGCGCGAGGATCCGGTACGCCGCGGCCTGCTCTACGCGGGAACGGAGAAGGGCGTCTACGTTTCGTTCAACGACGGCGCCGACTGGCAGCCGCTTCAACTCAATCTGCCGGTCACTTCGATTCGCGACCTCGCGGTGCACGCCGGCGATCTCGCGATCGCGACGCACGGGCGCTCGTTCTGGATCATGGACGACATCGCGCCGCTGCGCCAAATGCTCGATGCCGGTGCGTCGCTTCGTGCGGGCGAGAGCGCCTATCTCTTCGCGCCGCGACCGGCGTATCGTTTACGCCCCGGAAGTCAGGAGGGCACGCCGCTGCCGCTCGACGAGCCGCAGACGCCCAACGCTCCGGTCGGCCTCTACGTCGACTACTATCTCGCCGGCGCGGCGCAGACGCCGGTGGTCATCGAGATTCGCGGATCCGACGGAAGCGTCGTACGGCGCTGGTCGAGCGCCGAGAAGCCCAAACCGGTCGATCCCAAGTCGGTGCCCTTCACCGAGCACTGGATCGACCAGCATCCCGTTCCGCCGGCGAGCGCGGGCGCGCATCGCTTCGTCTGGGATTTAAATCAGGGCAGCTACGACGGTCCGCTCGTTCCGCCCGGAACGTATACCGTAACGTTGAGCGTCAACGGGCATACCTACACGCAGAACGCGCGAAATCTTGCCCGATCCGCGCCTCGCCGCGAGCGGCGCGGCGCTGCGCGCGGAGTACGATCTCACCCGGCAGATCAAGGCGCTGCGCGCGCAGGTCACGGCGTCGCGCGCCAAGGCCGAGCAGTTCTCCAAGGGTAAGCTCTCGCCCGATCAGCAGCAAGTTCTCCGGCGCGAGATCATCGGCGAGAGCCTCCCCGAGAACCCGGACGATTCGATGGGCGTCTACTCGCACGACTTCACGAGCTTTCTCTACTTGGAGAACCAGCTCGACTACCTCGAAAGCTCGGTCGAGAGCGCCGACGCCGGGCCGACACCCGATATGCGGGACGCCTACGAGAAGCTCGCTGCGATCTACCGCAAAACCCTCGCGCGCTTCGAGTCGCTCGCCGGAAAATAGCCGAAAGAGCAGCGGCAGCCCGGCCAGGCCGTCGGTTGACCTGCTGTGAGCTGCATCAGAAGTCCCATTCTCGTAGGTCGCATTGCTCTAGAACCTAACGGGCGTCCCGAGCTACGTTTGTCGCATGGGAGTCCATGGACGTGCGTATGTCTTCGCGCTTTTATCAAAATTGTCAGCGTCGTTGTGAGCGCCTGCGGGGGGCACGCAAACTCGCTGCCTCCACTCTCGGGCGCGGCTCACCGTCGCCTTCACCCGAAAGACGTGTCGCAGACCTACGCTGCGGTGATCCTTGCGGATAACCCGACCGGTTACTATCGGCTCGACGATACCGGCGCGCTCGCCGCCGACAGCAGCGGCAACGGCTACAACGGGACGGTGGGCGCCTCGGTCCAGCAGAGCGCGGCCGGGCTAATCGGGGGCAGCGACACCGCCATGGCGTTCCCCGGCACCGCAACCGCCGCGGGCATCGTCAGCTTTCCGGAAGTCAAAGCCATGGAGCCGGCCACAAACGTCTCGCTGGAAACGTGGCTGCGGTTTACCAAGGTGCCGAAGACCTACACGGTCGCCGTCGCGTACGGCAGCGATCGCGCCTACGCACCGTACGACCTCTTCTTTCAGGCGGGCGGCACGATCGTCGCACAATTCTTTACGACGGCCGGCGTGCTTGAAGTCAAGAGTCCGAATGCGCTGGCGGTCAACACGACGTACCACGTCGTGAGTACGTACAACGGGACGACGGGCAGCCTCTACGTGAACGGCGTGCTGGTGGCGACCGGTAACAAATCCGGCACGCTCAGCGACTACACTCCGAAATATGGACCCGCCATCGGCGACGACGCGCAGCTCGAGGATCCGGCCTTCGCCGGCACGCTCGACGAAGTGGCATACTATGCCAACCAAACGCTGACCGCGGCCCAGGTTCTCAATCACTACAACGCCGGTGTTGGAACCGCGACGCCGCCGCCGAGTCCGACGCCGCCACCGACGCCGCCACCCACCGCCGACGCCGCCGCCTACCCCCGCCGACTCCCAACGGCAACTATCCCACGGTTATTCTCGGCGACGGACCCACGGCGTACTATCACCTCGACGATAGCGGCGCAATCGCGCTTGACGCCAGCGGAAACGGGCTCAATGGATCGGTCGGATCGTCGGTCACGACCGGCGCCGGCGGCCTGCTCCCCGCGTATAGCGATACGGCGATGAGCTTCCCCGGAAGCGCAACCGCGGCGGGCACCGTCTCCGTTCCGCCGACCACCAAGTTACAGCCCGCTTCGGCGGTATCGCTTGAGGCATGGCTGCAATTCGCGGCGACGCCCGCGACCTACACCTTCGCGGTTGGGTACGGGAGCGATTCGTCGTACGCGCCGTACGGGTTGTTCTTTCAGGGCGAACGGCCAGATCCTCGCACAGTTTTACACGACGCGCCGGCGTGCTGGAAGTCGGCTCGACGATCCACCTTTCAACGAACACGCCGTACTACGTCGTCGGAACCTACAACGGCACGACCGGGCGTCTCTACATCAACGGCGTTCAAAACGCCACCGGGACGATATCGGGCACGTTCAAGAACTACGCGCCGCAGTTCGGCTTCTCGATCGGCGACGATGCCGGCGCGCAGCGACCCGGCCTTCAAGGGAACGATCGATGAAGTCGCCGTCTACGCCGGAAAGGTGTTGACCGCGCGCGCAAGTTCAGAATCACTACGCCGCCGGAACGACCGGGCAGGGAGCGACGCCGACGCCCTCACCGAGCCCGACGCCGACGCCGGCGGCCGCCACCGACTGGGATACGTTCGGCTTCGACCTGCAATCGCTCGGGCTACAATCCGAACGAGACGATCGTCGGACCGAGCAACGTCGGCACGCTGCAACAAGTCTGGGTCTACAACGTCGGCTCGACGATGGTTCACGAGCCGGCGTACGCCTACGGCGTCAACGTAAACGGGCAGCCAACGAACATCATCTATGCGGGATCGGCATACGGATCGACGATGTACGCGATCAATGCGAGCACCGGTGCGACCGTGTGGTCAGGACCCCGTTCCCTCGTCCAGCTACAAATGCGGTAAATCGACGTCGCAGCTTCGGGATCGGTGAGACGCCGACGATCGACCGCGGCAAGAACCTGCTCTATTTCGCCGACGGGCAGAATCAAGTACACGCGGTCGATTTGGGGACCGGGACAAGAGGCCGCCGGCTGGCCGTTGACGATTGCCAACTATACGCCGGATCACAACTTCATGCACGGTGGTCTGACCTACAATCCGGCAAACGGCCTGCTCTACGGCGTCACCGGATCGACCTGCGACATCTCGCCGTGGTACGGCCGCATCGTCGCCATCAATACCAACGGCCCGAGCATTGCCGGCACGTTCTTTACGATGAGCGGAACCTCGACCCAGGGCGTAAGCGGAGGCGGCATATGGGGCCCCGGCGGCGGATCGATCGATCCGTCTAACAACGACGTGTTCATCGCAACCGGTAATGCCGACACCAGTACCGGCGGATCGCAGAACGCGACGTATGCCGAGCAGGTGGTGGCACTCGCACCGACGCTCGGCTCCGTCCTGGCGAACAACTACCCGACCAATATTCCGATGGTCTCCGGCGACGACGACTTCGATTTCGGCGCGACGCCGCTGATTTTCCAGCCGTCGTTCTGTCCGACGCTGGTCGCGGCGATAAACAAATCGGGAATGTTCGAGCTTTACGACGAGTCCACGATCAGCTCGGGTCCGGTGCAATACATCGCGATGTCGGTCCCGACGGACAACGCCAGCTTCGTCGGGGTTCCGGCCTACGATCCGGTCACCGGGTACGTCTACGTCGGGATGCCCTCGACGGAGGGCAGCTACGCGCCGGGCCTCGCCGCGTTTAGCATCCAGGCCAACTGCACGCTGAATCCGACGCCGGTGTGGGCCGCGAACTTCGGCCCCGATGGTGCGGGCGGAAACCAAACGCCACGGTCGCCGATCTCGATCGCCAACGGCGTCGTCTACGTCGGCAACTATACGGGCGACACCGAATACGCCTTCAGCGCCGCATCCGGAACGTTGCTCTGGACCGACCCGCTATCGAGCTGGGGGAACGTCGGCACGGTCATCGCAAACGGAATGGTCTACGTGAGTGCGGCCGACGGGACGATCACGGCTTGGGCGATCGGAGGGCAAGCGCAATACCTGCGCAAGCACGTTCGCAAGAATAAGCACTCGTTCGTTCCGATCCACCACCGGCGGCCGAGAGATTCGTGGTCAAAGTGGGATAACACGATACGCCGCTGGGAGAACGACTCGCGCGCTCCCACTAAGGATCGACTGCCTTCCCCCTGAGCCGACCTCTGTCTTAGGCCCACACCCGATATGCGAGACGCCGTCTATCGGCCTGCCTGCAGCGTCTGACCGTACCAGCGCTCGAGGTCGTCGTGGAACTTCGCCAGCGCTTCGGGGTGCAGATAGACCATGTGACCGGATTCGTAGAAGCCGAAGGTGATGTTCTTCTGCAGCTCCGGCGGCAGGTTCATGTGATTGAGCGTATAGACGGTCGCGAAGAACGGCGTCGCAAAATCGTAGTAGCCGTTCGCCGAGAAGACGTGCAGGTTCGGGATCGAACACCATCGCTCCGGCCAAGTCCTGGGCGGTGTTGGTCGGTAGATTGCCGTCGTGCTTCCAATCCCACTGTTGGAAGACGTTGATCGTGGGACGGTAGATCATGTCGGTGTGGTAGCCGAGCACCTGGCGCATGAAGTAGTTGCCGGTCGCGACGAACGCCGCGTCGATCGCCGAATCGGTCGGATCGAAATCGGCCCGGTCGTTGATTCGATCGAGCATGAACGAGGTGTAGCGCGCGTCGTACCGGCCGGTCATCACGCCGCTATTGCGGAAGAGCTCGGTCTGAAAGCGCCAGTACGGAACGCGCAGGTTCGAGTCGCGGATATACCGCTCCGATAGTCCGGTGTATTGATGGAGCTTCGCCACGACGTCGTCGTACGTGGCGGGGGAGAGTTTTGCGCCTTGCGCGAGCGCGTTGAGGTACTCGCCCATCGCGAAGCTTTCGACCTGCGGCAACAGGGCGTCGAGGGTCGTCTGCGGACCGGGAAGCGCGTGATGGTACCACGCCGCGGCCGCCTGCGTGGGCAGATAGAGCGGGAAGGCCCAATCGCCGCCGCCGATCGCGGTCGGCGTGAAGTTCACGTCCCAGTCGAGGCCGAAGTCGAGCACCGACGAGAGCAGCACGACGCCGTTGATGCCGATGCCCTGCTTCTGCAGGTAGGCGACGAGCACGGCCGACCGCGGCGTTCCGTACGATTCGCCGAAGAGAAACTTCGGCGAGTTCCAGCGGCCGAACGTCGAGATGTAGCGCGAGATGAACTGCGCGAAGGCGCGCACGTCGGGATCGACGCCGAAGAAGTCGCTCGGCTTACCCGCGCCGACGATGCGGCTGAATCCGGTATCGGGAGCGTCGATGAAGACGAGATCGGTGCGATCGAGCAGTGAGTATTGGTTCTCGACCAGATTGAACGGCGCGCTCGCCGTCGACGTGCCGTCGCCGACCTGAACGCGCATCGGGCCGAACGAGCCCATTCGCAACCAGATCGTCGAGCTTCCCGGGCCGCCGTTATAGAGGAACGTGACCGGGCGCGTGCGCGGATCGGCGCCGTCGACCGTGAACGCCGTGTAGAACATCCGGCAGGTCGTCTCGCCCTTGTCGTTCTGGAGCGCGATCGTGCCGGCGCGCGCCGTGTACGGATAGGCATGACCGCCGAGCGAGATCGTGCTGTGCGTAACGGCATCGGGAACGGCGGCGTTGGGCGTCGCCGACGGCTTCGGCTCGGGCGGCGCGGCTCCGATCAGTGCCGCCGCCAGCGCGACCAGCGCCAAGCGCTCAGCGATTCGAGAGTACTTGCGCATACCAGCGTTCCAAATCGTCGTGAAACCGCGCCAGCGCGCTGGGGTGGAGATAGACCATGTGCCCCGATTCGTAGAAGCCGTAGGTGATGTTTCGCTGTATCGCCGGCTGCGAGATAGAGATGATTGAGCGTATAGACGGTCGCGAAGAACGGCGTCGCGAAATCGAAGTATCCGTTGCGCCGAGAAGACCTTCAATCGCGGGTTGTAGGTCATCGCCTGCGCCAGATCGGGCGCGACGTTGAGGACCTGCACGTTGTTGCCGTGCTTGAAGTCCCACGTTTCGCCGTCGGCGTAGATGAGGTCGTAGATCTCGCCGCGGTAGAGCAGCGGCGTGTTGTATCTGAGCACCTGGCGCACATAGTAGTTCTCCATCGAGACGAACGCCGAGTCGATCGCCGCATCGGTCGCGATCCCAATCCGGCGCCGGGGCTCGGGCGGTCGAGCACGTAGGTCTGGAAGCGCGCGTCGAGCCGGCCGACGCGACGCCGCGTTCGCGCATCAGCTCGCTTTGGAAGCGGTCGTACGGAATGCGCAGGTTCGAGTTGCGGATGTACTGCTCCGAGAGCCCGGTGTAGCGGTGCAGCTTGGCGACGACGTCGTTGTAGCGATCCGGGGCGAGCTGTGCGCCCTGCCCGAGCGCGTCGAGGTACTCGCCGAGCGCGAAGTTCTCGACTTCCGGAAGCAGCTGGTTGATCGGCGGCGAGCCGCGCAGCGCGTCGATGGTACCACGCCGTCGCCGTCTCGGTCGGCAGGTAGAGCACGTAGGCCCAGTCGCCGCCGCCGATCGGCGCGCCGTCGTTGTAGTCGAGATTCGAGTTCAGGAACGACGAGAGCAAGACGACGCCGTTGAGCCCGATGCCCTCGTCTTGCAAGTCCTTCGCGAGCACGGCCGAGCGCGTCGTGCCGTACGATTCGCCGAAGAGAAAACGCGGCGAGTTCCAGCGGTTGAAGTTGGTGATGTAGCGCTGGATGAACTGCGCGAAGGCGGCGGCGTCTTGGTCGACGCCCCAGAAGTCCTTGCGCGTGCCCGCCCCGATGATCCGACCGTAGCCGCTGCCCGGCATATCGATGAAGACCAGGTCGGTCTTGTCGAGCAGCGTGTACTGATTGTCGACCAGGCGGTAGGGCGGCGGGCCGGTCACGCGTCCCGTCCGCGGTCGCGACGCGCACCGGCCCGAACGATCCCATCCGCAGCCACATCGTCGAGCTGCCCGGGCCGCCGTTATAGAGGAAGGTAACCGGACGGCGCGCGGGATCGGCGCCGTCGAGCGTATAGGCGGTGTAGAAGACGCGCGCGGTCGGCTGATCCGAGCCGTTGCGCAGCGTAATCGTGCCGGCGCGCGCGGTGTAGGCCAGGGTTCTGCCGCCCAGCGCCAGCGTATGGTGCGTCACGGCATCGGGCGTCAAGGGCGGGAATCGCCGGCGCCTTCGCGCTCGCTCGGCCGTGCAAGCCGATCGCCATCGCGAGCGTCGCGAGCAGCAGGATGCACAGCGTTTTAAAATGTAATCGCGGGACCCTCATCGGGAACGCGAATATCGGCGCGACGTCGTCGCGGTCCTGCTGCGGCATCACGACACTTCAATCAAATTTTGGTCAAAGGGCGCTATTGCGCGCTCGAATCGTAGAGCTCGCCTTTCAATCGCTCGACGGCGCCGGAGATCGAATCGAGGTACGGCAACATCGAGCTCTTGATCCGCTTGAGCCGTTCTGCGCCCTGCGGCGTGATCGCGTAGACGCGTCGCGACCGCTTGGTCGGGTGCTCCCACGCGGCGGTGACGAAACCTCGCTCCTCCAGGCGGCGCAGTAACGGGTAGATCTTGTTGGTGTTGACGGCGACCAGATCTCCACAGACCTCGTCGATCCGCTGCATCAGGCCGTACCCGTGGTCGGGCCGGCGCTCGATGAAGTGGAGGATCAAGGCCGGGAAGACCGTCTTGCTCTTGATCGGCCCTCGGAGGATCTCGTCAACGCGGCGTGACACGGGTTATGCCGTCGCGTGCGCCGGGGACTCCGCCTCGTAGGCGCGCTCGATCGCGCGGGCATAGCGCACCTCGACGACCCGGCGCTTGATCTTCATCGCCGGCGAGAGCTCCCCGCCCTCGACGCTGAACTCGCGCCCGACCACGATGATGTGGCGGATCTGCTCGTAGGTGGCCAGCGCGTGCGTCTGCTTGCGGACTTCGCGGGTCAAGAAGGCCGCAACGTCGTCACGCTCGGCCAGCTCTTCGGCCGGAACGCCGCTCGGCAACGCTGGAAGCTCGATCCGGACGAGCGCCCAGTTCGGGCAGATCAGCGCGATCGGATAAGGGCGGCCGTTTCCGGTCACCATCGCTTGCGTGACGTAGATCGAGCGCTTGATGTTCGCCTCGATGCGCGCCGGCGAGATCCACTTACCCGTGCTGGTCTTGAATATCTCGTTCTTGCGGTCGGTGATGCGCAAAAAACCCTTCGCGTCGATCTCGCCGATGTCGCCGGTATGCAGCCAGCCGTCTTGAATCGCTGCGGCCGTCGCCGGCGCGTCGCGATAGTAGCCCTGCATGACGTTGCGCCCGCGCACGAGTATCTCGCCGTCGGGCGCGATGCGTAACGTCGACGCCGGCGATCGGACGCCCGACGGCACCGTACTCGTTGGCCGAGAGCCGGCTCACCGAAGTCACCGGCGAGGTCTCGGTCTGCCCGTATCCCTGCATGATCGGCACGCCCAGCCCCAGGAACGTCATCGCGGTATCCAGATGCAGCGGCGCGCTTCCGCTGGTAAGAAACTGCACGCGATCGAGCCCGAGCGCGGCGCGGATTTTTCCGAGCACGAATCGGTTTGCGAGCGCGTACTGGAACGAAAGCCACGCGCCGCGGCCGTCACCAAAAGTTTTGGCGCGCGCGTAGTCGCGCCCGACGTCGAGTGCCCAGGGCACGAGTCTTCCCCGCAGACCGCCCTCGCGCAGCGCTTGGCCTTTCACGCCGGCTAAGACGCGGTCGAAGATGCGCGGAACGGCGGTCATCTCGACCGGACGCACGTCGCGGAGGTTGTTCAGGAGCTCGTTGGGATCGCGGCAGATGAAGTACCGCACCTTCGCCAGCAAATAGATGTAGATCAAGACGTGCTCGTAGATATGCGAGTACGGAAGCACCGAGATCACGTCGCGACCGCCCTCGATGCCCTCGAAGCCGCACGACAGCGATACTTGCGCGTCGAAGACCAGGTTGTCGTGCGAGAGCATGACGCCCTTGGGGGGGCCGGTCGTGCCCGACGTATAGATGAGAACGGCGAGGTCGTCGGGGACGAGCGTCGCTTCGTACGCGCCGGGAAGCTCCGGATGAGCGGCGCGAATCGCCGCGCCGTTCGCTTCGAACGCGGCCAACCCGTCTTCCGCAGCGGAGTCGAACCGTACCGCCGCGCGGAATCGGCGCGCCGCTGGCGCGCAAATGCGTCGAGCGTCTGCGATCGTATCGACGAAGAGCAGCTTCGCGCCCGAGTGCTCGAGGATGTGGCGCGTGTGATCGAGCGCTTGGGTCGGATAGATCGGAACGACGACGCAGCCGGCGAAGAACGTCGCAAAGTCGCAGACGATCCAGTCGACGCAGTTGTGCGCGACAAGGGCGACGCGATCGCCTGCGGCTAAACCGGCGTCGCGAATCGCGCACGCGACGTTCTCGACCCGCTCGAGCAGTCGCGCGCTCGAGGTCGGCGTCCATGTTCCGTGGACGTGCTCGACCAGCACTTCGTCGCGCGGCTGCGCGAGCGCTCTCCGAATGAGGTTCGGAAGCGTCTCCTTCGCGGGGAGCTCCGGCGCAAGCATCAGGGTCCCCCATGCGCGCCTCGCCGCGACGACCCCTCTCGCGCTCCGGCGCGTTACGGTTCGCGAAGGTAGGGCCGGGCGCGATCCAGCCGCGACTGCGTCATCCCGGCGACGTCGAGCAGCTCGTCGAGCGAGGCGAAGTTGCCGACGCGCGAGCGCAGCTCGACGATCGCGCCGGCGATGGCGCGCCCGATTCCGGGAACCGCTGCGAGCTCGGCGGCACCGGCGGCGTTGAGTCGACGCTTGCAAGCGGCGGCGCGATCGTCGCGCCGCCGCGATCGATGCGAGTGCGACGCGTGCGTGCGACTCGCCGTGCGCCGGAACGTAGACCTCGTCGCCGTCGGCGGCGCGCTGCGCGAGGTTGACGCCGGCGGCGTCGGCTGTAGGAAGGAAGCCGCCCGCAAGAGCGACCGCCAGCGCATCGCGGTCGCCCGGACGCAGGTGGTAGAGGCCCGGCCGTTTCACTGCGCCGGCCACGTAGACGACGATCGCGCTCGCCGCTCGGAGCGACCCGCGGGCGATCGCCGTGGTACGGCGAGGGCCGGGACGTCGCGACCGGTTCGATCGCCGCGCGGCGGGACCGGGCGCCAAATCGCAAACGCGGCCAGCCCGGCCAGCGCCGCGATCGGAACGATTCTTGCAAGCATGCCGCTCCATCACGCCGCCGGCTTGCCCCGCAAAGGGTAGCGCGGCGCGCGGCCCAGCGTGTACGATGCTCTTCATGGCCTACGACTTCAGGACGATCGAGCGCAAATGGCAGGAGCGCTGGGATCGCGAGGCGACCTATCGCGCGCCCAACGAGAGCGACCGGCCGAAATATTACGTTGTCGAGATGCTGCCATACCCGTCGGGCGATCTGCATGTCGGCCATGCCAAGAACTACTCGCTCGGCGACGCGATCGCGCGCATGATGCGCATGCTCGGCTACAACGTGCTGCACCCGATGGGCTGGGACGCGTTCGGCCTTCCCGCCGAGAACGCGGCGATCGCGCGCGGCATCGATCCCGCAGCTTGGACGACGGAGAACATTCTCAACATGCGCCGTCAGGTACAGCTGATGGGCACGAGCTACGATTGGTCGCGCGAGATCGCGACTTGCGAGCCGGAGTACTACCGCTGGAATCAATGGCTCTTCTTGCGGCTCTACGCAGCGGGCCTAGCCTACAAACGCGAAGCGCCGGTGAACTGGTGCCCGCACGATCGCACGGTGCTCGCCAACGAGCAGGTCATCGACGGCCGCTGCTGGCGCTGCGAGCATCTCGTCGAGCGGCGCAACCTTTCGCAGTGGTTTCTGCGGATCACCGCCTACGCCGAACGCCTGCTCGCCGATCTCGATCGAGCTGCCCGGCTGGCCGGAGCGCACCAAGCGCGATGCAGCGCAACTGGATCGGCCGCAGCGAAGGCGTGCAGTTCTCCTTCGACGTCGAAGGACTCGACGAGAAGATCGAGGTCTTTACGACGCGCATCGACACGGTCTACGGCGTGACGTTTCTCGCCGTCGCGCCCGAACATCCGATCGTCGAATCGCTCAAACGAATCGTTTCGCGCAAGCACGCCGCCGCGATGACGGCATTTGCCGAGAGCTTGAAGTCGAAATCCGAGCTCGAGCGCACCAGCCTGATGGAGAAGCAAGGGATCTTCACGGGCGCCTACGCGATCAATCCGCTTTCGCGCGAACGCGTGCCGATCTGGGTGACCAACTACGTGCTCGCGGAGTACGGCAGCGGCGCGGTGATGGGCGTTCCCGCGCACGACGAGCGCGACTTCGATTTCGCGACCAAACACGGCCGTGTGCCGCGTCGCAAGAGCACGGCGTACGTCGAAGACGGGCGCCTCGTCGCCAGCGACGATTTCAGCGGCATGTCGAGCGCCGCAGCTCGCTGAGGCATTGGCCGAGCGCCTGACCGCGCTCGGAATCGGAAAAAAGAGCGTCCACTACAAGCTGCGCGACTGGCTGATCTCGCGGCAGCGTTACTGGGGAACGCCGATTCCAATCGTCTACTGCGAACGCTGCGGCGAGGTGCCGGTTCCCGACGACGAACTCCCGGTGCTGCTGCCGCCCTATCGGCCGTTCGCGGGCGAAGGATCGCCGCTCGCTTCGATTCCCGAGTTCGTCGAGACACGCTGCCCGAAGTGCGGCGGACCGGCGAGGCGCGAGAGCGACACGATGGACACGTTTTTTGAGTCCTCGTGGTACTACTTACGCTACCTCGATCCCGCACGGCGAGCACGCGCCGTGGGCGCGCGAGCGCGCGCAGTATTGGATGAACGTCGACCAGTATATCGGCGGCGCCGAGCACACCGTGCTTCACCTGCTCTACGCGCGGTTCTTCTACAAGTTCTTCCACGATCGCGGCTGGGTGACCGGGAACGACGAGCCGTTCGAGCGGCTCTTTCACCAGGGTCTGCTGCTGCACGAGGGTGAGAAGATGTCGAAGTCGCGCGGCAACGTCGTCGGAATCGACGAGACCGCCGAGCGAGAGCGGTATCGACGCGATGCGTCTCTATCTCATCTACGTTACGCCGCCGGAGGAGACGAGCGACTGGACCGGCGAGGGGATTAGCGGACGCATTCGCCTTTTGAGCCGCATTTGGCGCGTCTGCGAACCCTTCTTCGGAAAGGCCTCCGCACCAGACGTCTCGGTACTCCCGGCCGTTGAAAGCGCGAGCGAAAAGACGATGGTTCGTGCGGTCCACGTGGCGACCAAGTCGGCGATCGACGAGACGCTCTCGCGGCGCTTCCATTACAACGCGACGATCGCCAAGCTCGACGAGCTGGTCAACGCGATGACCGCGGTGTCGAACGGCGCACCGGAGTCGCCCGCCTTGGCATACGCGGTACACCTCTTGCCGCGAATCGTCGCGCCATTCGTCGCCGCACGTCGCCGAAGAGCTCTGGGAGCGCCTCGGGCAGACCGGCTCGGTGCATCTGCAGCCCTATCCTAAGCCGGACGAGCACGCGCTCGCCACCGACGAGATCACGCTGGTCGTACAAGTCAACGGCAAGGTGCGTGCCCGCATCGCGGCTCCGCCGGGCGTCTCGCAAGAAGAGGCGTTCGCGCTCGCGATCGCCGACCCGAACGTGCGCGGGCAGATCGACGGCAAGGAACTGCGCAAACAGGTCTACGTCGCCGACAAGCTGCTCAGCCTAGTCGTCGGATAGCCTCACCGCTTCGCGCTGCAGCATCTCGCCGTAAATCTCGCGTACTCGCTCGAGCGAATCGATTTCGTCGGGCGGCTTGTCGTCGCGGATGCGAACGATTCGCGGGAAGCGCAGCGAAAAGCCGCTCTCGTGCAGATCGCTCTCTTGGATGACGTCGAAGGCGACTTCGAGCACGATCGCCGGCTCGACCGGAATCTCGCTGAAGCGCGCCTTCTCACGGCGCGCATCGGCCGGCAGGCGATGCTCGAGAAACCAGGGCGTCAGCTGGGCGATCTCGGCGTCGGTCAATCCCGAGTAGGCCTTGCCGATCGTCAGCAGGTCGCCGTCGGCGGCGCGCACCGCAAACGTGTAGTCGGAGAGGACGGCCGGCGCGTTTGCCGTGGCCCCATTCGACGGCGACGACCACGACGTCGAGCGTCGAGAGCTCGCGCTTGAGCTTGAGCCACCACTTGCCGCGCCGGCCCGGAGCGTACGGAGAATCGGCTCGCTTGAGCATCAGCCCCTCGTTGCCACGAGCGCGTGCCGCCTCGAAACGCTCGTTCACCGCGGCTGCGCCGGCATCGTCTGCCCGCTCGAACGGCGCCAACCGCAGGTGATCGTTCGATGCGAAGAGATCGGCGAGGCGCTCCCGGCGCGAGGCGAGCGGCTCGTCGATCAGCAGGTCGCCTTCGACCGCAAGCAGATCGAACGCCACATACGCTAACGGAACGTCGCGCAAGAGCTCGGCGTCGACGCTCTTGCGCTGCAGGCGCGCCTGCAGCGTGCGAAACGGCAGCACGCGGCCGTCGCGCATCGCGACGATCTCGCCGTCCAGGATCGCGTCGCGCGGTACTTGAGCCAGCGCTGCGGCGACTTCCGGATACGACGTGGTTACGTCGCGCAGGCGGCGCGAGAAGAGCTGGGCGCGGCCGCCGCGGACATGCGCCTGGGCGCGAATGCCGTCGTACTTGTCCTCGAAGAACCACCGCGCGCCGGAGAGCTCGGTATAAACCTCGCCGTAGGGCACCGGCGTGGCGAGCATGAAGCCGATCGGCGTTCCGTAGGCGACGCGCAGCTCGCGCAGCGCACCGCGCTTGGCCGCGACGGCAACGGCGCCGACATCGCCCGATGCCATCGCCGCGCGGCGCACCTCGTCCGGCTCGGCGTCGAACGCACCGGCGATGGCGTCGAGCACGAGCGCCTCGCGCAAGCCCGCGCGCAGATCGCCGGTGACGATCTTGACGACGTAAGCCGCGATCGATGGATCCTCGGAAGCGCGCAATATCCGCTCGAGCACAGCCTCGCGCCGCCGGCCCGAGCGTTTTCCAGAAGCATCGGCGATCTCGCCGAAGAGGCGCTCGAGCGTTGCCGGCGTGAGGCGGTCGCCGAAGAGCATCGCATCGTGCGGCGGGCGCGCGAGCGATCCGAGCGCGTCGCCCAAATCGCCGCTCTGCGCGATACGCGCCGCTCAGCTGCGTATCGTCGAATCCCCAGACTCGGCGCGCGACCTCGACGACCGTTCGCCCGCCGACCGAGAGCGTGCGCCGATCGCCTGCGGCCAAGGCACGCCCGCTAAAGAAGCGCGCGGCGGCGCTCAGGTCGGCATCGTCGAGGCTGCGCAGGTACTCTGCCAGCAGGGCAATCTTCTCGAGTTTGGCCGGATGGGCTGCAATCTGCGAGGCCGTCGCCGCAAAGCGTTCCATCGCAGCGTCGCGATCGGCGCTTACGCGCCGCGAACCGCCGGCAGCCTCTCGAAGTACTCGTAGGTCGCGCGAATGCCGTCGGCGAGCGTGCGTAGACGGCGTCCAGCCAAGCTCCAGGCGCGCTCCGGTTGCATCGAATTCGGCGTCGCGCGCGTCGCCGGCGCGTTGGGGCGCGCGCTGGACCGGAGCCTGAAAACCGGTTAGCTTGACGAGCGCGTCGTAAATCTCGTTGACGCTGGTTCGCTTGCCGGTCCCGATGACGAAACAACCGCCCGAGCCCCGCTCGAGCGCGGCAAGGTTTGCCTGCGCGACGTCGGTGACGTAGACGTAGTCGCGCGTCTGGTCGCCATCCCAGTCGATGCGAACTCCCGCCTGCTGCAGAAACTTGCCGATGAAGATCGCGATTACGCCGGCTTCACCGTTGGGATCCTGGCGCGGCCCGTAGACGTTTCCGTACCGCAGCGCGGTAAAGTCGAGGCCTCGTTCGGACTGGTAGAAGCGTAAGTAGTGCTCGCCGACCATCTTCGTGATGCCGTAGGGCGAGGTCGGCCGCTGCGGCGTAGCGTCGGTAATCGGGAAGCGCTCGGGCGTACCGAAGCTCGCACCGCTCGACGCATAAATCACCTTGCGCGCGCCGCTGCGCTGCGCATTCTCGAGCACGTTGAGCAACCCGACGACGTTGACTTGTGCGTCGTAAATGGGGTCGCGCGCCGAGATCGCGACCGAATGCTGCGCTGCGTGGTGGCTCACGACCTCGGGCTTGAAGTCGTTGAAGATGCGTCCGATCCCCTCGTCGCGGATATCCATGTGCACCAGCGAGATGCCGTTGGGAACGTTGGCTCGGCGGCCGCCGCCGTGCTCCCATAGCGAATCGATGACGAGCACTTCGTGACCGGCGCCGAGGTACGTGTCGACGATGTGCGATCCGATAAAGCCGGCTCCGCCGGTGACGATAATGCGCATAGGCGGTCTTTTCGATTCTGGCCCAGACGTTGGCTCCCTTTCAATCTAGACAATCGGCCCGCTCGTCGCAGAGGGCGGTGATGCCGCCGTCGGCACTCCTTCTCGCTGCGATCGCTTCGGTGCTCGGCGTACTCGCGGTTTCGCCGCTCTCGCCGGATATGCGTATCGCGGAGATCGGCGCGCTGACAGCTTTCGGCCTCTGCGTTGCATCGAACAGGTCCGCAACGCCATGGTTTGCGTTGCTTGTGGTCGCCGCATCGCTCGCCGGGGCCGCTGCCGAGTTTCGCCAGCAACATCGCGCAACGATTCTCGAACGGCGTACCGCGAGATATGCGGCGACGATTCTCGACCGTACCGACGCCGGAGACGGCACGGCGAACATCGTGGTCGCGCTCGACGGCGGCCTGCGGCTCATCGCACGCGTGCGCGGCGAGGTTCCCGCAATCGGGACGCATGCAATCGTGCGCGGACGAATCGAGCCGTTCGACGAGGCGCGCAATCCGGACGAGCCAAGCGAACGTGAGATCGAAGGCGAGCGCGGCTACGATGCTCGGCTCGAAGACGCCGGAGTTCTCTCGTCCGCGCCAGGTTCGGCGTGGGATCCGCGCGCGATCTGGCTGGCCCGCGCGCACGAGTGGGCCGGCGAACGTCTTGCCGAGCGTCTGGGCGAACCGGCGGCATCGGTCGTCGCGGGAGAGTTGTGGGGTGCGCGGGCTACGCTTCCGCCAAAGTTGCGCGACCGAGTTTCAAGAGACCGGAACCGTGCACGTGCTGGTCACGGCCGGCCTCCACGTCGGCGCCGTCGCGGCGCTCTGCGTCGCGCTGCTTACGCTGGCTCTCGCTGCCGCGTCAGCTGACGTGCCTGACCGCGATCGCACTGATCTGGACCTTCGTCTGGTGGAGTGGCGCGCAGCTGCCGGCCGAACGGGCGGCGACGATGGCGAGCGCAGCGCTCTGCGCACGCGCCTGCGGCCGAGCCACGTTCTCGTGGAATACGTTGGCGATCGCCGCGGTCGTAATTACGATCGTTCGCCCGCAGAGCGTTGCGACCGCGTCGTTTGCGCTCTCGTTCTCATGCGTCGGCGCGATCTTCGCGTGCGCCGGTCCGTTGGAGCGCTGGCTCGAGAGTCGCATGGCGTTGCCCGATCGCGTGCGCGAAGCGCTCGTCCTCTCGTCGCGACGCAGCTCGGAACGTGGCCGCTAACTGCGGCGGTCTTCCTGCAGTTTACGCCCTACGCGGTCGCCGCCAATTTCGCGATCGTACCGTGCGTCGCCGTGACGATGGCGCTCGGCGCGGCGCAGCTCGCCCTCGCCTGGTGCGCGCCGCTCGCGCAGGCCTTTGCGAACCTCAACTCGTGGCTGCTCGCCTGGATGCTCGGCGTGGTGCAGACGGTCAGCGCGCTTCCGCAAGCGATCGTGCCGATGACGCCGGCGCCGGCGTGGTGCATCGCTGCGTACGATGCCGCGCTGCTCGCGGCGCCGCTGCTCTGGCGGCGCGGCGCTCCAACGCTCGCCGCCGCGGCGATCTTGCTCGCGACGGGATTCATCCTCTGGCCGCCGCGCTCGATGGATGGCCGGCTGCGCGTTACCGTGCTCGACGTCGGACAGGCCGACGCCATCGTCGTGCAGACGCCGCGCGGCCACGCACTGCTGATCGACGCCGGCGGGCGGCTCGAGCGAGGGCCGCAGAACGATCAGTCCGTGGCCGAGCTGGTCGGCGAGCGCATCGTCGTGCCGTTTCTGTTGCGTCACGGCATCCACGCTCTCGACGCGGTAATCCTCTCACACCCGCACGGCGATCACGCCGGCGGCGTCGCGCCGGTGTTACGAAGGCTGCGCGTAAGCGAGGTTGCCGACAGCGGACAGGTTTACGGCGGCCACGCCTACCGCGACGCGATTGCGACGGCGGCCTCCGAAGGCGTTCCGGTCGTGCTGCCCCGCGCCGGTTCGCGATGGCAGACCGACGACGGCGTTACGCTGCAGTTTATCGGTCCTTCGCTCCCGTTCATCGGCGGACGCAATGCGATCAACAGCAACTCGGTTGCGTTTCTGCTGCAGTACGGGCGCTTCCGCATGCTCTTCACCGGCGACGCGGGGAGCGAGTCGGAGCAGCGCTTTCTCTCCGAAGGAATCGCGCTCGGCGCCGACGTGCTCAAGGTGGGCCATCACGGCTCCGCATACGGCTCGTCTCCGGCGTTCGTGGCCGCCGTCCATCCGCGCTACGCGATCGTCTCCGTCGGAAGGCATAACGTCTTCGGCCATCCCGCGCCCGCGACGATGGCGACGCTCCAGCGCGCCGGCGCTACGGTCTATCGAACCGACGAAGACGGCGCTGTTACGATCGTGAGCGACGGGCGGAGCGAAAGACTCTCCAGCATGATGCCGGCCGGTGAGGCAGAAGACGAAAGAGGGTCGAACGGCCGACCATATTGAAGCGCTCGCTCTGAGGGCGATCATGACCACACGACGTCACTTCCTTACCACACTCGGAAGCGCCAGCGCAGCGGTCGCCGTTGCCGGTCCGCTCGAACGCGCGCTTGCCGCGGCGCAGCCCACGACGCTCATCGTCACGACGTCCACCGTCGAAGTACTCGGACGAACGGTCGAGCGGCTCGACATCGTGCAACCCAACGGAACGCGCGGCATCGAAACGATCCTCGGAAAGCGCTTTCGCATCCAGCTGGTCAACCGAATCAACAAGCCAACGCTCATTCATTGGCACGGTCTCATCACCCCGACCCACCAAGACGGCGTGCCGATCATCTCGCAGCCGGCCTTGCCGCCGGGGCAGACGTACAACTACGATTTCCCGCTGGTCGAGTTCGGAACGTACTGGATGCATTCGCACCAGGGGCTGCAAGAGCAGAACCTTCTCTCGGCGCCGCTGATCGTTGCCGATCCCGCCGACGAAGGGCTCGACGAGCAGCAGGTCGTCGCCGAGATCGGCGATTTTAGCTTCACCGAACCCGAAGTGATCTTCGAGAGCCTGCGCGCGGCCAAGCCGGCGCCGAGCTCGACGCCGGCCGGAGGCGCGATGAAACCCGACGTGAACGACGTCAGCTACGACGCGTTTCTGATCAATCGCCGCCCGGTCGAGAACCCCGAAGTCTTTCGCATCGAGCGGCGCGCTCGCATACGTCTACGCATCATCAACAGCGGCGCCTCTTCGAACTTTACCATCGACCTCGGCTCGCTTCACGGAACGATGTTTGCCGTCGACGGCCGCCCGATCGCTCCCGTTCATGGGAGCAGGTTCCCAATCGCGGTCGCCCAGCGCTGCGACATCCGCATTGAAACGCCGGCTCCCGGCGTCTATCCGATCTTTGCCGTGAGCGAAGGCGGCAACGCTCGCGCAGCGTTCGTGCTCGCGTCGCCCGGCGCGACGATTCCCCGTTACCCGGCGACCGGCTCGTTCACGGCGCCGCTCAATACGCTGGCGCTCGAGATGCAGCTGCGCGCTACGACTCCGCTGCGGCCCCGCCCGACCGATCGGCATCTGACCATCGCGTTGACCGGCGATATGGCGCGCTATTCGTGGACGATCGACAACGTCGCCTGGACCGACGCGCTGGCGCGCTCCGGGAAGTTTCCGTATTTGCCGGTCAAGCGTGGCGAGCGGGTCGAGGTCACCATGCGCAACAAGACGATGATGAGCCATCCGATGCACTTACACGGTCATACGTTCCAAGTCGTCGCGGTGAACGGACAGCGCTTCTCGGGTGCGATGCGCGACTCGGTTCTGGTTACGCCGAAGGATTCGGTCACGATTGCCTTCGATGCCGACAATCCCGGCTGGTGGTTCTTCCACTGCCACAACCTCTATCATTTAGACGCCGGCATGGCGACGTCGGTAAAGTACGTATCGTAACGTTGCGTCCCGTGCTCGCGTACCCTTGGCTCGTGGCCGTGCTGCTCTCGACCGCTCCGGCGGCAGCCGATCAACTTGCCGCGCCGGCAAGAATGACCGCGTGCTGGATCGTCCCGCAAACGATCGAGCGGCGCGGCACGGCGCCGCCCGAGACCATCCGCGTCTCCTTCATGATCGCCGGCGATACGCCGGCCGATTTGGTGCGCTTTACCGCGACCTCGCCGGGCGGCGAGCTTCGCGAGTTTAGCGCGCGCGGCACCTTTACCAAATCGGTCATGATCTCGGATCGCGTGCTTCCGGTCGATCCGGCAGCTCCGGTTCACCCGCTGCCGCACGACGTCCAATGTGCCTTGACCTACATTCACTATGTCGACGGCGCGACGTGGAGCGCGCCGAACCCGTAGCTACAACTGGTAGCGCTGCTCGACGATAATCTGCGTGCCGGTAAAGTTGGGTGAGACCGGCATCGGTGGGTACGAAGAGCTTCCCGCGAACGCGCTGTTTCGAAACGTTGCGAGGATCGAAGCCTGCGGCGTCTCCTTCACGATGGCGCCGGTAAAGAACAGCTGGTGATGGAAATTGACCGGCTCGGCGAACGTCCCCGTCATCGCGTAACGTCCCGTGCCGATCGCCCAGATGACGTTCGGGGTGAAGTGGCGCGAGAAAGTCAGCACCGTTTGCGGGATGTCCACCGAGACGTTATCGGTCGGGGTGAATGAAAGCCGCGAAAACTGGTCGTCTATGTAGTCGAAAGTGAGGTCGCCGACGGGCGCGTGCCACGTCGCCCAAAGACCGTAGCGCTCTTGGCGCCCAAGCGTCGCATGGGCCGGCAGCTGCGTGGGGAAGTAGCCGCCGACGAAGCCGGTCTGCTGCGCGGTAAGCGTCGTGGATGGTTCGATTTGTTGGAAGTCGGCGAACTCGAGATGGACTTCGAGCGGGCCCTTGTCGACGAAATAGCGCAAACGATAGCCCTGACGGTCGACGCCGAGCGTGGTATTGTCGGCGAGTTGAAAGCTGCTCCCAAGCCAGGGAGCGGGCCACGCCCAGGCTGCGCTCCATTGGTTCTGGGGTACTCCGTAGGGAAGCACCATCGTCGCGTACCGCGGCTCCCAGCGATATGCGTCGAGCGACGCCGTCGCGCGACCGAACGTTTTAACCAGGCCTACGTGATAGTATCCGCCGGGTTGCGAACTTCCGGGCATCGCAACGTTCTGCGCGTCGTACCAAGAACGCGCGATCTCAACGACGCCGTCAAGGTTCCACGCGGGCATGACGTGCACGCCGGCGCTCGCGCCGGCGATGGTCTGCTGCTGACCGCTTAACGTGCTCAACGATATCACGCCCTGCGGCGTGGCGAAGAATCGCGGATCGGCCCCGAATGCGGTGCTCGTCACAAACGATGTGCCCGCAGTCGCGGCATGGATCACTTGGACCGTATAGCTCGTGCCCTCACCGCGATCGAAGACCAGCGAGCCGATCGTCGCGCGAGCGCTCTCGCCTGGAGGCGACGGGAGCGCGCCGGTCGTCAGCTCGAACGACGCGATTCCTTTTTTGGCGACGACGTCCACCCCATCGAGCTGAAGCTGGGTCGATAGCGGCTGCCAGTCGTCGTTTCCGGCCAAGCCGCTGGAGAGCGTCTCCGCCGGTGCGTAGGCAATAGCGGGATTGACGTTGGTAAGCAGCGGCTGGACGAAGACGAAGCGGCTGGTTTGCGTCAAGTCCAGGTAGCCGAACTTAAACGCGAGGTTGCCGTCGGCCGTCGCGATCGACCCGCCCAGAATCGACAGGCGAACGTTGCTGCCGTCGTCTTGGCCCGGTGCGGTTGGAAATACGACTGCGTACGGTAATGCCTGCGAGCCCATATGCGGGTTGATCGTCGGCATCAGACTCTCGCCCCAATACGACGCGTTCGTGATGCTGCCGCCGACGTACGCCAATCCGGCGTTTAGCGATATATCGAGCGTCTTGGTCCGTTGCGTGGCGGTTACGAGCGCTTCGGCGATGCCCGCGACTCCGGGGGTCAGCGGTGCGCTGGAAAACGTGTCAAACGGTGTGTTGGGCGCGAGCGGCCCGCCTTTGAGATAACCCGGAACTTCGGGCCCGACTTGCCCGGGGCCGGACGTGTTCTGACTGAGAAACGTGGTGACGAAGGTCGTCGCAAACTGCGTACCGAGCGCACGCGGTGACGCGACCGGTGCGGGCGATGCGGTCGGCGTAGGCGAAGGCGAAGGCGAGACGGCTTGTGCGAGGGCCGCGGCAATCAACACGGCTATCACTGCGAACTCCTATTCTCTTCCGGCACCGTCGCCTTCCCGTAGTCGCGCGAGCCCGAGTTTGATACAGTTGAGCCGCCATGACCCAGTTTACACCTGCTCTCAACTACGAGCCTTGGGCTGGGCTTGAAGATCGGCTCGTTGAGTTTCAGGTGCAGGGATATTTCTTCGATTGCATGTTCCTCGCTTGGGGTCGAGGGGGCGGCACCCATGAGCGTCGTTGAGCCGCAGCGCGAGCTCTTCGTCTTGGGGTTCCTGCGCCGCAAGCCGGCGTCGGCCTATGCGATCGATCGCGCGATGCGCGAGCATACGCCGCTCTATCGCAGCTTCAAAAGAGGCAACGTCTACAGCTTTATCGACCGCCTTGCCGCCGGCGGCCTGCTCGAAAGCGAGGATGCGACTTCGCGGCGCGGCCCGCGTAAGACCAAGGCGCTCTATCGGCTGACGCTGGAGGGCGAACGCCGTTTCGACGAGCTCTTACGCAGCGTGATCCTCGACGTGCAGGCCGAGCATCCGGCGCTCGAGACGGGGCTCGTCCTACTGGGACAGCTTCAGCGCGACAACGCGATCGAGCTTCTCGCCGAGCGAGCGCGCAACGTTGCCGAGCAGGAGCGCCGGCTCTCTCGGCTCCTTGGCGACATGCGCGACCGCGCCGGCTCGGCCTATTTAAGCGCCACGCATACGTTCCATCGCCTGCGCGGCGAGCGCCGCTATCTCAGCGATACGATCGAACTGCTCAAAGATCCGACTTGGGAACCCGAGTGGATACTCGACGACGGTCCGATCGTCGATGCCAAGCGCCGTATCGGATCCTAACGATTGAGGGCGATGTGGCCGACGGCGAAGAGTGCGACCGCCGCAAAGGTCACCAAGTGCCAGCGCCGGAGCGCGACGCGATAGCCACCGGGCGATTGCAGATTGCTGCCGATCAGTGCCTGCCAGCCCAGCCCCAGGAGGGCGAGCGTCGCGAGCCAGATACCGGTTGAGTTCGCGCCGGCATCGAGCCCATCGACGTGGAGAGATGGACAAGCGCGAGGGCGAGTGCGCCGTATCCCAAGAGATAGTGCGGGCGCATACGCGAGCGAACCGGTCCCTTGACGAAACGGCGCGCGATCCATCCGCCAGCGGCTGCAAGCGGAATCAGCACGAGCGCGATCCATCCCGCTGCGGGACCGAGCGCGAACGTCACTGGACTTTGACGTAAGGCGTTATTACGGTGACTTTCTTGACGTCGGCGTGGTGCGCGTTCGTGGCGATGCAGTAGACGAAGACGACCGCACCCGGTCGTAGGTCGGCGATGGATCCCATTACGATCGGCGTCTCGGCCGGAAGGTAGAGGGTGACGATCTGGGTGGTCGTTTTGTACGTCGAGTCGTTGATTCGCTCGAGCAGCTGTACGTCGAGCGACGTTCGCTTCAGCGAGTTCACGCGCGCGGCCAGTGTCACGCTCTGCCCGCTCGGGGTCGCCGCAAACTGCGCCGCGGTCAGGGGGATCGGCGCAGCCATCTGCGCGGCGGCCGTTGCGGTCGCCAGGAGCGCGAGAAGAGCGAGTTTCGATAGGTACTTCATACGTCCAGCATAGGCGCGTCGCGCTCTCGCGGTAAGGCCGGCCGACCGCAATATTACTTCCGACTGCAGTAATTTTCGCGCTTCTCCGGCAGCACGCTTTCGGCGATAGGCAAAATATCCGCGCGTGCTCCTCACACGTTTTTCGCTCAAGAACCCGATCGCCGTGACGCTCTTTTACGCGCTCATCGGGCTGCTCGGGATCGCGGCGTTCGCGCGCATGGGACGCAGCATTCTTCCCCCGGTCACATTTCCGGTCGTCTCGATCGCGGCGCCATATCCCGGCGCGGCGCCGGCGGAGATCGAGCGATTGGTAATCGCGCCGATCGAGGATCGGCTCGACGGCCTCCCCGACGTCGATCGCGTCTCCGCATACGCGCAAGAAGGCGTGGCGCAAGTCGAGGTACGATTCCGCTTCGGCAGCAGTCTGGAGACGGACCGGACGAACGTCCAGCAAGCCGTCGACACGGCGCGGCCGAATATGCCCGCCGATCTCGTCCCGCCGGTCGTGGTCGATCGCGATCCCTCACAAGCGCCGATCGTGGAAGAGGCGGTAACGTCGGCGGTCATCGCGCCGCGCGAACTCACCGATATGGTCGAGAACCGGATCGCTCCGGCGTTGCGGTCGACCACGGGTGTCGGCACGGTCTTGGCGACGGGCGAATTGGCCCGGGAGTTGACGATCGCCCCTCGCCTCGGCGCGCTCTATGCGACCGGCGGGACGCCACTCGATCTCTTCCGCGCCGTCGCGTCCGCGAACGACGTCTTCCCCGGCGGTCAGCTCCGTTCTCCGCTCCAGCAATCGACGATCGGCGTTCGTTCTTCGGCCGACACCGCAGCAGCACTGCGGACGCTGCCGGTATCGATTCCGGCGAGTCCGTCGATCCGCGTCGCCGACGTCGCCACCGTGCGCGACGAGCACGAAGATCCAAACGTTTTCGTCGCCGTCGACGGTGAGCCCGCGATCGTGCTCTCGATAAGCCGCTCCGCCGGCGCCGACTCGCTCGCTACGATTGCGACCGTTAACAAAAAGCTGGCGCGCCTCGCAGCGCAGTACCAGCTGGTGCGCTTCACGCCGCTGCGCAGCGACGCACCCTTCACGATCGCCGCGACCGACGGGGTGCTCCAGACGATCGCGGAAGGAATTGCTCTTGACGGTCGGCGTGATGCTGTTCTTCCTGCACTCGTGGCGCAACGCGCTAATCGCCGCGATCTCGATACCGGCCTCGCTCTGCGCTGCACTAGCTGCGATGTGGGCCTTCGGCTTCACGATCGACGTGCTCTCGCTGATGGGGCTCTCACTGACGATCGGCATTCTGGTCGACGACTCGATCGTAATCCTCGAAGCGATCGCGCGCAATGCGCGCCGTGGCTTAGCCAGCGACGAAGCGGCGCTCGCCGGGCGTAACGAGATCGGCGGCGCAGCCTTTGCCATCACACTGGTCGACGTCGCCGTCTTCGCACCGATTGCGTTCATGAGCGGAGTGGTCGGTGAATTCATGCGCGAGTTTGGATTGACGATCGTCTTCGCGACGGCGTTCTCGCTCTTGGTTTCGTTCACGCTGACGCCGCTGCTCGCCGCGCGCTGGGCGCTGCGCACGCGCGAAACGAAACCGAAGCGCATTCTTCCATGGATGCTCCGAACGTCGCTCGCGCGATCGATGGCAGCCGCGATGGGCGCGAGCGTCAAGGGCTTGCGCTGTTGGGAGGAGCAGTTCGGCGAGCGCTACGCGCAGCGATGGCTTCCACGCGCTTGGCGACGGCGCAGGCTTGTTGCCGCGATCGTCGCCGTCACGTGTCTCGGTGCACTCTGGCTTTTGGGCTCGGGACGGATCGCGACCGAGTTCTCGCCGCCGGTGAGCGCGGGCCATGCATCGGTATCGCTCACTTTCCCGCCGGGCACGCCGCTCGACCGAACCCAGCGTCGCGCCGCCGCGCTAGCCGATCGATTGCTCGACGACGGCAGTGTGCGTCACGTCGTGCTTACTTCGGGGCTGGCGTTCAACGGTGTCACCGACGTCTTCGCCAGCAACGTCGCACAGGCCGATGCGATGCTCGACGATCCCAGCGCATCGAGCGATGCGTTGACCACCCGCATAAAGGCGCTGCAGAGCTCCGTTCCGGAAGCGACGATCGCCGGCGCGGGACGCGGCATGGGCGGAACCGCACCGATCAGCTACAGCATTGCTGGCGAGCGCAATGCGATCGACGTTGCGGCGGCGCGCATCGCCGCCGAGCTGCGCGCGAATCCGAACGCGACCGACGTGCGCTCGAGCGACGCCGGCGTCGGTCCACGGCTCGACGTTACGATCGATCCCGCGCGAGCGATGCTGCTCGGCGTCGCGGCCGACGATGCAGCGCAGACCGCACGCATCGCGACTGGCGGCGAGATCGCCGCTAAGGTCCGGATGCCGTCGGGTCAGACCAACGTCGTGGTGCGCTCCGACGCCGCCGAAAGCGGCGACCTCGACGCGGTGCTGCGCGTGCCGGTTCGCGCCGGCGACGGCCGCCTCGTTCCGCTCGCCGACCTGGCCTCGATTACGAGAACCTCCGAACCGAGCATCATCGAGCGCGAGAGCGGCGAGCGCATCGTGACCGTCACGGCGAACACCACCGGTTCGGCGCCGATCGGCGTGGTGACGGGGCCGCTCGGGCGTAAGCTTCGCGATCCCAACTTTCTGCCGGCCGCGGCTCGGGTCGAGCCGCGCGGCGACGTCGAGCAGTTCTTGGAGACGGCCGCCAAGATCTTGGCAACGCTCGCGCTCTCAATCGTAATTGTTTACGTGATCCTCGCGATACTCTATCGCAGCTACGCGCTGCCGTTTACGATCATGCTGACTGTCCCGCTCGCCTCCGTCGGCGCATTCGGTTCGCTCTTTGTGACGAATCAGCCGCTGAACCTATACTCCATGCTCGGGATCGTGATGCTGATCGGTCTCGTCACCAAGAACGGCATCCTGCTGGTCGAGTACGCGGAGCGCGAGATCAACCGCGGAGCGAGCGTTTATGACGCGATGGCCGGCGCTGCTCGCCGCCGCTTCCGGCCAATCCTGATGACGACCGTCGCGATGATCGCCGGGATGTTACCGCTGGCGCTCGGACACACGGCCGGCGCGCAGTACCGTCAGGCTCTAGGCATCGTCGTGATCGGCGGTCTCTCCAGCTCGCTCCTGCTCACGCTCTTCGTCGTTCCAGTCGCATACATCCGCTATCGTGGCGCGGCGCTCTGGGGGCCCCGTGGCCGGTCGCGCCGATCCAGAGGCGGTACTGTCGCGGTGATGGCCGAGCACGGCATTAAGACAAGCGGTTCTAATGCATAGTTGATGTGACCATTCTGGCCTATTGACATCGTAGCAAGCCGGGCAGATACTGCCGGTATCGCCTCTTTATAGATCGGAGATTGACATGGCAACGAACCGTCATACGTTCGCGTTTGTCGTTGAAGGAATTGCGCTTTCCGACGCTCAGAAGGCAGCGATTTCCAAAGCGGTTGCTGAAGCCGGCGCGACGGCGCTCGGCGACTCGGTTGGTCCCAAGGTTGAGTATATTATCGGACCAAATTTTCCGGGATATCGCGGCAAGCCCGCATACGATTTGGCACTGGTCCAAAATTTGAATGTGGGTGAGCTCGTGGGCCGGACCGTGTCGGAGGTCGGCCTGCTCGAGCAATGACCGACGACGATCGCCGGACATGCCCTAGTGCGGCGGCTGTTCCCGGCGCGCGTCTTCTTGGGGTCGTTGGAGAGGACGGTCGAGTCGGATATGTTTCCCCCACGATCGTTCTCGACGACGTGTTTATCCAGCGTTTGGGATCGACGGAACTCGAGAAGCGCTTTCGTTTCAGTGGCCCATGCGTTGAAGGCCGTTGCCCAAACTGGTCCGGAAGCCGCTGCAATGTGATCGACGATCTCATTTCTGAGGTCGGCCCACAAACCTCGGAACTACCGCACTGCACCATTCGGAAAAGCTGCCGGTGGTTTTCGCAGGCGGGAGCCGCGGCGTGCTTCCGTTGCCCGGTGCTCGTTACGGACACCCGAGTTGAGCTAGCGCCGGTCACGTAGGGTCAGCGTCGCTCCAGCGCGGCGCGGTCCCAGCCTGCGAGGTCCGCAGCCGCTTCGTAGGTTGAGCGAAAGAAATCGAGCACGTCGTGATCCGGATCGTTCGACGTGCGCACTGCGTCATAGGGCAGTACGAACTCCCGTATCGTGTCGCTCCATCCCGCGCCGCTCGGCGCGATCTTCGCTCGCGCGAAACCGTTCGGCTCGGGATAGGCGTACGCATAGAAAGCCGCCTCGATCCCCGGGCCGCCGGGCCAGAAACCGACGCTCTGCTCTTCATGCGAGTAGGCTTCGCGCGTCACCCAATCGGGCAAGTTCGGGATGCCGCCGGGATGCGGCGGCGCGGGCCGGCCCGAGAAACGCGTCTCGGCCAAGTCGAAACTGCCCCAGAAGAAATGCACTGGGCTCGCCTTACCGAGAAAGGAGGCGCGAAAGGCTTTGCAGAGCCGATCGGCCTGCAAGAGGGCACGGAAGAACCGTTCGACGTACTCCCGGTCGTACGACGCGTGGGCCGTATCGTGCTCGAACGGCACCGCATCGGCGATCTCGTTCGGCCGCGTGTTGATCTTCACGGCGTAGCCGAGCGTGTCGAGGCCGTGCATCGTCCGCCGGTAGAATTCCGCTACGCTCATCGGCTCGAGCGCAAAGCCGCCACGCTCGCCGTCGCAGCCTGCGATCTGCAGGCGGTGCTCGATGAAATCGAAATCGATCGAGAACCAGCGGCCACCTCCATACGGCATCGCCGTAGTGGTCAAGCCGCGCGGCGTGACGTAGAGCACGACGTTCCACCAATGGTTTACCAGCGGTTCGAGGCGTAAGCGGATCTTCCCGACGACCTGGGTCCACAAGTGCAGCGTCGCGAGCGTATCCTTCCAGTCGGCGTATCTCAGCACGGGCCACCGGTCCATCTGCATACTATGGGTCCTCCTTGACGAGCCGTTCTTCCGCTGCGCGCCACGCGTCGGGCGAATCGACGTCTGCAAATGCCCCTTCGTCACGGCAGAGCACGGCGCCGCGCGTCAGCGATGCTTCGTTGCGCAGCTGGGCCAGCGTATCGCCGTCGGGGAGTTCGGCGAGGCGGGCTCGCGCACGCGGCCCAAAGTAGACCGGATGACCGGAGACGCCCCCGTCGTCGACCGGATAGAGCACGTCGCGCGGGCGAGAGGCCAGTTCCGACTCCAGCGCAGCCAACGTCGCCTCGTGCAAGAACGGCTTGTCGGCGAGCAGCACGCCGATCGTCGCGTCCGCGGCGATCGCCCCATTGGCGACCTTCAACGAAGAGGACATCCCACGCTCCGGCGTTGGATTGATCAACACTGAGGCGTGCGGCGCCGCCTGCACGCAAGCAGCTCGCAGCTCCAGGCGCGTCACGACAATCGTCGAGCGCTTCCCTAGCGTCGCGGCGATTCTGGCCAGCGGCGCTCGCCCCGCGAGCGGAGTCGTAACCTTGTCGAAGCCCATGCGTTCCGACCCGCCCGCGGCGAGCACAACGTAGATCACCGCGAGAGTGCAGCGGTGTAGCGAAAGAGACCGGCGATCGCGAGCACGAACGCAACCGCGCCGATCGCCGTCGCGGCTCGCGCGAAAGAGTCGCCGACCACCGCCAGCGGCGCAGCGTTTCCGCTGAACACGATTACGCCCGCAAGCGCAACTCCGAAAAGACTCTCCCCGACGATCAACCCCGAAGCGACGAGAATACCGAGTTGCCTGGCGCGCTGCGGGTCGGGTCTCTCGGCGGCCCAGCGATTGTAGAGCCAGCCGAGCACCGCGCCGGCGACGACCGGCGCCGTCGTGGATGCGGGCAGATAGATGCCTAGTCCGACCGCGAGCGGCGGTAACGAGAAGCGGCCGGTCCTGCGTAGCAGTTCGTCGATTGCGACGACGACCGCGCCGATCAGCGCACCCGCGCCGATCAAATGCCAGTCGATCTGGCCGCTAATGACGCCCTTAGCGAGTGCCGAGATCAACGTAGCCTGCGGCGCCGGAAGCGGCTGCGCAACGGTTCCGTGCAAGTTCGGCGCTCCGGCAAAACCGTACGCATGGTTGAGCAGATCGAGAATCGGCGGAATCACCAGCGCGCCGAAGATCACGCCGGCGATGAGCGCGACTTGCTGGCGCCACGGCGTCGCATCCACGAGCTGCCCGGTCTTGAGATCTTGCAGATTATCGTTCGAGATCGTCGCGACGCAGAGCAGCACCGCCGTGACGAAGAGCGCGTAGGCGATCAAGTGCAGCGGCGCCGCGATACCAAAACTCGTCGCGATCGCCAGAACGAGCAGCGACGCGCCGAGCACCGCGAGAATCGCCAGCCCTGAGACCGGGCTGTTCGACGAACCGATCAATCCGGCCATGTAACCGCAGGCGGCGGCGACGAAGAATCCGGCAACGACGACGTAGAGCACTGCAGCAACGGTCATAACGCCCGCGATCGGCGCGAGCGGCCCACCGCGCAGAAAACTCCAGAGCAGCACGGCGAGCGGAATCAAACAGAGGATGCTGATCAGCGCGACGACGCCGATCGGCAGATCCCGCTCGGTTCGCGGCAGTGCTTGGGCCTCGCGGCCGCGCTTGCGCGAGGCGGCGATCGCCGAAGCTACGCCGGTAATCACCGGCCGCGCAATACGCCCAAGCGACCAGATCGCCGCGACACCGATCGCTCCAGCGCCGATGAAGCGCACCTGATGCGACCACACGGCGTTGGCCACGTCGGCCGCCGGTCCGGTCAGCGGGTGAAGCGCGGTGAGCAACGGCGTCGCGATGCCCCACGCGATCAGCAATCCGGCCAAGATCGCGAGCCCGACCGAGAGACCGATCAGCTGGCCGGCGCCGACCAGCGCGAGCGAGAGCGCGAAACCTATGCCGCTGGCCGCGTTTCCAGCCCGGAAATAACCGTCGACTTCGCCGGCAAAGAGCTTGGTCGCAACGATCGCCGCGAAACCGGCCGACGCGGCGGCGCCGGCGACGAGCGCTCGTAGTCCGGCACGGTTGTGCTCGATGCCTTCGGTCGCCGCGGTGCCGACCTTGAGCACTTCGGCAGCCGCGACGCCTTCAGGATAGGGCAGGTCGGAGTTCGCCACGAGAGCTCGCCGCAGCGGCACGCTGTACATCACGCCGAGGATGCCGCCGATCGCGCAGATGCCGAACGACTGGCCGAACGGAAAACCGGTCCACCAGCCGATCATCACCAGCCCCGGCAGCACGAAGATGATCGCCGAAAGGGTTCCGGCGGCCGAGGCGACGGTCTGCACGATGTTGTTCTCGTAGATCGTCGCGTTCTTGAACGCACGCAGGACGGCCATCGAGATGACTGCGGCGGGAATCGTCGAGGCGAACGTCAGTCCGACTTTAAGTCCGAGGTAGACGTTGGCCGCGGTGAAAGCGAGCGTGATAACCGCGCCTAGGACGACTCCACGAATCGTAAGCTCGACTCGGTCTTCCATGGGCTCTCTTTTGCGCTGCGACGCGAAACGGCGCCTTCAGGAAAGGACAAAGCCCGCGCCGTGAGGCGACGGGCTTTGTTGTATCTCCGGTTCATTATCGCCTGTTTGAAGCCGTTGCCGGCATCCCACCGACGTCTCGATCCGGTTTCGATCGGCATCACTCGGATTTGTCGCGAAGTTCACGACGGGTCGTCAACGTGTTGCCATCGCGGCTCGATACGGTCCGCACTTCGTCATTGGGCGAAGTTCTTGCATGCTACCAAAGCAGCAGTGAACATGCAAGACGTTTCTTGTGGAGTCCACAATGGCTCCACAAGAAACTTTACTTACTCACAGTTTATCGACATCGCACTGCAAAATGCGGTGCAAACGTTAATAAAACTAGACTGGTTGCATCGTCGACATCGGCGTCGGTGACGGCGATGCCGAAGGTGCCGGCTGCGCGCTGGCGCTTAGCGTCGCCGCACCGGCGACGAGCGCCCCGAGCAGCATCATTCCAAGGAACCACCGGTTCATCAAGTTGCTCCCTCCTCATGGCAGCTAGAAAAAGCTCTCTACCGGCTCCCTACCCATGCGAGCGCGGGCTGTAACATGAATCGAGGGCCCGCTCGCTACACCAGATAGGCGTCTTTTCGGCCCAGCCCAACGCGGGCGCGGCGGAAACCTTCGATCGTGCGGGCTGCGAGCTCGCGCCTCACCTCGAACTGACGCAAGGGCGCCGTCCGGATCGAAGCCCGCAGCACGATCCCGTCGGTCGAGGCCGCGTCGACCCCAATCCACTCCGGGCCGATGCCGGCCGCACGCCAGCGCGGGTCGGCAGCGAGCTCGGCGATCGAGCGATGCAGGACCTCGATCGCGCGGTCGACGTCGGCGTCGGCATCCACGGCGATCCGAAAATCGACGCGCGACCAGTTGCGCGAGCAGTTTACGACGTCGAGCGCTACGCTGTGCGGAATCGTGACCAGATTGCCCGCATTGTCGCGCAGCTGCACCATGCGCAACGTCATATGCTCGACCAGACCGCTGCGATCCCTGATAATCACGAAATCGCCCACGACGTATTGATCTTCAACCAGCACCATGAACCCGTTGAGAAAGTCACGCACCAGGTTCTGCGCGGCCAGCGAAACCGCGAGCGCGACGAGACCGCCGATCGTCAGCACCGATCCGGTCGGAATTCCCAGCAGGCTCAGCGTGAAGAGAGCGGCGCAGAAGTAGACGACGACGCTGGTGACGCTGATCGTCGTATTGACGACCGTCGGCACGCGCAAGAGCTGTCGCGCGGCCTCGTCGCTGTGCGACGCATCGGGGCGTGCGGCGTACGAGCCGGCGACGCGCGTGGCGACGATCGCGACGACGCGCACCAGCAGAACCGCACCGATCCACGTGAACGCGATTCGCGAGGCCCGTCGAAAGATCGTCGCACCCAACGGCGTCGTCTGCGGAAAGAGTGTAAGCGCCCAGACCAGCCCGCCAAACCAGAGCAGCACGAGGAGCCAGATCAGCACGCCTTGGATGGCTTTGAGCATCGCGAGCCTCATCGCCGGATCTGCCGCCCGCATCGCCATGCCGAGGAAACGGGTGCGGCGCCGGGCCGCAGCGGGCTCGTCGCCGGCGCTCTCCGACTGCGTCGCTTCGATGGCGCGCCGATCGTCGGCTACGCGCCGGGCCAGGACCGCCGAGCGCCTTCTTAACGCGATCAGAAGGGCGCAGATCAACAGCGTTAGGAGAACGAAGCCCAAGCCGACCTGCCACAACCTGCCGATATTACGCGCGAGCACGGCCGGTTGGCGTTTCTCGAGCGCGGCGACCAGCGCCGTTTGCAGCTTCGCTTGCCATTGCTTGGCGAGTGCATCGGTTGGCTGACCGGCGTATCGGCCGTCGGGGCCGGTAACGGTAAGAATCGGCAGCGGCGTCGTGTGCTTGGCATCGACCGCGTAGAGGATCGCCAGCGCGCCGTCGTGCTGGATCCCGACGCGCAGCGTGTGCGGATCGTAGACGGTGCCGGAGTTCGCCTCGCGCCCTTGCAGCGCTACGATCTGCCCCAGCGCGGCTTCGATGAACTGAACGCGCACCTCGACCGAGGTCTGGTCCGCGCCGGCGTTTACCGGCGTCGCCACGCGGAAGAGCGGCACGCCGTCGAGTCGGACCGGCGCCGAGAGATACGCCCCCTCCTGGTGAACGCCGGCCGGCAGGGCGGAGTCGGTCGGCTTGGGGAGAACCGACGAGAGCCCCTGAGCCCGTCCGGCGCCGTTCGTCATGCAAACGAGGAGCAGGACGAGGGGTATTATCAAAAGGGACTTTATGGGCGTCATCGACCTACCTTACACCAGCAGCGTCGCAGCCGAGACCGATCCGATCTTCGAACGCGTGGAGCACGTCATTCCACGCGTCGAGTGGCCCCTTCACGCGCCCTACGTCGCCGCGATCAACCGGCTCAAGCGCGAGCGCAACGCCGTCATCCTGGCCCATAACTACCAAGTTCCCGAGATCTATCTACACGGTCGCCGACATCGTCGGGGACTCGCTCGCCCTCGCGATGAAGGCGGCCCAAACCGATGCCGACGTGATCGTGCTGTGCGGCGTGCATTTCATGGCTGAGACTG
Source organism: Vulcanimicrobiota bacterium (assembly GCA_963739845.1). Lineage (GTDB taxonomy): Bacteria > Vulcanimicrobiota > Vulcanimicrobiia > Vulcanimicrobiales > Vulcanimicrobiaceae > Cybelea. Next base: position 1,023,422 of record CAVUBQ010000002.1, on the reverse strand, counting down.
CGAAGTTAGTCAATCCGAGCAAGACGGTCCTTGTTCCCGACCTCAAAGCGGGTTGCTCGCTCGCTGAGTCGATCACCGCTGCTGACGTGCGCTTGCTGCGGGAAAAGTATCCCGACACGCCGGTCGTGACGTACGTGAACACCTCGGCCGAGGTCAAGGCCGAATCGGACGTCTGCGTTACCAGCGGCAACGCGCTGCAGATCGTCGAGGCGTTGGGCGTGCCGCGCGTCATCTTCCTCCCCGACGAATACCTGGCAAAGTACGTCGCCTCCAAGACCGGCGTCGAGATCATCGCCTGGAAGGGACACTGCGAGGTGCACGAACGCTTCAGCGGCGAGGACGTGCGCCGGTTCCGCGCGGGAGACCCGTCGCTGATCGTCGTCGCCCACCCGGAGTGCCCGCCCGACGTTCTGGCCGAGGCCGACTTCGTCGGGTCGACGCAAGGCATGACCGAGTACGTGGGAACGCTGAGCGAACGGCACAGCGCCGCGAGTTCTGCTGATGACCGAGTGCTCGATGGCCGACAACGTCTCCGGGCGCTATCCGAACGTTGAGTTCGTGCGCCCGTGCAATCTCTGTCCGCACATGAAGCGCAACTCGCTTCCCAAGATCCTCCATTCGCTCGAAGCGATGGAGTACGAAGTCACCATCGCACCCGAAGTCGCAGAGCGCGCGCGCCGCGCCGTCGACCGGATGCTCGACTTCAGCCGGCAGCCTCGAGATTAGGCGCATGAGCGAGAGTCGCCGCAGCGACGTCATCGTCGTCGGGGCGGGCATTGCCGGTTTGATGGCGGCGCTGAAACTCGAGCCGGCACGCGTCACCGTCCTCTGCAAGACGCGCCTCGGCAAAGGCGCGGCGACCGAGTGGGCGCAGGGCGGAATCGCCGCCGCAATCGGCAAGGACGACTCGCCCCGGCTGCACGCGATCGATACGCAGCGCGCCGGTGCCGGGATCAACGACTCGAAGATCGTCGAAATTCTCACCCGCGACGCGCCGGCGCGGGTCGAAGAACTGCTCGAGCTGGGCGCGGCCTTCGACCGCACGCGCTCCGGCGAGCTCGCGCTCGGGCGCGAAGCAGCGCATCAACGGCGCCGCATCGTCAAGGCCGGCGGCGACGCCACGGGCCACGAGATTCTCAAAACGCTGATCGAAGCGGTGCAAGTCCATCCGTCGATCGAGATCGTGGAAGAGGTCGTCGCCGACGATTTGATCCTCAAAGACGATCGGGTGCGCGGCATCCGCGCCCGCCCCAGCGGCGGCGGCGAAGCGCTCTCGTTTGAAGCCGGCGCGGTCGTACTGGCGACCGGCGGCATCGGGCGGCTCTATCGCTACACGACCAATCCGGTTGAAGCCACCGGCGACGGCATCGCGATGGCGGCGCGCGCCGGCGCGCTGCTCGCCGACATGGAGTTCGTGCAGTTTCACCCGACGGCGCTCGCGATCGGACGCGATCCGATGCCGCTGGTCACCGAAGCGGTGCGCGGCGAGGGTGCGACGCTGCTCAACGACCTGGGCGAGCGCTTTATGCTCGGAGTTCATCCCGATGCCGAACTGGCGCCGCGCGACGTCGTCGCGCGCGCCATCTTCGAACAGCAGCAGCGTGGGCGCACGGTCGGTCTCGACGCGCGCTCGGCAATCGGCGCGCACTTTCCGGAAGCGTTTCCGACCGTCTTCGGCTTCTGCATCTCGGCCGGCATCGACCCTCGAGTTCAGAACATTCCGGTCGCGCCGGCGGCACACTACCTGATGGGCGGAATCGCGGTCGACGAGTGGGGTCGCACGTCGCTCGAAGGCCTCTGGGCCTGCGGCGAAGCGAGCGCAAGCGGCGTACACGGCGCAAATCGCCTGGCCAGCAACTCGCTGCTCGAAGCGCTCGTCTACGGATCGCGCGTCGCGACCGACATCGCCAGCGGGCGCACGCGCGGCGCGTCGTCGCTACCGGCCGGCCTGCCGCCGTCGCCACGTCCCGACGCGCGGCTGCGGCGCAGCGCCGTTCATTCGACCGCGACCCAGGCGCTGAGCGATCTGCGCAACGTCATGTACTCCAACGCCGGCCTGGTGCGCAATGAGTCGAGCCTGCTCGAAGCGCTCGGTCGCATCGCCGAGCTCGACACGACCTTCGGCGGCGCCGGCGAACTGCGCAACCTGCTCGACGTCGGCCGATTGATCGCCGAAGCGGCGCTTGCGCGCCGGGAGAGCCGCGGCAGCCACTACCGAAGCGACTACCCACAAGCCGATGAAGCCTTCGCAAAGCGCTCGTTCACGCGACTTCGCAGCGTCGCTTAGACTCGTCGCCGAGCCGATCGTCCGGGCCGCGCTGCTCGAAGACGTCGGCCGCGGCGGCGATCTAACGACCGACGCGATCGTCGACGCAGAACGCTCGGCCAAAGCGCGCATCGTCGCACGCGAGAGCGGCGTCGTCGCAGGCGCGCCGATCGCCGGCTTGGCATTCGCGATGCTCGACGACGCCGCCGAGTACGTCGTACGCACGGGCGACGGCGAACGCGTCGCCGCCGGTGAGACGGTCGCCGAGATTAGCGGGCGCGCGCGAGCGATTCTTACCGCGGAACGCACCGCGCTCAATCTGCTCTGCCGTCTGTCGGGCATTGCGACCGCGACGCGCGCGCTCGTGGATCTCGTCGCCGGAACGCATGCGCGGATCGCCGACACGCGCAAGACGACCCCCGGACTTCGCTCGCTCGAAAAGTACGCGGTCGTCTGCGGCGGCGGCGTCAATCACCGCTTCGGGTTAGACGACGCGGTGCTGATAAAAGACAATCACCTCGCGCTGGCCGGTTCGATTCGCGCAGCGGTCGAAGCAGTTCGCGCTCGCACCGGACACACGGTCAAGATCGAGGTCGAGGTGGACACGCTCGAACAGCTGCGCGACGCGCTCGCGGAGCCGATCGATGCGGTGCTGCTCGACAACATGACGCCGGCGCAGCTAACCGAGGCGGTCGCGCTCGCCGGCGGGCGCGTGCTGACCGAGGCGAGCGGCGGCGTGAGCGCGGCAAACGTAGCGGCGATCGCCGCGAGCGGCGTCGATCTGATCAGCGTCGGCCGCTTGACGCACAGCGCGCCCGCGCTCGACCTCGGCCTCGACGTCGAGCTCTACGTCGAACGCTAGTGGTACGAAAGCAGCGCGAAGGCGACGATCGCGCCGATCGCCACGACGAAGAACGAGATCGAGTAGCCCATCGCGGTCGAGAGCGTGGCGACGCGCCCTTCGCGCAGGCTGCGGTCGGTTGCCGAGTAGCGCCAGCCGCCCAAGAGCGCGATAAAGATGCCAAAGAGCGCCATCGCGGTCCCGAAGGCACTCGAGACGCCTGGTCACGACCGGCCCGGACCCGTGCACGATCGCCGCGAACTCCCGCGCGAAGAGCGAGAAGCGGGCGATCACGAATCCGAAGGCGATGAAGGCCAGCGCGGTGCGCACGTAGGCCAAGTAGGTTCGCTCGTTGGCGAGGGTGTCGTTGGCGCGCGCGGGGCTCGTCGACGATGGAGAAAGCATGACCGGGTCTGCGTTAGGCGAATCTCTGTCGAACCATGTCTGCAGAACGAAGTGCCGAGAGACCGGTCGCACCCGGAAAAACCACCTACGACCTGGAGCCGCCCCAAGCGCTGCTCGATTTCATGGCGACCGGGTGGATCGATCGACCACCGGCCGGCGAGGTCCACTCCCAGGCCGCGCGCTTTCGCGAGCGGCGCGAGGCGCTGTCGCGCACCTATCCGGGGGCGTATCTAATCGTCCCGGCCGGGCGCGAGCGCGTGCGCGCGAACGACACGTCGTTCCGTTTTCGCCCGTCGAGCGACTTCGCGTACCTGATGGGCGCAGGCGAACCGGGCGCGTTGCTCGTGCTCGAACCGCACGGGGCCGGGCATCGCAGCGTGCTCTTCGTCCCCGAGCATAATCGCGGGAAGGCCGAGTTCATCACCGACCGCGTCTATGGCGAGCTGTGGGTTGGCCGCCATCGCGGCGTCGAGGAGAGCCGCATCTACTACGGAGTCGACGAGTGCCGTCCGCTCCAAAGCGAGCGCGCGTATCTCGAAGAGCTGCGCACCGCCACCTATCCGCGCCGGCTTCTTCGCGGCCACGATGAGACGGTCGACGCGCTCTTCGCGCCTGCCGATGCAGATGACGAACTGGCCACGCACTGCTCGGAGGCGCGCTTGATCAAAGACGAGTACGAGCTCGCCGAGCTGCGTACGGCGTGTGCGATCTCCAAGCGCGGCTTCGAAGATGCGATTGTCGCGATGCGCGGTGCATCGAGCGAACGCGCGATCGAAGCGGCGTTCTGGAGCCGGGCCCGGATCGACGCCAACGACACCGGCTACCTGACGATCGCGGCCGCAGCCGAGCACGCGTGCACGCTCCACTGGACGCGTAACGACGGCGTGCTGCGCCCCAACTCGCTCTTACTGCTCGATGCCGGGGTCGAGTGCGACTCGCTCTACACGGCCGATATCACGCGGACCCTGCCGATCTCGGGGCGCTTCACGCCCGAGCAGCGCAGCGTCTACGACATCGTTTGGGAGGCGCAGCGAGCCGGCATCGAAGCGGCCGCCGCCGGAAACGATTTTCTCGAACCGAACCGGCGCGCGATGCGCGTACTGGCTGCGGGGCTGATCGATCTAGGAATCTTGGCGGGCTCGCTCGACGAAGCGCTCGACCCGGAACGTCCCCTCTATCGCCGCTACACGCTGCACGGCGTCAGCCACATGCTCGGTCTCGACGTGCACGATTGCGCGCACGCGCGCACCGAGGAGTACCGGTACGGCACCCTGCGCGCGGGAATGGTTCTGACGGTCGAGCCGGGTCTCTACTTTCAGCCGGACGATGCGACCGTGCCGGAACGATTCCGCGGCATCGGCGTTCGCATCGAAGACGATATCGCCGTTACCGCGGGTCAACCCGAGAATCTGTCGGCGAGCCTGCCGTCGCGCTCGGACGAGGTCGAACGCTGGATTGCTAAGCTCTGGTCGTAGCTGCCCCTACTGCGGCATCACCGAGGTTCCGGGCGGCGGCGCGGGCGGCGGGGGTGCGGGCGGCGGCGGATACGGCTTTGGGCCGCCGTTCATTGCTGCAAGCTGATCTTCGATCGGCCAGCGCCCGAAACCCAAAATGATTACGCAGACTAACGTGCCGATGCCGCCTATTAGGTTGAGCAGCGAAAGCGCCCCGTTGTACCCGGCTTTGACGAAAATCCGCCAAAAAGCCCAGATCGCGAACACGGCTATCGCTACATATACGATTCCGGAGATTAGGAATATTGTCGCGAAGGCGCCTAGGGCCTCGGTGCTGTTTTGGTCCATCCTTACGACCCTCCTTTCATTTCGGCCGCACCGACCGGTGCGTCAATCGATCGTTCAACCGCGTGGCGGCGAACCCCAGCCTGACTGAACGTACGCCCCGTCGGCGACGATGACCGGCACGGTCGGATCTCCGTGGCTATACGCGAGCATTCGCTCGCGCGCGCGCGCGCTCGTTCTGCGCGTCGTAGCTGGTGTACGCGGTGCCGTTCTCATCGTAGTACGCCATCGCGCGGCGGCAATACGGACAACTTGGGGAGATGTAAAGCTCGAGTTTCGTCCCCGGAGGTATGCGCTCGACGTCGAAGGCCTTCGCCATGCCCTTGGTCTTCGTACCCACGCCGCTGGGAAACCTGCGCGACGTGACCCTACGCGCCGTCGATGTCTTGCGCGACGCGTCGCTGATCGTCGCCGAAGACACGCGCGTCGCGCGCAAGCTGCTCGGGGCCCTCGAGCTGAGCGGCCGCGAGATTTGGAGCTATCGCGAGCAGAATGCCGCCGGCGCGACGCCGGCGATCGTCGAGCGGGCGCGGCACGAGCTGGTCGCCGTGACCAGCGACGCCGGCATGCCCGGCATCTCCGATCCGGGAAGCGACCTGGTCGCGGCGGCGCGAGCCGCCGGCGTGGCGGTCGAGGTCTTGCCCGGCCCGAGCGCCGCGTTTGGCGTCGCTCTGCTCTCGGGTTTTCCGCTGCGGCGTTTTACGTTCGAAGGTTTTCCGCCGCGCGCGCAGGGCGCGCGCCGCCGGCGCTTTGCCGAAGCGTTACAAGGCGGCGCGACGACGATCTGGTACGAATCGCCGCAACGCATACGCGCGACCCTCGCCGACCTCGCTGCGGTTGGCGCCGGCGCCGAAGTCTTCGTCGTTCGCGAGTACACCAAACTCCACGAGCAGCATATCCTGGGGACGCCGGAGACGGTGCTCGCGAAGCTGCCCGACCCGCTGCGCGGCGAAATCGCGTTTGCCGTCGCCCCATATCGGGTCGAGGAGGTCGCGCAGAAGGCACCCGGCGAGACCGACATGGAGATCGACGCGTTGCTCGCCGCCGGGCACCGGGTCGGTGACGTCGCAAAGCAGCTGGCGGCGCGTGGTTTCGGCGAGCGCCGCCAGCTCTACGAGCGAGCCTCAACGCGGAAAAGGCATCGGCGCGACCCCGCGTAAATCACGGTGAGCCACACTATGCAACGCGCTTACTACGTTACGACGCCGATCTACTACATCAGCGGCGATCCGCACATCGGCCACGCCTATACGACGGTCGTCGCCGACGTGCTCGCTCGCACGGCTCGCACCTTTCGCCCGACGTTCTTTCTCACCGGCACCGACGAGCACGGACAGAAGGTCGCCAACGCCGCCGCCGCCGCCGGCAAAACGCCGCAGGCGTGGTGCGACGAGCTCGTGCCGCGTTGGAAAGCGCTCTTTGCAGCGTACCACGTAGAGTACGACGATTTCATCCGCACGACGGAGGCGCGCCACGTCGAAAAAGTCTCGCGCGTCTTCGAGCGGCTGCGCGAGAGCGGCGACATCTATCAAGGCAAGTACGAAGGCTGGTACTGCGTCGACGACGAGACGTTCTGGCTGGAGTCGAAGCTCGTCGACGGCCGCTGCCCGATGTGCGGTCGCGAGGTGCAGTGGATTTCCGAGGAAGACTGGTTCTTCCGCCTCTCCGCCTACCGCGATCGTCTGATCGAGCACTATACCCGCAACCCCCAGTGGGTTCAGCCGCGCAGCGTCTACAACGAGATGATGGCGATCTTGCAGGAAGGGCTCGACGACCTATCGATCTCGCGCACGAGCTTCGACTGGGGCGTGCCGATTCCGGACGGAGGCGTCGTCTACGTCTGGCTCGACGCGCTGCTCAACTACATTACCGCGATCGGCTGGAGCGAAGACGAGGCACGCTTTCATACCTACTGGCCGGCGCAGACGCAGCTCGTCGGCAAGGAGATCGCGCGCTTTCACACGATCATCTGGCCGGCGATGCTCTGGGCGCTCGGCGAGCTGCCCCCGGAGTTGGTCTTCGCCCACGGCTGGATTACCGTAGACGGTCAGAAGATGAGCAAGAGCCTCGGCAATACGGTCGATCCGTTCGAGCTGGCGCGGCGCTTCGGCCCAGACTCGATGCGCTACTTTCTCCTGCGCGAGGCTCCGTTCGGAAGCGACTTCTCGTACTCCGAGGAGAAGATCGCGCAGCGCCACAACAGCGATCTGGCTAACGATCTCGGCAACCTGCTGCAGCGCACGCTCTCGATGCTGCAGCGTTACCGCGACGGAATCGTTCCAGAGCAGAGCGCGCAGCGCAGCGAGCTGGCCGAGCGATTTACGCCCCTGGCCGCGAGCGTCCGCGCGCGCATTCTCGGCCTGCGCTTTCGCGAGGCGCTCGAGGAAGTCTGGGAGCTCGTCACCGCGCTTAACCGGACGATCGACGAACGCAAACCCTGGGTCTTGCACAAGGAGAACCGCGTCGACGAACTCGATGCGCTGCTCTACGATCTCTGCGAAGGCCTGCGCCGGCTGGCGATCCTGCTCCATCCGGTGATGCCCGAGCGCACGGCCGAGATGTGGAAGCAGCTGGGCGCGCCGGGGCGCATCGACGAGGATTGGTCGGTCTCGCTGACCGCGTGGGGTGGGTTCGCGCCCAAGACGCAAACCGCACTCGGCGCATCGCTCTTTCCGCGCATCGACCTTGCGGCGGAAACGCTCGAGTGATCGAGACGCACTGCCACATTCACGATCCCGCGTTTGACGAGGACCGCGACGAGGTCGTGGGCCGCGCTCGGGCGGCCGGCGTTACCACGATGGTGGTAATCGGTGAAGACCTCCCCGACAGCGCTAAGGCACTCGCGATGGCCGAGCGATACGATCTCCGCGGTGCGGCCGGCATTCACCCTCATCGGGCGGCGGACGCTCCGGGCGATATCGCCGCGGCGATTGCACCGCTCTTGAAAAATCCGCGCGTCGTCGCCATCGGAGAGACCGGTCTCGACTACTACTACGACAACAGCCCGCGCGACGCACAGGCCGCGGTCTTGCGCGCGCAGCTGCGCGTTGCGCGCGAACGGTCGCTGCCGGTCATCTTTCACCAGCGCGACGCGTTCGACGATTTCGTCGCGATCCTGCGCGAGGAGTGGCGCCCCGGGATGCGCGGCGTCGTGCACTGCTTCACCGGAACGGCCGATCAAGCGCACACATACGTCGAAGAGTTCGGACTCTTTCTGGGCATCGGCGGCGTCGTGACCTTTGCCAACGCGGGCGCGCTGCGCGAAGCGGTCCGCTCGATCGGCAGCCGCGCGATCGTGCTGGAGACCGACTGCCCATACCTTGCACCGGTGCCGATGCGCGGCAGGCGCAACGAGCCGGCCTTTCTCGAACACGTCGCCGCCAAAGTCGGCGAGCTGCTGGCAATCCCGGCCGCCAAGCTCGCGGACGCGACCGACGAGAACGCCGCTCGGCTATTCGGCGGCTTGGATCGCCGCGCCGACGAAATCGCCTAGAAACTTACTCCAGACCGGGTACTGCCCGTAGTTTCCGGCAGTGATCATCAGAGCGAGGTCGAGCTTCGGCACGATTGCCAGCAGCTGACCGCCGTTGCCGCCGGCATTGATCACGTCGTACGTGCGGCCGCCGACGGTGAGCGTCGATAGATGCCAGCCGTAGCCGTAACGATCGCCGCCGCCGGCGCCATCCGGGTTCATCACCGAGCGCTGCGTCGCCGACGATAGCAGCCACGCGCCGTCGACGATCTGGCGGCCATCCCACGCGCCGCGGTCGAGAAAGAGCTGACCGAACTTGAGAAAATCGCGCGGACGGAAGTAGTCGCCGCCGGCCATGTAGGCCGCGTTGGTCGGCGGGGGCATCAGCCACATGCCGTACCGCTCGAACTGCATCGGTTGCGCGAAGCGTTCGTAGAAGTATCGGTCGAGCGGCACGCCGGTTGCGGTCGAGACGATCGCGCCGAGCAGATTGATGCCCGCGCTGCAGTAGATCGCGCGCGTGCCGGGGTCGCTGCGCATCGGCAGATCCAGCGTGTACTTATACCAATCGGGCTGCGCGGTCTGGCTCTGCATGCGCTCCTCGTTGCCGGGTGAATCGTCGTCGTTATCGTCGCAGGCCAGGCCCGAAGACATCGTCATGAGGTCTGCGACGGTCATGGCGCGCTTGTGCGGGTCGTCGTTGGCGACCGGCAGATATTGAGGAAGAAACGAAAGCACCGGCGTCTGCGGGGTAAAGCGATTCGTGTCGCCGATCGCGCGACCGACCATGAGGGTCGTTACGCTCTTACCCGCCGAGCGGACGTCGTGCGGCATCGATGCGTCGAAGCCGTAGAAGTAATCGTCTAGGACGAGGCGGCCTTTGCGCGCGATCGCTACGCTTTGGACGTAGGGCGATCGCAGCACCGGCGAGCGGATGCCACAATCTCTCGCATCACTTTGGCGATCGGCGCTTCGCGCAAGCCGGCTTGGGCGAGCGTCGCCGTCGGCCAGCCGTCGTCGCCGGGCAGCGGCTCGCGATAGACCCATCGATCGCTCGCGCTCGGGTAGTACCAGCGCAGCTCGTCCGGTTTAGGCCGATGAAAGGTTAGGCTGCTCGCGCCGAACGGAAGGCGCTCGAGCGTCAGCGTACCGTCCGCATTGACGCGGCCGGAAATCTCCGATTCGCCCGTGGCCTGCAAGCGCAGCCGGTCGCCGTCGCCGACGATCGTTCGGGTCCCCAGCGCCGCGCCGAGGTTCGCTTCGGGATTGCGCACGAATCCGGCGATCGTCCCGTCACCGGCCGTGCGGATGACGAGGAAATAGTGCATCGTCTCGTCGATGGGCGCAACCGGAATCGCAAACCGCGGCCACGGATCGTTGGCGGGTTGTACGTACTGGTTGCTGACTGCGGGCGGCGTTTGCGTAGCCGCCCAGATGCCGGCGAGCGCTGCGGGAACCATAAAGCCCCTGCTACCTTCCCGTCGCGCAGCTCCCTTTAAAATCTCTGGCGCCGGCCCACGCAGCTTCGACCCGGTCGCGTACGGCGCCGACGATCGTTGGATCGCCGGTCGATATGCCCCAGTCGATCGTATCAGAACTCTTAAAAGCGGCGGTCGCGTTCGCCGAACCAAGCCACGCGCGATCGCCGGCCAGCGCGAGCTTCTCGGAGTCGCGGCAGATCCGCACGCGCACGCCGTCGCCAACCAGCTCTTCGAGTGCCTTGCGCTCGCGATCGTTTCCGTGGACGTCGCGTTCGCAGACGAGCAGTCGCGGCGCGGCGCCTTCGCGGCCAAGCCGCCGGAGTGCGGAGTAGACGGCATTGTAGCGGCCGAACGATTCGCTCTCGACGATCGCCGAGCCGGTTTTGCGCGAGTCGAGCAGCAGCGCGGCTTCGCGCGCCAGCGCTTCGTGCTTGATCGCGGGAATCGCCGCGCGCTCGGCCGGATCGTCGACGCGCAGCACGAGATCGCCGGATCGCCAGTTCTTTTCGTCGAGGTAGAGCGCGCCGTCGACGGAGATCTCCTTAGCGTGGAGCAGGTGCTCGAATCCCGCGTCGGCTCCCGCCGCACGCAGCTCGGCAACGACCGCCGCGTTGCGCTCGGCCAGGCGCCCGGCGGGATCCTCGTACGGCTTCCCTTCGAGGCGCACGACGACGCGCGCGCCGCGGGACGCTGCGTCCTCGATCGCGTGCAGGACGCTTCCACCGAGCGTGTAGGCTTCGACCGCAATCCGGTCGCCGCGCGACAGCGCGGTCAAGACTTGCTGGGTCGAGCTGAGCTGCATCGCGCCCGCCATCACGACCGCGGCAGGGCGCCGCTAGGGGGAGAGCGCGGCAGTAGTTGGAAGCAGGCCGTTCAGCAATGACTTCGACCCCTTCACTGCGCAGCCGTCCGGACGGCGAGAAGAGTACGTTCGTTCGGCAAATGTTCGCCTCGATCGCTCCGCGCTACGACCTCGCGAACCGCGTGCTGACCGGCGGCCTCGACGAACGGTGGCGCCGGCGGGCGATCGGCGTGCTCGCGCCCAAGGCCGGCAACGAGATCGTCGACCTCTGCTGCGGAACGGGCGATCTGGTCTTTCACCTGCTGCGCGTCGAGCCGAGGCTCAAGGTGACCGGCATCGACTTCTGCCGGCCGATGCTCGACGTGCGCGAGAGCCGCGCACGGCGCGGAAGCGCGCGGTACCGCTCGCTTCGTCGAAGGCGACGTGATGGCAATGCCCTTCGCGGACGCCAGCTTCGACGGCGCGACGATGGGCTTCTCGCTGCGCAACGTCGTCGACGTCGACGCCACGCTGCGCGAGATCCTGCGCGTCCTGCGGCCCGGAGCGCGCTTCGTCAACCTCGACGTCAGCAAGGCCCCGAACCGCACCGTGAAGCGCTTCTTCGATCTCTACTTCTACGGCGTCGTGCCGTTGATCGGGGGCGTCGTCGGCGGCTCGCGCGAAGCGTACACCTATCTTCCCAACTCGCTCACGCACCACCCCAACGCCACGCAGCTGCGCGAGCGCTTCGCACGCGCCGGTTTCGTCCAGACCGGCTACGTGCCGCTGATGGGCGGATCGATCGCGATTCACTACGGCGTCAAAGCGTGAGCCTCATCGACGCGGCGCGCAGTCAGCGATCGACGATCTTCACGAGCTCGTCGAGGTCTTCTTCCGCTCGACGTTCTCGACCGACAATCCGATCATCACCGAGGCGGTCAAACGGATGCTCGCGGCCGGCGGCAAGCGCCTGCGCCCGCGCGTCACGCTGCTGGCGGCCGAAGCGTGCGGCGGGAATTCCGTCGAGCACCTTCACCTCGCCGCGTACATGGAGCTGATCCACGTCGCGACGCTGATCCACGACGACGTCGTCGACAACGCGCAGACGCGGCGCGGCGTCAACGCGACCGCGGTCGACTACGGCAACCGCGTGAGCGTGCTCGCCGGCGACTATCTCTTCGCGTGGATATTCAAGAACGTCACGCTGAACTATCCGCATCCGGTGCCGAACGTGCTCTCGGCGACGCTGGCCGACATCTGCGACGGCGAGGTGCTGCAGCTGCAGGCGCTCGGCAACCTCGACCTGGCGCTCGACACGTACGTCGAGATCGCGCGGAAGAAGACGGCCTCGCTGTTCGCGGCCTCGGCCCAGTGCGGAGCGATCGTGGGCGGCGGGAGTCCGCGCGAGATCGCCGCGCTGCGCGAGTTCGGCGAATCGTTCGGCATCGCGTTTCAAATGAAGGACGATCTGCTCGACATGATCGCCGACGAACGCTCGCTCGGCAAACCGGCCGGAAACGACCTAACCGAGCGAAAGACGACGATTCCGCTGATCGCGGCGCTGGCGTCGGGCAACGGCAGCTTTCGCGCCGAGGTCCGGCGTTTCTACGACGAGGCCGGCGAACGACGCGATTCCGGCGATCGTCGACGGCAATCGACCGCGAGGGCGGCCTCGCCGCGACGCGGGCGCAGATCGCCCGTTTCGTCGGGCGAGCCAAGCGTGCTCTGGAGCCGATTGCGCCAGGCGCGGCGAAGAGAGAACTCGCCAAGCTCACAGACGCCCTGCTGGAAGAGGGCGACAAAAGGGGACCAGGATCATGACCGTACATCCGCTTCTCGCCATCATCGACGCGCCGATCATCATCGGCATCCTCGTCGTCGGCGCGCTCCTCTTCGGAGCCGACAAGCTGCCGAAGCTGGCGCGCAGCGCGGGTCAGGCAAAGAAAGAGTTCTTGATGGGACAAGTCGAGGCCGACGAGGCGGCCGCCAAGGCGCGCGAGGAGGCGCGGAACGCGCCGCCACGCAGCACGCCGACATCATGGGGAACGTCGAGGCCGGCTCGTTCTCGGGCGAGGCCATCCCGCCGCCGACGCCCGGCCGCGGTACGCCTAGCTCGTAACGTCACTCGTTGAGCAGTGTGTTAGCCGAGCGACCACCGCTGCGCCCCGGCGACGAGGCGAAGTGGGATCAGAAGGAGATGCCGTTTACGGAGCACCTGCGGGAGCTCCGTAACCGTCTATTGATCGCGATCGCCACCGTCGGCGGCATCGCCGTTCTGCTCTTCTGGCCGTCGCAATACGTGATCCGCTGGATGATGCACGAATATTTCGGCGGCATTCGAGCTGCACGCGTTCGGGCCGGCCGACGTCATCTTCACCGAGTTGCAGCTTCTCGGTCATCGGCGGCATCGTGATCGGCCTGCCGCTGCTCTTGCAGCAGCTCTGGCTCTTCGTGGTTCCGGCGATCCACCCGCGCACGCGCCGGATGGTCTACGCCTTCGTCCTTCCGTCGCTGCTGCTCGCCGCGGCCGGTTTGGCGTTCGCGCACTTCGTCGTCATCCCGCGCGTCGTCGCGGCGCTGCTGCACATCACCGATGCGGTTGCGACGCCGACGTTCGGAATCGCCTCGACGCTAAACTTCGTGATGGTCCTGCTCGCGCTCTTCGCGATCATCTTTCAGACGCCGATCGTCCTGATCGGGCTGGCGCGCCTGGGCATCGTCAGCGCCGGCTCCCTGATGCGCCACCGGCGCCACGCGCTCTTCGGGTTCTTCGTCGCCGGCGGCATCGCCGCGCCCGACGGCAATCCGCTCACGATGGCGCTGCTGGCATTGCCGATGTACGCGCTCTACGAAATCTCGATCTGGATCATTCTTCCGCTCGAGCGTCGTTGGCGCACGTGACGCGATGAGCGCCGCGCGCGCGCTCTACGGAGATTTCGTCCGCACGTTCGGCAACGTGCTCTTCGCCGTCTCGCTCTTCGTCGTCTGGGGCGTGCTCACGCTGATCGGCGTCGTCGTCGATCAAGGGCAAAGATCGCGAGCCAGTACTTTCGATACGTACGCGGCGCCGCTGGCGCGCGCGATCCTGCGCCTGAACTTCGACAACGTCTACCACTCGCCGTGGTACGTCGGCATCATCGGCTTGATCTTGCTCTCGCTGGCGGTCTGCACGTTCAAGCGCGTGATCCCGGCGCGTCTGCCGCCGCTGCACCCGGTAAGCGTCGAGAAGATTCCGCTGCACGCGACGTTCGAGACCGACGGCGATCCGGCCGACGGTGCGCCGGCGGCTGGCCGAGTTCTTCGCCGCGCGCGGCTGGCAGATGCGCGAACGGCTCTTCGGCGGCGTCGAGTGGAGCTTTGCCGACAAGCACAACTGGGCGCGGCGCGGCGTTCTCGTCGCGCACGCTCGGCTTCGTGATCATCGCCGCCGGCACGACGCTCTACTGGGCGCGCGGCTTCTCGGGCGAGCTGGCCGTGCTGACCGGGCAGACCGCGCAGGTCGAGCGAACCCACGCCGCTGATTCGCCTCGACGATTTCGCCTACAAGATCGCGCCGATCATGACCAAGAGCGGAATGGTCTATCAACCGATCGACTACGTTTCGCGCGTCACGGTCACCGGAAACGACGGCATGCCCAAGGCGATGACCGTCCGCGTAAACCATCCGATCGACGTCGACGGCACGCTCTACTATCAGGCGAGCTACGGCTTCGGCATGCGCTTCCTCGTGACGCATCACGGTCGGCGCGTCGGCGCGCTCTCGAATCGCACGCTGCTCGAAGGCGACTCGTTCGACGTTCCCGGAACGCCGCGCAAAGCGTGCTCTACGAACGACTTCGCGCCCACCGTCGACAAGCAGAGCGGCATGCCGACCGCCGATCCGCGCGTCAACAATCCAGCCGTCGTGCTCGAGCGTGTCGCAGGCGGGAACCCCATTGGGCGAGGCGCTCGTGCCGCTGAACACCTGGATCGACCTGGGCGACGGCTGGCGCGTGGTTCCGCAGCGCTACGTGCTCTACAGCGGTTTTCAGTACCGGAACGATCCGGGCGTTCCGCTGGTCGGCATCGGCGCGTTCGTGCTGCTGGCCGGCCTGGTGATCTCGTTCTACTTCCTGCCGGCGCGGCTCTACGTGCGCGTCGACGAGGCCGGCCCGAATCGGTCTCGCGTCGGGGCTGCCGCAACGACGGTCAAGGGATACGACGTTTTCGAGAACGAGTTCGAGCGATTGATGGTAGCGTTGAGGGGAGAGATGAAAACGGTGCCGAGCAGTGGATGAAGTACTGATGGCCGTCGCGCTGAGCGCGTACGTGCTCGGCGCGCTGGCGCTGCTGGTCTACTTCTTCTCGCGCCAAGAGTGGCTGCGCGCGGTCGGCGCGCCGCTGGCCATCATCGGATGCGTCGCGCAGTTCGCGCAGCTGGCCGTGCGCTTCGAGATGACCGGCGTCTGGCCGCTGCTCAACCTTTACGGCTCGCTCTCGCTTTTCGCCGCGATGTCGGTGGCAATCTACATCGGCTTCGCCTTCCGATATAACCTCTGGTTCGCGGGCGGTTTCGTGCTCGCGCTGGCGGCGATCTTTCTCGCCTACGGCGTGACCTGGTACGAAGGAACGATGCCGCCGGTGCCGTCGCTGCAATCGTACTGGGCGAAGATCCACGTTCCGATCGTCGTCTCGTCCTACGCGGCGTTTCTCGTCGCGTTCGTCTTTTCGGGCATCTACCTGCTGAAGTACTACGCCCAACGCGCGGTGCAAGGCGAGGACGGCAGCCCGGTTGCGCGCTGGCTGGCCGCGCTTCCGAGCTTGCCGCAGCTCGACGTGATCGTCTACCGGGCGGTCGCGATCGGGCTCCCGCTGATCTCGATCGGCATCATCACCGGCGCGATGTGGGCCAAGGAGGCGTGGGGCGCGTACTGGCAGTGGGACCCCAAAGAGACCGCAGCGCTCTTCTCATGGATCATCTACCTCGCGTACATGCACCTCCACACTCGCCACGCCTGGCGCGGCTTGCGCACCAACTGGGTCAGCGTGATCGGCTTCGTCTCGATCATCTTCTGCTATCTCGGCGTGAACATCTGGATCTCCGGACTGCACAGCTATAAGATGTGACGGCCCGCCGGCGCCGGGGCGCGCCACCAGGCTCGCCGGCCTCCTCCCCCGAGTTTCGTCCTAACCGCCAGGTGGAGGGCCGGTTTACAATAGGGGCAAATGAGGCTGCGACCCGCATTGAAATCCGCACGGGAGAACGACTTTGTCGAATTCGAGCGGCGACGCTTCCGAGACCGTCGGGCGCAAGATCGTAAGCGCCTACGACCTCCCCGAGACCGAAGACGAGGTCACCCGGCGTAAGTTCATGGCCAACGCGACGCTGACCATCGGCGGGATCATCGGCGTCGTGCTCGCCGTGCCGATCGTCGGCTCGCTGCTCCCGCCGGCGAACGCCTCGGCCGGGAGCTGGGCGCCGCTGACCGGCCAAGAGCTCGACGCGCTGCAGAAAGCGACGTCCAAACCGGTGAAGATGACGTTCACCCTGAAGTATAACGACGGCTATCTCCCCGAGCAGGCCGCCAGCGAGTACGTCTGGGGCATCAAGGTCGACCCCGCAAAGTTCCAAGCGGCGCGCCCCGACATCTTCGACCTGCCCGGCGGCAAGCCGGACGTTCCGTACGGCGTCGTCAACATGGGCTTCGTCATCTTCAGCCCGATCTGTCCGCACCTCGGATGCTACTACAACTGGAGCGACGCGCAGAACAGGTTCATGTGCCCGTGCCACGGCTCGCAATACACGTTCGACGGTACGCACATCGCCGGCCCTGCGCCGCGCGGCCTCGATCCGCTGCCGATGCGCGAGCAGAACGGCAAGGCCGAGGTGACCTGGATCGTCTACCAGTCGAACACCCCGCAGCGCATCGTCGTCTCCTACCAGGCATAGGTAATCGCTGATGCTCAACTGGATCGAAAAGCGCACCGGCTTCGTCTCGATGACGAAGGATTTCCTCACCGAAGACGTCCCCGGCGGCGCGAGTTACTGGTACGTCTTCGGAAGCGCGACGCTCTTCGCGATGATCGTGCAGATCGTCACGGGCATCTTCCTGACGTTCTTCTACGCGCCGTCGGCGGCAACCGCGTGGGAATCGACTCGCGCGATCTATCTCAACCCGTACACGCACTTCCTGCTCTCGGTGCACTACTGGGGCGCGTCGGCGATGATCGCGCTGGTCTTCCTGCACCTGCTGCAAGTGTTGATCTTTGGCGCCTACAAGGCGCCGCGCGAGCTGCAGTGGGTCGTCGGCGTTCTGTTGCTGCTGGTCACGCTCGTGCTCGGACTCACCGGCTATCTCTTGCCGTGGGATATGGACGCCTACTTTGCGTCGCAGGTCTCGCTGAACATCACCGGCCTCGCGCCCGATCGCTGGGTCCGGTCCTGCAGCACATCGCGCAGGGCGGCGGCGGGATGGGCACGGCGACGATCAATCGCTTCTTCGGGCTGCACGTTTGGCTGATGCCGGCGGTGCTCGTCATGCTGGTCGGCGCGCACTTGGCGATCTTCCGCCACAATGGCTCGGCCGGACCGGTCGTCGACGATCCGCGCAAGCTGCGGCCGGGGCGCTTCTGGCCCGATCAGATGTTCATGGACGGGGCCTTCTCGTTCATCGTCTTCGTCATCATCGTGTTCTTGGCGCTGGTTGCTCCACCGTATCTCGACGCAAAAGCCGACCCGACGAAGTTCTTCGTGCCGTATCCAGCGTGGTACTTCTTGTCGCTCTTCGGCTTGCTCGCGCTGGTGCCGCCGGAGATTCACCTCGGCCCGCTCACGATTAGCCTGGAGCTGATCGCGACGATCATCGTGCCGACGCTCTTCCTCGTGGTGGTCCTCTTGATTCCGTGGCTCGATCGCAGCACGACGCGCAGCTTTGGCGCGCGCGCCGGATTGCTCTGGAGCGCGGCGCTCGTCGTCTGCGTGATCGTCGGGCTCACCATCTTCGGCCAGGCAACGACCATGATCAAACAGGCCGCGGCGCCGGCCTCACCGCCCGAATCGGTCGTTCTCGGTTCGGCCTCCGCCGCTACGCTTGCGGTGGTCAACACTGCTGGGGGCGGAGCGAGCGCGGCAGGCGCGGCTGCGCCCGCCGCTTCAGGCAACGGCGCGAAGGTCTTCGCCGCGAACTGCTCGAGCTGCCACGGCGCGACAGGTCAAGGCGTCCCCGGCACGTTCCCACCGCTCGCGAACAACCCGGTCGTCACCGGCGATCCGGGCAAAGTCATCGGCATCGTGCTCGGCGGCCTGCACGGTCCGATCACCGTCAACGGTCAGACGTACAACGGCGTCGATGCCGCCGTGGAAGGGCACGCTTTCGAACAAAGAGATCGCCGACGTCATCACCTACATTCGCGGATCGCTCGGGAACAACAAAGCCTCGGCCGTAACCGAAGCGCAGGTCACCGGCTACAAGCCGTAAACGCCGCGGCAGCGCGGCCCGTCGTAGAGGAACAGCGCGGCTTTTCGGTCGACCGCAACGCGGCGACGATTGCGTCCGTACGTCGGATCGTCGGAGGGACGGATCGCCGGAGCGATCACCCAGGCGCGCGGCGCCCGGCAGACGACGGTTCGCGGATCGACGCCGTCGCTCTGCGGATCGCCGTCGGCCGGCGGCGCGAGCACCTGCACGACCGGATGCGTGTAAAAGAGCAGCGCGTTCCCGCCCGAGACGCCTTGAATCGCAACGATGTCGCCCGGCCGGCGATCGCGCTCGATCACCGCGGCTAAACGCGGAACCGGCTTGAACGCTTCGGCGTGCGGCAAGACATCGACCGCGAGCACGTCGACCGCAACGATCGCTGCCAGCGCCAGCGCGTACGGGGCGATCCGAACGCTCTTCGGTCGCGCGACGAGAAACGCGGTCAACAGCGAGCCGGCGAAGATCGTGACCGCCATTGCCAGCAGCGGCGGAGCGACGATCGCGATCTCGGCCGTTAGCCGATTGTTGCGCGTGAAGAGCCAGATCGCGAAGGCGAGCGCACCGATCGTGACCGGGACGGTCGCCGCGGAGATCACCGCCGAACGCGTACCGCCTTTGCGCACGACGCCTTCGAAGTAGAGCGCGGTTAGCAACGCGAGACGCCGGAAACTCCAGGGCGATATAGTTCGGCAGCTTCGTGCGCGCGAAGCTGAAAAAGAGCAGCGGCATTACGATCCAGGTAAAGCCCAGGCGGACGAGCCGCGCGAGCTGCATCTCCTCAAGCACTTGCACGCGGAGTTGGCGCACGCCGTAGACGATCGCCATCGGCAGGAACGCGATCCACGGGAAGAAGCCCAGGATGATGACCGGCAGGTAGTACCAAATCGGCCCGGCTTGGTTCTCGACGACGCCGGTATAGCGGCCGACAGTATACTCGCCGATCAGCTTCTCGAGCGGGAAGAAGTGGTAGTGCGCGACCAGCGCGATCGGCCACGGCGCGGCGATCACGAGGAACGCGAGCAGACCGATCAACCACGCGCGCGCCGAGGGCGCGTGCGTCGGCTCGTGGCGGCGGTTCCAAAAGTAGAACGGCACGATGACCAGGAGCGCAACGACCGGGGCGACCAAGCCTTTGGCCAGAAATCCGCCGCCGGCGGCGATCCAGCCGTAGATTGTGTAACGGTCTCGTCCCGTCTCGAGCCCGCGGAACCACCAGAAGATCGTCATCGCGACGGCCAAATCGAGCAGCGCGTCCATGATCGCGAGCCGTCCGATGACCGCTTGCATCAGCGACGTCGACAGGATGACGGCGGCGTAGATGCCGACGCGCGTGCCGGCCTGGCGCGCGACCGCGTAACCGGTGAGCGCGCCGAGCGCGATCGTCGCCAGCGCCGACGGAAGTCGCAGTGCAAAGGGCGTCGCGCCGCCGATCAGCGAGAAGAGCGCACCCAGCCAAAAATAGAGCGGCGGCTGAACGAAGTACGGCACGCTGTTGAGGTGCATGATTACCCAGTCGTGGGTAAGCAATATCTCGCGAGCGACTTCGCCGTAGGCCGTTTCGCTGTTGTCCCAGAGCGTACCGACGCCCAAGCCGGGCAGGGTGATCAGCGCCGCGACGGCCGCGCCGACAAAGGCCGCACGGGCGGCTCCGTCCATGGAACTCTTCATTTGACCGGCCGAAGCGCCACGAGAGCGGTTTTTGGCAGGCGGACGCGGAACTCTTTTAGCAGCGCGTATGCTCCCAATCTCCCTGCGGCCGGACGGTCGCCGAGCCGTGATCGTCGGCGGAGGCAACGTCGCGCTACGCAAAGCCGAATCGCTCGTCGGTGCAGGATTCCCGATTTTCGTCGTTGCCGAGCGGATCGGCGATCGCTTGCGCAGCGTTTTGACCGCGAGCGGCAGCGCTTTCGCCGAACGCAGCTACCAAAGCGGCGATCTCGACGGCGCCGCGCTCGGCGATCGCGGCGACCGACGACGCAGCGACGAACGCCCGCGTGATCGACGACGCGCGCGCGGCGAGTGCGCTCGCCTGCGATGCGACTCAACCAGAACGCGGCGACTTCACGATGCCCGCGACCGTGCGCCTCGGCGATCTGACGATCAGCGCCGACTCGGGCGGCAGCTCCCCGGCGTTCTCTCGCCGCGTCGTGCGCGAGCTAGCCGAAACGTTCGGTCCGGCGTACGGCGATGCGGTGCGCACGCTGGCGCGGATGCGCGCACACGTCAAGGAGGCCTTTCCAAGCGACGAGCGATCCCCATTCTGCGCACGCTCGCCGAGCAGCCGATCGCCGAGCTCGCGGCGATGGCCCCGAAGACCGTCGTCTGCGCCACGCGACGAAGCACGCTCGCGATGACCCAGAGCCGCATCGTCGCGGCGCGCTTGGCCGAGCGCGGGATCGCGTCGACGATGCTCGCCGTCACGACGACCGGCGATCGCGATCAGAACGTCCGATCGATCGGCTCGGCGACTCGAACGTCTTCGTCAAGGAGTTGGAGAGCGCGCTGCGCGACCACCGCGCCGATTACGCGGTGCACTCCTGCAAAGATCTGGCCAGCTCGCTCCCCGACGATATGCGCCTCGCCGCGATCTCGCGCCGCGACGATCGCGCGCGACGCCTTCTGCAGCGAACGCTACTCGAGCTTCGAAGCGCTTCCGTCCGGCGCGGTCGTCGGCACGTCGAGCCCGCGCCGCCGCGCGCAGCTGGCAGCGCTGCGGCCCGACCTTCGCTACGAAAATCTACGCGGCAACGTCGATACGCGCTTGCGCAAGCTGCGCGCCGGAGCGTACGACGCCATCGTGCTCGCGATGGCCGGATTAAAGCGCTTAGGGCAGCGCGCGACGCTACGTCGTGCCGTTCGACGTGGACCGCATCGTACCGGCGGTCGGGCAAGGTGCGCTGGCCGTCGAAACGCGCGCCGGCGACGAAGAACTCGCCGCGCTCGTGCGGGAGGCCGTCAACGATCCGGCGAGCGAGCTGTGCGTTGCGTGCGAACGCGCTGCACTGCGGGCCCTGCGCGCCGGCTGCAGCGCACCGATCGGCATCCACGCGCGTATCCACGACGGCGAGATGACCGTCGTGGCGGCGCATGCACCGGAAGGCGGCCCGATCGTGCGCGAACGACTCGCTCTGCCGGGTCGCGACGCTTGAAGAGGCGCGAGTCCTGGGAGAGGCGCTCGCGGCACGCTTGGGAGCAGTACGCTGATCGCTTTACGCCCGCGGCGGCTGCGCCGCAACGAGGTCGTGCGCGCGCTCGTCCGCGAGAACCGGGTCCACGTCGAGCAGCTCGTTGCGCCGCTCTTCGTCGCCGAACGCGCGAGCGACGCCGGACCGATCGAGTCGATGCCCGGCATCGCGCGCCTCGACCTCGACGCAGCGGTCGCCGAAGCGCGCGAGCTGTTCGAGCTCGGCATCAAGAGCGTGCTGCTCTTCGGAATCCCCGCGCACAAGGACGCGGCAGCGTCGAGCAACTACGATCCCGACGGGATCGTGCAGCGCACGATCCGCGCGATGAAGCGCGCGCTGCCGGAGATGCTCGTCGATGGCCGACCTCTGCAACTGCGAGTACACCGACCACGGCCACTGCGGCATCGTCGACGGCGACGGCGAGGTCGACAACGACGCGACCGTCGAGCTGCTCGTTCGCACGGCGCTGACGTACGCGCAGGCCGGCGTCGACGTCGTCGCGCCGTCGGACATGATGGACGGCCGCGTCGGAGCGATTCGCGGCGCTCTCGACGCGAAAGGAGAGACCAGCGTCGCGATCATGTCGTACAGCGCAAAGTACGCGTCGGCGTTCTACGGACCGTTTCGCGAAGCGGCCGGGTCGGCGCCGCAGTTCGGCGACCGGCGCAGCTATCAGATGGATCCGCCCAACGCGCGCGAGGCGCTGCGCGAGATTGCGCTCGACATCGCCGAAGGCGCCGACATCGTGATGGTCAAGCCGGGGCTTCCCTATCTCGACATCGTGCGCGCGGCGCGCGAGCGCTTCGACGTACCGATCGCCGTCTACAACGTCAGCGGCGAGTACGCGATGCTGCAAGCCGCCATCGCAAACGGCTGGCTCGACGGCGATCGGGCGGTCGACGAGGTCTTGACCTCGTTCGTACGCGCCGGCGCCGACATCGTCATCACCTACTTTGCGAAAGAGTACGCGGCGCGCCATGGCTGAAGCGGTGGCGAGCGCTTTTGCTCGCCGGAGGACGAGCGCGTCGATTCCCGGGCAAGCTCGAGCACGAGATCGCCGGCGAGCCGATGATCGTTCGCATCTATCGCCGGCTCGCTGCAATGCCGTGGCCGGTCTACGTCGCAGCGGCGGGATCGTTCTCGCGCGACGTCGACGCCCAGCTCGACGCACCGTTCTTGATCGATCGACGCCCGGATCGCGGACCCGCTCGGTGCGATCGCCTCGGCCTGTACCGCGATCCGCGCGGCGCGGCTCTTTGCGGTGGCCGCCGATCTGCCGCGGTTCGAAGGCGAACGTCCTCGCCGCGTCTTCTCGACGCGTGGCAATCGGGCGACGAAGCGGTCGTGCCCGAGCACGATGGAAGGCTCGAGCCGCTCGCGGCGCTCTACGCGCGTTCGGCGATCCTCCGCGAAGCCTACGCGCTGCTGCGCGGCGGCAGCGCTTCGATGCATCGACCTGCTCGAGCGCGTCGCGCTGCGTCGCGTCCCGATCGAAGGTGGTTACTTTACCAACGTCAACCGCCCCGAAGACCTGCGCGAGGAAGCATTGCAATGAAACTGGAGCGTTCGATCGCCGCGTTCGCGCGCGCAAAACGGGTCATCGCCGGCGGCGTGAACTCGCCGGTGCGAGCGTTCGGCGCGGTCGGCCTCTCGCCGGTCTTCATGAAGAGCGGGTCCGGCGCGACGCTCTACGACCTCGACGGCCACGCCTACCTCGATTACGTCATGTCGTGGGGAGCGCTGCTGCTCGGGCACGCCCACCCCGCCGTGGTCCGGGCTGTCGCCAACGCCGCGGCGCGCGGCACGTCGTTCGGCACGCCGACCGAAGCAGAGAGCGAACTCGCCGAGCTGATCGTCGCGATGATGCCGTCGATCGAGCGGTTGCGATTCGTCTCGAGCGGCACCGAAGCGACGATGAGCGCGATTCGGCTCGCGCGGGGTTTCACGGGCCGCGCGAAGATCGTGAAGTTTGCCGGGTGCTATCACGGTCACGGCGATTCGTTTCTCATCGCCGCCGGCTCCGGCGCGCTAACGCACGGCGTTCCCGATTCGCCCGGCGTCACCGACGGCGACGGCCGCCGACACGATCGTGCTGCCGTTCAACGATCGCCACGCCGTCGAGCGTGCCTTCGAGGCGAGCCCCGAGGCGATCGCCGCGGTGATCGTCGAGCCGTACGCCGGAAACATGGGGCTCGTTCTGCCGCAGCCCGGCTATCTCGCAAGCACTGCGCGATCTGTGCACGAAGTTCGGCGCGCTTCTGATTTTCGACGAGGTGATGACCGGCTTTCGCGTCGCACGCGGCGGCGCGCAGGCGCGCGAAGGCATCGTCCCCGATCTGACGACGCTCGGGAAAGTCATCGGCGGCGGTCTCCCGGTCGGCGCGTTCGGCGGGCGCGCCGACGTGATGGCGCACCTCTCGCCCGACGGGCCGGTCTATCAGGCCGGAACGCTCTCCGGAAACCCGATCGCGATGGCCGCCGGCTTGGCGACGCATGGGCGTCATCGCCGAAGACCCCAAGCTCTACGACCGGCTCGAGGCGCTGACGCAGCAGCTGATCGACGGGCTCGACCGAGGTCATGAGCGAGCACGGCGTCGCCGCATTCGTGCGCAGGCGCGGGCTCGATGTTCTCGATCTTCTTCACGCCGGGGCCCGTTGCCGATCTCGAGGGCGCGCGAGAGTCGGATCGGCCGGCTCTTCGCGAAGTATTTCGGCGCAATGCTCGACCGCGGCATCTATCTCGCACCCTCGCCGTTTGAAGCGAACTTCCTTTCGGCGGCCCACACGCCGACCGACGTCGAACGCACGATCGCAGCCGCCGACGCCGTCGCTGGCGCACCTCTTGGCGACCGCATGATCGAGCCCGAACTCAAGCTTGCGGCAACTCGCCTGGAGACGGTCGCCGAACCGCTCGGCGAGGTCTCG
Source organism: Vulcanimicrobiota bacterium (assembly GCA_963739845.1). GTDB lineage: Bacteria > Vulcanimicrobiota > Vulcanimicrobiia > Vulcanimicrobiales > Vulcanimicrobiaceae > Cybelea. The sequence continues at coordinate 998,810 of CAVUBQ010000002.1, read as the reverse complement.
ATTCCTCGGCTCTACGCCTACCATCGGGCCCTGCGGCAGGCCCACGCGAGCGGGAAGCGGACGATCACGTCGCACGGTCTCGCCGCCTTGCTCGGCCACACCATCGCCAGCACGCAGATTCGCAAGGACCTCTGCGCGCTCGGTCCGCTCGGCCGCCGCGGCCAGGGCTATGCGATCGATCCGCTTGTCGAGCAGCTCGCCTGGGTTTTAGGATTGGAACATGACTGGCGAATCGCGATCGTCGGCTTCGGCTACCTTGGTCACGCCTTCGCGGCCTTCATCACCGCGCGCGAGCGGCGCTTCAACGTCGCCGCGATCTTCGACCGCTCGCCGGCGGTCATCGGTCAGAGCTGGCAAGGCATCGCCGTCCGAGACGTCGCCGAGATGGAGCGCGTGCTCGCCGAGACGCGCTGCAACATCGCGGTGATCTCCGTTCCGGCCGAAGCGGCGCAGGCGAGCGCCGCAACGCGTCGCCGATCTCGGCATTCGCGCGATCCTCAACTTCGCGCCGACGCCGCTGAAGCTGCGCGCGCCGGTCATCGTGCGCAACATCGATCTCGCCGGCGAGATGGCGATCTTGACGCACCGCTTGAGTCTGGCGCTGTGAGGAAGCTCTGATGCCGATCGCTGCATCGGGCTCTCCCATCACACCGCGCCGGTCGAAGTGCGCGAACGCCACGCGTTTCCGGCCTCGCGCATGGCCGAGGCGCTCGTCGCGCTGCGCGACTACGAAGCGGTGCGCGAAGCCGTCATGCTGCAGACCTGCGGCCGGCTGGAGATCTACGCCGAGCTCGACGACTACGAGACCGGCGTCGCGCAGATCAAGTCGTTCCTCGCGAACTTCCGTCACGGCACGACCGGTTACGACATCGAGTCGTATCTCTACACGCGTGCTCGGCCGCGAAGCGGTCGAGCATCTCTTTCGCGTCTGCACGGGACTCGATTCGATGCTGATCGGCGAGGCCGAGATTCTCGGGCAAGTCAAAGAGGCGTACGTCGCGGCAGCGCACGCCAAGTCGCTCGGCCGCACGCTGCACCGTCTCTTTCGCGACGCGATCGCGGCGGGTAAGACGGCCCGCGCGCAGACGCAGCATCGGCGGCGAGTCGGTTTCGATCGCGACCGCCGCGGTCGAAGCGGCCCGGTCGCGGCTCGGCACGCTGGAGGGCACGTCGGTTCTCGTCGTCGGCGCCGGGAAGATGGGACGCACTGCGGTCAAGCGGCTGCGTCAGGAGGGCGCGGCGCGCGTGATCGTGACGAACCGGACGATCTCGCGCGCGCGCGAGCTGGTCGCCGAAGCCGGCTTCGGCGAAGCGGTCGAGATGCCCGGGCTCGTCGACGCGCTCGCCGATGCCGACGTCGTCGTCGCCTCGACCGGCGCCTCGCACTTCGTGCTCGATCGAGAGCGCGTCGCGCGCGGCGATGGCACGCCGCCCGGAGCGTCCGCTCTTCATCGTCGACATCGCCGTGCCGCGCGACGTCGATCCGGCCGTTACCGAGATTCCGAACGTCGCGCTCGTCGACATCGACGGGCTCAAATCGGTCGTCAACGAGAAGCTCGAGGTGCGGCGCGAAGCGATTCCGGCGGTCGAAGAGATCATCGCCGAGTACGTCGAGCGCTTCGAGAACGTGGTACCGCTCGCGCATCGCCGTGCCGGTCATCGCGAACGCTGACGCAAGAAAGCCGAAGCGATTCGCGCGGCCGAGTTCGAGCGGCTGTTGGCGCGCTGCCCGGAGCTGAGCGAGCGCGAGCGATGCTGGTGACCGGCATGACGATGACGATCGTCTCGAAGCTGCTGCACTCGGTGATCTTGAAGATTCGCGAAAAGGCGACCCTCGATCACGCCGAGGCGCTGTCGAACGCGCGCGTGCTCGACGAGCTCTTCGAACTGAACCTCGCCGACCATATCGCGAACTGATTCCGAGCCCCGTCGCCGATGGCGGCGAGTAGCCGCGGCAGAGTCTATCTCGTCGGCGCAGGCCCGGGCGATCCGGGCCTGCTGACGTTACGAGGCGCCGAAGTGCTGCGCGACGCCGACGTCTTGCTCTACGATGCGCTGGCAAGCGACGCGATCGTCGCGCTCGCACCGCCGGCGTGCGAGCGAATCTTCGTCGGCAAGCGCGCCGGCGATCACGCGATGGCGCAAGCGCGAGATCGAAGCGCTTGATGATCGAGCGCGCGCGCGCAAGGACGCCGCGTCGTGCGCTTGAAAGGCGGCGATCCGTTCGTCTTCGGACGCGGCGGCGAAGAGGCGCAAGCGCTGCGTGCCGCGCGGCATTCCGTTCGAGATCGTGCCCGGCATCAGTTCGGCGCTCGCCGCGCCGGCGTACGCCGGCATTCCGGTGACGCATCGCGAGCACGCCGCCGTCGTTCACCGTCGTCACCGGTCACGAAGATCCCGCGCAAACCGGCCTCGACTCTCGATTGGGCGAAGCTGGCCGATCCGCAGCGCACGCTCGTTCTCGTTGATGGCGATCGGCAACCTGCGCGAGATCGCCGAGCAGCCTGATCGCGCACGGGCTTGCGCGAGCAGACGCCGGTCGCGGTCGTGCAGGACGGCACGCGCCCCGACCAGCGCACGGTTGCTCGGGACGCTCGCGACGATCGCCGACGACGTCGCGGCCGCGGAGATCGGCGCGCCCGCCGTCGTCGTCGTCGGCGACGTCGTGCGCTTGCGCGAGCGAGCTGCGCTGGTTCGACAACGGCGCCGCTCTTCGGCAAGCGCGTCTTGATCACGCGCGCGGGCGCACAATCCGAGTCGTTCGCGCGCGCGCTGCTCGGTCGCGGCGCCGAACCGATCGTCGCGCCGACGATCGCGATCGTGCCGCCCGACGACGCGAGCGCCGGCCGCGCGCGCCCTCGACGCAACTCGCGTCGTTTGCGTGGATCGTCTTCACCTCGCAGAACGGCGTCGACGCGTTCTTTGCTCGGCTGCACGCACGCAACGCCGACGCGCGCGCGATCGGCCGCGCGAAGGTCGCGGCGATCGGCGACCGGACCGCAGAGCGGCTGCGCGAGCACGGCGTGCGCGCCGACCTCGTTCCGCCGGTCTTCGTTAGCGAAGAGATTGCGCGCGCGCTGATCGAGCGCGCGCAGCCCGGCGATCGCGTGCTTGTCTACCGCGCGCAAGAAGCGCGCGACGTGCTGCCGCGCATGCTCGAGGATGCCGGCCTGCGTTCCGACCGTCGTGGCGGCGTACAAGACCGTCGTTGCCGAGCGATCCGGCTTTCGCCGAGAAGGTCGCGCGCGCCGACGTGCTTGACGTTCACCAGCGCGAGCACGGTGCGCGGCTTCTGCGCGTTGCTGGGCGGCGACGCGGCGCGGCCGCCGACGCGGCGCGCGGGAAGAGCGTCGCCTGCATCGGGCCGATCACCGCGCAGGCCGCGCGCGATGCCGGGATCGGCGTCGACGTCGTCGCGACGACGTACACGACCGCGGGGTTGCTCGACGCGCTCGAAGCTCACTTCGCCGGCCAATCGTGACGCAGGCTGCGATCGCCGCCGTCCTCGCGGCCGCGGTCGCTGGGATCGCCTTTCGTGCCGCGCGCGCTCACGACCGGCGGCGCGCTCGCCGCGTTCGCGGTCGGCGCGGTCGTTTTCGGCGGCGGCCGGATGGCCGGGAGCCGCGGTCCTCTTTGCGTTCTTTCTGCCCTCGGCGCTGCTCTCGCGAGTCGGCAGCGACGCGCAAGCGCGCGCTCGTCGACGTCGGAAAGCACGGGCCGCGGGACGGTTGGCAAGTGCTCGCCAACGGCGGCGTCGCGGCGCTCTGCGCGCTCTTGGCGGTGCGCGGCGGCGCGCCGTTTGCAGCGGCGTTCGCCGGCGCGTTCGCGGCGGCGTCGGCCGATACGTGGGGAACCGAGATCGGCATGCTCTCGCGCACGCGCGCCGGTCTCGATTCTCACGCTTTCGCCGGGTGCCGGCGGGCCTCTCGGGCGGCGATTACGCCGCTTGGAATGCTGGCCAGTCGTCGCCGGCGCGCTTTGCGTCGCCGTTATCGCCGCGCTCGTGCACGTCGCGCCGCTGCTGGCGCGTCGCAGCCGGCGGCATCGCCGGCGCGCTGGCCGATTCGATCCTCGGAGCGAGCCTCCAAGCGCTGCGGTGGTGTCCGGCGTGCGCGCTGCGAGTGCGAGACGCGCCGTCACGAATGCGGCACCGCGACGGTGATGCGCCGCGGCTTGGGATGGATCGAGAACGACGCCGTGAACTGCGGCGGCGACGCTCTGCGGCGCGCTCGTGGCGATTGCTCTACGCCGCAGCGTAGAAGAGGGCTCGACATGGCTGCTCCCAAGAGTCTGGCTCACGCGCGCCGCCTCGAGCGACGCCGCGCTGCGGAGCCGCACCGTCACTTGCCGCCGCTGCCCGAGCAGCGTTACGACATCGCGTACGTCGATCCGCCATGGTTTTACTATGGGAGTCCGATCAAAGATGCGGCGGCGGGAAAACACTATCCGCTGATGTCGCTGGATGAGCTGGCCGCGATCGACGTCCGCAAGATGCTCAACCGCAGCGCCGCGGTCTTTGTCTGGGCGACGTGCCCGCGGCTGAACTTTGCGATCGAGCTGATCGAGGCGTGGGGCCTGCACTACCGCGGCGTCGCTTACGTCTGGGTCAAAGATCAACAAACGCGGTGAGATCATCGCCGGTCAAGGCGTGCCGCCGACGTTTACCAAGCCGACGTCCGAGCTGCTGCTGGTCGCGACGACAAAGCCGACCGGGCGCCCTTTTCCGATTCTCGACCTCGCCCAGCCCCAGGTGGTGCTGCATCCGCGTGGCGCTCATAGCGAGAAGCCGGCGGTCTTTCGGACGCTGATCGAGCAGCTCTGCGGGCGGCGTCCGAGGATCGAACTCTTCGCGCGATCGCACGCCCAGGGCTGGGACGCGTGGGGCGCCGAGGTAGAGCCCTAGCGTCACGGGCGGGGTCGGCCGGTCGTTAGAGGCGAAGGGGACCACAGATGGCTGAAGCGGTCGGCACTCGTACCCGGTTTGGGCAGGCAACGTTTGCCTCTGTGGGCATTCACGTCCTCGCGGCGCTTGCGATCCCGGCGCTGGCATGGACGAGCGGGAACGTAACGCCGGTCGAAACGGTCAGCTTTACGCACATCATTCGCGTCGAGACGACGCGGCCGCGTCCGGCTCGAGCCAAACCGCGTGCCGTCGCACCGCACCATAGCGTCAAGCCGACGATCAACTTTGCGAACGTTCACATGACCTATGCGGCGCCACACCGGCACGCCTCGCCCTCGCCGAAGACGGCGACGAACGCTCCCGCAGGCACCGGCCGTCGCGGCGGTACAGCGCGCCGGCACCGGCAACGGAAACAGCAATCCGGTGCCGCAGACCAGCCCTTCACCGGCGGCGCGTGCGGTCGCGAGCGTCGGAACGCACCAGAGCGGCGGATACCTGCCGTTCGGAGCCGAGCAGCCCGATCCGGTGCTCGATCCCGGGGTTCGCAAACAGCTCGACGCGTTGGGCGTGCACGTCACGCTGGTCGTGACGGTCGGCGACGACGGCAAAACCGAGACGATCGCCTTCGATCCGCCGCTCGATGCGCAACTCGAGGACCACATCCGCTCGCTGCTCGCCGACGCGAGTTGGGATCCGGCCGTCTGCGGCGGCGGCGTCGCCTGCGAAGGCCGCGCCACGATCCGTCTTTAGAGAATCGATTTCCCCAAGCCGGAGCAGATCAGACCGACCGCGAGCGCCGCGGTTTGATTGCGATGGTCGAGGATCGGATTGATCTCGACCATCTCGATCGAGCCGAGCTGCCCGCTATCGTGCAGCATCTCCATCACGAAGTGCGCTTCGCGGTAGCTCAAGCCGCCTTTGACCGGCGTTCCGGTGCCGGGCGCCTCGCTCGGGTCGATCGCGTCCATGTCGAACGAGACGTGAATCGGGCGGCCTTGCCGGCGCCGGCGATTGCGCGCGCTTCTTCCATGACGCGCATCATGCCCGAGCTTGTCGACGTCGCTCATCGTGAACGCCTTGACGCCGAACTCGCGCAGCAAGCGTTTCTCACCGGGATCGACGTCGCGCAGGCCGATCTGCACGGTCTGGTCGGCCCGAGCGAATCCGTTGCGTCAGCGCGAAGTAGAGCGGCATGCCGTGAACGTTCCCGTCGACGAGCTCTCGGGATTGTTGATGTCGGCGTGCGCGTCGATCCAAACGAATCCGGGAGCGGCGCCGTGCGCGCGGGTAAGACCGGCGAGCGTTCCCATCGCGATCGAGTGATCGCCGCCCAGCACGATCGGCATCCCGCCTTCGCGAACGGCCGTCTCGACGAATGCCGCGAGATCGTCGCAGACTTGCGTGATGACTTTGAAATACTTCGCCGAAACGTCGTCGGAATCGGCCGACTCGCGAATCGGCACGTGAAGGTTGCCGCGATCGACGATTTCGGCGATGCCGAGCGCCGCGAGCTTCTCGTGCAGTTTTGCATATCGGACGGCCGACGGTCCCATGTCGACGCCGCGACGGCTCGCGCCGAGGTCCATCGGGACGCCGACGATGTCGACGCGCTGCACGGGGGAAAGCGTCGTGCTCATGCCGGCAGTGCTCCCCGTTCGTTCCGGCGGGTGCAAAGACCCGCAGCAGCGAAACCGGGTGCCATGATGCGGCGTGCAGCGTCCGTTCTGGCGTTTGCTCTCTCGGCAGGCGTCGCATCGGTCGCTCCGGCGCTTGCTTATCTGCCGCCGCCGATCGCCGCGCTCAATCACGACGTGCGCACGCTTGCGCGGCGCGTTCCGGCGGCGATCGCTCTCGACGTTCTCGATCTGAACACCGGCTATCACGCGGGATTCAACGCCGGCAAGAGCATGCCGGCCGCATCGACGATCAAGCTGCCAGTGATGGTCGAAGTTTTCGAACAGCTTGCCGCCGGGCGATTCGATCTGCAACAACGCGTGACGCTGCTGAGCAAGCGACAAGGATTGGGGCTCGGGGGAGCTCTGCGACGCGCCCGCCGGCAGAACGTACGCGGTTTCGAAGCTGTCGAGAAGATGATCGACATCAGCGACAACACCGCAACGAACATGCTGATTCGGCTCGTCGGACGGCGCAATATCAATCGCCGCGATGAGCGAGCTCGGTTTGGCGCATACGCATCTGGCGCGGCGACGTGCGCACCGACCGGCTGGTCGATCCGCCTGACGCTGCGCACCTCGCCGGCCGACCTCGTGCGCCTGCTCTCGCTGATGGCGCGCGGCGACCTGGTCGATCGAGTGGTCGTCCAACGAGATGATCTCGATCCTGGAAGCCGATCAGTACAACACGCTGCTTGCCCGAGCCGCTCCCCGATGACGTCGCGATCGCGCACAAGACCGGCTCGCTCTACGATACGCTCAACGACGCCGGCATCGTCTACGCCGGCGACGCGCCCTACGTGATCGCGGTCATGACGACGGCGCTGCCGTCGCAGGATCTCGGCCGCGCCTTCATCCGGAACATCTCGCGGCTCGCGTACGCCGACGAACTGCGTTTCGCGCGCTGGCGCCAAGAGATGGGGATCGGGCCGGCCGCTATCCCGCCCGACTCGACCACGACGGAGGCCGCGCCGGCCGGCGGCACCTCGCCCGACGTGCGCTACTGGAGCACGAACGGTACGCCGGTCGAGAGCAGCGATGCCCCGACCGCGCCGCCCTAGAAACCCTAAACGCTGATCTTCGCCGAAGCGTACGTGCGGGTCAGCCACGCGCGATAGCGCGCCTCGCGTCCGGTCACGATCCGTTGGTACAGCTTTGCTAAGCGCTTCGGTGACCGGGCCGATCTTGCCGTCGCCGACGACGCGGCGGTCGATCGACGAAACGTAGCGATTCCGACGGCCGTTCCGGTAAAGAAGACTTCGTCGGCGGCAGTAGAGCTCGCCGCGATCGATCGAGCGCTCGACGATCTGCAGACCGAGCTCGTCGCGCGCGATCGTCCATGATCGCTCGGCGCGTCACGCCTTCGAGAACGTTCTGCGAAGGGTCGGGCGTGTAGAGCACGCCGCGGCGCACCAGAAAGATGTTCTCGGCCGAGCCTTCCGCGACGTGGCCGTCGTGCGAGAGCAGGATCGCTTCGTCGTAGCCGTTTTGAACCGCTTCGCTCTTGGCCAGCGCGGAGTTGACGTAGAGTCCCGTGATCTTCGCGCGCGGCGGCGCCATCGTGTCGTCGGCACGGCGCCAGGAACTCACGCAGACGTCGAGTCCGCGGCTGGTATCGAGATACTGCGTGAACGGAATCGGCACGATCGCAAAGCGCGTCGGGGACGTTGTGCAGCCGCACGCCGACGTCTTCGGCGGCTTTGTAGACGAACGGGCGGACGTAGACGTCGGTGCGGTAGCGATTGCGCAGGCAGAGCTCGACCGTAATCTCGACCAGCTCGTCGACGCTCTCGGAGAACGACATCGTGAGAATCTTCGCCGACGTACCGAGCCGCTCGTAGTGATCGCGAACGAGCACGAGAAAGAGCTCGTCCTCTTCGGGAACCCAGTATCCTCGAATCCCTTCGAAACAGCCGGTGCCGTACTGGAGGCCGTGCGTGAGCAGCCCGACCTTCGCATCCTCGTAGCGCGCTAAACTCGCCGCCGCGCGTAGACGGTAACGTCTGAAAGATTCATGAGAATCACTCCCTGTGCGCCTGGAAGTTGTGCCTCCCAGGCGTCCCTTCCTTTGGACATATGGAGCGCTCGGGCAGGCCGCCCGGTGACGCCCGCTAAGCATATGGCGTGAAGCGGAGCGCCGTCGCCGCCGCGCTACTCCTGGCCCTCGCCTGGCCGGCGGGTTCGGCGTGCGCCGAACCGCTCGGCGATCCGTACCAGATCTTTGCGCGTTCTCGCGCATACTGGCTCGAGCAGCACTACCCTCCGCTCCTCGAGTACACGGTCGCAGTCAGCGTCCTCGAAGGCGGCTCGGTCAAGCAAGAACGCTATTGGAGCGCCTACGACGCGATCGACCAGCACGTCATCGTCGACGACGTGAGCGATTACGAGCGCGCCAATCCGACCTACGCGGCGCACGGCGTAACCGTGAAGATCCCGCTGCTCTCGTCGGTGCTTGGCAAGCCGCAACCGCCGACCGATTACCTCGGCGTTCCGCTCCTCGCCCCGAACTACACGTTCGGCATGGCGCACATTCCGCCAACGAACCCACAGACGCCCGATTCGATGGAGGTCGTCCGCGAGGTTCGCGCCGAGTTTCACGATCCGGGCCCGAGCGAGCGCGCGCCTGTGCCGAACGCTTCACCCGGGACGCTCCCGATCATCGAGAGTGAAACGGTCTACAACCGTGCCTATCGCGTAACGCTAGCCGGTATCGAACCACTCTATGGCGTCTCCGCCTACGATTTGCGTCTCCAACCGCTGCGCGACCCGGGACGCTACCGCTTGCAAGAGCTGTGGGTCGATACACGCAACTTCGCGCCGATTCAGCTGGTCGAGCGGACCAACTTCGTGGACGGTCCCGGAACGAACGTGCCGTGGCGCGTCCGGTTTGCGAGTGCCGGAGGAGCGCTCTACGTCTACGACGAGACCGCGCTGAAGCCGATGCGCTACGACGGTCTGGTCTACCCGCAGGCCAGCGTCGCGTTCGAGAACGTCCACGCGGTCGACCAGCTGAGCCGCCCCGCGCCGCTCTTCCAACCGGAGGCGCCGCTGATCATGAGCGAGCCCTAGCAGGCTACGGACGCCGGTGGGGACTGTTCGGACGACGCGCGAATTGCCACGTCGTGAGTAAACCCTACCTTCGGTTGACGCATCCGCTGGTGCGCGAGGACGGACGCTTGCGCCGCGCGACGTGGGACGAGGCGCTCGACCGCGCGGCGGCCGCGCTGCGCGACGCACGCGATCGCGACGCCACGCGCACCTACGGGATGTTCAGCTGTTCGAAGGCGACCAACGAGATGAACTACATGGCGCAGAAGTTCGCTCGCTCGGTCGTCGGCAGCAACAACATCGACAGCTGCAACCGAACTTGACACGCCCCGAGCGTCGTCGGTCTGACGGCGGTCTTCGGAGCGGGCGGCGGCACGAGCTCCTACGAGGAGATCGAGCGGACCGGCGTCTGATCCTGTTGTGGGGATCGAATGCGCGCGAGACGCATCCGATCTTCTTTCACCACGTCCTGCGCGGGCTTCACAACGGCGCGAAACTCTACGTCATCGATCCACGCCGCACGTCGAGCGCGCAGTGGGCCGACGGCTGGCTCGGCCTCGACGTCGGCTCGCGACATCGCGCTGGCCAACGCGATCGGCGCGCGAGATTCTCGAGCGGCCGGCTGGAGAACCGCGAGTTCATCGAACGCGCGACGAGCGGCTTCGAAGCATTCCGCGCGTGCGTCGAGCCCTACACGCTCGAGTATGCCGAGAAGACGACCGGCGTTCCAGCGCGAGCTCATCGAGGAGCTCGCGCACGCCTACGCGAGGCGCGCGACGCGCCCAGCTCTGCTGGACGCTCGGCATCACCGAGCACCACAACGCCGTCGACAACGTTCGCGCGCTCATCAACCTCGCGCTGCTCTGCGGCCACGTCGGGCGGTACGGCTCGGGTCTCAATCCGCTGCGCGGACAGAACAACGTTCAGGGCGGCGGCGACATGGGCGCGATCCCCAACAAGTTTCCCGGCGGCCAGGACGTCGACGATCCGGCCAGCCATCGCAAAGTTCGAACGCGCCTGGAACGCCGACGCTGCCGCACAAACGCGGATGGAACCTCACCGACATGTTCGCTGCGATCGAGCGCGGCGAGCTCGACACGCTCTACATCATCGGCGAGAATCCGGCGCAATCGGAGGCCGATCAAAAGCACGCGATCGAGCTGCTGCGCAGCTTGCAGCACCTGATCGTGCAGGATATCTTCCTGACCAAAACCGGCGAGCTCGCCGAGGTCGTCTTCCCGGCGTCGGCGAGCTGGTGCGAATCGCGAAGGCACGGTGACGAGCAGCGAGCGGCGCGTGCAGCGCTGCCGCAAGGCGCTCGATCCGCCCGGCGAGGCGCGCGACGACATCGCGATCCTCTGCGCGCTGGCGCGCCGGCTCGGGGTACGACTGGCCCGACTATACGGCCGAAGAGGCGTGGGACGAGTGCCGCTCGCTCTCGCCGTGGCATGCCGGCATGAGCTACGCGCGGCTCGAGGAGCTCGACGGCATTCCGTGGCCGTGCTACGACGAGAGTCACCCCGGCGAACGCTTCTTGCACGCGCGGCTCTGGGAGCAGCCGGTCAAGGGCGATCGCGCACCGTTTGCGGTCGTCGAGCACGACCCGCCGGTCGAGGCGCTCGACGACGAGTATCCGGTTCGTCTGACGACCGGGCGGCGCTTGGACTCGTTCAACACCGGCGTGCAGAGCGGCGGCTACGCCTCGCCGTTGCGGCGCGGCGAGACGCTCGACATCTCGCCGCAAGACGCGCAGCGCTACGGCGTGAGCGACGGCGACCGGGTTCGCGTCACCTCGCGTCGCGGATCGATCGTCGTTCCGGTCCGCATCGATCGCGGACTGCGTCCGGGGCTCGTCTTTACGACGTTCCACTACAACGACGACGTCGCGACGAACTTGCTGACGATCGACGTGACCGATCCGAAATCGGGAACGGCCGAGTTCAAGGCCTGCGCCGTGCGCATCGAACCGGTCAACGGCCGCGCGAGTTGATCGACCTTCACTTTACCTCGGCCGTTCCGACGGCGGACGAGCGCGCGGCCGTCGACGGCGCGCTCGAGCCGGGGTTCGTCGCGGATCGCCATCAGCGCCATCGTCTGCTCGAGGTGCTGCACGCCGTGCAGGACCGCGTCGGCTGGATCAGCGCGGGCGCCGTCAACTACGTTGCCGAGCGCCTCTGCGTTCCCCCAGCCGACATCTACGGCGTCGCGACGTTCTACGCGCTCTTCTCCACGACACCACGTCCGCCGCTCGTCATTCACGTCTGCGACGACATCGCGTGTCTCTGCACCGGCGCAAAAGAGCTCGGCGAAGCGCTCAGCCGCAGCGGCATCGCGTGGGAGCACTCGCCCTGCCTCGGACTCTGCGATCGCGCGCCGGCGGCACTGATCGCGCGCGCGGGCGACGAGCCTGCGCTTGCGCAGATCGCGCCGGCAAGCGCGCAGAGCATTACGGCCGCGGCCGATGGAGCTCCGGCACCGAGTAGCGCGGTGCCGCAGATCGGCGGCACGCAGCTTCGCCTGCTGACGCGCGTCGGCACGTGCGACCCGAACACTCTCGATGCTTATCGCGCACACGATGGTTACCTCGCGCTGCGCAAGGCTTTCGAGCTCGGACCGCAGGGCGTCTTGGCCGAGATCACCGCTTCGAAGCTGTTGGGACGCGGCGGCGCCGCCTTCCCGACCGGACGGAAGATGGCGGCCGTCGCAGCCGCGCCGGCGCGTCCGCACTATTTCGATCTGCAACGCCGACGAATCGGAGCCGGGTACGTTCAAAGATCGCATCTTGATGGAGCACGATCCGTTCGCCATCGTCGAGGCGATGACGATCGCGGCGTTCGCGACCGGTTGCGAACGCGGGTTCATCTACATCCGCGGCGAGTATCCGCTGGCGCGACGGCGTCTCGCCAACGCGATCGCGCAGGCGCGTGCAGCCGGGCTGCTCGGCGACGACGTGATGGGGCGTGGCGTGCGCTTCGACATCGAGATTCGCCGCGGCGCCGGAGCGTATATCTGCGGCGAAGAGACCGCGCTCTTCAACTCGATCGAGGGCAAGCGCGGCGAGCCGCGCAACAAGCCGCCGTTTCCGGTAGAAGCCGGCCTCTTCGGCAAGCCGACGCTGGTCAACAACGTCGAAACGCTCGCGAATCTTCCGATCGTTCTGCGCGAAGGGGCGCCGCGTACGCGCGAACCGGGACCGCCGACTCGACGGGCACGCGCCTCTTCTGCCTCTCCGGTGCGATTGCGCGGCCGGGGCTCTACGAAGTCCCGCACGGCGAGAGCCTCGGCGCGCTGATCGAGCTCGCCGGCGGCGTCGCCGCCGGGCTCGACGCTGCAGGCGATTCTGCTCGGCGGCGCGGCCGGCGTGATGCTCTCCCCGCAAGCGTTGACGATGCCGCTGAGCTTCGAAGGCGCGCGCGCGGACGGTGCGACGCTCGGCTCGGGCGTCGTGATGCTCTTCGATCGACAAGCCGATCTCGTCGAGATCCTGCGCCGCATCGCACGTTTCTTCCGCGAGGAATCGTGCGGGCAGTGCGTCCCGTGCCGCGTTGGGACGGTTCGTCAGGACGAGGCGCTCGAGCGTCTCGCTTCGCGCGTCGGGACGAGCGCCCAGCGCGCCGGCGATCTCGTGCTCCTTGACGAGATCGGCCGGGCGATGCGCGACGCTTCGATCTGCGGGCTCGGACAGACCGCCGCCAGCGCGATCGCGTCGGCACAGGCGAACCTGCACGTCTTCTCGCCGGAGGCGGCGGGGTGATCGAAATCACCGTCGACGGCGCTGTGGCGCAGGTCACCGAAGGCTCGACGATTCTCGACGCATGCAAGAGCCTGGGCATCGAGACGCCGACGCTCTGTTTTCTCGAGTCGCTCACGCCGGTCAACGCCTGTCGCGTCTGCGTCGTCGAGGTCGAAGGCTCGCGCGCCCTCGTCCCCGCCTGCGCGCGCAAGGCCGAAGCGGGAATGGTCGTGCGCACCGATTCGGAGCGCGTCCGCCACAGCCGCAAGATGGTGCTCGAGTTCCTCGCCTCAACCGTCGATCTTTCGACCGCGCCCGACGCTCAGCGCTACTGCGAGCGGTACGGCGCGGTGCCCGACCGGTACGACGCGGGCAATGCGCCGGCGACGGTTGCCCAGCCGATCAAGATCGACAACGCGCTCTACGTGCGCGACTATGCCAAGTGCATCCTCTGCTACAAGTGTGTCGAAGCGTGCGGTACCGACGCGCAGAATACATTCGCGATCGCCGTGGCCGGACGCGGATTCGACGCGCACATCTCGACCGAGTACGACGTGCCGCTGCCCGATTCGGCCTGCGTCTACTGCGGAAACTGCATCGGCGTCTGTCCGACCGGCGCGCTGATGTTCTCCTCGGAGTACGAGCTGCGCCGCAGCGGAGCGTGGAACGAGGAAGAGCAGACAACGACCGACACGATCTGCTCGTACTGCGGCGTCGGCTGCACGCTGACGCTGCACGTGCAGGAGAACGAGATCGTCAAGGTCACCTCACCGATCGAAAACGCCGTCACCAGCGGGCATCTCTGCATCAAAGGGCGCTTCGGCTTCAGCTACGTGCAGAACCGCCCGGAAGAGACGTAGTGGAGGTCACGCGCCCGGGCCGAAGCGTCGAAACGGATGTGCTCGCGCTCGATGCCGAGAGCCGCACCCGCAAGCGCGACCGGATCGTCACCGAGGAGCCGCTCGAGCTCCGGCTGGCGAGCGGCGGGGCGACGCGCACGCTGGCAGTGACGATGCGTACGCCGGGCAACGACTTCGAGCTCGCTGCGGGATTTCTCTACGCTGAAGCGATCGTGCGCGCGCGAGAAGAGATCGCGAGCCTCACCTACTGTCTCGATCCTGCGATCGACCCCGAGCAGAGCTACAACGTCGTCAGCGCCGAGCTCGCGCCCGGCGTACGCCTCGGCGACCCGGCGCGCTTCGAGCGGCACTTTACGATGAGCAGCGCCTGCGGCGTCTGCGGGCGCGCCCAACTCGACTCGTTACGCGACCTCGGCGTCGTTCCGATCGAAGACGACGTGCGCGTGCCGGCCAACGCGATCTACGCGTTGCCCGAACGCATGCGCGAAGGGCAGCGCGTCTTCGCGACGACGGGCGGTCTGCACGCTGCCGCGCTCTTCGACGAGCGCGGCGAGCCGATCGCGGTGCGCGAAGACATCGGACGCCACAACGCGGTCGACAAGCTCGTCGGCTGGGCGCTGCTCGACGCCAAACTGCCGTTGGCGCGCTCGATCCTCGTCGTCAGCGGACGCGCGAGCTACGAGATCCTTCAAAAGAGCGTTATGGCGCGAATCCCGATCGTCTGCTCGGTCTCTGCGCCGAGCAGCCTGGCCGTCGACCTGGCGCGCGAGTTCGGAGTTACCCTCGCCGGTTTTCTGCGCGGCGACCGCGCAAACGTCTACGCAAACCCCGAGCGAATCACGTAGCGCTCGCTCAACTTACGCGTTAAGGGCGTTCTGCAGCTCGTGCAGCGCGGCCATCGCTCGCGCGCTCCCGGTCAGCTTCACGTTGAGATCCAGAGCGCGCATGTGCAAGAGCGGTCCGGCCGTTCCCCGCGAGCACGCGACGGCCTCTTCGCTGCAAGCGCGCGCTTCGCGCACGCGCTCGAGCGCGGCGAGGGCCCCGGCCTCCGCCAACTTGGCTCGCCCGATCAGCCGCGGCCAGCTCTGCAAGCGCTCGCCGAGCGATCGTGCCATCACGGCGGCTCGCGCCGGCTGGCCGATGAGAACCAACGCCTCCGCTTTCGTGATCGCGAGCGCTTGGACGATCGAGAACGCAGCGCACGGGACCGCGTGCGCCAGTTCGATCCACTCCAGCGCGCGGCGGCCGTCGCGACGATGGATTTCAATACGCGCTAAGTTCGAGAGGACGATCAGGCGGTCGAGGGGGCTGCCGAAGAGTTCGATGAGCGATTGCGCCTGGAGAGCAAAGTGGCGCGCCTCGTCGAGCCGGCCGAGGGTCAGCAGGTGTGCCGCCATCATCTGCACCCCGAGGCGCAGCGTTCGCACGTCGCCGCAGCGCCGCCCGGTCCGCGCAACCGCGGTCGCCTCTTCGAGCGCTGAGGTCACGCGATCGGCGTGGAGCGCGCGGATTCCGGAAGAGCGAATTGCAACGTCGGCCGCAAGCCGCGTGCTCTCTAAACCTTCGCGGGTGACGATCGACGAGGCTTCGTCGACGATCGCCAGCGCACCGAGGGCCTCGTCGCGCTCGAACAGGATCGAAGCCTCGGCAACGAGCGCTCGCACGAGCAGCAGCGCATACGCGCGATCGCGCGACCGATAGTTGCCGCGCAGGCGATCGAGCAGCGAGCTTCGCAGCATCGAGCTCGCCGGCTCACCGCTACAGTGGGATGCTTCAAACTCTACCAGGTCGCACGTCGCTTCGAGCAGGCCGCTTGCGCGTCGATCCGGGACGTTCGCCAGAAGCACACGCGCCTGCCGCGTAGACGCCGAGGCTTTGAAGAAGAAACCCAGCTCGGTCTCGATTTCGGCGCGTACGCACAGCGCTCGAATCGCGTCCGCCCCATCGCTGCATTCGCGCACGATACCGTCGGCAACGTCGTGAGCGCGCGCGAAGCGGCCGCCGTCGCGCAACGCGCCGATCGCCGCGAAACGTGCATCGTCACCGGGAAGCTCGGCGGGCGTGCCGATTTCCGGTAATCCAAGCCGCACGTCGATCGCGCAGGCGAGCTGTTCGCGCGCTTCGCGCAGGTCGCGATAGAACTGGCTGCGCGACAGGCCCATCTCTCGAGCGATTACGGCGTGAGCTTCGCGCCGAATATCGCCTCG
The DNA here is from genome assembly GCA_963739845.1 of Vulcanimicrobiota bacterium. GTDB lineage: Bacteria > Vulcanimicrobiota > Vulcanimicrobiia > Vulcanimicrobiales > Vulcanimicrobiaceae > Cybelea. The sequence goes on along the minus strand of CAVUBQ010000002.1, from coordinate 982,386 downwards.
CCGCAACACGTCGAACCGGCGGCGCTGCTGCTCCGACTCCGCGCCCAATTCCTCGACGAGCGACTCAACGACGCTCGGCAAGCGATCGACGTCGCCGAAGCGAGCGGCCAGCGGATTCCGCGCGAGCGCGTACCGGTTGTGAATGGTGTGTAGCAACGCGACGACCGCGCGCTGCCGGATGCCGGTGCTGCGCACAGCCGGGCAGTTCTCGTCACCTACGACGGCGACCCGCTCGCGCGTGGGACTAAGTTGAGACTAATCCGGCTGGAGCGGGCGACTCGCCGGCAGAAGGGCCGGTGATGCGTACTTCACTCGTCTCTCGTTGCGGACTCGCTCTTGTAGCGGCTATCTCGGTCGCCGGTTGCTCTGGTTATCAACCCGGCGCAAGCACCGCAGCGTATCGTCCGATGATCGCCGCCAATGGCGCGCGCTCGGTTCTTCCGGAGGGCTTTCAACCATTTCGCATGCGCTCGAGCCGGCTACAACCACCCCCGAGCGGCGACGCGGCAAAAGGCGCGCACATTGCCGTCGCTCAGTTCGGCGGTTCGAGCGTGCTGTGGTTTGCCCTCAACGACAAGAACAACAAACCTCCGGCGACGTGCGAGCCTGCGTCGTCGACCAACGGAATCGCCATCGACGGTCACGGCAACGTGTGGGTGCCCGACGGCCGTGCCAATGCAACGACGGAGTATGCCGCGAATTGCGGCGCGGCGAAGCTGACGATTGCCGATCCGACGGGCGAGCCGGCCGACGTCGGCTTCGACGGCAAGAACCGCGTCTACATCTTGAACATCAACGATATCAGCGGAGCACCGACGGTCGAGATCTACAACACGACCAGCGGGAAGCATCTCGGCACGCTGAGCAACGCGACGTTCGGCGTTCTGTTCGGGATCGCATCCGATGGGCTCGGCAACGTCTTCGTCTCCAATCTCACCGGCAGCAACGTCGGCAACGTGGTCGAGTTTCCCCACGGGAAGATGCCGGGCACGCCGCTCTCCGGCGTGGCCCTCGGCCTGCCCGGCGCTCCCGCCTTCGATCGCTCCAACGATCTGATCATCACCGACTGGCTCCACGAAACCATCGATGTCTTTGCACCGCCGTACGACGGAGCGCCCTCGACGGCGCCGCTGCAGGGATCGTCGATTTGGTGCAAGCTCGGCGCTACCGCGAAACATCTCTACTGCGGCGACGCCGACAACGGATCGATCGACGTCTATGCCTATCCGGGCGACGCGTACAAATATAGCTACACGGCGGAGCTGTCGCCTAGCGCACTGGTCACCGGGGTCGCTCCCGATCCCGCGCTATTGCTGCGCAAGTAGAGAGGTCACGGCGCCCTGAAGGCGGGTCAGCTCGGCTGCGCCTTCGGGCCGCTCCTCGCCCATCCACTCGTTGATCAGAAACGAGAAGGTTACCGGACCGTGGGTGCGCGTCTGCACGAAGCCCGAGAGCGCGCGTACGTGGCGCATGCTCCCGGTCTTGGCAAAGACGCGCCCTTCGGCCGGCGTTCCGCAGATACACGTGTGCGAGCGTTCCGCGAACGCCGGCCAGCGGCAGTGCGTCGACGACGATCTCACGCTGCGGCGAGTGCCAATCGCTCTGCAGAATCGCGACGAGTGCGCGCGGTGTGATGCGATCGTACTGCGAAAGGCCCGAGCCATCGACGATCGAGAGGCTCGCTGGGTCGACTCCGATGGTGCGCAGGTACGCCTCTTCCTCGCGCTCTCCGTTCTCATCGGTTCCGGGCTCGCCGCCGTGCGCGACGCCGAGTTCCTTGAGGAAGAGCTCGCCCATCAGGTTGTCGCTGGGATACCAGAACGCGGCGAGCATCTGCGAGAGCGGAGCCGAGGCGTGCGACCAGAGTGGCGTCGCGCCGGCGGGCGTCCGTCCGGTGCGTACGCCGCCGTCCACGGTGATGCCGTGCTTCGTCAGCGCGCGCAGCAGCACGTCGCCGGCATATGCTTCCGGATCGGGTACGCTCGGTTCGAGATCGTCCGACTCGCCCGCCCCGGCCGGATACGATCCGGTCAACACGATCGTCTGCGGCGCGTTCCACGGGCGCTCGACGTCGGTCGTGTCTTGCGAGCGTGCGGTGCCGGTCTGCACGCGGTTATCGATTACAAATGCGCTGCTCTGCGGATCGACGCGCACCGATGCCGGCGAACCCGCGGCTGCCCCCGGAACGACGAAGACGTGCACGCTGCCGTCTTCGAGTTCCAATCCGGATACGACCGGCGCGTACGCGTAGGGCAAGTCGTCCCACGACCAGCCCAAGCCCCAGCGTCGATCGTCGTCGTGTGACGAGTCGGTTACCAGCGATCCGGAGACGCGCACGATCCCGGCGCGCGCGACGGCTGCGGCAGCGCCGTCGAGATCGCTCGCGGTCAAATGCGCGTCGCCCCCGCCGCGAAGATAGACGTTGCCGCTAAGAACGCCGTTTGCCGGCGTCTGGTCGCTCGAAAGCGTTGTCGTGAAAGTGAAGTTCGGACCGAGGCGGCGCAGTGCGGCCGAGCCGACGAGCAGCTTAAAGTTCGATGCCGGCGTAAACTCTTGATCGGCGTTTCGGGCGTAGAGCGCGTTGCCGGATCCGGTCTCGACGACGAGCAATCCGATCTGGGCTCCCGCGCAGGCCAGGCGTCTCCAGCAGTCCATCGAGCGACGCTCTTACGCGAAGCGTTTGCGCCGCGCTCCACGGCGATCCGCCCGCGACCGGCCGCGGCATCGCGCCAAGCGCGAGCACGAGCATTGCAGCCGAGCAGGCTCTCCTCACTCCAAGAACTCGCGCAAAATGCGATTGAACGCGACCGGATTATCGGCGTTGGCGACGTGGCCGGCGCGCTCGATCATGGTCAGTCGCGAGCCGGCGATTCCGGCGGCGATTTCTTGGGAGAGCGCGGCCGGCGCAACCGCATCGTGCTGGCCGTAAGCCACGAGTGCGGGCACGTCGATCGCCGGCAGAAGATCGCGGTAATCGCCGGTCCACGTCGCTTGCGTCGCCGCGAGAAAGCACTCGACCGACTTGCAGGCAAACTGCTCGACCGTTTCGTGCAGCCGGTTGGGCGGAAGCCCAAGCTTTGCGGCACGCAGCTCGCCAAAGCGGCGCATACTGCCCACCTCGCGTGCCTGCGCGATGACCTGCTGGGCGTAAGCTTCGCCGTTAGGATAGCGCGCGAAACTTCCCAGGATGACCATCGCGGCGATGCGTTGCGGCGCCTGGCGCCAGAGTTCGAATGCGACGACGCCTCCCAGGCTGCAGCCGACCAGCGTGAAGCGCTCCGCGCCCAGCGCGGCGGCAACGGCCAGCACGTCCTGTGCGTAGCCGGCGCGGGTAATCGTCGCCGGATCGGGATCGGGTTTCTGCGAACCGTTTCCGCGCAGCTCGATCGCCGCGCAGCGGTAGCGATCGCCGAAAACTTCCAGTTGTCTATCCCAAATCGCGGCGGTCGAGCCGACGCCGTGTACGAAGATCAGCACCTCTCCGCGCTCGCCGCTCAAACGTGCGCCGGCGGTCACGCGGCGCTCCGCTTGCGCGCGACGAAGGCGCGCACGTACTCCAGGTCGTGCGCGTTGAGCACGTCGGCCTTGGTCAGACCGGCGCGGCGCGCCTGTCCGGCTGCAAATTCGATCGCGGCCAGATCGCCGGTGCGGTGCGCGTCGCTGTCCAGCGCGAACGTCACGCCAAAGCTCTTCGCCTTACGCGCCAGCGGTGCGGGAAGATCGAGTCGGACCGCCTGACCGTCGATCTCAAGCGCCGTACCGGTGCGCGCGGCGGCCGAAAAGACGGCATCGTAGTCGAACTCGTATCCCGCTGCCAGCACCGAGCCGGTCGACGCGTCGAAACGGCGCCCGGTGGGATGGCCGACGATCGTTACGTACGGGTTTTCGCAAGCGCGAATTAAACGGGCGGTCATCTCCTCGCGCGATTGATTCACGGCCGAGTGGACCGAGCCGATGACGATGTCGAGCTCGGCGAGCACGCTGTCGTCGAAGTCGAGCGACCCGTCGGGGAGAATGTCGACTTCGCTGGCGCAGAGCGTCGTAATGCCGTAGCGAGCTCCTAAGGCTTCGATCTCGCTGCGCTGCTTGCGCAGCTTGGCTGGGTCCATGCCGTAGCGCGGTCCGCGCCCGTGCGAGTGATCGCTGATCGCGTGATACTCGTAGCCGCGCGCGGCGGCCGCCGCAATCATCGCTTCGAGCGTATCGTCGCCGTCGCTCCAGGTCGTGTGCATGTGGAAGTCGCCGCGCAGATCGCCGGGCTCGACCAGCGCGGGAATCGCGCCGGCCCGCGCAAGATCGATCTCGTCGAGCCCGCTGCGCAGCTCCGGCGGGACGTACTGCATCCCCAGCGCGGCGTAGACGCCCTCCTCTTGCGCGCAGGTGATCACCTCGCCGTTCTCCAGGTTCAATATCCCGTTCTCGCTGACGCGCAGGCCTCTGCGCACCGCGTACTCGCGCAGCTTGATGTTGTGCTCGCGCGATCCGGTGAAGTGCTGCAGCAAGTTTCCGTAGAGATGATCGGGGAGCACGCGCAGATCGATCTGCAGGCCGCCGGGAAGCCAAATGCTCGCCTTGGTCGGACCCTCGGCCAGAACCGCTTCGGCGCGTTTCCACGCGGTAAAGTGGGCGATCACCTCGGCGGCTTGATGCGAGGTGCAGACCAGATCGACGTCGCCGACGGTGACTTCCTGGCGGCGCAGGCTGCCGGCGAACGTCAGCCGTTCGAGCGGAGGCCCTTGGCGCACGTATTCGGTCGCTTCGCGCGCTATCGCTAGCGCTTGCGCTATTGGCGTGCGTCGTTGGCGCCCCTTATAGGCGAGTATGCCGCGTTTCCAGTTCTCGATCGTCTTGGGACCGAGGCGCGGCACGCCGAGCAGCGTTCCCGATGCTATCGCCGCTTCGAGATCCGCGAGCGATGCGATGCCGTAATCGGTAAAGAGCGTCGCAGCGGTCTTGGTGCCGATCCCGCTCACGCCGAGCACCTCCAACAGCGAGGGCGGAAAGCGCTTGTGCAGCTCGGCGAGCTGTTCGGCGCTTCCGGTGAGAACGAGCTGCTCGATCGCCGTGCCGATCGACTTTCCGACGCCGGGCAGCTTGAGATGCTCGCCCGCCGCGACGAGATCGGCGAGCGGCGGGGCGTTCTCGACCGATGCCGCGGCCTTTTCATAGGCCATGTACTTGTAGAACGATTCGCCCGCCATCTCCATGAGGGTGCGGATTTGCAGCAGCTTCTGCGCGACTTCGGTATTAGAGAGCACGGTGGGAAGCTTTGTTGGCCGAGCGCGCCGAATGATACTGCCGCGATGCCTCTCTTGCGCATGCGAAGCGCGGGTTTCGTGACCGAGCGCGCCTCGGCCGGCCCGGTGACGCTCGACCTCTGCCCGGGTCAACGCGCGGCGCTCTCCTTCGCGTCGCCGCGCGAGGCGGCGATCGTCGCTCGCTTGGCGAGCGGCATCGTCAAGGCGTCGGCCGGATGCGTGCTGATCGGCGACTACGACCCGCGCGTGCAATCCGTTCACTGCAAACGCATCGCTGCGTTCGTACCGAACGAACCGCTCGAGCCCGGCGAGATTGACTTTGCGCGCTACATCGCCTACCGTGCGGCGCTTTGGAACGTCGCTCCGGCCGATGCGCTGGCGCGCGGGCGAGCGCTGCTCGAACGGCTGGACGGGATGCACGAGGCCTTTGCCTTTCCGTTGATCGGCGCGCTGATCGCCGCGCCGCAGCTCGTCGTGCTTGACCGTCCGCAACCGGCCTACGCCGCGCAGATTCTCGAGGCCGTCGGAGCGCTCGCGCTCTTCTCGACCCACACGACCCTCGCGGCTGCGGCGCCGTTTGCGCCGCGCGAGCGCGCCCTGCGGGTGATCCAGGCGTGACGCTCCGAGCGCTGGCCGCTATTCTCTGCGCGCGCCTCTACGCACAGCGGCACGTGGTTCTCTACGCGTGCGCGACGGCGCTCCTGGTCGGCTTCGTGCAGCCGCACGGCGCGATCGGGCCGATCCTCTTCTGCTCGCTGCTGGGCATCGCGATCGCGCTCGCGCAGAGCCCGGGCCGCTACCCGCATCTCGACTACTGCGAGCAGAGCGCTCCGCTCTTCGGGCGCGAACTCGCCAGGGCCAAGGCGCTGGTTCCGTGCATCGCTGCCGGACTGGCAGCGATCGTCTATAGCCTCGCGCAGGTGGTTCGCGAGGGCGTCGCGGCGGAGGTGACGCTGCTGATCGTGCTCGCGGCGGTCGTGGCCAGCACGCTGATCGCGCTATCTGCCACGATCCGCACCAGCTACTCGCGCGCGCTTTATATTATGCTAGCGGCCGGAGCAAGTGCGGCGGCGTACGCGCTGGCGATCTGGGCAAACTCGATTCTTGCCGAGCTTGCGTTCTGCGCGATCGTCTCGTTCTTCGCGCTGCGCCAATACGGCGAAGCGCTGGCGCGCTACGATCCTATTCTGTAAATCGCGCCTTCCCGTTAGATAACCGTTTGTGTCGGCGTCGCGGTGGCGAGCTTCTCGAGCATCGAGCGATTGAACTGCGCGATATCCTCGCCGCCGCGCGTCGACACCCAGTTGGAATCGGAGACCGTCGGTTGATCGCGGTAGAGTCCGCCTGCGTTGCGGATGTCGTCGGCAATCGCATGGACGCCGGTGACCTGCCGCCCGCGCACCAGCTGCGACGAGATCAGAACCTGCGCGCCGTGTCCGATCGAGAACATCGGCTTCTTGAGCGTGTCGAACTCGCGCACGAAGCGATGAACCTCTTGGTCGGTGCGGATGCGATCCGGCGAGGTCCCTCCGGGGATCAAGAGTGCGTCGAAATCTTCGGCGGTGCAGTCGGCGACCAGCTCTTCGGCACGACTGCCCTGCCCTTCGTCCAGGCCGCGCTTTCCGCGAATGCGCTGGCGCGAGCGCTCCTCGGTACCGACGATCGTGACGATCGCGCCGGCCTCTTCAAGCGCGCGTCGCGGCTCGGCTAAATCGATCTCCTCAAACCCGTCGCCGATCAGCGCGGCGACGCGCTTTCCTTCTAATCCGTGCATATCGGCCGGGTGATTCGCGCCGCCCCCAAGCGCACCTTCGCCTACAGTGTTTCGCCGGCTTGTTGTACTGCCGTGCGTAATAAGTAAGCCAGTTCGAGTTCCATCTTTCCGACCGCGTCGAGAAGCTCGTCCTGCGCGACCGCCTGCAGCGTCGGATTGCGGCGCGTCATGTCGGCCTCCGGAACGCGGTGGCGCGGGTTGATCTCGCGCATATAGATCCGGGCGTCGTAGCGCAGCGGTCCCTCGGGAAGAAAGTAGAGCGGATCGAGGCCGAAGGCATAGGCCTCGAGCGAGAGGATGCCGACCCGCTGCAAAAACTCGATCGGCCGGGTTCGAAGCTCGGCAGCAAGGCGAGCAAGCGCGCTAACGCCGATTCGACGCGCGCCGGTCAGCACTTCGGCAAACTCGGCAACACTCAAACCCAGCGCTTGCCCTAGCCGCTCGCGCGAAACGTCGCGCTCTTCGTGCAACGCCGTCAGCGCCGCGCCGAACGTGATGCCGCCCGCAGTTCCGTCGCGTCCGTTCCAGACCGGTTCGCTCATCCCCAGAGCCCGCGCGTAAGGCCCCCGTCAACCGAGATCGTCTGACCGGTAACGTAACGCGCGGTTTCGCCGCACAAAAACGTCACGATCGGCGCGAACTCGTTCGGCGTGGCCACCCGCCCGATCGGCACCTCGGCCGCGGCCGCGCCGCGCAGAGCCGCTTCATCATTTCCGTAGAGCGCACGAAGCCGGTCGGTCTCGATGCGGCCGGTGGCGATAGAGTTGACCGTTACGCCGTCGCGGGCGACTTCGCCCGAGAGCGTTTTCAACGCGGAGACGAGCGCAGTGCGAAATGCGTTGGAGAGCACGAGCGTTTCGAGCGGCTGTTTCACCGACGTCGAGGTCAGCGCAACGATGCGGCCCCACCTGTTCGCGCGCATCGCCGGAACGAGCGCTTCGACGAGGTCCAGCATGCTGCGCAGCACCAGCTGGTACGCGGCGTCCCAATCGTCGAGCGAGACGTCGCTGAACTTTCCGGGCTTCGGTCCGCCGCCGTTGAGTATCGCGATCTCGACGTCGCCGTAGGCGCTGCGTACGCCGTCGAGCATCGCTGCGATCGATTTCGGGTCGGCGAGGTCGAGCGCAAATCCGCGCGCTTCTGCAGCGCCGAGTTCCATCGCCGCGCCGGCGACGGCCTCGAGCCGTTCGGTTCGCCGCGCAGCTAAGGCAAGTTTCACGCCCTCGCGCGCGAGCGAGTGCGCGACCGCCTCGCCGAGCCCGGAGCTCGCCCCGGTCACCAGCGCGACCCGCCCGCGTATGCCCAAATCCATCAGACTCGGGGATTTTGCCCCAGGCGGCCCTCACCTTGCACCCGCAGCGCACCTCTGGTATTCTATGCCGGTCGCCGGGACGGTCGCGAGCAGGCTGTACCCGAGCGAGACTATCCTGCTGTAAAGGAGTTCATTCTTGCCGCTCACCAAAGAACAGAAGGCGGAGATCGCCACCAAATACGGCCGTGGTTCGAACGACACCGGATCGGCCGAGGTGCAGATCGCGATGCTTACCGCGTCGATCAATCAACTCACCGAGCACCTGAAGATTCACAAGAAAGATCACCATAGCCGTCACGGCCTGCTGCTTCAGGTCGGACAGCGCCGGCGTCTGCTGAACTATCTGCACGCCAAGAATCTGGAGCGCTACCGTAGCCTGATCTCCGAGCTCGGCCTGCGCCGCTAAAGGGCGCAGCGCGTTAACGCTGCTTGCGTTCGCGCGCGCGCAGAACCGCGGCTCGGATCGACTCGGCGCCCATGCCGTAGTATTCGATTAACTCGGCCGGATCGCCCGATTGACCGAAGCGGTCGTCGACGCCGATGAATTCGATCGGGACCGGTTCGCGTTGCGCGAGTATCTCCGCGACGCGCGAACCCATCCCGCCTTGCCGTTGGTGCTCTTCGACCGTTACGACGGCGCCGCAGCTTCGGGCGGCGTCGACGATCGCCGCTTCGTCCATCGGCTTGACGGTGTGATTGTTGACGACGCGGCACTCGATGCCGTCTTCACGCGCCAGCCGGTCGGCGGCAAGCAGCGCGTTGTACACCAGAATTCCGCAGGCGACGATTGCGACGTCGTCTCCGTCGCGGAACGTCTGCGCCTTGCCGATTTCGAAAGGCGTCTCGTCGGTCGTGATGACCGCCGACTTCTCGCGCCCGAAGCGCAGATACGTTGGCCCCCAGGTCTGCGAGAGCGCTAGCGTCGCCTTCTTGGTCTGCACGGCGTCGCACGGCACGACGACCAGCATGTGCGGGATGACGCGCATGATCGCGATATCTTCGATCGCTTGATGCGTCGCGCCGTCGGGGCCGACCGAGACGCCGGCGTGAGCGCCGGCGATCTTCACGTTGGTCTCGTTGAGCGCCATGATCGTGCGCACTTGCTCCCACGAACGCCCCGGATTGAACATCGCGTAGCTCGCGATCCACGGAATCTTGCCGACCGAGGCGAGCCCGCCGGCCATCGCCACGAGCATCTGCTCGGAGACGCCGATCTCGATGTACTGCGCCGGATGCGCCTTCTTGAAACCTTCGAAGCGGGTCGACTCCGAAAGGTCGGCGCAGATCGCGAGCACGTTCCCGTCGCGCGCGCCGGCCTCGATCAAGCCCTCGCCGAAGCCGTTGCGCGTCGGAACCTGTTTGAGATCGCCGGCGCGGTAATCGACCAAATGCATCGCCTCGGCGGCAGCGCCGGAGAGTCTCGTCGTGCTAGCCATCGGCGAGGATCCTTTCACGCTCGGCGGCGAGTTCGCGCAGCGCTTGTTCGGCCTGCTGCGCGTTGGGCGGCTTTCCGTGCCAGGTGTAGTCGCCTTCCATATAAGAGACGCCCTTGCCCGGCACCGTGTTGGCGATGATCACCTGCGGCTTGCCGGTGCAGCGTCTAGCGCGCTCGGCGGTCTCGATGAACGCGGCGATATCGTTGCCGTCGCACTCGAGCACCTCCCAGTTGAAGGCGCGATACTTGTCGGCGAACGGCTCGAGCGGCATTACGTCTTCGGTGCTGCCGTCGATCTGGATGAAGTTGCGGTCGACGATCGCGGTGAGGTTGTCGAGCTTGAACTTTGCGCCGGTCAGCACCGCCTCCCAATGGAGGCCGCATTGGTGCTCGGCATCCGACGTGACGACCCAGACGTGAAAATCCTTACCGTCCATCTTCGCACCGAGCGCCATGCCGACGCCTTGTGCCAACCCCTCGCCGAGCGGGCCCGAGGTCGTCTCGACCGACGGAAGGCTCACCCGCTCCGGGTGGCCCTGCAAGCGCGAGCCGAATTTTCGCAGCGTGAGCAACTCCTCGACCGGAAAGTAGCCGAAGTTGGCCATCGCGGAGTACCGCACCGGCGCGATATGCCCGCACGAGAGGAGCAGGCGGTCGCGATCCGGCCAGTCGGGGCGAGTTGGATCGTGTCGTATTAGGTGCCCGTAGAGCGCGGCGAAGACGTCGGACATATCGAGCGGCCCGGCGGAGTGCCCGGATCCGGCTGCGAGTAACGAACGGATGATGCCTTGGCGAACGTCGTTAGCCTTGAGCTTGAGTTCGGTCAAGCCCTCGGCGGTTAGGGTCTGCATGGTGCCGTTATACCGACCGCAACGGGACACATCCTGGCCGCGTGGCACCGCCTGGGCTCGTCTCGCGAGCAGGTCGCCCCTCGAGCCGGCCCGAATGGCCGGTCGTTCACAAATAGAAAAAAACGAATACATTTAGGAGATAATGTGCCCGAATCCGTAACACTTACGGTCGGCGGGCGCACGATGACCATCGAAACCGGCGAACTAGCGAAGCAAGCAAACGGCTCCGCGCTGGTTCGTTATGGCGATCAAAACGTCGTGCTCTGCGCCGTTACCGCCTCCGACAAGCCTCGCGAAGGCATCGACTTCTTCCCACTTACCTGCGATTTCGAAGAGAAGATGTACGCCGCCGGAAAGATCCCCGGCGGTTTCATCAAGCGTGAAGGTCGCCCCTCCGAACACGCGGTGCTCAGCTCGCGTCAAATCGACCGCCCGATTCGCCCGCTCTTTCCCGACGGTTTCCGCAACGACGTTCAGGTCGTCGCGACCGTGCTCTCGATCGATCCCGAGCTCGACGCCGACGTGCTCGGCGTTTGCGCCGCCGGCGCCGCGCTCGCGCTGAGCGACATTCCGTTCGAGAAGACGGTCGCCGCCGTGCGCGTCGGCCGCGACGAGAACGGCGAGTACATCTGCAATCCGACGCTGCCGCAGTACGAAAGCGGCGGCATGGATATCGTCATCGCCGGCACGGCCGACGCGGTGATGATGGTCGAAGGCGGCGGCAAGGAGATCGACGAGGAAGAGTTCCTCGGCGCCGTCGAGTTCGCGCACGCGGAGATCCGCAAGATCGTCGAAGCGATCGACAAGCTCGCGAAAAAGGCCGGCAAGGCCAAGCGCGAGTTCCCTGTAGCGGCGGTCAACGCCGGCCTCGAGACGTGGGTCCGCAAAGCGTTCGCCAAGGACGTCGCCAAAGCGATGCGCATCGTCGAGAAGCAAGAGCGCGAAGAAGCCTTTAGCGCGTTGAACGTCGACGCGGCGCTCGCCAAGTGCGGCAAGAAGGACGAAGACGTCAAGGCGCTGCTCGAGGATCCGACCACCGCCAAGGAGTTCGACAAGATCATCAAGGCGATGGAAGAGGACGAGCTGCGCACGATGGTCGTCGACGAGAAGATGCGTCCCGACGGCCGCAAGCCCGACGAGATCCGTCCGATCTGGTGCAAGGTGCACTACGTGCCGCGCGTCCACGGCTCGGGCGTCTTCACGCGCGGACAGACGCAAGTCTTCACCGCCGCGACGCTCGGCTCGACCAGCGACGCGCAGCGGCTCGACGGTATCGTGGCGCTTGGAAGACAAGCGCTACATGCACTTCTACAACTTCCCGCCGTACTCGGTCGGCGAGACGCGGCCGATGCGCGGGCCGGGCCGGCGCGAAATCGGCCACGGGCACCTCGCGGAACGCGCGCTCGTGCCGGTGCTGCCGCCGAAGGACGAGTTCCCGTACACGCTGCGCCTGATGAGCGAAGTGCTCGAATCGAACGGCTCGTCGTCGATGGCGTCGGTCTGCGGTTCGACGCTCGCGCTCATGGACGCCGGCGTGCCGATTCGCGACCACGTCGCCGGCGTCGCGATGGGCTTGATTCTCAAAGGCGATAAGTACGCGGTCCTCACCGACATCCAGGGCCTCGAAGACGCGCTCGGCGAGATGGACTTCAAAGTCGCGGGCACGAAGAAGGGCATCACCGCGATCCAGATGGACATCAAAGTCCAGGGCGTCACGATCGAGATCATGCGCGAAGCGATGGAGCAAGCGAAGAAATCGCGGCACTTCATCATCGACAAGCTCGCCGAGACGATCGCCGCGCCGCGCGAAGAGCTCTCGCCCTACGCGCCGCGGATGATCGTCATGAAGATCGATCCGGCCAAGATCAAGGACGTCATCGGCCCCGGCGGCAAGATCATCAACAAGATCATCGCCGACACCGGCGTCGAGAAGATCGACATCGAGGACGACGGCAGCGTCTTCATCACGTCGCTCGACGGCGCATCCGGCGAAAAGGCCAAGCAGATCGTCGAGAACCTCACCAAGGACGTCATGGTCGGCGAGACCTACCTCGGCACGGTGACGCGCATCATCAACATCGGCGCGTTCGTGCAGATCCTTCCCGGCAAAGAAGGCCTGGTGCACATCAGCCAACTCGCGCCGAAGCGCGTCGAGAAGGTCGAGGACGTCGTCAAGTTCGGCGACGAGATCATCGTGAAGGTGATGGAAATCGACGGACAAGGCCGCATCAATCTCTCGCGAAAGGCGCTGCTCGGAGGCGCGTCGCCCAACGGCGACTTCAGTTCGCGCGGTCCGCGCGTCGCCCGTGAGCCGCGCGACGCGGCGGGCGCGGCTGGCGCGGTGGGCGCGGCCGGCGCGGTGGGCGCGGCCGGCGCTCCGCCAACGCGTCGCCGACGGCGTCCGCACGCGCGGCACGACGACTAGATCGAATCGCCGCTAGCGAGCGGCAAAACGTATGCCGGCGTCGACAAAGGTTTGGCGCAAGCGATCCTCGACGCCGGCATACCATCGCAGCTGACCCGAGATCGGTCCGGAGACCGAACCGTCGAAGTGGTAGAAGGGGTCTGCGTCGAGCAGATCGCGCCGATAGATGACGTCGAGTCGTACCGCCCCCGGGTTCTCATAGGTTAACCAGAAAGCGTTTACGGTCGGAGCGTTGCCGCCGTACGGTAGTCCGTCGCCGTAAATCGGCGCGGTGTCGGTTACGTGCATCGTCCACGCCCGCAGCGATAGCGCCGGCGCAAATTGCCACGTCGCCGAGAATCCAGTCGACGTAACCGTGCCGATCGACGAGCCCCCGACGTTCTGCGAGGCTTGTTCGAACGAGAGGCGCAGCCTTGAGTTGTCGGTATACGTGAGACCGCCGGCGAGAAGCGAGTTGCGCTGGTACTCGACCGTACTCGAGTATCGAAACGGAAAGCCGTACTGCTGGACGAATGTCGGAAGCAAGAACGAACCACTCCCCTGAAGGTCGACGTTCCACTTTCCGTTGGGAAAGAGCTGGGCTTGCACCGACGGAACGGCCAGGGCAGCATGCACCGGCACGGAGATGCCGCCCCAGCCGCCCGAGTAGTTTATCCAGTAGGCGCCGACACCGGCGCTGATTCGATAATCGTCTCCGGCGGCGACGACGCCGGCATCCGCGCGGGTCTGCGAGAGCATCGCTCCAGTTCGCGGCGGTCCGAACGGCAACGCTTCCGCGTCGTAGAATCCCGTCGACGAGCGCACGCCGGCGTCGGCGAAAGCGAAAACGGGGCCATTGGTGTGAAAGCCGGCGCTAAAGCCCGAATCCGACCAGACCGTGCCGATCGGGTACTCGCCGTACGTCTGCGTGTACGAACCACGATCGGCTAGCGCAGAGAGCGACAGGTTGAGCAGTCGCGGATCGTTGAACTCGGCGTTCCCGAACGAGAAGCTGCTGGCAAGAGACGATCCCGGCGTACCGTACAATCGGCCCTGTTCGGTTCCACCGGCTACGGCCAGCGATTCCTGATCGGGGAGCGCCAACGTCGCCGAGACGTCGGTGCGCTGGCGCGACTCCTGGTCGTTGCTGTACGTGCCGACGGCGATCTCCGCGTCGTCCGATCCAACCTGCGCTCGTCCGACCACGTCGTCGCCGACGGTTGCAACCTGCGGGCTCGATCCCCCCAGGAACGGTTCTAACTGCACGGTACCGCCGCCGGCTTGGTTGCCGTAGAGAAACGCATTCGCTGCGCCGTGCAGATCGGAGCTCTGCTGGTAACTCGCCGGGATTGCCACGTATGGCGAGAGGCCGTCGACGATATCGTAGTTCGGGGTTCCGTTGTCGATCAGCAGCGATCCCTCCGAAGAGAGCCCGCGATCGCTCACACGCGAACCGGGATAGATGCCGGTGCTCTGCGCGAGCAGCGTGAACGGGCGCAACGCGACCGACGATTCGACGTGTGCGTAGGGCAGATTGGCGAGGTCGCCGGGCGATGGTGAATCGTCGGCGAGTGCGTCGTACCGGCGAACGATCGCCACCACTGGTTCGCCCGCTTTTACCGCGACTAGCGTTGGTTGGCAGTACCGGCAGCTGACGACCAGCGAGGAGAGGTCGCCGCTCTCGAGGGCAAACGTGCCGGCGGTATCGGTCGAGACCGCGACCCGTACGCCCGCTCCGGTGCGGCCGCTGACGTCGGCGCCGGCGATGGGAGCACCGTGCTGGTCCCGGACCGATCCGACGACTAAGGGAGCTTGCCCGCGCGCCGGCGCCGCCAAGAGCATGACTAGGAGCAGTGCCCAGGCGCAATCAAGCGTGCGATTCACGGATTCTTTAGACTCTCGGCTATAATGAGAGGAGTGTCAAGAACCCTGGTCCCCCACGTCCTCGCCATCGTGCTTCTGGCTGCCGCCTTCTTCTGCGGCCGGATCGCGCTGGCGGACGCGTCCTCGCTCGAAGATTTACTCTCGGGGGCGCTCACGCCCTCAACGGCGCCCGCCCTCCTAGGGCCGATTACCTCGGCCGGGCGCGTCGGCTGGGAGTGCAAACCCGAGCGTGCGGCCGCATCCTCGGGGTGGCGCGAGGCCGAGCTGCCGCTTGACCCTAACATGCCGTGAGCGATGCGGGTTCTGCTTCTCGGCACCCTGCTCACCGCGCTCACCGCGACCCCGGGGTTGGCGCAGACCTATGGGACGCCCGCCCCGCTGCCGCGGACCACGTCGGTTCCCACGCTGCGCGCATTCGCGGTGCAGCGGGAAGTCGAAGAACGCTTCAAGATCGGCCTTAGCGCCGAGGCGCGCGGCGACTGGAAGTCGGCAGTCGCCGAGTTCGAACGCATCGTCGCACTGAACCCTCCGGAACCAAAAGGCTCGACCGCGCGATACAACCTCGCGATCGCCTATGCGAATCTGCAAAAATACGACGACTCTGCGCGCGAGTTGCGCGCAGCCATCGCTATCGACCCCGCCTTCCTCGCGGCAATAGCAAATCTAATCTCGGTCGATCTGGCGCGCGGCGATCTACGCGAAGCGCGAACGCTGGCCGATCGATACGTGACGCTCGATCCCGACTCTGCGCGCGCGCTCTATTCGCGCGGCCTCGTCGCGCTGCAGGCGGGCGATGCGGTCACCGCGCGCGCCGATTTTGGCAAACTGCTGCATGCCAACCCATCGTACGCCGTCGCGCACTACGATCTCGCGCTAGCCGAAGAGCGCCTAGGACGCTACGACGCGGCCGAGCGCGAACTGCGCAGTGCACTCTCGCTAGCGCCCACCTATGCACGCGCGAGGTTTGCCTTGGGCGTCGTCCTCTTTAGAGAAGGAGAGCGCTCAGCGGCCCGCAATGCATTCGCTCAGGCGATGCTCGATGCTGCCGGAGATCCTGCCCTGCAAAACGTTGCCGCAGCGATGCGAGACTCCATAAAGATCCCGTAGGAGTCCCGCAGCTCCTAAACCTCGATTTCACACTTTTTTCATCCCTCATCGCTAGGGTACAACCACAACCCACACTTCGCTGGAGGTATCATGTCTAGGAAACTAGCAGCGCTCTCCGTAGCCCTCGCTGCCGCCGTGCTCGCGGCTTGCGGCGGTAATTACGGCAACAATACCGCGGGCAACAACGTCACCGGCGCGCTTCCCAATATGCCGGGATCTGATCTTTACCGCCCAACTCCCCGATGGTAAGACCGGGACGGCAATGGAGGAACTCCCTTCGGAGGGTCTTGGAACGATCATGGACCCGTTCTGGAGCGCGACGCTCGGCGGTTTCACGCAACAACAGTTTTCGCAGGCGCTGGGCTTTCCGCCCCGCACCAAGCTCACGATCAAGAACATCTCCCGCAGCCTCGATCACACGCTCAACGTCGTGGCGAAAATCACCGGACCGCCGGCAAAGTTTCCGACGAATCCGATGCTCTCGACGATGCCCTCGGGCGGCCCGCTGAAAAATGGGTATCGGAGCGGCGCGATCAACCCGGGTTCTTCGGTTACGGTTAACTTGAAGAAGGCCGGCATCTATCTGTTTGGCTGCGCCTTCCACTATCACGAAGGCATGCAAGACGTCATCGTGGTGAAAGCCAACGCGACGCCCGGACCGCAAGCCACCAAGCCGGGCCGATGAGATTTGGAGGCCCGGCAACCGGTCTAGCGATCCTTTTCGCCTGCGCGGCCGCCGCTTGTACGAATGGCGGCGGCTTGACGAACGTCGCGGGCGGCGGTAGCGGGACACCCTCGCCGCTGCCCTCCCAGGCGATCGGCGTCGCGATCCCGACGGGAAAGATCGGTGTTGTCAAAGACCCCGTGTGGGGAACCGTAAGCGGTTACACGCAGAATCAAACCTCGCAAGTACTTGCGTTCCCGCCCGGCGCGAAGATTACGGTTTCGAATCTTTCGTCGGTGGATCCTCACACGCTCAACGTGATCGCCGTGGCCTCCTCTCCACCGGCTAATTTTCCGCCCAGCCCGAGCCTGTCGTTCAATCCCAGCGGAAACGGCAAGCTCGGGCCGGGCTACGCAAGCGGCACGCTCAACCCCGGCCAGTCGGTTACGGTCACTCTTCCGAACCCCGGAACCTATTTGATCGGCTGCGCCTTTCACTATATCGAGTTCGCGATGCGCGACGTGATCGAAGTCGTCGCCGGTGCAACGCCCGGGCCGACGGCCTCGCCGGGCAAGGGCGGATACGCGGTCCCCGCACCGACTCCGTTAACGGCGAAACGGCCGGTCGCGGTGCAACAACCGCATCTCGTCGATCAGCTGGGCAGGACTTTCGAGCTTTCATCGCTGCACGGTAAGCCGCTGATCATTACGTTCGTTTCGGCGCACTGCAACGACGCCTGTCCTTTGATCAACGGCCAGTTTGCCGATGCGGCGCGGAAGATCGAGCGCGAACATATCGACGGTCGATTGCTCACCATCACGCTCGATCCCGAGCACGACTCGCCGCAGGCGATGCGCGAGCTCGCGCGGCGTTTCGACGCAAACCCGCGCTACTGGCTGCTCGCCGGCGGAACGCGTACCGACGTTCACAAGGTGATGCGCGAGTTCGGCGTGATCTCGGTCGAGGGTAAAAACGGGCAGAACGATCGTCACACAACCTTCGTCTACCTCTTCGATGCGGGCGGGACTTTCGTCAAAACAATTCTCGCCTCGACGGTTCTCAACGATGAGATCGTCGACGCGTTGCGCGAACAGACGGAGGGCGCGCGCAAATGATCGTTCGACCGGCAATTGCAGCGGCTGCGTTGCTGCTGCTGGGCGCCTGCACCAACGGCGGCGTACCGACGACCAGTGGGGGTGGCGGCGGCGTGACGATCGACGTCAACCTGACACTCAGCCAGCCCGTATCGACTCCCTACGGACAGAGCGGCGGTATGACCCCGCCTGTCACCACCGTCGCGGTGGGAACGCAGATTCACTTCATGAACACGGACAGTTTCGCGCACACCGCGACGATCATCCCAAATGCGACGAGTTTTCCGAGCGGCTCACCGTTCGGCATCTCCGCGCAGCAGCAGTCCGGGACGAACCTCTCCGGCGGATTCAGCAGCGGCGTGCTGCAAGCCGGTACTTCCTCGCAAGAGATCACCGCAGATCGAGCCGGAACCTATCTTTACGGCTGCTTCTTCCACTACGGCGCTCCGATGCGAGGCGCAATCATTGCGCAATAACATCATCGTCGCTGCGTTTGCAGCTGCACTCTTCATGCTGACCAGCGCCCCGGCCTCGGCGATTCCAATTTTCGCCCAGCGCTATCACTTGCGCTGCGGCCAGTGCCACAGCGTCCTGCCGGAGCTCAACGCATTCGGCAACTACTTCCGTTCGCACGGATACCGTCTCCCTCTGCCCGAACACGGCACAACGATCTTCGCGATCCGCTATCAGCTGGAGTACGACAAGTATCCGGCATCCGGGTCGCGCGAGTTCTCGCCCGGCGGCATCGTCCTGGCCAGCGGCAACCTCGGACCCATCACCGCATTCGTTCACTATAGCCTGGGCGCCGGCGGCGGCCCGTCGGCTACGTATCTCGCTTTCCTCGCCGAATACAACCAGCATACGCAGAGCCTCTACCGCGGAGGGCTCAACGAGCTGCCGTTGGCGCAGTCGCCCGGTCAGCGTCTCGACGATCTCACGCAGTACGGCTACTACGGCGCGCACGTCGGCTTGAACAACCTGCCGCTCTCGTCGCCGCGTTGGGGACTCCAGGCAACGCGCACGATCGGCAACCTCACGGCGACGGGAACGGTCAGCTTCGCATTCTTCCAAGGTGCGGCATACGGCGGAAAGCCGGTGCCGACCGGCGAGAACACGTGGCTGCGCACACCCGAGTTTTCGATCTGGCTGCGCCAGACGCTGGTCCAGGCGAAGCGCGGGGAATTCGACGTCGGGGGCACGGCGCTAGGAGGCACGCTCGGCGTACAGCCGACGGGACGTCTTCCGTTCGCCGATCTCTACCAACGCTACGGTCTGCTGGCCCACGGCAGCTACGGTCCGCTGGACTTTCAAGCCGAACAATGGTACGGCGACGACCACGACGTGGACGGCTTCTTAACCAACCAGCATTCGTCGGGCGGATACGTGCGGCTGAAGTACTATCCAATACCGCACGCGTATCTCGGCTTACGTTACGACGCTTATGCCAATCCGTTCATCAACCGCGACTTCGTCTACTACGCCGCGGTACAAATCGCCCCGTGCCGGCTGCTCTTCCAGGAGGTTCAACCGCCCGGCCAGCATCCGTACTTCAGCTCCGCATTCACGATAGCTTTCCCCGGACCGTTGAAGTATTAGCCGGACCGTTGAAGTATAGGTAGTTATATGCGCGTGCTCGTCGTGGAGGACAACCTCCCGGTCGCAAACTCGATTCGAGCGATGCTCGAGGCCCGTAAGTTCGCCGCCAACGTCGTCGCCGATGGCGAAACCGGTCTCGATCACCTCTTGAGCCATAGCTACGACGCGGCAATCGTCGACGTTGGGCTGCCCGGCGTGGACGGCTTCACGCTCGCGCGCCGCGCCCGTGCCGAGGGCGTGCAAACACCGATCCTGATGCTAACCGCTCGGGATGCCGTCGAGGATCGCGTCGCCGGGCTCAACTGCGGCGCCGACGATTATCTCGTCAAACCATTCGTGGAGGAAGAACTGATCGCGCGCGTCGGGGCCATCCTGCGCCGCGGCGAGCGCCCGTTGCTCACCGTCGTCGAGGCCGGCCTGTTGCGCGTCGACCTCGCCGCTCGGACCGTAGCCTACGATGGCCGGCCGGTCTCGCTGGGCGCGACCGAGTTTCGACTCCTCGAATTCCTGGCACGCAATGCCGGTATCGCGCTCTCACGCTCCCAGATCGTCGAGCGCATTTGGGATTACGATTTCGACGGTTCCAGCAACATCGTCGACGTCTACGTGAGTCAGCTTCGCCGAAAGTTCAAGGCCTTGGGAGCCAGCGGCGTCATCGAAACCGTGTGGGGTATCGGGTACCGCTTGAGAACCTGAATTGATCGCGCGCGCGGCGGCGTTCTACCTCTGCATCTTCGTCTTCGTGCTCTTTGCGCTGAGCGTCGGCGCCTATGCCTTCATGGCGCGCGAGTACGGATCGTTGCTCGCTCCCGCGCTCGGCACCCCGGAGGGTGCGAGCGCACTCGCCGCGGCAATGCGGCGCGTCGTCGTTACGCTAGCGGCGATCGACGCGCCGCTGATCGCCATCGTCGCCATCGCGTCGTATTTGCTGGCGCGCGCGACCATTGCGCCGCTCGATGCCGCACGCGAACGCGAGCGCCTCTTCGCCGCCGACGCCGCGCACGAGCTGCGCTCGCCGCTCGCTGCGATTGCCGCCATCGCTCAAGCCGCGCGGGCCGGTGCCTCCGAGCCGAGTCGTGACGCGTTCGAAGCGATCACCCGGAGCGCGCTCGAAGCCTCGCGGGTCGTCACCGATCTCTTGACGCTGGCGCGCGATCCGGGTCGACCCGCGCTCCAATGCGAACCGGTCGACCTGGCGAGCGTCGTGGCCAGTTCCTCGCGCGAGACGCAGCCGGTGGCAGCCGCGCGCGGCATACGGCTGGATGTCTCGCCGTCGAGCGCGATCGTCGACGGCGACGAACGCCGGCTCAAGGAGCTTGCGCGCAACCTGCTCGACAACGCGGTCCGCCACGCCCGCGCAAACGTCTCCATCGCTTCGCGAAAGAACGGCCGCCTCTGCGAGATCGTCGTCGACGATGACGGCGACGGCATACCGCCGGACGAGCGACAGCGCATCTTCGAGCGCTTCTACCGCCGCACGAACGACGGCTCGGGCACCGGGCTCGGCCTTGCGATCGTACGCTGGATCGTATCCGCCCACGACGGCGAGGTCACGGTCGGCGACGCACCGGCCGGCGGGGCGCGTTTCGTCGCCGCCATCCCGGCACGCACGGAGTAATCGCTCGCTCTAGGGCGTAAGTGTCGCGGCGATGCCTTTTCCGTCGCTTGCGGCTTTTGTCGACGCGTTGCGCAAGGCCGGCGAGCTGCACGTCGTCTCCGCGCGCGTCGATCCTCGGCTCGAGATCAGCGAGATCACCGATCGGGTCGTAAAGGCCGGCGGCCCCGCCTTGCTCTTCACCGACGTCGCCGGCTCGAAGTTCCCCGTACTGACCAATCAGTTCGGGGCGCGCCGCCGGATGGCGATCGCGCTCGGAGCAAACGATCTCGACGAGGTAGGGGCGCGCATCCGAAAGCTGATCGATCTCTCTCCGCCCTCGGGAACGTTCGCCGGCAAAATCGAGAGCGCGCTGCGCCTTGCGCCGCTTGCCGCGGCGCTCCCGCGCGTCGCGCGCCGCGGCAGCGTTCAGGACGTGGAGATGGCCGAGCCGGATCTCACCAAGCTTCCGGTGCTGACGACGTGGCCGGGCGATGCCGGGCCGTTCATCACGCTGCCGCTGGTGATCACCAAAGACCCACGCAAGGGGCGCCTCAACGTCGGCATCTATCGCATGCAAGTCTTCAACGCGCGCGAGACGGCGATGCACTGGCAGCGTCACAAACACGGCCGGGCGCACGCCGACGCGTGGGGCGCGAAGATTCCGGTTGCCGTCGCGATCGGCACCGATCCGGTGCTCACGTACGCCGCGACGGCTCCGCTTCCGCCGCTGCTCGACGAGTTCGCCTTCGCCGGTCTGCTGCGCGGCAAGCCGGTCGAGCTGGTAAAAGCCAAGACGCTCGATCTCGTCGTGCCCGCCGACGCCGAATTCGTGCTCGAAGGATACGTGGACAATGAGGACCTTCGGCTCGAAGGGCCGTTCGGCGATCATACCGGCGTCTACACGCCGGCCGATCGGTATCCGACCTTTCACGTCACGCACATCACCCACCGGCGCGATCCGATCTATGCCGCGACCGTCGTCGGCAAACCGCCGATGGAAGACGCATGGCTTGGAAAGGCGACCGAACGGATCTTCCTTCCGCTCTTGCAAGCGATGCTTCCCGAGGTCGTCGACATGAATCTTCCGGTGGAAGGCGGATTTCACAACCTCGCGATCGTCTCGATCAAGAAATCCTATCCCGGTCAAGCGAAGAAGGTGATGAACGCCCTCTGGGGGCTGGGACATATGATGATGCTCACGCGCGTGCTGGTCATCGTCGACCACGACGTCGACGTGCAAGACGTGCGCCAAGTCGCGTGGTTCGTGCTCAACAACCTCGCACCCGAGCGCGACGTCGTGACGATGCCCGGGCCGGTCGACGATCTCGATCACGGATCCTACAGCATCGCTTACGGCACGAAGATCGGGATCGACGCGACGCGCAAGGACGAATCGGAGGGATATAAGCGCGTTTGGCCCGACGAGACGATCATGGATGCTGCGACGCGCCAGCGCGTGACCGAGCGCTGGCGCAGTTATGGCCTCGATCGCATCGCCGACGCGCTCGTCTCCGACGAATGGTCGGGCCAAGGCCCGCGAGCGTCGCAGCGGCTCGCGCGATCCGCACCGGTACCGGACCCGAGCTCGTGAAATCGCTGGCGCTCTTTCTCAAAGAGATCCGCATCGAGCACACGCTCTTTGCGCTGCCCTTTGCCTACGTCGGCGCGATCCTCGCTGCCCGCGGAATTCCTTCGGCGGCGGCGCTCGGATGGATCACCCTGGCGGTGCTCGGCGCGCGCACCGCTGCAATGGCGGCGAACCGCTTTCTCGATCGCGAGATCGATGCCGCCAACCCGCGCACCGCGCGGCGCGCGGTCGCCAGCGGCACGCTCTCTCCGGCGGCGATGCTCTGGGCGACGGTCGCAGGTCTCGCGCTGCTGCTCTGGGCCGCGTGGATGCTCAACCCGCTCTGCCTCAAGCTCTTGCCGATTGCGGTCGTGCTGCTGCTCTTCTATCCGTTGTGCAAGCGTTTCACGTGGCTGGTTCACTTTATTCTCGGTGCCGTCGACGGACTGGCTCCGCTCGGAGCCTATATCGCCATCGCCGGCCGAATCACGTGGCCGGCGGTTCTGCTTTTCGCCGCGGTAACGATCTGGGTGGCTGGATTCGATATCATCTACGCACTCATGGACGTCGGCGTCGATCGAGCTCAGGGAATAAGCTCGCTACCGGCTCGTTTTGGAGAAGCGAGCGGGCGCGTGTTGCCGATCGTCCTGCATGCGGTCATGCTCTTGTTGCTCGCGGGCGCGGGCTTGCTCGCCGGAGCCGGTCCCCCATACTACCTGGGGGTCGCCGCTGTCGCGGTTCTAATCTTTTATGAAGAGTATCTCTTCCGCAGCGGAGCCAACCTCTTCGAGATAAACGAACGGGTCTTCATCTCGAACATGACATTTTCGATCTTCTTCCTGCTCACCACCGTCGGCGGCTTTGCGTGAAACGCCGCGGCTTTCTCGCGGCCGCCGGCGCAGTCGCGGCGAGCGGCCTCGCGCGGCCGGCGTGCGCGCAGGTCATCCCGCCGATCCAGCCGATCAATCCGCAGTTTCTCCAGCAGCTGACGATCGCGGTCAACGTGACACTCTCGGGTGAGCTTCAAAAATACGGACAGGAGATCGTCAAGGGCGTTCAAGCCGCAGTAGACGAGGCCAACCGATTCAGTGCGCCGATCTCACACGTCTGGGGAATGCGTCCGCTCGACGACCGTAACGATCCGGGACTGGCGGCTTCGAACGCAAACGTTGCAGCCGCCGACTCGACGGTGATCGGCGTGATCGGCAACTTGACCGCCGCGATGACGCTGGCGTCGCTCTCCCGTTACGCGAACATGGGATTTGCCCTGATCGTGCCAACCGTCACCGCCGACGCGGTCACGCAGCGCGGTTACCACAACGTCTATCGTCTCCCGGCCAAGGACAGCACCTCGGGCGGACTCTTCGCCGGCGCCGTGCTCGAGCACAGGCGCAATGCCCGGGTCGTGGCGGTCGCCTACGACGGCGATTATGGATACGACGTTGCGCGCGGCTTCGTTCAGACGGCGCAGAACAGTCGCCATCAGGCCGACCTTCTGCTCTTTCCGCTCAATAAGACCGATCCGGCCGAGGCGGCACGGACCGTGTTCGATCGCTCTCCCGAATACGTCTTCCTCGGCGGAAAGACCGCGCAACTCGGTCCCATCGCCGAGGCGTTGCGCCTTGCCGGTTACAAGGGCGATTTTGGCGCAAGCGACGGCTTTTACAACATGGATACGATCGCGAACTACGGCAAGACGCTCGACGGCGCCGACATCGCCTCGTCGTTACCGCCGCTCGAACGCATTCCTAGCGCGCTGCAGCTGCTGACCGATTTCGAGCGCGAAGTCACCCAGATCACCGCCTTTTCGGCCTACGGCTACGCGGCCGCGCAGGTGATAATGTCCGCCCAGCAGCGAGTCGCCGCAACGACGCGCCGCACGCTGCTCACTTCGCTGCAGACGGGCGGCACGTTCACCACGCTGGTCGGCCAGTACGGCTTCAACATCAGCGGCGATCCGCTGATTCCCAACATCTTTCTCTACACGGTGGGCAAGGACGGCTTCAAATTTTCCCGCCCCGCCGTCCGCACCGGCTTCGTATTTTACAGGCAGATCTGGGCTTCCTTACCGGACGAATTCGTCTTCGGGGACTACGCGAAGGCGATGCGGCGGACGCACCTTCTCCGCAGGACGCTCGTCGGCTTCTTCGATGGCGAAGAGCAGGCGCAAGCGCCAGGACCCCAGCGAGAGCGTAAAGTGTGTTCCAATGATTTCCACGATCAAGCCTCCACGCGCTGCCATTTCCAGACGGCGAGCGAACTGTAAACCACGAAGAGCACGACTTGCATCCCGAGACGCGGCCAGAAATCCGATCCCGCATAGATAGCCATCCCTGGCCCGCTCGGCTCGGCGAACGAAACGTATGTCATCGGATTGAAGCGCGACAACACCCACGCGATGTCGTGAACGAAGAGCGCGACGGGGTTAGTCGGCTGGATCAAGAGGAGTACGGCGACCAGAATCGCGAGCGGCCAGGCGAAGCCGAGCACGGCGCCGTACGCGCGGTTCAACCACGTCGTTCCCGCACAGAGCAGCGCGTACCAGGCCAGCGGCCAGGCGATGCCCATCGCGATCGCGCGCGCGTTGATCCCACTGAAATCGAGCTTGGCCGTCTCGAAGAGCAGCTGACAGATGTAGAACGCCACGATCGTCATCAGCGACGCTGCCAGGATTCCGGCGACGTCGGCGCCGATCACGCCGATCGCGTACTGCACGCGCCGGTAGGGCTTGGTCAGCGCGATCTCCAGGTGCCCGTCGATCTCGCGCGCGAGCGGGGCGGCGAGGATCGTCGCGACGATCAGCGCGGCAACGTCGCCCAGCAACATGTAATAGAGCATCGGGACGGATCCGTTCGTATCGATGACGACCGTCGACATGCCGCCCATGCCGCCCCTCGGTGACGACGACGCTCCCGACGTGCGTGACGTCATCGTGCGTCTTGTGCGCGCGGCTCGTGGGCTCGGTGATGACGATATGCGAGCCCGCGTAGCCGTGGTCGTCGATTACGACGTGGATTTGTTCGCTGGGATCGTCAACGATGGTTCGCTTCGTCCCGTCGGCGCCGGTCAGGTGCGTGACCTTGGAGCCAGGGTGCGAGGAGATCTGCTGTACCCACGTCTCCGGCGACATGTAGCGCGCCAACGAGACGCGCAGAACGAGTGCCAGAACGACCAGGATTCCGAGGACGATCGCAACGATCTTGAGGCAGTTGCGTACGCGCAGCCATTCAACGTACGTCATGACGAGCTTTCCTTTACGACGATGTCGGTCGTGGCGGTTGCCGGTGATACGGCATACAAGAAGATGTCTTCGAGGCTGAGGTCGAGCACGCGGATGCCCATTGCGCCGGCGCGCGAGAGCCGCGCGGCGATCTCGTCGGCGTCGCCCGTTACCTGCAGGCGCACGATCCGCTCGGTGCGATCGACGCGAGCCACGTTCGGATCGTTGGCGATCCCGTCGAGCGTGAAGGTTACGTCGGGGAAGATGCCTTCGACGATCTTACGGTCGGCCTTGAGATCGTCGACCAGCCCCTCGAGCACGATCCGACCGCGATCGATCACTGCAATGTGCTCGGCCGCCCGTTCGACTTGGCCGATCTGATGCGACGAGAAGAGGACCGAGTTCCCTTTCGCCGCCTCGTTGATCATGAGGCTGAGCACGTGGCGCTGATTGATCGGGTCGAGCCCGCCGGTCGGCTCGTCGAGGATAAGCATCTCGGCATTGCGCGCAAAGGCGATCGCGACCATCACCGCGGTTCGCATCCCTTTTGAAAGGGCGCGGGTGCGGCGGCGCGGATCGACGTTGAACTGCGCGAGCAGCTCTCGGGCGCGTGCCGGATCGAAGTTTTTGAAGGCGCGGCGCGTCATCTCGACGTGCTCCGCGACGGTCATCCAATCGTAGAGAACGCTGCGCTCGGGAACGTAGGCGATTCGCTCGAACGTCTCAGGCACGAGCGGCTTTCCATCGTAAAGGATCTCTCCGCCGGTCGGGCGGGCGAGGCCGAGCATGCACTTAAAGGTCGTCGTCTTTCCGGCGCCGTTCGGACCGAGCAGTCCGAAGACGCTGGCGCCCGGAATCTCGAGCGTGAACCCATCGACGGCAACGATCGGGCCGTACGACTTACGCAAGTTCGATATTGTAATCGTGCTCATTTCAAAATCTCAGGGTCGGAGAACCAGCGCTCTAACGCGGCATCGAAGAGCTTGCGCACCTCGCCGCGCCCCAGGCCGACGGACTTGGCCTCGCGCAGCGCGACGTTGAGAGCAGCGCCGGCGATCTCGGCAGCAACTTTGGGCAACTCGGCGACGCCGTTGGCGCGAACGAACGAGCCCCGTCCGGGGGAGGTTTCGATGACTCGATCGCGTTCCAGCTCGCGGTATGCGCGGGCGACGGTGTTGGGATTGACGGTAAGGTCGATTGCGAGTTGCTTGACGGTGGGGAGCTGTTCGCCGATCTGCAAGACCCCGAGCGCGATAGAACGTTTGACTTGCTCGATGATCTGGAGGTAGATCGGCACGCCGCTGCGCGGATCGACCGTTAGAACGGCCGGCATTGCAGCAACCTTAAAACTTGGGTCCCCAGCCGGGGAAGAGTCCGGTCGAGCGGCGGTCGGGAAGCCGGACCGGAGTGCGCGCTTCGCGCACGATTTCGGAGTCGGAGGTGTACGTGGTCTGGATCATTTTTGTGTCCTTTCAGCGCCTAGTACCATCACACTGTCGTACTAGTACACTAGTACAATAGAACAACGGTATGAGTCTGTCAAGACCCTGAACCAAGAATTTTTTTCGCGCCTGCAAGAGCCCCTCGACCTAGCGATGGCGGAACGTCGGACCGACGACCGGAGCCATGGATGGCGAGAGCGAGGAGGCCGACGAGCAGGAGCGCAGCCGGGATGGCGGAGCGACTAGCGGTTCCGCGACGTTTGGGTCGGGCGAGCCCTAGTTGGAGGACCCTACGCTGGCTTCTGCGCCTGGGCGACGGCTGCGGCGTGGCGCAGGCTCGCGAATCGTGGGTCGTTGGCGATCTCCGCCTCGGCGTAATGGGTCAGCGACCGGTGCAGCCAGGTGAGCGCGGCGCCACGCTCGCCCATCGCTTCGAAGGCCACGGCCAGATCCTCGGGCGAGACGTCGTGCGAGTGGGTCTGGGCGATCGCCAGCTCGGCGCGCGCCTTGGACATCTGGTTGGACCGGGCGTAGAGCGGAGCCAGGAGGGCGGCCGCCTCCGCCCGGCAGGACGAGCACGTTACGGCAAGCCGCTTGAACGCCTCGACCGCGCGCGGCTCATCCCCGAGCGCCTCGTAGGCTAGGCCCAGCGTCTCGTAAGCGTCGTTGCGCTGGGGCGAGAGGTCGAGCGTCTCCCGGGCGTATCCGATCGCGTCGTCGTAGCGGCGCTCGAGATAGGCGGCGGTGCCCAGCCAGGCCGTCGTCGCCACGGAGAGCGGATCGAGTTCGGCCGCCTCACCGAGCTGCGCATAGGCTTCGTCGATGCGCCCTTGCTGGAGGAGGGCGATGCCGTACCACTCGTGGGCCGGCCCGCTCGAGGGGTCGAGCGCGATCGCGCGCTGGAGGTCTTTCGACGCCTCGGCCATTGCCGGCGGGGTGCCGCTATGCTTCTCGGTCGCGATCATGCCGAGCACTGCGTACGCTTCGCCGCAGCGCGAATCGAGGATCAGCGCCTTCTGAGCGTAGGCCCGGGCTCGCGCGATATAGACCTTCGCCGGAGCGGGACCAAAGTTGTAATCGGCCATGATTGCGTTTGCCGAGGCGAGGGCTGCATAGCCCTTCGCGTCGCGCGGATCGGTGTCGACCACGCGCGCGAAGTACGCGACGCTCTTCGTGACGCCGTCGCGCGTGCGCATGTTCCAGTAGTACCGGCCGATTTCGTAGAGCCGCGTCCCCTCGCTGGAAAGGCTGGAGCGCGCGCCCGCGCCGCGCGGCAGAGCGGTCAGCAGCGCGAGAATGGCGATCATCGCCAGGGCCACGGCCGCCGCGACCTGCAGCCCGCGACCCGGCCGGCGAAGCACCGCCGGCGCCAGCCGAACCGGCTGCGCAGGGGGAGCATCAGCGACGAAACGGACGGGTGCAACGAAGCGATAGCCGCGTCGCGGGATCGTTTCGATCGCATCGACGTTCCAGCGCGCGCGCAGCGTCTTGCGCAGCACGTAGATATTCTGGGCGAGGTTGGCTTCGTCGACGTATCCTTCGGGCCAAATGCGCGCCAGCAACGCGTTCTTGGTCAGAACTTCACCGGGATGCTCGATCAGAGCGAGCAGCGTCTCGACTACCTTGGGGCCGATAGGAATCGGCTCGTGGCGATCGAGGAGCAGCAGCCGCTCCGCGTCGAGTTTGAATGGACCGAATTCGTAGAGGCTCATTGCGGCGCTCCTGGAGGACTGGACGTGCCTGTCTGTCCTCTATATACGCTGCCGCGCGGAGAAAGTTTTCGTTTTTCGGTGCCCGGTTGCTTAACCGGAACCGGAACCGCCCGGGCCGGCCGGGGCGAAGACGCGCAAGGCTTCGGGGACGATCTCGAACCGGGCCGGCGTCTTTCCGGCCGGCTCGCCGTCGGCAGTGATCCGGTGCGGACGGCGGGTCGCGATGGTAAACGACGTCGCCCGGTAGGTCCGCACGCCCGGAACCAGCTTGTGCCTCCCGGTCACGATCGCCGCGGCCACGCCGAGAAGCCGCCAGAGACTATCGATCTCGACGCAGTAGAGATCGAGCCAGCCGTCGTCGATACCGGCCCCGTCGACCGTGACGACGCCGCCGAAGCGGTGGCTGTTCGCGATGGTGAGCTGAACCGTTCTGAAGCGCGCCGTCTTGTCGTCGTACGAGAGGTCGACGCGGAACGGACGTACCGTACTGAAGGCGCCCAACGCACGTAGCGCGCTCATCACGACCGCGAAGCTCCCGAAGCGCTGTTTGTCGGCCGGTCTCTGGAGTCGTGCCAAGCGGCTCGAGATGCCGACGCTTGCCTCGTTCGCGTAGTAGAAGCCGTTGACGCGCGCGACGTCGATCGTGCGCGTGTGCGCGGCGGCGATCACGTCGCACGCCTCGCCGACGTCGAGCGGGATGCCCAGCGTTCGAGCCAGTTCGTTAAACGTTCCGAGCGGAACGATACCGACCGGCACCCGCAGTGCGATCGCGTGCGCGATCATCGGGAGCAGCGTCCCGTCTCCGCCCGCGACGATTATCGCATCGATCGGGCGCGCCTTGCGCTGCTCGGTGACCTCTATCCCGCGCCGGATCAGTTCCTCGCGCACCGACTTTCCGAGCCGACGCCCGCGACGCGACTGCGGATTGACGACGAGCAAGGCGCGCACCGGCGAAGTAGCTCGTTAGGGCAGCCGCCGCCGCTGCAACAGCGTCGCGACGAGCTTATACCCCGACCATGCCGCAAGAACGGCGAGAAGGAACGTACCACCAATCATCACGATGTAGCCGAGGTCGATGCCGGTCTGCGTCGCCGCGTCAACTTCGCCAACTGCCCGGACCGATTCGGTCAGATTGAAATAGACACCGTGAAAGACGAACCACACGATCACCGCCCCCGGCGCCGACAGGGCGAAGATCACGAGGTAGCGAGTCAGGTCCGCTTGGCGGTCCACCCGCGGCAGCTTCGCCGCCGGCGCCCGCGTCCCCACAATCCCGTTCCCGAGTCGCGTTACGAGGTGCTCGCGCTCTTCACCGCGGCGATGGTCGGCGCATCGCTCTCGCTCATGTCGACCGGCGCATTGATGCCGTTCTTTCGCGATAGCCTGCACCTGTCGCAGCCGCAGCTCGGCCTGATCCTCTCGATCCAACTCGGCGGATCGGTCGCGATGACGTCGGTCGCGGGCATCCTGACCGATCGCTACGGCGACAAAGCGGTCGTATTTTGGAGCGGCGCCTTCATGGGACTCGCTCTGCTGGTGGCATCGCTGGTTCATAGCTACACGTGGCTGATCTTTTGGCTGCTCATGTACGGCGTCGGGTACGCTGCAGTGACGCCGGCCGGCAGCCACGCGATCATTTTTTTCTTTCGCAAGGCCGACCGCGGGCTGGCGATGGGCGTACGCCAGTGCGGCGTTCCGATCGCCGGCGTGCTCGGATCGCTGCTCCTCCCCGCAATCGCGTTGCGCTTCGACTACCGCGGCGCACTCGCGGTCGCGGGCTTGCTCACGCTGGTCACGTGCTCGATTGCGTCGTGGCTCTACCGAGAACCGGTCGAACTACATGGCGAGCGCGTCTCGCTGCAGACGATGCTCGTCGAGATGCTGGCGATCGCGCGCGATTCCCGTCTGATCCTGCTTACCATCACCTCGATGATCTTGATCTGCTCGCAGTTCGCGCTAATGGGATTCTTGACGCTGGCGCTCTCGCGCGGCGCCGGCTATTCGCTGGCCCTCGCGGTCGGTCTTTTTACCATCTGTCAGCTCGCCGCGGTATTCGGGCGGCTCTCGTGGGGTTGGCTCAGCGATCGACTCTTTCACGGAAGCCGCGCGCTGCCGCTCGCGCTGGTCTGCGCGCTCGTTGCGCTCGTCGCCCTCGGCATCGCAACGATCGGCACGAGCACGCCGCCTTGGCTGGCCGGCCTTCTGGCGGTTGCCTTCGGGTTCACGGCCGAAGGCTGGCTTGGCCTGAGCGTGATCGGGTTCGCAGAAATCGGGGGCGAGGAGCATTCGGGCAGCGCACTCGGCGTCGGCTTAACCTGGACGCTGCTCGCGGCGTTCATCACGCCGACCCTCTTCGGTGCGATCGTCGAGGTGCATGGGTTCGCCTTCGCCTGGAGATCGCTGGCGTTCTTCGAGGCGCTCGGCATCGTTCCGGCGCTGCTTGCCAGCCGAGTTACTCCTCGCGTACTCTCTACGGCATGAAGAGAAGACGCCTCTTGCAGCTTGCCGCATCGGCGGCGAGCCTGTCGCTCTGGCCGCGCCGGATCCGGGCCGACGACGACGGCTTCAGGCGGCGACGCCCGAAGGACCCGTCTTGGCCCTCGAAGGCTGCGTGGGAGCAGCTCGATCGCGACACCGGCGGAAACTTGATCGCCGTGAACTCGCCGTTGGTCGCGTGTGCGAATCAAAGCGGCACGCAAGCCTGTTCGAATCTCTTCGAAAACCTGCACAACCCGTACTTCATCGGCAACAACCCGGCACTCACGCAGACGCTCGGCTGGACCGAGGCGTGGACGAGCTCTCCGAGCGTCTACGCCGTCGCCGCTCGCAACGCACACGATATCGCTGCGGCCGTCAACTTCGCTCGCGAACACGATCTCCGGCTCGTCGTCAAAGGCGGCGGCCACAGTTATCTCGGAACGTCCAACGCGCCCGACTCGCTGCTCGTCTGGACGCGACACATGCGAGAGATCACACTCCACGACGCATTCGTCGGCAGCGGCTGCACCGGCGTCGAACGGCCGCAGCCCGCGGTCACGATCGAGTCGGGGGCGCTCTGGGTGCACGCCTACGACGCGGTGACGACCAAAGCGGGACGCTACGTTCAAGGCGGTGGTTGCACGACCGTCGGCGTCGCCGGATTGGTTCAGAGCGGCGGCTTCGGCAGCTTTTCAAAGCACTACGGCACGGCGGCAGCGGCGTTGCTGGAAGTCGAAGTCATCACCGCAGACGG
Source organism: Vulcanimicrobiota bacterium (assembly GCA_963739845.1). GTDB lineage: Bacteria > Vulcanimicrobiota > Vulcanimicrobiia > Vulcanimicrobiales > Vulcanimicrobiaceae > Cybelea. The sequence continues at coordinate 950,237 of CAVUBQ010000002.1, read as the reverse complement.
CCGCATCCGCACCGCCAACGCATGCACCAATTCGGATCTCTTCTGGGCGCTCAAAGGCGGCGGAGGCGGAACTTTCGGCGTTGTCAGCCGCCTGACGCTTCGAATGCGCGAACTGCCGCAGTACTTCGGCGCCGCACACATGACGATCAAAGCGTCGTCGGCGCAAGCCTTCCGCCGCTTGATCCGCGAGTTCGTAAGCTTTTACGCCGAGCGTCTCTTCAGCGACCGCTGGGGCGAACACGTCGCGTTTGGCGGAGACGATACGTTTGAGATCTCGATGGTCTCCTACGACGTCGCAAGTGCCGACGCTACGGAGACCTGGCAACCGTTTCTCGATTGGGTCGGCCGCCGTCCCGGCGACTACACGTTCGCAGCGCCGCCGCGCCTGCTGAGCGTTCCGCCGCGCTACTGGTGGAATCTCGAGGCGATCGAGCGCGTAGCCCCGAGCGCGGTTTCGGTCAACCGCGGACCCGACGCGCGTCCCGGCGAGTTTTGGTGGGCCGGCGACGGCGGTCAAGTCGGTCAGTTCCTCTATGGATACGAATCGCTCTGGCTTCCCGCGACGCTCCTCGAGCACGACGCGCAGGAACGCCTTGCCGATGCGCTCTTTGCCGGATCGCGACACAACGACGTCGAGCTGCACTTCAATAAGGGGCTCGCCGGGGCGCCCCCAGAGGCGATCGAAGCCGCAAAAAACACGGCTACCAATCCTGCGCTGCTGCACGCCTTCGCGCTAGCAATTACCGCCGACGGCCAAGGGCCGGCCTATCCGGGCATCGCCGGGCACGAACCCGACAGTGCGGCCGGGCGCGCTCGGTCGAGGCAAGTTGACGCTTGTATGAATGAACTCCGCGCGCTCGTTCCCGGCACCGGCGGATCGTATCTCTCCGAGAGCAACTTCTTCGAGCCCGACTGGCAGCACTCGTACTGGGGCTCGAACTACCAACGGCTCGCCGCGGTCAAGAAGCAGTACGATCCCGACGGACTCTTCTTCGTGCACCACGGGGCGGGTTCAGAAGGATGGAGTCCCGACGGTTTCACCAGGCAATAGGAATCGCGCCGCGGTCTTGTCGCAATTACACTTGCGATGCGTAAAGTAGCCTTCATATTTTGCAGCGTACTGCTGGCGAGTTGCTCGCGCGGTTTTGCGCCGCTTCCGACTCTTCAACCGAGCGGCTCCAGCGTTGCCCGATCTCGAGCAACTCGGAAGCGGCTACAAGTTACTCTACAGTTTCAAGGATAGCAGCGACGGAGCCAATCCTTACGCTGGGCTAACCGCGCTCGGCGGCAAACTCTACGGAACGACCTTTGGCGGCGGCACCTCGGGCGGCTGGGGAACGGTTTTCTCGGTCACCGCCGCCGGCGCCGAACACGTCCTCTACCGATTCAAGGCCAACAACGACGGTGCGCATCCATACGCCGGGCTGACGGTGCTCGATGGCGAGCTGTACGGGACGACGTATCAAGGCGGTACCGCGGGCTCGGGAACCGTTTTCAAGATCGATCCAGCGGGCAGCGAGCACGTGATCTACAGCTTCAAAGGCGGGAACGACGGTCAATATCCTTACTGCCGGCTCGTGGTTGCGAAAGGTGCGCTCTACGGCACAACGTACCAAGGCGGAGTCTCAACCGGCTGGGGGACCGTCTTCAAGGTAACCCCGTCGGGGAGCGAACGCGTGCTTTACCGGTTCAAAGCCGGTAACGACGGTGCGCACCCGTTTGACGGGCTCGTGGGTCTGAACGGCGAGCTTTACGGCACGACCTACCAAGGCGGCAAGACTGGGGCGGGTACGGTTTTTAAGGTGAGCACGTCGGGTACCGAACGCGTGATCTACAGCTTCAAAGGCGGAAGCGACGGACAGTATCCTCTGGCCCGTCTCGTCCTCGCAAACGGCGAGTTCTACGGCACGACATACCAAGGCGGCGTTTCATCCGGTTGGGGAACGGTCTTTAAAGTGACGCCGTCCGGGAGCGAACACGTGCTCTACCGCTTCAAAGCCGGTAACGACGGCGCGCATCCGGAATACGCTGGCCTGGTTGCGCTGAGCGGCAAGCTCTACGGAACCACCTACCAAGGCGGAACGAGCGGATCGGGAACCATCTACAGCGTCAGTAATTCCGGCGGAGAGCACGTAATCTACAGCTTCAAAGGCGGTTCCGACGGCCTCTATCCCTACGACGGGCTCGCCGAGATGAACGGCACGCTCTACGGGACCACCTCCAGCGGCGGCGCTAACGGCGTCGGCATCGTTTTTAAAATCTTGCCGTAGAGCCACTCCTCCCGGCCAACCGACTGGAAACCCCGGTTTACGACAAAGTCTTTTTCGGCCTCCAACCCGGCTGGCGCCACGTTGCGCTATGATGCTGCTATGAAGAGTTTTCATCACTTTGCAATCGGCTTTTGGGCGGCGGCCCTTCTCCTCGTAACGACAGCCGAGGACCCTTCGGGCGAAAGCCTCGCAAACACGTCGTGGCAGCTGGTGAAGATGGAGAGCCCTGACGGTACCACCAAGCAGCCCGACAATTCCGCGAAGTACGCAGTCGCCTTTAAATCCGACGGCAGCGTGATCGTGCGATTGGATTGCAATCGCGGCCGCGGCACGTGGAAGGTGACCGGAGACACCCAGCTCGAGTTCGGACCCGATGGCGCTCACGATGGCGATGTGTCCCCCCGAATCGCTCTCCGGGCCGATCGCCGGTGCCTGGAACAAGGTCGGCTCGTACGAGCTCGAGGATGGGATGCTGCGCCTCGAGATAACCGGCGGTGGCGAGATGGTCTTCGAACCGAGCCTCGCGATCACGTCGTGGAAGCTGACCGAGATCGAAAGCGCCGACGGTACGACGGTGAAACCGAGCGATCCCTTAAAATACACGCTCGAATTCGATGCCGACGGCAGTGTCAGCGCGCAGCTTGATTGCAATCGCGGTCACGGCACGTGGAAGGTGCCCGGGCCGAATCAAATAGTGTTCGGCCCGATGGCAACGACGCGAGCGATGTGCCCGCCGGGCTCGCTCTCCGATCGTTTTGCGAAGGACTTAGCGTCGATGAATGCATTCGCACTCGAAGACGGGGCCTTACGCTTGGAGCTCTCCGGCGGCGGCGCGTATCACTTCGAACCAGTCGCGCTGAAAGAGTGATCTACTCGTCGAGGTAGATCGCGTTGGCAATCGCTCCGTTGACTTGACCGGCTTGCTCGGAGCCGCTTACGCCGTGGGGATAGACCGCGTTGCCGATGTAGACGGCAAAGGCGATGTGCCGGCCGTTGCGCGTCGTGACGTATCCGGCGAGACCTTTGGCGACGACCACGCCGCGCGAGAGATTATTTTCCATGCCATCGGTCCCCGTCTTGGCAAAGACCTTGCCGCGGGCCGCGGCCTTTACTTGGATCGTTGCGAGCGTTCCATCAACGCCGAGGATCGGTAAGCCGCGATAGAAATCGTCGAACCACGGCTGTTTGCGGATTGCCGCGAGGTAACGCACCATGAACTCCGGCGTAAAGGCCGCGGTGCCGGCTCCGTCTACCTGCGCCGCGCTGGTGAGATCGAGATTGAGCTTCGTCAAAAACGCGCGCTCGACGTCGAAGCCGGCTTGCAGGGCGTCGTCGCTGCCGGCTTTCCCGGCGTAGACGCCAACGACGTACGGCAAGAGATCGGCGTGCAGGTTGTCGCTGACCTTTAACGTGATGCGCGTCTCCTCGCTCAACGGGGGCGAGAGGTGCTTGGCGACGAGGTTCGCGGGTACGTACGATGCGGCGTACGCAGTGCGATTGAAGTTCTGCGGGTCTTGCACCGGATCGTCGATCGCGATGCCCGCATCGCGCAGCGCGAGGGTAAAGGCGTCTTCGGCGAATCTTTTCGGCGAGGGAACGCGATAGGCATAGAGCGTCGGCGGATCGGTGCTTGCCACGCTGCCGCTCACGGTGACGACGCGATTTCCCTTGCCGTCGTCGGCGTCGCCCATCGTTAACGCAGCGTCGCTGTGCGCAGCGCCCGTCGTCGCTTTGTTCACGAACGTAGCGTACGGTGTCGCCGGCGAGATCGAGACCAGCACCGCGGGATCACCGGGCTGCTTGCCGGGAGCGACGATCACGTCGACGACGTTGTCGTTGACGACGATCGGTGCGACGTCGACGCCCGTGCCGTTCTCGGGCCCGGCGTCGGGAAAGAGCGACGCGTCCACGATCACACGTCCGGTCACGCGCCGAATTCCGCTCGTGTACGCCTGACGGGCGAGGTCGCGCAGGACGGCTAATGGATCGCCCGGCACGGCCTTAGTTTCCGGCGATCCGTCGTAGGCGTGGTCCTCGTTTTCGAAGGCGAGCGAGCCGTCGGGCTGGATGCGCTGCGAAAGATTCGCGTCACCCGAAGCGACGAGCACGAGATCGCCGTGCAGCGTGCCTTGCGCGTCGATTTCACCGGTGCGATAGACGGGCGTGGTGAAGCGGAATTGCGGACCGAGCGCGGCGAGCGCCGTGCCCGTCGTGATCAACTTCGTCGTGGAAGCCGGGTCGTAGAGGCGGTTGGCCGCCACCTTGTAGAGCATCCGATTGTGGTCGAGGTCGTAAACGGCGAGGCCGAAGCTCGCGTGCGCATATGCGGGCGCATGGAGCAGCGACGCTACCGTGAGCGCAAGAGCTTGCGTTGATGGCATGGGAAAATGTTCCTCAACCTATCTACCGCGCCTTTTTCCGCAGCACCACGATTCCCGCCCGGCTCGAAACTTCGTCGTATCCGCCGCTCGCCACAATCTGCTTTACCTTCGGCGCATCGATGGTTCTCCAGAATACAGGGTCCGAAAACGCATCGAAGACGATGTAGTCTTGATCGCTCATCGCGATAGTGGCGCGCCGGCTTCATGCCTAAATGAGCGATGACGAATCCTCCGGTCCCGATGCTGGCCGTCGCCGGCAATGCTTGCAGCTCGCTCTCTCGGATCCGATCCTCGGCGTTTGAAGGTCGATACAGGGCGAAGCCGGGGCTTATCGGACTGTAGTAGCGCGACGTCCAGATAGATGCCAGGAGCGCAGCGGCAAGCGCACCCTTCGCCGCGATCTCGGAACGCCGGTACACGTTACCTGCACCATCGACGAATGCTGCTAAGAGATATCCGCTCCACGTCGCGGTGTAATGCGTTCCGAGTCCCATGGTTATAGCCTCGTGCGATAGGAGTACCTCCGCGAGCCCTGGGAGCGCAAATACCATGTAGCGCGATCCCAATGGAAGAAACGCGAGCGGCAGCAGGATTGCAAACAAGTATTGAGCTCGTACGGCCGACAGAGGTCCGACGAAGCCTGCGGGCGTCGCGGGGAAGAGCCACCATTGATAAAAGTGGAGCGAAAAGTAGGGGAAGTGGGGACCGATCGCCGGCCGCAGGATGCCGAAGTAAAAGATCGCGGCGACAACCCCGATCGATGCGATCCATATGCCGCACGCTCGCATTGTCCGCTCCCGCCGCCCCATCACGGCGATGGCAAGACCGATGAATGCAAGGCTGACAAACTGATCTTCTTTGACCGTTGCGAGCACCGCAGCGGCGGCAATCGCGATACGCCACAGTTTGCGATCGACCGCCCAGACGAGCGTGGCGGCTAGCGGTGGCGCGAAGGCTAACTCGTGAAAGTCGCCTGCCGCCTGGGCGCTGAGAGTTGGATAGGTTGCCGCGACGAGGGTCGTCGTGAAAGCCAGCCATTTGGGCATGCGTGATGCGGCCATCCCCCATAACGGGAAGATCGTCGCGGCGGTCAGCAGACCTTGCAAGAGAATCAAACCGCGCGTACCATCGAACGCCCTTACAAACGGTACGGCAACGAACAGAATCGGGGAGAAATGAATGACGAAGTGATTGACCGACCCTTCGAGCGTAGCGGAGAATCCGTTGAATGCACCGTTGACGATCTGCGTAAATATGCAATCGTCGACTCCCGCTCTAAAGATCGCATAGCGCCAGAGGCCGAGATAGACATAGACCATCGTTAAGACGACGTAAAGCGCCGCGATTGCAAGAGGCCAACCGAGATCAAAGGCCGTGCGACCGGAGCGAGCGCCTATCACGGATCGACGATTCGGCGCTCGAGCGCTTGCCACCGTTGACAAAAGAGCACGTCCGATATATGCTGCTATTACAAATCTAATACTTTACGGAGGCATTGCGTTGCCGCGCCGAAAATCGCCCGTCCTGACCGACCACGAGTTGCGCCTGATGGAAGTTCTCTGGCGTATGAAGAACGCGACCGTGGCTGAAGTCGTCGAGGCCCTTCCACCACCGCCGTTGGCGTATAGCACGGTGCTCACCACGCTACGGACGCTCGAGCACAAGGGTCACGTTTCGCACCAAGAAGACGGCCGCGCGTTCGTCTACCGGCCGTCCATGCCGCGAAGCGACGCCGCGAATTCGGCCGTGCGCCACCTGCTCGACCGCTTTTTTCGGCAGCTCGCCTGGAGCGCTCGCCGTCACGCTGCTCGACGACGCCCGCTTGAACGACAGCGATCTCGCGCACATCAAGCGAGCACTCGCGCGGCGGCGCAAAGAGCAAACATGATCGTCGCAACGCTCTTCAACGGGCTCTGGCAAGGTGCGTTGATCGTTCTGGCGACCTATGCGATCTCGAAGACGATCTCGACGGGCAACGCATCGACACGTTACGCATTGTGGTACGCCGCGCTCGTCGCACTCGTGGCCGTACCGATCGCGACGACCCTTTCCGACGCGGGCGCTCAGCTTCTGCGAGCGTTTGGTGCGCGCTCTATCGAAACGGCCTATACCGTCGAGCTTCTCCCGGTGGGAACGTACGTCGAACACGCCCGCGGCTGGGCTGAGAACGTTGCGACGTGGGTCGTCGTCGCCTGGATGGCCGGCGTCGGCATCAACCTCGCGCGACTGGCGGTAAGCTTCGTCCGCGTCGAGCGCATCCGGCACCGGGCGCAGCCACTTGCAGCCGCGGAACGCGACGTCTACGTCTCCAGCGACGTGGCCGTTCCGATCGTCGCCGGGATCGCCTCCCCGAGGATTATCGTCCCGCCGGATCTTTCAACGAGAGTATCGGCGGAAGGCTTCCGGCAGGTCGTCGCGCACGAGCGGGCGCACGTGGCACGCAAAGACGGCCTCTGGAATCTCGTTCAGCGTGTGGTCGAAGCGACGCTGTTCTTCAATCCTTGGGTCCGCATCACGGGAGCGATGCTTTCCAGCGAGCGCGAAGCCGCATGCGACGATTGGGTAGTCGCACAAACCGGCAACGCCGCAGATTACGCTGGGTGCCTGGCGACGATCGCGCAGAGCCTGGGGACGCAAAAGCTGCCGCTGCTCACGGCCGGTGCCTACCGGTCACGTCGCGCGCTCGTTGCGCGCATCGAGCGCCTCAATGCCGGCGGCCGCCCTCGCCTCGCCGTCAACCTTTACGCACTCGGAGGTACGATCGTGTTTCTCATCGTCATAACGCTGGCGCTCCAGGCCTTTTCACCGGCGCGCGCCTTTACGCCGGCCGCGCAAGCCGGGCTTTCAACCTACTCCGGGAACGCCTCGACGGTTGCTGCAGCGTGCTCGTATGCCAACACCGACGCCCAAGTCGTTAAGGCGGCGATGCCATCGCTGCCTCCCGGACTCAAGGCCAAAGGAGTTGTGAACGTCGCCGTAACCGTTTCACCGACCGGGCACGTAACCGCCGCGAAGGTTCTGAGTTCGAGCGGTAACGCCTCAATGGACGATGCGGTCGTCGACGCGGCTCGCCGCAGCACGTATTCACCCAAGCGCGTCAACTGCACGCAGGTCGAAGGAGAGTACATCTTCCACGCTGAGTTCGCGCCGTAGTGCCTCCGCCTAAGTAGCGAGGGGCCGACCGCACGGCCGCAGAAGCCCTTCTCGCTACTTAGCAATCGGAGGCGGTACCTATGCGCTTGCGCGGAGTTTGGCTAGGCCTAATCGTTGCCGTTGCACTCGTTGGATGTTGGAAGACGCCCTCCGGTCCTGGGCTTCCGGCACTGCAAGGCACGCAGCGTGTCGCGAGGCTCCTCGATTCTTTCGGGTAAGATTACGCACGTGGTCTTCATCGTGCAAGAGAATCGCACGTTCGACAATATCTACGGAGGGCCAAAGCCGTTCCCCAAAGCGACCACTGCCGATTCGGGAATGGCCGGCGACAATCCGATCGCCGCTCCACAAGATCAGACTCGCGTACTATATCGCCGGCGAGGATCCCAATAACTATCATCGCGACTGGATGTCGGCGTGCAATCCGCCGAACACGCCGCCGCCGACGTCCCCTCCCGGAAGCGATTCCCCGTGCCGCATGAACGGCTTCATGGTGGCGGCCACGCCCGGCCCCGGCTATACCCCGCCGGCATCGACGAAGACCATCTACTCCTACCTAGACTACGATGACACCAAGCCCTATTGGGAGATCGCTACGAAGTACGCACTCGGCGACCATTTTTTCATGGGGCACAACAGCGAATCGTATACCGCCCACCAATACATTTTCTCGGCCCAGTCCAATAACGTCGTCGATCCGCCGGATTACAATAAAGACCCGAGCTATTGCGATTGGCAACACGACTTTTGCGCCTTCACGCCGTGGGGCTGCGATTCTCCGAGCCACGACGACGACGTTTTTCCTCGATCCGAACACCGGAGAAGAGAGCAAGAAGCCGACGGGCCCGTTTCCGTGCTTCGGACGCGGTGGACCCAACCCTGGGGTACACTATCCGTCGCTCGCGGACCGCGTCGACGAAGCGGGATTGACGTGGCGCCTCTACGGGCACTCGCTCTGCCAGTCCATCAACGGGCTCGACGTAAACGCGACGATCCGCTACAGCTTCCTTTGGCCGAGCGAGCCGGTCATGTCGAAGTGCCACGACAACGAAGGCATCTGGTCGACGAAGGTCGACACGAAGAACTTCCGGACGCCGGAGTACACCTTCTTCGACGACATCACAGACTCCAAACGCGAGCTCGCGAACGTTACCTGGATCCTACCGGGTGTGCTGACGTCCGATCACCCCGGCGTCCCGTTTGGGTGGTGCGGGCCATCGTGGGTCGCGAAAATCGTAAATGCCGTCGGGCGCAGCAAGTACTGGGATTCGACCGTTATCTTCGTATTCTGGGACGATTGGGGCGGCTTCTACGACCACGTGAAGCCCTACGTCGTGCGCGATGCGGCGGGTCCCGGCTTTCGCGTGCCGCTCCTCGTCATCTCTCCGTACGCCAAGCGCAACACCGTCGCGCACACTGAAGTTGAGTTTGGCACGCTAGCCAAGTTTGCCGAGGAATTGTTGGGGCTCAAATCGCTCGGGGCTACCGATGCCTCGCCGTATCTCCACAATCTCGACGACTTTTTCCAGACCACGCCGGAGCCGTTCGCGAGCATCAACCCCCGCGAGCCGATTTCATGCAGGGTCCTAGCCAGGCCTCACCAGCGCTCGCACTCGCGATGGCTGCGAATGATCGACGACGACTAAGAACTGCCCAGAAAGGGACTCGAACCCCCACGGTGTTGCCACCACTGGTACCTGAAACCAGCGCGTCTACCAATTCCGCCATCTGGGCGCGGCTGACCACGATTCGGGGCAACCCGCACCTCGACCCTTCGCCGGCGGCCGCGGTGCGAAACCCGCGATAGGAGCCGGCGGTTTGGAGGGACCGGTATGGTCCTCCCCCTCACAATCGACAGCCCAGCCGCGCTCGACCCCTACTCGGATGCCGTCACTACGGCCGCCGAGCGCGTCAGCCCGGCTGTGGTCTCCATCGAGGCACGCAACCGGCGCAGCGGCGGCAACGGCAGCGGCTTCGTTTTTACGCCCGACGGCTTCGTCATCACCAACAGCCACGTCGTACACGACGCCCAGCGCATCAACGTCGCGCTGCTCGACGGCAGCGAGTTTCCGGCCCAGCTCGTCGGCGACGACCCGCATTCGGATCTCGCGGTCCTGCGCGTCAACGCCCGGGAACTCGTCGCAGCTTCGTTTGGCGACTCGGCAGCACTGCGGCCCGGGCAACTCGTCGTGGCCGTCGGCAACCCGTACGGCCTCGCCTACACGGTAACGGCCGGCGTCGTCAGCGCGCTGGGGCGTTCGCTGCGCTCGCAGTCGGGACGCCTGATGGATAACATCATTCAAACCGACGCCGCGCTCAACCCGGGCAACTCGGGCGGCCCGCTGGTCACCGCCGACGGTCACGTCATCGGCGTGAACACCGCGGTGCTTCCCGGGCAAGGGCTTTGCTTCGCGATCGCGATCAACACGGCCAAGCATGTCGCCGGCCTCTTGATGCGCGACGGCAAAGTGCGCCGCGGCTACCTGGGCATCGCCGGGCAGGACGTCGTGCTTTCGCGAGCCGTGGCCCGGCGCACCGGCCTGAGCGACCCGCGCGCGATCCTGGTCGATTCGGTCGAGCCTGGCAGCCCCGCCGACACGGCGAGGCTGCAGCGTGGCGACGTCCTGCTCGCTTTCGAGGGCGAGCCACTCAACGGGGTCGACGCGCTCCACCGTATCTTGACCAGCGTCGATCTCAGTCGGCCGTACAAGCTCGATCTCTTGCGCAAGAGCGAACGCCTCTCGAGGATCGTCCTTCCGGTAGAATCATCGTCCTAGGCGTCGAATGAGCGGTACCCCATGATCCGCAAGCTGCTGCCGATCCTCGGCATCACGTTCATCGACATCGTCGGCTTCAGCATGCTGATTCCGATGCTGCCGTACTTCGTGACGCATTTCGGCGCTTCGCCGCTCGTCGTGGGGTTGCTGCTCGCGACGTTTTCATTCTGTCAGCTCGTCTCGGCGCCGCTCTGGGGCAACGTCTCCGACCGCATTGGGCGCAAGGCGGTGCTGATCGTCAGCCAGATCGGCGCGACGATCGGCTGGGCGATGCTCGGCTTCGCCTCCGACATCGCGGCGTTCTTGGCGGTCGCGCCGATCGCCGTGGTCTTCGTCGCCCGCGTCGTCGAGGGCATCTCGGGCGGAAACATTAGCATCACCCAGGCGTACGTCGCCGATCTCGTCGAGGCCAAAGATCGCGCGCGTGCCTTCGGCTTGATCGGCGCGATGTTCGCCGCCGGCATGGTCTTCGGGCCGTTCGGCGGCGGCGTGCTCTACGCGCACTTCGGCTTCGCAACGCCGTTCTTGGTCGCTGCGGGGCTGCAACTCGTGACGTTGATTCTGACGATCACGATGCTTCCGGAGTCGCGCTCGCGCGAGCACGACGCCGAGCGCGTCGGCGTCGGACAGGTCCTCGCGACCTTTCGCAATCCGCGCCTCGCCCGGATTCTCTGGCAGAAGCTCGCCATCTCGCTCGCGCTCTACGGCTGGTTTGCGGTCTTCGCGCTCTACCTGCAGCGCCAACTCGGCTTCGCGCTGGCGCAGACCGACTACCTGTTCTCGCTCTTTGCCGTCTTCAACGTTTTCATCAACGCGTTTTTGGTCGGGCGCATTTCGGCGCGCTTGGGCGATCGGACGATGTCGAACGTCGGCTTGACCTCGCTGATCGGAGGGTTCGTCGCTGGTTGCCGTTCGTGCACGACCTCTGGCTGCTCTCGGCGATGATGATTCTCTTCGCCTTTGGCATGGCATTGACCAACACGGGCATCACCGCGCTGATCAGCAACACCGCCTCGGATCGCGAGCAAGGCACGGTGCTCGGAACGAGCTCCTCGCTCGACTCGCTCTCCGGCATTCTCGCGCCGCCGGTCTCGACCAGCCTGCTATCGACCTTTGGTCCAGCCTTTGCCGGCATCGAATCGCTGACGCTCTCGGCGATCGCGCTGGGGATGGGCGTACACAGCGCTCGGAGCGAACGCGAGATGAGCGTGGTCGATGAGGCTGCAGTCGCCGCTCTCGGCGGCGAGGTCGAGGTTGCGAAGATCGCCGACGGATAGCGGCGCTACCGCGCGTTAGCGGAGATGCGGTAGAGCACGTTGCGGCGCAGGCGATGCCCGGGCTCGAGTCTGGGATGATCGAAATCGTCGGCAGAATCGCGGGTCATGCCCAGACGTTCCATCACCCGCCGCGAGCGGAGATTTTGTTGGGCCGTAAACGCGACGATCTCACGCCATCCAAGGGCCCAAAACGCGAAATCGAGGGCGGCCTCAGCGCCCTCGGTTGCGTACCCGCGCCCCCAACTCTCTACGCCGAAACGCCAGCCGATCTCGTTGGCCGGCGTAAACGGCGCGACGAAAGGAACCTCTTGCAGCACGATGACGCCCGCGAATGCCGGGCCGCCGCGGATTTCGACGACCCACCAGCCGTGGCCGTCGCGAGCGAGCCGCTCGCGCATCATTGCCGCTTGCGACTCGGATAGTTCGCGCGTATAGGTCCGATCGAAAAATTCGGTAACGCGCGGATCGGCGTTCATCGCGACCCACGGCTCGAGATCGCTGTCGCGCCAGTCGCGCAGGAGCAAACGCTGCGTCTCGATGATCGGAACGTCGGCCACGCGATCGTCTACGCGGCGGTCGTCTTACGCCGCTTCGAGGTGGCCTTCCCGTTGGTCTCGGCGCGGCGCTTCTTGCTCTCCTCGAGGCTCTGGGCGAGCACGTCCATGAGGTTGACCACCTTGGCTCGCGCCGGCGCCTTCTTTGCCTTGGGCAGCTCCTTACCGGCCGCGCGCGCGTCGATCATCGTCAGCAGCTGATCGTGATAGGTGTTGTTGAACTTCTCGGGCTCGAACTCGTCGACGCTCATCGTGTCGATGAGCATGCGCGCCATCTCCATCTCCTTGTCGGGGAGCTTCTCGCGGCCGGGATCTCCAGCGTGCCCGAGGGAATGATCTCGCTCGCCCAATGCATCAGCTCGAGCACGAGCGCGTCGTCGATCGGCTTGACCGCGGCGATGTACTCCTTCGTTCTGATGACGACGCGGGCGACGGCAACGCGATTGGTCGTCACCAGGGCTTCGCGCAAGAGCGCGTAGGCGTGGCGTCCCTGTTTGGTCGGTTCGAGATAGTACGGCTTGTCGAAGTACATCGGACTGATCTTGTCGAGCTCGACGAACTCTAAGATGTCGACCGACTGCGTCGCCTCGGGATTCACCTTGGCGAAATCTTCGTCGGTGAGCACGACGTACTGGCCCTTCTCGTACTCGTAGCCCTTGACGATCTCGTCCCACGGCACCGGCTTTCCGTCGACGCTGCAGACGCGCTCGTACTTGATGCGTCCTTCGTCCTTTGCGTGCAGCATGTTGAAGGAGAGATCCTCGGTCTTCACCGCGGTAAAAAGCTTGACGGGAATCGTGACCAGTCCGAAGTTGATCGCCCCCGACCAGATTGCATGCGCCATAGTCCGACTATTCTACCCAAGGCGCACGTTCGCTCGCCACCCCATCATCTGGTATGAGCGGCGGCCCGCTGACTACCATATATTGTGGTTCATCCCGGATCGGCCCACGACCGGCGGGCCTTGGCAATCGCCCCTTCGAGCCGTTGCTTCTTCCAGCTCTTCGCGCCCCACAGGTCACCGTCGCGTTCGAGACGCTTGGGCGTGGTGCGAATCGTGAACGTAGCAAACTCGTCGGCGGGCGCGATCGTCTCCGCGCCGCCGGCCGAAGGCTTCGACCTCGGACCAATGCAACGGCGTCGAAACCGGCGCGGCATCGCGCGCGCGCACCGAGTACGGCGCGACGATCGTCTTGCCCAATCCGACCTGCACGTAGTCGAGATAGACCGCCGCCTGCGGACGCTTGGCGATCGTCCGCTGCAGCGTGACTCGATCGCCGAGCTCCGCCGCGGCATGACGCGCGACCAGCTCGGCAAAGACCTTGGCTGTGTCGTAGGAGTAGCCCGGTGCGAGCGGCAGAACGACGTGCAGCCCGTACCCGCCGGTCGTTTTGACGAGCGACCTTTAAGCCGATCTCCTCGAGCAGGCGCTGCACCGTCAGCGCGACGGCGCTAAGCGTGCGCAGCGTGCACCGTTCGCCCGGATCGAGATCGAAGATCACGAAATCCGGCTCGTCGAGATCCGGGATGCGCGACGTCCAGATGTGCAGGACGATCGCTGCCAGGTTTGCGAGATAGACGAGGCTCGGAGCGTCGTTGCAGACGACGAACGTCGTTTGGTTGCGCGAACCGCCCGGCGTCGGAGCCACCACGCGATCGACCCAATCGGGCATGCCCTTGGGAATCTGCTTTTCGAAGAAGGCTCGAGGCGTCGATGCCGTTGGGGATAGCGCTCGAGCGTCAGCGGGCGGTTCTTTAAGTGCGGGACCATGTAGGGCGCGACGCCTTCGTAGTAGGCGATCAGATCGCCCTTGGTGTAGCCGTCGCGCGGCCACAAGACCTTATCGAGATTCGAAAGCGAGAGCGTACGCGATCCGACCTGCGCGCTGACCCGTTCCTCGGCCATCAGTCGCGCACCGGTTGCTCGGCGACGACCTCGTGCGGCGGCTTGTCCGGCGCGCAGACCGAGGTAGGCCGGCTGACGCAGATAGCCGTCGCGGGTCCACTCCGAGAAGCGCACTTGCACGACCAGCTGCGGTGACGCCCAATGCACCGGAGCGTTTGCGTCGACCTCGTTGACGAACGGCGAAGTCTTGCGTTCGATCTTCCGCAGGCGCTCGTAGAGCTCGCCCAGGAGCTTCGTCGTGAACCCCGTCCCGACCGAACCGACGTATCGCAACGCCTTCTTTTCGTATACGCCTAAGCAGCAGCGCGCCGAAACCTTTGCGGCTTCCCTTCGGCTCGGTCCAGCCGCCGACGACGAACTCTTGCTCGTAGCCGGTCTTGATCTTCACCCAGTCGCGGCTGCGCCGCTCTTGGTAGGTCGAGCTCCGCTTCTTGCCGATGATTCCTTCGAGCCGTTGGTCGCGAGCGCGCGCGAAGAGGTCTTTGCCGCGCCCGTCGACGTGCTTCGAGTAGAGCACCAGCGTCTCGTCGCGAATCAGCCGTTCGAGCAGCGCCTTGCGCTCTTCCAGCGGCCGCGAGCGCAGGTCGGTGCCGTCGGCGTAGAGCAGGTCGAAGGCGACGTACGTGAGTCCGGTCGGCTTGTTCTTGAACTCTTGCAGGCGCTGAAACTCGGAGCGTCCGTGTTTGTCGAGGCTGACGATCTCGCCGTCAACGATTACCGGGATGCTCGCGAAGGCGCCGTCGAGCTCGTGCAGATCGGGAAAACGCTGGAGCATATCCAAGCCGTTGCGCGAGACCAGCGTGAGGCTGCCGTCCTCCTTGATGGTGCAGATGGCGCGATACCCGTCCCACTTGATCTCGAAGAGCCACTCGGGGTCGTCGAACGGCTCGGGAATTAGCGTTGCCAGCATAACGCCCTTCAACTTTGGCAGCGGCTCGCGTTTCTTGCTCGCGCGCGGCCGCGGCGCTGCAGCGTGGCGGCCGGCCGGTTTCGACTGCCACGTTTTTGCGCGCGGGTCGGCGGCGACGTCGTCGAGCGTCTTGCCGCTCTTGACCGATTTCGGGATGCTCGACGGGATCGTATTTCGGATCGGCGTGCTCGTCGCGATCCTTGATCAGCAGCCACGGCTCGCCGCTCTCGCCCTCGCGCTGCTTGATCTTCACGAGCGTGAACTCGCCGTTCAGCTTCTTGCCGTGCAGCACGAACTTGATCTTACCGTTGGCGATCTCGGTTGCCGGGATCGTCCCCTTCGGCCAGCGTGTACGTGCCGCGATCCCAGACGATTACGTTTCCGGCGCCGTACTGTCCCGCCGGAATGTTGCCTTCGAAATCGCGGTAATCGAGTGGATGGTCCTCGACGTGCATCGCGAGGCGCCGGTCGCCCGGCGCGAGCGTCGGACCCTTGGGAACCGCCCAGGAGGCGAGCACCTGGTCCGCTTCTAGGCGAAAGTCGTAGTGAAGCCGCGACGCGCGGTGCATCTGCACGACGAAGCGCATCGGCTGGCGCCGCGTCGAACGAGGTTTGCTAGCCTTGCGGCCGCTCGGCTCGGGCGTGAGCGAAAAGTCCCGCTTCTTACGATACTTTTCCAGCGAGCCTGGGCGCGCCGACGTTTTCTGCGCCGCCATCGCGCTGGCTTTCGACGCTGCGACGCGCTACCCTTAGAAGGGCGATGTGGAGTTTGATCGGAGCGATCCTCGCGCTCGCCTCGGCAGCGGCGGCTTGGCTGCGCAGCCGCAGGCGCGGCGGCTTCTACGATTTAGAGACCTACGGCATGAGTGTGCAGACGCACCGCCGCTACGCCGCCGTCTTTGCGGCGTTCGCGCTCTACTTCGCCGGCGTTTTTGCGCTCGGGCGCCCGGCGGCAGGCATCGCCGGACTGGCGCTGTATGCGTTGGTCGCCGTCTTTTACGCCACGTCGTTTCTGCAAGGAGCACCCGATCGGGATGAGTGAGTTTCGTTTCTCCCCGCGGCCAAATCGAGCCGGCGAGATCGCTTGGATGCCCTGGGGCTCGTCCGCTTTCGCACGTGCGACCGAACAAGAAAAGCCAATTCTCCTTTCGATCTCGGCGGTCTGGTGCCACTGGTGTCACGTGATGGACGAAACGTCGTACTCGGACCCCGGCGTAATCGAGAGAATCAATCAGCGTTTCGTGCCGGTACGCGTCGACAACGACCGGCGCCCCGATATTAACGCGCGTTACAACATGGGTGGCTGGCCGACGACCGCGTTTCTGACGCCCGACGGAACGACGCTGACCGGTGCGACCTATCTGCCGCCCGAGCAGATGCGCCGCGCGCTCGACGAGATCGCGGAGTTTTACGCCGGACACAAGAGCGAGATTGCCTCGCGCGTCGCCGAGGTCGGCGCGCGGCGCCCACCGTACCAACCCGTCCCGCCGGACGGGCTCTCGGACGCCCCCATCGTACGCCTGCTCGAAGAGCTGCGCCGCGGATACGACCCGGAGTACGGCGGATTCGGTGACGAACCGAAGTTTCCTCAGCCGGAAGTGTTAGAGTTTCTGCTCGCCGAGTGGCGCCGCAGCGGCGACCAAGAGCTCTACCAGATGGTCGCGCGGACGATGCTCGGGATGTCGCGCGGCGGCATGTACGACCACGTCGAGGGAGGGTTCTTCCGCTACTCGACGACGCGCGATTGGAGCGTGCCGCACTTCGAGAAGATGGCGGAGGATCACGCCGGGCTGCTGCGCGTCCTCGCACAGCTCGCGCTCTTCGCGCCGACCGATGAGTTTCACGCAACGCTCACCTCGGCGCTCGGCTACGTGCGCCACGTCTTGCGCGATCCGCAGACTGGATTTTACGCCGGCAGCCAGGACGCCGACGAAGCCTATTACGAACTTCCGCTCGAAGATCGCCGTGCCACCGAAGCGCCGTTCGTCGATCGCACGTCGTACACGAACTGGACCTGCGCCTTGGCCGGAGCGCAATGCCTAGCCGCGCGCGCCCTGGACGACGACCAAGTCCTCGCCGAAGCGCTGCAGACGCTCGACAACGTCGACGCAACGCTCCGTCGACGAACGCGGACTCGTCTACCACGTGATCGCACCCGGCGGCTCGCCGGACGTGCGACGGCCTGCTCACGGATCAGGTCGCCTACCTGCGCGCGCTCCTCGACGCGCACGAAATCTCGGGAGAAGCGCGCTTTCTCGAGCGGGCGCGCAGGGTCGCTGAAGCGGTTTTTAAGGACTTCGAAGCTCCCGAAGGCGGTTTCTACGACCGCCTCACGATCGGCGATCTGCTCGGACGCCTCGCGCTGCCCGACCGTCCTATCGTCGAGAACGGGCTCTTTGCCGAGGCGCTTCTGCGGATGGCTTCGCTGCTCGATGAGGCCGCCTATCGCGAACGCGCGCAACGCATCCTGGCACTCTACGCGGGAACGCTCGAAGGTGCCGGCTCGTTTGCTGCGACCTACGATCGCGCGCTGCGTCGCTACCTTTCGCCGGAAATCTCGGTGCGAATCGTCGGCGAACCGTCGGCGACCGACGCCTTTCGCGAAGCGGCGCTCCGTCTGCCGATGCCGTTTACCGGAGTTCGCACGCTCTCTCCGGCGCAGGCTGCAGAGCTGGGCATGCCGGCGGAACCCGCAGCATATGTCTGCATTACCGGCGCGTGCGGAGCCCCGGTCCGCGACGCAAGCGCGCTGCGCGGCGCCTACGACGCGGTCGTCGTCTAACTCGCGGCCGACTGCCGCCACTTCTCGGCGTTCACACCGAAGACGAGCAGCCAGAGCATGAGCGAGATCTCGCCGGCGCCGTCGAGCGCCAGCATCGGCCCATTGATAGCCCTCCCGATCGCCGGATACAGAAAGAACGCGAAGCTGTTAATCAAAAACGCTATACCGGCGATGCCCACCAAAAGGCCGAGAGCCTTCGGGAAGAATGTCGACCGAAAGATGAGATAACCGAGCACGACTTCGTAGAAGCCGAAGAAGACCAAGGCTACAAGGTAACCTTGCGCGTGCAGCTTGAGCGCGAAGAGCGCCATCGCTTGGAGCGCAGGCGTAGCGAATACGCCCATGTAGGGAGCGCCATTCAAGATGAAGAGCGGTACGAGATGACCGAGCGCGGCGATACCGCCGATGGCGATGCCTACCAGGCTGAAGAAAGCCGCGAGCAGCGAGATGCCCTTGTCCACCGGGCGCAGCAAGACGTAAAGCACCAGCGTGACGACGAGATACGCGGCGCTTCCGATCATGTCGGCGGCGAAGCCCAAACGCCAGAGCTGTTCGCCCGCGAGGATATTTCGCGCCGTCGCGGCCGGATCACCGCTCACGATCATCGTGCCGCGAACGAAGAGCTCGGCGAAGAGGCCCGTCACGACGGTGATCAGGTAGAAGGCACCCGCGAGCCCGAGCCGCCACGGCCGGCCGCGTCTCCAACGCGCTCATTCGGGTTCCCCCTTTGACGGCTCGTACGCCGGCCACCGCGCGATTGTTTCGCGGGCGTCCCTTGCTACGGTCCCGGCAGAGCTGTCAGAATCGATTCGACAGCGGACTTGAAGCGCGCTACCCGCGCTTCTTAGGAACCTTCGCGCCCTCGCGTCGCGCCTCGCTCAAGCCGATCGCAATGGCCTGCTTACGACTCTTTACCTTCTTCCCCGAGCCCCCCGAGCGGAGCATCCCACGCTTCATCTCGTGCATTGCTCGCTCGACCTTTTTCCCGGCTTTGGCGCCGTACTTGCGGCCTTTGCGACGCGGCGCTTTCTTGCGCGTCGGCTTGCGTGTCGTCTTAGCCGCCGTCTTTTTACGCGTTGCCTTCTTGCGAGTGCTCGCCGCCTTCTTTCGACCACCGGTCCTCGTTGCCGCCACGCGATCCTCCCTTGCGGATTGTATTTAGCGAAATCTCTACCGTATTCGTTACGTTGCCAAACCTGCGCTTGACGGCAACGCTTCCTGAGACTCGATGAAGCTCAACGCGGCGCGCTCTGAACTGGAGAGTTTGGCGGTTCTGCGGCCGCGCTGCCGCGAGGCCCTTGTCGGCGGAAGCCGCAAATCGCGAAGGTACACATCCAAGACGGCTGGGTGCACGTACGACTTCCGGCAGACTGCCGGCGTATTGCCTAGCCGGCGAGCAACGCCGGTCAAAGCGGTAAGGATATTATGCTTAGCCTCGGTGGCATCCGAACACGGCTCGCTGAGGGCCGCCATACACTCGACCGTCCCGATCCAAGTTCGAAAATCCTTGGCCGAAAAGTCTTCCCCGGCAATCTGCCGGATGTACTCGTTTACGTCGTCGGATGATACTGCGCTGACCGAGCCGCTCTCGTCGAGGTACGTGAAGAGCTCCTCTCCAGGCAGATCGCGGCAGCGCTTGATGATTTTTGCCAAACGCGGATCGTCGAGCGCGATTACGTGCTCTCGTCCGGTCTTCCCGCGGAAGCGAAAGCGAACTTGGGAACGGCGAATCCTAACGTGACCGTTTCGCATGGTCGTTAGGCCGAAGGAGCCGTTCGCGCTTACATACTCCTCGTTGCCCACGCGAATCCCGGTCATATCCAACAGGGCCACCAGTGCCGCCAAGACCTTAGCGCGGGTCAACTCCCCTCCGCTTAGGTCTGCGGCTACGCGAGAGCGAATTTCTGTGAGCGCGCGCCCAAACGCGACCAACCGGTGGTATTTCGCCTCGTCGCGAACCTCGCGCCAGCGCTTGTGATACCGGTATTGTTTGCGGCCGCGCGCGTCCCGTCCGGTCGCCTGCAAATGACCGTTACCAATTGGGCAGATCCATACGTCGGTGTATGCAGGCGGTATGGCGAGGCTGCGAATTCGGTCGAGCTGAGAGCGGTCGCGCAACGGTTTTCCGTCCACATTGACGTAAGAAAAATGCCGCCCGCGCCGCTGCCTCCTTATGCCCGGCCCGCGATCGTCGACGTACCGCAATCCAGCCTCAGACGCCGCCGCCTTGGACTCGACGACCGCGTCCCGTCCGAGTGCGGGCAGTGGTTTATTGTCGACTTGCATCGCATCATTCAGACCAATTGCGCGCTGGTTATATCCTTCATTGGGCGGAGTATCCCCGAACGTTTTTCATTCGAAACGCACGCAGTGCCGGCTGTATGTTTGCGGAATGCGATTCATAATTCGTTATTGGGGAATAAGGCACGTATGATTTACATCAATGGAGCAGCGCATGGCTAACCTTATTTGGACGATTATCGTGGTCTTGTTCGCCGTCTGGCTGGCGGGCTTTTTACTGCACTTCGGCGGCGGCCTGATTCACTTGATCCTTCTCTTCGTGCTGATTCTGGTCATCTATAATTTGTTGACCGGAAGAGGGGCGACCGTCTAGACCTCGCGAGCACGGTTTACTTCCGTTTCTTGAAACGGCTATGGTCTTCGTCGATCATCTGAAGCGCTTTCTTTCGGGAGCACGTCCCCCGCAACTCGATCTCGTTGCCTTCCACTTCCGAGTATTCCGCTAGAAAGCGCTCGATGCCGGCAAGCATATCCTTCGGAACGTCATCGAGGCGCTCGAACGCGTCAGTCTTTAACGAGACGCCTGGCTTCCGCTTCAAGCACGCGACGAGGCGATTATTTACGACTCCGTTTTTTTTCAGGAGGATGGCGCCAATGACGCGCACCTGGAGTAAGCATCCCGAAAACGTCGGGACATCGCTAATCACCAGCACGTCGGTCGGATCGCCGTCGTCGGCGAGAGTCTGCGGTATGAAGCCGTAGTCGTACGGCCAAGCTAGTCCCTCAGCAAGCGTCAACTTCAAGGTCATAATGCCGTACTTCGGCTCAAAGGCATATTTGTGACGGGTATATGCAGGCGTTTCGATCACTGCATGGACGAGCGTCGGTGGACCGTCCGGTACGTAGGCGGGGATAGCATCGTAGTTCGTCGGGTTGATATTGGATTTCGCCACCACCGGCCTTTACCCGGAACGGGGCCTTGCCAACTTCGCGTCATGCGCTTGTTGCCGATGGGTAGCCGACGAGCGGTCGCTAACGGTTTCCCTCGCGCTTCAATAGGGTATCGCCATTCCAGACATGCAACATGGAATAGCCTCAACTACGACTTCCTGCCGCATTTACGTGAGGCCCGAGGGCAACCATTTCGTCGGCTTGTGCGCAGAAATACGCGAGATCGTGGCGGGCAGCACGGTCGACGAAATCGTTAGCAAGGTCAAGCAACTGGTGGGAGACGAGCTTCACGTCACCGTCCACGCGCGAGGCGAAACTTCCAGCGGATAATGATTTCCGTGCGCTTCTATCGCTTGCCGTGCAGAGACTGGCGCCCCGATGCAGCATGGCGGGCACCTTTGGATGGGGCCCCGGCAAGGAGCGCGTGCAGGAGAACGGCGACAACCGCGCCGACGAGCGGTCCCACTACGTAAATCCAGGAGAAGCCCAACAGCCCCGCCACGCCTTGGGCAGCGAGCGAGCGCGCCGGATTCATTGAAGCGCCGCTAATCCCGCCACCCGCAAAACCACAGGCGGCAACGACAAAGCCCACCGCTATTGCGGCCTCGCGTCCGACGACTGCCTCTTCCTGCGCGGTCATCAGGATCACCATCGTGAAGGCAAAGGTCAGAGCGACTTCGCAGAACGTCGCGGCCAGAGGCGTGAATCCGGGCCCCGGCCGGCTGGCACCTAACGCAAGCTGCGAGCCGAAGAGCGCCCAGAGGAGCAGCGAAGCCGCCAACGCGCCAGCAAACTGTGCCACAATATATGCAATCGAAAGGCGGCGCGGAAAGACGCCTCGCAGGGAGAACGCGATCGTGACGACCGGATTCGCGTGCGCGCCGGACGTTTGCGCAAAGGCGTAGACGACCGCGGTGGTAATCAGGCCGCGTGCCAGCCAGCGCGACACGTCCTCAACACCGCGGCCGGAAAAATGGAGCACGTCGACCGAGATCGCCGTCGCGGTTATCATGAAAGTCCCCGCCGCCTCGGCTCCGAGCTTGCGGAGGAGCAATTTGACGTTCTCTACCCTATGCAACCTTAGGCGGTTCTGCCCCCAGGCAAAGCATGCATAACGTTCCGACCGCGCGCATGCTTTCCGTATCGCTATCGAAAAGTTCCTAGGTACGAACGAAGGCCAGCCAATACCAGGTGCCCCAGAGACCGACCGACAATCGAGTAGACGATCAGCACGTGCGCCCACGACGGCGAGCCGGTCGCGCGCGGCGAGCATCATCAGCGCGACCAAAAACGGCTCGAAGTCGAGCGCGTGGCGCATGCCGAACTGCGCGAATCCGTTGACGTAGTAGAGAAAATTCGGGATTGCGGTGAGCAGCGCCGCGGCCCACAGCGCGATCGCCCAGCGCACGCGGCGTGCGCGCGAAAACGCGAGCACCAGCGCGGGCGACGTCCACGTGAGCGCGACGCCCGAGTACTCCGGGCGCAGCCACGGGAACGAGCCCGTCAGGCGTCGGCAGCTGGACGAAGAACGACCAAGCTGGTATGGGAGATACTCAAACGAAACGGCGAGCCGGTCGGCATGCCGGCCTCGTCTTGGTGATACCACGTCGTGTACCCGATGTCGTTCCACGTTCCCCAGCGCGCGTGATTGTAGAGCACCCAAAGCACCGCGACGCCGGCAAGGACGCCGCAGAACGAGCCGAATGCGCGCCGCGCGATGGGGGCGCGGATCGGCCAGCAAGTACGCGTAGACCGGGAGGGCGCCGATCATCGAGAAGCGCGACTCGAAGGCGCAGGCGGCGAAGAGCGCGACGAGCCAGCCGCGCCGTTTCCCGGCAAGCTCGACGAGCGCGAGCATCGTGAAGCAGACGGCCGAAACGTGGGCGATAAACCAGACGTCGCCGAGCGTCGCGCACCAGAGCAAGTCCGTTCCGGCCAAAAGGAACGCGCAGATCCAAGCGTTGGTCGCACCTCTGCAGCCCAAAACGCTCGCCGAGCTCCCACGCCGCTCCGATCGCGATGCCGGCGAGGATGACGGCGAGCAGCGTTTGATTCGTCTGCGCGCCGAAAATCGCCACGTACGGCAAGAGCAGGAGCGCCGGCAGCGGGGCTTCGATAACGTAGTAGCGGCCGTCGGCATAATGCAGCGCATCGATATACGCGCCCGGCCAGTCGATCCAGACGCGTCCGTGCAAGAACGCTTGCGCGAGCAGAACGAAGTTGTTATAGGGTGTTGGGCGCAGATGCGAGACCAGCGCGGTCACGGCGAACGCGACGAGGCCGGCGACGACGGCGGGTTTGATCCGCTCGTTCACATCCGCGGAATCGTTGCCTGCGGTAGCGGTTTGGGCGGCTGGAAGGTCGAGGGTGGAAGGCTCTCCGGGAAGCGATAGTCGCTCCAGGTGATCTGCTCGCGCGCCGGTTTGCCTTTGACCTGCGCCCGCGCGGTCGCCATCACCGGCATCCAATACTTCCCGAACGGCGCAAACTCGATCTCGCCGCTCCCCTTGGTGTCGAGGGCGCCGGTATGAAAGTGCACGACGCGCGGCAGATACGTCTCGCCGTCGATCGTCAGGCGGTCGATCCAGGACGCCGCCGAGTGGTTCAACGGCGTCGCCTCGTAGACGTAATCGAGGTGA
This sequence comes from Vulcanimicrobiota bacterium, assembly GCA_963739845.1. Taxonomy (GTDB): domain Bacteria; phylum Vulcanimicrobiota; class Vulcanimicrobiia; order Vulcanimicrobiales; family Vulcanimicrobiaceae; genus Cybelea. The sequence continues at coordinate 926,396 of CAVUBQ010000002.1, read as the reverse complement.
CGGCCGTCTTTTGCAGTTCCGAGAAAGAGCAGTTCGTAGGTCTCCCTGCTCGGCGCAAACCGCGCCACCGCATAGCGGTCCGCACGGCGCGCGAAACGGACGATCTTCCGGTGCAGCGCCATGCCATCGACGGTAAGAACCTCGTCGCGTACCTCGGGACCGCTGCGATAGACGCGATGGTGCTGCTCGATATTGCCCGGCGCCGACTTGCGAGACGGTGTAGGAGAAGACGACCGCTTTGGGTGTTGGCACCGCCGCGACCGCCCGGGCATAGCGGTGCAGGACGTATTCGGAGTCGAGCTGCGCCGAAGCAGCCGCCGGCAACGCGAGCAACGCGAGCGCGAGCGCGGCGCGGAGCGTCATGCCAAAATGGCGTCGCGAATCGCGCGCACCGCGGCGTCGGCGCCTCCGGCGTTCGTGCCGCCGCCCTGCGCTTGCGCGGCTTGACCGCCGCCCTTCCCGCCGACCAGCGGCGCGGCCAGCTTGACCAGTTGACCCGCGTGCACGCCTTCTTTGACCAGATCGTCGCTTGCGTTGACCAAGAGGCTGACGCCGTCGCCGTCGATACCGACCAGCGCGACGACGCCGCTGCGCAGCCGGCTGCGAATCGCGTTGCTTAAATGGCGCAGTGCCTCGGCGTTGGCTTCGGGAACGACCGCGCCCACGAATGCGCGGTCCCCATTACGCTCGGCACGCTCGACGTAACCCTGTGCTTCGGTCGAGGCGATCCGCGCCTTGAGCTGCCCGAGCGCGGTCTGCAGGTCCTTGACGTCGCGCTGCATCCGCTCGACGCGCTCGCCCAACTCGTCCGGCGTCGTTGCCAGCGAAGACGAGAGCGAACCGATCAGATCGCCCTGTTTGGTAACGTACTCTTCGGCCGCTTCCGAGACGCACGATTCGATGCGGCGAATGCCGCTTCCGATCGAAAACTCCGAGAGGATAACGAACATGCCCAACTCTCCGGTCGAGTGCGAGTGCGTTCCGCCGCAGAACTCGATCGACGGGCCGGCCTGCACGACGCGAATCTGCTCGCCGTACTTCTCTCCGGCCATCCAGATCGCGCCGGTCTTCTTCGCCTCTTCGAGCGGCAGCACGCGCGTGACCAGATGCGAATCGTCGCGAATCATCTCGTTGACGCGATGCGAGACGGCGCGCTTCTGATCGGGCGTCAGCGCGCCCCCGGGCCAGCGGAAATCGAAGCGCATGCGATCGATCCCGACCCAAGAGCCGGCTTGATTCACGTCTTCCCCGAGCACGTCTTTCAGCGCGCGCTGCAGCAGATGCGCGGAGGTGTGATGGCGGCGGATCTCGCGCCGCCAGCGATCGGAGACGAACGTGCGCACCCGCTCGCCGAGCAGGATCTCGCCGTCGATGACGCGGGCGTGGTGCGCGATCGCGTCGCCCATATACTGCGTGTCGCCCACGTCAAGACTTCCGCCTTCGGCGATAATCGTTCCGCGGTCGCCGATCTGGCCGCCGCGCTCGGCGTAGAACGACGTACGATCGAGAATCACGATGCCCTCGTCGCCGGACGAGAGCGACGGCACCGGTACCCCGCCTTTGATCAGCGCGACGACTTCGCCGTCGCTCTCGAGTCCCTCGTCGTAACCGGTAAACTCGCTTCGAGTTGCCGGCAAATCGACGACCGTGACCACTTCGCGTTTTGCTGCGGCGTCGCGCCGCGCGCGCTCGCGCTGTTCGTCCATCAGCCGGTCGAAGGCAATCGAATCGACGGCGACGCCGCGCTCGCCGGCGATCTCGCGCGTCAGCTCGACCGGAAAGCCGTAGGTATCGTGAAGCAGGAAGGCTTCCTCGCCGCCGATGGTACGGCGACCCGCGATCGCCTCCTCGATGGCGCGATCGAGCATCGAGAGACCGCGTTCGAGCGTCCGGTCGAACGTCTCTTCCTCTTGGCGTAGCGCCAACTCGATTCGGGCGCGGCTCTCCACGAGCTCGGGATAGCCGGGTGCAAGCGATTTGACGACGACCGGAACCAGACCGGCGAGAAAGCCGTCGGGATAGCCGAGAAGCTTTCCGTTGCGGATCGCGCGCCGAATCAGGAAGCGCAGCACGAAGCCACGATCGGTGTTCGACGGATAGACGCCATCGTTGATCAGAAACGTCGCCGACCGCAGATGATCGGCGATAATATTCTGCCGCGCTCTCTGCTCCTGCGCGGAGAGCGTCGTCCGGCCGATCGGCGGCTGTGCCGCGACGAGATCGGTGAAGAGATCGGTCTCGTACATCGAGGCGAAACCGTTGCAGACCGCGAGCATCCGCTCCAAGCCGGCACCCGTGTCGATCGATTTTCGCGGCAACTCCGCGAACGCGCCGTCTGCGCCTCGGTTGAACTGTTGAAAGACGATGTTCCAAATCTCGACGAAGCGGTTGCCGAGATTGGGCCCGGTGTCGCTGGGTCCGCTCGCATATTGGGCGCCGGTGTCGTAGAAAATTTCGGTGCAGGGACCACACGGACCGGTCGGGCCCATCGTCCAGAAGTTCTCTTCGTCGAAACGCGAAACGCGGGCCGGCTCGACGCCGATCTCGTCGGTCCAGATCCGTTCCGCTTCGTCGTCGCCGGTATGCACGGTGACGTACAGGCGCGCCGGGTCGAGCCGCAGGACTTTGGTGACGAACTCCCACGCCCACGCGATCGCCTCGCGCTTGTAGTAGTCGCCGAAGCTAAAGTTTCCGAGCATCTCGAGGAAGGTGCCGTGGCGCCCGGTGCGGCCGACGCTCTCGATGTCGCTCTTCGCGCCGGCGACGCGCAGGCAGCGCTGCACCGTGACGGCGCGCGGTGCCGGGGCCGGCTGTTCGCCGAGAAAGACCGGCACGAACTGCTCCATGCCGGCGATTGTGAAGAGCGTCGTGGACATCTCGTGCGGAACCAGGCTCGCCGGCGGAACCAGCTTGTGCTGCTTACCGACGAAGAAGTCGATCCACGCCTGGCGCAGTTCCTGGCTCTTCATACCGCCTCTTATTCTGCAAGGACGGCGCGTAGCTTGTCGAGTGCTTTGGCCTGAAGGCGCGAGACGTGCATCTGCGAGACGTTAAGCCGTTTGGCGATCTCCGTCTGCGAGACCGACTCATAGAAACGCAGATAAATGATGACGCGCTCGCGGCCGGTGAGCGCGTGAAAGGCCCGTTCGAGATTGGCGCGGTCCTCGAGCAGCTCGAGCCCGGCGTCCGCGACGCCCACCGTATCGGCGAGCGTCTGCGCTTTCTTCTCGGTTTCGCCCGAGACTTCGCTGTCGAGCGAGAGCAGATTGTAGGCCTGGCCGAGCTCCTGCGCCTCCAAAATCTCGTCCTCGCCGGCCTGCAGGTGGGCGGCGAGTTCGGCGACGGTTGGGCTGCGGCCCAGTTCGATCGCGAGCTTGTCGCTCGCGCGGTTGACGGCAAGATTGAGCTCTTGCAGGCGGCGCGGCACCTTGACCGCCCAGCCCTTGTCGCGAAAATACCGCTTGATCTCGCCGACGATCGTCGGCGTGGCATAGGTCGTGAACTCGACGCCGCGCTCGAGCTCGAACCGGTCGATCGCCTTGAGCAACCCGACGGTACCGACTTGCACCAAGTCGTCGAGCGGTTCGCCGCGGTTGGCGAATCTGACGGCGAGAAATCGCACGAGGTTGAGGTGTACGACGACGAGCTCGTCGCGGAGATGCTCGTACTCCGCCTCCGGTCGCATCGCGTCGTGGTCAGGGCGCTGGCGCGCTCGAATAAAGCGCGCAAAAAGAGCACGGGTCCGTTCACGATCCGGCCGTCCTGTCTCGCGTTCGTGCACTAGCTCTGGGGGCCGGCGGCCACCCTTTTTACCATCGAGAGATCGGTGCCCAGCTGAGGATGAACGTCGTAGCTCACTTCGTCCATCAGCGTTCGGATCAGAAAGATGCCGAGACCGGCGATGCGCGCTTCGTCGTGGCTCATGCGAGCCGCGGGTGCGGCGGCAACGCCGTGCCGCCCTTCGTCGTGCACGCGCACGCGCAGCGAATCGGGAAGCGTCTCGCAGGTCAGCCGGATGAACTCACCATGTCCTTCATGTTGAATCACGGCGGTGCACGCCTCCGCGACGGCGAGCTTTACGTCTTCGATATCCTCGATCGACAAGCGCAGGCGGTTCGCCGCACTGGCGGCGGCGAGGCGCGCCAGCGCGACCCACTCGGCGCGAGCTGGAATGCGCAGCTCGACGACTTCGTTCGCCGCGTGCTCGACGGCTTGGTTCATACCAAGGCCTTCATCGCGGAGTCTTCGTTGTCGAAGATGCCGAAAATCTTGACCAAGCCGGTGATGTCGAAGATCTTCTTGATCTGCGGGTTCGTGCAGACCAGGTTCACCGATCCGCCGTGCTCGCGCACGCGCTTGAGGCCGCCGATCAAAACGCCCAGGCCGGTCGAGTCGATGTACCGCACTTTCTCAAGGTTGATGACCAAATAGTAGACGCCTCGGTCGATCAGGTCGCCGACGGCGTCCTTTACTTTGGGCGACGTGTAGACGTCGATCTCGCCGCTGAGGTCGACGACGTAACAATCACCGGGAGCTTGCCGGACGTTTACTTTGATGTCCAAACGTCAGCCCTCGGCTTGCCGTTGGAGCTCGTCGTGGGTTTGCTCGGCCGTCGCCTTGCCTTCGGCAACGGCGGCGTCGATGTTGGCGCGTGCGCTCTCGACGACTTGCCGTCCCCGCTCGTAGAGCTCGGAGACGCCCGACTGCCATTGCGAGGTAACGTCGCTGACTCTTCCGCGAAGGTCGCCGGTTGCGTCGGCCGCTAAGTTGCCCGCCTCCCGCGCTTTGCTCGCCAGTCGATCCCGCATCTCTTCCTGCGCCAGGAGCACGGCCGCCGTGCCGCCGACCACCGCGCCGACGAGAAACCCGACCAAGAATCCGCCCCCGCCGCCATTCCGCTTGCCCATGATAAACCTACTCTCTAGTGGTTCGATCTTTTCCCGTAACCAATCGCCGTAAACCGGCGCTTACGCCGCCGATCACCGCGCCCAAGTTGACGATGGCCGGGGTAACCGCCGTCCTGGTCAATTCTACCGTCTTTGATACCGCGTCCGCCGTACCCCCAACCGAAGTCGTGACCTTGTCGACCTGCGCGAGCGTGTTGGTCACCGGCTCGCGGAGGCTCTGGATCTGCTTCGTGACCTCGTCTAGGCTCGCGCGGAAGCGGGATAGCTCCCTAGCAAGCGCCAGCATCCCGACGAAGACGCCCAGGCCGATCAAGAAAACCCCGGCACCGACGAGCACGTCGAGCGTTAGTGTGCCGTACTCCGTAGTGGTCAAGCTTCTGCCTCCAGGCGCGCGCCGTTCGGTTCGAGCGTATCCATTCCCCCTGGTTATGCGGCCGGCGCCGGCGCCCTCAGCTGGGCGATTGCCGCCGGCAGGACCGCCAGGACCCGCTCGATTTCGGTCTGGGTCGTCTGCGGACCGAGCGAGAAACGGATGGCGCCGGTTTGCCAGCGTCCTTCCAGGCCCAGGGCGCCGAGCACGTGGCTCGGCTCGAGGCTTCCCGAGGTACAGGCGCTCCCGGCCGAGACGGCAATGCCGGCGAGGTCGAGGCTGATTAGCAGCGCCTCCGACTCGACTCCGCCAAAGCTGACGTTAAGCACGTTTGGAAGGCGCTGCGCTCCCGCGCCGTTCACGTGGATATCGCTAACGGTCGAGCGGATGCCGGCTTCGAGCCGATCGCGTAGCGCACCAATTCGATCGACGTGCTCGGCGCGCTCGGCGACCGCCAGCTCGAGCGCGGTGGCCATACCGACGATTGCCGCCAGATTCTCGGTACCAGGCCGCCGGCCGAGCTCTTGGCCGCCGCCGTAGACGATCGGCGCAATCGGTACGCCGCGCCGCACGTAGAGCAGCCCGACGCCCTTAGGTCCGGAGAATTTATGAGCGGATAATGAGAGCAGGTCGGCGCCAAGGTCTCGTACGTCGAGTTGCATCCAGTGCGGAACGGCGATCGCGTCGGTGTGGAAAAGGACGTCTCGATCGCGCGCGATCTTTGCCAGTTCTGCAATCGGCTCGACGGTCCCAATTTCGTTGTTCGCGTACATGACGGAAGCGACCACGGTCTCCGGCCGAAGCGTCGCCGCGAACCCTGCCGGATCGACCACGCCGCGCCCGTCGACCGGTACGAGGCTCGTCTCAAAACCTTCGTCGCACAAGCGTTCGAGAGCGCCCAGCACGGCATGGTGCTCGATGGCGCTCGCGACGGCGTGCCCGCGCCGTTGCGTCGCCCGCGCGACGCCGATCAGAGCAAGATTATCGGCCTCGGTCCCGCTGCCGGTAAACGTAACTTCCCCGCGCGTCGCACCGATCGACGCGGCGATGCGGTCGCGCGCACCGTCGAGCAGGGCCCGCGCCCGGCGCCCCTCGGCGTGCAGGGAGCTCGGGTTCAGGGCACTCTCAGCCAACGCGTCGTGCATCGCTTCGGCAACCTCAGCGCGCAGCGGCGTGGTAGCGCAATTGTCGAGATAAATTCGGGCCGAATTCACAGGTCGCTCACAGTATGCCGCTCTATTATCTGGTTGTGCGAAGCTCCAACGCACACTCCGAGAAGTAGCAACGGGAAAACTGGCGGTTCGAGAATCACTCGAACCGCCTTTTTTGTTGCTCGTCGCCCCGGCTTCCAGGTTGGTAGTAGCGGCGACCGGCTAAGTTCGCAGGCAGATTGAGTTGGACGACGTCATAATCGTCGTGCGCGTAGTGGTACCCTTCGCCGTAGCCGAGCCGGCGCATCAATCCGGTGGGCGCGTTGCGCAGGTGCAGCGGGACGGGTTCGTTGCGCGTCTCATTGACGTCATCCATCGCCGCGCCGAAGGCACGGCCGACGCTGTTGCTCTTCGGAGCGTTCGCGAGATAAAGCGTCGCGTGTGCGAGCGGAAAGAAGCCCTCCGGCATTCCGACGAAATGCGCCGCTTGCTGAGCCGCGACCGCAACCTGCAATCCGTTGGAGTCGGCTAAGCCGACGTCTTCCGAGGCGAGAATGACCAGCCGCCGCGCGATAAAAAGCGGATCTTCGCCGCCGTCGATCATGCGCGCGAGCCAGTAGACTGCCGCATCGGCGTCGCTCGCGCGAATCGACTTGATGAACGCGCTGATCGTGTCGTAGTGCAGGTCTCCGCCTTTGTCGTACCGCGTCGCGCGCCGCTGCATCGCATCGCGCACGAGCGCCGCGTCGATCGTCGGCGCGCTGCCGGAGGGCGCCGACGTCGCTGCCAGCTCGAGCGCGTTGAGCGCCGCCCGCGCGTCGCCGTTGGCAAGCCCGATCAACACGCTGCGCGCCTCGGCGTCGAGACGAAGTCCGTTCGCGCCGAGCCCGCGCTGCGGGTCCGCCAGCGCGCGATCGACGATCTCTCCGACCTCGTCGTCAGAGAGCGACTGTAAAACGAAAACTCGCGCGCGAGATAGCAGCGCCGAGTTTACTTCGAACGACGGATTCTCGGTCGTGGCGCCGATGAACGTAACCGTTCCGTCCTCGACGTAGGGCAAGATCGCATCTTGCTGCGCCTTGTTGAAGCGGTGAATCTCGTCGATGAAGAGCACCGTGCGCCGGCCAGATCGGCGGCGCACTTTAGCCTCGTTGACGCTGCGCCGAAGATCTGCGACGCCGGCGCTCACCGCCGACATGTGCTCGAAGTGCGCGCCGGTCGAACGCGCGACGATCTCCGCCAGCGTCGTCTTTCCGGTACCGGGCGGACCCCACAGAATCATCGACGGAACCGCGTCGCGCTCGATGGCGATTCGCAGCGCTCGGCCCGCGCCGAGCAACGCCTCCTGCCCGACGAACTCGTCGAGCGATCGCGGGCGCATGCGCGCCGCCAGCGGCATATCGGTTCGAGCAAAGTCGAACGCGATGGGCTCGTCAGCCGGCGTCAAGGCGATGCAGTCGGCTCCGAAACCGGCTGCGTAAGGGAGTTCTTCGGAACCCTGAGCGGCTTAGGTGTGGCGAGCTTGCGGTGCAGCTCGCTCGGGAACTGCATGATCACGTTGCCCTGGGCATGCGCAGTTCCGCTTACCGTGTTGTATACGATCTTTTGAGCGCTCATATTTCGCGAGCCCTGCACGATGTGGACCGCACCCTCGAGCAAGAGATCGTGAGTGGCGTCGTTGAGCGTGCCGGTGTCTGCGTCGACGACCGTATCGGCCTGAACGTAGTGGACGTTTCCGATCGCTTTATAAAGCTTAGCGGCACCGTCGATCTGCGCCTTATCGGCGGTAAGCGTCGAGGGGCTCGCCGCGCGCGCGGGGGGCCCCCCGGCGGCGCTTTGGATGTCGCCCTGGGAATCGTGCATCACGACGTGCCCGTTCAAAAAGAGTAACTGCTTTTTGTAGTTGCCGTTGGCGCGATCGGCGGTGACGTCGCCGCCGGCGCGCGTCATCACGACCTTGGCCGGCGTGCTGAAATCGCCGTTTTTGAAGTTCGCGTCGATCGAGCTCGCGTGCACGGTCCAGACGCCCAGATCGAACGATGCCGGCGCGGGGTTGGGGACCGCCGCAGCGCCGGATGGCGAACCCGCCGCGCGCGGCCGCGGCGAGCGCGTGCGGCCGCGTGCGGCCGGACGGGGACGGGCTCGGAGCAGCCGTTGCGATGGACGTTAGTAACGCGGTGGTCGCGACGATGACGGAGATCACGCGAATCATTGTCAGTGTTTATCCTGAGCGGAGCCCGAGGGCGTGCGCACCTTTATCGTAGGACGTTCGATCGGTCCGAGCAGCTCGGTCAGCCGACTCTCCGAAACCACGCCTTCCCGCAACAGGCGAGCATGGGCGCCCGAGAGATCGACGATCGAGGATTCGCCGTCGTAGCGCGTCGGTCCGTGCTAGCACGAGGAGGTCGGCCGGCGGGAGCATCGAGTAATCGGCGCCGCCGAGATAGCGCGGCCCGCCAGCCGGATTCGCGGTCGTCCCGGCAATCGGGCCGCACCGCTCGAGCAGGGCGCGGGCAAATGGATCGTCCGGCACGCGAAACGCGAGCGTTTGCAGACCGGCCGCAAGCTCGTCGCTGATGAACGCCGGTTTGCGGATCAAGAGAATCACCGGCGCCGGAAGCAGTCGTTTGGCGGCGTAGAACGCCAGCGGATTATCGACGGCGTACTCTAAGAACTCCTGCGGACGTCGCGACGTGCATCGTCAGCGGCCGGTTGTCGGGCCTCCCCTTCGCGGCGTAGATGCGGTCGATTGCTTCGTAGTCGTACGGATCGCATCCGATCAGATAGCTCGTGTCGTTGGGAAAGATGACGGTCCCGCCGGAGAAGACGACGCGCGCTACCTCTTCGGCGACGTCTTCGACCCGGGCGTTACCGGCATCGATCACTTGCGCGCCGCCGGTCATGAGCCTATTATACGCGAACCCTCTCGCCGGTGCCGATCGCCACGCACGAGAGCGGATCGTCGGCGACGATCGCCGGAACGCCGGTCACCTCGGAGAGCAGCTTCTCGAGGCCGCGCAGCAGCGCGCCTCCGCCGGTTAGGATGATGCCGCGATCGATGATGTCGGCGGCGAGCTCGGGCGGGGTCTTCTCCAGGACCGACTTGACCGCTTCGACGATCGCGCCGACCGGCTCCGAAAGCGCCTCGCGAATCTCTTCGCTCGTGATCTTCACGGTCTTGGGCAGGCCGTTGATCAGGTCGCGGCCGCGAATCTCCATCGCGAGCTCCTGTTCGAGCTTGTACGCCGAACCGATCTTGATCTTGATCTCTTCGGCCGTGCGCTCGCCGATCATCAGATTGTAGACGCGGCGAATGTAGCGGACGATCGCTTCGTCCATCTTGTTGCCGGCGACGCGCAGCGATTGCGAGACTACGATGCCGCCGAGCGAGATCACCGCGACGTCGGTCGTTCCGCCGCCGATATCGACGACCATGCTTCCCGACGGACCGTCGATCGGCAGCCCGGCGCCGATCGCCGCCGCCATCGGCTCCTCGATGATGTCGACGTCGCGCGCACCGGCGAGCTTGGCGGCATCTTTGACCGCGCGCTCTTCGACGCTGGTGATTTCCGCCGGAACGCAGATCGTCACGTGCGGCTTCGGCTTGAGGATCGACGACCACCACGAGCGGTCCTTCATCACTTTCTTGATGAAGTACGAGAGCATCGCTTCGGTGACTTCGAAGTCGGCGATTACGCCGTCGCGCAGCGGACGAATCGCTTGGATGTGCGCGGGCGTCCTGCCGAGCATCTGACGCGCCTCCTCGCCGACGGCCAAGACCCGGCCGGTGTTCATGTCCTTCGCGACGACCGAGGGCTCGCGCAAAACGATGCCCTTTCCCTTGACGTGCACGAGCACGTTGGCCGTGCCGAGATCGATCCCGATATCCAAAACTGACTCCTAATTGGAAGGGTAGTAGCTGTCCCGACACTCAGCCCGCGGCAGAGATGCGCGGATACTCGCTCGTCTCGAAAAATCCCGTCGGTTCGACCAACGGCGTGACGCCGCTGCTGCGCTGCACCTGACCGCCCAGCTCCGAGAGCAGCTCTTCCAACCGCTCGTAGCCGCGATCGATGTACTCGAGGCCGATGATCTCGGTTTCGCCCGCGGCCGCGAGGCCGGCAACGACGAGACCGGCGCCGGCGCGGATATCGGGCGCTTCGACCGGCGCGCCGGAGAGCTGCTTGGGCGCCTTTGATGACCGCGGCGTTGCTCTCCATCGTCACCTTGACGTCGGCGCCCATGCGCGCGAGCTCGTTGACGTACGAGAAGCGCGCGTTGAAGATCGACTCTTCGACGACGCTGGTGCCCGGACAGGTGCAGAGAAAGCCGACCATCTGCGGCTGCAGGTCGGTCGGGAAATCCGGGATAGGGAGCGGTGAGAATGTCGGTGCCGCCGGTGATGCCGTCGGCCTTGCACGCGAATCCAATCGTCGCCGGTCATCGTCACGACGCCGCATTCGACGAGCTTGTCGAGCAGCGCGCGCAGGTGGTCGGGCCGGCAGCCCGTGACGGTGACGTCGCCGCGCGTGACGGCGCCGGCCAGCAAGCAGCGTGCCGGTGACGATGCGGTCGGCGATGATCTCGTACTCGACGCCGTGCAGCTCGTCGACGCCCTCGATCACGATCGTGTCGGTGCCTTGCCCGGAGATCTTGGCGCCCATCGCCACGAGGAAGTTCGCCGAGGTCGACGACCTCGGGTTCCATCGCGACGTTTTTCAGCGTCGTCGTTCCTTCGGCCAGCGACGGCGGCCAGCATCGCGTTCTTCGTCGCGCCGACGCTGGGCATGCGAAACTCGATCGGCGCGCCGCGCAGCCGGCCGGCGCGACTCGGCGATCAAGTAACCGTGCGCGTTGTGCACGTCGCACCCGAGCGCGACGAAGGCTTGCTCGTGCATGTCGGTCGCGCGCGTGCCGAGCACGCAGCCGCCCGGCAGCGGCACTTCGGCGCGGCCGAAGCGCCCCAAGCAGCGGACCGACGACGTCGAACGACGCGGCGAGCTTGCGGACGAGCGCGTAGGGCGCGCGATACGAAGCGACGTTGCTCGCATCGATCGTCATCGTATTGTCGCCTTCGTAGCGAATGCGCGCGCCGAGCGCTTCGAGCAGCGACCACATCACCGAGACGTCGGTGATGCGCGGCACCCGATGGAGCGTCACGGTGCCCTTTGCCAGCAGCGCCGCAGCCATGATCGGCAGCGCGGCGTTCTTCGCGCCGTGCGTCGCGACCGAGCCCTCCAAACGCGCGCCGCCCCGAACCCGGAGCGTCGTCTCAAGACGATCGAGCATGTTCCTGCGGTCTACCGGCTTCGCGTCAGGCGGTCGGCGTCGCCTACTTAGTGGCCGGTGAGCCGTAGCTTTGCGTTGGCGAAATCGATGACGGCCTGTTCGCGCGCGAAGAGCTCGCGATCGGCGCCGGCGCTCTTTCTGCCGCTCGAGCGCGTCGGCCAGCTGCTCTCGCGCGCTTCGGCGACGACGACGTCTTCGAAACGCACCGCCTCGTCGACCAGCACCGTCACGCGATCGGGGAGCGCCTGCATGAACCCTTCGCTGGTCGCGAGCTCGAGGCGCGACGCGGTACCGTCCTTCGACGACGTTGGCGCGCAGAACGCCCGGGCTGCAGCGCCGCCAGAAACGGCGCGTGCTGCGGGCAGGATGCCTTCCTCGCCCTCGGTCGTTACCGCGATCACCAGCTCGGCATCGCCCTCGAAGACGCACTTGCGCCGGCGTGATGAGCTTGAACGGAACGGTAGCTAGCCACTGCTCGCAGCTCCCATCTTCTCGGCGTTCTCTTTCACTTCGTCGATCGTGCCGGCATAGAAGAACGCGGCCTCGGGCAAGTTGTCGACCTTGCCTTCGAGGATCTCCTTGAACGAGGCGATCGGTCTCGGGAAGCTTGACGTACTTGCCGGGACGGCCCGTGAACTGCTCGGCGACGAAGAACGGCTGCGAGAAGAAACGCTGAATGCGGCGCGCGCGCGCGACGACGATCTTGTCGTCTTCGGAGAGTTCTTCGACGCCGAGGATCGCGATGATGTCTTGCAAGTCTTTGTAGCGCTGCAGAACCTCTTGAACGCCGCGCGCGACCGCGATAGTGCTCTTCGCCGATGATCTGCGGATCGAGAATGCGCGACGTCGACGCGAGCGGATCGACGGCGGGGTAGATGCCGAGCTCCGAGATCGGACGCGAGAGCGCGGTCGTCGCGTCGAGATGCGCGAACGTCGTCGCGACGGCCGGGTCGGTGTAGTCGTCGGCCGGGACGTAGACCGCCTGCACCGAGGTGATCGAGCCCTTGCGCGTCGAGGTGATGCGCTCTTCGAGTACGCCCATGTCGGTGGCGAGCGTCGGCTGATATCCGACGGCCGACGGCATGCGCCCCATCAGCGCCGAGACTTCGGAGCCGGCTTGCATATAGCGGAAGATGTTATCCATGAAGAGCAGCACGTCGGCGCCGAGTTCGTCGCGGAAATACTCCGCCATCGTGACGCCCGTCTGCGCGACGCGGAAACGCACGCCCGGCGGCTCGTCCATCTGGCCGAAGACCAGCGTCGTCTGCGCGAGCACGCCCGACTCTTTCATTTCGAGCCAGAGATCGTTGCCTTCGCGCGTGCGCTCGCCGACGCCGGTGAAGACCGAGAAGCCTTTGTGCACGTAGGCGATGTTGCGAATCAGCTCCTGAATGAGCACCGTCTTGCCGACGCCCGCGCCGCCGAAGAGGCCGACCTTGCCGCCGCGCGTGTACGGGCGCCATCAGATCGACGACTTTGATGCCGGTCTCGAAGATTCGCGGCGGTCGGATCCTGATACTCGAACTCCGGGTGCGGGACGATGGATCGGCCAGTGCGCCGCGGCTTTGACCGGCGCGTCGCTGTCGATCGTCTTGCCGAGCACGTTGAAGATGCGCCCGAGCGTGCCTTCGCCGACCGGAACCGTGAATCGGTCCGCCCGAGGCTGCGTCACCGGCGCGCCGCGCACGCAGACCGTCGGTCGAACCCAGCGCGAGGCAACGTACCTGATTGTTGCCGAGTTCGTCCTGCACTTCGAGCGTGAGCTCGCGCGCCTGCATCGCCGTGCCGCCGAGATCGATCCGCTTGCGCCGTTGCCCGACGCGCGCGACCCGTCGTTCACGCGTCGCCTTCAGCGCGTCGTTGATGTTCGGCAGCGTCTCGGGCGTGAACTCGACGTCCACGACGTTGCCGAGCACTTGGACGACTTTTCCAGTGCCATGACCATTATTGCTCAAACGGTTCCTTTCTTCGTTCACTGCGACCCCCAACGCTTCGGCGCCGGCGACGATCTCGAGGAGTTCCTTGGTGATTGCGGCTTGGCGGGCGTTGTTCATCGCGATCGTCAGCTCGTCGATCAGCTTCGAGGCGTTGTCGGTCGCGTTGGTCATCGCGACCAGCTGCGCTGCGAAGAACGCCGCGTCGGTTTCGAGCATCGCCGAGTAGATCGTGAACTCGAGATACTTCGGCAGAAGTCGCGAGAGCACGAACTCCGGCGACGGCGCGAACTCGATCGACCCCGCGTTCCTTCGCCTCGCTGCGTCATCCCTGCAGCGGCGCTCGAAGGCCGCTCGGCGTCGAGGCGACTGAATCGGAACGAGCTTGCGCGTCTCGGGGCGCTGCGACATCATCGTGACCAGCTTTTGACGAGACGAGCACGATCTCCGAAATCGCGCCGTGAGTCGAAATCGTCCGCCGTCGCGTCGGCCGACCTCGCGCGCCGTATCGATCTTCGATCGCGCCGAGCGGCCAGGTCGGGTGGTCGCGGTTTCCCAGCCGCCGCACGGCGTTGCGCGCCTTGAGTCCGACCGTGTAGTAGCGCACCGCGCCCTGCTCGCGCGCGAACTGTTCGGCGGCACGGATCACGTTGGAGTTGAACGCGCCGGCCAGCCCCTTGTCGGCAGTCATCAGGACGATCCCGGGCGGGGCGCCGCTCTGTGCCGGGCTTCATGAACGGATGGTCGACCGACGAAACTGCGCCCAGCAGATCGCTGCAGCATCTCGGCGAGCGCGTCGGCGTAAGGACGCGCGTGCTTCTGCGCCGCCTCGGCGCGGCGGATCTTCGCCGCGGCGACCTGCTTCATCGCCTTGGTGATCTGCTGGGTATTCTTCAGCGACCGGATCCGGTCGCGTAAGATCTCGTACCGACGGCATTAGAAGCTCTTGTTGAACTCCGTCAACGCCGCGTCGAGCGCGCTTTTAGTCGTCGTCGGAGAGCTGCCCGCTCTCGGCGATCGACTTCGGAATCTCCGGGTGCTTGGCGTGCAGGAAGTCGATCGAATCCGTTCGCCCAGCTCTGCAGTCGCGCGCGTGGGAATCTCGTTGACGAAGCCGTTGGTCGCTGCGTAGATGATCGCGACTTGATCTTCCATCGGCTGCGGCTGGTACTGCGGCTGCTTCGAGCAGCTCGGTCATCTTCTCGCCGCGCATCAGCTGGTTCTGCGTCGCTTTGTCGAGATCGCTCGAGAGTTTTGCGAAGGCCGCGAGATCGCGATACTGCGCGAGCTCGAGCTTGAGCTGCCCGGCGACCGACTTCATCGCCTTGGTCTGCGCCGCACCGCCGACGCGCGAGACCGAGAGACCGACGTCGACCGCCGGACGGATGCCTTGGAAGAACAGCTGCGGCGTCAGGTAGATCTGACCGTCGGTGATCGAGATCACGTTGGTCGGAATGTACGCCGAGAAGTCGCCGGCTTGCGTCTCGATGACCGGCAGCGCCGTCAGCGAACCGCCGCCCATCTCGTCGGAGAGCTTCGCCGCGCGTTCCAGCAGACGCGAGTGCAGGTAGAAGACGTCGCCGGGATAGGCTTCGCGGCCCGGCGGCCGGCGCAGCAGCAGCGACATCTCGCGATACGATTGCGCGTGCTTGGTGAGATCGTCGTAGATGATCAGCACGTCTTTGCCCTGCGTACATCAGCTCTTCGGCCATCGCGCAGCCGGCAAACGGCGCGATCCAGCGAAGCGCGGCCGCCTCCGACGGGCTCACCGCGACGATCGTCGTGTAGGCCATCGCGCCCTTCTGTTCGAGCATCTGCGCGAGCGCGGCGACGGTCGAGTTCTTCTGCCCGATCGCGACGTAGATGCAGAAGACGTTTCGCCCTTTTTGATTGATGATCGTGTCGATCGCGATCGCGGTCTTGCCGGTCGAGCGGTCGCCGATGATCAGCTCGCGCTGGCCCTTGCCGATCGGAATCAGCGCGTCGATCGCGCGGATGCCGGTCTGCAGCGGCTGCTTGACGGGCTGGCGCTGCGACGACGGCCGGCGCGATGTTTTCGATCGTGCGGTAGCGCGTCGTCTCGATCGGCGCCCTTGCCGTCGATCGGCTGGCCGAGCGGATTGACGACGCGTCCCAGCAGCGCCTCGCCGACCGGAACCGAGGCGATGCGGCCGGTGCGGCGCACGCTTGTCGCCCTCTTTGATGTCGATGTCGGGACCCATGATGACGACGCCGACGTTGTCCTCTTCGAGGTTGAGCGCAACGCCCTGCAGGCCGTTCGGAAACTCGACCAGCTCCGACGAGCGCACGCCGCGCAGCCCGTAGACGCGCGCGAGGTTCGCGCCCGACCTCGATGACGGTGCCGACCTCGTCTTCTTGGACGCTCGGTCTTGAACTGTTCGATCTGCTGTTTGAGAATGCCGGCGATTTCGTCAGCGTTGATCATTCGTAACGTTCCTGTCAGTTCGTAGCAAAGAGTTCTCTGGCGAGAGCGTCGAGGCGGCCGGAGATCGTACCGTCGATGCGGCGGTCGCCCATCATGATGCGCACGCCGCCGATCAAGGCCGGATCGACCGTCTCGGTGACTCTGAACTTCTTGCCGTAGATGCGCTCGAGCCGCTCCACGAGCACGCCCAGCTCGTCGCGATCGAGCTTGCGCGCAGAGGTAATCGAGAGCAGCTCGACTCCCTGCGCCGCGCGCTCCAGCGCGCGATACTCAACGGCGATCGCACCGAGCAGCGTCTCGCGGCGCTTTCGGACCAACAGCAGCAGCGTGTGCAGCGCGATATCGTGAACGCGTCCGCCGAAGACCTCCTCCAGAACTTGCTGTTTCTTGCGCCGCTCGATGATCGGAGCGACGTAGAAGTCGCGCGCCGGGCCGTCCTCTCCGAGTGCTTGCGCGAACGTCGCCAGATCGTCGCCGACGCGTTCGACGGCGTCTTGCTCGCGCGCCAGTGAGAGGACGGCGATCGCGTAGCGGCGCGCCAACGTCGCGTTAACCACCGGCGGCGTGCTCCAACGAGCCCGACGAATCCGTCGACCAAACGCGCGTCGAGCTCGGGTCCGACGATCCGTGCTGCATCTTGCGCGCGCGACTTGCAAGGCTCGCTCCAGCAGCTCGCTTCGCAGCCGCAGCCGCGCCGCGGCGCGAGCGCGATCGAGTTCCTTGCCGGCATCGCGCAGAACGCGCTCGCCGGCATCGGTGGCTTCCGCAACCGTCGCGTCGCGCTCGCGCTCGGCATGATCGCCGGCTCGCTGTTCGATTAGTTCGGCGTCGTGTCGCGCGCTTTCGATCTCCGTTCGCAGCGCTTCCAGCGCGCCGCGGACCTCGTCGCGGTGGCGCTCCGCCTCGGCGATCTGTTCGTTGCTGCGCGCCTGAGCGTCCATCAGCACCGGCAAGATCCACTTGAACCACAGAAACACGATCGCTGCGATGAAGACGATCGACGAGACGACCTGGCTCCAAACCGCGATCTCGAGGTAAAGGCGGTCCTGGCTCACCGGACCGCCTCCGGCACGACGCGCTCGAGCATGAGATCGGCGGTTTTCCTGATCGCCGCGCTCTCGCCGGCACGCGCCGCTTCGAGCTCGGATGCTGCCTTTACCTGCGCTTCGTCGACGATCTCTTGCGCCTGCAGCGAATACCGCGTCGAGATATCGGCCGCCTCGTTCGAGGCTTGCGCGCGAGCCGCGGAGACGTGCTGCTCGGCCTCTCGGCGCGCTGCAGCGCGAATTCCTTCCGCTTGCTCGCGCAGGCTCTGCGCCTCGGCTTGATAGCGATCGTAGTCCGAGACCAGGCTATTGATATACTCCCGGCGCTTTCGAATCGCCGCGGCGACAGGTCGCAAAAAGACCACGTTCAACACCGCGAAGAAAATCGCGAAGTTGAGCAGCTGCACGACCATCGTGCCGTCGATCGAAAGGAACGACATTCGGCCTTACTTGACCAGCGCCGAAATGATCGTCGGGACCTTCGCCACGACCAGCAGGATGTAGAACGAGAGTGCGATGGCGATGAACGGCACCGCCTCCAGGACGCCGACGCCCAAGAACATGAACAGGAAGATGTTCGGACGGGCCTCCGGCTGGCGGGCGATTGATTCGACCGCTTTCGCCGCAACGGTGCCGTCGCCGACGGCCGAACCGAAGGCGACGCCCGATATGATGATGCCGAAACAAATCAGCGCGGCAGCGGCAATTAATGCTTCTGGATGCAAGGACGTTCCTTTCTAATGCTCGTCGGCAAGCGCCAGCGAGAGATAGACGATTGCCAAGAGGGTGAATACGAATGCCTGGATGGTTCCGACGAAAAAGTTGAAGAATTGAATCAGAATCGGAACGACGGCGACGCCCAGCGAGAGATTGAAGAATCCGATGCTGATGTGGGCCAGAATGATCGACGTGACGATAATGAAGAGCAGCTCGCCCACGAAGATGTTGAAGAAGAGCCGGGCAGCGAGCGTGATCGGCCGCAAAATCTCATCGAAGATGTTGACCGGCGCCAGCGCGATAAAAGGCTTGAAGACGTGGCCGAGATACCCGAGGCCTTTCTTCCGGAACGCTACGACTTGGATGAGCACGAAGACGACGAGTGCGAGCGGAACCACCGTGTTCAGGTCTGCCGTCGGCGAGCCGCCGAAGGGAAGACCGAACGCTTTAAAGGGTATGACGCCGAACTGATTGAGCAAGAAAATGAATATGAAAAGGGCGACGAAAAACGGCACGAAAGCCTCGCCCTCTTCGCCCAAGACGCTGGTCACGAGATCGGCGATATAGTTGAAGACCGCTTCCAGCACGGCTTGGCGTCTGCTGACGTAGGGTGACCGGTAGCTGGCTCCGATCCAGCCGAAAAAGATCAGCGCGACGAGCATGACCAGCCACGTGGTCATGATCGTGTCGGCATGAACCGGCCCGAGCACGGGCAGATGCCAGAGGATGTGTTCGCCGATTTGTTCGTGCACGCCTTAAAGTGTTTTTCGTTATCGCTTGAGTTGGAAGGCTCGCGGCGCGCAGAGCGCATACGCCGCGAGCGGGAAGAAGAAACCAGCAAGAAACGGCCCGAGCGACCACCATGGTCCACGGGCCGCAAACGCCGCGGCCACTATACTAAAGGCCGCCAGCCGCAGTAAACTACTTAACGCAAAGAGCACCGTGCTGCGGCTTTCTACCAATCGCTCGCTCCCCCGCATGATCGCGAGCATGTTTGCCGTTCCGCAGACGACCCCAATCGCGAGCGCGAGGCTGGCGGGACGGCTCCACGGCAGGACGAGCAGCGCAATCGCCAAGACCACCAGGAGCGACCTGCCGGCAACCGACCGCTTGAGCCTATAGTAGGTGGCGAGGTCCGCCGCCGAATCGGCGTCGCTGTAGCTACGGCGATGGAGGCCCATATCCTGCCCCAAGCCTGCCCCGCAGGCCGGGCATGCGCTTCACCGCATGACCCGCGCGAGCAGCCGCAGTGCGCCGTAGGTGCCGATCCCGGCTCCGATGACGAGTCCGACCGGCGCCGCCAGCGGCTCGCCGGTCCGTTGCGCGACGAGCACGCCGCCCAAGAGTCCGATCACCGCCGCCCCCGCAAACGTCCCGCCCGCCGCCAGCACCGGCAGGAGGGATCTCATCCGGGCAAAGGCTTGCGGGTAGGGCCCGCCGCGCAGTCGCGCCAGCAGCCACGCCACGATCCGTCCCGATGCATGGCCGTCGCCGTACGGATTGGCCGCACGCGCCATCTGGGCGTAGGCCTCCGGATCGTCGAGCAGCCGGGCCGGCCGCTCCGACGATCCGCCGCGCGCTCGTGGCCGATCAGCTCGAGCGTTCCCGCGATCAGGCCCTCCGGGCGCTCGGTCTCGTCGCGCATGACGAGGACCGGCTTGCCCAGGCACGGCGCCTCCTCTTGAAGTCCGCCCGAATCGGTCAGCACGAACGCCGCGCCTTTTACCGCGGCGACCATCTCGCGCGTAATCGATCGGGTCGACCAAGACCACTCCGGGTGCATCGTCGAGTGCCGCATGCGCGACCGGGGCGACGCGCGGCGAGGGATGGACCGGCCAGTAGATCTGCGGCTGCGCCGGCAGCTCGGCGATCTCGCGCAGCGCCTCGCAGATCTCCGGCATGTGCGCGTGATTCTCGCGCCGGTGCGCCGTGACGACGATGATCGGCCGGCTCGGGTCGAGCTCGCTCCAGCGCGGCGGCGTGGGCAGATCGGTGCGCTGCGCCGTTTCGAGGAACGCGTCGATCACCGTATTTCCGGTGACGATCGACGTCGTCGGCGGCGACTGTTCTCCGCAAGCAGATGGTCGCGCGACAGCGGCGTCGGTGCGAAGTGGTAGGACGCGATCGTCCCGGTCAGGCGCCGATTCATCTCTTCCGGATAGGGCAGCCAGCGATCGCTGGTGCGCAGCCCGGCCTCGACGTGACCGACCGGAACCTGTTGGTAGAACGCGGCCAGCGCGGCGGCCGTGCTCGTCGTCGTGTCGCCGTGCACCAGCACGACGTCGGGCCGCGCGTCGACCAAGCACCGTTCTCCATGCGCGATCAGGACGCGCGTCGTGATGTCGGTGAGCGTCTGATCGTCGGTCATGACGTCGAGATCGTAATCCGGCGCGATCGAGAAGAGCGCGAGCAGATCGTCGAGCATCTTGCGATGCTGGGCGGTCACGCAGACGATGTCGTCGATCTCGGGATTCGCGCGCAGCGCGTGAACGACCGGCGCCATTTTAATCGTATCCGGACGCGTCCCGAAGACGCTCATGACTTTGAGCCTAGCTCCCATTAGCCTTCCTTTATGTTGCGTGTCGAAAGACGTGCGTAAACTCGCCCGAGAAGGCGAGCGCGACTGCGCCGAGCACGAAGCAGACGGCGTAGAGCAGCAGACCGCCTGGCGCACGTTTAATCCGAAGCGAAAGATCAGTTGGTGGTGAAAATGGCCGCGGTCGGCCTCGGTGATCGCCTTGCCGCTGCGCGCGCGCCGCACGATCGCCGCCGCCGTATCGAGAACCGGCAGGGCGAGCACGAGCAGCGGAACGACGATGCTGATCGCAATCGCGGTCTTGCTCGCGCCGATGATCGAAACCGTGGCGAAGACGTAGCCGATGAAGAGCGAGCCCGCGTCGCCGAGGATGATGCGCGCCGGATTGAAGTTGTACGGCAAGAATCCGAGCGCGGAGCCGGCGAGCGCGATAACGACCAGCGCGACGACCGGATTTCCGTGCAGCACCGCGATGACGAAGAGAAAGATGCTCGAGATCGCCGTGACGCCGGCCAAGAGACCGTCGAGGCCGTCGAGGAAGTTGATCGCGTTCATCATGCCGACGTACCAGAGCAGCGTCAGCGGAACGCCGATCCAGAGCGGAAAGTCGATCCAGTTCGTCCCGGGATTGTGATCGAACGGATTGTTGACGCCGGGGATGACGAAGCCGTAGAGCATCGAGATCAAGGCGACGACGATCTGCGCGACGAGCTTGTTTCGCGGGCGCATCTGCATGACGTCGTCCCAGATGCCGACGCACAGAATCAGCAGGCTGCCGAAGAGCAGCCCGACGAGTCGGTGGACGGCGTCGAACTGATCGGCCGAGGGCAGCAGCGCGAAGGGCGAGGCGAGCGCGATGCCAAGCACGGTGAAGAGCGCGAATGCGAAACCCAAGAAAACCGCAATGCCGCCGACGCGCGGCTTGGGCATATCGTGCATCCGCCGCTCCTCTCCGGTCGCGTCGACGATGCCGAGATGCACCGCCAGCCGGACGATCGAGGGCGTCGTTAGGCAGCTGACGATGGCGGCAATCGCAAAGGCGGCACCATAGATGACGATCGAGTTCACAACGTGGACGTTCACCGCCGCGCTCCCTCGAGCGTCGCGTAGGCGACCAGCGCGACGCCGGCCTCGGCCAGCAGTTGGCTGGCGATCGCGTCGGGATAGGCTTCGTCGTAGACGATCTTCGTCACGCCGGCGCTGATGAGCAGCTTCGAACAGTTGACGCACGGCTGATGCGTGCAGTAGGCGACCGCGTGCGCGAGGCTGACGCCGTGCAGCGCGCCCTGCACGACCGCATTTGCTTCGGCGTGCGTCGCGCGCAAGCAATGATCGTTGACGACCGTGCAGCCGACCTCGCTGCAGTGCGCGACGCCGCGCGGCGCGCCGTTGTAGCCGGTCGTCAGGATCCGGTGCTCGCGCGCCAGCACGCACCCGACCGACGCGCGCGGACAAGTCGCTCGCGTGCTGACGGTCTGCGCGATCTGCATGAAGTACTCGTCCCAGCCGGGGCGCATGAGAGGCCTTCTTAGTAAAGGACGGCCTCCCGCCCTTTGCGACCTAAGACTTCGCACGACGGGCAAGCGCGATCTCGTAGCAGTCGGAGGCACGGGGATCGCCGGAGAGATTCGGACGCACGAGCGAGGCTTCTCGGCGACCAACGTAGCGGAAGCCGCACTTCTGGAAGACGCGCGCGCTCGCGCGGTTCTCCGGATCGCACGTGCCGGATACCCGGGACAACGAAAGCCGCTCGCGTAGCGAACTCCAAAACGGCCGCCAGCGCCTCGGACATGAGGCCCTCTCCCCAGTGAGATGCTGCAAGCATGTAGCCAACCTCGGCTTCCCGGCCGCTGACGCGCAGTTCGATTTTCCCGCACAGCACGGCTTCGTCCAGCTTTCGAATGACCCAGTCCCAGCGCTTCCCGTCGGCCATATCCGCAATCAGTACGGCCAAGCGCTGGGACATTACCGAAGCGTTCGCAACGGGCCGCCAATCCATGTACCGGGCAACGCGCGGATCCGAAGCATACGCATCGAAGAGCGCTCGCGCATCGTCGAGCACCGGCGGTCGCAGCTCCAAGCGCGCGGTGTGGATCGTGGCGTTACGGGACGTCGTAGCGGGAGGTCAGCTCGCGGACGCGGCCGCGCAGGCGCTCGATCTGGGTGCGGCTCTCGATGTCGCCCAAACCGTCGCAGACGATGCGCGCGATCTCGCGGCACTCCTGCGTGCCCAATCCGCGCGCGGTGATCGCCGGCGTTCCGATGCGGATGCCGCTGGCGACCATCGGCTTCTGCTGGTCGAACGGAATCGCGTTCTTGTTGACGGTGATGCCGATCTCGTCGAGATAGGCCTCGACGGCCTTTCCGGTCAGCCCTTTGACGGAGACGTCGACGAGCATCAGATGCGTGTCCGTTCCGCCGGCGACCAGTCGCAGGCCGGCGCGCGTGAACTCCTCGGCCATCGACGCGCGCGTTCTCGACGACTTGCCGCTGATAGGCCGCGAACTCGGGCCGCAGCGCCTCGTCGAAAGGCCACGGCCTTGGCGGCGATCGCGTGCATCAGCGGGCCGCCTTGGATGCCGGGAAAGACGCTCTTGTCGACTGGCTGCGCCCACTTCTCGGTGCAGAGAACGAAGCCGCCGCGCGGGCCGCGCAGCGTCTTGTGCGTCGTCGACGTGACGAAATCGGCGAGCGGCACCGGCGAGGGATGCAGACCGGTCGCGACCAGACCGGCGATGTGCGCGAAGTCGACCAGCAGCGCCGCGCCGACCTCGTCGGCGATCTCGCGGAACGGCGCGTACTCCATGATCCGCGGATAGGCGCTCGCGCCGGCGACGATCAGCTTCGGCTTGTGTTCGCGCGCCATCGCGCGCACTTCGTCGAAGTCGATCAGCTCGGTATCCCGGCGGACGCCGTACGCGACGGCGTTGTAGAGTTTGCCGGAGAAGCTGACCTTCGTTCCGTGCGTGAGGTGGCCGCCGTGCGCCAGCGACATCCCGAGCACCGTGTCGCCGGGCTGCAGCACCGCCATGAAGACGGCCATGTTCGCCTGCGCGCCGGAGTGCGGCTGCACGTTGGCGTGCTCGGCGCCGAAGAGTTCTCTTCACCCGCTCGATCGCCAGCCGTTCGGCGACGTCGACCCACTCGCAGCCGCCGTAGTAGCGCTTGCCGGGATAACCTTCGGCGTACTTGTTGGTCATCACGCGAGCCGGTCGCTTCGCGAACGGCGCGGCTGGCGTAGTTCTCCGACGCGATCAGCTCCAGGTTCTCTCGCTGGCGGCGCTCCTCGCCGGCGATCGCGGCAAAGATCTCGGGATCCTTGGTCTCGATGTGGCTGCGTGCTGAGAATATCCACTCGTCGTTTCCTGTTCGCTACGGTCTTCCGATCAGCTCCTTGGGAGTTTGCGCGTCGGTGACCTCGCCGCGTTCGATCGCCTTCAGCGTGCGCTCGCGCTGCGCGTCGCCGAACTCGAAGAGCTGCTCGGTCGCGATACGCGTGGCGCCCGCCGTCGAACGGCGTCTCCAGGTAGACGTCGAGCATCCGCTCGATCATCTCCCACCCGGTAAGGCGCTCGGAGAACGCAATCACGTTGGCATCGTTATGCCGGCGCGCCAGCTCCGCCGAGTACGGTTCGGCGACCGGCGCGCAGCGAATGCCGGGCACCTTGTTCGCCGCCATCGCGATCCCGAGGCTCGACCCGCAGACGAGATGCCGCGATCGGCTTGACCGCTGGCGACTGCCTCGCCGACGGCGTAGCCGTATTGCGGATAGTCGACCGGCGTCGGATCGTGCGTACCGAAATCGAGTACGTCGTGGCCCTTCTCGCGCAGCAGCTGCGCGATGCGGTCTTTATATTCGAAGCCGGCGTGATCGGCGCCGACGGCGATTTTCATGGTTGCGTGCGTTTCCAGCGGCGAGGGTGAGGTTGAACGAGCGGTCGAACGTCCGACGCCGATGAAGCTGGCTTGCGCGAGCGGCTCGCTCCACCACGACGATCGAGAGCGGCGACCTTACGCAACTCGAGTTCCTCGATCTGTGCGCGCGCGAGCTGGCTTGCGACGGCGTCGTCTTGGACGTGCGGCATTTTCCGCGAACCGACGACGACTACCTCGCAGCAGGTCAAGAAGATGGCGACCGATCGGGGTCTGACGATCGCGGCGCTAGCCGACTGCGGCGATTCTTCGGCTCGGAGCGAGAGCACATGAGCGACGTGTTGCGCTGGGCGGTCGCGCTCGGCGCTCCGCTCGTCGCCGGACCGCTGTCGCGCGAGACGGAGTCGTCGTGGACGGACCAGCTCGCGCGGCTTAACGCGGCCACGTCGCTGGCCAAAGCGCCAGAACGTGACGCTCGCACTGCGCAACGCGGCGCAGACGTTCGCGGCCAGCCGCGCACGATTGTCAAGCGCGTCGCAAAGGAAGCCGACTCGGCGTGGCTGCGCTTCGGTCCGGAGCCGGAGAGCCTCGGACGCAGCCGACGATCCGTCGCGCTGCAACCGAACACCGTCTTGCTCTGGAGCGACGACCGCGTCGCAATCGACGCGTGCGATCGCCGATACGGTCGCAAGCGTTACGGCGACTTTCGCGGACATCTCGCGCTCGACGACCACGCGGGCAAGGCGAGCGTCGAAGATATAAAAGCGGCGCTGCGCCTGTGGCGTAACGCCATGGCACAGCGCGAAGAATGCTCAACCGCAGATAGCGTCTTCCGCACGGGGTGATCGAACCTGCGTTCTCGCAGGTGGGTGCGGCCCGGGCGCCGGTCCGGCAGGCTTCAAGACCCAGCCGATCCGTCGTATCCGGAGCTGATGCTCCCTAGGTCACTTAAGTCGGTTCGGTACCTGAGTGCGCTGCGCGCTAAACGCAGTCGAGCCCCTCTACCGTACCACCACGGTCAAGCGGCAACCGTCGCCTGCCGGGGAACGCCCAACTTGCCGGTGGAAGGCGTAACGATGCTTTCCATTGAGGCTACGCCGCTCGAACTGCCGCTCGTCCACCCCTTCAAGATCGCGCGCGGCGAAGAGGCCGTTGCGCGGACGGCGCTGATCCGCGTGCGCGACGGCGACCTCGAAGGTCTCGGCGAAGCGACGCCGGTCGAGCGATACGGCGAATCGGTCGAGAGCGTCGTCGCCTACTTTGACGCGCATTCGCCGGCAACGGACGATCCGTATCGGCTCGAGGCGCTGCTCCACGACGGGATTCCGCCGGCGGCGCGCGGCGGATTCGACTTCGCGCTGCACGACCTGATCGGCAAGCAGCTCGGCAAGCCGCTCCACGCACTGCTCGGGCTCGATCCGGCGCAGACGCCGGTAACGTCGTTTACGATCGGCATCGCCGATCCGCAGACCACGCTGCAAAAAGTCGCCGAAGTCGGAGATCATCCGATTCTCAAGGTCAAGCTCGGCGCCGGCACCGCGGCCGAAGACGTCGAGACGATCGCCGCTATCCGCGAGCGCTACGGCGGAACGATTCGCATCGACGCCAACGAAGGCTGGGACGTCGAGACGGCGGTACGGGTTCTCGGCGAACTCGGGCGTTACGAGATCGAGTTCTGCGAGCAGCCGATTCCGGCCGGCCATCCCGAGCAGCTGCGCGCGATTCGCGAGCGGGTCTCGATTCCGATCGTCGCCGACGAGGATGCCTTGGTCGCGAGCGATCTGCCGGGCCTGCTCGGCTGCGTCGACGGCGTCAACGTCAAGCTCGCGAAGACCGGCGGCATTCGCGGCGCGCTGGCGATGATTCACACGGCGCGCGCGATGGGCCTCAAGATCATGCTCGGATGCATGGTCGAGAGCGCGATCGCCGCGACCGCCGCGGCGCAAATCTCGCCGCTGGTCGACTGGGCCGATATCGACGGGCCGTTTCTCGTCGCGCACGATCCGTTCGGCGGCGTTACCTACGATCGCGGCAAGCTCGTCCTGCCCGACGCGCCGGGACTCGGCGTGCGCGAGGGCATGCCGGCGTGAAGCGCCGATACGCAATCCTCGCGCCCGACTTGTTCGCAACCGACGCGAAGACCGCGCACGGCGTCATTCGTTACGGCGGCGACGAAGTCGTTGCGGTAATCGATCCGACGCACGCGGGCAAGCGCGCGCGCGACGTGCTCCCCTACCTCGAGAGCGACGCGCCGATCGTCGGCAACGTCGCCGAAGCGCTGGCCTTCGCGCCGACCTCGCTGCTGATCGGCACCGCACCGAAAGGCGGCGGGCTTCCCGCGCAGTGGCGCGCCGCGGTTCTCGAGGCGATTGCGGCACGGCTCGAGATCGTCAGCGGTCTGCACGATCTGCTCGGCGACGATCGTGAATTCCGCGTCGCCGCGCACGCCGCCGGTACGACGATTTGGGACGTGCGCGATCCGCCCGAGGTTCCGCTCTTCTCCGGCGACGTCTACGACGTCGCGGCGCCGGTGCTGCTGACCGTCGGTAACGACTGCGCGGTCGGGAAGATGACCGTTGCGCTCGAGCTGACGCGCGCCGCGACTGCATCGGGCACGAACGCACGCTTCGTCCCGACCGGCCAGACCGGCATCATGATCGCCGGCTGGGGCATCTCGGTCGATCGCGTCATCGCCGACTTTGCGGCCGGCGCGGCCGAGCAGCTCGTGCTCTACGCGGCGCACGAGGGCGCGCAAGCGATCTTCGTCGAGGGACAAGGCGCGCTCAATCATCCCGCCTACGCGCCGGTGACGCTCGCGCTGATGTGCGGCTGCGCCCCCGACGCGCTGCTATTGGTCTGCGACCCGCGCCGAACGTTCATCGAATCGTACGATACGCCGACGCTCGGTTACCGCGAGCTGATTCGCATTCACGAGGCCGTTCTGGCGACGATCAAACCGGCGCACGTCGTCGGCATCGCGCTCAACACCACCGGACTCGACGAAAATGCGGCGCGCGCCGAGATCGACCGCGCGCGCAGCGAGACGCGGCTGCCGGCCGACGACGTGGTCCGCTTCGGTCCGCAGCGCCTCTACGCCGAGATCGCGCCGAGACTCGTCAAGCGTCCGCCATTGATCGCTACCGCATGAGCGCGCCGCGCCGTCACGGCGCTCTCGTTGCTGCTCGCGCTTGCCGTAAGCGGCTGCACGCGAACGCAAGGCACGTCCCACGCATCGACGAGCGCAACGCCTGGACGATTCCGGGCGTCCTGCGCCTGGGCGAAGACGAAGAGCCCGACAGCCTCAACCTCATGTACGCGCACACCGCCGCGAGCGACACGGTCTCCGGCCTGCTCTTCTCGTTCATCCTGCGATTCGACGCGCAGGGGAACTACGTGCCCGATCTGGCAACGCAGGTGCCGACGCTCGCCAACGGCGGCATCAGCTCCGACGGCAAGACGATCGTCGTTCACTTGCGCAAAGGCGTCGTTTGGGCGGACGGCGCGCCGCTGACGGCGGCCGATTGGCTCTTCACGTATCGCGCCGTGCGTAATCCGGCGAACAACGTCAAGACGCGCTACGGCTGGGATGAGATCGCCTCGGCCGGCGCTCCCGATCCGTCGACGATCGTGATCCGGCTGAAGCGGCCGAACGTCGCGGTCCTCGGCATCCTCGCGATGGGCGGCGCCGCCTATCCGCCGATGCCGGCGCATCTGCTTGCCAAGTTACCGGACCTCAACTCCGCGTCGTTCAACCAGCATCCGCTCTCGAGCGGGCCGTACGTCTTGAAAGAGTGGAATCACGGCAGCTCGCTGGTCTTTCGTCCCCAACCCGCGCTATTTTCGCGGTGCGCCGAAGCTCAAAGAGGTGATCTGGAAGGTCATCCCCGACGTCAACACGCTCTTCAACCAGCTCGCGACGCACGAGATCGACGTCTACCCGACCGTGAACGCCAACTCGGTTCCGCGCCTCCCGAGCGTAAGCGGGATCGTCGTCAAACAGCGCCTGATCGCGAACTGGCGTCACCTTGGCATCAACGTCGAGCCGCCCGCAGCTCGCCGACGTGCGCGTCCGCCGCGCGATCGCCGAAGCGGTCGACTGGAAGCGCATCAACGATACGGTCTTTCACGGGCTCGACCAGCTGGCCGTCTCGGATATCTTTCCGCAATCGTGGGCCGCGCCCGATCTGCCGCCCTATCGCTACGATCCGGCCGATGCGCGCAGGCTCCTCGCGCAAGCCGGTTGGCAAAGCGGGAACCGACGGCGTGCTGCACAAGGGCGCGCTCGCGATGCACCTGGCGATCTATGCGACGAACGGACACCAAGAGAACACCGAGTCGCAGGTGCTGATCCAGTCGATGCTGCGGCCCGTTGGCATCGACGTCGCCGTCCGCAACTATCCGGGGAGCTTTCTCTTCGCGCAGAACGGGCCGCTCTACACGGGCAAGTACGACCTCGAATGGTCGATCGAGACCAACGGGCCCGACCCGGATAACTCGGGAGATTGGAACGGCGCGTTCATTCCGCCGAACGGCGCGAACACGTCCTGGCTCGACGATCCGATCGTCAATCGCACGAGCGCGGCCGCAGCGAGCACGTTCGACCAGGCAGCCCGCAAGCGTCTCTACCAGATCGAGGAGCGGCGCATTCGCGAGCTCGTTCCGGCCGTCTTTTTCAGCTGGCAGACGAATCACACCGCGATGAACTCCGACGTAAAAGGCTACGTTCCGGCCGCTTTCATCGGCGACAGCTGGAACGCGTGGCAGTGGAGCATCTGAGACGCCCCGGCGTTCGTGCAGCAGATCGGCGCACGCGAATCGGCCCAGCTCTTCTTCGAGCCGACGCGCAGCGGCGTGCTCAGTTGGAACACGCACGCCGAGAGCGGGCGGCTCGTCTTCCGCCTGCTGCGCGCGCGTCGTCCGGACAGCGAGTGGCTCGATTACGCGCAGTGGCATCCAACGGGCGCACAATCGTTCAGCCCTCAGCACGGCGAGACGCGCGTCGACGTCGACGTCATTCGGGCTGTCACGCCATTCGACGGCATCGAGGTGTGCGCGCCCGGCGTCGAGTTCGACCTGGTCGCGTTCTCGTCGGCGGTGCGTGCGCGACCGTCGCTGCCCTACGCGCGCGACGCGCTGATTCTCGACGTGCCGGCCCGCTCCCAGTATATCGGCGCCGCGACCGATTCGGGCTGGTGCAGCCCGGCAAGCCTCGCCATGATTCACGCCTATCACGGGATCGACGAACCGGTCGCCGCGACCGCACGCGCGGTCTTCGATCGGGCCTACAACGGCACGGGCAACTGGGCGCTCAACGTCGCGCACAGCGGCAAGCTCGGCTTGCGCGGGGTCGTCGCTCACCTCTGCAATCTCGATCACGCCCAGCGTTTGATCGAGCGCAACCTGCCGCTCGCGATTTCGTACTCGTGGCGCGACGGCGAGCTCCCCGGCGCTCCGCTCGATCGCTCCGACGGCCACCTCGTCGTGCTCTGCGGCTTTACCGGCGACGGCGATTGCGCGATCAACGATCCGGCGGCGCCCAACGTGCGCGTCGTCTACCCACGCGCGGCGATCGAACGCTTATGGCAGCGCAACGAAGGCGTAGCGTACGTCGTCGCACCGGTCGGCATCGAGTACGCGGACGCAATCGCGTATGGCTAACGCACGCGGCCCGTCGCTGCTAGAGATCGAGGCCGAGGTCATCGGCTGCACGCGTTGCCCGGAGCTGCGTGCCTACGCCGAGAAGATCGCGCGTGAGAAGAAGCGCGCCCATCGCGATCGCTCGTACTGGGGCAAGCCGGTACCGGCCTTCGGCGACGCTCGCGCGCGGCTCGTGCTCGTCGGCCTGGCGCCGGGCGCACATGGCAGCAACCGCACCGGGCGCCCGTTCACCGGCGATGCCTCGGGCGACTTTCTCTTTCCGGCGCTCCATCGCGCCGGCTTCGCCTCGCAGAGTCGTGCGACCGATCGCGACGACGGCTTACGCCTGCGCGACTGCCTCATTACCGCGGCGGCGCGCTGCGCACCGCCGCAGAACAAGCCGACGCCGCGCGAGCTGCAAAACTGTTTTCCCTACCTGCTTGCCGAGTTCGACGCGCTCGCGCGTCTGCGCGTGATGATCGGTCTCGGTGCGATCGGCTTTGCGGCAGTCGTGCGAACGCTGCGCGAGCGCGGCTTCATCCTGGATCCTGCCAAGCCCGTCTTCGCCCACGGCGCCGAGCTCACCGCGACCAAGGGCCGGCGCACGATCGCGGCGATCGCCTCGTACCATCCGAGCCGGCAGAATACGAACACCGGGAAACTCACCGTCCCGATGTTCGACGCGATCTTTACGCGGGCGAACGAGCTCCTGGCGGCACCGCGCGCAGGTGCAGATCGCGCAACAGCTCTGCGGGCACGGGGCTCGGCGCGTCCATCATCACGTCGCGGCCGGCCTGGTTCTTCGGAAACGCGGTAACCTCGCGAATGTTCTCTTCGCCGCAGGCGATCATGACGATGCGATCGATGCCGAGCGCCATCCCGCCGTGCGGCGGCGCGCCGTATTCGAGGGCCCGCACGAAGAACCCGAAGCGCTCCTCGATCTGATCGGGCGTCAATCCGAGCATTTCGAAGATCTTGCGCTGCTCCGCGGCCTTGTGAATGCGGATCGAACCCGAGCCTAGCTCGTAGCCGTTGAGCACCATGTCGTAGTGCTGAGCGCGCATCTCCCTCGGCGCGCGATCGATCAGCTCCCAGTCGCCAGGTGCCGGCGCCGTGAACGGGTGGTGTGCCGGCATAGGCTGGCCGGTCTCCTCGTCGATCTCGAGATACGGGAACCCGGTCACCCAGGCAAACGCGTACGCGTCGGGGTCGCGCAGGCCGCAGCGCTCGCCGACCTCGTTGCGCATCTTGCCGGCAACGGCGAGTGCCGGCTCGCGCGAGTCGGCGAAGAGCAGCAGCGCGTCGCCTTCCTCCGCCTGCACCGCAGCTTTGACGCTCGCCACGTCGGCATCGCTCAGGAATCTTGCGGCCGGCGACTTGTGGCCGTCGCCGGCGAGCGCGATCCAGACCATGCCTTTCGCGCCGAACTCCTTGGCGATCTCGGTTAGCGCGTCGAACTCGCGGCGCGATAGCGCCGCGCCTCCCGGGTAGCGTAGCGCGACGACCGCGCCGCCGTCCTCGATCGCCGAGCGGAAAACCGCGAACTCGGTAGCGCTGAAGGTCGAGCTGACGTCGGCGAGTTCGAGGCCGAACCGCAGGTCGGGCTTGTCGAGGCCGTATCGGGCGATCGCTTCCTGGTGCGTCAAACGCGGAAACGGCGGCAGGTCCATGTCGAGCACGGTGCGCCACACGTAGCGCATGCACGATTCCATCGTCTCCAGCACGTCGTCTTGCGTGCAAAACGAGAGCTCGACGTCGAGCTGTACGAACTCGACGAGCCGGTCGGCGCGAGGATCCTCGTCGCGCATGCAGCGCGCGATCTGCATGTATCGCCCGAAGCCGGAGATCATCAAGATCTGTTTGAGGAGCTGCGGCGATTGCGGCAACGCGTAGAACGATCCTGGGTAGATGCGGCTGGGTACGAGATAGTCGCGCGCGCCTTCCGGCGTCGACTTGATCATCATCGGCGTCTCGATCTCGAGGAAATCGCGCGAATCGAAGAAGTCGCGCATCGCCTTGACGATCCGATGCCGCGTGCGCAGGTTGCGCTGCATGCGCGGCCGGCGAAGATCGAGGTAGCGATACTCGAGGCGCAGGTTCTCGTCGACGGTTTCGTCGGCATTGACTTGAAACGGCGGAACCAGCGAGCGATTGAGCACCTCCAGGCCGGCGATCGGAACCTCGACGTCGCCGGTGGCCAAGCGCGAATTCTCGGTCCCGGCCGGACGGTGTCGAACGGAGCCGCGGACGCGGAGCACGTCTTCGTGGCGCAAGTGCTCCGCCTCGGCGAAACTCGGATGCTCCGGATCGAAGACGATCTGCGTAACGCCCTCGTGGTCGCGCAGGTCGACGAAGATCAATCCGCCGTGGTCGCGCCGGCGGTTCACCCAGCCGTTGAGCTCGACGTCCCTTCCTTCGTCGCCGGCGCGCAACGCGCCGCATGATACCTTATCGGTCATTGAGGGCTTCTTTTACTCCCGAGACGTAGTAGTATTGCAGCACCAGCTCGCGTGCCAACTTCGAGCGTTCCGCGCGACGGTCGAAATAGCCGAGCACCGGCGGTAAGCGGGTCAGCACCGAGTGCAGGCCCAGCGAGACCGGCGTCATGCCGAGGTTGAGCATCACCGAGAAGTCGGGATGCTTGCGATAGAAACGGGCGGTCGAACGGCCCGCCAGGCGCATCTTCTCCTTTTGATTCACGTAGCCGACGTCTTGGCAGTGATAGTTCACCGCTTGCGGCTCGTAGACGATCTCGATGCCGACTTGCGACAACCGGTAGCCGAGCTCTAAATCCTCGTGGCCGTATCCGGTGAAACTCTCGTCGAAGCAGCCGGCTCGCAATAAGTCGTCGCGCCGAACCGAAGCATTGCCCGTTAGAAAGTAGAGCCACGAGAGTCTTTTTCGCGACGGCGGGTGCAGATGCCCGCGCCGATCGGGGTGCTCGCGCTTGTAGACGTACTCGTCGAGGTCCTTCACTTGCACCTCGAGCCCCACGACCGCGATGCCGAATCGCTCGCGGTGGCGAGCCAGATGTCGGGAGAGCAGATCCGGCGACGCCAGGATGTCGGAGTCGTTGAAGAGGACGATCTCACCGCGCGCCGCCGCGATGCCGGCGTTGCGCGCAGCGGCCCGCCCGCCATACGCGCCCGGTAAGTGCCGTACGTTGGAGTGCGCCGTTTGCAGCCCGCCAAGATACTCGGCCGTTCCATCGTTGGAGTTCGAATCGCAGACGAGAAGCTCGTACTGCGAGGGCGCAAGGTCCTGCGCCAGCAGCGTCGGCATGACGTGTCTCAGCGTGTCGAGCCGGTTGTAGGTGGGAATGACCACCGAGATCGCGGGCATGTTCCTTTTAAAAAGTAGAAACCTCGAGCAGCCCGGCGACGCCGCGCACGACTTCGTCGCGAAAACGCCGGAGCGAGCCCTCGTCGCTGTGGGCCGGCTTTCGAACCAGCACGTGGGGCACCCCATAGGGCGACCACTCTTGCGAGTTCAGCCGGAAGTAGCGGTGTTCGAAGGCGACCAGCGTCGGCCTGCGCACCGCGCTTGCGACGTGGGTAGCGCCCGTGTCGACCGTTACGACGACGCGCGCGCGTTCCAGGACGGCGACCCATTGATGGAAGGGCAGCCCGCGCAGCAAGCCGGGCGACGTTCTTGCTGCGTTCGAAGACCGCGGCGTGCGGTTCGCACTCCCGCGGGCAGGTGATGACCACCGGTGCCAGCGCCGCGAGCTCGTCGACGATCGCCATCGTGCCCGCGAGCGTGCTCCCGGTCGTAAACCAGCGCTGCCCGAGATGCATGACGATCGGGCCGCTCGGAAGCGGCCGCGCGATCTCGCGGTCCTCGTCGGTTACGTCCAGGCGAAGGTCCAGAACGCGCTTGTGAGCGCCGGCAAGCCCAACCAGGTCGAGCAGTTGAACGACCTCGTGGCGTACGATTCGCCCCGGCTCACGATCGCAGAGCTCCGGATCGGCCTCGGAGATCATGACGCGATTGGCATAAAGCGGTGCGGTCAACCGGGCAAACCAACGCCGCTCGTACGTATAGCCGACGCGTACGGGTGCGCGCGATACGCCCACGACCTGCAGATCGACCGCGCGCGGCGCGAGCGCGATCGCAAGGTCGTATCCGCGCAGCCTCGGTTCCAGGCTTTGCGGCCGGGCGCCTCGGTGCAGCACGACGAGCTCGTCGACGTCGTCGTTGCGCTCCATGACGACCTGGTTGTAGTCGCTCGTGACGATCGCGAGGTGCGCGTTGGGGTAGGATGCCCGCACCGTCGCGATCGCCGGCGTCGAGAGAACCAAATCGCCGATGCGGTCGGTGCGAGAGAGGAGCACCCTCACGAGCGCAGCGCGCGTTCCAGCTCTTCGAAGTAGGCGTCGGCGGCGAGCGCGCGGGCGGCTCGAAGCTGCGCTCCACTCAACTCGCTGCCGGTAACGAGAGCCCCAACCCTGCGGCGATAGCGGTCTGCGAAGCGCAGCCGTCGCAGCGCGGCGTGGAATCCACGCTGCACCGGATTGGCGCCGGTAGCCAAATAGGCGCGCCAATTCGGGTGGTTGCGCACCAGTTTGGCGGCAGTGCGTGCCTGTGCGCGCGCCTGCCGGACCATCTTCTCGACGCTCTCGCCGCGCGAGCGCGGCTTGAAATGATAGACGAGCGCTCGCGAATTGAAGACGGCTCGAACCCCGCGGGCGCGCAGACGCAGGCCGACGTCGATATCTTCCCAGCCGTACTCCGAGAACGACTCATCGAATCCGCCGATGCTCCGAATCGTCTGCAGCGGTACCGAGACGTTGGTCGTCCAAAAGTAGTTGCCGCTATAGTCCTTGATGCTCCAGACCGGCGGTGGAAGATGGTCCAGGTCGTCGACCGTAATCGCACCGCCGCGGACGATGGCCTGCGGGTGGCTCGCATGGCTCTTGAGGTGCTCCTCGAGAAACGTCGGCAGCGGTAAGACGTCGTCGTCGATGAAGACGATCCGCTCGCCCGTGGCGCGCGCGATTCCGGCGTTGCGCGCACGCGAGAGACCGGCGTTGGCCTGGCTGACAACGGTAAGCGCGCAGGTCGCGCGGGCACGCAGACGCTCGATCGCGCCGGCGGTCCCGTCGGTAGAGCCGTCGTCGACAAGCACGATCTCGTAGGCTTCGGCGGGCAGCGTCTGCTCGAAGCAGGCGTCGAGAACCCGCTCGAGCAGCGCGGCGCGATTGTACGTACAGAGCTGAATCGTCGCCCGGATCATCCTGCCAGCGACTCCACGGCGGTGAGGATGCGCGGCAGGTCGAGATGCGCGATGCAGGCGTAATCGGCGCATCGCTCTTTCGTGTCGCCCTTGTGGCAAGAATAGGAGGCCCGCACGATCGCGGTCTTCGCCCCGAGCGGCGACCAGCGCTCGGGGAAGTCCGACTGAAACGGAAAGATTCCGACGGTCGGCGCACCGACCGCGGCGGCAACGTGCATCGAACCGGTCGTGATGCCGACGAACGCCAACGCGCCGCGCGCTAACGCCCCAAACGCACCGATGCCGGCGAGGCCGGCAATCGAAACGATCCCGTCGTCGCCCGCGCGCCGCGCGATTGCTTCGGTTATGAAGGCATCGCCCGGTGCGCCGCTGACGAGTATGCGCGCCTCATAGCGCTCGCGAAGCGCGCCGGCGAGCGCTACCCACCCTTCGATCGGCCATGTTGCGCGCTTCGACGCGATCGCGTTGCACGGATTGAGGATAATGAAGCGTCCGGCACTCCGGAGCAGCTCTTCGGCTTCGCGCTCGTCGGCCGGAGTCGGCTCGAAGCGATAGCGACGGTCGCTGGTATCGCAGCCGATCGCTCGGGAGAAATCGAGCAAAATCTCCGACCAGTGGGTCGTCACGTCGCCAAGTTCGCTCCGCACCACGACGCGGTCGGTAAAGCGAAAGGAGTAGAACCGGCGCGCCTGGCCGACGCGCACCGGAATCCCGGCGAGCTGGGGAACGCGTGCGGTTCTCGCGGTCGCCCAGGTCACGACGCAGGCGTCGTATTCGCTGGCGGCCAGCTTTCTCGCGAGCGCGCGCTCTTCGCCGCCGGCGTCGACGAGGACCTCATCGACGTCGGGGACCCGCTCGAGCAGCGCGGCATGCGCCGGCAGCGTCAGCGCATCGACGACCGGGAATCGTTGGTGAAGGGCACGCGCTACGACCGAAGCGACGAGCGAGTCGCCAATTCCGCCGCCCGCGCAATACAGCAACGCTCGTTCAGTCGGCATCGGCTGTACCGAGCTCGCGCACGAGTTCGCGGGCATAGACGGCGTCGAGCAGTTGGGATCGCGCGATCGCCTCCAGCCAGCTCGGCGCGCGGTCGCTCGTAGCGACGCCGGCGTAGAGCGCTACCAGCCACTCCGGCAAGAAGTACCGCGCGCGCAGCAGGTTGAGCGGGTGCGATCCGGTAGCGAGTTTTGCGCGCGCCGAGGGATGTTTGGCGACGAAGCGGCGCGCCATGCGCGCCTTCTCGATCGCCTTGCCGAGCTCGATCGCCAGCGCATTCTCCGAGGGCGGCTTGATGTGCCAGAGATAGGCGTCCCATGAAAAGTTCCAGCGCACGCCCGATTGGCGTAACCGGACGCCCAACTCGGTGTCCTCCCAGCCGTAAAGGTCGAACGCCTCGTCGAAGCCGCCGACAGCCACGAAGGCGCGTTTTGAGAGTGACGCGTTACACGTGCAGAGGAAGGCACGCGAATAGTTGCCGACCGCCGGTCTGGGCCGGATCTCATACGACGGCACGTTGATGATCGGACCGTTGACGACGCGCTGTGCGCCTTCTCCACTCGCGTGCGCTTGCGTATGCGCGGCGATCCAGGCGGCCGGAAGCGCGACGTCGTCATCGCAGAAGAGCACGTACTCACCTCGCGCTGCGTCGACGCCGCGATTGCGCGCTTTTCCGCGATTCGGCTGCGGCTCGAAGACGTACCGTACCGGGAAGGAGCCGTCGCCCTCGGCGACGCTCTTGGTTTCGTCGGTCGATCCGTTGTCGACGACGACGACTTCGAATGAGGGCGCGCCGATCTGTCCGGTCAGCGACGCGAGCGTCCGTGCCAGATACTCCGCGCGGTCCTTGGTGGCGATGACGACCGATACGTCCATTACGAGGCCAGCGCGAGCAAGGATTCAGCCATTCGATCCGCTGCGCCGATATGATCGCGGTAAAGCGCCGCGAGCCGGGCTCCGGTCGCTTCGACCCAGCCGCGATCGTCGTAGCGTTCGAGCGCGACGCGCGCGACGCGACCCGGGGTCACCGTTCCGTGGAGTTCGGCGATCAGCATAGCGCCGGCATCCATGTTCGGCTGGGTGTGGTAGGTGAAGCGCCGCGAGACCCCGACGGCGAAGGCGCGCTTGAGCGGAACGCCAATCAGCGGGATGCGGTTGAGATAGGTCAACGGCCCGGCAAAAGCGACGACCTCGGGGACGTTTAGCGGCGTGATCGTTATCGCCGGCTTGCCGAGCACCGCAAGCTCGATCGTCTTCGTGCCGGGAATCGTGAGCACCAGACGCGCACGCCGCGCCGCGGCGAGCGCGTTGGTAAGCACCGGGATACGCGGGCCATCCCCAGCCGTCGTGAGAAAGTCGCGTCCATCGCTGCTCACGAGCCGCCCGGATTGGGCGTAGAGACGCGGGTGGCCGCCGCGTTCGATCGCCGCGCGCACCGCGTCGCGCGACGTGAACGGGGAGAGTCCGAACGCGATCGGGAGATTGGGGCGCTCGCGCAAGATGCGCAGCGCAGCGGTAAAGTAGAACGGAATTAGGTTATCGACTTCGTACGGACGCGACCCGGGCATCACGAGGATGCCGTCGTCGGGCGTTCCCGGTTCGGGTGCGGAGCTCGCTTCGAGCAGCGCGCCGTCGATCGCGAGATTTCCGACCAGCTCGATCCGTTCGGGTGGCGTACCCCAGCGCTCGAGTTGCTCGGCGTTGCGCCGGTCGACGGCGTAGACTCGGTCGAACAGCTTGCGATAACGGGGACGCGAAAACTTGTACGCGGCCGCACGGCCGTGCAGGCGCGCCGCAATGCGCCCCGCGTGGAGCAGATCGCCGCCGATATAGAGGACCAGATCGACGCGTTCGGGGCAGTCTTCGACTCGGCCGCCCAAGGCGAACTTCAAATAACTCTTCGGGTCGTAGACGTGCGCCTGCGGAAACGTCTCCCGCAGAATGCGCGCTTCGAACCCGGTCGCGAAATCGTCCGGAACGAGATAGACGTAGACGCCGAGATCCGAACGGCGCGCGTAGAGCGAGCGGAGCAACGGCCGCAGCCAGCCGGCGACTTCGCCGGGACCATTAGCCGTGACGGCTATACGCATCGAGGATGCGAGCGATCGTCTCGGTCGAGCTTTGTCCGGAGACGTGCGGCGCGAGCACGATCCGTCCACCGTGGCGAAGGACGACGGTGCGTTCGGGAAGCTCCTCCTCGCGGTATTGATCGCTCTTGACGTGTATGTCGGGGCGAATTCGATCGAGCAATACTTCCGGCGTGCGCTCGGCGAACCCCACGACGACGTCGACGCTGCGCAGGGCGAGCAGTACCTGGGCGCGCTGCGCAAAGGGAACGATCGGCCGCGCTTCGCCCTTGAGCCGGCGCACCGAGTCGTCCTCGTTGAGACCGACGATGAGCGCATCGCCTTGGGCGCGCGCCCAGGCGAGATACTCGAACGTGTCCGGCGTGAAGCACGTCGAAGCATCCATTGGTAAAGACGACGCGGCGGTGCTTCGAGCGCAGCTCCTCGCGCCACCTCGCCGCCTCGCCGGCGTCGAGCAGCCGTCCGAAAAAACCGCTCGGACTCATCCGGCCCTGTGCGCGGGGTCGACCAACGCGAGGATCTCCTGCGGCGACGCCGTCGCAGTACCGAGCTTCTCCACCACGACGCCGGCGGCGAAGTTCGCGAGCTGCATCGCCTGTTCGATCGGCGCACCCGCCGCCAGCGCGAGCGCAAGCACTGCGATCACCGTATCGCCTGCTCCGCTCACGTCGTAGACGGTTCGGGCCACCGATGGGATCTGCAGCCGTTCGCCGGCGTTGCCGAAGAGCGCCATGCCGTGCTCGCCGCGGGTGATCACGGCGTAGCGACAGCCGAGCATCTCGATCAGGTGCATGCCGGCGCGCTCGAGGCTTGGTTCGTCGACGATCGCGACGCCGGTAATCGCCGCTGCTTCGGCGGCGTTCGGCGCGACGCAGGTGACGCCGCTAAAGAGCCTGATGTTCTGCGGCTTAGGATCGGCGAGAACGAGCGGGCAGGCACGCGCGGCTTCGACGACCTCGCGGCAGAGCAAACCCTTGGCATAGTCGCTTAAGATAACGGCGTCGCAGAGTGGGGCTCGCGCCTGGATGAAATCGGCCAAGACTCGCCGCTGCGCATCTGAGGGCGGCAAGGTCGACTCCCAGTCGGCGCGTACGACCTGCTGGTTGTGGGCGACGATTCGGGTCTTGCGCGTGGTCGGCCGGCCGGCTAGGGTGAAGACGCCCGCATCGTCGACGCTCTCGCCGCGCAGCAGGTCGCGTACTTGCTGCGCAAAGGCGTCGTCGCCGACGATTCCGGCAAAGGTGACGCCGGCGTGCAGGGCCCGCAGGTTGTTGGCAACGTTACCCGCGCCGCCGAGGGTAAACGAGTGATCGCCGACCGCGACGACCGGCACGGGCGCTTCGGGCGAGATGCGCGTAACCGTGCCCCAGATCCACTCATCGATCATCAGGTCGCCGACGACGAGAATTCGGCGGCCGCTGGCGCGCTCGAAGAGCGTGCGCGCGTCGGGCACCATGAGCGCCGCACTACGGAATGCCGCCGTCGAAGATCAAACGCTGCTCGACGAGGTCGCAGACGACGTGGGCCATTACTTGATGGACTTCCTGGACGATCGCCGCGTAGCCGTCGGGCCCGATCAACGAGAGATCGGCGACCTCGGCGACGCGGCCGCCGCCGTTGCCGGTAAACGCCACCGTCACCGCACCCTTTTTCTTCGCCGCCTCTAGCGCAAGCACAACGTTGCGCGAGCTTCCGCTGGTCGTCATGCCGACGACTACGTCACCGCGTTGCGCGAAGGCCTCGACCTGGCGAGCGAAGACGTGATCGTATCCATAATCGTTGCCGACGCAGGTCAGCGTCGAGCTGTTTACCGACAGGGCCTCGCTGTTTAAGCCGGGCCGTTCGCGAAGATAACGGCCCGAAAGCTCGGCCGCCATGTGCTGCGCCTCGGCTGCGCTGCCGCCGTTACCGCACCAAAGCACTCTCTTGCCGGCGCGCAACGCCGTCACGAAGACATCGACGATCGCCTCGACCTGCGCGCGATAGTGGGGCGCGTCGAGCAGGCCGTGCCGGTCGGCGAGCAGTTCGCCGAAGTCGCGTCGTCCGTGGTATTGCTTCACGCCGGAGGCTCGATCCAGAAGAGCTCCTCGCCTTGCGAAACGAGTTCGCCATTTCCGGGCACGATGCGAACGATCGTGCCGGCGTAATCGCTTTGAATCTCGTTGAAAAGCTTCATCGCTTCCAGCACGCAGAGAACGTCGCCGACACCGACGCCGTCGCCGACCTCGACGTAAGCCGGAGCGTCGGGCGACGAGGCGCGGTAGAAGACGCCGGTAAGCGGCGCGATCACTTTGGTGACGTTGGCGCCGGCGACCGGCGCGGGCGGCGGCGTATCGGCGAGCTGGCCCGGCCGGCGCGGCTGGGGTCGCCGGAGTCGCCGGTCCACGGTCGCGCGATAATTCGTAGAGCGCGTCACCGAGCTTGATCTTCACGTGATCGAGGTCGTGCTCGTGCATGAGCGCGAGCAACTCGCGCAAGGTCTGCGTCTCCTCGGCATAGCGGTCTTCCATCACTGGGCCGCTTCTACGAGGAGCTCGACAAGGACTCTTAGCGAGGAGAGCGGCACTCGCCGGTCGCTGCGCCGCTCGAGGTCGCGCAGCACCAACTCGCCCGAGGCGAGTTCCTCGGTGCCGACGATGAGCGCGAAGCGGGCGCGATTGCGATCGGCGATCTTAAAGTGCGCGAGTAGTTTGCGATCGTGATAGTCGATGTAGGTCGGCACGCCGAGCCTCGCTCTCAGTTCCGCGACGATCGGGACCAAGACCGCGCGGGCTTGCGCCCCGAACGCGATCGCCTGGACGCCGCGGCGCGTCTCTTCCTGCACTCCGGCGCGTGCCTCGCGCATCATCAGCAGGCGCTCCATACCCAAGGCGAACCCGACGGCCGGGACGTCCGGACCGCCCAACTCGCGGACCAAGCCGTCGTAACGGCCGCCACCGCAGACCGCGCTCTGCGCGCCGAGCACGCTCGAGGATATCTCGAAGACGGTGCGCCCATAGTAATCGAGGCCGCGCACGATCCGCGGGTCGACCGCAAACGGAATCTTCGTCAAGTCGAGATACGATCTCAGCGCTTCGAAGTGCTCGCGGCACGCTTGGCACAAGTACGACTCAAACGACGGCGCGCTTTCGATGTAGACGAGGTCCTCCGGATCCTTGCTGTCGAGCAGCCGCAGTGGGTTGCGTTCGATGCGTCGCCGCGCATCTTCGCTCATTGCCGTGAGGTGCGGCCGAAAATGTTCGAGCAGCGCTTGCCGATAGCGCGGTCGGCAGACCTCGTCGCCGATCGAGTTGATGCGCAGCGACGCGTCGGCGATTCCGTAACCGCGGACCAGCTCCCAGGCGAGCGAGATCACTTCGAGATCCGCCTCGGGCCCCGCGAAGCCGAAGCATTCGACGCCGAACTGATGCGATTGCCGGTAGCGCCCCTTCTGCGGGCGTTCGTACCGAAAGATCGGGCCGATATAATACAGCCGCAGCATGCCCTGCGCGAAGAGGTGATGCTCGAGTGCGGCGCGCACGACCGGCGCGGTCCACTCGGGCCGCAGCGTCAGGCTGCGGCCGCCCCGGTCTTCGAAGGTGTACATCTCCTTCTCGACGATGTCGGTCGTCTCGCCGACTCCACGCACGAAGAGTTCGGTCGCTTCGAAAGCGGGCGTGCGAATCTCGCCGTATCCGAAGCGCGCTGCGAGCGCGTGGATATAGGCCTCGAGCGCGCTCCAGCGTCCCGATTCGGGCGGAATGAAGTCTTGCGTACCGCGCGGGGCTCCCAACTTTTCGGCCATCGCTGCGCCCCTGTTCGCTAGGCGAATAGGCTAGCCATTGCGCCGGGTGCGCGTTAGTGTTTTACGTGCGCGTCGCGCTCTATGGAGGCGCAACCCTGGCGCTTGCCACGCTCTCTTCGCCCGACACCCTGCGCGCCGCGCTCGTCGCATCTGCGAGCACGCTCTTCGAAGCGACGCCGTTCTTACTCGCCGGCGTTCTCTTGGCGAGCCTTCTGCGGCGGCGCAGTCGCGCCGTGGCGTATCTGGGCTGCGGATGCGGAAGCGGTCCTTCGGCACGCTCGCTGCCTGCCGCGGCTGCAACCTGGATGCTCTTCGGTCCGCTCGTCGCGATCGCTCGCTTCGCTGCGGCAATCGTCGCTGCGAAGCTCTTCTGCCGGCGCGACGCGTGCGGCGATGCACTCCGCCGATCTGCTCGACGAACTCGCCGCCGTGCTGCCCGCCGCGCTGCTCGCCGGAGCAGCGTTGCAGGTCTTCGGCCGTTTCGATCCGGCGCATTTGCATCCGCTCGTCGGCGTGCTGGGCGGCGCGTTGCTCGGCTTCGCCGCGGCGCCGTGCGGGCTCGGAGCGGCCGCTCTAGCCGGCGCGCTGCACGCTCGCGCACCGCTTGCGGCCTCGGCATTCTTGTGCGTTGCCGGCATCGTGGATATGCGAGCGATCTCCCGCCGGCGCAAGCACGCCGCGCAGAATCACGATCCGTTCGGCTACGCGCTGCTCGCCGCCGCATGCGGCGTCGTCGCCGTGCGCGACGGGGCCGCGCTCGTTCATCCGCGGATCGCTCCGGCTCTCGCTCTCTGTGCGCCTCGCCGCGCTCGCATTGGGGATCGTCCATCGCTCGCGACTCTGCGCGCAGGCGCGCATCGCGCCGGCGCTGATGCTGATCGGCGCCCTCGCCGGCGCGCCGCCGCCCGAGTATCGTGCGACCGAGACGACGCTGACCGACCTCTTTGCCGGCGAGCACCTGAGGTTTACCGGCTCGCTCGAACGCCAAGGATCGGCGGCGGTCTTGGTCCGCTACGCAATCACCTGTTGCCGCGCCGACGCGGCGCCGATCGCGGTGCGCCTGACCAACGCGTTCGAATATCCGTCCGGCACGTGGCTGCAAGCCGACGGAACGATCGAGAGCGTCCAGGGCGATTTGCGCCTTGTTCCAGGGCGGATCGAACGCGTTGCTCCGCCCGTCGACCCCTTCGTCTATCGCTAGGGAAGCTCTGATTTAGCTCATCTCTTTGTCGCCTCGGGTCTCATTTACCGTAGTAAACTTCGACCCTCGGCTTCTCGATCTGAGCTAAATCAGAGCTTCCCTTATTTGCGTGGCTCGAGCAGCTCGACCGGAATCCCATTCGGATCTTCGACGAAAGCGATCGCGCGTGTCCCGCTCGGCGATTTGTACACGTCCTTGAGAATTTTGACGCCCTTCGCTTTGAGCGACTCAACGTACTCGCCAAGATCGCCGTCGACTTCGAGCGCGAGATGTTCGTAGCGGTTGCCAAGCTGATACGGCGGATGCTCCTCGAGGTCGTAGACGAGCTCGATGTACGATCTCCAATCGCGGCCCACGAACGCCATGTCGGCGTTGCCCGGATAGTGATGCGGACCGCCGAGAAGTTGTAAGCCCAGCTTCGAGGTATAGAAATCGATCGACTCGGCCATATCGTTGACGAAGATCGAGGTATGCAAGAAGCTCGGCATCCTACGAAACTACCCCCCGCTAGCGCGGCCGAAACCGCGCTCAATGTAAGAAGTAACGGTGGCTCGAGAAGACCAGCGCGGCGCCGAGTCGGTCCGCCGCGGCGACGACTTCCGCGTCGCGAATGGAGCCGCCCGGCGCGACGATCGCGCTGCAGCCGCCGGCGATAGCCGCCTCCAACCCGTCGGCGAACGGAAACACGCCGTCGCTCGCGCAGGCCCCGCCGTGCGCACCCTCGCCGGCGCGATAAGCGGCGATCCGCACCGCGCTGACGCGGTTGGTCTGACCGGCGCAGATGCCTCTGGTCGTATCGTCTCTGACGATTACGATACCGTTGCTCTTGACGTGCCGCACGACGTCCCAGGCGAACGCCAAGTCGCGCCACTCCGGCGCGCTCGGAGAGCGCCGGCTCACGACTCGCCACTCCTCCGGCGGTGCAGCCGGGTCGTCGTTCTCGGCCAGCACGCCACCCAACGCGCTGCGCAAGCGCAGCTCGTGGGCCAGCTCGTCCGGCAGCGACGGGGCGAAGCGCATGATGCGAAGGTTCTTCTTTTTACGCAGCATCTCGAGAGCGTCGCTCTCGAAATCGGGTGCCGCCACGATCTCGAGGAAGAACTCGCTTAGCGAGCGTGCCGCGTCGAGATCGATCGTCGAATCGGTCGCTACGATTCCACCGTAGGCCGATATTGAGTCGGCGTGCAAGGCTTCGTGTATGGCTTGACCGGCCGTCGGACGCTGCGATACGCCGCACGGAATGGCGTGCTTCACGATCGCCGCGCGAATCGAGAACGGCTGCGGTGCGAACGGCGGCCCGAGCGCTGCGCGCGAGAGCAGCCGCAGCGTCGCGTCGAGATCGAGCAGGTTATTATAGGAAAGCGCCTTGCCGTGCAGCTGTTCGGGAAGCCGGTCGGCGCGGTCGAGATAGAATGCCGCGCGTTCTTGCGGATTGGTGCCGTAGCGCAGCCGTTTGGCCAACGGCAGCGTCAGCGCCAGCGCGCCGGGCAGCTCGCTGGGGAGCACCTCGCCGGCAGCGGCGAGGTAGTGGGAGATGGCGACGTCGTACTCGGCGGTTCGCTCGAACGCGGCGATAGCGAGCTTGCGACGCAGGGCCGCCGGTACATCGCCGGACTCGATCGCGGCGCGATACTCCGCGTACTGCGAGG
Organism: Vulcanimicrobiota bacterium; assembly: GCA_963739845.1. Lineage (GTDB taxonomy): Bacteria > Vulcanimicrobiota > Vulcanimicrobiia > Vulcanimicrobiales > Vulcanimicrobiaceae > Cybelea. The sequence continues at coordinate 881,537 of CAVUBQ010000002.1, read as the reverse complement.
GATGCGTTAGCACCGCGACGTGCTCGAAGTTCTTCGCGGCGGCTCGCAGGAGCGCGACGCCGCCGATGTCGATCTGCTCGATCGCTTCGCTCGGCGTCGTTCCTTCGCGCGCGACCGTAGTCTCGAATGGGTAGAGGTTGACGACCACGGCGGCGATCTCGGGGATCGCGTACTTCTCGGCCTGCCGCTCGTGCTCGGCGTCTCCGCGCTCGTAGAGAATGGCGCCGAAAACCTTGGGATGCAGCGTCTTTACGCGTCCTCCAAAGAGCGCCGGGAAACCGGTTACGTCGCCGACGTCGCGCGCTGGAACTCCATGCTCTTCCAGGTACGCGCGCGTTCCCGTCGTTGCGTAGATCTGCGTCCCGCGCTCGTGGAGAGCCCGCGCCAGCTCGTCGGCGCCGGTCTTGTCTGAGAGCGAGAAGAGGGCGGCTCTTATGCTACGCTCTCCGCTTCCTCGACCAGCTCGGCCGAAACGATCGCACTCACGCCGGCTTCACCGGTCGTTACACCGTAGATGCGATCGGCCATCTCCATCGTCTTCTTGTTGTGGGTGACGATCAGCATCTGCGACTGCTCGGCGAAGACCCGAACCATCTCCGAGAACCGTTCGATATTGGCGTCGTCGAGCGCGGCATCGACCTCGTCGAGGAGGTAGAACGGCGCGGGCTTGGTGGCGATGAGCGCAAAGATCAGCGCGGCGGCGGTCATCGCTCGTTCGCCGCCCGAGAGGGCGGCCAGCGCCATCTGCTTCTTCCCGGGCGGCTGCACGGCGATCTCGATTCCGGTCTCGGAGAGATTCTCAGGCTCGGTCTGCCACATGCGGGCCTGACCTCCCGGAAAGAGCTGCACGTACATCCGCGCAAAGGCCTGCGCGACCTTTTCGAAGGTCTCGTTGAACTGCACTTGGGTCGCGCGCTCGATCTCGTGGATCGACTCGAGCAGCGTCGCTCGGGCTTTCGCCAGATCGTCGATCTGCGCGCGCAGAAAACGCTCGCGCTCGGCCAGCTCGTCGCGCTCCACCTCGGCGTTAAGGTTGACGTTGGCTTGCAGGCGAGCCAGCTCGTCACGCAGGCGGGGCAATTCGTCGACGACCGCGTCGGGCTCACGCTCGTAGCGCGTCTCGACGTCGCGGCACTCATCGTTTGTCGCCGGGTTCTGCGCGAACTGCGAGACGAGCATGCCCAGCTCGGCTTCGACCTGCGCCAAGCGCGTTCGATCGCGCTCGCCGCCGGCAACCGCATCGCGCTCCTCCTGTTCTGCGGCGCGAAGCTCTCCTTCAAGGCGGGCCTGCTGTTCGACCAGCCCCTCGCGCTGGCGGCGCGCCGATTCGAGCTCGCCGTCGATCGTGGTGACGCCGCGGCCCAACCCGTCCACGTGCGCGTGCGTCGTTCTGGTCTCTTCCATCAACGACGCGATCTCGGCCAACATCTCTTCGCGCGCAGTTCCGGCGCGCTCGCTGTTCTGATCGAGCATGCCGAGACGGGCTTTGGCGGCGTCGCGCTCCGCGGTCAGCGCCGCCGAGCGTTCGCGCAGGTCTGCAGCGCGCGCGCTCGCCGAAACGGCCGCCTCTTCGGCCGAAGCGATCTCCGCGCGAACGCGCGTAAGCTCGCCTTCGAGACGCACGCGCTCTTCGTCGCCGCGCTCGGCCGCAGGCTCGTTGCGTTCGTAGCCGCGCTCCAGCTCGCGCGTGGTGCGCGCCTGTGCCTGGAGTTGCGCGACGGTCGCACGCGCCGCTTCGAGGTCGCCGCGCGTGCGTTCGACCTCGCTTGCCAGCGCCGTCGTCTCGGCATGCAATCCGACAAGCTGCGACTGCGTGCGAGCTTGACGTTCGCGCGACGCGTCGCGCGCGTCGATCGCCGCTTCGGCGTGCAAGTGCGCGGCGCGCAGGGCGCGTTCGGCGTCCTCGAGCTTCGCGCGCATCCCCACGAGCGCTTCGCGCAGGCTCTGCGCCTGAAAACGGCGCGAGAGAATCGATCGCTCGCGCTGAAAGCGCCCTCCGGTAATCGCTCCGCCTCCGGTAATCTGTTCGCCGCCGAGGGTCACGATCGTGTCGCGAAAGGCGCGTCCGCGAACCAGGTCGATTCCCGTAGCTAGCTGATCGACGATCAGCACGTTGCCGACTAAAAAGTTGACGACCCCGGTGAAACGCGGCGCGGTCTGCAGGAGCGTATGCGCGTAACCGATCACGCCCGGCAGCGCGGCGATCTCCTCGTCGATCCGCCGGCCCTCGCGCTTTGCGAGCGTATCGAGCGGCAGGAACGTCGCGCGACCGGCCTCCTTGCGATTCAGAAACTCGACGCCGCGCTCGGCATCCTCGGAGGTCGTGGTCACGATGTTCGAGAGGCGCGCGCCGAACGCGACGTCCATTGCACGCGCGTAGCGCTCTTCGGTCGTGATGAGATTGGAGACGATTCCTTCGATCCCGCCGAGCTCTCCGCGCTGCCAGGCTTCGACTACCGCGCGCGTTCCCGGTACGTGGCCTTCGAGCGCGTTTTCGAGCTCTTCGATCGTATGCAGGCGCGACTCGGCGGCCTTGACCTCGCCCGACTGGTCGCGATGCATGGCGAGGGTTCGAGCAACGTCCTCCTGCGCGGCCGCGGCGGCGCGCTCGGCGTCTTCGGCCCGCCCGCGCGCGTCGAGCAGCTCCTCTTCGCGCAGCGCGAGCATCTGCTGCCGCTCCCCGCTTCGATGCGCGGCACCGCCCGCGGCGATCTCGGCTTGTTCGGCGCGGTCTCGCGCCGCACGTTCCTCGCGATCGAGCCGCTCGGCTTCGCGGCGCAGGCTCTCGGCGTGCACGCGGCGCTCGGCCTTCTGGGCCGCGAACTCCGCCGCCGCCGATTCGACCTGGCGCAGCTGTGTGAAGATCGTGTCGAGGTGCGCGCGCGCTTGCGCCAGCGCGGCTTGCGCTGCCAAGTCGCCTTCACGCGCGGCGTCGATCTCGGCTCCGAGCGGCGCGAGCCGCTCTTCCAGCTCGTCGATGGCCGCAACGAGCGAGTTGCGCTCTTGTGCGACGCGCGCGGCATCTTCGGAGGTCTGCGTCGATTGACGCTCGAGCGCTTCGCGCCTGGCGAGCGCCGCGGCATACTCGGCCTCCACGCGCGCCAGCTCCGCGCGCTTGTTCTGCGCGGTCGAGCGCAGTTCTTCGAGCTTGAGTTCGCCGACGTAGACGTGCTGGCGCACGGCGGCAAGTTCCGCAGCGAGCGTCGCGGCCTTCGCTGCTGCAAGGCTGCGGTGCTCCTCGGTCTTCTCGATCTCCACTTCCAGCGATCCGCGTTCGCCGCGCCGCGACGCGCCGGCGCGCAGATAACCGAGAATCTCCAAGTCGCGAACGCGCGCGCTTACCTTACGGAAGCGCTTGGCGCGCCGCACCTGCGTCTCCAGCTCGGGAATGCGCCGCTCCAGCTCGGCGATCAAGTCGCTGATGCGAATCGCATTCTGCTCGGTCTGCTCGAGCCGGCGCATCGACTCGTGCTTGCGCGCTAGGAACTTGCTGATGCCGGCCGTCTCTTCGAAGAGCGCTCGGCGTTCGGTCGGCTTGCTGGTCAGGATCGCGTCGATCTGCCCTTGCGAGACGATCGCGTAGGATCCTGGGCCTAATCCCGAACCCATCAAAAGATCGACGATATCGCGTAAACGCACCTGCGTGCGGTTGATGAAGTACTCGCTCTCGCCGACGCGATAGGCGCGGCGCGTGATCTCGACTTCGCCGAACTCGATCGGCAGCTTGCGATCGGCGTTGTCAAAGAGGATCGAGACTTCCGCGAGACCGAGCGGCTTGCGCGTTTCGTTGCCGGCGAAGATCACGTCCTCGAGCCGCCCCGAGCGCAGGCTCTTGGTCGACGTCTCGCCTAAGACCCAGCGAAACGCGTCGACGAGATTGGATTTGCCCGAGCCGTTGGGACCGACGATCGCAGTGACGCCGGCGCCGAAGTCGAGCACCGTCGGCTCGGCGAACGTCTTAAACCCGAACGACCTGATCCTCTGCAGCTTCATTTATCTATCGATCGGCCGCCGTGATGGCGAGCAGCGCCGCTTCGGCTGCGGCCTGTTGCGCGGCCTTCTTCGAGGATCCTTGGCCGCTCCCTAACGTCTTGCCCTTCACGATCACGCGCGATTTGAACTCGGGCTGCTGCGGGGTGCCTCGAGCGCTCTCGCGGTAGACGGGCGTCGCGGCAAGATGCTCCTGCGCGTAGTGCTGCAGACGCGTCTTCGCGTCGACCCGCGCCTCGGACGAGTGATCGAGCTGGCCGATGTGTTGCTCGACGACGAACGTCCGCGCCTTCTCGATTCCGAAGCTCAGATAGAGCGCGCCGACGAAGGCTTCGAAGGCATCGGCCAGGACCGAAGCGTTCTCGCTGCCTCCCGCGGTGCGCATTCCGGCACCGAGTTGAATCAACGCCGGAAATCCGAGCCTTCTCGCGGAGAGCGCCAGCTGGGCGTCGTTGACGATCGCCGCCTTGCGCAGCGTCAGCAATCCTTCGGGTTCGTCGCTGAAGCGCTCGAAAAGCCAGCTTGCGGTGATCGATCCGAGAATCGAATCGCCCAGGAACTCCATGCGCTCGTTCGAGTCGCCGCCTCGCTCCTTGGCATAGCTCTGGTGAACGAAGGCCGTCTCCAGCAAGGTCAGGTCGCCGGCCCGGCGCACACCTGCGAGGCGAAGCAGGCCGCGCAAGCGACGCCGGTTCGCTTCGCCGCTCATCGCTACTCTCGAACTTTGCCGAAGACGATCACGCTGTTGTGCCCGCCAAAACCGAACGAGTTCGAGAGCGCGATGCGAATCGGCGCCCGGCGGGCTACGTTGGGAACGTAGTCGAGGCGGCATTCCGGATCGGGGAACTCGTAGTTGGTGGTCGGGCGGCATGATGTCCGTGGTGACCGCCATCGCCGTGGCAACGCCTTCGATGCCGCCGGCCGCGCCCAGCGCGTGTCCGTGCATCGACTTGGTCGAACTGACGCCGATCTTAAAGGCATGCTCGCCGAACGTCTTCTCGATCGCTCTCGATTCGGCCGGATCGCCTACCGGCGTCGACGTGCCGTGTGCGTTGATGTAGTCGACGTCCTCGGGCGCGATGCCGGCGTTAGCGAAGGCTCGCGCGAAGGCCAGATGGACGCCGTTTCCGTCGGGGTCGGGCGCGACGATATCGTAGGCGTCGGAGGACTGACCGTATCCGAGCAGCTCGCAGTACACCTTGGCGCCGCGTTGGCGCGCGTGGTCGTACTCCTCGAGGACGAGAATCCCGGAACCCTCACCAAGAACGAACCCGTCGCGCTGCTTGTCGAACGGTCGGCTGGCGCGAGTCGGGTCGTCGTTGCGCGTCGACATCGCCCGCATCGAGCAGAAGCCGCCGATCGCCAGAGGCGAAACGGTCGCTTCGCTGCCGCCCGTGATCATCGCGATCGCGTCGCCGTTCGCGATAGCGTTGTACGCCGTGCAGATTGCGTCGTTGGCGCTCGCGCACGCGCTGGCAACCGAGAAGAACGGCCCCTGATAGCCGTACGCCATCGAGATGTGCGCCGGCGCGGCGTTAGCCATGAGTCCCGGGATGAAGAAGGGCGTGACCTTGGCCCACGTGCCGTTCTCGTTGGCTTTGTCGGAGTTGATCCAAAAGGTAATGATGCCGCCGATTCCCGTTCCGATGACGCCGCCGACGCGCTGTTTGAACTCGTCGTCGTCGGGGAGCTTCGCGTCCTCGATCGCCTCGCGCGCCGCGACAAACGCAAACTGCGTGAAGCGGTCCATGCGACGAGCTTCCTTACGGCCGATCAACTGTTCGGGATTGAATTCCTTGACCTCGCCGGCGATTCGCGTGATGAAATCGCTGGCGTCGAAGGCGGTGATCGGAGCGATGCCCGACTCACCGGCGATCAGACGTTTCCAGAACTCTTCGCGCGTATTGCCGACTGGGGTGACGGCGCCGAGCCCGGTAACGACGACGCGTCTGCGAGCAGGCGGCTGGATAGTCGAAACGCTCAAAACTTCACCAAGTTACGGCGGGCTGAGGGTCGTTCCCCCTCCCCTGCGAAGCTTGCCGCAGTGGGCACGCGCGCTGATTTTCTCGAGGCCCTGACGCTCGCGGCAATCGTACCGGCGGTGCCAAGCTTTCCAAGCGGGCTACGCAAGCCACCGGCGCTCGCGCGCGGCGACCGGGTTGGTTTGATCGCGCCGGCCTCGCCGCCCGAAGGCGACGATATCCGACTCGCGATCGCGCACGTCGAGAGCCTCGGCCTGGTCCCCGTCCTCGGCGCTCACGTCGCGCAGCAAGACGGCTACCTTGCGGGAAGCGATGCGCAACGCGCCGCCGACTTCAACCGCATGGCCGCGGACGGCGAGATCCGCGCGATCGTTGCAATCCGCGGCGGTTATGGAACGATGCGCATTCTCACCATGCTCGATTACGCGGCGATCGCGCGCGACCCCAAGGTCGTCATGGGCTTCTCCGACATGACGGCGATTCTCAACGCCGTCGCGACACGCAGCCGCGTGGTGACCTTTCACGGGCCCGTCGGGGCGCACGGCTCTTCCTGGAGCGGCGAGGCGCGGGGATGATCGAGCGGTTGCTCTTCTCTGCCGAGCCGCCCGGCCCGCTGCGCATCGGCAGCACCGCGCCGATCGTCGCCGGCCGCGCGCAAGGGCGCCTCGCCGGCGGAAACCTCGCACTGATCTCCGCTCTGGTCGGGACGCCCTTCGCGGTACCGGCGCAGGACGCGCTCCTCTTCTTCGAAGAGACGCAGGAGCAGCCGTACCGGATCGATCGGATGCTCACCCAGCTCGATCTCTCCGGGGCGCTGCGTGCTGCGAACGGCATCCTGGTCGGCCGGTGCGTGAAATGTCTCGCCGATGGCCCCTCGCTCACGGCCGAGCAAGTTATCGGCGAACGTCTTCGCGCCGCGGGCCGGCCGGCGGCGGCTGGAGCGCCGGTGGGTCACATCCCGACCCAGTGGGTGTTGCCGATCGGCGCCCGCGCGGAGCTCGACGCGACGAGCGGAACGCTGACGCTGCTCGAACCCGCAGTCAGCCGGCGCGGCGGCTAGCAGGCTGCGGAAAAGCCCCGTGCCGATCGCAACGGCCGTTGCCACAAGGGTTTGGCCGCAAAGAGGGCGTCGGCGTTGTCGCCGACTCGGTCACAGACCACCGCGGGTATGCTCCCTCGCCGTCTCCTCGCGTCCGCCCTCTTTGCGGCCGAAACGATCGGTACGCGACTTCTTACGCAGCCTGCAAAGACGGGCGAACGCCGCAAGGACCAGCAGCGCGGCAGCGAGCGCCGCCGCCGGTGCCAGGAGGCGCACGAACTCGATCCTGGGCTCGATACCGGCGCACTGCGCGAACCCTTGCGTCAACGTCGTCTGGGCGCACCACGAGGCGCGCCACCATCGTCCCCACGTGCCGAGCTGGACCACGCCGTCGGACGGCCATCCGGCGGCCTGCTCGTCCCAGCGGCGCCGTAGTGCCGGGTCGCTTTCCAGGCGGCCATGAAGGCGCTGCAGCGACGCGCCGTCGACGCGCGCCACGCCCCAGGTCGCATCGAAGCTCGGGTGATCGCGCCACGTTTGCGTGGGCTCGTCGAAAACGTGCGTGTCGAAGTCGCGCAGCGATCCGTCTGCGGCAAGCCGGAGCGTGTAGAACGCGGGGTTGTTGTCGTAGATCGGTGAGATCGCACCGAGCACCAAGATCGGAACCTCGCCCGCAAGCCGGTAGTCCAACCGGTGCGCGTGCCCAGCGATCGCCAGCGTGACGCGGTTCGCGGGATCGGCGAGCAGTGCGGAGAGCCTTGTGGCATAAGGGGTTTCGAGGAAGGGCCAGGCCACGAACCCGTGCGCGAACGCGGTCGAGAACGGGTCGAAGCCGGGCGGAATGTGCATCAAAACGATCGTGCGTGACGTGGCCCGATTGCGCCGCAGCGTGGCGGCCAGCCACGCGAGCTGCGCGGAGGCGGCCGCGCTTGCAGCGCTCGGACAGTTGCCGCGATAGTTGCGTGAAAAGGGAACGGTATTGAGCACGATCAGCCGGACCTCGTGCAGCGGCAGCGCACCCGAATAGTATCCGCCGCGCGCGAAGGACGAGCGAAAATCCGGCGCGGCACCGTTGCGGTTCACCAGCGGTGCCCAGATTCGCGCAACCGAGGCTAGGTAGGCGCTGCCGTCGGCACTGTGATAATCGCCGCACGGCGCGTCGTTGTTGCCCAGCGCGATCGCGAACTGAGCTTTGGGAAAGGCTCGCCCGAACGCATTCGCGATTTCACGCATCGTGTCGACCCCGGCACGGTCGAGGTTGCCGGGTCCGTGGGCGCGGCCCGCGCGCTGGGCGAATTTGTGGACGAAGAAGTCGCCGGCAATTACGACGACTGCGGGGTTCGGCTCGGCCCGCTTCATCTCGGCGACGGCCGCGCGCACCAAGGCGGCATTGGCGTCCCGCCCGTACGGGCTCGGCGCGGCAGAGGCGTCGAACGGGTTGAGGTGGAGATCGCTCGCGGCGAGCCACGGCGCAGCGAGCAAGAACGCGAGCAGTGCGGCGATCATGGCGCTCCTATTAGCCCGCCGGGTCCTCAGACTATGCCAACGGCCGGACTGCCACGGTGGGCGGGCAAGCGAGCCAAGCCGCCTTGCGCGGCCGGGCCGGGCTGGATATAATCAGGGGCTGTCTGCCATCAGGGTGTGGGGCACTACTCGATCGCCGAAGGGACGTTATGAAGCGGACGTATCAGCCGCATAATCGCCGCCGTAAACGCGTGCACGGCTTTTTAGAACGCATGCAAACCAAGCAGGGGCGTAAGGTTCTGGCTCGCCGCCGCAAGAAGGGGCGTCATCGTCTCACGGTGTGATGCGCCGTTTCGCAAGCCTTTGCCGGCAAGCGGACTTTGCTCGCCTTCGCCGGCACGGACGGCGCATTTCAACGAAGAACCTAACGATCTATCGCGCTGACCCGTTGGCCGGCGACACGAACTCGCTGGTGGGCATCACCGTCAGCAAATCCATCGGAAAGGCCGTGGTCCGCAACAAGCTGCGCCGCCGGCTGGCGGCAATCATCCACGACGCGCTCGCGCCCCATCGCGCGATGCGCTTGCTCGTCGTGGCGTGCCCGGTAGCCGCACAGGCGACGTTCGTCGACCTCCGGACCGAGGTAACCTCGGCGCTCGGGCGGGTGTAGTAGAGGCCATGCGCCACTTGTTCGTCGCGATCATCCGGCTCTATCAGGTAGCGATCTCGCCGCTGCTTCCGCCGGCCTGCCGCTTCTATCCGACGTGTTCGCAGTATGCGCTCGACGCGATCCGCGCGCACGGCGTGCTGCGGGGAAGCTGGCTCGCGCTGGCGCGACTTGCTCGCTGTCATCCTTGGAATCCCGGCGGCGTCGACTTCGTACCCGATCGAGGTAAACGGTGCACTTAGTTCTCGCCGCGTCGTGGCTCGACCCGATCGTCAACGCGCTCTCGTGGGTCGTGCTCACGATCGACAAGCCGATCAACAACCTCGGTTGGAGCCTGATCATCCTGGCGGCGCTCATTCGCCTCGTCTTCTGGCCGCTCAATACCGCTCAGTTCAAGGCGTTTCTGAAGATGCAGAAGATCGCGCCTCAACTCAAGCGGCTTCAGACTCGCTACAAAGACGACAAGCAGAAGCTCCAGCAAGAGACGATGGCGCTCTACAAGGAGCACAAGGTCAATCCGTTCGCCGGCTGCTGGCCGATGCTCGTCCAATATCCGGTCATCATCAGCGTCTACTACGTGGTATTCAACCACCCGGACTTATTCAAGAAGCAGACGTGGATGTGGATCGGCAGCGCGATCTCTCACGCAGTCCCCGGCGCTCTTCGGCACACAAAATTCTCGGCGTGAGTCTGCACGACCCCGATCTGATCTTGATCCTGCTCTACGCCCTCTCGATGTATTTGAGCGTGCGTTTCGTCAGCATGCCCGCGACCGACCCGCAACAGGCGCAGATGCAACGCAACATGGCGGTGATCTCGCCGCTGATGCTGGGTTTTCTCGGCTGGCGCTACCACTGGCCATCGGCTATGGTCCTCTACTGGTTTGCGTACAACGTTTTCACCATGGGTCAGCAGTTCTATCTGCTGCGCCGTTACCATCAGCCGCTCGCGCTGGTCGACAGCGAGCACGTGATCACTGAGGAAGTCGCCGGCGGCGACTCTTCGGTGAAGGCGCTTCCGGCCAAACCGGCGCCGAGCGGCAACGGGGTCGCCGGCGCAAACCCGTCTCGATCGCCGCGATCCGCGCGATCGAAGAGAAAGAACAAGAAATAAATGCTCTACGAAGACGATTTCGAGTTCGAGGAACAACCCGCCGACCTGCGCGATCGCGCGGTTCCCGGCAAGGGCGGCGGAGGCGGAGGACGGCGTACGGGTAACCGGCGCCCCCGCGACGGGCGGCGGGATCATCCCCGACCGCGCGAGCGCAGCGAGGTTCCCGAGGACGCCAAACCCGCCCGGGACCTTTTGCGCGAGATTCTCGAACGGATGGGCGTCGGGTCGACCGAGATCGACTACCTCTCGCGCACCGAAGGCGAGTATCTCGAGATCAGCGGACCGCACCTCGGCATGCTAATCGGCCGTCATGGCAACACGCTCGAGGCGCTCAACCTCATCTTCAACAATGTCTTCAATGCCGGAGTGCGCAATAACCGGCACTACTATACGATCGATGCCGAAGGCTACCGCGCTCATCGAGCCGACCAGTTGAAGAGCCTCGCGCTCGCCACGCTCGAACGGGTCCTGCGCGATCACGCGGCGCAGAGACTCGAGCCGATGCTTCCCTCCGAGCGCAAGATCGTTCATCTCGCGCTGGCCGATTCAGAGCTGGTTCGCACCGAGTCGGAGGGCGAAGAGCCCGAACGTTGCGTGGTCGTTCATCCCCGCTGAACGCCTCTGACTAGCGACACGATCGCCGCGATCGCGACGCCGCCGGGAAAGGGCGCGGTCGCGATCGTCCGCGTGAGCGGACCCGCCGTTGCGGAATTCTCTCGCCGATTGCTGCGCTCGAGCTCGCCGCTTAAGCCGCGAGTCGCAACCTATTCAACGATTCTCGACGAATGCGGCAAGCCGCTCGACCGCGGTTTGGCGATTCGGTTCGCAGCTCCGCAGAGCTACACGGGCGAAGAGATGCTCGAACTTCAGATTCACGGTTCGCCGGTCATCGCTCGCGAGGTCGTGCGTGCGCTGCTGGCGTGTGGGGCGCGCTTGGCCGAGCCGGGCGAGTTCACGCGGCGTGCGTTCTACAACGGGAAGATGGACTTGCATGCGGTCGCCGCCGTCGCCGACGTGGTCGCCGCCGAGACGCGCGCCGCCGCTCGTGCCGCCCTCGCCAATCTCGGCGGTGGGCTGGCGGATGAGGTGCGAGCCTTGCGTGGCCGTCTCGCCGGCGTCCTCGAGGAGCTGGCCGGCGCGATCGACTTTCCTGAAGAGGTTCCCGAGCCGGACTCGCAAGCGCTTCGTCTCGCTCTCGAACCGGTCGCAGCCACCCTCGAACGCCTGAAACACGACGGGGAGCGAGGGCGGCTCGTTCGCGAGGGCCTGGGGGTGGCGATCGTCGGGCCGCCCAACGCCGGTAAATCGTCTCTGCTCAACGCGCTCCTCGGCACCGAACGCGCGATCGTCGCCGAGACGCCGGGGACGACTCGGGACACGATCGAGGAGACGCTGGCCATCGACGGTGTGCCGGTGCGATTGGTCGATACCGCTGGCATTCGCGCGCACGCCGATCGCATCGAAGCAGCCGGGATCGAACGCACGCGGCGCGCCCTCGATCAGGCGCGAATCGCTCTGATCGTGCTCGACGGGTCGGCGCCCCTGCAGCAGGACGCGGCCTCGCTCCTCGAGCGCACCGCCGATCGGGAGCGCATCGTCTTTCTCAACAAGGCCGACCTCGGGGACCGCGGCGCACGGGATTTAGGAGACGCCAATGCCGTCGTGGGCAGCGTCCGCGATCCGCAGACGATCGAGCAGCTGCGCCGGACGATCGCCGATAGCGGCTGGGGCGGGGAGCCTTTCGACCTCGAACGCCCCCATATCGCGACGCTGCGCGAGTTCGACGGCGTCAACGTCGCACTCGATGCGATCGGCTCGGCGCTCCATTCGGTCCGCTCGGGGCAACCCGTGGACTTCGTCGCGACCGACCTTCAGCGCGCATTTTCGGCGCTTGGGCATGTAAGCGAGCCGGTTGCTGCCGAAGAGGTGCTCGATGGGGTTTTCTCCCGCTTTTGCATCGGAAAATAAGGAGCAGCAACATGAAACGTACGCTCTTCGCCTGCGCGGCTGTCCTCGCACTGGTGACGCCGGCTGCGGTGCAGGCGCGCGTCGTGTCGGCATTCGGCATCAACGTCGTCAGCTGCGTCGTCAACTCGAACGGTAGCAATCAAACCAACGGCATCAATGTAGTCTACTTCAATACCCACGATTCACCCGCGACGCAGGTCGATTTTCTCGTCAACTATCACGGTCGCAAGTTCATCCTCATCAACAAAGGCTCGTTTTCGAGAGGGTCGCAAATCAACGCCAATCTTAACAACGCCTTGACCGGACAGACCTGGGACGGTTCCAAGCCCAAGCTCTGTACGGTACAGCGCGTCTATTTGCAAGACGGCACCGTCCTGCAATAACAACTGAGGAGGCATCGGATGGTTCACGTTCTCGCGCGCAACTGGTGGGCGGTTCTGATCCGCGGAATCGTCGCGGTTCTCTTTGGGATCCTGGCGTTCATGTGGCCCAGCGCGACGATTCTGGCGATCGGAATTCTCTTCGGCGCGTACGCGCTCGTCGACGGCATCTTCGCCATCGTCGCTGCGATCCGCGCCGCCCAGGGGAGCGAGCGCTGGTGGCCGTTTTTGATCGAAGGGATCGTCGGCATCGTCATCGCCGCGATCACGTTCTACGACATCCGCATCACGCTGCTGGCGCTCTATCTCACGATTGCCGCGTGGGCGTTCATTACCGGAATCTTTGAGATCGTCGCCGCGATCCAGCTGCGCAAGCACATCTCGAACGAGTTCTGGCTGATCCTCGGCGGCATCGCTTCGATCGTCTTCGGCATCTTGATGGTCTGGTTTCCGCTCGCCGGAGCGCTGGCGCTCATCTGGCTGATCGCGGCCTATGCGATTGTCTTCGGGTTCATCATGATCGCCTTCTCGTTCCGTCTGCGGGCCCACGCGCAAGCGCCGCCGGCAGCCGCAGCCACGACCTGACGCTTCCTATGCACGGCGACGACGCCGGAACGATCGTCGTGGGCGGCGGTCACGCCGGCGTCGAAGCCGCGCTCGCGTCGGCACGACTGGGAGTGCCGACGCTGCTCGTAACCGGCAATCCCGAGAAGATTTGCACGCTGCCCTGCAATCCGTCGATCGGCGGGAGTGCAAAGGGCCAGCTGGTCCGCGAAATCGACGCGCTGGGCGGTGCGATGGGGCATATCGCCGACCGCTGCAGCCTTCACGGCCGCTTTCTGAACGAGAGCAAGGGCCCCGCCGTGCGCGCGTTGCGCCAGCAAATGGACAAGCCCTCGTACGCCCGTCTAGCGATCGAGCTTCTTCGCGCGCAGGCCAACCTCACGATCGTCACCGGGCTGGTCGAGCAGCTGGTCGTTTCGGCCGGAGCCGTGCGGGGCGTCGTCTGCGGCGACGGTGCTCGATACTACGCGCGCCGCGTCGTGCTCGCCACCGGTACCTTTCTCGGCGGAAAGACGTTCCGGGGTGACATCGTGCAGGCCGAGGGCCGCTTCGGGGAGCCCCCGGCGACCGGACTAGCCGTCGCATTGCAACGGCTGGGCTTGCAGAGCCAAAGGCTGAAGACCGGCACCCCGCCGCGCGTCGACAAGGCGAGCGTGGAATTCGAGGCGATGGCATTGCAACCGCCGAGCCTGCGTCCACTGCTCTTCTCGTACTCGAGCGAAGCGCGTTTCGCTGGGCCGCAGCTGCCCTGCTACCTGACCGAAACCAACGCCCGCACGCACGCGCTGGTGCGCGAGAATCTGCATCGTTCGCCGCTCTACGGACTGGATCTGATTCGCGGGATCGGACCGCGCTATTGTCCCTCGATCGAAGACAAAGTCGTCAAATTCGCGCATAACCCGGTCCACCAAATCTTCGTCGAGCCCGAAGGTTGGGAGGAGCCGACCCTCTACGTCGGCGGCTTCTCGACCTCGCTCCCGGCGGAGGTCCAGCTGGAGATGCTTCACACGCTGCCGGGGCTCGAGTCGTGCACGATGCTACGCGCCGGCTATGCGGTCGAGTACCTGGTGGTGTCCGCCGACGCAGTTGCACGATACGCTGGAGACGCGCCGCATCGCCGGCCTCTACCACTGCGGGCAGCTCAACGGCACGTCTGGGTACGAGGAGGCGGCCGCGCAGGGGCTGATCGCCGGCATCAACGCCGCAAGGGCGGCTCAGGGACGCGAACCTCTGCGCCTCGCTAGGGCGCAGGCCTATATCGGGGTGATGATCGACGATCTCGTCACCAGGGGCGTCGACGAGCCGTACCGCATGCTCACGTCGCGCGCCGAGCACCGCGTGGTGCTGCGCCACGACAATGCCGATTTACGTCTCACGCCGGTTGGCCGGGAGATCGGAACGATCGACGATCGAGTCTGGGACGCATTCGTGGAACGGCGTGAAGCGCTCGAGCGGACGCGCCTGCTCGCCGAACGGACGCGCCTAGGTCCGAGCGAGATCGCAGACGAGCGATTCGACGCAGGCGCGACGATCGCCGACGCCCTTCGCCGCCCTGGAGTCGCCTTCGATGACGTTGCCGGCCGCTTCCAGCCGAGACCGGCCGACGGGATCGGCGAGCGGGTCGCGATCGAGCTCAAGTGCGCCGGCTACGTCGCCCGGCAGGAGATCGCGATCGAAAAGGCCGCAAAAGCCGAGCGGACGACGATTCCCAACGGCTTCGACTACGACGCCATCGGAGCGCTCTCGCGCGAAGCGCGCGAGAAGTTTTCGCGCCAGCGCCCGCGCACGCTCGGGATGGCGAGCCGGATGCCGGGGATCACGCCTTCGGACGTCGCGATCGTCGCGCTCTTCGTCGAAAGGGCCCGGCGCGAAGCCTCGGCCGTCTAGGAACCGCAAAGCTGACCCCGCTTGAGGCGCTGCTCGAACGATCGGGGGCGCCGGACCGCCTCGTCGAACCTCTCGCGCGCTTCGGCGAGCTCGTCCTCGCGGCGAACCGGCGCTTCAACCTGACCGGAGCGAAATCGCCCGAAGAACTGGCCCCGCATCTCCTCGACAGCTTGACGGTGGCGCCATACGTTCGCGAGCCGTTCGTCGACGTCGGGTCCGGGGCGGGCTTGCCGGCAATCCCCATCGCGCTGGCGACCGGCTCCAGCCTCACCTTGATCGAGGCGACGACAAAAAAGGCGCGGTTTTTGACCGAAGCCCTCGAGGCGCTTGGGCTGAACGGCCGGGTCATCGCCGAGCGAGCCGAGACCGCCGCACACTCGGAGCAGCTGCGCGAGCAGTTCGCGAGCGGAACGGCCCGGGCCGTCGCCTCTGCCCCCGCCGTCGTCGAGCTGCTGCTCCCGCTCCTGAGCATCGGCGGGGTGGCAATCCTCCAGCGCGGCGGCCTCGACGCCGCGCGAACGAACCGCTCTCGAAGACGCCTCGCTGATGCTCGGAGGGCGGGTCGAAGCCGAGCGGGAGCTGGAAGGGAACCGGCGGATCGTTCTCGTTCGAAAAGAGAGCGCGACGCCGCAACGTTTTCCGCGCCGCCCGGGCATCCCCGAGAAGCGCCCGCTCTGCCAGTAGCATCTCGGCGGCGAGATTGTTTCCCGTGAAACTTTGGTCCTCGACCTCTCCCTAGGATAGGATGACACTCGTGTACCGGACCCACCCGCTCGACATTCGCCTAGCCGAGGTTTTGCCGAACGGGAGCCTTTTCGCGGTCGGCGGCCGGGTTCGCGACGAGCTGCGCGCCGAACTGGAGGGCGCCGAACTCTCGACTCAAGGACCTCGACTACGTCGTCACCGGTGTGCCAATTGCAGAGCTGCGGGGTCGCCTCGAGCCGCTTGGGCGGGTGGACCTCGTCGGCGCGTCCTTCTCGGTGCTCAAGCTTACCGCCGGCGGCGAGACCGTCGATGTCGCGCTCCCTCGCCGGGAGCGGTCGCTAGGCGCCGGCCACCGCGATTTCGAGGTCCGCAGCGGTCCCGAGATCACCCTCGAGGAGGACCTCGGCCGGCGCGATTTTCGCATGAATATGCTCGCTCGAGCGATTCCCTCGGGCCAAATCGTCGATCCGTACGGGGGCGAGGCCGACCTGCGGGCACGCCGGATCGACATTTTGACGCCCGAGACGTTCGCCGAAGACCCGCTGCGGATGCTGCGTGGGGCGCAGTTTGCCGCGCGTTTCGAGTACGCAACGACCCCGCAGCTGCGCGCCGCGATGACCGCGGCGGCACCGCTGGTAAGAACGGTCTCGGCCGAGCGCATCAACGAAGAGCTGGGGAAACTGCTCACCAAAGCGAACAAGCCATCGCTCGGCTTAGAGCTGCTCCGCGAAACCGGCCTCCTGGAGCATCTCTGGCCGGAGCTGCTCGAGGGCGTCGGCGTGGAGCAGAACGAGTGGCACGCGTACGACGTCTGGCACCACGCCATGGCGACGGTCGACGCCGCTCCGCCCGGCGAAGTAAGCGTACGCCTAGCGGCACTGCTCCACGACGTCGGCAAGCCCCGCACGAAGGACGGCCCCCACTTCTACCGTCACGAGATCGTCGGCGCCGAGCTGACGCGCTCGATGCTCGAGCGGTTCAAGTTCTCGAACGAGGCGATCAGAAGCGGCCGAGCACTTGGTTCGTCAGCACATGTACGTAGCCGATCCGGAGCTGACCGACGCCGGAATTCGCCGCTTTATCCGACGAATTCGACCCGAAAACCTCGAACACTTGTTCGCTATTCGTCAGGCCGACATCGCCGGCAGCGGCCTGCCCAAGCGCGATGGGAGCAACGAGGCGTTCGAAGCGCGCGTCTGGCGGGAACTGGCGCGCAAGCCGGCGTTTTCGATGCGCGAACTCGCAGTCAACGGCGACGACGTCGTCGCCGCCCTGACGCGCCGCGGTGATGCGCCCCCGGGCTTCGCCGGCGACGAACGCGTAGGGGCGGCGCTGCGCTGGCTTTTCGAGCAGGTCACCGACGAACCCGGACGTAACGAGCGGACCTTGCTGCTGGAAATCCTCGAGCAGTATCTCGATCGTGCCCGCGTTGGGGCTACTAGTTCGGAGAGAGACCCTGGGTCGGATCATCGCGCTCGTCAACCAGAAGGGCGGTGTCGGCAAAAGCACGACGGCCGTCAATCTCGGCGCGGCGCTCGCAGTTCTCGGCCAACGCGTGCTCGTCGTCGACACCGATCCGCAAGGAAACACGACGACCGGGCTCGGCATCGACAAGGCCGCTCTATCGCACGACGTTTACCACGCGCTGATGGAAGAAATTCCGCTGCAAGACGTAATCGTGCCGACCGAGATCGAGCATCTTTGGCTCGCTCCCGCCACGATCAATCTGGCCGGCGCAGACGTCGAGCTGGTCTCCGCGCTCTCGCGCGAAACGCGTCTGCGCAAAGCGCTCGCGCCGCTCGCGCCACACTACGATTTCGTCTTCATCGACTCGCCGCCGTCGCTCGGGCTGCTGACGATCAACGCGCTCACCGCCGCCGACGATTGCATCATCCCGGTGCAGGCCGAGTTTTACGCGCTCGAAGGGCTGGCCCAGCTCACCAGCGTCATCTGGCGCGTGCGCGACGCGCTCAATCCGACGCTGCACGTCAGCGGCGTGCTGGTCACGATGTTCGACGGCCGCACGCGACTGGCGGTCGAAGTGATTCGCGAGCTCGAGAAATACTTTCCGAAGCAGATATTCAAGACGCAGATGCCGCGCAACGTGCGCATCTCCGAGGCGCCGTCGTACGGCAAGCCGGTGATCCTCTTCGATCTCAAGAGCCGCGGCGCGCAAGCCTATCTCGCGCTCGCGCGCGAGATGCTCGAGCCCGCGGAAGCGCACGTGTGAGCGCGCCGAAGCGCGGGCTGGGGCGAGGATTGGGGGCGCTGCTCGGCGAGACGGCAGTGCCCGTCGCGAGCTCGCAGGAAGTCCTGCGCGACATTCCCGTCACCGAGATCACGCCGAACCCGTTTCAACCGCGCAAGAGCTTCGACGCCGGCTCCCTCGACGAGCTAAAGGCCTCGATCTCCCAGTACGGCGTGCTCGTTCCGATCATCGTACGACGCCGCGGCGACGGGTACGAGCTCGTCGCGGGCGAGCGGCGCTGGCGCGCCTGCGCCGCCTTATTGCGACCGACGATTCCGGCGATCGTCCGCGCGAGCAACGATCGCGAAACGCTCGAGTTTGCGATCGTCGAGAACCTTCAGCGCGAGAACCTCAATCCGCTCGAAGAAGCCGCCGGCTTTGCATATCTAATCGACGAGTACGAGCTGACGCAAGACGACGTCGCGCGCCGTCTCGGCAAGAGCCGCCCGGCCGTTGCTAACACGCTGCGCCTCCTCTCACTCGACGATTCGGTCAAAGCGATGCTGGTCGACGGGCGCCTCTCGGCGGGTCACGCCCGGGCCTTGCTGGCCGCTCCGGAGCGCGATCGCGCCGCCCTCGCGCAGCGTGCGGCGAAGGACGGCCTGACCGTTCGCGCGCTCGAGCGGCTGACCGGCGCGGTCCGCACCTCCAAGGCATCGGGCGCCTCAGCCGCGCGCGCGCTCTCGCCCGACGAGCGCGATTTAGAAGCGCGCTTGCGCGAGCGCTTCGGTACGCACGCCGCCATCGTGCGCCGGCGCCGCGGCGGCCGCATCGAACTGCGCTTCGCCAACGACGGAGAGCTGATGCGTATCGGCGATCTGCTGCTCGGTCCGGAGTGAGCGAGCGCTAATGTTCGTCCCGGTCTCGCGCATGTTTGCAATCGCGATGGCAGCGGTGCTCTGTTTTGCGCTGCTCGTGCCGATGGCGCTGGCCCGGCACCTCACGTGGCTCGCCGTCTTCATCGCGCTTCTCTTCATCGCGTACCTCGTCGCCAACATCGTGCTATGGCAGCGCACGCGCCCGCGCGCGTAACGCGCGAGCGCCGCGCCGAGCTCCTGCACGGCATCTACGCGATCCTCAACGAAGACCCGCGCGTGCTCGAGATCGCCGGCGCCGCCTTACGTAACGGCGTTCGCATCGTACAGTATCGCGCGAAACGCGGAATCGTCGCCCAAAGCCTCACCGCCTTGCGCGCGATGACGCGAGAACGCGACGCGCTGCTCTTCGTCAACGACGATTGGCGAGCGGTCGAGACGTTCGACTGCGACGGCGTGCACCTCGGCCCCGGCGATGCGGGGTTCGCCTCGCTCGCGGCGGTACGCGATGCGCTGCCCGAGCGGCTGATCGGCCTCTCCTGCGGCGCCGTCGCCGAAGCGCGCGCGGTCGACGCGCGCGACGCCGACTACCTCGGTGTCGGCTCGGTCTACGCTACCGCGTCCAAACTCGATGCCGGCGAACCGATCGGCCTCGACGGCTTGCGGCGGGTGGCCGGCGCGACGACGCTTCCGATCGCCGCGATCGGCGGAATCGACGCGACGAACGTGAGCGACGTGCGGAGGGCCGGCGTCGCGATGGCGGCGGTCATCTCCGCGATTGCCAACGCCGCACAGCCGGAAGCAGCAGTGCGAGACCTCGTCGCATTGTGGTGAGCGCGATCGTCATCTCGATCGGCACGACCCATCCCTGGAACGTCGCCGGCGTCGGGCGCGACATCGTCGTCGGCTGCCGCCTCGGGGCGCGCGTCTTCACGGCGGTTGCCGCAGTCAGCGCGCAAGACCGGCGCGGCGTCTTCGCGCTCGATCCGATCGAGATCGAGGTCTTTCGCGCTCAGCTCGACGCGTTGCCTTGGGAAGCGGCCGGCGCAGTCAGGATCGGCGCCTTGCCGACCGCCGCGGCCGTGCGCGCCGTGGTCGAACGGCTGCGCCTCCATCTCGCTCTGCCCGCGGTCGTCGATCCGGCCTTCGCCGCCAGCCGCGGCGGCGCGCTCGCCGATCAGGCTGCGCGTTACGCGTTCCGCGACGAACTGGCTACGCTGCCGAACGTGATCCTTACGCCCAATCTCGAGGAGGCGGCGTTTCTGCTGGCAAGTGCGCCGCTCGACCGCTCGTCGCTGGGCGATGCCGCGGTAACGCTACGCGCAACGCGGTGCGCAAGCCGTGCTCCTTAAGGGGGGCCATCTTGAAGGCGAACCGGTCGACGCGCTGGCAACGGCTGCCGGCGTCGAGCTGTTGAGCGATCCGCGCATCGCCGGCGCAGATGCGCGGCACCGGCTGCACGTTGGCGATGGCGCTGGCCTGCGAACTGGCCGCGGGTACGCCGCTTCCGGCCGCGGTGCGCGCCGCGCGCGCGTTCGTTCGTACCGAAATCGCAAGGCATTAGCGGGCCGTTGTCACATTGACGCGCGAATGACGATCGCCGCTCCGACGCGACCTCGCGTAATGTCCGGGATGCGCCCGACCGGTCCGCTCCATCTCGGCCATCTCGTCGGCGTGCTCACGCAGTGGGTCGAGTTCTGCAACAACGCCGAGCCGTTCTTCGAGATCGCCGACCTGCACGCGTACACGACCGACTTCGACGATCCGGGCAAGATCCGCAACGCACGCAACGAGATGGTCGCGGTCTGGCTTGCCGCCGGCGTCGATCCGCTTGCGGGCACGATCTTCCTGCAGTCGGGCGTGCCGGAGATCTCCGAGCTCGACGTGTTGCTCGCGATGATCACGCCGGTCTCCTGGCTCGAACGCGTGCCCACCTACAAGGGGCAGATCGAGGCGCTCGGCCAGAAGATCGCCACCTACGGGTTCCTCGGCTATCCACTGCTGCAGCTCGCCGACATCGCGATCGTTCGCGGCCAGTTCGTGCCGGTCGGCCGCGATCAGCTCGCCCACCTCGAGCTCGCGCGCGAAATCGTCCGCCGTTTCAACTATCTCTACGGCGACGGCCGCGAGGTGTTGATCGAGCCCCAGCCGACGCTCTCCGACTTTCCCGAAGTTCCAGGAACCGACGGCCGCAAGATGAGCAAGTCCTACGACAACGCTATTTTGATCGGCGACGACGAGGAGACGACGACCAAAAAGGTGCGCGCGATGGTGACCGATCCGCTGAAGATCCGCCGTGGCGATCCCGGGCGCCCGGAGATCTGCCCGCTCTTCGCCTTGTGGCGGTTCGTCAATCCCGGCAAGCTCGATGGCATCGCCGAGCAGTGCCGCTCCGGCGCGCTCGGCTGCGTCGCCGACAAAACCGACTTCGCCGAGCAGCTCAACGCCTATCTGCGCCCCGTTCGCGAGCGTTACGCCGGCTATCGCGACGACCCCGCGTTGGTCGAACGCGTCATCGCTGAGGGGACCGCGCGCACGCGCGAGATCGCGTCCGGCGTTCTCGCCGACGTCAAACGCGCGATGAAGCTAACGTAGCGATAGCTCTCGCACGTTAAGCCGAGCTCCCTTCGAGCTCGGCGTCTAGGTGCGAGAGGCTTAGCCCTTAAACTTCGGCAGAGTCTTGGCGATCGAGTCGAGCGCCCAGTCGATGTCGTCGAGCGAAGCCGCGTACGAGAAGCGCAGATAGCCTTTGCCGGCCGGCGCCGAACGACGAGCCGCCGCCGCACGCGACGCCGCCTTCTTCCAAAAGGAACTTCGCCAGCGCGCGGTCGTCGTCGGTGATCGACGCTGACGTTGGGGAAGGCGTAGAACGCGCCCTCCGGGAGCAGGCACGAGATGCCTTTGATCCGGTTGAGCCCTTCGATCAGCCGGTCGCGGCGCTGACGGAAGATCTCGTTCATGCGCAGCACCGGTTCGTCGGGGCCGGTCAGCGCGGTGATTCCCGCGATCTGCACGAACGCAGCGACGCAGCTGAAGGTGTTGTTGTTGAAGAGCGTGACCGTCTTGGCGAGCTCGGCGGGCAAGATCGCGTAACCGAGGCGCCAGCCGGTCATCGCGTAAGCCTTCGAGAAGCCGTCGACGACGATCGTCCGGTCGCGCATTCCGGGCAGCGATGCGATCGAGAGATACTCGCTCCCGAGGTAGAAGTTGCGGCTGTAGATCTCGTCGGCGAGTACGAGGAAGTCGTAGCGCTGCGCGAGCTCCGCGATGAACTCGAGGTCGCTCTTGGTGAGCACGCCGCCGGTCGGATTGTGCGGCGAGTTGATCACGACGAGCTTGGTCTTTTCGTTGACGCGGCGTTCGAGCTCGTTCGAGGTCCATGCGCCAGTTGCGCGACTCCAAGCAGCGGTATGGCGTGCACGGTGGCTTGCAGGTAGCTCGCGCACGACGCGTACGCCGGATAGGCCGGATCGAAGTAGACGAACTCATCGCCCGGATTGAGTAGCGCGCTGAGCGTGTTCCAGATTACCGGCTTTGCGCCCGGGCCGACGACGACGTTCTCCGGCATCCAGGCCGGCGTCATGTGGCGAAAGCGGCTGGCGTATTCGGCGATCGTCTCGCGCAGGGCAAGCGTCCCGCTCGACGGCGTGTAGTGCGTGTGGTTGTCGTAGAGAGCGTCGACCGCGGCTTTCTTGATATGCTCGGGCGTTTCAAAATCGGGTTCGCCGATCTCCATGTGCACGACGCGCCGGCCCTGCGCTTCGAGCTCGCGAGCGCGCGCTAGAATTTCAAAAGCGTTCTCGGAGCCTAACCGCGAGACCGCGGTGGCCAGACGATCTTCGTGAACTGCCAGCATGCCGATTCGTCCTCTCTGGGAAAAGCTCGTCACTTCGCCCGAGCGGGAGATGGAACTTGGAACTCTTCGGGCTCTAGCCCTTTTTCCCGAAGTACTTGACGAGTATCTGGCGTGCGATCGGCGCGGCGACGGAGGCGCCGTATCCGCCGCTGCGATCGACGAAGACCGCGAGCGCGAGCTTCGGCCGCGCCGTCGGCGCCCAGGCAATGAACCAGGTTGTATTCGGCCCGTTGCCGCCGTCGGTTTCGACCGTGCCCGGTCTTGCCCGAGAACG
Source organism: Vulcanimicrobiota bacterium (assembly GCA_963739845.1). Classification (GTDB taxonomy): domain Bacteria; phylum Vulcanimicrobiota; class Vulcanimicrobiia; order Vulcanimicrobiales; family Vulcanimicrobiaceae; genus Cybelea. The sequence goes on along the minus strand of CAVUBQ010000002.1, from coordinate 858,585 downwards.
GCAATCCGTCGATCGCCAGACCGTACGCCGTACCGCCCGGATCGGTGACCTTCGCCATCCCCTCGCGCACCGCGGCGAGCGCCTGTTGCGTCACCGGAACCTGGCGAATGACTTGCGGTGAGAAGGTCTTGACGCGCTCGCCGAACGGCGTGCGAATCTCGCGCACGATCTGCGGCTTGTAGAGCGTTCCGCCGTTGATCACCGCCGATGCGACGTTGACCATCTGCAGCGGCGTCGCCTGCATCGCGCCCTGTCCGATCCCCAGCAAGCAGACCTCGCTCGGCTCCATCGGCGCGCCGAACGCGCGCAGCTCCCATGCGTTTGTCGGCCAGTTACCCTCGTTTTCGCCGGGAAGATCGATGCCGCTCTTGGAGTTCAGGCCGAACGCCAGCGCGTATTTGCGCAGGCGCGCGTTGCCGAGCCACCATGAAAGGCGGAAGAAATAGCCGTCGCTCGACGCCGCCAGCGCCGGAACGAAGGTCGTGTTGCCGAGGCCGCCCGCAGCGATGTCTCGCGCGTAGTAGCCGCCGCAGTTCCAACCGCCGGTGTCGTCCACGACTTGGTCGACTTTGACGACGCCTTCGGTCAGCGCCGCGGATCCGGTAACCATCTTGAAGGTCGAACCGGTCGGCGTCGCAGCGGCGATCGCGCGATTGAAGAGCGGCTGCGCGGGGCTGGTGAGATCGTGCGCGATGCGCTTGGAGCGGTCGGCGACGAAGTCGTTGGGATCGTAGTTCGGATAGCTCGCCAGCGCGAGGATTTGCCCGGTCCACGGGTCCTCGGCGACGACGGCGCCCGAGAGTGGACGGCCATGTCCCCAGCTGCGAATCCCGTCGGCGAGCGCTTCATCGACGATCTGCTGCAGCTGCCAGTCGATGCTGGTGAGCAGCGTGTCGCCCGGAACCGCAGCCCGCGACGCGAGCTTGATGTCCGGAACGACCGCGCCGGTCGCGTCGACGACCACGCGCTGACCGCCCGGCTTCCGCGCAGATACCTGTCGTACGCGTACTCGAGCCCGTCTTTGCCGATCACGTCGTTGGGTGAATAGCCCGCGTGCTTGAGGCGGTCGTACTCTTCTTGAGTGATCGCGCCGACGTAACCGACCAAGTGCGACGCGAAGCCGGCCGTGCGGATAGTCGCGCACCGGCTGAACCTCCAGATCGACGCCGGGCAAGTCGGTCAGCACCTCCGAGAGCCGCGCCACGGCCGGTCCGGAGAGGTCCGACGCGAGGACGACCGGCCCGTACGGCTCGTTCTCGCCACCGCGCGAAAGTCGGAATAATCGATGCCGCGATGGTGGAGCAGGCGTTGCCACAGCGACGCGGGGTCTACGCCCAGCACGTTTGCCAGCGTCGCCAGCTCGCGGTGCGCGTCGGTGACCTCCGACGGGATGAGGGCGACGACGAACGACGGCCGGCTGCGCACGAGCACGGTGCCGTGCCGGTCGTAGATCATGCCGCGCGGCGCGGCCACCGGAATCAAGCGCACCTGATTGGCCTGCGCCTGCGCGCGATAGTGCTCGCCGTCGATCAGCTGCGACGTCGATCAACCGCGCGACCAGCGCTCGCCAACGCAAAGACGAGGATGGCGACGAACGCGGCGACGCGCCACGCCGGCAGCTGCCACGGGCGCGGCTCTGCGGGACGCGGCGGAATCACGGCGCAGCGGCCTCGAACCGGCGAGCGATCGACCATCGCCGCGACCATGACGACGACGTTGAGCGCAGCTTCGAAGAGCGCGTCGATGGAAGTGCATGACGCCCAGCCCCGGCGGATATCCCGCCGACGCCATCACGACCCAGAAGAGAAGCGCGCGCACGAGCGTCGCGACTATCGTGATTGCGGCGGCGAGCGGAATCGAGTCGGCAAAAAAACCGCGCGAGAGCACGCTGGCCAGCACGCGCGCAGACGCTCGTCGAGATCATCCACGCCGCCCCGGTTTGGGCCGAGAGCGCGTCTTCGCAGAGCCCGGCGACCAGACCGTAGAACGCCGGCTCGCAACGCGTCGACGCGAATCGCATACCAAACGACGACGACCAACACCAAGCTCGGCACGACGTTGCGGACCGCGAGGTAGTGAACGACCGTCGCTTGCGCGACGATCGCGGCGACCAGCCAGACCGCCGCGACGTACCAGGCCGGTCCGACGAACGGCGCGACGTGCGGCTTACTGCGAGACGACGACAACGCGATCGAGAGCGCCGAAGTCGACGGACGGTGTGCAAGACCGCCGTTTGATAGAGCGTCGCATCGCCGCGCTCGACCGCCGTTACCGTACCGATCGGCACGCCGGAGTGGAACGATCGGCCTTCCCCGGTAACGACGACGTCGCCGACGCGCAGCGGCGCGTCTTGCGGAATGTACTCGACGACGACGCTCGTCGATATTGCCGCGCGCGATCCCCCACCAGCGGCCGCGCCTGCACGACGGCGGGAATGCGGCTCGTGTAATCGGTGGCGAGCACGACCGTGCTCGAGAACGGGAAGACCGCGGCAACGCGTCCGACCACGCCGTGCGCCGCGAGCACGCCATCGTCGCGGCGTACGCCGGCTTGCGATCCTCTGTCGATCGTCACCGCGCGCGATTCGTTCTCCGGCGGGAACCCGATCACGCGCGCCTCGATGCCGTGGTAGAGATCGACGACCGGGCGCACTGCCGCTTCGGCCGCGTACGCTGCGGCAAGCTCGTGAAGCCGCGCGTTCTCCTCGGTCAATCGCCGGTTGCGGCTGCGCAGCTGCGCGTTTTCGCGTTCGAGGTGCGGCAGCGCAACGATCGCGCTCCCCAGCGCCCGCACGCCTCCAACCGTCGCCGACGACGGCGTCCTGGCCGAACGCGAAGAGCGAACCGGCGACCGTCGCAATCGGGCTGACCGAACCGGAACGCTGCGCGCCGATCTGCAGCAGCGCCAGCAGCGCCGCGACGATGATAATGCCGATTAGCGCGAAGAGTCTTGCGTTCGTTCTCGATACGTAAAGATGTTCGACCCCGCTCGATAGTGCCGGAGTCGCTATTCGTGCCCGGGAAGCGCGAATCCCAACCGCCGCAGCGCCCGAATGACGCGGCCCAACGGCAAGCCCATCACGGTGTAAAAGTCACCGTCGATCGCCTCGACCAGCGACGCGGCGCGCCCTTGGATCCCGTAGGCCCCGGCCTTGTCGAGCGGCTCGCCGGTCGCGACGTACTCGGCGATCTCGCCGGCCTCAAGCGCATAGAAGCGCACGCGCGTCGTCTCGCGCTCTCGGATCCATGGCGCTCGGCCCGGTGCGCGCCAGCGCGAAGGCGGTGTGGACGAGGTGCTCGCGCCCCGAGAGCAGCCCGAGCATGCGCGCCGCCTCGCTCGCGTCGCGCGGCTTGCCAAGCGCCCGTCCGTCGAGATCGACGACCGTGTCGGCAGCGAGCATCGGACGTCTCGAGGCGATCGCGCCGCGCACCGACGGCGGCGCGAGCTTCTCGCGCGGCGTGCCGACTCGCCAGATCGGCCGGCGACGAGCCCGGCAGGGCGCCTCGTCGTATCCGCTGGGCGCCACCTCCACCGTCAAGCCCGAGCGAGCGCAACAGCTCGAACCGGCGCGGCGACTCGCTGGCCAGCACGATGCGATCGAGGGCACTCGAGCGCTACCCGCAGTCAATCGTAGACCTTGCCGCCGGCGTTGATGTATCCGCCTTCGTGGCGGCCGCGCGGATCGCGGTGCGTCCAGTGAATCACGCCGCCGAGCGGATAGTACTCGTACTCGCCCTTGACGACACGCGCTGGCCCGTCGCGAGCGGAATCGCACCGGTAAAATCGGTGTTCGCCTCGACGCGAACGACGAGCGCTGCATCCCGAGCCGAGGCGCAAGAGAAAACCTTCGTGCGGGCTGACGCGCCCGGGCTGCACCCCGAGCACGCGCGTCACCGTCCCGTCGGCGACCACTTCGACGTGCGAACGCTGCGCTGCATAGGCCGTCGCAGACCGCCCGGTCGTCGGGCGCTGCGTCGCCGCGCAGCGCTCCGGCGAACAGCGCGAACGCGGCGGTCACGACGGCTCGTCTCGAACTACGCATCGCTGCCGCAATCCGTACAGCCGGCGTGCGCGACGATGTACTGCCAAACCGGCTCGGGCACGAGATAGCGAATGCTGCGCCCTTGCGCGATCAACGTTCGCACCAGGCTGGCCGACTCGGGAATCTCCGGGAGGTTGAGCGTGCTGACGCGTTCGCGCAGCCCCGGCGGAACCGCGGCGATCACGCGCGCCAGCGCGTCGGCGCGAACGCCCGGCACGCGGCGCGATCGACAAATCGCTCGAGCGCTCTCGAGCACTTCGTCGAGCCGCACCCAGTTCGCGCTCGCCAGCGAATCGGCGCCGATGATGAACGTGAAGCCGGCATCCGGATACTTGGCATGCAGCAGCGGCAGCAAGATCGGCGGTGTAGCCGCTGGCGTTTTCGCGCAGGTCGGTGTGGTCGAGCTCGAACGCGGCGATTGCTCGCGATCGCGCCCAGGATCATCGCGCAGCGATGCGGCGGCGTCGGCCTGCGGCTTGTCGCGATAGTGCTGGTTACCGGTCGGAACGAAGAGCACGCGGTCGAGACGCTCGAGCAGGCGCGCCGACTCCGCGACGAAGAGATGCGCGTTGTGAATCGGGTCGAACGTGCCGCCGAAAACGCCGAGCCTCATGAATAGGTGAACTCGTACGGTCCGATGCGCACCGTATCCCCTTCGCGCGGCGCCGAGCTCGTGCAGTTTCTTCTCGACGCCCATCTTCCCCAGCGCGCGCTCGAACCGCGCCAGCGCTTCGTCCGAGTCGAAGTTCGTCATCGCCGCCAGCCGCTCGACGCGCTCGCCCGAGACGACGAACGCGCCGTCGTCGTTGCGCTCGATCCGAAAGGCGTCGGCGGCGCGTCAGCTCGATTCGCGCCGGCGGCGGCGCGACGATCTCGGGCATGCGGCGCGCTCTCGATCGTGCGCGCAGACCGCGAGCATCGAGATCGCGCACGCCCTCGCCGCGTCGCCGCGCTGATGCCGCGCGATCTCGGGAAAGCGCGCGCTGCAGCTCGGTCAAGCATTCGCGCGCGTTCGGGAGATCGAGTCTTGTTGAGCGACGAGCAGCGTCGGCTTTTCGCAGTAGCCGCGGGATTCCACGCGCGCGAGCTCGCGTTTCGATCGTCGCCTTATCGCGCAGAATCTCGTCCAGCGGCTTCGCTCCGTCGAGCAAATGCACGCAGCGCGCGCGTGCGCTCGACGTGGCGTGAGAAACTGATCGCCCAAGCCCGCTCCTTCGTGCGCGCCTTCGATCAATCCGGGAACGTCGACCATCGACGAACGATTCGTCGTCGGAGACGCGCACGACGCCGAGCTGCGGTTCGAGCGTCGTGAAGGGATAGTCGGCGATCTTCGGACGCGCCGCGGAAACGACCGAGAGCAACGTCGATTTTCCGGCGTTCGGAACGCCGACGATGCCGCAATCGGCGAGCAGCCGCAGTTCGAGCCGCAGCGTGCAGCGCTCGCCGGGCTCGCCGTGTTCGGCAAAGCGCGGCGCTTGACGCACGCTCGTCGCAAAGTGCTGATTGCCGAGGCCGCCGCGGCCGCCCTTCGCCGCCAAGACGCGCGCGCCGGCTCTCGTCCAGATCGGCGAACGAAGTGCTTCGGGTGCTTCGCCGACGTGCGAAAGACGAGCGTCCCGACCGGAACGGCGATCGTCAGATCGTCGCCGCTGCGTCCGGATTTGTTCGAGGTGCCGCCGGCCTTGCCGGACTCGGCCGCAAAGCTGCGCCGGAAGCGAAACTCGACGAGCGTCGAGAGTTCCGGCGTCGCCTCGAGGTAGATGCTTGCCGCCGTGGCCGCCGTCGCCGCCGGCCGGGCCGCCCTTGGGAACGTACTTCTCGCGGCGCCACGCGACGATGCCGTCGCCGCCGTCGCCGGCGGCGACGTCGATCTCGGCTTCGTCGATGAACTGCACCGCCGCTACCTTCGCCGGATAACGAAAAGGGGCCTAACGGCCCCGTGTCTCTGCGGTCGCGCAGCGCGTTAGGCCGCGGGAACGACCGAGATGTGCTTGCGGTCGCGGCTGGTCGCTGAACTCGACGACGCCGTCGATCAAGGCAAAGAGCGTGTGGTCGCGCCCCATGCCGACGTTCGTGCCGGGATAGAAGCGCGTGCCGCGCTGGCGAACCAGGATGTTCCCGGCGATGACGCGCTCGCCGCCGAAGCGCTTGACGCCGAGGCGCTGGGCGTTGGAGTCGCGCCCGTTGCGGGTCGAGCCGGCGCCCTTTTTCGAGGCAAAAAGCTGGAGATCGAAGTCGAACATAGCCGGCCCATTGTAGCAAAGCGCGAGCGAAAATGCAATGCCGAGGGCAGCGTCGCGACCTGGCCTTAAGCTACCTAGCCGCGGTGCTTCGCGCGTCCAGATCGACCGCCGTGGGACCACACGAGGACCGTGCCCGCACATCATCGCCGTCGCCAGAGCACGATCGCGTACCGGTAGAGCTCATGGGTACGGGAACCTGCCTTAGCGGGTGCTGGACTCCGGCGGTTTCGGGCACTTACCGGATGGCGCCTATATTCAGGCTGCTCCGGTGTTTCGGCGAGCAAGCCACCGAGCTATGCCTATCGACTGGACCCCATTTCACAGCGGGCGTCCCCCTTTCCACACCTGTGGACAAGCTTGTGGAGAAGGCCGCTTATCGGGCGCCCAAGACGGTAGGACGGAAGCCTTATGCCGCCGAGCAATTCCGGGCTTCTCGCGACGTCCCGATCAGGGTGGTTCATAAATCGGAAAAATCCCCGAAATACCGTTGGCTAGCGACCTGTGGATAAGTGTATAAAGTCGTGCATAGATTCCGCAGGAGCAAGCGCTTCATTAAGCCAAGGGTTGCGCCCTCACGGGGGTGGCGCAGCCCGATTCCTCTGATAAAGGGCCTGCTGCGCAGTGCTACTTCTTTATATATTTTAGAGGACGCAGAGGATGGCGCTTGCGATCAACTCCGACATCTCCAACGAGCTCTGGCAATCCGCACTTGACACGCTTGGAGCGAACCTTTTCAAAGCCCGTCTTCGAGATGTGGATCAAACCGATTCGGTTCATCTCGTTTCACGGCAACGAGTTGCACCTTGCGGTTCATAGCAAGTTCGCGCAGGACTGGGTAGGAAGCAAGCTCCGGGCGCAGATGATCGGCGTGTTGAGCGAGCTCTTCGGCACGAGCGTCGAGCTGCGGCTCTCGGTCGCCGATCCGGCCGAGGGCGCGCGCACCGCACTGCAGGTTTCGGCACCGCGCCCGCTTGAGGAGTTCCGTACCGCCAACCTTAATACGCGTTATACTTTTGAAGAGTTCGTCGTCGGCAACTCCAACCGGTTCGCGCACGCCGCCGCGCAGGCGGTCGCCGGCGCGCCGGCGCATGCCTACAACCCGCTCTTCCTCTACGGCGGCGTCGGTCTGGGCAAGACGCACCTGATGCACGCGATCGGCCACCGCGTCATCCAAGACAACCTGGCCGCAAACGTCGTCTACGTCACGTGCGAGAAGTTCACCAACGAGTTCATCATCGCGCTGCAGAACAACCGGACGCCCGAGTTCCGCAACCGCTACCGTCAAGTCGACGTGCTGCTGATCGACGACATCCAGTTCCTCGCCGGCAAAGAGACGACTCAAGAAGAGTTCTTTCACACGTTCAACGCGCTGCACGAATCGGGGCGCCAGCTCATCATCTCGTCGGACCGTCCGCCCAAAGAGATTCAGACGCTCGAAGCGCGGCTGCGCTCGCGTTTCGAGTGGGGCCTGCTCACCGACATCCAGGCGCCCGACTTCGAGACGCGCGAAGCGATCCTGCGCAAGAAGGCCGGCAGCGAGAAGATCCCGGTGCCCGACGAAGTGACGTCGTTCATCGCCAAAGTCATCCCGTCGAACATCCGCGAGCTCGAAGGCGCGCTGATCCGCGTCGTCGCCTACGCCTCGCTGACCAAGTCGCCGATCACGACCGACCTTGCGGCCGAAGTGCTCAAGAGCGCGCGTCGCCCAGGCCCCGCTGCACCGCATCACGATCGGCAAGATCAAGGAGACCGTCGCCGGTGCCCATGGCTTGACCGTCAAAGAGATGGACAACGGGCGGCGCGACCAGCGCCTGGCGGCGCCGCGCCAGATCGCGATGTACATCGCGACCGAGCTCACCAACTACTCGCTGCCGCAGATCGCGCGCGAGTTCGGCAAGAAGGACCACACGACGGTTATGTACGCGCGCGACAAGATCAAAGACCAGATGCAGCGCGACGAAGCCTACCGCAACAAGATTCGTCAGCTCATCGCGCATGTGTCAGAACCCTGTAAACCTCGGCCGACCCTGCGCACGAGGGCTGGCCGTTCGCTGCGTGGATAAGCGCCGGCGGTGCCTTCAGCGCCGATGGATATGTGCATGCACGCCAGCGTCGCGTCCACACGTTATCCTACGCGGAAAAGCCGCGCGGCTGCAAGCAAATCGGGAGTTGTCCGCAGAATGCACCGCTCTACTACTGCTACGACTAGGTATCTATACTCTACTAGGAAAACGTCGCCTCACGACCAACGGTGGAAGAATGAAGTTTACCTGCACCACGAAAGACATCGCCGCGGCCGTCGGAGCCGCCAGCAAGGTCGTCAACGCGCACACGACGGTGCCGATCCTCTCGAACGTGCTGCTGCAAGCCGACGACGGCAAGATCGCGGTGCGTGCGACCGATCTCGAGCTCACGCTCGAGCACGCCTTTCCGGCGGAGGTCGCCGAGAGCCGGCGCGGTCACGGTCCCGGCCAAGCTCTTTGCGAGCTATCTGGGCAACCTGCCCCGGGGACGCTGGAGCTCACCGGCACGCCGACGCGGGCGAGCGTGAAGTGCGAGCGCAGCAACTACGATTTTCACGCGCTTCCGGCCGACGAGTACCCGCCGCTGCCGGCGGCCGCGCGGGGCGCGCTATTTCACGATCGCCGCCAAGCGTTTCCGCGACGGCATCGACGCCACGATCTTCGCCGCCTCGAGCGAAGAGGCGCGCGGCGCCGTGCTGATGGGCACGCTGCTCGAAGTCGAGGGCAACGCGCTGACGATGGTCGCGACCGACGGCTACCGCCTGGCGAAGTTCGTCGACGACGCTCGACGAGGGCACAAGCCGAGAACGAGAAGTTCATCGTGCCCTCGCGCGCGCTGGCCGAAGTCGCGCGCAATCTCGGCGGGGGCGAACAGATCGCGATCAACGCGCTCGGCGCCCAGAGCAACCAGCTGCAGATGACGGCCGGCGACGTCTCGATCACGGTGCGTCTCGTTGACGGGCAGTATCCCAACTATCAGCAAGTGATTCCGGCGAAGTTCGACCGGACGATCACGGTGAGCACCGCGGCCGCTGATCGGCAGCTTGCGCCGGGCGGAGCTCGTCGCCGGCGACCGCGCCAGCATGGTGAAGCTCGCGATCGCCAATCAAACGCTTGATCGTGACCGCCAGCTCCGACGTCTCCGGCAACGCCTACGAAGAGCTCGAGGTCGAGCAGACGCGGCGAAGACCTGACGATCGCGTTCAACGCGCGCTATCTGGTCGAGATCCTCAATCACGTCAAGAGCGAGAAGACGGTCATCGAGTTTCTCGGACCGCTCTCGCCGGCCGCGATCCGGCCGCTCGAACCGCTCGACACCGGGCAGCAGCTCTACGTGCTCATGCCGCTGCGCCAATGATGTGTTCCTGCGCCGGTTAGCGCTCTCGAACTTTCGCAACTTTGCGGAGCTGGAACTCGAACCGGCGCGCGGGATTGAACGTCTTCGTCGGCGCTAACGCGCAGGGGAAGAGCAATCTGCTCGAAGCATCGCGATGCTCGGCACGGGAAAGTCGTTTCGTACCTCGCGCGACGGCGATACGGTCGGCAATGGGTCGCAGCTCGCGGTCGTCCGCGGGCAGGCGACGGTTCGTGCCGGCATCGTCGACCTTGCCTGCACGATCGCGAACGGCGACCGCGGGACGCGCAAGACCTACACCGTCAACGGGAGCAGCGTGCGCTACGCCAGCTTCCTCGGAACGATCCGCGTCGTGACGTTCGTGCCGGCGGATCTGGAGCTGGCCGGCGGCACGCCCAGCGCGCGCCGCGCGTTTCTCAACGTCGCGCTCGCGCAGGGGAGCCGCGCTACTACCACGAGCTGGCGCGCTACCGTAAAGCGCTGCAGCAGAAGAATGCGGTGCTGCGCGGCGCGGTCGCGCCCGACGCCGAGCTCTCGGCGATCTACGATCGCACGCTGATCGAAGCGGGCACGCAGATCATGCTCGCGCGGGATACTCTCATCACCGAGCTCGCGCGACGCGGCGCGCGAAGCGCACGCGCGCTTTGCGCCGGGCGAGTCGCCTCGAGGTGCGCTACGAACCGAACGTCGCTTTCGAAACGCCGGCGCCGATGCGCTCGCGGCCGCGTTTGAAGAGCGGCTGCGGCTGCGCGGTGAAGCGGAACGGCTGCGCAAGACCTCGCTGGCCGGGCCGCACCGCGACGACCTGAGCTTGCGCTCGACGGCACCTCGCTGGCCGCGTACGGGTCGCAAGGCCAGCAGCGCACGGCGGTACTGGCGCTCAAGGTCGCCGAATACGCCGTTATGCGCGAACGCTCGGAGGACGCGCCGCTGCTGCTGCTCGACGACGTGCTCTCCGAGCTGGACGAAGAGCGCGCCGCGGCATTCCTATCGGGGATCGGCGAGTATCGAGCAGGCGTTCGTCACCGCGACCCACCTGCCGGCCGGACTCCCCTCGAGCGCGCAGCTCTTGCGCGGTCTGTAAGGGACGCGTGAGCGTCGTCCGCGCCGTGCTGAGACTCTCAGCCATGCTGACGGAATGGGCGCCGGGCGACAAGAGCACGGCGCACGAACCGATCGCGCTGCTGGAGGCGGGCTGGGCGGAGATCGTCGGTGCCGAGGTCGCGCGGAACTCTCACCCGTTGCGCATCGCCGACGCGACGCTCCACGTCGTCGCACGTTCGAGCGCGTGGAGCCATCAGCTCAGCTTTCTCAGCGAGCACATCCTGCGCGCGGTTACCGCGCGGCTCCCGCGCGCCGGCGTCGAGCGCCTGCGTTTTCGCGTCGGAGCGCTGCCCAGAGCGGGTACGGCGCAACGCGCCGTCGCGCCGGCCTCGTGAGGTAGCGCGGCCGGCCGATCGGCCCGAACCCACATCGGCGCAGGAAGCGTTCGCGCGCTTCCGCAGCGACGTCGAGGAGCGCCAGCGGGCCCGCCGCTCCGCCGGGTGGAAAGAGTGTAAAGGCTGCGGAGCGCTCGTCGCGCCCGAGGAGACGGGCCTCTGCGTCACCTGTGGAGCGGCTCAAACGCAGGAGCGTGCCGCGGCGGCTGCACGGCTGCTCTTCGAGGCTCCCTGGCTCGGCTACGCCGGAACGGCTGCGCTCGTTGCGGGGTTAGAGGCGGAGGAGTACGAGCGAATCCGCACCCAGTTGCTTTCGCGCTGGTGGGGGATTCTCGTGCGAGCCCGCGCCGCCAAGCGCCTTTCGCGCGACGGCCGCGAGCGGCTCGTCGCAAGCTCGTACGTCGTGTTGCAAAGTAAGCTCCCGCCGGAGGCGATCATGCCGGCGACGGTGCGCAGCGTCTTCGGCGACGAGCTGCACGAGCTGCTCTACGGCGACGCCCGGGGCGAAGCCGTCTGCGATTGAGAGAAACGGAAGAATAACGAAGAACGTAATGTCGACGAACTATACGGGCGAACAGATCGAGGTCTTACGCGGGCTTGAAGCCGTGCGCAAACGCCCGGGCATGTACATCGGCAACACCGCCGAGCGCGGCCTGCACCAGCTGGTCTACGAGGCCGTCGACAACGCCGTCGACGAAGCGCTGGCGGGCTACGCGCGCACGATCCGAGTCGTCCTCTATAACGACGGCTCGTGTTCGGTCGAAGACGACGGACGCGGCATCCCGATCGACATTCATGCCGAGGAGAAGCTGCCGGCGGTCGAGGTCGTGATGACGATCCTGCACGCCGGCGGAAAGTTCGGCAAGGGCGGCTACAAGGTGTCGGGCGGCCTGCACGGCGTCGGCATTTCGGTCGTCAACGCGCTCTCCGAGTGGATGATGACGCGCGTCAAGCGCGACGGCTTCGTTTGGGAGATGAAGTTCGAGCGCGGCATCACCGTCCAGAAGCTCAAGAAGATCGGCAAGACCGAAGGGACCGGAACGCTGCAGTGGTTCAAGCCGGACACGACGGTCTTCGAAGTCACCGAGTTTCACTGGGACATCCTGCAGAAGCGCCTGCGCGAGCTCGCGTTCCTCAATCGCGGCCTTTCGATCACGCTGCGCGACGAGCGCGGCGAAGAGCTGCGCGAACGCACCTATACGTTCGACGGCGGCATCGTATCGTTCGTCGAGTGGCTCAACGAGAAGAAGGATCCGCTGCATCCGATCATCTCGACGCACGCCGAGCGCGACGGCGTCGACGTCGAGGTCGCGATGCAGTACACCGGCGCCTACGCCGACCAGATATTCTCCTACGCCAACAACATCAGCACGATCGAAGGCGGCATGCACCTGCAGGGCTTTCGCCAGGCCGTGACCAACGCGGTCAACGCTTACGCGCGCAAGCGCGGGATGCTCAAGGAGTCGGACAACTCGCTTTCGACCGACGACATCATGGAAGGGCTTACCGCGGTCGTCTCGGTGAAGCTGCAGGACCCGCAGTTCGAAGGGCAGACCAAGACCAAGCTCGGCAACGCCAGGGTGCGCAGCATCGTCGACGGGCTCGTCTCCGAGCGGCTCGACTTCTTCTTCGAGGAGAACCCGAAGTACGCGCGCGCGATCGTCGAGAAGTGCATGCAGGCCCAGCGCGCCCGCGACGCCGCGAAGAAAGCGCGCGATCTTTCGCGCCGCAAGAACGCGCTCGAAGGCTCCGGACTGCCCGGCAAGCTCGTCGACTGCAAGAACGGTAATCCGGCCGAGAGCGAGCTCTTCCTGGTCGAGGGCGACTCCGCCGGCGGCACGGCCAAGGGCGGCCGCGACCCGAACACGCAAGCGATCCTGCCGCTGCGCGGCAAGATCCTCAACGTCGAGAAGGCGCGGCTCGACAAGGTGCTTGCCAACGAAGAGATCCGCACGATGATCACGGCGCTCGGCACGGGCTTCGGCGACGAGTTCAACGTGCAGAAGCTGCGCTATCACAAGATCATCATCATGACCGACGCCGACGTCGACGGCTCGCACATCCGCACGCTGCTGCTGACGTTCTTCTACCGGCAGATGAAGCAGCTCGTCGAGGAAGGCCACGTCTACATCGCGCAGCCGCCGCTCTACGGCATTCGAAAGGGCAAGAAGCAGTGGTGGGCCTTCACCGAAGCCGAGCTCAAATCGATCGTCGGCGAAGACGGCAAAGAGTTCACGATTCAGCAGTACAAAGGTCTCGGCGAGATGGACGCCGAGCAGCTCGCCGAGACGACGATGGAAGTCGGCAACCGCCGCCTCAAACAGATCACGGTCGAAGACGCGGTCGAAGCCGAGCAGATCTTCACCGATCTGATGGGCGACAAAGTCGAGCCGCGCAAGCAGTACATCTTCGACTACGCCAAGAGCGTGAAGAACCTCGACCTCTAGGTTCCCGTCGCAGAAACTTCTTTAGAAGCTCCTTAGTTCGGCGGGGCCCTCTCGCACCGAGAGGGTATAACAGGACGAGGACTGCACGTGCGCAAGCGCTTCGCGATCGGCCTGTTGGCCGCGATAATCGTCGTCGGGCTCGTGGTCGCAAAGCGCCACGAGCTATTGCCGCTTTGCAATCGAGCGAGGCGTTGGGCTCGCTACCGGGTATGGCCTGCGCATAGCCGGGCTGCAGATCGAACCGGGTCGCACGCGATTGACCAACGTGCGTTTGGAGCGAGCCGGCGCAACCGGTCCTCGAAGCGCGCGAGATCGTGATCGATTATTCGCCGCGCGACCTCTTGCCCGGCAGCAGCCATCGCTTCGGCCTGCTCGCCGTCGCGATCACGGGTGCCAAACTAACGCTTACCAGGTTTCGTGACGGAAGCTTCAATCTCAACATCCCCGCAGCGGCGGGTGGTCCACCGCAGGTGCCGCGCGTCAATCCGGTGCCGTTGCGCTTCTTGGTCCGCGTCCGCGATACGCAGCTCGAGTTGCGCGAGCCGTACGCTTACGACCAGAGCGCGAAGATCGTTCGCGTGCGCGACTTCAACGCCGACGCGGTCATCGACACCGCCGCGGTCACGAAGTATCGCGCCGCGGGCGCGTTCGGCCGTAAAAGGGACGACCCGTTCACGATCGCCGGCCGCATCGACGCGATTCGAGGTTACGCGCTGCATCACGCGCATGCGCCTCGTTTTCCGCTGCGCGCGCTCGCGAACTACTTCGCCGACACGCCGGTCGTACGCATCCTCAAAGGTGCGGCGCGAAACTTCGACGCTCGCCTCTACGCGTTCGACGTTCAGCCGAACGTCGCGCCGGAGTATCACGTCAGCCTCAGGCTCGACGTCGACGGCGCGCGGCTCGCGCTTAGCTCGCTGGCCGAGCCGATCGAGGATATTCGCGGCCGCCTGGAAGTGATCGACAACGCGTTCTTCATCTCCCACGCCGACGCGATGCTTGCCGGAATGCCGCTGCACATCACCGGGGGCGCTTACGATTTCGACGGCTCGCTGACCGGGCACGCGCAGCTGCGTTTGGGCGTTTGGGGCGCCGGGGACCTCGCTCAACTGCGGCGGGCATTTCCCTTTACGCGCGATCAGCCGATTTCGGGAAAGGCGAGCATGGGCGTGCTGGTCGCCGGCCGAATTGACGATCCGGTGATCGTGGCCGACGCGCGGTCGCCGCTCGCGCGCTATCGCGACATGCCGTTCGACCGGTTGCGGGCCGGCGTCGTCTACCACGCCAACGTCGTTGCGCTCGCGCCGCTGCAGGCATCCTACAGCGGCATGGACCTCGCCATTCGCGGTACGCTGCATATCGGCACGCCGCTGCAATCGCGCTTCGCGGTACATACCGTCGGGCCCGCGAGCCGCCTCCCCTACCTTGACGAAATGCTCGGCAACGAGCCGATCGCGGTCGACGCCGCGGCAACCGGAAGCGATCTGCTCTTTCACGTCGTCGGCAGTGCGGCCTCGCTGCGCGGCGTGGATCGCGTCGCCGCGCTGGTCGAGATGAATCCCAACGGTACGGCGGCGATCGAGCCGTTCTGGCTGCGCACCGAGCGCGGCGATCTCGAGGGCGCATACCTGCTCGACCGGCCGCATTCTACGAGCGCGTTCTGGCTTTCGGCCAGGAACATGCGCTTGCGCGCACCGCGTTCCGGGACGTTTCCCGGACTCGCGCTTCCGCAGATGCCGCCGATCGACGGTCACGTGCTCGATATGACCACCGCCGGCGGCGGCGCCGGGAACCAACGTCGTGCTCGCCGGGAAGATGGACGGTGCCGACACGACGATCTCGGGCGTGAAGTTCGACCGGCTCGGCGCGTCGTTTGCGGGGACGCTCGCCAACGCGGCGATCAACCCGCTCGTTGCTTCGGGCCCGTGGGGTCGATTCACCGGCGCGGGCGGGTTTTCGTCGCAGCGTTTCGTTAGTTACGGCCGGTATCGCCGGGACCTTCGAAGGCCTGCAGCCGTTCTTGGGCCCGGCGATCACCGGACACGGCCGGATCGGCGGCGCCGTCGGCGTCGCGATCGTACCGCAGCGCATCATCGTGCAAGGCTCGAATCTCGCGATGCGGGGAGCGACGTTGCGCGGCGTTCCGATCGACCGCGCGAGCCTGACGTTGGCGATCGAGGGCAACCGCCTGCGCATCTACTCGGCGCGCGCGCACGCGGCCGGTGGCGACGTCGTCGCTGCGGGCACGTTCTCGCTGGCGGCTCACTCCGGCAACGCCCGCGGCAACGATGCGCTCTCGCTGATCGCCAATCGGCTGAACGCGGCGCAGCTGCGCGGCATCGGGCTGCCGCTCGAGGCCGGAACGCTCTCCGCGACCGGCAATCTCGCCGCTGGTGCGCCGATTCCGTCCTTCGATGGCGGGGTCACTATCGGCGGCGGGCGGATCGCCAACTTCTCGCTGAGCGGCGGCGGCGACATGCACCTGTCGGGCGATGCCGTCTCGTTGCGCCGCGTTGTCGGCGCGCTCGGGGGCACGTATGCCCTCGTCAATGGCAGCATCGGCTCGCTCACCTCCGGACTACCCGCGTATGCGCTCGATGCCGGCGTCCCGGCGGCGCGCATCTCGACCGCGCTGCACGACTTCGGCTTTCCCAACTACGCGACCGAGGGGACCTTCAACGCAAAACTGCGCATCGGCGGTCGCAGCGTGGCGCCGAGCGTAAGCGGCCACGTCGGCGTCCCGGCGGGAGAGGTCAACGGCCTGCCGTTCGTCGACGGCAGCGCAGAGTTGGCTGCCGATACGCGCGGCGTCGACGTGCGACAAGGTGCGGTCTCGGTCGGCACGACGGCCGCGCGCTTCACCGCTGTCGCGCGCCCCGGAGAGAACGCGGTCGCCGTCAGCGCACCGCGCGCCGACCTCTCCGATTTCAATAACTTCTTCGATACCGGCGATACGCTCGATGGGAACGGCAGAGTGAAGTTTGCCGCCGCCGCGCGCGGCTCGCACATCACGACCAGCGGCGATATCGACGTGAGCGCTTTTCGCTATAGAAATCTCCCGATCGGCGACACGCGAGGGGTGTGGTCGAGCGCGAACGACGTGATCGCGGGCGCGCTTGCGATCGGCGGAGACGAAGGGCGCCTGAACGCACGCGGCTCGATCGGTCTGACGCCCGGACCGCGGTGGCAGCATACTCTCGCGCGTTCGCGCTTCGACCTCGGTGCGGAGGTCAACGATCTCGATCTTTCGCTCTGGCTGCCGGCGCTCGGAATGCAGAACGTCCCGATCACTGGGCGCGCTTCGGGCGAGACGACGCCTGCACGGGCGGTTTCCGCAGATCGCGGTTCGCGGCAGCGCAAGCATTACCGGCGGAACGCTCGGCCCGCTGACCCTCGATAGCGCCGCGGTCACGCTCCACTCGGCGCACGAGCGGCTGATAATCGACCGCGCCGAGATGACGACCCCGGAGCTGACGGCCACGGCTGCCGGTTCGCTCGGACTCGAGCCGAACGCGCCGCTCGACGTGCAGGTGCACGCCGCGACCGATGATCTCGCGCAGCTTGTCTACAATTTTCTCGGACGAAAGTACCGGTTAGCGGCTCGTTCGAATCGGGGTTGAAGATCGGCGGAACGTACATAGCGCCGACCTTTCTTGCGGGATTCGATGCAACCGACGTGCACGCGTACGGGATTCCGATCGTCTCGCTCTTCGGCGAACTGCACCTGCACGGCAGCACGCTCGTGCTCTCCGATGCCGGCGCGACGTTCCAACGCGGACAAGCGACGCTCGCAGGCTCGCTGCCGCTCCAGCTCGCGCCGCTGCGCCTCGCCGCCCCGGGCTCCCCGATCAGCTTCGACCTCGACGTCGTCGATCTCGATCCGGCGATCTTGAACGATCTGCTCGGCAACAACACCAAGCTGGGCGGCTCGATCAACGGTCACATCGGCCTCTCGGGAACGGTGACCGAGCCGGTCGTCCTCGGACACGCCTCCCTCGCCGGCGGGTCGTACGTCAGCGATCTGCAGCGCGTGCCGATGACGCACATCAATGCCGGGCTTGCGTTCAATCACGGCTCGGCTTCGCTCGAGCACGCATCCGCGCAGTTAGGGAGCGGAACGGCTCAAGCGACCGGGAGCGTCAGCTTCCCGGGTGGTCTCGGGGCCGGGGCGATCTCGTTCGCCTTCAAGGGGAAGGCACAGGGTGCGCAACTCGACCTGCCGGCCTTCGGCAGTGGAACGATCGATGCTCGGCTCGCCTTGGCCAAGCAGCCCAAATCCAAGGCGCTGCTCTCCGGTGACGTCACCTTGACCAACGCCACGCCTCCCCTTCGCCTCGTTCGTAAAGGCCGCTCAAGGGTCGAACTCCCTCTCCGGCCCGCCGCTCCCGCTGGCCTTCGACCTTCAGGCGACCGCCGGCAAGAACGTCCGCGTTCGGGGAAGCGGGTACGGCGCGGGTCTCGATATCGGAGCGACCGGCTCGGCTAAACTCGGCGGCACGCTCTCCGCGCCGACGCTGGAAGGCGGCTTCGACTCGACCGGCGGGACCTTAACCTACTTCGACCGCGCCTTTCGGGTGCAGCAAGGCTCCGTCCGGTTCAACGCCGCCGATGGCGTCCTTCCGACGCTCTCGGCCGTTGCGACGTCGAACGTCGTCAACCCCGACCCGGACCGGGGCCGCAATCCCTACGGCCTGGCCGACGTTACGATCAAAGTCGACGGTCCGATCCAGAGCCTGCGGATCGGCTTGACCTCGAACCCGACGGGCTACAGCCAGGACCAGATTCTCGGTCTCATCGCACCGTTCGGCGGCTTCATCGGCGGTATCGGCTACAGCGCCCAATCGGAGCTTGCGCGCCAGCAGCCCAACGGGATTACGCCGCTCGGCGCGGTCTCGCCGATTCCCAACGTCAGTTTGCAGCAGCGCAGCACGATCTCCGTCGGCCAGGAAGCCTTCAACATCCTCAACGCGCAGTTCACCGCCGGCCTGCTCGCTCCGGTCGAGAACAGCCTCGGGCAAGGACTTGGGCTATCCAGCGTTAACCTCACGCTCGGTTACTATGGCAACGTTGGCGTCAGCGCAACACGGTTGCTCGGTAGGTCGGTCAGCGCGGTTTATGCCGTGACTTTTGGGATTCCCCAAATCCAGTCGTTTGGGTTGCAAGTGCAGGCAACCCCGCTCACCACGGCGACGCTGAACTTCTTTTACCAGAGCGGTCCCACCAAGCTTATTCAGCAGCCCTCCTCGCCGGTCGGCTATAGCGTCGGTTATCTGCTCGGGCAGCCGCTCATCGGAAACTCAGGCTTCAGCCTCACCGTTCAACATAATTTATGGTGATGGCAGTTTGATTAGACGCACGCTCGGGCGCCCTGTACGCGCAAGGACACCGGGTTGGCAGGGCGGAACAGGGCGTGCCGGGCCGCACGCGATACGCTCGCGCGTATCGGCTCATGCTGACGCCGTCAGCACCTCTTATCAGATTGAGGACGACTTTTTCACATGACCTTTGACCCCCGTCGACGCTTGGGTGCGTTGAGATGGCGCGCGGCCGTCGTGCTCTTGCTTTGCGCGGTGGTCGGCAGCGTCGCGCCGGCGTTTGCCGCGGCAGCGGACGCTCCAGCGCCTAAGATCGTCTCGGTGGACGTTACCGGAAATCTGCGCGTCCCGACGCCGACGATCATGTCGGTCATCGCGGCGCGCCCGGGCCAGCCCTACAATCCCAAGGTCGTGCAGGACGACCTGGCGCGGATCAATGCGCTGGGCTACTTCGCCGACATCGCACCGCCGCTGGTGCGCGCCCGGCCCAACGGCATCGCGATCACCTATCGGGTCGTCGAGAATCCGGTGATCACCAAGATCGTCTTCACCGGCAACCAGAAGGTTCCGAGCGACACGCTTACTGCCCTGATGGATCTCTCGGTCGGCCAGGTCTTCAACACCAACACGTTTCGCCAGGACGTGCTGAAGATCAACAACTACTACGAGCGAATCGGCTACGGCGGCCAGGTGCCGACGCACGTCAAGGACATCAACCTCGACCCGAAGACCGGCGTTCTCGCGCTGAAGATCCAAGAAGGCCTGGTCGTCACCAGCATCGACATCGGCGGCGACCCGATTCTCCCGCCGGTGCTGATTCTTCCGCACCTTACCCTTAAGGTAGGCGGGGTCTACTCCGACGCGGTGCGCGACGCCGACTACAAAGCGCTGCAGAAGCTCTACGAAAACACCTACCACCTCGAGCTGGGCAACTTCGAGGGCGGCATCGTGCCGTCGACCATCGACCTGAAAGCCGGAACCGCGGACGTCAAGTACAACATCTACGTCGCGCGCATCGCCGTCGTCGAGATCACCGGCAACACGCGCACGAAAGACAACGTCATCCGCCGGGAGCTGCGCGAGCATCCCGGCATGGTCCTCAACACCGACGCGATCAAGCGCGACTACGAGCGTCTCAACGCGCTAAACTTCTTCTCGAAAGTCGAGCCCGACGTCCAGCCGGGACCGGATCCCAAGAAGCCGCAAGACGTGACCCTCGTCTGGCACGTCACCGAACAGCGCACGGCCTCGGCCTCGGTCGGTTTCGGCTACTCCGGCGGCTTGACCGGACAAGGCCTCTACGGAACGCTCGGACTCTCCGACAACAACCTGCACGGCACCGGCAACTCGGCCGGCATCCAGTTCGAAGACGGCGCGCGCACGGGCCTCGCTCAGCTCACGCTTTCGGTGCCGTATCTCGGCAACACGCCGAAAGGGCAGCGGTATACGGCCGGCGGATCGCTCTTCACCAATCACTCGACCTACTACTATCCGATCTATAGCATCGCCGGTTCGGGAATAGGAATCGCGAGCAACGGATCGGTCCCGATTCCGGTTACGCTCTATCCCAGCTCGAGCTCCCAACAGATCTCCAACATCGTCGCCACCAACTCGTCGAGCGCGACCGGCGCCACGGCCAACGTCGGCCGGCGCATGAGCGATTACACGATACTCTCGCTCTCGCTCAACGCGCAGCGCATCCGTTACGACACGACGGTTCCTTCGCCGTACTACTTCCAAGGGAACCAGCCGAACATCTTCGTGGGACCGACGCCCGGGCCGCTCAACTCTTCGACCAATCAATACGGCGGATCGTTCGGCATCGCAGCCTCGTCGATCGCCAACGTCAACACGGGCGCACCCTATAACCTGATCACGACGGGATTGAGCCTTCAGACCATCACGCTCGACGACCCGTTCAATCCGCGCGAAGGCGTGAACGCGCTGCTCAACGCGCAGCTCTCGAATCCCGCGCTCGGGTCGAACTTTCCAATACACGCAGGGCACGCTCGACATCGCGAAGTTCTTCCCGGTGCTTCGCGATGCGACGCTGGGCGTCCACGGTGTGGGCTACTTCTCGACCGGCGTCATTCCGCCGAACGCGCTCTTTACGTTCTCCGATCAGCAGATGCGAGGGTACAACCAGGTCTTCTATGCGACCAACGCCTACCTCGGACAGATCGAGCTCCGACAACCCCTCGCGATCGACCGCCGAATAACGCTCGCGGTCTTCGTCGACGAGCTCAACTACCATATCCGCGGTGCGTACCCCCTGCTCGATCCGTACACCAACCGAATCACCGGCTTTCCGGCCGACTGGGCGCTCTACGGAGACGCCGGCTTCGGGGTGCGGTTCGACGTGCCGCAGCTCGGCCTGCGCACGGTCCGCATCGACTTTGCCAAGGGACTCTACGGCACGCACACGAGCTTTGGAATCGGGCAGAGTTTCTAGCGCGGAACGCTAAAAGGACGATATGAACATCCGGTTACCGCTACTTCTCGCCGCCGCGCTGCTGGCGGTTTGGCTGACGCCCGGCGCGATCGCAGCCGATCTCACCGACGTCGGCTTCATCGATCAAGCCGACGTGGCGAATCTGCCGGCCTTCGTCAGCGCCAACCGTCAGCTGGCCGCCTACAAGTCGCAGCTCGACGCCCAGTTCAGCGCGCAGGGCCGGCGCATGAGGACCGATGCCGACCGGCAACGCGTTGCGATGCAGCTTCAGCAAGAGCTCAACGACAAGCAACGCGACGTCGTAGGACCGCTCTTTCAGCGGGCGCAGCTCGCGATCGCCGCGATTAGCGCCTCGCGCGGGCTCTCAATCGTCGTCGACAAGCGCATCGTGATCTACGGCGGCCAGGACATCACCAAAGACGTCGAGGCGCTCTTCCTCAGCCCGCAAGCGATCCAGCCGCCGACCGCGTCGCCTCCGCCGCGCATCGATCGGCTTCGTCGATCAGAACGTGCTCGACGGCCTGCCGAAGGTGCAGACCGCCAACACGACGATGCAGCAGTTCGTGACCGGCCAGCGTCAGGTGTTTTCGGCGAAGATGGCGCTGGCTAAGAGCGACGGCGAAAAGCAGCAGATCCTCCAGCAATACAACAAGACCATCTCCGACAAGCAGGATCAGCTCCTGAAGCCGCTGGTCGATCAGACCCGGAAGGTTACGGCCGACGTCGCTCGGCGCAAAGAACCTGATTCTGGTCGTCGATCGCGCGGACGTTATCTACGGGGGCACGGACATCACCACGGATGTCCAAAATGATCTCACGAAGTAGTACGTCGGCCGTACTGAAGACGTCGATGGTTCTGATCCTAGGCGGCGCGGCAGCAACGCTGGCCGGTTGCGGCGTGAACGTCCACTCGGCTGCGGTCCGCGGAACGGGATTCGTCCGGCTAGACGAGGTCGTCAAGCACCATCCGCTCTACCCGCAGCTCTCGCAGCTCGATGACGCGATCGCCGCGATCAACCTTCAAGCCGCGGCGCCGCAGGTTCCGCTGAGCGCCAAGCAGATCGCCCAGCAGACCGGCGAACTCAATCGCGAGCTGACGACGGCGCAGCAGCGCGCCAACAAGATTCTCGCGCAGAAGCAGCAAGAGTACGTGCACCGCGAGCAGCAAGCGCTGACGGCGGCGCTGACCGCGGCGGGCGTTCAAGGCGCCGGCGCAATCGCCGCTGCGCAGATGAGCGGGAACTCGGCGCAGCAGGCGCAGAGTGCGGCGCGAGCGGCGAACGAAGACTTCATGGCCTACCAGCAGAGCGTGATCTCGCAGAACAACGCGGCGACGAGCTCGATCGCAAAGCAGATGCAGGCGCAGGCGGCGGAAAAATACCGGGCAAAGGCCGAGCAGCTGCAGCAGAACGAGACCGATCTCTCGCTACGGCTGACGCAGCAAGACGCAGCCGCCCGCCTCGCGATCAAAACGCGCCTCTCCAACCTCGCGATGGACGAATCGGCGCGCAAGCAGGCGCAAGCGCAGCTCGACGCGATCAACGCTAAGGAATCCACCCAGCTGGACGCCGCGCGCAAGGCCGACGCAGCCACGCTGCGCGCCTACCGGGCCCAACTCGACCGCGCAGACGGGTGACGCGATTCGGTCGCAGGTCGGCGCGATCCAGACGCAGACCCGAGCCAAGCTCGAAGAACATCGCAACGAAGTCGGCCAACAACTGCGCGGTCTCGGGCCGCCTGCGCTGCCCGCGAATATCCCACCCAACGTGCAGGCCCAGCTCTCGGCGATCCATAAGCGATTCGTCGCGCAGTTCCAGAGCGACGCTGCCAAGACGTTTGCCGAGTACAACGCGACCAAGAGCGACCTAGATCGTCAGTTCGCCGCGCTGCACGGGGCGGACGTCGGCGCGACCGGCGCTGCCGGCAAACAGCTCGACTCGCTGCAGAAGCGCCGCACCGACCTGTACCGGCAAATCGTCGCGCAGGTCCAGCGCGACGCCACGCAGATAGCTAAGGATCGAGGATTCAGCATCGTTTTCGTCAATATTCAGGCCGCCGCAGGCGGCTATGACATGACCAACCAAGTTATCAAGGACGTCGAGAGCCAACACGAGTGAAGATACGCAAGCGGATAGTTTCAATCTCAATAGCGGCAGCGCTCGCCGGCTGCGCGCCTTCGAGCCCAATTGGGCTGGTCGACGTACAGCGGATCGTGACCAACTGGCCGGAGTACCAGGGATATCAAAATCAGCTGACCGCCGAAGAGCGCGCGATCTCTGCTCGGCGAGAGAGCGCGGCCGGAAAGCAGCGCAGCACGATCGAGCTGCAAAAGAAGTACGCGAAGGTTACCGATCGGCTCGCGCAACAGATCCGCGACGCCGCGGGCAAGATCGCCCAGCAGCGGCAGCTGAAGCTCGTGCTCACGCGTGAGGGCGTCGGCTACGGCGGCGTCGATATCACCGGCGACGTCGAGAAGGCGCTCAATATCACGGAGAAGGCGACGCCCACGCCGGGTACGTAGCTCCGAGGATGCTGGGCACGCTGGAGCAGTTGGCCGCGCGCATCGGAGGTCGTGTCGTCGGCGACGGCGGCGTACGAATCGCTCGGGTTGCGACCATCGAGGAAGCGACGCCCGACGCTCTGACCTTTGCAGCCGAGGCGCGATACTTCGCGCCGGCGCTGGCCAGTGACGCGGCGGCGATACTCGTCGATGCCTCGCTGGCTAACGAGCCTGCAGCCAAACCGCTCTTGGTCGTCGAGAACGCGCGTCACGCGCTCGCGCTGCTGCTGCAAGCGCTGCGAGCGCCCCGGCCGCGCGGGCCCTTCCTTCATCCCAGCGCGGCGATCGAAGCCGACGCGCACCTGGCCGAAGACGTCTACGTCGGCGCACACGCCTATATCGGCAGCCAGGCCTCGATCGGGCGCGCGAGCATCGTTGGGACCGGCGCCTATGTCGGCGATAACGTGCACGTCGGCGAGTCCGCCTGGATCCACCCCAATGCAACCGTGACCGCGGGAAGCCGCGTCGGGGATCGCGTCGTTTTGCATGCCGGTTGCGTGATCGGCAGCGAGGGTTTCGGCTGGGCGTTCGTCGGCGAGCGCAGCGAGCGCATCCCGCAAGTCGGCAACGTCGTTCTCGAAGACGACGTGGAGATCGGAGCCAATACGTGCATCGATCGTGCTCAGACCGGGAGCACGTTGATCGGCGCCGGCACCAAGATCGACAATCTCGTGCAGATCGGCCACAACTGCCGCATCGGCAAGCACTGCGTGATCGCCGCATTGACTGGGCTGGCCGGATCGACGGTCATCGGCGATCGCGTGAAGGTGGCCGGTCAAGCGGGCTTCAAGGGTCATATCGAGGTCGGCTCGGACGTGACCATCGCCGGCCGATCGGGCGTTTGGAGCAGCGTCGCCGACGGCGCGACGATCTCAGGTAATCCGGCGCAGGATCATCGCGACGAACTGCGCCGAGAGGTCATGATTCGCAGGCTGCCAAAGCTGTTCGCTCGTGTGGAGGCTCTCGAGCGCGCGCGTTCGCAGCAGACCGAGTAACGCCGAATGATGCAGGCGACGCTTCGCGGCAGCCTGCGGTTCGAGGGCGTCGGCCTCCATACTGGAGAGCGCGCTCGCGTTGAGGTGCAGCCCGCGCAGCCCGATCAAGGGCTGCTCTTCGTTCTCGGGAGCGACGCGGTTCCCGGCCGCCGTCGAGCACGTGATCGACACGTCGCGCGCGACGGTGCTCGGCCGCGACGGGGCGAGCGTCTCCACCACCGAGCATCTGCTCTCCGCACTCTTCGCGATGGGCGTGACCAACGCCGAGATTCACGTCGACGGTCCCGAGATCCCGGCCGGCGACGGCAGTGCTGCGGAGTTCGTCGCGGCGATCGCCGAATGCGGCATCGAAACCCAAGCGCGTCCGCGGGCGGTGCTGCGCGTCGACGAGCCGCTCGTGATTCGCGCGGGAGATCGCATGATCGCGGCGCTTCCCTCGCCGGCGTTTTGGGTGCGTTTCGTTGCCGACTTCCCCACGCCAATCGGTACGCAGTACTACTACGGGGAGATCGACTCGGCGACGTACGGCGAGGAGATCGCCGGCGCGCGCACCTTCGGGTACCTGCACGAGATCGAGGCGCTGCTCGCGCGCGGGTTGGCGCGCGGCGGCAGCTTAGAGAACGCGCTCGTCTTCGGACCCGAGGGGCCGATGCAGCCCCTGCGCTGGCCGAACGAGGCGGTGCGTCACAAGGTGCTCGATCTGATTGGCGACCTCGCGCTGCTGGGGGCGTGGCCGCAGTGCGAAATCGTGGCGTTCAAGAGCGGGCACGAGCTGCACGTAGCGGCAACACGCGCGTTGCGCGCGCGGCTGCGCGTGCCGTCCGCATAGGAGAGAAACGTTGGCCGAACTCGACATCCGTCAGATTTTTGAGATCCTGCCGCATCGCTATCCGATGCTGCTGGTCGATCGCATCCTCGAGTTCGAGCACATGGTGCGCGTGCGCGGCTATAAGAACATCACCTACAACGAGGCGATCTTTGCGGGCCATTTTCCCGGCAATCCGGTGCTGCCCGGCGTCTACATGGTCGAGGCGCTCGCCCAGCTCGGCGGTGCGATGATCCTCGAGCCCGGTGAGTTCTCGCGCAAAACCCCTTATCTAGCCGGAATCGACAAGGCGAAGTTTCGCCGTCCGGTCATCCCAGGCGACCGGCTCGACATGGAAGTGAAGATGCTGCGGCACAAGCGCAACATCGGCTGGGTCCTGGGCGAGGCGACGGTCGACGGTCAGTTCGCCTGTTCGGCCGAGCTCATGTTTTCGATCGCGTCGGACCCGCGAATGTTCGGCGCCGACTCCACCGTGCTCCACGCATAAGCTGGGAGACGGCTTCTCTTCATGCTGCATCCGACCGCGATCGTTCATCCAGGCGCCGAGATCGGGAAAAATGCCGAGGTCGGGCCGTTTTGCGTCGTCGGCGAGCACGTTTCGATCGGCGATCGGAGCGTGCTCCAGGCGCACGTCGTGGTCAACGGTTGGACGTCCATCGGCGAAGATTGCATGATCTATCCGTTTGCAACGATCGGGGCCGCATCGCAAGATCGCAAGTACGCCGGGGAACGCGCCTACACCCGGATCGGAAACCGCACCACGTTGCGCGAGTACGTGAGCATCCAGCGCGCCACCGGTCAGGATGAGGTGACCGCGGTCGGCGACGACTGTCTACTGCTCGCCTACGTCCACATCGCGCACAACTGCGTCCTCGGCAACGGCGTGACGATGAGCAATCTCGCCCAGCTTGCCGGTCACGTTCAGGTCGGGGATTACGTCACCGTCGGCGGGCACACCGGCATCCATCAATTCACGCGCGTCGGGCGGCACGCGATGGTCGGCGGCATGAGCAAACTGACCAAAGACGTGCCGCCGTTCTTTCTCGTCGAAGGGAATCCGTGCCAGCCCTACGGTCTCAACAGCGTCGGCCTTCGCCGGGCCGCGTTCTCGGCCGAAGAACGCACCGAGATCAAGCAGTTCTATAAGCTGCTCTACGATCCGAAGCTCAACGTTTCGCAAGCGATCGAAGCGATGAAGGCGGAAGTGGCGACGCGCCCCGGACGCGAGATCATCGCCTTCCTCGAGGCCCGTCGGAACGCGGCGTGCTGAAATAAAATACTTCTTTTCGACGGGCGAGCCGTCGGGCGAGTCGAGCGCGATCCTATTGGCGCGAACGATCGCGCAGCTCGATCCCGCGGCAGAGTTCGAAGGCATCGGCGGTCAAGCGATGTGCGCCCAGGGGTTTCAACTATGGCTGAACCATGCCGGCTGGGCCAGCATGGGTCCGCTCGCCGCGATCCCGCGCATTCCTAAACTGCTGGCAGCGATGCTGCGCACGGCCGCTCACCTGAACGCGACCAAGCCGGATCTGATCGTGCTCGTCGACTTCGGCGTCTTCAACCTGCGCTTGGCGTCGACCCTACGCCGGTTCGGATATGCCGGTCCGATCCTCGATCTCTTCCCGCCCGGAACGTGGCTCGACGACGCAGAGAAGGCGCTCCGCGTCAGCAGCCTTGCCTTTCCCGTGACGGCGTTCGCGCATCAATTTGAGTTCTATCGCAGCATCGGTTGCCGCATCGAGTTCTTCGGGCACCCGCTTGCCAGCCGGTATCCGATGCGTCCGCCGCCTTGCGCCCCGCCGCGCGACGCCGGCATCGTTGCACTGCTTGCGGGCAGCCGCAGCGGCGAGCTGCGCCGTCACCTGCCCGTGCTTGCGGCGGCGTATCGAACGCTGCAGGGGCGCCGCCCGCGTCTGCGCGGCGTCTTCGGAGCCGCCGACGACGCGGCGGCGGCGATGATGTCGCGCACGATCGAGAGCGAAGGATTGACCGGCGTCGAGATCGATCGAGGCGCGGCGGCCGCGCTCGCGCGCGCCGACGGAGCCTGGGTTGCTTCGGGTACCGCGGTGCTCGAGACCGCGCTCTTCGGCGTGCCGTGCGTCGCGCTCTACGTAATTCCGCCGATCCTCATTCGCTACGGCCTGCGCATGATTCGGCACCGCTACATCACGCTGCCGAACCTCGTGCTCGGCCGCGAGATCGTTCCCGAACTGCTGCAAGAGCAGGCGACGCCCGAACGGCTCGCGGAGAAGCTCGACGAGCTCATGAGCGATCCCGGCAAGCAGTACGCGCAGTTCGTCGAGCTGCGCGCGGCGCTCGGGCCTCCCGACGCGCTGGAGCGATGCGCGCACTACGCGGTCGAGCTGGCGCGAGCCGGCGCGGAAGCGAAGTGCCGATGACTCGCATCTATCACACCTCCGATCTGCACGATCGGCGCGGCATCGCACGGCCGTTACGCCGGCTTCGCGCGGAGCGGCCGGGCCTGCTCTTCGACTGCGGCGACTCGCTGCGCGGAAGTCAGAGCATCTACTACCGCAACGAGCCGATCGTCGAGGAGATCGACGCCGCGGGCTACGACGCTCAGGCGATCGGCAATCGCGAGTTTCACTATCTCTTGCCGCTGCTGCGAGCGCGTGCGGCGCGCATGCGCCATCCCCTGGTCTGCACGAACCTGGAGGACACCAAGAATCGGGCGCTGCCCTTCGAGCGGTCGCTGCAGTTCGATGGCGGCGGCGACGCGCCGGTCCGCGTTCACGTGCTGGGTTTGCTGATCATGCAGTACCGCATAGGGAGCCCGTGGGAACGAGTCTTCGGATGGCGCTTTCTCGATCCGTGGGACGCGATCGCGCCTTACGCGCAGGCGATGCCCGAGGGCGAGATGCTGGTCGTGCTCTCGCACATCGGGCTCTCGCTCGACGTCGAGCTGGCCCGGCGCGTGCCGCGGATCGACTTGCTCCTCGGCGGACACAGCCACGACACGCTCGAGACGCCGCGCTACGTCGGCGAGGTTCCGATCGTCCACGCCGGTCCCTACGGGCGGTTCGTCTCGCGCAGCGAGCTGCGCTACGATCCGCAACGGCGTCGCTTCGCGCGTCACCGACTTCGCGCTGCTCCCGTTGCTGGACGCGTCGTGACGCGCGTTCTCTTCGTTACCAACGGTCACGGAGAGGCGGCGATCGCCGATCGCATCTCGCTCGAGCTGACTCGCCTCGAGCCGTCCGTCGCGATCGACCATCTCGCGCTTGTCGCGGGAACTCCAAGCGAGACGATGCGAGAGGTCGGACCGCGCCGGCCGATGCCCAGCGGCGGCCTGATCGCGATGGGCAACGTGCGCAACATCGTGGCTGACCTGTCGGCCGGATTGGCGGCGCTGACTTACGCGCAGTATCGCTTCCTGCGCCGCGCTCGTGGGTCGTACGACGTCGTCGTCGCAGTCGGCGACGTCTACGCTCTCGTGATGACGCTCCAGGCCGGGGCCCCGGCGATCTTCGTCGGCACCGCGAAGAGCATCTCGGTGGCACCCTACGGCCCATTCGAGATGCGCCAGCTGCGGCGCGCGGCGGCGAGCTTTGTGCGCGACGAGCCGACGGCGCGCCGCTTGCGCGAACGGTCGGTGCGCGGCCGAAGCCGCCAACGTCATCGTCGATCTGAGCGCGCCGGCAGATAGCTCGGAGATCGACCGCGCGGTGGCAGAACTTTGCACCCGTCTTGGCTCTCTTACCGGGAAGCCGCGAGAGCGCGTACGATGATGCAACGCTCCTGCTCGAAGTGACGCGCGAGCTTGCGGCGACCTCGCCGCGCCTCGGTGCGGTGCTCTCGATCGCGCCCGGACTCGATGCCGCGCGCTTCGCCGCGATCGCGCGAAGCAACGGTTGGGAGGTTCGAATGACCGGAGACGCCGCCGTTCCGTTTGCGTGCAGTCAAGGGAACCGCGAGATCGTGCGCGGCTGGCGCGGCGCGATCGGACCGCTGCTTGGCCGCACGACGCTCGTACTCGGCCAGGCGGGAACGGCCAACGAAGCCGCCGCCGCTGCGGGCGTTCCGGTCATCGCCTTCGAGCGGGAGCGCGACAAACGAGCGCGCTGGTATCGTCAGCGGCAGCGCGGACTGCTGGGCGACGCGTTATTGGTAATATCGGGCGGCACCGTAGACGCCGTCTCGGGAGTGCGTGCGATCCTCGGAGATCCGCTCCGGATGCGTCACATGAGCGAGACTGGACGTGCCCGCATGGGCGCGCCGGGCGCCGCGCGACGAATCGCGGAGCGCATCGCAGCGCTGGCTACGGCATCGTGATGCGGCGCTTCATTCCCGCCGGATTCGTCGTCATCTACGCGGTCGTTCCATTCTTTCCCAGCTTCATCGCCTTAACCGGCGTCGCGTTCCCAGGCTTCTCGCTGCTTCCGAAACCGGCGACGCTCGTACTCCTGGCGGCGTGTATCGTCCTCGCCGTCTACGCGCTCGCGATTCTCGCTCGCTACCGCCGCGGGGGGTCGATCCCGCTGCTCTTGCCGCTACTGGCCGTCTTCGTCGCCGGCGTCGTCGCCGGACTTCTCGGGTTCGATCCCCGCGCCGGCTTGCTCTTTACGTTCATTGCCGGCCTCGGCGTCATCTGGCACGCCGCGCTTATGCGGTTCTACGGCGATCGTTACGTCGCGGCCGCGATCTATTGGTCGTATATGATCTCGGGAGCGACTCGCCTCGCTCGCGGCGATCGTCATGGTCGCAACGCGCTTTCCGGCCGCGCAGTACGCCATCGCGCACGGCCGCGCGACCGGCACGTTCGTGCTGCCGGGCGAGCTCGCCGGGTATCTGATCGTCTTCTTGCCGGTCGCCTATGCGCTCGGACGCGTGACGCGCGACCGCGCTCTGCGGCTCGTCGCCTACGGTCGCGCTGGCGATCGGCCTGGTCGCGCTTCTGCTCACCTATTCGCGAGCAGGATGGATGGGTTTCGCCGCCGCGGTGGCGTTCTTGGTGGCAGTGCGCACGCGCAGCGGGGCGATCGCCGCCCTCGTGGTGGCTGCGGGCGTTGCGACCGTGCTGCTGCTCTTCAACGCGCACCACGACCCGAGCGAAGACTACACGCGTCTGTCGATTTGGCAGGCGGCGACGCAGATCATCGATCGCTTTCCGTTGATCGGCGTGGGCCCGTTCAACTTCTCGCGCCTCTACGAGCTCGTTCGTGCGCCGGACGCCGACGCGACCGCCTTCCACGCGCACAACCTCTATCTCACGTTTTTCGCCGAGTTCGGCATCCTCGGCGTGGCCGCCGTCGCCTGGACCCTCTGGCGCTTCGCCGCCGAGCTGCGCGCTCGCCTCGCGACGGCGTCGGCGCCTGCGGCGCTGCTCGCGCTGGGCGTGACGGCGGGACTGGTCGGCGTCGCCGTGCAAGGGCTGATCGATACCGTGACCGTCGTGATTTTCGGGCTGTGGATGCCGACGATGGCGCTGGCGCTGGCCGCGTCAACAGGCACCGAGAACCCTCCGATCGCGCGATGACGCGGCACGCGTTCCTCCTCGCGGCGATCGGCATGCTCGCGCTGAGCGGGTGCAATCCACAGCCGCCCAAAGCCGACGCCCTCGCCGTCGACCGCCCCGGCGGCACGACCGAGCGCCACGCCTTCCCCGGTCGTCCTGAAGATCACCGGACAGGGGACTCCGAAGCGTCCGGTCCGTCTCATTCAGCAAGTCCACAACCAAGTCGATTACGATCTGCTGGCCAGCTCCTACGAGAGCAAAGGTCCGCAGGGCAGTACTCGGGCCGTCTTCCAAAATGCGCGCGTGACCTTTCGCGATCGGAACGGATCGAAGATAACCGCGACCGCACCCCAAGCGATTGTCGACGAGACGGCGAAGACGGTAACCTTGCTCGATGGGGTTCACGCGCGAACGACGTCCGGCATGACGCTGCAGGCCGACCAGGTGGTCTATCTGCAAGGTAGCGGGATGCTGCACGGAAGCGGGCATGTCGTGGTTACGGATCCGAAGGGCTTTCACGCGACCGGTTCGAGCTTCGATTCCGATATTTCCCTCACCCATATGCGGATGCAATGAGCGAGACACCTTCGATTAAACTACGCGGACTCGTCAAACGCTACGGCGAGCGCACCGTGGTCAACGGAGTTACGGCTGAAGTCGAGACCGGCGAAGTCGTCGGCCTGCTCGGACCCAACGGCGCCGGAAAGACGACGACGTTCTATATGGTCGTGGGCTTGGTCAAGCCCGACGGCGGAACCGTCTTGCTCGCCAACGGCGAGAAGGAGATCGACTTGACGGGCGCACCGATGTACACGCGCGCCCGCAACGGCATCGGCTATCTCGCGCAGGAAAACTCGATCTTCCGCAAGCTCTCGGTGGGCGACAACATTCGATTGATCTGGGAGCAGAACGGCATTTCCCACGAAGAGCGCGAGCGTCGCCTACCCGCGCTGCTCGAAGAGTTCGGTCTACGCGCGTTCGTCGACGCGCGCGGCGACAGCCTCTCGGGCGGCGAGCGCCGGCGCGTCGAGATCGCCAGAGCGTTGGCGATCGAACCAGCGTTCCTGCTGCTCGACGAACCGTTCACCGGCATCGATCCGATCGCCGTCGCCGACATTCAGGCGATGATCCGGCAGCTCCGCGATCGCGGGCTCGGCATCCTCATCACCGATCACCAAGTGCGCGAGACCTTGGCAATCGTCGATCGCGCGTACATCTTGAACAACGGCCGCATCGAGGTCTCGGGCAGCGCGCAAGAGGTGCTCGACTCGCCGATCGCGCGCCAGTTCTACCTAGGCGAAGGCTTCAGGTTATAGAGTCCGCCGGCGCACGCTTGCGCCGCGCGACGGGCGCGGACTCTGCAGCAGCGATGAGATTTACGATCCTCGACCGATACATGCTCACCGAGCTCGCCGGACCGTTCGTCTTCGGGCTCTCGGCATTTACGCTGATTTTCGCGGCGACCGAGATCCTCAACATCGGCAAACTGGTCAGCAACGAGCACGCTCCGCTCTGGGCGGCGCTTCTCGTCTTCCTGTGGTCGCTCCCGGCCGACATCGTGCTGGTGATCCCGATGGCGCTGTTGCTCGGAACGCTGCTCGCGGTGCAGCGGCTCTCGGGCGAGAGCGAGATCACGGCTATGAAGGCCGCGGGAATTACCTTCTGGCGGATCGTCGCCCCGCTGCTCGCGGTCGGCATCGTGATGTCGTTCGTCACGCTCTTCCTTCAAGAGGGGGTCGTGCCGTTTGCCAACGACCAGCTCACGGAGATCGAAAACAGCGTAATCAACCATACCAGTGCGTTCAATCGCGACCTGACCGTATCGGCGCCGTTGCCCGGCGGCGGGCGCCAGGTGACGATCGCGACGGCCTACGAGCCGAACTCGCGCGCACTGCTGCACGTCACGCTGATCCAGTACGACAACCACAACGAGCCTAGGCAGGTCGTTTTTGCCGATCGGGCCGAGTTCACCGCAAATAAGTGGACGCTGCAAAACTCCAGCGTCTATCGCTTCAATCCGGACGGCACGACGCTCGCCGAGCCGCGCATCGCGCAGCAGCAGGTCGAAATCGGCGAGAATCCAACCGATCTCGTCAAGCGCATGAGCAACGACGACCCCGAGAACATGAGCCGATCCCAGATCGCCGACGTCGTGCGCTCCGGTCAGCTCACGCCCACCGAACAGCGCAAGTACGTGACCACCTATCAGGAAAAGCTGGCGCGGCCGTTCGCGTGCTTCGTCTTCATTCTGATCGCTATCCCGTTCGGGCTGCGCTCGATCCGGTCGGGCGGAAGCGCGAGCTTGGGGTTCGGCCTCTCCCTGGCGATCGTCTTCGTCTACTACGTGGTGATGACGATCTGCTCGTTCGTCGCCGAGGCCTTTCTGCCGCTCGCGCCGCTCTGGGCATGGATGCCCAACATCCTCTTCACCGCGATCGGCCTGGTGCGCTTGCGGCGCGCGGCGACGATATGAACCTCGTCGAGATCGTTCGCGGCATCGGCAACGTCGCTCTGGTCATGGCGCTGTCCGGCGTAGTCGCGTACGTCGGCGATCGCGTCGGCCACCAGGTCGGGCGCAAGCGTCTCAGCCTCTTCGGCATTCGGCCGCGATACACGTCGACGATCGTCGCGATCGCTACCGGAATGGTCATCGCGCTGGTCGTGACGCTCGGCGCGATCTTCGCGTCGGAACAGGTGAAGACGGCGTTCTTCAAACTCAACTCGATCAACCAGCAGATCACCGAGCTCCAATCGCGCCAGCGAGACCTCGAGGCTAAGGTCAACAACGGACGCTTGGTCTTCCCCGTAGATACGCTGATGGTGCCGTTCTATCGCATCATCAATCAGACGGCGACGCCGTCGCAGCGCCTGTCGACGATACGCGACTACTACTTCTTTGCCGTCAAATACGTCAACGCAACGTACCCGCGGCTAGGTCTTAAGCCGTATGCAATTCCGACCGACGCCGACCGGAAGTTGCGCGGTTTGGCCAACGATTTGACGACCGCCGCGAAGCTCTCGCAGGCGAACGTCATGCTGACCGTGACGTCGGATCAGAACCTCTTCGAGAACGACCAGATCCACTTTGCGATCAACGTCACCCCCGACGTACGCTACTTCCAGAAGGGCCAGGTGATCGCGCAGCTGGTGATTCCCGGCAAGAGCGGCGCCAACATCAACATCGCGCTCGCCCAGCTGCAGAACTACGTCTCGATCACCGCGCGACGGCTACACCTCCCGCCGTTTTTGGCCGACAACTTTCAACCGCTTCAGCTGATTCCCGCTGCAGGCCAGATGCAGCAGCGCATCGCTAAATCGGGCACCTTTCTCTTGACGGCCTTCGCGGCCGAGGATTTCTATCCGCACGTCGGCGGGATTCCGGTCGTGATCGTGCTGACGCAGCAGCCGTAAGGGCACGCTGCGGTGACGGTCGTCGGCGTGGATCCCGGTCGTCGCAAAGCCGGATATGCAATCGTCGAGCGCGTCCGGCGAGGTGCTCGCGGCCGGTATCGAACCGATCGAGCGCTTGGAAGCACGCTTACGCGAGCTGATGACGGTCCATCGGGCTACGGCGATCGCACTGGGGCGCGGCACCAACGCGCGCCCGATCAAGAGCGCGCTGGAGCGGCTCGGGCTGCCGATCCATCTGGTCGACGAGTACGAGACGAGCCGCGCCGCTCGGGTTCTCTACTTTGCCCACCATCCGCCGAGAGGGTGGCGGCGACTCATTCCGCTAGGCCTCCAGGTTCCCGACCGCCCGGTCGACGACTACGCCGCCATCTTGATCGCCCGTCGCTTTCTCGCAAGGGGAGCGGAGGCTCGACCTCCAAGCTAAGAAGCCCCGCGTAAAGCGTTCCCCAGCGATAGCGTCGCCGAATCGCGGGTACATAGGTCGAAGAGCGGAGGAGAGGTGCGTCGAGTCATCGGCCTCGTGGGCGGTGCAGCGCTGGCGCTAGCGTTATCTTCCGCTGCGCTCGCCGCTAACTCGGGCGCACTCTTCGCCACCGGCCATCCCGATCTCGGTTCGCAGCTGATGTTTCGTCTCTTTGGCGAGACGTCCGATTCGAGCGCTTCGTTCGCCGCCGCGCACGGTGACAGAACGAGTGAATCGCCTTTGCGCGATCTCGCCTTGCAGATCAACAGCGCCGGCCGAAATCCGACGTTCGAAGCGGGAGAGAGCTCGACGCCGGGCCGCTTTGCCGTCCGTGACGGCTCCGGGGAGACCATTGCCTCTTTGAACCAAGGCATCGGCCAAGGGCTCGCGCCCAGCGTCGTGCGCTTCGCGCCTTCTTCGCAAGTCGACTCGCTCGTGACGCTGCAGCCTTCGACCCCGCTTAACAGCGCTGCGTATCAGCCGGTGAGTCCGGTGCCCGACATCTCGCCGGGCCCCGGTACGCTGGCGTTCAGCCCGCTGGTGACGGGCTCGGTGGGCTTGGGCGACGAGCTGCCCGCGGCAAAACAATCGGCGGTCTACGTACCGTCGACCGTCCAGCTCGGCCGCGTGCAGTTCGAGGGGCACGTCGAAGGCGCGTCTACCGAGACGCCGCAGCTTTCGCTCAACGACAACAGCTACGGAGCCGGCGCGAACGTCGACGTTCGAGCCGGCCGGCGCAACCTGAACCTCAATATCTCGAGCAGCTACGAACATCTCGGGCGCAGCGACTCGAGCTTCTCCGCTTCGGCGCTCGATCCGACGGCCTGGCGTCTGCCCGGACCGGGTGGACCGCTGGTCGTTCCCAGCTATGCCGACCTGAACAAACTCTCGGTCGGCGCGGGGCTTGCGGTTCCGGTGCTGCGCGGCTTGACGTTGAATCTCAACTACGACGCGCAACGGCTCTACGGCGGCTACGGGCTGCCTGGGCTGTACAATCTCGATACGGTAACGAACTCGTACGGCGGGAAGCTCACGTTCCAAATTCCCGACACCTCGAGCACGCTCTCTATTGGGGCCTACCAAGACCGCTACCAGGATAACGTCCTCCCGCTAAACGGATCTACGCAGATGCGCGAGGACGTAAACTTCACCGTCAAATTCTGACGAAAACGCAAAGCCCCGCTGTGCCGCGTTACGGATTCTTGCGGGCGATGATCGTTGCGACGATCGCCTTTATGCTGCTCGCGTTCGGCGCCGTGCAGTTGGCCTCCGAGGCGCTCGACTCGCGCGCCGCGGCACCCGGAACCTTCCCCACGCGCGTGCCTCCCGAGTTCGGATTCGCTCTCTATCGCGCGCTCGACCGGATCGCGCCGGCGCCGTACGTCGAAGCGACGCTCGCGCAGGAGGAGCTCGCCCGCGGTCACGCTGGCGCGGCCGAGCACTACGCCCTCCGCCTGCCGGCGTCGCCGACGCGCGACGAACTCTTGGCGCGCGTCGCGCGCGCGCGCGGACAGGAGGCGCTGGCGCTGGAGTATTTTCTCGCGGCGCCGGACGCCGGCGCGATCGAGTCGGCGGCCGAGGCGCGCGCGATCGGGGATCCGGCCGCGGGTTACGCGCTCGACCAACAACTTCAATCGCGGCTCGCGCTGATGACGACCCATCCCGACACCGTCGCGGAGGTCTACTGGCGCATGGGCCTGCTCGCGAACCGCAAAGCGTGGCGCCAAGTCTCCGGCAGCCCGCTGCAGAATGCCTGGCTGCGTCTCGCGCTGCGCGATTTCGACGCCGCGGTCGGGCTCGCGCCGCTCTCGGAACGCTACGTCATCTCGGCCGCAAACCAAGCGGATCTGCTCGGCGACCACGCGCGTGCGGAGTCGCTTTTTCGCCGCGGGACCGAGATCGATCCGGCCAGCGCCGATGCCGTCGCCGGGTTGGGGGTTGAAGCGCTGCGCCGTGGTGACCGCGAGGCCGCGGCAGGCTATTTGGCTCGGGCGCGCGCTCTGGACCCGCGCGCGCTGATGGTGCGCGCGCTGGAACGACAGCTGCGGTGAGGGTTGCGCTCGACGCGCAACTCACGGTCGGAACGGCGACCGGAATCGGCGAATACGTGCGCGGGATGACCGATGCGTTGCAGCACGAGCGCATCGACGTCGTTGAGTTGTGCGAGCCGCGGCTGGATCCGTGGCGATTCGACCGACGCGTCATCTGGGACCAAGTCGTGCTGCCCTGGCGGGCTCGCGGCTGCGAGCGCCGACTTGCTGCACTGCGCCGCCGGAACCATGCCGCTGGGTGCCGGCCTGCCGATCGTGGTCACCGTGCACGACGTCGCCTGGCACGCCGTGCAGACGCACGCCCCGGCCTACGCGCGCTACTACTTCGGCGCGTTCTCGCTGCGGCGCTACCGCGGCGCCGCGCAGATCATGGTCGATTCGAACTTCTCGCGCGGCGCGCTGCTGGAGCTGCTCGGCGGTTACGATGCGCAGCGCGTTCGCGTTGTCTATCCCGGTGTCGCCAGCGATTTTTGCAGGCTCGTGCGCCCCGGCGGGGACGGGCGCACGATACTCGCCGTCGGGACCGTCGAGCGGCGCAAGAATCTCGAGGTGCTCGTGCGCGCGCTCGCCCATTTGCCCGGCGCCCGTCTCGTCGCGGTCGGGCCGCCGACGCCCTACGCACGCGAGTGCGCCGAGCTGGCCGACCGGTTGAAGGTCGCCGATCGCGTCGAACTGCGCGGCTACGTCGCGCGTTCCGAGCTCCTCGAGCTCTACGCGCGCAGCGCGGTCGCCGCGGTTCCTTCGCGGTACGAAGGTTTTGGCTACGCCGCGGCGCAGGCGCTCTGCGCCGGCGTGCCGTGCGTCGTCTCGGATCGAAGCTCGCTTCCCGAAGTCGCCGGCGACGACGCGCCGCATCCTTCGCGTTGACGACGTCAACGCGTGGGCCGGCGCGCTCGCCGGCGCTCTGCGCGGCGACGACGATGACCGCGCGGCCGCCGCACGCAGTCGCGCGATCGATCGTTTCTCGTGGGGCGCGAGCGCTCGGCTCGTGAAAGCCGTCTACGAAACGGCGGTGCGCGGCTAGCAGCCTGCTAGTAGATCGGTGAACCGGGCGCGCCGGGCGCGACGCTGCCGTCGTCGGGAGCGAAGACCAGCCGCAGCGGCAAGCTCGAACCGGCCTCGGGCATCGTGACGATCGTCACCCGGACGAAACCGTGAGCCGGGACGACGTACTGGCGAACTTTATAGCGAGAGAACGGCGGAACTTGGTGCGACTGCACCAGGACGCCGTCGATGAGATAGGTTCCGGTGCTCCGCCCGCCGCGCGGGTTTTCGTAGATCGCGACCGCTTGCGGAGTCGAGAGCGGGTTCTCCAGGTTGACGACAAACGATTGCAGCACGCCGTAATCCCCGGCGAGCGCCTGACCCTGAAGGGCATTCGGCAGCGGAAGCTGGCCGATCGGCAGCTCCAGATAATCGTCGTTGACCTTCCACTGCGAGGCGAAGTGAAACTCCGCGATCGGATAGATGCCGCGCGCGTGCTTGTGCGCGCTTTCGAGAAGACTGGAGTCGTTGATCGCAACGTCCGGACTCTGGTCGGCGTTCTGCGCGAAGAGCGTAAGGTGCACGTTCGCGCCGGAGAGCACGCGCAGCTGCAAGATGTTGCAGACGATGCTTCCCGCCGGAAGGTCTTGTTCGGCGACCTCGATCGTCGAGTTGCCGGCGATCGTCAGGAGACGCCCTTGGTTCGCGATGACGTTGTTAAGAAAGCGTTTGGTGGCTGCGTGCCCGACCTCCATCTCGTTGCGCGACGGACCGCCGCGACCGCTGATGAACTGCACGATCGACGGCTCGCGCGAAGGATTCTCGGCTCGCAGCACGATCCGGCGGTCGGGTTGCCCGGGCGGATTGTAGTGGAAGTAGAGAAAGCGCGACGGCTGCTCGGAGCGGAGGTCGGCCGTAAAGAGCGTCCCGTTCTCGGTCAATCGCTCGGGATAGTCGCTCACCATGAGCGAGTCCGGCGAGATGCGCGGCACCGCGACGTTCTGCACGTCGACGCTCGTCGATCCGTCGACCTCCATCAGGTTCGTGCCTTGAATGAGCACGGGAACGCTGAAGCTGGCTACGCGATCTTGCTCGAGTGCGCCGCGAAACGGAACGTCGTCGGACGATACGACGACCTGTGCGCCGGGGCGAGCCTGCGCCGAACGCGCAACTGCCTGCGCCACCTGTTCGCGCACGAACTCGCCCGATGCCGGGTCGCCGGTGATCGGGAAGGTGATGTGCGGGGTAATCGTGCCGGCGAAATATGCGACGCGAACCGGCACGTCGCGGGTGACGCCGCGCGCATCGGTGAGCGTCACGATGGTCGTGCCCGGGCTTTTCCCGACCAGGGTTAGGCGCTGCGCAACCTGATCGATCGAGGCGGTCACCAGCGAGGTATCGTGGACGACGGCGGTAATCGGGCTGATGGCCGAACTGATCGCGAGGTTTGCTGCGGCTCCGACCGGCACCGATGCGGCCTCGGGCGAGACCGTCATAGGCGGCTGCGTAGGACCTGCGGCGGGGCTCTGACCGGGCATCGCCGTCGGCGTCACCGAGGGAGCGGGCGAGGGGGAGGGCGTTGCGTTTTGGGCCTGGACTCGGGCGCAGAGTGCCACCACGACCGCTGCGAGAAGCGCGGCCCATGCGAGCCTGCGGCTAGGCAATTTGCTCTGCGGCGTGGCTCACCGCCGACGCCAGCAGCGTTTTATAGCCCACGCTGGGGAAGAGGACGGTGACCAGATCCCGCTCGGCGCGTTCCACCGTACCGACGCCGAACTTGGGATGCGCAACGACGTCGGCGATCTTGAATCCGCCGGTAGCCGCTCTCGCGTCTCCCCCGTGGCGCAGTGCTCGCAAGCAGTTGTCGCACGCGCCGCAGTTCCCGCGCTCGAAATCTTCGCCGAAGTAGTTCAGGATGAAGCGCCGCCGGCACGAAGTCGTTTCGGCGTACTGCAGCATCATCGCGAGCTTGCTCTGATCGTACGATTTCTTCGTATCGTAGTTTGCCAAGTTCAAGATGAGGTCGCGATGCTTGCGCACCGCTTCGGTCAATCCGTAGGCGGATTTGCCGACGTGCTCGATGTAACCCGACTTCTTGAGCAGCGCGAGGATGACTTTGAGCTTGGTCAGCGGCAGCTGAAGGATCTTGCGCAGGTCGATCATCGAGACCCCGCCGGCTTGATCGCCGAAGACTTCGATCGTTCCGAAGACGCGCTGCACCTCTTCGACGTCCGGATACTTGCCGGTGAGGAAGTAGTTCTGCACGCGCGTGTCGCTCATGCGATAGATCAGGATGCAGCGCGAGGGCAAGCCGTCGCGGCCGGCGCGCCCGGCTTCCTGCGTATACGCTTCGAGCGAACCCGGCAGATCGTAGTGCACGACGAAGCGGATGTTCGGCTTGTCGATGCCTAGACCGAACGCGTTGGTCGCGACGACGGCGCGAATCGCCTCGTCCATGAAGAGGTTGTGGACCGACGTCCGGTCTTCCTTATGGAGTTTCGAATGATAGACGGCGGCCGGAATGCCTAACTCGCGCGCTAGATAGTGTTGTACTTCGAGCGCGTTCTTGATCGTTGCGGTGTAGATGATGCCGGTGCCCTCGAGAGCGTTGTCGCCGGTGAAGAGCGCGCTGAGAATCTTGAGCTTATCAGCCTCTTTGTCGGCCTTGCGCGCTTCGTAGACGAGATTCGGCCGGTCGAATCCGCGCACGATCGGCTTGACTTGATCGATGCCGAGCTGATGGAGAATATCTTCGCGCACCGACGGCGTCGCGGTAGCCGTCAGCGCCAGCACCGTCGGATGGCCGAGTTTGGCGATGACGCCGCCGAGCGCGAGATAGGCCGGCCGGAAATCGTGACCCCACTGGCTGATGCAGTGCGCCTCGTCGACGACGAAGAGCGGCACGCGAATCGATTGCAGCAGCCGCAGGAAGCCGTCGTCTTCGAGCTTCTCGGGCGTCGTGTACACGATGCGGATCGTCCCCGAGGCGATGCGCTCGCGTGCCCGCAGCTCTTGATCCTCCGAGAGCGTTGAGTTGAGCGCGACGACGTCGGTGATGCCGCGCTCGCGCAGCATGTCGAGCTGATCTTTCATCAGCGCGATCAGCGGGCTGACGACGACCGTCGTGCCGTCGAGCAAGAGCGCCGGAAGTTGATAGGTTAGGCTCTTGCCTGCACCCGTCGCAAGAATTGCCAGAGTATCCTGGCCCTCTAAGACGCGAGACACGACGTCTTCCTGGCCTGGATAGAAGTTTTCGAACGCGAACTTCTCACGGAGCGCTGCGCGCAGATCCACGGGCCTCTCTCTTGTCCGATCCAAATTAAACTAAAGTACGCTGCCTGGGAAGCAATACGTATAACCGGTCCCCAGAGCCGGTCGTTGCACCCATACCCTCCGGCAGGCGCCGTCAAACGACCTGCTAAAAAGGGAGCGCCGTGTCCCTCTACCGCACCTGGCGCCCGCTGACGTTTGCCGACCTCGTCGGCCAGGACGCGGTCGTACGCACGCTCAGCGCGGCGATCGAGGGCGGGAAGCTCGCCCATGCCTACCTGTTCTCCGGCCCGCGCGGTTCGGGGAAGACCTCGGCCGCCAAGATCCTGGCGCGGTGCATCAACTGCGTCAACGGGCCGAGCGCCGTCCCCGACAACACCTGCGAGAATTGCCGGGCGATGCTCGCCGGGACGGCCCTTGACGTGCTCGAGATCGACGCCGCGAGCAACCGCGGGATCGACGAGATCCGGGCCTTGCGCGAGGCGGTGAAGTTCGCGCCGGCGACGATGCGGATGAAAGTCTACATCATCGACGAAGCGCACATGCTCACCAAAGAGGGCGCGAACGCCTTCCTCAAGACCCTCGAAGAGCCGCCGGCGCATGCGGTCTTCATCCTCGCGACGACCGAGCCCGAGAAGCTTCCGGTGACGATTCTCTCGCGCTGCCAGCGCTACGCGTTTCGCCGCATCGCCATGCCGGTGATGATCGAGAAGATGCGGGAGATCGCCGCCGCCGAGAAGATCGCGATTGACGACGGAGCGCTCGCGGCGATCGCCTACCGGGCCGATGGCGGCCTGCGCGACGCGCTGACGATGCTCGAGCAGCTCGCCGCTTTCTCCAGCGGGGCCACGGCCACGACCGAGACGCTCGACCTGGCTTTCGGATCGACCGGGCGCGACTTCGCCGCGCGGCTGGTCGAGGCGACGCTCGCGCGGGACGCGACGGCGGCGCTGGGCGCGGTCGAGGACGCCGCCGACGCGGGCGCCGACTTCACCGTACTGATCCGCTCGACTGATCGCGGCCTTTCGCAATCTTCTGGTGGCGCGCGTCGACCCGGCACTCCTAGCTCGCGATCTCGCGCCCGAGGACGCGGAGCGAGCCGCGGCGCAAGCCAAGGGCTTCTCGCAGGCGGCATTGGTCCGCGCGTTGCGAGCGCTCAGCGAGGCGCTCGCGCTCGCCCGTTCGGGGGGCAACGCCCGCCTGGAGCTCGAGACCGCGCTCTTGCGCCTCATCTTGGTCGGCGAGGATTCGACCCTCGACGCGCTTTCGGCCCGGGTTGCGACGCTCGAAGAGCGGCTAACCGGTGCGCCGAGCGTCGCGC
Source organism: Vulcanimicrobiota bacterium (assembly GCA_963739845.1). Classification (GTDB taxonomy): domain Bacteria; phylum Vulcanimicrobiota; class Vulcanimicrobiia; order Vulcanimicrobiales; family Vulcanimicrobiaceae; genus Cybelea. Next base: position 815,912 of record CAVUBQ010000002.1, on the reverse strand, counting down.
CGGCGACGGCGCCCGAGCGCGCCGAACCCACGGTGGAACCCGCGAGCGCGAAGGACGCGGCGACGCCATCGCTGCAAAAGGTCCGCGCGGCCTGGCAGAGCATCCGCGGCAAGGTCGAGAGCGAACGGCAATCGCTGCGCGCGCCGCTCTCGCGAGCGGCGATCGAGGCGGTGGAGGGCAATGCCGTACGGCTCAAGCTACCCGACTCCTGGAGCGCCGATGCATTGCGCGATCACGCGCAGCTGATCGAAGCCGCGATTGCCGACGTCCTCGGCGTGCCGCTCAAGGTGACGCTGCGCGTTGACGGAAGCTCCGGACGAGCGAAGGGCTCGGCGGCCGGCAACGTTGCATCGCTTACGGGTGCCGCGCGCGAAGACGACGATCCCGACGCGCTCTTCGATTACGCCAACGAACGGATACGTAGAGGATGAATCAAGCCCAGTTGATGGCCCAGGTCAAGAAGATGCAGGCCGAGATGGCCAAAGCGCAAGAAGAGCTTGCCAGTACGATCGTCAGCGGAAGCGCAGCCGGCGGTGCGGTCACCGTCGACGTGAGTTGCGACCAGCGCGTGAAGCGCGTCAGAATCGGCAAAGAGGCGGTCGATCCCGACGACGTCGAGACGCTCGAAGATCTCGTAACCGTTGCCGTCAACGACGCGCTCGGTAAAGCCCAGGAGACGTCGCAGAAGCGAATGGCCTCGGTCACCGGCGGCATGCGCATCCCCGGATTGATGTAACGCTTTGCCGACCACCGGTTCGATCGCGAGCCCGGTCGCCGCGTTGATCAACGAGCTGAGCAAGCTTCCGACGATCGGCCCGAAGACGGCGGCGCGCTTGGTCTTCTACCTGCTCAATCGTCCGCGCCACGAAGCGCAGAGCCTCGCCGAAGCGATTCTCGCCGTCAAAGACAACGTCTGCTTTTGCTCGATCTGCTTCTCGCTCGCCGAACGCGACCCGTGCGAGTTCTGCTCCGACGATCGCCGCGACGGGAAGATGATCTGCGTCGTCGCCGAGGCAAAGGACGTCTACGCGATCGAGCGGACCGGGGCGTTCAAAGGCCGCTACCACGTGCTGGGCGGCTTGATCTCGCCGATGGACGGCATCGGCCCCGCCCAGCTGCACGTGAAAGAGCTGGTCGAACGAATCGGCCGCGAGGAGCCCGCACGAGATCATCCTGGCGACGAACCCCAATGCCGAAGGCGAAGCGACCGCGCTCTACCTCTCGCGGCTGCTGCAGCCGCTCGGCGTCAGCGTGACGCGCCTGGCATACGGATTGCCGATCGGCGGCGATCTCGACTACGCCGACGAGGTGACGATCGCCAAAGCCCTGGAAGGCCGCCGCGCGCTGTAGATATGTGCCGTATGGTTATTCCATGCGGAAGTGACGAATGGCATAATCTACTTTGTCTAGGGAGTGAAAGCGCGCACAAATCTATGCTTGAAGCGTAGGGTGTGGGCAGAGGCGCCGATCAGCAGCGGCGCCTCTTCGTTTGTGCGATATCAGATGCGCGTCAGCGCGTCGCCGGTACGCACGACGCCCGGTTCGAGCACGTCGCAATAGAGCCCCATCGTCGCGTTGCGGCGCTCGGCTAGCAGGCGCAGGACGCGAGGATCGATTTGGTTCTGCCGTAACGGGGTGATAGTTTACAACGACGCATCGTTGCGTGGCGGCGCGGACGCGCAAGCGAACCGTCGCCCGCCTTCAGCTCGGCGCCGACCAGCTCGCTCTCCGGGCGAATACTCTGTGCGGAGCGCACGAAGAGGTTCGGACGAAAGCGCTCCCATTCGACCGGGTATCCCAGCCACTCGGAGAGATCGTCGAGCCAGCGGTCGATCAGCAGCGAGATCGGCGCGTCGTCGAAGTAGCGCTCCCCGCGCCGCTCGACCAGCTCGACGCCGCGCTCGCGCGCGAGGGCGCGTGCCGCATCCGGATCCGACGTCAGATGCAGGCGCTCGTGTTCTTTTCCGCGGTACGGCTTTCCGATGCGCGCGTGGCCGGCGCCGACGAAGAGCGCTTCGGTGCGATCGCCCTCGATGCCGGATTCGGTAACGGTGGCGGCGGCGAGCACTTCGCCGCTCAAACTCTTGACCGGATAGCGGCGCAGCGCCGCAAGCGTTCCAAGCAGTGCCGGAGCCGGCGCGCGTGCGTTAGGTGCCTCTACGGAGCTTGCCAACGAAGTCTCGGGCAAAGCGCAGCGCGTCGTTCTTGGTGCGGTCGAAGAGCTGCGCCGCCTGCCCCCTGGTCATGTGGTGGCCGTGCTCGAGAAAGAACGTGACGCTCTCACCGACGACGATCGTGCCGGCATAGGCGATTGCGCCCTTGATCGCGATGCCGGCGACTGGGATGAACCCGACCAGCTCGCGCGCCAGCGTGCGCCAGCCGAAGCCGCCGCCGATGACCGGCAAGAGCTGCCAGGTGCGCTGCACGTCGGGATCGCGGCCGTAGGTCGCTTCGATGTGCAGCATCAGCATCACCTGAATGCCGGTGATCGCGACCATATCGCCGGCCGAGGCGAAGGCCCCGAGCACGACGCCGACGAGCGGTATGTGATCGACGACGGCGCTGGCGAGCGCGACCTTGAGCGCGTTGTTCGCGGCGTCGCGCGTCAGCTTCGCCGCGACGGTGTCGCGCAGCGCCGGCAGACGCCGGCCGACCGCGATCTCGACGCCGCTCGCGCACTCGATGAGATGAGGAAAGAGCCGGCCGCGCAGCGTCTCTCGCGAGATCGAGGTCACGACGTACTCGCCGATCGTGCCGGCCGGAGGCGCTACGGAGGGTCCGCCCGGCTCGGCCTCGGGCTCGACCGTGAGCGCGAGAATCGGCACGCGCGAGCTCTGGAGCGAAGTGAGATCCGCGCCCGCCGCGTCGCCTCGGTGCCCGAGAAAGACGATGGCCCGGACCTCTCGCAGATCGGTGACGAGCGGTGCGTCCATCCGTATCGTCTCGAGACACGCGGCCGCGTCGAGCGGAATCGTCTCCGTCGTCGTGGCCGGAGAGCAGCAGCGCGCGGAACTCGCGCGACGAGCGCCGGATCGCCGCAGAGCAGGAAGCGAAACGGCTTGCGCACGTGCGAGTGAACGGCGCGCGCGTCGATCCCTTTGCGGACGAGCGTAAAGATGTTACGTGCGTCCGAGGCAACGGCCATGCGTGGGCTCCTACAATCCGAGTTTGTTGAGGTCGACGGCCAGCGTCCCGTCGGCCTTGCGCAACTCCTTAGCGGGGTCGTCGGTGTAATCGAGATAGACCAGGCCCATGAAGATCTCCAGCGGCCAGGCGTGCATCTTGTGCGCGTTGGCGACGTCGATGATCGGTCTGCTCCGGAGCTCTTCGCTTCGGCAATGACCGCTCTCGGGCGTGCTCTTGATGTCGGCGGCAACGATCGTCGCAGCGGTGACGTCGCCCGGCGTCAGTCCGTCGTGCAGCATCGTGCGATAGTCGATCCCGCTCGAGCCGAAGCGCTGCTGCAGCGCGTAGTGCAGCGTCGAGTAGAGCTGCGGCGAGGTTCCCAAACCGAGCAGCGTGATCCGCGCGGAGAGCTGGCGCGCGCGCGCGAGGTTGAAGAGCTGCGCTGCCTGCGACGCAGCCACGGCGGCGGAGTTGAACTCGTCGATGGTCTTCTTCATCATCGGCTCGAGGGTCGCGTACTCGCTCTCGGCTGATGTCGCCGTTAAAGCTGAGCTGCGCGTGGTCGAGCTCTTTGAGAAACTCGTCGAGATCGCCGAGCGATTGATCGAGCATCGTGAGCGAGGCGCGCGCCGCGTCGACCGAGCGCAGCATCTCGCCGTCGGCTAGCGTGAGATCGTTGACCATCTGCGGATACGAAGGCAGAATCGCGAGCGATTCGGCTGGGACCGGGGTCATCGCCAACGGCGCGAGCATCTCCGAATAGATGTCGGCGCTCTCTTTGAGCAATCCGCTCTCTTTGTTCTTCTCGAGCGATCCGACGCCGCCGATCGGGCCGTTATCGCCGCCGGTGTCCTGCAGCGTGCTGTTGATCGAACGTGCCATCGAGCTGAGGTTCTTGACGATCGCTTCGACGCGCGAGCCGCGGCGAATGTTGATCCGGCTGAAATCCGGCACCTCGTACTGCAGCGTGTCGATGCGGCTCTCGACCGCTTTGATCTGATCCTTGCCCTCGGTTGCGCGCGCGTGAGATCTCGGCGGCGTCTTGGAGCTGCGCCGCCTGCGCGTTCTGCACGGCGGTCTGCAGTTTCGGCAGGTTCGGCTTGGTCAGCGTCACGCGCTGCGCTTCCATCTTCCGCAGCGCGGCGATGCGCTGGTTGGCCGTTGCGCGCGTCTGGGCCGATCCGAGTTGCGCCGCCTCCGCGAGCGTCTGCTCGCTCTTGCTCGGCAGGCCGAGCGCGAGCTCCGATTGACCGAGCTCGAGCAGCGCTTCGGAGTTTTGCGGATCGGTTTGCAGGACTTGGTCGAGGCGCAGCTGCGCGAACGAGTAGCGCGCGCGTTCCTCATCGCTCGATGCCTGCACGAGCTCCTGCGTCGACGTAACGTCGGTCGGATCGAGTTCGGGATAGCCCATCAAATGCGCGACGCGCGCCGACGGATTGGGGTGGTCCTCGAGATACTTGCTGATCGCATCGCTGTGCTCGTCCTGAAGGACCGCGAGATGTGCCATCATCGTCACCATCGACTCGGGATCGTAGCCGGCGCGCGACATGAGCTGCAGGCCGTAGCGGTCGGCCTGGATCTCGTCCTCGCGCGAGACCTTCGCCATCAAGCCGGCCTCGGCGAGGCCGCCGAACTCGTAGATCAGCGGCGAGAAGATCGAAGCGATCCCGAACAGGATATTGAGAATCTCCGCCTTCGAGTTCGCGGTCAGGGCGTGGCGGCGCTCGATGTGACCGGTTTCGTGGCCGATGACGCTTGCCAGCTCGTCGTCGGACTGGACGAAGTCGACCAACCCCTCGTTGACGTAGACGAAACCGCCCAGCGTCGCAAACGAGTTGACCTGGCTGTCCTTGATGATCTTGATCGAGTAGGGAACGTCTTTGCGCGCGACCTGATTCCAGAGGTTGTCGGCGATGCCCGGAACGTAGGCGTTGAGCAGCGGATCGGTCTCGATCACGCTGCTGGCGACGATCTGCTGATCTTCCTGCTGGCCGAGCGCGATTTCGGCCTGCGTCGACATCGCCCAAACGCGCGCCGGAAAGGCGGACAGAGAGGAGCGAGACGATGACGAAGAGGGGAATGATGCGACGGAGCATGCCTGTGACTTCCTCTACCTGACGGACCCAACCAAGGTTACGTCGGGTCACTGTGTATTATATGTGGAAAAGGTCAAGAAATTGCGAATCCTTTGTGGATAGCGAGGGGGATGCCGGGCATTCTTCTCGGAGAGCGTAGCGTGGCACTCTTACGGGGAGGCGGGACGGCCTCGAAGTGACGCTCTCCGGTCGCGACCTCGACGAGGCGTTCGCGGAGTTGGAAGCCCGCCTAGCCGAGCAGCCGGCTTCTATCGCGGCGCTCCGCAGTCGCCAACTTCGGAGAGAACGAGCCTACGGTCGAGGACGTGACGCGTCTGCGCGTCGTCCTCGACGGCGCCGGCATTACGTTGCGTGCGATCGGCGGCGCCGCAGCCGACCTCGAGAAGCTGGCGCTGGCCGAGGGTCTGGCGTTCGAACCGCTCCCGGTTCTCGTCGTGCCGCTCTCGGACTCGGCGCGCTCGCTGGTCGCCGACTTCGCCGGAGCGCGCGACGACATCGCGCAGCGCCGCAAGCGCGGCGAGGCGAGCGTGCGCCGCGTCGTGCCGGAGGCGCCGGAGCGAGCAAAGCCGGCGGCGCTGCACGTCGTCGACGCGCCGCCCACGACGCTCTATCACGCGGCGACGCTGCGCGGCGGCCAAGCGCTCCACCACACCGGCAACATCGTCGTCGTCGGCGACGTCAACCCCGGCGCCGAGCTGATCGCGACCGGCGACATCCTGGTCTTCGGGCGGCTCGCCGGCATCGCGCACGCCGGTGCGCAAGGCGACGAAGCGGCGCGCATCTATGCCCTCGACCTCGCGGCGACGCAACTGCGCATCGCGACGCTTCATCGCCGCCGAAGGCGAGAAGGGGCCGCGCCTTGGCGCGACGGCCGAGGCGGCCGTTGCGCGCGACGGGCGCATCGTCGTCCTCGCGCTCGACCAGCTCGGCGAGCTGGGCACTGCCGGAGCGTCACTCGTGAGCGCCCGGCGGATCGTCGTCACCTCGGGAAGGGCGGCGTCGGCAAGACGACGACGACCGCCAACCTCGGCGCGACGCTCGCCAAGCGCGGTAAGCGCGTCATCCTGATCGACGCCGACATCGGGTTGCGCAACCTCGATCTGGTGCTGGGATTGGAGAAGCGCATCGTCTTCGATCTCGTCGAAGTCGCCGAAGGGCGCTGCCAGCTGCGTCAGGCGCTGATCAAAGACAAGCGCTTCGAGTCGCTCTTCGATCCTGCCGGCCGCGCAGACGCGCGAGAAGGACGCGATCACGCCGGAGCAGTTCGCAGCGATCGTCGAGCAGGCCGCCGATCAAGCCGACTACGTGCTGATCGACTCGTCCGGCCGGCATCGAGACGGGCTTTCGCAACGCCGTTGCCGGCGCGCATCGAAGCGATCGTCGTGACGACGCCCGAAGTCAGCGCGATTCGCGACGCCGACCGGGTCGTCGGCAAGATCAGCGGCGAGCGCAAGCCGATTCGCCTGATCGTCAACCGCCTGCGCCCGGAGATGGTGCGCAGCGGGCGACATGCTCTCGGTCGACGACGTCTGCGAGGTCCTCTCGGTCGAGCTGCTCGGCGTCGTTCCCGACGACGAAGAGGTCATCGACACGACCAACCGCGGCGAACCGATCGTGCTTGAACGAATCGAACCGCTTGAGCGCGATCTACGATAAGATCGCGCGCCGCCTCGAGGGCGAGATCGTTCCCTTCACGAGCTTCGAGAACCAGAGTCTCTTCGGGCGTCTCTTCGGCGCCTTGAAAGCGGGGTAGAGCGTGCATCAGGTAGAGCCGATTCAGCCCGAACCCGAACCGAGTGCGGCGCCCGCAAAAGTCGGTCGCGCGATCGTCCTCACCTCGGGCAAAGGCGGCGTCGGAAAGACGACGACGACGGCCAACCTCGGCGCCGCGCTTGCGCACCGAGGGGCGCGCGTTGTGCTGGTCGATGCCGACGTCGGCCTGCGCAATCTCGACATCGTGCTTGGACTGGAGAGCCGCGTCAAGCACCACTTGCTCGACGTGCTCGAAGAGCGCGTCACGATCGACGACGCGCTCGTTGCCGACAAGCACAGCGAGAATCTCTTCCTGCTCGCGGCGGCGCAGTCGCGCGAGAAGGACGAGGTCGAGACGCCGAAGATGCGCGCGCTGATCGAGAGCTTGCGCGAGCGCTTCGACTACGTGCTGATCGACTGTCCGGCCGGCATCGAGCTCGGCTTCAAGAACGCGGTCGCCGGCGCCGACGAGGCGATCGTCGTCTGCACGCCCGAGGTCTCGGCGGTGCGCGACGTCGATCGCGTCGTCGGCCTGCTCGGCAATCGTTTCCGGCCGCAGTTGGTGATCAACCGCCTGCGCCCGCAGCTGGTGCGCAAGGGCAAGATGCTCTCGGTCGACGACGTAAACGCGATCCTGCGCCTGCCGCTGCTCGGCGTGATCGCCGACGAGCCCGAGATCATCGTGACGACCAATCGCGGCGAGCCGCTGGCGCTGCGCAAGGAGACGGCGACGGGCGGGGCCTATCACGCGATCGCGGCGCGCATCGCCGGTGACGACGTTCCGGCGCCGATGCCGCCCGCGGCAAAGACGTCGCTTTTGGAACGGATCGGCTCGCTCTTTGGAGGGAAGCGGACATGATCGAGTTCTTGAGGCGGCTCTTCGGGCAGCAAGGTTCGAGCGCGACCGCCAAAGAGCGTCTACGTCTGGTGCTGATGACCGACCATCTCGAGCTCGCACCCGAGATGATCGACGCGATGAAACGCGACTTGGTCGACGTCATCTCGCGCTACGTCGAAGTCGATCGCGAGAAGATCGAGGTCAGCTTCGAGCGTCAAGACGCGGCACTGGCGATGCTCGCGAACATCCCGATCCTCTCGGTGAACCGCCCGAACGGATCGGAAGCGCACGTCGAGCCGCCCGCGCCGGCACCGACCGCGGCGGCAATACCGGAACCGGCCGCGGCCGTAGCACCGCCGCCGGCCGAACAGGCCGTCGAAGGCAAACCGCCGCGCAAGAGACGCCGCCGCAAGAAGGCGCGCGCGCCCGCGCCGGCCCCCGTCGGAGTGAGTTGACGCCCCAAGCGCTGCTGTATTGCGGGGATGCCTGCGCGCTGCTCGAGCAGATCCCCAAAGGGGAAGTGGCGCTCTTCGTAACCTCGCCTCCGTACAACATCGGAAAGAGTTACGAGCGGCGCTCGTCGCTCGACGAGTATCTTACCGAGCAAGAGCGCGTCGTGCGGGCGTGCGTGGAACGGCTCTCCGAGCGCGGTAGCCTCTGCTGGCAGGTTGGGAACCACGTACGCGACAATGTCGTTGCGCCCCTCGACGTTCTCCTCTATCCAATCTTCACCAAGCACGGCCTCGTCTTGCGTAACCGAATCGTCTGGCATTTCGAGCACGGCCTGCACTGTTCGCGTCGCTTGAGCGGCCGGTACGAAACGATTATGTGGTTTACGCGTCCCGGGAAGTCGTACGCTTTCAACCTCGATCCGATCCGCGTTCCTCAGAAGTATCCCGGGAAACGACACTTCAAAGGACCCAAGGCCGGCGAGTTCTCGAGCAATCCGCTGGGCAAGAATCCCGGCGACGTTTGGATCATCCCGAACGTCAAGCACAACCACGTCGAGAAGACTATCCACCCCTGTCAGTTCCCGGTCGAACTCGTCGAACGGCTGGTTCTCGCGCTTAGCGATGAGGGCGAGCTCGTCGTCGATCCTTTCATGGGCGTCGGCACGACGTGCGTCGCCGCGGTCATCCACAACCGCCGCACCGCCGGCGCCGACGTTTCACCGGAGTACGTGCGAATCGCGGCCGACCGCGTCGAGAAGGCGCAACGCGGCGCATTGCCGGTGCGTCCGCGGCAGCGACCGGTCTACCAGCCTCAGGGATCGGCAGCACGTTCGCCGTGGTCCTAACGCTCGGTAACGGCGCAAAGCGCTACGTTCGCAACTTCAACTGGCTGCTTGCCGCCGGCGGGATTGCGATTTCGCTTCTCGGCCTGCTCTCTATCCGCTCGGCCGGGCTGCACGCCGTCGATCCGTCGGGCGAGTTTAAGAAGCAGATACTCTATCTTCTGCTCGGCGTGCCGGCCATGATCGGGCTTTCGTTCGTCGACTATCGCAGCTGGCAGCGCTGGGCGCCGGGACTCTATATCGTCAACCTGCTCCTATTGCTCTTCATCTTGCGCGGCGGCCACAGCGCGATGGGGGCTCAGCGCTGGATCTCGCTCGGCCCGCTGGGCACGTTTCAGCCATCGGAGCCGGCGAAGTTGGTTATCGCGATCTCGCTCGCCGCGGTGCTCTGCCGCGGGACCTACGAGAATCTTGCGGATCTCTGGAAACCGCTGCTGACCGTGGCGATTCCCGCGCTGCTCATCCTCAAGCAGCCGGATCTCGGCACGTCGCTCGTGCTGGTCGCGATTCTCACGGTCGAGCTCTTCTTCGCGCTCCCCAAACTCGGCGATTTCGGCATTTACGCGCTCGGCATGCTCGTCGTCGCCGCCGCCGCGATCGGTACGAACGCGGTGCTCAAGCCGTTTCAAAAGGCGCGGCTCTTCGTCTTTCTCAATCCCAAAGCGGATCCGCAGGGCTCGGGCTACAATCTCAACCAGTCGAAGATCGCGGTCGGCAACGGCGAGTGGCTTGGCCGGGGGCTCTACCACGGCACGCAGACGCAGCTCAACTTTGTCCCCGAGCATTCGCGCGATTTCATCTTTACCGTCCTGGCCGAAGAGCTGGGCTTCGTCGGGGCGATCGCGTTGCTCGCGCTCTACGGCGCAGTGCTCTACGCGGGGATTCGAACGATGCTCGCCGCGCTCGACCGCTTCGGGTTCCTGCTGGCGAGCGGGCTGGTCGGCATGCTCTTCTTCCACGTGCTCGTCAACGTCGGGATGACGATCGGCATCATGCCGATCACCGGAATCCCGCTCCCGTTCATGTCGTACGGCGGCTCGGCGATGCTGACCGACTTCGCCGCGATCGGCATCCTCTTGAATATCTACTCGCAGCGAGATCGCGACGTCTTGGGAAACGCGTGAGCGTCGATCCGCACGACCAGCCCGTCGGGCGAGTCGGCGATCGTCTCGCTCGCGTACTCGCTCAGGACGTCGCGGTGCACGGGCGTGTGGTAGAGCACGATGACTTCGTCATTGCGTCCTCGCGACCCGGCGATTCGGTCGAGCGTCTCGCGCAAGACCGCGCCGTCGAACGGGTTGAAGAGGAAGACGACGAGATCTCCCTTCGGGAAGCGAGCGCGGCGAGCGTCGCGGCACAGCAGGCGTACGTCGCGGCAGCACTGCGCGAATCCGCCGGCGTTCGCGAGATTGGCGCGCGCGATCGCGTGAAGAGCGGGTGAGAGCTCGATCCCGACGACTTGCTTAAACGGATGCTCCGAGGCGAGCAGCACCGCGCGCCCCATTCCCGAGCCGACGTCGACGAAGGTCGAGCCGCGCACGAATCCGTCCGGAACGCGCGCGAGGAGCGCGCGAAGCGAATCGACTGGGACCGGCTCGTAGTGCGTCGCGTGCGAGTACGCTTCGCCCGTTGCCGCCTCGTCGAGCTGACTGAGGAAGAGGAGCGCTTGCGTGGTCGTACCGCGCTCGCGGTCGAATCGCCGGCCCGAGGCTCGCCCGGCATTGGCCATCGGCGCAAAGGAGTACGCAAGCGGAGCGGAGCGCCCTTCAACCCCTGGGGCAGGTCCGGCGCGTCCCCGTCCGGAACCAGACAAGCAGCCAATACGGCTTTTTAAAGATTTTTTTCCAGGGCTGGCCCGCCAAGCGCCCCGGCGAACGGGAAGCGCGGCCAGAGGCAAGCCCGGAGACAACTGAGGACAATTTGTCGAGCGAGATATTGATCTCGTGCGATCCGTGGGAAAATCGGGTCGCCATACTCGAGGACGGCGACCTCGCCGAACTCTACATCGAGCGCGAAGAGAAGGTCATCGGCTCGATCTACAAAGGAAAAGTGCAGAACGTGCTCCCCGGAATGGGAGCGGCGTTCGTCGACATCGGCTTGGGCCGCAACGCCTTTCTCTACGTTGACGACATCAACAAACAACCGCTGAATATCGGCGACGTCGAGATCACGCAAGGACACAGCGGCTTTACCATCAGCGAGAAAGTCAAGCGGGGCGACGACGTCCTGGTGCAGATCGTCAAGGAGCCGCGCGGTCTCAAGGGCGCGCGAATCTCGACGAACATCTCGCTTCCGGGGCGCTACCTCATCTTGATGCCGACCGGCAAGTACTCCGGCGTCTCGCGCAAGGTCGACTCGGCCGAGGAGCGCGACCGGCTCAAAGGCGTGATGAAGCGGATTCGCCCCGAAGGCATGGCGACCGTCGTACGCACCGCTGCGGCCGGCGCGAGCGAGGCCGAGCTCATCGCCGACCTCGGCGTCCTGATTCGAATGTGGCACGGCATCCTGGAGACCTACCGGCGCGCCGAGTCGCCCTCGCTGCTGCACAAAGACATGAACTTGGTCTACAAGGCGGCACGCGACTTCATCACCGCCGACGTCGATCGCGTCCTGATCGACGACGAAGAAGAGTATCGAAAGGTTCGCGATTTCCTGCAGCTGCTCGGCCCGCAGTACATCGAGCGGCTCGAGTACTACAACTCCGGCCGTTCGCTCTTCGACGACTACAAGATCGACGACGAGCTGCAGAAGCTCATGAAGCCGAAGATCAATCTGCCGTCGGGCGGATCGATCGTGATCGAGTCGACCGAGGCGCTCACGGTCGTCGACGTCAACTCGGGTAAGTTTACCGGCGGGCGCAACCTCGAGGATACGATCGTCAAGACGAATATCGAGGCAGCCGAAGAGATCGCGCGGCAAGTCCGCCTGCGCGACATCGGCGGGATCATCGTGGTCGACTTCATCGACATGTCCTCCGAAGCGTCGCGCTCCAAGGTCATCAAAACACTGGAGGATAGTCTGCGGCGCGATCGCACGCGCGCGACGATCCAGTCGTTCTCGAATCTCGGGCCTGCTCGAGTTTACGCGTAAGCGCGTGGGCAAGGATCTCGGCGCGCAGCTGCGCGGCACCTGTCCGACCTGCGCGGGCATGGGCAGCGTGATGTCGTCGCAGTCGGTTGCGATCGAGACGTTCCGCCAAATCCGCGCGCACGCGAACGGCGCCGCGAAGGGCGACGTCGTCGTCCACGTCGCGCCAAACGTCGCGGCGCAGATGGAGTTCTGGTATGAGAGCGAGTGCCTCGAGCTGGCACGCGCGATCGACCATCAGATCCACGTGCGCGTCGACCCGATGATCCACCCCGAAAAAGCTCGCGTCGACCTCATCGCCGGATTCCGGGACGCCAAAGCCGACAAGGTCCGCGTCGGGGACGAGCACGAGGTCGAGCTGCTTGCCGGACGTCTCCCAAATCCGACCTCCGCGGCGGCGGTCGTCGACTCGCGCATCGTCGAGGTCGAAGGCGCGGTCAACAACGCCGGCAACTCGGCGCGCGTGCGCATTCTCGACGTCGACGACGAGAACGACTACGTCCTGGCCGAACTCGTTACCGCGGGTGCGAAAACGCGCCGCCGCAAGCCGCCGGTCCGCCGGGCGGCGCCCACGGCGGCCGAGCAGACGCGTCAGCTACGCGAGCTTGCCGAAGACGCCGCGCGGCAGTCTGCGGCGCGGCCGCCGATTGGGATCTCTTCGATTACCGAGGAGGAAGAGGAACAAGACAAGGCCTTGCTCGCAGAGCGCCGAGGCGAAGAACAGCCGGACGCGATCATCATCGCCGAAGGCGCCGTGCAGCACGCCGCCGGCGAGGGTGACGGACGGCGCAAGCGCCGCCGCCGGCGCGGGCGTCGCGGTCGCGGGCGCGAGGACGGCGAGGAGACGACGGTGACGGTGGCGTCGCCGCCGCCGCCGATCGCCGAGGCGGCTCCGTCAGTCGATGGACCCGGCCAGCATCGCCGCCGCCGCCGGCGGCGTCGCGGCCGCGGCGGCAGGGGCGAGCGGGAGCTGCGGGCGGGGCCGTGCCGGATCGGCACATCTTCGAGGTGAGCGCCGACGGTGCGGCTCACCCGACGGGCGCTACGGCACCACCCGAACCCTCGCGCGCGATCGCTCGGGTCCGCCGGGCATCCCCGCCGGCGGTCGAAGCGCCGCCGCCGAGCCTCTCGATTGCTCCGGAAGAGCCGAAGCGGACGAAGCCCGCCCGCCGTCGCCGCACGGCGACGACAGCTCCGGCCGGCGAACTGGGAGGAGCGGCGAGCGCGATCGCTTTGCCGGTGCCCGAAGCCAAGCCCAAGCGCACGCGCAAGAAGGCGGAAAGCAAGACGGCCGCCGCGGAGAGCCGCAACGGCCGTTAAGGAAGCGCCAGCCGAGAAGCCCAAGCGTGCGCGCAAGAGCGCGACGCGCCTCTCGCAAGAAGAGCTAGACGCCGTTATCCTGGTTTAGGTGCGCCAGCTTATCGTCTAAGAACTGGATCGCATGGGTCAGCTGGTCGTCCTTGGCGGGCTGGCCGAACTGCGGGCGCTTGTTCTCGGTGACGACGACGTCCGGCGTGATCCCGAGATGGTTGATGTCGCGGTTGCGCGGCGTGAGATAACGCGCCGTCGTCACCTTAATCGCGCTGCCGTCGGGCATCGGGAAGATCGTTTGAACGACGCCCTTGCCGAATGTCTTGGTGCCCATGATGGTGCCGACGCTGCTGTCCTGAATCGCTCCCGACGTGATCTCCGACGCCGAGGCGGTGTAGCCGTTGACCAGAACGACGAGCGGCAGCGGCGCGATCGCGGTGTTATCCGCATCGAGCGTCGTGATGTTCGAAGCGCGCGATTCGACGGAAACGATCGGTCCGCTCGGAATGAACTTCGAGCTCACCGCGACCGCTGCTTCGAGATATCCGCCGCCGTTATCGCGCAGGTCGAGAACCAGCGCTCGCGCGCCCTCCTGCTGCAAGCGGTCGAGCGCGGCGGCGAGCTCGTCGCCGGTGTCGCGTCCGAAGACGGTCAACGCGACGTATCCGATCTTCCCGGGGAGCATCTTCTGATAGACGCTCAGCTGGTGGATTTTCGCGCGCGTGATCGTAACCGGATCGGCCAGCGCGTCCTTTGTCGCGGCTGATCGTGAGGGTCACCCTCGTGCCCTCCTTGCCGCGCAGCTTGGCGCTCGCCGCATTGAGGGTCATACCTTTGGTGGACGCGCCGTCGATCGTAGTAATCAAATCGTCCTGTTCGATGCCGGCCTTATCTGCCGGGCCGTTCGGGACGACGTTCTCGACCGAGACGAACTTGGTTGTGTCGTCGACTTGAATGACGATGCCGGTTCCGCCGAAATCGCCCCCGTCGAGGCCTTCGTTGAGCCCGGCGAACTCCTTGGGCGTCAAGAAGACGGTGTACCGGTCGTGCACGGAGCGCAACATTCCGTCGAGCGCGGCGTAGCTGAGCGCGTGCGTGCTCAGCTTGGCCTTGGCTTCGCCGGCCGCAGCTTCGACCTCGCGGTCGATCTCGTGAACGTTGCTTGAGGCGCCGTCACCGGCGTGCAGCGCCGGCAGCGACGCGTTCTTCACGCCCGCGCCGCGCAGCGCGGCGAGCAGCTGGAGGCGCACCGAATCGAGCACCGCTTGCGCATCGACCTTTTGGTAGAAGTTGTTGGTGAGATAGCTATAGCCGGTTGAAATCTCCCCGGCGTCGACCGTCGAGAGACGGGCCTGCGTGGCCGATGCCGCGGGCAGCTGGATCAACGTGAGGGCCAGCGCTCCGGCCAGTATTGATGAAGAGAGGCGTTTCATGATCTCCAAATTAACGTACGGAAGCTCGTAAACGTGCCTTGGCCGCGGCGAGCTGCTTGTCGGCGGGGGTGTCGATGATTGCGGGGTTCGGGTCCTGCTCGATCACGACGTCGGGCTCGATGCCGTGGTGCTGGATGTCGCGCCCTCCCGGAGTGAGGTAGCGTGCGGTCGTAACTTTGAGCGCGCCTTGATCCGGAAGCGGAAAGATGCTCTGCACGACGCCCTTGCCGAAGGTTCGCGTGCCGACGAGCGTAGCTAGGTGATAATCCTGCAGCGCACCCGAGGTAATCTCCGACGCGCTTGCGGTATACTTGTTGACCAGTATGACCAGCGGCGTGAGCCCGCCGATCGCGTCGCCGAGCGCCTCTTCGGTGGTGCGCTGACCGTCGCGGCGGATCGTCGAGACGATCGTACCTTGCGGAACGAAGAGGCTCGAGACTGAGACCGCGGCGTCGAGCAGCCCACCCCCGTTGTCGCGCAGGTCGAGAATGTATCCGTGCGCGCCCTTGGCCTTTCCGTCGAGCAGCGCCTTGCGTACTTCATCTCCCGACGTCGTGCCGAAGTCGGATAGGCGAATGTAATCGATTCCCTGCTCCATCTTCGCGCGGACGGTCGGCACGTGGATGATCTCGCGGACGATTGCGTATGCGTGCTCGTGCGTGGGCTCTTTGTACGGGTGCGCTTCCAAGTTGACGGTCGTGCCGGCTTCGCCGCGAATCAACTGCTCGACGCGATCGATCGTCTCGCCGCGAACCGCCTTGCCGTCGACCTTGTCGACGATTTCGCCGGATTTCATCCCGGCGCGGGCGGCAGGCATGTCTTCGAGCGGCTGAACGATGATTCGTCCGTCTTTGAGCGCGAAAATATAGACGCCGATTCCGCCGAAGTTGCCGCCCGAGAGCGATTCGTTGAGCCCTTGAATTTCGCGCGGTGAGAGATAGACGGTGTACGGATCCTTCACCGAGCTCATGATGCCGCGCAGCGCAACGTCGGTGAGATCGTCGTGCCCGGTCGAACCGAGCCCTGCGGCGTAGTGCGATTGCGCGAACGAGAGAACCTCGGCGGCGCGCTGCGAGTCTTGCCCCGGATCTCCGCTGGCCATCTCGCTCGGCAGCGCGGGATTGGGAATCTTCTTCGCCTTCAGGTAGCCGCGCAGCGCCTGGGTCTCCCCGGCAATCGGCGTCTGGGGCTCGATCGGTTTGTAGTAGGCGCTCTCGAGCCGCCGTAAGGTCAAATCGACCAACGTCGAGCTGCCGGCGTCGTGCGCGCCGAAGAGGTCGTGCAGGTCGCCGGTCGTAGCAACCTGGAGACCCGACTGTCCCGCGATGATGCCGGTGCGGTAACCGACGAAAAGCGCCCCGGCGGCCGCGAGGGCGGCGATCACCAGAGCCGTCAGAAGAAGGCGTGTTGAAAGGGTCATTATCCTCTACAATACCCGGGCTGGGCGCCTACGAGTTTCTACCTGCCCGATGTTACTCGCTAAGTCTTAATGCAACCGGGGTGCCGGGTCAACAGGTTTCCCGTTAATTCGGACCTCAAAATGTAGATGAGGCCCGGTTGATTGACCGGTCGAGCCCACTGCACCAATCGCCTGGCCGCGCTGAACCGACTGGCCCGTCGCGACGAAGATCGCCGAGAGGTGGCCGTAGCCGGTCGAGTAGCTGCCGCCGTGATCGATCAAAATGTAGTTTCCGTACCCGCCGTACCACTGCGCCATGATCACCGTCCCGGCCGCCGCAGCGGTGACGGTGGTTCCCGTCGGAGCCGCGATGTCGAGGCCTTGATGGAACTCCGGGGAGCCGCCGAACGGATTGGAGCGCCAGCCGAAGGGTGAGGTAATCGTTCCAGTTACCGGCCAAGAGAAGGCACCCGGGCCCCCCCTCGCTCTGCGTGCCGGCGATCCCGGCAGCGCGCCGCTGCGCCTCGATCTCGCGTTCGCGCGCCTGAATCAACGATTCGAGCTCTGCTTCCTCCGACGCGGAGAGCCCCTCGATCTCGGCGACTTCCGATTGGACGCTGTGCCGATGGGTCGCCGCCAGCGCGACCAGATTCTGACGCTCGCTGGCGAGCGTGTCGAGCTGATTGCGCGCCTCTTCCTGAGCTTGCTGCTCTTGCTCTAGCTCCAGGCGCGTGCGCTCGAGCGCCGCTTGGATCGCGGCGACACGCGCCTCGGCGCGCTTACGAGCCCGCACTGCGTGCTCGTTCGCAGCGATGAGCAGGCGCAAATCCTCCCAACGCTCGACGAACTCGCTGAACGAGCGAGCCGCGATCAGCGCGTTGACGTAGCTCATGTCGCCGTATTCGTAGATGTCGACCAGACGGCGCTTGAGCATCGAGTCGTGCAGCTGCAGCGATCGCTTCGCCGCGTCGAGCTGCACGGTATTCCAATCGATCCGGCGCTGCGTCGAGCTCTGTTGGCCTTCGAGCGTGCCGATTCGGTCGTTCACCGTTCCGATGGCCGCGTTGGTCTCGCTGAGCTGATTCTGGAGGTCGTTGTAATGGAGCGTGACGGCGTGCAGCTCTGCCCGCTTTTGGTGCAGCTGCGCCTGCGTCTGCTCGGCCTTGGCGCGCTCGGCTTGGATTCTCTGCTCGATCGACGAGCCGCCGGCGCCGGCGAGCGCCGGGATCAGAGTGACGGCGATCGTGAGGGCGGCGAAACGGCGAATCACGATCGGCTTACGTCCTTAAATGGCGTCCGACGGAGATCCACGATGCGAGCACGCCGATTGCCGCGCCGACCGCGATCAGCTCGCCGGTCAGCAGTCGCGGTTCGATCGGCACCGCGCCGAGCTGCACCCACGGCAGCGCTTCGAGCAGCCGCGGCCAGAGCGTGACGCGAGCGGCGGCCAGCAGGCCCAGCGCCAACAGCGCGCCGATCAAGCCGTCCAGCAAACCTTCGCAGATAAACGGAAGGCGTATGTACGTATTGGTCGCGCCGACCAGTTGCATGATCGCGATCTCACGCCGGCGCGCGAAGACGGTTAGGCGAATCGTATTCGAAATGATGATGCCCGCCACCGCAAAAAAGACCGCGATCACCACGATACCGACCCGGCGCAGCACCGCGCCGAGCTGCAGCAGGCGGGCGACGATCTTCTCGCCGTAGACGACGTTTCCGATGCCGTGCAGGCTCGCCACGCTCGCGGCCACGGCCGGCACCTCTTCGGGAACGTGCACGCGTATGCGGAACTTGTCGGGCAGCGGATTCTCCGTCAAGAGCGCGGTGTCGATCACACCCTTGGTCTGCGTGCGCAGCTCGGCCAACCCTTGCTTCTTTGGAACGAACTTCGCCGACTCGACCCGCGGATCGGCGGCCAAGGCGTGGGTGATCGCAGCAACCTGCGCCGCCGAAGCGTCGGCGCGCAAATAGGCCGAGATCTCGATTTGATCGAGGAGCCGCGCGCCGATGCCGGCCAGCGCCGCGCGCACGAAGAGGAAGAGACCGAGCAGAACGATCGTGATAGCAACCGTGCCGATCGCGGTCATCTGCATGGCGGCGTTGCGCGTGAAGTTGCGCAGAACCTCACCCAGAAAGAACTTGACTTTGCCCCAGTCCAAGATAGTAGTAGCCCCGCTCTTCGTCGGTCGTGATGCGTCCGTCGTCGAACCGGACGACGCGCCGGCGCATGCGGTCGACGACGGCTTGATTGTGGGTAGCGACGACCACGGTCGTGCCTTTGAGATTGATGCGCTGCAACAGTGCGATGATCTCGGTCGTGTTCGCCGGATCGAGATTGCCGGTCGGCTCGTCGCAGAGCAGGATCTTGGGATTGTTCACCAGCGCCCGCGCGATCGCGGTGCGCTGCTGCTCGCCGCCGGAAAGCTCGCTGGGATACATGCGGCTCTTGTGCGAGAGGCCGACCAGGTCGAGCACGCGCGGCACTTGGCGCATGACGTCTTTGGTATGCGCGCCGGTGACCTGCATCGCGAAGGCGACGTTCTCCCATACCGTCTTGTCGGTGAGCAGTTTGAAGTCTTGGAAGACGACGCCGAGATGGCGGCGCAGCGCCGGGATGCGGTTGCGGCGCAGGCGATCGACGCGAATGCCGTCGACCATGATCTCGCCGGCCGTCGCCTTGGCTTCGCGGTAGAGGAGGCGCAGCAGACTCGACTTTCCCGTTCCGGAGTGACCGACGAGGAAGACGAACTCGCCCTTAGCGATCTCGAGGGTCACGTTGTCGAGCGCGCGCACGCCGTTCGGGTAGACCAGCGAGACGCCGCGGAGGGAGATCATCGCTGCGAGAGGAGTTTTGCTCAGGGTCGGGCCTATACCTCCGCCATGAACTTCGACCTGACCGACGAGCAAAAGGCGATCCAGAGCCTGGCGCGCGACTTCGCGCGCAACGAGGTCAAGCCGCGTGCCGAAGCGATGGATCGCGAAGAGCGCTTCCCGTACGAGCTCGTCGCCAAGATGGCGGAGCTCGGCTTCATGGGGCTGCCGTTTCCCGAAGAGTACGGCGGCGCCGGCGCCGACACGGTCAGCTACGCGCTTGCGGTGATGGAGATCGCACGCGCCGACGCCTCGACGGCGATCACGATGGCCGCGCACGTCTCGCTCGGCGCGACGCCGTTCTTTCTCTTCGGCACCGAGGCGCAGAAGCAGAAGTATCTGGTCCCGCTCGCGCGCGGAACGATGCTGTGGGGCTTCGGTCTGACCGAGCCCAACGCCGGGAGCGACGCCGGCAACGTGCAGACCAAGGCCGAGCTGCGCGACGGTCGCTGGGTCATCAACGGAACCAAGGCGTTCATCACCAACTCCGGCACCGACATCACCGGCGGCACGACGATCACGGCCGTGACCGGAAAGCGCCCCGACGGCTCGCCGCGAGATCTCCAACATCATCGTGCCGCAGGACACCCCGGGCTTCACGCGTAGCCGCAAGTACCGCAAGATGGGCTGGCGCGCCTCCGACACGCGCGAGCTCTCGTTCGCCGACGCCGAGGTGCCCGAGGAGAACTTGCTCGGCCCGCGCGGCGAGGGATATCGCAGTTCCTATCAATTCTCGACGGCGGCCGCATCTCGGTGGCGGCGCTCTCGATCGGCCTGGCGATGGGCGCGTACGACGAAGCGCTCAAGTACGCGAAAGAGCGCCACGCCTTCGGCCAGCCGATCAGCAAGTTCCAAGCGATCTCGTTCAAGCTCGTCGACATGCTCACCGAGATCGAGCACGCAAAGCTGATGATGCTGCGCGCCGCGTGGGAGAAAGATCGGGGACGCGACTACGTGCAGGCCGCGAGCTTCGCCAAGCTCTTCGCCGGCGAGGTTTCGCACCGCGTCGTCAACGAAGCGCTGCAGATCCACGGCGGCTACGGCTTCATGGACGAGTATCCGATCTCGCGCATGTACCGCGATCAGAAGATCAACGAGATCGGCGAAGGCACCAACGAAGTGCAGCGCCTCATCCTCGCCCGCCTGATGGGGCTTGTAGCGCTCGCTAACTTCGCTCATAAGTTGAACGTGTAGCCGAGCAACGGTCCGTACATGCTCAGCTTCTGTACGCCTGACGTTGGCGGGAAGCCGTCGTAGTTGAGTGCTCGCCAAAGGGCGACGATGCTTTGACCGTGCGGGAATGCGTACCCCGCTCCGGTGTAGGCCTGCCACGACTGACTATTGATATAGGTGCTGGTTCCGAGGTCGACGTAGTACGGGACGTACAATCGTCCGTCGCCGAAGAACGCCTTTCCGCGCAAGCCGAAGATGATATCGTTCGTGTGCGTGTCGAGCGTGACCGTTCCGCTTGGCGCGAGGATTCCGCGCCTTCCGACCGTTGCGTCGTAGCCGATGTTGACGTTGATCGGGAACTGGCGAACGCCGGCAAAGATGCTCAAATCGGCGTTGTGTCCGCGCGCGACGGTGTAACCGGCGGCAGCTTCCCAGATCGCCGTCGCAAGATGCGCCGAGGCGTTGACGTTGACCGGTATGTTGAAACGCCCTAACGGTCCGCTGATCGACGAGGCGATCGACGCGTTGTTGGAGGCATTCAGATAGATCGCGTCACCGAAGAGGTCGAAGTTGCCCTTCCGCGCGTCGAACGCAAACATAAAGGCAGAGTTAAGCTTCGGTGCGTAGTCGCTGGGGCCGACTTGCACGCTGCCTTGCGCGATACGGGGTGGGCGGCGCGGCAGCGTTGGGACCGAGAACTGGAAGTTCGCCTTCACGCTCGGACCCCAGATGTACGGCGCGACCATGACGTGCAGGCGCCCGTCGTACTCCTTGTCCATGAACGTCGGCGCGGCGCTGGCCGCCGGTGCCGGGGTGGTGTCTTGCGCGCGGGCTCCGGTGGCCGTGGCGATCGGGACCAGCGACATAGCCACGATCGTGAAGACGTGTTTCGAGAATCGCATCGCAGCGGGCTTTGCGCCTTCCTGGGGGGAATCCTATCGCCATGAACGCTGAGCAAGTGATTGCTGGGGCGTCCGTCGTCGTTTCACTGACCGCAATCGGTTTGTCGACGCTGCTTCTGACGCGCCAGAACAAACAGATCGAGCACGAGCGCAACGCGCTCGCAATCCTCGACGCGATCGCGCGCATCACCGATCCGGCGATCGTCGAGGCATTCGCTCAGCTCGAGGGCATAGCCGGCAGATACCCCGACGACGAGAGCGTTCGCACGAACTTCGAGGGCTCGCCCGACGATCACGCGCTCGTCCTGGTCGCGCAGTACGTCGAGACCGTCGCGTGTCTAGCGAGGCGGCGCGTGCTTGATGCGTCGCTGATCGTGGATGCGGTCGGATTCATGCTGCGCACGCGGTGGAACGCCATTCTTCCGTTCGTGGAGCGCCTGCGGCGCGTCCGCGCCAACGAGTACCTGTTCGAGAACTTCGAGTGGCTCGCGATGTACAGCGCATGGTGGAGGGATACACCGCGTCCGCCGGACCCGAACTACGATCCGGGGCAGTTCGGCAACCTCACGTTTAAGGTTTAGCGTGCAGCTCCGGACAGTCGAATGGGCCGGCATAGACGATATAGCTGCGCTGGTCGCGCCCGATCTTCACTTCGAGACGTGAAGCAAGCGGGGAGCGGTCTCCCTCGGAGACGACGAACGCCGTGCCGTTCGGCCCTTTGACGGTGAAGGTGACGCGTTCGTTCAGCTCGCCGTTGTTCGACGACGACGATCCGGCGGTGAAGCCTTGCTGCTCGATTGGAGTGCCGACGAGCCGCGCCGCCGCGGGACTGCGGCGCACCGCCGCAAGGCCGCAGACGCGCGCGTCGCTGCGGTCCATGAGCCCGAGCGCGAAGACCGCGAGCAGCACGACCGAAACGACCAGCGCGACCGCCAGTAGGACGGCCACGATCACGATGATCCAGATCGTACGGCGTGTCTAAACCGCGGCGGGCGGCATTGGGCTCCACGAGAGCATCATACCATCCGTGCGGCCCCTCGCCTGCGCCGTCCTGTGATATGATCGGACCGAAAGGATGGAACCTATGACGACGCGTCTCTTGGCATCCGCCGCGCTGATTGCGGCACTGACCGCTCCCGCGCTGGCGGCGCTCTCCGTCGGTGGAAAGGCCCCGAACTTCACGCTGCAGGCGACGCAGGGCGGGAACGTCTTCACCTTCGATTTAGCCGACGCGCTCAAAAAGGGCCCGGTCGTCCTCTACTTCTATCCGGCTGCCTTCACCAAAGGGTGCACGATCGAGGCTCACGATTTCGCCGATGCGTCGGATCAGTACAAGGCGCTCGGTGCGACCGTGATCGGCGTCTCGCACGATCAGGTGGCGACGCTGCAGAAGTTCTCGGTTAGCGAATGCCGCAGCAAGTTCGCGGTAGCGGCTGATACCAATCAGACCGTGATGAAAGAGTACGATGCGGTGCTGACGCAGCACCCGGAGTACGCGAACCGCACGTCATACGTGATCGCGCCGGACGGAACGATCGTCTACACCTATACGAACCTCGATCCGTCGCAGCACGTCGAGAACACCCTGACCGCGCTTAAGGCGTGGGAAGCTGACCACGCCGCCAGCCCGGCTCCGTAAGAAAGCCGCTATTTAGCTCATCTCATTGTCGCCTCGGGCCTCATTTACCGTAGTAAACTTCGGCCCTCGCCTCCGCGATCTGAGCTAAATCCCGGCTTCCTTGTATTCCCTTTTAGAAAAGCTGTTGCGTGCGTGGCAAACGCCGGGGCAGTTCGTTGGTGTCGAGTGCGGTGACGTCGCGTGGCACGACGTCGATCGGGGGAATCTCGGATAAGTCGTCGCCGACGAGCGATGCCTCGTCCTTGAGCTTGCGCCCTTGCGGAAGCAGCTTCGTCTCGTAGGAGCCGACCGCGCCGTTGAACGCGTTGACCGAGCGTTCGAGGTGCTTGCGCACTTCGCTGAGGTGCTCGGCGAACTTGAGCGCCCGCTCGTAAAAGACTCTGCCGATCATCGCGATCCGTTTGGCGTTCTCTTCCTGGCGTAGTGCCTGCCATCCCATCGCAAAGGTGCGCAGCAGGCTGATCAGCGTGAGCGGCCCGGTGACGAGCACGCCTTTGTCGAGCGCGTACTCGATCAGCATCGGGTCGTCGTTGCACGCCGAGCTGAGGAACGCTTCGCCCGCCACGAACATTACAACGTAGTCGGCCGATCCTTTGGCGTTCTGGTATCCGCGCCGCGCCAGCGCGTCGACGTGGTCGCGCAACGCCCGCGCGTGCTGCTTCACCAGCTTGCGGCGCTGTTCGTCGTCGGTCGCTTCGATCGCCGCCTGCATCGCATCGATCGGCGCCTTGGCGTCGACGAAGACGCAGCGGTCGCCGGGGAGATTGACCGTCATGTCGGGGCGAACCCGAGCCTCTTCGAGCGCGACGGTCTGCTGTTCGGAGAAGTCGCAGTAGGCAAGCATTCCGGCCTTCTCCACGACGTTACGCAGCTGCATCTCGCCCCACTTGCCGCGCGAGGTCGGATGGCGCAGCGCCGTTACCAGCGTCGATGTCTGCGTCGTCAAATTCGTGGTCGCGTTTTCGAGCTTATCGGCGCGTCCGAGCAGCTGATCGATCTGTTCGCGCAGGCTGCCTTCGTCGCGCTGACGCTTCGCTTCGAGCTCGGTGATCAGCCGGTCGAACTCCCCGAGCTTCTGCGTCACCGGCGAGACCAGCTCGCCGACACGCTCGCTCGCGCGCATCGCGGTCGACTCGCGCAGTTCGTTCTTGGCCCGTTCTAGGAGCGATTCGATCGCCTTCTCGCTCGTAAGTTGGCCTTGCTCGAGCGTCGCGCGCAACGCCGCGCTCTCCGAACGCGCGGCGAGCCAGGCGATCGTCGCGCCGAGCGCAGCGCCGAAGAGAAAGATTGCGAGGGCCTCGATGACGATCACGAGCCGGGCGGTCCGACGTACTTTTCGAGGAAGGCGACGACGCGCTTCCAGGCGTCGGCCGCGGCCGCCGCGTTATAGGACGGGCGCTGATCGTCGAAAAATGCATGCCCGGCGTCGTCGTAGATTTTGAAATCGTTGGGCACCGTCAACTTTGCCGCAAAAGCGAGGACGCTGTCGGGCGGAATGCCCGTGTCGCGGCCGCCGTAACTTCCACAGACCGGTACGCGAACTTCCGTGGGGTCGACGTCCTTGAGCGGGCCGTAGAACGGACAGGCTGCTGCGAAGACGTCGGCATTGTCGATCGTTTGAAGCAAGACGATGCGGCCGCCCATGCAAAAGCCTAAAATGCCGACCTTACCCTGCGTGTACTTCGCGCGCAGCCACTCTGCGGCGGCGCGAATGTCGCCGGCGTACTGCGCGCGCTCGAGTCTCTGCGCGTATGGACGGAAGATCGTGTAATCGCTCACCCCGTCCCCGCTGGGCGCGCCAAAGCGCGCGTACAAGTCGGGAGCGATCGCGCCGAAGCCGGCTTTGGCGAGGCGCCGGACGACGTCGCGAATCGACGTGTCGACGCCCCACAGGTGCATGATGACGACGACCGACGGCGTTGCGGGGCCGGCACTCGCCGGCCACGCGGCGTACGCCGGCACGGTTGCATCGGCGAGCTTTAGCTGGACGTGCGAGACCGTGATTGCGGGATCGTTCTCGGGGACGAGCGGTGAATGCGTCTTGCCGAGCGGCGATTCGTCGGCTAACGAAACTCCGCACGATGCGGTTACTGCTGCCGCTGCAGCCGATACGCCGACGAAGGTCCGGCGCTTCACGTTTGCGTCGGCCGGTCGCGTCGGGTCGATCTCGTCTGCGCCCACGAGACCAGGCTTTTGACTCGTCGCGGAATCGCTCCTATGCTAAGCGATGTATAAATAAAAACGCACGCACGGCGTGCGATCGTGCTGCAGGATCGCATCGCCAAGTGTTTCCGCAACGGTGTGAAGGTACGGCGCCATTCCGCCGTCCCGGGGACCGTTCGCACCCCCGCACTGCCCGCGAACTTCTGCTAGGCCGCGCGGAGTCGTAGGCCCCGGTCCAGCGGAAAGATAAGATGAAGGCTGTTTTGGAAGGGACGATGGTAAGCGTAACGCTCCCCGAGATGGGGGAGTCGGTCACCGAGGGCTCGATCGTAGAGTGGCGCAAGCGCATCGGCGAGTTTGTCGCCGAGGGCGATCCCCTCGTCGAGGTGACCACCGACAAGGTTGACGTGGAGGTTCCGGCCACGGCATCGGGCATCGTCACGCAGATTCTGGCTCCCGAGGGCGAGAGCGTTGCGGTGGGTTCGGTCCTGGCCGAGATCGACACCTCGAAGGGCGCCGATGCGGCCGTTCCCGCTTCAGCAGGTAATGGCGCTGCCGTACGACCGGTCGAGAGCGCGAAGCCTACGCCGGCGCCCCCGCCGCTGCCGGCCGGCGGCGAAGTGCTCGCCGATCAGCCCGCGTGGCGCATGGCGCGGCGTCTCGACGTGGACCTTTCGCTGGTGCGCGGTTCTGGACCGAACGGTCTCATTCTCCGCTCCGACGTCGTCGAACAAGCCCAGCACGCACGCCGCCGGTCGGGGCCGGCGCGCAGCGAGACCCCCCTTCCCCCGGTGGCCGCCGGCGCGGTGCTGACGCCGCTTAAGGGGCCGGCGGCCGCGTTGACCGGCTACATGGAGCAGAGCCTGACGATTCCGACCGCGACGAGTTTTCGCGGCGTGCCGGTCGACGTGCTCGATGCGCGGCGCAAAGAGCTCAATGGCGCGATTAAAGCCGCCGGACGCACCGAAAGCGTCTCGTTCACGCATATCATCGCGTTCGCGCTGGTCCGAGCAGCGCACGAGCTGCCGTTCATCACCTACTCGTTCCGGCGCGACGAGAAGGGTGCGCCGGTGCGAGTCGAGCCCGGCATTCATCTCGGGCTGGCGGTCGACAGCGAGCGCAAAGACGGAACGCGGGTTTTGGTCGTGCCGGTGATCGCCGACGCCGATACGCTCGACTTCGCGCAGTTTCGGGCCAAGTACGAAGAGCTGGTTGCGCTGGCGCGCGAGAACAAGCTCGCCGCCGACGACCTTCAAGGCGCGTCGTTCACGCTGACCAATCCCGGCGGCATCGGTACGGTCGCCTCGGTGCCGCGGTTGATGGCGGGACAAGGCGCGATCATCGCGACCGGCGCGATCGGTTATCCGCCCGGCTTCGCCGGCGCGAACGAACAGTCGCTGCGCTTGCTCGGCGTTTCGCGCGTGATGCAGATGACGAGCACCTACGATCATCGCGTCATTCAAGGCGCGCAATCGGGCGAGTACCTGCGGCGCGTCGACGAACTGCTACAGGGTGCAGACGGCTTTTACGAAGCGGTCTTCGATTCGCTCGGGTTGCAGGCGGCAGCCACGCCCCAGGCCGCCGTCGCAACGGTCGGCGCGACGCCCGCGCGTCCATCCGACGAGATGCTGCGCGCCGTCGCCGCCGGCATGGCGATCGTCTCGGCCTACCGCCGTCACGGACACCTCGCGGCGAATCTCGATCCGCTCGGCGCCGAACCGGTCGGCGATGCTTCGCTCGACCCGCAGACCTACGGGCTGACGCCGGCGTTGCAGAGCGCGATTCCCGCAGGCGTGCTGCGCGTCAAAGTTCCGGGCAGGACGCTGGCCGAGGTGTTGCCGCATCTGCGCGAGACGTATAGCTCGACGATCGCCTACGAGATCGAGCACATCTCTAACGCCAACCAGCGCGTTTGGCTGCGCGACTACATCGAATCGGGCCGCAACAAGATCAAGTAGTCGCCCCAGCGGCAGATCGAGTTCTTGCAGCGCTTGACGCGCGTCGAAGCGTTCGACCGCTACGTGCGCAAGACGTTCCTCGGCCAAAAGACGTTCTCCGGCGAAGGGCTCGACGTGATGGTGCCGATGCTCGAGGAGATGCTCGACATGCTCGCCGACGACGGTATCGGCGACGCCGTCTTGGGCATGGCTCACCGCGGCCGCCTTAACGTGATCGCGCACGTCGTCAACATGCCGTACGAAGAGGTGATGACCGAGTTCGAGGCGGCGCAGTACCGCGGAAAGCTGGGCGACGACGACGTGATGGGCGACGTCAAGTATCACCACGGCGCGACCGGCACGTTCACGACCTCGAAGGGGAAGACGATCCAGGTGACGCTGGCGCACAATCCGAGCCATCTCGAGGCCGTCGATCCGGTAGTCGAAGGAAGCGCGCGCGCGTTGCAGACCGATCACGAGCACGGCGTTCCCACGCTCGACCACAAGCGAGCGGTGCCGATTCTGATTCACGGCGATGCCGCCTTCACCGGTCAGGGCATCGTATCGGAGGTCTTCAACCTGCAATCGCTGCCCGGTTACGAGACCGGCGGCACGATCCACCTGATCGCCAACAACCAAATCGGCTTTACCACCGATCCGCTCGACGCGCGTTCGACGCGTTACGCCTCGGATTTGGCCAAGGGCTTCGACGTGCCGATCGTGCACGTCAACGCCGACGACGTCGACGCGTGCATCGCCGCGGTGCACCTGGCCGTCGATTTCCGCCGCGAGTTCGGTCGCGACGTGCTGATCGATCTGATCGGCTACCGGCGCTTCGGCCACAACGAGCAGGACGAACCGGCCTACACGCAGCCGCAGATGGCCGATCGGATCAAGAATCATCCGACGGTCCGCGAGCTCTTCGCCAACAAGCTGGTGAACCAAGGGATCCTGACCGCCGATCAATCGCGCGTCATGGCCGAAGCGGCGACGGAGCGCCTCCAAGAGGCGCGCCGCGCGGTCAAAGGCGCGCTCGCCACGCACATTACCGGCCGAAAGATCTCCGGCAGCAACACCTTCGACGGCACCTCCCTTCCGAAGTCGGACGCGCCCAGCTCGTCGCGTGGAGCGAGGCGCTGGCCGCGACGCCTCCCGGCTTCACGCTCAACCGCAAGCTGCAGGGACAGTTCGAGCGGCGCAACGCGGCGATCGCCGAGAAGGGCATCGTCGATTGGGGGACCGCCGAATCGCTCGCGTTCGCATCGCTGCTCACCACGGGCACGCCGATACGCCTCACCGGCCAAGACACCGAGCGCGGCACGTTCAGTCACCGCCACGCCGTCTTTCACCCGTCGACGTCGAACGCGCGCACTGGGATATGGATTCCGCTGCAGCATCTGAACGAACGGCAGGCCTCGTTCGAGATCCGCAACAGCCCGCTCTCCGAGTACGCGTGCATGGGCTTCGAGTACGGCTACTCGACGCAGGAGCCGGAAGCGCTCGTGCTCTGGGAAGCGCAGTACGGCGACTTCTTCAACGGCGCCGAGATCATCGTCGATCAGTTCATCGCCGCGGGACAGGCGAAGTGGGGGCAGACCTCGCGCTTGACTCTGCTCCTTCCGCACGGCTACGAAGGCGGCGGTCCGGAGCACTCGAGCGCGCGTCTCGAGCGCTTCCTGCAGCTCGTTGCGGAGGGAAATCTGCGCGTCGCGTATCCATCGGTTGCCGGCAACTACTACCATCTGCTGCGCATGCAGGCGCGTTCGCCGATCGCGGTTCCGCTCGTCGTGATGACGCCGAAATCGTTGCTGCGCGCCGAGAGTGCGGCCGGCACGCTCGACGAGATGGCCGAGGGCGCGTTCGCGCCGGTCATTGACGATCCGCGACCGCTCGATCGCGAGAAGATCGAACGCCTGATTCTCTGCAGCGGCAAGATCTACCACGATCTCGTCGCTCACGACGCGTACGCGACGCTGCAGCGGACCGCGATCGCGCGCATCGAGCTGCTCGCGCCGCTTCCGGTCGGCGACATCAATCGCATGATCGCCGGTTACCCGAAGCTGAAGTAAGATCGTCTGGGTACAGGAAGAGCCGAAGAACATGGGCGCGCGCGCGTTCGTGCGCCGCCGGCTGCTCGAAGGCAAGCGCGATGGCTTCGACATCGAGTACATCGGGCGCGGCTACCGCGCGAGCCCGAGCGAAGGCTACGCCGGGCAGCACGCCGTCGAGCAGGAGCGCATCGTGACGACGGCGCTCTCTGAGTAACGAGCTTCTCTACGGTCGCGCCTGTTCGGCGAACATCTTGAGCAGCAGTTCGTCGATCGTCGGGGCGTCGGTGAAGAGCCCGCGTGTGTGTGGACCGATGAAGCCTTCGCGGACCATCGAATCGAAGAGCTCGAGCAGTGCGTCGTAATAGCCCTTGTAGTTGAGCAATCCGATCGGTTTGTCGTGAATGCGAAGCTGGCGCCAGGTCAAGACCTCGCAGAACTCGTCCATCGTGCCGAAGCCGCCCGGCAACGCGATGAATGCGTCGCTCGCCCCATCCATAAGCGCCTTGCGTTCGTGCATGGTGGCGACGACGTGAAGCTCGGTCAGTCCCTCGTGCGCGACCTCGGTGCGCGCCAAGAACTGCGGGATCACGCCGATTACTTCTCCGCCGGCAAGCAAGGCCGCGTCGGCGACGATTCCCATCAAGCCGATGCTTCCGCCGCCGTAGACGATCCCGTAGCCGGCGCGCACGATCGCTTCGGCGGCTTCCCGCGCGACGCGTACGTAGGCGTCGTCGTTGCCGACGTGGGATCCGCAGAAGACGCAGATATGCTTCATCGTGACACGCGCTTGGTCAAGCGCCGGCGGTCCGCCTGCCGGTGAGGGTCTGGCTTTGGGCCGGAATCGAGTTCGCCGTGCTCGCCGCGCTCGCCGTGGTGCGCGCGAAGCTCTGGACCTACGGCTCCGATACAGGAACCTTTGCGCAGATCGTCGCGGACTCGTTTGGCGGGATGCGCAACGGGGTCGAAGGAACGACGCATTTTCGTTATCACTGGTCGCCCTCGCTTGCGTTGCTGTGGCCGTTGGTGGCCGCGACGCACAGCGCACTTCCCCTTCAACTCGTCCAGGCCGCGGCGACGGCGGCGTGCGCGCCGTTGGTCGCGTACCTCGCGCTTCCCTACGCCGGGGAGAGACTGGCCGACCGCCTTGGGCTCGTTACGCTGCTCTATCCGCCTCTGCTCGCGCTCGGCTTCGACGAGTTCCACGAGCTCGGACTCTTCACGCCGCTCGTGCTCGGCCTCTTTCTCTCCGCCGATCGCGACCGCTGGGTTTGGTTTGCAATCTGCGCCGCTGTTGCAATCGGGCTGCGCGAAGACGCTGCCTTGACGCTGATCGTATTCGGCGCGGCGCTCTGGCTGCTCGCACGCGCGGCGCACTCAGGACGGACGCGGTCTGCTCGAAGGCGCCCCCGTCGATCCGCGCGCGCTCGCGATTGCCGGCGGGGCGCTCGCGCTATTCTCGGCCGCCGCGCTGCTCGTCTACTACGGGGTCATCGCGCCGCGTCTCGGCGGGTGGGCGCCGAGCCACTTCTACGTCTATCCGTTCGCCGACGGACCGCTGGCGCTGATCGTTGCGCCGCTGACGCACCCGGTGCAGTTCGCGCGCGCGATCTTCACCCTCGGGCGCTTGACGTACGTCCTCGAAGCGCTCGTCCCGCTCGTCTTTCTGCCGCTGCGCTCGAAGTGGTCGTTGCTCGCGCTCCCGGGCGCCGCGGTGGTGCTGCTTGCGAACTCCGGCTACGTCTGGCGAATGGGCGATCACTACGCCGCGCTCTGGATTCCCTGGCTTCTGGTGGCGACCGTAGCGAGCGTGGTGACGATCGCTCGCCGGCGGAGCGTTCGCATCGCAAGGAAGTGGGCTGCCGCGGCGGGCGTGCTGTGCGTCATCTTTCTGATTGCGTTCGATCCGCTGCATCCACTGCACTATCTCCATCCGTACTATCACGATCTCGCCGATGCGCGTCGCGCGATCGCATGCGTCCCCAGGAACGCGTCGATGGCTACGTACGACGAATGGTTCTCGGCGGTCGCGGGGCAGCGCCCGTTGGCGACGATCGACCGCACGAACGGCGTGCGGTATCTCGTCTATGCCGACGATTTCCCCAGCCCGGCGTACCAGCTGCATTTGCGGCCGGCGATTGCCGCGGCGGTTGCCCGCGGTGAGTATCGCGCCGTCTGCCGCTTCGGCGCGGTCGTAACGTACGAGGCCCGATGACGGCTGCGCTTCCCGGTCCGAGCCGTTGGACGACGCTGCGGCGGCTGCTCCCGGTGCCGTTTGCGCGCTTTCCGACCTTTCTCGAAGAGATCACCTCACGCTACGGCAACGTCGTCGCGTTCTCGTTGCCGTGGCGATCGTACGTCTTCATCAACGAACCGGCGCTGATCAAAGACATGCTCGTCACCCAGCAGCGCGCCTTCTCGAAATCGCTCGGGACGCGCGTCCTGCGGCTGCTGCTCGGCGAAGGGCTGCTTACCAGCGAGGATCCGCTGCACCGGGATATGCGCCGAATCGTCCAACCGGCGTTTCACCGGGAGCGCGTCGCCGAGTACGCGCGCGTCATGGAGCGCGACGCGCACGAGTTCGCCGGGCGCCTCGTACCGGGCGAAGAATTCGACGCACACGCCGCGATGGTCGAGCTCACGCTGCGCATTGCAAGCGAGACGCTCTTCGGGAGCGACGAGAGTGACTCGGCGGCCGCGGTCGGTGACGCGCTGCGCCTGATGATGGGTCAGTTTCCGTACATGCTGACGCCGCTGGGCGGCCTGCGCCGGCGCTTGCCTCTGCCGAGCACGCGGCGCTTCGAGCGCTCGCGCGCGCTGCTCGACGAGATCATCTATGGCTTGATCGAGCGCCGCCGCCACGACGGGGCCGATCGCGGCGACGCGCTCTCGATGCTCCTCGCGTCGCACGACGACCAGCAGGTACGCGATGAAATTATGACGCTCTTCATTGCCGGGCACGAGACGACCGCCAACGCATTGACGTGGGCCCTCTACCTGCTCGCGCAGCACGAAGAAGTTGACGCGCGGCTTGCGTCTGCGGTGCAAAATGGCGAGCGCGAGTACCTTTCGCGCGTCGTCAAGGAGGTGCTGCGTCTCTATCCGCCGGCGTGGATCATCGGCCGCGAGACGCTGCGCGACGTAACGCTGGTTGACGGTACGTTCATCGCTGCAGGGACCACGGTTTTTACGGCACCCCTGATCCTGCACCGGCGGCCGGACTTCTTCCCCGATCCGCAACGTTTCGATCCGGATCGCTGGCTGCGCGACGATCCGGAGCCATTTGCCTACGTCCCGTTCGGCGGCGGTTCGCGCCGCTGCATCGGCGAAGAATTTGCCTGGAGCGAGATGGCGATCGTGCTCGCCGCACTAATAGGCCGTTACCAGTTCGTACGCGAGCCCGGCCCCGACGTGGGGCTCGCGCCGCTCGTCACCTTGCGGCCGGCGGGCCCCGTCGTCCTGCGGATCTTCACTCGTAATCGGGTGCGAAGTAGTCGTTTTTGAACATGTGCATGAAGAACTTGGGCGGCAGCGGCGCCTTGATCTTGACGAACTTCTGCGGCGCCTGCGTGAAGTCGAAACAATCGCTCGGAGGCGTCGCGCGCTTGTCGGCGTCGGCGAGCTGACCGAGCCCGAAGAGGTCTTCGGCGAAACGCAGCACGCTCGCCGTCTCGTATTGCGTGTGCGAGACGAAGTCGTGTTTCGCGTAGGGCGAGAGCACGATCAGCGGGACGCGGAAGCCCAAGCTGTCACGGTCGAGGTACGGCGGCGGTACGTGGTCGTAGAGACCGCCCCAGTCGTCCCACTGAATGAAGATCGCCGTCGAATCCCAGAACTTGCTCTCGCCGATCGTGTTGACAAGCGCAGCGACCCACGACGGGCCGTATCCGCCGTAACAGTTAACGTGATCGGAGTCGGCGCAGACCGGGGTGACCCAGGTGAAACTCGCCAGGTTGCCGGCGCGAACGTCGGTGATGAACTTCCAGTTCGGCGAGATGACGTCTTTCTTCCAATCCGGGCCTTCGAAGATGTGCTTGACCGCCTGATAGCTCGACCACGTTCCCCCGTCGCCGCTCGACTTGCTCCCGTAGCTGCTGGCGTAGAAGCGCCACGGGAGGTGTGCGTGATCCAGCTCGTCTCCTAACGTCTGATAGTCGAAGCACGCCGGCTCCGTCGGTCCCGTAGGGTCTCGTTCCTTGGTGATCGTCGCGACCTCCACGCTTCCCCCGCCCTCGCAGCCCCAGTAGAAGCTATAGGGCAAGTCGACGGCCCACGCGGCTTGAGCGGCGATAATGTACTGATGCGCGACGAAGCTCTCGTCGAGCTGAGACTGGAACATGTTGTCGGCCAGCGAGCCCTCGTGCGCCATGTCGAAGTACGGCTTCGATTCCTTATGCGGGACGTAGACGTACTCCGGATACTCTACTCCGGTCGGGCCGCCACTGTGGAACTCCTTGTTGAATCCGTCCATGCGGCAATCGGTGCCGGGAAGCTTCCCGGTGCCGTGACAGGCGGCGAACATTGCGTAGGCTGAATGATCGATAACGTAGTAAGCCGCGAGACTAGCTGGTTTTAACTTTACCGTTTTGCCGTCGGAGATCTTCCCTTCCGTAGCGGTGTTGGCGCCCGGATAGCCATAGAACATATTATCGAAACTACGGTTCTCCTGAACGATGTAGATGATGTGCTTGATCTTACCGGCGCCGGTGCCGTCGAGCGCCCGCAGCACCGTACCGCTCTGCATGTACGGCAGTGACGTCCGCGCGCCGCAACCCCCCAGCGCCAGCGCGGCCGCGCAAACGGCAAGCGCATAGCGGCCGAAATCCAAAAATTTCATATGCCCTCTATCCCAAAAAGTATGAAGACGTCTATGAGACCGGGTCGTATTTCGCTTAAGCCGCGCCACTTCCATCGCGAGATCGGAGTGCTCGGCCGTCAGAGGCATACCCACGGTTAGCTGGGTCACCGAAGCGAGCGTAGGCACCGGCCAGGAGGCGCCCGGCTGCCTTCTAATGACCCGCTGCGTAAGGCCGCAGCGTTCGCTGCGAGGAGAGGTCGCATAGAGTCTTTTACTCTCGCGCGCATTTTTGGCGTGACCGTCGCCGCAATTGCTCTTCTCCGGCTGTGCATCGCAATCGAACGTTGCGATGCCTCAAATAAACGCTCCGAGCTCGATCGTTCTGCCGCAAGCTGGACCACCGGCGTGCAAAGGTCAGAAGAACACCAAGACCTATTCCTGGGCAGTGGAAAAGCTATCGAGCGAAGATGGATCCCTGTGCATTCCGGCGTTCCACGGACTAGGGGGTTCGCTCGAGTATCCAGGCGTTAAGCCTTCCGGGAACATGACGATAACGTCGACGACGATCGACAACGGCTTCCCCCACCCGGGCGTGGAAAGCCGGTATTCTATCTGCAGATCGCCCTCCCGGCCGCCACCACGTTTGGGAAGACGCTACACGCCGGTTTGGGTCTGACTGGGAAGCAGATCAAAGCCAAAGCCGCCTACACCGTCTTCGGCTCGTACTACAAGTTCGGATTCTGGTATGCGGGATCGTCGTGTTACTCGACCGCGACGCCTGGAAAGTACGGCGGCGCTCTCGGCCACTTGGCCGAGGTGCTCGAGGGCCAGAGCTTCTCAGGACCCTTCACGGTGCTGCTTGAGGTCTACCCCAAACAGTAATATTCGACGGCTTGCTAGCAGCCTCGCACGGGGCGCGGCAAGCCGGAGCGATCCTTAAAGCTACTCACCCAGCACGTGCCGGTGAGCGAGCAGTAGCACAGCGAGATGTCGAGATGTCCGATTCCCGGGCGAAAGTCCTCAACGATCGGGCTCCCTTCCATGCGAAAGATCGTGTGCTGGCTATTCGCCGGAAGGACCATGCCGAGCGTCGGGGTGCTCGTGAGCAATTTCACGTGGAGGCGAGCCTGTGGCGCACGCCGAGCTGCGGCCAGCGCACGCGGCAATCGTGCGAGCGCGACAAACATCGACTCGAGCGAGCTTTGCGGCTTGCCGTCCCAGGTGATGGTCGCCGAGCGAACGATAGCCGGGCCGAGCCCGTCGTTGCTAAGATTCACCTCCAGCAGCGCCGGCGAGTTGGTCTGGTCGAAGCTCAGGTAGGGCCAGACGGTGGCGCTGAATTGCTGCGCGATGACGTGCGTCTGATAGATGGCGGCTCCAGCCGCCACCGTGCTGATCAGCAACGCGCCGAGCGCGATCGCGAAGTCGAGCCGAAAGCGCTTCTCGTTCATCTAGGCTAGGACGAGCTGCTCGTCGCCGACGCCGGCCTTGCGCACCGCTTCGTGCAATCATCTCCTCTTGCATCTCGCGCGACGGCCCAGCGCGCTTGCGCTGCCGGCGAGAGCTGGTCGATCGGGATCGAAGTAGAGGAACGCCTTGCCCGGCTTGACGCTCGGCGCCGCGTAGACCGCGATGCCGTTCTCGCGGTCGTAGTACTCGTACGAGTGCACGTCGCGCTTTCCGCCGCCGCCGGGCGCGTCGCAGACGAAGGTCGGCGTGTTGAAGCCGGCCGTGCTGCCGCGCACGAACTTCTCGGTGTCGGTGGCGGTGGCGATCGTGGTGCGCAGCTCTTCGACGCCCTTGACCATGTCGTGCATGTAGACGTAGTACGGGTGGACGTTGACGTAGCCGAGGCGCTTGACGAGCAGCTGCATGCGCTCGCGCGTGTCGTTGACGCCGCGAATCAGCACCGACTGGTTGCGCGTGAAGATGCCGCGTTCGAAGAGCACGCGCATCGCCTTTTGCGTGATCCACGTGATCTCTTCGGGCGCATTGAAGTGGGTATGCAGCACGACTTCTTTGCCGAGCGTGCGCCCGCGGTCGACGATCGCGGTGAGCGCATCGAGCCATTCTCCGTGGGTGAGCATCTTCATCGGCATGATCGCCGGGCCTTTGGTGGCGAAGCGCATGCGGCGGACGTGTGGGATGTCGAGCAGCGCGTTGCCGATAAACTCGATGTTCTTCGGCGCCAGTTGGTAGACGTCGCCGCCCGAGATCACGATGTCCTCGAGCTCGGGGCGCTCGGTGATGTACGCGAACGCCTCTTGCCACTGCTTGGGCGTCTTGGCCAGCGCGACTTTATCGACGTTCTCGGTGTCCGGGCCGATCGCGTAGCTGCGCGTGCAGAAACGGCAGTACACGGGACAGACGTTGAGCGGAAGGAAGAGCGCCTTGTCGACGTAGCGGTGCACCAGACCCGGCAACCGGCGAGTCCTCCTGCTCGTGGAGCGAGTCCAGCGTCAAGCGCGGATGATCGGGCAGCGCGGTCGAGGCCAGCGGAATGAACTGCCGGCGAATCGGGTCGTCGATCGGATCGTTCCAGTCGATCAGCGAGATCGCGTACGGCGAAACGCGCACGGCCATCGGGGCGCGTTGGAATCCCGCCTCGGCGTCGCGGTAGAACTCCGGCGAGCAGACGTCGCGGATCGTCTCGAGCAGCTCTTCGGCGGTCTTCACCGACTGGCGCTGCTGCCAGAGATGATCGAGGAACGTCGCCTCGTCGATCTCCGCGTAGGCCGGAATGTGGCGCCAGAACTCGCCCTGCTTGAGGTTCTTGTATTCGAACTGGTCGGGTGCGGCCGGCGGCTTGACGGTGCTTGATCTCGGTCACCGTACTCATGAGTGGATATCCTCTTTGCGTACTTCGCATTGAAATAGGCGTGCAGCTCGGGATGGTCGCGCAGCGTCTGCAGCGCCGTCTCGGCGTGCCCCTTGGTGTAGCCGTTGCCGATGATCATCGTCACGTCGCGGCCGACGCCTTCGGCGCCGAGCGCGGCGGCCGTGAACGACGTCGACATCGAAAAGAAATAGACGGTTCCGCCCTCGCGTGCGCAGAGAATCGAGCCGAGCTCGGTCCCGGGAACGTTGACGCAGTTGATCACGAGATCGGCGAGCGCGGGCGCGGCTGCCGCGACCCGGTCGCTCGAATCGAGCGCGTTGCGCGCGTCGGCCACGATCAGCTCGTCGACGAGTCCGGCGCTGCGCAGCAGCTGCGCCGCCGTCGTCGACGCATCCGGTACGATGCCGATCACGCGTCCCTCCGCTCCGACGCAGGCTTTGGCTTGCGCACACGAGAGCAGGCCGCTCTTGCCGTCGGCGCCGATGACGACGACCGTCTGCCGGGCGGCAGAGCCGCCGCATTTGCGCCGGCGCGCCGGCGACGTCGAGGACCGCGAGCGCGACGCCCTCGTCGATATCCTCCGGGAGCCTCGCCCATAGGCCGCTTTCAAAGAGAATCGCCTTGCCGCGTACCCAGACGCGGCCGGTCGCGACGTCGACGCGCGTGACCGCTTCGATTTGCAGCGGCGTCAGCGTGAGCGAGACGAGCGAGGCGATGCGCTCGCCGGCCCGCAGGTCGATGCTTCTCGCTGCAGCTCCTCGCCGATCTCGAGGACGCGCCCGACGAACATGCCGCCGCTGCCGGTGACCGGATTGTGCTGCTTGCCGCGCTCGCGACGATCTCGGAGATGTGCGCGCCGATCCGCTCCGCGTCGCGCTCGCAGTCCTCGGCAGATCTGCTTGAACGAGGCGGAGTCGATGTTGAGCACCTCGACCTCGCAGAGAATCTCGTTCTCGCGCGCCGCCGGCGTGTTGTCGATCCTCCACGCCTCTTGCGGCATCGCGCCCGCCGGCTCGAGCACGCGATGGGCGCCCAGCGGATGGCAGCGATGTTTGCAACGCGGTCCTCATGACGCGCGACCGTCACGCCGCCGCGATCGTACGGGCATGCTGAGCACGATCGTCGTGCGCGTCCGCGCCATCCCGGGCGTCGCTTTGAGTCGGGCGAGAGTTCGTCGAGATGCTGGGTCGAGCGGGTCACGACTTTGCAGAGAAACGTCTCCTCGCCGGCGACCGAGTGAACTTCGCAGACCTCCGGCATCTCGCTCAGCGTGCGCGTGAACTCGTCGTAGGCGCAATCCGGAGACGTGTAGCAGCTGACGAAGGCGGTCAGGTTCAGGCCGAGACGCTCGGCGTCGAGCTGCGCCGAGTAGCCGCGGATGTAGCCGCGCTGCTCGAGCCGCTTGACCCGATCGTGAACGGCCGGGGCCTTCAGGCCGACGAGCGATCCAAGTTCGGCAAAGGTCGAGCGCGCGTTGCGCTGCAACGCGTCGAGGAGTTGCAGATCGAGTTCGTCGAGCTCGTCGGTCATCAGCACCATATTCGACACAGGAGGGCGATTTGCCGAACAATCTTCGGCGTCAATACAATAACACCAGCAATCCTTCGGCGCAAGCCCGCGCTTTTGGTTGGCGATCATTGCTCTGTCGTCCTGGCCTGCGCCCGGCTGCGCTCCGGCCAACGCGGCCGCGCTCCGGTCCGGCGGCCGTCCGCTTCGACCTCGCTGCCGACCCCCGGAACCTCAATCCGCTCTTCCCGAACCCCGACGCGGCCTCGGTCGAGCAGCAGGTCGCGCGCCTGGTCTTCGAGCCGTTCGTCGATCTCGACGCGCGCGGACGCCCGGTGCCCGCGCTGCTTCAAGCGATCCCCACCCGGGCCAACGGCGGCCTCTCGGCCGACGGCCGGACGATCCGCTACCGGCTTCGCCGCAGCGTGCTCTGGAGCGACGGCAGTCCCGGTAACCGCGCAGGACGTCCTCTTCACGCTGCGCGCGATCCTCGATCCGCGCAATCCGGTGCGCTCGCACGAAGGCTACGACCTGATCGACCGCGCCTACGCGCCGATCCCGCGTACCGTCGTCTTTCATCTCAAGCGCGCGTGGGCGCCGGCGGTGATGACCTACTTCTCGTACGGGTTCTCGCCGCAGTTCGTCTTGCCGGCGCACGTGCTGCGAGGCGCAGGCGCCGCTCGCGCGCGCGGCGTTCAACGCAGCGCCGAGCGTCGGCGACGGGCCGTACCGGTTCGTCTCCTGGCGGCGCGGCGAAGGGTTGCGCTACTCGGCAAACCCGCGCTACTGGCGCGGAAGGCCGCGCGGTCGCGACCCTCGACGTGCGCATCGTGCCCGATCCGTCGACGAACTTGCTCCTGCTGCAATCGGGCGCAGCTCGACTGGAACCTGCTCGCGCCGGCGCAGCTCGCCGTATCTGCGCGGCGACGCCCGGTATCGCGTTCCTCACCGTTCCGACCGCGGTCGTTGCCGGGCCTCGCGTTCAATACGCCGCACGCGCCGCTCGACGACGTGCGCGTGCGGCGGGCGCTTGCGATGTCGATCGATCGCGACGCGATCTCGCGAAAGATCACGCTCGGGTCTCTATCCCGTGACCGACATGATCCAGCCGCGCTTCTCGTGGGCGTTCGATCCGTCGGTGCGCGAGCCGGGATACGATCCGGCGCGAGCCGATCGCCTCTTCGACGCGGCCGGCTGGCGGCGCGGGCCCGACGGCGTGCGCCGACAGCGACGGGCGGCCGCTGCAACTCGTCTACGTGCAGTTCCCGGAACGCGACCGGCGTGCGGGTCGCGACGGCCGTGCAGGCGGCGCTGCGCGAGCGCGGCGTCGACGTCACCATCAAATCGGTCAGCAACGCGCAGCTCTTCTTGCCGCACACCGGCGTGCTCGCGACCGGGCAACTTCGACCTCGCGTACGTGCCGTGGACGATGGGCGCCGATCCCGACGACTCGTGCGGTGCTGCGGTGCGGCGCGCCGTCGAACTACATGCGCTGGTGCGATCGCGCGGGTCGATCGCCTCGAGCGGGCGGCACTCGCGTCGACCGACCGTGCGGTACGCAAACGGCTTACGCGTCAAATCGCGCGCATCGTCGCCGAGAAGTCCCGATCCTCTACCTCTTCAACGCCGATTACGTCTACGCGTATCGCAACCGTCTGCAGCGGCTTCGCGCCCAACGCATTCCTGCCGACGTGGAACGCATACGCGTGGCGCTACGCGGCAATCGGCGCGCGTGCCAGGAATTCCGCAGTACGGCGTGCGAACGCTCGTTTCGAATGAGCGCTCTCGGGCGGAGCGCCGCCTCGTGATCGAGTTCTTCCTGCGGCGTCCGCTTTTTGCCGGCGTGCTGAGTTTCGTCGTGCTGCTGGCCGGCCTGATCGTGCATCCCGACGCTGCCGATCTCGCAGTATCCGCAGATCTCGCCGCCGACCGTAACGGTGACGTCGCAATACCCCGGAGCGACCGCCGCGATGGTGATGCGTTCGGTGACGACGCCGCTCGAGATCAACATCAACGGCGCCGACGGCCTGCAGTACATGCAATCGTACTCGAGCGCCAACGGGACGAGCGCGATCACGTGCACGTTCGCGCTCGGGACCGATCCGACGACCGATCAGACCAACGTCCAGCATGGCGTCGACCTCACGCTGGCGCAGCTCCCGACGGCCGTTCAGAACAAGGGCGTCAGCGTTCAGAAGAGCTCGGGCAACATCACGATCGCGGTCGCGATGCTCTCGACGAGCTCCGCCGGTCTCCGACGTCGCGGTCAGCAACTACGCCGACCTCAACGTGATCGAAGATCTCAAGCGCGATTCCCGGCGTCGGTCAAGTCGAAGTGCTCGGCGACCGCACCTACGGCATGCGCATCTGGGTCGATCCGCACAAGCTGCAAGCCAACAACGATCTCGCTCGACACCGTACTCAACGCCATCAAGCAGAACAACGCCGACGTCGCGCCGGGCGCCATCGGCCAGCCGCCGACGACCGGCTCGCAGCCGTTTCAGATTCCGATTCAGATCAACGGCCGGCTTGCAGACGCCCGAGGAGTTCAAGCAGATCGTCGTCGCAGGCGCAGCCCAACGGCGGCTACCTGCGCCTGGGCGACGTCGCCGAAGTCGAGCTCGGCGCGCAGAACTACGTCACCTCGGCGCGCTATAACGGTCAAACCGCGGTCGTGCTGGCGATCGAAGGCGAGCCGACCGCAAACTCGCTGCAGATCTCGAAGAACGTGCGCGCCACGATGGCGCGGATCGCGCAGCCGATTTCCCGCCGGCATCGGCTACAAGATCGCCTTCGACACGTCCGACTTCGTGCAGAGCCTCGATCAAGGAAGTCGTCGTCACGCTGCTGATCGCGATCCTGCTCGTCGTCCTCGTCATCTTCATTTTCCTGCAGAACTGGCACAGCACGCTGATCCCGTCGATCACGATTCCGGTCTCGCTGATCGGCACGTTCGCGGCGATGAAGCTGCTCGGCTTTTCGATCAACACGCTCACGCTCTTCGGCCTTACGCTCGCAACCGGGCTCGTGGTCGACGACGCGATCGTCGTGCTCGAGAACATCGTCCGCCACATCGTCGACGACAAGAGCCAATCCGTTCGAAGCGACCGTCGCGGGCGATGAAGGAGATCGGCGGCGCGGTCATCGCGACGTCGCTGGTGCTGATGTCGGTCTTCATTCCGGTCGCGTTCCTCCCGGGAACGACCGGCCTGCTCTTCCAGCAGTTCGCGCTGACGATGGCCGCGTCGATCGGGATCTCGCTCTTTACGGCGCTGACGCTCGCGCCCGTGCTGACCTACGAGCTCGTGCACGGCGCCGAGCCGACGAAGAACCGTTTCATGCTGTGGTTCAACGGGCGGCTTCACGCGCTGACGCAGTGGTACGCAGGCGCTCGTTCCGACGTCTGATCGCGCGCCGCAAGCTGATGCGTCGGCGATCTTCGTCGCGGGCATCGCCCTGCTCGGCGTGATGTTCAAGATCACGCCGACCGGGCTTCTTACCGAACGAAGATCAGAGTCTGCTCTACGTTCTGGTGACGCTGCCGATTCAGTGCCTCGATCGATCAGACGACGGCGGCGGTCGAGAGACTCGAGAGGCATCATGCTGAAGATGCCGCAGGTCGAGGCGGTAACGTCGGGCATCGGCTTCGGCTTTGCCAACAACAGCTCGAATCAGGCGACGATGTTCGTGCAGCTCAAACCGCTCTCCGCAGCGGCACGGCGTGCAGAACTCGCGCTCTGCGCTGCAGTACGATCTCTACACGCAGTTCCAAAAGATCCCGGGCTCACGGCGCTGCCGGCGAATCCGCCGGCGATTCCGGGCCTGGGCACGACCGGCGGCTTCGCGATCGAGATCGAGGACATCAACAACCTCGGCCTGCCGACGCTCAACAAGGTCGGCAACGCGATTCTCGCGCAGGCGAAGAAGGATCCGACGCTGTCGCAGGTGCGCATGCCGACGATCTTCACCGGATCGTACCTCGTGACCAAGTTCGATCGCTCGAAAGCGCTGGCGTTCGGCGTGACGCCGAGCGCGTTCTTCGATACGATCAACGCCACGACCGGCTCGACCTTCGTGAACTTCTTCGACTACGGCACGCGCTCGTATCAAGTGATCGTGCAGGCCAAGAGCGGAACAGCGCACCTCGCCGCCGATCTCTCGCGCATCTACGTGGCCAACTCGGCCGGCAGCATGATGCCGGTGAGCCAGTTCCTCGACACCGAACATGGCGCAAGACAACGTCGCGATCATGCGCTTCAACGAGTACAACGCGTACGAGATCGACGGCTCGCCGGGCATCGGGCGCCAGCTCGGGCGACGCGCTGACGGCGATCGCAGAAGATCGTGGTCGAAGAACCTGCCCAAGGGCATGAGCTACGAATGGAGCGGCATCGCGCGCCAGCAAGTGCAGAGCGGGCCGCAAACCGTCGCCGTCTTCGCGATGGGATTGCTCTTCGTCTTTCTCGTGCTCGTCGCGCAGTACGAGAGTCTCTCCACGCCGTTCGTCATCATGCTGGCCGTGCCGCTCGCGCTGCTCGGCGCGATCGGCGCGATCTACGTTCGGCGTCTGGTCCGAGCTCGCTCAGCCAAATCGTTCACTCGGTGCTGGCCGGCCATCCCGGTGCCCATTCCGATCACGTCGTCGGACATCTACGCGCAGATCGGCTACGTCATGCTGATCGGCCTTGCGGCCAAGAACGCGATCCTGATCGTCGAGTTCGCCAATCAGCTGCGCGAGCAGGGACGCGACCCGATCGATGCGGTCGCGCACGCCGCCGCCACGCGCCTGCGCCCGATCCTGATGACCTCGATCGCCTTCATCCTCGGCATCCTGCCGCTCGCGTTCGCGCACGGCGACGGCGCGCAATCGCGCATCTCGCTGGGCACCGCCGTGCTCGGCGGAATGCTCGTCTCGACGATCATGAACCTGGCGATCGTGCCGGTGCTCTACGTGATGGTCGTCGAGCTCACCGAACGCAAAAAGAAGAGACCGGGGGCGCCTCCGCCGATGGACACGCCCCCGGTCGTAGCTGCGCGCTAAGCCGTCTGCGTGCTCTGATCCGAGGAGAAAAGCGCGTCGTAGAGCTTACCGCCGATCGCGCCGCCGATAATCGGTGCGACCCAGAAGAGCCACAGCTGGGCGATCGCCCACCCACCGACGTAGACCGCGACGCCGGTCGAGCGAGCCGGATTGACCGACGTATTCGTGACCGGAATGCTGATCAAGTGGATCAGCGTAAGCGCGAGACCGATCGGAATCGGTGCGAACCCGGCGATGGCGCGCTTATCCGTGCACGCGGCGATGATGAAGATGAAGACGAGCGTCATCACCACCTCGGTTACGGCACAGGCTAGCAGCGTGAACTGGCCCGGTGAGTGCTCGCCGTAGCCGTTCGCCGCGAAGCCGTTGGCGGTCGTGAAGCCGGCCTGGCCGCTGGCGATGATATAGAGCACGCCTCCGGCGATGATTCCTCCGATCACTTGCGCGACGATGTA
This sequence comes from Vulcanimicrobiota bacterium, assembly GCA_963739845.1. Lineage (GTDB taxonomy): Bacteria > Vulcanimicrobiota > Vulcanimicrobiia > Vulcanimicrobiales > Vulcanimicrobiaceae > Cybelea. The sequence continues at coordinate 772,204 of CAVUBQ010000002.1, read as the reverse complement.
CGGAAGTACGTCGCGGGCCGGAAAGCGGCGCGCCGCCCACAGGCCAACCGTCACTGCCGGATTGATGTGGCACCCCGAGATAGCGCCGATCGCGAAAGCCATGGTAAGCAGCGTGAGGCCGAAGGCGAGCGCGACTCCGGCGAAACCGATGCCGAGCTTTGGAAAGCCGGCCGCCAGCACGGCGCTTCCGCATCCACCCAGCACGAGCCAAAACGTTCCGATGAACTCCGCGGCAAGTCGTTTGGAAAGAGGCATTCTGCGTCCCCTCTGTGCGTCAAAAAGCAGATTGCAGGAGCCGTTCGCTCGCTCTCCCTGCCGAACCTCGCGGTGGAGTTTTTCTACAACGCTTTGACGGCGGCGGTCAGGGCGTCGACCGAGGCCTTCGCGTCGCCGAAGAGCATCGAGGTGTTCGGCAGCTCGTAGAGCGGATTCTCGATGCCGGCGAAGCCGGAGCGCATCGAGCGCTTGAGCACGACGACGTTGGCGGCTTTGTCGACGTCGAGGATCGGCATGCCGTAGATCGGCGAGCTGGCGACGTTGCGCGCCGCCGGGTTGGTGACGTCGTTGGCGCCGATCACCAGCGCGACGTCGGCCGTCGGAAACTCCGGATTGACGTCTTCCATGTCGAGCAGCTGATTGTACGGAACGTTCGCTTCGGCGAGCAGCACGTTCATGTGGCCCGGCATGCGCCCGGCGACCGGGTGGATCGCGTAGAGCACTTTGACGCCGCGCTTTTCGAGCTGATCGGCGAGCGCCTTGACGCTGTGCTGCGCCTGCGCGACGGCCATGCCGTAACCGGGAACGAAGATCACTTTGCACGCGTAGGCGAGCATGACGGCGACGTCGTCGGCGCTCGCGCTGCGGATCTGCTGCGGCCCGCCCGAGCCGGCTGCGACCTCGGTGCCGCCGGCCGCGCCGAACGCGCCGAAGAGCACGTTGGTCAGCGGGCGGTTCATCGCGCGGCTCATCGCGACGGTCAGGATCGTGCCGCTCGCGCCGACCAGCGCGCCGCAGATGATCAGCAGCGTCCGAGTCGATCTCGAAGCCGGTGATCGCGACGGCGACGCCGGTGAACGAGTTGAGCAGCGAGATGACGACCGGCATGTCGGCGCCGCCGATCGGCAAGACGAAGAGCACGCCGAGCAGCAGCGCGCCCGCGAGCAGCGCGACGAATCCCCACGCCGGCAGCGTGCCGAGCGTGACGACGAACCACGACCGCCAGCGCGAGCGATGGCCAGCAGGACGAGGGCGTTGACGACCTGCTGGCCCGGATAGGTGATCGGGCGTCCGGTCATCACTTCCTGCAGCTTGAGAAACGCGACGATCGATCCGGCAGAAGCTGATCGCGCCGATGATCGCCGAGAGCACGAGCGAGACGGCGACGACGTCGTCGATGCCCGCCGCATGGTTCGCGATCGAAGAACTGGACGGTCGAGATCGAGCGCCGCCGCGCCGCCGCCGGCACCGTTGTAGAGCGCGACCATCTGCGGCATCGCGGTCATCTTGACTTTGAGCGCAGCGTAGATGCCGACGATGCCGCCGATCGCGACGCCGATCGCGACGGCGGGCCATCCGACCCCTTGGGTTCGCACGAGGATGCCGACCAGCGCGATCACCATGCCGACCATCGCGAAGCGATTGCCGCGGCGCGCAGTCGCCGGCGAGTTCAGCTCGTGAAGGCCGTAGATGAAGAGCGCGATCGCGACGAGATCGGCGAGGTCGATCGCGACGTTCACTTGCGGTCCTCCTTGCGCCGGAACATTTGCAGCATGCGTTCGGTTACCGCGAATCCGCCGAAGACGTTGATCGCGCCGAGCGTCACGGCCGCGACCGCCAGAACGGTCAGCAGCGGCCCGTGCTCGCCCCCGTAGAGCGCGCGACGATCACGATCGCGCCGGCCAGCACGATTCCGTGAATCGCGTTCGTCGCCGACATCAGCGGCGTGTGCAGCGTCGTCGGCACCTTCGAGATCACTTCGAATCCGACGAAGACGGCCAGCACGAGCACGGTGAGCGGGGCGATGAGATGCGCGAGCTCGGTCACGATGCGCTTCCTCCGATCAAGACGCTGCCGTCGCGCGCGACCACCGCGCCTTTGGCGACGTCGTCGTTCATATCGACATCGAGCGTGCCGTCGCGAATCCACGGCGAGAGCAGCGCGTAGACGTTGCGCGAGTAGAGCCGGCTCGCATCGGCCGGCATCGTGCCCGGCAGGTTCGTCGTGCCGACGATCGTGACGCCGTTGGGCGACGTGACGATTTCGCCGCCGACCGTGAGCGCGCAGTTTCCGCCGGCCTCGGCCGCGATGTCGACGATGACGCTGCCGGGCTTCATCGCCGCGACGGCGGCCTCGCTGACCAGCACCGGCGCCTTGCGTCCGGGCACGAGCGCGGTCGTGATCACGACGTCGTTGGCGCCGATCTGCTCGACCATCCAGGCGCGCTGCCGCTCCTGCTGTTCGGGCGTCAGCTCTTTCGCGTATCCGCCGGCGCCCTCGGCGTCGGCGCCGAGATCGAACTCGAGAAAGGTCGCGCCCAGCGACTGCACCTGTTCCTTGACGACCGCGCGCACGTCGTAACCGCTGACGACCGCGCCGAGCCGGCGCGCCGTCGCGATCGCCTGCAATCCGGCGACGCCCGCGCCGAGCACGAGCACCTTCGCCGGCGGGATCGTTCCGGCGGCGGTGGTGAGCATCGGAAAGAACTTCGGCAGCGCGGCGGCGGCGAGCAGGACCGCTTTATAACCGGCGATATTGCTCTGCGACGAGAGCGCGTCCATCGACTGCGCGCGCGTGATCCGCGGAATCATCTCCATCGCGAGCGCCGTGACTTTTGCATCGGCGAGCCGCTGTACGAAAGACGGATCGCCGAGCGGATTGAGGAAGCCGACGACGACGCTGCCCGGCCGCAGCGCGGCGAGCATCTCGTCGCTGGGCCGCCCGACGGTAACGAGCGCATCGGCGGCGCCGGCGAGCGAGCGCGCGTCGTCGGCGAAGGTCGCACCGGCGGCGTCGTAGAGCTGGTCGGGGAAGGCGGCGGCGTCGCCCGCACCGCGCTGCACGCAGACGGCGACGTCCGACTTCACGAATCGGGCGACGGTTTCGGGCACGAGCGCTACCCTGCGCTCCTTTACCGCGGCCTCGCGAGGAACGGCGACGATCATAGGCAGCCATACGGCTCGAAAGCGACGGCGCCCTTTGTCGAGATAATGCCCTATGCGATGCGACCCGGTTTCGCAGGATGCCGATTCGCTCGATCTCCACCTCCAGCACGTCGCCGTCGGCCAGAAACTCGGGCGGAGTGCGCGCGAACCCGACGCCCTCGGGCGTGCCGGTCGCAATCACGTCTCCGGGAAGGAGCGTCATCCCCTTGCGAGAGCTCGGCGACGATCCGCGCGATCGGAAAGATCATCTTCGAGGTGTTGCTGCGCTGCTTCTCCATGCCGTTGCGCAGGAGGCGAAGGCCGAGCGATTGCGGGTCGCCGAGCTCCTCGGGCGTGACGATCCACGGACCGATCGGGCAGCTGTCGTCGAGGCTCTTTCCTTTGAACCATTGGCCGTGCTCGCGCTGCAGGTCGCGCGCGGTAACGTCGTTGAGCGCGGTATACCCGAAGACGACGTGCAGCGCCTCGTCCTCAGGCACGTCCTTGCACTCCGCGCCGATGACGACGGCGAGCTCGGCTTCGAAATCGTATTCGCGGGAAACCCGCGAGCTCAGATGCAGCGTCGCTCCGGGAGCGGCGATCGCGCGTCGGCGCTTTGGTGAAGAACGTCGGCACGGTCGGGAGCTTCAACTCGCGCCCTGCAGCGCGCGCTCCTTCGCTTGCGTGCTCGAGATAGTTGCGTCCGACGCAGAAGACGTTGCGCGCGGGGCGCACGGGCGCGTCGAGCGCGACGTCCGCGAGCGGAATCAGATCCGTCGGCAGCGTGCCACGCGATGCGCTCGTGCGGCGCGAGCGCGATGTACTCGCGCAGCGTCGGGGTCGAGATCGGGCGAACGAACTCGCCCTCCAGCACGCCGGGCGCGCCGGCTCGCCGGCCGTACGGTACGTGACGAACCTCAGAAGAGCGCCTTAGTCTACGGCGGCAGCGTAGCGGCCATGGTCGGCTTTGGGCTCGGCGAGTGCACCGCGAATCTGGTTGAGCGAGGGCAGCTTCGTGCTCTGCTTCTGCTGCTGCTCCTGCATGTCTTCTGCTCTTCTTGCGCCTCTTTTCTCGCCGTGCTCCATCATCACGTTGGCCGCGCCCTGGTCGTTCGCCCAGTTGCCGCCGGCGGAGACCAAGCGAAATCGTGGCGCGTGATTTTCTCCGTCTTCGGATTGTAGTCGTAGGTTACGCGGTAGAGGCCGACCTCGGCGGTGCCGTCGGGACTTGCCGAATCCACATCTGCAGGCGTTGCCGTACGTCTGGATGTTGAAACATGCGCACCTTCGATTGCTTCGAAGACTTGATGCGCACGACCTGACCCTTGTTGTTGACCTCGACGACGACTTCGGTGTGCAGCGGCACCTTCGGATACGGAACCGCTCGGAGGATGCGGGCTCGGCGCCGGCGTCGCCGCAAGGAGCGTCGGCGAGCAGCGCCGCATGGAGCGGCAGCAATCGTAACGTCACTAGTTGCGCGACAGGACGGCGAAGGGATGTCCGCACGATCCGCACGCGACGACGACCTGAAAGTGCGTCTTCTCGCGGACCGCTTGCGCGTCGGTCGGGCCCTCTTCGAAACCGCAGAAACGGCATCGCGTCGAGGTCGGTCGCTCCCCTGCCGCTTGTTCGTCCACGTACTGCGCTTTACGCGGGCCTCGCACTTCGACCTGCCGAAGCAGCCCCGACGCATGCTCGTCGCTCGTCTCCTCGCCGTCGTTCTGATCGGCCTTCTGCTCAGCGTCGAACCGGTTGCGGCCGAGCGGCCGATCGTCGATCTTCATCGTCTCGATGCAACTTTCGCACTCTTTGCCGGCGATTCGAGCGTCCCGTGGAAGCCGACGACGGTTCGCCTGGACACCTATTCGAGCGCACCGGTCGCGTTTTCGGTGTACCAAGTCGATCCCGCCGACGTCTTGATGGCCGGGTCGAATGCGCGCGTTCGCGCGATCGTCACGTCGCGGACGGCGCCCGATCAGCTCGTTCAACTTTACGCCGCCCGGCGGCTATCAGTTTCAATCGAACGAAGTCGACGTGCAGCTCGGGACGCGCGAGGGTTTCTTCGTCGTTGAAGCGCGGCGCGGCGACGTCGGCGAGCAAGTGTGGATCAACCGCTCGCGCATCGGTCTAATCTCCAAAGAGACGCCGGGCGAGCTTTTGATCTTCGGTATCGATCTCGGGACCGGCATGCCGCTGGCGCGCATGCGCGAGCAGCTCGTCGTTAACGGTACGTTTGCGACGGCGATGACCGACGATCAGGGAACGATCCGCTGGAACCGCGCGTCGCGACCGGTCTTCGCGCTCGCGCAGTGGGGAAGCAGTTATGCGTTCCTGAGCCTGCTGCCGCAAGCTCCGCTGCCGTCGACGATCGTCGGCGTGCGCACCGATTCGGCCGTCGTTCACGCCGGCGACGTGGTGCGCGTCGTCGGCTTCGCGCGAACGCGCTCGCGCGGCGTCTTGCGCCCGAGCTCGGGCAGCGCGGTCGTCTCGATTCGCACCGGAGCGCGAGCGATCGCCGAGCAACGCGTCCCGCTCGACGGGGCAGGCGCATTTACGGCTTCGTTCGCCGTGCCGCAGAATGCGGCCGCCGGCGACTACGCCGTGCTGGCGCAGGCCGCCGGCGGCGCCGGCGGCGCGACCGTCCACGTCGATGCGAACGCCGGCGGCCTCTCGCTCGACGCGAACGCCGCATGCAGCGGCCCGTGCGATCCGCGACAGGACGTTCCGCTTACCATTCACTCATCGCAGGGCGGCGCTACGGTTCGCGTTACCGTCGTTCGGTCGCCGCACGTCTACGTCGGCTACGCTTCCGACGAGACGCCCTGGGCCACGACCGCGTGGTTCGACGGAATCGGTGCGTACCGACGGCAGCGGCAACGCAACGATTGCGATTCCGCACCCGAACGACGAGCTCGCGTCGACCTACGGCGTGCACGTCGAATCGGGCGGCGCGACCGCCGACACGCGCGTCGTCGTTCCAACGGGGCAGACGGCGATACGTTTGAACGTCGATCGCGAAGAGCAGAGTCTGGGGACGCCGCTCGGCTTCGACGTCTACGCGCAAGAGATCGACGGAAAACCGCTGGCCGGTGCGAGCGTCACCGTTGCGCTCGTTCACGGTGCGTCGATCGCGCAGCAGCAGCTCACGCTCGACGCCGACGGGCACGCGCGGGGAAGCTTCTCTGCACCTCCGCTCGGCACGAACTTGGTCTTCGCCAGCGTCGACCACGGCGGTCGCGCGATGGACGCCGCACAAGTGCAGATCGATCCGCAGGTCGCCGCCGCCGCGACCGACGGCCGTAGCGCGAACGTGCACGTCAAGCTCGACAAGAGCGGCGTATCGCGCCGGTGACGACGTCGTCGTCGACGCACAGGCGCCGGGATCGCAGGGCGAGGCCCTGATCACCTTCGAGAGCGCGCTCGGGTCGCAGACCAGCGTCGTGCGCGTCGACGGTGGACACGCGGTCGCACGTTTGCGAGCCGCCGACGCGGCCGGCGACCTGCGCGATCGGCGCCGCGTTCGTTCGCGACGGCGCGATCGAGTGGAGCACGGTCACGGTCGCGCTCTCGCGCACCGGGACGACCGCACTTCTCTCCGCCTTCGGTCTCCGGCGCACGGATTGCGGCCGGCGAAACCGCGAACGTTGCGATAGACGGTGCGTCGGGAGGGCCGGGTACGCTCGTCGTGCGCGTCAGCCGCGGCATGCCCTCGGGAAGCGCGCTCTTCGCCTCGGCGCCGTCGCTGCTTGCGATCGGCGTGAGCACGACGCAAAACAGCGCGCCGGAGGCGGTGACCTGGCATCCGTGGGTCAACTCGACCGGCGATCACGCGCAAGTGCTCGGCTTCGTTCGCCGCACCGAGCCGCCGCCGGAGAGCACGCTGGCGCAAGCCGAGACCGAGGCGGTCTCGTGGAGCATCGCGCGTGCCGGCGGCCGGTGCGGTAGCGATTCAGCTGCCCGCGCGCAGCGGAAGCTATACGCTCTCGGTTCTGGGCATCTCCGATGACGGAAGCGTCAGCGCCGGCTCGTCAACGCTGGTTGTTCCGTAGCATGGCGTTAACATGGCATTGATGCTGCTCGACACCTACGGTCTCGTCTATCGAGCGTTCTTCGCGCTTCCCGGGCTGACGACGAGCAAAGGCGTACCGATCAACGCGGTCTACGGCTTCACGATGATGCTCAACAAGCTGATCGCCGACGAGAAACCGACGCATATCATCGCCGCCTTCGACAAGGGCATGCCGGCCGAGCGCGTCGCGCTCTTCGCGGAGTACAAAGCGCAGCGACGGGCGATGCCCGACGAGCTGCGCGGTCAGTTCGCGCTCGTACGCCGCGTTCTCGAGACGTATCGCATCCCGATCGTCGAGGTGGAAGGCCAGGAAGCCGACGACGTCATCGCGACGCTGGCGCGTCAAGCCGAAGAGATGGGCGAGCAGACGGTCGTGGTCACCGGCGATCTCGACCTGCTGCAGATCGTCGACGATCGGACGACGGTCTTGACGACGCGGCGCGGCATCACCGAGCTCGGGCGGTACGATCCGGCCGCAGTGCGCGAGCGATTCGGGCTCGATCCCGAGCAGCTGCCCGATTACCGCGGGCTCAAGGGCGATCCGTCGGATAATCTTCCCGGCATTCCCGGCGTCGGCGAAAAGACGGCTACCAAGCTCCTGCAGGCTGCCGGTTCGCTCGATGCGCTGGTCGCGGATCCGTCGCTCGCCGGCAATCCCAAGCTGGAAAGACTGATCGAAGAGTACGGAGCCCAGGCCTGCCTCTGCCGCGCGGTCTCGATCGTGCGGCGCGACCTGCCGCTCGCCGTCGATTGGGAGGGCAGCCGCTACGACGCGCCCTCCGATGCCGAGCTCTACCCTCTCTATAGCGACCTCGAGTTCAAGACGCTGCTCGCCAAGCTCCAACCGCCGCCGGATCTTCCGCTCTTCGAGATCGGCACGCGCCTTGAGGGCAACTATCGGAGCTACGTGCCGTCGGTCGACCCTCCCGAGTTCGCGCAGCTGGCGCGCGAGCTGGAGTCGCTCGGCAGCGGCGAACGCGTCGCGTTCGCGCTGCGCGGCGACGATCTCGGCGTGAGCGGGCGCGCCGGCGAAGCGATCGCCTTTGCAAGCGGTGCGCTGGCCAGAGAGAACGTGCGCGAGGCGCTTGAAAAGCTCTTCGCGGGCAGCGTGCGAGTCGGGGCGTACGATGCCAAACGCCTGCTGCGCGCTCTATGGCGAGCCGGGATACGCGGCGCGCGCTTCGACGACGACGCGATGATCGCCGCGCACTTGCTCGATCCTTCGCGCGGGTTGGCCGAGATCGAGGACGCCGCGACGCATTTTCTCGGCGTCGAGCTCCCGATCGACGTAGCCGCCGATGCCGACGCTGCGTTGCGGCTCATCGAAAAGGCGCGCACCGAGCTCGAAGCACGCGATCAGCTCGCGCTCTACGAAGAGGTCGAAGTGCCGCTCGCCCCCGTTCTCGCGCGCATGGAGGAGGCCGGCGTGACCATCGATCCGCGCGAGCTGGAGACGATCGGACGGGAAGTCGAAGCCGCGGCAGCGCGCCTGCAACGGCAGATTTACGATTTTGCCGGCGAAGAGTTCAACATCGGCTCGCCGCAGCAGCTCGGCAAAGTGCTCTTCGGCAAGCTTCAGATTCCCGGCGGCAAGAAGACCAAGACCGGCTGGGCGACCGGCGTCGAGGTGCTTGCGGGTTTGGCGCGCGAGTACCCGATCTGCGCGCTCGTGCTCGAGTGGCGCGAGGTCACCAAGCTGAAGAACACCTACGTCGACGTGATTCCGCAGCTCGTCGACGCGCGCGACGGACGCTTGCGCACCGAGTTCAATCAGACCGCGACCGCGACCGGGCGGCTCTCGTCGACCAATCCGAACCTGCAGAACATTCCGGTGCGCGGCGAGCTGGGCCGGCGCATCCGCCGCGCCTTCGTAGCGAAGGGCGACGAGTACGTCCTGCTCGCCGCCGACTACAGCCAGATCGAGCTGCGTTTGATGGCGCATCTCTCAGGCGACGAAGCGATGCGCAGCGCGTTCGAGGAGGGTGCGGACATCCACGACTTCACGGCGCGCCAGATCTTCGGCGTCGCGCCCGGCAGTGCGGTCGATCCGAATCAGCGCCGGATGGCCAAGAGCGTCAACTTCGGGCTCTTCTACGGGATGTCCGACTTCGGGCTGGCGCAGCGTCTCGAGATCAGCCGCGCCGAGGCCAAGGAGATCACAACGGCATACTTTGCGCGCTTCCCGTCGGTGCGCGCCTACATCGAGCGCACGATCGAAGAGGGGCGCCGCAACGGCTACGTCGCGACGATCCTAGGGCGGCGGCGATACATGCCGGGCTTGATCTCGGGCAACTACATGCTGCGCGCCGCGGCGGAGCGCGAGGCGACCAACGCGCCGCTGCAAGGCAGCGCGGCCGACCTCATGAAGCTTGCGATGGTGCGCATCGACCGCGCGCTCGAAGAGGCCGGTCTCGATGCGACGATGCTGCTGCAGATTCACGACGAGCTGATCTTCGAAGTGCGCAAGACGGAGCTGAGCGACGTTGCCAACCTCGTGCGCAGCCACATGGAGAGCGCCATCGCGCTCTCGGTGCCGCTCGAAGTGACGCTCAAGTCCGGCCGGCAATTGGTACGACGTCGAGCCCATTGGCGAGGAGGCGCTGGAGCGTGTATGATCTCGCCGCGGCGCTGGCCCTGGCCGCTTCCGACCGTCGTGCTTCACGCACCGCAGGCCGACCTGACGCTCGAAGTCGCGCGCACCGAACCGCAGCGCGAGCACGGCTTGATGAACCGTTCCTCACTTCCCGCGCATACCGGCATGATCTTCGTCTTCGATCGCGACGAGACGGTCGACTTTTGGATGAAGAACACGCTGCTGCCGCTCGACATGATCTTCGTCGCCGCCGACGGCACCGTCCGCCGCGTCTTCGCCAACGTGCCCGTCGTTAACCCTAAAGAGTCCGACGACTCGATTCCGCGCGAGGAGGCCAAAGCCAAGTACGTCATCGAGCTGAACGGCGGCGAAGCGGCGAAGGACGGAATCGTCGCCGGCCTCAAGCTCTCGCTGCACGACGTGCCCGCGCCGCAATAGTTGCCTGAACTCCCAGAAGTAGAGACGATCGTTCGCGGCCTCGCGCGGCGCATCGCCGGAAAGACGATCGAGCGCGTTGAGGTGCGCACCGGGAAGATCGCAGTCGCGCCGCCCGGCCTCTCGTTCGCAAACGTGCTCGCCGGCGAGCGAATAGCCGGAATCACGCGCCGCGGGAAGTACGCCGTCATCGAGCTCAGCTCGGGAAGCGCTCTCGTGACGAGCCTGCGCATGACCGGGCGGCTCGTCGTATCGCAGGCCGGCAGGCCCGAGCAGCCGGGGACGCACGTGGTGCTCCACTTTACCGACGGGTGCCGTCTCAGCTTCTCCGACGTGCGGACATTCGGGCGAATGCGCCTGGTGCTCCCGGGCGAAGCGTGGGACCGGGAGCTCGGCATCGAGCCCCTCTCCTCAGGCTTTACACACGAAGCCTTTATCGGTATGCTGGCGGGGCGGACGACGCCGGTCAAGGTATTGCTCCTCGATCAGCGGCGCATCGCAGGCATCGGCAACATCTACGCGTGCGAGGCGCTCTGGGAGGCCCGGATTCGTCCGAGCCGGCCCGCCCGGACCTTGACGAAACCGGCGATTCGCCGCTTGCGTTACGCCATCATCGACGTCTTGCAACGCGCCATCGAAGGGCGCGGGACGAGCGTCGACGATTACGTAGATGCCGACGGGCTGCGAGGTGGCTTCCAGAACGACCTCTCCGTCTACGGCAGATTGGGCGAGATTTGTCCGCGTTGCGGGCGAAGCAAGATCGTCCGAACCGTGATGGCTGCGCGCGGTACGTGGTGGTGCCGGCGATGTCAACGATAAACAAATAACACGAAGGCAGGAAAATACACATCTCTACAACGGAAATCGCTCCCGATCAACGATCATCAAGAAGAAGACCAGCTGGCGCTCGAGCAGCGCCTCTACGAAGAATCGCTGAAGGTTCTCGACGAAGGCCAAGTTCTGACCGGAACCATCGTTCAAAAAGACAAAGACGAAGTGCTCGTCGACGTCGGCGGCAAGTCCGAAGGCGTCCTTCCCTTCCGCGAGCTTTCGCTCGCGATCGATCACAAACTCCTGAAAGTCGGCGACACCGTCGAAGTGATGGTTCATCGCATCGACGAGATGGACGGCACGCTCTTCCTTTCGGAACGGCGCGCTCGCGCGCTCAAGACGTGGGAGAAGGTGATCGAGGCCCACGATCGCGACGAGGTCATCGAGGCGACGGTCACGCAAGTCGTCAAAGGCGGCGTGCTGGTCGATCTCGGCATGCGCGGCTTCGTGCCGGCGTCGCAGATCCGCCGCCAACCCGTCGGCAATCTCGACGAGCTCGTCGGGCAACACCTGCGACTAAAGGTAATCGACCTCGACCACAAGCGCCACCGCGTCGTTCTGTCGCAGCGTCTCGTGCTCGAAGAAGAGCTGCAGGCGAAGAAGCAGGAGCTGCTCGATACGCTCGAAGTGGGCCAAATTCGCGAGGGCGTCGTCGTGCGTCTGGCCGATTTCGGGGCGTTCGTCGACCTGGGCGGCATCGACGGCTTGATTCACAACAGCGAGCTCTCGTACGCACGAATCAAGCACCCGTCGGAGGTCGTGAAGATCGGCGACGTCGTGCAAGTCGAGATCATGAAGTTCGATGCCGAGGCGAAGAAGGTGAGCCTCTCGCTCAAGCACGCGCTTCCGGATCCGTGGGACCAATACGCCGACCGCCTCTACGAAACCAACAAGCTCTCGGCGCAAGTCGTGAAGGTCACGCCGAACTACTTGCTCGTCGAGGTGATTCCGGGCATCCTTGCGATGGTGCCCAAGGGCGAGTTCGATGCGGCGGCACAATTCAACGCCGGTCAGGACGTCGAAGTGACCCTGCTCACGATCAACCACGCGACTCGCCGGATCACGGCATCGATCCAGCACGTTGCCGACGTGCCTCCAGAGGAGATCGAGAAGTACGCTGTTGAGGAAGAGATCGGCGTCGAGGCACCTGTCGCCGCCGCCGTCGTCGAGGACGCTCCCGGGGAGTAACGCCGGGGCGTCGAGGAACCGCCGGTGCGCGTCGGGCTAACCGGCGGTATCGGCGCGGGGAAGAGCGCGGTAGCGGCGATTCTCGCCGGACTGGGCGCCTTCGTCGTAGATACCGATGCAATCGCGCGCGAGGTCGTCGCTCCGCACAGCGACGGCCTCATGCAGATCGCGCGCGTCTGGCCTCACGTCGTGCGGGCCGGCGTGCTCGATCGCGGGGCGTTGGCGGAGATCGTGTTTAGCGACCCCTCCGCGCGCGAACGGCTCAATGCACTGCTTCACCCCCATATCCGCCGCCGCGCGATGGAACGCGAAGCGCACGCCAAACCCGGCCAGCTCGTCGTGCACGTCGTGCCCTTGCTCTTTGAGACCGGGTACGATCGGCTCGTGGACAAATCGATCCTCGTCGTTGCGCCACTCGAAGAGCGCATCGCTCGCGTCGTCGAACGCGATCGCGTCGATTTGGCCCGCGTGCGTGCCCGAATCGCAGCCCAGATCGCGCCCGAGGAGGCGCGGCGCAGCGCGGACTTCGTGATTGAGAACGACGGCAATCTCGAGCACTTGCGCGAGAGCACGACGACGGTCTACGAGCGCCTGGTCACAGCAGAGCCGCCCCCAGCGTTTGGAAAGTAGAGAATTGTCGCAGCCGAGCCGGCGCCGGGGGCGTCTGGGCTGGGAGAAAGTTTAAAGAAAGGATGAAGGCCGCGCTGAATGTGACGCCGGACGGGCGATTCTCAGCAAATCCTGAGTTTACCAAGCGCTTGTATGGGAAAGAGTAAATCCGTACCTAATCCCAATGAGAGGATCAGTGGAAATGGCACAGGACTCAGGACAAGCCGGTGGTATGAGCGTCCGCGAAGCGGGTCGCCGTGGTGGCGAACGCGTGAAAGCGAAATACGGCTCGGAATTCTACGAAGAGATCGGCCGCAAGGGCGGGGAAGCGACAAAGAGCAAATACGGCCCGACGTTTTACGAAGTAATCGGACAGAAAGGCGGCCAGCGCCCCAAGCGCAAGGCGGCAGCGTCTTAGGAGGCGCCGCATAATGAAGATTCATGGCTAACAAACACGACGATGCGGCCAAACGCGAGATGTCAGTGCGTGAGGCGGGCAAGAAAGGCGGCGACACCGTACGCGACCGGTACGGTTCGACCTTCTATGAAGACATCGGCCGCAAAGGCGGAAAAGCAACGCGCGACCGTCACGGCGTGGAGTTCTATGAATCCATCGGTCAAAAAGGCGGGAAAGTCGTCAAGGAAAAGTACGGCTCGGATTTCTACGAAGAGATCGGCCACAAAGGCGGCCAGAAGGTTAAGAAGCTGATCGCCGAGGCTAAGAAGAAACTCGGCGAAGGAAGTTAGCTCGGGAGAGCGGCACCGTTCCCTCAGCGGTGGACGTCGACTCTCCCGCTCACCTTTCCCAGATGGACCGTGTTATCGTCGAAGTTGACGGTGATCCCGTCGATTCGTAGCGTCTGTCCCCCGGAATGGATGTAGCTAGGGTGCGGCATTCGCATTACTTTGGCGTCGTTGGTCCACGTAACGAAGTCGGTATCGAACGAACGATTCTCGGGGTCGTCGATGCGCTCGATGTGGACCTTCCCGACCGCGGTGAAATCCAGCGTCGAGACGTTGAGGCGCACGTGCTGGGCGGAGACTCGCAGATAAGGCTTGCCTTTGCGAAAGACGATTCCGTTGCGCACGCCGTCGACGCTGCCGCTCATGCCGTCGGGCGATAGCCGAGCGCGGTCGTAGTCGAAGCTCCACGATTTGGTCTGGATGTGGTTGTTGAGCACGTGACCCCCGCGCAGGTCGATCGGGACCTGCGCCGGCGGAAGCGGCGGCGTTCCGCCCCCCGCCAGAATAACCTCGACGACGACCCAGACGAGGATGAGAACCCCGGCGACGATCCCTAGGCGTTTCCAGGTGAACCTCTTACGCACGTTGTTTTATTCCAGCCGCTCGGCCCGCGGGTCCGAGAGAAGCGCGGCGTAGAGCGCGACCAGGAGCACCGCGATCGTTGTCGGTCCGACGACTGAGAAAAGCGTCGGAACGCGCGGCCCCACCTTTCCGGAGACCACGATCCGCTTTTGCATTCGGCTGCGCATCTGCCACGTGCCGTCTGGTCTCACGATCCCGCTGATGCCGGTCGCCGCCGCGCGGACGACGTACGCACCGGTCTCGATCGCACGAAGCTGGGCGATCTGTGCGTGCATGTAGGGTCCAGAGGTCTCTCCGAACCACGCGTCGTCGGTGGAGACGACCAGGAGCTGCGCGCCTCTGCGGATCTGCGCGAGGGCGAGATCGGCGAAGGCCGATTCCCAGCAGATAAGCGGCGCGATCGGCAGCGCCCTTGTCGGATAAACGCCGTCGACGCGTCCCGGTTCCAGCCCGCCGTTGAGTGCCGCAAGGTATGGCAGCCACGACAGGAACGCGCGCCCCGGAAACCACTCGGCAAACGGAACGAGTTGGCGTTTGTTATAGATCGCGAAGCCTCCGTGCGGGGAGAAGATGTAGAGCGCATTGTGCAGCGCGCCGTCGCCAAAGTCGAGGCTTCCCGCGACGATCGTCGCGTTGACCTCGGTCGCAAGGTTCGTGAAGCGCCGGAAGAGCGTCGGGTTGAGGTCGAGCGTGGTGGTGATCACCGTTTCGGGCCAAACGATTAGCGCGGGATTGGAGGCTCCCGCGATGCGCGTCATCGAGGTGTACCGGCGCACCGCCACGCCGAGTGAGTTCCATTTGAACGACTGGGCGATGTTGCCTTGCACTGCGGCAACCGGAATCGTTGGAGCCGGCAGCCGCCGCGCCGGCCACGCGATCCATGCCGCCGACGTGACGACTGCGATCGTCGCGGCGGTAACCGCTAGCGGGCGCCAGGTGCGCCGTCGAACCGCATCGGCGATATACGCGCCGAGCACGCACAGCGCAAACGTTACGCCATACGTTCCGGCGTAGGCCGCGATGGCGCGCAACGGCAGATCCGCCTGGGTGTATCCAAGCTGATCGAACGGGGCCGCGAGTACGCCGATCGATCGCAGCCATTCGCAAATCGTGAATGCAGCGGCCGCTCCGAGCGGGGCGAGGTTCGGCCGCATGCGCTCGTAAGCAACCGCACTGAGCGCGCCGGCGAGCGCGAAGAACGGTGCTTCGATGAGCGCCGGTCCAAATGCGAGGAACGGACCGAAGACTCCGATGTAGCGTCCGACCGTATGGCCGATCCACGCGAACTCGAGCGCGAAGAAAATCATACCCGCGAACCAACCGAGGAACGCAGCGCGTTTCCAGGAAGCGCCTTGCCACGTCCAGAACAACGCCGCTGTCGCAAACGGGACGATCCACGCCGCACCGAGCTTGGGAAACGCCGCCGCCAATGCGATTGCCGCGCAAGCCGCGACGCCGGCGTCGCGCAGCGGCGTTGAGGAGACCATGCTTCGTAAACTAAACTTCGGCTTCGTAATCGTCTTCGTAACGGCGTTCATCGTCGTTGCGTGCGGGCGTCAGGTAACACCGAACCCTCTGGGATTGGGAGCGGGCGGCGCGCCTCCGGGATTCATGGCGATACACTTTGACGTTCAGTCTATCTTCAACTTCCAGCAGTACCAGTACTTGATGGTCTTCAATACATCGGGAAGCGGCGTCACGCCGTCGACGGATACCTTGCAGACCAACTGGGCCGGCTACTCGTTTGCCTTGGCCGCGCTCGGTACCGGCGGGACGTCCTACGCTCAAGCGGTTCAGTTCGTGAGAAACAGCAACGCTCACATTCCACCGTCCTGGCTGCCGTTGCATACGACGCCGCAGCTGTTCACGTATAATCCGAACAGCAACGGCAGCGGCACCGAGTTCTCGATGGTCTTCCAGAAGTCGGTCTTCAAAGGGATCGCGTCGCCCTCGCCCGGGCCGACTCAGAGTCCTTCCGATCTCTGGACGTTCAACGCGTTCATCACGCAGGCGAGCGGCGCCGGCGGTCAATGGTTCTTCTTGGATTCCATGGGTGCCGGCGGACCGGTCGATCCGCAGTTCATCCTGCGGCCGCAGCTCTGCGTAACCGAACCGTTCGACAACACGTACTTCGCCCTCTATACTTCCGGTCAGGATCCGGCCGCGGAGATCGCGAGCATCGAGATCTCGAACAACCCGGTTGCACCCACGCCCTGCCCCTAGAAGTTGAAGGTGGTCGGGACGACCGGCTGCGGTGACGCGATGTTGAATACCGCGGTCTGGTTCGGGAACGCCAGCAGATTGAGGCCGACGTTGACCGCGGCTTGCGATTCGTTGTACAGGACCATGAGCTGGTAACAGTTCCCGATCGTCCGCGTGTAGTAGATGATCTTGTCGGCGAAGAATTCGGGGCCCCTCCAGTTGACGTTGGTAACGAACTGCAGCGACGCGTCGCGTCCGAACGGCGTCGAAAGCTGGAGGTTGGTCGTTTCGAAGCCCTGGCCGGGACCGGGAATGAACGAACCGCTGAGCAGTACGACCGAACGCTGTGAAGGGCGTGCGGTGAGCTGGTAGCTCAACGGCAGCGCCGAGCCGTCGAAGTTCGTCGAATAGCCCACAGAGAAGGCGTAGACGTCGTCGTTGAAGAGACGTATCAAGTCTTGCATGTTCTTGGTATTCTCCGTCGGCTGCTGATCGAGGAACTGAAACGGCACGAGCGCCGGGCCGTTGTAGTTCGCTTCGTTGTACGTGATGGTGTTGACGACGTGCGAGCCGATCGGCGTCGTCAAGCTGAAGTCTTGCTCGATCGCCGCTTTGAGGTCGCCGGTGCCGTAGGCGTACTGGTCGACGGTAACGGTGCCCTGAAAATCGCTGCCCAAAACCTTCGCTTCGAGCGGTCCCGCGACGAGGTTCGCATCGCCCCGCCACGTCGCTAGGCTCTGCGGCTCGCCGTCGCCCGAGGGCTCGCTATACTCGCCGACCGTGAGCTGGGCCGAGAGCGGGATGATGAAGTGCTGGAAGAAGTCGTTCGGGCGAACCTCGAACTCGGGAATCTTGTTGATCCCTACGGCCTCCTGCGAATAAGTCTTGTCGAATTCGGCCGTATAGTCGGCGCCGGCAGTCGTATACTGCATCAAGTAGTCGAACTCGGATTGATTGTTGAAGGAGGTGACGCCGCCGAAGGTCGCACTGCTCTCGGCGATGTTGTAGGTCGTCGTCTGGTTGAGGTTTTCGTTGAACTGGCGCGTGTCGGTAAAGGTGAAGGCGTCGCTGCTGCCTTGACCGCCGACGGAGCTGTGGCTGTAGCTGTAGTTCTGCGAGGTCTGCGTCGTCTGGTGGACGATCGCCTCGCTCAAGGTTTCGTTGGGCGGAATATTGACCAGTGCGCCGTAGTTCGATTGATAGGAGAACTGAAAGTTGCTGCGCAGGTGGTCGGAGAAATTCTCCTGCTCTTGCAGCGCGGCGTTGGTTTGCCTGCCGCCGGCCAGTCGGCTGTTGATGGTGTACAGGTTGACGCTGACGCTGCGCTTGCCCTTACGGCTTGCGTAGAACCCGACGTATCCCAGGCCGAGGCCGACCTTGGTGTAATAGTTGACGATGTAGTAGCCGTAATAGTACTGGTCTTTTCCGAAAGGAACCTGAATCTTGATCCACGCGCCTTCGTACGAGTTGTAGCCAACCTCCGGGAACCATCGCGACCGGACGCGCTGGTTCTCCACGCTGCGCAGCGGAATGACGAGCAGCGGCAGGTAGAAGACGGCGGCGGCACCGAGCCACAGCACCGCCTTGTGGATGACGATTTTGTCGCCGGGAACGACTTCCATGTCCTTACCGGTGATGTGATAACCGCCTCGCGGGTTCTCGCACGTCGTGACGTACGGATTGCTCCCGTGCGCGGTGCCGTCCGGATCCGTGTGCAGATCGTCGGCTGAGAAATGAACCAGCCCGCGCTGGACGCCCTCGTCGCTCGCACCCTTGCCGTTGACCAGCTTCGCCGTCTCGGCGATCGTGTCGAAGGTGATGGCGTCGGCCGCTAGGACGGAGTTGTGCTCGTGGTTGATCAAAAACGGATTGCCGGTGATCGTAATCGTGCGCACGCCGTCGAAATGAGCCTTTTCGCCGACGATCTCTTCGTCGCCGTAGTAGATGTGCACGTTGCCGATCGGCGTCGCTCGGCTGACCGCGCGCGCGGTTGCCGGTCCAGCGATCGGAGATCACGGCGACGTGCCCGGGAGCAAGCGTCGGAGCGCCGGTCGGCTCGGGGGTCGGTACCGGCGTCGCTTGCCCCGCAGGCGGAATCGGCGGCGGCGTTTCGCCGCCGCGAATCAAGAAGATCGGGACGGTCGACGAGGTCGGACTCGGCGTCGCACCCGGGATCGGCGGCGGCGTGACGGTCGGGGTCCCGCCGGGCGCGGGGCGCGGCGTCGGGTTGAGCGTGCGGGTGCCGTTGTTCGTTCCGGGAGGCACCAGCGGGATTCCGGGCGTCGGTGGCGCCGTCGCGGTCGGAATCGGCGCCGGGGAACTCTGGGGCGGGGTCTCTTGCGCGACGGGCTCGCCGGGCGGCTGCGTCTCCTGCGCGGTGGTTTCGCTCGATGGCGTCGAGGTGACTGCGGGCGTCGGCGTCGCCTGGGCGACGGTTGCCGTGTCCGTGTCGTCTCGATAGTGCTGCGCGCAGGTCTGAGTGTTGAACAAGAGCAACGCGAGGCGCTGATTTTGATCGTCGGCCGACGCCAGCGCTGAGATCGGAATCGCGCTTTGGAGCGCGACGAGAGCCGCTATCGCGGCTAAGCCGCGATGTCTGCGAATCCCGAAGGGCACTGCGTCAGCGCTCTTCCAGCCAAAGCAGTATCGCACCAGCGGTTCCCATGACGATGTTCGGCAGCCAGGCGGCGAAAAATGGATTTATTGCCCCGTTGCGTCCAAAGGCCGAAGCAGCCGACGTCATGAGATAGTATACGAAAAATGCGATGATCGCCAATGCGATGCCGAGCGTACGCCCGCGCTTGCCGAAACGCAGCGCTAGAGGCAGCGCGACGACGACGCCGATGAAGCATGCGAACGGCCACGCGAGCTTATTGGCGAGGTTGATCTGCAGGTTGCCCATCGCGGTTCCGCCGATTCCCTGAGACTGCAGTGCATTGACCTGCATGCGCAGCGACTTGCTGCTCATCGTCCACGGGTCGTTATTGACTTGGCTGACGAACTGCGAAGCAGTCTCCCCCAACGGCAAGCCGATCGAAACGCTCTTGACGTGTTGCTGATTGGTGAGGAATCCGTCGTTGTTGTAGCGCGTGTCGATCACGTCGTGCAGCATGAGCGAGCTGCCTTGCACTGTCGCGCTCTTCGCCTGGAGTGTCTCGTTCCACGGGCCGTACTTGGCCGGTTTGAAGATCTGCACGTCGACCATCGTCTTGTTGTCGGGCGCGACCTGCGTCACGTAAAAGGTGTTTCCGGTGTCGGGATCCTTGCGGAAAAATTGCGGTTCGACCGGCAGAGCGTCGGTGTGGTAGATGATTTGGTAGAAGGTGCGCGTCGATAGGTCGACCGAGGCCGGCGCGACCCACTCGTTCATTGCATACGCAATGAGAAACATCGCCGCGCCGAAGAGCAGCGGCGCCAGGGCGATGCGCATGACCGAGATGCCGGCGGTGCGCATCGCGGTAATCTCGTTGTCGCCCATGACGCGTCCCATGGCGAGCAGGGCGGCGAAGAGGCACGCGAACGGAAAGGCCATCGGAATCGCCTGCGGGATGCGAAAGATGACGAAGCGCAGCACCAAGAAAAACGGCGCGTGCTGATTGATGATGTAATCGGCCGCGAGAAAGAAGATGTTCAGCGCCCAGAAGAGCAGAAACGCGCCGAACGCAAACAGGAACGGACTCGTCATCTCGCGCAGCATGTAGCTGTCGAGAATCGGCAAGTGGAAGAGGGCCGCGCCAACGCGAGGTAGCGGCTGCCGGTGCGTCAGCGTCGCCATCGGGTTACCCGCCAAATTCAGTAGCTGCGGTACGCGCTGAGAACGCGTGTAACGTACGCTCGCGTCTCCGCATAGGGAGGTACGCCGTGATAGCGATCGACCGCACCGGGGCCGGCGTTGTAC
Organism: Vulcanimicrobiota bacterium; assembly: GCA_963739845.1. Lineage (GTDB taxonomy): Bacteria > Vulcanimicrobiota > Vulcanimicrobiia > Vulcanimicrobiales > Vulcanimicrobiaceae > Cybelea. Next base: position 751,913 of record CAVUBQ010000002.1, on the reverse strand, counting down.
GCGGCTACTGCGAGCGTTACGTTGTTGCGATAGCGATGGAGCAGCGAGCGCAAGTAGCCGGTACCGCACTGCACGTTTTCGGTCGGGTCGAAGGGGTTGGCGATTCCGCAGGCGCTCGAAGTGCCGGGCATCAGCTGCATCAGCCCCTGCGCCCCGGCGACGCTGACGGCCGACGGGTCGCCGGCCGACTCGGCCATGACGACCGCGCGCACCAGGCCGACCGGCACGCCGTTGGCTTGCGAGGCCCCTTGGACGAGGTATCCGAGCGTTGAGGGATCGAGGGCGTGCGGGGCATAGGGCAGATAACCGGCGCCGCTACAACCGTAGAGCAGGCCCAGGAGCCCGAAAATTCCGAAAAGTCGCCTCATCGCACCTCAAGCAAAGACCGCCGAGCGACCCGCCCACGGCCGCTCGAAACCGTAGCTCGGCCTTTCTTCTCGTCCGGCGAGTAGGCCTGGCAGGCAGGCCGCCTACGGGAGAGCGAGCAAGCCGATCGGTCGAACATAACTGCGCAACTTTCCGATGGTTTCCCGGTCGAGGCTTCGGCTAGACTCATATCCATGTTGAGAACGAACCCCGCTGTAGGTCCCGATTCGCGACGCCTGCCGGTACATCGAGGAGCATAGCGATGAAGCCTTGACGCTCGCTGAGCTTGCCTCGCGAGCCGGGATGAGTCGTTTCCATTTTGCCCGCACCTTCAAAGCGGTCGTCGGCGTCACGCCCAAGCAGTATCTCGCGACCGTGCGCCTGCGCGCGCTCAAGGCCGGCTTGGGGGCTCGCAAAGCGATCGACGCTGCCGCACTCGATGCCGGCTACGGCTCGACCAGCCGCGTCTACGAACAAGCTATCTCGCGCCTGGGCATGACGCCGGCACAGTACCGGCGTGCCGGTGAAGGCGTCTCGATCTCCTACGCGACCCTGGAGACGCCGGTCGGAAAGATGATGATCGGCGCGACCGATCGCGGCATCTGCTTCATCCAGTTCGGCGAAAGCTCCGAAGGGCTGCTCTCGCAATTACGCCGCGAATACGCCAAGGCGCACATCGAAGCGATTCGCCAACCACAGCACCCGCACTTTCGCGCCTGGGTCGACGCGATCGCGCGGCACCTCGCCGGAGGGGAACCGAAGCTCGATTTGCCGCTCGACGTTCGCGCGACGGCCTTTCAAATGCGCGTCTGGAAGTACTTGCAGACGATCGAGCGCGGCGATCTCTACTCGTACGGCGAAGTTGCGTCGGCAATCGGCGATCCCAAGGCGGCGCGCGCGGTCGCACAGGCCTGCGCCCGCAACCCCGCCGCGGTGCTGATCCCGTGTCACCGGGTGATTCGCGGATCCGGAGAACTCGGGGGATATCGTTGGGGCGTCGAGCGGAAGCGAAAGCTCATCGATCTCGAACGTACCGCCGTTAGAGATGGAGGTTTGACGAGATGACCGAGTACGATCTGGTGGTCGTCGGAACCGGAACATCGGGAACGTCCGTCGCAACGGCGTGCGCCGGCGCGGGATGGCGCGTGGCGATCGCCGACAACCGCCAGTTCGGGGGAACTTGCGAGCTGCGCGGCTGCGACCCGAAAAAGGTACTCGTCGGCGCCGCGGAGCTGGTGGATTGGGCCCAACGCATGCGCGGAAGCGGCATCGCCGGGGATACGCGGATCGATTGGCCGGAGCTCATGCGTTTCAAGCGCACCTTTACCGATCCGGTTCCCAAAGAGCGCGAAACGCAGCTGCGCAACGCGGGGATCGCAACGTTTCACGGAACCGCTCGCTTTGAAGATGCGAAGACGCTCTCCCTAGGCGACGAACGGGTGCAGGCACGCCACGTCGCGCTGGCGACCGGCGCACGTCCAGCCACGCTCGGCCTTGCCGGCGAAGAGCACCTCATCACCAGCACGGATTTTCTCGATCTGGATCGACTGCCCGAGCGGATCGTCTTTATCGGCGGCGGCTATATCGCGTTCGAGTTCGCGCACCTCGCCGCGCGCGCCGGCGCGTCGCCGGTCGTCCTTCAACGCGGCCCCCGCGTTTTGACCGGCTTCGATCCGGCACTCGTCGACCAGGTCGTCGACGTCAGCGAGAAGATCGGCATCGACGTGCGCGTCAACGTGACGGTAAACGCGGTCGAGAAGCGCGGCGACGGTTTCGTGGTTGCCTGTACGGCCGATGGCAAAGACGTTGAAGTCGAAGCCGGCGCCGTCGTTCACGGCGCTGGGCGCGTCGCCGATCTCGACGATCTGGCGCTCGATACCGGCGGCGTCGAGCGCACGAAGCGAGGGGTCAAGGTGAACGAGTTTCTCCAGAGCACGAGCAATCCGTCGGTTTACGCGGTCGGCGATTGCGCCGATAGCGGGACGCTCCCGCTCACGCCGACGGCCGGCGCGGGGGGAGCCGTAGCCGCTCGCAACCTCATCGAAGGGAATCGAGCTCGTCTGGACGATTGCGGCTTGGTCAGCATCGTTTATACCGTCCCACCGCTCGGCTCGACGGGGCTCAATGAAGAGCAGGCGCGAGCGCGCGGCTTGCGCTTCCGCGTTCACGCCGGCGACTCGACGCAGTGGTACTCCTCGCGGCGCATTCAGGCGCGCCGTTCGGCGTTCAGGGTTCTGGTCGAAGACGCAACCGGCTTGATTCTCGGCGCCCACGTGCTGGGTCCGCACACCGAGGAAGTGATCAACGTTTTCGCGCTCGCGATTAAGGCCAAGGTTTCGGCGGACGTGCTCTCGACCGTGCTCTTCGGCTATCCTACGGCATCCTCGGATTTCTCGTCCTTCCTAACGTAAGGCCGGAGGCCGCGCGGTTAAGCGCGGATAACAGGCTCCAGCATGCCAACGGAACCCGCTTCACATAGCGCGGCCCCGAAGCCCTCGGTTGTCGAGATATTTCTGGTTTTCTTGACGATCGGAGCGATCAGCTTCGGCGGCGGCGTGGTCGCCTATCTACGCGACTCGCTCGTGCGCAAGAAAGCCTGGTTCGACGATACCGAGTTCTTGGAGCTGACCTCGATCAGCAACACGCTGCCGGGGCTCAACGCAACCAACGTCGCGATTCTCGCGGGAGACCGTCTTGCGGGGTGGCTCGGCGCGACGGCCGCGTTGCTCGCCATGTGCCTACCGGCGTTCTTCTTCATGGTCTTAGCCGGGATGGTCTATAGCCAGCACGCGGCCCGGCCGCTTGCCACCGCGGCGTTGCGCGGCGTCGCCGCTGCGGCTACCGGTCTGATCGCGGCGACGTGGTTTCAGATCGGGAAGAAATCGTTGCGCGGCTTTTACGACGCGATCTTCGTGATCGCTGCGATCTTGGGAGTCAACTACTTCAAACTGGGCGTGCCGGTCGTGTTGCTCGGCGTCGGGGCAGCCGCGATCTTTCACTATCGCCCAAACCGGCCGCACGAGTCGGCGTCACAGGAGCATGAGGAATGGATCAGATCCCTGCACTGATCCGCGTCTTCACTTATCTGTCGTTTTTGACGATCGGTGGAGGCATGGCGGCGTTTCCGGAGATGCGCGTGCTGGTCGTCGACGTGCACCGCTGGCTCACCAAAGAACAGCTGGTTCACATCTACAGCGTCGGTCAGATGTCGCCGGGACCGAACATGATGATGGTCGCCCAGATCGGGTTCCTCGTTGCAGGGTTCGCGGGAGCCGTGGCCTGCGCGATCGCCTTCTTCGTCCCAACCGGCCTTCTGACGTTTCTCGTCGGCCGGCTGTGGCAGCGCCTGGTGCACTGGCCGTGGCGCGATTCGATTCAGAAAGGGCTCGGCGCGGTGGCGATCGGCTTGGCCGTCGCAGGGTTGATCGCGTTCGGAAAAACCGCGATTACCGGCGGAATCACCGTCGTCATCGCCATCGCGACGTTCATGGCCTGCGTGCGCACCCGCATCAACCCGGTGCTCTTCATCCTCGGCGGCGCGGTCATCGGGTTGATCGCCTTACGGCACTAACGCTCCATCAGGTGCTGCACGTTCTCCATCGACGAGAGATCGATGCGGATGAAGCCACGCTGCGGACGGTCTAAGTCGAGGATAAGGCCGAGCGCGAGCGCGAGCATCAGTGCAAAGAGAGTCTTTGGCACCCATGCGCGCTGACCCTGACGCCCGAATCCGTATCCCATCATGCCGGATCCGATGAGCGCGATCGTAACAAGGCCCACAATGACGATGTCGGGGATGTGAGCCTCGAGGATCGCCGCCTCTTCGGTGCTCAGATCGATCGTCTCGTTGAGCGCGGTAAGCAGGAGCGGGAGCGTCGTCGATCGCGGGTCTTTTCGCGCCTCTAAAATCGCCACGGTCCACATCTTGCGCTGGAGTTCGAGCGACTTTTGGTCGGCGATCTCTCGTTCGCGCGGCTGCGCATCGGCGCGCGCGAACGCGATGCGTTGCCGCACGTAATCCCGCAGGTCGTCGTGCATCGCCGCGGCCGGCGCTGGTTCGAGCAGATACGAGCGAAGGTAGGTGGTCCCGATCGCGTTGGCCTCGCGCACGAAGGCTTCTCGGCGCGCGTCGAAACGCCCTAATGCAAGGACGAACGAGAAGCCGAGGAGCAGGCCGAGGAGCGTAAAGGCCGAGCCCTGGACGATGCGAGCCGGCGCCTCGGTCGTCCGGTCGCCCGGACGCCTGCGCCCGATTTGGAATCCGGCCTCGTTCATGGCGAGAATCAAAACGAGGACGACGAGCATGATCAGCCATGCGGAGGCTGCGTTGAGGAGAGTTCCCACGCGCGACGCTTCGCTCGGCTCTCGTCGCCGCCTCTTCCGGCGCCTCCCGGCGGAAAGAGTCGCAGGCTGCGGTACGAAGAGCGAACGATGCTGCGCCTCGCGCTCCTCTTTGCGATAGCGCTCGTCGTGTACGACGTTCTCGCGGCGTTGCTCGCGCGCGCGTTGACGATCGCGTACGACTCGTTCGTCATCCTCGCGCTGGTGCTGCTTTTCTTCATGGGCCTAATAGCGGGGCGCAAAGCCCGTTCTTGGGATGGGATCGTCCCAGTGGCGATCGCCGCCGCGGCCGAGGCGACCGCGGGTTGGTACCTGGCGGCGCTGATCGGTCCGGGCTACGTGCCGGGTTGGACTGCGCGCAGCCTGATCGTGATGGGCCTCGAACGCGCGCTGCTCTCGACTGCCATCGGCGCGGTCGGCGTCTGGGTAGGAATTTCCGTCGCGCGCTCGCGCCGGCTCTTTTAAATGATGTCGGAGATGCTTAGCGTGACGCTTCGCGAGGCTTCACGCGCGAACGTGTGTTCGCAGCGGCTTTGCTAGCGAATTTCCCGATCGCACCGAGACTGAAGTCCAAGAAATTAGGATTGCGGCTACGCTGGTTCGCCGTTCATTTTGCTTGCCTTGGGGCTGCTTGAGGCGTATAGTGGAGCGAAGTAGTGTTTAGTGGTGTCTTCCGGAGGACTTTGTGCACGCGGAACTGCCGCGCTTCGCAGGCTCGGAGCAACACGCCCTTGACGGTAAGGGCCGGCTCATCGTCCCGGCGCGTTTCCGCGAACGGCTCGGCCCTGGCTTCGTCTTAACGATCGCCTACCCGGACCCGTGCCTAGCCCTCTACCCGAGCGCTACCTGGGTCGAATTCTGCGGCCGCGTCGAGTCGGTTCCTAATAAGGACGAAGCCTACCGCCGTTTCGTCCGTTACCTCTTCGCTCATACAGAGGAAGTCGCGTGCGACAGCCAGGGCCGGGTAGTTATCCCGGCGCTGCTTAGGGCGTATGCCGGGATCGAACGCCAAGTGGTCTCGGTCGGCCTGCTCACGCGGGTCGAGATCTGGGCGAAGGAGCGATACGCCTTCCAAACGCCGCCCGAAGGCGATGGGTCCGGCTTGATGGCGGACTTTGGGCTCTGATGATGTGGTGCTGCTATGACACACGTCTCGGTGCTCTTGGGTCGGGCTTTGGAGTATTTGGATATCCGGCCGGACGGCGTTTACGTGGATGCCACCTTTGGGGCTGGGGGCCACACGCGTTCGATCTTGCAGCGCCTCACGACGGGACGGCTCATTGCGCTCGATGCCGATCCGGAGGCGGCCGCGCGCGCGGCGACCATCGCCGATTCGCGTTTCACCTTCGTCCATTCCAATTTTCGGGACCTCATGGGCGCCCTCGATCGCTGCGCCGTTCCGGCGATCGACGGCGCCCTCTTCGATCTCGGAGTCTCATCGATGCAACTTGACGATCCGCTGCGGGGCTTTTCGATTGGCAAGCCCGCCCCGCTCGACATGCGTATGAATCCGTACGCGGGACGCAGCGCCTACGACATCCTTGCGACCGCGAGCGAGCCGGAGCTGGCCGACATCTTCTTTCGCTACGGCGAAGAGCGTTCTGCGCGGCGTATCGCGCGCGCCATCGTCGCACGACGTGAGAGCGGAACGCTCCCGAACACGACCGATCGAGTTCGCGCGCTTCGTTGCCGGCGTGGTCCACCGGCGCGGCAGACGCGAGCGCATGCACCCCGCGACGCGCGTCTTTCAGGCGTTGCGCATCGCCGTCAACGACGAGCTCGACGCGCTGCGCGAGGGCTTGCACGGCGCGATTGGCCGCCTGCGCGCCGCCGGCCGCGTCGTGGCGATCAGCTTTCACTCGCTCGACGATCGCATCGTCAAGAACACGTTTCGCGACGACGAGCGACTCGACGTCCTAACGAAACGGCCGATTCTTCCCGACGAACAGGAACTTGCCGAGAACCGGCGCGCCCGCAGCGCTAAGCTGCGCGCCGCTCAACGGAAGGCTAGTTAAGTGATTCAGCCGAGCTTCTTCGAACGTCCAGCGCGCATCGCCAATCCGCGCACGGTCCGTGCCGCAACGCAGCGGCGCATCGTGCGCAAATCGAGAGCGCGCTACGTCGGCGTCTCGCGCGTTTCGATGGTGCTCTTCTGCGTGCTCGCGCTGCTCATGGGCTACGTCGTGCTGACCTCGAGCTTGACCGGGCTCAGCTATGCGGTCGCGAAGGCGCGTGCCCAGCGCGAAGCCCTGCAAGAGGAGACGCCTGCGCCTCGACGATCGAATCGCCGCGCTGCGTTCGGACGATCGCCTGGCGATCTTGGCGGCGCGTTTGGGCATGCGCGAGCCGCGCACTTCGCGGTCGTGCGCATCGACCCGCCGCGCGTCGTCGCGCAGAGCCGCTCGCACTTCGCGATGCTCTCGTCGCTCGCCGGATTCTTCGCGCCGGCGGTCTCCCACCGGCAGTAGCGGCGCTGGCGCGGGAATGCATCAGCGGAACCTTTGCGCGCGTCGCCCCGATGCGCGCGCGTCTCTTCTTTTATAGTCTGCATCGCCGTCGCACTCTTTCTCGCCTGGCGCCTCTACGACGTGCAAGCGGTGAAGGGCGCGATGTACGCGCAGCGAAGCGCTCGCGCAGCGCTCGGACACCGTCGAGGTCTTTGCGCGGCGCGGCAGCATCCTCGACCGCAACGGAAACGTGCTCGTGCGATCGCTTCCGTCGGAGAGCGTCTACGCGGTTCCGCGCGAGATCGTCGACGCCGACGCGACCGCTGCGAAGCTGCAGCAGCGTCTTCGGAAAGCTCGATCCGCGCCGGTGGCCGCGGCTGCACGACCGGCATCTCTGGTTCGTTTGGATCGCGCGCAAGGTGCCGCACGACGTCGCCGAGCGCGTGCGCAGCCTCGGCTTGGTCGGCATCGACTTAAAGGAAGAAGATACCGGGCTGCGCGTCGATACCAGCGGCCGGCTTGCCTCGACCGTCCTCGGCTTCGTCGGCACCGACGAGAACGGCCTCGACGGCGTCGAGTACGCGTACGACGGCGTGCTGCGCGGGCGCTCCGGGCGCGTGACGCTCGAAGCGGACGAGTTCGGCCGGCCGATTCCGTTCGGACGCGAGCGCGTCGTGACGCCGGCGCAGCCGGGCGCCAATCGTCGAGCTGACGATCGATCCCTACCTCCAGTTCGTCGCCGAGCGGGCGCTCGCGAAGCAAGTCGGCGCGTTCCACGCGCTCGATGGCACGGCGATCGTGATGGATCCGTGGACCGGCGAGATCCTGGCGATGGCCAACATGCCGACCTTCGATCCCAACCACTTCTGGAAGTACGGCGCAGACCAACGGCGCGACCGCGCGGTCATGGACGCCTACGAACCCGGCTCGACCTACAAGCTGATCACCGCCGCGGCCGCGCTCGACTCGCAGCAAGGTGACGCTCGCGTCGCGCTTTCCGGCGCACGACACGCTCGACGTCGGCGGGCGAACGATTCACAACGCGGAAGATGGCTTCATGGCGGGGACCGGTGGAAGCGAGACGCTCGGGCAGATCATCGAATTCTCGCACAACGTCGGCGCGGCCGAAGTCGGGCTCTCGATCGGCGGCAAGACCTTCTACGCAATGGAGCGCAGAGCGGGCTTCGGAGACCCGACCGGCGTAGGTCTGCCCGGCGAGAATCCGGGCATCGTCCCGCCTCCGGCGCAGTGGAGCGGCTCCTCGCTTGCGACGATGTCCTTCGGTCAAGGCGTCTCGGTCACGCCGCTCGCGATGGCGCGCTACTACTGCGCGATCGCCAACGGCGGTCTTCTGATGCAGCCGCACATCGTGCGCGCCGTCTACGACCAGCAGGGCAAGGCGCTGCAGCAGTATCGTCCGGTCGCCGTTCGCCGCGTCTTCTCGCAGAAGACCGCCGCCGAGCTGCGCGGGTTTTTGCGCATCGTCGTGCTTGCACGGCACCGGCGATCCGACCGCGCAGATACCCGGTTACGCGACCGCCGGCAAGACCGGCACCGCGTAGATGGTCGTCGACGGCGAGTACCGTTCCGGATACTACGCCGCGTCCTTTATCGGCATGGTTCCGTATCCCGCGCCCGCGCTACGTCATCTACGTGAAAGTCGAGCGGCCGATCGGATCGTACTACGGCAGCGTCGTTGCCGCCCCGGCATTCGCCGAGATCGCGCGCGCGGCGATGCTGCACGCCGGAGTCCTGCCGGCCGCGACGATGATCTGGCACGCAATGGGCGTTGAACGGGGAGTCGCGCTAGCCTCACTCGTCGGCCGCTTGCCCGACGCGCGGATCACCGGCGACGACCGCCAGCTGGTCAACTCGATCGAAATCGACTCGCGCGCGGTGCGGCCCGGCGCGCTCTTCGTCGCGTTGCCGGGGAACCGGAGCGACGGCCACGCCTTCGTGGCGCAGGCGGTTGCCAACGGCGCGCGCGCCGTCGTCGTCGAAACGAAGAGCGCACCGGCGGCTGCCGGCGTGACCATCGTATGCGTGGCCGACTCGAAACGCGCGCTCTCGGCGCTTGCCGCGGCATTTTACGGCGATCCGTCGCGGCGCTCGACGTCGTCGGCGTGACCGGCACGAACGGAAAGACGACCGTTACCCGCATGGTCGCCGCAATTCTCGAATCACGCCGGCATCGCGTGCGGCGTCATCGGAACGGTCGGCGCCGAGTTCGGCTCGCAGTTGTGGCAGCTGCAGCATACCACGCCGTTGCCGCCCGAACTGCACGGACTGCTCGCACGGATGCGCGACGAGGGCGCGCGAGCCGTCGCAATGGAGGTGAGCTCCCACGCGCTCGCGCTCGATCGGGTTGACGACGTACGTTTTCGCGTCGCGGCGCTGACCAACGTGACGCGCGATCATCTCGATTTTCATCAGACCGTCGAAGCCTATGCCGCCGCGAAACGGCGCCTCTTCTCGCTCGCACCGGCGTGCGTGCTCAACGTCGACGACGCGTACGGCGCGCGCTGGGCGCTGGAACTCGCATGAAGAGGGAAAGAGAGTTATTTCGTACGGCGATCGCTACGGATCGGCGTACGTGGCGCAAGATATCGCGGCGGACTCCTCCGGAAGTCAGTTTACCGTCGACGGGCGGCGTTATCGAGCTGCATCTGCCCGGGCGTTTCAACGTGTGGAACGCGCTCGCGGCGATCGCGATCGCGAACCTGTTGGGCGTCGACGAAGCGGCGAGCGCCCGCGGGCTGGCTTCGCTCGAACGCGTTCCGGGACGCATGGAGCATCTCCGCGGTGACGGCGTGGACGTGGTCGTCGACTACGCGCACACGCCCGACGCGCTCGAAAGCGCCTTGCGCTCCCTCCGCGAGACCTCGACCGGCGCGCTCGCGGTCGTCTTCGGCTGCGGCGGCGACCGCGATCGCGGGAAACGTGCGCAGATGGGCGAGATCGCCGCGCGTCTCGCCGACCGACTCTACGTGACGAGCGACAATCCGCGCAGCGAAGAACCGCAGCGCGATCGCCGATGCGATCGTTGCCGGCATCGGCCGCCGCGAGCACGTCGTCGAGCTCGACCGCCGCCGCGCGATCGAGCGCGCGATTGCCGCAGCTCGGGCCGGCGACGTCGTGCTCGTCGCGGGCAAGGGCCACGAGAGCTATCAGATCGTCGGCGATCGCGTCCTTCCCTTCGACGACGTCACGATCGCACGCGACGCGCTGAGCGCGCGCGGCGTGCTGCGGTGAACCTTCCTCTGGATACGGCGATTGCCGCAACGGGCGCAACGCTCTACGACCGAGCCGCAGCGCCGGCGACGCTGCACGTCAGCACCGATACGCGAGCGATCGCGCCCGGCGACACGTTCGTAGCGCTGCGCGGCGAGCGCTACGACGGTCACGATTATGCCGCCGAGGCGGTGGGGCGCGGTGCGGCGATGCTCGTGCTCGACCGGCCGGAAGCGCGCGTCGCGGGCGTCGCTGCGCTGATCGTCGAGCAGACGCTGCGGGCCTACATGGCCCTCGCCGCGGCGGCCCGCAGGCTCTTCGCGGGCCGCGTCATCGCGATCACCGGCAGCGCGGGCAAGACGACGACGAAGTCCTTTCTGACCCAGCTGCTCTCGGTGCATTACCGAGTGATCGCTGCCCCGGGCAACGAGAACAACGAGATCGGCGTCAGCAAGTTGCTGCTGGGCGCGTCGAACGACGAGCACGATGCGATCGTGGTCGAGATGGGCGCGCGCCACTACGGCGACGTCGCCGAACTCGTCGAGATCGCCAAGCCCGAAGTCGGAATTCTGACCAACGTCGGCGAAGCACATCTCGAGATCGTGGGCTCTCGCGAGCGTCTCGAGGAGACGAAGTGGGCGCTCTTCTCGGGTGGCGCTCGCGCGGTGCTCAACGCCGCGGACGACGTTTCTCGCCGCCGCGCGCCATCGCTGGGACGGCCCCCTCATTGGTTTGCCGTCGAGCCCGGCTCGCTCGAGCCCGGCGTAGATCGTCGGCTGACCGCTGCTCGAGGCGACCCGCTTGATCGACGTCGCCGGCGGTCGCGCGGTCGAGCGCGCGGTCGACGTGCGCCTCCCGGGTATGCATAACCGCGCAAACCTCGCGGCTGCGATTGCGGGGGCGCTCGAGCTCGATACGCCGCTCGATCTGCTGCTGCCCAAGATCCCCGAGCTGCGGCTGCCGGAGGGACGCTACGATGTGATCGAGCTTCCTAGCGGCGTGCGCTTGATCTACGATGCCTACAATGCCAACGCGAGCGGGACCATGGCGGTGCTCGATGCGTTTGCGCAGGAGCCGGCAGCCCGGCGCATCGCGGTGCTCTGCCGGCATGGCCGAGCTGGGTGACGAAACGCGGGAGTTGCACGAGCGTGTGGGCGCGCACGCAGCGACGCGGGTCGACCTCTTGCTGGTCTGCGGGGAGTTCGGCGCGCAGTTCGCGCGCGGTGCCGTGCGTGGCGGCCTCGCGTCGGCGAAGATCGTGTCGGTTTCGACCAACGCGCAGGCTGCGGCGTGGCTGCGCGAGAACGCGCGGCGCGACGATGTCGGTGCTCTTGAAAGGCTCGCGCAAAGTACAAGTTGGAAGAGATCGTGGAAGAGTTGCGCCGGTGAGTATCGCGACGAGGAGCCTGCTCGTGACGCGCCCGGAGGTGCCGCCAGGATTGGCGGCGATCCCCGTGCGCACGCGCCTGGTTCGCCCCGGCGACGACCTCGCCGCGATCGTCGCGGAAGCGGTGCGCGGTATCGCGCGGCCCGGCGACGTCGTCGCCGTCTCGGAGAGCGCGGTCGCGATCGCGCAAGGAGAGTTTCTCGCCGCCGAGTACGTGCGTCCGTCGAGGCTGGCGTATGCGCTGGCGCGCCGCGCCGGCGCGCTGGCGACGATCAACCAGCCCGAATCGATGCAGCTCGTCATCGACCATGCCGGGCTCCCGAAAGTCCTCTACGCCACGCTTGTGCAGCTCATCGGGCGAATGCGCGGACGTCGTGGCGCTTTCTACGAGGTGATGGGCGGCGCGATCGCCGCGTTCGACGGTTACACCGGAACGATGCCGCCGTACGAGCGCGCGATCGTCTTTGCGCCGCGCGATCCGCAGGCATTTGCCCGGTCGTTCCGCGAGCGTACCGGCATCGCGTGCGCGGTCGTGGACGCCAACGATCTCGGCAAGGCGAAGGTCTTGGGCAGCTCGCCGGAGGTTCGCGACGAGGTGGTGGAGGCGGCGTTGCTCGACAATCCGCACGGGAACGGCGACGAGCAGACGCCGATCGTCGTGCTCAAATGGCGCGGCTCGGGCAGCAATCCGCTCTGTGGAGAGGTTGCGGCATGAGCCGGATCTACGTGACCGCGCTGATCTGGATGGTGCTCGGCTTCGCGATCGCGGTTCCGGTCACGGCGCTGCTCGTCTACGTGCTGCGACGCCTCGACGTTCGGCAGCACGCGTACGAAGACGCGCCGAGCACGCACCAGCGCAAGAGCGGGACGCCGACGATGGGCGGCCTCGTCTTCATCGTCGTCATCCTCGTCGCGCTGTGCGGCGGCCCGCGCCCCGCTGCTGACGCAGCTCGGCTTTCTCGTCGTCGTCTGCGCGGGCGATCGGAGCGCTCGACGACTATCTCGGCGATTCGCCTAGGCCGCAACCGCGGGCTGCGAGCGCGCACGAAGTTCCTCGCGACCGCGCTGGTCGCGGTTATCGTTCCTGCGCTGGATCGACGATTCGACGAACCTCTTTCCGCGCGACGTGCTCTTCCACGCCGGCTCGTTTTGGATCGTCGGCGCCGCATTGGCTCTGGCTTCTGCTCGGCATCCTGGCGATCACCGGAACGATTCACGCGGTCAACCTGACCGACGGCCTCGACGGCCTGGCCGCCGGGACGATCGTTCCGCCGCTGGCTGTCTTTGCGTATATCGCGGCGCAGCATGGAGCTGGCGGCCCGGCGATCGCCGCCGCCGCCGGCACCGGCGCGTGCGCCGGGTTTCTGCCCTTCAACCGGCATCCGGCCAAAATCTTCATGGGCGATACCGGATCGCTCGCGCTAGGCGCGCTGCTCTCGGGCGTCGCGATCCTGACCGGCGAGATGCTGCTGCTGATCCTCGTCGGCGCAGTCTTCGTCGCCGAAGCGCTCTCGGTTATCCTGCAGGTGTCATACTTCAAAGCGACGCAGCGGCAAGCGCATCCTGCGGATGAGCCCGCTGCACCATCACTTCGAGCTGGGCGGCTGGCCCGAGACGAAAGTGACGCAGCGCTTCTGGCTTGCATCGTTGCTCTGTTCGCTGGTAGGATGGGCCATTGTCCGATGAGCGAGATGTTTGCATTCGACCGCGGGGGCGAAGGTGCTCGTCATCGGCCTGGGCCGCAGCGGATTGGCGAGCATTGAGGTGTTGAGCGAGCACGGCGTCGAACTCTACGCAACCGACGAGAAGCCGCGCGCCGAGTTGAGCGACGCTATCGCCGCGGCCGAATCGCACGGCGCTCGCTTCGTCGAGCCGGCCGATCTCGAAGGACTGGTGGAGAGCCTCAACTGTCGCGGTGCTCTCGCCGGGCGTTCCGCCGACTTCGCCGGTCGTGCGGCAGCTTCACGCAGCAGACGTTCCGGTGATCGGCGAGATCGAGCTGGCCTATCGCTTCTGCAAGGCGCCGATCATCGCGGTCACCGGGACGAAGGGCAAATCGACGACGACCGCGCTGATCGGTCACCTGTTGCGTGCCTGCGGCTTGGGCGTTCGCGTCGGCGGCAACATCGGCAATCCGCTGATCAAAGAAGTGCGCGGCGCCGGCCCGGACGACTGGGTCGTCGCCGAGGTTTCGTCGTTCCAGCTCGAGACGATTCGCGCGTTCAAACCGCGCGTCGCCGTCTTGCTCAACCTCGAGCCGGATCATCTCGACCGCTATTTTTCGATGGACGAGTATGCCGAAGCGAAGTACCGCATCTGCGCCAATCAATCGCTGACCGATTGGTTCGTCGGCAATCTCGACGATTCGCGCATCGCGGCGCTGCACTGGCGCAACGGCGAGACGCGCGTCCAGGCGCGTCAGCTCTGGTTCACGCTGGGCGAGCGCGAGCGCGCGACGATGTATCTGCGTGACGGAGTGCTTACGTACGCGCCGGTTACCGGCGATCCGCGTCCGATTCCGATCCTACCGCGCGAGGAGATTCCGCTGCCCGGCGATCACAACGTGCGCAACGCGATGGCGGCGCTTTTGGCGGCACTCGCGATCGGGTGCAGCCCGGTTGCGCTGCGCGAGGCGGTTCGCACCTTCCGTCCGATGCCCCACCGCCTCGAGCCGGTGGCCGAGATCGACGGCGTCCTTTACGTCGACGACTCGAAAGCGACCAATCCGGCATCGGCGATCGCCGCATTGCACGCCTACGAAAAGCCGGTCGTCCTGATCGCCGGCGGGCGCGCGAAGGGAAGCGCGTTCGAGGAGATGGGCGCCGAGATTCGCGCGCGCGCCAAGGCGTTGATCGCGATCGGCGAGACCGCCGCGGAGATCCTGCGGGCTTCGCAAGGCGTAACCGCGGTTGAAGCCGCCTCGATGGAAGAGGCCGTGCAGCGCAGGCGCGCGAGCTCGCGGCGCCCGGCGACGTCGTGCTGCTCTCCCCGGGGTGCGCGTCGTTCGACATGTTTGCCTCAGCCGACGACCGCGGCGATCGGTTCGCGGCCGCCGTTTCGGCGCTGCGGGAGCCGGCCGGTGCATAGCGCGGCCGCTCGAGCGCGGCGAGACTCGGAGCACGTACCGGTCCGCTCATACGTCGCCGCTCCGCTCGACACAGTGCTCTTCACCGCCGTCGCGGCGCTGATCGGCATCGGCCTGGTGATGGTCTTTTCGGCGTCCAGCGCGACCGCGTACGCGCAGCACGGCGACATCGCCTACTATTTAAAGCGGCAGCTGCTCTGGCTCGCGGTCGGGCTTGCCGGCGCGTACGCGCTTTACCGGCTCGACTACCATCGCCTCAAGCGTGCTGCGCCGTATCTGCTCGTCGTTGCCATCGGCGCGCTCGCGCTCGTCTTCGTTCCGCATGTCGGACTCGGCGTCAACGGCGGCCGGCGCTGGATCGGCACGTCGAGCTTTAGCCTCGAACCGTCGGAGTTTGCCAAGCTGGCGCTGGTGATCTACCTCTCCGCCGTGCTCTCGGCGCGCGGCGAACGCATCACGTCGCTGGCGCGCGGCCTCTTTCCGCTCTGTCGTGCCGGTCGCGATCATGGCAGTGCTCGTGCTCAAAGAGCCGGATATGGGAACGGCCAGCCTCTTGGTCTTCACCGCATTCACGCTCTTCTTTGCCGCCGGCGCGCGTCTCGTCCATCTGGCCGCGGTGCTCATCGCCACGGTGCCCTTTGCGGCGCTGACGGTGTTGGCCAGCCCGTACCGTCGCGCGCGCGTCTTTGCTTTCGTCGATCCGTGGAAGGATCCGCTCAACACCGGGTTCCACATCGTTCAGTCACTGCTCGCGCTGGGCAGCGGCGGCATCTTCGGCGTCGGCCTGGGCGCCTCGCGCGCAAAGTTCTTCTATCTGCCCGAGCAGTACACCGACTTCATCTTCTCAGTGCTCGGTGAGGAGCTTGGTTTGGTCGGAACCTTGGGCGTGATCGCGCTCTTCATTATCTTGGCCTATCGCTCGATCCGGATCGCGCTGGCGGCCCCGGATCGCTTCGGGTTCTTCCTGGCGATCGGCTGTGCGGCGATGATCACGATCCAAGCCTTCGTCAATATCGGCGTCGTCTCGTCGTCGTGGCCGGTAACCGGCGTGCCGCTGCCGTTCATCTCGTTTGGCGGCAGCTCGCTGATCGTCAATCTGCTCGCCGTCGCTCTGATCGCCAACGTCGGTCGCCACCGTCGCGTCAATGGCCGGCTGTGACCGTCGTCTTCGCCGGCGGCGGCACGGGCGGACACCTCTATCCGGCGATTGCGATCGCCGATGCGTCTGCGCGAGCGGCAGGCGCAGATCGCGTTCGTCGGCACGGCCGATCGCCTCGAAGCAACGATCGTCCCCAAAGCCGGTTATCGGCTCTACACGATCGCGAGCCGGTCGCTACCCCGCCGCGCGTCGCTCGAATTCTTCCGTACGATCGCAGCGAATGTAAAAGGAACGCTGCAGAGCATGCGGGTCCTCGCGGCGCAGCGTCCCGACCTCGTGATCGCGACCGGCGGGTACGTCTGCTTTCCCGTGGCGTTGGCGGCGCGCATTCGCCGGCTCGTACGCCGCTCGGCCGCGCCAATCGTTTTGCTCGAGCCTAACGCCGAGCCGGGATTGACGAACCGCCTGCTCGCGCCGATCGTCGACGAAGTCTGGAACGTCTTCGGCGCGGGCGTTCCCGTTCGCGCCTCGCTGCGCAACCTTCCCGCACGTGACGAAGCGATCGCGCGCCTCGGCCTCGACCCTTCACTGAAAACGCTGGTGGCGATGGGCGGGAGCCAAGGCGCTCGCACGATCAACGACGCGCTGCTCGCGATGACGCGCGAGGACGCCTTCCCAGCTGGCTGGCAGTTGCTCCACCTCACCGGCGAGGGCGAGTACGAGCGCGTGCGTCGCGCACTCGACCAGATCCCCGCCGCGGATCGCGTACGCCACGTCGCGCGGCCATACCTCGACCAGATTGCCGACGCCTATGCCGCGGCCGACCTGCTCTTGACGCGCGCCGGCGCTTCGACCCTCGGCGAGCTGGCTGCAGTCGGCAAGCCGGCGATCCTGGTTCCCTATCCGTTTGCCGCCGAGGGACATCAGGCCACAAACGCCGCCCGCTTCGAATCGGCCGGCGCGGCCGAGGTTATCACCGACCGCCGGATAGAGAAGGGCAAGTTGCCGGCACTCCTTGCTCGCGCGACCGGTCCGCAGCGTCTCGCATCGCTGACTGTAGGGGCCGGCCGGCTCTCGGGGGGCGATCCGCTAGCGACAATTCTCGCCCGGGTCGACGACCTGGTCTCGCGAAGAGGCAAGCGGTGACGACCTATCACTTCGTCGGCGTCGGCGGAATCGGCATGAGCGCGATCGCGCGCATTCTGCTCGCCCGGCGCGAAGCCGTCTCGGGTTCGGATGTTGACGTGACGCCGCTAGTCGAACAACTTCGCAGCGAGGGCGTGCGGGTAACGATCGGTCATCAGGCCCGCAACGTACGCAATGCCCACACCGTGATCGTCAGCTCGGCGATCGACCGTCGCAACCCCGAGTACGTCGCCGCACAGCGCAGCGGGATTCCGCTGCTCCATCGCGGCGAGATGCTCGTCGCGGCTGATGGAAGGGCGCCGCGGCATCGCGATCTGCGGAACGCACGGCAAGACGACGACGACGGCGATGATCGCACGCGGTGCTGCGAGCCGGCCAAATCGACGCGGGCTTGGTCTTGGGCGGCATCGACGGCGCGCTCGAGACCAACGCCTACGATGGCAGCTCGCCCTGGTTCGTCACCGAAGCCGACGAATCCGACGGCTCATTCGCTTTGCTCGAACCCGCGATCGCGATCGTCACCAATATCGAGAACGATCATCTCACCAGCGACGACGAGCTTCCGCAGCTGGTCCGCGCCTTTGGCGAGTTTCTCGCCAAGCTGCCCGACAACGGCGTCGCGGTGATCGGCATCGACAACCCGCTCTCGGCCTCGCTGACCGCGCACGACCTGCGCGCGCGCATCGTCACCTTCGGGCTCGACCCAGCGGCGCAGGTGCGCGCCGCGGAGCTGCGCTTCGAGGAGTTCGGCTCGATCTTCGATGCGTTCGCCGGAGACGTCCGGCTCGGCAAGGTGCGGCTCCGCGTGCCGGGAGCGATGAACGTGCAGAACGCGCTGGCCGCGATCGCGGTCGGCCACGAGCTCGGCGTCCAGTTCGCCAGCATCGCCGACGCACTGCGCGAGTTTCGTGGCGTCCGTCGCCGCTTCGACCTTTTAGCGCGGACCGCCCGGATGACGGTCGTCGACGATTACGCGCACCACCCGACCGCGGTGCGAGCGACGATCGCGGCGGCGCGCCACTGCCACAGCGGTCCGCTCGTCGTCGCCTTTCAGCCCCATCGCTACACGCGAACCGCGTTCTTGGCGCGCGAGTTCGTCGAGGCGCTGCGTGGCGCCGACTACACCTACCTCGCACCGGTTTACGCCGCCTCGGAACCGGCGATTCCCGGCGTGAGCGAGCGCTCGATCGGGGATTCGCTCGCGGCCACCGGCGCGATCGTGCGATACGTCGAGCACGTCGATGAGTTGGAGGAGCGAATCTTGGCCGAGGCGCCGCCCGGGGCGATGGTTCTCGTGCTCGGCGCGGGCAATATTACCGAGGTTGCGGCGCGCTTGGCGGCCCGGATCTCCGGCGCGGACGAACGTCGTGCCGTCTCGGCCCGCGTATGAGCGTTACTACCTCGCAAGCGCTGCGATCGGTCCTCGCGGAATCGGATCGCGACGAGCTGCGCGCAATTTTCGGCGAGCGCATCGCCTTCGATGCGCCGCTCGCACCGTACACGTCATGGAAGATCGGCGGTCCCGCTGACGCGCTTGCAACGGCCGAACGCGAAGAGGAACTCGCCCAGCTGCTGCGCTTCTGCGTTCGCCGCAGCGTCGCGTGGTGGATCATTGGAGGCGGCAGCAACGTGCTGGTCGGCGACGGAGGAATCCGTGGCGTCGTGATCCGGCTGGCCGGCGAGTTCGCTCGCGTCAAGGTACGCGTAGAGCCCGAAGCGGTGGTTGTCGAGGCCGGCGCGTCGGCGGCGATGGCCTTGGTAACCGCCAAGGCAGCGTCGGCCGGAGCGGCGAGCATCGGTTCGCTCGCCGGCATTCCCGGAACGGTCGGCGGATCGCTGCGGATGAACGCCGGTACCGATCGCGAGATCGGCGATTTCGTCCGGGACGTCTGGGTGCAATCGTCCAGCCGTCCGGAGCCCCACGCCGTCAGCGTGCGCTACCTCTACCGGCATACGAGCTTGGAGCGCGACGTCGTCGTCTCGCGCGTCACCTTGGCGTTCGCTCCCGCCGGAGCGCGCGAGGTGCGCGACGAGATGCAAAAACGTCTGGTCCGGCGGAAGACCACGCAGCCAATCGCCCTGCCGAATGCCGGTTCCTGCTTCCGCAATCCGCCCGGTGAGAAGGCCGCACGCCTGATCGAATCGGCCGGCGCCAAGGGGTGGCGCGAAGGCGGCGCGGAAGTCTCGTCCCTCCACGCCAACTTCATCAACAACGTCGGCGGGGCGACCGCAAAAGATGTTGCCACGCTGCTCGCGCGGGTGCGGCGCGCGGTACGAGATCGCTGCGGTATCGAACTGCAACTCGAAGTACATTTGGTCGGAGTCTTCATCGATGCAACGTGACGCTCAAAAAGCCAGGGTCGCGGTCGTCATGGGCGGCGACAGCGCGGAGCGCGAGATCTCGATTCAGTCGGGATCGGAGGTGACGCGCGCGCTGCACTCGCTCGGCTACGAGACGCGATCGCTCGACTACGACCAACGCTTCATCGACGCGTTGCGCGAATACAAACCGGACGTCGTCTTCATCGCGCTGCACGGACCGGGCGGCGAGGACGGGCACGTTCAAGCGATCCTCGACCATCTTTCGATTCCCTATACCGGCAGCGGGCTGGAAGCGGCCGCGCTCTCGATGGACAAGCATCTCACCAAGAAGCTGCTTGCCGCTGAGGGCCTGCCGACGCCGGTTTGGGATCTCTTCGACCTCAGTGGCGGCACGCTGCCCCTCTTGCCCGGATCGCTCGACCTCCCGCTGGTAATCAAGCCTCGCTTCGAGGGTTCGTCGGCCGGCATCACGATCGTGCACACGCACGAGGAGTGGACCGGCGCGATGCTCGACGCGTCGAAGACCTTCGCGCAGATTCTAGCCGAAGAGTACGTACCGGGCCGAGAGTTTACGTGTGCGGTGCTCGGCGAGGAGGCGTTGCCGATCGTCGAGATCGTGGCCAATCGCGACGGGTTTTACAGTTACGACGCAAAGTACGAACCCGGCGGGAGCACGCACATCACGCCTGCTCCGATCGACGAAGACCTGGCGGCTCGGCTGCAGATGCTTGGCCTGAGCGCGCACCGGCTGCTTGGGCTGCGCGACTATTCGCGTAGCGACTTCATCGTGGCCCGAGACAACCGCCCGTACCTGCTCGAAGTGAACTCGCTCCCCGGGCTGACGCCGGTAAGCCTCGTCCCCGACGCCTGCGCCGCGGTCGGGATCACGTTCGAAGCCCTGATCGATCGGCTCGTCGGCTACGCGCTCGCCCGATCCGAGTTGCGCGACGCCGTAGCCTAGCCCACCCGCCTGCCCGCCAAGGGCTCCGGGCGAAGCGAGCGGGCGGCGAGAAGTCGAAACTTTGCCGCCGTCGAAAGAGAGTCGGCCCTGCGCGCCGGGTAGAGTACCAGAAGGAGCCGTGCGCGCTCTTCTATGGAGGATATTCTTGCCAACCGTTGTCGATCGTGGCCTCGAAGGCGTCGTCGTCGGGTCCACCCAGCTCAGCAATGTCGAAGGCGCAATCGGGCGCCTGACCTATCGTGGTTATGACATCGACGACCTCGCACCCAACGCGACCTTCGAAGAGGTCGTTCACCTGTTGCTGTATGGTCGTCTCCCGAACCGCCATCAGCTCGAGGTGCTCAAACGCGAGCTGGGCGCGCGGCGCGCCCTGCCCGAACCGCTCGTAAACGCGATGCAGAACGTCCCGAAGACGGCGTGGCCGATGGACGTGCTGCGCACGATCGTCAGCGGTCTGGCGCTGTTCTCGCCGGTCAACGCGCACGGCGAGCACGTCTCCGACGTGCACACGGCGATCGAGCTGATCGCGAAGATGCCCACGATCGTCGCGGATTGGGATCGCATTCGGCGCGGCTTAGATCCGATCGCGCCGCGCTCCGACCTTTCGCAAGCTGGAAACTTTCTCTACATGCGCACCGGCAAGGTGCCGCACGCGATCGAGGAAGACGCTCTCGACACGTACTTCGTGCTGCTCGCCGATCACTCGTTCAACGCGTCGACCTTCGCCGCTCGCGTTGCGGCATCGACGCGTGCCGATATGTACGCGTCGGTGACGGCGGCGCTAGCGACCCTGCAGGGGATCTTCACGGCGGAGCCGCCAGCGCCGCGTATCGAACGCTCGCCGAGGTCAAGACGCCCGAGAATGCCGACGCCTACGTGCGCGCCATCCTCGAGCGCGGCCAACGGATCATGGGCATGGGGCATCGCGAATACAAGGTGCGCGATCCGCGCGCGGCTCACCTCGAGGCGATGGCGCACAAGCTCTCCGACTACATCGGCGACGATAACCGTCTCTACGAAACCGCGCATGCGGTGGAAGAGGCCAGCCGTGCCGCGCTGCAAGAGAAGAAACCCGGAAACACGATCTACGCCAACGTCGACTTCTACACAGCGCCGGTGCTCGCCGATCTAGGTATCCCCGGCGACGAGTTCACGTGTCTTTTCGCGTGCGGGCGCATCGCGGGCTGGACCGGGCACGTCCTCGAGCAGCTGGCCGACAACCGGCTCATTCGCCCCCAGGCGAGCTACGACGGGCCGGCTTCGGGACCGTACGTCCCGATCGACCAGCGCGCGGCAAACGGCGCGACGAGCTAAGCGGGGCGTCGAGGCGTTGTTGGTCATCCCGGCGATCGACCTGCGCGGCGGAAAATGCGTGCGGATGGAGCGGGGCGACCCGACGACTGAGACCACTTACGACGGAGACCCGATCGAACGTGCCAGGGTCTTTGTCGATGCCGGCGCAGAGCGTTTGCACGTCATCGACCTCGATGGCGCGTTCGGTTCGGGTGAGAACCTCTCGGCAGTCGCCGGAATCTGCAGCGCGGTCAACGTGCCGGTGCAGACCGGCGGTGGTCTGCGCGCGGTCAAGCACGCCGAAGAAGCCTTCGATGCCGGCGCGGCCGAGATTATTCTCGGGACGCTGCTAGTCGAAGACGAGCGCTTGGCGCGTCATATCATCAGCCGCTTCCCGGGGAAGGTGATCGCCGGAATCGACGCGCGCGGGTCGCAAGTCGCGACGCACGGCTGGCAAGAGCAAACCCCGGTCGATCGCGACGCGCTGGTCAAGCGCGTCGCACAGTGGGGCGTTTCGCGGATCATCTTCACCGAGATCCGCCGCGATGGAATGGGCGAAGGCTACGACATCGACGCCCTCAACGCCGTCGCCAACGCCGCCGAGGTCCGCGTCACCGCCAGCGGCGGCGCACGCAACATAGACGACCTGCGGCTGCTCCGAGACGCCGTGCCGGTGACGGTCGACTCGTGCATCGTCGGCAGTGCACTCTACAAGGGCACGCTCGATCTTCAGAAAGCGATCGCCGCAGTCGCCGGTTAGCGCGGCTACTCCTCGTACTCGCGGGGGAGTTCGGCGGGCAGCCGCGTCACGATCTCGTAGTTGATCGTCTCCGACCATTCGGCCCAATCGTCAGCGGTAACCGCAGCATCGCCGTCTCGGCCGATCAGCGTTACCGGCGACCCGACGTGAGCGTTCGGCGCACCTGAGAGTTCGATCTCGGTCATGTTCATCGCGACGCGGCCGACGATCGGGCAAAGGGCACCGTCGACCAGAAAAGCTCCCCGATTTGAGAGCGCGCGCGGCACGCCGTCGGCGTAACCGGCCGGAACGACGCCGACGCGCATCTCGCGCGGCGCGTGATAGCTTCCGCCATAGCCGACCGAGGCGCCGGCGGCAATCGTTCGCACGGCGACCAACTGCGAGCGGTACGAAAGGGCGGGCCGTAGCTGGAGCGGGTTTGCGGCCATCGCTTCGCGCGTCTGTGGCGAGGGCCAGAGCCCGTAGAGCGCGATTCCGAGACGCACCATGTCGAGACGCGTCTTTGGCCAGAGCATCGCTGCCGCCGAGGCGGCGATATGCCGCACCGGACGCAGCGCGCCGCGATCGAAAAGTGGTTCGCACTCCGCGAGGCCGCGTTCGAACGCGCCAAGCTGGTGCATCGTGTAGGGTGAGTCGATCTCTTCAGCCGAGGCAAGGTGCGAGAAGATGCCCGCGATCGCGATCTCGGGCATCGTTTGGAACCGCGCGACGGCGCCGACGAGCTCGTGCGGTTCGAAGCCGAGCCGGTTGAGATCGGTGTTGACTTTGACGTGCACGCGCGCGGCTTGCTGCCGCTTGCGTGCGGCCTCGCGCAGCCCTTGTGCGAACGACGTGGCGTTCCAGAGGGCGAGCTCGACGCGCGCCTCCAGCGCATCCTCGAGCGCGCTAGGCGGAATCGGCCCCAAGACGAGAATCGGTGCGGCAATGCCCGCTGCGCGCAGCACGAGCGCCTCCTCGAGCGCGTAGACGCAGACGCGCGCGGCGAGCTGCTCGATTGTGCGCGCCGTCGCGACCAGGCCGTGACCGTAGGCGTTTCCTTTGACGACGAACGCCGCGCGTTCGGGCCCAACTAGGGCGCGCAGCGCCTCGGCGTTGTGGCGCAACGCTGCGGAGCTGACGGTGATTCGGCCAATCACACCGCGCGCCGCGTCTGCATGACCTTGACGAGATAGGCAACCGGAAGGCCGAAGAAGACGGTGTGCAGGACGAGGGCGTTGAGGAAAGCTGTGGGAGTCGGCGGCGGTCTGAAGGCATTCCCCGCAAGTAAGATGAGCTCCATGACGGCGTAGACGATGATGCCGTAGAGCAGGCCCGAGACGATCCATCGTTCGTTGAGCACCGGCTGCCGTAGGGCGAGATAGGCGTAGCCGCCGGCCCATCCGATGCCGACGAGGAGGTGGATTGCCAACCCTAGCCACACATAGGCGGGGCTTGTAAACGCGACCTTTCCGACGACGGTCGAAGCGGCAAACAGCCAGACCAACAGTATGCTGGCGTGCGCCGGCCGCACCGCGGTCAGCCATAGGTAGAAGTTGTACGTAGCCACGCCGGCGATGCCGGCGACGAGGGCCTGCATGGCGATGTGACCCCATCGAATGCGGGTGTTTTCAATCATGGCCGTGGCTTTCGCGCAGGCGCAAAACGAGCCTGGCAGAACCTGCCAGGCATGGATCGGCTCGACCAGCACGCGCGCTGGCTGATCGCGGCTCCTGTTTACGTCGTCGCGTATGCCGTGGCCGCGCTGGTCTTCTGGCGGATGGCGCGCCGGCGCGGGCTGGCGGCGGACGCTGCGGCCGCGGTGATGGTAGCCGGTCTGATCGGTGGCTTGGCGGGCGCGAATCTCGTGCAGCTTCTGGCCACCGGCCTTCCGGGAAAAGCGATCGAAGGCGGCATCGCCGGCGGCTGGCTTGCGGTGATTTTGATGAAACGCTACCTCGGCATAATGCGGCCGACGGGCGACCTCTTCGCGTTGGCGATACCGGCGGGCGAAGCGATCGGCCGCATCGCGTGCTTCATCGGCGGCTGCTGTTACGGGAAAGTAGCGCAGGTTGCGTGGGCCGTGCACGATCACGGCGCAGACCGTCATCCGGCGCAGCTCTATCTCGCGCTGGCAGCGGGGATCTGCTTCTTCGTGCTTCTCGCCGTCGAACGCCGCGGGATGTTGCCTGAAAACGGCCTGTTCTATTTAGGCGGGATACTCTTCTGCGTCGATCGTTTCGTCGTCGAGTTCTTCCGCGACGTTGCGCCGGCGACGTTGGGCATTACGCTCGCGCAAGCCGCGTGCATCGCCGGCATCATCTATTTCACGGTCAAGCTGGCCCGGCTCTTGCAAACGCCGCAGGTGGCGAGGCTCGCGCCGGCGCGCGGTTGATGGAATCGTGGCAGCAAAAGTCCCTTCACCCGCTCTCTTTATCGTCGGCTTGATCGTTGGATTTGCGATCGGCGGAATCGTGTTGATGCCGATCGCGGTCCTTTCGGTGGTCTCGCTCTTCAACCGCTTCAGCGGAAACGCGAGCCTTGGTTTCATTGCCATTTACGCGCTCGCGCTGGGGCTCGGCGCTTGGGCCGCCGTGCTGATGCGCAGGCGCGTTGACTTGCTCAGCGGTTTCGTGGCCGGCGCGTCGGCCGGTCTTTTCGGTCTGACGGCGCTGTGCAACTCACTCGTCGGGACGTCGATGCGCTGACGTGGCACTGCCGATTTACGATTACACGGTTCTCAAAAGCGTGCGGGCGGTGTGCCCGCGCTGCTTCGCCGAGAACGATGCCTTCGATCCCGAGTATCCGACCGATATCTGCGACGGCCACTTGGTCGAACGCGGCGACGCCGTCTACTTGCGGCGTTGGTGCCGGCGCGGCCACGGGGAGGTTTGGTCGCTCTACGAAGAAGATGCGGCACTCTGGCGTTATCTGCAGCAGTGGCGCGTGCCTACCAAGACCATCAACCCGGACACGAGCGAGCTCTATCCCGTGCCGATGGGATACGAGCACGGATTGGGCCCGGCGCACCTGCAGCACTCGTGCATCTATCTGCTCGATCTTACGACGCAGTGCAATCTCACGTGTCCGGCCTGCTATACGAGTTCGAGCCCGGCGCTCTCGCACTACCTTCCGGCTGACGAAGCGGTGCATGCGGTCGAGACCGCGCTCGAGCGTGAAGGCGGCCGCCTCGACGTCGTCATGCTTTCGGGCGGCGAGCCGACCGTTCACCCGCAGATTCGCGAATTGATCGAACGGCTCGGCGAGATGCCGATTACTCGCATCCTGCTCAACACCAACGGCCTTCGCTTGGCCAACGAGGACGCGCTGCTCGAATTCTTAGCCGGTTTGCGCGACCGGGTTGAAGTCTATCTGCAGTACGATGGGCAGCGCGCCTTTACGCACGAGCTGTTGCGCGGCCTGGACCTGCGCGAGGTCAAGGCGCGCGTCATCGCGCGGTTGAGCGCAGCGCGCGTCTTCACGACGCTGGTGATGACGGTCGCTCCGGAGAATGCCGACCAAATCGGGGAGGTGCTCGATACGGCGTTCGCCACCCCCTACGTTGGCGGCGTGATGTACCAGCCGCTCTTCGCATCGGGAAGGGCGCCTAAGGTCGATCCGATGGCGCGCGTCACGACCACCGGCGTGCTCGCCCGCCTGGAGGCGCAGTCGTCCAACGGCGTGCACGCGCGCGATCTGATCGCGTTGCCGTGCAGCCATCCCGACTGCTGCTCGATCGGTTACTTTCTGCGCGCCGGCGACGGCCGCTACGCGAGCCTCGCTGCGATTCTCGGCGAGGAGACGCTGCGCGCGAACTTGAGCATCTTCGGAAATCAGATCGCCTTTACCGATGCGCTGGCACAGATTCGCAACGCCCTGACCAGCGTGATGTCCGAAACGATGACGCTCTCGCGCCCGGAGCTCGCCGGCCATTTGAAGACCCTCTGCGAAACCTGCGGCTTAGGCGGCATAACCGATTTGCTGCGCTTGGCCTTCGGCCGCGGTGCGACCGCGCGTTTTGTCGGAGAGCGTGTCAAGCGCGTGACGGTCAAGCATTTCATGGACGCCGACACGCTGATCACCGAACGACTCGAGCAGTGCTGCGTGCACGTCGCCGGCGCCGGGAACGATCCGGTGCGCATGCCGTTTTGCGCGGCGCGCCTCTTCCCCAAGGTCCGGATGCGAGCGATGAAAGGAATGGTACGTCGTGGAGAACTCGACCAGGCAGCAGCGCGGTAAGGAGCTCGAGGGCTACGCCTTTACTTTTTGTAAGGCGGCCTTCTTGGCGCTGCTCTTCGGCAAGTACGCCGTGCTCGTGCTCTCGATCGCGGCGGTCGTGCTCTATGGCGCCGCCTACGCCGGTGGGGTTCGGGAATGGCGCTGCTGGGTCAAGCCGCCCTGGGTGATCGTATTTTTTGCCGCCGTCGCGGCAGCGCAGGCCTACTGGCTCTTCTGGTCTCCTCGTCACCTCGTGCTCTAAGACAAGGTCCTACCCGCTTGCTTGAGCCTCGGCCTCGAAAAGGTGCTTGCACTCCTCCTCATACTCTGCTAATATGGCACGGCTAGCGCTCTCGCGCTGAGAGTGCTAAGGCGACTTAACCAAGCTGTTGGAGGTTTACGTGAATCTCAAGCCCCTGTTCGACAACGTGGTTGTCGAGCACGTAGAGCAAGACGACAAGACGACCGGCGGCGTCTTCCTTCCCGATACCGCCAAGGAAAAGCCGCAAGAGGGCGTCATCCGCGCGGTCGGAGCCGGCCGCGTGACCGATAAGGGCACCGTGGTCGAGATGCACGTCAAGGTCGGTGACCGGGTGCTCTATCGCAAGTACTCGGGTAGCGAAGTCAAGATCGACGGTACCGAGTACCTCATCATCCCTGAAAAAGACATACTCGCCATCGTCGACAAAGTGCCGGCCGGCGTCTAAGGAGTTCAACGTTTTACATGGCTGCAAAGCAACTCATATTTGATGAAAGCGCACGGCGTGCGCTCGAGCGCGGCGCGAATATTTTGGCCGATGCCGTAAAGGTGACGCTTGGCCCGAAGGGGCGTAATGTCGTGCTCGACAAGAAGTTCGGCTCGCCGACGATTACTAACGACGGCGTGACGATTGCCAAGGAGATCGAGCTCCCCGACGTGTTCGAGAACATGGGGGCTCAGCTCGTCAAGGAAGTGGCGTCCAAGACCAACGACATCGCCGGAGACGGCACCACCACCGCGACGGTGCTCGCGCAAGCGATCATCCGCGAAGGTCTGCGCAACGTGACCGCGGGCACCAACCCGCTGCTGATCAAGCACGGCATCGAGAAGGCCGTCGAGATTACGGTCAAGGAGATGGAGTCGTTTAAGAAGGACGTCGACACCAAAGAGAAGATCGCTCAGGTCGCGTCGATTTCGGCCAACGATCCCGAGATCGGTGAATTCATCGCCGATGCGATGGAGAAGGTCGGCAAGGACGGCGTGATCACGGTCGAGGAGTCGAGAACGCTCAAGACCGAGGTCGAGACCAAGGACGGCATGCAGTTCGACAAGGGCTACATCTCACCGTACATGGTCACCGACTCCGAACGCATGGAAGCGGTGCTCGATAACCCATACATTCTCGTGACGGAGCGCAAGATCTCGGCGATCGCCGACATCCTGCCGCTGCTCGAGAAAGTCGTTCAGGTACAGAAGCCGCTGCTGATCATCGCCGAGGACGTCGAGGGCGAAGCCCTCGCGACGCTCGTCGTGAACAAGCTGCGCGGAACGTTCACTTCGGTTGCCGTTAAGGCGCCGGGCTTCGGCGACCGCCGCAAAGAGATGCTCAAAGACATCGCCACGCTCACCGGCGCGACGGTCATCTCCGAAGAGCTCGGACTCAAGCTCGACAAGGTGACGCCGGATCAGCTCGGTCAGGCCAAGCGTGTGACCGTTACTAAGGAAGAGACGACCATCGTCGACGGTAATGGTAAGGCCGATCAGATCAAAGGCCGCATCGAGATGATCAAGAAGCAGATCGAGGAGACCGACTCGGACTTCGATCGCGAGAAGCTTCAGGAACGCCTCGCCAAGCTCTCGGGCGGCGTGGCGGTCATCCAAGTCGGTGCCGCGACCGAGACCGAGCTCAAAGAGAAGAAGCACCGCATCGAGGATGCACTCTCGGCGACCCGTGCGGCCGTTCAGGAGGGCATGATTCCCGGGGGCGGAGCCTCCCTGCTGCACGCGATCAAGGCGATCGACAAGTACGAGCCTCCTAAGGCGAACGGTCATGCGTCGACGTGGGCCGACGAAAAAGTCGGCATCAACATCGTGCGCAAGGCCCTCGAGGAGCCGGCTCGCCAAATCGCCGACAACGCGGGCTTTGAGGGTTCGGTCCAAGTGAATGCGGTTCGTTCCAAGAACGCTCCGTTCGGATTCGACGCGATGAGCGGCGAGGTCGTCGACATGTTCAAGGCGGGAATCGTGGAGCCGCTCAAGGTAACGCGCGCGGCGCTGCAAAACGCCGCGTCGATCGGCGCGATGGTCCTGACTACCGAGACGCTCATTGCCGACAAGCCCGAGCCGAAGAAGGAACCAGCCGGCATGCCGGGTGGCGGCATGGGCGGCGGCTACGACATGATGTAACCCTGCGACTCGACGGCGCTTCGCGCCGGCTCAGGGTGACAATGCATGGAAGGGCGCGTCGTGGGGACGCGCCCTTCTTTAATTCTCGTGCGGGCGTTGACGGGCGGCGGCATTCGGCGTACTATTCTCCCAATGAATATAGTTGCGGAGTGTATAGCGTGGCCTTAACGCCGGCCGCCTTCTATCTGCTCGCATCGCTCGCGCAGGGCGAACGCCACGGGTACGCCATCATTAAGGAGATCGAGGCGATAACCAACGGCGAGGTGGTGCTCCTGCCGGGGACCCTCTATCGCCTGATCGGTCAGCTGAGCCGGGACAAGTGGATCGTGGAGGTCCGCGGCGCGCCCGACGACGACCCGCGGCGGCGGTACTATCGCTTATCGCCGGCCGGACGCAGGGTGCTAACCGCCGAGGTCGCACGGCTCGAAGCGATGGTGCGGCTCGCGCGCAAGGGCCGGCTGCTGACGGGTGACGCATAGACGATGGCGCTCGCCGTTTTCATCTATCGTGCGCTCCTGCGCGCGTGCCCTCGCGAATTTCGCAGCGGTTACGGCGACGAGGCCTTGGCGGCCTTCGTCGAGATGATAGGGCGCCGATCGAAAGAGCGAGGCCGCGCGGCGGCGCTGGCGTTCGTTCTAGCCGCGTACGTCGACATTCTCTGTACGGCGCTGCGCGAACGTGCCGCCGCCGTCGCAAGCGACGCGGCGTTCGCGGCGCGGCTGATGGCGAAGTCGTGGATCGCGTCGGCGATCGTCATCGCCACGCTCGCGATCGCCATCGGCATCGGCGCCACGGTCTTCAGCGCGGTCGATGCCGTGCTCTTGGCGCCGCTCCCGTACGTCGATCCATCGCGCCTTGTGTTCATCTTCGATCGGCCGTACGA
Organism: Vulcanimicrobiota bacterium; assembly: GCA_963739845.1. Lineage (GTDB taxonomy): Bacteria > Vulcanimicrobiota > Vulcanimicrobiia > Vulcanimicrobiales > Vulcanimicrobiaceae > Cybelea. The sequence goes on along the minus strand of CAVUBQ010000002.1, from coordinate 722,012 downwards.
CGCGCCCGCCGCGCACGGGTCGGAGACCAGCCTGCCCAACTCGCTCGACTGGCCCACGCTTTCGCAGTCCTTCAGCGCCATGGGTTCCTACGCCAACTGGACGCCGACACGCACCGAAGTCGCGGTTCCGCAGGCGGTTCCAGGCCAGGTCGTCACCGGCGGATTCTTTGAAGCGCTCGGCGTTCGGCCGCGGCTCGGGCGCCTCATCGGCGGTGCCGATGCCGTGCCCGGAGCGCCGCGCACCGTGGTCATCTCCGAATCGTACTGGCGGCGCGCCTTCGGTGCTGCGCCCGGCGTCCTCGGCACGAGGATCTCCCTCAACGACGTCTCGTATCGAATCGTCGGCGTACTGCCGCACTCGTTTGTAATGCCACGCACGGCCTCGTTGGGTGGCGACGAAAGCGACGTGTACCGCGCGCTTGCGAGCAATGCCTCGCAGCGTGCGTCGCACTATCTTATGACGATCGCGCGGTTACGGCCCGGCGTCACCGCCCGCTCCGCCGCCGCCGACATGGACCGAGTCGCCGCGCTGCTGCGCGCGCGTTATCCGGTCGACAATGCGAACCTCGCGCAGCACGTGATGCCGATGAGCGAGCAGCTTTTCGGGGCCGCGCAGCTGATGCTCGCCATCGCGTTGGCGGCGGTCGTGGGCATCGTGCTGATCGCGTGCCTAAACGTGTCGAACATTCTGATCGGCCGCATCGCCGAACGCGAGCGCGAGCTTTCGATTCGTCTCGCAGTCGGCGCGTCGCGCGGCCGCCTAATCCAACAGCTCTTCGTGGAGAGCTCGCTGCTCGCCGCGGCGGGGGGCGCCCTCGGCCTCGCGCTTTGCGCGCTGCTGGTGCGCGTCGTCTCCGCGCTTGGCTTCGATCTGCCACGGATCGGCGCCGTTGCGGTCAGTCCGTTGGTCGTGCTCTTCACGCTCATCGTTACCTGCGCGTGCGCGGTCGGCATCGGCACGCTTCCGGCACTGACGATTTCGCGGCCGCGGCTCTCCGGCTCGCGCGGTGGCCTCACGCGCTCGGCCGCCGTCGTGCTGGAGCTGGCGGTGGCGCTGGCGCTGGTCACCGGGTCGGCGCTGCTGGTTCGCAGTTTTATCGCGCTGACCGCGGTCGACGTGGGCTTCGCGTACGACGACGTGGTGGCGAGCAACATGGTGATGCTGCCGCTCCGCCGTTATCCAACCCCTGCGTCGCAACTCGCCTTCGCGCACGCGCTCGCCGCGCGGCTCGAGACGGTGCCCGATCTGCAGGCGGCCGGATTCATGGTTTCGACGCCGCTGTCGAACGAGAACTACAACGCGGAAGACTTTCGCATCGTGGGCCGACCGTTACCCAAGAATGGCAAGCAAGTCGTGGAGTACAACGCGGTTACGCCTGGAGCGCTGCGCTCGCTGCGCGTGCATCTTACGCGCGGACGGTTGATCGACGAGGGCGACACCGAGCACGCGGCGCCCGTCGCGATCGTAACGAAGGAGTTCGTGCGCCAAAACTTTCGCTCGACCAACCCGATCGGGCAGCGCATCGTCATCGCGTACGGTGCGAACCCGGCGTGGGGGCGCCGCATCGTCGGGGTAGTCGACAATTTCAAGATGGAATCCCTGACCGAGGAGCCGATGGCGCAAGTCGTCGTACCGTTTTATCAAGACGTCATGCCGATGTTCCAAATCGTGGGCCGGACGCGCGCGAGCACCTCGCAAGTATCAATGGAGATTTCGCGGGCGATCCGGGCGATCGATCGCGAGATTCCCCCCAGGCATGCCGACGCCTACGCCACGTTCCTCTCCGGACAGCGCTCCAGCGCGTCGACGGTCGCACTGATGCTCGGTTTTATGGCGCTCGTCGGATTGCTGCTCGCGGGCCTGGGCACGTACGGCGTTGTAGCCTACACCGTCGGCCTGCGAGCGCGGGAGTTTGGGATACGCCGCGCGCTCGGAGCGAAAACACGAGCGATTGCGCTGAGCGTCCTGCTGCAGGTCGCGACGCTCTCCGGCGCGGGAATCTTGCTCGGTCTCGCGCTCTCCGCCGCGGGCGCGAAGGCGATCTCGGCGCTCCTCTACGACGTCTCCCCGTTCGATCCGCTCACGTTCCTCGCGGTTGCGGCGACGCTGGCGGTTACGGCCTTCGGCGCCGCGGTCGTGCCGATGCTTCGCGCGATGCGGATCGACCCGGCCGTAACCTTACGCCACGAATAGCTTACTCGTGACGCAACGCGTACGCCGGGTCGACGCGCGTCGCCCGGATCGCCGGCCATAGCGCGGCCGCGCAGGCGCAGCCGAGCAGCAGCGCGATCACCACGACGAAGGTGAGCGGGTCGAAGGGCGATACGCCGTCGAGCTGCGGCGCGATCGCGCGTCCGGCGACGATTGCGATCGTCGTGCCCAGCGCGATTCCGAAACAGCTGACTCTCAGCGCGCGGCGCAGCACGTCGCCGAGCACGTCGCGGCCGCGAGCGCCCAGGGCGCGCCGCACGCCGAACTCGCGATAGCGCTGCGTCACGCTGAACGAGACGACGCCGAAGACGCCGGAGAGCGCGAGCAAGAACGCGACGGCGGCGAGCGCACCGAGCAATACGACCGACGAGCGCGGCGTCGAGGCTGCATCGCCGATCAGCTCCGCGATCGTGTAGACGCTTGGGGTGACGATCTGCGGGTCGGCCTGCGCGACCACGCGATCCAACGCCCGATTGAGCGCTTGCGCGGTCAGCGCATCGCTCGAAACCACGACGTCGACGACGTTGGGTGCGACCTGCGAGAACGGAAGGTAGTACATCGGCGGCGCGGGACGGCTGAGCCGCTGCTGCTCGTTTGCCACCACGCCGACGATCGTTACCGTCGATGGCTTCGCGCCGTTCCACCCGGAGACGCGCAGGCGGGTACCGATCGGGTTGCGATCGCGCAAATACTTTCGGACGAACGCCGCGTTGACGACGGCGACGCGCTGCGACTCGGCCGTGTCCTTGCTCGAGAACGTGCGTCCGCGCAGCACGGGAAGGCCGAGAACGCGGAAGTACGCCGGCGTCACGGCGTTGAGGTGCGCGTCGGGCTGATCGTCGATCGGATAGGTCTTGCCGACGATGCCGACGGTGAACGTAACGATGACCTCCGAGAGTGGATAGGAGACTGAAAGCGCGGCATCCTTGACGCCGGGAATCGCGCTGACGCCTTCGAGCAGCGAGTCGGCAAAGCGCAGGCGCGCCGGCAACCGGCGGTATCGCGTGGACGGCAGGCCGATCGCTTCGCTGGCCAGCACGCCTTGAGTTCGCACGCCCAGATCCGGGTGCGTCAGCACGTAGAAGCTGCGCACGGTGAGGCCCGAAAGGACGACGAGCACGAGCGTAACGGCGAGTTCCACGACGACGAGCGTCGAGCGCAAGAGCGCTCCCGCCGAGCGGTCGCCGCTGCGGCCCGCGGCCTCGAGCGCACCGGACAAGCGTCTCTGCGCGAGCGCGGCGACCGGCCACATCCCCGAGAGTATCGTGACCGCGGCGACGAGCAGCACCGCATAGAGCAGGACGCCGGCGTCGATCCCCACCGAGTCGATGCGCGGCAGCGTTCGCAAGACCGTAGCGGTCAAGAGGTGAAGGCCGCCATACGCAAGCCCGATCCCGATCGCGCCGCCCGCCGCAGCGAGTACGCCGGTTTCGGCAAAGAGCTGCGCGCCGAGGCGCCCGACCGACGCGCCGAGCGACGCGCGGAGCGCAAATTCTCGTTCGCGCGTCGAGGCGTCGGCGAGCAGCAAGTTCGCAACGTTTGCGCACGCGATCAACAGCACCGCGACGACCGCGGCGAAGACCGTCCACAACGCAGCCGCCACGTTGCCGAAGAAGGCCGAGCTCATCGAGTCGACGCCGAAGACGATGCCGGCATCGTTGCGCGCGTAACGCTTGGCCAACCGCGCCGAGGCGAGCGTGAGGTCGGCGGCCGCCGACTGCATCGTCGCGCCCGGTCCGAGCAAGGCGATCGCGCCGAGATACCGCGCGCCGCGTTGACTGGGCGGGACGGTGTTGGGCAGCGGTACCCAGAAGTCGTCGCGGTCCAGCGACCCGGCATCGGGCGCCGGTACGCGCAGATTCGGCGCAACCCCGACGATTTCGATTGGGACGCCGTCGAAGCCGATGTGCTTGCCGATTGCGTTCGGGTTGGCGCCGAACTGAATGCGCCACAGGCGATCGGAGATGATCGCGCGGCGGACGCCGGCGCGCCCGTCGGCGGGCGCGAACAATCGGCCCAGTTCCGGCTTCAATCCGAGCACCGAAAAATAATTCCAGCTCACGTCCATGCCGAAGATCTGACGCGGCTTGCCGCTGCCGGTCAGCACGGCCGAATCTTGCGCTTCGCCGGCGATTGCTTCGAACGCCGTCGTGTTCGCGCGTAGATCGGAAAGATCGGGAATCGAGAGCGCGCCGCCCGCAACGCCGCGCTGGTCGTGATCCTCGAGGACCGCGAGACGCGCCGCGTTCGGGTAGGGCAGCGGCTTGATGAGCACCGCGTCGAGCACGCTGAAGACCGCGACGTTCGCGCCGATACCCAGTGCAAACGAGGCGACGACGACCGCGACCAGTAGCGGAAGGCGGCGTAAGCGGCGGATGCCGAAACCGACGTCGCGCACGAGCGTGTCGGCGCGCATCGCGAGGCCCGTGACGACGATATCGAGCGCGGCTTGCCGTGCGCCGGAGCCCTGCTCGGCGAGATCGGCGAGGATCTGTTCGCGGAATTCGGCGCGAAAATCGGCCGGATAGGCGAGCAGAGCGAGGTCGAGCAGGCGGCGTCTCACGTCGCGCGCACCGGAAGCAGCGCAAGATCGCGCGCCATGTGGACGAGGCCGTCCAAACGCTCCGCCTCGGCGCGCGCGATGCGGCGGCCGCGCGCCGAGAGGCGATAGCGCCGACGCCGCGGATCGGCAGCGTCCTCGGGCAACTCGGTGATCCACCCGTCGACCAGCATCTGCGCAACGATTGGATAGAGCGTTCCGGGCGTCAGCCGAACTGCACCGGCCGTAAGCCCCGCTACGGTCTTGGCGATCGCGTAGCCGTGCGCGTCCTCGCGAGCGAGCGAGAGCAGCACGTAAAACGCGCGCGGGCTCAACGGAAGAAGGTCGCCGATGTCGTTGGGCAATCTCACCTCGAACGAAAGCCGATATATCAAAAGTAACTATATCCGGCTTCGTTCGAGCCGTCAAGCCGCGCTTGACGGGGGTACGCGCGTGATATATCATACATGGGATATATCCATTCCGGTTATAGAGGGGTCGAACATGCTGAATCGCCGTCAGGATCCCGCGCCGCTGCTCCCGCTCGGCGCCAGCGCGTTTCACATTCTCCTGGCGCTCGCCGACGGCGAACGTCACGGCTACAGCATCGGTAAGGCCGTGGAATCGACGACCGGCGGCGCGATCAGCCTCGGTCCGGGAACGCTCTATCGGCAGCTGAAGCAGATGGCTACAGACGGCTGGATCGTTGAGAGCGATCGCAGCGACGACGACGCGATGCGTCGTCGCTATTACCGGCTCACGCCCTGGGGCCGCAAGATCGCGCAGGCCGAGGCCGCGCGCCTTGCGCACCTCGTCGACGTCGCGCGCCAGCGCCGGCTGCTGCCGCTGCGCGCCTAACCATGGACGTCATTCGCCAGCGCCGAAGCCGGTTGCCGAGAGCAGTATATCTAGGCGTGGCCGCGCTGCTCGTAGCCGCGGGCCTGGTCTGGGCGCTGCGCGGAATCAACCCGCACTCCGGCAGCGCGGTCGTCGATCGCGCGACGCTGGTGACCGACGTAGCTCGGCGCGGTACGCTCGTGCGTTCGGTGAGCGCGCAGGGAACGTTCATGCCCGACCGCGTGCGGGTAGTGTCGGCTACGCAGAACGGCGTGATCGATCAGATATTCGTGAAGCCCGGAAGCGTCGTGTCGCCGGGCGCGACGATCGCACAGATGACCAACCCGGCCCTCGATGCCGCAACGAGCGATGCGCAAGCGCAGCTCGCGGTCGCGCGGGCCGATCTCGAGAGCGCACAACAACAGGCGCGCACGGAACGGCTAACTCAGCAGAGCACGTTCGACAACGCGCAGGCGCAGATGGAGCAGAGCGCGCTGCAGGCGCGGTCGCTCGAGACGCTGCACCGCCGCGGCCTCGTCGCCGACGTGCAATATCGGCAAGCGATCATTGCGTCGCGCAAGGACACCAACGACGTGCGCATCCAACAGGCGCAACTCGGTGCGGCGTCGGCCGACGCGATCGCGAAGGTTTCGGCGGCCGAGGCGCGGGTCGTGCAGGCGCAAGCGGCGCTGAGCGCGGATCGTGCGCAGGTCGCGGCGCTGACGGTGAGGTCGGCTAGCAGCGGCATCATTCAAAGCGTCGAGGTCGATCCCGGAACGAGCGTAGCGCAGAACGCCGTGATCGCGCACGTAGCCGACGCGTCGTCCCTGAAAGCCGTGCTCCAAGTCGCTGAAGGAGACGTGCATTCCGTCAGCGTCGGCATGCGCGCGGGCATCGACACGGGCAACGGCGTCTTCGAAGGCCGCGTCTCGCGGGTAGCGCCGGCGGCCGAGAACGGCACGGTTGCGACCGACGTAACCTTCGCGCACCCGCTGCCGCGCGGCGTTCGCGCCGAGACGAACGTCGACGGCATCGTTTACATCTCGTCGATTCCGGACGCCGTATCCATCGCGCGCCCGGCCGGCGCCGCCGACGACAGTACGGTCGAGCTGTTCAAGGTAACCGATGGCGGCAAGAGCGCCGTGCGCGTACGGCTACGCCTCGGCCGCGGCTCCGCCGAACGCGTTGCGGTCCTTTCCGGACTCGAGCCGGGCGATACGGCGATCGTTTCGGATATGTCGAGCTATATAGATCAAACTACGCTGAGCTTGCGATAGGGGTTGCGATGCTGCTCGAACTTGACAACGTTGGGCGAACTTACCTGACCGAAGAGGTCGAGACGCGCGCGCTGCGCGACATCTCACTGAATATCGAGCGCGGCGAATACGTGGCCATCGAAGGTCCGTCGGGGTGCGGCAAGTCGACGCTGCTCTCGATCATTGGACTGCTCGACACGCCGACGACAGGAAAGTATCGCTTGAACGGGCGCAACGTAGAGCAACTTGGCACCGACGAGCGAGCCGCGATCCGTAACCGCGAGATTGGATTTATCTTCCAGAGTTTCAACCTCATCGGCGACCTCAGCGTGGCCGAGAACGTCGAGCTGCCGCTGGTCTACCGCGGCATGACGCGCGGCGAGCGGCGCCTGCGCGTCGCCGAGGTCCTCGAGCGCGTGCATGCCGAGCACCGCGCCAAGCACTATCCGATGCAGCTATCGGGCGGCGAACAGCAGCGCGTCGCCGTGGCGCGGGCGTTGGCGGTCGATCCGTCGATTCTTCTCGCCGACGAGCCGACCGGCAACCTCGATACGCGCAACGGCGAGGCCGTGATGGAACTGCTGCGCGAGCTGCACGAAGGCGGCGCGACGATCGTGATGGTAACGCACGACGCGCGCTTCGCCCGCCACGCCAACCGCACCGTGGGGCTGCTCGACGGGCAGCTCGTCAATGCTTCGGTCGCATGTTCTTACTGATTGCGGCGCAAGTCACGCTCGCGCAGGCCATCGCCGTCGCTGCGGCTCGTTCTCCCGCGCTGAGAATCGCCGCCGACACGTACCGGCTTACCGGGGCGAACGTGACGATTTCCGCGACGCCCTACCAGCCCAACGTCGCCGGCGCCGTCTCTGCGATCGTCGGTTCCAACAACCCTACGGCGCAGGCGCCCACGGAAAACCTGGCCGGCGTGGGCCTGACCCAACTCGTATACGATGGCGGGCACGTGATGGCGCAGATTCGCGCCGCGCGAGCCGCGCAGGCGGCCGGGGCCGGAACGCTCGCACGCTCGGCACAGCAGATCGCCTTTACTGTTGCGCAGACCTACTACAATGCGGTCGAGGCGCGCGCGGCCGTGCAGCTCGCGCTGCGAATCGTCGACCAGGATCGTGCGCAGGAGAACTTAATCCGCGCGCAGATCGACGCCGGCGTCGCTTCACGCGTCGATCTCGCAACGGCGCAGATTCCGACCGAGCAAGCGTTGGTGCAGGTGGCACGAGCCCGGGGGCAAGACGTGGTCGCACGTGCCGCGTTCGACAACGCGATGGGGTTGCACGCCGACGCCGGCGTCGAACCGATCGACGACGCGACGAGCGAAACCAGCGCGTCGCTGATTTCCAACGAACCGGCGAGTTACGACGCCGCCGTCGCGCACGCCATGATGAATCGGCCCGATTACGAGAGCGCCGAGCAGACGCTCGCGGCCGCAAAGCAGACGCTTCGGGCGGCCCGCACGCTCTCGTCTCCACAAGTGAGCCTCGTCGCGAATGCGGGGGTGGCCGCATTTCCCGGAAGCGGCAGCGGCACGCTGCCGAACAACTACGTGGGCGCTGCGGTCGCGCTTCCTTTCTACGACCAGGGCGTGAGGAACGCGCAGAGCGCGGCTACGTCGATCGAGGTTGACCAGCAAGGTGCCGTGGTAACCCAAACCGAGCTTGCGGTCGAATCTGATGTCCGTCAGGCCCTCGGCTCGCTCGATGGCGCCCGCAACGCGCTCGTTCAAACGGAGTCCGAGTTGCGAACCGCGCAAGAGGTGCTGGCCGACACCCAGATACAGTATCGCGCCGGGATTACGAACCTCGCCCTGCTGCTCAACGCGCAGAGCGGCCTCACGCAAGCGCAGACCGATCGTCTCGGCGCCGTCTTTGCGTTGCGGCAGGCGGAGCAGTCGTATCTCTTCGCGCTCGGCGACTTGCGAATCTAGCCGCTAGCCGGCCGAAGTTCTCCAGAGCTTCGGACAGAGCAGCGTGTCGACCGGACTGCCCGCTAGCGAATCGACCATCTCCTCGGTGACATTGAACTGGATGCTGTTCGGCCAGCCGCTCCAGGGCATCGGAAACGGAACCGGGATGCGGACGTAGTGGTATTGATGCGTAGGCGTCTTCAGCCGCAGCGCGAGTTGTTGCGGCCCTCCGGTGCTGCTCGATGGGTCGGAGTAGAGCCAGGCATAGTAGGAGTCCTGATCGTTCTCGACGACGAGGCGTGATTGGAGGGGCGCAGCGATGGGCTTGTCGCACGCGACCGCATTCTTATCGAACAGCACGAAGGTCGGCTGCACGTAGAGGAACGATTGCGGCGCGGTCCCCGAGAGGAGCATCGGTGTCGGCGGCGGCGGGCGGCCGTCGCTCAGGCTGACGGTCACGCTGCGGTCGAGGCCCGAGATAAAGAAGAGATAATCCGTTAGCGAGCAATGGTATTTGGGCGCCTCGACGTCGAGCCGGTAGATGCCGAAGGCGCTGTCGAATTCTACGATCGCCGCTGGATCGTCGCCGCGCTGGAAGCGGTACAAGCGGTCGACCTGTGGGCGGCCGATGCGGTCGGCCAGGTGGACGCGCAGCGCCACGGTGGTGCCGGGCGCCACGCGCGCGATCGCGTTGCAGAAGCCGACGTGCAGAATGACATGAGAGAGGCCCAGCATCCGCGCGGAGCTTCTTGCGGGCGTCGCCGCAGGCCTCCGGCCTGCGGCGAGTAAACCAACCGTATGCCCTCGCGCGCAGTCAACGATTTCACGATTCGCGTCGCCACGGTCAACGGCTCGGGGAGCCAATCTTCGAACCTCGTGCTGACCAACGCGATTCTCCGTCTAGGCATTCCGGTCGCCCCGAAGAACGTCTTTCCCTCGAACATCGAAGGCCTGCCGACGTGGTTCGACGTCCGGATTACCGCGCGCGGCTATCAATGCCGCACCCGCGACGTCGACGTGCTGGTCGCGCTTAACGCGGCAACCTGGCAAGAGGACGTCGCCGGCGTCAAACCCGGCGGGGCGGTCGTGCATGAAGCCGCTTACCCGCTTAACGGCGAGACCGAGCGCGACGATCTCTCGTATTACGCCGTGCCGTTTGGTGCATTGGCCAAAGAGCACTTCGCCGACAAAGGCGATCTGCGCAAGTACCTGATGAACATGATCTACGTCGGCGTGCTCGCGCATCTGCTCGGCATTCCCGAAGAGACGGTAGAGGAGGGGCTTAAGGCGCAGTTTCGCACCAAGGCGTCGGCGGTCGAGCTGAACATGACGGCCGTGCGCGTCGGGCTCAACTACGCCGCCGAGTATCTCGAGAAGCACGACCCCTATCGTCTCGATCCGATGAGCGGCAAAACCGATGGTCTCCTGTTCATGGAAGGCAATCGCGCATCGGCGCTGGGATGCGTCATGGGCGGCTGCACGGTCGCGGCCTGGTATCCGATCACGCCCTCCTCGTCGCTCTGCGAGTACTTCATTCAATACTGCGACCGCTACCGCGTCGAAGAAGACGGCAAGCGGAACGTCGCGATCGTGCAAGCTGAAGACGAGCTGGCTGCCGCGGGGATCGTTTTCGGAGCCGGCTGGGCCGGCGCGCGTGCGATGACCTCGACCTCCGGTCCAGGCATATCGCTGATGGCCGAGTACGCCGGATACGGCTATTTTGCCGAGGTGCCGGGCGTGATCTTTGACGTGCAGCGGGCCGGTCCGTCGACCGGGTTGCCGACACGCACGATGCAGGGCGACGTTGCGTTCGCGTACACGCTCTCGCACGGCGATACCAAACATATCGTGCTGCTGCCGGCGACGGTGCGCGAAGCCTATGAGTTTGCGATGGAGGCCTTCGACTTGGCCGAGCGTTTTCAAACGCCGGTCTTCGTGCTGAGCGATCTCGATCTGGGCATGAATTCCTGGCTGACGCCGCCGCTTCCCTATCCCGAAAAGCCGTTCGATCGCGGCAAAGTGCTCGGCGTCGACGACCTTAACTCGATGAAATCGTGGGGGCGTTATCGCGACGTCGACAAAGACGGCATCGCCTATCGAACGCTGCCCGGAACGAAGCACCCGCACGCCGGATTCTTCACGCGCGGCACCGGGCACGATGAAGAGGCGCGCTACTCCGAGCTCCCCGACGTCTGGCAGCGCAGTCTCGACCGGCTCGTCCGCAAACACGAAACGGCGCGGCGGTCGGTGCCGGCGCCGATCGTCGAAGGTCGAGGCCGCAAGGTTGCGATCCTCGCCTACGGCACGACCCACCACGCCGTCGTCGAAGCACGCGATCGTTTGCACGAGTGGGGCATTGAAGTGGACTACATGCGCGTTCGCGCGCTCCCGCTCTCACCCGAGGTCGCGACCTTCGTGCAACGCCACGAGCGGGTCTACGTCGTCGAACAGAATCGCGACGGCCAGCTCTATGGAATCTTGCGCACCGACCTGCCGACCTACCTGATCGACCGGTTGGAGTCGATCCGTCACTACAATGGCGTGCCGATCGACGCCCACGCCATCATCGATCCAGTGCTCGACGCCGAGCGTAAGCCGGCCGTCGTAGCGGAGTAATTACGACCACAAATTTAAACATCATCGGGCTCACGCGCGAGATTTATAAAGGGCTGCCGACGACGCTCTGTGCGGGCTGCGGCCACAACTCGATCACAAATCACTTGATCAAAGCGCTCTTCGAATATGGTGTCGAGCCCCACAAGCTGGCCAAGATGAGCGGCATCGGCTGCTCGTCGAAGACGCCGGCCTATTTCGTCGAGCAAGCCCACGGCTTCAACGGCCTGCACGGCCGTATGCCCTCGGCGGCGACGGGGGCGAAACTGGCCAATCGCGACTTGCTCGTGCTGGGCATTAGCGGGGACGGCGACACCGCCAGCATCGGCTTGGGACAGTACTGTCACATGATCCGGCGCAACGTAGACTGCACCTACATCATCGAGAACAACGGCTGCTACGGCTTGACCAAGGGCCAGTTCTCGGCGACCGCCGACGTCGGGTCGACGCTGAAGAGCGGCAAGGTCAACGACTACGCAACCATCGACGTCTGCGGCCTCGCGATCGAGCTGGGCGCGACCTTCGTTGCGCGCTCGTTCTCGGGCGACGGAAAGCAGCTCGTGCCGTTGCTTCAGGCCGCGTTCTCACATCGCGGTACGGCGATCCTCGACGTGATCAGCCCGTGCGTAACCTTCAACGACCATCAGGGCTCGACCAAGAGCTACGCCTACGTGAAGGAGCACGACGTGGTACTGCACACCGCCGACTACATCGCCGGCGGGCGTGAGGTTACCGTAGATTACGAGCCGGGAAGCGTGCGCGACGTCGAGCTGGAAGACGGGTCGCACGTGCTGTTGCGCAAGGTCGACGTCGACTACGACCCGACCGATGCGATCGGCGCCTTGAAAACGGTGCACGAATCGAACGCTCGCGGTGAGTTCGTGACCGGGCTCCTATACGTCGACACCAAAGAGCAAGATCTCTGCGAGCGTGAACACATGACGGGCGTTCCTTTGGTACAACTCGATGAGGATGCACTGCGGATCGGCCGCGACGAATGGCAGAGACTGATGCAAACCTGAAAGGAGCATCCTATGAGACCTTATCGCATCGCCGCGATCTTCGCTCTCCTCGCAGCGCAGGCGTTGCCCGCGCTGGCGGTCGCCGTCCACGCTCCGGTTTGGTCGGCAACGTACGTTGCGGCGTTTCAGCCAACGTTCGGGACGCAGGGCGTTCCCTATTCCGGCATCATGAAGCTGGACTTCAACCACGGCATCATCAGCGGCACCTACGAATCGACATCGGTCCGCCCCGATCCGATGCGCGGCCGCATTGTCAACATAAGCGGTAACGTGAGCAAGGGGCAGATCACGCTGATCTTCCACGGTCCAGGGAGCTTCACCGTGCGCGGTACGCTCGACGAAAACGCCACGATCTCAGGCACGGCCACGATCCGCGGCTCGTTCTATAGCTTCCTAGCCAAAGTTAAATCGTAACGGTGACGGCAGCGGCTCCGGCTGCGCCTCGAAACGTTTGGGTCGCGTTCACGCTGTTGAGCGCGACCTTCTTTATCTTGTTGGTGGACTTCTCGATCGTCAGCATCGCGTTGCCTTCGATGGAGCGCGAGCTGCACATGACGCCGTCGCAGGGACAGTGGATCGTCAGCACCTACGCGATCTTTTTGGCGGGCCTGCTGATGCTGACAGGACGGTGCGCCGACCTCTACGGGCGCTATCGCTTCTTTATCGCCGGTTTGATCGTCTTCACGCTCGGCTCGGTGCTCGGCGGCCTTTCGCGCGACGGGACGATGCTGATCGCGATGCGCGGGCTGCAAGGGATCGGCGCAGCGCTCGCTAATCCGGCGGCGCTCGCGATCGCCCTCTCGCTCTTTCCATCGGGGCTGGAGCGCTCGCGAGCGATCGCGACCTGGGGAATGATCGGCACGACCGGCGTCGCAGCCGGGATGCTCTTCGGCGGCGTGCTGGTGCAGTATTTCGGGTGGCGCTCCGTGCTCTTCGTCAACGTGCCGATCGCCATTGCCATCCTTGCTACGGTGCCGTTCTACGTGCCGCGCGACCACGGCGATGCGACGCATCCGAAGCTCGACGTGCTGGGAGCGATCCTCCTTACCGCCGGGCTCTTGAGCTTCGTCTACGCGGTCGAATCAATTCCCGTGCAGGGCATTGGGTCGTGGGAGGCGATGGCGAGCGTCGTTGCGACCTTGGTCTTTGCCGCGGCGTTCTTCGCCGTCGAGCGGCGCGTCGCCGAACCGATCCTTCCGCCGCGCATCCTGCGTTATCCCGACTTGCTCTCCGGCGCATCGGTCGTGCTGCTGCAGCCGCTCTCGTACGCGGGTATCTTGGTCTTCGCCTCGGTCTACGTACAACGCGTCGCCGGTTACGACCCGCTCCTGGCCGGCTTGGCCTTCATGCCCTCGACATTCGTGGTTGCTTTCGTTGCCGCGCCGCTCACGATGCCGATCGCGCGAACGCTCGGCGTCAAGACGATGGGGATCGTAATGGGCATCATCATGATCGCCGGGGAGTCGCTGCTGCTCTTCATGCGCCCCGACTCCTCGTACTGGGCGATCCTCTTTCCGGCGACGATGCTGGGCGGGTTCGGCGGCATGCTGGCTTACCAAACCGGGATGATCGCGGGCCTGGCGCACGTCGACGACGCAGACGAAGGAAGCGCGTCGGCGGCGATGAGCTTCGCGCTGCAGCTCGGCATCGGGCTCGGCGTGGCGTTCGGCGCCGCAGCGCTAGAGGCGCGCATGGGCGCGATGCTGCGCGGCGGCGTTTCGCAAACCGACGCGATGGCCGGCGGAGTGCACGCCGCGTTCTTGGTCTCGGTGATCGCCGGCGTCGCGATGCTCGCCGCGATCGTGCTTGGCCTGCGCCACGCGGCGCGCGCCGAGATTCCGCTGCGCCACTACTTGCCCTTTGGGAAGATCCACCATCGAATCTCAGTTAGAACGTAACGTCGCCGAAGTGGCCGCAAGGCTGCGCGCGGCGCGTTCGGTCTTGGTCTTGACCGGCTCGGGAATCTCCGCCGAGAGCGGACTGCCGACGTTTCGCGGCGTCGGCGGCCTCTGGCGCACGCATCGCGTCGAGGAGCTCGCCTCGCCCGAAGGCTTCGCGCGCGATCCCGTGCTCGTCTGGACGTGGTACAACGAACGCAAAGCCGCACACGAGCACGCTCGACCGCACGCCGGTCACCTCGCGCTGGTCGAGGTCGAGAATGCCTGCGGCGATTTCACGCTGGCCACGCAGAACGTGGACTCGTTGCATCTGCGCGCCGGCTCTCGCAACGTTATCGAACTGCACGGCAACCTGCGCGAGGCGCGCTGCACCGGCTGTGCGCAGCGCCGGCCGTTCGACGCCGCCGGAATCCCGCTCGACGAGATCGAGCATTCGTGCGGCGGCCGCTGGCGCCCCGATATCGTCTGGTTTGGCGAGCCGTTACCGCCCGATGCGTGGCAGAAAGCGACAGCCGCCGCCGCAAGCGCGGAAGTTATTCTCGTGGTCGGCACGAGCGCGGTCGTCTATCCGGCGGCAGCGCTCGCGACGCACTACAACAGAGGCGCTTACGTTGCCGAGATCAATCCGGAAGAGACCGCGATCAGCAATCGCGTCGACTGCGCGCTGCGAGGTACGGCAGCGGGGTTGCTCCCGCGAATAGCATCGGTAATGGCCTCTGCGGCCTTGCAGCAGCCCCGCCGGAGTGATAACATCGAAAGCTAGCGACCGCCGCCCTCGCAGGCCGCCCAGATTCAGGTAGAGCGGCGGAGCGGAGGTCTAGCATGTTACCTAAGCAAGGTAAGCGGAGTCGAAGCAATCTCGGCGGATGGGCATTCACTGCGATGATCGCGATCGCCGTTATGGCTGTCGTCGCAAGCCCCTCTTCGGCGAATGTGAAGCCTGGATCGATGGCTTCGCCGGCCGACCCGCCGAGCTACGTCACCTGGTATTACCCGACGCCGACGCCGTGGCCGACGCCGATTACCGGCGCTTACGTAAGCATTGGAGGCGCGCTCGGCGCGGGTAACGTCTACAATACGGCGACGAATGGTTTTGGACTACCCGGTACCGGGATGTTGGCTACGGGCGCGTGCTATTTTCTTTGCTACGGCGCGCCAGGGCACACATCGGTCAACGTGCTCGCGATGGGAAACGACGTGGATCCTCTCACGAAATCGTTCACCACCCTGGGAGCGCCGGACGACTGCACGGCGTCGACCCCGCCTCTCTGTCCCGGCGGAATCAATGATCGGGCTTTTGCAATCGAGTACTACGCTTCGTCGCTCTCCACGCCCGCCGTTTTTGTGGCTATTGATCCGCACGCGAACTTTGCGGTCTCTAA
The DNA here is from genome assembly GCA_963739845.1 of Vulcanimicrobiota bacterium. GTDB lineage: Bacteria > Vulcanimicrobiota > Vulcanimicrobiia > Vulcanimicrobiales > Vulcanimicrobiaceae > Cybelea. Next base: position 706,335 of record CAVUBQ010000002.1, on the reverse strand, counting down.
TAACGTCTACGCCGGTGCGGCGGTCATAGCTGGAGCTGGGCTGGGAAACCCGATTCCATCACCTAGTCCGGGATCGCTGGTCTCATTTACTGGTAGCAGCCTGAACCCAAATACTGGGGACTTCCTCCTTGGAAGCTCTGGAGCTGGAAACTCCGTAAAGTGCGACTTTGGCGAGACGACCGCTAGCGCGCTTACCTGCAATCAGCCGCTGGTGGTAACTAGCGGATCCGCTAGCGCCGGGATCAATGCCTCCGGCGTCGTTTGGGCGATGGGCGGGGTTCAACCGCACAGCACATCTACCGGTGGATCCGGGGGATATGCGCCCGAGGCTTTCCCATCTGGGGCGCCGACGGCCCACCCACAGATATTGACGGGGAGCTGCATGGTCACCACGCCGTCGACGACGTGTGCTTTTACCGGCCATCCGTTTACTGACACGACGTACAACTGCACGATTACCGCAGAGGGGGCTACTGGGATCGCCAGCAGCTACACAAAGTACTCGAGCAGCCAGATTACGATCTATTCCGGAACGAACGCAACCTTCTCATATATGTGCATGTAACGAATGGGTCCCACATGTTCCGGCAGCTCGCTGAAATCGCTGGCCATTGCGCTCGGCGTCGTGGCTTCGATCGTTTCCGTTTTCGGCGGTGCGAAGACAGGCATCGGGCGAGCAGAGAGCGCCGAGCTCGCCCAGATAGGCGCTCCGCCGAGCTATCTCCCTTGGTATGGCGCAACGCCTACGCCGACGCCTTCTCCAATCGCCGGCGCGTACGCTGCGATTGGGGGCGCGTGGGGCGCCGGAAACATCTACAATACCGGGTCGAGCCCCGTGGAAACGCCCGGCACGGGAATGCTCGAGAGCGGTTTATGCCATTTCGCGTGCTACGGCGCTCCCGGGATCGTGTCGCACCACGCGCTCGCTTATGGCAACGACGTCGACCCGAGTACCACGCACTCATACACCCATAACGGAGCGCCCGACGACTGTACGCCGACCTCGCCGCCTGCTCCGGAATCGGGTTGCCCCGGAGGGATCAAGAACCAGGTGTTTAGCGTGACCGTTGACATCGTATCGCCGACACCCGGCCCGTTTTTTGTTGCCTTGGATGGAAACGGAAACCTCGGGCTACTGCACCATCTCTACGCAGGGGCGGCCGTCATCGCCGGCGCCGGCTCGGGCGCGACCGCCCCCGTACCGTCGTTCACTCCCGGCTCGCTTGTATCGCATACCGGCACCGGAAAGGGCGACCTGCTCCTCGGGAGTTCGGGCGACTTCGTGAAGTGCGACTACGGCGAGACGACCGTAGGCGCATTCACCTGTAATCAGCCGTTTATCGTCGGGTCGGGCTCGATCAGCGCCGGTTTTAGCACGTCGGCTTCCGGGACCGCCTGGGCAGAGGGAGGCGTCCAGCCTCACAGCACGATGACCGGTGGATCGGGCGGATACGCACCCGAAGCGTTCCCGCTTGGAGCTGCGACGCCGCATCCGCAGATTCTGAGCGGAAGCTGCACCCTTTCCAGCGGAACGGGGATATGCACGTTTCCCGGTGCTTTTTACTTTGCCGACACCGCCTACACGTGCTCGGTCAGCACGCAGGGAACCGGGCCGTTAGCGCCTAGCTACGCCGCCACTTCCGCGACGACCATTACGATCCACAGCGGCTCGCTCACGCCAAAGACATTCTCATATATATGCATGGAGTGATTTGGGTTGCGCGGCTTCATCTCGCTTCTTCCCTTAGGAGGTACCAGTCCGTGGGCTCTAAATGCTTAACTGCGGTAAAGCGAGTTCACAGCGCTTGCGCGCTCTCCTATCTGACGCTCTGCGCCGTCGCCCTGTCGAGTTGCTCGCATGGGCTCCAGTCATGGCCCTTGCCGGCAAGCTTGACCGATAGCAGCTCCCCGCAACGTGGCCCGAGCTCAGGGAAATACCAAGTGCTCTTTGACTTCGGCAGCAGCGTAAATGGCTACTACGGGATATATCCCGAGGCGCCACTTATCAACGTGAACGGCACGCTCTACGGCACGACAGCGTCCGGGGGCTCCCACGGCTATAACGGCCGTTGGGGAACGGTTTTCAGCGTTACCCCGGCAGGTGCACTTACGGTATTGCATACGTTCAGTAATAACGACGGACAGTTTCCGCTCGCGGGTCTTATCGACGTGAAAGGCACGCTCTACGGCACGACCAGCGCCGGGGGGGTCCATAGCAGCGGGACGGTCTTCGGCGTGGGCTTAGGCGGTCAGAACTTCCGCGTGTTACACACGTTCACCGGAGGCGCTGACGGCGCGTACCCGATGGCGGGCCTGGTCGCGGTTGACGGCAAGCTCTACGGCACGACCTACCAGGGCGGTACGTCGAATGAGGGAACGGTCTTTAGCGTGCGAGTTACCGACGGCAAGGAACACGTGCTGCACAGCTTCAGCAATAACCCCGACGGCGCGTACCCTTTGGCCGGTCTGATCAGTGTCAAAGGCTTACTTTACGGTACAACGCAGCAGGGCGGCCGCAGCGCGGGGACGGCCTTTAGCATTACCAGAGCCGGTGAAGAGAAAGTGCTGTACAGTTTCACTGGGTCGGATGGCGCGTTCCCGCATGCCAGTCTGCTTGCCGCGAAGGGAGCGCTCTATGGTACTACAGGGGGCGGCGGTTCGGCCCAATCCGGAACGGTCTTCAGCATGAGCACGACTGGCACGGAAGAGCGTGTATTGTACAGCTTCGGCGGGAGCGCATCTGACGGAGTAGGACCTGTAGCCAGCCTGATAATAGTAAATGGAAAACTCTATGGTACAACATTCGAAGGGGGCGTAGCGGGCGCCGGCACCGTCTTCCGCGTAGGCTTGACCGGCAAAGAGCGCATCCTGCACAGCTTCGCCGCAAGCTATCAAGACGACGGGATCATTCCTCAAGCCGGACTCGTCGCCCTCAACGGCAAGCTCTATGGCACCACATACCAGGGCGGCATCTCGCTCCCGAGCTGCGATTACTACGGCGCCTGTGCGTACGGAACCGTCTTTGCGTTGACGCCGTAACGTCGCGAACTCCAGGCGTGCAATGATCGCATCCACCTATCGCGGCGCTTGCGCGTTCTCTTGTCTGACGCTCTGCGCCATCACTCTCGCGAGTTGCTCGCGCGGGCTCCAGTCATCGGCTGTGCCGGCAGTCATCGCCACTAGCGCCTCTTCGCACCGTGGCCCGAGCTCCGCGAAGTACCAAGTCCTCTTTAACTTCGGCAGCAGCGTAAACGGCTATTACGGAACATACCCCGATGCGCCCCTGATCAACGTGAACGGCACGCTCTACGGTACCACGTCGTCGGGAGGGAAGCCCGGCTATGTAGGTCACTGGGGAACGGTCTTTAGCATCACGCCGACCGGCACGCTAACGGTGCTGCATACATTTGGCGACAACGACGGGTGGTTTCCGTTGGCCGGTGTCATCAACGTGAAGGGTACGCTCTACGGGACGACGAGCGCTCGAGGTCTTCACAACGCAGGAACCGTCTTCAGCATGGGCTTGGACGGTGGGAACTTTCGAGTGCTTCATGCCTTCGGCAAGGGTTCCGATGGTAAGTATCCGATGGCGGGCCTGGTTGCCGTTGACGGCAAGCTCTACGGCACGACCTCCCAAGGCGGCGCTTCGAACGTGGGAACGGTCTTTAGCGTGCGAATCACCGACGGCAAGGAACACGTGCTGCACAGCTTCAGCAATAACCCCGACGGCGCGTATCCGCTAGCGGGCTTGATCAAAGTGAAAGGGGCGCTCTACGGCACGACGGAGTTCGGTGGGCGGGGCGCGGGGGCAGTGTACTCCGTCGATGAGAACGGGAATGAGCGTGTGCTATATGGGTTCGGAGACCCCCCCGATGGGCACACGCCGATGGCTGGACTCCTTGCGGTCAATGGCATGCTCTACGGTACAACGTATCAAAGCGGCGACTACGACAACGGTACGATATTCAGTGTGAGCACGGCCGGCGACGAGCACGTATTGCATAGCTTCACTAATACCGACGGAGCGAAGCCCGTCGCCGGTTTAATTGCGGTCCAGGGTGTGCTCTATGGAACGACACAGCAAGGCGGCGCAGCCAGCGCCGGCACGGTCTTTAGCATTAAGCCCGGCGGCAAAGGCTACCGACTCCTTCACAGCTTCAACCAAGCCTATACAAACGACGGAATATCTCCACAGGCGTCGCTGCTAGCGATTCACGGTACGCTCTACGGCACGACGTATCAAGGGGGAATTTCACTACCCAGTTGCATTGACGAGGGTACGTGCGATTACGGGACCGTCTTCGCGTTGACGCCGTAACGCGGCTGCGCGAGATCGATCGCGCCCGACGGACTACGGCCGAAAGATTGCCTGACCCGGCGAGGCGGCGCCAGGTAGAATGTCAAATACTAGTCTCTATGGTTGAGTTACGCTTCACGGTCGTGCTAGAGCCGGGTGAGCCGGACGAGGGAGGCTTCGTGGTAAGCGTTCCCGCGCTGCCGGAGGCGCATACACAGGGCGATACCGTCGAAGAAGCGCTAACGAACGCGCGCGACGTGATCGAGCTCTGCATTCGTTCGCGAAGAGCTCACGGCGAGGACGTGCCGCCCAGTGACGTTGGAGCAACGCTGGTGGAGAGCGTTGCAGTAGAATAACGAGGTCGCACCACGTCGTGCGTCGAGTCGATGGGCGCAACACCTTCGTTCCGGGACATTCAAGAAAGACCTTACGGGACCGTCTTTGCGTTGACGCCATAACGCCTTGCCGCGGAGCGGCGGGCGAAAAACGTATAAATCGGTATGCCTGAAAGCACTATCGCCCAAGCCGATCGACGTGTCCACCGGCGATTTAATCAGCACGTCGGCAACGACTCCCCAGGCAATCGCCAGAAAGAGAATCGTCGTGACCGGATGCCCGGGCATCGAGAAGCACGGCTTCGGCGCGCCAGGATCTGCGCGTCGCGGCGGCGGAAGACGAAGAGCGCGATCGCCGCGAAACCAAAGAAGACGTAATCGACGCTGGTGACGTAGTTGAGAATCTGATCGTATCGCCCGGATAGCGCGATGACCAGGCCGATGACGCCTTGCAGCACGATCGCGACGACCGGCGCGTGCGTCCGCTTGCTTACCCAGGCCAGCTGCTTGAAGAACGTCCCGTCCGCGGCCATCTGAAAGTAGACGCGCGGCGACGTGAGGATCTGATTGCTCAAAAAGCCCAGCGTGGAGAGGGCGATGACGATCGCCATGATCCGCAAGCCGATCGGCCCGAAGGCGATGCCGGCGATATCTGAGGCCGGCGTGGTGGTTGCGGCCAGCCCGTGCGACGCCGAGCACGCGCAGGCAGACCGCATTGACCGCGAGATAGAGAACGACGACGGTTACCACGCCGATCACCATGCCGCGCGGGAGCGTCTTCTGCCGGTTCCTTCAGCTCGGCCGACATAAAGCTCGACGTCTGCCAGCCACTATACGCGAAGAGAATCGGAACGAGCGCGAGCCCCAACGTGGCAAGCGTACCGCTCGGCACGATCGCGATCGGCGTATGCGCGATGTGGGGTGCGGCAAAGAGTCCGACGGCGACGAAGCCGCCGATGGCGAGAATCTTCAGCGACCATGAAGAGGTTCTGCGTCGTTGCGCCGCTGCGCACGCCGAGCGCGTTGATCGCGGTAAAAACGGCGATCGCGACGGCGGCGATGACTGCCGTGGAGGCGTGCCAACCGGTGAGCGGAGTAAAGTACGCGGCAAATGTTACCGCCGCGGCGGCCATTCCGCCGCTCTGCGAGACGAGCAGCAGCGTCCAGCCGTACATGAACGCCAGCGCAGGATGGAATGCGTCGCGCATGTAGGCGTAGACGCCGCCGTCGCTGGGGCGCCGCGCGGCCAGCTCGGCGAAGATGCCGGCACCCAGCAATGCGATGACGCCGCCGGCGGCCCAGGCGAGCATCACCAGCAGTGCGCTGGGAAGGTGGCGCGCGACGACCGACGGATTCATGAATATGCCCGAACCGATGATGCCGCCCATCACGATCAGGGCGGCATCGCGGGCTCCTAGCCGGCGCGCAAGCTTATGCGCCGGCACGCCGAAAGACTGCGATCATGTTTGCGATAACGACGTTCTTGCTCGCTTCCCTGGGTTCGGCCGTCGCGCAAGCGCCGCCCCAAGCTCCGCCCGCGCCGCCGCCGGCCGCCCAGACGGCGCAACCGCTGGAGAGCGGCGTCTGCCTCGACTCTGCGCGCGCAGTACCGCAGGTGCTCGAGGCGCCCGTCTCGCGCTCGATGCAGATCACGCGCATCGACCAAGTCGTCTCGACCGCGACGATGACGCCTGGAGAGGTCATCGGCTTTCTGTACACAACGCAGGACGGCATGACCTGGCTGGGCGAGCGAACCGCCAAGTACCAGTCGGCGGCGAACGCGTCCGCGATCAACCAAGTTTTGGAAGCGACGCACACCGGGAGCACCGGCAAGCACGGCGATTTTCCCCCGTGACGCACTACGGCGTCACGACCAAGCCCGCGCAGATCTATCAGGTTAAGATCCCGCCGGACGCCTTCGGGCCGCTGAAGATCCAGCTTGCGCCCTGCGTCATCTGGCCGGCCTCTCGCCCCCTCCCCGACCCAAGCATGACGTATTAGCAATCGCTGCATCCGACTGCTAAGATAGGGGGTCTAAAGGCTGAATGGAGTTCGTCGTCCGCACTCGCCTAGGGAGCTTCCAACCGAACGCCGACGTCTTCCTCGACGAAGATGGCCAACGCGTCGTCTTCATCGTCGAGGTCGCCGGAGCGGACCCGGAGAGCCTGCGCATCGGTGTAGACGAACGCTACCTGCTGATCACCGGGCGCCGTTTTGAGGCGGTCCGGTTGCGGTACGGTTCGTTCGTCCAAAAAGAGATCGCGCGCGGAGAGTTTGTCAAGCGAATGGCGCTGCCTGTGCCGATCGAGTACGAAGGCATCACCGCCACGTACGAGGACGGCCTGCTGATCGTCGTCGCGCCGATCGCGGCGACGGCGTACATGCCGACCGCGCGCACCGAGCTTCACATCATCGTTAAGAGGAATCGCTCGTAGAGAAGATGGCCGAGAAAACCAACGAAACCGTCGTCCCGGCAAACACCATCGGCATCCTGCCGCTGCAGGAAGCCGTCTTGTTCCCGCACACCGTCATTCCGCTCGCCGTGGTCAAGAAGTCCGGCATCCAGCTCGTTGAGGAGGCGTTGCGCGAGGGCAAGCCGATCGGGCTAACCGTTCTCAAAGATCGCGAGATCGAAGATCCAGGGCCCGACGACGTGCAGCGCGTCGGCACGATCGGCGTCATCCAGAAGATGCTCAAGGTTCCCGACGGGACGTTGCGCTGCATCGTCGCCGGACAGCAAGTCTTCAAGATCGACCACTTCCCGCAAGTCACGCCCTACATGGTCGCGGCTTACACCGAGCTGCCCGACGTCACGGTCGAGAACGAAGAGCTCGTCGCGATGCAGCGCAATCTCGCGGGACTCTTCCAGAAGCTCCTCTCCTATCTGCCGCAGGCGCCGCGCGAGATGGAGATGGAGGTAGCGAATATCACCGATCCGGTCGTGCTGACGTACTTTGTCGCTTCGACGATGCGTTTGGAAACGGCCGATCGCCAAGCGCTGCTCGAAGAGCGCGATACCGCCAAGCGGATGCGCAAGCTGACGCTGCTGCTCACCAAGGAGCTCGAAGTCGTCGAGCTTGGCCATAAGATTCAGAGCGACATCCAGCGCGAGATGGAGAAGAACCAGCGCGAGTTCTATCTGCGCCAGCAGCTGCGCGCGATTCAAGAAGAACTCGGAGAGGTCGATCCGCAGCAAGCCGAGACCAACGAGCTGCGCACCAAGATCGATGCGGCGGCGATGCCCGAAGAGGTCAAGAAGGCCGCCGATCGCGAGCTCGAGCGTCTCTCCCGCGTTCCGCAGGCGAGCCCCGAGTTCAGCGTGATCCGCACCTACCTCGACTGGCTGGTGACGCTGCCGTGGAATGCCGAGACGACCGATCACATCGATATCAAAGCGGCGCGCGTGATCCTCGACGAGGATCACTACGACCTCGAGAAGATCAAAGACCGTATCATCGAGTATCTTGCCGTCGGCAAGCTAAAGAAGCGTCTGACCGGTCCGATCCTCTGTTTCGTTGGGCCGCCCGGCGTCGGGAAAACGTCGCTCGGCCAATCGATCGCTCGAGCGATGGGACGCAAGTTCGTACGCCTTTCGGTGGGCGGCGTCCACGACGAGGCCGAGATACGCGGCCACCGGCGCACCTATATCGGGGCGATGCCGGGTTCGATCGTACGCGCCATGCGCGACGCCGGCACCAAGAACCCGATCATGATGATCGATGAGATCGACAAGGTTGGTGCCGATTTCCGCGGCGACCCGCAGTCGGCGCTGCTCGAAGTGCTCGATCCCGAACAGAACGTCAACTTCCGCGATCACTACCTCGACCTGCCGTTCGACCTTTCGCAAGTGCTCTTCATCTGCACGGCCAACACGCTCGACACGATTTCGCCGCCGCTGCGCGACCGCATGGAGATCATCACGCTCTCGGGCTACACCGAGCTGGAGAAGCTCCAGATCGCCAAGCGTTACCTGGTCAAGAAGCAGCGCGTCGTCAACGGACTGCGCGATACGCAGGCGCAGATCGGCGATCAGGCGATTCGCGGGATCATCAACGACTACACCCGTGAGGCCGGCGTTCGCAACCTGGAACGCGAGATCGGCTCGGTCTTCCGCAAGATCGCGCGCAAGATCGCCGAGAGCCCGCGTTACAAGGCGCGCGTCACGCGCGAAAACTTGGTCGAGTATCTCGGCAAGCCGCGTTTTTTCAACGAGGTGCGCAAGCGCGTCGCCTCGGTCGGCGTCGCGACGGGCATGGCCTGGACGCCGGTAGGCGGCGACATTCTCTTTATCGAGACGCAGTCGATGCCCGGTACGGGTAAGCTCGTCCTAACCGGTCAGCTCGGCGATGTGATGAAGGAGAGCGCGCAGGCCGCCGTCTCGTTCCTGCGCTCGCGTTCGGGCGAGTTAGGCTTGAACGACGAGTACTTTGCCAAGCACGATATCCACATTCACGTTCCGGCCGGCGCGACGCCGAAGGACGGACCGTCGGCCGGCATCGCGCTGGCCACGTCGATCGCCTCGATGCTGACGGGTATCAAAGTCGATCCGAACCTGGCGATGACCGGCGAGATCACGCTGACCGGGCAAGTCTTGCCGATCGGCGGCCTCAAAGAGAAGGTGCTTGGCGCCAAGCGCGCAGGCATCACCAAGATCTTGCTCCCGCGCCGCAACGAAGTCGACCTCGACGACATCCCGAAGGAAGTGCGCGACACGATGACGTTCGTGCCGGTCGACGAGCTTTCGGAAGTGCTTCACCACGCGCTCGGCAAGCGGCTGATCTCGCCCGTTCCCCTCGGGGACCACAAGGCTAGTAACGTCGTGCCCCTTCGCCGCCCGGCCACCGCGCACGCAAAGCGGCGCAACGGTGTGGTCAAGCGCGTCGCAGAACGCAAACGCCGCCCGATCAAACGCTAGGGGGAACTTAAACCACCTCGACGCCGGCGCCCTCGCGCACCTCGCCGACGACCGCCACGAGGACATCTCTCGCGCGCAGTTCGCGCACGAGCGTATCGAGGCGGTCCGGAGGTATCGCGATCAGCAGACCGCCCGAGGTTTGTGCGTCGGAGAGACCGATGCGCATCGCTTCGGAGACCGAGGGCGCAAAATCGGTGAACGACGCGTGCGTCTCGGCGTTGTGCGCGGAGCCGCCCGCGACGTGCCCGGCAGCGATCAGATCGAGCACCCCTTCCATAAACGGCACCGAGCCTGCATCGATTGCGAGCCGCACGCGCGATGCGCGTGCCATCCCTTCGCCATGGCCGAGCAGCCCAAAACCGGTGACGTCGGTTGCGGCATGCGCTCCGGCGATCAGCATCGCGTCCGACGCAGCGGCGTTGAGCGTCGTCATCCATCGAATCGCTTCCTCGAGACGTTCGCTCGGGATCGCGTTGCGTCTGCGCGCGGTGGTGAGGACACCCGTCCCGAGCGGCTTGGTGAGCACGAGTGCGTCGCCGATCTGTGCCTTCGCATTGGTGACGACGCGTTGCGGATCGACGATGCCGGTCACCGCCATGCCGTACTTCGGCTCTGCATCCTTGATGGTATGGCCGCCCAGAACTACCGCGCCGGCGGCGCGCGCGACGGTCGCGCCACCCTCGAGAATTCGCGATAAGATCGCCAGATCGAGATCTTCGGGGAAGGCGACGATGTTTAGTGCCGTCAGCGGGCGGCCGCCCATCGCGTAAACGTCCGAGAACGCATTAGCAGCGGCGATGCGCCCGAAGTCGTACGGGTCGTCGACGATCGGCGTGAAAAAGTCGACGGTCTGCACCAGCGCGACTCCATCGCGCAGCAGGTAGATGCCCGCGTCGTCTCCGCTCTCGTAGCCGACCAAAACACGCGCATCGGTGGCCGGCGATACGCGCTCCATCACGCTGCGCAGTTCGGCGGCACCGAGCTTCGCGGCGCAGCCTGCACAGGAGGACAGTTCAGTCAAGCGGATGCTCTTGACGTCCATAGAATCACCCTATTCGATGGAACGACAGCTCCTATTCCTCCCGGGACCAGTCGCCGTGGCGCAGCCCGTGCTCGACGCGCTAGCGCGGCCGATGACCAACCATCGCGGACCGGAGTTCGCCCGGATGCTGAAGCGAATCACCGATTCGCTGCGTCCCGTCTTCGGCACGCAGCGGCGACGTCGTGCTGCTGGGAAGCTCCGGCACGGGCGCCCTCGAGACGGCGCTCGTCAATCTCTGCTCTCCCGGCGATCGGCTGCTCTCGTGCGCGGTGGGCATCTTCGGGCGTCGCTTCGCTGCGATCGCCAAGCGCTACGGCTGCGAGGTCGAACAGCTCGATCCGCCGCTTGGAGCGGCACTCGATCCGGCCGTACTCCAGGCGCGACTCGAGCGCGATACGCAGCGGCGGATCGCCGGCGTGCTCCTGACGCAGAACGAGACGTCAACCGGCGTGCAAAACGACATGAGGGCACTCGCGCCCGTGCTACGCGCACACGGCGCAATCTCGATGGTCGACGCGGTCAGTGGCCTCGGCGCGATGGAGTTCAAAATGGACGAGTGGGGTTACGACGCGGTCGTAACTGCGTCGCAAAAGGCGTTAGCGGCGCCGCCCGGCATCGCGATGGTGGCATTGAGCGATCGCGCCTGGCAGCGAATCACGAGCGTAACGTCGCCCCGCTTCTACTTCGATCTGCATCACGCGCGGGAGGCCGCGGCAAAGGGTCAGATGCCCTGGACGCCGCCGATCTCGGTCTGCTACGCGCTCGATGTCGCGCTCGAGCGCTACTTGGCCGAAGGCATGGAACCGGCGTTCGCGCGCCACGAACGCCGCGCTGCAGTGGTTCGCGCCGGACTCGAACGCCTCGGTTTCACCATGCTTGCGCAGCCCAACGCGCGCTCCGTCACGGTCGTCGCCGCCTATCCGCCGGCGGGAACCGATGCCGGCGCGCTGGTCGAACGCTTGCGCGAGGAGCACGGCGTCGTGCTCTCGAGCGGCCTCGGCGATCTCGCCGGGAAGATCCTCCGCTTCGGTACCATGGGTGAGATCGATGAGCGCGATATCGACACGGCGATGCGCGCGATCGAGCTCGAGGTCGCAGTTACAAGTGGTGCCGCCTAAAGTACGGCAGCACGAACGGACGCGCGAACCACGGGATGGTCGAGAGAATCGCGTCGTCTAATGGCTCGTCGTAACTGACCAGATAGGGCGCGAACCGCGATTCGTGCAGGCCGTCGCGGATGTCCGGGGATAACGGAAAGAAGAGCGCGACGAAGAGCACGAGCCATAAGAGAATGGCGCCTTTGGCAAAGCCGATCGCTGCACCGCCGATCGCGTTGCCGATGCCCAGCACCGGGAGCTTCGCGACCACGCCGAGCAAGCGCGCCACCACTAAGATCACGATGTAGGTGAGCAGCCCGGTCGCGAACATCCCGACGACGTGTGCGGATCCGGGCCCGAGGTGCGTGATCGCCTCGATTTGCGAGTCGAGGCTTCCGTTGTAAAACCACGGCGTGATCAGCGCCGCAGTCACCGCCACCGCCCCGCCGAGTTCGGAGACGAAGCCGCGCGAATAACCTTTGAAGGTTGCAATCGCGAGAACGATGGCGATCACCGCGTCCGGCCACGCGAAGCCGGCGATCATGCTCGAATCGTCGCTCCTAACTCTTGGCTCAACGCGTCGAGCACGCGAGCGACCGCCGCGTCGGCTTCCTCGTCGGTAATCGTCGTATCGTATCGCTGCAGAATCATCCGCACAGCCAGACTCTTACGCCCAACGTCCACTTGAGGCCCGCGATACTCGTCGAAGACGCGGACGCCGGTGCACAAATCACCGAGCGTGCGCGCGATTGCGCGCTCGACTGCGCGAGCCGCGACGCCGGCATCGACGGTCAATGCTAGGTCGCGGTAGGTCGACGGATACTTGGAGGGAGGACGATAGCGGGGCAGCCGATAGGGCGGCAACCCATCCAGCTCGAGCTCGCAGAAGTAGACGTCGCGCTTGAGGTCGTAGGCCTTGGCCAGGCGCGGGTCGATGCCGCCCATCACGCCGATCAGCTTTCCATCGAGTTCGACCTGCGCGCTCTTAAAGGGATGAAAGCCCGGCTTTCCCAGGGAGATCGTCTCGATTTTCCGGCCCACGACCGCACGCAGCAGCGCTTCACAATCGCCTTTGAGCCGTAGGAAATTCGAGTCGTGCCAGCCCGGCTCGTCGAGCGGGTCCGCGCTGAAGCCGAAGGCGAGCGCGGTCTGCTCGGTGATGCCGCCTTCGAACGTGTGGAAGACGTGGCCGATCTCGAATATCCGCGCCGGCGTCGCCCGCGGTCGCAAGATATTCGAGCAAACCCGGAACGAGCGACTCGCGCAAATAGCGCTGCTCTTCGGAGAGCGGATTGCGCACCTCGACCGCTTGCGCATCCTTCGGCAAGCCGGCGCGCCGGGCTCGCTCGAGTGGTTGCGTGCCGTGCAGCGAATGAGTAACGTTCTCGCGATAGCCGAGCGCCGCGAGCGCGGCTGCGACGCGATTCTCGAGATCGAACTGAGCACTTGATATCTGGTGTGCCGGCACCGACGGCACGACCGCGGGGATCCGGTCGTAGCCCTCGACGCGCGCGACCTCTTCGACCAGATCGGCCGAAATGACGAGATCGCGGCGCCAGATCGGTGGCGTCACGGAGAGCGTTTCGTCGCCCAACGGCTCGACAGCGCAGCCGAGCGCGCCGAGATGCGCGGCGATCCGCTCGCGGGGAATCGCCAGCCCAAGCAGCCGTTCGACGTCGCGTATGCGTAAACGGATCGGTTTTTGTGGTGCGATCCCGGCGCCAAATGCATGGGGCCGATAGGCGGTCGCGCCGAGGCCTGCGAGCAGTTGGGCGGCGCGCGCCGCGCCGAAATCGCTCAGTGCGGGTGCCAACGACTTTTCATGGCGCGTGGAGGCTTCGGTACGCAGGCCCAGCGTTGCGCTCGTACGGCGCACGCGCGCGCCGTCGAAGTTCGCCGATTCGAGGACGATAGCCGTCGTCTCGGCCGTAACTTCGCTCGCGGAGCCACCCATCAATCCGGCCAATCCGAGCGCACCGTCCTCGCCGGCGATTACCAGCGCTTGGGGCGTGAGGGTTCGTTCGACCCCATCGAGTGTCGTGAGACGCTCTCCGGCGCGCGCGCTGCGGACGATGAACTTTTCGTCGCGAACGCGAGCGCCATCGTAAAAGTGCAGCGGCTGTCCGGTCTCGAGCATCACGTAATTCGAGACGTCCACGAGATTGTTGATCGGCCGCTGACCGGCCAGCGCGAGTCGGACGCGCATCCAGGCCGGCGCCGGCGCCACCGCAACGCCCTCGAAGCGCTGAGCGATGAAACGATAGCAATCCTCGGAGTCAATCGTGACGTGCGGCGCGTTGCCCGGTGCTTCACTGCGTTCGCCGGGGTTGTGGGCGGACGGCAGGTGCAGCTCCGCACCGTACGACGCGGCTAGCTCGCGAGCCAACCCGATTACCGAGAGCGCGTCGGGACGATTGCTGGTCACTTCGACGTCGAGCACGGCCGTATCGAGGCCGAAGTAATCGACGACGTTGCGCCCCAACTCGATCCCGGCTTCGAGCTGCATGATTCCGTCTTCGAACCACTCGCCCGGTAAGGCCAGCTCCTCGGCCGAGATCATCATGCCTTGCGATGCAATGCCGCGCATGGTGCGCGGCGCGATCGTCAGCTCGGGGAGCATCGCACCGATCGTTGCCACCGCGATCGTTTGCCCAGCCGCGACGTTGGTTGCCGCAGTCGCGATGGTCAACGGCTCGTCGCTTCCCACGTCGATGCGCGCGACTTGTAGGCGGTCGGCGTTGGGGTGCTTCTCGAGCGTCGCGATCCGGCCGGTGATCACACCGGTGATCCGGGGACGATGCACGATCTCCGCAACAGGAAAGCCGAGCATCGCCAAGCGATCGGCGATCTTGCCAACGTCGGTCGGCAGCGCGAGGAACTCGCGCAGCCAGCTTACGGGAACGCGCATGTCAACTCAGCTGTTCGAGAAAGTCGGGATCGCTGTTGATGAAGCGACGGATGTCGTCGACCTCGTACCGCGGCAACCCCAACCGCTCGACGCCGAAGCCGAAGGCCCAGCCGGAGTAGGTTTCGGGATCGTAACCTACATCGCGAAGGACGTTCGGATGAACCATCCCCGATCCGCCCAGCTCGATCCACCCCGACCCGCCGCACATGTTGCACCCGGTCCCTCGCCCCGAGCACTTTGGGCAAGTCGTGTCGACCTCGGCGCTTGGCTCGGTAAAGGGAAAGTACGAGGGCCGAAAACGTACGCTCTGGTTCGGCCCGAAGAGCTCGCGGCACATCCCGGTGAGCATCCCTTTGAGATGACCGAAGTGAATGCCCTCGGCGACTAGCAACCCCTCGAGTTGATGAAACTGAAAGAGGTGGCGCGCGTCAACCGCGTCGCGCCGATAGCACTTTCCGGGCGCGACGATCGCAACCGGCGGCCGGTGCTGCTGCATCGTGCGAATCTGCATCGGCGACGTGTGCGGACGAAGCAGCAGCGTATCGGTGAGCCAGAACGAGTCGAAACTCTCGCGTGCCGGGTGGTCGCCCGGGATGTTTAGCGCGTCGAAGTTATAGAAGTCGGGCTCGGCCTCCGCACCGACGACGACCGCGAAGCCATGGCGCGTAAAATAGTCGCACGTATCCTCGATGATGCGCCGGACCGGATGGATCGATCCGGTCAGCGGCTGCGTCGCCGGAAACGTTACGTCGATTGACTCGGAGAGCGCGGCATCGAAACTCTGCGCTTCGAGCCGCGCTTGCGCCTCTTGCAGCCGGCCCTCCATCGAGGCCACGACGTCGTTGATCGCTTTACCCGCGCCAGGCCGCTCCGCAGCTGGGAGCGTTCCGATCGAGCGGCGCACTTGCGTCACTTCGCCGTTGCGCCCGAGGTAGGCGATGCGCACGCCGTCGAGATCCTGTTCGCTCGACGCAGCCTCGGCCGCCGCTGCAAAACGCTGCTGCAACGCTTCAAGAATCTGCGCGAGTTCGGTCATAGCCATTTCAAAAAAGTAAAACGCCCGGTCTATTTACATACCGGGCGCTTCCAAAAAGACGCTGGGGTTCTAGGTCGGGGTTAGCGCCGCGTGAAGCCTTCTGTAGGCCAGGTATGCATCGATCGAACCCGTTTGGGCGAAAAGCCTCCAGAAGAGATTGGACGTTGCCATGCGTTTGCAGTCTCCTTCTGAGCCGTCGGCTCCGGGGCGGCCCATATCGCGGAATGCGGAAAGTATACCATGCGACTTTTTGCACCGGTAGTCTTGACTTTTTACCCCCAGAGTACTCACTTGACAAACACTCAGAGAGGGAATACCTGCCGGGAACTCGATCGCTCAAGAGGGGCCCCGCCGTAGGCTTGCTTCGTAAAGAGCGATCGAGCCGGCGACCGCTGCGCTGAGGCTTTCCGCACGACCCGCCATAGGAATAGCGACGAAGCGCCGGCAGAGATAAGACCACCGGCCCAGCCCGTGGCGCTCGTTTCCTACGACGATCGCAGTGGTGCGCTCCCAACGCTCGCTTGCCAGCGGCGCCCCATCGGCAGTCAGGCCGACCAGAGTGAAGCCGGCCGAAGAGGCGGCCGTCCCGACCGCCTCGGGATCGGCGACGGCGGCGCGCACCCGGAAGATCGCTCCCATCGACCCGCGGACGACCTTGGGGTGGTACGGATCGATTCCGAGGCTGCCGAAGGCGACGTCGGGGCAGCCGAAGGCCTCGGCCGAGCGCAGCAGCGTTCCGGCGTTCGCCGGATCGTTGACGTCGGCGAGCACCAGCACCGGGCCGCCGCGTGCGAAGAGCTCACCGGGGGCAGTTTTGGGTATCGGTGCGACCGCCACGAGGCCGCTGGGCGTGGTCAGATCGGAGATGCCCTTGGCACTGCTTCGCCTCGACGATGAACGCCGGGATTCCGTCCTGCTCGAGCCGGCGCACGAGCGGAGAGGCTTCGTAGGCGGCCTCGGTTGCGTAGAGCTCCTCGATGGCAATACCGCTCGCGCACGCTTCGCCCAGAAGAGTCGCGCCTTCAAAGGCGTAGCGCTGCTGCTCCCGGCGCCCTTTGACCGTGCGCAGCGCGCGCACCGCGGCGAGACGCGGTGCGCGGCTTCCTAGCGGCGTTGCCACCAGGCTCGTATCACGATCATGATCAGACCCGAGAAGAGCGCGGCCAGCGTGATCGCAATTCGATCGTTGAAGTGGTGCGGCACGACCAGCCGGATGAAGAGAAAGGCTACGATCGCGAAGATCGCTAGGAAGAGCAGCAACCAGCCGATCTCGGCGGCAATAGACGACCGTTTCTGCACAGCGCCTCTTACGAGGCGTGGCTCGATCGTTCCGCCAAGCCCCCACCCGATGGGCGAACGGCCGCAGGTAGTAGCCTCTCGATCCCTCTTCCAGGGACGCGTCTTCAACGTGCGCGCCGACGAGCTCCGGTATGGCGACGGAAGCGCGCACCGCATCGACGTCGTGGAGCACGCGGCCTCGCTTGCGATCGTCGCGACGCCGGGTCCCCACGAGATCGTACTCGTCAAACAGTACCGCCATCCGGCCGGCCGTGAACTCTGGGAACTGCCGGCCGGGACGGCCGAGCCCAACGAGGAGCCGATCGACGGAGCCCGACGAGAACTGCGTGAGGAGACCGGTTTTCGGGCCGGGCGGATAAGGGCGATTGGTACGGTCTGGACGACCCCCGGCTTCTGCTCGGAGATTATGCACTTCTTTCTTGCGCAGGAGCTGACGGCGGGCGAACCGGCCTTAGACGAAGACGAAAGAATCGAGGTTGGCAGCTTCACGCTCGAGGCGGCATGGCGCCTGGTCGCTGGGGGAACTGCCGACGCAAAAACCGTTTTGGCTCTGTTCTGGCTGCAGGGCGGAGCAGACGAAATTGGAAGTCCTCTGGGACGATAGTTGCCGCGCGTAACGATCGCCGCGTTGTCGTCGTTGCTACTATAGTGGCGGGATATCTTGGAGGTTCGTGGTGGAGATACCGAGTGACATTGATGCGGTGCTGAAGCGGTTGCTGGAGCCAACCCGCGACGGCCCGTCAATATTGGCGCCCGAAGACGAAGCGTATCTAGGATCGCTGATCGCTTCGGTGCGTTTGGGGCGCCGCGCCGTGCTCATTGTCGAAGATGCGGACGAGCGGCTTCGCTACATGTTCAGCAATGCGACGCGTGCGGAGGCCGTGACGATGTTGGGTAAGGTCGTCGAGGCCACCGGGCGGCGACTCGCGGACGGTGACGAATAGCCTTACGCGGCTAGGGCGAGCTCGTTGACCTTGCCGTCGTGGGTGAGCTCGAACTTATAGTGATACTGAGCGTGCGGGTAGCGCACGAGGAACTCATAAAGCGTATCGCCGTTTGACTCGGCGCTGCTTGATATTGGAACGATCGCCTGGAGCGGACCGAGTGCGGCGAGATCTTCGCGAGCGACGAGATCGTCGGTGAGGTAGGCGCTGAACGACGGCGTCAGCGCCGATCGGTCGAGGTGGCGCGATGCCAGACGGTCCAGCCACTCTTTTGCTTGAGCGATGATCGTATTATCGAGATGCGACGTCGCGGGCGGAACGACGAGGTCGAGGATGTGGGCACCGATCTCTGCGGGGATGGCCACCAGCCCGCTGAGAGAGTCGGAGTTCGAGAGCACGATTACGCCGACGTGCTGCTGCGGCAGAAGCGCGTTGAAGGCCTGGTATCCGGAGATCTCGGCGTTCGACCAGACGAAATCCTTACCGCCGCGGCGGTCGATTACCCAGCCCATGCCGTAGTGGGTCGGGCCATTGTTTGCGCTGGGCGAAAACATCGTCCGAATCGCGTCGACGTGCAAGAGGATCGGCATCTCGATATCCCATTTGGCGAGATCGTAGATGGTCGAGACCAAACCGGAGTCTCCAGCGAGCCAACTCGGACCCCAAACCGGCGCCGTCCGAAAGCCTCTCCCGGAACGCGTGTACCCGATCGCGTGCGACGGCGAAATGCCGCTGTCGCCCGCGAGGAAGCTGTGATCCATCACCAGCGGGACGAAGATATGCTGCTCGAGATAGTCGGAGAGCGTAACGCCGCTGGCCTGCTCGACGATCGCTCCGGCAAGCAGGTAGTTAAGCAGGCTGTAGGAGTACGTGGTGCCCGGGTCCGACACCGGCTTCATCTTGTCGACCGCAGCGAGCAGATCGTCGAGCTTGATCTGACGGGTGAGGTCGAATGAGACGTCCGGAGCTTGCTGCGGTTCGGGAAGCCCCGACGTCTGCGTCAAGAGCTCCGCTATGGTGATATCGCCGGCTAACTTGAACTTTGGAAAGTACTTGGCGATTCGGTCGTCGATTTTGACTTTACCCTCTTGAACGAGCAATAGGATTGCGCCGGCGGTGAGCTGCTGCGTGAGGCCGCCCGCGAAGAACTGCGTGTCGGGTGCCATGCGCAAGTGGCGCGAAACGGCGGCAAAGCCGAAGCCCTTGGCGTAGACGAGCCGTCCCCCCTCGACGACGCCGATGGCAAGGCCGGGCGTGCGTCCTGCGCGGATTTCCTCTTCCGCCATACGATCGATCCGCGACGCGATGGCCGGCGAGAGCGAGGGCACCGACTCGGCGCGCGCCGGCGCGATTGAAGCGGCGCTTAGTACGGCGACCGGAACGATCGCGCAGATGCGAGCCCAGCTCAAGCTATTTTCCGACCGCGTGCTTTACCATGTCGAGGAGCGTGCCGAAGGCCTTCTGATCGGAGATCGCGAGGTCGGCGAGCGCCTTGCGATTGAGGCTTACCCCCGACTTCTTTAAGCCGTGCATGAAGACCGAATACGACAGGCCCTCGCGCCGGACGGCGGCGTTGATGCGGCTGATCCAGAGCGAGCGAAAATCGCGCTTGCGCACGCGGCGATCGCGAAACGCGTACGCCAGCGATTTCAAGAGCGCTTCGTTTGCGACGCGGTAGTTACGGCGGCGCGATGCGCGGAAGCCCTTGACCAGCTTCATGACCTTGCGGCGGCGTTTGAGACCGTGTACGCCGCGCTTGATGCGTGCCATCTTCAGGCCCTCCTTTTAGACGAGATACGGAATGGTCGGCGCGAGCCGCTTGAGGTCGCCCTTGAAGGTGGGCTGGTCCTTACGGAAGTTGCGCTTACGCTTGCGCGATTTTTTGCTGAGAATATGACCGCAACCGTCGAACTGATGGCGGTGGAGCACTTTGCCGGTCGCGGTTACTTTCACGCGTTTGGCAGTTCCCCGGTGGGTTCGAATTTTAGGCATTGGCTGGTTCCTTCTCGCGATTAATCGAAAACTTCGGCGGACCGGTCGGCGTCGCGCGGGGCGCCAAAATCATAAACATATTCTTTCCTTCGAGCCGCGCTTCACGTTCGACCGTAGCCAGCGGCGCCATATCTTCGGCCATTCGATCGAGCAGCCGACGCCCGAACGACGTGTACGTGATCTCCCGCCCGCGGAACATGATCGTCACCTTGATCTTGCTCCCATCGAGCAGCAGCCGTTCCGCCATGCGCGCCTTGGTCTCGTAGTCGTGGGTCTCGATCTTTGGCCGAAGCTTGACTTCCTTCAGTTCGAAGTGACGTTGCTTCTTGCGAGCGTCCTTGTCTTTCTTCGACTGTTCGTACTTCAAGCGGCCGTAATCGGCAATCTTACAGACGGGCGGCTGGGCCGTCGGCGAGACCTCGATCAAATCGAGCCCTGCGGTTCGTGCGCGCGCCAACGCGTCTTCAGTTAACAGTATGCCGAGTTGTTGTCCGTTTTCGTCGATCACTCGGACCGAACGAATGCGAATCTGATCATTGATGCGCAGCGGTCGTGCTATGAGCTCATCTCCAAATAAAAAAAGGCGCCGCCGGAGCAGCCCCACTGCGGAACCCGCCGAGAGTTCCTCGAGTGAAGACCGGATCGCCCGAAGGCATCCGGTGAGCGGAACGACCCGCTGCTTCGGCCCGCCAACCATATCACGTTCGGCTGGGGGAGTGTCAAGGGCGCGGGCCGACCGCCGCGACGGCGTCGGCGAACCGCTCGAGGCAGTACTCGATGGCCTCGTCGTCGATGACCAGCGGGGGCGCAAGACGCAGGACCTGCTCGCGCGTATCCTTGGCCGCAACGCCGCGCTCCAGGAGGGCCTCGGATAGCCGCTTGGCTGGGATGGTCAGTTCAATGCCGATCAAGAGGCCGCGGCCGCGAATCTCGGTGATCAGCGGTGAGGAGATTGCGCGCAGCCCCTGCATGAGCCTCGCGCCGGCGTAGCGCGCGCGCGCCGGGAGGCGCTCCTCGATGACGACGTCGAGCGCAGCCTCGGCTACCGCACAACCCAAGGGGTTTCCGCCGAACGTGCTGCCGTGGTCCCCGGGCTCGAACAGCCGCATTAACGAGTCGCTAGCGAGCGCTGCCGAGACCGGATAGAAGCCGCCTCCCAGCGCTTTGCCGACGATCAGAATGTCGGGCTTGACGTTGTCGTAATCGCAGGCAAAGAGGTCGCCCGTGCGACCGAATCCGGTCTGCACTTCGTCGGCGATAAAGAGCACGTCGTGTTCGCGACAGAGCGCCCGCGCTCGTTTCAGGTACCCGTCGGGCGGCACGTTCACGCCGCCTTCGCCTTGAATCGGCTCGATCAAGATCGCGCACGTGTTTGGCGTGAGCGCGCGTTCGAGCGCGTCGGCATCTCCGAACGGAACCATCAC
Source organism: Vulcanimicrobiota bacterium (assembly GCA_963739845.1). GTDB lineage: Bacteria > Vulcanimicrobiota > Vulcanimicrobiia > Vulcanimicrobiales > Vulcanimicrobiaceae > Cybelea. The sequence goes on along the minus strand of CAVUBQ010000002.1, from coordinate 685,046 downwards.
GAAGCCCGGCACGAACGGACCGAAACCGGCCCGGTACTCCGGCGTCGAACTAGCGCTTACTGCGGCGATCGTGCGGCCGTGGAAGTTGTCGGAGAAGACGATGATCTCGGCGGAATCTTTCGGTACGCCCTTGACCGAATACGCCCAGCGCCGCGCCAACTTGATCGCCGTCTCGACCGCTTCGACGCCGGTGTTCATCGGAAGAGCTTTTTCGTAGTCGCAGACGCGCGTCAGCTTCTCGAGGAAGCCGGGCATTCTGTCGTTGCGCATCGCGCGCGAAGTCAGCGTGACGCGCTGCGCCTGCTCGACGAGGGCGCGGTAGATACGCGGATGACAGTGACCCTGGTTAACCGCCGAATAGGCGCTGACGCAGTCGAGATAGCGCCTGCCGTCGACGTCCCACAGCCAAACGCCCTGGGCTCGTTCCACGACGAGATCGAGCGGGGCGTAGTTGTGCGCGCCGTACTCTTCCTCTTCGCCAATCAGCCGGCGAGCGCGCTCTGAAAGGAGATACACCCCTCTGCTCTTAAGGACTTTTTCTTGTCTACCTCTTTTGATCGCCTCGAGCGGCTTATCGCACGCGACCATCCCGGCGTCGCCGAACGCGGACGCACGATCGCCTACGTGTACCCGACGCGGCGCGAGCGTGCCGTCGTGTTGTTGCATGGAATGAGCGCCAGCCCTTCGCAGTTCGAGCGTTTGGCGCGCGAGCTCTACGAGCGCGGCCACAACGTCGTGGTGCCGCGCTTGCCGCGGCACGGTCATGCGAACCGGCTTTCGACCGCGCTCGAACGCCTGCGGCCGGAAGACCTCTACGGTGCCGTCGCCGAATACGTAGCGATCGCGCAGGAGCTCGGAGATCGCGTCACCGTGGCCGGGTTCTCGCTCGGCGGGCTACTGACGGCATGGATCGCGCAGCGCCATGCAGTCGAACGGGCGGTGCCGATCGCTCCGTTCTTCGGCATCTCGTGGATCCCCAACAAGTTGATGGGCACCGTCGCGCAGCGGCTCTTGCGCTTGCCGAATCGCTTCCACTGGTGGAATCCGATTCTGCGCGAGCGCCAGATGCCGGCGAACGGCTATCCGCGTTACGCCACTCACGCGATCGCCTACGCTTATCTCGTCGCTCGCGGGCTGCTCGACGAAACGCGCACCCGCGGTCCTGCGGCCGAGCGCGTCATGATCGTCACCAACGCAACCGAAGTCGCGGTCAACAACCATGCGATCCGCCGGCTCTTCGAGAACTGGCGCAGCCGGCGTCCGGACGCGGTCGAGTTGGCCGTACTCACCGGTTTGCCGCTCTCACACGACATCGTCTCGCCGCTTCGTCCCTGGCGTCTCGCCGACCGAGCACACCCGCACCTCCTGCAGGCCATCGACCCACAGCACGTCGCGGTACGCTGAAACTCAACGGGCACGCTTAGAGGATCCCTGTGATGTCGATGCCTTCTATTCTGGTAGCAACGTGGGACAACGGGCTGTTTAACGTTACCGGGAAAGTGGTCCGCCAAGAACTCGCCGACGGATCGGTTCGTAGTCTGGCGGCAGATGGAGATGGAAGAGTGCTCGCGATCGTTGGCCGGCATTCGCTCCGTCGACGCTCTTCAGACGGCGAATGGACTGAGATAGCAAGAAGCGATTTCGAGCTTTCGTGCTGCGTATCGGTTGGGAACGTCGTCTTTGCGGGAACCAACGACGCGCGTATCCTACGCGTTGATCCTGACGGTACGGAGCGGTCCTTGACGGGTTTTGACGCAGTAGCCGGCCGCGACCGGTGGTACGCAGGGACGGCGGTCATCGATGGCAAGTTGATCGGGCCGCCGCTTGGAATTCGCTCGATCGCGGTGACGTGCGATGGCGCCGCCCTTCTGGCTAACGTCCACGTCGGCGGAATTCCGCGATCGACCGACTCCGGTCTAACCTGGCGGCCGACGATCGATATCGATAGCGACGTTCATCAGGTCTGCGCGCACCCGGACCGGCCCGACATCGCGATTGCGGCGGCGGCGGGGGGTCTGTGCATTAGCCGCGATGCCGGAGCGACGTGGACGATCGAACGGCAAGAACTTCACGCCCGCTATTGCTCTGCCGTTGCTTTTGGGAGACGCGACATCTTCGTAGCGGCATCCACGGACCACTTTGCCGAGCATGGTGCCATTTACCGACGCCCGATCGACGGAAACGGTCCACTGCAACCTTTGGGTGCAGGCATGCCGAAATGGATCGACGGCATCGCCGATACCGACTGCATCGCGACTCGCAAATCGATCGTCGCCGCAATCGACCAGTCGGGTTGCCTTTACGTGTCGCATGACGATGGCGCCTCTTGGTCGTATTCCTCCGATCGATTGCCTGTTCCAAGCGGGTTGTACATCTGTTGAGCGAAAAAGCTCCCCATGCCACGCTGTCCGTGGGCACGGAGCGAGCCGATGATTGCCTATCACGACCGCGAGTGGGGGGTGCCGGTTCACGACGATCGCACGCTCTTCGAGTTCCTGACGCTCGAAGGCGCGCAGGCGGGGTTGAGCTGGGAGACGATCTTGCGCAAGCGCGAGCGCTATCGCGAGCTCTTCCACGATTTCGATCCGGCACGCGTCGCGCGGATCACGCCGGCGCGCGCCGAGAAAATTCTGACCGACGCCGGCATCGTTCGCAATCGCGCCAAGGTCGCATCCACCGTCGGCAACGCGAAGGCGCTGCACGAGGTCGTGGGCGAGTTCGGTTCGTTCGACGCGTACATATGGAGCTTCGTCGAGGGTAAACCGATCGTCAACCGCTGGCGGCGTTTACAGGACCTGCCAACCTCGACCGACCGGTCGGAGGCGATGAGCGCCGACCTGCGCAAGCGCGGTTTCCGGTTCGTCGGGCCGACGATCTGCTACGCCTTCATGCAGGCCGTCGGCATGGTCAACGACCATCTCGTTGACTGCCCGCGCCACGATCGCATTGCTGCCCGCTAGCGCGCCCGCGCAGTCGTACGAGGAAGCCGTCGAACGCGCGCGTGCCTTCATGGCGCGCGATGACGAGAGCATTCTTCCGCAAGGACGTAGCGCGCTCTTGGACCACGGCTCGCGAGCGCCGCTGGCGGTCGTCCTCCTTCACGGCTTTACCAACAATCCGGCGCAGTACGCCAAGCTAGCACCGCTGATTTACGAGCGTGGCCCCAACGTCTTCGTTCCGCGCATGCCCGAGCACGGCGATCGCGACCGCATGACCAAGCGGATCGCCAAGCTTACCGCCGAGATGCTGCTCGAGAGTGCGTGCGAGGCGATGGATATCGCCTCTGGACTGGGCGAGCGCGTCGCGGTCCTTGGCATCTCGATGGGCGGCTCCCTGGCGGCGTACTTCGGGCAGTTCCGCGGGATCGCGGTCGCCGTGCCGGTCGCTCCGGAGTACGCGCTGCTGCGGCTGCCGTACGGCATCAGCCGCTTTATCGCACGAGCGATGCTGTTGCTTCCGAACTTCTTCATGTGGTGGGACCCGCGCATCCGCGAAGCGCAGCGCCCGCTGACCGCGTATCCACGCTTCTCGACCCATGCGCTGATGCAGACTCTGCGGATCGGTGAAGACGTTTACAAGGCGGCGCCGGGCGACGCCCCGCTCGCCGAGCGAATCGTTACGATCGTCAACCGTGCGGATCCGGCGGTCAACAACGAAGCTTCCAAGAAGGTCTCGACCGGCTGGTCGAATCGCCGATCCAACGGCATCGAATACGTCGAACTGCGCGACTTGCCGGAGAATCACGACATCATCGAGCCCGACAACCCGTTCGCTCGCACCGAGATCGTCTATCCCAAGATCCTAGAAGTGCTCGGCCTCTAGCCGTGTTCTTTGCATTGGCGGCGACCCCGCCCGCGCTTCCCGACGGTACGTACCGCTACGAGATACGCGTCGGAAACCAGGCAGTCGGCAAGAGCACCATCGTGATCAGCCGAGATGGCGGGCACATCAACATTGGCGAAAGCGCCTCGCTCGCCGGCACCGCCTTGGTCTCGCACCGGTCGATCGAGGAGCCCGGTTTTGCCACCATTTCGTACGAGGAGGATGCAGGTGGCGAGCACATCGTCGTAACGATTCTGGGCAATCAGGCAACGCTGACGCAGAATAACGTCACGGCCAAGATCGTCGCCGAGCCAAATGCCCCGTTCTTGGTAAGCGACAACATGGCGGCCGGCTTTGGGCAGATCCCCGCGGCGCTTCACGCGACCGGCGAAAAGCAGCTGACGCTGGCTTGCGTCTGCGGAACGTTTGTCGCCGTACCTTTCAAGGTACTCGACGCTCCGGCCCCAGCGCGGCCTCCCGGCGTGCCGGAGCGCGACGCGGCGGTTACGATTGCCATCGAGGGCGCGACGGCAACCCTGTGGTTCGACCCGCAGAGTTACGTGCTCGATCGGTTCGACTTGCCGTCGCAACAAGCGTCGTTCGTCTTGCAGTCGTACGACCCAGCGGTGACGGCGCTTCCGCTAGCCGTCGTGCCGACGCCGGTGCCGTTGCCAACCGCGCGATTTCGCGCCCGTGAGGTCTCGATCGTTGCCGACGACGGCGTTACGTTGGCCGGCACGCTCACCATGCCAACCGCCGCAGCGGCGCGGCGCCCCGGTTTTATATTCGTGCATGGCAGCGGCTGCAACGACCGCGATGAGACCGCGGGCCCGAACAAGATCTTCGCGCAGCTCGCCAATCGGCTGTCGAACGACGGCTACGCCGTGCTGCGCTACGACAAACGCTCCTGCGGAAAGAGCGGCGGGAAGTTCCCGACCCGCGACCGCTTGATCGCCGACGCGCTCGATGCGACGGCGTTTTTGCGCGCGCAGCCGGGCGTCGATCCCAAGAGCATCTTCGTGCTGGGCCATAGCGAAGGCGGCGAGCTTGCACCGAGCATCGCGATCGCCGACGGGCATCTGCGCGGGATCGTTTTGCTCGCGCCGCCGGCGCTGCCGCTCGAACGCATCCTGATGCAGCAGGCCTTGCGCACCGCAAGCGGCGCCGATCGTGCGACGATTACCGCTAAAGAACAAGCGCAAGTCGACGCGATCGAGCAAGGAAAGAAAACGGGCGCCTGGGCGGCGTGGCTGCGCAGCTCGTTTGGGATCGACCCGGCGGAGTTGATAACGCGAGTTCCCTCCCCGATACTGATCGTTCAGGGAGGGAAGGATATTCAGGTGCTCGCTTCGGATACGCCGCGCCTGACTCAGGCGGCGCATTCTGCAAACCGCCGGGTTTCCGTCGTCATGCTCGACGATGACGACCACCTCTTCATCAAACTGCCTGCGCAAGTGCCGTCGACTGGGGCCGAGTATTTTACCCCTTCGTACCTTGATCCGGCACTCTTTACCGCGATCGAGACCTGGCTCGCATCGATGTCCCAACTGTGAGGCTCACTGCGACGCGCCGGCTAGGATCGACGTGCCGGCCGCGCTCGCATATGCGAACCCACTCATTGTGACCGTGACCGAACCCTGACCTAAGAGTTCGACGGGTCCGGTTATTTGAAGTTTCGCCCAGCCGTAGTGTAGCGCGCCGTTCACTAGAAACTCCAGACCGACATAGTGCGCTCCGGCGTTGTACCAGGTTCCCTGAACGCGCGTGTTCGAAGACCGTTCGAGCAGCAACTCCTCTTGAACGAATCCCGGAATGGGACCGATGATCTGGCCGGCCTTTAGCGCAGCGGCAAACCCCGGGTTCATCAGGACGCTGAAGACACCGTTGCCTTCGCTGGGAATCACCTCTACGTTGTCGTCGTTGCTGCAAACAAACGCAGGACACGCCATGCGGTAGCTTGCCCGAATCATGAAGTCCTCGCGGCGGTCGCGGTTAAGATCGACCGCGAACCGGCACTGCTGCCCGAACTGAACCGAACAGACCGAGTGAGTGGGAGAAAATACGACCGAGCCGTTGCCCGACGTGCTCAACGCCGAACTGCTGGCCGTTGCCGAGCTCCCCATCTGGTGGGAGGTCGAAGTTACGGGAAACCGTGCCGTCGCCGTGTCCGGATTCACCGGCTTTTTCGGGATGACGTGGGAAGTCGATATTACCGGAAACCGTGCCGTCGCCGTGTCCGGATTCACCGGCTTTTTCGGGATGACGTGGGAAGTCGATATTACCGGAAACCGTGCCGTCGCCGTGTCCGGATTCACCGGCTTTTTCGGGATGACGTGGGAAGTCGATATTACCGGAAACCGTGCCGTCGCCGTGTCCGGATTCACCGGCTTTTTCGGGATGACGTGGGAAGTCGATATTACCGGAAACCGTGCCGTCGCCGTGTCCGGATTCACCGGCTTTTTCGGGATGACGTGGGAAGTCGATATAACCGGAAACCGTGCCGTCGCCGTGTCCGGATTCACCGGCTTCTGCGGGATGACGGGGGAAGTCGATATAACCGGAAACCGTGCCGTCGCCGTGTCCGGATTCACCGGCTCCTGCGGGATTACGTGCGAAGTTGACGTTACGGGAAACCGCGCGGTCGCCGTGGACGGGTCCAGCGACGGCGGCAGGATAGGATTCGACGCCGTGCCGCTGCTGCAGCCTGCGAGGGCGGCGGCGCCGAGAAGGCCGATCGCGGCCAGTGACCATGCATGACTCTTCATAGTTTTACTCCTTGCGCTATGGGTGAGTTCATGCCGCAAATTCTAACTACCGGGGGTCCGGCCGCCCACGCACACCCGCACAACTGACTCGGACAATGCCCGCGCGGGCTGTGTGAGTCTTACAAACTCCCTAGGAGGGATCGAATGTGCCCGAGCGGACCATCTGCTCGGAGATTTCGCGGGCGCGGCGGTAGCGGCCGCGGGCCGCTTCGGGCGCATCGGCGGGAAGCTCGTGAAGAACTCGCTCCAGCTCCTGGTCGAAGGCCACGCTCAGCGATTCAGGCGTGTAGGGGCCGCGATAGCGCATGCGCTGCGCGATCATCAAACGGTAGATGCGATCGGTCGCGAGGTCTTCCATGTAACCATCGAGCAGGCTCGCGCCTCGGCCTTCGAGCACGCCGTGGCGGTAGCGAATCACCGTGCGAATCGCAGATCGCGTTCCGTCTAGCGTCGTCGCGCCGACCCCTTTGGGCGAGGGACGAAGATCGGGGTGCGGCGTGGCGAGTTGCGGACGCTGGTCGAGCTGGTTAGGATACGGAAACTGCGCGACGGCAATCTCGTTCTGGTCGGGGTGCCCGGTCCAAGCGCCGTCCATAAGACACGACGCCTCGTTGCGCTTATCGCGCTCCAGAACGGCGAGCGCGCGTTCGTTCAGCTCGGGATCGTCGCGGCTGGGATAGAGTGCGGTCATGCCGCCGATCGCGAGCGCACCGTGCTTGTGCGTGAGCTCCGGTAAGAGCGTGCGAACGTTTTGAAAGAACGCTACGTCGATCGGAATCGTGTTGCGATCGGGGAGCAGCCACTGCGGATCGGCGAAATTGTAGTGGATCAAACTGGCCATGTAATCCCAACGGCCGAGATTAAGCCCGAGAATATATCCGCGCAGGTTAAACAGAAACTCTTCGATCTCGTATGCGACCGGGTGCGATTCGACCAGCGCCATCGCTTTGATCGAACCGGGTTCCCAGCCTTTAGCTTCGATCAGTGCATCGAAGACCGCGCTCCACCAGAGCGCCTCTTCGGCCGACTCCGATTTCGGAATGTAGATGCAGAGCGGATGCTTGAGGCGCTTGGCGTCGAGGCGATAGACGAGCAAGGACAAGTCGAAGAGCGGCGCGCTCGTAAGCTCGTTGCGGAGCACGCCGGCCTGCGAGAGATGGAGCCCGCGCACGCGGTTCCAGACGACGGTCTCGCTCGGGCGTATTCCCACCCGTTCGCCGCGCTTGGCGTCCCAGTAGGTCAACTCGCCGTAGAGCGCGGCCACGATGTTGCCGTGGCCGAGCATCAGGTGCTCCCACGTATTGACCATCGAGTCTTCGAGGTCGAGCATCACTCCCGGCGCTCCGGAGTTGAGCATCTTCACGCAGAGCTCGGCGTCATCGGCCGGCCCGGTCATCTGGTTCCGCTGGTCGGCGCACCATGGCGGGATCTCGATTCGCCATGAGGCGCGCGATGCGTCGGACGGTGCCGGGTAATCGGGCAGCGTACCGGCGTGCGCGCGCTCCAGCCGCTCGCGGCGCAATCTGCCCAGCCGGCGCTGCTCGCGCACGAACCGCCGGTGCAGCGCCGCATAGAACGCCGCGAAGCCTTCCGGCAGATCGCGCTCGAGCGAAAAACCCGCCGGGGCAACGTTCACGAGGCGTTAAGCCGGTACTTTCGCCGGCGTCTCGTAGAACTGTTCGGCCTCGGTCGAGCCGTGCAGCGCCGTCGTCGAGACGCGTCCTTCGCCGATTATGTTGGCGACTTCATCGAAGTAACCGGTTCCGACCTCACGCTGATGGCGCGTCGCCGTATAGCCGAGCGGCTCGCTGGCAAACTCCTCTTGTTGAAACTCCGCGTACGCCGTCATGCCGCGCTCCTTGAAATCGTGTGCCAGCTTGAAGAAGCCGTGGTTGAGCGCGTGGAAGCCGGCCAGGGTGACGAACTGAAACTTATAGCCCATCGCGTTGAGCTGCTCGCGAAAGGCCGCGATCGATGCGGCGTCGAGCTTCTTCGTCCAGTTGAACGAGGGCGAGCAGTTGTAGGCGAGGAGCTTGCCGGGATACTTCGCGTGGATCGCGTCGGCGAAGCGGCGCGCTTCGTCGAGGTTCGGCTCCGAGGTCTCCATCCAGAGCAGATCGGCGTACGGTGCGTATGCCAGGCTGCGCGCGATGCAAGCCTCGATGCCCGGCTGCGTTTCGAAGAAGCCTTCGGGCGTGCGAGCTCCGGTCAGAAAACGACGATCGCTCGGATCGACGTCGCTGGTTACCAGCTTCGCAGCGCCGGCGTCGGTGCGCGCGATGAGGATCGTCGGCACGTCGAGCACGTCGGCGGCCAGACGCGCGGCGACTAGATGACGCACCGCCTGCTGCGTTGGAATTAGCACCTTCCCGCCCAAGTGCCCGCACTTTTTCTCCGAGCTGAGCTGATCTTCGAAGTGAACGCCGGCCGCGCCGGCTTTGATCATCGCCTTCATCAACTCGAAGACGTTGAGCGCTCCGCCGAAGCCGGCTTCGGCGTCAGCGACGATCGGCAGATACCAGTGCGCGCCGCCGCGGCCCTCGAGCGATTCGATCTGATCGAGCCGCGCGAGCGCGTTGTTGAGCCGCTCGACCAAGGCCGGCACGCTGTTGACCGGGTAGAGGCTCTGGTCCGGATAGACCGCCCCGGCCAGGTTCGCGTCCGCCGCGACCTGCCAGCCGCTGCAGTAGATCGCGGTCAGCCCGGCTCGCGCGGCCTGCACCGCCTGGTTTCCGGTGAGGGTGCCCAGCGCGGCGGTCGGGTCGGGACCGTGTAGGCTGGTCCAGAGGCGTTCCGCCCCGAGGCGCGCCAAGCTCTGCTCGGCCACGAGACTCCCTTGCAGCCGCACCACCGATTCGGCGGTGTACCGCCGTTTGACGCCAGTCCAGCGGCTCTCACCCGCCCACCGGTTTTTGATGGCTTCTGCCCGCGCCTTCGCGTTCACGTGCTCTCCCTTCGTCTCGCCAAATGGACTGGTTTGGCTTGGTCGTTGGCAAATATTGGATGACATGCAGTCAACCATTGGACTGTATTTACGACGCCGGTTATGGAACGACCTCGAAGAGCTCGTGATAGTTGTCCAGGTGGGCGTAATCGCGGGCTCCGGGAAGCTGGTTGAGGCTGCTGGGGTCGACCAAGACGAAGACTCGGCGGCCCTTCGCCCACGTACGATAGAGCCGGCCGCGCAGCTTGTCGTCGGAGACGACGACTCGTCCGCGAAGCGACCCGTCGACGTAGGCTCCATACGCGAGCGAGGTTGCGTCGAGCCAATCGGTGACGATCACGCTTCCCGGGGGAACGTACGGCTTCACCGCAGCGATCACCCAACGTCCGCCCTCGCCGGGCGGGTGGTTGAAGAAGCCGCGCTGCTGATAGAACGCGAGTCCCGCGCCGAGGCCGAGAAAGAGCACGAGCGCGACGCGTCCCAACGTTTGCGCGGTGCCGCGCGCTTGCGGCGCGAGCGCGCCGAAGAGCGGGACCGCCAACCACGACGCGAGCAGGCGGTACCGGCCGACGTCGCTCTCGTTCGGATAGACGACGGAGAAGATCAGCCCGGTCGTACACGCCGCAAAGAGCACGAGCGTCGATCGCCAATCGCGCCGCCACGCCGCGGCGAATCCGCCGAAAAGCAGCACGATGGCAAACGCACCGTACTGCGACTCGATGCCGCTGATGAAGGCCCAGAGCGCGTCTTGAACGTGCAGGGGATTAAACGAGTCGAGCAGATACTGCGGCGTGCTTGATTCGCTTCCGGTGAGCTCGCGCACGAGCCCGGCCGGCGTGCCCGGATCGTTATAGTTCCAGAAGATGCCGCCGCCCGCGCCGGGCAACGAAAGGGCGGGATCGAGGTGATGGGCGACCACGTACCCGGAGCGCAACGGCAGGTAGAGATAGAGCATCATGCCGGCAACGGTCAGCGCGAGCGCTAAGCCGATCGATCGCGCCGGCGGCCGGCGTTTGGCGATCGCGGCTCCGACCACGAACGCCGGAAGAAGCCAGAGCGCGTTGGGGTGCGCCGCCATTCCGAGACCGTACAGCGCAAAAGCAAAGACGAACCATCCGTCCGAGGCGCCCTTCATCCAGCGCAAGAAGACGTAGATTGCCAGCGCCGAGCACATCACTGCCAGATCCTGCGCTTCGGCGCGCGATGCGTGCTGCCACACGTTCGGCGTGAACGCGAACCAGAGCGTCGCGAGCAGTGCGATCGGCCGGCTCGCGCCGAACTCGAGCGCGACGCCGTACGCCGCGGCGCCGGCGATTGCCACCGCGACGCCGCTCATCACGTTCATTCGAAGCGCAACCGAGCCGACCGGAATGAGATGCGACCACGCGTATCCGATCAGCACGTAGAGCGGGAAGCCGGTCGGATGCGAGATCCCGAGAATGTAGGGAACGCCCTGCAGCTCGGCGGTATCCCACGAGGCCGGCTCCCACGACGCGCTGGCCGCGTAGACGATCGCCGGTATGAGGAACGCGGCGAGCCAGAAGTAGCGCCCCGCTGCGCTCTCCAACGATGCGGGGCGCGCCGCAGTCACGCCAGCGTTGGCAGCGGCAGGGAGGGCCGAGTGGAGAGATCCGGACGAATCTCGACGTATCCTTCGAGCGCGCGATCCATCAGCTCCATCGCGAGCTCGAGCTGCGGATCCTTTCCGTCGCGGTAATCGTGCGGCGGAATGTCGACGTCGTAGTCGGGATCCGTGCCGTAATTCTCGACGCCCCAACCGACGTCGACGAACCAGAACGAAAACTCGGGCTGCGTCGTGAGCGTACCGTCGACGAGGTGGTGGTACGGATCGATGCCGATGACCCCGCCCCAGGTGCGCTTCCCGACCAGCGGTCCGAGCTTGTAGAGCTTGAAGCAGTGGCTAAAAATGTCGCCATCGGATCCCGCGAACTGATTGGTGAGCGCGACGATCGGTCCGCCGACCGACTCGGGCGGGTACGGCAGCGGCGATCCGTAACGCGGGGCATCGTAGCCGACACGCTTGCGGGCCAGCTTTTCGAGCAACAGCGGCGAGACGTGTCCGCCCCGGTTGTAGCGGACGTCGACGATCAAGCCTTTACGATCGAACTCGCTGAGGTAGCCGCGGTGGAACTCCGAGAATCCCCACGGCCCCATGTCGGGGATGTGCAGGTAACCGACGCGTTCGCTGCTGCGTTCGTGGACGATGCGGCGATTCGCTTCGACCCAGGCGCGATAGCGCAATGCCGCTTCGCTCGCGAGGGCTTTCACGAGCACGGTCCGCTCGTCGCCCTTGCGGGAGCGTACCGTGACCGAGACGTTGCCGCCCGACGCATTTACCAGCAAACGATCGGGCGAAACCTCTCGCGATAGGCGCTTGCCCCCGATTGCGACCAGATAATCGCCTTCGTGAACGTCGAGTCCTGGCTCGGCCAGCGGCGAGTCGATCTCGCGATTCCACGAGTCCCCGCGATAGATGCGCTCGATGCGATAGCCCGCGCCTTCGTCGTCCCAGCGCAGGTCGGCGCCGAGAAAACCACGCTGATACTGGGGCGGCTCGCGATAATCTCCGCCCCATTCGTAGGCGTGCGACGTGCCGAGCTCGCCTTGCATCTCCCAGATCAGATCGGAGAGTTCGCCGCGCGTCCGCACGCGCGGAAGCACCGCCGCGTAGCGGTCGTAGACCCTATCCCAGTCGATGTCGCTCATATCTTCGACCCAGAACTCTTCGCTCTGCAGCCGCCACGCTTCTCGGTACATCTGAGCCCATTCGTCGCGTGGGGCGATCTCGACGTTGGCACGATCGAGCTCGATCCAACCGCTGCGCCGCCCCGATTCGGTCGACGGTTTCGGCTCTTCGCCTTCCTCGGGCAGATCGGCGAGCGCATCGATTGCGCGCAGCCGGTCGCGCGAATGGTAGATCAGCGTACGGCCGTCGCGCCCGAGCTGAATCTCCTCGCACTCGGTCGCGATTGTAGCCAAGCGTTGTTGGTCGAAATCGTAGGCAAGCAGCGTGCCGTGGCCGTCGTCTTCTACGTCCTCGCGCCGAGCCGGCTTGATGCCTTTCACGGGAAGGCGCGTAAAGAGGACGCGCTCGCGCGCCGCGACGATTTGATGGTACTCGCCTTCCTCGACCGGAAAGCCGAGCACGCGTCCGGCGATGCCGTCGAAGTCGATCTCGACGTGCACGGCTTTCTCCGGCTTGTTATTGGAGCGTTCTCGCTCGCGTTCGTGATCGTGGTGAATAGGCTTCGGCTTCGGCACGAACGGTGAGGGAACGTCGTCGCGCAGCGTCACGACGAACGGCCGGCTCGCCTGCGGAAAGCTCAGATCGAACTGCAGCGCGTCGTAGACCGGGTTGAAATCGCGGGTTGAGATGAAGTAGAGGTACTTTCCTTCGGGGTCCCATGCCGGCGCCTTATCGGTACGAAGCGGCGACGTGACGTCATGAACCTTACCCGAGCGTACGCGGACGATTCGGACGATCGACGTGCCGTTGCGCGGCCACCAGACGTAGGCGATGAACCGGCCGTCGGGCGAGAAGGCTAGATCCTCGATGCGGTGCGAGGGGCACGTGTCGAGGACCCGAACCTTGTGGTCTTCCAAATCGAGCACGCAAAGCTCGTGGCGGTGATTCGTAAATGCAATCACGCCGCTGGCCGGCGAGCAGGCCAGGTCGGTAACTCGTCCGATGTCGCCGGTTGTGACGAGCTGCGGCTCGCTGCCAGCGTCGGAACGATAGAGCGCGATCTGCTCGTAGCCGTTGATGTCGGTTACGCAGGCGAAGTGCTTGCCGTCGTGCAGCCACTGCGTCAAGCGAGTCCGCGCGCGGCTGCCCGGCCCGTAGCGCACCACGGCGCCCTCGAAGAGCGGCATCGTGAACAACTGTCCGCGCGCATCGAACGCGAGTTGCGTTCCGTCTGGGTGCGGGACGAAGTTGCCGAGGAGCTCGGATGCGTGCTCGAAGCGCCGCGCGGTCTGCGGGGCCGGCGAGTGCGTCGCAATCGGCACGCGGCCGGCCTTCTGGGTAGTAAGATCGTAGAGGCCGATCTCGCCGCCCGCCGAGTAGACGATGCGCGTGCCGTCGGTCGCAGGAAAGCGAACGTAATACTCGGTCTCGTGCGTGTGGCGGCGCAGATCGCTGCCGTCGGGGAGGCACGAGTAGATGTTGCCGATTCCTTCGTGGTCGGCCAAGAAATAGATGCGCTCGCCGATCCACATCGGCCAGCACGGATTGCCGTTGGGCAGCGGAACGCGCGCAAACTCACCGGAGCCTTGAGCGTCGACCCAAATCTCGCCGGACGTTCCTCCGCGATAACGCTTCCAGCGAGCGGGATCGCCGGCGTTGCGGCCGATCGCGAGACGATTGCCCGATCCGAACGAGAGCGAACGAGCGTGCCCGACGTTGAGCTCCCGCGGCTCGCCCCCTTCGCGAGCGATCGCGAACGGACGCGTCTCGTTCTCGTACCACGCAACGGGATTGGCGACGAAATAAATTTCGTTGCCGTCCGCGCTCCATCCGGTCGTGAACGCGAGCGTCGAACCGAGAAATGTGAGGCGCTTCGGCTCCCCGCCGCGCGCCGGCATGACGTAGACCTCCGGGGTTCCCTCGTCGGTCGAAACGAAGGCGATCCAGGCGCCGTCGGGGGAGAGCCGCGGATAGGAGCACGTGCCGAAACTTGCGGTGAGACGCGTCGCGTCTCCACCCTGCGCCGCGACGCTCCAAAGGTCGTCTTCACAGACGAAGACAATACGGTCGCCTGCTATCGACGAATAGCGATAGTATCCTTGATCCATAACACGGGGAGCTTGGCGACGAGGCCCGCGTCCCCTCGTTTAACGGTTACTTAGTGCCGGGGCAAGCCTCCGTTTACGTGCAAGAGGCGGCCGAGCGTCCCAGTCACCTCGGCCGCGTTTTGGAGTTGGGTGAAGATCGGCACCAGCGTAGGCGTACGCGAGCGCCGTTGAAAGGGCAGGATGGGGCCGCGCCAGGAGAACTGCGTTGCCGGCTCGCCCGCTAGGCTGCGGAAGAACAGCTCCGCGCCGAGTGCGTTTGCCCAGCCGAATTCGGGGCGTGTAAAGCGCCAATACCCGTCGGGATAGAAGCTCTCGTGGATCATGCCGCTCTCGCTATCGGTCTCCGCCAGGGTCGTGATCGCGGTGGCGACCTCGAGCGACGAGGTTGCGGTGAGCGCTCGCCCGATGATGCCCAGCGGCCAGACGAAATCGTAGGGCGTATGCGGGCTGCCTAGCCCTTGTGCGTAGCGCCCGGCGAAATAGAACGGATTATCCATGCTAAGCGCGAAGCGCCGCGTCGCCAGATAGGTAGGATCGTACGCCGAGCACCAGTCGATGTACGGCAGCGTCGTCAAGTTGGGGATGTTCGCGTCGTCCATCAGGTTGTAGTGCCCGAACCCGTCGGTTTCGTAGACGTACATCCACACGCGCCGATGCGGATTGAAATAGCGGCCGTACCGCTCAACGCCGACCTCGACGCGCGTGGCTAGCGTCTGCGCCTGATTCGCCAGCGCGCGATCGCGATAGCCATCGACTGCCAGTTCCTCGATGTCGCTCAAAGCGACGACCGCGAAGGTGTTCTGCGGGATGTTGAAGCGATATTGCACCGCATCGTCAGACGGGCGAAAGGCGCTCCAGATCATTCCCGTTGCGTCGTTGTAGGCGTCGTCGCTGTAGACGTGATACGGATAGCGGTAACGGTTGCAGCGGCCGTGATGCTCTTCGCAGACGTAGGTTGCCACGATCCGGCGTAACGCTTCGTGCAGGTCCTGGGTGAAGATCGTGGCATCGCGAGTCGAGCGCCAATAGACCGATGCGAGCACGACGGGCCACGCCAGGGAATCGACCTCCCACTTGCGCTCCCAGACGTGGTAATCTTCCTGCAGCGCGTTGGCGTAGGGATCGGTCAGGATGTTGCGCGCGTTGCGTTCGATGACGCCGTGAAAACGAGCTCGAAGCACCGGGTAGGTGCGCTGGTAGCGGATGTACGGAATCGTTTGGGCGGAGGAGTCGCGCAGCCACATCGCGGGGATGTCGCCGCTCTGCACGTACGTCGTGTTGTCGTCTTCGAGAAAGAAGTCGCGAAAGAGCGTGTGGAAGAGCGACGAGGTCTGGATATCGCGCACCCGCTTGCCGGTCAGCGGCACGACCAGGGTTTCGCCGAAAGCCGCTAACGGCGCGGCTGTCGCCACGACCGTCGCGAGCAGAAACGCCGCAATGCTCCGGATCATCCAGCGTCGGGTTCGAGGGCGAGCGATGCGATTGCCTCGTCGGCGCGATAGCCGATTGTAAGCCACCAGCGTCCGGTTGCGAAAGTCAAGCGATACTTGTCGTAGGTCACGCCGTCGCGCGTGCTTCGCTCGGTAAACTCGACCGAGGCGAGCGGACCGAGCGCCGCAAACGCCGGCGTGCTCGCGATCGCCTTAACGTCGGCCGTGATGCGCGGATTCTCGTTCTCGGCCGGCTGGGACAAGCCGGCATAGAGGTTCGGATCGCGCGGCGGGTCGACGATCGCGACGATGCTCTTGCTCAGCGGCGTCAGATCGACGCGGTCGGCGTTGGCGAGCACGGCGATTTCGAGAGCATCGTCGAGCACGAGCGCGTCCTCGCTCGAATAGCCGTTGATGTTTCCGCCGTGACTGAGCACACGATAGCCGTACCAGTTTCCGGTGAAGAAGCCGAAGCCGTAGCCCGACGGAGTGCCGTCACTCAATCGAACCGGGGTCGCCATCGCTATAAAGGAAGCCGGCGAAACGACGCGGCCGGTACGCAGCGCCTCGAGCCAAGCGAGCAGATCCGGAGCGCTCGACGTGATGCCCCCGGCGCTGAACGCAACGTCGAGTACCCCAGCGCTCATCGGCATCGGCGAGAAACCGTCGCGCCACGCGTAACCCGTGGCTACATCGTCCAAAGACGAAACGCCGTACGCCGTCGCGTGCAGGCCGAGCGGCCCTGCGATCCGATCGCGCAGCAGCGACCCATAATCGCTGCCGGTGACGTTCTGCAGCACGATCCCGAGCCCAAGATAGTTGGTATTGCTGTACCGCCACGCTTCCCCGGGCGGGAAGAGCGGGGCAAGCTGTGCGGCGAGCTGCCAGAGCGCGAGCGGCGTTGGATTGGATTCGCTCAAACGAACCATCCCCGCGGTGGACCGATCGGTGTACGAAGGCAGGCCGCTGACCTGTCCGAGCAGCTGCAAAATCGAGACGCCGCCGCCGGCGCCGGCCTCGGGGAAGTAGCGCCTCAGTCGCGCGTTTAGGTCGATCCGGCTCAGCGCCACCTGCTGCATCACCAGCGCCGCGGTGAACTGCTTGGCGATCGATCCGGCGTAGTAGACGGTATCAGGCTGCGCCGGCAACGCGCGCTCGACGTCGCGCATTCCGTACCCACGAAAGTAGAGCGGCACGCCGCCGCGCGCAATTCCAAGCGAGAGACCGGCGATATGTTGGTCACGCATCGTCGTTGCGACGATCGAGTCGACTTTCGCGGCTTGCGCGGGCGAGAGTGCCACCATCGCCGCAAGGAGCAGCTGCACTATGGAGGAGACGGCTTCGCCCTGCCGCTGCCAAGGCCCCGCGTGAAGGTAGGCGCTCGTCGCGAGCCGCAACAAGGAAGTGCTTTGATGCCGGCAGGTTACGAGGAGCTACTGCGCGATTTCGAACGGCGCAAGCCGCGAGCGCTCGCGCGCGCGATTTCGTTCTCCGAATCCGGGCGCGGCGGCGCGCTGGTTCGCGCGCTCTACGCGCAGACCGGTCGCGCGATGACGATCGGGCTCACCGGGCCGCCGGGCGTCGGCAAGTCGACGCTCTCGAGCGGCCTCGTGCGCAAGGCGCGGTCGCTGGGAAAGAGCGTCGGCGTCGTCTCCGTGGATCCGAGCTCACCGTTTTCGCACGGTGCGCTGCTCGGCGACCGCATCCGCCTGACCGAGCACTTCACCGACGATGCGGTCTTCATCCGCTCGATGGCGAGTCGCGGTCATCTCGGCGGGCTCGCCGGCGCAACCGCCGATGCGGTGCTGCTGATGGATGCCTTCGGCTTCGACGTGATCGTCATCGAGACGGTCGGAGTCGGCCAGAGCGAAGTTGCGATCGCGGAGCTCGCGCAGACGACGTTAGTCGCATTGCAGCCCGGAAGCGGCGACTCGATTCAAGTGCTCAAAGCCGGAATCATGGAGATCGCCGACGTCTTCGTGGTGAACAAATCCGACCATCCGATGGCCAAGCAGCTGCAGCGCGAGATCCGCTCGATGATGGAGATGCTGCAATGGCCGGGATGGGTGCCGGAGCTGGTGATGACCCAAGCGCTCGCAGGTGAAGGGATCGAGGAGCTATGGGATGCGGTCGAACGGCACGTGGCATATCTAAACGAGACGGGCGAGATCGCACAGCGGCGGCGCGAAGCCTTCCTGCACCAGGTGCGCCAGCTCGTGCTCGGGCGCTTGGAGCGGCGCCTCGATCGCGCGCTCGAACGCGAAGGCGGCGACGACGTCGACCCGTACGAAGCGGCCGATCGCGTCCTCTCGGCATTTTAGGGAGAATTGGCGCTTGCGTCGAAAAGCTCGGCCGCTATGGCGAAGATGATCGAAGAGGCTCCAGCGAAGGGCTGGCGGCGAAAAGGGCCCGGTTCGGGCGCGCTCGACCGCACCATCTCCGACGTTCCGCTGAAGACGGTCTACACGCCGCAGGACGTTGACGGTCTCGAGCTCTGCGTCGCCCGGCGATTATCCGTACACGCGCGGGATCCACCCGAACGGCTATCGCGACCGCCTCTGGACGATGCGCCAGTTCGCCGGTTTTGGAACCGCCGCTCAGACGAACGAACGCTACCACTTCTTGCTCGAGCACGGGCAACACGGGCTTTCGGTGGCTTTCGACATGCCGACGTTGATGGGCTACGACTCGGACGCGCCCGCAGGCGCGCGGCGAGGTCGGCAAGTGCGGCGTCGCGATCGATTCGCTGGCCGACATGGAAGTGCTCTTCGACGGCATCGACATGGGCGAGATCACCACGTCGATGACGATCAACGGCCCGGCCTGCATCGCGCTCGCACAATATATCGCGGCCGCCGAGAAAAAGGGCATTCCGCGCGCCAAGCTGGGCGGAACGATCCAGGCCGACATCCTCAAAGAATACATCGCGCAGAAGGAGTGGATATTCCCGCCGCGTCCGCACATGCGCATCATCGTCGACATGATCGAGTTCTGCACGCGCGAGATGCCGAAGTGGAATACGATCTCGATCTCCGGTTACCACATTCGCGAGGCGGGCTCGACGGCCGCGCAGGAGCTGGCGTTCACGCTCGCCGACGGCTTCGCTTACGTCGAAGCCTGCATGGCTGCCGGCATGGACGTCGACTCGTTTGCGCCGCGCCTCTCGTTCTTCTTCAACTCGCATATCGACTTCTTCGAAGAGATCGCCAAGTTCCGGGCGGCACGCCGAATCTACGCGCGCCACATGCGCGAAAAATACGGCGCGAAGCAACCCACGCTCGTGGCAGCTGCGCTTCCACACCCAGACGGCCGGCTGCAGCGCGACGGCGCAGCAGCCCGAGAACAACATCGTGCGCGTCGCATTCGAGGCGATGGCGGCCGTGCTTGGCGGCACGCAGTCGCTGCACACCAACTCGATGGACGAAGTCCTGGCGCTGCCGACCGAAAAATCGGTCGAGATCGCATTGCGCACGCAGCAAGTGCTGGCTTACGAGACGAACGTGACCAACGTCGTCGACCCGCTCGGCGGCTCGTACTTCGTCGAGGCGCTGACCGACGAGATGGAGCGCCAAGCCGAGAGCTACTTCGCGCAGATCGCCGAGTACGGCGGCGTGATCGAGGCGATCGAAGCCGGTTTCTTCCAAAAGGAGATCGCCGAGGCGAGCTATCGCTACCAGCGCTCGATCGAGACGCGCGACCGCATCATCGTCGGCGTCAACGCGTTTTCGCACGAGGAAGATCGCGGCGACATCGACTTGCTCAAGATCACCGAGGAGACCGAGCGCGGTCAGGCGCAGGCGGTTGCGAAGCTGCGAGCCGGCCGCGACGAGGCCGCGATGCGGCGCACGCTCGAGCGGCTGCAGGCGGCGTGCCGCGATCCGAACGATAACCTCATGCCGCATCTGATCGATTGCGTCAACGCCTACTGCACCGAGGGCGAGATCGTCGACGCGATGGCGGCGGTCTACGGACGTTACACCGAACGGGCCGTCATCTAGATGGCGCGGATACGTTGGCGGACCGAGCTCGAGCGTATACCGCGCGCGACGCACGCTCGCGGAGGTAAAGCTCAAGCTCGAAGAGGCGCTTCGTTTGAGCCGCCGTCAGGACGAGAGGAGAATGAACGAACGACCGCTGCGCATCGTCATCGCTAAGGCCGGTCTCGACGGTCACGACCGCGGGGCGAAGGTGATCGCGCGCGCGCTGCGCGACGCCGGGATGGAGGTCATCTATACCGGGCTCTTTCAAACGCCCGAGCAGATCGTGCAGACCGCGATCCAAGAAGACGCCGACGGCATCGGCCTCTCGATCCTTTCGGGCGCGCACATGACGCTCTTCCCGCTCGTCGTCGAGCAGCTAAAAGCGCAGGATGCCGGCGACATCGTCTTCTTCGGCGGCGGAACGATCCCGCCGGAGGACGCCGAGCGGCTCAAAGAGCTCGGCGTGCGCGAGATCTTCACGCCGGGAGCGCCGCTGCAGGAGATCATCGACTTCGTCGAGCGCGAATGCGGTAAGCGAAGAGCGCTGGTCGGTTAGCGGCTCCGCTTACATGCGACCCGTTCGAACGCGCGTCGCGCCGTCGCCGACCGGCGATCCGCACGTCGGCACGGCCTACGTCGCGCTGGTCAACTACTGCTTCGCACGCCAGCACGGCGGCGAGTTCATCCTGCGCATCGAGGATACCGATCAGGCGCGCAGCACCGCCGAGAGCGAGCGCGCGATTCTCGAGGCGCTGCGCTGGTGCGGTCTGGCGTGGGACGAAGGCCCCGACGTCGGCGGCCCGCACGGCCCGTATCGCCAGAGCGAACGGTCGAGCGATCTATCGCGAGTACGCCGAGAAGCTGCTCGCGGCCGGCCACGCCTTCAAATGCTTCTGCACGCCGCAGCGCTTGGAGGAGATGCGCGTCGCGCAGCGGGCGGCGGGGCAGCCGTCGCGCTACGACGGCCTCTGCCTGACGCTACTCGCGCGCAAGAGGTCGCACGGCGCGAAGGCGCCGGCGAGCCGTACGTCGTGCGGATGAAGGTTCCCGACGAAGGCGTCTGCGTCGTCGACGATCTGCGGCGCGGGCCGATCGAGTTCGAGTACAAGAGCGTCGACATGCAGGTGCTGATGAAGTCGGACGGTCTGCCGACCTACCATCTCGCCAACGTCGTCGACGATCACCTGATGGAGATCACGCACGTCTTTCGCGGCGAAGAGTGGGTCTCGAGCGCGCCCAAGCACCTCTTGCTCTACGCGTACTTCGGCTGGGAACCGCCGGTGCTGATGCATCTTCCGCTGCTGCGCAATCCCGACAAGAGCAAGCTGAGCAAACGCAAGAACCCGACCGGCATCCTGTTCTACCAGCGCGATGGGGTATCTGCCCGAGGCGCTGCTCAACTTTCTCGGCGCTGCTGGCCAACGCGGCGCGCGAAGGCGAGGACGAACTGATGGACTTGCCGGCGATCGTGCGCCGTTTCGAGCCCGAGCACGTTCCGATCGGCGGCCCGGTCTTCGACGTCGCAAAGCTCGATTGGCTCAACGGACGCTACCTGCGCGAGCGGCTCGATGCCGACGTCGTTGCTGCAGCGCGTGCAGGCGTGGGCCGGATCGCCGGAGCGTCTGATGCGAATCGCGCAGCTTGCGCGCCTCGCGCATCGAACGCCTGAGCGATCTAGGTCCGCTGCTGGCTTTCTCTTCGCCGGACGCCTAGCGCTCAGTGCGGAGAGTTTTCGCGGAACCAAGCTCGACGCAGCCACGATACGCCAGGCCTTTACGCTCGCGCTGACCGAGCTCGACGCGCTGCCGGCCTGGAACGCCTTCGGCGTCGAAACGGTCATCAAACATATCGCGGAGACGCTCGACCGCAAGACGCGCGACGTCGCGCGCCCCTTCTACGTTGCGATCACCGGGTCGCCGACCTCGATTCCGCTCTACGATTCGATGGAGCTGCTCGGGCGCGACATCGTGCGCGAACGCTTGCGGAACGCGCTCGAGGTGCTGGACCGCGCCGAGGTAGCCGTATGATCCGGGCGGTCGTGCTCGCTGCCGGCAAAGGGACGCGCATGAAGAGCGCGCGCTCGAAAGTGCTTCACGAGCTCTGCGGGCGGCCGATGCTCTGGTACGTCCTGCGCGCGTTGCGCGGCGCAGGCGTCGACGAGATCATCGTCGTGACCAACGACGAGCTCGAAGCGCAGATCGGCGAGTTCGATGTCGCAAGCGTCGTGCAAGAGGAGCAGCTCGGCACCGGCCACGCGGTGAAGGTCGCGCTCGAGCGCCTCGAACCCCGAGCCGGCGGCCGAATCGTCGTCGCCTGCGGCGACATGCCGCTGGTGACCGACGAAATCTTTGCCGGCATGGTGGGCTCGCTCGACGGGAGTGGCGATCCGGCGGTGATGGCGCTGGTCACGGTGAAGATGCCGCTGCCGTCGAACTTCGGCCGCATCGTGCGGCGCGGGCGTTTGATCGAGCGCATCGTCGAAGTGCGCGATGCGACTACGGCAGAGCTGGAGATCGACGAGATGAACGCCGGCATCTATGCTTTCGACGAGAGCGAGCTGCGCGAGGCGGTGGCGCAGCTGCGCAACGACAACGCGCAAAAGGAGTATTACCTTACCGATACCGTGGCCTACTTCGTCGGCGCTGGAAAGCCGGTGCGGCCGGTCGTCGCGACCGACCATCTCCACGTTCTCGGCATCAACGATCGCGCGGAGCTAGCCGATGCGCGCCGCGAGATGAACGCGCGCCTCTGCGCGCAGCACATGCGCGACGGCGTGACGATCGTCGACCCCGAGACGACCTACCTCGAGCCGGAGCTGGAGATCGGCGCAGATACGGTCATCTACCCGAACACGACGATTTCGCGGCTATCTGCGATCGGTCGCGGCTGTGCGATCGGCCCGAACACGCGGCTCTCGAATGCGAGGCTCGGAGCGGGCGTGACCGTCTCCGAGAGCGTCATCGTCGACTCGACCGCCGGCGACCGGGCGACGATCGGGCCGTTCGCGCATCTGCGCGGGGAGACCGTGCTTGCCGAGCGGGTGCACGTCGGTAACTTCGTCGAGATCAAGAAGTCGAGCTTGTCGCCGGGCGTAAAGGTCAGCCACCTCTCCTATCTCGGCGACGCGACGATCGGTGAGGAGACGAACATCGGCGCCGGAACGATCACCTGCAACTACGACGGCGAGCAGAAGAATCCGACGACGATCGGCAGCGACGTCTCGATCGGCTCGAACACGTCGCTGGTCGCGCCGGTCACGATCGGCGACGGTGCGCTCACCGGGGCGGGTTCGGTCGTGACGAAAGACGTCAAGAAGGGCGAACGCGTAGCGGGGAATCCGGCTCGGCCTTTGCCGCCGAAGAAATGACGGCATTCGCTGGGCGGCGCGCGCTTTTCGGCGCGATGCTCGTCGTAACGCTGGTCGTGCTCGGCTGGACGGTGGCGGCGGCAGCGATCCAACGGCCCAACGAGCTCGATCGCCGCGTCGACGAGCTCTCGAGAACGACGCTGATGAGCGAGCCGGCAACGATGCTCGTCGACCCGGCGCGCCAAGCCGCGGCGATGCGGCGGGCGCACTGGACGCTGCCGGGTCGAGTACTCGTTCAACTCTTCATGGCGGCCGCGCTCTTCTATCTGTGGAGCTCGGGCGGCGCCGCCGCCCTGCGCGACCGCCTTCGCCGGCGCTTCCGCTCTGAGTGGACGGTCCGCTTCGCGTTTGGCGCGGCGCTTGCGCTGATCGCGCGCCTCGCAGCATTCGTTCCATCGTTCTATCTCTATCGCGTCGATCGAACGCTGGGAATTTCCGATCGAACTCACGCGCTTCTGGGCGCTCATCTGGATTTGGCATACGCTGCTCGCCATGGTCGTTGCCGGTCTAATCGCGGCGATGGTGCTCTGGCTGGCCGAGCGGACGCATCAGTGGTACGTCTACGCGATCGTCGCCATTCTGCTGGTCAGCGTCGCCTGGTCGTACGCGCGTCCCTACGTTCAAGCCCCCGGCGTCCACGATGCCGTACCGGTGAGCGGCGCCATAGGCGATCGGCTTCACGATCTCTTGGAGCGCGCGCAGCTCCAGCGAGTGCCGGTGCTGGTCGAGCGCGTCAAGTACTCGCCGATCGGCGGTGCCATCTCGGTTGGGCTCGCGGGTTCGCGCCGCATCGTATTGACCGACAAGCTGATCGCCGGCAGCACGCCGGCCGAGGTCGTTTACCAAGTCGCCTACGAACTCAGCCACTTGGTGCATCACGACCTGCTCTCGATCGCACTGATCGAGGGCGGGGTCATCATCGTCTTTTCCGCGCTCGCCGTCGTGATCGCCGATCGCATCCGCTTCAGGCGCGACGACGATCCGCTTTCGCGATTGGCGATCGTCGGCGCGCTGCTCGCGCTCGTCTATCTAGCGGCGGTCCCGGTGCGCAACGCCGCGTTGAGAGCATACGTCTTCGGCTCCGACAGGTACGCGGTCGCGCTAACGGGCGATCCTCCGGCGGCCGTCCGATCGCTCGTTCGCGACAGCGATCAGCGGATGGAAGAAGTCTGTCCGGAGCTGAGCGCCACGTTTTTTCTGTACGCCCAACCGGGCGCCGGCGCGCGCATCGCCGCGATCAACCACGTGCCGAGCGGCTGTCCTTAGGGCGAGGCTCCTTCAGGCGGCCAGGTATTGACGAAGCGCATGGCCGCGTCGAGGCCTTCGTTCAGCCAGAGTTCGACGCCGTCGGCGGCTGCCGCCACGATCGCGGGGATCGCTCGACGCTCGTCTGCGTTGAACGCACCGAGCACGTGGTCGATGCCGTCGAACGCGGGTCGTCCAACGCCGACGCGAATGCGCGGGAACTCCTCGCCGATCGTCGCGATGACCGAACGCAGCCCGTTGTGGCCGCCGTGTCCGCCTGCGGGCCGCATGCGCAGCCTCCCGAACGGCAGGTCCATGTCGTCGCTGACGACGAGCACGTCGCCGGGGAGCGTGCGGTACCACGACGAGATCAAGCGCACCGGCGTGCCGCTGAGGTTCATGAACGAGGTCGGTTTGACGAAGACGACGTTATGCGTCGAATCAACGGCCTGGTGCGCGCTGTCGCGCTTCTTCCAGGCGCCAATGCCGTAACGCCGCGCCACTTCGTCGATCACCATGAATCCGACGTTGTGGCGCGTTGTCGCATACTCGCCGCCCGGGTTCCCCAACCCGACGACGAGTCTGCGCGTGCGCGGCTCGATCAGGCGCTACGATTCCTCGGTAGCGGTGGGCGCTTCGGCGCCGATGATCTGCGGCTCGGCGGCCTCCTCGGGTGCGGTCACGGCTTCTTCGAGCTCGTGCGCCGTCCGCGAAGCCTCGATCGTCACGATGATCGTCTCGGGCGGCGTCAGCAGCTTGAACCCGGAGGGCAGCGCGACGTCGCCGGCGGTGAGGTGCTCGTGAATCCCAAGCGGCGTGACGTCGATTTCGAGCTGCTCGGGAATGAGGCTGGCCGGCCCTTCGATCTCGAGCTCGTGGGTAATCACGTCCATCACCGCCCCGGCGTTTCTCACGCCTTCGGCGACGCCGGTCGCCACGATCGGAAGCCGTGCGTTGATCGATTCGTCGGCCGAGACTCGCTGCAGATCGGCATGGACGACGCGCCGCGAGACCGGATCGAGTTGAATCTCGCGAATGAGCGCGGTCTGACGCTTCTTGCCGCCGTCGGCGAGGGTGATGATCGTGTTGCGTCCGCCTTGGTGGAGCAGCTCTTCGAATGCGTGCGCGTCGAAGGCGATATGCTCGGGCACCGCGCCGTGTCCGTAGACGACGGCCGGAATCTTGCCGGCAGCGCGCAGCGCGTTTGCGCCGCCGGTGCCGAGACGCGTGCGCGATTCGACGGGAAGGATCGACTCTTTGGTAGCCACAGCTTCCTTTCTTAGACCGCCGCGACCGCCTCGGCGGCCGGGGGGATCACGACGTTGGGCGTCTCTTCGCCGGCGAAGAGTTCGGAGACGGAACGATTGGTCGTGATGCGGTTGATCGCGTCGGCGAAAATCTGCGCGATCGAAAGCTGGACGAACTTCGGGTGGTTCGCGGCGTCCTCGAACGGGAATCGTATTGGTGAAGAGCACTTTTTCGATCTCCGACTCTTCGAGGACCTCGACCGCTTCACCGGCAAAGATGCCGTGCGACGCGACGGTGTAGACTTTCGTCGCACCGCGCGCCTTGATCGCTCCGGCCGCTTTGGCAAGCGTGCCGCCGGTCGAGATCATATCGTCGACGACGACCGCGACCTTGCCGGTCACGTCGCCGACGATGTCGGTAACCTCGGCGACGTCGGGTTCGGGACGGCGCTTGAAGACGATCGCGAGCGAGCTATCGAGCCGCTTGGCGAAGAGCTCGGCGCGGTGGACGCCGCCCGCGTCGGGCGAGACGATGACGATCTTGTCGTCGCAAAGCCCTTCCTTCTTAAGGTAGTTGCAGAGCACCGGCATCGCCATCAAGTTGTCGACCGGGATGTCGAAGAAGCCCTGAATCTGCGCGGCGTGCAAGTCCATCGTGACGATGCGCCGCGCGCCGGTGACCTTGAGCAGGTTCGCAATCACCTTGGCCGAGATCGGCTCGCGCCCTTTGGTCTTCTTATCTTGTTTGGCGTAGCCGTAGTACGGGATTATCGCCGTGATCCGGGCGGCCGAGGCGCGGCGCAGCGCATCGATCATCAGCAGCAGCTCCATCACCGCATCGTTGACGCCCTTGCCGTTGGGCGCTTTGCAGATCGACTGGACGACGAAGACTTCGGAACCGCGAACGTTCTCGCCGATCTCGACCCGCGTCTCTTCGTTCCGAAACTCCGAAACCAGCGCCTTGCCGACGTGCAGCCGAAGGCGCTTGGCGATCTCTTCGGCCAGCTGTGGATTGGAGTTTCCGCAGAAAAGAAGCGGGTGACTCATAGCTAAGAGAAGGTTCGCTAGCTGAATCGTTCGGCCCTCGGGGGCTGTTTGAAGGAAGGCCGTGGCTCAAGAGTTTACCCTGGTTTCGCCCTTTGCGTTGGCGGGCGATCAGCCCAAGGCCACCGAGGCGCTGGCCCATGGGGTCTTGCGCGGCGATCGCATCCAGACGCTGCTCGGCGTCACCGGCAGCGGCAAGACGATGGCGATGGCCCGGACGATCGAGCTGGTGCGTAAGCCGACACTCGTCCTCTGCCACAACAAGACGCTCGCCGCCCAGCTCTGCGCCGAGTTTCGCGAGTTCTTTCCGAAGAACGCGGTCGAGTATTTCGTCTCGTACTTCGACTACTACCAGCCCGAGGCGTACGTGCCGTCGACCGACACCTACATCGAGAAGGATAGCTCGGTCAACGACGAGATCGAACGCCTGCGCCATTCGGCGACGCAGTCGCTGCTGACGCGTCCCGACACGCTGATCGTCGCATCGGTCTCGTGCATCTTCGGCTTGGGCTCCCCGTCCGACTATATGGAGATGTCGGTGCGCGTTCGCGTCGGCGAAGTGATCGACCGCGACGCACTGCTGCGCAAGCTCGTCGACATGCAGTACCGGCGCAACGACCTCAACCTAGTGCGCGGGACGTTCCGCGTACGCGGCGATACGCTCGAGTTCGTCGGCGTCGACGAGGAGCTGGTCCACCGCATCGGCTTCTTCGGCGACGAGATCGAGTCGATCAACGTCGTTAACCTGCTTACCGGCGAGTACTTCGAGCGCAAGGACGAGCTGCTGATCTTTCCGGCCAAACACTTCATCACGCCCGAGGAGAAGCTGCGCCGCGCGATCGTCTCGATCGAGGCCGAGCTCGAGGAGCGTTTGGCGTACTTTCGGCGCCACGGCAAGCTGCTCGAGGCGCAGCGGCTGGAGATGCGGACGCGCTACGATCTCGACATGTTGCGCGAGGTCGGCTACTGCAACGGCATCGAGAACTATTCGCGCCATCTGACCGGGCGCGAGCCCGGCTCGACGCCTTGGTGCCTGATCGACTTCTTTCCGAAAGACTGGCTGCTCTTCGTCGACGAGTCGCACGTGACGCTCCCGCAGGTTCGCGGCATGTACGCCGGCGACCGTTCGCGCAAGGAAGTCTTGGTCGAGCACGGCTTCCGCCTGCCGAGCGCGCTCGACAACCGCCCGCTCACCTACGACGAGTTCGACGACCACGTCAACCAAGCGGTCTACGTCTCGGCGACGCCTGGAACGTACGAGACGGGGCGCAGCACGCAGGTCGTCGAGATGATCATCCGGCCGACCGGGCTGGTCGATCCCGAAGTCGAGGTACGGCCGACGCGCAACCAGGTCGACGATCTCATGGAGGAGATCGTGCTGCGCGCGCAGCGCAAGGAGCGCGTGCTGGTGACGACGCTGACCAAGAAGATGGCCGAAGACCTGACCGATTATCTGCTCGAGAACGGCCTGCGCGTGCGCTACCTGCACAGCGAGGTCGACACGCTCGAGCGCGTCGCGATTCTGCGCGATCTGCGCGCCGGCGTCTTCGACGTCTTGGTCGGCATCAATCTGCTGCGCGAAGGGCTCGACCTTCCCGAAGTATCGCTGGTCGGCATCCTCGACGCCGACAAGGAAGGCTACCTGCGCAGCGGGACGTCGCTCATTCAGACGATCGGCCGCGCCTCGCGCAACGTCGAAGGCAAGGTCATCATGTATGCGGACGTCGTGACCGAGTCGATGGCGCGCGCGATCGGTGAGACGCGCCGCCGCCGCGAGATGCAGGTTGCCTATAACCTCGAGCACGGCATCGAGCCGAGGTCGATCCGCAAGGAGATTCACGATATCCTGAGCATGATCGGCGCACCGCAGGAGAATACCGCGAAGCTCAAGCTCGAAAAGCTGCCGCGCGACGTCGCGCTCAAGATGGCCGGCGACCTGGAGCGCAAGATGCGCGAGGCCGCGGCCAACCTAGAGTTCGAAAAGGCGGCGGCGTTGCGCGACGAGCTGATCGAGCTGCGCAAGCAGATCGGCGGCAACGAAGGCCTCCTCTTCGGCGGAAAGGCGCCGAAGATTTTCGACAAGGCGCTGGCCGAGCTCGTCGGCAGCTGAGGGAGGTGGCGGCCCTGACCCAGACGATCCTCAGCATTCCCGAGTTGCTGACCGAGCTGCTGCTCATCGCGATCACGGTCGCCTGTTTCGTCGGGCTGCATGCGTTCTTGCAGCGCCGTTTCAAGACGCGAGGTGCTTCAGCGCCACAACGACGTCGCGGGCTATCTCTTTTCGGCGGTCGGCGTTCTCTACGCCGTCGTCCTCGGTTTCGTCGTGGTCGTCGTCTGGGGGAAATACGACGGCATCGTTTCCAACGTCGAGAACGAGGTCGATGCGGCCGGGGACCTCTACCACGTGACCGACGGCCTCCCCGATCCGGTGCGCTCGCAGATCCGCAGCGACATCCACGGTTACGCCGACGCGGTAATCACGGTAGAATGGCCCCAGATGGCAAGGAATCAGCCGGTTGCGAGCAACGCCGCCTCGCTGCTCGAAGATGCCTCCTATCGGATCAGCACGTTCTCGCCCGCGGGCGGCCGGGAAGCGGCCGCACTGCAAGCGTCGATCAGAGATACCGAGCGTCTTTTCGACGCCCGGCGCCAGCGATTGGTTCAATCGGTGCCGGCCGTGCCGGCCGTGCTCTGGTTCGCGCTGGTTGCCGGCGCGCTGGCGATGGTGGCGTTCTGCTACATCTTCGGGGTCGAGAACCGTCCGGCACAGCTGATGATGACCGCGATCTTGGTCGGCCTGATCGCCATTCTCTTCGTCGTCATCCAAGAGTTCGCGACGCCGTTCTCGGGTTCGGTGAGCATTTCGGCCGACGGCTGGATTTTTCTGCGCGAACACATACCGTATATTCGATAGTCTGGCACGACAGTGAAAGGGGTCTCTCGAATGTTCCGTATCCTGGGCTTACTCGCCGCCCTGTTAGTATGCGCGGGTGGCGCTAGCGCGATAGCGGCGCCGACCGCGAGCCCGTCTCCAACACCAGATCCCGCGATGCTCGCGCGCGCCAAGAACTGGTTTAACGAGCTCCAGACGGGTAAGGTCGATCGAACGCAGCTGACCCCGCAGATGAACGCTGCGCTGACCCCTGGTCAGGTGAGCAGCGCGCAAGCGACGATCGCCAAGCTGGGAACGCCGGTGACGTTCGAGCAAGTGCAGACGATGTCGCAGGGCGGCTTCAACTACGCGGTCTACCTCGTCACGTTCGGAGACGGGACGAAGCTGAACTTCATCTTTGCGGTCGACGGCAGCGGGAACGTTGCCGGCCTCCGCCTGACCACCGCGCCGTAACGCCTAGCGTAACGCGTGCGCCGCATTGACGTCGTCCTCTTCGACTTGGACGATACGCTTCACGACGACACCTACGCCTATCAAAGCGCGGCGGAGGAGGTGGCGCGCGAGGTCGCGGCCGAGCACGGCGTCGACGCGCTTGCGCTGAAAGCCGCCTATATCGCCGAGGCCGAAGGCTTCTGGTCGCGCCTCTCGGCAGACGACCTGAAGGTCAAACTCTCGAGCATCCGAGCCAGTCTCTGGCAGTCGGCTCTGGAGAGCGTGGGCGCCGGCGACGACCCGGAACTTGCGCGGCGTAGCGCCGAGCGCTACAACGCCTACCGTTCGAAATACTACACGCTCTTTCCGGGGGCGGTCGACCTCTTGCGCGCGCTGCGCGAACGCGGCAAGAAGCTCGGCATGGTGACCAACGGGCTCTCGGAGACGCATCGCGAGAAGATCGCGGTGCTGCGACTCAGCGAGTTCTTCGACGCGATCTTCCTGGCCGACGAGGTCGGCATGGTCAAGCCGGATCCGCTGCTCTTCGCGCACGCTTGCCGGACCCTGGGCAGTGCGAGCGCGCACGGCGCGATGGTCGGGGACCGGTACGACCGCGACATCCGCGGAGCGGCCGAAGCCGGGCTCTACACGATCTGGCTCAACGTGCGGGACGAGGAGCTGCCGGTGGGGGCGAAGCCCCCGGATGCAACCCGCGGCTCGATCGCCGAGGTGGCCCGCATACTTCTTGCCCCAGTTGGGGTCTCTTAAGAGACGTCCCATGCCATTAGATTCCATCGTCATCAAGGGCGCGCGCGAGCATAACCTCAAGAACGTCGACCTCGTGTTGCCGCGAAACAGGCTGATCGTCGTAACCGGCCTCTCGGGGTCGGGAAAATCGTCGCTGGCTTTCGATACGATCTACGCCGAAGGGCAGCGCCGCTACGTCGAGTCGCTCTCGTCGTACGCGCGCCAATTCTTGGGCCAGATGGAGAAGCCCGACGTCGACTACATCGAGGGCCTCTCGCCGGCAATCTCGATCGACCAGAAGTCGACCTCGCGCAACCCGCGTTCGACCGTCGGAACCGTTACCGAAGTCTACGATTATCTGCGCCTGCTCTTCGCGCGCGTCGGCACGCCGCATTGCTATCAATGCGGGCGCGAGATCAGCACGCAATCGAGCGAGCAGATCGTCGATTCGATCGCCGAGCTGCCCGAGGGGACGCGCATCTCGCTGCTCGCGCCCTTGGTGCGCGGGCGCAAGGGCGAGTACACCAAGCTCTTCGAGGAGGCAGCGAAGGAGGGCTTCACCCGCGTTCGCGTCGACGGCGAGACGAAGGAACTGCGCGACAAGATCGTCCTCGACAAGAAGCGCAAGCACACGATCGAGGTGATCGTCGATCGGCTGGTGATCAAGCCGGAGATTCGCAAGCGGCTGGCCGATTCGGTCGAGACGACGCTGCGTCTTTCGACCGGCATCGTCACCGTCGTCACCGACCCTTCGACAGGCTCAGGGCAAGTTGAACTCACGTTCAGCGAGGCCTTTGCCTGCGTCTACTGCGGGCTCTCGTTCGAAGAGCTGGCGCCGCGTCTCTTCTCGTTCAACTCGCCCTACGGCGCATGCCCAGCCTGCAGCGGGCTGGGCGAGAAAATCGAGATCGATCCTTGGAAGGTGATTCCCGACCGGAGCAAGTCGATCGCCGACGGTGCGATCGCGCCGTGGAGCCGCACGCTCGGCACCGGGCGCTATCCTTCGATGAATCCGTACTACTTGCAGCAGCTCGAGCGCGTGCTCCGGCGTTATCGCGTCAAGATGACGACGCCGGTCGAGCAGCTCTCGGACGAAGTGCTCGACGTCATCCTCTACGGGACAGATCGCGAGCAGACGTTTGCCTACACCTCGCGCGGCGGGAAGACCTGGGAGTACCGCGCCTCGTTCGAGGGCGTCGTCAACAACCTGCAGCGCCGTTATTCCGAGACGTCCAGCGAGTACGTCAAGGAAGAGATCGAGAAGTACATGTCGGCCTCGACCTGTCCGGCATGCAAGGGCGCGCGGCTCAAGCCCGAAGCGCTGGCGGTGACCGTCGGCGGCCGCAACGTCGATGAGCTAACGCGGCTCTCGATCGAGCTGCTCGAGCGGTTCTTCCACGATCTGACGCTGACGCCGCGCCAGGAGCAGATCGCGCATCAGATCGTCAAGGAGATTCGCGCGCGGCTCGGCTTCTTGACCAACGTCGGGCTCAACTATTTGACGCTCTCGCGCTCGGCGACGACGCTGGCCGGCGGCGAGTCGCAGCGCATTCGCCTGGCGACGCAGATCGGCAGCGCGCTGGTCGGCGTTTTGTACATCCTCGACGAGCCGTCGATCGGTCTGCACCAGCGCGACAACGACCGGCTGCTGGCGACGCTGCGGACGCTGCGCGATCTCGGCAACACGCTGATCGTGATCGAACACGACGAGGACACGATGCGCACTGCCGACGTGGTCGTCGACATCGGGCCGGGCGCCGGCGCCGAGGGCGGCGAGATCCTGACCGCCGGCACGCTCGACGACGTGATCGCCAACCCGAACTCGGAGACCGGCGCCTATCTCTCCGGACGCAAGTTCATTCCGATCCCGCTGCGCCGGCGCGAGCCGCGTGGATGGCTCGAAGTCCGCAACGCCTTGGCCAACAATCTGCGCGGAATCGACGTACGGTTTCCGGTCGGCGCCTTCGCCGCGGTTACGGGCGTCAGCGGCAGCGGAAAATCCACGCTGGTCAACGAGGTGCTCGTGCGCGCGCTCAACCAGCACCTGCATCGGCAGCCGCCGGGCGGCACCTATGGAACGGTCAAGGGCGCGGCGCAGCTCGACAAGCTCGTGGTCATCGATCAATCGCCGATCGGACGGACGCCGCGCAGCAATCCGGCAACCTACACCGGCACGTTCGACCACATCCGCGAGCTCTTCTCGCTCGTCCCCGAAGCGCGCATGCGCGGTTATACGCCGGGGCGCTTCTCGTTCAACGTCAAGGGCGGACGCTGCGAATCGTGTCAGGGCGACGGCATCATCAAGATCGAGATGCACTTTCTCCCCGACGTCTACGTTCCGTGCGAAGTCTGCAAAGGCAAGCGCTATAACGCGCAGACGCTCGAGGTAAAGTATCGCGGTAAGACGATCTCCGACGTGCTCGAGATGCGCGTCGACGAAGCCAACGAGTTCTTCGCCAACATTCCGCGCATTCACAACAAGCTGCGCACGATCTGCGACGTTGGCCTCGGCTACATCAAGATGGGGCAGCCGGCGACGACGCTGTCGGGCGGCGAAGCGCAGCGCGTCAAGCTCGCAACCGAGCTCTCGCGCCGCTCGACCGGCCGCACCTTCTACGTTTTGGACGAGCCGACGACCGGGCTTCACTTCGCCGACATCCACAAGCTGCTCGAAGTGTTGGACCGCTTGGTGAAGATGGGAAATACGGTGCTGGTGATCGAGCACAACCTCGACGTGATCAAGACCGCCGACTATTTGATCGACCTCGGCCCGGAGGGGGGCGATCGCGGCGGGACGGTCATTGCGACCGGCACGCCCGAGGAGGTCGCGCTCAACGAGCGCTCCTATACCGGCGCCTATCTCGTCCCGGTCTTACGCGACCAGCGCGCGGTCGGACATCATCGTCCCGACGACGCCGAGCTGGAACGTCTCGAGCGCGAGAATATGCTCGTGCTCAGCGATCTCGCGCAAAGCGATCGCGTCGCCGTTGAAGCCTAGCGCACGCGTTGACGAGCTCCGCGCGCGGATCGAAGAGGCGAACCATCGCTACTACGTGCTCGACGACCCTTCGATTACCGACGCCGAGTTCGACGCGCTGCTGCGCGAACTGATCGATCTCGAAGAGAAGCACCCCGAACTTACAAACCCCCGATTCGCCGACGCAGCGCGTCGGCGCCACGCCGGCCGATCGCTTCGCGCGCTACGAGCATGCTGCGCCCGATGCTCAGCCTGGCTAACGCGGTATCGGCGGAGGAGCTGCGCGCCTTCGACGAGCGCGCGCGCAAACTCGCCGGTTCGCCGATCGACTACGTCTGCGAGTTGAAGATCGACGGGCTCGCAATCGCGCTCGACTATCGCGACGGTTCGCTGGTACGCGGCGGGACGCGCGGCGACGGGAGCGTCGGCGAAGACGTGACCGTTAATCTGCGGACGATTAGGACGATCCCGCTGCGGCTCTTGCATGCCGGCCGAAGCGCAAAAGAGTCGCTGCTCGAAGCGCGCGGCGAGGTCTACCTGCGCAAGAGCGATTTCGAACGGCTCAATGCCGCGCGCGAACGCGACGGGCTTGCCGGTTTTCGCCAATCCGCGCAACGCCGCGTCGGGCGGCGTGCGTCAGCTCGACCCCGCGCTCACCGCGGCGCGACGGCTCTCGTTCTTCGCCTACCAGCTGGTCGACCGGCGCGGCCGGCGTGCACACGCAATGGGAGGCGCTGCGCGCGGCTACAGCGAGCTGGGCTTCCCGGTCAACCCCAACGTCGCGCGAGCACCGGCGATCGACGACGTTCTCGCGTACTGCAGGCACTGGGAGGAGCGGCGCGACGAGCTCGACTACGAGATCGACGGCGTCGTCGTCAAGGTTGACGACTTCGCGCTGCAGGAACGCCTCGGCGTCGTCGCGCGCGACCCGCGCTGGGCGATCGCCTTCAAGTTCAAGCCGCGCGAGGCGCGCACGAAGCTGGTCGATATCGTCGTGACCGTCGGCCGAACCGGAACGCTCAATCCCAACGCCGTGCTTGAACCGGTCCAAATCGGCGGCGTAACCGTCAAGAGCGCGACGCTGCACAACATCGCCTACATCGACAACAACGATATTCGCATCGGCGACACCGTGCTGGTGACGCGCGCGGGCGACGTGATCCCGCGCGTCGTCGGGCCGGTGACCTCCGAACGCACCGGCAAAGAGCGCACGTTTCGAGATGCCGGACCGCTGCCCGGTCTGCGGCTCCGACGTCGATCACCCGCCCGGCGAGGCGATGTCGCGCTGCACGAACGCCGCGTGCCCGGCGCAGGTCTACGAGCGCGTGCGCCACTTCGCATCGCGCGGCGCGATGGATATCGAAGGCCTCGGCGACGTCATGGCCCAGCAGCTCACCGAGCTGCGCATGGTCCGCGACATCGCCGACATCTACAAGCTCGACGAGGAGCGACTCGCGCAGGTTCCGCGGACCGGGAAGAAGTGCGATCGAGAATCTGCTGCGCAACATCGCCGCCTCGAAGAAGCGCGGCCTCGCGCGTCTGCTCTACGGCCTTGGCATCCGCTTCGTCGGCACGCAAACGGCCCAAATCCTGGCCGCCGACTTCGGAACGATCGACGCGATCGCCGAGGCGACCGATGAAGAGCTGCAGCAGAGCGAAGGAATCGGCCCGGAGGTTGCGGGCAGCGTCGCGCTCTTCTTCAAGCAGCCGGCGAATCGCGAGATGATCGCCCGCTTACGCAAGCCGGCGTTGGAGACCAGCGCGCCCAAACGCGCGCGTGCCGTCGCCGGACCGCTCGCCGGAAAGACGTTCGTGCTCACCGGCACGCTTGCGAGCCTGACGCGCGAAGCCGCGGCGGAGTTGATCGTCGCCGCCGGCGGTAAAGTGACCGGTTCGGTGAGCAAGAAGACCGACTACGTCGTCGCCGGAGCGGAGCCGGGAAGCAAACTCGCCAAAGCAGAGCAACTCGGAATCACGATCGTCGACGAAGCCGGTCTACGCAAACTGCTCGGCTCGAGCGGCCGCTAATACTCGATCGAGCCGGACCACCGGTCCTCATACGAACCGTCGTCGCGGCACTTGAAGGCCACGGTGCCGTTTCCGGTTGCTCCGGAAAACTTCCCGGTGCCGCCGGTGACGGTGAACGTTACCGCGCGCTGACATGGAGATGGATGGCTCGGCTGGCTCAGCGTAACCGAGATCGAGCTATCGGGATCGTCCTGCGCAGTTATCGTGGCGCTCCCGTCCCACTCGCGAACGCACGTGCGGCCGTTTAGGAGCTTCTCGGTCATCTGCCCGTGCTCGAGGCTCGCGCCCAGCAACTTCGCCGTGCCGCTCCCGTAGAAGGTAAACGCGCCGGGCTGGCGTTTATTCCCGCGCTGGTCGCAGCTCTCTAAAACGTAATCGCCGCCATAGCGGCCCTTGAACGTGCGCGTTTGGAAAGAGGCTGCGGCGTGCATCGTGCCGGGAACCGGAACGGCGCCGTCGCCCCGGCCGCAACCGGAGACCGAACCCGCGATCGACAGCGCTGCAGCAAAGAGCTGCAACGCGTTGAGCCTACCGTGCCGGCCCGATGTTCTCATGACGTCTCCGTGAAGCACATAGAGTATATCATGGTTGAGAGCCAGGCAGGCGAGCCCATCGCATACTTCTCGCCCGGGCCCGGGTCTCTTAGGGAACCGTGGCCGAGACCTCCGTTCGCATCGTGCCTGCCGACGTGCTGACCCCGATCGGCGCGTACCACGCGCTCGCGCAGCCTCATGCATCGTGCCTCTTGGAGAGCGTCGAAAGCGGAGGGCGCATCTCGCGTTACTCGTTCGTCGGGCTCGACTATCGCGCGGCGCAAGAGTTCGATGCCGACGCCGGCCTCTACGACCGCGTACGCAGCTTCGTCTCGGAGCATCGCGATGAAGGCGCCGACGCTCGTCTGGGCGGCGCGCTTCTCGCTTTTGCCTACGATGCGGCGCGCCCCGAGGCGGGGTTGACGCCGCGAGAGCAGTCCCCGCCGGCGATGCCGGCCGCCTACGTCGCAGTACCGTCAACGTGGCTGGTCTTCGACCACTTTACCGATATGCTTACGATTTGGGCCGCCGGCGAAGACTCGAAGCGGCGCGAGCGTCGCATCGAGGCATATCTCGACCGATTGCTCGCAGCGAAGCCGGCTCTGCCCGGAGCCTTCGCCGCCGCCGGTCCGATGCGCAACTCGATCGATCGCGATCGCTATCTCGAGCTCGTCGCCGCCGTGAAGCGCCACATCTTCGAGGGCGACGTCTACCAGCTGCAGCTCGGCATCCGGTTCGACGCCGAGCTCGACGGCGACGCGTTCGATCTCTACCGCGCGTTGCGGCGGCGCAACCCATCGCCGTACATGTTCTACGTCGACACGCCGTTCGGGCAGCTGCTCGGCGCGTCGCCCGAGTTTCTTGGTGCGCCTGGAGGGGCGCAGGGCACGCATCCGCCCGCTGGCCGGCACGCGTTGGCGCGGAAGCGACGACGAAGAAGACGCTCGCATCGCCGCCGAGCTGCTGGCCAACGAAAAGGAGCGCGCCGAGCACGTGATGCTGGTCGATCTCGGCCGCAACGACCTCGGCTCGGTCTGCGAGTACGGCAGCGTCGAGGTCGACGAGCTTTTGCAGATCGAACGCTACAGCCACGTCATGCACATCGTCTCCAACGTCGTCGGCCGGCTGCGCGCCGGATCGCGACGCGCTCGACCTCTTCCGAGCCGGCTTTCCGGCGGGCACGGTTACCGGAACGCCGAAGGTGCGGGCGATGCAGCTCATCGACGGACTCGAGCCGGTTACGCGCGGGCTTCTACGCCGGGCAGCATCGGGCGCTGGTCGTTCGGCGGCGATTTCGATTCGTGCATCACGCTGCGCAGCATCCACGTGCAGAACGGCCGCGCGTGGTGGCAAGCCTCGGCCGGCATCGTCGCCGACTCCGGACCCGGTCGCCGAATACGAAGAAATCCTTCACAAGACGCGCATCGCGCGCGCGGTGCTGGGCATCGCAGTGACGGTCGCCGCGATTCTCTTCATCGACAACTTCGACAGCTTCAGCTACAACGTCGTGCATCTGCTCGCGTCGCGCAGGCGCCGCGCCGGACGTCCTGCTCAACGACGACCCGCGCCTGCAGCCGGAGCTGCTCGACCGGCTACGATGCGCTCGTCGTCGGTCCCGGTCCCGGCACGGCCGGAGCACGCGCCGCGCATGATGGCCGTGCTGCGCGCAGCGATCGAGCGGCGAGATGCCGGTCTTCGGCGTCTGCCTCGGACTGCAGGCGATCGGCGAAGTACTCGGCGCCACGGTGACGCACGCGCCGCGTTTGATGCACGGCAAAACCTCGCAGATCACGCACGACGGCACCGGCGTCTTCGCCGGGCTTGCCGTCGCCGCTTACTGCGACGCGCTACCACTCGCTCTGCCTGGATCCCGCGACGATTCCCGCCGCGCTGCGCGTCAACGCCCGCAGCGAAGACGGCGTCGTGCAGGGCATCGCGCACCGCGACGCTGCCGGTCGCACGGCGTTCAGTTCCATCCCGAATCGGTGCTCAGCGAGCACGGCGAGCAGATCGTCGAGAACTTTCTCTTGACAAGCCGGCAGTCGGCATGATTGCATAGGTCGCACATGACGCTGCGCTGGTGGCTCTCCTGGTATTCAAACCGCCCCGAGGGGAAGGGAGGCTAGCTTGTTGCGCGATTCAAACGGAAAGAGATTGAAGAAGCAAGCCCTCGCCGACCCGGCGGGGGCTCGTTCTTTCATGAGTTCGCGCCGCTGCTGCGGCGCGTCGTCTCCGGCGAAAATCTCTCGCAAGAAGAGAGTGCGCAGTTTGTCGGTGCGATCATGGACGAAGCTACACGCCGGTGCAAGCGGCGGGGCTGCTCGCCGCGCTCGCGGCGAAAGGCGAGAGCGTCGACGAGATCGTCGGCGCGGCGCGGGCGATGCGCGAGCGCAGCCTGCACGTGGAGCACGGGCTGCGCGATGGTCGTCGACGTCGTCGGGACGGGCGGCGACCACGCACAAACGATCAACATCTCGACGATGGCGGCGCTCGTCGTCGCTGCGGGCGGCATTCCGGTGGCAAAGCACGGCAATCGCGCGGCATCGAGCGCGTGCGGAAGCGCCGACGTCTTGGAGGCCGCCGGTTTCCGATCGAGATCGCGCCCGAGCGTGCTGCGGCGATGCTGCGCGACTGCGGCTTCACCTTCATGTTCGCGCCGCGCTATCATCCGGCGATGCGCAACGTCGCTGCCGGTGCGCCGCGAGCTCGGCGTGCGCACGATCTTCAACCTGCTCGGACCGCTGACGAACCCGGCGCGCGCCACGCATCAAGTCGTCGGCGTCGCGCGCGAGGAACTCGTCGAGCCGATCGGCCGTGCGCTGCAGGCGCTCGGCGTGCGCGCGAGGCGCCGTGCGTCCATGGCTGCAGCGGCGTCGACGAGGTCGTCGGCGACGCGCCGACGCTGGTCTACTCGTTCGACGAAAACGAGGCGCGCCTGTGGCGACTGAATCCCTCCGAGCTCGGCATCGCGACGTCGCTGCAAGCGATCGTCGGCGGATCGGTCGAGGCTTGCTGCGATGCCTTTCGCGCGATACTCGGCGGGGCGCGCGTGCCGGCCGCCGACGTCGTCGCACTCAACGCAGCGCGTGGTCTTCTACGTCATCGGCGCCGAGCAGAGCCTGCGCGGCGGCGCTTCGAGCGGGCGACGAATCTGCTGCGAAGCGGCGCAGCGTGGCAGACATTCGAGCGCGCGAGGAGGATCGCCGCAGATGGCTGAGACCTGGATCAAGTTCTGCGGCTGCACGTCGTGGCACGATGCGCGGCAGGCAGTCGACGCCGGCGCCGACGCGATCGGCATGATCTTCGCGCCCTCGCCGCGGCGCATCGAGCGTGGAGGCGGCGGTCGAGATCGCCGCGCCGCTTGCCGCCGTCGATCGACGCCGGTCACCGTCTTCGTCGATCCCAGCGAAGCTGACGTGGCGGCGGTGCTCGAGCTCTTCCCGCGCGCGATGGCTGCAGTTCTCCGGCGACGAAACGCCGCGATTTCGTCGCACGTTATGGCGAGCGAGCGATCAAGGCGATTCACGTCGGCGACGCGCCGGAACCGCGTTGCGAACCGCTGCGACGCGTATCCGCAAGCGCTGCTGCTCTTCGATTCGTTTGCGAACGGGCTGGCGGGGGGCACGGGTACGACCTTCGCCTGGGAGCGCATCGCCGGCATCGCCGCGTCGCGGCCGCGTAGTCGTCGCCGGCGGCCTGACGCCTGCGAACGTCACGGCTTGTCTCGATCGGGCGCGCCCGTTCGGCGTCGACGTGCGTACCGGCATCGAGACCGACGGACGTAAAGACGGGCGAAGATGCGCGCCTTCGTGCGCGCCGTTCGCCAGGCGCGATGAAGCCCGACGCGCGCGGCTATTTCGGCGAGTTCGGCGGACGCTTCGTTCCGGAAGTGCTCGTCGCGGCGCTCGACGAGCTCGAAGCGGCGATGCAAGCGAGGCATTCGCACGACCCCGCATTCTGGGAGCGAGTACGACGCCGTATTGCGCGATTTCGTCGGACGCCCGTCGCCGCTCTACCGCTGCGAGCGTTACCTCGAAGGCGTCTCGGCCGCGCCGCTGCTGATGAAGCGCGAAGACACCAACCACACCGGCGCGCACAAGATCAACAATACCGTCGGCCAAGCTCTGCTCGCGCGAAGGATGGGAAAGCAGCGGCTGATCGCGGAGACCGGCGCCGGCCAGCACGGCGTCGCGACGGCGACGGTAGGTGCGAAGTTCGGCTTGCCGGTCGACGTCTACATGGGCGCCAGAGACGTCGAGCGCCAGGCGCTCAACGTTCACGTGATGCGATTGCTCGGGGCGCAGCGTGCACCCGGTGAGCGGCGGTACGCAGACGCTCAAGGATGCGACCAACGAGGCGTTTGCGCGTCTGGGCCGAGCGCGTTGGCGAGACGTTCTACGTGATCGGCAGCGTCGTCGGGCGCGCATCCGTATCCGTATATCGTGCGTGAGTTGCAAAAGGTGATCGGCATCGAGGCGCGCCGCCAAATGCTTGGAGCGATTCGGGCGCTTGCCGAGCGACGTGATCGCCTGCGTCGGCGGCGGCAGCAACGCGATCGGCATCTTTACCGCGTTCGCCGGCGATGCCGAGGTGCGGCTCTGGGGCGTCGAGGCCGGCGGCGAGGGCTCGAGAGCGGAAGACGCGGCATCGCTGGGTGCCGGAAGCGTCGGCGTGCTGCACGGCTCGCGCTCGTACGTACTCCAGAACGACGAAGGGCAGGTGCGCGAGACGCACTCGATCGCGCGCCGGACTCGACTATCCAGGCGTCGGTCCCGAGCACGCGTATCTCCAACGATAGCGGCCGGGCGGGCGTACGTGCAGAGCGTCACCGACGCTGCGGCGCTCGAAGCCTTTCGCGACGTTCGCTCGATGCGAGGGCATCGTGCCGGCGCTCGAAAGCGCGCACGCGATCGCGTTCGCGCGCACGCCTCGCCGCGGAACGCGATCGCGACGATCTGATCCTCGTCAACTTGAGCGGACGCGGCGACAAAGATATCGCGACGATGCTAGCAGCGCTCTTCGAGCGCGCGCGGCGGGAAGGCCGTGTCGCGCTCATTCCCTACGTAATGGCCGGCGATCCGGATCTCGAGACGACCGAGGCGATCCTCCTCGCGCTCACCTCGGCCGGCGCGGACCTCATCGAGCTGGGCATTCCCTACAGCGATCCGCTCGCCGACGGGCCGGCGATCGCGGCCGCCCATCAGCGCGCGCTGCGTGCCGGCACGCGGCTCGCCGACGTCTTCGCGTTGGCGCGGCGCTGCCGCGACCGGAGTTGCGCGCCGATCGTGTTCTTCACCTATTTCAATCCGGTCTATCCGCTACGGCGCGCAGCGTTTCGCGCGCGAAGCCGCCGGGGCGGGCGGCGTGGGAGCGATCGTTCCGGACCTCGTGCTCGAGGAGACGGGTGAGCTGCGCGACGCATTGCACGCGCACGGTCTTACGATGCCGCTGCTGGTCGCGCCATCGACGCCGCCGCAGCGCGCCGCCCGGATCGCGGAGTGCGCGAGCGGCTTCGTCTACGTCGTCTCGCGCTTAGGCGTCACCGGAGCCGCCCAGGCTCCGGATCTCGCGCCGCTGGAGGCGCAGCTCGGGCTCTTGCGCGGCTTGACGGAGAAACCGCTCGCCGTTGGCTTCGGCGTCAGCCGCCCGGAGGAGGTTCAGCGAATCGGGTCGCTCGCCGACGCCGTCGTCGTCGGGAGCGCGCTCGTCGGTGCCTACGAAGGTCTACGCGGTCTGCGGGCGGCGCGGCGCGTTAGCGAATTCGCACGAGCGCTGCGTTAGCGGGCGGTGGTGACGGAAGGGCATCGCCAAGCGCTTCGATCACGTCGCCCGCGATGACGCCGACGCGGCGCCTGTGCTCGGCGAGCCGTCCCGCCAATCCATGCCAATAGGCGCCGGCGCCGGCCGCATCGACTGGGTGGAGCCTCTGCGCCAGTAAGGTCGCGATGATGCCGGTGAGCACGTCGCCGGTTCCGGCGGTGGCGAGCGCGCTCGTCCCGGTCGTGTTGATGTGGACGGTCAGGCCGTCGTAGATCAACGTGTCGGTGCCTTTGAGCAGCGTGGTGATCCCGGTGCGGTCGACGAACTCTCGAATGCGCTCGACGCGGGCGCCCGGTGCGATCGTTCCCAGTCCCGACAGCCGCGCGAATTCGCCGGCGTGCGGCGTCACGACGCACACCTTCCCCGCGAGCAGTTCGAGATGCTTGCTCAAATGGAAGAGCGCACTCGCGTCGATCACCACCGGCAGCCGGTTCTCCTTAAGAAAGAGCCGGACGATCTGCGCGGTTCGCTCGTCCAGCCCCAGGCCCGGACCGATCGCGACCGAGCCGTTGCGTTGCGAGATGTCAATCAACTCCGCAACGATTCTCTCCGCCGGCTCGTCTTCCGGAAGTGCGACGACGACCTGCTCGACCAGATGCGCGCGCAGCACGGAGGCGGCGGAGCCCGGGGTGGCGACCGTCACGTATCCCGCGCCGGCACGTGCCGCGGCGCGCGCGCAAAGCACCGCGGCTCCGGGAAACTGCGCCGATCCGGCGATGACCAGCGGCGCGCCGGCAGAGCGCTTGTCCATCTCGGGCGCACGCTGAGGAAGGAGCGCGCAAAACGCCGCGTCGTCGAGCGCCGCGAAGGTGCGAGGCTGCTCGGCTAACGTCGCGTCGTCGATGCCGATCTGCGCGCACCACACCTCGCCCGCTGATTCCCGTCCCGGCTCGAGCAAGAGCCCAGGTTTGGCGGCGGCGAGGGTCACGGTGACGGTGGCGCGCACGGCGTCGTCGGAGACGGCGCCGGTTAGCGCGTCGATCCCACTCGGTACGTCGATCGCGAGCACGGGCCGCTCGCGGCGGTCGAGCGCACGAGCCAGGTGACGATAGCCCGCAGGTAGCGGGAGCCGGGCTCCGGTGCCAAAGAGTCCGTCGATCGCGATCGCGCCGGCCAGCGCTGCTCGTGCCTCATGCTCGTCGTTGGGAAGGGCGCGCAGGTCAACGCCCGCCGCCGCAGCGCGCTGCTCGGCTGCGCGGCGTGCGGCACCGGCATGCGGGCTCGGCGCCGACGCGACCACGCAGCGGTACTCGGCGGCAAGCTCCGCGAGCGCCGAAAAGGCGTCGCCGCCGTTGTTACCCGGACCGGCGAAGGCGACGAGCCGCGAACCCGGCTCGGCCATCGCACGCAGACGGTCGGCAACTCGCCGGCCGGCGTTTCGCATCAGCGCGTCTTCCCCGCTGAGGGCGATTGCGGCCGCATCGGCAGCTCGCGTCTGCTCGGGCGTAAGAACGAACATCACGCTTCCAGGATAACTACCGCGGCCGCCGACGCCGCCGTGTGCGTAATGGTGAGGTGAATCGTTCGCACCCGGCGAGCGCGCAGAAGATGCGCGTGCTCGAGCAGCTCGATCCCAGGCTTGCCGCTGCGCTCGTGCACGACCCCGATCGAACGCCATGGGAGCGCGTGCCCAAAGGCTTTGCGCGTCGCCTCTTTGGCGGCGAAAAACCCGGCTAGCCGTTCGGGCCAGTTACGCTTGCGCATCGCATACGCCATCTCGTGCTCGGTGTAGACACGTCTTGCGAACCACGCGAGCTCTCGTTCGCCAAAGCGATAACGCGTGACGTCCGCGACGTCGATGCCAACTCCAACGATCACCGTAACGCCTTCGACGAACGGCGTGCTTGTCATCCAGATTTCTCGGCCGCCCGGCAAGTTTTGCGTCGGCTCGGGGCGAACGATTGACCACGAGATGGAGTCGAGGATTCGGATCGTGCCGATCAACACCGTTGACGCTGCGTTCTTGGATCGCCTCGCAACTTGTCTGGAGGAGCGATTCCTCGCCACGGCGCGCGTCGAGCGTTCGCTGGTCGTGCCGCGGAGCACGCTCAACGCTACGCGCGGCCAGCTCTTCGCCACAACCCTCGCCGCAAAAGTCCATCGCGCGCACCCCGAGCCGGGCGCGGTCGTCTTGGCAATTACCGACTTCGATCTCTATAAGACGTCGCATCGTTTCGTCTTCGGCGACGCCGACGAAGCGCGCGGCGTAGCTGTCGTCTCGATCCATCGGCTGCGTTCGGAGTTCTACGGCGAGCCTAACGACGCGAACGTGCTCTTTCAACGGGCCCTTAAGGAGTCGATTCACGAGCTGGGCCACGCCTTCGGCTTGAAGCACTGCTACAATGCCCGCTGCGCGATGTACTACTCGAGTTCGATCTTCGAAACCGACAACAAAATGCCGCACTTTTGCGAACTATGCGATCGTCGCCTCAGCCGCGCACGCAACGAACGCTGATCCCCGCGCGCCTTTCCCGGATAGCCGCCGTGCTCGTCCTGGCGACCTCGTGCGTCGCGCGTTCGCACGTCGCGACGCAGTCGCACGAGCTGCGGATAGCCGATTGGACGGAGCCTACGTCGCTCAACCCGCTCTTGGCGCACGATCAGGACACGATCGGTCTCGATCTGCTCTTCGTGCAAACGCTGGTCGGTCTATCTCGCGGGAATCG
This sequence comes from Vulcanimicrobiota bacterium, assembly GCA_963739845.1. Classification (GTDB taxonomy): domain Bacteria; phylum Vulcanimicrobiota; class Vulcanimicrobiia; order Vulcanimicrobiales; family Vulcanimicrobiaceae; genus Cybelea. The sequence continues at coordinate 640,291 of CAVUBQ010000002.1, read as the reverse complement.
CCTCGTCCCCATTTTAGTGACGCGAGTGCCTACGCGCGCAAACGGCGACGTCTCTCCCGACGGCCGCACGATCGTCTATCACTTGCGCGCCGGCGTGCGCTTCGGCGACGGGCGGCCGCTGACGTCATCGGACGTCGCGTTCACCTTTCACGCGATCATGGACCCGCGCAACCCGGTGCTAAGTCAGGACGCCTATCGTCGCATCGCTTCCCTTACGACTCCGGATCCCAATACGGTCGTCGTCCGTCTGCGCGCCCCCTGGAACGCCGCCGTTCGCGAGCTCTTTGCCGAATCGGACTTTGCGTTCGGCATTCTGCCCGCGCATGCTTTCACCAGCACGGCGGTGCAAGGCGCGCCCTGGGAAGAGCATGCCTTCGGCACCGGCCCGTTTCGGGTAACCCGGTGGCGACGCGGCGATTCGATCACGTTGGAGCGGAATCCATACTTTTCGCCGCGCCCGAAGCTTGCCGGAGTCGTACTGCGACTCATTCCCGATCTGAACGCAGCCATGGTCGCAGTGCGCAGTAACGAGGCCGACCTAACCCGAGTGCAGGCGTCGCGAGTGGCGGAATTGCCCCAATCTGCAGCATTGCGTCTAGTGAAAACGCCGATCAACGGCATCGATTACGTCTTGCTGCAAACGGTCGCCCCACCGACCAGCGATGCGCGGGTGCGCATCGCAATAGCGAAGGCCATAGATATTCCGCTGCTCGAAAGGCCGCTCCACGGTTTGAATCCGCCCGCAGGAGCGTTCTTGCCGCCCGTGCTCGCGTGGCACGACGGTAACCTTGCGCCCGTCGCCGCAAACGATGCCGCGGCTGCGGCCGAGCTGGATACTGCCGGTTGGCACTTGCAGCACGGCATCCGAACGAAGGACGGGGTGCCGCTCGAGGTGCTTATCGTCACCCAGTCGGGCACGGGAAGCAGCGCCGCGACAATCGTGCAGCGGGCGCTGGCAAACGTCGGCATCCAAGCCGCAATCAAAGCCTTTCCGACGAGTGCGTTCAACGGCCCCGACGGGCCGCTGCGCACCGGCCGATTCAACATCTCGCTGGCAGCCTGGATCGGGGGCGCCGATCCCGAGCAGAGCGTCATCTTTGCGTGCGACCAGATCGGTCCGAACGGAAACAATATTTCGCGGTTCTGTGACCGCGACTTCGAAGCAGCATTTGCCGACCAGGCAATCGCGCCCAGCGACGCTCGCCGGGCGCGCGACTTTCTCGAGATGCAGAAGATCGTCTACCATCGGCTTCCGGTGATACCGCTCGATTACGTTACGTTCGTCGACGCAGCGCGGCCGGGAGTCACGGGCTTCGCACGAAACATGCTGGGTTATCCCGTCGACGCCGAAACGTGGGATGTAAGGCGCTAGCGGAGAACTCGCGCATCGGCAAGCGAGACCGTTTCATAGCGCCCATCGTCGCGCATCACCTGTAGGCCTCCGTCGCCGGCAAGTCCCTGTGCGGTCGCTTCGAAAGGCTCGCCGCCGCGATCGAGCGCGATGCGGTAGCGGGCTCCCGGAAGGCCGGCGGCCGAGCCCCAATCGGCCCTCACGCGATCGGGTAGATCGAGGAACGAGAGCGAACGCTGATATTCGAGGAGAACGCTGCGCAAGAGCTCGCCTCGCTCGACGTGTGCGACGTCGTCGCAAAAGGCGATCGTATCGCTGTGAGCGCTGCCGCTCGGTTGCCGGTGCACGTTGATTCCCACGCCGCATACGACCCGCGCGGCACTCCCGGTGACGGCCGATTGGCAGAGAATGCCCGCGAGCTTGCGTTTGCCGAGCAATACGTCGTTGGGCCATTGCAACGTCGTCGTAATTGCGCATTCAAGCAGCGCGTCGCGCACCGCGAGAGCGACCCAGAATGGAACGAGCCAAAGCAGTTCCGAGGCGATCGTGCGGGGCAGGATCGTACTGAAGAGCAGCCCCGTTCCCGGCGGCGCCTCCCAAGAACGGCCCTTACGCCCGGCACCCTTGCGCTGATACTCGGCGACGATCGTGCGGCCACCAAAGCGCGGGTCACCGAGCAGCACCGCGGCGTCGGCGTTCGTGCTGTCGGTCTCCTCGACGTACGCGATCGTCGCGAACGCCGTCCCGCTCAGTTCTTGCGCAACCGCCGCGTACCGCCCGGCGCTCCCAGCCTCCGTCATGACCGGCCTTCTTCGTTCCATGGCGGACAGGCTCCGTCGGGCGATGCGGCGTATTCGGGCGTTCCTATGGCTATCGAACGAACGTTGATTCTCTGCAAGCCGGACGCCGTTTCGCGTGGTCTCATCGGCGAGATTACCTCGCGAATCGAGCGTCGCGGTTATATCATCACCGCGATGAGGCTCCTGCAGCTCGACGGCGAGCGCGCCCGGGCGCATTACGCCGAGCACCGCGGCAAGGCATTCTTCGACGGACTGGTCACGTTCATCACCAGCGGCCCGCTCGTGGCTTTGGCCGTCGAGGGTGAGAACGCGATCGAGGGATGCCGGCAGCTCATCGGCGCGACCGATCCGCTCGCCGCCGCGCCGGGCTCGATTCGCGCCGACTTGGCGCAGACGATCGGGCGCAACCTCGTCCATGGCAGCGACAGCGCGGCCAGCGCGACTCGCGAGTTGCAGATTTTCTTTGAGGATAACGATTTCGTCTCGCGTCGCCACGATCTCGAGCGCTGGATCAAGGAATAAGCGTGTCGCTCGAATCGCTGCGCGGCGGAGGGAATCCGCTGATCGAGGGCGTGCGCGCTCGCGAAGTGCTCGACTCGCGCGGAAATCCGACCGTCGCCGTGACCGTCGCAACGAGTTTCGGGGCGGTCGAGGAGGCTCTGGTTCCGTCGGGCGCTTCCACCGGTGCGAACGAAGCCGTCGAGCTTCGCGACGGCGACGACGCGCGATACAACGGCAAGGGCGTGCGCAAAGCGGTCGCGCGCCGTGAACGAAGTGCTGGGGCCGGCGATCGAGGGGCTCGACGCCGTCGCGCAACGCGAAATCGACGAGAAGCTTGTCGATCTCGACGGCACACCCAACAAGGCGAATCTCGGAGCGAATGCGATTCTCGGTGTCTCCCTCGCGGTTGCTCGCGCCGCGTCAGTGAGTCTCTCGTTGCCGCTCTTCCGTTATTTGGGCGGACCTTCGGCGGCAACGTTGCCGGTTCCGATGATGAACGTGGTCAACGGCGGCAAGCATGCGTCGGGCGCGCTGCAGTTTCAAGAGTGCATGATCGTACCGATCGGCGCGCCGACGGAAGCCGAAGCGATCCGTTACGGGTCGGAGGTCTTCCACGCCCTAGGGCGTCTGCTCCACGATCGCAATCTGCCGACACAAGTCGGCGATGAAGGCGGATACGCGCCGCCGCTCGAGACGCCTGCGCAGGCCCTCGACCTGATCGTCGCCGCAATCGAGCTCGCGGGATATCGCCCCGGTGCGGACGTCGCGATCGCCCTCGATCCCGCGGCGAGCGAGTTCTATCAAGACGGCAAGTACTATCCGCTGAGCAAGGACCGCGCGGCGAGCGTCGACGAGATGATCGCCCTCTACACCCAGCTCTGCGAGCGCTATCCGATCGTCTCGATCGAGGACGGTTTGGCGGAGAATGATTGGGAAGGCTGGCGGAATCTGACGGCGGCGCTCGGCAGCCGGATTCAACTCGTTGGAGACGACATCTTCGTCACCAACCTGCGTTTTCTGGAACGCGGGATCGCCGAAGGGGTCGCCAATGCCATCCTTATCAAGGTCAACCAGATCGGCACGCTCACCGAAACACTCGACTGCATCGCGATGGCGCAGAAGGCCGGATACGGTACGGTAATCTCGCATCGCTCGGGTGAGACCGAAGACACCACGATCGCCGATCTCGCGGTCGCGACCGGAGCCGGTCAGATCAAGACCGGCTCGCTCTCGCGCAGCGATCGCGTCGCAAAGTATAATCGCTTGATGGCGATCGAAGATCAGCTCGGACAGGCCGCGCGCTACGCCGGCGCGATCGCGGGCGTCGGCGATCCGCTCCATATAAAGCGATAAGCCGATCGCCTCGTCACGTTCATGACGAGCGCCGGGCGAAAGCAGGCGATGCAGGTTCCCTCAGCACTGCGTACGCTCGGATAGACAATTCCTAGCGAGCCGATCGCCAGGAGCCTCTCGGCCAGCTGTTGGGATTCGACGTAGCTCTCGGGGTTTAGATACTTCGCGAAGCGACGGGCGCCGCGAAGATCGTGGAACTCCGCGCTGAAATCGGCCGCGTAGTCGTCGTAGGTGACGTCGTCGTCCAAAACGCCGATTTCGAGCAGGTCAACCGTCTTGTGGAAGGCGACCTCGGCGATCGCCGTCTCGATTTCGAAGCCGCAATACCATGCCCCGCGATCGGGCCCGCTGAAGCGGCTGCCGAGCGGATGCGCGTGCGTGAACGCCGCGTTGACGATATGAGAGTACGGAAGACCGAAGACGAGTTCGTTGGCATCGATGCCGCGTGGGATTCCGTTTTCGGCGAGGGCCCGATCGTTCGTTGCGATATCGAGCTCGAAGATGTCGTCGAGGTGCCGGCTCGAGTCGGCGATGCGCGTCAAAACGCTTTCGCCATGCTTCGAGGCGATGAAGCGATGCGTCTCGTTCCGGCGAACGAGTGCTGCCGGCGGCAGCCCCCTAGAGGCCGCCACGGCGCGCGTCGAGGAGCCGGCGGACCAGCTGAATCGCCGGTATGCCGCCGCGAATCATGTACTCCAGCGGCGTCGCGCCGCCAAAAATCGGGTTTCGGTTCGGTAGCGTAACCCACCGGTCGGCGAGCGCTCGGCGATGGAGGATGTTGAGCGCCTTGAAGATGCCGATGAGATACGAAATACGCAGCATCGTATCGGGGTCGAGCGCGCGCTGGCGCGAGCGCTTCATCGCGTAGTACGTGCTGCTGGCCATCCCGCCCAGCAATTGCCGAGCGTCCTCGTCGCGGATTCCCCAGCACTCGGCGATGTTGAAGAAGGCTTTGAGAGCCGACGGTCCCAGGCGCTTGCACTCCGCTCGCGAGGTGATCTCGACGAGCTCGGGGACGGCGTAGCGGGTCTCGGGGTAGGCTAGAACGGTCATAGGTGAAGTATCCTGTTTAGGATAGTATACACTCCAGAATAGGAGAGCGCAAGTTTAGACGATTGCGGTGCCTTTCGTCTCGGGCGCCCACCGAACGGCGACGAAGAGCCCGACGAGCGAGAGCCCGCAGGCGAGCGCGACGACCTTGGTGATGCCATAGCTCGACAGCATCCACGGCAGCGCGAAGGTGCCAAAGAATGCGCCGACACGGCTGACCGCCGTCGCAAACCCGGTCGCGCTGGCGCGAATCGGCGTCGGAAAGAGCTCGACAGGGTAGGTAAGCTCCAATCCCGCGGCTGCGCCGATGCCGACGGCGTAGACCAGAAAGCACGGCACGACGAGCGCGGGGTTTCCGAGGAGCAGTAACCCGAACGCCCCCGCGCCGGTCGCAAAACCGGCGATGCAGAGCGGGCGACGGCCCCACCATTCCACGAGCGGCAGCGAGATCAACGAGCCTGCGAGAAACGCCGCCGTGATCGCGACGCTGCCCGCGGGCGACGACGAGCCGCTCAAGCCGAGCGCGGTCAGCACCGCCGGCGCGAACGTATAGATCGCAAAGAGCGGCACGACTTGCAGCAGCCACATTGCCGAGACGAAGGCGAGCGTCCCACGGTGTTGCCTGGAAAAGATCGTCGCAAACGAGCTTTGCTCCAACGCGCCCGAACTGCGCGACTGCAGCCAGAGGGGCGATTCGGGAGCGCTCGCGCGCAGCAGGAGTCCGAGTGCGGCGAAGATTGCCGGACTGGCGAGAATCCATCGCCAGCTCTGGTCCCCGGTCTGCAGCAGCGCGTAGCCGGCGACGTAGGCTATGGCGGCGCCGAGGAACCACGCCACCTGCATGCTGTTCGTAGCCGCACCACGCACTGCGGCCGGAGCGTGTTCGGCGATCAGCGCGCCGGCGATCGGATAGTCTGCCCCAATGGCGATCCCGAGCACGAACCGCAAGGCAATCAACTCCCATACGTTCGCGACGAAGATCTGCGCGACCGACGCGACGACGAAGACCGCCAGATCGGCGATCATCAGGGTACGCCGCCCTTTGCGGTCGGTAAGGTATCCGAAGACCGGCGCGCCGAGCAGTATACCCAGCAGCGTAGTGGCCCCGATCAGGCCGGTCATCTTCGCATCGAGCGAAAAGTGCGGCGCAAGCGTCACCAAGGCGAGCCCGATGCTGCTTAAGATGTAGCCGTCGCAGAAAAGCCCGGCGTTCGCGTAGAGGAGCAGACGCCGCGGCAGCGCGCCTACGATGCCGGTTTCGCCATCTCGTATTCGACGTGGGCGCGCAGCGTATCGAGTGTCATCGAGCCGCTATCGATCACCCACGCGTGGAACTTGCGGATGTCGAACGCCTTGCCGATCCGTTTGCGCACCTGCTCGCGGAGTTCGAGCATGGTGAGCTCGCCGGTCTTGTAGGCCAGCGCCTGACCTGGAATGTCGGTCGAGTAACGCAGCGATTCGGTTGCGATTTGGGCATCGCTCAGGGTCAGATTCTCGCGCATAAAGGCGATCGCTCGTTCGCGGCTCCATCCCATCGCGTTCATTCCCGTATCGACGACCAGACGCGTCGAGACCATGAGATCCTGCATGATCCGGCCGGCCTTATCGTACGGGGTCTGGTAGACGCCCATATCCCAGCAGAGCTGCGATGCATACTCACCCCAGCCTTCGACGAATCCCGTCTCGCTAAAGTCGTAGCGCCGTACGTTGGGCAGCGTCTGATTCTCTTGCTGCAATGCGAATTGGAAGTGGTGGCCCGGAATCAGTTCGTGACATATGAGCGCGCCGGCACCCAACGTCGACGTGCGCTCGGGATGCCAAGCGTTGTAATAGTAGATGCCTTTCGGCTGGGTCGCGGTGGGCGGGTTGTAGTACCCGAACGTCTGCGAACCTGCCAACGCCTTGGGCAACGGCGCGACGCCGTACGGAGCGGTCGGCATGTGCGAAAAGAACTGCGGTGCGGCCGCCCGGGAGCGGCCGACGTAAACCTCCAGCCGGTCGCCGAAACCCTCCGTCGTCTTGGCAAAGAATCGCGGATCGTGCGACAGATAACGTTTGAACGCGGCAACGCTGCCGTTAAACCCGACTTCGCGCCGGATGCCGTCGAGCTGGGTGTTGAGCCGCTCGACTTCCTGCAGGCCGAGCGCGTGCAGTTTCTCGGGCGTCGTCGTCAACGTCGTATTGGCGTAGATGAGGTATTCGTAGTACTCGCGACCGCCCGGATACTGCGAGAGACCAACGCCGGACGGCGCGCCCGTTCGGTAGGCGCCGGCGAGGTAATCGGCGACGCTTTGAAACGCGGGGACGACTTCGGCCGACACGATCGCTGCCGCTTGCTGTGCAAGCGCCGTTCGATCGGCGGCCGAAAGACGATCGAGGCGCGAAGCGGCCGGCACGAGCGCGCCGCTCTGGACCGGGTCGGCGTAACCTCGGAAGACGGCTTCGGCGGCGTCGCTCTCGACGTTGGGCAAGATGATGCCGCGCTCGTGTTGGCCTTGCAAAAGCGTCTGCAGGGAACGGACGAAGGCCGCGTATTGCCGCAGGAGTGAGAGATAGCGCTGCGCGTCGGCGTTTCCGGCGAACTGAAAACTCGTCAGCAGGGCGGCAAGCGTGCTGAGCTGTAGCCCGCCCGCGTACGGCGTCGCCTGCTGTCGAAGCCAGAAGTACTTCTGCGCCGCGACATCGTTGTTTGCCAGAAAGCTCAGCGTGCGGTACGTGAGCCACCGGTCGTGGTCGAGCGCGCCGGCATCGACGCTTTTGAGGCCGTCGAGTATTCCCTGGGAAAACGTTGCATCGCTCGCGGCAGTCTCCACGCTAACCGGACGAATCGTTTCGATCGGAAGGCCCAGCTGCGAACGCAGGGAGTAGTCGGTCAGCAATTCATGCTGCCAGTAGCGCTCGGCGAGCTGGTCGAGCGCTTTAGCGTTTGCCTCCTCATTCACGGGCGCCAGCGCCGCAAGGAAGAGCATCGCGAGTGCGACGGCGATACATCGTCTGAGTTCACCCATCACGAGCCTTTCTGGTCTGCCGTGACCGAGGCCTCGCGCCGGCTGCGCGCGAATCTCTTTGAAACCGTGAGAGCATTTCTCGCCGCATCTCTTGCAACGTTTCTCTCGATCGCCGCCGGCTCGCTACCGGCGCCGGCAGCCGACAGCGCCGCTGCTCCGCCGGTCTATCCGGGCGCCGTCGCCGCCGCGCGCCCCGAGGGCGTCGGTTTCAAGGCTCCGCCGCCGCAAGCAAAGACGTACGTAACCTCGGACGATTTCGAAAAAGTAAGAGCCTGGTATAAGGCGCAACTCTCCGGCGCCCAAGAGGTCCAGCAGCCCGGCATGGAGGCGAGCGAAGACGCGTTCCTTGTAGGACGCGCCGAATCGGGAACGGTCGTCATGGTTCAGGCTTATCAAGGCAAGACCTGGATAATCATCGGGCCGCCGCTCTAACCGTCGACTAAAGACCGAGTTCGGTGAGGCCTGGATGGTCGATCGGCCGCGCTCCCGGCGCCCAGAGAAAGCGCCGATCGGCCGGCTCGATTGCCACGTCGTTGATGCTGGCTTCTCGGCGTCGCATGAGGCCGCTTTCATCGAACTCCCACTGCTCGTTCCCGTATGCGCGAAACCAGCTATCCGAATCGTCGTGCCATTCGTATTGAAAACGGACGGCGATCCGGCTATCGTGGAACGCCCACAGCTCTTTGATCAATCGATAGTCAAGCTCTTTGGCCCACTTTCGTTCGAGAAACGCGACGATCGCGGTACGGTCTGTGAGGGTCATAGCGCCGCCGCTCTTCGCATTAGGTAGAGGCAAGGCCTAGGTTTACCCAGCAGCGAACGGCGGTTCGCTGTGAAAATGGCCGCGGCAGCGGTGCTGCTCTTTTTTTCGTGGGGCGCGGTAGCGAACGCAACGCCCAGCCGAACGGTAACCGGAGACGACTTTCGCTACTTGGTCAACCTCGGCTCTCCCGCGATCGCGCCCGACGCCAAAACTGTCGCGCTCGTCGTCACGCGCACGCTGTGGGACGACAATCGGCGCGAGAACGACCTCGTCTCGATCGATATAGCGACCCACAAGCCCCGCACCTTGGTCCATAACCGCAAGGGGCTTTCCGCCCCGGCCTTCTCACCCAGCGGCGCGCTGCTTGCGTTTCTAGCCGAGGCTGGCCGGGGGGACGACGCGCACACGCAGCTGTTCGTAATTCCGGCGGGCGGCGGCGCGATACGTCAGATCACCCACCTCAAGACGGACGTGGATGAGTTCGCGTGGCGCCCCGATGGTCGCGCATTCGCATACGCTGCGACCGATTCACAGCCCAACCGTGTCGGCGCGGATCGCTTTCGTGACAGTTTCATCTTTACCACCGAGCCGATCGTCGCGCACGCCGCCCCATCGCCGGATCACGTGTTCGTGATCGACCTCGCGGGGGCCGTGCCGGCACAGCTGACCGGCGGGACGGAGAGCGACGCAGCACTGTCGTGGTCTCCCGACGGAGCGGAGATCGCATTTACGGCGTATGCGAATGCGATACCGAATGACGCGAGCACTTCGCACGCGGCGATCGTCGACGTCGCCTCCAAACGCGTTCGTGCTTTGACCGGCCGCACGCTGCGTGAGAGCGATCCGATGTTTTCGCCGGACGGCAAGCATGTTGCGTACTACTATACCGACGGCGATTCGCAAGTTGCGTTGTCGCGGCTCTACGTCACGACCCCGGCTGGCGGCATGGGATCGCCGATTTCGAACGCGATCGATCGTCCGATCGGCGCCGCCGTCTGGTCGAATGACTCGCAGAGTCTGATTGCGACGGCGCCGGACGGCCTGACCAATGCACTCTACCGGATCGCGCTCGACGGGACGTTCCAGCGCCTCGACGTCGGGGACGTCACGCCGGGCAATCCGATGACGACGACGGGTGGCGCCGCTACGCCCTCGCTCGGCAACGCACTCGCTTCGGACGGTACGTTAGCGTTCATCGGAGCGAGCACGGCGCAGCCGCCGGAGGTCTTTGCCTACGGCGGCGGTCAACCGGCGAGACTCTCGAACTTCAATGCCGAGCTTTCGCGCATCGCCTGGTCTGCGGCGAAGCCGGTTACGTTCCCCACGACGACCGGCGTGATCGGTGACGGCATGCTCTACCTGCCGCCCGACTTCGACCCCAGCCGCAAGTATCCAATCGTCGTCTATATTCACGGCGGTCCGGGCGACGCCACGCTTGCGACGTTCGATTTCTGGGCGCAGGTGATGGCCGCGCGCGGCTGGCTGGTGCTCCGGCCGAACTATCGCGGCAGTCCGAACCTCGGCTATGCGTATCAACACGCGATCCTCTACGATCCCGAAGATGGCCCCGGCAAAGACATCATGTCGGCGCTCGATGCCGTCCGGGCACGCGGCATCGTGGACGATTCGCGCATCGCGGTCTCGGGCTGGTCCTACGGCGGCATCATGACGGCATGGCTGATCTCGAAATATCACCTCTGGCGCGTCGCCGTTTCGGGCGCGTCGGTCAACGATTGGATCACGGATTACGGCACGGCCGACGATAGCGACGAGGATCTGGCGATGCTGCACGGCTCGCCGTTCGTCGGCAACAATGCTGCGGAGTGGCGCGCCATCTCCCCAATCAGCTACGTCGCCGACGTTACGACGCCGGTGCTTATCCTCTCGGACGTGGGCGACAACCGCGATCCGTTCGCGACCTCGTCGATGTATTGGCGAGCATTGCGCGATAACCATAAGGATGCGACGCTGCGCGTTTGGCCGGTCTCCGGTCACGTGCCGAGCGATCCGGTTCGAATTGCCGACATCTTCCATTATTGGATCGAATACATCGCAGCGCATTTCGGGACCGGCGTCGGCGCGCCTGGGTTATAGGAACGGCAGGCTTAGCGAAGCGTCGCAGTGCGCGCGCGCACCCTCCAGCTGAAGCAGGGCGCGTTTCAGCGGCAGGCCGCCGCCGTAGCCGGTCAAGCTCCCGTCGGAGCCGATGATGCGGTGACACGGAATCACGATCGGAATTGGATTTGCTCCGTTGGCGCGTCCAACGGCGCGCGCGCCGTTTACCAGCCCGAGCTCGAACGCAATCGTGCCGTACGACGCGGTGACGCCGTATGGAACCTCCAGAAGCTTGGTCCAGACTTGCCGCTCGAACGGCGAACCGTCAGGCTGAAGCGGAAGATCGAAGACGCGTCGTTGGTGCAGGAAGTATTCACTAAGCTGTTGCCGCGCTTCTCGCATTCCGTGGGCTGCTGCCGGCGACGGCGGATCTGCCGCGGGTGCAGCCGGCCGGCGGTTGGGGAGCAATATCTCCACGAGGACGCCGTCACGATTCACCGTGAGTTGAAGAGCTCCCACGGGCGTTTGAAGCGTCGAACGAAAGAGGCCCCGGTCCATATGATGCTAGAACGCTAATTTGAGCGCTTCGAGTTGCGCTCGAGGTTGCGTCGAAGCGAAGCGCGATGCCCGCCCCGGCAGCAAGAAGACAGATCGAGAGCAGCGTCATCGCAGCGAGTGCGCCGCGGCTGACCGGTGGTGCGGAGCGCATGGCGGCCATTGCCGGCGCCGGCGCACCCGGGCGTATCGTCGTCATGCCGTGCTTGAGTCCGTTCGCAACGAGCCACCAGTTCATCGGATAGGCGGCGATCAATCCGGCGAGCAGCGCCATGCTCATGACGAACCAAAACGCCGGCGTGGAGGGCGACATCGCGCCTCCGATTGCCAGCATGCCGAACGTCGAAACCGGCAGCATGGCGGTCATCAGCACGTTCATCGAGAGGAACTCCGAAAGGAACGTCATGCGCAGCGATTTTACGTACGAGCCGCCCGCCATGTCACGCATGAAGAGCGCTTGAAAGATCGTCCAGCCAAAACCGAACCCGAGAACGTATTCAAGCGCAAAATCGGCTGGCCTCGGGAGGGCGAGATGCGAGGCGAGCACCGCGCCCGCGAGAATCCCCACGCCGTCGCCCGCGACGCAGTGCATCGTCGAGCCGAGGACTTGGCGCCAACGTGCCGAGGTATACGCTTCGTGCGTTCCCGGCAGCGGCTCGCGACAGCCGAGCACATAGAGAAACGCGCCGATTGGACCCGTGTACGCGGTGACGAGGACGAACGCCCACTTCATCACTGGTGATTCGGGCGTCGAGCGGATGTCGAATGCGACGAAGATCACGGCAAGAGCGGTCAGGATGAACCACAGCAACATGACGCCGTCGAGAAGCACGACTCCACCTCCTCAGCGGCGAGGTTCGCGACGGCTCGCAGTAATTCACTCCCGCGCAAGGAAATCTAAGCGATCGTGAAGATCGCCGCCGCCATCACCGCGATGCTCTTACCCGCCGTAGCAGCGACCGGATCCCTTCCGCCGAGCATCACGATCCCAATGGGCCAGCCGCAGTACGCGAAGGCTTCATGGTATCTGCTCGTCACCGATCTCGCGACGGGTAGTCCGGTCTATCAGCTTGCGCCGGATCGCTTAGCGTACACCGGATCGGTGCGCAAGCTCTTCTCGGTCGGACTGGCGCTTAACGCGCTCGGCGCGGATCATCGCTTCGTCACGCCGGTCTATCGCCAAGGGTCCGTCGACGGTGGGACGCTGCGCGGCAATCTCGTTCTCGTCGGTGCGGGGGATTTGACCTTCGGCGGCCGCCTTACGTCGGCAGGGAAGCTCGCCTACACGAACTTCGATCACAACGACGCCAACAATCTCGGCACGGCCATCCTCACGCCGCAAAACCCGCTGCTCGCGCTCGACGTACTCGCGCGTCAGGTCCGAGCGTCGGGGATTCGCACCGTGAGCGGCGACGTGGTCGTCGACGATCGGCTCTTTGACACATACCGCGTGCCCAACGGAAATTTGCTGATAACGCCGATCGCGGTCAACGAGAATATGGTCGACGTCTCGATCGTCCCGACTGCGCCAGGTCTTCCGGCGCGCGTCGACTGGCGTCCGAAGACGCCGGCGTTTGCCGTAACGTCGAGCGTGAAGACGGTTGCGGCCGGTCAGCCCGCGAACGTGGTGCTCTCCAACGACGGGCGCATGGCGTGCAGCTGGCCTTCGCCGTGTACCGGTTCGATCGCCGGCACGATACCGGTCGGCTATCGAGCGCCGCTCTCCGGAAGCCGCACCCTCGTGCGCACCTTTCGCATCGAAGATCCGGCATCGTTCGCACGAATCGCCTTCGTTGCGGCTCTTCAAGGCGTCGGCATTCGAGTCGCGGCGCCGGTCTTGGAGAAGAATCCATCGGCAAAACTCCCGGCGCGTGGTTCCTACGCCGGCGCGTCGCACGTCGCTCAGTTCGTCTCGCCTCCGTACTCCGAGTACGCCAAGCTGATCCTCAAAGTGAGTTTGAATCTGGGCGCAAACTTGAGCCTCTCGCTGTTCGGTCTGACGCAAGGCCAGCGCACTATCGCCGGTGCGCTGGCGGCCGAGCGCAAGACGCTCGTCGGGCGCATGGGGATCAAACCCGGCAACTTCACGTTTCCGACCAACGGCAGCGGCAGCCCGGACAGCCGTGCCGCGGCACGCGCGACCGTAGGGATGCTCGCGGCGATGAATGCAGGGTCGAACGCCGCGGTCTATCGCGCGGCGCTGCCGATTCTGGGAGTTGACGGGTCGCTTGCGGGGACCGGACGTTCCCTGCCCGCGCGTGGGCACGTCTTCGCCAAGACCGGAACGACGCTGGCCGGGGGCAAACTCGCCGCGCAGGTACTCGCCGGGTATATCGATGCGAAGAGCGGGCGCCACCTCGCCTTCGCGCTCTACGTTAACAATGCCGGGATCATGAAGAGCATCGAGGACGTCGCAAAGGTCTTCGACGATGAAGCCCGGATTGTGAATGCCATCTACGAAAGCAATTAAAAGGAAGAACGTCGCATGGAAATCGTGATCGCCGAGCGGGGCGCCTTCTACTTCGAACCAGTGATTACGGCCGAGGAAGCCCGCGGTCGCGCGAGCGCGCACAAAGCGACGGCATTTGGGACGTTGTCCCGGCTCTTCTCCCGCCCGAAAGACGAAGATATTACGGTATCCGATTTAGGACTGTGGTATCTTCCCGTGTGGCACGCTAAAGCGCACCTTCGTTCGGTCTACGATCGGAGCGAGTCGTACAAGGTGCCGATCAAGACGGCGCACGTGAAGGCCGTGACGGTGGGCGGAAGCGATCACCAGGTTTCCGCCGGCACGATCGACCTGCCGGTCGTCGAGCACTGCGAGCGCGACGAGCAGCGAGAGCTTTGGCTCGACGGCCTGAACGGTGAGACGTTAAAGGCGCAGCCGTATCCGAAGGTGAGCATGACCCCTGTCGAACTTGGCGAGTTTGCGCCGGAAGGCGCGAAGATCGTGCCTCCGACGATTCGCGCGGCGGGCGTCATCCGAACCCTCCTTGGAGACGATCTTCGACCGGCCGACGCCGACGAGGTCAAAGAGGAACAGGTCAGCGTCGATTGCATCGACCTCTGCCTTCGGCCCACCTACAACTTCAAGTGCACTTGGACGTCGAAGAACAAGTCGACTGACGTCGTCGTCGACGCGATCACCGGCGAGCTTGCGGTGCAGCCGAACGCGACGATGGCCGTGGTCGCGAAGCTATTGAAACCCGAAACGCTCTTCGACATCGGAGCAGAGACGCTGAATCTCGTCGTTCCCGGCGGCGCGATTCCGCTGAAAGTCGTCAAAGCGCTCGCCGAGAAGCGGAAGGCTTAGTACGGCGCTCCCTGCAGTGCGGCTGGGCTTACCGCTACGCCGGCATAACCGCCGCCTGGAACCGTGATCGATTTCATCGCCTTGGTGTCGGGCCCCGGGTAGTGGTAAAGCTGGAGCTGCTTGGAACTCAGTCCCGGATTCTCAACCCACGCCTGCGTCTCACCCTTGTTGAGGGCGACGCCAAACGATCCCGGATTCTTGGTCGCAAAGAGATTGGTCATGGTCGTCGAGCCCGGCACGAACTCCCCGCACGCCGCCGATTGATCGCAGACGAGTAACGCGCCCGTAGCCGTCGTTTGAATCCCGCCCGGAGCCTGAAGCGTGATGCCGAGGTCGGTCGGCGACCCGGAGCCGCCGTGCCATTCGTCGATCCGCCCCGAACCGGTCGGTCCGTTCAGTTTTAGGAACGTGACGTAAAGGTTTCCCGGTTGTCGACCGCGTCGTTGAACGCATAGTTCATGTTTGGATCGCTGAGCGTCGAAGTAGGCGTCGTGCTGCCGCCGGTGTAGACCGCTACGTTGCCGTTATTTCCGCTGGCGCAGCCTTTGCTGTAGCCGAAGAAGTTCGTGACGTAGACCGTCCCCGATTTATTGTCAACCGCGACGTCGGTGGCCGGGCCGTCCGGATCTTGCAGCGTCTTGATCGGCGTGGTGCCGCGCGGCGCAAACTCGAGCACGCTCGAGAACTGGTTCTTGCAATCGCCGGCAATCGCGACCCACAGGTTGCCGTGTTTATCGACGAAGAGGCCTTGCGGATTCGTTACGCCGGTGATCTGCCCGCAAGGCGCTTTCAAGTGCTTGTGGTTGTAGATGTAGACCGTATTGCTATACGAGGTCACGTAGACCACGGCCCTTCCGCAGGTTGAAGCATCCATCCGCGCCGGCGATTCGATGGCAGGCACCGGCGCATTGGGCGGAACGCCACCTCCGCAGCCGGAGAGAATCGCGGCGATCGCCGCTGTGGTGACGAGGTTCCTCATTTGCTAACTGCCGTTCCCTCGGGGCCGTCGAGGCCGGTGATCGACTTCACCGGCGAGCCGCCGGCGGCATACTGCCATTGGGTAATCGCGTCAGCCCCGAAGTCGGCTCCGATTACCGCCGTTGCTTGCGGATGATTTGGGCTTCCGCCGGTTAGGAAGAACTGGAATACGTCGACGGCGCCATTTAACGTCGTCGAACCCTGCATCGTCGCCTTCGAGCCCGACACCTTGAACTGATAGATGGTGTTAGTTAACTGATCGCCGACGGCGAGAAACTCACCGTCCCACTCGAGCCCGCCCGGGAACCCGAGCGTCGCGTTCATCGCGATCGGCTTGAACGCACTCTTGCCCTTTGGAAGCTCGGCTAGAACCACTTTCGAGCTCGCGTTAACTCCGTCGACGAAAAGGTTGCCGCTGTTGTCGTACCCGACAAAGAAATACTCTATCAAGTTTAGCGCCGTGAATTTGGATGGCGAGCCCTTCGCGCCGGCAAAGACGATGACGTTGCCGGGCCTCGCGCTCGGGCCGAACCAGTTGGCAACGGCAAGATTTCCGGTCGTTGGGTCGATGGCGCACGTTATCGTAATCCCCTGGTGATCGACTATGGTCCGCAGCGGCGCAATAGTGCCGTGGGCATACTCGGTCACGCGATCGCTTGTGAAGTCCGTGACGTAGACGTCTTGGGCGGCGTCGATGCAGAACGTATACGGCGTGGTGAGGCCGAGCAGTACGCCGAGCGGCTTCCACGCCGGATTCGAGTAGACGTTCAGCGTCCCATTGCCCTTGTTGGAAGCGTAGAGCAACGAGCTGCTCTTTGCGCTGGGAGACATCCGGGATCGCCCGTACGCTGCGCGCGGAGCCGGCCGTTCTGCGAGCAAGGCAAGCACGCGCTGCGGATTGGTGAGCGGATGCAGGCGCGCTTCGAGCGCCGACGCTGTCGGAATCGTTGAGCCCGCCTGGGGCACGGCGCCGCCGCTGCAGCCGGAGACGATCGCGACGAGCCCCGCTGCACCGAGGAGACCAACGACAGGACGAAGACTTTTCATGACAGCCGCTCCTTCTGCTGACGATCTAAAGCCACGTGCTTAGAAGCCCTGATTATACACCGGACCTGTCGCGGGCGCCTTTACATCGCCTTTCCATCGAACGTTTCTGCCTGAAGGACGTCCAGAAAACGCTGAAGCTCGCCAGTTCGCTCGGCGCCAATTCTTTGCGCGGTCTTCGTGATGAGTCGCGGCGGAATATCGCGCAGGAAGGAACGCAGCGCTTTGACCGCCGGTGCGAAGCTTTGCGCGCTCTCGCCGGTAAGCGAAATCATTCGCGCGGCACCGATATTACCTAAGAAGTCGAGCGAATCGGCGTCGTGAAGAACGATTGCCTCGGGCTGCGTCCCCGGATCGCTGTAGTACATATGGCCGCGCTCGGCGGCCTGAACCGCGGGCAGCTTCTCCATCGGAAATCCCGCCGCGCGTAAGATCGCGCCGCTCTGCTGGGCGGCGCACTCGCCGTGCTCCATTTTGGAGTCCTTGCAGGGCATGAACGCCGCCATATCGTGCAGGAACGCCGCGGCGAAGAGCACGTCGGTATCGACCTTCAGCCCGTCGCCTTGGGCGAGTTCCAGCGCGATGCGGTAGTTGCGCTCGGAGTGCTGCCAGCCCCAGGCAGGATGATGAAAGCTCGACCGAGCGAGGTCGTAGATCGTAACCTTCCAGGGAGCATCAAGGGGAATGCCGGTCGCGGTTTGGGCGGGCTGCGCCGCCGCTAGCAAAACCGCGACCAGAACGCTCTGAGCTAAGATCATCTGCTACCTCGCTACTCGAAGGTTACTTAAGGGTGCTGCCGCGATCTTGCCGGTACGGAGCGTGCCGCCACTGCCGGAAGCTCAACACGAGGCTCTGATCGTGTGCCATGAACTCCCACGGACCCACGTACGTATTGTTCGAGAAGACGTCGTTTTGGTGAAAGGTAATCGCCTTCTCGATGACCGGCCCTTTATATGGGGACCAGCGCGGGTACGTGCCCCAGTTGGAGAACAGTCCCTGCAAGCCGCACGAGACCGATGGACTGCAGCCACCGATATGGCTCGGATCGAACTGGAACAGATTGTTCGTGACCGAGACGTTCTGAGTCTTCCAGCGGCAATCGGAGTAATACGGCTGCTTGCGAATCTTTCCACGTACGCAGGTTTTTAAGTTCGCAACGCTCGGATCGACCAGCGTGCAGAACCCTTTACTCGTGTTGGCGGGAGAGCCGCAGAAGCGGTCCGCATTCTCGAACAGCACGACTCCGCTCCAGTTGTCGACGAACGTATTGTTCGCAACGGAGATCGTACTGTATCTGGCCGCGACCCGAGAATCGCCGCCGCTCTCGGACACGTAGATCGCGCCGGTCGGAAAGCCAGGGTTGGTCGGACCGTCGACCAATGCGTTACGGACGAACTTGTTGTTCTCAATCTTCGCGTTGTAAGAGATTTCGACGATAATCCCGTCGCCGGTGTTGTTCTCGATATCGTTGTTCTCGAAATCGAAGTCGTTGTTGTCGGTGTCGGCCCAAAGCGCGGGGCCGCGATTGTCGTGAACCCAGTTGTGGACGATCGTCGCGCCGTCGGTATCCCAAAACTTTCCGCCTCCCGAACAACCGCATCCCGGGTCGCGCTTCTCCCAGTTGTACGTATTGTTGCCGACGATCTCGTTGTGATCGAGTTCGACGTTACGGTCGCCGTGCGACGCGTACGAGGCAAAGCCGTATTCGCCGTTGTGCGAGAGGCAGTTGTAGCGCGTCACGCTGTCGGGCCCGAGAAAGACGCCGGCTCCGGCATCGTCGACGACGGTGTTATATTGAATGACCCATTTCTTGCCGGAGTTGTGGTTGACGACCGATTGACCGTTGTTGCTGCCGACCGCACCGAAGCGACGGATAGTGAAGTACTCGACCGTCACGTTCGAGGCGGGGGCCGTAAACGCGTATTGATTGGTCAGGCGGCCGTCGAGCACGGCCTGCGGGCCGCCGATGAAGACGTCGCCGTCGGCCGCGATGATCTGCCCGTACGGGCTCGCGCCGAACGTATGCGTTCCGGTGGCAAACCAGTACGTCGTGTCCTTTGCCGGCGTAAACGAAGAATTGTCGCCCGCCGGAACGACGACGGCGCCTTTGGGCGGCTTCGACGGACCAGTGAGAAGCGAGCTTTTTCCACAGACGGCTCCGGCATGTGCGTCGGGCGCGGCGTTCTCGCCGTTGGGCTGCGCGAAGCCGGCGATCGGCAACGCCTGCGGCGTGCCGGGCGAGCAGCCGGCAAGGAGGATGACGACGAGCGTCAGGCTCGGTCCGGGAAGATGTTGTTGCATGAGCACACCTCGATAACGGAAGTCTACTCCAACCGCGCGACGACGTCACGCTCGCGCCGCTCGAGCAGGCTGGGTGCGTTTGGAGCGCCAAAGTCAAGAAGGCGGGCCTGTAGCTCAGCGGTAGAGCGGCCGGCTCATAACTGGTTGCGCGTAGGTTCGAATCCTACCAGGCCCACCATAAAAGCGATTTGACTCGGAACGACTCGGAACAATCGCGTCGGTCAGGCCGATTCGATGAGGTCGTTCAGTCGATCTACAGCGGAGTGCAGCATCACCGGCGAGATGTGAGCATACAAGTCGGCGGTGATAGCAACCGAGCTATGTCCCAACGCCGTGCTTACGGTCTTGAGGTCCGCTCCCGACTGCAAAAGAAGCGTCGCAAAGGTGTGCCGTAAGCCGTGCATGCCGATCTCAGTGAGACCGGCCTCGTCACGCAAGCGCGCGAACCGCATTGCGAACGATGTCGGGACCCAGGGCTTGCCGTCGCTCGTCGAACGCCAGCGTCTCGCCGTCGGGACGAACGCCAGCCGACATCAAGCGCTGCGCCTGCTGGATGCGGTAATGCGCGCAGCCGTTCGACGGCGAAGGACGGTAGCGGAATAGTGCGCCGCGAACGCTTTGTCTTAGGTTCCTTGAACCTCAGTTCGTAACGGACCCGCTTCGGGGTCCGGATCGCTACTCGTTCCAATGACCGCTCCACGCGGAGCGTTGCCTCATCTAAAGAAGATGTCGCGCCAGCGCAGGGCGAGCAGCTCGCCGCACCTGCAGCCGCTACCGAGCGCGGTCGCAATCGCCGCGCCGATAGATGTCTCGTCGAAGGCTTCGAGATACTGCCCAACCTGCAACGGACTCAAGGCCTTCATTTCCTTATGCTCGACCTTTGGCGGATCGACCAAAGTGCACGGGTTGGTCGTGACCCTCTTCAATCTCTGGGCCTTGTTCAGCGCTGTTCTCAGCGTGCTCCAGATCTTCTTGATGAACAGTGGCGACAGTTCGCCTTCGCGTCCGTCCTTGCGTGCCCACGACGCCATTGCTTCCTCAATG
Organism: Vulcanimicrobiota bacterium; assembly: GCA_963739845.1. Classification (GTDB taxonomy): domain Bacteria; phylum Vulcanimicrobiota; class Vulcanimicrobiia; order Vulcanimicrobiales; family Vulcanimicrobiaceae; genus Cybelea. Next base: position 620,175 of record CAVUBQ010000002.1, on the reverse strand, counting down.
ACTTGCGGATTGCGCTCCAACTCGACGAGCAGGAGGTGTCCGAGCGATGGAACTAAGTGTTCGCGCACGTGCGACTCGTATTGCCGATGCGCGCCCGCACCGACGCTGACTCGTTTTGTCTTCAGCCAGCCCGCCAAGAACGTGTCGAGGCGCATAGGCGGCTCTTTGACGACCTCGGCCTTGGCGACGGGGCGGTGCGGGTTAGCTTTTTGCTCCGCCCACCATGCCTCAGCGTCAGCGTCGGTCGCAAAGCCGCGTTTTACGCCCTTGCGATAGTCGCCGGGCTTCCGGTCGAAGCGCGGGTATTTGACTGTCCATGTCGCGCAAGACTTGCGCGCTCCGGTCTTTTTGTCTAGGTATGTCTCTCGGCCGATCCAGGCTCCGAGACGGCGGGGTTTCATATCTGATTAGCTCCTTTTCGTTGGCTTGCGAAGGTAAGTTGGAATGTCGCTCTCGGCGGCTTCCAAAAGTTCATCGAATGCTTGAGCGCCGAAGAGATCGCGTGCAGTCTCTCTGAGTGCCGCCTGATAGTAAGACTCGCGAGCGCTTTGGTCGATCCGTGCCCGGCAAACGAAGTACGGTGCGAGGATCGAAGTGAGTCGCGCATCGCCTTTTGCGAACGCGAGCGCCCAACGCCCGAGATCTTCAAACACGCGGCGTCCGCGGCTCTCTTCGTCGATCACGCGCGCCGATACGTAGGCGTCTCGAAGCCACGGTGACGCGAAGTAAAAGAGACGCCCGTAGCGATGGGCCTTCTGCGCGAGCGCCTCCCATGTCTCACGAACGCAGTCACCGGAGGCGATGCTGGACGCAGCGAGGCGCTCGCGGGTCACATTCTGCAACGCCGCCAGCTCAGCGTCGCCGGAATCGTAACACGTCATGACCGCGCACGCGGCAGCGAGGATCGCGGCGCGCGTTTCCTCCCCTTCGCCATCTGCAATCAACAGCACGAGAAGGGCGACGAGGTCGACGAAGTGGCCGGCAGCAGCAAGCGCAATGGGACCGCTCGACCAAGCGATACCGCACTCGCGCAATGCCTCGCCGATAAAAAAGGCCCGTTGCGGTCCAACCTTTTGCTCACCGCGCAAATAGGCGTAAATCTCGCCGCGCGCATCGCCCTCGCGATGTGTTAGATTACGCAGGGCTTCGTCCAACCGCGCCACCGAGACAGGCCTCTCCCGCCCGACGAGCGGCTGTAGGAAACGTTGCCAAGCCCGCTTGGAGCCATCCTGTCCCAAGCCACCCTGTTTGATCACTGTTAGATTATATCAACGCGTTACGGCCTCGACAAGGGGTGTTAGCCTTATTTTGAGGGGGTTATACCCTGTTAGGAGGATATTAAATGGCAAACCGTTCCGCCACATCGGAGGTGCCCGAGGCGCTCACGATGAGCGTGCGGGAATTCTGTAGGCTCGCTGGGGTGGGCGAAGACGTTGTGCGGCAGGAACTGGCGGCTGGGCGTCTGCCTCATCGCACCTTTGGCCGACGCAAACTGATTCGAATTCTGCGCGGCCCAGCGTTAGCGTCACTTGGGTACAGCGCCGACGGCGGCGACGGGCCGGCTGCATGAAAAGGCCCGCCGATGACGGGTCGGCGGGCGATTCTGAGGGGATCGACCTTCCTCGTCCCGCAACCGTCCCCTTCCACGAGGTCCGCGAGTTTCAAACCACGACGCTGCTCGAAGCAGCGCTGATGTGCGCGCGCAACGGGTGGCATATCCTTCCGCTATTCGGGATAGTGGGAGGCCGATGCGAGTGCGACGATACGCAATGCAAACCTGCCGGAAAACATCCGCACATCGAAGAGTGGGAATCGCGGGCGTCCTGCAACGAGGCGCAGATTCGCAAGTGGTGGACGCGCTGGCCGAACGCTAACATCGGGTGGGCGCTGGGGCGCGACGGGTTTGGCTGCATCGACGTTGACCCGCGCCACGATGGCGACGAATCGTTCGCACGCCTTGAAGCCAAGCTGGGTAGCATCGACACCGCGCGGCAGAAAACGGGCGGTGGGGGTGAGCATCACGATGTGCGCATACCACCAGGGGTGGTGCTGCAATCTCGTACCGCAGCATTCGGAGCTGGCTATCCCGGCGTGGATTTTAAAACGACGGGTGGCTATATCGTCATCGCCCCGTCGAGGCACATTTCAGGCGGCACCTACACCTGGGACCCTGGCAGCCCGCAGGTTGCGATAGAGTTACCGCAAGCCTGGATCGATGCGTTGCTCGCTCAGCAAAATGGCGAAGCGGGGCGCAAACCCATCCCGGGCGTCGATGATAACGAGCGCATCCCGCAAGGGCGTCGCCGCGAAGCGCTCAAGAGTCTGGCTGGTCGGCTGCGTCACAACGGGATGAACGCGGCTTCTATCTACGACGCCCTGGTGGCAGCCGCCACAAGACAATGCGATCCGCCTTATACGGCGCCCGATGAATTGAAAGACCTTCGGCGGATGGCAGGCGACTTCGCAAAGTACGAGCCTGGTCACGCGATGGGCAAAGATCGGGATGATCGCGATACACAGGCGGACCCGCAATGGCCGAAGCCTGCGCCATTATCAACCCTTCTGCCGAGCGTGCAGTCACTACCGCTGGAGATGATTCCGCTGCCGTTCCGCGCCGCCGTCGCGGACATCGCCGACCGCATGAATGTGGCGCTTGAGTTGGTTGCAATTCCCCTAATCATTGCTGCCGGGTCGCTCATTGGCCGCACCCTTGGGATGCGGCCGAGGCAGTACGATGATTGGACCGAGTACGCGAACCTCTGGGGCGTCACCATCGGGCGCCCAGCCTTGAAAAAAACGCCGGCACTGAGTAGTGGGCTCAAACCATTCCGCTATGTCGAGCGACAGTTGCATGAGGCGTTCGTGGAAGCTGAGGCTCAGCGCGGTCCAGAGCGACACGTGATCGAACTGAACATTGCGCGCATCGAGCGGCGGATCAAAAACGCCAAAGAAATAACGTCGGGGGAAGTCTGCCCGCCGATGATCTGGTCGAAAACCTGCTCGCACAGCAAGCCGATCGCAAGAAACTCATCGTGCCTGAACCACGCCGCTCAGTTACCGACGTTACCCCAGAGAAGCTCGCCGACTTGCACGCCGAGAATCCTCGCGGGTTGCTGCTCATCAACGACGAGCTGGTCGCCATGCTGCGCGAGTTTGATAAGGTTGGACGGGAGAACGCGAGAGCGTTTTACCTGGCCGCGTGGGCGGGCAACTTCCCGCATCCGATCGACCGCATCGGTCGAGGTTCCACATTTGTTCCGGGACTCTGTTTGGCAATTATTGGGACGGCTACGCCCGGCGCGATGCGCGCGTACATCCGCGAGGCTCAGGGCGGTGCGGCCGGGGCAGACGGACTGCTCCAACGGTTCCAGCTCATGATCTGGGTCGAGGAGCTACTGCCATTCCGCCATGTTGACCGCGCTCCCGACGCGGATGCCGCCAAGCGCGTGCGCGACATATTCATGCAGATCGAAACGCTTGACCCGACAAAGTTCGGGGCGTGGTCGAGCGGAGATGACGACCCGCCTTTCGTGCGTTTCGATCAAGCCGGGCAACGGCTATTCGATAAGTGGTACGAGCGGCAAGATGGAATAGTGAGGGGCTGCGCCGATATGCCCGCCTTAGAATCGCACCTCGCGAAATATCCGAAGCTCTTCGCTGGTCTCGCCCTGATCTTTCATGTGACCAGCGGACTAGCGGCAGGGACACTAACCAATCGCGTCGGGGCCGAAGCCGCAGCACAGGCGGCGAGCTGGTGCGACTTCCTCGAACTGCACGCGCGTCGCGTATACGCCGAAGGTACGACGACGCCGGTCGAAATGTTTGCTGACCGCCTCCTACGGGGCGACGTACCCGATGGAATGAGTTTGCGCGACATATACCAGCACCGCTGGTCGGGATTAACCACCACTGACGCCGTGCATCGCGCCGCTGACACCTTGGTTGAAGCCGGATGGATTCGCCTCTACCAGCAGCCGGTCGGCGCGGCAGGCGGGCACCCAACATCACCGCGGATACTGGTGAACCCCGCGATCCGCCATGGTGACCCAAAGTGAAGACATTCAAACCGGCCTGGGATTCGCGCAATATTTTTTCTCAAACCGAGAAATGCACCACCGAAACCACCACAACCTCCCCGGTCGCAAGTTTTGGTGGTTCTGGTGGTGCCCCTGGGGAGAGCGAACAGCGCGAAACGGCTATCGTCGACGGCCGATGTGTCTCATGCGCCACCTTACTCGCTCCGGATCACGATGTAGATCGTGGCCTCTGCGTCCGCTGCGAGAAGGTGGTGCGTGGTGAACTAGCCACGTGGTGCATCGCATGCGGCAGGATCCCCGCAACGACCAAGCAGCTTTGCGATACCTGTGCCGGCGGCAACGAACTCTTTGCGGCGCTCGACGAGATCGACCCGGATCGACCCTGGGACGCCGCCTGCGCCAACGCCGCTGGCCGACGGCCGCTCCCCGGCCGGTTTCTAGATCAGTCACCCGGCGAGAGTTGACGGCGCTGCGGCGCTTCGTACGAGGACGACCACTTTCCGCAAAAAGCTTAGCTGATTGATTTTTTGCGTGCGCAGGTCTTAGGATTTCAGTCGCGACGGATCGCGACCACCCGGCGAGGGGTGGCATATTGAAGCAACCTTCTCCGGCGGTCGCATCGAAACATCGGAGCAACAACATCGCTGGTCTTCGCAAGCGCGTGTGCCGCGCAGGCATGCTCGGCGCAGGCGAGGTTCCGAGACGATGCGGGTCGGCCTCCGGGGGATCGTGCAGTTCCTACCTTGCCGTGGTTGGCTGGCGCAGGTCGAGGTCGCCAAAACCAAGTGCCTAACGTTCTCGGCTTGCTCGCGAATACGAGCAGGCGCGCAGGTCCCACATGCGCGTCACTGGGGGGCTTTGGTAAGGCTAGCCCAAGCTGAACAATAAGGTGCAACGCAGAATGTAGTCGGTCAACTGATACCTTCACGGAGCATGGAGCGAGACAAGTTGAGGATTTGGATTTGAGGCGCTACACGCTACGCAGCTGCGTCGCCATACGATTGCTCGCAGGTTCTGGCATCGCTGCATACTTGCGTCGCCGCACCAGCAGCCGTTCTAACCACCAAAAACGCATGATCTCAGCGATGATAATATCTGCGGTTGTTTTGTATGCTCTGGCGGGCCCACTGCTTTTACCGGTTGCAGCACGCGCCGTACCTGTACCACTTTGGATTGCGTATTTCGACTGCCCCGAGAATCTCTACGGCTATAGTGAGCCGAGAATCATTGTCTCCAACATGCATGGCAGCGCGGTTTTGAGGCGGTCGTGGCCACGCACCCATGCACTGGCACTACGCGAGCTCAATGTCTCACTTGCAACCAGGCTTTTACAGTATCTTCGTTGGTAACGGCGACTGCGGCGACGATCTTTTAGTTACTTTACTTCCGGGTCACAATCGCCACATGATCGCACTCGGTACCAGCGCGGCGTGGCTTGATGACCGAAAGGACATGGTCTCTGGAACGTTGCCGTCGCGAGGTTGGCAAGTCGCTATCGTATATCGCGATCGCCCGCAAGACTATGGTCGAGCGTCGTCTAGCTCGGACGGCCACCTTCAGTACCCGGCGCAGGTTGAAGGAGACGCGTACTATGCCGCTGGCCTCCCAAATGGAAGATTTACCGTCCGGCTATACAACGGCCGGCGTGAGCTGGCTTGACATCGACGGTGGAGAAACTGACTACGAGAAAGGGCAAAGAGCAGTAGTCAGAAACATAACGGCTAGCGATATCTCGGCAAAGCTACATGACCTTGCCCATCGAAGCCCGACGTGTGCCGCCGAAAAGAACGGAGTCGTCGTGTGCACGCCCCCAACGTAGTCTCGCTAGGATTGCGACTTAGCTCGTGTTGCCGTTGCGAGGCCCCTCGCGGCACGCCACGCAGCCTAGAGCATTTGTGCGACGGCATGGCCCGGAACCACAGAGCAGAACATCCTCCGCTGCTTCGTCACGCGGGAGATGGAACCATCGTCTACGTCTTCTCGTATCCGAAAGGCAAGCTGCTCGGAGAGATTAAACGGCCCAACTCCGATATGCAGCAGGGCCTCTGCTCGGACTCCGACGGAAATATTTTTGTCAATGCCATGAATGGCAACAATGGCAACACGTACGAGTACGAACACGGAGGGAAGAAACCGAATCGCGGATCTCGTCGAGCCGTATCTTTGGGTCTACGGTTGCTCCGTGGATCCGACCACCGGAAATCTAGCTGTCGCAAGCGTCAACTGGCTCAGCGCCGCTAGCTGGGTAGCTGTTTACTCGCACGCGAAGGGCACGCCGCAGAACTACGAGGACCCAGCGATCATAAACTATGTCTTTTGCGGCTACGATGACAAGGGCACCTGTTCGTGGACGGGACGGGGCAAAGTGGCAGGTTTGTATTTGCTGAGCTTCCGAAGGGAAGCGGCACCTTCACGAACATTACGTTTAGGTTTCAGCCGTTACGCTGCCGCAAGTGGGTTTAAGCTATCATCGTTCGTTATTCCTCTGTGGGGCGCAATCGTAAACGTGCAAACGCTGCATGTGGTTGTCAATCCGCCAGGCGCGTGAGCTTGGCATAGAGCCGCCACGAGTCGGGAGCCAAATGCCATGTCGCAATAACTCGATCAACGATGCCCCGCTCTGGCGTTCCCTGCTGGTGGAGTGCGTCGATTAGATGGCGCAAGTCGTCAGGTACGTCGCCCTTGCGATAGCGGCTTGCATCCAGATCCAGGTATGCGAGAATGAGGCTCAGGACATCCTCGCGCGCGGCTCCGGCGGTAAGGTGTTGCCAATCGTCGAGAACGCCGGGATCCATTGAAACGTTGTCGTTTGGATTTATCGCCATTCCGCCAAGCATGATCGCCAGGGATTCAGAAGGGTGCTCCCTCCAAATGGCGTCAAGTGCGGCAAAGGCGATCTTGTAGCTGTCAGGTATCATCGCAGGCACTTTTTCGGTGTGGTTACGCGGTGTCCCGGCGGAGGAACCAAGGTGCGCGCGAGAGCCTTGCATTGCTAAGCGATCTGAGCGATCTGCTTGAGAGCCGCGATCAGCCTGGGTTTTGGTTTTCCCTTGGAGCGGCGCCCCAGTCCGGGCGGCATAGATCGTCGCGCGAGAGAGACTCCATGGCCGAGCAGACTTGGAACCGGCGTCGCTACGAGCAGCGGAAGCCAGGCCGTCTCCCACTCGTCACGCAGCGGGTCGGGATACTCAGTGTAGGCCTCGCTCGGATCGGTGAGGCTGCCCTCATCCACCTCTTCAAGCTTATTCGATTCCTTGCCGATGAAATGTATCTTAGCGATTCGAGGCGGCTCGCAAGGCGCTCGCAGCCCAAGCCGCCTCCGGCAACGATCCGCGGCGCAGCGCCGCCGTGAACCGCGTGCGAGGCGAGGCGATCAGCGAGCGGCATCGGCGCAATCGCAGCTGGGCGCGCGAGCACCCGGGTCAGCGCGACGAGGCGTGGTTCAAGCGCGAGATCGCGCCGCGGCTCGATGCGTTTTCGCTCAAGGAGTTCGCGGCAGCGACGGGATTGTCGCTCGCAGCCTGCTCGCGGATTCGAGCTGGTGCGAAGGTTCCGCATCCGCGGCATTGGGAAGCGTTGACGGGGCTCGCGGAAGTTAACCATAACGCTGGTCTCCGGGGAACCGTTGAGCCCCGTCGAAGACTCTACATCTCGTCTTGACCGATCCCGGAGGTGGAGTCATGAATCGACGTTCTTGCCGGTCGCTTTGTACAAGCGCGGCGGCGGCACTGCTGGGGTCCTGCACGGGAGCGCAGACCGGTATGCTTTCGGCATCTCCGCCTGCGACAGTCGAAGCTGCAAGCCAGGCCCGACACGTAATGCGCTCGTGGATACTCCCCAAGGTGAAGAACGAAACGCTCGTGTACGCGAGTCCTGGTGACTCAGGGCCTGTGTACATCTATGATTATGCCAGTGGCAAGCTAGTCGGGGCGATATATAGCCTCCCGGAGCCAATGGGCGAATGTTCTGACGCCCAAGGGAACGTGTTCATCACAACTAGCGCCGACAAAACCTATGAATACGCTCACGGCGGAACGACTCCGATCGCGATCCTATACACGGAGGGTTACGAGCCCGCAGGTTGCTCAGTGGACCCGAACACGAAAACCCTGGCAGTCTGTGGTTCAAAGTATTTCCAGGGCCCGGGCGCCGTTGCCGTGTTTCAGAACGAGCAAGGTTCGCCGAAGATTTACCCGACCAACGACTCGCTATTCTTTTGCGCTTATGACGATCACAGCAACCTATTCGCCGATGTTGGGAACCTGTTAGAGCTTCCAAACGGCAGCGCTACGTTCAAGACGATTTTTATTAACGGTAACTCGGGCTGGTATCATGGCAGCATTCAATGGGACGGAAGTGCGTTTGCTATCGACGCGCCGACAGGAAACCCGCGGGGTCCTGCAGTCGTCTATCGCGTGTCTGTGTCGGGTTCTCAGGGCTCGATTATTGGAAAGACGTTGCTTTATAGCAACCGCGGTAGCCACAACTATCAAGTCGCCTGCCAACTCTGGAATCAGGGCTCCAAGATTTTGGCCGGTCGTAGGCCCGCGAGCGGCCTCGCTGCTTGGCGTTACCCTTCCGGCGGAAAGGCTCGGCTCGTGTTTAGACCGCAAACCGAACTTTGTGGTATAACGGTATCCGTTCCCCCACCTTCATCGCACTAGAGGGCGCCGGCCACGAATATGAGCCGGTGCGAAGGTCACGCATCCGCGGCATTGGGAGGCTTTGCGCAAGCTCGTGGGCACCTAAGATGCTCGCTCCGCTGGGACTGAGCCCAGTCGCGCCGAACGTCTCTGGCCGTCGTTCATTTCGTGGATCGGGGAGCGCGGAGCATGAATAGCTTTGGTTTTGGTAGGTACGCCCGCAGTGGGGGCGCAGCGGTTGCATTGCTCGCGGGCTGCGGCGGATCACAGCCGCCAGTCGGCGTGCCGGGCGCGATGCCGCAAAACCCGGCCGTCGCACCTAATAGCACGATGGCGCATCACAGCGGAGCCAACACATCGTCCTATCAGGTCGTGTATCGCTTTGCCGGCGGCACAGACGGCCAAAACCCGCAGGCGAGCTTGATTGACGTTAATGGGATACTCTACGGCACAACAACATTTGGGGGCGCGTACTGCGAGAACACCATCAGTAACGATCACGGCTGTGGCACAGTCTTCAGCGTCACGACGAGCGGCACGGAGAACGTGCTGCACAGTTTCGGTAATGGCGTCGATGGCGTTGCTCCCACGGCGAGTTTGATCGAGGTAAACGGGACGCTGTACGGCACAACCGTATTTGGTGGCGGGTCTTGCGAGGCAAACGGAAGCCTCGGTTGCGGAACGGTCTTCAGTATTACCACGACCGGCACGGAGGAGGTGCTGCACAGCTTTGGCAGCAGCCTAGATGGTGTGCAGCCCTACGCGGCGCTGATCGATGTGAGCGGTGCGCTCTACGGAACCACAGCGTACGGCGGCGATGTGACCTCCCGAACCGGTCTTGGTACAGTCTTTAAAATTAGCGCGAACGGTAAGGAACAGGTGCTTCACAACTTCGGAATCTCAGACGGATGGCATCCTGACGGGGCCCTGACCGACGTTAACCGCGTGCTCTATGGAACCACCGATCAGGGCGGGACGAATGATGCCGGAACTGCCTTTAACATCAGTGCGAAAGGGGCGGAGCAGGTGTTGCACAGTTTTCGCGGCCGCGGCCCGCATGGAGCGAGGGGGCCGTTGGCAGCGCTGGTCAATGTAGCCGGCGAGCTTTATGGCACGACGGAATTCGGTGGCACCTTTAACGATGGAGTCGTCTTCAAGATCGGCACTGACGGAAAAACGACGCGCCTGCACAGCTTTGGCGGCAGCTCGGACGGTGAGAACCCCACAGCGGGCTTGATCGATGTAAATGGGACGCTCTACGGAACGACCTATTTGGGTGGTGCGCACGGTTACGGAACGGTCTTCCGCATCACTCGCGAAGGGATAGAACACGTGCTATACAACTTCGCTGGCTATCCGGATGGCAAGTACCCGTGGGGTGCCTTGATAAACGTGAACGGTACGCTCTATGGCACTACAAGTTCCGGGGGCACTTTTAGCACGTACGACTCGTACGGAACGATCTTCGCATTGACTCCGTAGCGCGTGCCCTGCGCACGCTGCAGCGATTGCCGCGGTGCCTTAGCAGCTGAGACGCCTTGCGGCATCCTGACCTGCGCTCGCAGCGCCTCGCAGTCTCGCAGCTTAGTATCGCGGCGCTTAACGCGTTGCAGCTTGGATCGGAGAAGCTTGGCCGGCGACGACCCCGGCAGCCGGAAACCCGGGGTGTCTCGTCTTGGATTGCTTAACTCGTTGTATGATGTCGGTAGGGCAGGTCACGCTGGTTGAGCTCCTTGGGTCGTAAACCCGCGGGATAGATAGGCGGCCTGCCCGTTTGCGCCCGCGGAGATCGGACGGTATCGTGAGCACCGCATCGTCGGTTAGCTCGAACGCACAAGGTCGATTCGGCCTCGCAACAACGCAGCGTTCACTCTGCGGGGAGCTACTAGCGCCGTGCTAGGCGTTCAACGACGCGCCCTCAACGGGTAGGAGGCCGCCGCCGTTTCTCGACTCTACACCCGATTCATCCGAAGGGGGAATGATTGCTATATCGCCGTACCAAGGGCAGATGATTGCGCGGCAGCGTTTCCGCATTGTTGCTTTCAACGTTGCTGCGTTCGCTGTGGGGTTTGTCGGCGGCGGCTTTTTGCATTCGTATTTGATGTACCTACTCGACACAAACACCGTCTTGCGCGACTACTCCTGGAACGTTCCGGCCGAAAACGCTGTGATACGCTATGTGTTCTTTGGCGACTTTGCGGTCGGCGCTGTTCTGGTGACCGTTGTCGTGACGCTCATAGTATTACGCGGATTCAATCCTTGGCGCTCGCTTCTCGTGGGCCTCGGAGCGTCAATCATGGCCTACACGGTGGGAGCCATCGTTCTTTGTATGATCGGCTGCTGACCGTGGCGAACGGGCCCTAGCGACTCAGTATGGCTTGGCATCGCAGTGCGTTAGGCGCACACCGTTGCACGTCGAGCCGCTGAGCGTTTTCAACCCCATACGACACCCAACCGCACCGCAGGAGCACAGCGCCACGCGTTAGCGCCTCGCAGCACCGCGCCAATCGGCCTCGCACAGCAGCTTTGTAAACCTCGCAGCACGGCAGCCACGCCTCGCAGCAACCTCGCACTAACGCCGCACGCAATTGCGGCTTAGATCGTGACCACGCGCTGCGAGGTTGCTTTGCTCTGCTAGGCTATGCAAGCATGTGTCTGCTGGCGTGAAGCCGGAGCGCGAGGCGGCGGAGCAGCCTGCGCCGAACAATGCTCGCCGCAAATTCATTCATGGAGCAAGAAGTTAGCGATGAAGAGGTTTGGCATTGGCCGCTGCGCGCTCGACTACTGCATGGGCGCGGCTGTGCTCGCGGGCTGCGGTGGATCGCAGCCGTCGATAGGCTTGGGCGCTGGCGCGCGGTAATGGAGCAGCGACTTGCGTCCCTCAGTTACGATGAGCGGCTCTCTCTGTACAAGAAGGCTCAGAACCTGTTCAACGCCGACTGCTACGCGGAAGCCGAGCCCATCTTGGCGGCCTTTGCACGGGAGGAACCATGCTTCGAGCACGGCATGGTATGGTATCAGCTGGCCGACATATTTGAACAAAGAGGTCAGATTGAGAACGCGGACACGGCTTACCTCAACGCGCTGGACTGCGAATGGAATGAGATGTACGCAATCGGCTACGGAGCCTTTCTTTGGCGAGTCGGGCAAAACGAGAATGCCCTGACGTTCCTGCTTGAATTTAAGCAAAGCATCGATGCGGGCACGGTAGCGCCGACGTTCTCTCAAAGTGTAAATTTTATGGTCGAAGCAATTTCAAAAGCAAATGTCATATGAAGCATATTGGTCGGAGCACACCTGGTAAGGAAGCGACTGCGGGTCAGATATGGCTCGGTCCTAAGAACGCTGTGACAAACGCCTCTAACCGTAGCCACTACTTACTGTGTATCGGCGTCATTACTGCCATCCTCGCGGGCTGCGGCGGATCGCAGCCGCCAACGGGCGCGCCGGGCGCGATACGAGGTATCGTGGGCGGCCCCTTTGCTAACTTTGGTACGGCTAGTCCGCGGTTGAATGGTCCAAAGAAGTTGCATGGTATCGCCGCTTCTGCCGCTGCAAGAAGGGGTCTATACGCGGTCGATTTCTATGGTACGGATATCTTTGGCTATCGCTCAAAGAACCGCGACAACGGACCGTCGATCTGCGCTGTGGGCCCGACCGAATATACTAACGGCATCGCCGTCGATACAAAAGGGAATCTAATAGCCCCCGACGGCGGAAACTACTCAATCATCGTCTTCAAGGGGCCACGCATGTGCGGGCCGCAGCTAGGGTCGATCCAGGACCCCTATGGGCAGCCATCCGATGTGGCGAGCATTGATGCAGCAACAGGAATGATCGTCGTTGGCAACATCTTCGACGGTCCCGCGAGCAGCCCCAGCCCGGGGAGCGTTTCGCTCTGCACGCTTTCCGCCGGTTGCACAACCAATCTGACGAACCCAAAGATGTACGAGGTCGGCGGCGTAGCGCTGGCGCGTGACGGCGACTGCTGGGCGTCTACAATGGATGCGAGCGGTGTGGCGAGGCTGATCTACTTCAGGGGCTGTTCGGGATCTGGCCAAGTGGCGACTCACTTCCTAAACAAGGGCTTTGGTGGGCTGGACTGGGGAGATTTGGGAAATCTGATCTCCATCAGTTATTATTTCGGCAGTTCAATTGAGCTCTACGTCTATAAAGGCTGTAAACCGGCTTGCAAACTCGTCGGCGGGCCGTTTGCCTTGAAGGGCCTTCCCTTCTTCGGGCGCCTCAACAAGGATTCTACGCGCTTGGCAACAGGAGATGTCGAATTTGTCAGGTGGACATTTACCGGTACAGCCCAACAAACGTTACATACCTGTACAGCTTCAACAACGGGTTCAGCCCCAGCGCCGACGTTGAAGGTGTCGCGTACAACCCACGTTCCAAAGAATAACTTGGAACCTATACCGCATGGAGCAAGGCAAGTGAGGATTTTACGTTCTAACCGATACGCGCTAACCGTCGGCGTGGCGGCCGCATTGCTCGCAGGGTGCGGCGGATCGCAGCCGCCGGTCGGTGCGCCGAACGGAACAAGCGACAACGGAAAATTGTTGTCATATCATAAGACGTTTCATTACACGGGCGCAGCGCAGGATTTCAAAGTCCCGGCGGGCGTGACGCAACTCAATGTCATCGCTCTCGGGGCTCACGGTGCGGGTTCCCCCGAAGCCTATGGCGGGCGTGTTCATGCCGTTATCCCAGTCATCCCTGGAAAGAAGCTGGTGGTCTTCGTTGGCGGCGACGCATCCGGACAAAACAGAGGTTTCAACGGTGGTGCAAACGGTGGCTTGAACCGTCACGGACTTGAAGATGGATTCGGCGGCGGTGGTGCCTCGGACGTTCGGGAGAATGGTGATCAACTAGACGACCGCATTGTCGTCGCCGGTGGCGCAGGCGGACAAGGTGGTGAAGAAAGCTATGGCGTCGGCGGAAAGGGAGGCGGTAGCACAGGGGGTTCCGGCGCCTCGGGCTATGGCTCCGGTAGCTACGGCGGTGGAGGAGGAACCGGTGGCACGCAGGACAGTGGGGGAAGCGGCGGCAGCGGAGGCGGAGGCACAGGGGGCGGTCACCGCGGAGCTGACGGATCGCTCGGCCTTGGCGGTGGCGGCGGCCGGGGCTGCCAAGGCAGACACAGACATCATTTCTGCTTTCCCGATGCTGGTGGCGGTGGCGGCGGCGGCGGTGGCGGTTACTACGGCGGCGGCGGCGGTGGCGGCGGTGATGGTTTACCCTCTGCGAGCAACGGTTACGGCGGTGGCGGAGGCGGCGGCGGCTCGTGCTACGCCGAGTCGAGTGCCACGAACGTACATATGTGGCGAGGGTGGAAACAGTCGGCACATAACGGCCTTGTCGTCTTTAGCTGGTAGCCTGAAATGAAAGTCTCGATGTTCGATTGTCGCGCGCTTAGCCTCAGCGTCGCTGCGGCGATGCTGGCCGGGTGCGGCGGATCGCAGCCGCCAATCGGCGCACCGGGCGCAATGCGCACGCCAAATGCTGAGATCCTCCCATTTCCGCGCATGACCGTGCAACAACCACTTCATGGATTACCGGCTCCAGCATCAGCCATAAAAGGTATCTACGTAAGTCAGTATCAAGCGTCCGGACCCGATGTATTTGGTTTCCGACTTGACAATCGCCGCAATCACCACGCGCTCTGCAACGAGAGCATACCGTTTGCGATTGGCGTCGCGGTCGACGGACAAGGAAATCTCATCGCGCCCGCCGGTTATTATACCGTAGCGGTTTTCGGAGGCCCCGAGATGTGTGGGCCCGCGATTGGGCAATTTCACACAATCTCACCTGGAGACTTGCTGGTTGGAGCAGCCAGCACAAATGCAAAGGACGGGACGATAGCCGTGGGCATCGTCCAGGATGGCGGAAGCGGTTTGGGCAGCATCGAGTTGTGCACGCTAAAGGGCGGTTGCAAGACAAACCTAACGGGCGACCAGATGAATGAGGTGGTCGGCGTCGCCATGAGCACGAACCATAATTGCTGGGCTGCGTCCGATGCTCCAACGGCGCTGACCTACTTCAAGGGCTGCGCAAACCCCGGCGTGCAAGCGATGGGCTACAAAAATCAATCGGCCGGAGGCCTAGATATCGATAACCAAGGGCATCTCGTCTCCCTTGGTACCGACTCCCGTGAGATCTACGTCTACGGTGGCTGCGATCCCCGGTGCAAGGTCATTGGCGGTCCTTTTTCGCTCATGGGACAGTCCCTGTCTGGCCACCTAAACGGCAACAACTCGCGGTTCGTCGCTGCCGACTACGAATATGGGCAGGTCGACATCTACAGCTACACGCCGAAAGCGGTCGAGTACCTGTATAGCTTCAACAATGGATTATCGCCGAGTTCAATGGCTACAGGCGCTGCTTACGACCCGCGCTCTAAGGAATAGTTACTCCGACCGCTTCGCGCCCGGTATCACGTTCGCTGGCGGTTTCAACCCGCGCTTAGACACCTAGAGAGGGCACCTTGGCCCGCATTCCCCTGCGAGCACATCTCGCGCCGACACGCAGCAGCCTCGCAGGATCCCACGCGCGTCCACGGCGTCGAGTCGCAGCGTCGCACTCGCGCTGGGCGGCTGGCTCTAAAATTTGCGCCCGGAATTTTTGCGGCCTAGTGTGCCCGATCTCGCGAGTCGCGCGAGGTTGGTTCAATGCGCGTGGGGGTGGTACGTCAGCGGCGCCTCGCACGCGCGCGCGTGTTGGGGTGGGGGGTATGCCGCAAGTGGGTTCGCAGAGGTTGCTTCCAACGCACAAGGGGGTGGCGGATTGCGCGATCCCTGGATTGCTTTAAGGTGAGCGGCCGGCAAATGCAATCGCCCGGGCTCATCGGCGAAGGCGAAGTAGCAGGTCTGCCTTCCCGCGCCGTGCAGCGACGTTCACGATGTTAGCGCAAGTCGAGCACCCGGCCGAAGCGCGCTCTCATTGAACGCCGAGGGCGCGCCTTTGACGGGGCGATGCTGCACGTTTTTTGGGTGGGGGTCGGCCTCGTCATGAGTCGCGACGGATCGCGACCACCCGGCGAGGGGTGGCATATTGAAGCGACCTTCTCCGGCGGGCGCATTGCCTAGACATCGTAGCAGCAACATCGCCGCTCTTCGCAAGCGCGTGTGCCGGGGAGGCATGCTCGGCGCAGGCGAGGTTCCTTGGCGATGACGGGTTGGGCTCCGGGGGATCGTGCAGTTCGTGCCTTGCCGGGGATGGCCGGCGCAGGTTGAGATCGCGAAGGCGACCGGCTAACGCTCTCGGCTTGCTCGCGAATACGAGCAGGCGCATATTTGCCGCACGTGGGATTTGGACGTCCTAGAAGGGCTCATTGAAGGAGGGGCCGCCTAACTCGCGGGCGTGACCGCTGACTGAGGTTGCTTCTCCGGGCGCAGCCGCCATGCTACGATGGGCTGGACGCCCGGCAGAGCTTAGCTGCACGGCGCCGCGTTCTTATCGGAGAGTGCTTGGATATGATGAATTTTCCTAACCGCTGCGCGCTAACCAGCGTGGTCGCGGCAATGCTCGCTGGCTGTGGCGGATCACAGCCGCCGATCGCGATTCCGCAAACCTCCACCGTCGCGCCGCACACCGATCGCAGCAAGTCGTGGACGCCGTCCGACGTAAAGACTAAAGAGCTCCTGTATAGCTCATCAACGTTCGAAGGCACGGTTCTTATGTTCACGTACCCGACCGGAACGTTGGTGCAGACGCTGACCGGGTTTCAGGCTCCCGTTGGTCTTTGCTCAGACAAAAAGGGCAATGTCTTCGTCGTAGACCTAGGCGCACAAAGCATCGTGGAGTTTGCTCACGGCGGTACTCAGCCGATCGCAACCCTGGATGATTCCGGGCGCGACCCTAATGGTTGCTCCATCGATCCGAGTACTGGGAACCTTGCCGTCGTGGGCGGTGGAGTCCACTCCGGTGCAAATGCCGCGGTGTTTTCAGGCGAGCAAGGGGAGCCGACCGTATATACCGATGGTTTTTTATCTTTACTCGCGTGGTGCACTTACGATAACGACGGCAACCTCTTTGCCGAAGGCTATGCCACCGGCAGTGCAAATCCAAGCGGGACCATTCTGGAGCTTCCAGCCGGCAAAAGCGAGTTTACTAGGCTTTCGCTAAATCAGAAGATCGGCGCTGGCGGCGCCGTCCAATGGGATGGCAACTATCTGGCGGTGGGCAGCCCTCGTGGGACGGGGCGCGGTCTCCATGGCCCAGCCGTGATCTACCGATTCCACAGATCTTTGGATCGAGCGGAACCGCCGTCAACGAGATTAAGCTAAGCACAGGCAAGAGCGGCAGAAACGCGGGCGGTGCAGAGTTTGCGATACAAGATGGCTACATCGTCAGTCCGAAAAACCATATCAGCGGAATTGCACAATGGAGCTATCCAGCCGGCGGACGTCCCCTGAAAACCTTTCCCACCCACGACACCGAACTTGGAGTCACGATCAGCAAAACGAAGAGCTAGGTAACGGCGCTCATCGAGCAACGAATGTGGGAATGAAGAGCTTTGGTCTTAGCCGCTACGCGCTCGACTACTACTTGGCTGCCACATTGCTCGCAGGCAGCAGCGGCTCGCATCCGCCAATCGGCGCGCCGGGTGTTGTGCCGGAGATCCCGCTAGCGTGGACGTAAAAACTCAAAGGCGCAGGACGCTGCTGGAGACCTCGATTGACGAGCCTGCGGCGGCTGGCTTGATCGACGACTTCTATACCGATTTCAGCATAACTGAGGATGACCGCGAGTGCCTGGAACGATTCCTGCAGTCGTCGAACGTGGAAAACCGGCGCGAAGCGCTCTTAGCTTTGGTTTGCGACACGCCATTTATAGGCTACGCGGTTGATGCTCTTCTCGTTCATATCATGGGTATTTGCGAGCATTCAGAGGCTATGTTTACAGGAGCCAGCGCATTGCTATTGCTCCAACAACGAGGCGAGAAAGAAGCTACCGCCATTCTAAGCTCTCTTGAAAAACACGATAAATGGCGCCGGAAGTTCATGGAGGTTCATATCAGAGGTGCAGACGGTAAATATCGCGATTGACCGAGAGAGCGTGCTACAAATCGTTGAGGCGGGTGGTGTCTTGCGACGTAATCGGGTAACGTAAATGAACGCTGAGATATTTATGCGCCACACAATAATCAACTCCGTCGCCGCTGCGATGCTTGCGGGCTGCGGCGGATCGCAGCCGCAGATCAGCGCGCCGGGCGTGACGCCGCAAACGTTTGCTGTCGGCTCTAATGCGCCCAGCATCATAATCGCCGGGCTGTGCTGAGGGCGTTAACCCGTTGCGCTCTGCTGGCGTTGCTTTACGCATTCGCGTGGGGATTAGGTTCATACGCCGTCGCCCCGGGCGGCGCTAACGTGGATTGGACGATGCAAGGCGTTTCACACGACTGGCATCAATATCTTTGGTTCTTCCAGGTACCGTTAGGCGGCTGGTTTCGGCTTGCAGTCCTCGGCGTATTCATCGGTGCGTTCAACGCGCTGCTCGTGGTGCCGATCGCCTGCGCGGTGGGCGCATTGCTTTTTTGGAAATTACCAACTACGAAACGGCGTCTGTTGAGCGTGAACCACGTGCGTCTATGCTACATCGTAATCGGGCTCGGCCTACTCACAGGTGTAGTGGAGACGATCATCAGCGGTAGAAACCCAGGATTTCCGTGAGCCCCGCGCCTCTGCCCCTCTGGACCGGATGCTAAAGCCCGTCGCTTGCCCCTGGCCAGCCGTCGCCCTGTTGCTCATCGGCTACGGCTTAGTCTTCCTGTCTTATGCCGCGAACCGAGGCCGCAAGTACCTTCGCTTCGTGGTTGGGTTGAACCCTATCGTCTGTGGCTCGGCGGCTTCGCGTTAATTTTTATTGGGGGCGTGCTAATCGCGATTGAGATCGCCGTAGCCTTGCATTGGATAAACGGGACCTGCTACGGTCGCAGCGATCCCTAAGCGCTCGAAGTAAGGCACCCTCAATCGAGCCCCCCGCCCGCCGCGTTCGCGAGGCCGCATCGCGTTAGTCGGCGTCGTTGCTTAGCGATTTGAAGCCTCGCACCACGCAGCCACGCCATGCAGCAACCTCGCAGCTTGACGCTTAGATCGCGGCGCTTAACGTGCTGCGGCCTTGCAGGACGTTGCCATCCACGCAACCTAGGGATAATAAAAATGAGTGACTTTGGCAGAGAGCTATTCGAGTACATGACGTCGCTCGTTCCGTTCTGGCGGGTAAGCGACGACGCATGGAACCTGGGAGGCGACGCATTTCTCGCCGGCATCGAAGTCTTGCGGAACTATGGCGGTGAGGTCATGGTAATTCCGTGGGACGAGGAGCGCCGCGAGGAACTCATTGGGCTTCGACACCTGGCTACGCGCATTGACCTTCAGCGCGTCGTCGTGGTAGTCGACGATAGAACCGCAGCCGCTTGGCAAGAGATCGAAAAGGACCTCGCACCTATCGTGGTATTACCCTGGTCGCGTCGCATTGATCTTACGGCCACTCTAGTGAAAGACATTCCCTAATCCGGCAGGTGCTTTACGCTGGCGTGTGGCCGGGCAGCCAGGCCAGCTTGTCTCGTCTTGGATCGCGTAACTCCTTACACCCAACGCTGCGGAACCGTGGCAGGTTCTTGTATTTGCGCCCAACAGGTTGCTTAAAAATGTGGTTCAGAAAGTTTTGCGGCGGAGGTGTCCGAGAAACGAGTCGCGCAAGGGCTTCTCGCACTCGCCGGGGGCGGTGCGTTGCGTGTCGTGCGCCCGCGCGCGTGTTGAGGGTGGGTGCCTGCCGCGCTTGAGTCGCGCGAGGCTGCTTCAGCGCAACGAGGGGTGGCAGGTTGGTCTGCTGCGCCTCGGAATCGCAGCCCGTCGCCGGAGTGAACTGCAGCCGCGCAGAACGTTGCCGCCGAGACGTTCATCGGGAGGAGCAAGGCAAGTGAGGACTTGGGACTTCAGCCGCTACGCGCTAACTACGTGCGTCGCCGCCGCATTGCTCACGGGCTGTGGCGGATCGCAACGGCGCAGCAGCGAGCCTAAGGCGATGCCGCTAAGCCGTGCCAACCTGGCCCATATGCATCCGCCACCGCCTTGCTTTGCAGGCTTGGACAAATGGGAGACCACCTTACGACGCTGGCGATGCGACCGGCAATTCGATAAGCCGCCATTACATCGCGAAGCAGTCAAAATAGCGCGCCCGGTCAGGTCTCTGTCGCTAACCGCCGCGAATGCGCGCCCATGAACTCTCTGCGCTTAACCGCAGCCTCGGTGCCGGCCTCGTTATCCTCGCCGCGTGCGGCGGGTCGCAGCCGTCGATCAGCGCACCGGGCGTGATGCTGCAAATTGGATAATCGTGTGTCGTACCTGGATCGTACCTGCTCGATGCGGGCACTCGCATGAACAGCAAAGTATTCGCGCTGCCCGGTTTTCGAAGCAATGCGAAGGTTATCGGCAATGAAGTCGGCTGGCGCGGAACCGACATCCTCAACGTCTTCGCAGAGATTGAGGCGTCTGGCCTCGCTATAGTTGGCATTGAGAGCGTCAGTTTTCCGTCCGAGGATGGCGGCCCGCTGGTAGAGGCCATTAGCGACTGCCACTCCGACCTAAAGGAATGGAAGCAATCGTTGCCGTGGGTGCATTGCGTTTTGCGCTCCGGCAGCCGCGCGATAGACGACATAGAGCGAAACGAAAAGGAGCCGTATCGTGCTGATGTATGGTACATCGTCTACGGTGAAGACCGCGAGGGCACGGTACTAACTGCGGACCCGTAGTCTCAGCCCCCCGCCCGGCAGCATGGCCTCGATACCCAGAGGCCGAACATTCTCGGCCGCCGATCCGTTCAGCCCTCAGGGGGAAGACATGAGGATTTCAGGGCTTCGCTGTTACGCGCTAACCATCGGCGTGGCCGCTGCAATGCTCGCCGGCTGCGGCGGATCGCAGCCGCCGATTCGGCGCGCCGAGCCGAACCCGGCAAAGATGAACCTAAGCATCGCTTCGGATTTTGCCAATGGCGTATAACCTCCGGGCGTCATGACGACGATCTTAAGCCAAATGGATTGGACGTACTACATTGGAGTACTGTGCGCCGCGGCCGCGGGCGTATACTGGGCCATTCGCATGCGCCGGCTTCCGATCGTCGGTAAGATAATACTCGTAATCCTTTCGCTTGGCTTCGGCCTATTCGGCGCAATGGGTGCCTATCTTCATACTGGCGCCTTTGCGCTGCGGCTATTCCTGGCGTCGATGCTCTGCGTGCTTGCTACAGCCGCGATTTCGTGGCGCTACCGCCCTGACCCAACCCCGAGTGACTCAAAGTGATCGTTGCGAGGATCCAGGCTCTTAGCCGCCCCGCGCTTAGCATCACCACCACGGCGGCGTTGCCCGCAGGCTGCGGCGGATCGCAGCCGCCGATAAGCGCGCCGGGCGCGATGCCGGGATAATCCGCGTCGAAATGCCTTTGCCCGGATCCGAAAAGACCTTAGCTCGCTCATCAAATGGCTGGTACATAGGGATATGGGCGACGGCAAGTGCAGTCATGATCGGTGCCGATATGGTTGTCCGCGGCGTTACAGGCCTCAATTTATTTCCAGCGATGCTTTCAATAGTTTTCGCTGTCGCCATGTTTTCGGGTAAGCGAGCGCAGGATCGCGTCATTGCGCGCTATCAGGAGCTGCCGCCCCGCGTCGGCAGGACTACAACGATACCCCTTACGACGCGGTACGAGCTCCTCGGCTTGTTAGAAAAAAGCCTTTGGGCTTTGTGGGGTGTTTTACTAGCGTGCTCCCTCGCCTTTCCGATAATTGGCTATCGAAACTTAAGCGATGCCTTTAATATAGGAATGATCGTACTTTTTCTGACGGCGGCTCCGATAAGAATATTTATCGCCGCGGCTCTCTTCTGGCCAGGACGGAGGGGCGATTCCACTTGAGCCTTGCGCGACTCTCGGATGCGATGGATCGCAGATCGATCAGCGCGCCGGGCGCGATGCCGCAGAGTTGAGCGTGCCGGTTAGCAATCAACCGCTATGGGTCTACGGCCTCGCGGTGGTCGCGTCTGCGGCAGCGGGATGGACCGGCGCAGCCCAAGGGGCGTGGTGTTCCCCGCCATGGCTGTCGTGCATGATTCACTCACTTCCAGCGTCCGTGTTTGGCGGGCTGTTATTCGCTGGCCCGGCGCTGTTTGTGGCGGCGTTGCTGCTCGCTTTCGTCGTTGGCGGTTTACGTATGCGTGTGAGCGTTGCTTCCGTTTTGGTCATGATGGCCGTAATGTGGATCGCTGGTTTTACTCTCGGCATCTCTCCCGGCACTCACGGTCAGGGCCCTTAGGAGATCGTGGGTGATTCAAGGGATTTCCGCACGCCGAAAATTTTGCCGCGCGTGTCCGATGTCGCGAGTCGCGCGAGGTTGGTTCAATGCGCAAGGGGGTGGCGCATTGACCCTCGCGCACCCGCGCGCGTGTTGGGGTGGGGGGTATGCCGCAAGTGAGTTCGCGTGAGGCTGGTTCGATGCGCGAGGGGGTGGCGTAATCGCAACGGCTTGGCACGCGCGCGCGTGTTGGGGTGGGGGGCCTGCCGCAAGTGGGTTCGCGCGAGGTTGGTTCAATGCGCAAGGGGGTGGCGCATTGACCCTCGCGCACCCGCGCGCGTGTTGGGGTGGGGGTATTGATTGCAAGTGAGTTCGCGTGAGGCTGGTTCGATGCGCGAGGGGGTGGCGTAATCGCAACAGCTTGGCACGCGCGCGCGTGTTAGAGGTGAGGCCTGCCGCAAGTGGTTGACGAGGCGAATGAACCCGCGATAGAACTCTACAAGAGCCTCGGGTTTCAATTCGCCGAGATGGCCCACGAAATACCGAATGACTTCAGATAAAAGGGCGTTAGCACGCTGCGACCTTGACCTCGGCCTCGCAGCCCGGCGCCCGGGCAGGGGGGGCCTCGTTTTGAAAGGCCTTAGCCCCTATCCCCCAACGCTGCGGAACCGTGGCAGGTTCTTGTATTTGCGCCCAACAGATTGCTTAAGAACGTGCGTCCAGAATGTTTTGCGGCAGAAGGTGTTCGAAAGGTCAGTCGCGCGAGGTTGCTTCAATGCGCGAGGGGTGGCGTGTTGCGCCGCCGGGGGCCGCAGACGAGACGCCGTGGCGGGGTCCGGCGAGTTCGCGACGCCTCTCGGCCCGAACCGTAACCCCTCTCCGGGGAACCTCTCGGCCACGTCGAAGCGTTTACTCCCCGTCCTAGCTATTCCGGAGGCGGAGTCATGAACCGAATGTTTGGCCATCTGCTTTGTTCAAGCATGGCGGCTGCATTGGTCGCGGGCGGCGGCGCATCGCAGCCGCCGAATTGCCAGGGCGTGGCACCTATTTCATCTGACGTTTAAATACGAGGCAAGTAAAGGTAACCGTGAACCCAAGAAAGTTTCTTGTACTACGCTGCATGTTCGTCGGTTTTATCTGGAGTGTCGCCGTATCGCGCTTCGAGCGCTCAAATCCAAGTTACCGATCATTAACTGCGCGCAGGATGCTTCTGTCGCTCCGAGCCTCCGGCTCGTTCGGTGGCCGAATAGCGGAGAATCCCCGAATAACTTTCCCGTCCGGGTGCTGCTGGCGAACCCAACCGCACAGCCTGGAGTATTTGCTTCATCGCTGACCGCGGACATAGGCGACTACAGCATCGTCGCGTCCACGCCCCACTGCCAGACTCCTGAGCCTACCGAGGTTCCCTTATATGCGCCGCACCCGCGGCACGTACTTCTCGTGTCCTCGTCGCGTTGCTGCTTACTTCCGGAATCATACGGAGGGTCGATTGCCGTATCGGCACCACAAGGCGTCGGTGTAGCCCTTTACAAGATATCTCAGGGAAAAGCACTCTGTCTGCGATTTGGCACGCTTGACGACAGTGTCACGTACTTCGCGGACGTCCCGCCAGGGTCGTACGAGTTGTACTCTGGGCGAGCGGCGTGGCAGCCTGCATCCAAGCAGCCGTGTCTCAAGTTCCAGAGGCTACACAACACTACATCTCTCTCGACGCTGCGGCCCTCGCAGCGCTCTTTCGCCGCAAGCACCAGTGCACGAGCGGAGAGGCAAACCATTGGTACTCCCAGTAGGGCAGTCGCTCACGCGCCCGCAGGCCGGATCGCAGTAGCCAGCGCCGCCCGCCAGATCACGCTAGCCGTCGTTTCGAGTCGAATCGGAGGCCGACACCATGACACCGAAGACAGAAGATGAAGCCTTTGTCGCAACACTCCTTAGCGCCGTGCCTGAGCTGACACGCTCGTACGAGGAACATCTGCGCGACAACGACGAGCTGCTCCCCTATGTCTATCTCCCTGACGCGGTCCGTGAACTTGAACATTTGATGCTGCACGACAGGCTGAATGCTGATACTTGCCAGCGCTTTGCTCAGATTACTGAGGAAGGGTTGTTACGAGGAGGCCGGGTCCGAAATCTTACCCTAATCGGAATCATTGAGGAGCTCGCTAGCCTTCACAAGCAGGCGCGCGACCGAGATCGACGTGACCTCCTGCACATTATGGGAGGCGTCCTTGGTGCGCGCACAAGAGAAGCTATAAAGGAGGAGTGTGCTGCGGATCCTTTTCTTCGAATTCGAACCAAAGGCCAACTAAAGAACCCACGCCCGCGAGGCCGGATCGCGTTAGCGTGTGGCAGCTCAGCGGCTTAGAGCCTCGCAGCTAGGCACCGATTGCTATGCCTCCGGGTCTCCGGGGAACCTCGCCGCGCCGTCGAACCATTTACAACTCGTTCAAGCTATCCCGGAGGCGGAGTCATGAATCGAGTGTTTGGCCAGCTGCTTTGTTCAAGCATGGCGGCTGCATTGCTCGCGGGCTGTGGCGGATCGCAGCCGCCCATCGGCGTGCCGGAGGTAATGGGGCAAAGCGTGACGGTCGGTGCTCAAGAGCACGGCGGCTCGTGGATGCTGTCGCAGGCAAAGGGCAAAGACTTACTCTACATCATGGGCGACAAGCCGCCGAAGGTGTATATCCTGACATACCCCGACGGTGATGTCGTCGGAACGATCAATCAGGAATATGAGTCGTTGTGCTCGGACAAGAGCGGTAACGTTTTTATGACCTCGGGAACCCAATCGGTTGCAGAGTACCGACATGGCAGTATAAAGCCGTTTAAGATCCTGCGGGACCACGACAAGCCGTTCACATGCTCGGTAGACCCTCTAAGCGGAGATCTCGCTGTCAGCAATCCTTATAAGCTGGGCGAATATCCCGGGGATGTCGTGATCTACCGGAATGCGCAGGGTAAGGCGCAGGCCTACAAGGATCCAAACTTCTACGTTTACACATACGTCGCTTACGATGCGTCGGGAGATTCTTCGTCGAGGGCGAGGGGCCCGGCCCGAGCTACCCCCCTAGGCTGGCAGAGCTTCCTCGCGGCGGAAGCGCATTTGTTGACCTCACGGTAAGTGAAGTGCTCCCGGGTAACAGCGGGCTTCAATGGGATGGCGAAGATCTAGCGATCTTGCCGTCGGATCTACCGGCACTCTGAAATCTATCGCGTGCACGTTGCCGGGTCTGCAGCAACCGTCGTCGGCACGGTCCCGCTCGGCGATATGAGATTTGCCAGGAACAACTTTTTCATTCAGGGTAAAACGGTTATCGTTCCGGCGGGTGCGGCGAGAAATCGGCAGATATATTCGTTCCCTTATCCAAAGGGCGGGCGCTGGACCCGACGCATTCGGAATGTGATCGACCGTGGTATTTTTGAAAGCGTTACTATCAGCCGTGCGGCGCACTAAGCGCGCGTCGATGCGCACGGGGATGGAACGTTCAGTCGCGTGAGGGCTGCTGCACCCGCGAGGGGGTGGTACGTTGCATCGCCGCGCCTCGCACGCACTTTGTTTTCGCGGCGAGCCTCGCGCGCGCGCCCGCGTGTAACGGGCTTCGATCACGCGAGTCGCGGAGATCGCGACCACGTGCCGAAGGGGTGGCATATCAAAGCAAGCCCTTCGCGTTCAGTCCACCCACGGATGTTGAAGCAACCCCGCACCGGCGGCCAGCGCGCCTCGTTCGCCCTGATCGGCAGCTAAGAGCTCTCGGCTCCCTTGGAATGCCGACCTCAGTCTCCGGGGAACCTCGCGGCCCCGTCGAACCGTTTATTCCTCGTCCAAGCTATCCCGGAGGCGGAGTCAATCAGCCGAGGTTTCTTCCAAGCGGTTTGCGTTGGCGCGGCTATCGCATTGCTCGCTGGCTGCGGCGGATCGCAGTTGCCGATCAGCGCGCCGGGCGCAATACAGCAGAGTCACGCGCAGGGTCCGGCTTCTTTGAAGCACCACCAAACCTTTGGTTACACCGGTAAGAAGCAGCTCTTTATAGTCCCGGCTGGGGTGACCAGGCTCCAGATCGTTGCTCTCGGCGGTACCGGTGCGGGTTTCCCGCGTGCTTACGGTGGTCGCGTGTTCGCGATTATCCCGGTGATGCCACAAGAGAGGATCGCCGTGTACGTTGGCGGTAACGGCAACGGGCATCACGGCGGCTTTAACGGCGGGGCTCCCGGCGCCCGTTTCGGATATCGACGAGAGCTACGGCGGCGGTGGGGCGAGCGATATTCGCGATGGCGGCAACACGATGACGGACCGCATCCTCGTGGTCGGCGGCGGCGGCGGAGCCGGCAAGGAGTACGGCGGCGGGGGAGGAGGCGGCAAGGGTGGCGGTAGCACCGGCGGCACAGGCCATCGCGGCGAGGGCACGCGTAAAACGCGCGGGCGTGGCGGCAGCGGCGGCACGCAGCAAGTCGGTGGAAGCGGCGGTCGGGGTGGTAACGGCGGCTACGGCTACGGGGAGCCCGGTGGCGACGGTGTCCTCGGAGGCGGGGGCTCCGGAGGTGAAGGCGCCGCAGGCAACGGCGGCGGCGGCGGCGGCGGATACTACGGCGGCGGTGGAGGCGGTGGCGGCGGCTGGGACTACGGTGGCTATTCGGGCGGCGGAGGCGGCGGGGGCGGCGGGTCGTCGTACGTCGAGCCTAGCGCGTTCAAGTTCCAGAGTTGGCAGGGGTGGAAGTCGCCGCCCCACGGGCTTGTCGTCTTTAGCTGGTAGCGGCACGAAACTACGATGCTCAAGCATCATGCGGTCGGGATATTCATCGTCATTGCCATGCTGGCCGGCTGCGCGAGATCGCAGCCGCTGATCCGTGCGCCGCGCGCGATGCGCATTTCAAATCCTGAAACCGTCCCATTTGCGCGCATGACCGTGCGACAACCACTTTCATGGAATAGCGGCTCCAGCATCAGCCATAAAAGGTATCTACGTAAGTCAGTATCAAGCGTCCGGACCCGATGTATTTAGTTACCGACTTGACAATCGCCGCAATCACCACGCGCTCTGCAACGAGAGCGTACCGTATGTGATAGGCGTCGCGGTCGACGGACTAAGAAATCTCATCGCGCCCGCCGTTATTATAGCGTCGCGGTTTTCGGAGGCCCCGAGATGTGTGAGCCCGCGATTAGGCAGATCCACACAATCTCACCGAGAGACTTGCCCGTTAGAGCAGCCAGCACGAACGCAAAGAACGGCACGATAGCCGTGGGCATCGTCCAGGATGGCGGAAGCGGTTTGGGCAGCATCGAGTTGTGCACGCTAAAGGGCGGTTGCAAGACAAATCTAACGAGCGACCAGATGAATGGTGGTCGGCATCGCCGTGGCTCAAGCCATAATTGCTGAGCTGCGTCAGATGCCCCAACGGCGCTGACCTACTAAGAGCTGCGCAAACCCCCGTGTGCAAGCGATGAGCTACAAAAATCAATCTGCCAGAGGCCTAGACATCGATAACCAAGGGCATCTCATCTCCCTCTGTACGGACTACCGTGAGATCTACGTCTATGGTGGCTGCGATCCCCGGTGCAAAGTCATTAGCGGCCCTTTTTCTCTTCATCGGACAGTCCCTGTCTGGCCACCTCAAACGGCGACAATTCGCCGTTCGTCGCTGCCGACTACGAATATGAGCAGGTCGACATCTACAGCTACACGCCGAAAGCGGTCGAGTACCTGTATAGCTTCAACAATGGATTATCACCGAGTTCAATGGCTACAGGCACAGCTAGCGCCCGCGCTCTAAGGAATAGCTACTCCGACCACCTAACGCCTGGCATCGAGTTGAGTCGCGCGAGGTCTGCTGCACCCGCTAAAGTGGTCGTTCATCGCCGCGCCTCGCACGCACTTTGTTTTTCGCGGCGAGCCTCGCGCGCGCGCCCGCGTGTAACGAGCTTCGAATCACGCGAGTCGCGCGAGGTTAGTCCAATGCGCGAGGGGGTGGCGCGTTGCAGCGACGCTTGGCATCGCGCCGCCGCGTGTTGCATCGAGGTGGGGGTACGCCGCAAATGAGTCGCGCGAGGTTAGTTCAATGCGCGAGGGGGTGGCGCGTTGCAGCGACGCTTAGCACGCGCGCGCGTGTTGGGGGTGGGGGTACGCCGCAAATGAGTCGCGACCAATAGCGACCACCCGGCGAGAGGTGGCATATAGAAGCAACCCTTCTCCGGCAGTCGCATTGCCGAGACATTAGAGCAGCAACATCGCTTCTCTTCGCAAGCGCGTGTGCCGCGGACGCATAGTCGGCGCAGGCGAGGTTCCGAGACGATGCGGATCGGCCTCCCGGAGATCGTGCAGTTCCTACCTCGCCAGTGGATAAGCAGGCGCGCGTTGAATCGCGAAGGCGACCGGCCTATCGCTCTCAGCTTGCTCGCGAATACGAGCAGGCGCGCAGGTGTAACACTCGCGTAACTCTGCAGCCTTCGTCGCACTTGTGCAGAGTAGGCGCGGCCCTCGCTGACCAGAGAAGGAACCGTTGATTCCTAGCCAGTACCCCACGCCGTGATCAAGCGGCTTTCAACTGTCCTGGCCTTCCTGTTATTCGCCCTTAGCGCGACCCGTGCGCGCGCTGATGACTCTTCCGTGCGAGCAACTCTTAACGCGCGCTATGCGGCTATGAAAACCGCTATGGCGGAACAGAACTCGAAGGCAATTGCCGCCGTCTAAGCTCCAGACTTCGTAAGCATCTATTCGTCTGGACAGAGCAAGTATACACCACAAATGATCCAAGAGGTGGTCGCACTCCCGAAAGACCCGCTAGAGGTTAACACAACGACGTTGCTCTCTGTAAGAGTCGCCGTAACTCCGCCGTAGTGTACCAGCGCTACGAAATGAAGACCGTCAAGACCTCAGCGGACGTAGCAAGGCCAACATTCAACTGATCACATTGTCGACTGATACTTAGACGAACACAAATCGAGTCTGGTTACTGCAGAAGACGTAACGAACCAACTAGACTACTACAAGAACGGCCAGCTCTTGATGCACAAAGTGAAGCCTCATGCATAAGGCACCAAGTGAGATACCTGACAGCTACAAGATCGCCTTTGCGGCACTTGACGCCGTTTAGAGAGAGCACCCTTCTGAACCCTTAGCGATCATGCTTAGCGAAATAGCGATAAATCCCAACGACAACGTTCAATAGATCCCAGAGTCCTCTACGACTAGCGCCACATTACAGCCGCTGCCACAGACAAAGATGTCCTGAGTCTCATTCTCTCATACCTGGACCTAGATGCAAGCCGCTATCGCAAGAGCGATGTACCTGACGACTTGCGCCATTATTAATCGACGCACTCCGTCAGCAGAGAACGACAGAGCGAGTCATCGTTGATCGAGTTATTGCGACGTGGCATTTAGCTCCCGACTCGTGGCGTCTCTATGCCGAGCTTTCACGCCGCGTCTACTGACCCCTAGCACAGCGTCTGCCTCAGTCTCCGGGGAACCGCCTAGCCCCGTCGAATCGTTTACTCCCTCGTCCAAGCTACCTCGGAGGCGGAGTCATGAATCGAGTGTTTGGCCAGCTGCTTTGCTCAAGCTGGCTGCGGCAATGCTCGCCGGCTGCGGCGGATCGCAGCCGCCGATCGGCGCGCCGGGCGTGATGCCGCAAGCGTTCGCTGTTGGCTCTAATGCGCTCAGCATCATAATCGCCGCGCTGTGCTGAGGGCGCTAATCCTTTGCGCTCTGTTGGCCTTGCTATACGCCTTCGCGTGGGGATTAGGTTCATACGCCCTTGCCCCAGGCGGCGCTTACGTGGATTGGACAATGCAAGGCGTTTCACACGACTGGCATCAATATCTTTGGTTCTTCCAGGTGCCATTCGGCGGCTGGTTTCGGCTTGCAGTCCTCGGCGTATTCATCCGTGCGTTCAACGCGCTGCTCGTGGTGCCGATTGCCTGCGCCGTGGGCGCGTTGCTTTACCGGAAATTACCAACTACTAAACAGCGGCTGTTGAACGTGAACCGCGTGCGTCTATGCTACATCGTAATCGAGCTCTGCCTAATCACAGGTGTCATGGAAACGATCATTAGCGGCAGAAACCCAGGAATTCCGTGAGCCTCTGCCCCTCTGAACGGCTTCGCGAATCGCGAGGCTGTCTTAGCTCAACGGCCTAGCCCGCATTCCCGATGCGAGGCGCCTCGCACCATGCGGCCACACCTCGCAGCTGCTCGCATTGGATCGAGAAGGCACCGCTCCCAGGCGGGTATCAACCATCGAGCCGCTTGTCGCCAAGCCTGGGAATGACCGCGTGCAAGATTGCGCCTAAGGTGCCGAAGAGCACGAGTGCAGCAAGACAAACGATGGCCCATTGGTCGGCTTGTTGTCCCACGTGGAACCCAGCCGCCTGTCCGGCTGCAAAGGCAAGACAGAGGCTGAACACTATATCGATACCCCGCAATATGGGACTGTTGCGGCGTGACTCGTTGATCGTGACAGCCGCAGTGAAGGCCATGAAGATATACGTCCCTGGCCAGTTTGTGAATTGCAACGGCTCCCAATGTACCATGCACTAAGTATAAGGGGCACATGCAACCCATCCACTACGCCTGCGAGGCCAGATCGCGCTAGCCGGCGTGGTGGTTTAGCGGCTTCGCTCGCGCCCGCGTGTGACGCGCTCCGATCACGCATCGCGCGAGGTTGCTTCAATGCGCGAGGGGGTGGCGTGTTGACCCTCGCGCACCCGCGCGCGTGTTGGGGTGGGGGGTATGCCGCAAGTGAGTTCGCGTGAGGCTGGTTCGATGCGCGAGGGGGTGGCGTAATCGCAACGGCTTGGCACGCGCGCGCGTGTTGGGGTGGGGGCCTGCCGCAAGTGGGTCGCGTGAGGTTGGCAGCTATCAATTGAGGCGGCGCCAACTTGTAGCAAGCCGCGTCGTTGCTTCAATTTCTAAAGCCCCGCGCTTTGCCTGCGCCGCCCTGCTATGATGGTCGGGCGATGACGCGACGGGAGCTCAGGCGTGAAGTCGAAGAGTTGCGAGGAAGACTTGGTCTCAGCCAGGTCCGGACGATCAGCGAGTGGGAAGCCTTGCCATCGGCGGTACGCGATCCTTTGGCCGCTCGGGCGTTCATCGCAGAGTGGGGCGATCTGACTCGTGCGCTCATTCGTTTAGGGTTCGCCGCCATGAACCGCCTGCCGCCGGATAAGGTGCAACTCTATAAGGATTACACAGCCCACGTCTTCGGGACGCCCGGTGTCCAGGAAATACTACGGCGAGACCTAGCGCGGCTGGACATGGAGCGCGAGGCCGTCCTGTCGCGGCAACTGCGAACAGCGCTCTACGGTGAAGACGCAGAGAGCGTAAGAGCCGCGACCTTACTTATCAAGGTCTGCGGATGGGAGCATCGCGACGATTCTGTGCCCTCTGCAGCGGGGTAGCCATCGTGGCGGCTGCCCCAAAGCTTGCGGAGACGCTATGGGGCATTGTAGCGCATCTATCGCGCCCGCAACCTTCCCTAAGTGCCAATCGCCAGGCCTCCACATGGCGATTCGGCGACTCGGAACGACTCGGAACAATGAACCCCAATGAGTCGCAACGAGTCGCGGTGAACTGCCGCTGGGCGAGTTGCGCTTACGCACGAATCGAGGCGAGAGTATGCGGAACACTACGAGTCGAAATGACTCCCCAGAGATTCGAATCCTACCAGGCCCACAGAAGAGCCGACAGCGAGGGTATTAATGCTAAAGGCAGTGCTGGTTGCAGTGGCGTTCCTGGCAACGGTAGCGGCGGCACCGGCGCCTACCGCGTCGTTCGCCGCCGGTTCGGTGCACGTCGACCAATATGGAAGCGGCACGCCGGCGCTCGTCCTGATCCCGGGCCTTACCGACTCGGGGAAGGTCTGGGATTCGACGGTAGCGCGATACCAGGGCAGTCATGCGATTTACGTACTTACGCTCCCCGGCTTTGGCGGTCAACCGAAGGTTGCGGCGCCTTTGCTCGACACGGTCGTACGCGACATCGCCGCGTTCTTGCCGCGAACCGGCAAACCGGTCGTCATCGGGCATAGCCTGGGCGGCATCCTAGCGATACGCCTAGCCGAAGAACATAGCGACTTGATCGCGGGCGCGGTGGCAGTAGATGGGTTGCCGGTCTTCGCCGGTCTCGATAACCAAACGGCGCAGGCGCGAGCGGCGATCGCCGGCCAAACGGCCAGCCGAATTGCGTCGCTTTCGCCCGAGCAGTTCGCGATGGCGCAACAGATACAAATTGGCTATATGACTAAACCGGAGAACGTCGCCGCGGCGACGAGCTACTCGGAGGGTGCCGACGTCGGAGCGACCGCCGAATACCTGCGCGAAAGCATGACGAGCGATCTGCGCCCCGACCTTTCGCGAATCACGGTGCCGCTCCTCGAGATCGCGCCATTCGACGCGAGCATCGACCCAAGGAACCCGTTCTCGCCGCAGCCGACGCTCGACGGCAAGAAGAGCTACTATCAGAAGCTTCTCGCCGCGGATCCGAAAGCAACGGTCGTTACGATCGACGACGCACGGCATTTCGTGATGCTCGATCAGCCGGCTGCGTTCTTTGCCGCGATCGACGCCTTTCTGGCTAGTATTTAAGCGCGGATCATGCGGATCCCGCATCCGGCTTGACGAGCACAATGATCGTTTCGATAACGCGTTTCGTATCTTCGGGGTCGCGTACGGCAATACAGTCGGCGCCGGTCTCTCGCGCCGGATAATCGTTGCCTCCGGGAAACAGCGCGTCGCCCACGTACAGCATTTGATCGATCGGCACGTCAAGGATATCCCGCAGCTTACGAATCCCGTACGCTTTGTCGATGCCGGGCCGCGTAACGTCGATCGAAGTCGTACCGCCAAGGCGAACCGAAAAATTTGGGAGCAGACCGTCGAGAAGCGACTGAATTACCTTGCGCTTAGCAAAATCCGGATCCCACGTTTGCTTCGCGTCGAGCGGGGCTTGTTGCCCGAGCGCCGAGTAGGTGATCTGGGTCCCGCGATCCTCGATGCGCTCTCCCCACGACTCCTTCGGCTGAAAGCCGCTTTGCGCGACGGCCTTGTCGAGCGCGTCCTCGATTTGTTGCTTCTCCGGCGCGGTCAGATCGTCGGAGTAGAGCTTCCGCCAGCCGCCATCGTAGGCGAAGAACTTCGTTCCCGACGTCGGAAGGATCGACAGATTTGTCAACGCGCTGCCCGCAGGAAGATGGCCGAGCACCTGCTCTTGAAACTGGGGGAAATCGCCCCCAGAGATAATCGCGACCCTGACGACCTCGAGAAGGCGGCAGAGCAGCGACGCCATCTCGTCGTCAATAGCCGATTTGCTCGGCGCAAGCGTACCGTCCAAGTCGAACACGATGAGACTCTTCACGCGCCTTCCCTTCGCTCAGGCGGCGGCGTTCGCCCGCGACGAGCACAGTGCCCGAGCCGAAACGAGCACGAAGGGGCGACCGTACCCTCCGGCCGCCGCTGCAGGCGTCTGCAGTTCTCGAGCAACCGCTCTACCTCATGAGCGACGACATATTTACGATCGACCACGACGCGACGTTCTATTATTATTTCAAACGGTATGCAAGCCCACGGGCTCGGGAAATATAAACTGGAAGGCAGCATCGTGGTGCGCGCTCGATGAAGGATCAAACCGCTTCAAGCGCGATAGACGTCAGCCTGAGATGCTTGACGATCTCGCTGCGTTAGGCCGGCACCCCGAGCGCGGCCATTACGACTTCCAGACGATCGCGGCGATCTTCGATGAGGCGTTGATCTGCCACGTCGGCTTTGTCTCAGCAGAGAACCAGCCCATTGTGCTGCCGACGATCCACGCGCGCGTCGATCGGACGCTCTATCTCCACGGCTCGGTTCTGGCACGATGGTTGAAGAGCGCTGAGGGCACCAAGCTCTGCATCACGGCGACGATCGTCGATGATATCGTGCTCGCACGATCGGCCTTCAATCACTCGATGAACTATCGCTCAGCCGTGGCGATGGGCACGGCGGAGATCGTACAATCGCCCCAAGAGCGAGAATCCGCGCTCGAGGCGGTCGTCGAGCACGTCATGCCTGGCCGTTGGAAAGACGCGCGCTCACCGACGCCGGGCGAGCTTGCGGCGACCGTCGTCGTGAAGATGCCGATCGAACAGGCGTCCGCGAAGATACGCAGCGGCCCACCGGTCGACATCGCGAGCGATCTCTCGCTCGACATCTGGGCGGGGTTGCTCCCGTTGCACTCCGGCTACGATACGCCGGTCCCCGACCCAAAGCTGCGCTCCGGCATTTCCGTCCCGGAGTATCTGCGTCGGTCCCGAAAGGAGCATTGACAGCGAACCCCTCGGCGGGTAGGGTGTGAAGGCGTCGCGGCGCCATCGTCTATCGGTTAGGACATCGCCCTTTCAAGGCGGAAAGACGGGTTCGATTCCCGTTGGCGCTAAGAACAAAATCGCATATCTCACGAGGGAATCCGGCGCTTTTACCGGTCTAGAAAAGCCGACTTGTCACGGAATTGTCACGTCGGCTGTTCGTTTTTGTCACGCGACTAATCGCGCGAACGCTGCGGCGGCCGCCGCGTCACGCTCCCGATAGACGGTCACGTAACGATCGACGGTGACGCCGATGCAGCTATGACCGAGTCGCTGACTGACCACCTCGATCGGCACGCCAGCTTTTGCCAAGAGCGAGGCGTGGGTGTCTCGCAGGTCGTGTAACCGAATCCGCGCGACCTTTGCCCGCTCGACGAGCCGCTTGAATGCCGCCCCGAAGGCCTCGGGGGAAACCGGCATGCCGTTGGGCATCGCGAAGACCAGGTCGTGCCGGTGGTACCTTTCGCCCAGGTGCACCTGCTCTGCCGCCTGCCTCGCTTTGTGCGAGCGCAGGACGGCAACGAGCTCCGAAGTGATCGTAACCGTGCGGACCTGCCCGTTCTTTGGCCGCTTGAACGCGAGCCCCGAGCGCGGCTGGGCGAGCGATTCACGGATCGTAACCGTGCCGCCGTCCAAGTCGAGATCGGGCCAACGCGTAGCCAAGACTTCGCCGCGCCGGGCCCCGGTGTAGGCCGCAAAGACCAACGCCGGATAGAACCAGGGATGCGACGAGACGGTGCCGCGCTTTTTTGCCAGGAAGGTGGGCGATTGCGCCTCTGCCAGCAAGTGGCGTAGCTCGTTCTCGTTGAGCACCGTGCTCTCGGGTTTGAAGGCCTTGGGAAGGTCGTCGGACGTGATCTTGCCGGCGACGTTGGTTTGGAGGTAGTCAAGACTAACGGCCCAGTTGAGCGTCGCCCGCAGCAGATCATGCACGTGCCGGATCGTCCGACCCGAACGCCTCGTCTGCTTCTGCGCTTGCCACTTCTCGTACGCTTCGATGAGATGCGCCTTGCGCAGTGCGGTCAAACGCATCTTTCCAAACGTCGGGCGAAGATAGGTGGCGATGATGCCCTCGTATCGATCGAGCGTCGTCGCTTCGAGGCGCTTTGCCTTGTGCCTCATGAACTTCTCGAAGAGGTCAGACATGGTCATGTCCGCGTCTGCGGTGTACTCGCCCCGCGCGACGCTTTCGATGCGTTTGGCAAGAAACGACTCCGCTTCGTGTTTGGTCACGCCGCGGAGGATCTCTCGCTTTTGCTGACGGCCCTTTCCGTTTTGCGGGGGCACGTCATAGACGATCATGTACTTCTTGACCCCAAGGTGTTTTGGTTTTGCCATGGATTCTTTCCGCGGTCCAGGCGAGGATATTATACGACGTTTCCGCCGAGAAACTCTCGCAGGGCGGCCTTCGTGATGAGGATTTTCTGGCCCACACGGATGCTCTTGAGGGCTTGCCGCTTGATCGCATCGTAGACCGCATTCCGCCCAATCGGGAGAAACGCGATCACGTCGTGTGGGGTTAGGATGTCCGGCAGGTCCGCAAAGCGTGCGCTCTGCGCGCCGGGCGGCATCGACCTGATCGATTGTGTGGTCATGTCTGGTCACCCACCCCTTGGGTTGCTGCCGAGAACGGAACGGCGCGATGGTCGGGCCAAGTTATCGGTCTATCGTCATGGAGTCGCGTGCGCGCTGTTCTTTGCGAATGCTATACTCAACGTCTTGCCGAATCTCGTGTGGCAGAGCTCGATACTGCTGCTCGATCGCCGCAGCAGGGCCGTCGAGCCGTGCGCCGCCCATCGCGGCGTCGCAATCGATGCGCGCGACGCCGGCACCGCCTTCGTAATCACGAGCTCACCTCCGCAAAAGAAAAAGTCCCGCGCGAACTGCTGACGCTACGGGACTCATAGTTTCACCTGCATTATAATGCGGGCGAAAGTCTGCTACACTCTGTCACCAAAATTGTACCACACATGCAAGCCTATCGCTACCAATCGCAGTGCTTTTCCGAGACGACCTCGCGCTTCGAGCCCCCTGCCGGCGCTGCACGAAGTCGGATCGATCGCATGATAGCAGCCGCGTCCAGGGCGAGCTGCGCTCGGCCTTATGGCATACCCTGGACCCGGCTGCTCCGATACTTGCGACCGCGACTCCGTGCACCGCCTGCCCACTCTTGCCGAAGCACACTCTGCGCGCGACGATGAAGATCCCGCTCCTCCGTCCCCGCCTACATCAAACTCGACGCGCAACGTCAGCAGTGCCGCGTGAAAGCATGAGGCGCTCACGGGAGGTTCTATCCCGTTCGAAGCAGTAATCGCGCGCAACACGATCCCAGCATCGAGGTGGTCTGCGATCGCCCATTTTTCAATACGGCAGCCAGGGGCGGCGGCGTTACGCGGACTCCGGTCGCGCTCAGCCAGCCCGGTAAGACTCGCCAAATATGAGTTGCAATGCTGCTCGACAACGGTAACGTCCACTGTATCGTGGCGCACTTCGCGCGCTAGCTCCGTTAGTATGTCGTGCCAGGAAGATGGAAAGGCGAACGAAAACGCTAGCAACGCATTAGTCGCTCGTTCCGCAGATACTCGTTCGCACGTAACCCGCACGGCTACCTGGTCGACTGCCGACACGCTACAAGGAGCAGCACGTCGGGCACATCGCTGGCACGATGATTCGGTCGGCAACGGAGCTCGGGTTCGGTGAATACACGGATCGAGCTGAGCGCTGCTAACGGTCCATCGAAATCGATTCGCGCGAGCGATTGAGGGCGCGCTGTTCTCGGCGGATCGCGAACTCGACATCCCGCCGAAGCTCCTGCGGCAACGCCTGGCATGCGCGATCGACGGCCGCTGCGAGCTTGTCGAGCCCTGCGCGCCACACCACACCCTCGCATTCGAGCTGCGTAACGCCGGTGCGTTCCAATACCGTCAGCTGTTTTTCGATCTTCGGTAGGTCTTCACGCAGCGCAACCCGTGCTTTGCGCATCTGGTCTTCGAGACCGAGCGACGCGCGGACGTAGTCGCGGTAGGTGCGTTCATCGCTGCGAATGCGTTCTTGAACTCGCTGGGCGTCGCCACTTTCAAAGTCGCGCGTGGCTTTGGTGAGCTCCGCTTCAGAGCGAGCCTGTTGCGCGGTATGCAGTTTCAGGGCTGCCTTCTTGGCCGCGTTGCGCACAAACGGGTTCCAGGTCTGCTGCTCCTTCGCCAGCCGCGCAAGCTGTGCGCGTTCGGCCGGCGTGAACTGCGTTGCCTCACTGGCGCGCGCCTGGATCTCTTTTCGCGCCGACGCGAGCGCCTGCTCGATCGTGGGCGGCCGCTCGAGGCGGGTCAAGCCCCGCCGCTCGATGCGAGCGTGCTCGTAGCGGTCCTCTACTTCTGCGCGAATGAAGTGCAAACGCTCGCGCATCTGGTCGACAGTTATGTGCGGCCATGGCGCTTCTGCGGCCCGCTCGTGCCGATTATGCGCTGGAGCCTCGAGTTGGCCCAAAACTCGCTGCGCCGCCAGATCCCCGACGCGAGCCCGCTGCGCCACGAACGAACGATAGTCCATCGGCTTCTCCTCGCGCACCAGCTTGCGTTCTGACGCCAGCACGATCTTTGCCGCCTCCCAGCGCACGCGCCCGGCGTCGTGCTCGTGCGCGCGCCGGCGATTGATGACGGCATCGATCGACCAGTGCGCGAGTTGCCGGGCGACCGCGCCGCGCGCGGCCAGCCGCGCCACTGCGCGCAAGAGCAGGCGCGCTTCGCGGCGGCGCTTGGCCTCGCAGTGGCGCTGTACTCGCTCGCGCTCCCATGCTGCTGCTCTGCGGTCGGCTGTCGCTCGATGATGGTCGGCAAAGAAACGGTCGCGATACTGCGCGTACTCCGATCGAATCCGGGCGTGGTCGACGATGCGTTGCGCGTCACGCAGTGCCCAGCGCGGATCCGTGTTCGCCTCGCGCTCGGCCCGATCGCGAACGCTGCTGCGGCTGCGCTTTGGCGGTTGCTTCCGCGGAAACGGGCACGCCCCGAAGCGTTGCTCGAGTGCTGCTTTCTTGCAGCGCGGATGGATCCGCGACGCACCGCAGCCCGGTGCGCCCGGATCGCGCCCCTGTGCAAATGCGAGTCCTTGCACGCGCGTCCCCCGCGCGATCAACTTGACGACGATCCCGTCGCGGTCGAGCTGCTGCGTTAGATCTTCCCACGAGCGCGCGCTGTCGACTGCGCCGAGAATCGTTGCTCGCGCGTTTTGCACCCATTGCGCCCCATCGCTCGTGTCCTTCGTCAGCTCGCGCGACGGCGTGAACGGCCCAAAGCGCCGCTCAAGCGCCGGCAATGCGCAGCGCGTATCGATGCGTGACGCCGCGCAACCCGGCGCGCCGCGCTCGAACCCTTCGGCGAATGCCAGCCCCCGTATCCGCTCGCAGCGCTTAACCAGCTTCGCGACGACACCGTGCGCGACCAGCCGTTCATGCAGCTCGCTCCAGCTCTTCGCGCGATCGATGGCGTCGAGCACATACGGGCGCGCGCTCTCCTGCCACGGGAGCTCACCGCGCTCGATGAGCTGCCGATACACACCATCGCTCAGGCGTCGCTCCGGGTCCGGCGGCGGCGCATACAGGTGACGCACACGTTGGACGATGTCGCGGTTGTGCCGGCCGACGACGATCTCCCACCCGCGCTCGGCCGCAATCTCCGCGCAGGTGCGCTCGCGTTTGATCCGCTCCTGCCACAGGTCGTTCGCCTTGCCGTTCGGCCCGATGCGATTGGCGATGACGTGGGCGTGGTAGTTGTCGGTATCCTGATGGGCCGCTAACACGTACTGGTTGCGCTCCATGCCGATCGCCTTCAGCAACCGCTCCGCGTCGCTCACGACTTGCTCGCGCGTCGGATGCTCGCCCTGGGCATAGGCGACGATGAGGTGGTAGACAGGATCTTTGCAGCGTCGTGAGAGTGCTGCGACGGCCTCCATTTCGAGTGCAGCCATCTCCACCGAAGTGACGCCGCGTAGCTGCACCCAGGCTGCCTTTTTCGGTGCGCTCGCGTATCCGATGCCATCTCCGAAGGAACGTCCAGCCTGTGCACAAGCGCGCTCGTGGGCGTGCTCCGTGATGTAGTCGATGCCGGTCGCGAAGCGCCGGGTATGGCTGCGCGCCGCCACCGACTTGGAGATCATGACGTCACCTCGCAAAAAGAAAAAAGCCCCGCGCGAACGATCCGCATCGGGACTTGTGATTACACCCGCATTATTATGCGGGCGTAATTCGTGTACGTTGTCTTAGGCCAAGTATATCACGAAGGCGAGCTTAACGCTATCCTTTTTCATGCGCGATTCGATGCGATGCGTTACTCTCGATCGACCCATTTTCAAAACGCAAGCCGGTGGTTGTGCGTACAACGCCTGCGGCGTCGTACGCCCAGCCGCAGCAAGGCGAGGTCGCGCCGCCTTCGGCGCCGCTCAGCTCGCAGGAGACATGCTAAGAGCCGATTCACTGAGGCAGATCGTCGCGATCCTGCGTGAGCTCGATGCCGGCGTAACGCGTTCACGTCCCCTTTCTCGCTAGGCGCGCTTACTCGAGTACAAATTGCTGGTTCACCGCAAGCGCTTGCGTTGGCGTTCCGGCCGCGATCTTACGATTGCCGGGATTCTTGCTATGCTATCCCACCCGTGGAAAAAGAAGCGGGCTTGCGCTTAGCTAAGTACCTCCCGGCGTCATCAAGTCGTTGTGGAGGCCGATAATGCACCGATGCGTCGCTGCAGTCATCTGCGCTCTGCTGTGCCTCCCACCAGGAGACATCGGAGAAGCTGCGCCAGTTCTGAATGCTGCGCCAGTGGCTTCCCATGAAGTACACTGCGGCAGCGTGGCGCCATACGCCCCTCCCAACTACCGTGACACGAGCCGTTACGCGCGGCTAACCGCAATTCCAGCGGCCAAATCGCCGCCGCAAACAACCGGCAGGCCGATCAATCTGGTGAAGGCGCGCTCACCGCGGACGAGTGGCTCTAGCGTGCGCGAGGCCTTATATGTCAGTTCTGGAACCGATTAAAAAGCGCGGAGAAACCCGGCCGCGTCGCGCTCGTTGCCTGAATGCGAAAGCTTCTCACTGTACTAAACGCTATAGTGCGATGCGGCGACCCGTGGCGCACTCCGGCGCTAACATAGTTGCAGGTCAGTAGGGCGAGCGCTGAGGAAGTGAAAGGCGAGCGCCTTGACACAACGAGGCTGGACAGGCCTCCAGCCCAAGGACACCGCGGACCGAGCGGAAGTTATCGTCGGTTAAGTTTTCGGATCGTCGGCCTGTAGCCGCGCTGCAATTCCTCCCCAATAGCCCCGTGATCCCGACGGGAACGCTTTGGGGCCAACCGAACGTTCCTCCTTAGATGCCCGAATGGGCCAAGGAGCAGAAACCGATGAAAACTTCATGTCTCTTGGGAGCCGCAACTTTAAGTGTGGCACTACTACTGCCATTTGCCGGATGCGGAGGTCCGCAGGGAACAAGCACAGCTTCAAGTGCACTCGTCGGGCAATCATCGTTAGCAGTCAAAGCGACGCCAATACCTAAGAAGTTAATCTACGTGTCCTCGGACGGAGGGGCTTCCTATGTATTAACATATCCCGATGGCAAGCTTGTTGGCACAATCAATGAAAGCTCACAGGGCGTTTGCTCTGATACCTCCGGTAATGTGTTTCTTATCGTGAGCACGACTATCTTGGTTTATGCTCATGGCGCTACCACACCAAATCAAACCATCAGCTTACCATCTCAAGGATTTGGATGTGCGGTCGACCCAGTCACCGGGGACCTAGCCGTGGTCACGAGCAACCAAAACGAGATCACGATATTTACTCCGCCATATGCAAAGTCTAAAGCGTATCCATACACAAGCTTTTCTGCAAGCTTTTGTGGCTATGATAACCAAGGCAACCTGTTTGTGGACGGGAGAACGGTCGGAAGCAACGCCCTAGGTCTTCTCAAACTTCCAGCTGGCGGTTCAAGCCTTCAAAGCATTACTATCACGCCACCCGCTGACTTAAGCGCCGGCTCCGTCCAGTGGGACGGCAAATATCTGACTGTCGAAGTCGCAATAGGCCGAAAACATCCACACGCCTTTATTGATCGCCTCGAGGTGACAGGCTCGACGGCAACAGTTGTCGCGAAAACGACCTTCAAGGGACTTCCGCAATCCGCTTACTTATCTTGGATTGAGGGTAAGCGCATTCTCCTTATCTATGCCCGATTGGGACGTGGCAATGTCAATATAGGAATTTGGAAATATCCTGGCGGCGGTAAACCGCTAGTGCAGATTAAGAACCCCTCAGGCAACTTTTCGCGGCTTTTCGGAATTACGGTGAGCAAGTCTGATCAATAATATATACATCTGAGGGGGTAAGCCTATGTTTTCCTCTCCTGGTATCTTTAACGTCCTCGACAAATGGTATATGGGGTTCCCGATGATCGCAAACGACTCATCGAAGGCCGCACAAAATACTAATGTGTGTAGTGCTCCCCGTCCCTGACACAGAAAGAATGGCTTGCCTACCCGCTTGGAGGGAGTCATGCCAAGGTCCTACCGTCGCTTCAGCCGCGAGTTCAAGATGCAGATTGTCGAATCGATCTTGAAAGGCGCCGTCGCCAGCCAAGTCGCCAAGGCGAACGATCTGCATCCCGAAGTTGTGCGCAAATGGGTACGCGATTTCAAAGCATACCAGAAAGATGCGTTTGCCGGCCGCGGCAAAGCGTACACCGATAACGCGAAGATCGGCGAGTTGGAACGCCAGCTGGGGCAGATGGCCGCCGAAAACCTCGTGCTAAAAAAAGCGTTGCAGCGCATCAAGGACTTAGCCCGCGACAAAGGCGCATAGCCTGCCTCGCGCTGGCCAAGGAGCTCACCGGCACGGTGGTTCCAACGCCATACGGTATGGTGCGCTTGACGATCACGATCTTTTCGCGGGCGTTCAACATTCCTCGATCGGCCTTCTATCGCCCGGCGCAGCCGCCGCTGCGCAAAGGCGATCTGCGGGTCGTCGCCGCTATCAAGGATATTCTGATCAAGCATCCGCGATACGGCTATCGCCAAGTCACGAATCGCCTTCACCGAAAGCGCATTGTTATCAACATCAAAAGGACGCTGCGGCTTATGCGTTCGCACGACTTGCAACATAAGCCGTTGAGGCGCCCTAAGTGGCGGGGCGGACACGCAGCCGGCGAGCTTGCGAATCTTTCGCGGTTTAACCCAACGGCCCCCGATCAGCTGTGGGTCACTGACATCACCTACGTGCGATTGCGGTCGTACTGGATCTACTTGGCCGTCATGGTCGACGCATTCAGTCGGAGATGCGTCGGTTGGGCGCTCGGAACAAGGATTAGCACTGAGTTGACGCTCGAGGCGTTGCAGATGGCGATTGTCTCCCGTCGACCCAAAGCGACGCTGGTTCACCATTCCGATCGCGGAAGCCAGTACGGAAGTTCCGGCTACCAAGACGCATTGCTTGAGCGAGAGCTGAAGCAGAGCTGGAGTCGGCCGGGCACACCAACCGATAATCCGGTGTGCGAGCGCTTCATCGGAACGCTTAAACGCGAAGAAATCTGGGTTCGCGCCTATGTCGACGTCGAGGACGCTGGCAAATCGATCGGTGCGTTTATCCACGACTACAACGAGAATCGGTCACACAGCTCGCTCGGAAAGCGGTCTCCGGCCGAGTTCGAGAGAATGTATCATCAGGCCGCTAAGAGCCAACCCGCGCAAGCCGAACTGAGTGTTCCATAAGCGGGGAGCACTACAACGAGCCAAAAAACTTAACCTTAACGCAAGGAGGGATCCCAGTGAGGGTTTCTCTTATATCGACTGTCAAGATTTCTGCCGCAGTTGCCATCTTGAGTAGCTGTAATAGCCAAGCGTCTCAGCAGGCGTTCGGTCCTACTGTAGCCCGCGTCGCCGCGCTTCAGCAAGAGTTCGGCCTGTTAGGACTGAGTGGTAGCGCCCCTGTCAACACGGCTGCAATCACTGCGCAGGCAGACCGACCGTCCTCGATGGCGCCCGACGCGCAGGCACAGGATCTGCTTTACGTCTCCGACGTCAGGACCGTGACCGTCTATTCCTACCCGCGGGGCAAATTCGAAGGAACCCTCAGGCACTTTTATATTGCGACGGGGATGTGCGTCGATAAGAAGGGCGATGTCTTCATCGTTGACGGTGGTTACTCTAAGGTCTTTGAGTATGCTCACGGCGGTACGAAGCGGACGGCCACCTTGGATAGTCCGACTAAAGATCCCGTAGGGTGCTCCATTGATCCGACAACCGGTAACCTTGCTGTTGCCAGCCTTGGGTTTGGCTCAGCTGCCACCGTTGCCATTTATAAGAACGCGCGTGGTAAGGCAACAACGTACCAGGATTCGGCGTTCCAGCAAATGTATTTTTGCGGATACGACGACAAGGGGAACCTCTTCGTCGATGGTGTACGCGCTCCCGGGGGCACGGGAGACTTTGTCTTCGCGATGCTTCCGAAAGGCAACACCACGTTTACCGAAATCGCGCTCAACCAGTACATTGGATTTCCAGGGGGCGTTCAGTGGGACGGAAAGCATGTGGCGATCGGGGATCAGACAACGAATATCTATGAGTTCGCAATTAATGGAAGCACAGGAACGATCGTCGGCACGACTCACATGGACAGTGGCGCGCAGTACGTCAAGCAGTTCTGGATCGAGAATCACGCCGTTATTGCGCCGAACGTGTATTTTGGAAACCGCTTGCGATCGGACGCTCTTTTATTCAATTACCCTGCCGGCGGAAGGGCGACAAAAGCGATTGTTAAGGGCGTGAAGGACGCACAGGGCGCCGTAGTCAGCAAAGCAGGCATATAGCCGCGATGGGCTCTATTACGGGATGCTTACCAAAGCCAGGATATTCAAAGCACTAGCTTGCGGGGGTGCTCTGCTCTCGGTTGGATCAGTACAGGTCCCCCCTGCGCCTAAAAGCCCCCGATCTTCGAAGCTCGCCGAAGTGCCGCTACATGGCAGAGGACTACAGCGGGGTACGGCCTCAACTCCTCGCTTCACCACCGATCGCCAAGGGAGTTTGCCGACAAGTTCAAAGCTAAGCAGTTCTCGCAGTTGTCAGCTGCGTAACATGTCACCCTCAGGCCAGCTTCCGTTCAATAGTAGTGTCGCCTCTCGTGCGCCGAGGCGGTAGAGCGAGCACTCGCTCCTCTAACAAGGATCTAACGGATTACCTAAAACTCGTCGGGATTCGAAGGGACTAGCCGGAACTCAAAAACGCGAAGACCCGTACGGGAAAGGACTTTCGGGTATTCGACGGGAGCGGCCGGGACCCCGATACACGGGTTCGATTCCCGTTGGCGCTACCAAAAAAGGCCGGTATTTACAAGGTCTCAACGCTTAGTCGCCGGGATGCGCATTAGACCTTGAGCGCTTCCTCAATGGCGCGGTCCTCTGACCATGCGGCGCCATCCGCCATCAACTCTGCGAGCCGAGCCTCGCCAAAGCGAACTCGTAGCGGTTCC
This sequence comes from Vulcanimicrobiota bacterium, assembly GCA_963739845.1. Classification (GTDB taxonomy): domain Bacteria; phylum Vulcanimicrobiota; class Vulcanimicrobiia; order Vulcanimicrobiales; family Vulcanimicrobiaceae; genus Cybelea. The sequence continues at coordinate 575,365 of CAVUBQ010000002.1, read as the reverse complement.
AGAAACCACTCCGGTTCGACTTCAACCCACACATCTCGCCGTATGGTCTGCTCTGCGAAGCGCGCCTCAGCGAAACCGAGAAGTCGAGCGCCTTGGTCGTAGAGTCCGCGCCGCACCGCCACTCCAGCGAGCAGCTGTAGAGCGGCCGGAATTCCATGCGCAAAGAGTTCCTCGGTGCTCAGCTTCAGCAGGGAGCGTGCATGCGTGCGCGCGGCCGAATCATCGCCGGATACGATGAGCAGGGCTCCTAGGTAATACTCGCTCTGCACGCTCCCGGGAAGGTCCTTAGCCGCTCGAGTAAGCTCGTACGCTTCCCGGGCCAGTTCAAGGGCGCGATCGAGATGACCGTTCAAGTGCTCGAGCCACGCGCGTTCTACGAGGACGTAGTATCGATTGCGATCGAAAGCAAGGTCGACTAGCTTGTAGGCCTCGACCATCGACGCGATGCAGGTTCGCGAAAGGCTAAGGTCCCCGCGCCTTCTGTGCAGCTTGGCTAGTGACGTATAGACAGCCCATTGCCTATATGTGTCGCCAACCCGCAATGCGACTTGTAGCGCTTCGTTCAAAAGCAGTTCGGCTTCCTCCAACCTCCCGACTGACACGAGAGAGTGGCCATGCAAGAAAAGAAACCGCACCAGCGCCGTTCCTTCGCCGAGCGAACGCGCTGTCGGAAGCGCTTCATCGCCGATCCGTGCTGACGCCATCATGTCGGTTTGCCAGTACGCGCGTATTCTGCCCATCGCGATTGTTGCGCTGAGGGCCGGATAAGCCTCGGGGGTGACGGCAGCTTGAGCGGCTTCCAACAGGCGTAAGCCCTCGTGGTAACACTGCGTGAACCAAAAGCCATAAAGAGAGGCCGCGATCTCGGCGCCCAGCACTGGGTTGTTGCCCTGCACGAGCGACCATTCCAAAGCCGCACGAATGTTGTCGATTTCCTCTTCGATCGCCGGGACGAATTCGAGGTCTGAGATCTGTAGATACTTTCCGCCTTCGCGGCGGGCGAACTCCACGAAGTATGTCGCATGGTGAAGCGCCGTCGTGTCGTACTCGCCGTGTTCCTTGAGTAGTTCGAGCGCGTACTGACGCAGCGGCTCCAAGAGCCGATAGCGTTGACTGTTTCCTTTGAGTTCCACCGCCACCAGAGACTTGCTGATCAGCGGCCACAACTGATCAAGAAGGGCGAACTCATCCAGGCCTTCGCCCGCGCCGCATGCGCGGATCGACGTAAGCGTCCAGCCCCCGCGGAAAATCCCTAAGCGGGGAAACAGTGCTTTCTCGGCCTCGGAAAGCCACTCGTAACTCCAGTCGAGCGTGGCGCGCATCGTCTGGTAACGCGGGTGCACTGTGCGGTCGTCGCCCCTCAGGAGCCGAAACTCTTTGCGCAGCCGCTCCAGGAGTTGATGGACGTTCAGAGTGGTCACCCTCGCCGCAGCCAGTTCGATGGCGAGCGCTATGCCGTCCAAATGGCGGCAGATCTCGACGACCGCGCCGACATTGGCGTCGGTTACGGCGAAGTGCGCATCGGTTGCCGAAGCGCGCGCGAGAAAGAGGGCGACCGCGCTGAACTTCAGCGCATCGTCGGCTTCAGGCTTCGCGTCCGATGGAGGAACGGCTAACGATGGCAAACGGTAAACCTGCTCACCATGTGTGCCAAGATGTTCCCGGCTCGTTGCCAAAATCGTGACCCGCGGGCACGCCTCAGTGATTGCATCGACGACGCGCGCAGCTTCGGCAACGACGTGCTCGCAGTTGTCGAGCACGAGCAGCAGTCGCCGGTGTTTCAAATGGGCGACGACGTGTTCGAACAGCCCGCTGAAACCCGACGACTTCACGTCGAAAGCCGAAGCGATCTCAGTGACCACCGCGTCCTCTCCCGTCATCGTCGCAAGATCTGCGAACCACACGCCATCGTCGAACCCATGGGCCAACTCGGCTCCTGCCTGCACCGCAACGCGCGTCTTGCCCACGCCTCCCGCGCCGACGATCGTGACAAGGCGCGACTTGGCAAGTAGCACCTTGAGCTCGCCTAGCTCGACCTCTCTCCCGACAAAGCTCGTCATCTGACCAGGCAGGTTGGTCGCAGGGACTTCCAACGAGCGTCTGCCGATGTAACCGAATCGTTCTTCAAATGCGTCAGATGGTCTCTCGCCGATCTCAGCGAGGGTTTTGCGAAACTGGTCGACCAGAGAAAGTGCTGAGACGCTGCGCCCGGCACGCAGTTCGGTGTCGAGCAGCACGACATAGCCTTCTTCAGCGTATGGGTTTCGCGCGATGAGGCGACGGGCGGCCTCAGAGTCGCGCGAGGTTCTCACCGCTCGCGCAAGGAGTGTTTCATACAATGTGGCCAGCCGGTCGCGCTGGACTGTCGACCACTGTTCGTAGTCGCCCTCAAGGAAATCTCCGCGGTAGAGTGCCACTGCTTCCGCATCCGCGGCGGCGTCGTCTTGACATGCAAGGGTCGCGAACTGTTGCGCGTCGACCAAGGTATCCGCAGTCCACCGCACGACGGAGTTGTCGGCGAAGATTAGTTCGTCCGCCGGCAGGGCCGCCGCGCGCAAGCACCGCCGAATCGATGAGAGCAACGTTGAAAGATTGTCACGTGCATGCCCTGGATCGGCGTCGGGCCAGAAGATCTCGAGCAACGCCTCGCGGGCGGTGTCGGCATCGCGATGCATGAGCAAGAAAGCCGTTAAAGCCCGGGCCTTACGGGTGGCCGGGCTGGGCACGGAAATCCCATTTACGCTCAAGGCAAAGCGCCCAAGCGTTGTTAGCCTGTACGTTGTATTCCCACCCCACTCTTCGGTGCCGTGGCCCCTCCGCATTCGGGTTTCATTCGGACCCTCGCGATACGCTTAGTTCCTCATTCCTCAAGAGGAAGACTCTAAAGTGCAAGAAGGGGGCCTGGCGAGGCGATGCTATAGCTTGGATCGACGAACTGTGGGGCTAACCTGTGGGAGTCGGTCTGGTCCCACGCTACTTCTCATCCTAACGATTCTTGGGCAGCGCCGACCGCCGTCGGCCCTTTCGACGCGTTTGCGTCGAGACAGGAGCAAAACCGATGAAGACTCTCGATTTAAGCCGCTATGCACTAGGCATCTGCGCGGGCGTCGCCATACTCGGCGGCTGTAACGCCGGCGGATCTCAAGTCGCCCCTGCTGCAGATCTATTCCGCACGAGCGCGAGCGGCATTCACGGAAACGAAGCCCGCTACAGGATCGTGCAGCTGAAGACCCTCGGTGGCTCGGAGGCTTTCGCCAACTGGATAAACGCTCGCGGCTGGGTGGCCGGCGCGGCAGATCTCACCGGAGGCCACCACGAGCATGCCTTTCTGTGGCGTAATAATAAAATCCACGACCTCGGCACGCTGGGTGGCAATAACAGCCTGGCGTGGCCGGTGAACGATCGCGGTATGGTCGCCGGCGATTCCGTTACTTCGACCAACGACCCGCTCAGGGAAAACTTCTGTCACTTCAATATCGATGGGAAGTCAGTGTTCACCAAACACACGTGCAGCGGGTACGTGCTGTTGCGCGACGTGATGACTGCGCTGCCGGCGCTCGGTGGCAATAACAGTCAAGTGTTTGGAATGAACAACTCCGGGCAGATCGTCGGGGCTGCCGAAACCGATACCCAGGATTCAGCCTGTGCATCTCCACAAGTGCTCGACTTCGAAGCGGTTGTCTGGGGGCCGCATCGTAAGCAGATCCGGCAGTTACCGCCGCTTATGGGCGACCCAGTCGGAGCCGCCGTCGCGATCAATGATAGCGGTGAGGTTGTCGGGGGGTCGGGAATCTGCGCTCCAATAAGCCCTGCGATCGGCGCTCATGCGCTCCTCTGGCGGCATGGTAAGCCCCAGAACCTCGGCGGCTTCGGCGGGAAGACGGGCAACGTCGCTTGGGACATCAACAATCGCGGTCACATCGTCGGCTTTTCGGACCTCTCAGGGGACACCGTCACCCACGCTTTCCTTTGGAAGAGCGGCAAAATGACCGACCTCGGAACCCTACCGGGCGACGTCTTCAGCTTCGCTTTCGGAATCAACGAGCGCGATCAAGTCGTCGGCGAATCATGCGATGCCAGTTTTAATTGTCGGGCCTTCATTTGGCAAGATGGAGTGATGCACGACCTCAACTTGCTCGTTCGACACTCGTCACTCTCTCTGATGCTCGCAGAAAGCATCAATAAGAACGGCGAGATCACCGGTATCGCCTACGACCCGAGTACCGGCGGCATTCCTGCGTACGTTGCTATACCCAAGGACGGGGGCCTTGACGTCACTCCGCGGTCGAAAACCGTTCTGCCCGCGAGTCTTCGGACCCGAATCCAACAAATGTCTCTACCCGGCGGCTTTGGAGCGCCGTCGTTCTCGCAACATTGAAACCGACGGAGCTTTAGTCGTCGGCGCGGCTCCAATTTTAGGAGGTACCTCATGAAACATCTAAGCTGTCAATCAATGTCAATTTCAAGTTCGGCCGTCTATGCGTTAGCCGCCTACGCGGCCGTTGCGACACTCGGAGGATGTGGCGGACCGCAAGCGCAGTTCTCGCCGTTGGCACCGATTCAGCAGAACGTTAGGCAATCGGGCGGGAACAGCAACGTCGTCCTTGTGAAGCCATTAGCGTCGCTGGGTGGCGAGGTCTTCAAAGCAAGCAACGTTCATATCAGGGCTGCACACTGCAGCAAGGACCAGATTGGGGTCTTCTTCAATGCGAGCGGTACGGCAGCGGGGCCCTATCCGGGCACGTTTACAGCGCCGCACGGGCGTTGGGAGTTTTACCACCCGCGTTTTGGTGCTTTTTGGACCTTCCGCGAGTCGTTCACGATCACGTCGGGGGCAAACACGATCTCCGGCGTCATCAGAACACAACACATAAGCGTAGCTCCCCGCACGCTGACCTGCACTAGTCTGGGACCCGTTGATGGTTATGGCCTTGTGTGGCGTGCCGGGTCGGGATTGCGTGGAAGCGCCACCATACTCAAAATTAAGAAAGACTACCTCAAAGAGAAGCTTTACTAGCCCGCACAGCATACCAGCAGCTGCTAGCTCAGTCGGCACAGTCAAAGCGCAACTGCCTAACTTCGGTAACCGCTTCGATGTTCGCGCAAGCCCTTCTCCTAAACTTGCACCAGCGGAGAACAAAGCGCCTGCTTCTCTAACGGCGATCTAACGGAATTCCGCAAAACTCGCCGGGATTCGAAGGGACGAGCCGGGACTCGAAAACGCAAAAACCCATGCAAGAAAGGACCATCCGGCATTAAGACGGGAGCGGCCGGGACCCCGAATCACGGTTCGATTCCGGTTGGCGGCCCGGCCTGTTCCTGGCCGAGTGGGCCGACTGGCGGCGGCGGCTCGCGGGTTACTCTTTCTAACCTTCACCATCCAGCATCAACGTGCTGACGCCGCATTTCGACGCCGTGGCAGGAGCACCAAGTCGGCCGCTTCCTCGGCGTCATTGAGGAGCGTCTTGCGGGACGTGCCGATCTGTGCACGCATCGTCAGGCCGCGGGTAAGGTCGAGGACCTGACGCGCGCGCGCGGCTACTGGAAAGTCAGGGGGAACTTCTCCCGCGCTGATCCCATCGCGGAAACGGCGTTCTACCAACTCGGCGGCGGCATCTGCCGCCTTCTTCAGGAACCGCCGAACCTCAGCATCGTCCACCAGGGGCGCGACACACTGAAGAAGACATCCCGCGGCGGATCCTTTCTCGGTCGCAGTTTCTACGGCGTTGCTCAGAAAGGCGCCCAGCGAGTCGCGAAGTGTGCCCGGTGCGAGGAGTGCCTTGGCAGCCAGAGCGCCTTTCCTCTCTGCGTAGGCTTTGAGGACGCGCAAAAATATCGTGCGCTTGTCTCCGAAAATGGAATACAGGCTCGGGCGCCCCACGCCCATCCCGGCGACGAGATCGTCGATCGTTACGCCGTCGTAGCCCTTAGCCCAGAAGACCTGGGTCGCTTTGTCCAGCGCGACCTTCTCGTCGAAGCTGCGCGGCCGTCCCCGTGGCCGGGAAATATTTTTGAACACCTTAGTACGAAACCCCTTGCGTTTGACCGTTCGCCCTATTATAGTACCAAACAGTTGCAATATGCAAAGGCCACCTAGCGTCGCGGGCGACGCTCCGTTCGACCTAGCTCTTCAACCAGGGGAGGCCTTATGGAACATTCGATCGCTCTCGTCACCGGCACGACCTCCGGGCTCGGTTATGCGGCAGCCCGCTTGCTCGCCGCCCAGGGCTACCGCGAGGTCATCGTCACCGGGCGCAGCTTGGCCCGGATCAAGGAAACGGCCGCTCAGCTCGCGGTTGAGACGCATACGCAGGTCTTCACGCCGCTGCAGCTGGATCTGGATACCCCGTCCAGCGTTCAGTCCGCTATCGCGGAGCTGGTCAAGCGAGGCCTGCCTATCGATTTCCTACTGCTCAACGCCGGAATGGTCGGTGGCAAAAAGCGCGTGCTCACGGCGGCGGGCATCGAGGCGTCTCAGGCCCCGCTGATCGGCCATCATCAACTGACTGTCGGGCTGCTGCGCGCCAATCTGCTCAGTCCCAACGCGCGGATTGTTATCGCTGGCGCGGAGCCTGCCCGAGGGGACGTCCCGATGTTCAGCTTTACCGACGTGGCGGCCGTTGCGAAGAAGCAATACCACGGCGACCGAAGCGCCGCGGTGGAAGCCCTGGTGCGCAACGGGCCGAACGTGAAATACGAGCCCAACCGGGCGTATGCCGATGCGAAGGTAATCGTTGCTTGGTGGGCCGCGGCGCTGGCCCGCCGGCTACCCGCCGACATGGCCGTGTACGCCGTCTCGCCTGGCAGCGCGCCCGACACCAAGGCGGTGCGAAACCTTGGCCCGGTCATGAAGTCGCTGATGCCGCTGATAAAGCTCATCCCCGGCATGTCTCAGACGCCGGAGACCGCGGCTCGTCGCTACCTCCAGGCATCGGAGTTCGGCACTGACGTCTCGGGGCAGTTCTTCGCCTCGGCGCCCAAGAAGCTCACCGGCCCAATTGAGGCGATGCGCCAACCACACTTGCACGATCGCGCCAACCAGGAAGCCGCGTGGCAGGCCATCGTCAAGGTCTCCGGCGCCGACTGGTCGGGCCCCGCATCCTTGACCGCGGTGTCCTGAAGGACCGCCGGCGGCTACATGGCGGTGGGACCGGACTCAGCAGGCGTTGCGGAATTATGCGGTCGACCACGTCTACAAGTGCCGCTTCTGTCACCGCTTCCACCTCGGCCGCCACGACCCGCGACACCGACCAAATCTGCCGTCATGATCGAACCCGAATTCGTTCGCAAACTCGTAGAAAAGCTCGCGAACCGGGTGGCCGATAGACTTGCGATCTTCGGGTGGGTGCGCGATCACGTCTACGACACCGTCATGAAAGCCGCCGAGGACGTCTACGAGGAGGAGCGCGTCCATAAAACGCTCCTTTGGTCGCTCCGCCCTGCTTTCGCTTATCGCTTTGTAGTACTCCCCGGGATTCGCCGGGACTAGCCGGGACTCAAAAATGCGAAAACCCGTACAGAAAAGGACTCTCAGGTATTCGACGGGAGCGGCCGGGACCCCGATACACGGATTCGATTCCGGTTAGTGCGTCCCTTGCGATGCGCCCACTTCATTGCAGAGTTGATGAGCGAATGCGTGTGTGCGATCGTCGTAGGCGAAAGCGGACGTTCGCCTTCGCTCCCAAGACGCGCATAGAAACGCATCAATTACCGGAGCCGTAACCCTCATTCTCCTCGACCGTGCCATCGTCGTTATAGTCACGCACGATCGCAGACCACTTGCCAACCAACCAGTCAAAGTCCGCGGCACGTTCTCCCAACTCTTCGGAGCCTCTCGGAGAAATGAGGGCCCGCGCGAACTCAAGAGCATCTGCGTCCATTTGTAAAAATGTTACCTCACATCTTGTCAGCCTTGACGCCCGTACATAATATATTATATACTATATCCGGCATGCACGTAGACGAGCCGTCGTGTTAGCGACCACATCGATGGGAGACGTACTCCTCGACAGTCTTCGCCGCGAAATCGTTAGCGGGCGATTGAGCCCCGGCGAGTCGCTACGTCAGGACGAAATCGCTAGATCCTTTGGGGTCAGCCACGTTCCCGTTCGTGAAACATTCATCAGGCTCCAAGCAGAGGGTCTCGTCGAGATCCGCCCGCGTCGCGGGGCAATCGTTGCCGCTCTGTCCGCCGCCGAAGTCGAGGATCTCAACGACATGCGCTCCGCGTTGGAATGCTGCGCGCTCAGGATTGCGATTCCTAAAATTGGCGACGCCGATCTGCGCAAAGCTGCCCAGGTACTCGATCGGATTGATAGGGATCGCAGCCGGTGGGCCGACTTCAACACCGACTTTCATTCCATCCTGTACAAACCGGCAGCACGGCCTCGTCTTCTAGGCGCAATCCTCACGTTGCAGAGAAACGTCGCACGTTACATCCATCGAGAAGTGGAAGTCACAAATAATTTCGCTGAATCACAGCGCCAGCACCGTAAGCTCCTCACGCTCATAAAAGGAGCAAGAGTCGCCGAAGCATGTGCGCTACTGCACGATCACATCGCCAAGCCGGGAAACGTACTCGTTTCCGAACTACGCAAGGCTGGATACCAGTAAACGCTCCTTCGGCGTCCGCGCGCACCCAGAGGAACCATGCAAAAACTATATATCACCGTCGCGGTATGTGCTTTGACCTGCTGGGCCATGACCGCGATTGCCCAAGCCTCGAACGGCGACTCGGATCTTGCTAGCACAATTCAGCAGACGCGAAAGGCTCTCGGCGCGAGCACCTTGCGGAGCCGAGGCACGCTGCAGATAAAAGAAACGGTGACGAGCAACGGACTGAGCGGTATTGGAACCTCTGCAGGCTCCATCGGCGGCATACTTTTTGCCGAGCGCTTCTCGACTCCGCCGGTCGTATCGGCCGACGGATACGACGGTACCTCGATGTGGAATCAGGATCAAACGGGATTGGTTTGGGTAGACGACAGCGTCGGCGGAAGGTCTCAAGAGATCGATCAGGCGTACGCATTTAACCAGACGCTGTTTACACCGGGCGCCGGCGGGGCTTCGGTGTCGTGGAGCGGCGCAAGGAGCGATGGCGGGCACCGTTACGCCGTCGTGATCGTTACCCCGAAGGGCTCGCAACTTCCGATGCAGGTGTGGATAGATATGGCGAGTCATCTGCCGTCGCGCTACGTTATCGCCTTGGGCCCGATCGTCAATACGGTGACGGTCTCCGACTACCGATCGGTCGACGGCTATATGGTGGCTTACCGCCGAACGCAATCTAGTGCCGGCAACTCTACCGACGCTGCAGTCTCATCGGCGAAGATCGTCGATTCTGGCAACACAGGCTTAAGCCGGCCCGCCTCGAGCGTGCACGATTTTTCAATGAACGCCGGTCGCAGCTCCACGACGGTCCCATTCGAACTCATCAACAATCACGTCGACTTGGAGGTCATGCTCAACGGCAAGGGGCCGTACCGCTTCGCCTTCGACACGGGAGGCGTCAACGTTATCGATCCCGCCGTGGCGAGCGAGATAGGCGCAAAGGGAGCCGGCGCGGCTCAAATGGGGGGCGTGGGGGCGGCCACGCAGTCGATTAGCATCGGTACGGTGGACTCGCTGCAAATCGGCGACGCGCTCCTGCGCAATCAGGTGTTTGCAGTCGCTCCGGTGCGGCAATTGTTTGGCGTTACGGGAGAGAAGACCGACGGAGTGATCGGCTTCGAAGTTCTCGCGCGCTACGTCACGACGTTCGACTATGCTGGTCACACGATTACGCTGCAGATGCCGGGAGCGAGTCCGCCTGCCGGCGCCACGGTGATGTCGTTTTATTTCGGCGGTACTCAACCGCAGTTCAAATGTACGATCGACGGCATCGCATCCGATTGCACGGTCGATACCGGATCGCACGCCACACTCGACTTGTTTTCGCCTTGGGTCGCAGCTCATCCGCAAGTTCTTCCCTCGACGCACAGCGCCGAGAGCGTCAACGGGTTCGGCGTCGGCGGCGGGAGCAAGGGTCTTCTAGGACGACTGGAAAGCCTGGGCTTTTCGCAGTTCATGTTGCACGACCTCGTCGCGGGCTACTCGACGGATAAAGGGGGCGGTTTCGCACTGCCGTTCGTAGCGGCCAACGTTGGCGGCGGCGTTTGGAAGCGCTTCACCGTCACCTTCGATTACGCCAAAGAGACAATGGCGCTGCAGCCCAACACGAGCTTTGCAGCGCGTGACGTCTACGAGCGCGCCGGCCTCTTCCTCATTTCGAACGGCGGAAAGATCGTCGTCTTTGACGTACGCCCCGGCACGCCGGCGGCGGAAGCGGGCATCGTGAAGGGCGACGTGATCGTTGGCTTTGACGGCAAGGCGCCGACGTTGTCGCAGGTCCGCAAAGCCATTGACGGACCTGTAGGAACGGTTTTACGTCTGCAGGTTGTATCGAAAGACGGAACCACAAAAACTGTCGCCGTGACGCTCCGCGACTGGGTGTAACGAAGGCGAGCGAAGTCGTATAGCTGACCGCGACGAGTTTACGCCTGCGATCGCATAGCTACGCGCGTTTCTTGCAGTCGTTGCGGTAGGCCGTCTTCAACGACAGCCCGGGGGCTTATTTTGATCCCCAAATCATCGCATCGGCGCCAATAGCCAGCGTTCGCGTCGGTGCCGATGCACCTGGCGCAAACACTTCGACGCGATAAGATTCTCCGACGTAGACGTTTCCACCACTTCCGATTAGTAGCATCGCTGGCGGCTGGGCCGTCGTTATGGATCGAACGGGAGAGATTGATTTTGGCTGATAGAAAGAAACTAGCCTTGAATCTTGATTTGCAACCACGAGGTTGCCGCTCGCAGCGAATGCTACGGCTACTGGCGCGGATACTTGCTTGATCGCGAGAATCTGCCTCCCCATCGCGTTGTACGCACGGGCCGAACCTGAACGCCCCGCCGGGCGTCCGGAGTTGGCGACATACAAATTCCCCTGCTTATCGAACGTCATACCTTCAGGAACGTCTACGCCCCTCGTAATGACGACACTCGGGCTATTCGAGTTCGGCGGATAAACACTAACATTTTTCCGGTTTCCTACCGCCGCCCACCCGTCGAGTGCCCTGATGCCTAGGTCCCTTTTGTGGCCGGTGGCGAATGTGCAAAACTAACTGAGACTCGGGATGGGGGTCGAAGGAGATAGTCATGGCACGGATCCGGCGTCAAGATCGAACACCGCTGCCGAATAGAACGCTTACGATGCGTATTCGGTCAACAACCTCACAGCGAAGAGAGGCGCGGATGGTTCCATCGTGGTCCAGTTCGGTGGATGCGACGGAAAAATCCCGAATTGCTTGCCAATCACGCCTGGCTGGAACTACATGGTCCGTTTTTATCGTCCGCGAGCCGAGATCTTAAACGGTTCCTGGACTTTCCCTCAGGCCGAGCCAACTTAGATTTCACCTCATCGCCGCAACCGCACGTCACCACGCGTTGGAGGCGGCGGGCTGCGCGTTAGTGCACCGATTCGATCAACGGACCTAGAACTAGGTGGCATTGCCTGGCTAAAAAACCCGAGCACGTATCTAGTCGTGCGAGCAAAGGGAGAGTAACGTCGGTCTCAACAGCGGAGAAGCTAGCGCCTGTTCCTCTAACGAATATCTAACGGATTACGCAAAACTCGTCGGGATTCGAAGGGACTAGCCGGAACTCAAAAACGTGAAGACCCGTACGGGAAAGGACTTTCGGGTATTCGACGGGAGCGGCCGGGACCCCGATACACGGGTTCGATTCCCGTTGGCGCTAAGAACAAAATCGCATATCTCACGAGAAAATCCGGCGCTTTTTCCGGTCTAGAGAAGCCGACTTGTCACGGAACTGTCACGTCGGCTTTCCGTTTTTGTCACGCGACTAACCGCGCGAACGCTGCGGCAGCCGCCGCATCACGCTCCCGATAGACGGTCACATAGCGATCGACGGTGACGCCGATGCAGCTATGACCGAGTCGCTGACTGATCACCTCGATCGGCACGCCAGCTTTTGCCAAGAGCGAAGCATGGGTGTCTCGCAGGTCGTGTAACCGAATCCGCGCGACCTTTGCCCGCTCGACGAGCCGCTTAAATGCCGCCCCGAAGGCCTCGCCTAATGGTGCTCCGGCAAATGTCCAGGCATTTTCAGTCTACGAGAATCTTGAAACGTCACTGTTTAACGCCATCGCAGGCTGGTACAGAACTGCAGGGCGCGCCCTTCGCGCAGCAGCGGACGATCTGCTGGTGGGCCTCTTTTATCAAACGAACGCTGCATGCCGCGCTGATTTCGAGTCTGTCGTAGAAGGAAAGGCAAACAGTCCGCCTTTTCGCGAGATCCGCCAATGGCTCAGCAGACTCACGGACGATGCAATATTCAACCATCCTAACGGCATTTAGCGGTCGCTCTACGATCGATTGTCAGTCTACACGCACCGAATATCGAATAACGCCATGTGGCAGTCCAACGGGCCGATCTATGCAGCTGACGCGTTCGACCGATGGCTGAGCGACTACATGGATACTGACGAAACGCTCCGTCGAGCGATCGATTCGATTCGACCGCATATTTAGTTAAAGGGCCACTTATGAAAATACGCCGATTCATCCTCGCCGCGAGCCCCATGGGTTTGATCGTAATGGCCCTGATCTTTAGCGCCATTCAACTTATGAGTCGCGCCAACGGCTCGGAGCAAGCGGCACCCTGGGTCGTCTGGATAGCCGTGATAATCGTCCTCGTCTTTTGGATGGCCCAAACCTACTCCGGTTACTTGCAGAAGATGTACGATCCGAAGTGGATTTTTGAAATTTGACGACGATTGGATGGACAGCATCAACCAGCGTCGAGCGGCTGCCAAAGCTCTCGCAGATCATCAAGGCCGTCTCTCAGAAGTCGACGAGCACCAGGGTGACCTCGAACCAATAGATGAGCTGCTCGACTTCTTCGAAACCATCGGCTTCTACGTCGCTGGCGAGCAAATGAGCGCTGAAGTCGTTCATCATCACCTTTTCCACTGGCTCCGCGGCTATTGGTGCGCTAGTCGAACGTACGTCGAAGCATGGCAACGAAAAGAGGCGTTGCGATGGGAACACGTGGCGGCGCTATACGACACAACAGCTGAGATCGAGGCGAAGCGCGAAGGAATTAGGAAAGAGAAGGTGCTTCTCGATCCACAACAGGCGAGAGAGTTTATTGAAGAAGAGCTTCGGTTGCCCGGCTAAACTTGCAGCCGTAGCAAGGAGGGGGACTTCTTTAAAACGCGACGGGAGTGGCCGCGACAGAATGGCGCCAGGCCGGCTTTGCTTGCCCTCAGCCTTTCGATCCTCGAGGGTATCGATGGATTGAATCGGGGGAGCTAGGACGGAATCGTAACCTTCATATCCTTAAGCCGGGGGCCATTCGCCGCCGCGACGCCGGGTGCACAACCCGACGACGTTCCGAGTACGAAGACCTCGATCGGACCGCTCTCGTGCCTCCCCTCGAAGATGGGTCGGATGTCGACTCCCAATGGAGATCCGCTCCTAAACACGTCGCGGTTATCTTCGATCTGAACGTCCCGCTCGAAATCACTTGGCTCAACTGGACATTGTAGGTCCACTGTATGAAAAGGTCCTCGTCGCGCACCTCGTATCGCGCGACCGTCCCTACGGTTTTTCGATCTCGCACGGGTCCACGATTAGCGAAGCGCCCGATTTTCTCTCGGGCAAGGTCGCGGTAACCGTCCCGGTTGTCGGATTTCCAGGGTTCGGATTGAAAGAACCCTTTAGGCCCAGCGTAGCAATCTTGGCCTCAAAAGCTACCTAGCGCCGCAATCGACCCGCGGACCCTGCTCGCTAGCGGCGACGCTTGAGCGTGTTTAATGCCAGGAGTGGCGCATGCTGGAAGCGGCGCCTAATTCTTGGAGTCGTTCGCGCAGCCTTTTCATTTCCTCGAATCTTTCCGTAACATCGCGCATTACGGCCCCAACCCCAACCACGTTGCCGCTTCGATCGTGAAATAGGAGCATCGAAAATTCGACAGAAACGCGCACACCGTCTTTTCGCATGGCTGGAACCTCGAGTACGTCACCGGATCCATAGCGAATCTTACCCGTCTTCATCGCTCGCATGAAGCCTTCCCAATGTCGGTTTCGAAGGTGTTCGGGAATGATGATATCTAATGTTTGTCCGATTGCTTCGGTAGCGCGAAACCCGAATATGCGTTCGGCGCCATGGTTCCAGAATCGAACCCGCCCGGAAGCGTCCGCATATATGATGGCCTCGGGAGCTTCGCGAGCGAGCGTCCGAGAGAACTCATCCGGATCAAAGGCGGCGTTCATCGTTCTTTCGCAGTTCTATCAAAACTCGCTAAGGCCTAGGTGAATGCGCCGGGACCGGCGAGGAGGTTCTCGACCTTCCAATCGAACGCGCCGAGCACTTCGTCGAACGATGCGCAAAACTTTTCGATACGCTCTCTGCAAATCGAATACTAGTGTATTGAGATCGACTTCATGCGCTTCCAGGGCTTGTAGGGTGTCTCGAGCATGCCGTGCCTGGAACGTAGCGCGCTCAATGACGTGACGCGGGAACTCAGGAGGGTAGGATTGAGGCGTTTGCGTGCCGCTGGTGGGATCTTTTTCCGCCCAGCGGGGAGTATCAACGAAATTGGAATCAACTCCAACGTAATCCGTTACCAAAAAGTTTGCACCGGATGTCTCACTTCCGTCGAGCGTGCCTGCTATTGCTTACGTGCGAACGAAACGCTGTATGACCGGGATTGCGCGTGCAACCCAAGAAATAGCGCGCTTTCGTTGTTGCGTTTATGTTGCGTTTCGGATGGCTGAAGTGCGCCATCCCTCGACACGTGTTCGGGGAGTTTCTCCGGCTGATCGCGCAGCTAAGTTTGTCGAACAACCCCGCGTCGGTGTGACGCGTTCTGCGGCCTTTGGCAAAGCGGGTCCAGCTAAGCCGAGGAGCTCATCACCTATTCGGTCGGTCCGCAATCTTTCGAAGCGCCGATCCTTTGTGCATGGCGATGTGATCGCTGGCATCACTCCTGATCTTGTATTGCGGTTCGCCAGGGCTCGCATGCACGCGGTATCCTTTGAATTCAACAGGCGAGGTCACCACTTCGATAATCTTGCCCCGGACGCGCCCGGCCTCAGAGTTCCATGTGACGTGATCGCCAATTTTGAAGCGCTTCACCATCGGACGTCAAGCGTAATCGGGCGCCGGAATCAGGCTCTTTAACGACTTTGCATAATCAGCCAGGTCTGCATCGCTAACTCCGGTCCCTGCGATGAGACTTTTGACGACATTTCCGTCCTGGGATCGGTTGACCAAACACGCAGCCTCGACGCGCCCATCTTTACGATAAAATGCAATGAGCGAGTCATCGCCGGCGTGGCGCCGAACAACTACACGGTCCCGATCTGCGCGCGAAGCCATAATACTGCAATGATACGTCGTACTGATCCGACCAAAAGAACGGAATCGGATCATACGGATGCGTGTTGCCGTGCATCGCCCTCCCGGCGGCGGCACCCTGCGATTCCGCGTTATCGAAATGCTCGAGCCGAACTCGCCGCTTTAGGCGTGGCCGCCACGAGCAGGCAACGTCACCGGCCGCGAAAATCCCGGGGGCATTGGTCCGACACAGCTCGTCCGTATCGACACCGTCGCTGAGGGCGACTTGCGAGCCTAACCAGCCAATCGCGGGAGTAACGCCGACGCCGACGACGGCGATGTCGCACGCGAGTTCGCTCGGCTGCCGCGAATTTCCGTGACCGTCATGCCTACTCTCAAGTTGACCCCATTGGCGAGATGACGATCTGCGTAGAGCGCCGCGATCTCTTTACCAAGGACGTGTTCCATTGGCAATGAAGGACCCGCGAGCGTCACCTCGCACCCGACTTGCCGTGCCGATGCAGCGACCTCGCAACCGATAAACCCGGTGCCGACGACCAACACCCTGGGATGGCTCAAAAGCTTGGCGCGCAGCGCGAGCGCGTCGTCCAAGGTGCGGAGGTAGTGGATGTCAACGAGCTGTTCGCTGGGAACTCCGAGCCGGCGCGGACTCGCTCCAGTTGCAATCAGCAACTTATCGAATCGAATCTCTTGCCCGTTGGTGCAGCGCACCGACTGCTTCGAAAGATCGAGATCGAGAACGCGCGTCTTGCGGAGCAGCTCGATCTGATTCTTTTCGTAGAACTCGGGTGCGCGCAACACAACGGACGACGCGTCGAGCTCGCCGCGCAGCAGTGCCTTCGAGAGCGGCGGGCGCTCATACGGCGCCTGTGACTCGTCGCCAGCCACGACGATGCGGCCGTCGAAGCCCTCGCCGCGCAGCGACTCGGCGGCGCTCGCTCCCGCAACGCCGCCGCCGGCGATCACATATGTATCTCCCATTCGCTCGCGCTAATCCTTATGGGCGGTGGCATCTCCTTCGGTTGACTTGAAGCCGACCCGCTTATGCGAGTTGTCGCAAAACGGCTTGTTGTTCGAGTGACCGCAGCGACAGAGATAGATGTAACCGTTCTCATCCGCCTCTCCCGCCTGCGAAATGACGTGACCGCTCGGCCATTGTAGAGCGAACTCGCCCCCGACCATGTACGGTCCGTCTGCCGTAGGTGTAACTTGAACTCCATCAGGCATTTCTCTTTTCCCCTTTCAATAGCCTCGATATGTACGATGTAAGCGGGCTCCCATGTATGACTGATCGCCCTCTTGGTGCTCGTCGCGCGCAAGCCTCGCAACCGACATTAATGCGCTCCGGCCGCGACGGGCGGCGGCGAGTTGGTGAGTTCCTCTTCGAGGCCTTTGTACGGCAGCGCCTGCGAAAAGTCGTACGGCAGGCCGTACACCGTCGGGATGTGCTTGAAGTTGTAGTAGTTCGGCGGCGACGGAATCTGCCACTCGAGCGTGCGGGCGCCCCACGGATTAGGACCCGAGCGTTTGCCGTTGCGGATGCTCCAGATCGCATTGGCGAAGAAGATCAGGATCGACAGCGTCATCAGGTACGACGCGAATGACTCGAAGCGATTCCAGAACGTGAACTGCGGGTCGTAGGTCGCAACCTCACGCGGCATCCCCAGCATGCCCAGCCAGTGCATGGGAAGAAACGTAAGGTTGAAGCCGACGAAGAAGAGCCAGAAGTGAATCTTCCCGAGGGTTTCGTTCAGCAGCCGGCCCGACATCTTTGGGAACCAGTAGTACATGCCGGCGAAGATCCCCATCAGGCTGCCGCCGACCAGCACGTAATGGATGTGGCCGACGATGAAGTACGTTCCATGAACGTGTAGATCGAACGGGATCGCGGCCAGGAAGATGCCGGTGATGCCTCCGATCGTAAAGAGGCCCACGAAGCCGAATCGCAAAGAGCATCGCCGTCGTATAGTGAATCTTTCCGCGAAAGAGGGTTGCCGTCCAGGAAAAGATCTTGATACCGGTCGGCACGCCGATGACGTACGTGAGAATCATGAAGGGCAACTGCAAGAACGGCGCCAGTCCCGAGGTGAACATATGGTGCGCCCAGACCATGAACCCCAGCAGCGCGATAGCCATAGAGGAGAACGCAATCAGCTTGTAGCCGAAGATTGGCTTGCGCGCGAAGGTCGGCAGCACTTCGGAGATGATGCCGAAGGCCGGCAAAAACCATGATATAGACGGCCGGATGCGAGTAGAACCAGAACATGTGCTGCCACATGACCGCGCTGCCGCCTCTGGTCGGATCGAAGAAGGGCACACCGAACTGCCGCTCGATGAAGAGTGCAGCGAGCGCTGCGGCGAGAGCGGTCGTCGCGATCATCAGCAGCGGAGCCGTTGCGAACTACCCCCAAACGAAGAGCGGCATGCGCGTAAAAGTCATGCCGGGAGCGCGCATCTTCAAGATCGTCACGATGAAGTTCAAGCCCGTCATCGTCGAGCTGATGCCCACCAAGAAGATTGCCGCGCACCACATCGAGGTTCCGGCCGCGCCTTGCAGCGAGACCGGGGGATACTCCATCGAGCCGGCGGTCGGTGCGCCCATCAGGAACGATGAGAATAGCATCAGTCCCGCGACCGGGAAGATCCAAAAGCTGAGCATGTTGAGCCAGGGAACGCGACATCGCGCGCGCCGATTTGCACAGGAAAGACGAGATTCCCGAAACCTCCGGTAAGCAGCGGGATAGTGACCAGCCAGACCATTGTGCTGCCGTGAATACTGTCGATTTCATTGTGGTATCGGGCACGACGAACCCGCCGTTCGGATTGAGAAGCTGCGTGCGAATCGCTTCCGCCAACAAACCAGCCAGCATGAAAAAAACGAAGGCCGTGATGATGTACTGGATCCCGATGATCTTATGATCGAGCGAAAAGACGTACCGCCGTACGAATCCCTGAGGTTCGGGATGGATGTGATCGGCGATGCCGCCCGAGGTTACCGCTGCGACTGCCATAAGTCTCCTTTAAAATTTACGCCAGGTGCGGAGAAATGGGCGGCTCGACCACGTTTGGCAACCCCGCTCTTTTTGTGGCGGAGCCTGAGATCGGCAGAAGCAGGATGATGCTGATTCGGCCAGCCTGCGCGATACAACTAGGCGCCGCTCTTCGGTTTTCCGGCCGCGTCGAAGTTGTAGACGGCGGCCAGATCGTGCATTGCCTGGTTAAGGACTGCGTGCAGATCGGCGTCCCGCGCGATCCCGTACTTGGCGTCGATGTCTTTCATCACTTGGATGTGTATATCGTGCGAGAGCGTACGGTCGAACATGACCTCGACATTAAAGCTGTGGCCGGTCTGGCCGGCAGCCCAAAGCGCGCCCGCGAGGGCTTCGCCGTTTTGGGGATTTGGATTGGGGGTTGACGGGAGCGCAATACCCTTTTGCTTCACGATTCGCAGCGAGTCGTCGACGGCAAACGGAAGAATCGTCACGAATGCCGCAACAGCTTGATCGCCAAACTTCTTTTTGAGCGCCGCGATCTCGGCATCGGTCTTGCTTCCCGCGAGAACCGTGACGAGTGGAACGGTTGCGAAGTGCTCCGGGCCGCCGCCGGCCAGGATCATAGAAAGGGTTAGCGGCAGGTCCGGTGCCGCAGTATAGACGCCCGGCGCTGAGAATCGTGTCGGCAAGTCGATCACATTTGGCATCCATACCGTGCTTGCGGCGGCGCCCGAGATCGGCGCCAGCAGCCCGAGGCTGATGAGGGCTGCGACAGAGAGTAGCGTTTTCATGCGAACTAAGGAGACCGCCCGACCAGGCAGAAGGCGATAACTTAAGTTGTGGCGACTCGCGGCAGGCGGCAGTAGGCTCTCTTTCATGTAGGGCCCTTGACCCCCGACCCTATGCTAGGTCGTCAGGCCACGAAGACCTTTACACGTTGCTCAAGCCTTCTCGGTTCGTGTCAAGCTAGCGGCCTCCAGCTTGGCCGGCAGTGACCGGTAGGAGGTTGCCGCACGCGTTGGAACGCGAACAGGAGACCGGCGGAATGAAGGGGGACCTCGCCATGCCGACCATCGTATTGAAACGTGCGTATGAGAAACCCGCTCGGGGGGACGGCATTCGGATACTCGTCGATCGTCTCTGGCCGCGCGGAATAAAGAAGGAAGATCTGCGTGTCGACGCGTGGGCGAAGGCGCTGGCCCCCAGTACAGAGTTGCGGAAGTGGTTCGCCCATGACGAGGCAAAGTGGCCCGAGTTTCGCAAGCGCTACCGCGCGGAGCTCGCCGCCAACGGTGCGACTGAGATCATCCGTGATTTGCTGGCATCCGCAAAGCGTGCCAAGACGATTACGCTGCTCTACGGCGCAAAGGATCGGGAGCACAACGAAGCCGTCGTCTTGCGCGATCTCTTTGTGCGCGTTGCAGCGAGGGAAAC
Source organism: Vulcanimicrobiota bacterium (assembly GCA_963739845.1). GTDB lineage: Bacteria > Vulcanimicrobiota > Vulcanimicrobiia > Vulcanimicrobiales > Vulcanimicrobiaceae > Cybelea. The sequence continues at coordinate 555,519 of CAVUBQ010000002.1, read as the reverse complement.
CACCGATCGCTAGTCGTTCCATTCGGGCGCTCCTCAAGGTCCGTACACCGTACCGGCTCGATTTGACGGTCGAAGCCTTGCGGCGCGTCCCGAACAACCCCGTCGATGTCATAACGGCGGATGGTCGTTACATGCGAGCGCTGTGCGATGGCAACAGCACGACGATCGTCGAGGTGACGCAACCGCGGCATGATGCAATTGACATTCGCCTATCAGGCTCCGCTGCGAAACGCCAGCTCCAAACCGTCGCAGCGATGCTCGGTGCGAACGTCGACCTTCGCGACTGGTATCGTCGGGTTCGCGCCTTCCCTTGGCTCGCGCGGCTGGCAGGAGACCTGCGCGGTCTCAAGCCGCCGCGTTATCCAGAACTTTGGGAAGCACTCTGTCACGGCATCGTCTTCCAGCAGCTGAGCATCGTAGCCGCAGCAACAATCATGCAGCGATTCGTAGAGCGTTTCTCAACGCCGGTGACGATTGGCCACGTCCGGCTCTATCCGTTTCCCCGGCCGCAGAGCATCGCCGCAGCACGTGAGAGCTCGCTGGGGCAGTTGGGGCTCAGCGCAATGAAGGCATCATACCTAAAGGCTGCGGCCAAAGGCGTTCTCGCTGGGGACATCGACGCGCAAGCCATCCAGTCGCTGCCAAGTGACGCGGCGAGTTGCGCGTTGCAAGCCGTGCGAGGTGTCGGCAGCTGGAGCGCTGCGGTCATCCTCCTTCGGGGCTTCGGTAGGCTCGATGTTTTTCCACCGACGGACTCCGGGGCCTCGCGCAACATGAAAGCCCTCTCGGCGAACCCACACATCGATGCCGAAAAGCTTCTCGCAGCGCTTGACAGCACGCGCGGTATGTTGTATTTCCACCTTTTGCTGGGAGGCTCGCGCGGGATGCTTCCGCGATGAGCGCTACAGCGAAAGCGGCACGTGTCGAAGCGGTTCGCACCGAAGCGGCTGCCGAAGACGTTGCGATATTCTCAGCCTACACGATCACCGCAACGTTCTGGTTGCTGTTCACGACCGCCGTCGGCTTGCTGGTGAGTTTTAAGTTTCCCTATCCCGACTGGGCGACGAGTCCGCTGCTTTCCTTCGGCCGGTTGCGCGCGATTCACACCAACGGAACCTTCTACGGTTGGGCAACCATCGCGCTGGTTGGATCGTCGCTCTACGTCGCGGCGCGTGCCTCGGGCGTCGCGCTCGTTGCCAAGCGCTGGGCCTGGATCGGTCTGTGGAACGGCGCCAATGCCGATGCGCACATTCGTATCGTCTTACACGGTCTTTCGGGTAAAGTAATCGGCGGCACGCACTACTCGGCGCAGATGCCACCGTTTGCATCGCAGCTCAGCGATGCCCAGATCGCCGCGGTGGTCGATCACGAGCGCACCTCATGGCAGAACCACGGGCCGATCGTCACTCCCGAGGAAGTCAAGCGCAACCGGTGAGCGTGCTGAGCGTCGTGAAGCTGCGCCTCGATCCCGACGATGCAGCAAGAATCCTCAGCCAAGCTGCTGAGGTTTTGCAAGACGAGTCAGCGACTCAACACGGATTTCTGGCGGGCGAAATACTCGTCAGCCGCGACCGGAAGACCATTGTCATTCTCACGGAGTGGACCGACATCCACGCCTGGGCCAAGTCGCGCTACGACGTCCGCGTCGGCAAGATGCTGGAAGATTGCTTGGCCGCAAGCTCTGAAATCGAATTTGAGATTTACGATCGTCACGCTCGATTTTCCCCAAGCAGCGCTGCCAAGCTCATCGACGATGCTCGAGATTGAGCCGCGCTTTGCGCGGCATGGGATTGTTTTGCGGCCGAGCGCCGCCCCGTGCGAACAGCTCGGTGTGCTCAACCCGCTTGCGCGCGCCTCCGTAATGCTCACCGTGCAGGGGCACACGACGCATCCATTGTCCAGATCTCCTGCTTCCAGATCGCCGTACCCGTGCGTACAGATGCGCCCAATCACGTGGAGAATCCCATTCAGACGGACGAGTAGCATTGGTACATCGCCCTCCAGCACGCTAAGCAGAACACCCTCGGCAAGCGTCTGCATCGCGGGCGGCCGGCAAGCGAAACTTTGGAACGGATGTCACGGGTCGTCTTCGCCCAAACGAAAGCCGCAAGCGAGCTCGGGGGTTGGCGCTGTTTTCTAGCCACAGTCTGGCCGTATCGGTCGGCAAATCTGCGCGGTGTTAGACAAGGAATCGGTTCTGGCGTTCTTTAAAAAGCCCGCGATATTTGTTCTAACGATAGGGAGTGCAAGCCATGGATGAGAGCGTGCATGTTACCCCTACTGCCGACGGGCCATATATGTCACCGGGACCTTCGCGCTGAACTGGCCAAGTGGTCACGACATCTCGACGAGCGGCGAAGCCGACGAAAACGGCGCCATCTATCTATGCCGCTGTGGTCATTCAAATAACAAGCCGTTTTGCGACAACTCCCACAAGCGCATAGGTTTCAAGTCCACTGAAGGAGATGCCACGGCCCACCGTGACTAAGTGGGGCACATGACCGTCCCAACGTATGTGATCGTCGGCGGCGGTGTCGCCGGAGCGAGTGCAGCGGAGGCACTGCGTGGCGAGGGGTTTGACGGTCGTATCGTGCTTGTGGGGGAGGAGCGTGAGCCGCCATACCAGCGCCCCCCGCTCTCCAAGCAGTTGTTGCGACGCGAAATCGAGCCCGAAGCCGTCAGCCTACGAGGCTCGGAGTTCTACGCGAGCAACTCGATCGATTTGCGGTTGGGAGAACCTGTCTCCGCGCTGGGTCTTCGAAGTCGCCAGATCGAGCTTGTTGACGGCAGTACTATTGCCTACGATAAAGTGCTTGTTGCCACCGGGGCATCGCCACGTCATCTCGTCGTCCCGGGGGAAGATCTTGCCGGTGTCCACTATTTACGGACGTTGGATGACGCGCTTCTTCTTACAGGTGCGCTGCAACGCCGGCAAGCGTTGCTTGTCGTCGGCGGTGGATTCATCGGATGCGAGGTCGCTGCATCCGCCAGACAAATGGGCTGCGACGTCACTATTGCCGGGCCAACGTTGCCCATGGAACATGTGTTAGGTACCGAGATTGGCTTGCTCTATGCGGGTTATCATCGCGATCGCGGCGTCAAAGTAAAGAGCGGCGTGACCGTCGTTGGATTTCTTGGCACTGGTGCCCTCGAGGCTGCACGTTTGTCCGACGGCACAGTGATCGCGTCCACTGCGGCCGTAATCGGAATAGGAGCAGTACCGTCCGTTTCGTGGCTCCACGGCGACCTGAGACTGAGCGATGGAGTCGAGACCGATGAGTTCTGTAGGACGAGCCTCGCCGGCGTCTTTGCGGCTGGCGACGTCGCCTGCTCGTGGCGGCCGCGGTTGAATCGCCGCGTTCGTTTGGAACACTTTGACAACGCAGAATCGCAAGGCGCTGCTGCGGGGCGAGCGATGCTCGGTGCGATGCGTGCCTACGATCCGATACCGTTCTTCTGGTCCGACCAATTCGACCTCTATCTGCAGTACTACGGTCAAACACGGGATTGGGATCGGGTTATGATGCGAGGTCGCGAAAAGGATGGTTCGTTCATCGCTTTCTATCTCAAGGGTGACCGCATCGAGGCCGCGTGCGCGATCAATCATTCTCGAGAGTCGACCGCCATCAAACGCCTTATCGGGCGAAGCGACGTTTCGGTACGGGCTTTAGGGGACGATGGCATCCCACTCAAGGATCTCGCGCTGCCCTCTGCGCGCGATGCCATTGCGGTGCAGAAGAAAGCATGAACCAGACACTGAGGAAGTTGCTTGATGCAGGCCAGAGCGTCTGGCTCGACGACATGGGTCGCGCACTGATCGCCACCGGAGAGCTCCAGACGCTGATAGCCCAAGGCGTTCGTGGTGCGACTTCAAACCCGACGATCTTCGCCAAAGCCATCAGCAACGGCTCCGATTATGATGCAGAAATCATCGAGCTCGCGGACCAAGTCCCCGGCGTCGAGGAACTCTTCTGGAGGATCGCAATCCGGGACGTTCAAGACGCTCTCGATCTCTTTCGCCCCATTTACTAGAGGTGCTCGGTGCGCTCGCCAAAAGGGGCCGACACTAAAGTCGACCAACAGAGCGCCGTAAAAGCGACCTCCTATCGGAAACGATCTGCAAACTGGCTACCGCGCGGTGCTACGCGAGCGTTCGAAACGCTTGAGAACCGCAACGGAGCCTACCGTGTGACATTGTCGGGAGTAGAAGGGAGACAACCGTGAAAAGATTCGAGCTTAGCATCGCAAGCATCGACCGAATCGAACTTCGAGACTCTGATTCCAACGCGTTGAAGCAACTCAACGTGACGGGTTCAAGCGGGTCGTGAGGAAAGACGCACAGAACAATCGAAACCTTCTCTTTATCATGGAACGTTAAGAAAGCTCCGGCACATGACCCTAGCCATCCCGGCGATAGCGACTGTTGAAGTATGAAACGACCTAAATATGAAGCATTAATGAAAGGTTACAATGATGGTAAGAGCCGCAAATATTACTGTTGAAATATTCGGGGGTTATCAAGGCGGTACGGAGCCCTGGGAGAAAACGGCTTCGCTACGAGTTGACGAGTCGGGATTCCATGAAACGCATTTCGTGGGCTACAGCGGTGATGATCGACCGTCGCTCGATGTGTCGACTGTCGGTGAGGTGTTGCTGAGCGAGTTCGATGGAGCCTCGCTTCTGAATCTTTTAGGACACATCGTACGACTTCACGCCGCGCTTAGAGAACGAACTTCGACTTCGGGCGGGTTGAAGTCACCAGACTAGGATTCCCTCCACTTCCATGATCGCGACCGCAAGTGCGGGGTGTACAGATATCCTGCTTGCACGATACACACCGCATACTGACTGCGCCTGTCCCCGGGGGCATTTGTACAGGGAAGACGACGAACCGAACACATCCGTTAGCACGAACAGGGTGAGCACGATCGTCACACCTCGACTGCGGCATCGCGCCCACCCCTAGCATGAACGCGTTATGTGCAAGGGCCCGCGCTAGCTCGCGTACCGTTGCAATGCCGGCGAATCCAGCACAAAGGCATCAACTCGCGCTAGCACGTCGCCCATTCCACAACGGCAGAGCGTCGCTTGCCGGAAACGTCTGCAGCAGCATGAGGTCGTACCAATCTAAGTCACGCTCAGCATCAAGATGCTCGCTGGACGGTGTTTGGAGCGTCTCCTTGGAAGGAGAATCCATCGCGCTTCCTCCCTGTGTCGTTTTCCGACGACTCGTCGCTGGCATACCAGAGCAGGCGACCTGTGCGCCGTGGCTCAAGTTAGCTTCAGCTGCTCGATCGCCCTACGCCAGACAAATAGAAAGCAACAGATTCGCGCCAGCGAGAAATTGGATAGGTCTTGAGGTGTCTCTTCTCGGCGGTTCGATGACGCGTGAGTGGGGAAGAGTTCACATGCGAGCACATGAATTCCTCGTTGCCGGGATGCACCGCTCGTAGCGGCGTCCGTGAAAACCGTCGACTGGCCATTGCTGGCTCGGAATCTACGCGGGTTAGCGCCTGCGCGCGGCTTCGTATAGGATAAGTGAAATTCAAGATGGACAAACCAATAAGCGGGAAAGTCGTGATTGCGCCGGACAAATTTAAGGGAAGCTTGACTGCAACCGAGGCCGCACGTGCGATCGAGCGTGGCGTACTCGTCGGTGCGCCTCGCACGCAATGCGCGCTGTGCCCAATGGCTGACGGCGGCGAGGGGACGGTCGACGCTTTTTTAGCACATGGTGCGGTCCGAAAGATGGTGCAAGTCTGCGGGCCGCTGGGCGCACCAGTCGATGCCGTCTACGCTGTCAGCGGTGATACCGCCATTATAGAAATGGCCAGCGCTTCAGGACTAGGCTTGTTAGAGCCATCCCAGTATGATCCGATACACGCTGACACTTTCGGTACCGGCGAATTAATTAAAGCTGCACTCGACGCCGGAGCGAAGCATCTCATCGTCGGGATCGGTGGTAGCGCCACCAACGATGCAGGAACGGGCATGCTACGCGCTCTCGGCGTGCGGTTTTTCGACGAGCACGAGCGAGGCATTGAGGGTGGCATTCTTTCGTACCAACGGCTACGAACCATCGACTTGCGGCACTTCGATGAGCGACTCGGGCGAATCGTCATCGAGGTGGCAGTAGACGTCGACAATCCGTTATGCGGGGCGGACGGCGCGACTCTAACATTCGCAGCCCAGAAAGGAGCAGCATCGAAACAGCTCGGGCCATTGGATCGAACGCTGGCTCACTTTGCCGACATCGTCGCGCAGACAATTGGGCACGACTATCGAAACACTCCGGGAGCCGGGGCGGCAGGAGGCTTGGGTTTTGCGATGCATGCGCTTCTTGGCGCCAGAATGGAACCGGGCGTGCGGTTAATCGCACGGGAATGCGGCCTCGACGAACTCTTGACCGGAGCAAAGCTTTGCATGACGGGGGAGGGGAAAATCGATCTTCAAACACTTCACGGCAAGACCGTTGATGGCGTCGCGAAGATCGCGCAGGACCGAAGCGTTCCAGTGATCGCATTTGCGGGGATAGTCGCGAACGAGGCTGCCGATAAACTGAGAGGCCGCGGAATAGAGGTGGTGACGATCGCACCGCAAGGGACATCGCCTGAAGATTCCGTTCGCTCGGCATCCGCATACTTAGAAGCTGCTGCAAGAACGGCCGCTGTGCGACTGCTTAACTCGATGTGACAAAGCCGGCGTAATCCGTAACAGCCATTTTCTTAAAGGAGGCTTCGTGATTCGCATTCTTCGAAACCTCGTCTCTGTAACGGGAGGTTCGGATGGGGCCGGCCCAAAACCCACGCAACGCCCCGACGCAGCTAACCACGCCGATTTGAATGCCTCCGCGCTGGAGGCAGAGCTGCGTCGCAGCGTGCGCGGCGAAGTGCGATTCGACGCCGGCACGCGCGCGATGTACGCAACCGACGCGTCGAACTATCGACAAGTGCCAATCGGCTTAGTCTTGCCCAAGGATGCGACCGACGTCGAGCTGACGCTGGCGGCTTGTCAGTGCTCTCGCAATCTCTATTGCAGCAGAACGGCTTCGACTTCCGCCGGCGGTCCTGTTCGTCGCTTCTGGAGCCTTGGCAGCCGCGTTGTGGCATGTGCGCCTTCCGTTCAGTTTTGGCCCGGCGCTGCTCTTGCTTTTTTTGCCGCCACTCATCTTCGAGGCGGGGTGGCACCTGAATCTCCATGAACTTCGGAGACAGTGGGTTCGTATTTCGTGCTGGCGTTTCCAGGCACGCTGCTCACCGCATTTGCCGTCGCGGGCGTCTTGACCGCCGTCGGCTTTTTGTCGTTTGCCTCTGCGCTGTTGCTCGGTGCGATCGTAGCCGCGACAGACCCGGTAGCGGTCGTTGCGGTATTTCGATCCGTCCGGGTGCCGCCATCGGTAAGCACTATTGTCGAAGCAGAGTCTCTTGCTAACGATGGCGTGGCTGTCGTTCTTTATCGGATCGCCCTCGCTCTTGCGAGCGCGCACAGCGCCCCTTGGGGCGCTCTAGCAAACCCAAGGAACGCTGGCGATCGCTTTGGGCGCGGCCGTAGGCGCTGCGTGCGCGATACCGTTCTGGTTCGCGCTGTCGATCGCGGATATTTCAGAATGCGAAGTCGCTGGAATGGTCGCTTTGGCTTACACATCGTACCTGGTGGCGGCGAACCTAGGATGGTCTGGGATGTGTACGTTGCAGCTGGGTTTCGAGTCTACCGTCCCTCCTTGCGATCTCGCTCGCGTTAAGCTTCTTCTCGCTACTGCGCCAATCCAGGCTCGAATATACATTGAGGCGCGAGCTCTTGACCGATACTCAAACGTTCCATCGCGTCCGTATAGTCGATTCCGAAATTCAATTGGCTCTCGACACCACCGGTCGTCACGCTGACGGTTCGCTCGAACGAGCCGATTACGCCCGAGCGGGTCGACGCCCTTCAAGACTTTGCGCGAGCCAAAACAGGGTAGCAATTCGATCTCGTCTTCGAGGTTTCGCCCCTCGTCGAAGTGTCAGGGACCGGGGTCAGCGCCGAGAGCGTCAAAAACGGTGATGGCGACGCGCATTGATCCGGCTCCAAGTGCGTGGGCAGGCTAGAGCTTGCCGTTCCCTCCGATTCTCCGGCCAAGCCCGCATGCGGGAGTCGATACAAAAGACCGAGGCGGAGAAGACCGGCTCACACCACGCCGAGCAGCGGAATCTGGGTAGTCGGAGCGTCGGAGCCTCGAGCTCGCTAAAATCATTTCGTTGGCAAGATCTTCCAACACTCAGCACTTTTTGCCGCGATCCATCGACTCAGTTTCGATTCCAGTTGGCAAACTGCGCACTTCTCTCACCGAGACAGAGTCTTATTGACAGCCTACATCGGCATGTCGAAATTGCTTCATCCCGGCGGCATTATGGTCGTGTTGCTGCACGGTCAACCACTGATGAATCGTCGAAACCATATCGCGGTTCGAGCTACCGAGAGGCGAACGTTGCCTTTCGTGGCTACTTCTTGACCCAACCGATCTCGAACGAAGACCCCGCCGACGACTTGCGTTCAGCGGCTCTGTCGTTATAAGTGGCTAAGCGCGATGGGGAATCCCGGCTAAGATGTCTTTCGACCAGTTCATCCGGCGAATGTGGGCTAGTTTAGATGAGGTCGCAGCAGTGAAGGAGTGTGCGATTCGGCGCACGCAGTCAGGCGTGGTCGCCTTTATCGCTGTCGGCATCAGCTTTCGTTCGATGAACGGTTCCGGCACGATGGTGCGGTGGGCTATAAACCGTATAAAGTCGTAGCGCTTGTCCCGCGTTCGCAACAAAGTTGTGCCGCGCGCCGGCAGGGACGACAACGACGTCACCTCCGGCCACCGGACGGCGCTGGTCGACTAAAAGCGCTTCGCCCCTGCCATCGACGAAGAACAGCACCTGATCCGTCCCGGCGTGGATCTCTTCGCCGATCTCGCCTCCGGCTGCGACGAACATCAGCACAAGCTGTGTATGTTCAGTTGTAGCAAGCACGCGGCGAAAGTCCGTATTATCGCGAGCGAGTTCGACGACGTTGACCGAGTATGGTTCGTATGTAGGCATGTTATTAAAATACCCCAATCGGTCCCGACTAACCGACATCGAAGCTTTCCTGGATCGTTCTTTTTGCCACGGCGGGCCGAACTCGCCGCGCAAAACTCTACCAAGTCTGATGATCGAACTATGCTACGATCACCTCAGTTTTCTTCACTGAACGCACCGTAGCAACCTGCATAGAGCGAAGAATAGAGCGCCTGCTCCTCTAACGGTCATCTAACGGATTTCGCAAAACTCGCCGGGATTCGAAGGGACTAGCCGGGACTCAAAAACGCGAAAACCCGTACAAGAAAGGACGATCGGGTATTCGACGGGAGCGGCCGGGACCCCGATTCACGGGTTCGATTCCCGTTGGCGCTATAAAAGAAAGCCGGCATTTACGGGCTCTTTTCGTTCCAAGCGGCTGTCTTTGACTTACTCTTTGCAAAAAGCGGGCTGCACTTGCAGCCGGCACTCTGTGGCGTAAGACATTTCGCAGAGCCGCTCCGGCGGGACCGAGCATCGCGGATGACGAACCGCAAATATTGGCGATTGTTCAGCTATTTGGAGGCACAGCGCGCGAGGATCTAGCTCGTTTCGCGCCTAAAGAAGGGAGTCTTTATGAGCTTTAGCCAACTCGCGATTGTCGCGCTTTCGTTGATCGCTCTCTCCGCATGCGCAAACCCGCTCGACGCGACGAACGGGCCGAACGCCAACGCAGTCGTTCCGCTAGCGAACAGAGTGCAACCGAATGCTCAGGTGGTGGAGATCACCGCTCGTAGGGGCGGCCTGCCGCTCGCGAATATCGAGATCACGATAACGCATGAGAAGTGGCCCAACGGCAAGCTGATCACCAAAGGCACGACAAACCGGCAAGGACGCGCGAGACTGTCGGGCGACTGGACGCATGAAGAATGGATCTGCGCCGGAGGTAAATACACACAAGGTCACCATTCCGAGGAATCCAGCCTTTGCCTAAGGCCATTCCCCAAAACCCTCGTCCTCTACTTCAACTAAATATATCGCACGGTATTATCGGTGCGGCGGGTTAAGTGATCCGAACGAGCTTCGTCGTGCCGCAAACCCAAAGACTGCCGTCGGGTCCAACTGCAATGTCGCCCGGCGATTCTCCAGACGTCGTCGGAAAACTCGAAACCGTGCCTTGCGGCGTAATTCGCCGGATAACGTTGGCCGGTTGACAATCCACACATTGCTGTCGGGCGCTGCCGTCATCGACGTCGGCGCATAGAGAGGCTTGAACAAACGCATCTTGCCGGACGCGTCGACAGAGCGAGTGCGCCCAGGTCGAAGCGCCGCGCAACCGGCAAAGGTGGCGGTTGCTTCTCTAACGGCCGTCTAACGGATTTCGCAAAACTCGCCGGGTTTCGAAGGGATTGGAAGGGACTCGAGAACGCGAAAACCCGTACAGGAAGCCTACGTCGTCTGCACGACCGTGATGCTCCACGGCGTCAGCTCTAGAGTGAAGCTATTCTGCCAGCTCGATAGCGTCGAATACGAAGGGCCCATCCATACGTTGTTTTTCGATGCATCGTACCGTGGCTTGCCGTACCTCCACACCAGTCTCCCGGAGCCCGACGTCTTTCCGTCGATCGTTACCGGCACATTCTGCGAGGACGTTTGGCTCAGGTTGAAGAGCATCAAAGCATAGCCGCCGTTGTACGTCGTCGCATAGGCACGAACGTTGGGCATCCCCACCACCGACACGCCGAGCATGTGCTCGCCGTTACGGACGAAGTGCGATGCCACCTCAAATGCGACCGCCGTCGGCATCAACGTCCCGAGCGGCACGTCCACTTTGCTGCAACCGTCGCGGAGCGTCCCATCCGAAAAGATCATCGCTCCGCCGAAGTTTTGCCAGCCGTACAGCGTTTTACTGAAGTCCCCACCTTTGCTCGGTGTATTGCAGGGGTCGTAGCCGCTGTGCCAGGTGGCACGTGCGATACCATCGTTCAACATCTCCCCGATGACTTGCCCGGCATAGAGCGCCTGCGTGATCGACATCTCTTGCTTGTCGCCGGGAGCGGTGGCGGACCCAACCTCTGCGACATAGATCGGCGTCGCGGGCCGCCCCGCTGCGGCAAGCTCGCCCCGTATCGTGTTGATTCTCTTGGTCATATCCGGGGCTCCGTTGCTCAGCAGAAAGGCATCGTCGACCTTGGTGCCCTTCTGCGGATAGTAATGCACCTCGACGCAATCAAATTTGGCTTGACTGAAGACCGTCGCGTCCCATGCCTTGACGCCAGATGCATCAACACAGACGTTGATGGGTATCGGCGATGCAGCTTTCATTTGCTGATAGTAATCCTGGCTGACAACCTGCGCGTACTGCGAGGGGTCGTGCGGCTGCGAGCGCAAGTCCAACGAGTCTTGCGTATATTGCTCGTTCCCGACCGTCCACCAAGTCAAGTTATAGGCTTTGGTCACATTCGCGTACGCGACCCAGGCTGCGGCTTCGGCCGGATCGGCGCCGCCGGTGCACTGCGGGTTCGATCCGTAGTTCACCGTGATCGCAACGTCGAGATGCGCCGGCGAAGCGATGTCTGCCATGAAGTTGTCAAACGTCGCGTTCGGATTCGGCTTCCCCACATTGTAGCCGGAGCTGCAGCTGCCGGTGCCGTAGCTATTCGTCTGCCAATGGTAGTGATCGGCACTGTGTCCGCCCGGCCACCGCGTTGTCGTCATTCCGGCGCTTACGAACGACTTGGCCATGCCGGGCTGCGTGATATCGAACCACACCGCCATTCCCGCGCCGAGCACCGACGATGAGACGTGGGCGCCGACCTCGGACGGATGCACGTCGACACCGTTCTGGGAGAGGCGGTGGCCTCTCTTGTGAGTAGCATGAACGCTGGTGTTGATTTCGCTGCCGGGGGGCGTGGGCGGATTGGAAACCCCGCATCCCGCAGAGTATGCGAGAGCGATTAAAGAAACAGTCAGCTGGACGATCGACCGACGGGTCGCCCGGATGAGCGTTTGGCAAGCTAGCACGGGAAGCTCGTTGCTGAAATCGCGCAACGAACTATCAGCGCACAAAAAGCGCGTCACGAGATTCCTCCTCCAAGAGCCGCTTATTGGTAGCTTCGCTCGGGAGATGGCGGGCATTCCCTCGACTCGGGAACGCTTATCGCCGCCCACCTAAAGTCTCGCCAAGTTTGGCCTAAGTGTACGCGGACTGCAATAGCCGCTACCAGGTCGTCACTATGTCTTTTGTTGCGTGACGCCCGTCGTGACTAGATTCGTTAAACGCGCTTGCCACTCCTCGCTAAGGAGGAGTCTTCTTTAGGCGTGTCCGGGCTGTTTTTGGAAAGAGCTTCTCGAGTTCGCTTTTCCTTACGCGTACGCGGCGTCCGGGCATCTCGGCGACCGGCTCCGTTCGATTCGCGTATCCCATGGCTGCGCGCATCAAAAAAAACTCAAAGGTTGGCGCGGCGCTCGTTTCGGACAAGTGCTTCGATACGGCACGTTGAATGATCGTCGATATATGCTGAGAGTTGTTCGTTTTGTTTGCGCCTTGTTGACGGCGCTGATGGCTCCGCTGCCCATAGAGGCCGCGGACGCCGTGCCGCTTCAACCGGCTCATCCGACCCAGATCGATTGGAACCTCACGCCCGAGCAGATTACATCGACGTGCACCGCACAGATCGCGGCGCTTGACGCCGCCGTCAAGCGGGTCATGGCAATCCCCGGCCAGCGAACGTTCCAGAATACACTGCTTCCGCTCGAAAACGCGGAATCCGATTTGAACGACCGCCTGGTCGCCCAAGGCTTCCTCTTCAATATGGCCATCGACAAGCCCGTTCGTGACGCTTCGGATCGCTGCAACATCGCTCAGAGCAATTACTTTGCGTCGTTCGGCGCGCGGCCGGACGTCTATCGCGCGTTGGTGGACGTCCAGCACAGCGGCACCGCGCGTACCGACGCCGACAAGAAGCTTTTAGAGTACTATCTGGTAACCGCCCGCCAGTCAGGCGCCGGCCTGTCGGCAGAGAAGCGAAAATCGTTCATCGCACTCTCCGACGAGTTGACTGTGCTGGGCAGCAAGTGGCAGGAAACGCTCAACAACGATGCTGCCACGCTCAACATCACGGCCGAACAAGCGCAGAGTTTGCCGCCGGATTTCGTAAAGACGATGACGCACAATGCGGACGGCACGTATACGGTTAAGGTAAACGAAAGCACGGTCGTGCCGTTTTTGCAGAATGAGCGTGATGCCGCCGCCCGTAAGGCGTACTACGTCGCCTACAACAATCGTGCCGCGGCCAACGTCGCAGTCCTCGAAAACGCTATCCGCGTTCGATATCAGTTGGCCCGTTTGCTCGGATACGACTCTTGGGCCGCGTATCGGCTAGCCGATCGTATGGCGAAAACACCGGAACGCGTGTTGACGTTCGAACGTTCGCTGGATGCCAAGCTTATGCCGCAAGCCAAGCGCGATATCGCCGGATTGGCGCAGCTCAAAGCCCAGGACACCGGCGACCCCAATGCCATCATCGACCCGTGGGACGTCGCGTATTACAACAATCAGCTAGTCAAGACCAAGTATTCGGTTGATGACGAGGAAATACGGCAATACTTTCCGGTAGACGTCGTCGTCGACCGCATCATGAACTTATATCACGAGATTCTTGGTGTGACGTTCGTAAAAGTTCCCAATCCCAAGGCATGGGCACCGGACGTCATCAGCTACAACGTCTTCGACACGAAGAGCGGCAAGTTGATTGGCACGACGTACTTCGATCTCTATCCGCGGCCCGGAAAGTTTTCGCACTTTGCGAACTGGCCGCTACTCCCCGCGCGCAAGCTGCCCGATGGAACGTACCGTCCGCCAGTTACGGCCATCTTGGGCAACTGGCCGCGCCCCGCTCCAGGTTCGCCTGCATTGCTTTCGCATCAAGACGTGATCACGTTCTTCCATGAGTTCGGGCACAACTTGGCGGCGCTGCTCGGGATCGCTCCATACGAAACGCTCAGCGGCGGGTTCCGTCAGGATTTTGTCGAGGCGCCTTCGCAGATGCTGGAAAACTTTATGTGGCAGCCGGTCGATTCTCAAGGAAGTCAGTTCGAACGTGACGACCGGCTCACCGATGCCCGACGACCTGATCGCGAAAATGATTGCGGCGCGTTACGTGGACGAGGCATACTTCACGACCGGCCAAATCAAACTAGGCATGGTCGACATGGCCTATCACTCGAGCGGGCCGAAGGTCGATACGACGGTAGTGTGGGGTCAGGTCTCTTCCGAGTACACTCCGCTCCCAATGGTTCCCGGAACGCATCCGCAAGCGTCATTTGGCCATCTCTTCGGCTATGATGCCGGTTACTACAGCTACTTGTGGGCACTCGTCTACGCACAAGACATGTTTACGGCGTTCCAGAACGGCGGGCTGAAAAATCCGGCCGTCGGCCGACGATACCGCCAAACGATCTTGGAGCCGGCGCGCACGTACGAACCTGACGCCGAGGTGCGCGACTTTCTGGGCAGGCCAATGAGCACCGATGCGTTTTACAAGCAGTTCGAGGCGGCTCCCGAACCGACACCCACGCCTAAAGATTGACTTACGTGGCCGTCACTTCTTCGAGTTGATGTAGCATACGCTTCCCATTGGATGACGCGCTCCCGGCTGCGCATTTTTAGTCCAGCGAGTTCTTGGCTCAACGCCTTGGATCCGGCCGCGTCGGTATAAATCTCGGGCGACTCGAAGAGAAGTTCGATCTCGTTGACGCGCGCATCGATGCCTGCGATTTCTCGTTCGATTCGCTCGATCTGCCCCTTTAGCTGCGAGCGTATGCGCAACGGCGTTTGACGCGACGCCTTGGCACGCACGGTCGACTCTTCGGCCGCGCGCTCAATCGCCGCTTTGTCGCGCTCTCGCTGGGCCGCCTCGTACACGTCGTAACCGCCGTCGACGAGTCCCCACGCGCCCCGTTCAAGCCACAATACCCGATCGCACAGGCGCGACAGAAGATAGCGATCGTGCGAGACGACGACGATCGTTCCCTCGTAGTCGCATAAGACGCTTTCGAGTGCTTCGCGGCTGTCGATATCGAGATCGTTGGTCGGCTCGTCGAGCAGCAAGATGTCGGCCGCGCGCGCCATCAGTCGTGCCAGCATGATACGGCGCCGCTCGCCACCGGAAAAATCGCGCACGGCTTTGTCGGCGGCATCGCCGCTAATACGCATGCGGCCGAGCAGTCCGCGCGCCTCCTGCGGGGTCAGTGCAGCGCCGTCCAGCACGGCTGCGAGCGCGCTCTCCCGGACGTCGAGTTGATCGTGCGAATTCTGGGCAAAGTACGCGACTTGCGCCGCGGGATTGAAGACAACCGATCCGGAATCCGGTTGCGCTGCGCCGGTGAGTATCTTCAGAAGCGTCGACTTTCCGGAGCCGTTTGGACCGACGATGCCGAGGCGCTCTCCGCGCTCGACGTCGATCGCTAGCCCGCTGAAGAGCTGTTGATCGTACGCTTTGCTCAAGCCTCGGGCTTCGAAGGCGAACCCGCTGCCGGCGCGCCGCGATGGGCGCAGGCGGACGGAGATCTGGCGTTCGGGAGCCGCCGGAGACGGGGCTCGAGTTGTCGCTTCGATGCGCGCCAGCTGCTTCTCGCGACTGCGCACTTGGCTGTAATCCGAGGAGGTGTGCGTCGCTCGCAGGCCGGCGATTGTCCTGCGCCGCTTGTCGCGTTCGACAACGAAGGTTTCGTACTCGCGCCGCTCCGCCTCGAGCCGCACGTCTTTCGCTGCGACGTACGCGGTGTATGCGGGCCGCTCGGGTGCGTAGGCGTGGAAGCGCCCTCGCTCGATCTCCCAGATGCGCGTAGCTATCCGGTCGAGAAAGTAGCGGTCGTGCGAAACGACGATGTAACCGCGGGGATCGTTGGAGACGAACGATTCGAGCCAGCGGATCGTCGCGACGTCGAGATGGTTAGTCGGTTCGTCGAGAATCAGGTAGTCGGGCTCGTCGATCAGCACGTGCGTTAACGCTACTTTCGCCCGCTGGCCGCCTGAAAACGAGCGTAGCGGACGATCGTATTCCGTCGGCGCGAAGCCGAATGCGGAGAGCATGGTGCGCAGCGCTTTGTTGCGCACGCCCGACTCTTCGTGCGTCGCTCTAGCCAGCGCAGCGTCGACGAGGGCCCTGCAGCGTCGACTCGGTCTCGTCGGCAACGCCCTGAGCGAGATACCCGAGCTTCAGGCCTTTTGCCCGTACGACGGTACCGCCGAATGGCCGGTCGACGCCGGCGAGAAGACGCAAGAGCGACGACTTCCCCGCGCCGTTGGGGCCTACGAGGCCGATGCGTTCGCCGTGGTTGAAAACTCCACTAAGACTCGAGAATACTTCGCGCGCCCCATAGTGGCATTCGAGATCGGAAAACCGCAACAATTCCACGCCGAGCCGTACATTTGCGCGCGCCCAGCCCGCAGGCCTTCGCGCCCGAAGCTCAACCCGACAGAGGTTCCGGTTCGCTCGCGTCTGCCGGAACGCCGTCGCGCCCGCAAAACTAGTCGGGATTCGCAACGACGGCCACGTCGTGAATCTTGGAAATCCCGAGGAGTAAACGATGCCGAACTGGCAACGCTCACCAGCGAGGTTGCTGGCGTGCCGCTCGCGGTCGAAAGGCAGCCGGCACGCGAGGACGACCCGGCTCGGCGGCGTCCCGATTATCGGTCTCGCGCGCGAGCTGTTGGATTGGGAGCCGCGGGTCTCGTGCGCCTCATCCAGGGATTGGTAGGGCGCGCTTCCCCACGTTCCTTGGTAGATTCGCTGGCGCCCCGAATCCCAGCGGATGGATGACGCCTTTCGAATAGATGCGTCCACCCCACGAGAGATGCCCCGCGCCGTTGTATTTCTCCGGCCACTTGTGCTCGAGCAGCGCTTCGGCGCGGCCGTAACCGCGCTGCTGCTTCCAATAGGAACGAAGCGTGGTGCGCCGGTGATGCCAAACGACCGCCCCGGACTGAATCCCAACTTCCATCCGCGCGCCTGCAGCCGCCAGCAGACGTCGACGTCGTCGCCGGCCACGCGCAACGCCGGATCGAAGCCGCCGATGGCCGCGAGGCGAGAGCGCCGAAACGCCATGTTGCACCCGGAAATATGCTCGGCTTCACGATCCGAAAGCAAAGACGTGCACCGGGCCGCCGGGAGCGTTATCGAAGCAGTCGGCCATCCGCCCGAGCCCGGGCGGCGCCAAATTCGGTCCGCCGATTCCGGCGTAATCGCCTTCGTTGAATGCGGCAGCAATATATTTCAACCACTGCGCATCGGGATATGCATCGCTGTCGAGGTAGACGACGATCTCGCCCGCGGGCAGCCTCGAGCCCGGTGTTTCTGGCGTTGCTGAGGCCTCGATTTCGGCGTGTCGATCACGCGCACGGCGAACTCGCCGGCAATCGCGCCGGTTCCGTCGGTCGAGCCGTCGTTGCACGACGATGACCTCGTAGTTGGGATAGTCGAGCTGCGTGGCAGCCTCTAGGCATGGGTGGATCGTACTGAGCGCGTTGAACGCGCAGACGTCGACCGAGGCGCTCGGCCAGCGGACGTCATTTCGGAACGCTACGGCAGCAAGGGCTTTTCGAACGCGCCGGCCGGCCGGCTTCAAAGATCGCGCGGAGCTACGAATCGAGAACTTTGGCTTGCCGTTCGTTGCCGTTGCGGCGGCTGTCGAGGCCAACTTCGCCGATGAGGAACGGCCGGTCGCCGGCGATATTCTGCAAGCGCGCGAGGCAGGCGCTCAGATCGCGCTCCGCCTCCAAGTAAACGTTGAAGCAGACGATATCTAGGAAAGGAAGCTGCAAATACTCCGTCGCCGGACAGTTGACATACGTGACCGGTGCGCCGCGATCTTCCTCCTTAATGGCATGGTTGAGGCGCTCGATGAAACGCTCGACGCGCCGGCGGCCCAGCGCTCGATCTGCGCCGCCCGGCCCGGATCGTCGAGGAACGCGATGTGTTGTCTTCTCCACGGCACCCGACCATGACGCGAAGGCCGTGGCGTTGCGCAGCGTCGAGCATCCAACGCGGCGGTACCGTATACGTGCGGACCGAATTGAATCCGCTTGCCGCCATCATGCCAAAGTCGCGATCGACGATCGCCGGATCGTGCTGCCCGTTTCCGTTTTCGGCGAGTGCGAAGGTGCCGTACGTCGTCCCGCGCACGTAGAACTTGGCGCCGCCGGCGAACAGAAATTCCCCCTGCGCTGCCGGTCGTGCAAACTCGGTAAGCGACGGCGCGAGGGCAGCTTCGATGCGCTCCGCGGCGTCATGGCTGTCCGCTCAAGATCGTGGCCCGCTCCGCTGGCTCCGGAAGCGCCGACCAGCCAACGCCGCGATAGCGCATGCCGCAGCGCGCGAGCCGTGCTCCGTCGAGAATGTTCCGCCCGTCGACGACGACGCCCCGGCGCACAGTCGCAGCGAGCACGCTGGGTTCGATGCTGCAAAACTCCGGCCACTCCGTTAAGACGAGCAGCGCGTCGGCATGAGCGGCCGCCATCGCTGAATCGGCAAGTACGGCCCGCCCGGGAAGCTCGGCATGCTGGATCGCAGGATCGTACGCGATGACCGTAGCTCCTCGCGCGTCGAGATCGCTGAGAACTCGCAAGGCCAAGGAGCTGCGCAGATCGTCGGTGCCGGCTTTGAACGCCAGGCCCCAAACGCCGATGTGCGCGCCGCGCAAAGTACCGAGTTCCTCTTCGAGCACGTCGACGATCTTTCGAGGCTGCGCCTCGTTCACGCGCAAGGTCGCGTGGAGGAGGTGGGAGGGCGCGCCACTGGCGCGCGCGACGTGCGCTAGGCTGTGGACGTCCTTCTCGAAGCAGGGGCCGCCGAAGCCGATGCCCGGAAGCAAATACGCTTCGCCGATGCGACGATCGCAGCCGATGCCGCGCAACACGTCGCGCGCGTCGGCTTGCATCGTTCCGCAGAGGTTTGCGATCTCGTTGGCAAAGCTGATCTTGAGGGCAAGAAACGCATTTGCGGCACCCTTGATCAGCTCGGCGTCCCGGCGGCTCGTAATAATCACCGAGCCGGGGAGCTTTCTCACCAGCGCGCCGTACGCCGTCGCAGCGTGCGAGGACGGCGCGCCGACGATCGTCCGGTCCGGATTCAAGAAATCGTAGACGGCGCTCCCCTCGCGCAAGAACTCGGGGCAGTAGAGGAGCTCGAGCCCGCCGGGGAGTTCCGCTGCGATGCGGTCTGCCGTTCCCGGCGGAACGGTCGAACGCAGTACGAGAGTTTTCGACCTTCCTACGAGTTCGCGGCAAAGCGTGACGATTGCGCCGCTCAGCGCGCTCATATCGGCCGAGCCGTCGGCGTTCGAGGGCGTTCCGACCGCAATAATAACGAAGGCGGCGTCGTCGATCGCGGATCCGAGATCGGTGACGAAGGTCAGGCGGCCGTTTTCGAGATGCCGAGTAAGCAGCTCGCCGAGACCGTCCTCCCAATAAGGGGGGACGCCCGCTTGCAAGGATGCAATCCGATCCGCGTCCGTGTCGAATCCAACGACGCGGTACCCGAGCTCGGCAAATCCAACGGCATTCGCCGTTCCGACGAAGCCCGTGCCGAGTATCGCGATATTACGGCGGTATAGTTGCATGCATATCGTGCTCTTAAAAACCTCGAGCCCAGCATACCCACTACGGTCGACGCAAACCACCTACTCGACTCGCACAGTTGCTCATACACTCACATTGTCGAGATTCGCTTCACTACATCGTCCGGCGGCGGGCCGCAAGGGCTCAGCTTACGGATATCAAACCTCTTGACGAGGTCTTCTTGGATTGGGGGTAGCGATGGCTTTGCAATCGGCTCGATTCTCGTCATTGTTCGCAGGTGTGCTGGCACTCAGCGCGTGTGGTGGGAATGGCGCCGGCTCCCCGATGGGGACGAGTCCAATTATCTCGGGCCAGTCCAACGCGACCGTCGTGCCTGGCAGCAACGGTGAATCGTCATGGATGGCTCGCGACGCGAAGACGCACGACCTCCTCTACGTGTCGAATTACAAGGATGGCAGCGTCTACGCTTACTCCTATCCGGAGGGCAAGCTAAAAGGCTGGCTCCTCAAGGCACACGCCAGCGGTCTCTGCTCGAACCAAAACGGCGATGTTTTTATCCCGGAAAAAAACGAGATCCTAGAGTACGCCCACGGCGATGCCCGGCCGATCGAGGTATTGCCTAGCCCGCTCGGAGGGGCCTCGCAATTCTGCGCGGTCGACCCCGCAACCGGAGACCTCGCCGTTTCGGGAGGTACTTCTCGCGAATCTGGCGTCGCAATCTATACCGGCGCTAAGGGCAACCCGAGAGTATACAGAAACCTCAAGGGTGCCTATTGGTCTGGCACGTACGACGACCAGGGGAACCTCTTTGTCGAGGCGACGGCCGGCAACGGCGACGGCACCGTCAACCTGGTCGAGCTGCCAAAAAGCGGCACGCGAATGCGGAACATCGCGTGGAATGGGGTGCGACCCGAGCGTCTCGGCTCGATTCAATGGGACGGTAAGTATCTAGCGGCAGAAAGTCCGGAAAGCGGTACCGGCCCGGCGACGATCTTCCGGTACACCGTGACCGGAAGGCAAGCCAAGTTGATAGGCCGGATAACGCTCACGGGTGCCGGGAGCCCCCTGCAGTTCTGGATTCACGGTGCGCAAATCGTCGTGCCTAATCGAAGCTCGTCCAGCTCCGGCGCCGGCGGCGTGATGCTCTATGGCTACCCCGGAGGCGACGGGCCGACGCGGATCGTCGACGACGACGCGCGAACCACAGGCCGCGACCGTAAGCCCGGCGCGGAAGTCCAAAGTTGCGGTCACCACCTATCACTACAACAACCTGCGAACGGGCTGGGACGACAAAGAGTCGTCGCTGACGTATGAAAACGTCAACAGCGGATCGTTCGGCTTGCTGCACACTGTGACGCTCGACGACCAGGTAGATACGCAACCCCTCATCGTTCCGGACGAAACGACGACCCGCGGCGTGGCGCCGGGTAAACACGACGTGGTGTATGTTACGACCGAGAACAACACCGTCTATGCGATCGACGCGTCGAGCGGGACGGTGCTGTTCCAACAGAGTCTGGGCAATCCGGTTCCTACCCCGTTGGGTTGCAATAACAACGGGCCAAACGTGGGAATCGACGGAACCCCGGTCATCGACAAACGTGCCAACGCGATGTACGTCATTGCCTATACGATGCAGAGTAGCGAACCGGCCTACTTCATCCACGAACTCAATCTGGCCAATCTAACGGACATCGTAGCGCCCGTCGTCGTGTCTGGTTCGCACACCTTGACCAACGGAGACACCTTCTCGTTCAACGCAACGTATCAGCGTCAGCGACCGGGTCTGCTCGAAGCAAATGGGACCATCTACGGCAGCTTCGGCAGCTTTTGCGATTTTAGCGCCTCGATGTCACGTGGCTGGGTGCTTGGCTGGAGGGCCGGATCGCTTTCGCCGCTTCCGGCGAACCGTCTGAACGACACGCAGTCTACATCGCCGGACGACTTCTTCTTGTCGTCAATCTGGATGTCAGGCTACGGCGTCGCGGCCGATCCATCGGGAAACGTATACTTCGTTACCGGCAACTCCGACCCGTCCGGGACGACGTATAGCAGCACCACGAATATCTCAGAGAGCGTCGCCAAGGTCAGTTCGGATCTGACGCAGCTCCTCAGCTTCTTTACGCCTTCGGATGTCGGACTGCTCGACCAAAGCGATGAGGACTTCGGGTCGGGCGGTGTGCTGCTGCTGCCGAAGGTGGGCTCGGAGCCGCCGCTGGCGGCTGCGGCCGGCAAAGAGGGCACGATGTTCCTGCTCAATCGGAGACACTTGGGCGGATACGCACCGAGCGGGTCAAACCACGTCGTCGACGCCGTGAACATCGGCGGATGCTGGTGCGGCCTGTCATACTTCGACGCCGCGAGCGACTCCACGCCGCGCATCGTCGCTAGCGGCGGCAACACCGTGACGGTTTGGAAAGTCCCCCCCTCGCATCCCATAAAACTGGCCGCCGCGGGAGTTTCGCCCATCCTACCAGGCCGACAGGATCACGGTTTCTTCACCAGCGTTTCATCGGACGGAGCGAACTCCGGCGCAATCATTTGGGCGCTGGCACGGCCGGAGAAGGTGCACGGTAGCATCACGCTTTTCGCGTTTACTTCCGAACCCCCGAGCAGCGGCTCACAACTCGAAACGCTTTTCCAAGCGGCGGCGGGCAGCTGGGAGGAATCGAACTCAAACGCAAATCTCGTCCCGGTCGTAGCGAACGGCAAAGTGTACGTCGCGAGTGACCGGCAGCTCGACATCTTCGGGCTCCTGGGTGCCCAGGGGAAGGCAGCAGCGCAAGCAGGCCCCGCCGTCGAGGCTCCGCGCGCTACGATCACCGCTCCACATGAAGTCACCGGGACGCTCGTCGCCATCAGCGGCTCGCGCCTTACCTTACGCACGCGCACCGGAAAAACGGCACACGTCGATGACTCAGACGCGGTTCGACGCGAGCGAAGCTCCGTCTTGGTCATCGGCGAAGCCTTCGATGCCAGAGGAACGTACGATACCGCCGGCGTTCTGCACGCCACTGCAGTCCTGCGCGTAAAGCGCGATCCGGAGATGTGGCCTGCCGACCACTAGCCTGGAGAAGGCTCGGATACCACGCATCTCTTGGGTATTCGACGGGACTGGCCGGGAGGGCCGAGAAGCGCGCACAAGGAACTTTCGCTCAAATGGCGTAGCTCGCGGCTAGGGTTTAACTGCAGGCAATGCTGCATCGGAGTGTGCTCATGATTCGACCTCTAGTTGCGCTCATAGCAGCGGCGTTTCTGGCTAGTTGCGCGGGCCCTTCAGTTGGCTCGTCCAGTCCGGGGACCGCTGCTCTGCCGTCGCGCTCGGCCTCGGGATCGCATAAACGGCGTAACCAGAGTCTGATTCAGCACGTCGTCATAATAGTCCAAGAGAACCGCTCCGTCGATAACCTATTCCAATTTATGCCGGGCGCGAATACGCAATCGTATGGATATAATTCTTCAAATCAACAGGTGACGTTGCAACCGGAATCGCTCGCGGCTCCCTATGATCTCAACCATGCGCATCTATCCTGGCAAACCGAGTATCGACAAGGGAAGATGAACGGTTTTAACTTCATCTATGAAATCTGCAACCCGGATGCCCAATGTCCGCCTTCGAGCGTCGCCGCCTACGCTTACGTCCCGCAGAGCGAAGTGCAGCCGTACTACACGATGGCCGAAACATATACTTTCGCCGATGAAATGTTCCAGACGAACCAGGGTCCGAGCTTCCCTGCGCATCAGTACCTCGTGAGCGGTACGTCTACTATTAGGGACGGCTCAAAGCTGCGCGTAGCAGAGAACCCAGAGGAGCCGAACGGGAAACATGCCGGCGGTTGCGATGCTCTTCCCGGGACGTTTGTTACCCTTATTGACCTTGCCGGCCGCGAAACCAAAAAAGCCTTTCCGTGCTTCAAGCGTGTGTCACTCATGGGCGAAATGCATAGGGCGGGCGTGAGCTGGCACTACTACCAGGCAAACGCGGGCGCCGGTCTTTGGCATGCCGTCGATGCGATTGAGCCGTTTTGGAAAAGAAAGTCCTACACGACGCACGTAACGTATCCGTCATCGAAGGTCCTTACCGATATTTCACAAGGAACGCTCGCGAGCGTCGTCTGGGTCACGCCAACGGCGCTAGCGTCGGACCATGGAGGCATAACCGACGGCTCGGGACCCTCGTGGGTTGCATCGGTCGTCAATGCCATCGGCGAGAGCCAGTACTGGGATAACACTGCGATCTTCGTGGTCTGGGACGATTGGGGAGGCTGGTACGACCACGTCGCGCCGCAGGTTTATGACTCCTACGAGCTTGGCTTCCGCGTGCCGCTCATCGTGATCTCGCCGTACGCAAAACTTAGCTACGTTTCGCACGTGCCCCACGAGTTTGGCAGCATTCTGAAGTTTACCGAGGAGACGTTCGGCTTGCCGTCGATGGGAACGACCGACGTTCGCGCCGACGATCTATCCGACTGCTTTAATTTCTCGCAATCGCCGACGCCGTTTACGCCCATTATCGCACCTTTGGGCGCAAGCTACTTTTTGAAGCACTCCTCCCTATCGTCACGCGACCCCGACGACGATTAGCGGCGCGATTCGAACGCCTCAGCGCCGGCAGTGCCCGACTGGTGCCACCCCGAGCCGGTCGTCTCCCACGCTCCCTGGCGCGCTCACATGGCCACTGCGCGCCGCATTCTTGGAAATTTTCTGCAATTTACATAGTGAACCGGAGGAGGGGACGCGAGCGCCAGAGTAGAGCCGGATGAGATACCAGACAAGGGGGCGATTCTATGAAATCCTCAATGCGGTTACTGGCCTTGGCCTTTAAGGCAACCGATACGATCGCGTTCAACGAAGGATCCGCTCGACGTGCTTTGGGATTACATAGTTCGTCGGATGGAAGCGTCTCACGAAACAACCGTTTTACCTCGCAAAGGGAGTTCCGTGGCAACGACATTACAAGCGAAAGTTCGGTCGCTTTTCCCCCTGATTATCGCTGCATTCGCTATCGCGGTCTGCGCGGCGTGTAATGGTTCCAACCGACCGGGCTCAGCCATACCGATCTCCCCCGCCAACCAAAGGCTCCGTCATCTCTCGCAAAACGGCGTCGTCGTCAATCCGTCGCAGGTCGGCCCCCAAGTCTCAACACGCAGTATTGGGTGCAAATGAGGAAGTGTGGTTCGATATCGCGAGGCCGGGCCTGGCTGCGTCGTTCGTAAAAGCCGGAATGGTGACAACGCGCTGGCCGGGCGGACACGCCGCCGATCGCTACCATTGGCGGACGAATACGTATAGCCGCGGCACCTGCAGCTCCGGCCTCCATGTGGGGCTGCCGAATCCGAACTCGACGTTCAATCACTACATGCAAGACGTAGTTATACCGGCGCATCTCGACGTCGCGATCACGGTGAACTACGGCTCGGACCAGAAGTGCGAGCACGGCGCTAACCCAAAAGAAGCCTCAGACTGGGTCAGCTACGCGAACAATAAGAAGGGCTACAATATCACGTGGTGGACGGTTGGGAACGAGCAATATACGCTAGACTCGTTGGACTTGCGCTCGAAGCCGCACGACGCCTCGCAGTACGCGCAGGTCGTCAAAAGAAATTACTATAAGCAAATGAAAGCTGCGTCGCGGATACCCATCAACGTCTGTGTCGATGCATCTATAAAGTACGTGGACTGGGACGCGGCGGTCTTCGCGCAAGCCAAATATGACTGCGTCGAGGTGCATTTCTATCCGCAGAAAGGCACTATGGTCGACGATACCTTTCTGCTCACCAACGCCGTCCAGGGTTTCACCCAGAGTATCCATACAGTGCAGAGCCAGCTTGCCACTGCAGGGCGGGCCGGGACGCCGATCTATGTCGGAGAGATTGGGTCGGCCCTCCCTCCCGGCGATAAGCAAAACATGTCGATCACGCAGGCGCTCTATGCCGGAGAAATCATCGGGGAGATGCTGAACGTCGGTATCCCGCGGGCGAGCTGGCACAGTGGCTTCGGCACCTGCGATCCGGAAAGTAAAGGCGGGGACTTCAGCAAAACGCTCTACGGCTGGCAGGACTTCGGCGGAACGATGATCTTTTCGATTGGGACGCGCCAACATAATTGCAGCACGGAGAACGTGCCGCTTGGGACGTTGATGCCGACAGCGATCGCGTTTGAGGTGGCATCGCACTTCATAGCTAACGGTGAACACATGCTCGGCGCGTCGGTCGCGGGGATGCCGGACATCCGTGCCTACGCGACGACGTACAAGGGCGGCTATGCGTTGATGCTCTTCAACCTGAACGAAACTTCCTCGGAGAATGTGCCGGTGACGATCGATGGAAAGACGTCGGGCTCCGGGGGACCGGTGTGGAGGTACGACAAGGCTCGTTACAATAAATCGAAAAAGAACAAGTGGGTGGGCCCCAAGTCGTTGACGTTACCGAGCTGGCAGAACAGCTTCAATATAAACCTACCCGCCTGGAGCATGACCGTCGTCCAAACGATGTAGCCCGGCCTTGTCGCTACTTGATCTGCACGGCGACGATGCTCCACGGCGGAAGACTCACGGTGAAGCCGCCTTGCCACGCGGGGAGGCTCCTAACGGTCGGACCGAGCCACTCGCCGCCTCGGGAAGCGTCGTAGAGCGCCTTGTCGTAGGTCACAATCGTTCCGCCCGGTCCCGAGGAGCGGCCCTCGATCGTCACCGGAATCGCGGCGCTCGCGTCCTCGTTGCAGTTTACGAGGAGAAGCGCGTAACCGCCGCCGTATGTTGAGACATAGGCCTTTACACCTGGTAGCGAGTTGACGCGCAGACCAACTACGTGCTCGCCGTCGCCGACAAAGTACTTAGCAACCACGAAAGCGTTCGCAGTCGGAAGGAGGGTTCCTAAAGGCGGCACATCGGTTGCCCGACAGTTTAGCCCAGCACCTCCGGAAAAGATCATGCCGCTACCGAAATTCTGCCAGCCGTAGAGCGTCGGGCCGAAGTCCCCTCCATCCTGCGGCAAGTAGCAGTTACTGTAGCCGAGCCACCACGTCGCGCGCGGGATGCCGTCGTTGACCAGCTCGCCGACGACCTGCGCGGCGTAGAGCGCCTGCACGATCGATTGCGTCTGTTTTCCCACACGCCTTCCGGTCGAGCCGATCTCGCCGAGGTAAATTGGCGTATTCGGGTGACCTGCGGTCGCAAGCTCGCCTTTGAGGACATCGATGAGCCTCGTAAGCCCGCGGGCTCCGTAGCGAATGAGGCGCTCGTCGTTAACGTTCTTCCCTTGCGCATAGTAATGCATTTCAACGCAGTCGTACCGTGCCTTCGCCAGCACGATCGAGTCCCAGTTCGGCAGACGTGGATTCACGTCGACGCAGACGTTGATTGGAATCGGTGATGCGGCTTTCATCTGCGCGTAGTATTGCGTCGCCTCGATCTCTGCATATTGCGCTGAGTTGCCGAACTCGGAATGCATGTCGATCGTGTTACGGTTCCACATTTCCCCGCCGACCGTCCACCAGCTGATACCGTAGTGCTTGGTCCGGTTCGCATAGGCGACCCAGGCAGCGGCCTCGGCGGGATCGGCGCCGCCGGTGCAATCTTTGTTCGAGCCGTAGTTGACGACGATCGCAACGTCGAGGTGCGCCGGTATCGCCACGTCTTCCATGAAATTGTCGAACGTCGAGTGGGGGTCGGCGTGGTACGGATGACCGCCACACTGTGTCATCGCGTTCGTTTGCCAGTGGTAGGCGTCGGCCGGTGTTCCGCCCGGCCACCGGGTCGCTTCCATGCCGGCGGTTTCGAGCGAGCGCGCGATTCCCGGCTGGGTAATGTCGAACCACGCCACCATGCCGACGCCGCGAACGTGGCCGTATACGCGCGGGCCCACCTGGGACGGCACGATCACGAGTGATGGCGAAGGGCCAGGCCCCGCACCGAGCATGGCAGCCGCGGCCATAATCGCAAGAAGCCGATGAGTCGAATGACGGACGTTAGGCATCCAGATGCTCCCTCCCATGCACTTATCGTTAGTATAGCTCGGGTGTGATTGTGACGTGCTGATCTACCAGTGGCCTGCGCTTTGACCGCCATCTACATGGGAAATTTCCCCAGTTACGTACGGAGCGTTTTCGAGATACATCACGGCAGAGACGACGTCTTGGATCTCTCCAATTCGTCCGAGCGGAATCTGCGATTCGAGTCCGGCGTACGATGCCTCCGGGTGCGTCCTGATGATTATAGGTGAGACCGCATTCACCCGGATGCCACACGACGCATATTCGATCGCGAGTGCCCTTGTCACTGAGTTCAAGCCGCCTTTAGCCAACGATGCTAACGCCGCAGGAACACCTTTGACAGGTTGTTCGGCTACCGTCGCCGTGATGTTCACGATATGACCCCAACCTTGGGCCTGCATCACACGCAGCGCACGCTGCGCAATGTGGAAAAAGCCGCCGAGGTTCGTTGAGAGCATCAAGTCGTAGTCCGCTAGGGTATACTGTGTGAATGGTTTCGAAATGTAGGCTCCTGCATTATTGACTAGCGTATCGAGCCGTCCGAATCGATCAACGCCCTCGCTGATAATGAGTTTGGCGGTCTCGGGGTTACTGATGTCGCCGGCAACGCTCAGCACGTTCGGGTCTGTGCCGTGCTCGATCGAGAGTGCGCTGGCGACCACCTTGAAGCCCGCATCGCGGTATGCGGCTACTAGGCCCGCGCCGATACCGTGCGAAGCACCGGTAATTATCGCAACCTTTTCATCGATCACGCGAGTAGCCGATCGGGCCGAGCCTTAACCGTACGTGAAATCCGGCTTGCTTTGCCCCACCTCTATAATATAGCCGTCAGGATCGCGGATGTAGCAGCGCGTCTCGCCATACTTGTCCTTTGGTTCCGTGATGAACTCTGCTCCTCGACTCTTCCATAATTCATAGCACGCTTGAATATCCGCAACGCGGATATTCAAGAAGCTGCTGACCTTATCGGGGTCGGCGGGGACGCTGAGCGTTACCGACGGCTTGTCCGGGGTGGGGCCGCCCCCGACGTTGACAATCAGCCAAGTATTCGCGATCTGAATGTGTCCGGACGCACCCTTGCTGTCGCCTCTGCTCAGAATGCGGCCGCCGAAGACCTTTTCATAAAAATCAGCCGATCGGCCGATGTCGGCGACGGTGATAAAATGCGTGACGGTAAAGCCCTCCCGCGGCGGCATCTCATAGCCTTTGTTTTCGATTTGTACTTCGTCCATTAGCGACTCCATTTCAGATAGAGAGCACTTACACCGACGATATTGGCGCAGTTTCTCACGGGATGAGAAGCACCTTACCGATACCGCCCTTGGTGAACTCGGCCTGCGCAGCACCCGCGTTCTTAAGCTTCTCGCGGCGGCCGATCGGGATCCTCAGCTTGCCGGCGTTTACGGCCTCGGCGATGAAAGCAATGCCCTCTCGGTCTTGCTGTGAGCGGAACGGGACGACGCGCACGTCTGGGTAATCCTTGGCGCCGTCGGGCTCTCCCGTCACAGATGCAAACGTCCCGCCGGCCTTTACCTTCGCGAGCAGATCCGTCGCCGCTCTCCCGCGAAGCGTGTTTGCCACGACGTCGACTTGCGGAATCGCCGCGAAGGCGGCCGGATCGTCGAGAGCGACCGTTTCGTCGGCGCCGATGCTATCCGCCTGGTCGAGCTGAGAACGTAGCACGCCCGCGATCGCGCGGCCGCCCGATACCTTGGCCATATAGACGGCGCAACGACCGACGGCTCCAGCCGCGCCGGAGACCAGTACCGTCTGGCCGGACTGCAATCCGCTTGCGACGGAGATCAGTTGGCTGCCCGTGACGCCCACGAGTGGAATCGCGGCCGCGTCGACCAGGTCCATCGTCTCCGGCACCTTGGCGAAAAGAGTCGCTTTGTCGGCGACTAGTTCAGCGTACGTGTGGTACGACCACGCGCAGACACGGTCGCCGACCTTGAGGTCGGTGACGCCCTCGCTCGCCGCGACCACCGTTCCCGACACGTCCAGGCCGATGATCGCCGGAAAGTGCATCGGCCACCGATCCTTCAAGTCGCCGTTGCGCTCGAGCATGTCTTCCGGGTTGATGCCGATGCCGGCCACCTTGACGAGGACGTCGCCCACGCCCAGCTCCGGATCCGGCATGTCTTGATATTTCATCACTTCCGGACCGCCGTACGCGCTCACAACAGATGCTTTCATGTGTCGTTTAGATGAAACGCGCCCGTTAATAGTGCAACTATGTCCTTAGCCACTTTTTATCCATAAGCGACGCCCGCTTTGCTTTGCCCGACTTCGATTATGTAACCATCAGGATCGCGGATGTAGCAGCGCGTCTCACCATACTTGTCCAGAGGTTCAGTGAGAAACGTCGCTCCCCGGCTCTTCCATAGCTTGTAGCACGCTTGAATATCTGCTACACGGATATTCATGAAACTACTGATCTCATTGGGGTCGGGAGGCGGGCGGAGGGTCACCGTTGGTTTGTCAGGTGTCGGACCGCCTCCAACATTGATTATGAGCCATGTGTTTGCGATTTTAATGTACGGCGGTGCGTCTCCATCGCCCATGCTCACAATTTCTCCTCCGAAGACCGTTTTGTAGAATTCGGCGGATCGCTCGAGGTCCGCCACCGTGAGAAAGTGAGCGACTGTAAACCCCTCGTGCGGTGGCATCTGATAGCTTTTCTGCTCGACTTGTACTTCGTCCATTGATTTCTCCAATTGCGGTTATAGTTGAAACCGCGGGCACAATAAACTCGAAGGATTCAACCTTAACTTAGAACTAACAAATGACGGATACCTTCATCGATAACTCGAACGTGAAGCAGGCGCTCCGTCGCGCGTCGCCTGTCTCCGCACGCTAAGGCGATGGAGATCACCTGCGGCCCCCTGACGGAATCGCTCATGCCGCTTTCGCGTTTTCTTTTGTGGCGCTCTTCGTTCGGCTATCCATTCGTGGTAGTTAAATAGCCATCTCCTTCGGGATGACCTCCACGGTCAGGTGCGAAGCCCAAATCTCGCCGGGACCGCCCAGCCACGAGCCAAACGCGATCGCGGTTGCATCTTCGCTGACCTTCAAGACGATAGAGAACGGCTGCCATCCTTGCGTCCCGTGAAGCGCTCGGTCACCCATATCGTCGTATTTCCAGTTGCCGCCATCCGCCGCATTCACGAGAGCCCATAACGCACCGTCCGAAGACGCGCTGGCGATCTTCAGTAAACCAAAGATGTGCACAGCCTTGCCGCGGTAGGGAGCGACGTCGAGCGATTCCCACGTCGTTAGAGACTGTCGACCGGCCGGCCCTTGCGAGGAAA
The DNA here is from genome assembly GCA_963739845.1 of Vulcanimicrobiota bacterium. Classification (GTDB taxonomy): domain Bacteria; phylum Vulcanimicrobiota; class Vulcanimicrobiia; order Vulcanimicrobiales; family Vulcanimicrobiaceae; genus Cybelea. The sequence goes on along the minus strand of CAVUBQ010000002.1, from coordinate 524,614 downwards.
AGTCCTCCTCTGGATGCGGGAGCGGTTGCGTGCCGGTTGCGCCTGGAAGCGACCGGCCAGTGTACGTGAGTTCGAACGCTTGAATCGCCGCGGTCTTCTCCGTTGCGCCATTCTGCTGCGCAAAATCGGCGCGCTCGATGGTTCGTAAGCCCTTGAGGGCGCTTACAGTTTCCTCCGGCGAGGCGCTACTGCGGCGCAGCGCGGCGCGTAGGCCCGCTTCGAGAACGACGTCTCGACCATCCGCAACGTCTTGTGCGGTAGGTTCCGCTCGGACGTCTGGAAGAATGCCGACGCGCTGCAGTGGGCGCCCGTCGGCGTGCGCCACTCCCAAACCGGAAAACGCTAACGTGATGCCGCCCGGCACCGAAAATCCCGTAACGTCGCCGTCTGCCCCGTCCGTAGGTGTCCCAACGAACGTGGTCTTGGTCGCTGCCGAATACTGCAGCGCGGTATGTTCGGCCTGACTAATTGCGCGCGCGTCGATCAGCATTACGACCGGCTTGAGATAGCGCGAACCTGCTGCGGTGTCCAGCAGTTGATAGAAGGTCTGAAACGACTGCTGGAAGATTGTGTCGCCATCCTGCACCTGCGGTACGAGCGCCATAATCATATCGAAGCGCGCCGCTCGCACGCCGGTGGCAAGCGTGAGACGCGGGGCGATAAGCGGAAACGTTGCCAGCGGATAGCCGCGATCGTCGAAGATTACCGCGCGCGTCTTCGCTACGGTGGTGAACATTTGGTCGACCGCTTCCGGCGTCAGGCGGTCTAAGTCCACGTAACCGACGTTCCCCGGCAATATGCGCACGATCGCGCCCGTCCGCGAATGCCGCTGTTGCCCGAGCGCGCGACGCAGCTTCGCCGTAAAAGGCGCTTTCGAACCGGGCCGCCTCAAGCTGACGGCGATCGTAGAAACCTTCGGACCCGCGAAGATGCTCGTTCCCGGAGCGGAGACGAGGTTGCCCATGACGTTTTGCGGCGTCGAGCCGTTAACGAAGGGACGTTGCGCCGCGAGCGCGCGGGCTACCGGTACGCCGTCGACGGCCGTGACGATGTCGCCAAGGCGTACTCCGGCCGTCCGGCAGGCCAGCGGATCGATGATGCTGGTCACGACGACTTGGCCGTGAAGATACTGACTCGCCCATGGCACCGCGCCGCCGTACAACTCGTTGGCAAGGAGCCCGTCGACGAAGCCGTGGCCATCGTGGATGAGGGCGTAGTACCCCCGGATCGCGCTGAGGTAACTGCGTTCGGTGGTTGACGCGCGAACCTCGCGAATCGCCCGAATCGTCGCAGCGTCCCAGTCTTCGTGCATGAGCGCGCGGTACGGGAAGAAGTAGCGAATCGTGTTATATATCCGGAAGACCGCAAAGATGCGATGCGCTTCGTCGGGAAGTGCGGGGGGCTCGTAGTCGTGAGCGGCCGGTTGATTTGCGGGCGGGGCCGCTTGGAAGGCGACGGGGGCGAGCGCGTCGCGTTGGAGCGACTTCGCCGCAACGGCAAGCGCGTCGGAGCGCGTCGGAAGCGGCTGTGCAAACGACGCTGCGGGAACCTCGGCGTACTCGCTCACGCGAAACAGCGCGCTTAGGCCGTCGGTCATCGTCTCCTGCGATACCTCGCCACCCGCCAGCAGCGGCTGCGCCGCGTTGCTGAAGATGACCGCTCGACCATCGCGGAGCAGCGCCACCGCCAAGTCTGGCACGACGGTGTTATTGCCGGCGAGAAAGGCGACGTTGACCGGATTGCGCGCCGTTCCGCGAACCAGCGACGCATCGTCAGAGTGGAAGCCGGCGGTGTAGGGTGAGCCAGGCCTGGAGCTTGGCAGTCCATTGTAGGTGCGGCTGCGATACACGGGCATCTGAAGATTGCCGTGAACGAGCGCACCTGCAATAGGCGTTTCACTGAACAGAGAGTCGACCACAGCTGATTCTTCGTCCGTCTCGTCGCTATCGGCGCGTAGGTCTACGATGACTGCCCGATGCGACGCGAGCGAAGCGGCGATGCGCGACTCCTCTGGGGTGAGCTTCGCATCGTCGGCCGCGGCCAGAGCCGAAGCGTTTACGGCGAGCACCGGTGTTCCATCCGCCGAGGACGTTAGCGTAAGTCCCGTGCCGGCGACGGGCTGCGGCGAAGGTGAAGCTGCCGGAACCACACGAGCGAGCGGATCGTTCAACGTTGCCAGCATGCTCGCCACCGCACTGGCAAACGCTTTTGGTGAAGCGGCCCGCTCGACGCTCGGTATCGCCGAGATCGCCGCTCCATTCCAATCGATCGCGCGATAGGCCAGCCATGGATCGAAGTACGCGATATCGCCCCAGAGGCGAGCTAGCGAGAGCAGCCGCGCGTTAGGATCGCTAGCTGGCGTAGCGGGCGCAGCGGCGATCGGCTGGAGCGTCAAGATGAGGGTCAGAGCCGCAATGAGACGCATGACGGTCAGCGTTCGACGTGAACCGGCACGCGTGCTCTGCGAATCCGGTACTAGGCGGGAGCGGCCGGGACCCCGATTCGCGGGTTCGACTCCCGTTGGCGCTACCAGATTCCGGACCTCATTTGAAAGCATGTTCGCATGCCCGTGTCGTAAGGAGGTGTTATGGAGTCGCCAAATCGCCTCACTACGATCCGCGCTGAGCCTTTCAATGCGGAGGCGCCACTAACGGCGCTTGAGACGCCGATCACTCCCACGAACCTCCATTTTGTTCGACGAAACTTCGCGCTTCCCGAGCATGATGGTCGGCTTACGATTGGCGGCGCGGTCGCGAATCCATTTACGCTAACGCTTGACGATTTGTGCGAAATGCCCCGCAAAGAGCTCGTCGTTACGCTGGAGTGTGCCGGTAACGCTCGCCTTGGGCAGATGCCGCTCCCTGTGGGGGAACCTTGGACTGGCAACGCGGTTTCAACGGCTCGTTGGGCTGGCGTCCTTCTTAGCGACGTGCTCGGAAAGGCCGTGCCGTCGGCCGACGGGATTGCCGTCAGCTTTGAAGGCGCCGATCATGGGCCGTACCGCGAGCACGCGGACATTCATTTCGCGCGGTCACTATCGCTCGAGCACGCGCTCGATCCGACGGCTGAGATTCTGATTGCATATGAGATGAACGGCGAACCCCTGAACGCCGAGCATGGCGCGCCCTTTCGAATCGTTGTACCGCGCTGGTACGGCGTAGCATCGGTAAAGTGGTTGGCGCGAATCGATGTTTTGACCGCTCCGTTCGAAGGCACGTTTCAAACTGCTCGCTACATTTACGAGTGGCCCGATCGCCCTGTCCAACCGGTCACGCTAATGCGCCCGCGGGCCAAGATTACCGCCCCGGCTCACGGCGTAACGTTACGTCCCGGGTCGTACACCGTGCGCGGAAAGGCCTGGTCTGGAAGCGGCCCGATTACGAACGTCGACGTGTGCCTAACCGGCGAAGGCGACTGGCGTGCCGCCGAGTTGGAACCTCCTGCGGGCCCTTATCAATGGCAGGAGTGGTCGTTCGTCTGGGACGTTCTCGATCCCGGACGGCACACGTTGCGTGCTCGTGCGACTGATGCCGCCGGCAATGTGCAACCGGAATTCCCGAGCTGGAACCGCTTGGGCTACGGAAACAACGCGGTCGAACTAATTTACGTTCACGTGCAATGAGGGACGCCTATTGGGCGTTGCCGGCCACGGCGATGACGGCAATCTCGACTTTATATTCCGCCGTCGCGAGCCTGCTCTCGACCGTTGCGCGAGCTGGAGGATTGTGCGGATCGATCCAACGCTCCCACACGCGGTTCATGTCATCGAACGTCGCCATATCCGAAAGCCAAATGTTTGCCGACAGTACTTGTGATTTCGAGCTCTGCGCCTGCGCTAAGAGAGCGTCGATCTTCGCCAGGACATTCTTAGTCTGTTCGCCTACGTCGGCAGATTGCGCGTCGACTTGGCCGGCCGTATACAGCAGTCCGCCGTACATGACGCCCTGGCTCATACGTGGACCAGGTGTTAACCTTACGATCGATTCACTAACCTTAGCCAAGATATACTCCCTTTAGGATTCCCGAGAGACTCTCGAGCGTACGAATATGTTCCGGTGCGATCACGTCGTGCACGCGGCTCTGCGCTTTTTTCCAAAGCGGAAAGGCTTGTCGCAGAACCTGCTTCCCTAGAGTCGTCAGCTCATATCGCTTTGTACGGTCGTCCTTACCGCGCCCGGATTTTACCCAGCCATCGGTGATTAGCGGACGCAGTCCCCGTGATAGAGACGTGACGTCCAGATCGCAGGCCTTAGCTAACTCCCCAAGACTGCAGTGAACGAGTCGATCTAGACGCGCGAGAACGGCGTACTGCGTTTGTTTCAGTCCCACCGGTTCGAGAAGATCGTCGTAAATCGCCGTAGCGCGGCGCGCAAGTCCTCGCAGCGTCGTGCAAGCACAAAGCCCTCGGTCTTGCGGAAGAGCGTGCTTCGGCTGTTTATTATTTTTTATTGCTGGCACAAGTCTTGCATATACAATACTTGCATGCTATCGTTTAGTCAAGAGGGGCCATCCGCCGGCAACGTGGGTCCCCAGTCGACCCGCCCGGAGGCGCCCACCGCATGGATTTGTCCTATCACCTCGTCGACGTCTTTACGACGGTACCCCTTGAGGGGAATCCGCTGGCGGTTTTCCCCGACGCTACTGGGCTCGAGACCGGGACGATGCAGAGGATAGCTCGCGAGCTGAGCCTGTCCGAAGCGACATTTATACTTCCACAAGAGTCGAGCGACCGCCGGACGCGCGTGCGCATCTTCACACCGAGCTACGAAATGCAGTTCGCGGGTCATCCTACGATCGGTACGGCGTTCGTAATGCGCCGGCTCGGCATCGTGCCGCGCAGCTCCAAGCATTTCGCTCTCCAAGAAAACGTGGGTGACGTTTCCGTTAGAGTGGACGACGGCGAGGATCCAATTATTTGGCTCACGACGCCTCCAATCGAGAAGCTCGCGGAATACTCACGGGAACGTTGTGCGGCCATGCTCGGCCTTCAATCGCATCAGCTCGTTCCGAACGTTCCTTGCGAGCTTCTCTCTGCCGGAAACCCCAATATCTTTGTAGGGGTCGATACTCCCGCGACCGTCGACCTCGCGCGGCTCGACGTGGCGGTCTTCGAGCAAATCGTGAAAGACCGCTCGACGCCGACAAGCGTCTTCGTCTTCACGCCTACCGATACGGGAGCGTATTCGCGCATGTTTGCGCCACAGCTCGGCATCACAGAAGATCCGGCAACGGGCAGTGCCACTGGTCCCTTGGCATTCTTCATGATGAAATACGGCCTCGCTCGAAGCGCTGATGGTACGCGCTTCGTCAGCGAGCAGGGAACTCAAATGGGCCGTCGGAGCTTCTTGCACGTTAACGTGCATGGCAAGATGGGTGCCGGCGGCATCGAAGTCGGGGGGCACGTTGCCGAGCTGGCAACCGCCGTCATGCGCATTCCGGCTCCATCGGTCGTAGCTGCGTAAGAACATGAGCTCGAAGACGTGAACGCTGTGGCATCGAAGAAAGGAGTTCTCGGCCTCATTGTTGGTCTCGGCCTCGGCGCCGGAGTGTTTTACTATAAGCGAATCGCAAGAGCGTTTGAGGAGGGCTCTAATCCAGCCCTGATGCTTGCGCACGCCGACCTTCGTAAGGTTCTCGACGCCGTGCGCAGCGGCGACATTGCGAGCCTAGCTGAATACCTCAATATCATGATTACTGGGCTAGCGAACGCCGGCGCTACTTTTTCCGCGATTTCTGCGGTCACACCGCATGTCTGCATAACGCAACTAACGCGCAGTGCAGCGATTCCAATTATCAGCGTTCTCGACAGTGTAAGGGCCGAGTTTGAAGAGGTTCCCGGGAGGCGGATTGCTCTGTTCGGAACCCGTTACGTTATTGAGACCGACATGTTTGGAAGCCTTCCAAATGCGGACATTGTACGGCCGACGGATGCCGAAGTCTCCCTGATCGATGGAGTCTACAAGGAGCTAGCGGTTCGTGGTTACGGTATCGCGGAGGATCGAGAGGTGCTCAATCGAGTAGGCTTGGCGCTTTGCGAGCGGGAGCACGTTGACATTATTCTGCTGGCTGGAACCGATTTGTCTATGCTTTTTGAATGTGAAGAGCCGGCATTTCCATCGCTCGACTGCTCAGTCGTTCATATTCGTACAATCTTGGGGAGGTTAGTCAGGTCGTGAGGCACACTATACTTGGCGCTGGGGCCGTAGGAGGATTGCTCGGTGCGCTGCTTGCGGATCAGGGCGAAGACGTTACCGTCGTACTCCGCGATTCAACTGAAACCTTTCCAACGCACATGTCTCTTCAACGGCCCGACGGTTCGTTGCTGGGTGGCCGTGCACGAGCCGTTAAGTCCATCGATAAAGACGGCGCGGGCGATGTGTTGTGGGTCGCGACAAAGGCGATGGACCTTCCTGAGGCCCTAAATGCGGTACGCGGCAGTTCGCCTCGCATTGTCGTGCCTTTGCTCAACGGTTTCGAACATATCCAGGAGTTGCAAACGGCGTTTCCGTCAGAGGCAGTGATCCCGGCGACGATCGCGGTCGAGGTTGAGCGTGCGGAGCCAGGTTCTGTACGCGTTCGAAGCTCCTTTATTCGCCTGGCCATCGGCGCTCGCGCGAAACCTGTCCTCTTGGACCTAGCGAATGCGCTACGCGATCGGGGCGTCGATATCGAGTTCGAAGATGACGAAACGACGCTTCTTTGGCGTAAGCTGGCCTTCTTAGCACCGTTTGCGCTAGCCACTAGCGCTAGCGGCTTGCCAGCCGGCATATTGCGAGCTGATCCTGCTTGGCGAAAGCGCTTTGAGACCGCCGCCGCTGAGGTCGTGGCCGTCGCTGGCGCTCAAGGCGCCGTCCTAACGCCCGACATCGCCGTCCGAATGCTGGACACCATGCACGACGAGATGCGAAGCTCAATGGCAAAGGACGTAGCGGCGAGGCGTGAGCCCGAACTGGATGCGATCGGCCTTGCAGTCGTTCGAGCGGCGGTTAGGTATAACATTGATGTCCCGATGCTGCGGTATCTAGTTGCCGCCGTAAGCGAAACGATTAAGAAGCCGATTCATTCGACGCATGCACCCAGGCCGTTGGGTCCTTACAGCCAAGCGATTGAGATGGGTGGGCCGGAGCCCAGGTTAGAAAAGCTCTCAAAAACTTGGGAGCCGTCCTCGAAGCGGCGGGCATGACGTATGATGACGTAGTCAAGACCACGGTCTTTCTTACCCGGATTGATGGCTTTGACGAGTTCAACGGCGTGTATTCGACGTTCTTCCAAAGCAAGCCACCTGCACGAACGACCGTAGCGGTGAAAGCACTGCCCCGGGGGTCGATGGTCGAGATCGACGCTGTGGGCATTCGAAATGCGATACCGCGGTTAAACTGAGGCGCACTATGAACCTAAAACCGTTCTTGCTCGAACAATGGCTCGCAAACTACGAGCAGGACATCGAGTATAACCTTGCTTCCAGTACGGGTCCACGCTGGAGCGTCGAGGAACTCCTTGGCCTCGCTGGTGAGGACGCTCGTCGGCGACTGTTCGCGTTGCCGCTTACCTATGGTCCGCCAGCCGGGACCACGAGTCTGCGAACGGCAATTGCAGAAATGCAAGGCGTAAGTCCCGATTGCGTACAGATTGTGACGGGCGCATCGGAGGCGCTGCTCATTCTATTCTGGCTTGCCGCCGAGCCTGGCGTAAATGTTATCGTGCCCGCGCCCGGCTATCCCGGCTTTTCGGCGCTGCCTCTGTCGCTCGGTTTAGAGACGCGGTATTATCGAATTGGAAGGGAACACGGCTTTGCCGTGGACGTCGAGGAGATCGAAGCGCTCGCCGACCGAAAGACAAAACTAATCCTCGTCAGTAACCCACATAATCCGACCGGTTCGGTTCTGAACGACGACCAGATGGACCAACTTCACGCGTTTACGTCGGATCGTGGAATCCAACTCGTTAGTGATGAGGTCTACCATCCGATCTATCATTCCGGGGAGGTCCAATCGGCGGCGAGGTTACCAACAGCGACGGTTATCAATGACTTCTCCAAGGCATTCTCGCTACCGGGCCTACGAACGGGTTGGATAATCGAGCACGACGCCCAGAAACGCGAGCGTTACTGGAACGCGAGAGCGATATTTACAGTTTCCAACAGCTCAGTGGGAGAGCTTCTCGCGGAGATCGCCGTAAACAACCGAAGAGCGGTCATCGGTAGAGCTCAAGAAACCGCGAGTCGAAACCTTCGAGTGCTTACGGGCTTCATGCAAGAGCACGAATCCGTGTTTGGGTGGGTCCCCCCTCGAGGAGGAACAATCGCTTTCCCTTGGATGCTCGATGGTCAGAGTGCGAGGGCCTTTTGTGTCGCAGCTACGAGGGAAGGACTACTGTTGGCCCCGGGGGACGTCTTCGACGAGCCCGAGCACTTTAGGATCGGCATCGGCGCAAGCGGCGATGGCTTTCTCGGGGCGATAGAGCACTTAAAGCGTTTTGTGGACCATTGGGACTTTGGAGGAAGCTAGTCTTCGGGCCACAAGCTGTGCGCTAGACTCCGGCGCGCGCAGCGTGTCGCCAATCTCTTGCGCGAGCCGCAGCGCCGGGCCACCCATCCCAAGGCGCCGGGCGGTCATATAAGCGCGCGCCAGAGAGTGCGGATGACCGTGCGCGGACAGAACGCAGAGCGCCACGTCGGCCTGCTCGCGGGCACGTGCCGGCGCTCCGAGCGCAGCATAAGCGTCGGCGGCGATTCGCGCGGCCATGCCTACATAACGTTCCATTGCACGCGCCGACGCGTATCGTCCGGCCTCGTCCGCGTAGGTCAATGCCCGCTCGGATTCGCCTAACGCCAACAAGGCTTCCGCGATCGCGAGCGGTGTCCGAACTGCAAAGAGCGCGGACCCTCCGTGCATTGCGGCCTCGCGCGCGAGTCGCAGCCCAATCTTCGGATCGCCGCCAAGCGCGTGCGCCTGCGCGAGCAGCAGCGCCTTGTCCGCAATAACCTTTGGATTCCCGGCACTGCGCGCTGTCTCGAGCGCCATCGTTCCCAGCGCCAGCGCATGGTCGAACTCGCCGCACTGCGTCAGCGCGGAGCAGAGCAAACCGCTTGCGACCGCTACGCCTTCTGCGTGACGCGCGCATTCGAATACGTCCAGGGCCTCGAGCGCATATTCAATGGCACGCGGCATACCGCCAATCACTAACGCATGCACGACGCTGAGCTCGAGAAAAAGACGACCGAGCAACTCGTCGGGCTTATAGCGCAGCCGCTCGATCAGGCGGCGCGCGTGACTCAGCGCCTGGAGTGCCGCAGCCGGATCCCCATGCAGGCATGACAACTCCGCGCGATGGAACAGCGCGCCGGCCGCCGCCCTGACGTGATGGCGATCGACCGTCTGCGGTAGCTGTTCCGCGGCCTTGGCGGCCCGCTCGAGGTGCACGCTTGCGCCGGCCAGATCGCTGCCGGCGTTCCACGCCACGTACGCCGACGCCAGTTGCAGATTGAGCTCGCCGATCGGCGCCAAATCGTCGCCCATCTCGCGCGCGTGCTGCAACGCTCGCGCAAACAAGCGCCGCGCGCGCTCGTTGTCCCCGATGTCGCTCGCAATTTCGACGCCGTAACACCAGGCGCGTACGCCGTCGTGCGGATCGGCCGCCTCGCTGGCGATGCGCTCGAGAAGCTCGAACGCCGCCCCGAACGCCCCGACCAGACGAAAGTTCGCGACGCGATCGAGCTCGAGCGTGAAGCGGCTCGGAAGCGCGCGCACGGGCCCCTGCGATTCGGGCAGGTTCGCATCGAGATTCGTTAGGAGCCGCTCGAATGCACGCCGTCGCTCGCGATAGAACTCGCGCAAAGAGATGCCGAGTTCGGCGGCTACGGTAGCGTGCTTTTCCCCGCGCAGATCGCAGCGTGTCACGATGGCGCGTTGCCGTGCGAAGTGGACGTTGCGGGTATTGAGCTCTGTATCGAGAGTCGCGACCGCCGAGAGCACGGCGGCGCGGATTCGCAGCAGGGCGAGGTTGACGTCGATGCGCGCGTTTGAGGTCTGCTGTGCATCGAACGCGCCGCGCAGCAATGGGCTGCGGCGAACCGATTCCGGATCGTCGAGCCGGCGCAAGAGCCGCGCCAGCTCGGCGAACTGCGATGGCCGTTTAATAGGGACTGTCCGGACTCGTTGCGACCCCGAACGCGCCGGAGAGACCGCTGGAGAAGCTTTGAATCGGTGTGCCGGAGGGATAGGCGACCTCCACGACAGACGGCCCAAACGGATCGCTTACGAAGAGGTGCGTGTCTTTGTGATTGAGGGCGATCTGATAGGCCAGGCTAAACCCCGTGATCTGCTGCGACGGTGTCGTCGCTCCAGGCGGGAAGACGTCTACGCCAGGCAGGCTCTGATCGTCGAGCAGCAGATTGCCCTTCTTATCAAACGCCAGGCCGCCCGGATTGCCGAATTTGATGTGAATGCCGAGATTCTTCCCCTTGGTCTTGCCGGGAGCGAACTTGAGCACCTCGATGTCGTTGTTGGTGGAATCGGAATACGCAACGTAGAGCTTGTTGTGCGTGTCGAGCGCGACGCCCGCGGGAAATGTCGCGAAAGGAATCGTCGTCGTCGGCGTTGTGCTTCCGTGAGCGTATTCGTAGAGGTTGCTGTTCGAACCGTCGCCGAAGTCCGAAACGTACACGGTTCCATCGCGCCCAGCAACGACGTACTTCGGACCGATGGTGCCGGTCAGCGTCGTCGAGTGCGTCGTTTGTCCTTTCGGATATTCCGTCACCGTGCCGGCGCCGAAGTTGCAGACGTACAGCGTCCCGCTCGGATCAATGTAGAGGCCGTCCGGGCCGGCGATCGCGTCGGTGATTTGCCCGGTCGGCGCGCCGGATTTTTGAGAGAATATCGCGACGCGTTGATTGAACTGATCGGCAACGTAGAGCTGTCCGCCATGCTTTGCGAGCGGCGACAGCCAGCCCGAACGCGTAGCTAGTGCTGATGAACCCGGGGGCGGAACTGCGTTGCTTCCTCCCGAGCATCCTGCCGCCACCGCGGCCCCAGCAGCGAGCGCCAGCGCACTCACAAGACGATATGCGTGCATCTTTCAAACCTTTCTCCTGGGAGAGCGAAGAGGCCCTTAGAGTTTGAGGCTCGGAATGACGCGGCCTTGCTCCCGCATGACCAAAACGTGACGTGCCGACGCGGCAGTTCTGGGAACGCCTAGTTGCCGGAACTCCGTTAGAGTGCGGAGGCGCCGCGGCTTTCTGACGGCGCAGAACCATAGGCTTCGCGCCAGAGCCTGCGCAAATGGCGGCCGTCGGCGAGCCCGCAACGCGACGCCACGTCGTCGATCGTAAGGGAGCCATCGCGCAGCAGCATGCGCGCGTATTCCAGGCGCAGGGCGTTAGCATACTCCTTCACCGTAAGGCGAGTCGCGGAGCGAAAGTGGCGCGTCAGGGTTCGTGCGCTCACGCCTGCGATGTCGGCTAGTGACTCCAGGGTATACGGTTCGCCCGGGTGCCCGACCAGCCAATCTTGAACGGCGTGCACCTCGGCAACCATGTGATCGCGACCGGCAAGAAATGCGCTCAACTGCTCCTGCGAACCCGGGCGCCGTACGCTGAGCACCATTTCCCGCGCTACCGCGGCGGCCAAGCGCGGTCCAGCGTCACGTTCAACAATCGCTAGGGCGAGATCGACTCCGGCCGCAATTCCAGCGCTTGTCGCGACGCGTCCATCGAACACGTACAGCCGGTCCGCCTGTACGTTCGCCTTCGGAAAAGCGCGACGCAGCTCGTCTACACGGCGCCAATGCGTCGTGACGTTGCGACCATCGAGCAGCCCGGCCGCTCCGAGGAAAAACGCGGCGACGCAGACCGACGCAATCCGGGCTCCCGCATCGTAGGCGCAGCGAACCCAGGCGATCGAGGGTTGCAGCCGACGGCTGCGCTGCAATACGTCGAGCCGAATCGGCGTTCCACCGGGTACGATAACAATGTCGTTGGGTCCGACATCGTTGGGAAGTGGTTCGATACGAAAGATTCTCAGAGATTGCGCCGCTTCGATTTCGGATTCGCGAGCGACGAATGACAGCCGGTAGGGCGCCCCGGCTTCGTGCGCCTCGTAAAACACCTGAGCCGGCCCGGCTAAATCGAACGCTTCGAACCCGTCGAGAAGCAGGAACAGGACCCGCGTCCCAGGGACGAAATCGCGGCGCGCGGTCCAACGATCGCGCGCCGAATCATGGTTTTGCTGCTTACCTTTAGCGACAATATGCTTTGTTTCCATCGGATCGTTATGCGCCGGAGCGGACCGCAGTATTCATAGCGCACCTTCCAAGTCCACTATAGAACTGCAAGGCTCTAGAAGTCCACCACTAGCAAGTACGAACCCGGGATCGCGACGCAATTTTGCGTTTCGGGCTGGTATGTGGTCATGCGGGCCGTCCGGAGCGCTGAATGGTCCAAGACGGAGTTGCCACTGGATTGCTCGAGCGCGTAGTGGTTGAGTACGCCGCTAGGCAGGAGATCGATCTCAACCACGCTCGTGCCTCTGTCCCCCTTCTCCTCAGCAATCTGAGGCATCTCGAAGAACGGCGTTCCTGCGAGGGCCGCGTCTGTGTGCGGAGTTGCACATGACGGCCCTTGCAGGGAAGCCGCTAGCATTTGCGGCGTGGTGTCGAGGTTAGGACGGAGCGTGATCGTAGCGCCGTAAGCGACGGGGGTTAGGGTGAGAAAAAGCGTAGCGATCGAGGCGAGTCCCACGACTAGTTTTAGAGATTTCATCACGGTTTCTCCAAGGCTTGCAGTGAGGAATGGGCGGTGCGCACACCACACTGCGGTTTTAGTTGCGACATGCAAAGCGTACGATGCTTCGCGCACTTACACCATGGCGGGAAAGGCCGACCATCGGACTTTTTGGGACAGACCCGGGACGAATTCGGGCCAGGCGCGCATTCGCTACCCGGAGTCGGCTTGGCACGCGACCGCCGCTCCGGCCTAACATGGCCACGCTTGCTGGAGGCGTTCTCGACCAGCACTCGAACGGAAGACTTCGTATTGAAGAGCGCTGGTTGGAGGATTCTGATCCCGCTCTTCGTTGCAATCGCGTACGTCGGTGCGGCGAAGCTCGGGTTCACGTTGGCGTTTTCGACGAAGCAGGTCACGGCCGTATGGCCGCCGACAGGCATCGCGATTGCCGCGCTGTTGCTCTGGGGATATCGCGTTTGGCCGGGCATCTGGGTTGGCGCGTTCGCTAGCAATGCGCTCAGCTCGGAACCCGTTTGGACCGCTGCACTGATCGCTACCGGTAACACGCTGGCGCCGGTCCTCGGCACTTTTCTCTTACGACGAGCCGATTTCGATAAGAAGCTAGAACGCGTGCCAGACGTGTTATTCCTGGCACTATACGGCGCGTTGGCGATGACGGTGTCGGCGACGACCGGCGTCGCCGCGCTCACGCTGGCCCGAATCGTTCTGCCGAGCGTGTTTGCATCGACGTGGTTGACGTGGTGGTCAGGCGACGCTGTGGGCGTGCTCTTCGTCGCGCCGCTTCTCCTGACATGGATCAGCAGCATTGGGCGGCGCGAGCGAGCAGAGGGCAATACGCTTGAAGAAATCGTGCTCGTCATAACGTTATTTGCCACAAGCTCGGTGTCATTTCTCAGCCATTGGCCGCTGCGCTTCTCGATCTACCCATTCGTCATTTGGACGGCGCTGCGTTTCCGGCAGCGTGAGACGGCTGCAGTGATTGCACTGACTTCCGCTGTCGCCATTTGGGCAACGTCGCATGGCTTAGGCCCATGGGCAGCGGGCACGCCCGACGCTCGATTCATTCAGCTCGACAGTTGGATGGCGGTTCTTGCGGTAACGGGGTTGGTGCTGGGTGCGATCACGGCAGAGAGGCGGGTTGCGCGCGTCGAGCTTCAGGCGTTGGTTCAAGAGACGAAGCGTCAAGTGGAAACGCTTCAGGGAGCGTTTCTTCCAGAGCGCCTTCCTCTACGTGAGGGCTTGCGCTGCGATGCTCTGTACATCGCCGCCGAGCGCGAAGCGCTGATCGGGGGTGACTGGTACGATGCCTTTGAGCTGCCTGACGGGTCCATCGCAATCTCGATAGGAGACGTAACCGGTCACGGGCTTGACGCGGCGGTTGCTGCCGTGCGCCTCCGGCGGAGCATTTTCCTCGCCGCATTCGCAGCCGAAGATCCGGCGGAGATTTTGGCCAAGGTCGCCGCGACACGGACCGCGCCGGCCACGGCAATCGTCGCGGTGATCAGCCCCGATCTCGCCAGCCTCACCTACGCGAGCGCCGGGCATCCGCCACCAATCATTGCCGGCCCAAGCGCTGCCGCGCACGTCCTACAATGTGGAGGTCTGCCGCTCGGCATTGGTATGCCCGCCGCATCGAAAACGCATACAGCAGCCTTGGAGCCTGGGGCGGCAATATTGTTTTACACGGACGGCCTCACCGAGTTCAAGCGTGATATCGAAAGCGCCGAACGAGCCGCAATGAGCGCCATGACGCGTTTAGTTGACGAACCACAGACCGAAGAGCCGGCACGCTTCATCCAACGCAGCGTGATGGGTTCCGAACGGCCCCACGACGATACGGTAATTTTAGTAGTGCAACGCAGCGCGGCGCGAAGCGAGCATGAAGCCGGACCCGCGAGCAGTCAGAAAAGCAAAGACGGCCTCGCGATCGTGAAGCCGTCTTCCGGGTAAGCGAGGGAGTCGGGTTACTCCGTTACCGTCGTCGCCCTGTGGGCGCCGGTCACGGAAGAGGTCTGCGGTGCGCCCACCGCCGGAATGGGGTTCGCTATTGAACCCGGCTGCGCGCCGGAGCATGCTGCAAGCGCCATGGCTATGCAGACGGCTCGAATATGATGGGGTGGTTTCATCTGAGATGTTCTCCAGGTCGCTCTGGTGCGGCGCATCTTACTTGGCATCCCATGTCGCACCATCTGCAAATGTGACCGCGGAGACGGTGCAGGTTGTGGCTGCGGTGCTCTCCAGTCGAAGGTATTGATCGATGGCGACACGAGGGCTGAATGTTCCGACGTCGTTAACCGTCGCGCCGTCGTCGAGGACGAAGGTCACCCGCGAAATCGGTTCGGCAGCGATGTCGGAGAAGCGCACGTGCAAGGCAGTTGGCTGGCCGACGGTAGTGATGCCGTCATCATTGCTTGAGACCGTGACTGGCCTCGATACTTCGCAATTCGCGAGTTCGAGCGGGGGAAAAGAAGCCATCCCAACGAGGGAGCTCAGAATCAGAGACGTGAACATTTTGCTATTTCCTTTGTAAAGTTTGGTTGCGGTATTTTTACGTTTGGAGCGAGTGGTCGGAGATCGTTGCGGTATTGCGGGCGATTTCTACGCTTCGGTACCCGAGGACGCTCAGTAACCGGCTGTCCGGAACCTTTAATGGGCCCGGTTTGTCCGCCGTGCCCGGTGCCGGCTGCGGATACGCGGTCGAAGCGGCGGTTGCGAACCGGATGTTGCCATCGGTGTGCTGGACGATTTGATGGATGTGCCCGTTGAGCACCGTTACCGCATTGAAGCGACGCAGCGCCGCCAGAACGCGCGAGCCGTCCTCCGTCGTCCAGCCCCACGGCGGAAAGAGCGCGTAGAGCGGAACGTGAGCGAAGACGACGATCGGGGTTGAGCTTTTCTGCGCGGCGAGGTCCTTCTCGACGAAATCGATCTGCTCGGTGCCGAGCTTCCCGTCGATTTCGAAGTTGAAGACGTTGACGAGCGACAAGAAGTGCGCGCCGCCTTGGTCCCACGAAAACCATCCCTTGGGGGCGTCGCTTCGGCGAAAGGCCGCGAAGAATGCGTCCGGAGTACCGATGACGTCGTGCTCTCCGGGCAGGACGATGAGCGGAGCCTTGAGCGTGCCGAGGATTTGCTTGGCCGTATCGAACTGCGCGGGCTTGGATAGATGGGTCACGTCGCCGGTGTGAACGACGAAGGTTGGTTGCACCGGCATCGCGTTGATCGCAGCGATGGTCTTTTGAAGCGTTCCCGTTACGTCCATGTTTTCGGGGCGCGCAAAGCCGATATGGCTATCGCTAATTTGAACGAACGAAATCGCGCCGTCCGCAGCTAGCGCTCGTTGGGCATTGAATAGGCCGGTGCTCGACAAGGACCACGCGATGCCGGTCCCTGTCCAGGCAACGTGCTTGAGAAAGTCGTCGCGTTTCATGTTTTGGGCTCCTTTACTTCGCCGCAGGCAGTACGACGATGGTCGCCTTCATGTATGGATGCAGCTCGCAAAAATAGTGGTAGGTGCCGGGCTTTGGTGAACACGTGCTGCCACGTGCCGGCGGTGTCGAGGCCCTCGGAATCGAACGACTTATCGGTCGCGGTCACCGTGTGCGCTTCGTCGTCGTCGTTGACGAATGTGACTCGGTCGCCCACGTGGACGGTCAGGGCCGGTGGATTGTACTTGAAATCCTTGATGTGGACCGTCGCGACGGCCGGAAGCAGCGGCGGAGCGGCAGCGTTTGCGCCGGTGGTGAAGGTGACGGCCAGCAGTGTGATTTGCAGGCCCGTAAGTAATCTGCTCATGTGGGTGCATATGCCGCCACCGGCCTGGGCGGATGAGTCGGCCATCCGAAGCCGGCCTCGGCGGCATTCCAAGGTCGTGAAACCCACAGGGCCGTATGTCAGTCGGTAGATGGACGAGCTCGTCGACGACTTTGCCGCGCGCAGGCCCTCGGGCCTCGAGCAGGTGTACGCGCTTTGGTCGCGTCTATTCTTCAGCGTTGCTCGCCACGTCATCTCCGATAACGCGCGAGCCGAAGACTGCGTGCACGACGCGCTCGTACGCGTATGGCGTTCCCCCAACCGCTTTACCGGGAACCGAGAGATGTTAAAGGCGTACTTGATTACCTGCGTGCGCAACGAATCGCTCGCGATGCTCCGAAGCGAAGGCCGAAGAGACGCGCGGGAGCTAAAGCGGCCCGCCTCGCCCCCGTGACATCGGTCGATCCGCCGGTCGTCGACCCCGTCGAGACGCAACGCTTGCAGGCCGCCCTTGGGCGGCTTCCCGAGGAGCAGCGGGCTGCGCTCACGCTCGCGTACTATGGAAACAAAACGCACGTCGAGATCGCGCAGGAGCTGGACGCTCCGCTCGGCACGGTCAAGAGCCGCATCTCGATGGCGATGCGCAAACTGCAGACGGAACTCGCAAGCCCCGCAGGGAGGCGTTCGTGACCGAACATCTGGGCGAAGACGCGGAACTCTATCCGCTTGGGATCCTCGACGACGATGCGGCGCGCAACGTCGAGCGCCACGTCGCGCTCTGCTCGGAATGTGCCGAGCGCGTCGCACAAGCGCAAGCCGTTGCGGCCTCGTTTGCGGCAGCGTTGCCGCAGGCCACGCCATCTCCGGCGTTGGAGCGTCGGCTGCGCGAATCCGCACGACCGCAGCCGTGCGCCAAACGCCGAGCGAACCTTTTCCGCTTCGCACTTGCGGCAGCGTTCGCACTGGCTTTTCTCGGCCTCGGGTGGCAGACGCTCTGCTCCGCGAACGGCTCGCGGCCGAAGACGTCGCGCTCGTAACCATGGTCCACAGCCATTTCAACCATGTCTCGATGAGCCCGGAGTCGGCGAATCCCGTCGCAGCGAAGATTCTCTACGCGCGAGACGGCTCGTGGATATACATCATCGCCGATAAGCCCGGCGGCTCGTTGCACGCGATCGCGCACACGGCGGCGGGCGCCTCCGATCTCGGGATCTTGGCGAGTACCGGCGAGACGGCAACGCTCCTGGTTCATCCGCGCGAGCGCATCCGGTCGATCACGTTGCAGCGCGCCGGCACGGATGTCGCCTCGGCGAAACTAACATATTAACCTCTCCAAGGGCGGGGTCGTTTTCGCTCAGGCGCACGCGCTAGCGTGATTTTCAGGATTAACGCGGCCTAAACTGATTGGTCTTAGTTAATGGGCTCAGCTTTTTAGACATCGTCTATCAAGTTGCCGGCCCAGGCTTTCTGCGCCTGTGAGGAACCCATGCTGAAAGTGCCCACGTATCGGGGCCATTTCGGCGCAGATGCTACAGTCTCGGGACGCCGTATTTAGAATAACGCTTTCCTGGGCTCGCATCGTAGACGTCACGAATCGCCGTGACGACGGTATCGGGCTCGTCGAAGACGACGTATTCCGAACTGTGCTCTGCATACACTTGCTTGGAATTAGAGGAGAGGTCCAACAAGTGCCACTGTGCGAGGTTGGTCTCGTATTCGTAGCGCAGATGGGCGAGGCTGGGCGGACGTGGAGGGGTGAGGGAGCCGACGCCGTGATTGCCCGTCGAAATCACAATGACGGGACGGGACCCCAAGGATCGGCGGTGCGCTTTAAGATATGCCTCATCCCACGGCATCTGTTCCATCTCGGAAATGTACGCATCGTACATCGCCACCTTGGTTCGTGCGATATGCAGCAGCGCGGCATTTAGCTCTGGCGACCACGCCGCTTCGGGCAACCCGCGAAAGAACTGTTGCGCACACGTACTTACAGCAACTCCGTGGCGCCCGTGGAGCACCGGGAGCGGCTTCTGGTCGGCGACGGCATCGCGGCATGTGCGTAACTGCACGATGAAGGCGGCCTCGCCGCGGTGGTCGATGGCTTGCATGGCGGCGGGCTCGTAATCGACGGCATCACCGTCGACAAAGACGAGGCCCGCAACGTCTGAGGGATACCGGTCGGCGAACGCGCGAACGTTGTTGGCGCCGAAGGCGTGTCCCACCAAAATATAGGGTCCCCCGATGCGGGCATTGTGGAGCGCGTCGTGCAGTTCGTCGGCGATGCGCACCGTCGTGCGCGGCATCGGGCCGGCGTCGCTGAAACCCGCGCCCGCGCGATCGTAGCTGCACGCGCGCGCAAACCGCGCCACTCGGGGCTGCACCACCGCCCATGCCGGCGCCCAGTCTTCCCAGCCCGAATCGAAGACGACTGCGGGTGAGCCGCTTCCCATACAATAGATATTCAATCGCGCCCCACGCGCCGAAACGAGCAGCCCGGGACGGGCGTAGATCGTGTCTCCGGGAGCTGCGCTCAACGCGCTTTCTGATGCGGCAAGCAAGCAGACGGTAAGCGCAAAAGCGCGCGCGTTCATGGTCGCATTTTCAGGCAGGTCCGTGCTGTCTGTCTTGAATAAAACGCACGTTATGATTTACGGGCAAGTTTGGCCCAAACGACAGACTGTCAATGCGGGATCCTTTCTCGTCGAAGTGTTTTTCACCCCGCCTAATACGCGCGCACCATTTCACGTTCACGAGGAAGTAACGCTCGTCGTGCCTTTGAGCGGCCTGTTCGTAGAAAACACGCTGAAAACGAGCATACGGGGAGAACCAGGGGTCGCGATTGTCGAGACGCCCGAGAGCCCGCATGAAAATATTTACAGTCCACTGGGCGGCACGAACTTGCGGCTACGCATGAGCACCGAACTCGAGAGACTCGTCTCATTCGAGCCCCGCGCACGAGCAGGCCACGTACCGACCTATAAAATCGCGCGCGAGATGGCCGAACACGTGGGCGACCCAGATCCTCTGAGACTGGAGTGTGCGGGTCTCGAAATACTTGGCTTCGTTAACAATGGGCCCGAGTGGATACCGCGGGGCCGTTCCGCTTATTTGCGCGAAGTGGTCGCCGATCTACGCGCCAATTTCTGCCCTGAGCGAGGAATCGCCACGATTGCTTGCAATGCGAGCGTTTCACCAGTTCGCCTCGTGCGCTCGTTCCGAAAAGCCTATGGAATCAGCCTAGCTCGCTTTATGCGCGTCTTACAGATGCAACGTGCGCTCAGTCTTCTAAGCGACCCTGTACTTTCAATCAGCGCTGTTGCTGCAGAGGCGGGCTTTAGCGATCAGAGTCACATGACTCGAGCGTTCGCACACACGTATGGCCTGACGCCCGCCGTTTTACGCCGGCTGAGCCGCGAAAGAGGCCGGAAAACCGGCAGCTCTAAGCTCGAACGACTGGAGCCTTGCTCAAGAACGATGGGAGCGATACGTTAGCGAACGAACCGCCGCCCCCAATATGCGCGGCGATAAGGGCGCCAATAGGGACGACGTGCCCAATATGCGCGACGCCCATATACGGCCGGATAGGGCGCGTATCCGTAGCTTCCGCCAGCGTAGCCGCCTAGCCCACGCCAACGCCAACGCCAACGCCAACGCCGTAGCCGTAGCCAACGCCGTAGCCGTAGGGATAGCCGTAGCCGTACCGATAGCCATAACCCGCGCGATAGGGGTAGCCGTAGCCGTACCGATAGCCGTAGCGGTATCCGGTTCCGTGGTAGGGGTTGCCCGGGAGCACCCGCCCTGTCGCTGCCGGTCGCGCGGTTCCAACGGAGACGTGAGCCGCCGATGCCGGCGCCGCCACGCCGAGTAGCGATCCTGCGCCCAGACCGCACGCCAGTAAGACGTTATAGAATTTCATCACGCTTTATTCTTAGCATCGTTGAGGCGGAAGCTCTCGTTAGTAATGATTAAAAGCTGCTTCGCAAGAGATGAGAGGGCCGGCTCGATCGGCGCACGCCTTGCGATCGGTCGCAACCGGTAAAGGAGGCGCTTGAGTCTCTAACGGACGTCTAACGGAGTCTGCAAACTTGGAAAAATGGTCACGACTCCGACGAGGCGGGACCGCCCGAGTATCATGGAGGTTACGGCGGGTCGCGGCTTGTATACGATTGGCCAGGCAGTTGCACGATGGGAGTACCCCGAGTGGCGAGTCCCATGGCCGAGCCGTTAACCGATACCGCGGCGGGTCCGGCACACCAAGCTCACGCTTCAACTGGATGGTCGCGTTTCGCCGTTGGAGTAGTCTTTCTCACGTGCTTGGCGGCCGCGGCGATAAACGGCGTCCTTCGCTTTCATGAGCTTTCCGCCGACGCCCGCGGGCTCTACGCGCCGTACTTGGCCGCCTACAAGATCGCGCCGTGGGTCTTGCCGCAGTTCATGCTCTGGAGCGAAGCACTGTGCGCTGCGACGTTTGCCGTCGTTGGACTGATCATCGCGTGGCGCGGAGCAGCGAATGGGATGACGGTTTTCGCTGGGATCGCACTTATGACGTACGGCGCGACGATACCGCCGCCGATGCATGCGCTCGTCGTCACCGTCCCGCCCCTGCCGACCGCTCTGGTGTTGGCGCGAAGTCTGGGTATCGCGCTTTTTGTCGTCTTTCTCTACGTGTTTCCGACGGGGCGTTTTCGCTCGTGGATCTCACGCGGCCTGGCCGTTGCCGTTATTGCTTGGGCGATCGCGTGGCCGTTCATCCCATCGCTCAATCCGTATTCGTTTCCCAAACCGTGGCCGTTCGTCGCGCTCACATGCCTGCTAGGCAGCGGCGTCATCGTCCAGCTCTACCACTACCGATATGGCACGCCTCTGGAACGCCAACGAACCAAATGGGTAGTGTACGGTGTAACGATCTCCGTGTTAGGAGATCTCGTTTTCCACCTACCGTGGGCCGTATTCGGCGCGCAATCGGGCCCAGACTTGCTGATCCTTCTCGCGCATCAACCGCTCTTCATCGCTTCGCAGCTCGCCGTGCCGATCAGCATTGCTTTCTCGGTGCTCTACTATAATTTGTGGGAAGTGGACTTCGTCCTGAGTCGTACGCTCGTCTATGGCCTCGTGACCAGTACTGCGGCCGTCTTCTACGGAGCGGCTCAACCGACGACTTATGCCATTATCCAGTCGGTGGTGGGCTCTTCGGCGGCAAAGTACTCCCAAGCCATTGCGATCGCCGTGACGGGACTCATTCTTAAGCCGATGTACGATTGGTTCAAGGCCGCCGTCGATCAGAGAATGCGCTCCGATGACATTTACCTTAGTGAAGAATTCCCGGAGTTTGCTCCCGAACTTCGCGGGCGAATACCGCTTGCCACGCTCCTCGACGTGCTAGCCCGGTTGTCGGCGCGTCTGTTTGACGTGTCGAGCGCCGTTGTGTACCTGTATAACGGCGATGGAGAGTTGCTGCCCCAGAGCAGTTGGGGCGGGTCGATTGAGGAGGCGGCAAAATCCGTTCCGGGGCCGGCGGTGACGAACCAGATCGGCAACGGCGGCGTCATTTTCTTGGGGAACGGAGATCATGCCGGCGTTGCCGTTCCGTTCGTTGTTTCCAGGCCGAAGTTTCCAGACACCGTCGGTATGTTAGTGCTTGGCGAACGCGCGGCCGAACGAGGCTATTCGTCCGCTCATCTTACGACCTTGAAAGACCTCGGAAGACTGGCCGGAACCGCGATCTATTTTGCTTCATTTTAGCCATGGATCGGTGAGTTGGCGTCGAGTCCAATGGTGCGGGGCCGAACCGTTTGGATAGCGTTCCGTCCACAAACGGCCTCGATCCGCCAGGTATTCAAAAGCGATGAAGACAGCATCGCCCCGTTTTCGTCGCATGATGGAAATTGCGGGCCAGAGGCTGTCCCAATTCATTGCAACCATCTCCGCGCCCAACTCCAGAAACGCCCCTTCTCGAAGCAGCCCGTGCATCACGAACACGCCGAGGGTATCCCAAAAATCGCATACGTATAGTTCAGGATGTGAGCGCCGGTCCACCGGCCCGGCGGTGTCCAGCTCGTTGCGGTAGGCTTCGTCCTGCATCTTGTTAACGAACTCCGTGCGAAGAAAATGCACTGCATCTTGGACGCGATCGCTGTCCCACGACTCCATCGCCGCGCGCAGTGCCGAGAGCTCGTTGTTGGAACTCATGTGACGTAGCTGGACCAATGCTGCGACAGCGCTTGCCGCAATTACCACAAAAGTGCCGATTGCCGCGGCCGCCGTAAGCGTCTCGGCTGTCATAACGTAGGGTTCGCCCAAGCGGCTACGAGCCCCCCACGCGCACGCCGCCCCTAGAGTTGCTGAGCCGGAGTCGTCGCGATTCCCTGGTTATAGCTCGACGGGGACATGCCGTTGGTGATTGTGTTGATCAAGGTCAAGCCGTCAAGTGTGGTAACGATACTCGTCAATCTTTCCCCGCGAATACTCCGCCAAGTACAACCGCGACGAATCCTTATTGAACGAAAAGAAGATCGATGTACCCGGCAGCTTAAGTCGGTGGATCGGCGTTCGCTTTCCGACATCGTAGATATTAAGCGTTTGAGCCTGTAGGTCGATAACGAGCAGGTGCCCAGCGCCGTCGAACCCGATGCCCCCGGCCGCGCCGAGCTTGATGTGGGTCTCGATCGCCGCTCTTGCCATCCTTGAACTCGACGACGCTAGCGGTGCCGGCCACCATGTGGGCGTCATACGATGCAAACACGTTGCCGTTTTTGTCCAACGCCACGCCGATAACGTGGAGAAAGTGCTTGTCATTCAGCGTCCGAGTCGGGCTGCTCGCACCGGGGGCATACGCCACGAGGTTGCCGGATGCGCCTACCGGACCGGAGATGTTAGCCACATACGCAGTGCCATCGGGCCCGATCGCGACATCATACGGAAACTTATCGGGGTCGTTTAGGGTAGCGCTCGGCGAGGTCGAAGCGCCGGGATAAACGCAGAACGTTCTCGCCATTCGTGTTGGCAACGTATAAGTCGCCGGCCGTATCGACGCCCATACCCGTCGGATTTGAAAAATCTCCCGAAAGGCTGCCTGCGACGGGATTATTAGGGCCGGTTCCCTTGCGATAATAGTCGACGGAGTTTCCTCCTCCGGACGCACTGTAAATCAATCCTGAACCGGCGTCAGGTTCAGGCCGGATAGAGCTCGGAAGCGCCGCGCCGGCCGAAGCAGCTGTCGTTAGCGAGCTCGCTTTCGCTGCAGCCGGAGAGCAAAGCAACCGAGAGCGACGCGCAAAGTGAAAGAGTAATAAACAAACGCATGCGCCCCATTTTCGAAGTGGCCGAATCACCGCCTGCCAACGAAGCGCGAACAAAAAGGCCGCACGTCTGCTCCTTATCCGTCCAATCGTGCGGTGCCGACTGATATCTTGTCGGAGCATTCGTAACCTGTGCCTATCTCTGCGGCCAATACTCGATGCCGTAGCGCTTGAACTCGTTCCAGCGTGCTGCGAGCGACGGGCGCATGTTGCGGCAGATGACGATCGGACGATTGCGTTCGTACGGCATCGCGTACGGCGAGGTTCCGTATCGCGCAGCGAGGGTGACCGAACCGCAAAGCGACGCCAACGCGGACGGTTCGAAGCCGACGGCGATCACCACGGAGCCGTCGTAGCCGCGCGGCCCCCAGAGATAGTATTGGTTGTTGCCGCTGAGCGCGGGCGGTAGGCCTTTTCCGTAGATATCGATCGCGGCGGCCTCACCGTAGTTCGACGCCAAAATGGCTGCCTTTGCTGCGATCGGCGGGCGGCAACGCCGCGTAGACGTCGGCGGTGCGCTGCGCAACCTCTTCCCATCCGAACTCGAGCGAGAAGATGCATCCCAGCGGTGCCCCGACACACGCTTTCTCCATCGGCGGCGGACGAAAGTTCATCTGGTCGAGCATCTCCGCGAGTCGCGCGGGCGGATCCAGCGGAAGAACGAACGGCAGCGCCAGCGCTCCATTTGCCGCGGTGAGTACCGCCCAGAGCGCAACGAACCAGCGCCAAAGGCGCGTGCACGCCACGGCACCGACGGCGAACATCGTCGGATAGGCGCCGGCCAGATAGTAGTCTTTGCCGTGCGTGGCGACGATCAGTACCGCCGTCACCACGAACGCGACCGAGAGAAACCGCGCCGGCGCCATTCGCTTCGACGCGAACGGTGCGACGATCCCTGCGATCCACAGCGGCGCGAGCAGGACGTTTACCAAGAAAAGCTGATCCAGCAAGAAGCGCAGCGGACTGCCGGTTAAGTTGCCGGCGTTGTCGTTGCGTACGAGCTCTAGGAACGGAAGGCCGTGCGCCAGCTGCCAGGCGGCGTTCGGAAGCGCGAGCAGCATCGCGATCGCCGCGCCGATCCAAAAATCGCGCGACCGCCAGACCGAACGATCGCTGAAGAGCAGCGAGACCCAGCGCGATTCCAAACAGCCAGAAGACGATGCCGTATTTCGCTTCCAGCGCGATGCCCGCGATCAAGCCTGCCCACCAGAACGCGCGCGATTCCGCCAACAGCACGCCGCGCGAGACGAAGTAAGCCACGGCGGTAAATGCCAGCGGCTCGAAGGTCGAGGTCGAGAGCGCCGCCGACATCGCCGTTATCATCGGAGACGCGGCGGCCGCGACGGCCGCGAGCCAGGCCGCGCGCGTGCTGCCGCCGAGCAGCTGCGTGAACGCCACGACCAGCGGCACGAGCGCCACGGCCGCGAGCACGGCGGGCAGGCGCAGCAGCCACGTGTTGGTGCCGCCGAGCTGCGTCGCCGCGGCGAGCAGCGGCACCAGCGGCGGCTGGTCGACGTAGCCGAGCGCCGGATGGCGTCCGCAGACGATAAAGTAAAGCTCGTTGGCAAAGAAGCCATACCGGCCCGCGCTCACCAAATGAACGAGAGCGACCGCTGCGGCCACGAGCGCTGCCGCAAACCACACGGAGCGGCTCATGGGGTCCGGCGAGGACGCATTTCATGGGCGCTCTTCGTCGAAGCCGCCCCTAATACCGCCGTTGGCGGCCCGTACTTGGACTTCGTGGTCGGAGAGGTTTAGCGGCGACGACGCCGCTGAAACGACCGGCGACGCACCTGCGGCTCGACCGTAAGCGCTCGAGCAGATGCCGGCTCCATGAAGCGCATGCTCGCTGCGCTTTAGAGGCGTACCGATTGCGCCTTCGATACGTGCAAACGAGCCCGCCTCGTCGCGCGAAACGAACGTAATCGCGTCGCCGGTTTTTTGAGCGCGTCCCGTGCGGCCGATGCGATGTATGTAATCGGTGGGCTCGGCGGGGACGTCGTAGTTTATGACGTGTCCGAGATCGTCGATGTCGAGGCCTCGCGCGGCGACGTCGGTGGCGACTAAGACCCGGTAGCGTCCTTTTTTAAAGGCATCGAGGGCGCGCGAGCGCTGCGCCTGCGAACGATCGCCGTGAATGCGGTCCACCTCGACGCGATGTCGCGTCAAAGCACCGGCGACGCGCTCGGCCCGTGACTTGGTCCGCGTAAAAACGATCGCATTGAAGATGCGTCCATCTTTGAGCAGATCCACGAGGAGATCAGTTTTCTTGTGCTGTTCCACTTCGTACACCCACTGGCTTACGGTTGCTACCGGCGTCGGAGGCGCTAAATTGATGCGCACGGGATCGCGGAGAAACTCGCGTGCAAGCTGAACCACCGCGCTGCCGAGCGTTGCCGAGAAACAGAGCGTTTGGCGGTGGGCTGGGAGCTTGGCGACGATGCGCTTTACGGACGGTAAGAACCCCATGTCGAGCATACGGTCCGCTTCGTCGAGGACGAAAATCTCAACGTTGTCGAGACGAAGCTTCGCCCTGCTGCATCAAATCGATGAGCCGCCCAGGCGTTGCGACGATGACGTCGGTACCGCGGCGCAGGGCTTTAATCTGCGGTTTCATGGCCACGCCTCCGTAAATCGGCGTGATCTGTAGCTTGGTGTGCTTTGCCAACTAGCCGAAGATGCTGCGCAATTTGCTCCGCCAGCTCGCGAGTCGGCGTCAAAACCAGCGCGGCGCTGCGGTCGGCGCGCCGCTCGAGCAGTTTTTGGAGCAGCGGAATGCCGAAAGCGGCAGTTTTGCCGCTGCCGGTTGGAGCGCTCGCGAAGACGTCGTGGCCGGCCAGAGCAACGGGAATAGCCGTTCGCTGGATGGGCGTGGACTCTGTATAGTGAAGGTCTTCGATGCCGCGACAGTATGGCAGCATCCAGCGGAAGTTCTGAAAAAATGGAAATGTTAAAGCCTATCTTTACGGTGGGCGCAACTTATCGACCACTCGAAAGATCGCGCTTGAGGACGGGAAGGAGTATCTCACAGATTCTCCCCCGATGCAAACGCTTATACCCCGCAGAAGCAGAAAAGGTTGCGCTTTCCGTGCCGAGACCTCGCGCCGGGCAGTTTTGTGGCTGCCGGCGCCACGACCGGGATAGCCCGCGAGTGATGCGGAGCATCGGGCTCGAAACGGCGCGGCAAGCCCGCGCGGCCGGTGCAGAGGTAGTACTGACTGCGCGCGATCCGGAACGGTTTAAGAACGCCGCGCGCGACCAGCAGGCGCGCCGCGGCGGCCAGCAACTCATTGCCAAGTGATGGCCGTACTTTAAGGCACGGCTCTCAACGCGCACCGACCAATCCGGAACTGAAGGCACCTGTTGCGTCGCCTTATAAGTACCCCACCCCTAGACCGGTTAAAGTAAAGGAGCACTTGTGAACGGACCTTTAAGGCCTTTTCTGCTGGTAGTGGCGCTGGCGATCGCCGGGTGTAACGCGGGCGGCTCGTCGAACGTACCAGTGTCCGGCACTTCATCGCAGGGCGGCTTTTCCGCCTCTGCGCACTTTGTGCCGCAATGGCAAGCTAAACACGAAGCGCGGCGCGCCTGCAAAGTACTTGCGGGGGGCGTGCAATGCGACGTATTAGTTGTGACCAAGGGTGTAAAGCCGGACTGCTCGCCGTCGGGCGGCAGCTGCGGCTGGCGGCCCATCGACTTGCAGACTCGCTATAATCTTTCGGGATCGTTAGGCAAAGGATCGGGAACGGTCGTCGCGCTCATCGAACTCGGCGACTTGCCCAACGCCGCGTCGGACTTAGCGACCTACCGCAGCACATTCGGGCTGGGCACGGCGACATTCGAAAAGTTCAATGAGCAAGGGCAACAATCCAACTACCCTGAGAGTTGCCAGGACTTCGGGTGGTGTATTGAGACCGACCTCGATATCGAAATGGTCTCCGCCAGCTGTCCCTTATGCACGATCTATCTCATCGAAGGCGGCAATTGCGGCGGCGTCGTCTGTGGCTTAGAGAACGCCGAAGCGACGGCGGTTAACCTCGGCGCCAAGATCCTCAGCAACAGCTGGGGGTGCAGCAGTTTCAACTACGGCCAGAACTGCGGCGACCCGAACTTCCCGAACTACTTCAGTAACCCCAGCGTCGCCTATTTAGCATCGTCCGGCGACTCCGGATATCCACAGATCGAGTGGCCGGCGGCGCTTGCGGACGTCCTCGCCGTCGGAGGCACACAGCTAGAACAGTCCGGGTCGACCTATAGCGAAACCGCCTGGGACGGCGCGGGAGCGGGCTGCGCGCCCACCGCCAAGCCAAAATGGCAGCACGATCCGCTCTGCACCGGCAAGACGATCGCGGACATCTCCGCTGAAGCCGGCTGCACTCCAGGCGTCGCCGAGTACATCGGCTCCTACGGCGGTTGGACCGACGTCTGCGGAACGAGCGTCGCCGCACCGCTTACCGCCGGCATCGTCGCGCTCGCCGGCAACGCGAGCAAGCTAACCGGGGGCAAAACGTTCTGGACGATGACCGGGAGAAAACGCAAGAAGGAGCTGCACCAGATCACTTCCGGAAGCGATGGCAACTGCGGCGACTATCTCTGCGAGGCCGGGCTATCAAAGAACAATGGCGGCTATAAAAAGTACAGCGGCCCGACGGGCTGGGGAACTCCAAACGGTATTTCCGCGTATTAGTTTCGCCGAAAACGTGAAACGAAAGGGGGGCGAGCGCATCGAGCGCTCGCCTTTCCATTTCGCGCGCTTGGCGCTTTCGAAATTTCAGATTCTCTTCATGATTGACCGCTAATGTGATCGTGGTTTTGGGAGGTGCAGCGTGCGTTTTGCTGTTTTGCTTGCGCTATTACTCCCGGCGTGTTCGGGGTTCGGCGGAGTTCCCGTCGCCTTTCGAGCTTCCGGAGTCGGATCGGCCACCCACGAGCGGGATTAGTCTCCGATGCCGCGGGCAATTTCTACGGCACAACCTCGTTTGGTGGAAACCCCGCGTGTCCGACGGGATGCGGCACGGTGTTCGAGCTTTCGCCCAGCGGCAGCGGCGGCTGGACGGCAAAGGTGCTGCACAAGTTTGACGGATATGACGGATTTGACCCGCTCGCCACGCTCGTCTTCGACAGCCGCGGCGACCTGTTCGGAAGCGCCAATCAGGGGCAGGGCGGCGGTTGCGTAGGGGCGGGATGCGGGATGATCTTCGAGTTGGTCCAAAGCAAAAATCGTAGCTGGCGCTTCTCGGTCGTGCATGCATTCAGCGCAAAACAAGGTGGCGGACCGGTCGGCAGCATGGTCTTCGATGCGTCGGGGAGTCTATACGGCTCGACCGACATCGGCGGCAATCTCGCCGCCTGCCCGCAACAGGGCGGATGCGGCGTTGTCTTCAAACTATCGCCGCGCGGCAGCGGCGAATGGCACTACGCCGTCCTTCACGTTTTCAGCGACAGCCCGGACGGCGCACTCCCGTATGGCGGCCTCGCAGCGGATGGGCATGGCAAATTTCGGCACTACGATCAGTGGCGGCACATACGGGTTGGGAACGGTCTTCCAAGTCTCGAAGCAGTGACAAAGCCGCTCGCAAATTTCTAGGCAGCAGTGACATGATCCGGTTCGTTGCAATGAATACGCGCATCATTTGCTGAAATGTGCCCCTGGTGAGATCCTTTGCCGCGGCGCTGGTCCTAGCGTTAACGATCGTTCCCCTGATTACGTCATCCGCGCAGCAGAGGACGAGCGACGTCGATCTCTTGGCAAACTTCGTCTCTAAGCATTACGCGTATCTCGACGTCAAGCGAACTGACTGGCCGGCGGCCGTGCGGTACTATCGCACGAAATACGCCGCCGCTGCTTCCGATCGGGCGCGCTTCGGCGTGCTCGAAGCGATGCTAGACGAACTCTACGATTCTCACACTCACTTGACTGCCAACTACGGCGACTCATGGAGGCTGCCGGCCTACGATATCTGGGCCGAACCGGACGCCGAGGGCTATGTCGTGACCGCGGTGCGTGGCGGATCGGCCGCGCAGAAGGCAGGCGTTCGCGCGGGCGATGCGCTGCTCTCTATTGACGGACAGGCGGTTTCCGATGCGGTCGCCACGCGCAGGCCGCATTTTCTCCGGTCGCCCGATCCCGCAGCGGACGAATGGGCGCTGCTCTCTGCGCTTTCTGGGCGTCACGACCGCGCGCGCGCCCTAAAGCTGCGCGATACAAGCGGAAAGACGAAAACCGTCACCATGCCACGCGACAAGAACGGTGGAACGGTGCCGCCCGATTTAAGCTCCTCAGAGGTGGGTGGAGTCCCATATATCGCGATCAGGTCGTTTGCCGACGCGCGGGTCGAGGGCGAGTTCGATCGAGCGCTCGCTACGGCTCGCTACGCTCCTGCGCTGATCATCGATGTGCGCAACGACGGAGGCGGTGACACTGCCGTGATGCGGCCCATCGCCGGGCGCTTTTTCGCTACGCGCAGGCTGTATGCGTGGATGGCGCGTCGAGCGGGTGCGCACCTCGGCCCACGCTGGCCGGAGTATATCGATCCGCGCGGTCCATGGCGCTACGACGGTAAAGTAGTGATCCTCGTGGACCGCTGGAGCGAGAGTGTGGCCGAGGGCTTTGCGATGGCGATGCATGAGGCGCGCGGGGCGATCGTCGTCGGCACGCCGATGGCCGGTCTCGGCGCGGCGGTTATCAAAGCTCATCTGCCGCAGAACGACGTCGATGCGCAAATCTCAGCGGAGCCCGTGTACGACGTGACCGGAAAGCCGCGCTCCGATTTCAAGCCGGACGTGCTAGTGGATCTTGCGACGGCTTCGGCAGCCGATCCGATTCTCACAACAGGGTTGGCGGCCGCGCACCATTAGCGCACGGTTATCGCCGAAATCCCCAAGCGCCGAACCTAACAGCCCGGATAGCATGGCGGCAGCGGCGGTGGCGGATACGGCCCCATCTGCGGTTGCGGCGGATACGGCCCTGTCTGCGGCGGGGGCTGCCACGAATTTTGCTGGCGATATTGTGTGGGGTATTGCGCCGGAACCTGCGATGGATATTGCGTTGGATACTGCGATGGGTTTTGCATCGGATATGCCACTGGATTGCTAGCACCATAGCCGGACTGTGCGAACGCGCGCCCGTTTTGTAGCGGAATGGAGGCCGCGACATCGTCTCTAAACCTGCCGAACGAGGCCGTGTCGTTCGTAAGAAGTGCGGTGAGATCGGCGAGCCGTTGAGCGTCGCTGGGGTGGTCCGCAGTAGCAACCATTTGCTGACCCTGCATCGCACCATGACGCCGCATGTTCCAGACCATGCCCCACGGATTGAACCCCGCCTTCGCGCAGGTGTAGGCGCCCGCTCGGTCCGCGCGCGTTTCGGCGGCACGTTCGTAAGGGACTGGCTGTGCTCCGCGTTGTGCAACTTCATAGACGTTGTACATATCGTGGTGGATGTCGTGATTGACCTCGTGACAAATCACGCCGGCGAGCTCGTCTCTGTTCGTTAGATACGACAGCATCGAAGTCGTCACGTACACGTTGCCTCCCGGCACCGAGAACGCGTTGGGTTCGGGCTCGTTCAACAAGATAAATTGAAAAGGCGCGTAGTATTGCTGGTCTGCGACCGAGGCGATCGGGTTTGCTACGGAATCGAGGATTGCATACAAATGAGATCGCCGCGGTACGATCTCGCCTCGCTGGAGGTAGGTCGAGTACGAGCCGTTGGCCGGCTTGAACTTCCCAGCTGCGCTCCTCCGGCGATATTGCTGGCGGTGACGCTGCGGCGCGGGCAGCGGAGAATCCAATGAGCGCGATCGCCGCCAAGAAGGCGAGCGCTCGTGAAGATCGCAAGGTTATAGAGGCAACCACTCTTTATGCTTCGGGAGAGGCCGACGGAATTCGCGTATACTAGGCTAAGGAACGATGAGAATAGGGCTTGCCGCAAGCCCCCCGCTGCGGAGTATAGTGAAAGTGGAGGGGGCGGATATCGGTTAGAATGTGTCTCGCTGCGCGCAGCCCCGAAGGCGCGCCCTCGAATGGCCACCAGGTTCTGCTCGCACTATGCGTTACTCTGTTGACGTTCCTGATGGCGGGTTGTTCGGCTTCTAATAATCCCGCGATGCCCGGCGTCGCCGTTCCGTTCGCCTCGAACGGAACGAAGTCGTCGATGGAGCTCGTGCTAGAGAAGTTCACGAGCCCAACCTATAAAGGCAATCGCCCGTCACCACTAACGCCCGACGGCGCCGGCAACTACTATGGAACCACGTCCGCCGGCGGCTTGGGATATGGAACGCTGTACGAGCTTTCTCCGAACGGGGAAGGTGGCTGGAGCGAAACGGTCCTCCACGCGTTCAAAGATTATTTGGACGGGGGGTATCCCGACTTGACCCCGCTCATTTTCGACAAACACGGAGACTTGTACGGAACGACTCAAGAGGGCGGCGCTGAACGAACTCGGCGTCGCGTTCCGATTCCACCGCACGGCGCACGGTTGGGTTGAAAAGGTGTTGCACAACTTTGGAAACGGCGATGCCTATCCATTCAACAGTCTTGATCATGGACGGGGCCGGCGAATCTGTACGGTACCGACAACGTCTACCACGATGGCGGCGCGATTACCGAAGGCGTCTTCGAGATCAGTCCGTCTCGGAGCGGTGCCCAGTACAAGATCATTTACGATCTTGGCATCGCCGCTGCCAATGGTGGGGGCGGCGGATTGGTCATGGATCCCGATGGCAACATCTTTGGCCTTTCGAGTGGATTCATCGAACCGGCGATCGTCTTCGAGCTCGAGCGCACGAGCGGTGGCTGGAGCTCGGTCGTGCTGTTCAAGTTTAAGGAGGTCGCCACGTATCCGCTGGGCGCGCCGGTGCTCGATAAAGCGGGGAACATCTACGGAACGACGGTAGACGGAGGCTCTCCAGAAGCAAGGGACGATTTACAAACTGAAACCTTCAAAAGCCGGACCGTGGAAGATGGAGACGCTCTATGCTTTCAAGGGGGGCGCGGATGGAAGGTGGCCCTTACGCCGGAATTACCTTTGACGGAACCGGCAATATTTACGGCTCGACGATCGGCGGCACAGCGCATTCGGGAACCGATCTTCGAATTGACCGCAGGCACCCGCCTCGATAAAGTCCTGTGGACCTTCGATGGCAAGGACGGGAGAGAACCACTCGCGCCCGTCGTTTTGGACAGCGCGGGCAATCTTTTCGGCACCACGTCGTCCGGCGGAGGCGACCGGCGCTGCTACGCCAAGGCGGGTTGCGGGAACGCCTTCGAGCTCACGCGTTAGGACTTTACGTTTATCGAGACGGTTAAAATCCGCGAGCTCGCGCGGCTCTCGTAACGCGCGCAAGGAGATCGGGGGCGTCGAGCCGCTCGCACGTGGCGAGAAACCCGGCAGTGGGCCCACGCCATTCCAACTCATTAACGTCCGCAAAGAGTTTCGCATCGGTTCGAAGGGTTGCTAGATCCTTGAATAACAGTGCGAGACGGTTTCGTTCACCGAGCACTTGCGACGGGAATAGCTCGATCGGGCCATATCGTGTGAGGAGAGCGGCCGCGCCTTTCGGTCCGATGCCCGCGATGCCGGGAAAGCCATCGGCGGCATCGCCAACGAGCGCAAGATAGTCGGGTATCAGCTCGGGATTTACTCCGAACTTAGCTCGAACGCCGTCCGCGTCCCGGATGGCCTTGCTCCTTCGGTCGATTTGCACGATGCGATCCTGGCGCACGCACTGCGCGAGATCTTTATCCGGAGTCCAAATGCAGATTTGTTGTACCCGAGAATCCTGCGAGGCGATTGTGGCCGCCGAGGCCAGAGCGTCATCGGCCTCCAGCTCGATCATCGCCCAAACCGGAATCCCCATTGCTCGCAGCGCGTCCTCGAGCGGCTCGAACTGCGCGCGCAGCGGGGGATCGATTCCATCTCCCGTTTTGTAGCCGCTCCAAAGCCCGTTGCGGAACGACTCGATAACGTGATCGGTGGCGACGCCTAAATGCGTAGCACCTTCGCCGATCATTTGCACTACGGTATTGAGCACTCCGACGACGGCCCCGAAGCGTCGCTCCCTGCCGTCGGTGACGCGACGCAGTCCGTAGAAATGCCGGAAGAGTTCGTAGGTCCCGTCGATCAGATGAACGATCACGTTGACATAGTCGCCAGGCTACGAAAGCGTGCCGCTATTGAAACACGTCAGCGCGTGAATGGCGCGGGTGGCTTATGAATGAGGATGTGCTCGATACGGTCGCAATCGTGCCGGTCGGCCATGACGGAGATGCGCAAGCGCTCGCGCCAGACCTGCTCGGCTAGGCGTTCAATCTCGTCTTCGCGGCTGAAGAAGCGCCGGTTCCCGCTCTCGGTTTGCAACACGAAGCCGACGAAATCGCCGAAGCGATCGAAGATGAGACTGGCGATCTTGCCGGTGAAGCGGCGGTCGTCGTCATCTTCATGCCGGTGATGCTCGGGGCCGTGGTGAGGCGGATGCTTGGGAACGCCTCCGCCGGTCGGCGACGGTTTGATCGAGCCGGGATCGCCGCCGAAGCTGCCGACCCGGCCGCCGACGAGCTTGAGATAGCGACGGAAGACTTCGTACCAACGGCTCGTCGTAGGAATCGCTTCGGCGATCCAGCGCAGGACGGAGAGGTCGCGCTCCTCGCGCACGAGCAGCGCTTCTTTGTTTCGCACCGGAATAGAGAGCTGGAATGCGCCGATCACGCGCCGCCATTCGATCTCATTTCTAATGAATACATCGGGCTGCACGGCCGCTTCCGTTCGGGCTTGTAGTCGTGGGGGCGGCGGTGGAGGCGGCGGCGCGTGGCCGAATGCGTTGGTTAGCTGCCGCACCACGACGTTAAATATCTCGCCGCGGCGGCCGGTGGCGTCGACGTCGACGGTGAGAAGCCCGGCATAGTTCACGGGGCCACCGGGCGGAATCGGGATATACGTGATTCCGCCGGTCTTGCAGCGAATCGTATGTCCGCCGTCGTGCGAGAGCTTGTGGGTGGCGTACATGCGGTTTGCCATCGCCAACACGTCGGCGGCACCGACCTGCGGCAGGTAGATTGTCGCCTCGCCGCCGGCCGGTGTGTTGTTCCAATCGATCATCAGCTCGTCGGGCGTCTGCCCGGCCGGCAGAGTCACGGCGGTGGGACGAATTTCGAAGGTCGTGCCGGCTAGCGCCGAGTTTACGTCGGCCCAGGCAATGTTACGCTGCGCGAGTTTGTCCCAGTTCGACGTATCCTTCCCGATCGGAATCGGCGTGGGATCGAAGGCGACTTCGGCGATCAGACACTGGTGCAGTGCGCGCGAGATCGCTTGCGCGATGGGCACCGGCCGGAAGAACACGTTGGAATCGCTCGGATTGAACGGGCCGTCCTGAGCCGGCGGTACGAAGACCGGCAGCACGTTATTGGCGGTTACGCCGTCCGGTTTGAGCGGCTGGTTGATGTCGAGCCAGCAGCCGAAGATTTTGTCGACCTCCGACCCATCGGCATGGGCCGTGATGTCTTGAACGTTATAGGGATCGTCGGTTTGCTGATCCATGCTGACCGATGTCGTGTCGACGCGCGGTGCGGCGAAGAACGGAATCGTGACGTACTCCGGCCCAAGAATGCCGGCGAGCGGGATCGGCTGGCCGTGTGGATTGCTCGTGGCGCGGCGGTACTGCGCGCCGGGCGGATAGTCGTAGGTCGAGGTCGTCGTTTGCGCCTGGAAGAGCCTGAAGAAGACGCGCACCTGGTTTGCGCCGATCAGGCCGATGTAGTGCACCTTGGCCAGGGCGAAGTTGAAGACCGGGACGCTATGCTCGTCGTCCGGCTGGGTGTACAGCTTGGTGTCGTCTTCGCCGGAGGGCAGCGCATCGAACTGCGAGGGTGTGATAGCGCCGATCAGTTGCTGGATGAAGCGCGGGGCGTCCGACGCGTCGGTGATACCCGACACGCCGTACATCGCTTGGCCTTGCCGCGCTACCACGAAGCGCAAGTCAATGCTCAGCCACGACGGATCGCCATGGAGCATGAACGGATCCGGCTGCTTGATGAGCGTCAGCAACCCGTAGCCGGTCACCGGACCGGCCGTCGCGCTAAGCGTCACGTCGAACGTCGCGGTAATGAAGCTGAACGCGTCGTCGGCGGCGTCGAAGTCCACGCTGTAGTAGAACGTGAAGCGCTGCACCTCGGTCCCATAGTCGCCGGTGTCGGATGCGTTTCCGGTGCACGTAATCGGCATGACGGTGTTCGACAAGTTCGCGGTCACGCTGAGCGTCGAGCTCGGGCCCGTAAGGCTCAGTTCGGCCGCGGTGAATCCGTCCACGATGACGCGGAAGGCGTCCTGAATCGGCAGGCCCCCGGTCGAGCCGTGCGGCTGCAAACGCCGGGCATCGACTTCGTCTTGCCCGATCGGATCGCGATTCAGGACGAACGTGACGTCCTTCTCCTCGACCTTGAAGAAGAACGGATCGGTTGACGATGCGATGACGGTTGAGTTGTCGGTGCCGAGCAGGGACGTTCCGTTGTTGTTGCGTTGAAACCGCGTCGTGCCGCCGCCGTTAGGGAAGAAGTTGCTCGACGTCGGCGTATTTACGGCCGGAAAGACACCGTAAAAGTGAGGTCCGATGGCGACCATTCGCATGTAATCGCCGATAAAGCCATTGGTCGCCGTGCGCGCGAGCTGCAAATCGTCCCAGGTGGTGCCGTCGCTCGTCGTCTGGAAGTGCGTGTCCCATTGACCGCTGACGAGCGCGAGATACGCGAGCGCAACGGTGCTTTGGCTGTTGATGGCCATGGTTGCCAGCGCGGCGTTGTCGACGGTGATAAGGTCGCCGGACCAGTTTTGACCCCGGTCGAGCGACCGGCGGACGTGCAGCCGGAAGCCGCTTCCGCCATTGTCGATCCAGGAGATGTAGACGACGTCGCTATCGTTGGGATCGACCTGGAGGTCGAAGCCATTGTCCGGGCGCTGGCCGCCCAGCGCGGTACTCTCGTCGATCGTGACGCTGGCCACGATCCGCCCGGCTTTGGTATCGCTTGGATCGGTGAGGTCGCCGAAGCTGTTGTTTCCCCAGTTGTCGTCGCGAGCGACCATCATGTTCATCGTGACGTTGTTGCCCGACGTCGACTGCCAGCTTTGATAGCCGACGTAGACGGTTCCATCGCCGTGCGGCTTCGTGCGAATATGGAATCCGTCGCGCTGCGCGGAGCGTGGGTTTAGCTTGACCTTGGTAAACGATGGGCTCGCGGCGAGGGCATCGAGACAGACGTCAACGGTGGCCCAGTATCCCGAGGTCGTGTCACCGTAGCCGACGTACGTGCACACTTTGCCTGCATTGGGACCGCTCGGAACGGTGATCGCGTGTACCCACGGCTGATCGAGCTTCGTTCGGGTTTCGATCGGGGTCGGGAAGACCCCGGTCGTTGGGTCCGAGGTGCGGTCGACATTGAGCGTGAGGGGCGACGTATCGGCGCGCAGCGTCGCCATGTACAGCTCGTTGGAGGACGTAGCAAAGGCAATAGTTTGGTCCTGAGAGCCGTTACCGGGGACGTCGAAGAGCAGGCTCCAGTTTTCGCCGCCGTCGGTGCTGTAGTAGATGGGTCCGTTCGTGAGGCCGCTGTCGGGTGGCGTAAAGGCGGTGATCGCCATTTGGCTCGGGTTGGCCGGATTTACCGCGATGTTGGGTTCGCTGTCGTTGTTCGTCTCGTTGCTGTGGTTGTTCGGGACGGCATTGACGATGCGCGCGATTCTCATGCGACTCGCTCTTTCACTTCAGCGCGGCCAAGAGTTTTTTGATACGTCCAGCCTGCGACTCGTCTTGGAAATCGGCGTCATCAACAGCGACCAGGCTGCCCGCGGGCAACGTCCCGCCGTCGTTGACGACCCCAGGCGCCGGCATATGCAGGATGAAGATGCCCGCTTGGCCCTTTTTGAATCGCGGCGCCCGGTTCCACGGCGGCCACTCGGCCGTCGCGAAGTAAAACTTGGCGAGGGGCGCTTCCTTTCAGCGTGGCGCTGACCGTGATTTGAGCCGCCGCCCAAAGCCCGTCGTGCTGATCGAGCGTGAAGCCCGGCGGATCGATCGACGTGATCTTTGCATCCACGACGGCTTCGGCATCTTGCAAACGATCGAGCAGGTGACGCTGCGGGAGCTCGGCAACGGCGGCAGCCACGCGATCTGCTTGCGTGGGGTCGAGATGCGCGACCTCGCGAACGGCGATTCCCCGGCCGTGCACCCAACTGTTAGCGAAGAACAACACCTTTTGACCCGCGGTAAACTGCTCGGACCCACCGACTTCAACGGTGATCGTCTGGCCGCGCAGATCGCCCAACATCGGATCGGTACGCAGGCTCTTATCGAGTCGCGCCGTGATCAGCTTCTCGTTGGGCGGCACGAACGGCACCGACGACGCTCCGCGTTCCAGGACCGTCCCGCTGAAGATGAACGTTGACGATTGCACCAAGTCCGAGAGAGACTGCATACGCACCGCCGTCCTTAATCGCGCGCTGGGCGCGCGTTACGCTGGGCGGCTTAGTGTCGCCCGGATCGGATGTTGAGTTGGATCGAGCGGGTCAGGCGCGCGATCGCGCGTTGGAGGAAGAACAGAACGCCCGCGACGATCGCGATGGCGTAACAAGCTTCGACCGCGCCGGTGCCGCCGTCAGGCGATAGATGAAGCCACTGTTCGATGAAATCCATGGGTCTTCTCCCGTCGGAGTCCTCGAGGGAGCAACATGGTATCAAATGGCGCTCGCACTGACAAGGGCCGGAAGGTACGCTTTAGGGTTACACGGATGGCGCGGGCGTTCCGTCAGACCAATGAGCGACGGGAACCATAAAGATCGTTTCGGGCTCCGGCACGACGCGGTGCGAGGTGTCGAGTATGACAGGTGACGCCGGTAAGTCGGCGCCCCAGCTTGCCCCGTCTTTCGCGCCGTCTGTTTTAGGAGCGTAAAACATCAGGTGCGGCACCCACGGCCCGACGGCATCACCAAGATCGCCGTGCTTCGACATCATGTACGACAGGGAGCCAGGTTCCGGCGCCGGCAGCTGCTTATCGGCGACCGCGGACTTGGTGCGATCGAGCATTTGTGCTTTGCTCAGCCCAGACAACGCCATTTCCGTTCGCTGGAGCGTGTAGAGCAGAACGGTGCGCGTCGCCGCCGGGTTGTAGCAAATTGGCCCGCGCATTTTCCAATTCCAGAACTCGGGGGAGTCGAACGGCGACATCCACGATCGTTCCACCAGACAAGTAAAGCCATTCGTGCCTTTTTGCGCCGTTTCATAACCGCGATGGCTGAGCACGAGGACGGTCGCATGGGTCGATATCGCCGCGGGCGCCGAGCTTCGCGCAAGGGTAATTTCTGCTTGACGATCGGCCATGAGATACCGGCCGGGCGGAGCCATTCGTTCGTAAGCGACGTTCCCGGCCCAGCCGGGGGCGGGACGAACCACGACCGCTACGAGGGCCAGCATCATTGCAAAAAGGACGTGGCGCGAGATGGAATCCATGAGAGCATACCTCCTGCCAACGATACTTGCTTCTAACTAATGAAAGCATGCGCTCGTGACATCATCAAGTGGACCGGCAGGAGACCGCCAACCAACTGTCAACGGGTCGCTACCAGAGGATATTGGATGAATAGCCTGCGCGGATGGCTGATCGGGGCGGCAGTTGCCGCTGGGGCCTTCGTTGTCTGGAGTATCCTCGCGGGGGCCCTTTCGGCGCTGCTGCTCCTCTTCACGGGCGTGTTGTTCGCCGCCGGTCTACGGCCAATCGTCGATCGCATGAGCAAGCGAATGCCATACGGCGCCGCCGTCGGCCTGGCGTTCCTTGTTGTGATCGTCTCGAGCGTGGTGATCGGAATCGTGCTCGTCCAGCCGATCGGAGCGGAGCTCGTAAAGTTGGTCCAGTCGCTCCCGGCCTATGCGAAGGCACTACAGGAGCAACTTACCGTAGTGCAGCGTCACTTCGAAAACGACCAAACGGCGCGCCAGTTAGCGGGTGCCCTGGCCGGCAGTGCCGGTGGCGCAGCAAGCCAGATCGGCCTTCATATCCTTGGCGGGACGGCATTTGTCGCCGTAGCGATCGGCAACGTCGTACTCATCCTCTTGCTCGCGGTAGGCTGGATGCTATCGTCCGACGAGCTCGAGCGATTTCTGCTTAGCCTGATGCCTGCCGTGACCCGCTCCGATTGGCACGACGCCTTCGCCGAGATCGGGGGCCGGCTGAGCGCCTACGTGCAGGGCGTAGTTATCAACGGTGCGATCGTCGGAGTCGTGGTGGGCGCGTCGCTCGGGTTTCTTGGCGTCCCATATTATTTGCTCTTGGGGTTCATTGCTGCCCTGTTTCAAGCCATACCGATGGTCGGCGCGGTGATTTCAGGGCCGATTATTATCCTGGTGGTGCTCGCAACGAGCGGCTGGGCGAAGATGCTCGTCGCACTCGCAATCTTCGCGGTCGTTCAGGTGATCGACCAGAACGTGCTCTCACCGATCAT
Organism: Vulcanimicrobiota bacterium; assembly: GCA_963739845.1. Lineage (GTDB taxonomy): Bacteria > Vulcanimicrobiota > Vulcanimicrobiia > Vulcanimicrobiales > Vulcanimicrobiaceae > Cybelea. Next base: position 484,341 of record CAVUBQ010000002.1, on the reverse strand, counting down.
CTTCGGGCAACGGGTTCAGTTGAGCTTCCTGTTAATCATTCTCGCGACGGTCGTCGGCGGCACGTTGCTGGGCATCGGCGGCGCCTTCCTGGCGGTTCCCGCTGCCGCGGTGCTCCAAGTGCTTATCGTGCGGATCGTTGCGCCGGCGATCCGGCGCGCAAACGGGGCGCAGCCGAACGCTTAGATCTACCGCGGTTTCAAGCTCACCGTCACGCCGACCGGTTCTTTGAGCTTACGGCTTATCGTCTTGGTCGACGAACCACCATTCGGATAGCCAAAATAGAGAACGTGCGGCGCGCAGTCGTTACCGGCGATAACGCGCCGACCCACAATCCAGAACTGCAGAACGTCGCATGAATTCGAGAGCGGTGTGGTTCCCACGAGCGTCCCCGTGCTCCCGCTCATCGAAAACTCGTAGATTTTCGAAGGGCCGTAGATCGATACTTGGTCGCCGACCGCGAGATGTTGTCCGTCCCATTGAATCGCGCCGGGGAGAACGATGCTTTGGTTTAGCCTTGCTGCTTCGAAAGCTTGGCTCGTCGCCGGGAGCTCGGCAATCTCGAACGCGACGTGCATGTCGGTGCCGTCGACGAACAAATTCCCCTGGCCGTCGTAGCCGATGAAGTAGACGCGAAAGACGTTGGGCGTCGTGTATTCTTGCGGCTTGCCGCGCGCATGACGGTAAATCGAAATGCCGCCTGGACCGGAAGACGCCGGGTCGTGCAGCACCGCGAGGTTTCCGGTGGTTGGATCGATCGAACAACCGTGAGTAAATCCCGGCTCGTGATACGTTTTTATCGGCGTTGTGCCGCCATGTGCATACTCGAGCAGCTCGTTGGCGCCGCCGTTGGCAATAAAGACGTTCCCGGCGCCGTCGACGCACTCGTGGTGCACTGCCGAAAAACCCTTCAGCACGCCTTCCAGCCTTCCGGCAGGGTATGAGTATGCGTTCACGTCACCCGTGCCGAGATCCGCGACGTAAAGCAGATCCTGGCTCTTAGCGTCGTCCGCCATCCACGAACCACGGTGGTCTGGGGCCGCTAGGGGCTGTTGCAGTTGCGAAGAGGGCGAGGTTTGCTCCACCGCCACCACACCCGGCCAGCAACCCGATGGCAGAAACGAGTCCAAAACTCGAGAGCGCCGATCTTAGAGAATGCATGCACGGCAGTTTGTGCGACGATAATGGGTAACCTGCAGCAGCGGCGCAAGGGTTACTATGGAACCTTTCCTGCTTTTTCGCGGTTATAACCTATCGAGATGATAAATATCCCTATTCCGATCGCTATGCTCGCTATCAGCGGTGCTGTCAAGGGTCCAGGCTCGAAGCGTTCCGAACCTGTTTACGGAGGTTATGCGAACGGCCGCGGTGCCGTCGTATTGTTCGCGAAAGACTTCGCCTATCGCGTTAACTTCAAGAATCAGATCTTGAAGGAAGGGCCGCCTCTGAATTTTGGAGCGCAAGCGCGCTACGATGCGACTCAAGCCGGCGAGGATTTTCAGTATGCCAACAAGACCTTCCGCCGGCTCAGCCGTCAGCAGATCATGGATATTTGTACGGCCGGCAATTTCAGACTTTCCAGATTCTAATTTCGAAGCGCGCACCATGAACAAATAACGCCGCGAAGGCGTTGTCCAAAAAGGACGACGTCGTCCGCCCACAGAGGAGCCACTCGATGCATGCTCTCCGCACGGTACTCACCGGAGCAGCGATCGCCGCAATTGCTAGCGCGGCGGCTAGCGCCTATCCGTCCAGCGTAACGTTAAAACTGTACGCGCAGAATCGGCCAGGTGAAACCGGCACTGCGACATTCAAGCAGATCGCCGGGGGCGTAACAATCGTCGTAAAAATGGCCGGCGGTCAAAACGGCACGCAGCCCATCCATATACACACCGGCACCTGCGCAAAGCTGAATCCGGTACCCAAATATCATCTGGCCGACATCGTCCACGGGAGCAGCACGACGACGATATCGGGCATCACGCTCGGCGACCTGCTCGAAGGCAAGTACGTCATCGACGTTCACGAGGGGAGCGCCGATATAACAAAGTATGTAGCGTGCGCTGCAATTGCACTGCCGAAGTCAACAACCGAGATGTGACATGTCCCGAACACCCGCGCCGAGCGGTACTTGCTGTGGAAAGCAGAGCGACGTCATGTACTTTAGCGAGCAAATCGATCAGTCTACTTTCGAGGGCCTGGAGCAAATTGCGGAATCGGATCAATTTGCAATCTATGCCGTTGGTAACCAAACATATTTGTTGGTGCAACGACATCAAGGAACGCCATGGATGGCGCTGCGTCTCTCGGGTGACGGCCTGTTCCGAATCTCCGCGCTGCTCAACGACGCGATGCGCCATCTTTATCGAGAAGTCGCGTCGCGTCTTTCTCCCAATAACGTAGCCGAAGAAGATCCGCCAAAAGCCTAGAGCCGAGACCGCAGTCAAGCGCATCGAGGCATTCGTTCGGTAAAAAGCGCATTTTTGAGCATATCCGTTGGCATTTTGCCGCGAAAGGATCGGGTCGCGACTGAAGTAACGCCCCGCCAAAGAATTCAAAGCACCTGCTGCGATCGATTTAAAATGAGTCGCGCAACCTTATTCGACTCTTGAGGTTCCCCAACAGTAGGAAAAGAAACTCAATTTGAAAGTTGACTATTCAGTATGATGGACCTAACCAAGACCATGCCGCGTAGCGTCAAAGAGACGATGCTCGGCGTCGTGCAGCTCGCACGAACGACCGACAAAGCAAAAGCTTTAGCGCATGGCAGCGTTGGCGACTACAAGTACGATTGCCCGATGGACCAAGGCCTCTTCGAGTACCTAGGCATGGACTCCAAGACTTTCCTCAACGTCGTGAAGGAAGCGCAAAGCGACTCTGAGATCGAAGCGTACGCGAAGACATTCGTCGCAAAGAAAGACCCTAGAAATATCGAGGCCTTCAACAAAAGGTGGCTCTCCGCGGTTCCGATCGGCGAATCGTTAAGGCATTTCGAGGAACTGCGTAGCACTATCGCTCCGAGCCGGACTGACGTCGTGACTTGGTCGGACCTACTCGATCTGGACGAAGGTCGAACTGTTCCGAGTCGAGAGTCCGTCAACGCGTAACAAAAGGCGCGTAGCGGATTGAAGGAGGAAGCGCGATTGGATCGCGCTCGCTTGTCTGCGGCCGCAATACCGATCGGATGGAAGACCGCCTATAAAATGCCAAGGGAAAAGGACTCGCAATGAATGCAATTGAGCGCGTCTGGACGCGGATGAAAACAAGCGCAGCAAAAGCTGCGGTCCACAAGACCGCAATTGGCATGCGAGAATCGCGAAATACGGTGCTGAAGCTTTGCCGCCAAGAAAAGGCCGAAACCCCGCCGCGAGATGCGCTGCAGTTTTTGGCCAAAGAACTGATGCGACTCAGACGAGAAGCGCTGCTTGACGTCGGAACTCGTTCAGTCTGACTCTGGAATGAATAAAGGAGTCCCGTTACCTGGAGAAGAAGTGCGACTCTAGGTTGATACGACAAACCAAATGAGACCGCCGATCTTGGGACCGGGCGGTTTCATTCATTTCCGTGGGTAGCATCGTCGTTGCCGGTCGCGCGTAATCGAGTAAGGCATTCCTGCGTCGATTAGCTGAAGAGCTTGAGCGCGTTTTGGACGGTTATGGCGATACCCCAGGCGAGCGGGATGCCTACCCAGAGCCACGCGAGCACGAGAAAGACCGTACCGCTATCCGACGGGCGCATCTCCTCTTCGAGACGATCCATATGCTGCTCCTTAACTCGTCGCGGGCTGGCGCTCGAGATTGTGACGTTCGTGAACGGGGCGAACCGCCAGATTGCACAGCAAGCCGACGACCAGGAGCCCGGCCATGATGTACATCGTCACCGAGTATGCGTCGGCTTTGGCCACGCCGTGATTGATCTGATATTCGCGAATATAGTTGATCAGCACCGGCCCCGCGACGCCGGCGACCGACCACGCCGTTAACAACGCGCCGTGAATAGCGCCGACTTGGACCGTTCCGAAGAGATCGCGCAGGTAGGCGGGAATCGTGGCGAAGCCGCCGCCGTACATGCTGAGAATTACCAGAAACGCCAACACGAAGAGCGGGAGCGCGTGCATGCGGCCAAAGGTCGGGACCAAGAAATAGAGCACGGCGCCGAAGACAAAGAAGATCGCGTAGGTCGTCTTGCGGCCGATGTAATCGGAGAGCGAGGCCCAAAAGATCCGCCCGGCCATGTTGAAGAGACTCAGGAGGCCGACGAAGCCGGCTGCAGCGATCGCAGTAACGCTGAACATCTCTTGGATCATGAGCGATGCCTGCCCGAGCACGCCGATGCCGGCGGTGACGTTTAAGCAGAGCACGAGCCAAAGCAGGTAGAACTGCGGCGTGCGCAAAGCCTGATCGCGCGAAACGTTCCCCGCCGTGATCATCGCCGCCGACGCAGCCGGCGCCATGTATCCCTCCGGCTTCCAGCCTTCCTGAGGAACGCGCACGATGAGCGATCCGACGACCATCCAGACGAAGTAGATGAAGCCCAGTACGATCATTGTCTGGGCTACGCCCGTGCCGGTCGCATTCGCGAAATGCTTCATCAACAGAACCGAGAGCGGTGCACCGATCAGCGCGCCGCCGCCGAAGCCCATGATTGCCGTGCCCGTCGCCAAGCCGGGACGGTCGGGGAACCATTTGATCAGCGTCGAGACCGGCGAGATGTAACCGATCCCGAGGCCGCAGCCGCCGACGACGCCGTAACCGAGGTAGACCAGCCAAAGCCAGTGCGCGTTGACGCCGATGCCGGCAACGATCAACCCGGCGCTAAAGCAGAGCGCGGCCACGAACATCGCCGCGCGCGGTCCGGCTCGCTCGACCCACTTTCCGCCGAACGCCGCGGAAAGGCCGAGCATCACGATGGCTAGGCTGAAGATCCAGCCCAGCTGGGGCACCGTCCAGTCGATGCCGGCCTTCGGCGCGGTCACGCCGATCGCCTGAGCCATCGGCTTGGTGAAGACGCTGAACGCGTACGCCTCCCCGATGCAGAGGTGGATACACAGTGCCGCGGGTGGGACCAGCCAACGATTGAAGCCGGGCTTTGCTATCGAGTGCGAACGATCGAAGAACGCCACTGGACCTCCTGGCGCCGCCACCTAAAGTGCGGCCGTTCGATTCGGGCTTCGACGGCTCAACAGGCGATTCTTGGTTCGCGGTCTACGTGTTACCCCATGTCGTCGTCGTCGAGGCCGAAGTAGTGTCCGAGCTCGTGAATGACGGTCTCGCGTACTTCCCGTACCGCCTCCTGCCTCGTGCGGGCGACGCGATTGATCGGGCCGCGAAAAATGGCGATTTCGTCGGGCAATAGGGGGGCGTCGTGGGTTCGTTCAGTGAGTGCGACGCCGCGGTAGATGCCAAGAAGCTCCGAATCGGCGTTGTTATCGATGCTCTCGAGGTCGTCGGAACCCGGCTCATCCTCAATCGCGATGACGACGTTCTCGACGAGGTCGGCGAACCGCTTTGGAAGCGATTCCAGCGCTTCGTCCACGACGCTTTCGAACTCGGCTCGGGTCAGGGCTTCGTCGTCCAAACCGGGTACACGTCGTTCGCGAGCGGCGTGCGCGCGGCGGCGGTTCGTATATGCAACGCGCATCCTCCAAAAATTGCGTAACGAGAGCATTGCGGTGCGCCGTCGTGGCGATTATCCTTTTGGAACGGGAGAACCAGCTTATGGAATGCCAGCGCCTCCTTGCTTCGGCAAACGTCATCGCCATCCCTCAGGCAATTCGTGCCGCGGCGGCACGATGATGGAACGCCGCAATTTCGTACGCATGGCCACGACAGGTTTATCCGGCGCGTACCTGTCGCTCGTCGCTTGCACTCATTCAAACGCAACCAAAAATTCCTCTGAAAGGACGACAGCTATGACCCAAGTGGTACAACCGGCGAGCAGCGGTACGTCCGCCATTCGCCCGTTTCCAAAGTTGAACGTTCCGGAGTCGCAGCTTGACGATCTGCGCCGGCGCGTCAAGGCGATGCGCTGGCCCACAAAAGAGCTCGTCGCAGACGATAGCCAAGGCGTGCAACTCGCACTGACTCAGGCGCTCGCGCAATATTGGGGAAGCGATTACGACTGGCGCAAATGCGAGGCCAAGCTCAACGCGCTGCCCCAGTTCATTACCGAGATCGATGGACAGGACATCCATTTCATCCACGTGCGCTCCAAGCACGAAAATGCGCTGCCGCTGATCATCACGCACGGCTGGCCGGGCTCGATCATCGAGCAGACCAAAGTGATCGGCCCACTGGCCGACCCCACGGCGCATGGCGCGAGTGCCTCGGACGCGTTCCACCTGGTGATTCCTTCGATCCCCGGCTACGGATATTCGCCCGAGCCGACGACGCTCGGCTGGGATCCGGTTCGTATCGCAAAGGCCTGGGTCGTGCTGATGAACCGGCTCGGCTATGAAAAATTCGTGGCACAAGGGGGCGATTGGGGTGCATCGATCACGCAACAGATGGCCTTGCACGCGCCGGAAACCGTGCTCGGTATTCATAGCAACATGCCCGGCACCGTTCCCGACGACGTTTTGGCCGCTGCCACGGCCGGCAAGCCGGCACCGCCCGGCCTGGCGGGCGAGGAGCTCCACGCCTTCGAGCAGCTGAAAGACTTCTATACCAAGCATCTGGGTTACGCCGTGGAACAGTCGAATCGCCCGCAAACGCTCTACGGCTTGGCCGACTCGCCGGTCGGGCTCGCGGCATGGATTCTCGACCACGACAAGGACAGTTACGAAGTGATCGCGCCGGCTTTTTTTGGAAACCCTGGCGGACTGACGCGCGACGACATTCTCGATAACATCACGATGTACTGGCTGACGAACACGGGAGTCTCTTCCGCGCGCCTCTATTGGGAGAATAAGCTCGGATTTTTTAACGTCGTTGGCGTCACGATTCCGGTCGGCGTGAGCGCGTTTCCGCGCGAGATTTACACGGCGCCGCGAAGCTGGGCGGAGAAGGCGTATCCCAAACTCGTCTATTACAAGAAGCACGACGTAGGCTGCCACTTTGCGGCTTGGGAGCAGCCACAACTCTTTAGCGAAGACGTACGAGGAAGCTTTAGATTCCTGCGATCATAAGGCCAGTGTCGTTTCGGATCGAGATCGCGGCCGTGGCGGCTCTGGTCGCAGCCGCGGCCTTCCCCATTGCGCCGATGCGGGCATCGGCTGAGGGCACAATTATGGCAGACGAAACGCAGCCTCGCTTCGCCGGCGCGGTCGAATGGCTCAATTCAAAACCGTTGACGTTGACCCAACTACGCGGGAAGGTCGTCCTCGTGCAGTTTTGGACCTACACCTGCGTTAACTGGCTGCGCACGCTGCCGTACGTTCGCGCCTGGGCCGAGAAGTACAAGGATAAAGGCTTGGTCGTGATCGGCGTGCATACGCCCGAGTTCGGGTTCGAGAAAGACGTCGCCAACGTTCGCCGAGCGATGAAGGAAATGGGGATTGCGTATCCGGTTGCGATCGACAGTGATTATGCGATTTGGAACGCTTTTGGAAACCAATATTGGCCGGCGTTATACTTCATCGACGCGCAGGGCCACATTCGCCATCACCACTTCGGCGAAGGCGATTATGACGGGTCGGAACGGGTGATCCAGAAGCTGCTCGTCGAGGCGGGGGGCCACGGCGTCGGCAGCGGGCTCGTTTCGGTTGACCCGCGCGGACTCGAAGTGGCGGCCGATTGGGACGACGTGAGGTCTGCGGAAAACTTTCTTGGTTACGAGCGGAGTCGAGGGTTTCGCTTCCCCAGGTGGGACGGCTGCAGAGAAACGCCACGTTTACAACGTACCCGTGCGCCTGGGGCTCAACGACTGGGCGCTCTCGGGCGATTGGACCGTTGAGAAAGAGGGCGTCGTTTTGAACGAAGACGGAGGAAGGATCGCGTACCGCTTTCACGCTCGCGACGTCAATCTCATCATGGGGTCGCGAGCGCGAGGCGGTTCGCTGCGATTTCGGGTGCTCGTCGACGGACAGCCGCCGGGCCGCGCTCATGGCGATGACGTCGACGAAAAAGGTTACGGCGCAGTTTCGGAGCAGCGGACGTATCAGCTGATCCGGCAACCGAAGCCGATCACCGACCGGACGTTCGAGATCGAATTTCTCGATTCGGGCGTGGAGGCTTTCGATTTTACTTTCGGCTGACGCCTTTAGCGGTCGGCAGGCCAGGTGGCCGGCGAAGGTTTTGCGCGCAGGATCACGCTGGCATGCAGAACGTCGCCGTGGTCGTACGTTCCCTGAGCGTTGTATGGCCTGCCCAAGACCAAAACCTCGCTGCGCTCGTGTCGCACCGCGTCGGAGTCGTCGACGCGAACGACTCTTCCGAAGCGCGTGCGTAAGGTAAGGATCGCGCCGTTTTCGGAAACCAGCGACCCGGTGACCTGGTGTGGGGCGGCGATCGCAACGCGAGCGGCTTTGATCGGAACCACTTGTGCAACGGCCTTCCCGTTAGCGCCCAGAAGGCCGAAGATGTCGAGTTGTTCGTAGCTTGCGACGTAGACTCTCCCGTTTGCTACGACCGGAGCGATATTCGCATTTCCACCCGACGACGCCCACGATCCCGCCGGCGCCTGGAAGAGCGTCTGAAGTGTTGAACCGCTGGATGGCTCACCGGTAAACGCGAAGAGCGTGACGTTCCCGGGCACCGTTTGCGGTCGCGCGATCGCCCAAACGATCGCTCCCGGGTCCGTTCCGTTCGACGAGACGACCGTAAAGAAACCGGGGTCCTGCCCGTTGGGCAGTGAGGCCGACGACCCCGCTCCGGAGAATTTTATCGGGCCTGATGTCGGGACTCTCCAAATCGTCACGTTGCTGCCGCCGCTGCCGACGACGCGCGGCACGGAGTCGCTCGCGGCGTCGAAGTACGACTCGCCGCACCAGCATCCCCCGATGTTTACTTCATCAAGTACGCGGTCCGGACCGCTCGGCGTGTATCCGCCTAAGCTTTTCCGGCTCATTAGAAACAGCGTGCCCTCTTTGCCGGCCGCAACTGCGAGGGGTGGTTCTTGTCCCTTTCTCGGCAGCAGCAACACGCCGCCCGATCCGAAGTCGGCATCGGCCTGGTCTAGCTGCCCGACGTCGGAGGGCGTAAAGAAGCTGAGGAGTTGTGTCAAGTCCGCGCTGACCTTCGCGACGCTTTCAGCAATATTCGTGACGCTGTTATACGAGTTTCCGGACGGATCCGAGTTTCCGGTAACGAAGTATACGTGCCCCGATGCGTCGGCCGCGACGCCGTCCCCCGACATCCAAATCGACGACAAGAAGAAGTCGTCTTGGGATGAAGCGAGCGTGTCGTTCAACCGGTTTGCCGCGAGCGGCGTAAGAGAGCCGGCCTGCCATCCGAGCAGCCAGCCGCGCGAGTTTGAAGCGCTGAAGTCGCAAAAGCTGCCGAACCCCGCATAGATGGTGCCGTTTGCTTCGAGCAGAGCCGGGCGTTGTCGCTGGTAGGTAGCGTTGAACGTGAACGTGCTCCCGTCGCTCAACTTGTGTGAAGCGGAGACGACGACCGGCGGTACGATGTCCGACAGACTGGCCAAGCTGAGCTCGTGGAGGTAATAGGTCGGCGCGCTGCCCTGCATCGTGTAAGCAATGACGTACATCGCGTTGGCGCGCTTGTCGATGACCGGCGTACCGTCGATTCCAACGTTTGGGCCATTGTTGTTGCAGCCCAACGGCGTCGGTACGGGATTACCCAAGCTCTGTTGGAAGAGTACCGTACCGCTCGAGGCGTCGATCGCGTAGACCGTATCGTTCTCGGTCGTGACGTACGCCACGTCGTGCTTGCCCGGTGTCACGCCGCGCGTCGTCGTGACGCCGGGAACGATGAGCGGTTGCGTATCGACCTGATCGTCGACCGGCACACTGTGGATCAGGCCGAACGATCCGCTGTTGACGTTACCGTCGTTTAATGTCGTCTCTTTGTCGTCCCAGCCCGTACGCAGGTTATCGTAGTGATAGGTGATAACCGCGATCTTGCGCTGCCGTGCCGGGCTGACGGTCGCGGCCTGCGGCTGGGCAGCATCTTCGATGCTCTGCGTCGCAGCGCCGCCCCCAGGGTAGCTGTGTAACGTAATGGCAGCGTGGGAGTTATATAGCCCTTGATTCGGTACGACGACGTGCGTATCGTGAATCCAGAACTGCAGCGGGCGCTGCGCACCCGCGAGCGCGATCTGTGCGACGAGCGTAGCTTGCCTTCCACGCACGACATAGCGGAGGATGGTCGTCGGACCGGAGCCGCTTTCCACCGCCAGGTACTTGCCGTCCCATTGAATCGCGCCGAGTCGTGGGGCGCGTTTCTGGTTCCAGGCGATCTCTTGGAGGCGCGCGGCGCTCTTTGGCAGCTCGAGCAGGTTCGCGGTTTCGCCTAATTTGCCGGCGGCCGCCTCGATGAAAAGGTTCCCCTGACCGTCGTACGTGCAAGACCAATAGGTGTCGTTGCGGGCGCCATAAATTCTCGGTGTGCCCTGCGCCTGGGTATAAATTGCGACGCCGTAATCGCGCTCCGTCCCGCCCGAGACCGCGAGGTTTCCGGTTGCGGGGTCGACCGCGCAGAATTGCGTTGAGCCTCCGAGCGGGTTACGCAATACCGCGATCGGCCGTGTACCGCCGTGCGCGTACTCCCGAATCTCGTTGCCTGCCGGGATAAAAACGTCGCCATTTCTGTCCGAGCACAGACCACTCGCGTGCAGATTGAGAAGCCAGCCCTTTAACCTGCCCTGCGGATAGGTGTAGGCGTAAACGCTGCCGTCCTTACGATTCGATACGTAGAGCAGGTCGTGCGTTTCGGCGTCGCCGCTCATCCATGCTTTTTCGCCGTTGGTCGGACCCGTGAGGTTCGCGGCACCGTTGGGCTGAGCCGGACTTGTCCCGAACGGGGTGCCCACCCCATTCGCATTACACGCGCCGAGCGCTAGTGCGACGGCGAAGATAAAGAAAAATCGTGAATACCGCAAAGCTCCACCTCCGGCACAGCCAGTGCGAGAGGGTTTGATGTTCGGGAGCCAAGCCCTTTCCCGCTTGCTAGTCAAGGCCGTCGGCCGCCGTGTCGGTTATAATGAGGCAGATGGCTTTCCGTGAAGTGAAGTCGATATCGGTCAACGAGCTCGAGCAGCGTCTCGAAAATGAGGCTGCGCCGTTTTTGCTCGACGTGCGCGAGCCGGAAGAGATGGCGGACGGCAAGATCGCCGGCTCGGTCAACATTCCGATGGACGACGTCCAACACCGGCTGAGCGAACTTCCAACCGATCGCGATATCGTCGTGATCTGTCATCTCGGAGCTCGAAGCGAATACATTACCAGGAAGCTGAGCGCACTCGGTTACGACCGGGCGATTAATCTGCGCGGCGGAATGGATGCTTGGCTTAAGGAACGGGCGTAGCTTAATGAAGCGGTGGCTATTTGCCGCGGCGACGGCTCTCGCGTTCGCCGGCGCCCTTCTCGGCGGCTGCGGCCACAAGCCGTACGAGGTATCGAAGAGCGACCGGCAGCGCTTTGCGGCCGGAATGATCGACGTCGCATTTCCCGGCAAAGCACCGTTGATCGAAGGTCTCGACGACTGCGTCGTATGGAAGGCGCGATACACCGGCGATCGGATCACCGGTTGGACTCCCGCGCTCGGGGCCGACTGGGGCGCAACCTATCCCAAGTTCATGACCGGGTGCATGGAGCAGACGATTTCGTACCGCGACAAACGGGTGATGGTCTGGCTCTGCGCCCGCGCGATCGGTGCCGGCGGCGGTTGCACGAACGGCGGCCACTACTGGAGCTACACGGGCCAGCGCCCGTGGCGCATCAGCTCGGACGGCGCGCACTGGTACGACCTGCCCCGCTAGCACCGAGGCTCCGACCCACACGCCTTGCTCGAGCCGATTCGTGCGGGTTGTGTGTATGGTGAGCCGGCCGGGGCGGGCAGTACGATGGTGGAGAGGAGCAGACTCACATGAACCTTTCCAGTCTGAGCCGCTATCTACCCAGCCTCTGCATCGCGATGGCGCTTGCCGGCTGCACCGGACCGCAGTCCCAGTCGGGAGCGCCCGGAGCGATGCCGTCTCTACCAAACGAGCACTCGAGAGTTGCGGGTAGGTCGGATGACACCATCGGTCGGGAAGTATTTACTAACAACCTAGTAGATATCGCCCATATAGGAACGAGTTGTCGCGGGACGGGGCCCTATGTAAGCTGGAATAACCCGTTTTTTTCGGATTACGGTACCGCGACGGGCGTTCTCAACAGCACTTTTCAAGCCCAAGGATACTGGAACTATTGGCGCAATCCATCCGGGAAATCTGGGTGGGGATTCGTCGAAGTCTTTTCGCTAGGAGAGGGCTCGACTCTCCGCACCGGCACGATCTCCGCGGGAAGCCCGTCGCCGATGCCGCACTTCACGTGCAAGAAGCCGCGGACGTTTGGTCCGGCGACCTTCCAATACCAAGTCAAGGACATCACCGGCAAGATGATCGGGAGCGGCAAGGTCAAGATCGAGATCATCAAGTCGAGCGAGTTTCACGAGACGCTCCTAAAATTTCCGGGCTGAGGCATTCCGCGGCGGTACTCTCTCGAGGCTCGTCGAACAGGGCGGCCCATGAGATTAATGCGGAGCTTCGTAATCGTATGGTCGAGCGCGCTAGCGCTGTCGGCGTGTAACGGGGGAAATCAACTCAACCCGGCGGCGCCGGGGCTTGCACCGATGCACGCCGCCTCGCGGCTTGCCGGCGACCAAGCGTCTCCCGCCACGGGGTACAAGCTGGTCTATGCGTTCAAAGGTACGCCCGACGGCGCTAGCCCGTACTCCGGGTTCGTTGCAGTCGGCGGCACCCTTTACGGAACCACCCTAAATGGTTCCAGCAACTATTGCTCCCAGAGCTGCGGCGGAAACGAGTGCTACCTCGGGTGCGGCACCGTCTTCTCGGTGAACGCCGCCGGCGACGAGCACGTCGTCTATAACTTCCGCGGGAACTTCAACAACGCCCAAGACGGATCGTGGCCTTTTGCCGGCCTGACGCTGCTGAGCGGCACGCTCTACGGCGTGGCGTCGAGCGCCGGTGCAAACGGTCACGGAGCAATCTTTACCGTCGGCGCGTCGGGCGAGGAGCGCGTGCTCTACAGTTTTGCCGGCGGCAGTGACGGAGAAGCCGCAGAAGCGCCGCTCGTCGCGCTGAGCGGCAAGCTCTACGGAACGACGATCTATGGCGGTGGCAACGGGTGCGGCGGCGCCGGCTGCGGGACCGTCTACTCGATAACGACGGCCGGAAAAGAGTCGGTGCTTTACAGCTTTAAGGGTGGAAACGACGGCGATCGCGCATACGCCCCGCTGACGCCGTTGCACGGCGTCCTTTACGGTGCAACGCTAGAAGGCGGCACGGGATGCGGCACGACCGGGTGCGGGACGATCTTCGAAGTAAACCTGCACGGCAAGGAGCGCGTGCTCTATCGCTTTAGCGGCGGCGCCAACGGCGCATATCCAAACGGTCTGACTGCGGTCGGCGGCGTGCTCTACGGCACGACCGAGGGTGGCGGCTCGAGGAACTCCGGAACGTTCTTTTCGATTACAAAATCGGGGACGCTGACCACGCTGTACAACTTCCTGGATATCCCCGACGGGAATCTGCCTGGCGCGAATCTGATCTATTCGAACGGCAGCTTCTACGGCACGACCGTCGGCGGCGGCACGAAGGGCATCGGCACGGTCTTTAAGATGACCAAATCCGGAAGTGAGACCGTGCTCTACAGTTTCCAAGGCGGAAGCGACGGCTCGGATCCGCAAGGCCCAGTCTACGTCTTCAACCATAAGCTCTACGGTACGACGACGCAGGGCGGCGGCGCGGGTTGCGGCGGCAATGGTTGCGGAACCGTTTACCGCCTCAAGAAGTAGCGCCGACCGCCCTAACCGAGGCGCTTAAGCCCCCTGCTCGACGCTGACAATCTCGTCGGCTTCGAGGCCGTGCGCCTCGCGGTGGACCGACGCCGCGGCCTCTTTGCTCGGAGCTTTGACGAGACAGAAGACCTTGCCGTTCTCTTCGTCAAACCAATAGCTTAGGTACTCTACATCGTATTTGCCTTGCGTCTCTACATCGGCTTGGTGGGCGTGCATGACGGCATCGGCCGTTAGGCCTTGGACTTTGTGATGGATGTCCATGTAAAGGGGCACGTCTATTCCTTTCTCGTGATGACGACTTCGAGGTACTCGCTGGGCACGACCATCGAGCGATCGCCGGAAGTGTTGAACTCTCGAACGAGATCGAGCAGATCGAGTTCGAGCATGGATTGAGCTTGCGGCTCGAGGGAAGCGAACGCTTTGAGCACCGGACCGTAGTAGGTTTTGAATATGCCCAGCCAATGCTCGGGCGAGCGATAGCGAAAGACGAACGACCGCGGCATCGATTCGATCGACGCGGCTTGCGATTCGAAGAGCTCGGCGAGGCGAGCCTTCGTGCCCCATAACGCCGGGGACTTCCCGCCGGCAGGCGGCGCCACGTATGCGCCGATGACTTTGAAGAGCCGGCCGATGAAACCGTCGGGCGACCAGTTTGCCAGCCCGATCTTGCCCCCGCGCTTGCAGACGCGAACCAGCTCGGCCGCGGCCCGGTCTTGATCCGGCGCGAACATCACGCCGAAGGTTGAGACGACGACGTCGAAGCTTTCGTCGGGAAATGGGAGATCCTCGGCGTCGGCCTCACGGAGCTCGATTTGAAGCCGCTCGGCATCGGCGCACTCGCGTGCTCGGAGGAGTAATCCGGAGACGTAATCGGTCGCGATCACATCGCAGAAGCGCCGCGCGGCGGCGAGAGAGACGTTTCCGCTTCCTGCGGCCACGTCGAGTACTTTTGCGTACGAGCGGAGGTCGAGAGCCTCGCAGAGCTGCTCTCCGACAATTCGCAGGGTCGTGCCGACGACGGCGTAGTCGCCGGACGACCATGCAACGCGCTGGTGGCTCTTAACCGGGTCGAAGTTCATAAGCATCTCTATCGGTTCCTTATCTGCGGGCCCCAGCCGCCGAAGATTCGCGCGTCGAAGCTCGCGGCTTTGACGGTCAGGGCACGGCGATCGTCGAAAATCAGGCCTTGGAGAAGAATCGGGCGGGAGGTGGGCATGTGCAGACGACTTTCTTTCTGTTTGGCGAAGAACCAAGGACGGTTCTCGCCAGCAATCATGCCGCACTGGAGGCGCCCAGAACACCAATACCCACATAAAGAACCCACATAATTCCGGCTTCATAAATTACTCATCTGTCGCGTGTAACGTGCGGGGGTTGTGATGCCGTCAAGAACCGACCGATCGCGGTTCGGCGAGTTGCTACGCGAGTTTCGCGTCGCCGCCGGACTCTCTCAGGAAGCGCTTGCCGAGCGCGCTCGAATAAGCGTAAACGGCGTCAGCGCGCTCGAACGCGGCGAGAATCGCTCGCCGCAACGCAAGACACTCGACCTTCTGGTTACGGCGCTAGGTCTCGGACCGGAGCAGGAGCGCGAGCTTGGGGAAGCCGCCGCCCGTCCCTCGCGTCCACGCGGCGCGGCGCATCGCGCCGATGCTGCGGCCGAAGGTTTGCCCCGCGCTTCGACGCCGTTCTTCGGCCGCGACCAAGATATCGAGACCGCTTCGGAGCTGATCGAGGAAAACGCGCTCGTCACGCTGACCGGCGCGGGCGGAATCGGCAAGACGCGCCTTGCGATCAAGGTCGCGCAAGAGTCGTCGGAGTGGTTCGCCGATGGAATGCGGTTCGTCGACCTCGCCCCGATCCGCGACTCGGCGGCCGTCGTCTCGGCGATTGGCGCGCGATTCGGCGTGCGGGAATCCGGCGAACGCTCCATGCGCGACCTGCTCGTTGACGAGTTGCGTTCGAAACAAGCGCTGCTCATCGTCGATAACTGCGAGCATCTGGTCGGTGCGGTCGCCTCGCTAGTGCAGGCGCTGCTCGAGTCGTGCCCGGCGCTGCGGATCATCGCGACCAGTCGTCAATCGCTCAAAGTACCAGGAGAACAAGTATTTCGCGTCTCCTCGCTGGATGTCGACGCGGGCGTCGCGCTCTTTGCCGACCGTGCCCGGCGCGCGACCGGAACCTTTGCCATCTCGCAAGGGAACGCCGAGGCCGTCGGGCGCATCGTGTGCCGGCTTGACGGTATCGCGCTCGCCATCGAGCTGGCCGCAGCGCGAATGAACTTCGTAACGCTCGATCAGCTCGAAGCGCTGCTCTCGGAGCGCCTCTATGTCTTGACCGGCGGCAGCACGTTGATGCAGCCGCGCCAGCAGACGATGCGCACGACGATCGATTGGAGCTACCAGCTGCTCGACGCGGAAGAGCGCAGCGTGTTTCGGCGGCTCTCGGTCTTTCCCGCAAGCTTTTCGCTCGACGCGGCGCTCGCCATTTGTGGCGATGCCGAGAGAAGCGAATGGCCGGTCTTCAACGTGATGGCATCGCTCGTCGACAAGTCGCTCGTCGCGAGCGTCCCGGCCGGGAGCGTCCAACGTTACCGGCTGCTCGAGACCGTCCGCGCATACGCGGCCGAGCAACTTGCCGAGGGGGCTGAACTCGATTCGCTCCAGCGGCGTCACGCCGGGTATTGCCAAACGCTCGCCGTGCAGGCCGAGGGCGCACTCGGCGCTGCCGAGTCGACGATCGATTGGGCGCGCCGGCTCGAGCCGGATCTCGAGAGCCTGCGAGCCGCTCTGGACTGGTCGCTGGGAGTCGGCGGCGACGTCGTAATCGGCGCGCAGATTCTCACCCGGCTTGGGGAGTTTTGGATTGCCCAGGGCTTGGCCCTCGAGGCCAGTCGTCGCTCGCAGGCGGCCTTGCGCGCCAATGCCGAGTTGTCGGCGTCGCTGCGCGCTGCGCTGTGGCTGACGCTTGCGCGCATGCGCCAAGAACTCTTCGTGCACCCCGGAGTGATGCTCGAGGCGGCAAGCCGAGCCCGCGAGCTCTACGAGGATGCCGGCGACCGTGCCGGCTTAGCACTGGCGCTGCGCCAACAGGCTGCAGGTGAGATGCGCCTAGCGCTGCACGCAGAGGCACGCGTTAACTTCGAGCGCTCGATCGCCATCTACCGGGAGCTCGGCGATCGCCGGATGGTCCAGCGCGGTCTCGGGTATGTGGCGAGCATGCTGCTCATCCAGCGCGAGTACGCGCAAGCCCGCGCGACGCTCACCGAGGTTTTGCAGACGCTGGACGAAGTCGGCGACGACCGCATGATGCCGACGGTTTGCATGAATCTCGCCGAGGCAGAGTTCGCGCTCGGCGAGTACCAGATCGCAGCGCAGCGCGCGGCAGAGAATCTCGAGCGGATCGAGACGCAAAAGGGCGCCGACATGCGCGCCACGCAGGAAGCGAACCTCTCGGTGTACCTCCTAGCCCTCGGAAAGAACGAAGAGGCGCATGCGATGGCGCTCGCCTCGTTGCGCGACGGCGTTGGCTCGTTTATCGCCGTTCCTCTGCAGCACGTGGCTGCAATTACTGCGAACAAGGCCCCTGCGCGGGCCGCGAATTTGCTCGGTTTCGCCGACGCCGTCTTCAAAGCGAACGCGTTCGCGCGCGAGAACACCGAGCGATTCTCGTACGAGCACTTATTGAGCGGCACTGCGCGCGAACCTCACCGAGGACGAGATAGCCGAAGGCCTGCGGGAGGGTGCCGCAATGAGCGAAAGCCAGGCGCTCGGCCTGGCTTTCCACGAGGCGATCTCAATATAGCGGCCGCGCCTGCAGGCCGTTACGTCAGTTTGTTGGGCGCGAAACGTGCCAGTGCCCGCCGGCGAACGGGATGCCGTCGCCATTCGCTTGGTCCGGACCCGAATCACCCGCGTACATGTAGAGCGGATGATTTTTGAAATCCCACTGCATGCCCGTGCCGTCCGAACGCGTGGCTATGCTGAAGCCGTTTTGGCCTTGTGCGCCGGCACTTGGTGCGAGCACGAGCCAAATGGTGAGGCAGCCGCCGGTGCACGTGCCACCCGTCGGCGTGTCGACGTCCAAGAAATAGAGCGTCCGGCTATTTGCCGGGTTGACGAATCCGGGCTTGCCGGCGACCGTTTGCTGCACCGGCATGTTTGACTGTTGCGGCGGCCCGGGCGGCGGTCCGCCATAGGCGGTTCCGCTGCCGGAACTGCCGCCCCCGCATCCGGCGAGTGCCATAGCGGCAAGCACCGCCGTAAATCCTAAAGACTTTCTGAACATGTGTCGTGTACTCCTAAAAACAGTATTGCGTGCCCGTTGGTATGCACGCTACACGACGTCGATGAAAAAAGTGTGAGTATGGCTAGAATCGAAAGCGTAGACGGATCAGGGCCGAGCGTGCCATCGGATACGCTTCGGGTACGTATCCTGCGGGACCGTACTGCCAAGGCACAGCCGGCTGCTGGCCGTTGTTCGTGGGGATGCCGTTGCCGAGGGTGTAGAGGCACTTCTTACAGTACTGCGCGCCATACGCCCGCTCGTAATAGACGTTACCGCCGCTGTAGCCGGGTGGACCGATGAGATAGGGATTGCCTTGAAGCTGCGTCGGCGTAGCGGTGGCAAAGAGATTCACGACGTCGAGTATCGCCGTCACGCGTGGCGAGAGATCGTCTTCAAGGTGCACCGACGCGAGCGTCTGCGGCGTCGTGCGCAACGTGTTCGGATCGGCGCCTTCGTTCGTGCCTAGGTTTGCGATGTATGGGTTCGTTGCCGCGTTGTACGGGCGCGACGGGTTGCGCAGGAAGTAGTAGTTGTACCCTGGATTGACGTAGTTGTCGTTGGGAATTTGTACCGGTTTGCCGCGAACGATTTGCCAGATCATCGTGCCGTTACCGTACGGATAGCCGCTTTCGTACGAAAGCATCGGCGTGATGCGGAAGCGATGGTGCAAGAAGTCGAATTGCTCGGAAACCGTCGCCGTAAAGTTCGGAATGTAGTTGGCCGGGAAGAGGTGGCCGGCGAGAACCGCCGGCGCATTGAGATCGTTGAACGCGAACTGATAGATGCTCGACGAAAACGTGTGATTATAGTTGGCGTTGAGCGTAAATCCTCCATTGTGCGCCCAGAGCTCGAATCCGTGAGAGCGTAGCTCGCCGGCGTTAGTGGGAACGCCGATCGCATTGGGGTTTTCACCGGCGTTGAGGGAATTGCGATAGTTGGTCGGGAGCACGTCTATGACGTTCTGCTCCAGCTGGACGTAGTAGGTAAGGCGCACTTGCATCCTGCCGCTGTGTTCGTAGGAGAACGCATAATCGTCTGCGGTCTCGGGCGCAAGCGCAAAACTCGGTACCGCACCGTTGGCGTTACCGCCGGAGTCATTGCTGCATGCGCTCGCCGGCACGCACGTGCGCTGAACCTCGAGCGGCAGTGGAGGGACCGAGTTGTGGTCGAACGTCGCGCGAAATCCGTTTAGGCCGGCGAAGGTGTACGCGAGCGCGACGTGTGGATCGAGGGCACCGTCGCCATAGATGACTGGAGGGTTGTCGCTCGTCTGTGCGTGCTGACCAACGTATCGCAGGGAGCCCATCGCCGAGAAGTTCGGCGTTACGCTCCACGTATCGCTCACATAGACGAGATATTGATTCAACCGCGGAGCCGCGGTAACGATTTGCGGTACCGTTGGAACGATCTGGTATATGCTGCTCGTATTGACGTCGTATTGCGCGCCCGCGCGAAAGTCCGTCTTGTCGTTTGCTTGGTCCTCGAAGTCGTAGCCGATCCCGTCCTCGCGCTGGTATTGCGTCGAATAGAGCGAGATGACGCCGTCGGAGAAGGAAAGGTCGTCCCATTCGGGACCGTTGGCTACGGCACCGATCTGCGATTGGAACACTTGAAGCCGACCCAGCGAATGCGGCCAATCGTGGACCCACTGAAGCTTCTCCACGCCATACGTTCCGCGCGCGATCGACGGCGTGTCGACTTGCTGGTTCGGATTTGCCGGTTGGCCCGGAAACGCCAGCCGTGGGACTGTTGAACGTCGACCACTGCAGCCCCTGATACGGCGAATCGTATTGCTGGTACGCGGCCGCGCCGGTGAGAAAAACGGCCGACAAGTCGTCCTTCGGCGTAGCGGCGAAGTGCACGTTGCCGGCGATCGCATACTGCGCCCGCGTCTGAAAGCCGAGACCGTACGTACCGATCTCGGCTGGATAGAACGAGCTCCCGTCGCCATAGGCGAAGTACTCGCTACCGGTTGTCGTCGACAGCGCATAGCGCCAGCGCAAGTCCGGCGTCGCCCCCTGTTCGGAGAACTTCGCCAGGCCCAGCTGCGGGCCGATTCCGCCGCCGACTTCGAGGGTCTCCGTTCGCGGGATAGGTTCCGGTAAGCGGCACTTCGCTGACGACGCCGCCTAGGGCGTTCTGGCTGACGTCGTTGTAACCGCCGAGCGTCACGGTTACGGAACCGACGCCTGCCGTGCCGAGCTGCGCGCCCACGATGTTGCCTCCGGGCTCCGCGATGAGACCCTGCGGTACGGGAACGGAATCGTAATCGTAAACCGTGTCCTGTACCTTTCCGCCTCGCACGATTACGTTCGCGAATGAGTCTTGCTGGACGCCGGGGACGTTCGAGATCGCGCCCTGGACCGAGTCGCGCGAATAGTTGGCGAGACCCGATGAGGAGGCTTGCGGCGTCCCGGCTCGAGCCTGTTCGCCCTGTACCGTGAAGACGTCGCTCGTGCTTCCGAGCGCGAACGCCGCACCCTTGGCTTCGACCTGCGCAATTTCTTTGAGCTTGGCGAGCAAGAGTATCGCGAGACGCGCGTGCTCGCCGGGCAGGACGATCAGCGTCGCAGTGCCCGTTTCGAAGCCGGACGCTTCAACGCTGATGGCATACGTATCCGGGGCGACTCCGAGAATCGTGAAACGGCCGCTCGAATCGGTCGTGCCGGTGTAGCGACCTGACGGAGCGATCGCCGAGATACGCGCATTGGCGATCGGAGCGTGCGCCGTCGTAGAGACGATTCCTAAAATCGCGCCCGTGACGAGCTCGGCCGCCTCGGCGCGCTGAAATGAAAGCGCTGACACAAGAAGAACGCACAGAATGCGACTGATCATTTCGCATGGAGTTCGCTCCCAAGCGGCGCGTGACTGCCCACGCGTCGCGGTTTGCTAGGTAGGTTAGGCTGAGGCTGGGAGCGTAGCGCGGTGGAGCGCGAAGACCGCGCGACTTTACGATTTCAGGAGCAACGTGAGAACAACTCGTCTCCGGATGAGGCCGCGTCGCGTGCTTCGCCGTTGCTGGGAGCGAGCGCGAGATTCGCAGGAACGATATGAGGAGTGCTGCAGCCAAGGCTCCGCTGCGCGCGGCACAGCGGATCGCCGCGCCGAGCATCATCCGTGCCGCAACGGCGATCGTCACAAATGATAGGACGAGAATCGGAGCATGTGCGATGATGGTGGAGTTTGCATCGAACGGCGCCAAGCCGCCGAAGTGCGTTTCGTAGCCTTCTACCGCAACGACGGTGGCGAAGCTTCCCGCGAATGCGGCGATCGCGTCGACCGCGCGTCCGCGCGCAGTCGTCGAGCCTGCGGATGAGCGCATCGTTGGGCGCGATGCGGGAGCCAACGACGTAAGCGGCGAGGCCAAGGGCCAGGATCAAGGTGATTGCGAACGCCGGCAGGACCCCCTGATGGTCAACGTCGCGCGTAGCGGCGCCGAGCCAGCCAAACGTCGCGGAGAACTCGGTCCCCACGTCGCCGAGCACGCCGGCTAGAAGTCCAATGGTGAGCACGGCCCATATCCGCACCAAGATGTACCGCATTGCCGATTGACCTACGACAGCGAGCGAGTTGCCCCTTGTACGAGCGTAAGGAGTACCAGGCGTGAACCGCGGTCTGGGAGGACCCGAGCGCTAGGCCCGTCCGAAAAGTGTGGTCTGATGCGGGTTAGTTTGCTCGCCGGTCTGACAATGGCATCGCTCCTCTGCGCCACATGTTCGCGCGGCGGGAGTCGGAGGCAGATACGAGTCTGGTACGGTCTTCGAAGTCACAAAGCGCGGGAAGGAAACGGTCTTGTACTCTTTTTCTGGACAGCGTGACCGGGCAGCCAGGGGTGCGGAATCGTCTTCAAGCTGACGCCCATCGGAAGATGAAGTGGTACGGAAAGCGCGGATCGCGAATCCGCTCGACGCACCGCAGGCCGTTGTGTGCGACGCGCTCTGCGGCCTCGCCGGGGCTGTGGGCATGTTCGGCCGGGGGTCCGGTTGGGCGATCGATCGTTGCGTCCCAGTCCACGACCAAGACGACGCCATCGGGCGCGAGCAGTGATGCGAGACTGCGCAGCGCATCGTTGTCAATTTCGTGGAGCACGTTGAGCGCCAAGATGCGATCGAACGGCGCGCGACGCTTAACCTCGGCCCAATCCGCGACCTCCGAATTTGCTATCTCTAAGCCCGCGATGCGTTCTCGAACGATCTTCAGCATCTCGTCTTGGACGTCGAAGGCGACGACGTGGACGTCCGGCCGAGCCCGAGCGAGCGCTAGCGCGTAGCGGCCCGTGCCGGTCCCGAAGTCGAGGACGCGCGCGCCCGAAGGGGCGTCGATTAGCTCGATAAGCGCCGGCGTCGGAATCCAGCCCTCTCGCTCCGGCTCGTCTAGCCACGCGGCGCGCTCGTGGGAAAAGATGGAGGGCTGCTTCGCCCCCTCTCCCGCGCTGGCCAAACGTTTACCGCGAGAGGTTTTTGCACGGCGGGGGGCGTCCACGAGCCGTCGGTGACTTCCGGTCTCGGCCAATACGCGCGAACGTATAGTGAAAAATCCTCGCCGCCCGGCGATGGCAACCAGTTGTTACGCTCACCGCCATCAGGGGGATCGGCTTGGACGTAGATCGTGAGCGAACCGTCCGACCCATACCGAAGCGATTTGTTCTTAGTCCCGAGCGAATAGCGCTTGAGAGCATTTGGACTGAAGAAGTGGTGCTGGCTGTAAAGGGTCAGCGACCAAAAGCCGTTGACGGGAGGCGTCTGGCCCGATGCAAAGGCTAGGGTGTAGCGCTTTGCGCCGTTGAGGCGCCGGCCACTTGCGTCCAGGTCCTGATAGTAGTACTTCGTCTCATTCGGCGAGTTAACGAAAATGTTCGATTTTGCAACCGCCGTACGCGTGAAATAGTCGGTTCCAAAGGCCGCTTCATTGGAAATCGTGCTCCAATGATGCGGTAGTTGTTGGCCGTAGTTGCGAAATTTCGAAAAGCGGTTTGACGATCTGAGCGTCGCATTCTTTTGCGGCTTCGACCATTGCGGCTTTCAGTTGTTTGTCCGCTTTTGCGGCTTCGAGCAGCGCGCGCACCTGGGCGTATCGTGCCTCTTCGCCCGGGAGAGGCGGTGCGTCGTCAAGCACCGCAGAAAGCTCGTCGAAAAACTGTTCGAGCACGACCCATTGGGTTTCGCTCTCCCCTGACGCGGCCGCAGGGAGGTGCGGAATTTTGGTCCAGTCTATGCTTTTCATGCGTCCGTCGAACTCGGACAACGGATACATTACGATCTCTCTGAGCACGGGCTGAATCGCCTTCTTGTCCTCTGGGGTATCGTCTTGAAAGACGCGCGGCGCGATAAACCCGGTGTTGGTCGAGGAGCGGAAGAGTCGCGATATTTCTTTTGGAATATCGCCCTCCCAATTCGGGCCGGCGAGCAAGTAGAAGCCGGGAGTCGTCCCAGTACATTTTGCCGAGTTGAACGAAGCTGTCCGTGCGAGCGTCGACGATCTGGAAAACCCAGAAGCGCTCGCCGAACTCCGGCACCTGTATGACGACCGGAGAAAGCTCGAGCGCCAGCGATCCCGCTCCATAGACCACATCCTGGTTGGGGCAGGCGACGAGCCGTTCATCGGGATCGATGTAATCGGTCAGCATGGCGACCTGATTGAGCGGCGCACTCGGCACCGGTCCGGCTCGAACGATCTCGGTTACCTTGCTAAACGCCAGCCGCCGATTATAGACATTGACGAGCGGCCACGCCCAAAAATAGACATCGCGAGCCACGAGGCGGGCGTACTCAGCCGTTACCTTTACCCGCAAGTCGGGGCCGGGCAGCAAGGCCCGAGTCCAACCCGGCGATGGCGTCATTATCACCGCTTCAAAGTCTCATCGCGAACGGCTCGATACCTCTAATTGGCCGCTCGCGCCCGATTCCCAAATGACGGGCCCGGCGCGCAACCCCACGGTGGCGCGAGCGCGTCTAAAGGCACCTATGGAACAGCGCAAACTTGGAACACAGGGGCTTTCGGTTTCGGCGATGGGCCTTGGCTGTATGGGGATGACCTTCGCCTACGGTGCGGCCGACGAAGCCGAAGCGATCGCGACGATTCATCGAGCCCTCGATCTCGGCATCGACTTCCTCGACACCGCGGAAGTCTACGGGCCGCACACCAACGAGCAGCTCGTCGGGCGAGCATTGCGCGGTCGGCGAGACGGCGTCGCCGTGGCGACGAAGTTTGGTTTTCGCGACCTGGACGGGGTCCGCGGCGTCGACGGGACGCCTGAGAACGTCAAACGCGTCGCCGACGAGTCGCTGGCGCGGCTCGGCATCGAGACGATCGACCTGTACTATCAGCACCGCCGCGATCCATCGGTGCCGATCGAAGAGACGGTCGGCGCGATGAAGGAACTCGTCAACGAGGGCAAGGTGCGCTACCTTGGGCTCTCCGAGGTCTCGGCCGAAACGTTGCGCCGGGCCAACGCCGTGCACCCGATCAGCGCTCTGCAGAGCGAGTACTCGTTGTGGGAGCGTCGCGTCGAAAAGCAGATTCTTCCCACCGTACGCGAGCTCGGCATCGGCTTCGTGCCGTACAGTCCGCTCGGGCGCGGCTTCCTCACCGGCGCGGTTAACGTCGAAACGCTCGAAGAGAACGATTTTCGCCGCACGAACCCGCGCTTTTCAAAAGCGAGCGCACGGGCCAATCAGCGCATCGTCGAGATCGTGCGCGACGTCGCGCAGCAGTCGCAAGGCAACGCCGGCACAAGTGGCGCTGGCCTGGGTGCTCTCGCGCGGCGAGGACGTCGTCCCCATTCCCGGGACCAAGCGCGTGCGCTACCTTGAGGAGAACGCCGGCGCGCTCAGCGTGCACCTCACGCGCGAACAGCTCGCGGGGCTCGATGAGATCCACACGCAAACCGCGGGCGAGCGATACACGCCGGAGATGATGAAGCTCGTCGAGCAGTAGCTTAACCGACCGGGGCTACCTGGAGCTGCTCCATGTATTGATGAACGTTTTGTACTGCCGCCGCGCCCTCGCCCACCGCCGAGGCGACGCGCTTCATGGATCCAAGGCGGGCGTCGCCGACTGCGAATATTCCCGGTACGCTCGTCTCGAAGTTCATCGGCGGACGAGCGAGAGGCCAGCTCTCCATGGCGACGTCGTGACCGGTGAGGATGAATCCCTTGGGGTCGCACTGCACCGCGTCGGCCAGCCAAGCCGTGTGCGGCGTCGCTCCGATCAGTACGAAGAGGAACTTCGCCGGAATGGTCTCAACGGCACCGCTCGCTCGATCGCGGATCGCGAGACGTTCCATGAGTTCGTTACCTTCGGCACCGGCAACCTCAGCCCCGAGCCTCACCTCGATGTTCGGCGCGCTGCGAATTTGTTGCACCAAGTAATCCGACATTCCGCTCTCGAGCGACTCTCCGCGCACGACCAGCGTCACCTGGCGCGCGGAAACTGCCAGGTGGATCGCTGCCTGGCCCGCCGAGTTTCCTCCTCCGGCTACCGCCGCATCGAAGTCGCCGACCAGCCGAGTCCCGCCAAACGTTGTATAGAAGACGCTTTTGCCGACGAAACGCTCGATCTCCGGAATGTCCAAGCGGCGGTACTCCGCGCCGGTGGCCACGACCGCCGCGGTTGCGGTGATTTCCCGTCCGTCCGACAAGACCAGGATCTTTTTCACGCCATCTATTCGCACGCGCGTCACCTCTCGCGCAAATATAAACTTCGCTCCGAAGAGCCACGCCTGCTGGTACGCCCGCTGGGTGAGCTCGGTGCCGCTGATTCCGCGTGGGAAGCCGAGGTAGTTTCTAATCAGAGAACTCGCGCCGGCCTGTCCGCCGATTACGTGCCGCTCGACGACCAGCGTCCGCAGTCCCTCCGATCCGGCGTAAACCGCGGAGGTGAGTCCGGCGGGGCCGCCACCGACCACCGCCACGTCGCAAGAGAGCTCGCCTGGGCTCTCGCCGATGGCGTCCATGACTTCCGCGTCCGTAGGATCGAGCAGGACCGATTCGTCGAGCAAGAAGACGGCAGGCAAGGCGGTGAGTTCTACGCCGTGTTCCTCGCTCAGTTGCGTCGCCGTTGGCGACGTCGTGTTGTGGAAGCCGTAGGGAATTCCGTTGCGGTCGAGCAGTTCCCGAATCTCGTGCGAACGCGCGTCGAGCTCGTCTCCGACGATGTGAATCAGCTCCATTCCGGGCCGGTGGGCGCGCGTCCATTCGGCCAGAAACTCACCCACCAGTGGATACAAATGGACTTCCGCCGGCGCCCACGGCTTGTATAAGTAGTTGTCGAGCTGGCCTAACGCGCATCCCTGCAGAATGGTGGACGAGGCCGCGCGGTCGCCCCAGGCGACGAGGAGGGCACGCTTCGCCGTAGGTTCGATCGCTCGAACTCGTCCGAGGAGTTCGGTGCCCGTCATCTCGGGCATCCACTGATCGGCAATGACCAAGGCAATTTCTTCGCCACGCCCCTTGATCACCGAGACGTCGTCCAGCGCAGTGCGTGCTGAAAGGTGCGGCGTAATGCGGTAGTCTCCGCCAAACCGCCGCGTAAGGGCATCGAGCATCGAAGCAAGCACGGCCGGCTCGTCATCGACCACCAGGATCACCGGTCTCTCAGCCATAGAGTCCTCAACTAGCGCGGCGCGCCCAGGAAACTCCTTCCATTCGCCGACCGGCTAGACGGAGTGTCTATCGTTTCTAAAAGTGCGGACCCTTCGCGCGTGCGTCGCCTCCGGGTAAACGGTCGTAGAATGCGCTCAACCGGCGCGTCAACGTCGTCGCAAACCTGGCACGCTCGGGCGCCGGCAGCAGCACTGCGAGATCGCGCGCGGCCGCGCGGACGAAGGCCTCGCGCTGCTTCCGCGGCGCGGTGGGGTTCCCCGCGGCGAGCAGCGCAAGAAACGCCTCGTCGTGAGTGCTCCACGACTCGTCGCCGGCACGCGCACCGAGCAGCGCCGAGCGCCAGAACTCGTCGCGCGCGCCGCCGTCGGCTGCGGCGACCAGCGGCGAGTCGGAAAAGTGCGCCGACAACGCTCGATAGAACGCCACGAGAAACGTCGCATCGAGATCGACGGCGCCGAACTCGCGCGTGCTCTCCGGCGCGCGATAGAAGAGGTCGTGCGCCATGAACGCGTCGCCCAGGTCGGTGAGAATCTCCCACGCCGCAACGGCATCGCGCTGCGCTTCGTCGCGCGCCCCGGTTCGCTCGCGCCACTGCGCGAGGAGCGCGAGCGCGAGCGATTCCAAAGCCCGATAACCGGCTAGGCGCGTCAATGCGAGCGTCTCGACGATTTCGTCGATCGAATCGAGCTCGCCGGCTGCGAGGGCTCCGCGTAAGTCGATCGCT
This sequence comes from Vulcanimicrobiota bacterium, assembly GCA_963739845.1. Lineage (GTDB taxonomy): Bacteria > Vulcanimicrobiota > Vulcanimicrobiia > Vulcanimicrobiales > Vulcanimicrobiaceae > Cybelea. Next base: position 456,810 of record CAVUBQ010000002.1, on the reverse strand, counting down.
TTAAGGTAGAGCCGTTGAAAAAAGCGGCGCGTCGAGCCGTCGAGCGCGACCAATCCGGTCGCGGCCGATGGTGTGATCGTGCGGACGAGAGGTTCGGTTACCTCGAGCAGTTCGGGCGACGCGCGCCAGGGCGCGCCCATCGCCAGCGAGATACGACCGATGAAAGCGTTGATCGTCAGCGCATCGAGAGGGCGGTCGGGAAGCGCCAGCTTAGCCGAGTTCATGCACGCGAGCGCGCGCGGGAGGTCGTCGCGCAGGAAAGCGATGGCGGCGCGCGCGGCGACCAGAATACTGACTTGCCGCAACTGTTTCCGCGGCAGGATCATGCCCTCGGCGGCCGTTAGCGTCTGCTCGGCCAGGAGTAAATCGCCGGCGCGAATCGCCGATTCCGATCCTATTAACAACGCCACGATCGTACGACCTTCGTCACCGTTGGCGGCGCGTCTGGCGGCGTTCGCGAGCTGCATGCAACGGGCGGCGTCCTCGCGATGGAGCGCGCGCACGTACTGTAAATGCAGCAATTCGAACTCGACGACTTCGCGGTCTTCGACAATCGTCTCGACCATTCGCGCGCGAATCGCCGCGAGCAAGGCGTCGCCGGAGCGGGTGTTTCCAAATAGATAACACGTGCGAGCGACCTTGATCAAGACGCGAAGCCGATCGGTGCCCCCAAACTGTTCGAGCAGGGCGTCGTCGAAGAACGTGCCGGCGTTGAGCAGGGCGTCGATGCGATGCAGCGTCGCGCTTTCAGTCGGCGCGGCGAGATCGTAGACGCGAGTCGCCGCGGACGGATCGGTCTCGCCGAGCAAACGCGCCAGTTCCTCGACGGGACTTGTGGGGGTGGGATGCGCGAGCCCGAGGTTGTTCGCATGCGCGGCGAGGGCGACGATCGCTTCGCGTCGATAGCGAAAGAACTGCCGCGGCGAGACGCCCATTTCGGAGGCGGCGCCGAGCAGCGTTTCGCTCGCCTCGATGTCGCAGGTGTGGACGAGGTCGTAGAGGCGCTTGCCGACTAGACCCTTATCGACGAACGTATCGCAGACGAACTGCACCGAGGCTTCGTAAGGGCGATCGATTCCGTAGGCGTCACAGAGAAACTGCGCCAACGGTTCCATCTCGAGCGTGTGCGGGCGGCGCAGCCCGCGCAGCAGGCGGCGCACCTCGCGCTCACCCCATTGCGGAGGCGCTTTGGGGGCGGCGTTCGCTGCGTGCACTTTGGGCGCCATCACCTCTCATTAAAGGGCATCGCCGGCGGTGGCGTCCTCAGAGATCGGTCAAAATCATGAAAAGCAACGGCATAAAGTCGTCACCGCCTCGCGCAGGCGGGGCCGGCGATACCGGGTACTGATCGGGCATGAAAAGAATTGGCTTGCTTCTCGCGGCACTCTGCTTTGCGTTCCCGTCCGTCGTATCGGCACAGCATAATGTCCGGCAGCCGTCGGCGACGGTCGCAACCACGACCAGCGTACCGTTCAAACTCTACGGCGGCCACATCTGCCTTCAGGCGCGGGTCGACGGCAAGCCCTATGCTTTCGTCTTCGATACGGCCGGCGCAGCGTCGCTCTCGGCGCTGGCCGAAAGGCAGCTCGCCTTGCCGGTCGTGGCGACCACCCAGATGACCGGCGCGGGCAACGGTACCGACTCGATGAGCGTGGTCGTGCCGAAGGAAGCGTCGGTCGGCGACGCGACCATCAAGAACGCGTACTTTATGGTGCTTCCCGAACGGCTCGATCTCGGAAGCCCGTTTCCGGGCGTTCCGTTCGGCGGCATTCTCGGTCGCGAGTTCTTTGCGCGCTTGATCGTGACGATCGACTACGCGAAGCAAACGCTGACGTTGACGAACCCACAATCGTTTCATGCAGATGCCGCGGCGATCGCCATCCCTTTGACGATGCGCAACGGTGCCTTTCCGAACGTTCAGGCAACGGTCGACGGCGCCGCAGGGAGCTTTGACATCGATGCCGGCTCGCCGCAATCGCTCATTCTCACCGAGCCCTTTGCCAAGCGGAACGGCATCGTCGCCCAGATGCCGCGAACGTTCGAAGTCAACGTCGGGCACGGCGTCGGCGGCGGGATGACCGGCACCGCGGGTCGCGTCGCCGCGTTGCGAGTCGGCACCGCCGTGCTCGACGATGTCGTCGCGTACGTGATCCACGCTACCGGCGGCGTCTTCAGCGACGAGGGCCTCTCCGGCAACATCGGCGGCGAGGTGCTGCGCCGCTTTACCGTGACTATCGACGTCCCGCACAAAACGCTCTATCTTGCCAAGAATGTAGCCTTCGGCACGCCCTTTACCTTCACGCGCGCCGGCCTCTTTATCGAACACACCGGCGGAAGCCTCAGCGTCGTTGCGGTAATCCCGGGATCGCCCGCCCAAGTTGCTGGTCTGCGGGCCGGCGATTCGCTGGTCAGCATCGCCGACCGTCCGGTCGATTCGCTTTCGAGCGACGAGGTTCGCGGTTACTGGATGATGCCGGCCGGCACGGTCGTGCACGTTGAAGCCAGGCGCGACGGTAAAACGCGCGGCTTCAACCTTACGTTGCGTGATTTGCTCTAGCGACCGCTGCGAGCGCCGAGCGCTTCGAGCAGCCCCGCCTCCCGCTCGGAGGTAATCCCCGCGTTGAGCGGGACGTCGCGATCGCGCAGGAGATCCCAGCGCCACGTATCGAGAATCGTCCTGCGCAGCGGGCGATAGGTGAGACCGTAGCGGATCGCGCGCGCAGACGAAATCGAATCCCAACCGCCGGCTTCCCCCTCGGGTACCCAGAGGGGCATCTCCGTCCACGGCACGACGTTGTGCTCGAGCAAGAACTCTTGCGACACCCATACGAACTCGGCGTCCGACTCCAGCGTCGCGCGGCAGACGTGCGCGAGCGTGCCGAACGAGAGCGGGTTGAGAGGCCCGGTCGCGTTGAACGTGCCCGCGCGGTTGCTCTCGACCATTGCTACAATCCACCTGGCGAGATCGCGCACGTCGATGAGCTGAACGCGCCGGTTCGGCAGCCCCGGGACGAGAACGGTGCCCCCGTCACCGATCCGCCGAATCCAGTACGTGAAGCGGTCGCTGCCGTCGTACGGACCGGCGATGAGTCCCGGCCGAACGATCAGCGCGTGCGAGCCGAAGCATTCGAGCACCACCCGCTCGCACGCCGCCTTAAGCGGACCGTAGGTCTCCAGCGTCATGGCGGTGGCGTTCTGATCGCCGGTATCGTCGAGCGGTGCCGACTCGTCGGCGTCGGCCGCGAAGCCCTCGCGGTAGGCGCTTACACTCGAAACGAATGCGTACGTTGCCTTAGGATTAAGCGCGCGAACATGCGCGCACGAGGCGGACACGTCGCGTGGAAGGTAGCCGCACGTGTCGATGACCGCGTCGTATGCGCCCGATACCGAAGTGATGTCGTGCGCGCGATTGCCGACGATGCTCGCCGCGCCGGGCAAGCCGGCGGGCATCGAGTTGCCGCGATGGAAGAGCGCTACATGGTGTCCTTGTGCGAGCGCGTACTCGGCGATATGACGGCCGAGAAAACGCGTTCCACCGATTATGAGGATCCGTAGATTGCTTGGAGGCGCCGCCGACAATTCTCTTCGTTCCATGCGGTCAATCATCGTCGAATTCGTCGAGCGATCCTAGGGCACGATCGCAAATGGCATAAAATCGGCACCGGAACCATTGCGCGATTCGCGATTCAACGAAGCCCTGCATCCCTGGCAAGCAGGTTGGGATTGCGAGTCTCACCGTACCCCGGAGCGGGGGTACGGGTCGCCGATGCGGCTCGCGCGTGCGCGAACACGATGCCGTGCCCGATCAGATAGAGCGGCACAAGTACGGTCGGTACGAGCGACCACGGCAGCGTTTGCATGGCTGCCGATCCCACGCCCGCGTGGATGAGCTGCAAAGTAGATCCGTTGGCTGAGATAACTCCGAGCCCTACGGCGGTGACGAGGTCTAGCGTCCCGAGCGTGTTCCACGCGAGGATCCGCGCGTCGTTAGCCGGGACGCGGGCGGCCAGCATCGCAACCGGAATCGCCAGAGCGCCGACCACGATGTCGCCCCAGCCTGCCGAGTATGGAAATGGGCCGCCCAGTCGTCCAACGCTCGCCAGTATGAGAAACTGCACCCCAAGGAGCCTAAAGAAGTTCAGCGCGATAACGAGCGGCACGGGAATCGCGAGCATCGCAGACCGCACCGCCGGAAATGCGAGAGCGAGACCGGCAGCCGCAGCGAGCGGCAATGCGAACAGAGCGCCGAGTACCCCGGGAGCGGCCAGGTGTCCCGACGCCGCCACCTCGATCGCGACGCCGACCCACGCGCCTCCGGCCGCGGCAACTGCGAGCCTCCGAGCAAGACCGACCGGGAGTGTCAAAACCACAGCCGCGAGCAGCACGGCTAGCGCCGTCGCAGTTACGATCGTTTCAATGACGTCAAGCATGATATCCTCCCATACGTGTATCTACATGTTTCAATCGAACAAAAAAGCCTAGACGATCGGCGTCCCGGCGAGTGCGTGCAAAGCCGTAAATCCGGACCGGCCGAGCGCGGCGGCGGCGGCATCCTGCGCCGCCCGCCACGACGGCAGGGCCTCGGCCACGGTTCTACGTCCCTTTCGGGTCGCCGTTATTACGCGCGAACGTCCGTCGACGTCTCCGACGCTGATTTTTATCCAGCCCCGCTGCTCGACCACGCCGAGGTTCCGGGTGAGCGTCGTCCGCTCGATTCCAAGCGTCTCGGCCAGGTCGCCGATCGTCGTCGGCCCGCGTTCCATGAGCGTAACCAGGATCGAAAACTGGGTGCTTCTGATGCCGTGGGGCCGCAGCCGTCGATCGAACGCGCGCGTGATCGTGCGGCTGGCTTTGCGCGAGGCCAGGCACAAGCAGACACGGCAGGCGAGCAGGTCGGGTTCGGCATTCGGCTTCACAAGCTGTAGATACACCTATACCTCGCCGTGGGTTTCGCCTGGGAAACAATCCGTCGCCCTAGGCGTAAATGCGAGGATGGAACTCCAGATCGAGGCTCTGAATAAGCGCTACGGGGCCGTCCATGCCGTCCGCGATTTCACATTGCGGCTCGAGCCCGGAATCCTCGGGCTGCTGGGCCCGAATGGAGCCGGAAAGTCCACGCTGATGCGCATGCTGGCCACCGTCACCAAACCCACCAGCGGGACGATCCGGTTCAACGGAAGCGACGTCACCGCGTCTCCCGATGCGTTGCGTCGAACGCTCGGATACCTCCCGCAGGACTTCGGCATCTATCCGCATCTCTCGGCGGTCGAGTTTCTCGAATACATCGGCGCGCTCAAAGGCATTCCTCGGCGCGCGCTTGCGGGCGCGCATCGACGCCTTGCTCGATGCTCTGAATCTTACGCAGGTGCGGTCGCGCGCCTTAGGCGGCTTCTCGGGAGGAATGCGTCAACGCGTCGGAATCGCGCAGGCACTGCTCAACGATCCACGGCTACTGATCGTCGACGAACCAACCGCGGGATTAGATCCCGAGGAGCGCCAACGGCTGCGAACCCTTTTGCGCGAAATGGCCGGCGACCGCATCATCATTTTTTCGACGCACATCTGCTCGGACGTCGAAAGCATCGCGACGCGCGTCGCGGTCGTCGCTGGGGGCGCGCTGCTCGCCTACGATCGTCCGTCGACGCTGGTGCTCGGACGTTCGTCGCTTGAAGAGGCGTACTTCCAGATCGTCAACGGGGCGCGAGCCGCGGCATGACGCGGCTCTGGGCGATCTACGCTCTAACGCGAGCCGACCTCCTGGAACGAACGCGCCGCTATCAATACGTTGCTACGATCGCAGTTACCCTGCTGATCGGCACCCTCTTGGTTCCGGCGAGAAGCGCCGGATACGAGACGTTTCTCATCGACGGCTATCGTGGCATCTACAACTCCGCGTGGATCGGCGCGACCTTCGCCATCCTTGGATCGTTGCTGCTCTCGCTTTTCGGCTTCTACAACGTCAAGAGCGCGGTCGAGCGCGACCGAAAAACGCGGGTCGGCGAGATCGTCGCCTCTACATCGGTCGCGCGATTCGACTACGCGCTCGGCAAGACGCTCAGCAATCTGTTCGTCCTCGGATCGATGGCCTCGATTCTCCTGGCCGTCGCGATCGCGATGCAGCTCGTCCGCGGCGAGAGCGCTGCGTTCGACTTCGGGCAGATCGCACTCCCATTCGCGCTGGTCGTCCTGCCGACGATTGCCATGGTGGCGGCCATCGCTCTGCTCTTCGAGATGATTCCGTTGCTGAGAGCCGGGCTCGGCAATGTGCTCTATTTCTTCGCCTGGAGCTGCTATCTGGTTTGGAGCTTCCAAGCGGAGGCGCATCACGTGCCGTGGTGGCGAGACATGCTCGGTGGAAACCTCGTCATGCGTCAGGTCTGGGCGGCGTTGCTCCACGTCGATCCGGGTGCGCGGTTAAACTCGGTCGAAATCGGTGCCGGCGGCGAAGACGCGCGTCACCTCTTTACCTTTCACGGGTTTCTCTGGAGCGGAAGCGACGTGGCGGAACGTTTTATATGGTTGGCCGTCGCCCTCTGCATCGTTGCCGTGGCGGCGCTGCTCTTCGATCGCTTCTCCAAGCCTCTCCGCACCGAACCCCGGAAGCCTAACGCTATCGCGGCCCGGTGGCAGTCCGCCTCGTCGCGACTGGCCAGCCCGTTAGCGGACGCGTTCTGCAGCAGTGACTTCGGCGCGATCGTGTTCGCGGAACTCCGCCTGCTCGTACGCGGCTTGAGCCTTTGGTGGTACGTCGTCGCTGCGGGCCTGTTGATCTTTCAGCTCTTTGCGGACGCCAAGGGCCAGAGCATCGCCGTTGGACTCGCCTGGATCTGGCCGATGCTGCAGTGGTCGCAGCTCGGAACTCGGGAGGCCGTCTGCGCGACCGAGCAGTTCGTTTACCCGACGCTTCATCCGATTCGCCGCCAGTTTGTCGCACAGTGGCTCGCCGGGGTTCTTTTGGCGCTCCTCGTGGCGGCCGGTTCGCTCGTGCATTGGGCGCTCGCCGGCAACCTCGTCGGCATGGCGGGCATCTTTGCCGGAGCCGTCTTCGTTCCAACGCTTGCACTCGCGTGCGGTGCGCTCTCCGGCACCACTCGCCTTTTCGAAATCGCCTATCTGGTGCTCTGGTATCTCGGTCCGATGAACCGCACGACGTTCGACTTTACTCAAGGTGCGTACGCGCCGGGCTTTGCGCTCGCCTCGCTCGTGCTCTTCGCGATCGCGGTTGGCGCGCGAAAGCTTCGCCTGCAGCACGCCTAAGGCGTGGACCAATTTTCCGGAAAATGCCATTCCGGCGTCGGAGAAGGACCGGGCAGCGGCGTGTAGATCACCGCGCTTCCCGCCGGCCCATCGCCCTCGTGCCAGACGCTGCCGTCGTCAAAGCGAACCATCCGTACGCTGCACACGATTGTGCTCGCATCCGGCATAATGCCGGCCGTTTGCTGCGCGTTATCGGGATTCGCGGGCACCGGTTTTGAATCGTTCGTCGGAATCCCGGGGACGAATTTCCCCGGTTCGTTGGCGGTGAGGGTGCGCACCGTCACTCCGGTCGAATCGACGATCTCAAACGCAAAGCGAACTTCAATCGCCGTGCGTTGGCTGACGTTGGTAAAGTTGACGTACTCCGAAAGGGAGGCACTGGCGTTCCCGCCGGCGGTGTTCGCAAGCACGGCCGAGCATTGATCGATCGAGATCGGAGCTCCGTTCTGAACGATCGACGTGGGGACCTTAGTCGATGCGCCGGCCGCCAACGGAAGTAGCGCCGCTCCGGCGATCCACAACCACAGTTTATTAAGCGCCACGCCTCGCACCGGGTCGATAGGGCGGCCGTCTGGTAGCAGCTTCACTCGGCGTTTCCGGGCACGAACAGCAACTTCTTGAAGGCAGAATCGGTGCCTTCTGGCCGGGAGAGCTGATGTACGTGCTCCTGCACAGGGGCGACAACCAGGTTGCTTTCCGTCAGTCAATTAAAAAAAGCCGCGTAGTTTGACGTGGCTTTTTCGTGGAGACCCTGGCCCGGAGATTTAGCTCTCGTTCAGGGTCGTTCGTGCTTTGACAACGAGCCTATGTGTCCAACTATATTATAGCACGGATTGTTCACTTTTGCGTACGACGCCCAAGAAAGAAGATGACTTACAGCTCCGCTAAACTTTGGAAAGGACCTGCTTACCGAAAATCAAATTTCGCCGGCGTAACTTTTCGCGATCGCTCAGGTTCAGAATGGTTGCGAAACGACAGATCTCAAATTGAAAGTTGAATAACTTATGATGGACCTCACCAAGTACCCGCCGCGTAGCGTCCGGGCGACTATGCTTGGAATCGTGCAACTAGCCCGAACGACCGACAAGGCGCAAGCCACCGCGAACGGTCACGCCGGTGAGTACCAGTACGGATGCCCGATGGACCAAGGCCTCTTCGAATACCTGGGCATTGATGCGTCGGAATTCTTTAGCGTCGTGAAGGGCGCGAAGGCCGATTCGGTGATCGAAGCTTATGCAAATACGTTTGTAGCCAGGAAGGATCGCCAGTCTCTTGAGAACTTCAACAAGAGGTGGGTCTCTTCGACGCCGACCGGAGAATCGCTAAAGCAATTCCATGAATTGCGCATGCTGGTTGCTCCCAACCGGACGGACGTCACGTCGTGGTCGGATCTGCTTGATATCGAGGAAGGCCGTACCGTTCCGCCGCGAGAGAGCGTCCGCGCTTAGGTAAGCTCCTCCCGCTCACATCGGGCGGAGCCGCCGCTGCATAGCTTTGCTTGGAATCTTGATTCGATCGGCAAGCCGCAGAAACGCCAGGATCCTGACGTGCCACCACGTCAAATCGATCTCAAACCAGCGTAATCCGTGTCGCGCGGAGAAGGGAAAGGCGTGGTGATTATTGTGCCAGCCCTCACCCCATGAGATGAGCGCAACCCACCAGCAGTTGGTCGACTGGTCGGCGAGCTGGTAGGTGCGATAGCCGAGCATATGCGATGCGCTGTTGACCAGCCACGTCGTATGATAGCTAATCACCAGCCGGGCGAAAATGCCCCAAACCACCCACGACCATCCGCCGAGCGCGAACAGTCCTACGCCCAACGCGATCTGTAGTGGAATATTAAAATATTGCAGCGCGCGATAGAATGGCTCGGCGTAGAGATCGGGGGCAAAGTGAAGCATTTCCTCGTTCGAGGGCAGTGCGATGTTGTGCCGGTAGACCCAGTCCACGTGTGCCCATCTGAACCCGCCCTTGATACTGTGGGGATCGCCGTCCCGATCGGCATGCGCGTGATGCTTACGGTGCACCGCGACCCAGCGGATTGGATCGCCCTGCAGTGCGAGAGTTCCAAAGATCGCCAGCAGGTATTCGATTGGCTTAAGCAGGCGCAAGCTGCGGTGCGTTAGGGTACGGTGAAAGCACAGCGAAATGCCTAAAGCCACGGTAGCGTACGATACGACGGCTGCGGCTACCAGGGCCGGCCACTGAAAAAAGCCTGGCCAGAATGCCGCAAGCGCGCCGACGTGAATTCCGAGTAACCCAAAACCTTTGATGTGCCGGAAAAACCGATCCATTCGGGCTCCCATTCAAACTAAACAGCCGCGCGTTTCCGCGCCGCGCCGACATTTCCGCAAAAGACAAAATGCATCGCCGGTGCGGATCTCGGCTGATTCACGTCTAGGCAGGTCGTATTCTCTGGAGAAAATCATTAAGGCGGTTCGCACGATCAAACGTTCCTATTCGGCGTGAGCGCCACGCGGTCCGGCCCGGCCGACGCTCGGATCCTCAGTGTAGCGCGGGCCTGAAAAAGGAGGAATAGTGAAAAGCGCGATTTTGGGGGCGGGTACGCCCCTGAAAGACCTGCACCTCGCGCGGCGGGATACGGAAAAGAGCGGGATTCAACGTCCCGCCCTCTCCCAGTGGCCTGGATCGGGCTTGCTACGCTAGGTTCTCATTTTCGTGCAGTGGATTGCGACTTTCGTGACCTTACCGGTCGAATCGGTCCCGGTCGAGTCATCGTTCGTTTCACTGTCGCTGACTTTTGTGATCACGTCGGAGCCGCTGCTGCCGTCGAGATTCTTGTTTGTCCACGTTATGGTGTTGCCTTGCCAGCCTGGCGACGAGCTGGTCCCGTAACCCCCCGAGCTGTCGGCGCCGACCTGAACCCATTGCTTGATCGAGCTGTCGTAGGTCATGTAATTCGTGCCCTGAATCGCATACGTGCGGTACTGATCGAACGCGGGTGCAGTATCTTGAGTAACCATCCATGCGCCGTTCATGCCGAGCGTCGTCGTGCTCGTATCGGGCCGTTGCTTTCCTCGCAACAGTTGGGTGCAGGTCCAGGTGCCCGTCAAAAACATCATCGACGAAAAATCTGGGTGTGCCATCGGAACCTGAGTCGCAGCCGGGGCCGGGGAGGCGGCCGAGACTAGCGGGGTTGATGCGAGCCCGAAAACAAGGGCCACAACACCAAGCGCCGCGAGTGCTGCTTGTTTCATATTGCGTCTCTTTCGTAAGAACTTCATACGCACTGCGATGCATCTTTTGAAGATAGTATGGCGTCATCGCAGCCTAAGCAACGATCGCAGGGCAAGTGGACAGGAGGCGATCCTCCCGCAGGGCCAGTGTGTGTCTTTGCCGTGGATTTGTCAATGGACGTAAAAGCCATGCAGAACGAGGTGAAGCGCTAAAACCCTCTATTCCGACGGCAGAGCGGCATTTCGTTCGGGCGAATGGGACGTTTGGGAACATCTGTTGCAGCCTCATCGCAGATAGACGACTCTGTTCGGGTAGCTCGATGCAGCGACTAAAGTGGTCTCGCTCGCGTTTGCATAGCGACGATCGTGTTTTTGAAACCTTGGCGAGCGCATTAGGGTAACAAATATTGTAATGAAAAAGAACAAAGCAGCAGCTCGGGCCCGAGCCGCTGAACAGGCGCGCGAGGCCGATATTGGGCAGAGCGGCGTTGATGAGAGCCGGTGCGACTACGGCCTTTTCGGAACGTCTAAGAGGAACGCTTTCATCTTCAGCGTGCGCTAGGCGGCTACGGATGCGCCGCCCGTTCGGCCACGTTGTTTTCCCACCCCAGGACGCGAGCGATGAATTCGGTGCGGTTCCGGCTCCCCGTCTTGTCGACCATGTTCTTGATGTGGTGCTGAACGGTTGAATGAGCGATGTTCAGCCTTCGCGCGATCTCTTCGAGTTTTGCACCGTCGAGCAGTAGCGCCAGTACTTGGAGCTCGCGCGCCGAGATATGAAACCGCTCCGCCGGGACCGCTCAACGCGTCCTGTGGCTTGAAGCGGTCTATCCGCACGCCGATGAAGAGCCCGGCCGGACCCGACATTGGTTGCGTTCTCACGACTAAAAACGGAACCGGGTGGGCGATGCCCGACTTCTGCGAATCGGACTCGCTCTGCCAGCCGGCGATCAGGCCCCGGACGGCTTCTTCGAGCACTGCCGGCAGGCGATCCGCTATCCGCGTGCGCAGACCGGTGAGCGCGATGCGTCGCTGTTCCTCCGCGGTCCAGGCAAGTACGATCTGCAAATCGCGATCGAGCACGTAGAATGCTTCTTCCGATCCTTCGGTTGCACGCAGCGCATCGTTGGCGCGGTCGTCATCGAGCGGAGTTCTTTTCTTGGTTTGGCGCGGATTGAGGCGCAGCGCAGAGAGGCGCTCCGACGTAGCGTCGAGTGAGAGCGCCAAAACGCTGATCTCGCTCGAGGTGAACGGTCCCAACTCGCTCGTACGTAGTAGGGTGAGAATCCCGAAGCTGGCTTGGGCATCGGCAAACAACAGCGTGATGCCGCTTTCGAAATCGCCCAGCGGGCCGAGCGTCGCAGCGATGCGCGGGCCGATCTTGGCCTTCTCGCGCTGGCGCTCGAGCTCGTTCCTGAGCCGCGATAGCTCGCTGCCGTTTCCGCTCGAATCGAGGAGAAGACCAGTCAGTTCGCCGTCGGGCATCAGCCGCGCAAACGCCCAGCGCGACGCCGGAACGACACGCAGAATAGCCGTGATAATCGGATAAGCCGGATCCCGCTCCGGTACGAAATCAGTCCGGATTGTCACTCAGCGCCGGACCAACGCTGATGCGCTTTTTAACGATGGTCACTTTCTCGTCCCTATGGTATGCTCAGCGGTGCTTCTTCTTCTGTGGTGCGACGTACTGCTCCGTCGCTCTGAAAGCGTAACATTATGGCCCGCGTCTGCTGCTTGGCCGCCGTCGATCCCTCGGATATCCCACTGCTCGCCGGCGTGCTCAACGGTGCCGGAGAGCCGGGTCTTGCGATCATCGCCGGTCTCGACGTAGCCGCGTTGGGGAGGCTCGCGCCCTCCATCCTCATTGCCGATATCGACCGCCTAGAGGTAGATCCGCTCGAGATGCTCCGACAGCTCCGCTTCGTCTTGCCGGAGTGCGTCATCGTCCTCTATACGGCTACGGTCGACGAGTCTTGGGGTCGTGCCTGCCACCTTGCGGGCGCTACTTGCCTGCTCTCCAAAGCATCGCGCGAGCCGCAACTGACGTCAGGACTGCTGCGCGCGATCCAAATGGGCTGCTTTACCGATCCTCGCTGCGTCGCATAAGCCGGTCTCTCGAGCTTGGCTCGCCGCGACAGGAACGAGCGGCATTTTCGCGCTAAAACGTCCGCCTACCAGCGGCTCGTCGCGAGGTTCCGAGCATGAGTAAGTCGCGGTTTGAAGCTTTTTCTGACGGGGTCTTCGCCTTTGCGATCACCCTGCTGGCCCTGGGTTTCGTCCTGCCGGAACTTCACGCGCCCTCGAATCGAGAGCTTGCCACAGCGCTGCTGCGTCTTTGGCCGAACCTAATTGCGTATGCGCTGAGCTTCTCGGTGATCGGCTTAATGTGGCAGAACCATCATGCCCTCTTTCGCGTCGTACGCAGCGTCGATCGCAAGACAGTTTTTTGGAACCTGCTCCTCCTGGCGGGAACCGTTCTAATTCCGTTCGCCACGACCACGCTCGGCGCGTATCCGAGGCTTTCTGCATCGACGTTTCTCTACGGGGTCGTGCTCTCGACGTGCGCCTCCTTTTTCAATCTGATGCTCCGGCATCTCGTGCGAACAAAGGCGTTCGTACCGGAGATCGACGATGCGACGATTGCGCATACCCAGCGGGGCTACAACATCGGCTTGGGCGTCTATGCCGGCGCCACGCTCATCGCTCTCGTGCTGCCGCTGGTGAGCTTTGGTCTGTATCTGGCGCTGGTACTCTATTTCCTCGTGCCACGCGGGGCCGACTCGGACACCTCGCTGAGCGCCCGCAACTGGTGATCCGCCGCCGCCGGCTACGGCCGCGCGGAACCCCGGGCGTTTCCGGGCGCTCGGATTGATACTCTCGGGTCGTTCTACCGTCGCTTTTAGGAGACCCGAGACCATGAACGCCTTCAGATTACGCCTCGCCCAAACTTGCACTATAGCCTTGCTCGCCACGTTGGCAGCCTGCACCGCCGCTCAGCGCGGTCCCGCCGGCGCCTTCGTTCCGGAGCCGAGAACCAGCTCCGCCGCTCAGCCAGATAATGCTGCGACGATGTACGTCGTGTCGTTCCCATACAACGCCGTGCTCGGCTTTCCCGCGAACGCCGACGGCAACGTTACACCGAGCGTCAAGATCGCCGGAGACAAAACCGAGATCAGCGCCGCGAGTGCGTTGGCGGTCGATCCCTCATCGGGAAAGATCTACGTCGCGAACGGATATCCCGACGCCCGCGTGCTCGTCTTCCCTAGTGGCGCTAACGGCAACGTTGCGCCGAAAGTAATAGGCGGGTCGAACGTACCCATCCAGACTCCCGGCGGAATGGCGGTCGATTCGAGCGGCCGGCTGTACGTATCCGACTACAGGAACAAGGCGATCTACGTCTTCGCGGCCGGAGCGACCGGCAACGTTGCGCCGATCCGCACGATCGCGGGAAGTAACACCGAGATGGTCCAACCCTCCGGGCTCTCGTTCGATTCGAGCGGCCACCTGTACGTCACCAACATCCGCGACACGGTTGCTCCGATCGAGGAGTTTTCCGCCAACGCCAACGGTAACGTCGCGCCGATCGCCACGATCGGGGGCAGTCACGTGAAAATTGGTGGGTTGTACAATGTTGGCCTCGACCGGCAAGATCGGATCGTCGCCGCCTACGGAGGAGAGATCAAAATCTTCGCCTCGGGCGCGCACGGCAACGTCGCTCCGATCGCCGTGATCAAGGGATCCGCGACGCAGCTTGTCGATGCGACGACGATCGGAACCAGCTCGAACTCGACCATCTACGCGACCAACATCATCGACGTCTCCCACCTCAAGAGCTCGATTGTGGAATTCGCTTCCAGCGCGGACGGAAACGTCGCGCCGTTGCGGGTGATCTCTGGATCTCACACCGGCTTGTTCGACACGTGGTTCCCGAGCTTTTTCTAGAGGGCTTGGGTACGAGCCGGTTCCATCTTGCCATGGTTTGAAAAGCCCAGCGCGCGGCCTGCCGGCCGCGCGCTGGTACCTAGGTTAGCTAATCTTATTTTTTGACGAGCGGCCTGGATGCGATGCCGCGCGGATCCGGAATGCCGGTGATCGTCGAGAACGGCGTGCTTTGGCCTTTCTTGAAGCCGACGACGTTGCCGTCTTGATTGGACTGGAAGAAATAATCAGACTGAGTCAACCCGCTCAAGGTTGGTCCCGTCATTCCGCTGGTAATCGTACGCGACGGGGTCGTCGTACCGTACGTGTATACCTGGACGTTCGGGCCCGCAAAGTTTGAGACGTACATCTCGTCGTTCTGCCCGAACGCAACGTTGATGGTACCGCTGAGGCCGGTGAGGTGTGCGTTCATCGGCGTCGTCGAGCCCGCCGGGATCTCCCAAACCGAGTTGTTCGTGTCGCTGCCGATCCAGATGTTGTCATTTGCGTCGATGCCGAGGCCAAGCGCCTGTCCGTCGCTGCTGAAGTTGATCGTCTCGAACGGCGACGTTGTGCCGGGCTTATAGCCGACGATCGTGTCGTTTCCGAGGTTAGCGACGAAGAGGTCGCCCTTGGAATCGATGCCGATGCCGTACGGATTGGAGGCGCCGTCGGTGATCGTCTGGCTTGGTGAGGTTTTACCCTTTGGATAGATCGTGATGGATCCGGTGTTGCTCGAGCCGCCGAGCAGGTTGGCGACGTAGAGCGTCCCGTTCTTGCCGATCGCCAAGCCGAATGAATAGTCGATACCGGTCGTGATCGATCCCTCGGGAGACGGGTTCGTCTTCCGCGGATTGTACATCAATATTTGGTTGTCTTGAGGATCGGCGACGAACATGATCTGTTTGTGCCGCCTATCGGGCCAGACGTGAGGCAGGTTCCAAGGATGCGGGAGGACCGGAACGACCAGTGGGCGTTCGACCGCCGCGCCGCGCATCAGGCGCATGCCGGGCGGAAGCTGTTGAGCCAGGGGCACTACGGAAGTGGACTGGTTCGGTGCAAGCGATGTCGAGTTGCCGGAACATCCGGCCGCGAACGCAAGAGCCGCCGCAACGACGAGCGCGCGGCGAGTTGGAGTTTCGAACATTGAGTGGACCTCCTCAATGGTGGTGTAGGGGTCATGCCCCTTCCGCCTCGCGCGTCGCTTGCCCTGTTGGGCTAAACAAGCGAGCTAAGATCGCGTGTAGACGCAGGTCCAGTTGGTCTCCCACGTCTT
Organism: Vulcanimicrobiota bacterium; assembly: GCA_963739845.1. GTDB lineage: Bacteria > Vulcanimicrobiota > Vulcanimicrobiia > Vulcanimicrobiales > Vulcanimicrobiaceae > Cybelea. The sequence continues at coordinate 441,162 of CAVUBQ010000002.1, read as the reverse complement.
GCCGTTATCGGGGGAGTACGCTTGCTCGAAGTAAGGATGATCGCCGGGCATCAGCGTCCATTTGAAACGCACGATGATCGGCTTACCGGCGTGAACGTCGGGTGCGTAAAACTCGCCTACGCCGTTACCGTCGAAGTGGCCGACCTGCGGCGGCGGCACCAACCCGCGCTTTTGCGTGCCCCACCAGAGCGACCACTGGTGCGTCCCGGCACTATACAAGCGTAACGTCATACCGACGATGTGGCTGCCCGGGCAACGAAGGTCGCCGTCTTCGAGATTTCCGCTCCCATTCCAGAACGGCGTGACGACCGAAGTGCCGTAGCAGTCGTACCAATGGTGGTCGTTACTCAAACGCGTTCGAAGCAGCCGGTAGTGCGTCTTCCAGTGCCCGATTAGAAACGCGAAATCCGCGTGCCCGTCGCGCGTCGTCGGACCGGCGGTGCTCTGAGCTGAAGCCGGTACCGCCACGGTGCAGAGTAGACTAAGGATCGCAGCAGAGATTCTCGATCGCATGGTGCCTAAAACGCGGCTTAACGTCTTAGGGTTACGCCCGGGCGTTTGCGGACGCGGCACCTGCTAGGCTGGGTCCGGTGTGCGTTGATAACGAGCCCGGGGGAAGATCCGAACGCGAAGATCACCGGTTCGTGCTGCACGTGTGGCGCGAACCGTCGGCGTCGGCGCCGGCGTGGCGGGGAAGCGTCTACGAGGTATCGAGCGCCCTCAGTATTGCATCGGGCAGGTTGCGCGATCTGTGGGATTTCATCGCGCTGCGCCTTGGGCAAGGCGCCGACGCGCCGGCGGCCAGGGAAACGCGCGAGGACGAATAAGACCGCACCGACGAGCAAGAGTGCAGTCGATCGCCGATCCCTTGAGGTGCGGCTTCTCGGACAAGTGACGATTACGGTCGACGGTCAGGCGTTTCGGCTGGCCACGCCGCGCAAATCGCTCCAGCTCCTTGCCTACATCTTGATGCACCGCGCGGCTCCGATCTCGCGCGACTACCTCTCCTTTCTCTTCTGGCCGGATGAGGAAGAAGGCGCCGCTCGAACGCGCCTGCGCTCGACGGTCAGCGACCTGCTGCGCGTCTTGCCGCAGCCGGGCGCCGACCTCGTCGGCACGAGCGCCGACGCGTTGTGGTGGAACGACGGGGTCGACCTGTGGCTCGACGTCGATGCTTTCGTCGAGGCATCGAAAGACGAAGCCCGGCTCGAGGAGGCGGTCGCGCTCTATCGCGGCGACTTGCTTCCCGAACTCTACGACGAGTGGCTCTATGGCTTTCGCGAACGGTTTCGGAACGTCTACTTGACGATTCTGACGCAGCTCGTCTCGCAGAGTGAGGAAGCGCGGCGACCTGACGCGAGCAATCGAGGTCGCTCGTAAAATCCTCGAAACCGATCCGTGGCGCGAGGACATCGTCCGGAGGATCGTCGCGCTGCGGTACGAGTCCGGCGATGCAGCCGGGGCGATCAGCGAGTATCGCCAGTTTGCTGCTCGGCTGCGTGAGGAGATGGGCGTCGATCCGATGCCCGAGACCGCTGCCGTCGCCGAGCGCGTCGTCAAAGGCGACGCCATCGAGGACGACGTGCCCGTGGTGGTTGCCGATGGCACGAGATCCGGCGAGCGCAGCAGGTTCCTGCCGTTCCTTGGGCGGGATCGCGAGATCGAGCGGCTCTCCGAGGCATGGAGCCGAGCAAAGATGCAACGCGGCGGCGTCCTCTTCATCGGCGGCGAGCCGGGTATCGGCAAGTCGCGACTGGTACGCGAGTTCATGCACTCGGTCGAAGAGTCCGGCGGCCGCGCACTCTACGGCGCGACCGGATTCCCCGAGGCCTTTCCTTATCAATCGCTGGTCGAAGCGTTGCGCGGTCAGCTTCCGCTCGTGACGGCACTCGATATCGGAGCGACGTGGTTTGCGGCGCTCGCGACGGTCGTGCCCGAGGTCGCTCAACGCGTCGGTACGTTGCCGCAACTTCCCACGATCGGTGCCGTCGATCAGCGGTTGCGCCTCTTCGAGGCACTCGGACGCGCGTTCGTGGCCATGGCTCGCCCTCGCCCGCTCCTGATCGTGCTCGAGGATTTGCAGTGGGCGAGCCAGGCGACCTTCGACGCCCTCGCATTCATGGCGCGACGCGCCGCAAATGCACGGGTGCTCATCCTTGCGACGTTTCGCGACGACGAAGCCCTGGCGCGTCATCCGCTGCGTCAGCTGGCTCGCGCCGCAAGAATCGAGGGAAGCGCCGCGTCGATTTCCGTGTCGCCGCTCGATGCCAACGTCGTCGAGCGAATCGTCGCCGAGACCGGCGTTCCGCTCGAAGGATCGCTCTCCGATTTCTCCGCGGTTCTGCATCGCCGGTCGAGCGGAAACCCGCTCTTTCTCACGCAGTTGCTGGAGGCCCCATCGCCCGAGAGTTCGCTTCCCGCTACGGTCGCGTCGCTAGTCGGCGCGCGCATCGCCGCGCTATCCGAAGAAACGCAGATGGTTGCAGAGGTCGCGGCGCTGGCGGGACAGCGGTTCTCCGCCGAGGTCGTGCGAGACGTCACCGGGTTGGGCGACGCCGCCGTAGATCGCTCGCTGGATGAGTTGCTCGATCGCCACATCGTTCAAGAGACCGCCGGTCGCGGCATTCTCCCATATGCATTTGGCCATCAACTCGTTGCGCAAGCGATCGCGGCGCGCGTCAATCCGGAACGTTTGCGCGAGCGAAGCCGGCGGTTGGCGCGTTCGCTGAAGGAGCTCTACCCCGAGCGCGAGCGCGAGTTCGCATCTCAGATTGCCGTGCATCTCGAAGCGGCGGAACAGCGAGACGAGGCGGCTGCGGAGTACTCGATCGCCGCGCAGTACGCGCTCGAACTCGGCGCGCCCGACGACGCTCGGCGTCACGTCGATCGCGGGCTCGCGCTCGCGACGGAGCGGACGACGGTGGCGGCTCTGCTCAACGAGCGCCAACGCATCGACGAACGCGCGAGCAACGTACGTGAAGAGCGCGCGGATCTCGACGCACTCGCCACCATGGCCGAGGAGTTCGACGACGAAGATCTTCGTTGCCGAGTGCTGCTGCGGCGATCGCGACTCGCCTTCAACGACTACACCGGGCAATCCGAGGCATTCGCGCCGCTGGCGGAGTTACGCGAGCGCGCTCGGCGCAACGGCAGCCTGCGCTGGCAGGCGGAGGCCGATCTCGTCGAAAGCATGTTCTATCCGCTCGGCGTCGCCGCCGGGCAAACCGTCGTGCTCGCCAAACGCGCGCTCGACGCTTATCGAGAACTCGGCGACGACCTCGGCGCCGGCAGCGCGCTCGCAGAGATGGCGCGCACGCTCTTCGTCTCCGGCAACATCGAAGAGGGGCGAAGAGCGGCACAAGAGGCGCTTGCAATTGCCGAAGCCATGGGCGACTATGGGCTTGCGGAGCGCGCGCTCGTGCACGCGACGTCGAATGCACAAGACTTCCTCGATCGCGACGCCGTCACGCGCTGGAACGCACGCTGGCTCGACCTGACCGCGAGGGCGGGCGATCGGCGATGCGAAGCCGACGCACTCGGCCAGAGTACCTGGCCGCTTTTGTGGAGCCCGAACTTTCTCGATGCTTTTCCCATCCTCGAGCGCGCGGCCCAGATTTGCCGGGAGTGCGGATTGGCGCCGGCGTTGTCGGTCATCGAAATGAACCGCGCCGAATTTGAGATCAAACTCGGCAGATTCGACGCAGCCGTCGCCACGTTCGAGGGAGCTATCGCGGCTTATGGGGAGATCGCGCCATTCTTTGCGTCGGCCGCGCGAGGCAATCTCATTCTGCCGCTCACCTACGCCGGAAGCGCGCCGCAGGCCGTTCTCTTGGGGCGCCAAATGCTCGACGCGGTCGGGAAAACCGAGAGCATCTTCGCGCGTGAGACTGCGCTGCACAATTTGGCCGAAGCCGAGTACGCGACTGGTGAACTGCCGGCCGCAACGGAGCATCTCGAGCAGGCCGCGGCGATTCGCCAAACCACATCGGCCGCGATCGCCGGCGCGCACCACGGCGCGCTCATCGCCGCATTTTTCGCGCAGATGGGCGAGTGCGAGACGGCGCTCGCGTGGGCAAAGCAGGTCCCCAAGGATGAGCCGGAGCGATCCGTCGGCCTGATGTGGCCGCAGCGTTCGGCCTGGTGCGCGGCATTTGCATATCGCGTCTGTAACGCTCACGCCGCAGCCGGCGAGTGGCTGGATCGCGCTATGGCGCTTTACGAAGCGCACCTGCCACATCTCAACGACGAGCAGCGCGGGGTCTTCGCGGCGCTGCCTTGGCATCGAGCGATGCTCGCCGCTAAGGCCGGCGATTGGCCCTCAACCGCTTGGCAACGTCGAGACGCCCTCTAGGCGGGTCGCTTCCAGCGCTCGATTTCCGCTTCGAGGTCGAGCGGGCGCGTCGGCGCGGCGCGTTCGTACTCGCCCCAGTGCTCGCGCGGCACCATCCACATGATCTCGAACTCGTTCCCGTCAGGATCGTACCCGTAGATCGATTTCGTCGCGCCGTGATCGCTTGCGCCGCTGAGGGTGCCGTAGCGCTCGAGCTTGTCGCGCGCAACGCGCAGCGCTTCAATCTCGTCGACTTCCCAGGCTAGATGGTAAAGACCGACGCCACGCTCGTTTGGGGGCGGTGCGTTCGGCCCGACGGCCGCGAGCCCAAGGTCGTGGTGATTCTCCGAACCCGGAGCGCGCATGAAGGCCATGATCCTGCCTATCCGTGCGACCGGCTCGAGGCCAAGCACGTCCCGATAAAACGTAACGCTGCGTTCCGGATCGCGCACGCGCAGCACGGCGTGGTTGAGTCTGCGAACGTTCACGAGAGCACCATGCGAAAGCGCGCGGCGCCGCTCATCATGCGCTCGAAGGCTTCCGGCGCGCGTTCGAGCGGCATCACCTCGATCATCGCGCGGACGCCGCTTTGCACGCAGAAGCGCATCGTATCCTCAGAATCGGTGCACGTTCCCGATGGCCACGAGCGAATCGAGTTACGGCGCGCCATTAGCGCAGCGGTGTTGACCGGCAGCGGTTCGGGCGACGCGCCGACGATGAGCAGCTGACCGTCGACGCCTAGGCCGCCGAGGACCGGCACCAGCGCGGACGCAGCGGTGACCGTGGAGAGCACGACCCGCGCGCCGCCTAGCCGCTGCAGCTCGGCGCCGGCATCGCGCTTTTGGCTGTCGATATACTCCGACGCACCGAGCGAACGGGCGAGTTGCTCTTTCTCCTGGCCGCGCGCGATCGCCACGGTGCGGAAGCCCATCTTCGCTGCGAATGCGACGCCGAGATGGCCGAGCCCGCCGATTCCGAGTATGGCGACGAGGTCGCCGGCGCGAGCCCCGCTGCGGCGCAGCGGGTTGAACGTGGTGATCCCGGCGCACATCAGCGGCGCCGCTTCGATTGCGGTGAGCTCGCCGGGAATCCGAGCCAGCGCGCCAACCGGCGCGATGACGTGCTGCGCGTAACCGCCGTCGTACGAGATCCCGGGAATCTGCAGGTTGGGACAGGTGATGAAGTCGCCGCGGCGGCAGCGATCGCACGTGCCGTCGTGACCGCCGTGCCAGCCGACGCCGACGCGCTCCCCAACTTTCCACGGACCGCTTTGCGGCCCGAGCGCCTCGATCGTTCCGGCGATTTCGTGCCCGGGAATCCGCGGATACTCGATACCGGGCCAAAACTTGAGCACCGTGAGCGAATCGCTGTGACAGACGCCACACGCTTCGACCTTGATTCGCACCCAGCCGGGGCCAGGTTCGGGAATCGCGACGTTGCGCAGCTCAAGACGTGGCTCACCCTCGGACGGCACCACCGCCGCGCGCATCGTTCGGTCGTTCATGACGCCACTTCCAACCCACCCGAAGCCGAAGGGGTGCCAGGAACGCTGCCCGGCCGTCACGGGTAGGCTTCGGCGAGCGCTGAAATAAGGTTCGTCGTGAGCTTCTTCGAGCGTCCCGATCCACGGTTGATCCAAAGCGCCGATCCGTCGCCGCCGGCGGCGGTCGCCGGCGCGCTGAAGCGCCACGCCATTGCCTTGGGGATATGCCTCGTTTCGGTTGCGGGGCTTTACGCCGCGTACGTAGCGGCGGGGTTGCACGATACAGCCGCCCGCGGAAACGTTGCTCTTGCCGGGTTACACGATACGGTTACCATCGTTCGAGACGAGCGCGACATCCCGCATATCCGCGCCGGCAACGATCACGATCTCTACTTCGCCGAAGGCTACGTCCAAGGCTCCGATCGCTTGTTTCAGCTCGACCTGACGCGTCGTTACGCTTACGGCCGGCTGGCCGAGGTGCTCGGGGCAAAAGCGCTGGCACTCGACAAGGTCGAACGGGCGGTCGACATCGAGGGCATCGCACGGCGACAGCTTCGCGCCTTAGCGCCGAGCGATCGCGAGGCGATCGCCGCCTTCAGCGATGGCGTCAACGCGGCCGCCGCAACGCAGGCGCTGCCCGGTCGAGTTCCGCATGCTGCTCTACCACCCGGCGCCGTGGACTCCGAAGGACTCGCTAGCGGTTTCGATCGTCGCCTCGCTCGAGTTGGCCGATTCGTGGCACAACGTCTTCGCGCGGGATGAGGCGTGGCGCATGCGCGGACCGCGCTGCTTCGACCGCGTCTTTCCCCTATCCGATGCGCGATACGACGTGACGATCGACGGTCTGCGAGAGAAACGCTCGGCCCGAGCGCCCGCGATCAATTGCGACCAGACGGAAATTGCCGCGGACGCGCCGCGGCACACGATCGGCAGCAATGCCTGGGCGGCCGGCGCGGCGCGCACCGCCGACGGGCACGCGCTCCTCGCCAACGACCCGCACCTCGACCTGACGATTCCCGGTATCTGGTACGTCGTCGATATCGAAGCGCCGGGCGTGCACGCAGCCGGCGTAACGATCCCCGGAATCCCGGGCGTCGTATTGGGTCACAACGAACGGCTTGCGTGGGCGTCGACCAACGCCGAGATGGCGACCACCAGTCTCTTTGAGGCCGGGCATCTCGAGCCGTCGTCGTGGGTAACGGAGCGCTTCCGCGTACGATTCGCGCGCGACGCGAGCGCGGCATACTATCGAACTGCACGCGAGTTCTCGCTACCGAACGAGAACGATCGTTCCGCGATCGTCCTAGTCCGGTGGCCGATCTACGCGCAGACCCGTTCGACGATCGCAACGATCCTTGCGCTCGATCGCGCGCACGGTGTCGACGATGCTTTGCAGGCCCTTAAAGCATACCGCGGCACGCCCCAGAACTTCGTGCTCGCCGACCGAAGCGGCGACGTGGCGTACCACGTCGCCGGCCTCGTTCCCGACGACCCCGCATGGGGTCGCTACGTGCACCGCGCCCGCGACCTGCGGCTGAGCTTCGTCCCGGTCACGTTCGCGAGTCTTCCGGGCCGGGGACCGGCGCGCGATTCGCTGCTCCTCTCCGCGAACAACAAGCCCTACGGGCCCGGCTACCCGTATCGTCTCTCCGCGCAGTTCGAGCCTCCGTACCGCGCCTATCGCATCGCGCAGCTGCTTGCGGCCCGCCCGCGTTACGATGCCGCATATTTTGCGAGCATGCAGCTCGATACGCTCTCGCCGTACGATCTCGCCGTGGCGCGCGATGCGGTCAAGCTGGCGCGGATGCGGCCCGTCGACGAGCGCACGTCCGCAGGTCGTTGCGCTGCTGCGAGGCTGGGACGGGCGATACGATCCCGATTCGCGAGCGGCCGCCGTCGAGCACGCGCTGCGGCTCGCACTCTTTGAGGAATCGCCGGCGATCGACGCGCTCGACGAACAGAGTCTCGGCGGAGCACTGGCCTTCGCGCTGCACGAACGCCGGCCGTGGGGCGAGGTCGGCGGGATGCGCATCGAACATCCGCTCGCGCCGATGAACTTCGCCTTTCTCAACGGCGGCTGGCTTCCCGGCTCGGGAGACGAGTACACGATTCACCTCCAGGAACCGGGATTCGCGCAAGGGTTCCGTGCAGTTTGGGAAGTCGGCGAATGGGATCGAGGCGGAATCGCCATTCCCAGCGGCGAGTCGGGCGAGCCGGGCTCAGCCCACTATACCGACCTCACGCACGATTGGGTAGCCGGCGTGCTGCAGCCGCTGCCGTTCGGTAATGCCGCGGTCCGGCGGAATGCCGCGGCCGTGATGGTGCTCAGCCCGTCGCGCGTTCGTCGGCTCGGTAGCGCTTGCGAAACGCGGCCCACTTTTCGGGATCGTGGGCGAGCCATTTACGAAGCTCGGTGCGTGGGGCGAGCGTTTTGATGCCACGCGGCCACAGGCGATCGACTAGCATGCGAAAGCCGTCGTCCCTTGACGGCTTATCGTAAGCCCGTTTCAGCCTGATCGCTAGTTCTTGCTGTCGCGAAACGGGTCGTGAAGCTTCTGAACGTAGGAGTACTTCTCGCCGCATATCCGGCAAATATTCAGCGGGCTACCAAAGTGCTCGTGCGGACCGTATTCCTTTTTGGCGGCTTTCGCGCGCTTCTTAACGGTGGTTACAGGTTCGATGACGTCTACTCATTCTCGCTCCCGAGGCTGGGCGCGGCGCTCCCCTCCAAGATCGGAGGCTTTAGCTACCAATTCGTGCCGCGAGCCTAAACGGCCTTGGAGCCTCCTTGCATTGGTTCAGCCGGTCTTTCTCCGGCCTGCACAGAGCTGCTTGCGAACGTCGTCCATCGCTTCTCTCAAATGCTTGTCGCTTATGCGCCCGGCGAGAAGCGGAGAGTCGAGCAGTGCTGGAAACCTAAGGTCGCCTTGCTCGATTGCCGCGCTCGTCAAGCGCAGAGCTGCATCGGTGCGGCCTAATGCAACATACGCCTGCGCCAAGCAGTACGGCTGCACGTTCTCGTGCGCGGCACGCCGTTGCAGTTCGCTCAAGAGGCGTTTTGCGCTGAGTTCGTCGCCCATAAAAGCATGCACGCAGGCGCGCCGGCTCAAATTCGCGGGCGTCGGCGGCAGCTGCCCGAGATCGCGCAGCGCGAGGTCGAGTTCGCCGGTCGCCACGTAGGTCTGGCATCGCCCTTGGCGCGCGACTCCCACGGGCGGGGTCGATTTCGATGATTCCGGAGTACGAGGCGATCGCATTGGCGTAGTCGCCTTCCCAGGCAAACGCATTGGCGAGCGTACCATGAATGTTCAGGTCGGTCGGACGAATCGCCAACGCGCACTTGGCATCGGCGACGGCTGACTCGGGTTCACCGCGCAGTACTTGGATGAATGCGCGAAGCTGGTGGACTTCCGCGGAGAGGGGATCGAGGCTCGCGGCCAGCTCCAGCGAGCGCTCCGACTCGAGCACGTCCCACTGTGAGAGCTGAATCTGAGCCAACTCGATGTGCGCAAGAGCAGACTTGGGATCGAGCGCAATCGCTTTGCGAATCGCCGCGAGCGCCGGGACGAGCACGCGTTCCCACTTGGCGAAGCCTTGGAACGCCATATTGGCATAGCAGTCCGCGATGCCGACGTAGCCCAGGGCGAACGACGGATCCAGCGCGATCGCAGCATTGAAGTGCATCAGTGCAGCGTCATCGCCCGCAGCGCTGCGCGGCACGCCACAATAGGTGCCAAGTAAATACTCGCGCCAAACGGCCGGTTCAGCGCTCGGCGCAACCTCGGGGTCCGCTTCGTACGAGACAGGCGGCACGAACTTGTATCCGGCGCCGGGGATGGTGAGGACGTACTTGCGATTCCTGGCGCGATCGTCGAGAAGCTTACGGACGAACCAGATGTGCTCGACGACGGTCGCCTCGGAGGTACCCGCGTCTTGCCAGACGCCGGCGATCAACTCGTCCTTCGTAACCGTTTTGCCCGCCGCTCTGACGAGATGAAGCAGAACGCCGAAGATCTTCGCTGAGAGCGGTATCTCGCGCCCTCCGGCGATCAAAAGACGGCGACCAACGTCGAGGCGATACTCTCCAAACCGGTAAGCGCTCATCTGATTGGTTCTCCAGCGAGTGAGAACCCGCGCGAATTTCTAGACGAGTTGGATTCTTCCGGCTGCCGCCTTTAGATCGGGCTCGATGGCGTTGAGAATTTCCTTGAAACGCGGCGAATCGGCGAGAGCCTCGAACCACGGTTGGCTCTTGAGAAAGAGCAGCGCAGGTTCCCGTTTTACCAGCGCACGCTCGAGATGCGTCAATGCCTCCTCGGAGTGACCCGTTCCGGCGGCTACGATGGCAAGGTTCCAAAATACGACGTACTCGCTCGCAGCCAGCGTTTGGAGGCTCGCGTAGATGTGCTCGGCGCGCGCGGCATCGCCGCAGTCTGCGTAGGCTCTGGCAAGAAGCGGAAGGCGAAAGCAGGGCTCTTCGGAGCGTTCCTGCGGCAAGAGCAGGAGATCCGTGAGCGCCTCCTCCGGCTGGCGGCTGAGGAGAAATGCCTGAGCCCGGTAACGGCGCGCAACGTAAAACTCGGCGTCGCTCTCGATTAGCCTCGACATAGACGCTATGCCTTGCGCGTATCTGCCCGCGTGAATCAATACCAACCCGAAGAGCAGCTGGCGCGAAAGTGAGGAAGGCTCGGCCATGATCGCCCGCTGCGCTTCGAACAGCGCGCGCTCGGGGTCGCCGGCACAGAGGTAAAAAGATGCCGCACTATTCTGAACGATTGACGAGTTCGGATTGAGGCTCGATGCGGTGGCAAGTTCGTGCCGCGCGCCCTTCCAGTCCCAGTCGGCGAAGAGCAAGAGTTCCGAGTGCACCGCATGTGCTGCCGCCGATTGCGGCGCAATCGCGAGAGCACGGCGAATAGCGGTCTTGGCTTTGCCGAAGGCCGCCGGCGCGGGCACGTGCCACGATTCGGCGAGCAGCGCGTACGCCCGGGCGACGCCGATCAGCGCGGGCACGTACTCGGCGTCGGCTTGCAGCGCAGTATCGAAGGCGGCGATCGCGCGGGTCAGCGCTGATGCCGTGCGACGTTCGAGAAGGTAGCTTCCTTGGCAGTAGTCGCGAAACGGTTCGACGTCGGCGCTTCCGAAGGCGCCGTCGCCGGCTGCGCATCCGTTCTCGGCGCTCTGCGGCTCGACCTTGACCGGGACCGTGAGCCGATAGCCTTTCCCGTTCACGGTCATCACGAGAGCTCGGTCACGGGCGTTTTCGCCGAGAATCTTGCGCAGGAGATAGACGTGCTGCGCGATGTTTCCGTCGGCGACCGCTCCCTCCGGCCAGACGCGCAGCGCGATCGCGTCGCGCGAAACCACCTCGCTGCCGGCCTCGAGAAGAATCAGAAGAATTTGAAAGACGCGCTCCGGTACCGGCAGGACCCGCGATTCCCGGAAGAGCAAACGGCGGGCCGAGTCGAGCCGAAACTCGCCGAAACTGTAGGCCGCATGGCGCTCTCGGGCCGGGACATCAAGCACCTTCAAGAACACGCCCCGACGGTATCACCTTAGCTCATAAAATGTCCTAAAGAAAACTCTCCGCTTATCAACTTAGCGGCACGACGCGGCTCGCTCGAGCAGGAGGGCGTGGTCGCGGCGGTTGCGCGCGAGGGACGCCGCCCGCTCGAACTCGGCTCGTGCCTCGGCGCGGCGGCCTACCTTGAGCAGCAAGTCGCCGCGAACGCTCGGCAAGAGATGATAGCGTCGCAGGGCCGGTTCGTCGAGCAGCGCGTCGACGGCGTCGAGCCCGGCTTGCGGTCCGAAGGCCATCCCGGTCGCGACCGCGCGGTTCAGCTCGACCACCGGTGACGGGGCCAGCCCTGCGAGGAGATCGTAGAGGGCGGCGATGCGCTTCCAATCCGTTTGCTCGGGTGCGAAAGCGCGCGCGTGGCATGCGGCGATTGCAGCTTGCAAAGCGTACGGCCCCGGCGAATCCCCGAGCCTCTCTGCCCGCTCGAGCGCGCTCAGGCCGCGCTGGATTAGGAGCCGATTCCACTTTGCCCGATCCTGATCGAGCAAAAGAATCGGTTCGCCCGATGGCCGAACGCGCGCCCGCAACCGCGAAGCCTGAATTTCCATCAAGGCCGCGAGGCCGTGGACCTCGCTCTCGCCGGGCATCAGCGCTGCGAGCATACGCCCCAGACGCAGTGCGTCCTCGACCAGCTCCGGTCGCAACACGTCGTCTCCGCCGGTTGCGGCGTAACCCTCGTTGAAGATCAAGTAGATCGTCTCTAGGATCGACGAGAGGCGCTTGTGCCGGTCGGAACCCGTCGGCACTTCAAAGGGTACGCGCGTCTCTGCGAGCGTACGCTTCGCGCGCACGATCCGCTGGGCGATGGTCGGCTCCGAAACGAGAAAAGCGCGCGCAATCTCGGCCGTGGTGAGGCCTCCGACGAGCTTGAGGGTCAACGCTACGTGGGCTTCTTTGGAAACCACCGGGTGGCAGGCAACGAACATCAAACGCAGCAAGTCGTCGTCGATCTCGTCGTAGGCAGGGGTAAAATAGTCCTCCTCGTTTTGAGAAGCGAGCTCGTGCGCGAGCTGCTGGGTCTTGCGCTGGATCGTCTCATCGCGGCGGATGTAATCGATCGCGCGACGCTTGGCAATCGTCATCAGCCACGCACCGGGGTTGCGCGGAATGCCTTCGCCCGGCCACTGTGAGAGGGCCGAAACGAAGGCGTCCTGCGCGATATCCTCCGCCCGCCCGACGTCCCGCACCATCCGCGATAGCGTCGCGATCAGCTTCGCCGATTCGATTCGCCAAATTGCGGCGATCGTGCCTTGGAGGTCGTCGGTGCTCACTACGGCGTTGGCGAAACCTCGTGAAGATGGCACGTCCCATTTCCGAGAACCTCGAGAAAGCGGTTCGTCCACGCAACTGCGTCGGCGCGGTCCTTTGCGTCGAACAGCGCGAATCCGCCAACGACCTCTTTCGATTCGGTGAACGGCCCATCGGTGACGGTCGTCCGCCCGTTCTTACGCGTGACCGAGAGCTCCATCATCTCCGGCGTGCGCCCGCCCGTATCGATCAGAGCCCCTTGCGCGCGCATCTCTGCGATGAGCTTACCCATCCGCTCGATCCCTCCCGGGTTGTCGTGCAAGTGTGCCGCCGGATCGATTGTCACGATCGAGATGAACTTCATTTCGCTTGCCCCCGCAGACGCGCTTCCATCTCCCGAACCTCGGGGGTGAGGTTCTCGCCGAAATCATCGGGTTCGAAGACCTGGCGAATCTCGATCACCTGACCGCCGTCGAAGGGGGCACGCGTGAAGCGCTCGACCACCTCTTCCTTCGATTTGCCCTGAACGAGCCAGAAGCCGGCAACCAGCTCCTTCGTTTCGGTAAACGGGCCGTCCATCACCGTCGTGCGGCCGCCGTCGAAGCGCAGCCGTGCGCCCTTAGAGCTTGCGTGCAAGCCTTCGCCCGCGAGCAGCACGCCGTCTTTTGCCAGTTGCTCGTTGAACTTGCCCATCTCGGCGAGCTGCTCGCTCGTCGGTAGAACTCCCGCCTCGCTCTCCTTGCTTGCCTTCACTAGAACCGCAAATCTCATTGAATCTCTCCTCGTTATTGAGTGGGGTGTCTGCTCATGCGTCGAGCGGGAGCCCCTAATTTCGACAAGGCCGGTGAAGTTTCACGGCCGGCCGGAGGCGGCAAAGACGCAACTATCGCTGCTAACCGGGGTAGTAAGGCCGGATGAAACTGATGCGCCTGCTCCTTGCGGCCAAGGCCGCGATCTTCCGGACCGTGCCGCTCATGCGCGATGCGCGGGTTCCACTGGCACTCAAGCTAGTCGCCGCCGCTATTGCCCTCCTGGTGATCTCTCCGGTCGACGTTTTCGGCGATATCCCCGTCCTCGGCGCCATGGACGATGCGGCGCTGCTGACGCTGCTCTGCCTCTGGTTCGTGAACCAGGCGGCCAAGCACGTCGAGCCGGTTCCGGTGCGCAGCCGTACGGGCAGCGCGCTCGCGACGCGGTAGAGACGTCCGCGGGCGGCGATGGCGAAATGGCGCGACGTCCGCCGTTACGCACTGGCTCTGCCCGGCGCCAGCGAGGAGATCCATACGACCGGATCTGCCTGGGTCGTTAGCAAGAAGTTCTTCGCCTGGGAGCGGCCACTGCGGCGATCGGATTTGGAAGCCCTAGGGGCTGACGCTCCCACCGGTCCGATCCTAGGCGTTCGTACTGCGGATCTCGAGATGAAAGAAGTCTTGATGGCGAGCGACCCCAGCGTATTCTTTACGACGCCGCACTTCGACGGCTACCCGGCGGTACTGGTGCGCCTCGACGAGATCGCGGCAAGAGAGCTTAAGGATCTGCTCGTCGAGGCGTGGCTCGCACGCGCTCCCAAGCGCGCCGTTACTGCGTTCTTGAAGAACCGCGGCTCAAAGGGTTGAACGGCGGTAGCGAGCCGGCGTCGTTCCGGTAACGCTGCGGAATATATGGTTGAAATGGCTCTGATCGAAATACCCGAGCTCGAGCGCGATCTCCGAGATTGGGCGATCTGACGAGCGCAGCAAGCGGCATGCCTGCTGGATTCGCCGGCCGTGGACGTAGTCGCCGACATTGCTCTTATAGGCTCTCCGGAACGAGCGCGACATGTGGACGGGGTGGACGCCGAAGTCCGATGCCAGTTGAGACGCGCTGATTTGATCGGTGAAGTTGCGGTCGAGGTATGCGCGCAGCTCGTTCAGCCAAGGCGCCGACGCCGGCGAGTGCGCCGAGTCGAGGCTCTCGAACGAACCGATGAGCTCGAAGAGGAGAGACTCGACGGTTAAGTCGGCCAACGCTGACGATCGGAAGAGCTCGTACAAGCGCAGCACGATCCAGAGCGCCTCGGCTCCGGAGTGCGTATAGAGCGAGCCCGACGGCGCGCCGCACCGAGCGAGCACCGGATTCCAGCGCTCTTGCAGCTCGATGGTAAACATACGGCTTGCTGCAAAGACCCAATCACGATGCGCGAGCTTCGCGGGATGATAGACCAGAGTCAACGGCTCGTACTCGATCGTCATCACGCCGGACGCTTCCATGTAGCGCCCGTCCAGCAAGAGGCACAAGAACGGAAGCGCGTGCTCGTGATCGGGGAGACGCCGCTCTTCTTCGTGGCGAACGAGCGAGAGTATCGCGCCGGCGCTCTCTCGCTTGGAGGATGTGCCGTAGAACTCTCCCGCGGCTAGAACTTGAGTCGCCATCACTCAATCCTAACCCCTTAGGCTAAATCCATACAAGACCGCTTATCTCACGATAACCGAAGATGGAGCCAACTCTACTGAGGAGAGCGTATGAATCGTCGAGATGTTCTGAGTTTTGCTGCCACATCGTCGCTTGCCGCGCTCGCCGCTCCCGCGGGCGCGAACGAGCTACTATCTGCAGCCGATGCGATGCCGCCGCTGCGCTCGACGCACAACGTTCCGATTATCGTAGCGGTCGTCGTCGGCAAGCAGGCTAACGTCTTGGACCTCGCCGGGCCGTGGGAGGTCTTCCAAGACACCATGGTCGACGGCTGGGACCAGATGCCGTTTCAACTGATGACCATCTCCGATAGCCGGTCTCCGATACAAGCAACTGGGGGCCTTCAGATCGTTCCGACGCACGCCTTCGACGATCCCAATCTGCCACAACCCAACGTGATCGTTATGGGCGCGCAAGGCGAGCACACGCCGAACAAGATCGCGTGGATACGCCGGGCGAGCCAAAACGCGTCGGTCGTCATGTCGGTCTGCACGGGTGCGTTCCTGCTCGCGCAGACGGGCTTGCTCGACGGACTTTCGGCGACGACGCACCACGAATACTTCGACCAGTTTGCGCGGCAGTTTCCCTCGATCGCGCTCGATCGCACGGCACGCTACGTAGAGAACCCGGGCGGCAAGCTCTGCTGTGCGGGCGGCATCACGTCAGGCATCGAGTTGGCCCTTCGCGTTGTGCAGCGGTACTTTGGCAATACAGCGCCGGCTCAGACGGCCTACTACATGGAATACAACCGTTCGTCCACCCGCCCGGCGCAGGCTGCAGGTTAGGCTTTTCCGGGGCGCCGGCTGGTGAGCTCCTCGAGCTCCGCTAGCGTGCGCGGCCAATCGGCTTTAAGCAAACGTGAGAGGCTGCGGTCGGCGAGCAGCTTCCCACCGGTTTGGCAGACGGCGCAATAGTTCGTCTCGTTGTCGGCATAGCGGATGCGTTGCACCGGCCGCACCACATCGCGGGCACGGTTTGCCATAGCGCCCGTGGACGGCCATATCGGAGCGAAAAGCGGTGACGCCCTCGGGGAACTCCGCGCCGCTCTCTCCGGCGAGCCGCGAGATCCACGCGCGCAGCGTCGCTTGCGTCGCGGCAAACAAACGCTCCCACTGCGCGGTCGTAAGAGTGCGCGTCAGCGCGATCGGCGAGAGCTGCGCAGCGTGAAGAATCTCGTCGGAGTAGGCATTGCCGACGCCGCTTAGAATGCGCGGATCGGTCAACGCGCGTTTGAGGGTGCGGTTCTCGAGCGCGAGTGCGCTGCGAAATGCGGCGAGGTCGCAGGCAAAGACGTCGATGCCGCCCGGATCGAGTGCAGAGAGCGCTTCTTCGCCTGAGACCAGGTGAAGCGAGGCACGGCGTTTCGTCCCCGCTTCGGTAAGCACGAGCGTTCCGTTTGGGAAGTCGAAAGCCGCTAGATCGCTGCGGCGCGAGAGCGGTACACGCGCAGGACGCCAGTGCAGCCGGCCCGCGATCATCAGATGGAGAACGATCCAGAGGCCGCCGTCGAGCCCGATCGCGATGCGCTTGCCGATGCGCCGAAGCTCGCGCACGGTCCGTCCAGTTGCGTCGGCGAGCGGCGGACTCGCGGTGCGCAAGAGCGATACGCCCGAGACGCGCAGCCGTTCGAGCGGCCGGCCGACGATACGCGGCTCAAGCGCTCCGAGATACGCTGCGATGTCGGGAAGCTCTGGCATCGTCCTAACGAATTACGCGAACGTCCGCTCCGCGCTGGGGTGAACCATCGGCAGGTATCCGGCGGTAAGCAGGGCGACGATCGAAGGCGGCGTCAGCACCTCCACCAGTTGGTTGGGCGGCTTCGCGCGCCGGTTGATGTAACCGGCGGCAGACCACGCGTGCAGCTCTCCGCGCCACACCAGCCACGCATCTTCGTCGGCGATGAACGTCCCTTCGGGAAGCGTCGCCAGCTCGGCGCGATACGTGCGTTTCGCGCTTCTATCGAGACGTTCGGCGTGCAACGCCAGGTCGATCGGGTCGGCGCTCGCCGGTCCGCTGCGGCACTGCGCCCAGAGCGATCGGAATCGCTGATACTCGGCGTTGCGGCACTCGGCACACGGACGGTGGCCGGCGCTCAGCGCGACGGCCTCGTCGAGGAAGAACAACTCGGTATACCGGCGCGGCTGCATGACTGCCCGGCGGCGTCCGCGGAACTCGACTCGGCAGGCGATCCAGCGGCGAACCTGCCAGGGTCGAACGATTCGACGCGCATCGTCGTGTAGAACGCCGCGATTGCCCATCATCAGTCCCCGCTCGGGAAGAGCGACGATCTCGCCAAACGGCGTCACCCGATTCTGCAGCGGCATCGCCAACGGATCTTGGCTGCGCGAGGAAGATCTCCCAGCATCTTCCTAAAGAGGCGGGGTGACCTCTGCGAATCGAGCGCTGCCATGGATAGCGCTCCTCACGGTCTACCTCGTCTGGGGTTCGACCTACTTGGGAATTCGGGTAGCCGTCGCAACGATTCCACCCTATTTGATGACCGGTAGCCGCTACGTCATCGCCGGCGGATTGCTTCTTGCGCTGCGCTTGCTTGTCGCAAAGGAGAAGCCGGCGTTGCCAAGCCGTCGCGATTGGCTGCGAATCGCGATCACCGCCGTGCTGCTGCTCGTCGTCGGAAACGGGCTGCTCTGCCTCGCTGAAACACGGGTCGAATCGGGAACTTCGGCGCTGCTGGTTGCGAGCGTTCCGATCTGGATGCTGCTCTTCGACGCGCTCGCCGAACGGCGCATGCCGAGCTGGGCGGCAATCGCAGGCATCGTGCTGGGCAGCGCCGGCATCGCGATCCTCGTTGGCCGAGGCCCAGCGCAGACCGACGTGCTTTTCGTCGCGCTCATCGTGATCGCGTCGATCTCGTGGGCGCTCGGTTCGGTGTACGCGCGGGGAAACTCGCACGGCCCGCTGACGGTACCGCTCGAGATGACCGTGGGCGGCGTCCTCGCCCTCGTCATCGGCTTGGTGACCGGCGAAGGCTCGAGGCTTCATCCCGCTGCGATTTCGTCCGAATCGCTCTGGGCGATGCTTTGGCTGATCACCGGTGGCGCTATGCTCGGGTACAGCGCGTATGCTTATGCGGTACGGACGCTGCCGACCGCAACCGTCGCGACATATGCATACGTCAATCCCGTCGTGGCCGTAATTCTCGGTGCGCTCATCCTACGCGAACCGGTTACCTGGAACGTCGTTGCCGGCGGCGCGGCGGTGGTCGGTTCCATCGCGCTGATACTTCTCGGCAGCCGGCCGCATGCGCCCATTGCCGAAGAGCCGCCCGAAGAGGCGGTCGCTTAACGTGGGCGTGGACGCAGACGCGGTCGTCATCGGCGCCGGCGCTGCCGGTTTAGCGGCCGCGCGAGAGCTCGCCTCTCGATCGGCTCGCGTGATCGTGCTCGAAGCGCGCGACCGGGTCGGCGGCCGGGTTTGGTCGCGCGAGATGCAGCGGGGCGTTACACCCGCCGAGCTCGGCGCCGAATTCATTCACGGGCACGCCAAAGAGACGATGCGTCTGCTGCGCGATGCGGGGTTGGCGGCGGTCGACGTCGGGGGCGAGTCCTGGGCACGTGAGAACGGCGAGCTGTGCCCGGACGACGTGGATTTTACCGCGGCGGCGGGGCTGTTCGAGCACGCACGGGAGCTCGCGCAGGACGAGAGCGCCGATCGATTCCTGCGGCCTTTTGAGCGCAACGAGGCTACGCGCGAGATCGCGAAGCGGGCGCGTGCGTTCGTCGAGGGATTCGAGGCTGCGGATCCGGCGCTCGCGAG
The DNA here is from genome assembly GCA_963739845.1 of Vulcanimicrobiota bacterium. Lineage (GTDB taxonomy): Bacteria > Vulcanimicrobiota > Vulcanimicrobiia > Vulcanimicrobiales > Vulcanimicrobiaceae > Cybelea. The sequence goes on along the minus strand of CAVUBQ010000002.1, from coordinate 422,295 downwards.
CGCACGAGCGATCGGCGATGAATGGTGCTCGGGCGTGGATTCAGCGATCGCTCGACCGTTCGGCGGCTACCGGCCGATCGTTGACGCTTTGCACGGTGGAGTGCTCGGGACCGGCGCGCGGATCGAACTCTCGGCGATCGTGCGAAGCATTTCGTGGCGACGAGGCGAGGTCGAGATCGACGTGCGCGACGGCTCCGCAAGCGCGCGCACGATTCGGGCGCGCAACGCCGTCGTCACGCTCCCGGTCGGCGTCTTGCGGCATGGCGGTGACGATCGTGAGGTCAGGTTCGACCCGATCCTGCCGGCGTGGAAACAGGCCGCGCTCGCGAGCATCGAGATGGGCCACGCGGTCAGGGTAACGCTCTGGTTTCGCAGCGCGTTTTGGGAGGAGGTTCGCCGGGGACGCTATCGCGACGCCGGTTTCTTTCGCAACGACCAAGCGGCTTTTGCGGCCTACTGGACGCAGCTGCCGGTGCGCAGCGAACTGATCGTCGCGTGGGCCGGCGGTCCCCGAGCAATTGCACTCAAAGACGTTCCGGTTCCTGAGCTAGTCGAACGCGCGATCGACGGGTTTGGCGCTACGCTGAGCGAGCGCGCGCTGGTGCGCGAGCAGCTAGAGGGCGGGATCGTGCACGATTGGAGCGCCGATCCGTTCTCGCGCGGCGTGTATAGCTATGTCGCCGTAGGAGGAGGCGACGCGCGCGCGCAGCTCGCCGCGCCGGTCGACCGGACGCTCTTTTTCGCCGGCGAAGCCACCTCTACGGACGGCCAGGGCGGGACGGTGAACGGCGCTCTCGAAAGCGGCGAACGCGCCGCCAAAGAGGCCGCAACCGCACTGGGCTTGGCGGCAATCGCCGAATCGTAGGATCGATGGAAAGCGCACCGACGTTACTAGGCCCGTGGTCGAGCTTCTACGTCATGACCGGCTCGTCGGCGGCAGCTCTGACGGGACTGATGTTCGTGGTGATCACGCTAACGAACGATAGCGAACGCTTGCGGCGAGCGCCCGACGGCATTGCGACCTTCAGCACGCCGGTCGTCATGCATCTCACCGCAGCGTTGCTCGTCTCGGCCCTGCTCTGCGCGCCCTGGCACTCGCTCGCGTACGTCGACGTGTTGATCGGGCTGGCCGGGCTGTACGGTATCTATTACGTGGCCCGCGTCTTCGTTCGGGCGAAGGGCCTCACTAGCTACGCGCTGGATCTCGAGGACTGGTCGTGGTACATGGTCCTTCCGTTTCTCGCCTACAGCGCGATGCTTGCCGGCGCGATCGCGGCGCGGGCAATTCCGGTGCAGGCGCTCTTTGCCGTCGCCGCCGCAGTGCTGTCGCTGATCTTTATCGGCATTCGCAACGCTTGGGATATCGTCACGTTCATCGCCACCGGAGGCCCCGACCGCCCCGGGCCGGATTAGTCTGCTAGTGCGGGGAGGCGAAGACCGAAGGCGAGACTGCTGCGTTCGGATGATAGTTGCTGAATGTTAGCGTGCCGTCGACGCTATAGCCGGGAAATCGCGCCGCGATATCGTCCTTTGCCGGCAGCCGATAGGTTCCGACCGGACCATAGGTTTGGTCGAACGCGAGCGAGCCGCCGTTCGTGTACGACCATTGAGCGTGGCCGATCAGCGCGGTTTGATCGTTCACCGTGACGGTGACGCTCTTGACCCGGCTGCCGCTGCTCTTTGGAACGAGCGAGTAGGTCGAAACGGACCCGTTATCGGTCAGCGGCGTGATCGTGTACTGCGCCATCGCCTGGTCGTACGTCGGCGTTTTCGAGGCGAGATCTTTGAACCTGCTCAGCGGGCCCGAGACGTTCTGGAATTGAATCTGCTTATTCGGCTTGAGATAGTAGACGGTTCCGCTCAGGTTCTTATGAATCGGGATCACCGCGTGCAGCGTAGCCGAGAGCTGGGCCGATGCCGTGTACGAGTTGAGCGACGGATTGGGATTGGCCGCGCGGCGAAGCAGGTCCAACGAGGCGGTCTGTTGCGCGCCTGCCATTGCTTGCATGACGAAAGCGGCCGCGAAAGCGAGCATCGCGATTCTCATTCGATTGTTGCTCCTTTACTTGGCCTACGATGCGCCGGGGAGTTCCGCCTCACCTCCGAGAAACCTCGCGCACGAAGAGGAGCGGAACCTACGATGAAGTGGTTTTTCGAGCCCGGACACAGCGCCGCCGAGTTTCGGGCGCGGCACATGATGGTGACGTGGGTACGCGGCGCTTTCAAGAACGTCCACGGCCATCTCGATTTCGACCCGGCCGACCCGCGGCAGCTTGCGGTGGAAGCGGTGATCGACGCATCTACTTGCTGGACGGGCGAGCCGGCGCGCGACAATCATCTGCGCAGTCCGGATTTCCTGAGCTGCGAGCAGTATCCACAGATTCGCTTCAAGGCTGCCGGTGCAGTCGAGATCGGTCCGGTCGATTATCGATTGACCGGCGACCTAACGATTCGGGATATTACCAAACCGGTGACGCTGAGCGTCCGTTACCTGGGCGCGTGGCAGACGCCGTGGTGGGAAGATGGCGTCGACAAAGGGCCCAAGACGCGCGCCGGATTCACCGCGCGCACGCGTATCGATCGGTACGATTTCGGCGTCAATTGGAACGATCAGATGCCCGGCGGCGGTATCGTGGTCAGCCGGCGAGGTCGACATCACGATCGACGTCGAGGCCGTCGCGGAAGGATAGCCTGACCGGGCCGTGATCGACTGCACGCTCGTTACGTGCTCGAAGGTGCCCGAGCTCGATCCCGACGATCGTCTGCTGCGCGACGAGCTGTCGAAACGCGGCCGAACCATAGCGGTCGCGGTTTGGGACGACCCGCAGGTCGATTGGGGGGCGAGCCGGCTCTGCGTCCTGCGCTCGACGTGGGATTATTACGTCCGCTACCGCGAGTTCATCGACTGGGTCGGACGCGCGGCTGCAGTCACCGTTATTTGCAACGATCCGCGTTTGCTGAACTGGAACGCGCACAAGTCGTATTTGCGTGCGCTCGAACGCTTGGGCGTGCCGGTCGTCCCGACGGCATGGGTCTTGAGGGGAACGACGTGCAATCTCGATGCGCTCACAAACGCCCGCGGCTGGAACGACGTCGTGCTCAAGCCGGCGCGCGGCGCGTCGGCGCATGACGTCGCACTCGTTCGACGCGACGGGCAAGCGGTGCTCGATCGGTTGGCGAAGCGAGAAGACGTGCTCGTCCAGCCTTATCTCGACTCCGTGAACAGCTACGGCGAACGGGCCTTGATCTTCATCGGCGGCCGGTACTCCCACGCGGTGGTCAAGGCGCCGTTCGATACCGAGCTGCGGATCAGCGACGAGCAATCGTCCGTAGCCGTGGCGATGCCGCGAGAGATTGCAGTCGCCTCCAAGGCGGTCGAGATGGCGCCGGGGCTGCCGGTCTACGCGCGCGTAGACCTGCTGCGCGACGATCGCGGCAACGTATTTGTGAGCGAGCTGGAGCTCATCGAGCCCGCTCTGTACCTGGCCGTCCACGAGCCGGCCGTGAGCGCGCTCGCCGACGCGATCGAGCGCGAGCTCGACGCCATTTCCGCATCGCAGGTGGCGTAGTACGGGGTTTTGAAGTCACGCGAAGCTCGTGGTTAGGAGGCTTTGATGATTCGAAGCAGTGTTGCAGCGGCGCTCGCAATGGCGATTGCGCTCGTCCCGGCGATTGCGCGCGCGGACGCCTACGCCGACCTGCTCAAGGTCAAGGCAGCGTTCGACGCGACGACGTCGTGGCACGCAGTCATGCAGCGGCCCGCCGCCGGAGGCACGATCGTCGTCGAACACGTAGCGCCCGACCGATGGAGGGTGCAGCCCGCGCCGATGATGACCGCCTACATTATCGGCAAGGACGTTACCCTCGAAGCGAATGGGACGAAGATCCCGGTGGCGCCGTCGTTGCACGGTGCGATCCACCAGATGATCGACCAAGTCGGCAGCGCCGCCGCATCCGATGAAGTCAAGAACTCGGCGAAGGATCTCGGCACGCAGACGCTCAACGGTCAAACCGTCCACGCCTACAGCTTTACCAGCGGCCCCGCGACGGTAACCATCTCCGTCGACGCCAACATGCTGCCGGTGCAAAGCGTCGTGACGGGACAGCAGGGCACGGTCACGGTCACGTACTCGCAGTACAACGATTCGTCGATCGTGATACAGCCTTAGCGCGGTGCGCTGGGCGCGCGCGATCCTCCTCGCTCTGTGTAGCGCCGGCGTGGCCATACCCGCGCCCGCGCTGGACTTCGCCGCCGCGCGAGCGATCGTTACCTTCAGCGACGCGCAGATATCGCCGGACGGCAACCGGATCGCTTTTGTTGCGGTGCGTGGGAACTATCGGAGCGATCGCAACGAGACGCAGCTGATGCTGCTCGACGTGCGCTCCCGCTCGGTTCGCCCGCTTACGTTCGAGCGTCGCGGCGTTTCCAGCCCGCGCTGGTCGCCGGATGGACGTACGATTGCGTTTACTGCGGAGAGTGGTGAAGGCGAGAACGCCCAGACCCAGATCTTCCTCCTACGAATGGACGGCGGCGAGGCGCGGCGGATCACCAACGCGAGCGAGGGTGTCGACGCGTTCGTATGGAGTCCCAGCGGATCTCGCATTGCCTATTTGGCCGCGGACCCCGACCCGCACAAGAAGGAGATCGAGGCGAACCACGATGCCTTCGAAGTCGGCAGCAACGACTACCTGCGCACTTCTGCCTCGACGCCGTCGCACCCCTGGATCGTCGACCTCGCGCAGGGGCGCACGCACCGACTGACAGCCGGGTCGTGGTCGGCGACGGTCGACCAAGGCGGCGGTACGATCTCGTGGTCGGCCGACGGCAGAGATCTCGCCATCACCCGCTTCCCGACGCCGTATTTCGGCGACTCGCTCCCCGCAACCGTGCAGCTCGTTGACGTTGCCAACGGCAGCCTGCGCGCGCTCTCCGGCGTCCGCGGGTTCGAGAGTACGCCGACCTTTGCACCGCGCGGCGAGCTCATTGCCTTCGAGCGCAATGCTTCGGGTGACTCGGTCGACGGTGTGAACCTTTTCGTTGCCAATCGGAGCGGCGCCGATCAGATCGACGTGCGCGCGGGAATCGATCGCAGCGTCGACGATTTTGCCTGGGGTCCGCGCGGCGACGGGCTCTACCTTAGCGCGGCCGACGCGGGCGTGCAGCGGCTCTGGTACCATCATCTCGGCGGCCCTCCACAGCACGTCGCTCTCGGCGACGTTGCCCCTGAGAGCTTGGGCAACACCGCGCACGACGGCAGCCTCGTCTTCGTCGGCTCAACCGCGCAGCATCCCCCCGAGGTGTATCTCCTGCGCGCACCGACCGACACACCGCTGCAACTGACGCACCTTAACGACGCGATTGCGCGCGACGCGATCGGTCGATCGACCGTGGTGAGCTGGATCGGCTCCGGCGGCTTTCACGAGGACGGCGTCCTCACGTATCCGCCCGGCTGGCGAGGCGGCAAGGCGCCTCTGGTCTTGGTGATTCACGGCGGTCCGCAAGGATCGTCAACGCTGGGATGGTCGACGCAGCGTCAGGTCTTCGCATCGCACGGTTACCTCATCTTCGAGCCGAACTACCGCGGGAGCACGAACTTGGGCGATCGCTTCGAGCGTGCGATCGCCGGCAACACCGGCGACGGTCCGGGGAAGGACGTGATGGCCGGCGTCGCTGCGGTTCAGCAGCTCGGCATCGTGGACTCGTCGCGAATCGCGGTCTCCGGGTGGTCCTATGGGGGCTACATGACCGCGTGGCTCATCGGTCACTACCATCTCTGGAAGGCCGCGGTCGCAGGCGCGTCCCTCGACGACTGGTTCGACGACTACAACGACTCCTTTTACGTCGCCGCCGACGCGCCGTTCTTCGGCGGCCCGCCGGCGAATCCGAAGTACCGCGCGCAATGGCGAACGCAGTCTCCGATCGCCTACGCCACCGCCATCACGACGCCGACCCTGATTCTCGCCGACGTCGGCGACAACAACGTTACGATTACGAACTCGTATAAGCTCTACCACGCACTGAAGGATAACGGTATCCCCGTTACGTTCGTCGCCTATCCCGTCTCCGGTCACCATCCGTCGGATCCGGTGCGCAACGAAGACCAGCGAAAGCGTTGGCTGGGCTGGATCGACAAGTACCTGCGGCCTGGAGAAACGGCACCGTGAGGATCTGGACGGCGGCTCTGGCTTGGGCGCTGGTAATCTGCGCCGGCGCAGCCGGCGCCGGGGCGCGAACGCTGACGATCGCCGATTACACGACGCTCGCGGCGATCTCGGACGTCCAAATCGCTCCAGACGGCAAGTCGATCCTCTTCATCGTTTCGCGCGCGAACGTGGCGGAAGATCGGTACGACCGGACCCTCATGATTTACGACCTTGCAACGGGAACGCAGCGGCCGCTCTCCAACGACCGTCAAGACGTCAGCTCACCGGCGTGGTCGCCGGATGGCGCGCGCATCGCATTTCTCGACCGGAAAGGATCGGATTCCCAGCGGTCGTCGCAGATTTTCGTGATGGAGATGCGGGGCGGCGATCCCAGGCCGATCACCGATGCCCCGCGCGGCGTCGAGCAGTTTGCATGGCGTCCCGATTCGGCCGCGATCGCTTACGTCGCACCCGACGCGCCGCCCGACGACGCGAAGATTAAGCAGCATCTCGACGGATTCGTCGTCGGCGATCAGTCGTATCTCTCTCGCACCGCCCCGATGCGCAATCGAATCTGGGTCGTCAATGCCGAGGGCAGCGCGAACCGGCGGGTCACCTCGGGGGAGTTCAGCCTTCCTTCCGCCGAGCCGCCGAGCTCACCGGGCGCGCCGATCTCGTGGTCGCCGAACGGGCGCGAGATCGTCTTCACGATGATGCCGAACGACTACGACGCCGATAGCGATCTCGCCGTCGTCGCCATCGTCGACGTTGCGACGGGCGAGACACGCCGCCTTACGAACCACGGTAAATTCGAAGGTTACGGTGCGTTCTCACCGGACGGCTCGAAGGTTGCGTATTGGTACCCGCAGGCGGGCGATCTCGCGAATCAGACCGACGTCTTCGTCGCTCCGTCGAGCGGGGGCAGCGACGGAACCGATGTGACCGCCGCGGGAATCGATACGAACGTCGTGCGCGCGATCTGGATGCCCAACGGGTCGCTGCTGATCGCCGGGCATCGGGGTACCGATTGCGCGCTCTGGATCAAGCCGGCCGACGCGCCGGCGCGGCGGCTCGATCTCGCCGGCGTTGCAGCCGCTGCAGTTCTTCTGGCTCGACGGGAGCGCGAGCGCCACCGGATCGATCGCCTTTGCCGGGTCGGAGGCCGCTCACCCGAGCGAGCTCTACTACATGGCGACCCCGCAGAGCAAGCCTCGCCGCCTGACCTCGTACAACGACGCGATCGCAAGCCTCGACCTAGGAAAAGTCGACCCGGTAGCGTGGAACTTCGAGGGTTTCAACGAGGACGGCGTCGTGACGTATCCGCCGCAGTACGATCCGGCCAAGAAGTATCCGCTCCTGCTTGTAATTCACGGCGGTCCGCAATCCTCGTCGTCCACCGGCTTCTCGTTTGCGAACCAGGTCTACGCGGCGCACGGCTGGATCGTCTTCAATCCAAATTATCGCGGCAGCGACAACCTCGGAAATGGCTACTACCGCGGCATCTTTAACGATGCCGGGGCCGGTCCGGGGCGCGACGTGATGGCCGGGCTCGCCGCGGTCGAACGCACTGCCAGCGTCGACCCGTCGCGGATTGCCGTCTCGGGATGGTCGTATGGCGGATATATGACGTCGTGGCTGATCGGGCACTACCACCTCTGGCGCGCGGCGGTCGCCGGCGCCGCGGTCAACGACCTAGTCGACGAGTACGCGCTCGCCGATAACGGCGTGCAGGACCGATACGGATTCCCGCGCTCCAGCTCGCCCTGGCAGAACGGCATGCTCCAGAACTACATCGATCAGTCGCCGATTACGTACGCGTGGGAAATCACGACACCGACGCTGATCCTCAGCGACACCGGAGATTCACGCGTGCCGATCACGCAATCTTACGCAATGTTTCGTGCCTTAAAAGACCGCGGGACGACGGTCGAGTTCTGGGCATACCCCGTCAGCGGTCACTTCCCCAGCGACCCCGTGCGCACGATGGACGTCTACCGCCGCTGGTCCGACTGGATAGTTAAGTATTTCAAAAATCCGTGAGTTAGCTCAGGTCGAGGAGACGAGGGCCGAAGTTTACTATGGTAAATGAGGTTCGAGGCGACGAAGAGATGGGCTAACTCGGGGTTTTTAGATAGCTTGGATTTTTGCCATCATGCCATGATCCTCATGATCGAGGATGTGGCAGTGAAAGAGAAACTCTCCTCGGATGACGGGGTCGCGAAAGTCCATCAGCAGCACGAGCGAACCGGGAATATGCTTTTCGCCTGCCTTGCGTGCGTGCGGAACGACGACGCTGTCGGCCCAATGCGGGTGCTCGACCGTGCTGCCGTCGATCTGCTCGACCAAGAAGTGCGTCTGGTGGATGTGAAAGTCGTGTATCTCCTTGGTCACGTTGACGATCCGCCACTCTTCGACCGTGCCGACGTGCACGACGAACATTGGGGGATCTTTCATCGCGAACTTCTTGCCGTTGATGAAGAAGGTCGAACCGTTCTCGCTCATGACGACGAGGCGCTTCGCAGCGACCGGCGGCAGAGGCGCTGTATATGCGTTCTGCGGCAGCGGCGAACCGACTGCGAGCGGCTCCGACGAGAATGCGCCGGCACGACCGCCTCTCGGGGCCCGCAGCGTGGCGAGCAGCAACTGCGGATCCGGGTCGCCGTTCGGTCCCGTGTTGTAGCACAGCGTACTAAACCGCGCGTGACCTCCGCTCGGACCGGTCACGACAAACTCCGCGCGGCCGGCGGGTGGGAGGACGATCGATTCCTCCATCTTGGTCGGCGGCGTTCCGCGATAGGTGTCGAGTGCGAAGCCGTCGATCGCGACGAGTTCGAGCCGTTCGCCCTCGACGTTGAGTTTGAGCGTTTTGTGCCCAGTCGCGTTGACCAGCCGGAAAAACTGCTTCTCGCCTGGGGCGATGGTGATGACGGGTTGGGCGACCCCGTTGAGCGTGACCGTCGTGCCATCTTTGGTCGTGCACGGCGCCGTATTGGTGTTCTCCGGCTTTAGGGTTTCGCCGCCGCCGGTCGCACGCAGCACGATCAACCGCTCTTTCATCTTGGCCAAGCCCGGCAGGTGATGCTGCAGTCCATCGATTACGATCGCGCCGGACATGCCGTTTTCGCCGACCTGATAGTTCGTCTGGCCGTGAACGTGAGTGTGATACCAGTAGAGGCCCGGCTCTTGATTCTTCTGGACCGCGATCGCGTAATGGAGCGACTCGCCGGGGTGGGCGATCATCGTGAGGACGTCGTCGCCCGGCTTTCTCGGCGAGACACCGAGGCCGTGAAAGTGCAGGTTGATGTCGTCCACCAGCATCGAGTCGTCGGGAGACATGGCGGGCGGCGGAACGTTCGGGAGATTGTTGACCAAATCGAAGACGATTCTCTCGCCGGGTTTCACGACGATCGTCGGCGCAACGGCGTGCATGCCCTGGTAGTCGAACGCCGGAAGACCGGTAGCCGGATTGAGGTCCGCGGCCAGTGAGACTTTGGCCACGCCGTTGACCGACTTTACGACGGGCGGTTCGGAAAGTTCGTTAACGTTAACGGCGTTAACGCCGTCGGTCGAGCGCATTGCCGACGCCGGCGGTAACGGGTTCGGCCCGGCCGACCGCCCGACGCAACCAGCGAGCCAAGCGCAGGCAAGCGTAAAAATAAGAAAGCGTCGCAGCATCACGGCCAAGCTTACGCGCCACCGGGCAAAGGCCTTTTGTTGATGTTCCGGCGTCGCCGTGGTAGCCTGGGCCATCGGATATAGAAGTATCTGCGCGTTCGCTTTCGCGCTGACGTGCGTAACCGGATGCTCCGGAGGTCCGTCCATACCGGCAGATCGGATTTCCTTTGTGGACGGAGCTGCGATGCGCTCCGAGGCCGTGACGAATTCGGATTTCAAGCGCGTCGTCTCGTGGGGTGCGAAGGGCGTCGCCGCCGTCGCCCAATGCCCGAGCGGCTACCGGATCGTTGCGGGCGGCTCGAGCAGCAGCGACGGAAGCTCCGTTGGGACGGGGCACGCCGATCTCTACCGAAACAGCTGGATCGTCAAACCCGATTCGAGCGCGAGTGCCTTAGCGTTCGCTACGTGTGCAGCGACCAAGATCGCGCGTCAAGTGTTTCGCTGGCGCTCGGCGGATCCGATCAGTGGTCTCGCCGCCGCGCAGTGCCGGCAGCATTTCACGCTGATCACCGGGTACGGTATCGGCACCGTCAAGGCGTCGTGGTTCAACGCGAGCACGAACACGTATTGGGTCGCCGGCGGAGGCACGGCCTACGCGTCGTGTGCGCGCAGCGATGCCGGCATCGTAATCAGACACGCGTGGAATCAGAGCCAGAAGCCGAAGGTCGTCTTCGCCGGGTGCGGCGACGGCTATGCGGTGATCGGCGGCTCGATGGGTGATAGCCAATGGCCGGGACCGCCGGTTCAGCAGCATCCGGGACTCGGATCGGGCCCGGGCACGCACGGTTACGCCGGCTGGTGGACGTTCAGCAACGCGCTGAACCAGCTGACTTGGGCGGCCTGCGTACGTAAGTAGTCAGGAAGCGACTAAGGCGACACCGTCGCCTGCAAGCGCGCCTCACCCGTATCCGCCAACGCTTTGAGATCTTTGTAGGCCGCGTACTCCGCGGCCGTCGGCTTTGCGTAGGCACCCTCGAGCGAGTTCATAAGAAATGCCAGCTGCTCGCGGAGTTTGCTCTCGCGCATGACGTCGGCTTCGCTGGAGTGGACGTCGAGCAAGACGAGGTTTGCGATCTCCGCATTGACCTTTGCGCTCTGCGCCGCAGGAAGCTTACCGCGCTCCACCATCGCTGCGGCTATCGCGCGGTCCAAACGATCGATCGTGCCGAGAATCTGCGTTTCGAGCGCGAGCCTCGCTTCCAGATCGCCGGCGGCGGGATGGACGCGCGGATCGAGCTGGACGGTAAGCGGAGCTTGCAGCTTCGTCGTGCCGTACTGCAGCACGACGGTATACTTACCGGGAAGGATCGTTGGGCCGTCGCCGGTGTCTGGGAAGTCGTCGGTTCCGAGCGATCGCCAACCCGGCACATCGTAGGCCGGCGGGTAGCGCATATCCCAGAGAAACGAGTTCATCCCGGCCTTCACCGACGTCAGCTTCTTGAGATCGCGCTCGCGCTGTTGGGTAGCATCGAGTCTCTCCTCTTGGTCGGGCGAGAGTTGCGCCTCTTTCTTCCCTTTGGGATGTAAGTTGTAGGTGCGGATCGTCGCGCCGTTTTCATCGAGGAAGCTGAGCGTCAGCGGAATCTTTCCGCCGTAGGATGCCGGGAGATTGAAGAAGACGGTGGCGCCGTACTCGGGATTGCTGCCGAAGTTCGGAATCGGGAAATTGATCGAGCCATACGAGTTCGTAAGCCACGCATTCTCGGGCGTAAAGAGTTGCGGCTGTGCGACGGAGAGCGTCGCCTCTCGAGCAAGCTGTTCGAGCAGCGCGAGGTTGTCGAGAATCCAGAAGGCGCGGCCGTGTGTCGCGGCGACGAGCTCGCCTTCGCGGGCATCGATGGCGAGATCGCGCACTTGGACGCCCGGCATGTTCAACGTGAGGGGTTGCCATTGCGCGCCGCCGTCCAGGCTAACGTAGACGGTGCTGCGCGTTCCCGCGAAGAGCAACCGCGATTCGCGCGGGTCTTGCCTTACGGCGAAGACGTACTGATTGGCCGGTAATCCGCTGGCTAAAGCCGCCCAGTGCGCGCCGTAATCGGTCGTTTCATAGACGTACGGGTGAAAGTCGTCCCACATGTAGCGCGAGGCGCTCAAATAGGCCGTGCCCTTCTCGGTGTGGGAAGGCTCGATCGAGCTGATCTGCGCCCACTGCGGTAGCTGCGGTGGCGTGACGAGCGTCCAATGCGCGCCGTGATCGGTGGTCACGTGGACGAGCCCGTCGGCCGAGCCGGCCCAGAGGACGTTGCCGTCGAGCGGTGAGACGGCCAGCGACGCGATGTCCGGAAACGTCTCCGCACCGGTTTGATCGTTCTCGACCGGACCGCCGCTCGGCCCTTCGGTGCTCGGATCGTTGCGGGTCAAGTCCGGGCTGATTATGCTCCAGGTTCGACCGTGGTCGAGGCTCGAGAACACGACCTGCGCCGCGACGAGCAGCTCGTGCGGATTGGCAGGCGAGAAGAAGATCGGGTGCGTCCAGCCGAAGCGGTACTCCGTCTCGCCGGACGACGCACCGGGCATATAGCGAGGCCACGGGCTGACGTTCTTCAACTCGCCGGTGGCGCGATCGAGGCGCCCGAACGAGCTGTAATACCCGCTGCCGAACGTGACGAACGGGCTCCCCGGTTCGGGAGCGACGAACGTGCTCTCACCGAGAGCGACCGGATACCATTGGTTCTCCGGGACGCCTCCGTAGATCGTCGCGCTCGGGCCTTCGAAGGCACCCTCGTCCTGCGACGCGCCGAAGACGTGAAACGGAAATTGGTTGTCTAGCGCGACGTGGTAGAACTGCCCCGTCGGCTGATTGCGCTCGCTGCTCCAATGGTCGCCGCCATCGACCGAAACCGTCCCGCCGCCGTCGTTACCGGCAAGCAGAATCTTCGGATCGTGTGGATTGATCCAGATGATATGATTGTCGCCGTGCGGGAGATCGAGCTCGGTAAAAGTCTTTCCCCCATCCTTCGTCTTGAAGATGGCGTCGACTTCGGGCGCGTAGGCCACCTCGGGATTGGTAGGATCCGCAAAGATTGCCGTATAGTAGAAAGCGCGCTGGCGCAGCTTCATCTGATTGTTGACGTGCTTCCACGTCGCGCCGCCGTCGGTCGAGCGGAAGATGCCCCCGTCGTGCGCCTGGACCGTTGCCCAGACGACGCTCGGGTTGCTGGCCGCGACGGAGACGCCGATCTTACCGAGCGTTCCGCCGGCGAATCCGGGATGCGCGGAGATCTTCGTCCAATGTGCGCCGCCGTCGGTCGTCTTATAGAGCGCGCTGCCCGGCCCACCGCTGGTCAGTTTCCATGGGACGCGTTGAGCCTGCCATGTCGCAGCATAGACCACGCGCGGGTCGCGCGGATCCATCGAAACGTCGATTCCGCCGGTGTTCTCGTCGACGAAGAGCACCTTGCGCCACGACTTTCCGCCGTCGGTCGTCTTGAAGACGCCCCGGTCGGGATTGGGCCTGAAGACGTGCCCCATCGATGCTGCGTACGCGACGTTAGGGTCGCGCGGGTCCACGGCGATCTTCGCGATCATGTGGGTATCGCGCAATCCGGCGTACGACCAGGTTTTTCCGGCGTCGGTGCTCTTGTAGACGCCGTCGCCCGTGTCGAAGTCGCTGCGAATATCGGCTTCACCGGTTCCAGCGTAGATGATGTTCGGATTCGACGGTGCGACCGCGAGAGCACCGATCGGGCTGGCTACGCCCGGCAGCGAACCGTCGCTGATATTCGCCCAGTTCTGGCCGTAGTCGGTGCTCTTCCAAATTCCGCCCTCGACCCCGCCGAAATAAAAAAGGTTTTGATTGCTCGGCACGCCGGCGACGGCGACCGCGCGTCCGCCGATGAACGGACCGATGCTGCGCCACTCCAGCTTACTCGTAAGCTGCTCGGACGGTGAGGAAGCGGCCGCACCCGTCTCGAGCGGCGCGGCGAGAATTAATGCTGCAATGAAAACAAATCCGATCGTTCGCCCCATACCGGCGGTATCGGGCGAAGAAGCTAAAAAATCCTCTTCGCAAAACGGCTCTCGATGGTGACGACGGCAGCTAACTAGCGCGACGCTAACGCTTGCAATAGCCTACCCGGCGCATTAATGGTGGTCTTTGCGGGGAGGGCTCTCGCGTGCGAGCATCTCGTCGATCAACTCCACCAAGCCGTTCGCGGCGGCATCGAGCAGTGCGCGCCCTTTCTCTGCCGTCGCCTTCGTAGGATCGCCCATAACGCCGCTGACGCTGAGCTGGCTCCAGTGCTCCATCATCGCGAGCGCGCCGTCACCGGCGATCAAGTCGGTCCAATAGTTCTTCGACGGGCGATGCGAGAGCTCGTGGACGGCTTCGCTCATATCGACGAGGTCGGGGCGTAGCGCGAGATAGAGCGAGGTCTCAAACTCGCACGCATGATTCATGCCGCCGACCGGCTCGGATTCGCGCAGCGATTCGGCGACTTCGCGTACGCCCGGCGCCGCCCAATAGTTGACGGCGGCGGCGAGCGGGCCGGCCTCGACGACGCAGAGTCGAGCAATGATCTCGGCAAAGGGCGTGTTGCTGCCGTGGCCGTTCACGATCAGGATGCGCACTGAAGCCGTGATGCGCCAGGCTCTTGCAGACGTCGAGCCCGTAATCGATCAGCGTGTGCGCGCCGATCGTCAGCGCTCCAGGAAAGTCCATGTGATGCGGGCTGTACCCGTGATTGATTGCCGGAACGACGACGGCCCGGCCAATCGCGCGCGATGCGGCCAGATCGCAGACGCTTTTGCATAGCAGCAAGTCGGTGTCGATCGGCAGATGGAGCCCGTGATCCTCGAGCGTCGCGATCGGGACGATCGCTACGCAAGGCCGCGACGCGGCCTCTTTTACCTCGGGCCAGGTCATCTCGCCGTAGCGATACTTCTGCGCCATCAAAGGCCCATTCTCGATCGCCGCGGCGGAAACCGCCGCTACAGGGTCGAATCGCGTCGCCTTCGGAGGTTGCAGTGCAGATGAGCGTTCGCGCGTTGCCTCTACTCCTGTCATCCCTGCTGATGACCGCCTGTTCGGCAGGTCGAGGCGGCGGAGCGATTCCGTCGGAGTCACGATTCGGAGCCATCGCGCCGGCCTCGCTGGGCCGCCCGAGCGGATTGCGCGTCTCGGGCAACCATCTCGTCGACGGTAACGACAAGGTCGTGCATCTGCAGGGCGTCAACCGTTCCGGGACCGAGTACGCCTGCGTGCAAGGGTGGGGAATTTTCGACGGACCGAACGATGCCGCTTCGGTCAAAGCGATCGCTTCGTGGAAGGTCAACGTCGTGCGCGTCCTGCTCAACGAGGACTGCTGGCTGAACATCAACGGAATCGACCAGCGCTACGCCGGCACGAACTACATCAACGCGATCGTGAGCTACGTGAACCTGCTTCACAGTAACGGGATGTACGCCGAGGTCTCGCTGATTTGGGGAGCGCCCGGAAAACACAAGGCGACCTACCAACCCGACGCCCCGGACGAGGATCACTCACCGGCGATGTGGTCGAGCATGGCCGCGACTTTCAAGAACGATCCGAACGTCATTCTCGCTCCGTGGGGCGAGACGACGGTCGGCTGGACGTGCTTCATGCGCAAGGGCTGCAAAAACGAGGCGACCTACGGCAAGCACAACGAGTTCTATTTGACCGCCCCGATGCAGCAGGCCGTCGACCGGATGCGCAAAGCCGGCTACCATGGCGTCGTCGCGATCCCGTGCATCGACTACGCCAACGCATGCGGCAAGATCGACGGGGCGAAGTATAACGGCTCGACGTGGCTCGAGTCGCGCCCGCGCGATCCCGATCGCCAGCTCGTCGCCGAGGCACACGTCTACGGGAAGAATCTCTGCGACACCAAGGCGTGCTTCGACTCGAGCATGAAGCCGATCACCAAGGTCGCTCCTCTTATCTTCGGCGAGACCGGGGAGACATACGACGGGTCCGATTGCGAGCCCAACTATATTCCGGCCTTCTTGGGGTGGGCCGACGCGCATGGTGTCGGATACGAGGCGTGGACGTGGGATACATGGGCCGGTTGCGGCGTGCTCGTCAGCGACTACGACGGAACGCCGGCGAACGATTGGGCCACGTGGGTGATGAACCACTATCTCTCGCGTTGAAGCCCGTTAGAAGGAGCGCTTCATCTTCGAAGCATACGAACGTTGAAACGTTGCGGGAGTCTTCGGAGGGTGTATGAAGGTGTCGTTTGCATGCAGGGTAGCCTACGTGTTGCTTGCCTTGCTCCTCGGTCTCGCGCGATGGCCTAGCCTTTCGATCGCGAGCACGACCGGCTCGCTGACCGGTACGGTCGTCGACGCCGCGACCAAAGCGCCGATCGCCGGAGCTGCAGTCTCGGTGACGAGCCCCTCGCAGGTCGCTCACGTCACGACCGATGCGTCGGGCCGCTTTACGTTCATCTCGCTCGCTCCCGACACGTACACGCTCTCGGCGGAGCGCGAGGGCTACGATATCGTTGCGATCGCCGGCATCTCGGTCTTCGCCGACCAGAACCAGACGATTCCGGTCGCTCTGCAGAAGAGCCTCAAACAGATCGCGCGCGTAACCTCCCGTTCGTCGCTCAGCCCGGTGCGGCCGGGTACGGGAACCGACGTCTACTCGGTCAATCCCGCCTTGACCAACGCCGCCGCGACGATTGGCGGAGGCGGTGGCCTCAACAACGCCTACTCCGCGATCGCCTCGATGCCGGGCTCGTACGTGCCGCCGAATCAAGTCGGCGTGAATCAATCCGTGTACATCCGCGGCAGTTACTACGATCAAATCGGCTTCGAGTACGATGGCATCCCGATCAATCGCTCGTTCGACAACTATCCCGGCAACTCGGGGAGCACGCTAGGCCAGCAGGAGCTGCAGATCTATACCGGAGGCGGCGAGGCCGACGCGAACGCGACCGGTCTCGGGGGCTTCATCAACCAAGTGATCAAAACCGGCACGAGCCCGGGCTATGCAACCGCTAACGTCACCCTGGGGACGCCGACCTTCTACCACGATGCCGCGATCGAGGTGGGCGGAGCCACCCCCGATCGCCTCTTTTCGTACTACGTTGGGATCGGCGGCACCAATCAAGACTTTCGCTATTTCGATCAGTTCAACGGTGCGAGCCTGACCGATAGCATCCCGTACGGGTATTGGCCGGCGCACGTTACGACGTTTCTGCCCTTTTACCCGGCCGTCTATCCGAATTGCCGCAACAACTTCACCTACAACAACCCTGCGGTTGCCAACGGAACGGTTTCAAACGACCCTGGATGCTTCGGCTCGTATCCCTCGAACTACGGTCAGCCTTCGTCGTTCGATAGCCGCAATATCGTCGCCAACTTCCACGTCGGCATCCCGCATCGCCGCGACGGCGGCCGCGACGACATCCAGATGCTCTATATGTCGTCGGCGAACTTCACGCAGGACTACTCGAGCCTCGACGACGCCGGACCGCTTGGGGCGGGCATCAACAACGACGGGTTGCTCAATCAAGCCGCTCGACTTTTATGGCGGCAACGTCGAATCAGTGGCCCGACTTTTACACGTTCCCCGGTTCGACGCAGTGGCTGCAGACGGCGTCGACCTCGCCGATCGCCTACATGTATCCCGGATCGCCGACCGGACGCTGCGCCAACGTCACCGGCGTTCCCGGCGCCTGCCCGTTGAACGCCCATGGAAATCAGGTCTTTTCGCTGGTGCCGTCCAACTATCGCGACGGTCGTTGGGACACCGCCAGCATCGGAAAGCTGCAATACCAAAAGAACATCGGTTCAACGGCGTACGTGCGCCTCTTCGGGTACACGTTCTACTCGAATACCAACCGCGCCACCGCCAACGGCTGGGGAAACAACGTCACGCTGGGCGTGACCAACTATCAGTACGAGGTCGACTCGCACACCGGCGGCCTGGAGATGCAGTTCGCCGACCAGATATCCGGCGCGCATCTACTCTCAGGCATGGTTTCGTATCTTACCTCCAACACGCTGCGCTATGCCAACCGCAACTACTTCAACACCGGCTCGCAGCAAATCAGCAACTTTACGGACGGCTCGGAGTGCTTTGCGACCACGACGACCGTGCGTTACACGCCCGGGGAGGTGGCGCCGTGCAACCGGTCCGTCACGCAAGGAGACTTCAGCTCCCCTTATGGAGACTTCAACGGTCAGGATCCGTGTACCGACGGTGAGCTCGCGGCGAGCACGAAGGCCTGTCGCGCGGGCGCGTCGATGCTGCTCACGTACCTCGGAAACAGCGGCGACATCAACGCCGTCGTTCCAAAGCTGACCAACGCCTCGATCGCCGATCAGTGGCGCCCGACCGACCGATGGAACCTCGAAGGCTCGCTGCGTTTCGAGAACGACGCCTACGGCTTGGCCGATACCAACAACCCGGCGACCAACTTCTGGTTCGCGGCGGCCCAGCGCGAGTTCTGCGTCAATCCGGTGACGCGCCAGCCGATCTTCGTGCCGCAGCCGCCCCAGTTCATCTACTTCTTTACGCCGTTCGTTTCGTTCAAGTGTCCGGTGGACAAGTCGACCGGCACGCCGGTCCAAACCGTGCACCCCAACGGCACCGACGGCATCCTGCTCACCAACAATTACCCGTCGACCTATGCCGTCTCGTATCTCTTGCCGCGCGTCTCGGGGACGTACACGGTGAGCCCCGATACCGTCCTGCGCGCATCGGCCGGGCGGTACGCGCAGCAACCGCAGAACTACGAGATTCAGTACAACACCGTGCAGCCGAACCTGGCCTCGTCGTTGCTCGGGTTCATTCCGTTCGGCTACAGCTCGCCGCTGCACGAGGCGCAACCGCAGTTCTCCAACAATTACGATTTTTCGCTCGAGCACCATTTCAAGGGAACCGACGTGGCGATGAAGGTGACGCCGTACTATCGCTGGGGGACCAATCAGCTCTACGAGACGGTCAACCTCCCCAGCCTCGGCGTCTCGCCGTCTTTCAACGCCGGCACGTTACGTGTGGCCGGCGTCGAGCTGCTCGTCACCAAGGGCGACTTCAGCCGTAACGGCTTCTCCGGAACGTTCTCGTATACGTTCACGAACGCGGCCGAGAAGTGGAGCAACTTCATCAACAGCACGGTCGGTCCGGTCGATCAGTACAATCAGGATATCGAGGAGTTCAACGCGCTCACCAAAGCCGGCGGCGGCGCCCAATGCTATCAGAACACCGGCAAGGGAAAGCCCAACCTAAAGTGTGGGCCGCACTCGATCCTCAACCCGTACTACAACATGTCGCCGCAGCCGACGCTCGATCCGCAGGGCTGGTACACACCGGGACTCGACTTTCCGTACCTCTCGCCAAACACGTTCGCGATGATCCTGAACTACCGCCACGGCAAGTTTGCGGTCACGCCGGCGCTCGAGCTCCAGGAGGGGACGACCTACGGAACTCCGGCCGACGTGCAGGGCCTCGATCCGCGCGCGTGCCGCCGAAACCAGGGCAGCCTGGGCATCACCAGCGTCAACCCGCTGAGCCCCGACTACACCTCGTGCAGCCACGCGCTGACCAGCGACGGCTCAAACCCGGGAACGCTCTACATCCCCAATCCGCAGACCGGAACGTTCGACAGCTTCGGACAGTTTCGACAGCCGTGGCAGTTCAATCTCGGCATGCAGATGTCGTACGACTTCACGCCGCGAATTCAAGGACGCTTGATGGTCACGAACCTCGTGAACGAGTGTTTCGGCGGCTCGAGCGAACCGTGGTCGCAAGCCTATCCGCCGAATAGTGCGGTCTGCGGCTACGAGTCGAATATCTTCTACAACGGTGGCCACTACTACAACGGAACCGGTCCGAACGACGTCGGAGCCAACGGCGTTCGGGAAAATCCGTACTTCGCGCAGTCGTTCGCGCCCTCGTTCGGAGACGCGTTCTCCTTCAACTATCCGCTCGCGCTCAACTTCTACGCCACCGTGCAGGTGAGGCTCTGACGACCCAGGCCGCGGCGCGCCGCGCGCCGCCCTGGTGGGTGCTGGCCGCGGTGCTCGCGTACGGGCCCGTGCTGCTCTTTCTCGACGGACGTACGAGCGCGGCGTGGCCGGGTCAATACCTGCTCGGCGTGCTGACGCTCGCGGTTCTCTGGCTCTGCTCGAAGACGCTGGGCGGCTCGGACCGTAACGTCGTATGGCTCTGCGTCGTAGTTGCCACCGGATTCGAGGTGCTGGGATCGCTCGTCTGGGGCGGATACCACTACCGCTTCGGCGGCATTCCGCTCTTCGTGCCGTTCGGCCACGGACTGATCTATGTCTTCGGCCTCGGTCTAGCGGCAACGCCATTCGTGCGCCGCTACGAACGTCAGTTCACTCTGGCGATTCTCGCGGTCGCGGCGATCTGGACGTTGGGCGGCTTGACCGTTCTGCCGCGCGTGACCGGCAGGGTGGACGTTCACGGATTGCTCTGGCTGCCGCTCTTCACCTACGTACTGCTGTTCAGTCCGCGCCGGGCGTTCTTTGCGGCGCTCTTCATCGCGACGACCGACATCGAGCTCTTCGGCACGTGGTTTCACAGCTGGATGTGGGCCGCGCACACGCCGTGGGCGCACGTCACGTCGGGCAATCCCCCTTCGGCGATCGCCGGCGGGTATGCAATCATCGACGGATCGGTGCTGCAAATGGCCGCGCTGCTGCGCCGCGTGCGTGGCCCGGTAAAAAACGAAGAGCCGGGCGGAGTCGCCTCCAGCCCGGCTCGTTCCAGACCTGCGCTGACGTACGCTATTGGACGGTGACGTTCACCGGTTTCGACGCGAGCCCGTTGGCAATGACGACCAAGGTGCTCGCACCCGTGTCCATCTGTGACGGAACGTCGAAGTTGGTCGAGACGCTCTTCGAGCCGGTCGCGACACCCATCGAACTGTGGCCGTGCGTCTTGGCAAAGAAGACGTGGCCGGTCGACTTGTTCGTGATCTGCACGAGCGGATAGTTCGTCGAGTTCTGGAACTCGTCGCCGAACGACATCCCCATTGAGAGGCCGTTGAACTGCGTTCCCGTGATCTTGTACGTGTTTCCGCGCGCAAGCGTCGAGGGAACCTTCGAGACCGTCGGCAGCCAGGAGTTCTGCGGCGAGCCCGTCGCCGTGTAGAGCACGACGCTGGAGTAGCCGAGCATCATTACTTGACCCGTCGGGAGCAAGAGCGGAGGTCCGCTTGCAAAGCCCTTCTGGGTGAAGGTCGATCCGTCGAACTCGTAGATGTGCCCGCTGTTGCCGAAGACCAGGACGTTTCCGCTGGGCAGAAGCGCGGAGAAGTTGTCGCCGGCGTTATCGCCGCTGGGGAAGTCCGGTCCCTGCGTCCACGTACCGGTCAGCGAGTTGTAGATCGCCGAGTGACCTACGCCTCCGCCGCTTGGGCCTGAGCCGGATCCTTCGTAGAAGACGGTGCCGTCGGGCCGCAGCATCGACGGGCCGATCTCACCCGGCGGATAGTAGCAATCCTTCGGGCTCGGTCCGTATGACAGGCATTGATGGTAGGGCGAGGGCGAGTGCAGATCGACGATCGTCGAGCCGGCGCTCGTCCATTGGCCCGTGGCCGGATTGTAGAGCTCGGAGTTTGGAGCGTTCTTGACGTCGGCAGTCAGAATCTTGCCGTTGGCAAGGAGCGTCCAGCCTTCCTCAGCATTGAAATCGGATTTGCCGTGATGGGAAACCTTCGTCCAATGCAGGGTCTTGGGGTTGAGGACGGCGTCTTGTTCGGTGAGCTTGTCACCGATCAGGAATTTTCCGTTGGGGAGCACGGCGGACGGCGAGTCGCCGATCCACTTCCAACCGTTCGGGTGGCCGAGCGCCGTCCAGGTGTTGGCCTTGGGATCGTAGACCGCGCCGAGGTTGGTGAGCTGGAGATCGAACGATCCGGGTGAGTTATACTCGCCGCCGCTGATCAGCAGACGGCCGTCGGCGAGAACCGCCGATGCGAACGCCGACGGGTCGTATCCCGACGGGAGCGTGGCGACTTGCGTCCACGTACCGTCGGAGTAGCTGCCGAAGGCATCGGGGACGTAACGATACCAGGTGTCGCCTTGATAGCTCTGCGCGAGCACCGAGCCGTCGGTCATCAGCCACGCCATCTGCATGCCGACCGGCGGCTGACTGGCCAGCATCGAAAGCCCGGGCGGCGCCTTACGGCTATGCGAGAACCCTTCGCCGACAGCCGAGCTGCCGGACGGGAGAAGAGAGTGGCTGCCGGAGCATCCGGCAAGCCCAAACGTTAGTACGGCTACGAATCCGAGGAGCGCAGCCTTGTTCCAGGAGCGAACCACGCGTGACCCTCCAAGTATTACGAGCAACACTTCATGTGGTGGCGCGAAAAGCCGCGCCTACTGATAGTGGGTCGGTGGCTTTCGAAGTCAAGCGGTCGTTTCCCGCCCGCGTCCTGAGAAACGGTCGCTTGGTCGCCTGGAGAGAGCAAACCGCGGTATACTCAGGCAATCATGAACGAAGACCGCTTTCCGTACCCCGATAGCGATGACGACGCGATCGCGCCCGACATTGCGCCGCGCAAGGATCAGCCGATCGCGCCGGCCGATGCCGTTCGGCTCGAGCAAGAGAAGTACGGCGATAGTACGGCTGACGAGAATCGCGACGACGAGTGGGACGAGCATCACGGCCAGCCCGACGACATTGTCTAGGCTTTCCTTTACTATAACGATTTACGATCACCGGCTTTCTTGTGGCGCCCTCGCTGCGCTCCTTCGCAACGAAAAGCCGGTCAGGGGCTGGACCCAACAATCGGTCAAAGGAAATTTTTGAAACGCTGATCGTGCGCCAACCGTTCGCGGGTAATGCGCGTTCTCTTTAACCGTTCGTAATAGCCGCTTAAGAATCGCTTGCTAGCATAAAGCCCGATGGTCGCCTCCGCGGGAGAGAGGATCGAAGGCTTCCTTTCGCAATGCCGGCTCTACGAGGCGGCCGTGGCGGCCACGCAATGGCGCAGCGAGAACGCGCGCGACTTCTCACCGATACGCCGTCTCTGCGCCGCGGTCTACGCGCTATCTGGAAACGATCGCGAACTCGCAGCCGTATGCGAGCCCGAGCTCCTCGCCTGCCGGACCCACGCCGCAGCCGACGCCTACCTCGATGCGCGCGGCGTTGGGGCCGGATCGTTCGATCGTCTCGCCGCGGCCGCCGTCCTCGCGTGGTACGGCGACGCGAACGGGACGTATGCCTTGCTGCGCGAGGCGCACGATGCGGCCAATTCCGAACACCGTTACTATCTCGCTGCGGCGGCGCGCGAACGGCTCGCCCACCATGCGCTGCTCTTCGGCGACGTCGAGCTAGCGCACAGCGCGCTCGGCGATGCGATTGAAATCGCGTCGTCCCGCGAGCTTGCCGGGTGGACGCTCCGCTCGCTGGCGTTCGCCGCGCGTTTGGCGTTCGATGCAGGCGATCGGGAGCGTGCGGCTGCGTTGCTCGATCGCGGACGTTCGGTGTCGTCGTCGCCCGAGTCGTTGGCGCTGCTCGCGCCGGCCGGCGCGGCGCTTGCAACTGCGGCCGGCGACGATGGCGCGCTGCTGGTTTGGGCTCCCCCCGAGATCATCCAAACTGCGCTTCACTCCGAGTTGCCCGAGGTTGTCGCCGCCGCGACGATCGCCGCCCTCGTGGGAGCGCGAGTCTCGCCTCCCCTCGAAGCGCACCTTGCCGTCGCCCTGCGCCGAGCGCTCTTGATTGCCGACGGCGTCGCCAACGCCGTCGAGCTCTTCTCGCTCGCCGCGCGCTACGGCGAACCCGACGAGGCTCGTCTCGGGGTGAACGCGCTGCGCACCGTCTTTACCCCGAAGCGCGCCTACCTTCGCGCCCACTATTTATTGTCGCGGGCGTACCTGCTCTTTCGCTTCGGTGAGGGCTCGGCGTGGATCGATCATGCCGGCGACGCGGCACGCGCCTTCAACGCGATAACCATGCGCCGCTGGACCGACGACGCGATGCTGCTGCTCGTTCGCCAGGAAGGCGAGAGCGATCGTCAGCAGCGGCGGCGCCGCCCGACGACCTCCTCGCTCACCGGTCGCGAACAGCAGGTCGCTCACCTCATCCGCCGGGGGGCTCGCAATCGTGAGGTGGCGCACGCGTTGCAGATCAGCGAGCACACCGTGGAGCGTCACGTGAGCTCGATCCTCGGGCGGCTCGGTCTACGCTCGCGCTGGCAGATCGTCGATCCGAAGAAAGGCGACGAACATTAACCTTTCATCAACTTTCTTATCCTGGGCTAATTGCCGCCGTCACTTTCTTAACCGGAGGCGGCGACGTCCGGGATGCAACGCGGGGTTGCCATCCCCTAGCATCAGCGTCAGAAGCGTCGGCGCATGTGCCGTCTCTTCGTTGCTGCTGGGAGATCGAATTGATTGAGGCCCTCCGCCGTGTCCGTAAGCGCGTCGTCTTCGCAGGGTTCTTTTGGATGGTGGCCTCCCAGGTAGCGGCGCTGGCGGAGACGGCCGGGATCGTCTCGGGGACGGTCACCGACGACAAGACGCATGCGGCGGTGGCGGGGGTGCAGGTAATTGCAAAATCGCCCAGCGCGACGTACCACACGACCACCGACGCCCAAGGACGCTTCCGCTTTTTGAGCGTCCTGCCCGACACGTATTCGATCTCGTTCGTTCACCCGGGCTACGCGTCGTACTCCACCAACATCGTGGTGCTCAACGGCTCGCAGCAGACGGTGAACGTTCCGCTCTCCAAGACGCTCAAGACGATCGCCACGACGCACGCGCGCTCGGCCGGGAGCGCCTTTCAGCGCGGCATGACGATCGACACGTACACGGTGACCGGGGCGCAGATGGAGACGGTCCTAGGCAAGGCCTTCAACGCGAACGAAAACGAGCTGTTACGCAGCATCCCCAGCGTCACGATCGACAAATCGGGGACGGTCTCGATTCGGGGCGGCTTCGCCTTCGAAGCGGCCTACGAGTTCGAGGGGATCGACTACACGACGCCGACCGCGAACCTGCAGAATACGCTGCAGAACGTCGCCAACTTTGGCCTGCTCAACGGCGTCGGGAGCGTCCAGCTCATTCCAGGGGCCGGCGACGCGACCCACGGCGATACCGGAACCGGGTTGGTGCTCTTCACCGCCAAGCATGGCACGTATCCGGGTTTCGTGAACGTCGACGCCGAGGCGCTGCTCTTTCCGTATCTGCACCAGCTCGGTCTCGAATGGGGGTGGGCGAACCCGTCGCAACGGCTCACCAACTATGCGGGATACCTCGCGATCCATCGCGACTTCCAGTACGGCATTCCCGGTACGGCCGCCAACACGCTCGGCACGCTCGGCACCAACGCCGCCACGCTGGGCAGCACGATCGATCCGAACCTCGTCTACTACGCGCCCTCGTCTCTCTCGTCGAACGACTTCGTCGACAATCTGATCTACCGGTTCGGCAAGAATAACGGCCAGCGCTTGCAGTTCTTCATTCAAGATCAGGCGATCACGCAGCAACTCGACTACGGCGGCTTTCAATTTCTTCCGTATATCTCAGGCGGGACCGCGGCGGGCAAGTGCGCGCCGTTCCCGGTGATCGGCCCACAGGGTCCGATCAATACTCCGCAACAGAACTTTGCCTGCGACTCGTTGATCCCGCTCTTTCCGGGCCAGCCGAACACCTACGCGTTCGTCTCGCAGGCCGACCAGCTCAAGAGCCCATTCTTAGCTTATAAACTAGAGTACGGTTCGAACCTGGGATCCTCGTCGCTGCTGACGGCGCGTTACTACCGCACGTTCAGCGAGCAATCGCAAATCATGCCGGCGCAGGGCATCTTCGCCGATCCGTACGGAGGAAACCGCACCGCCGGTCAGATCGACGTGACGACCCAAGTCGGCGGCAAGAATATCTTCAGATACGGCGGGATATACTCGTGGGTCGTCCCGTACGGAAACCGCTACGATTTCACGTCGTATACGGCATTCACCGTTCCGCCGTTCATCGTCACCTATCCGATCACGCATCCACTGAAGCCGTTGCCGCTCCCGTATACGTTTGCGGGGCTGCTGCCGAACAACAATCCGGCCGCGCAGCAAGGCCTCGAAGAAGATTTCTTCTCGCCGTCGATCTGCGCGCAGCTTAGCATTCACTCGGGCTGCGGTTACTTGAGCTCGTACTTTCCCGGGGGCGTGCGCTTCCCGTTCGAAGAAGACGTCGAGACCGTCGCCCAGCAGCAGTACGGCGCCTACCTGCAAGACAGTATCGATCTAACCAGCAAGTGGAAGACCGAGGTCGGCCTGCGGCTGGACGGATATAATTTTCAGATCCCGACGCAGGTCGGAGCGCCGGCGTCGATTCCGGCGGTCGAGCATCAACGGCTCTACGAGCCGCACTTCGACGCATCGTACTCGCCCGATACTCACGATACGATCCGGTTCGGATACGGTCATACGCTCTCGATGCCGCTACCCAGCCTCTTGGGAGCCGACGTCAGCCGCATCCCGTACGCCCCTTTCGCCGGCATTCCATCCTACGACAACTCGACCGGAAGGGCGGCACGCTACTGCGGGCCGCTGGGCAATCAGCTTTGCGCCAACTACGGCGATCAACTCTACTGGCTGACGCGCGACTACCGTTTCGGCAGCTCGACATTGGAGACGCCGCTGGTCGGCGCCACGTTCAGCAACATCGACGTCTCGTGGGCGCACGAGTTTCGCGACGGTTCGGCGATGAAGCTCACGCCTTTCTACCGTCGCGGCTACAACGTAATCGAACAGACCGCGCAGATTTTGGGCTTCAACTTTCAGACCGGCTCTCCGGTTTACGGCGACGTTGCCTATTCGAATCAAGGCATTCAAAAGGCGACCGGCATCGAGGCGCTCTACACCAAGGAGCTGCCACTGGGGCTCTCGATGCAGCTCGGCGCAACCTATATCAGCCAGTTCGGCAACGAGCCTCCCGGCGCGTTCCTGCAGCCGGCCGCGCTGGCGGTCGGCGAAATCTATCGCTCGCCGGATCTCTCGCCCTTTCAACTCAACGCCGCCTTCGACTGGAAAGATAGTCACGGATGGCGGATCGATCCGGTCATCGGTTTCAACGTCGGGTATCCGTACGGTGCCGGCTACTACACCGCGGTCTATTGTAACGGCATCCCGGTGGTCGTCCCGAACACAAGCCTCTCGACGATCTACTCGCAGACGCCCGGTTACATCGATCCGATGAATCCGGGCTCGTGCACGAAGCCGAACATCGCAGCGACCCGCGGGATTCACGAACCCGGCTTGCCTGGCGGCCTCCTGACGACGCCGCGCGTCGACGCCGATCTCACCGTCGAGTATCGTCCTCCGACCAAGAGCGAGGCCAAATCGGTCTTCGGTCTGCGCGTCGTGAACCTGTTCAATCAGCTCTACAACGTTCCGGTCGTCAACGGCTGCTACGGTGCGCCGGTTACGACGGGCCTGACCAGCGGTACGGCG
Source organism: Vulcanimicrobiota bacterium (assembly GCA_963739845.1). Taxonomy (GTDB): domain Bacteria; phylum Vulcanimicrobiota; class Vulcanimicrobiia; order Vulcanimicrobiales; family Vulcanimicrobiaceae; genus Cybelea. The sequence continues at coordinate 395,086 of CAVUBQ010000002.1, read as the reverse complement.
CCGTGCACCTATTCGACCGCGCCATACGCGCCGCCGGACCTCGCCGCGCACGGTGCCGGGCCCTATCTTACCTATCCAAACGAGCCGCCGATCTCGTTTCGTCTCTACTACCAGGTGGATATATGATCGCACGTCTGCATCTCACGCTCTGCGCAAGCGCCCTGTTAGGACTCTCGCTGCTAACCGCTTGCGGTAACAGCAGCGCCTCCGAACCGCCGGTTACGTCGTTCGATCCAGCCGCCAGCAGCCGCATGCAGTTCGCCGTCGGCGTCGCGACGATCGCGTCCAACGACGGAAAAACCATCGCCTTCGGCCTCAACACCGTCGAAACTCTGCGTCAATCGAACGGCCTGTCCGGAACGCTCTTCAACCAGCCGCAGATCATCGGACCGTCGAGCTTTGACGTGCTCATCTCGACGCAGACGGGCAACGAGGTGCAGTCGGCCGGCGCGGACTTGGGAACCAATCACATCACCTGGTCGACGCTGAACCAAACGCTTTGGGTCGGGCCGCCACACGGTATCAAGGCGGCGAGCACCGGCGCGTTCGGTTACGGTCTCTGCCCCTGCAACTCCGACGCCGGTCCGCCGAACGGCGTGCCGACGCTCTTCATCTCGTACAACCTTCCCATCTACGGCAATAACGAAGAACGCTTCTACGGCGGGCCGCCGGCATTTCCGGCCGAGGGGCCTTCGGTGATTGCGCTCGGTTGGGAAGGGTACTCGGTCGGTTTCACTGATTTCGCGGTTGCGCCGGTTCTCGGCGCGTATCATCTCTACGCCGCCGTGCCGCCGGCTTACGACACACCGCAGAATCCAACGCCGAGCCCTAATCCCAACGGCTCACCGACGCCCCCGCCCGGCATTCTCGCCTCCAGCGCTCAGCTCACGAATCTGACCGGACTGCCCGCATTCGCAACGCCAAGCTTCAAGCCCGATCGGAGAGGCGGCGGAACCGTCAGCGTGAACGTGCCCCGGGGCGCAACCGAAGCAATGGTCTTCGTGCGCGCGTTGGGCGGAAGCGGCGTCGGCGAGTGCGTGTTGTCGCACGCCAACGATAGCTTCTATACGATCGTCGCGCATCACAGCGGTCCGCAAGCTCTGGTCTTGCCCGACAACCTCGGGCCGCAGACTCAATCCGGTCGCTCGACTCCGTCGATCTGTCCCCGCGGCACCTACCAAGTCTATGCGGTCGGCACCGACTATCCGGCGTATGAATCCTCGTATCCGAAGAATCTCCAGCAACTTCCACTCATCAAAGGTTCGAGCGGACAGGCCGACGTTACGACCTCGGATCTGCTCACCGGAGCCTATCCGTGATCGCCGCGCGGCGCATCGCTCTTGCCGCCGCGTTCGCGCTGCTGACGGCGTGCGGCGGAAGCCCGAACACGCCTTCTGGCCCGGTTGTCGGTTCGGGCGGCGGCGATCCAGGGCCGGGGCCGACCCACATCGTCAAGGTCCAAGTCAAAGTGACGATTCCCGGCCGGTCGAGCGGAAACGTGCGCCCCGACTACGTCTCTTCCAACACAGAGTCGATCGTGATTCAGCTCGTATCCGTCAACGGCGGCGGCGTGACCGGCATAGACGCGACGACGATCGATACCGTCGGCAAGGCACCGGGATGCGTCGGGGATAACGGGGGCGTCATCTGCAGCGCGTCCGCGTCGGGTTCTCCCGGACTCGATGTTTTCTCGGTGACGACCTACGCGGGCACGCACGCGACCGGCTCGGTTCTCTCGGTCGGTACGGTGCAGGCGCAGATCGGCTCGGGCGGCGGCAGCGTTCCCATCACCAATCGAATCTCGTTGACGCTTTACGGGGTGATCGCTTCGTTGAAGCTGGCGCTGTTGCCAAACTCGGCGAAGCGTGGCGAGAAGATGACGGCAGCCGTTACGCTCAACGCATTCGATGCGAGCGGCGCGCAGATCGTCGGGCCGAGCGACTACGACGCGCCGATCGCACTGAGCGTTCAAGGCGATACCGACGGCTCGTTTGCGCTGCACGACGGCAAGACGTCGGGATCGTTGCTCTCGATTCCCAAGCCGACCTCCGTTCTGACTCTCGCTTACGACGGAAATGGAGAAGCCTCGCCGGTGACCGTCCAGGCCGCGGTGAGCCCCGGATCGGCGAGCGCGAACGCCTCCTTCGGCCTGCGTGGAAAACAGCCACCACCGCCGGTCGGCACGATCTATGCGCTTAATCTGGGTGCCGGCTCGGGACGCGGTGCAACCGTGACCGAGTACGACGGCAAGTCGAGCGGAAATGCCGCGCCGAAGCTTACGCTCCAGTTGAGCCCGAAGCTCTACGCTCGCGGCATCGCGGTCGATTCGAGCGGAAATCTCTACGTCGGCTATCTCGATACTTCGTTCGGATTCGCGCCCTCGAACGGCACGCCCGACGCCAAGAACGAAGTTGCGATCTACGCTCCTGGTGCGAGCGGCAACGCGCAGCCGACCACCGTGCTCATCGCCGACAAGAGCAGCAAGACGGCGCTCTTCCCGGTCTACATGGCGTTCGACGCGGCGGGCGATTTCGTCACCTACGGCGCGACCAGCGTCGACGGCAATACCGGCGACGCCGTGCTTACCTATCCTCCCGGCAGTAAGGGAGCGGCGACGCCGGCGCACGGTTGGAACTTCGCCTCCCCGCAGGTACGCTACGCCGGACCGACCGGACTCGCACTCGATAGCAACGGCAACTTCTACGTCAACGGCTCGCTGCACACGGCCCTGGGCCCCAGTGACGGGCTCTTCGTCGCGGCGGCGAGCGACGCCGGAAATCCCAGCGCGAATCCCGCGCGAACGATTCCATGGGACGCGAAGACGCAGTTGCCCCCCGGGTTGACGACCAACGTCGCGCTCGATTCGAGCGCAGAGATATTCATAGCGAACTCGCTGATCGGGGGAGGCGGCGGTTCGTACACGTGTCAAGGCCGCGTCAACGTCTTCGCCGCGGGAGCGACCGGCGGAACCACCGATCGTAAGCCGTTGCGCGTCTTGACCCTCGAGGGGCTCGTCACGAACAATCCCTACTGCTCGTCGCCGCGCGATCCGCGCGTCGCGTTCTTCCCGTCCGCGACGGTCTACGGGACGACGCTCTTCGTCTCCGACGACTTCAACAACGCGATCTCCGCCTTCCCGGCCAACGCCCGCGGCGCCGTGAAGCCGACGCTGCAGATCGCCGGCTCCGCGACCGGCCTGAACGCTCCGATTGCGATAGTCGTCACTTCAGTTTCCGGTCAGGCCAAGGCCCGTCCGGTCACCGGCATCTCGCACGTGCCGGATCGAACACAAGCCCACCCGTTTGATGCACTACAAGCTCAAGAATAAGGACACTCCACATGAAAAAGACTCTCGTTGCACTGGCCTTGGCCGCCCTCCCGGCGCTGATGCTCAGTGCGTGCAACGGCAGTACGACCGGGGGAAGCACCGGCGTCGCTCCATTGCCGAACGCGCCGGCCCCAACGCAGACACTCGCGCCACAGTAAAATGCATCCGCTCGACAACGGCCCGCAAGACCTTCATGCCGGCGGATCAACGTTCGCCGCATACGCGTACAATCTCGGAAATCAGCCGGTCGGCCGTGGCTACCGGGCCCCAAACCCCTCCAGGCCAAGGCTCGCTCTTCTTCGCCGCTCCAACGCAAGGCACGATCTACTACTGTCTGACAGGAAGCGGTTTCGGCCGCGCTGCGTTCGAGTCGAACAACGGCACGGCAACAGCCGCGTGCGCGCCGCTCGGCGCGTCGCCAACCGGACTTTGGAGCGCGTCAAGACCCGCCCGACTTCGCCGGCAGCGATCAGTGCCATGCCGTCGACTGAATGCTGTGCCTCAGGCACCACGTACAACAGTGGACGGCCTGTTGGCTCGGTCACATGGGGACGACCCTTCGAGTTCCCGGTCTTCGGCGGCCCGATCTCTTACGGGTTCCGCCCTCAAGACTTCAAAGCCAACGTTCCGAAGATCAAGTTATCGACCTGGACGTACTGCGCGATCGCCAACGGTACGTCAGTCACTGGAACGATCCGGCGATCACGAAAGACAACGGCACATCGGTGACCGGCGGCGTAGACGAGACGATCACGTTCTTTTTCCGTTCGGATAAGAGCGGGACGACCTTCCTCTACACCGACCGCCCTGAACGCGCATGCAACGTTAACTGGAAACCGCCCTATAACAAGGCGCCGTACGAGGGGCAGAGCCGCGACGCGGCGTGGCCTTACGGCGTCAATCAAACCTGGCCCGGTCCCGGCTCTTCGACCGTTCCGAATCCGAACTTCATTGGCGAGAGCGGAAATCCGGGCGTTCTCAGCCGGCATCCAGTCGACGCCGTTCGGCACGGGTTACGTCGAAGGGGCGTGGGCCGCATCGGCCAACCCGAAAGTCGCTCAAGCGTGGCTGCAAAATGGGAAAAGGAATGGACAAGCGATCTTCGTCACGCCCACCAACAAGTCGGCTGTCGCGAGGCTCTCGCGAAGCTCGACCGCTTCCAACATCACCTATGGATGGCGGAAGCGACGGCATTCCGCTTGCTTCCACCACTCCTTGGTGCCAGCTCTATATCGACCCGAAGAACTACGACAAGCCGCCTAAGGGGTCGTATCCGATCGTCGGGCCGACCTATCTCATGTTCTATGGGCAGAACAACGGCGTTCACGTCATCGACAAGATCGCGCTGATTCAATTCCTGATGTCGCGCAAGCCAATAAGCTCGTCGGACACTTGGAATATGCGCCTCTATCATCCTCACTGCAGACGGCAGTGATCAAAGCGCTTAATGGAAGCGGGAGCCAAACGCCCTGTCTCCAATGAGACCAATGCAACCGAACACGCGCGCCGCAGTCGTGCGGCGCGCGTGTTCGCTCTCTCGTCCTCGCAGCAGCGCTCGCGAGACTGTCGGCGGCTCCGGCTCGTCTCCCGGTTCTTCCTCGCTGCCACCGACGTCGGGGACTGCGAAAGTGCGCTTCATTGACGGCGCGCCCTCTTTCGAAACAATCATCGCCAGCACCCCGCAATCCATCTGCTCGCCGAGCTCTCCTTGCTACCTCCACGTCAACGGGAACACCGTAACGCAACTCTTCTCGTACGGCAGTATGACGCCGTTCGTAAACGTGACTGCCGGTACGCTTTCGCTCGTCGCGCTTGACGGAGCGGGGTATTCGGTTGGTCCCCTCAAGACCACTGCGCTAACGGGCGGAAACCGTTACACGTTGGTCGTCGTCGGCGCCTATCCGAACTATCGCGTGCTCACATTCGAGGAACCGAAAAACGCCAGCGGCGCGCAGCTCTCGCTCTACGAGGCTTCGCCGATGCGTCCGTCGATCGACTTTGGAAGCTTTCGCGCGTCGAGCGGAACGGGTTTGGAGAAGCTCGGGAGCGCGCGTTTCGGCAACGTTGCGACCGTTTCGCTGGCGAAGCAGGTCTCCGATCTCGGTGCGTATGCTGGCAGCGGAACGCACCCGATCGCCGGCGGCAAATTGACGCTCGTGCAAATCAACGGATTCGACACGCACAACGAGCTGCCGTTTCACAGCGCCGGACGCGTCTCGCTCTTTCTCTTCGATCCGAAGGGGAACACCGGGCCCGTCTTTGGGAGCCTCGACCGATGAAGAGTTCGTCGCTTTTTGCTTGCGTCATTGCCGTTGGGGGAGCGATCGCCGCGATCGCCGGCTGCAGCGGCTCGGGCGGTCCGGCGCCCGTCGCGCTCTCGCTGCCCGCGGCGACGCCGACGGCTGTGCCGCGCCTGCTCTACGTCGATCATAACGGTACGTTCTACGAGTACTCGTTGCCGTTGAAACAGGGAGCGAGACCACAGCGGACGCTGCAAGAATGGCCTGGCTTGGCGTTCGCTCCGGCGATCGCGGTTGGTCCGTTCGGCGACGTCGCGCTGGCCAGCCCGCAGACGATCCGAATCTTCCGCAAGCCGATCGTTTCGTTCGCGCCGTCGCGCGCCGCGCTGGCAATAAAGCTGACGCCGGCAATCACCGAGATCGGCCTCTCGGGCGCAGACCTCGTGGACATGGAGTACGACCCGAACCGAAACCTGTGGCTCTTCAACAACCTTGGCGGCGAAGTTTCGGAGCTGCGCACGCCGATCTCGAAATCGAGCGTCGCGGCGGTCACGATCCAGTTCGGTGCGCCCGGCTCGAAGACGGCCGGATTCTCGACCCTCGTTCAGGGACGTTTCGACGTCAACGCTGCGTTATACGTCTACGCGCTGTCCGCGTTCCGCGGGCGTCTCTTCAAGATCAGTTTCCCTTACGCGAGGCCGCCGGGATCGCTTGGAATCAACGTTGCTCAGGCCGACTTCGTCGACGCGAGCCAGTACCTGCCGCAGAATCCAAACCCAGCCTCGCTGCTGCTCGGACAGTACACCGGCATCCTCTCCTCGCCGCATCCGGGTTCGCCGCCGTCGCCGCCGGTCAACGTGCTCGGCCAGTTCGCGCAGCCGCTCAATCCGCAGCTCGGCCTCTTCCCCGACGCGCACGTGGATACGATCGTCGGCGCCCTCGTCGCCGACCCAGCACGCTCGAGCTTTTATACGCTCGACGCCGGAGACGGCAGACTCGACGTCTACGGATTGCCGCTGCACTCCAAGGCGACGCCGGCGCTCTCGCTGCCATGTTTAGCCGGCCCGGGGAACTGCAGTCAGAAGATCGAGCACCTCTTCTTAGCACCTTAATAGGTGCGCCTTAGCGCCCCAATAGGTGCGCCTGAGTGGACGCGGCGCGCGAGTTTGGGTACGATGCACACATGTCGAGCTTACTCGAGCGTCGTACGGTACGGTGTCCCTACAACCTTGCGCAGCGATACCTCGCCGAGAGTGTCGAATCGGCGGCGGCGTCGGGAGAGTCGCGGCCGATGACGCTGACGCTCGCCGTGCCGGGCGGCGAGCTGGTGAAGGACGTGACCGTTACCTTCGGCGCAGGCGTTGACCCGATGCACTTCGATCGGCCGTGGCACATCCACTGGAAGCCTGACTCGGGGCTGTATCCGGAGTTTGACGGCGAGCTCACCGTTCGCGCCGACGAGGACTATGTCACGTCGCGGCTCGAGCTCGCCGGTTCGTACCATCCCCCGGGCGGCGCGCTCGGCGCCGCCTTCGACTGGGTCGTGGGCGGCCGCATCGCCACCGCGACCGCACAGGCCCTGCTCGAACGGCTTGCCGACGGGATGGAGTCGCGTTACGCGCGCGACGAGCGATCGAAAGGAAACGCCGCGGCGCCGTGAAGGACGACGAAGCGCCGCTCGTCGGTACGGTGCGGTTCGTCTTCGTGATGGGCCTTTGCATCGCCGTCGCGTGGCTGGGAATGTACGCGCTTCTGCGAGCGCGCTGGTAGCGTGCGCGTCCACCGCTACGAGCGCTGGTGGCTCGCGTTCGGCGTCGCGATGCTGCTGGTCTTTCTCGCACTGATCGGCATCGCGGCCATCGCGGACGACATCAATCCGCCAAGCGATACGCAGCAGATCGATCCGGCGCGAATCTCTCAGACGCCGCCGTTCGACAAACCGGGCTTACGCCGGCGCGCCGATGGAACGTACGAGGCTTACTATGTCGCGCGGGTCTTCGCGTTCGATCCGCCGCGTCTGACGATACCGGTTGGGAGCACGGTGACGTTTTACGTGACCAGCGCGGACGTCGTCCACGGCTTCTTCGTGCCGAACACCGACATCAACATGATGGCCCTTCCGGGCTGGGTGAACGAAACGACGCGCACGTTCAGAACTCCGGGCGAGTATCTTTTGATCTGCCACGAATACTGCGGCATCGGTCACCAAGATATGTTCGGCAAGATCGAGGTCGTGGCGAGATGACCGCCAACGCCCAAGTGCGCGCTGAAAACCGCGTGGTGATCGCCCACGTCTACACCGCAACGGCGGCGATCGCACTGGGTGCCGTCTTTGGCGTCTTCCAAGGCTTCGCGCGCACCGGCGTCTTCGGCGCGCCCGGCTGGTTCGACTACTATCGTATTTTGACCATGCACGGCGTCTTGATGGCCTTGGTCTTCACGACGTTCTTTATCACCGGTCTTTCGCTCTTCGTCACCTATCGCTCGATCCCGCGACCGCGCCGGCTGGGGATGGGATGGCTCGGGTGGTGGGTGATGCTCTTCGGCACGGCAATGGCCGCCACGACGATCCTGCGCGGCGATGCCACCGTCTTATATACGTTCTACGCCCCGCTAAAGGCAAGCCCGTGGTTCTACGTCGGCGCGACCTTGTTGGTGCTCGGCACGTGGGTCGTAGCCTTCGAAATCTTCGAAAACGTCAACTACTTTCGCCGCGCGAACCCGGGGAGCGCGATCCCGCTGGTCGTGTTCTGTGCGGCTGCGACGTTCGTGATGTGGATCGTCGCGACGCTCGGCGTCGTCGCCGAGATGTATCTGCTAATTCCGTGGGCGTTCGGCTGGACGCCGGGGATCAACGTCGCGCTTACCCGGATGCTCTTCTGGTATTTCGGCCATCCGCTGGTCTATTTCTGGATCATGGGCGCCTACATCGTCTGGTATAACATCATCCCGACGCGATACGGCGGCTCGGTCTTCAGCGATGCGCTCACTCGCTTGACCTTCATCATGCTGATTTTGCTCTCGACTCCCGTCGGGATCCACCATCAGTTCATGGAGCCCGGAATCGCGTCGGTGTGGAAGATGCTCCACACCGTCACGACTTACGGCGTCGCGATTCCGTCGTTCATCACCGCGTTCGCGATCTTCGCATCGTTCGAGCTCTTTGCGATCCAGCGAGGCCGCCGCGGCTTCCTGGCGACCGTCACGGCGCTTCCGTGGAACGATCCAACCTTTAGCGCGGCCGGCCTGGGCATGCTGCTCTTCATCCTCGGCGGATTCGGTGGCCTAGTGAACGCGTCGTACAGCATGGACACGGTCGTCCACAATACGATATGGATCGTGGGACACTTCCATGTGACCGTCGGTGGTCCGGTCGCGCTGACCTTTCTGGGCGCCGGCTACTGGCTGATTCCGCGCTTGACCGGCCGTGCATTGTGGAAGCCGCACGTAGCGCTCTTTCAGACGCGCCTCTGGTTCTTCGGGATGCTGATCATGTCGCTCTCGATGCATTTTGCTGGATTGCTCGGTGCTCCACGGCGCACCGCCGAGGTTAGCTACATGGGCGCGGGCGCAGCCAACGCGTGGCAGCCGCTCATGCTGCTCGCGGCCGCCGGCGGGTTCTTCCTCTTCCTGAGCATCTTGGCGTTCGTCGCCGTCGCAATCGGTACGCTGCTGCAGAACGAGCAGACCGAGCCGATGGAGGCGAGCTTCGCCGCACCATGGGAATCCTCGGAGCCGACGCCGCAGCCGTTGCTGCATCTCTATCGCTGGGGCGCGCTGGCGCTCGCTCTGGCCGTGCTCGCGTACGCCGGACCGCTCGGCGAGCTCTTACGTCATCCCGGCTATCTCGCGCCCGGAATGCGCACGTGGTAGCGGCACGATCATGACCGGGACGGGCGCGCGCCGGACGACGCCCTCGGCGACGCTGCCTAGCACGACGCGTTCGAGCCCCGTTCGTCCGTGACTTCCCATGACGATCAGCGCCGGCCGCAGTTCGCCGGCTAGGTGCTCGATCTCGTCGACCGGCATTCCCTGGACGGACCGGGACGATAGCTTCACGACGGAGACCGCGCGTTCGGTTGCGTCGGCCAGGACGCGTCGGCCTTCGGCATCGAGAATCTCGATCGACTCAGGTATGAGCTGCGGCTGGCCCCCGCTGAGCAGGCCGGCCTTCGCGAGGTCCACGACATGGCAGACGGTGACGGCCGCGTCGAGCGAGGTCGCAAGTTCGATCGCTGCATCGAGCGCTTTCAACGAGCACTCGGAGCCGTCCACCGGGACGAGCAGACCGCGACCGAGCGGCGCGATCGCCGCCTCCTCGCGCACGGTGAAGACGGGAACCGTCGCCAAACGCAAGACGCCCTCGGCGACGCTGCCCACGAGCAATCGGTTCACGCCCGAGCGCCCGTGCGTTCCCATAACGATTCCGTCCGCCTGCATCGCCTCGGCGCACGCCACGATCCCGTGGGCGGGCTCGCCGCGCTCGCGGCACGCTTCCGCGGCGACGCCGGCCGCGCTTGCCGTGGCCATCGCCTCCCCGACGATTGCATTTGTCTCGCTCTCGACTTGCGCGAGCGCGGGGACCGCGCCGGCCACCGAGCAGAAGGCCAGTTTCGATCCCTCGGTTCGCGCTAGAGCGAGAGCGAACTCGAAGGCGTGGGCGGCGCAGGTCGAGCCGTCCAGCGCGACGACCAGTTTGGCGAGCATCGCTTCTAGCCTATACCTCCAATTCGAATTCTACATGAAGGCCGGGCGCATCAAGACCAACGCGAGCGCCACGCCGAGCACGGCGAGCAACCCCAGCATTGCCGCCGGCACCCAACTCTCCCGGCGACGCGAGAAGGCGAAGGCGTATGCCGCCTTGAGAACGTTGTTCGACGAGGCGGCGATGAGGATCGCGGCCGCTGCTGCGGACAAACCGATTCCGGCGGCGCCGCCTTGCGCGAGGTTTAAAACAAACGGATCGATGTCGGTAACGCCGACGATGCCCGCCAGCACGAAGACGCCGGCGTGTCCGAAGTAACGCTCGGCGAACTCAGTGAGAATGGAGATCGCGACGAAGAGCAGCGCAAAGATTAGTGCAGTGCCGAGCTGAAGCGGATTCGACGGGTTCGGGCTGCGTGTCGAGCGCGTACCAAAGCGCGCGCGAAACGCAGCGAGAAGCGCGCTCGCCGCGGCCAGCGCGAGCAGCGGAAGAACGAGCAGTCGTGCCAGCGCGAGGTTGAAGAACGAGCAGATGACGAGCAGCCGGAGATACATCATCGCCGTGGCGGCGACGATACCGGCCTCGAGCTCCGGCGTCATCCCTTCTTCGCGCGAACGCCGCGCGAGCACGACGGTGGTCGCGGTCGAAGAGTAGAGCCCGCCGAGCATCGCCAAAAAGATCGTTCCGCGCCCGGGAAAGACGTAGCGCAGGAGGAGATAGCTGCCATACGAGATCGACGAAACGGCGACGACCGCAAGCCAGACGCCGAATGGCGTGATCGTCGTGTGTGGTATCTGCGGGCTGCCGGCGAGCAGCGGCAAGACGACGCCGACGAGTATCAAGAACTGGCCGGCGGTAATGATCTCCTGCATCGGTACGCGCTGCGCCCAGTCGTGCAGCGTCTTGCGACCACCAAGCAGCAGCACCGCAGCGACGGCAACCGCAACGCCGAGCCAGAGCGGCTGCGTCAGTGCGATCGGGCCGAGCGCGTAGGCGAGCAGATTGCACGCTGGCACAATGAACAACCCATCGACCGTAACCGTTTGGGTTGACGTCTCTTGGCGAAGATACGCGTAGATCCACGATCCGACGACGATCAGGCCGGCGATGAAAGCAGCGCCGTGCTGCGGTTCGAGCAAGTAGAGCGTTCCGCCCGCGAGTGCGAGCAACGGAAACGTGCGCACGCCGCCCGGCCGTCGCGCAAGCTCGTCGGAGTAGAAACCTTCGTAGGCAAAGCCGAAGAAGAGCGAGAGCCCGAAGAGGAGCGCTATTCGCTCGGCGATCACGCTCTGCGCCGCGCGTACTCTTGGAGACGACGCTTGGCGCGACGAAAAGCGTCGCGAACCGTAAGCTCGGGATCCTTATAGATTGCGTCGATCTCGTCGCTCTTGCGAATCCGCTTCGGCTCGTCGTCGAGCGGCGGATTTCGCAGGCTCGGCTCGGTCGCGATCGCCAGCTCGGCGCCGGGCACGGCGATGTTCAGGCGCACGTGGAACGGCGAACCGGTTCGGTGATGACCGGACTGCCGCTCTACCAAGACGCGACAGCTCACGATGCCGTCGAAGAACTTGTCGAGCTTGGCCGCCTCCTTGCGAATGAGCCCGCTCAATGCATCCGAGCGCGGCAGCCCACGGTAGGTGATCTGAACGCGAAGGCTCATGGTGATGCACAATCGCTTTCGCGCACGGCGCGAGGGCAGACCTGCATCGGCCGAAAAGACGAGGAGAGGAGGTCTGCGAGAGAGATGCGTGCGATGACGCTCGAGCGGCCCGGGCCGATCGAGTCGAATCCGTTGCGCTTGACCGAGAAGCCGGATCCGTCGCCGGGCCCGGGCGAGATCCTCGTGCGGATACGAGTCTGCGGCGTCTGCAGAACCGATCTCCACGTGAGCGAAGGCGAGCTTGCACCCAAACGCGCCGGGATCGTACCGGGGCACGAAATCGTCGGCGTCGTCGAGCGGCTCGGCCCCGGCAGCAGCCGCTTCGCCATCGGAACGCGCGTCGGCGTGCCGTGGCTGCGCTATACGTGCGGCGTCTGCCGCTACTGCCTCAAGCAGCGCGAGAATCTTTGCCCCAACGCGCTCTTTACCGGCTGGGACGCAGACGGCGGATACGCCGAGCTGACCGTCGTAGGAGAGGGTTTCGCCTACGCGCTTCCAGATGCGATCGACGACGAGCATGCCGCGCCGCTGCTCTGCGCGGGCATCATCGGCTTTCGAGCGATCAAGCGCGCAGCGATCGAGCCCGGCGCAACGGTTGGACTCTACGGTTTCGGCGGCTCGGCTCACCTGGCCATCCAAGTTCTCAAACACTGGAACTGCAGAGTCTTCGTTATGAGTCGCGGCGGCGTCCACCGCGAGCTCGCAGAGGAGCTCGGCGCCGATTGGATCGGCGACGCACGCGAAACCCCACCCGCTCGGCTCGACGCAGCGCTTCTCTTCGCACCCGCAGGCGCGTTGGTCGCGCCGATCATGCGTTCGCTCGACCGAGGCGGCGTTCTCGCGATCGCCGGAATATATTTGAGCGCGATCCCGCAGTTGGAGTACGATCGCGAGCTGTTCTACGAGCGCGAGATACGCAGCGTGACGGCGAACACGCGCGCAGACGGCGAGGAGTTCCTGAGGCTTGCTGGGGCGATTCCTATCCGGACCTATACCGCCGGCATGCGGCTCGACGAAGCGAATCGTGCCTTGACCCTGCTCAAGAGCGACGAGCTGCGCGGCGCGGCGGTGCTGCACGTATAGAGGAGGGTTTAGCGGCAGGAGCCGCGGAGTGGCGGTCTATGAAGGCCTTTGCCGGATCGAGCGCGATCCGAGCGATTCTGCTGTTGGTAACCGTTGTCCAAACCGCGTGCACCGGCGAGTTCGGGGACCGCGTGCGCGAACAGTTCCATCAGGCGGTGCCGACGAGCGGCACGCCGGCCGTACACGTCGACAACATCGCCGGTTCGGTGCGAATCTCTGCGTGGGCGAAACCGTCGGTCGACGTGCAGGCGACGAAGTACGGTTCGGATGCCGACCAGTTGCGCGGGATCACGATCGACGTTCGCGGCGAGGGAAACGGCGTCTTCGTTACTACGCGTTATTCGGGCGCAGAGCGTCGCGGCGGCGGCGTGCGATATACCATCTCGGTCCCCACGGGAGCGTCGCTGCGAATCACCAGCGTCGCCGGCCTGGTCGACGTATCCGGCGTTAGCGGTGACGTGACCGTGCAGGCGCAGGCCGGCGCGATCACTGCGAACGTCGGCAAAGTTGAGGGCGAGCGCTCGATCGATTTGAGTGCGACCGCCGGCGCGATCGCGCTCTCGATAGCCCCGGGCAGCAACGCGAGCGTCGACGCACGCAGCATCGTCGGCGCATTTGCGAGCGAGATACCGGGCCTCGAGCAGAGTCGCGAAAACCTCGTCGGCGCGCGAGCAAGCGGAAAAATCGGCTCGGGAAGCGCCCGCATTCGTCTCTACACGACGACCGGCGCGATCGCGCTGCAGGGAGCGCTACGAGGTCCAGCGAAGGCTTGTCCTGGCTTTTGCAGAAGAGCGAGCGCGGTCACTACTACGAAAGTTAATTGAAGTTAATGATTTTGAGAAGCGGCGTTTGTCTCGTTCTTCGCCGCTGCGGCCGTTGCGCTCGCCGGCTGCGGCGGCGCTTCGACGTCGTTGCCGCAAGCGACGCAGGCGGCGCAGGATCCGGATACGTCCAGCAGTCCCAGTCCGATTCAGCACGTCGTGCTGGTCGTCCAGGAGAACCGTACGTTCAACGATTTCTTCGCGACATATCCGGGCGGCGACGGGACGACGGTCGGCAAGATCGCCAAAGATCCAAGCACTGCCACATCAAGAAGAACACGACGATCGCGCTCACCAAGAGCAATCTCGTTCTAGCGCACGATCTCAACCACAGCTATCAACGGATACTCGCATCGCGCGCGCCGGCGGAAAGATGAACGGATTCGATAAAGTTCCGTTCCAGAGCGGCGCCCCCGAGTGCACCTATCCGTATCAGTACACCGATCCCTCGCAGATCGCGCCTTACTGGGATATCGCGCAGCAATACGTGCTGGCCGAGCACATGTTCACGACGCAAGGCAGCAGCAGCTTCACCGCCCATCAAGACCTGATCGCCGGCGGTACGATCGTCACGTCGAATCCGCCCAAGGCGATGGTCGACCTGCCGTCGTGCTCGGGTACGAAGTGCGTCTGGGGATGCGACGCGCCGAAGGCGACGCAGAACGTCGTTGATCTCGCAAAACGACCAAGTCTTCCGCAATACAGGGCCCTTTCCGTGCCTCACCTACGCGACGCTGCGCGATCTGCTCGACGCTAAGGGCGTGTCGTGGAAGTATTACGTGCCGCCGATGTGCTGCACGGCCAACGGCAAGTTGTTGAGCGCGTTCGACGCGATCAAAGCGGTGCGCAATAGTCCGGAGTGGTCGACCAACATCTCGAGTCCCGAGACAAACATCTTCGGCGACATCACCGACGGCACAGCTCGCCGGCGTCTCGTGGATCGATGCCCGACGAGGCCGACTCGGATCATCCCGGCGATCCCACCGACACCGGGCCGTCGTGGGTGGCAAGCGTCGTCAACGCGATCGGCGAGAGCCCGTACTGGAACTCGACCGCGATCGTCATCGTCTGGGACGATTGGGGCGGTCTCTACGACAACCTCAATCCGCAACAGCTTGGATACGGCGGCCTCGGCTTCCGCGTTCCTGCGCTGATCGTCTCGGCGTATGCGAAGCAGGGCTACATCTCGCAGACTCAGTACGAGTTCGGCAGCATTTTGAAGTACATCGAGAAGAACTGGAACCTTCCCTCGCTCGGGACGAGCGATCAACGTGCCAACAGCATCATCGACGCCTTCGACTATTCGCAGAGCCCGCGCCAGTTCGTTTCGATTCCGTCGAGCCTTTCAAAGTCATACTTTCTCCATAAGAAACCGTCGTTTAGACCGCCCGATACCGACTTCTAAAAGGAGACCAGGGTTTTCAATGCACTCAACCGCTCGAGCGCTCTGCGCGGGGCCGATCCCCCAGCCTTCGGCGTCGCATCTTGTGCGGGCGGCTGGTCGAATACCAGGCCCGGTAGCGCGCTGCCGGCACGGGGCAGCAGCCATCGTACCAACCGGCGGATACGGAATAGATGAAGTTTAAAATCGTCAGCCACGCCTGTCTTGACATTCAGGCGAAAGGCAAGCGTCTGATCGTCGACCCGTGGTTAAACGAACCGACGTACTGGTCGTCGTGGTGGCACTGCCCGCCACCGATCTTCGGCGACGACATCTTCGGGGCCGACTACGTCTACGTGACCCACTGGCATTTCGATCATTTCGATCCGCGGACGCTCAAGAAATTCTCGAAGAGCACGACGATCGTCGTCCCGAAGTTTCCGATCTCCGGCTTGCCCAGTCAGCTTGCCGATTTGGGGTTCGATCGGGTGGTCGAGCTGCCCCACGGAACGTCGATCGCGCTGACCGACGGCTTCACCCTGACCAGCTATCAGGTCAGCTTCCAGGACGACAGCGTCGCGGTCGTCGAGGCCGACGGCACGGTGCTCTTCGACCTAAACGATTCGAAGCCGCTGCCGTCGCTCTGGCGAACTTTTCGGGCGAAGTATCCGAAGATCGACTTCATGCTGCGAAGCCACTCGCCGGCGTGGTCGTACCCAACCCGCTACACGTTCGAAGATCCGGTCGACCGGCTTCCGGTCGACGCGCGTACGTACATGGACGCGTTCGTAGGGGCTGCGGTGCAGCTCCGCCCACGCTATGCGATCCCCTTTGCCAGCGGCATCTGTCACCTGCATCGTGAGGTGCGCGACGAGAACCGCTTCTTGGTCTCCGCCGCCCAGATGAAGACCTACTTCGAAGCGAACGCGGCACGCCTGCCGGGAACCGAACTCGTCGTGATGCCGGTCGGCAGCAGCTGGTCCCCGGAATCGGGTTTCGAGCTAAGCGAGAACGGCGTTGACGACATGGTGGCGTATGCCGAGCAGCGCGCGAGTCGAGGTCGGAGAGCGCCTGGAGAAGACCTACGCCTCGGAAGCGGCAAAAGAAGATCTCCTTCGATGACTTCTCGGCGTACTTCGCCAAGTTCTTTAGAGCGACGCGACTGCTGCGGCCCGCGATCAAGAAGACGCCGCTGGGTATTCACCATCGACAAGCCGCAGACCGAGTACTGGACGGTCAACTTCGGTAAAGCGACGATCGACCGCTCCGCGCAATCCTCCGCACGAGTACGATAGCGCGATCACGGTCAGTCCGGCGGTACTATCCGGCTCCCTGCGCAACGGCGTCTTCACCAACGTCGACATCTCGAAGCGCTGGCGCGTCTACATCAGGCGCGGAAGCGCGATGCGCCACTTTATTTTGGCCAATCTTTTGCTGCTCTACGAGGCGGAGTATCTCTCGCCCAAGCACCTCTTCTCGTGGCGCTTCCTAACCGGTTACCTGCGGCGCTTGCCCGAGGTTTTCGACTACGCCGCGATGGCGTTTCGGACGCTCACAAAGGGCAAGGATTCGCTCGTGAAGGCGGTCACGAGCATCGCGGAGGGCTAGGCTTTTGCGGACGCGCGCAATGGCGCGGCTAGTTCCGGCGTTCGCGCTCGCGCTCGCAAGCTGTGGCGGCGCTGCGAACTCGGTCTCTCCGCCCGCGCCCGCGCCGCACTCGAATCCGGGAACGCCTGGTTCAGCGAGCCCGATCAAACACGTGGTAATCGTGATTCAAGAGAACCGCACGTTCAACGACTTCTTCGCAACCTTTCCCGGGACCGATGGAACGACCCAAGGGAAGATCGCAAAGGACGCGACCTGCAACATCGCCCAGAACGAGACGATCGCGTTGACCAAGAGCGATTTAGTCACCTCGCACGATCTCAACCACAGCTATCAAGGCTATCGCACCGCGCGCGACGGCGGCGCTATGGACGATTTCGATATGGTGCCTTCGCCGACCAGCAGCCGGAGTGCACAGTACCCGTATCAATATACCGATCCGGCGCAGATCGCGCCGTATTGGGACATGGCCAAGCGCTACGTACTAGCCGAGCATATGTTTACGACGCAAGGAAGCAGCAGCTTCACGGCCCATCAAGATTTGATCGCCGGCGGCACCGTCATCGAACCCGGCGAGGCGCTGGTGAATCTGCCCTCGTGCGCCGGATCGAAGTGCGTTTGGGGCTGCGACGCGCCAAAGGGCACCCATACCTCGCTGATCACCCAAGACGACGAGTTCCAACCGGGACAGGGACCGTCCCCATGCCTCAGCTACGAAACGCTGCGCGACCTGCTCGACGCGGCTAAGGTCTCGTGGACGTACTACGTGCCGAAGATGTGCTGCACCGCAAACGGCAAGCTGTTCAGTGCGTTCGATGCGATCAAGGCCGTCCGTTACGGTCCGCAGTGGAAGAAGAACGTCGTCAGCCCGCAGACGAAGATATTCTCGGACGTCAAGCACGGCCGGCTAGCTGCGGTTTCCTGGTTGATTCCGAACCAGCCCGACTCCGACCATCCGGGGGAGAAGGTGACAACGGACCATCGTGGGTTGCCAGCGTCGTCAACGCGATCGGCGAGAGCGCCTACTGGGACTCGACCGCGATCGTGGTCGTCTGGGACGATTGGGGCGGCTTCTACGACAACCTCGACCCGCCGCAGCTGGGACTACGGTGGCCTGGGCTTTCGCGTTCCGGCGCTGATCGTCTCTTCGTACGCCAAGAAAGGCTACGTCTCGACGACGCAGTACGAGTTCGGCAGCATCTTAAAGTACATCGAAAAGAACTGGAACCTCGGCTCGCTGGGAACCAGCGATCGGCGAGCCAACAGCATTATCGACGTCTTCGATTATTCGAAGGGTCCTCGCCCGTTCAAACACATCGCGTCCAGCCTTTCGAAAACCTATTTTCTGCGCGAGCAGCAGTCTTACTTACCCATCGATACCGACCTGTAGCCCCAGCTCTTAGAGAGGAAAAGGGCGGCGCTTGAAGCGCCGCCCTTTCTTTTTCGGGAACAGGTTTTTGGTTTAGAACGCGCCGATGCCGTTGGGAGTTCCCCAGCCGGTCGGGCCGTCGTAGCCGGTCCCGGCCGTGCAGAGGTACGAGCCGCCGCACGAGCCGTTGCTGCCGCTGGTGATGTCGTGGAGGGCTTTGTTCTTCTTCTTTTTCTTGGCTTTCCAGATATTCTTCGCAGCATCTCGGCTAGCAGCGTTGCCGGCTAGCGCGAAGACGCCGGCGATCGCGGGAGACGAGGCGCTTGTGCCGCATTCGCCGATCCAACCGGGTGCTTGGTACGAGTCATACTCGGCAACGCCCGGCGAGCAGCCGGCTTCGCCCGAGATATCGGTCTGCGTGCGCGAGGTGCAGCCGGTATCGTGCTGCCAGCCCGGCTTGGTGACGCCGGTCGCACAACCGGAGCCGGCATCGTTCCAGGCTACCTCTGAGTAGGTCGAGCCGCTCTTCTGCAGCTGAGTGCCGCCGACGGCGACGACGCTGCCGAGGATCTGCCGGACCGCCGATGTGGCTCGTGCCGTAGCCGGCGTCGCCCGAGGAGGCGAGAAAGACCACGCCGGGCACGTTAAAGGCTTGGGCGAAGTTGGGGTCGCCGCCGCAGGTGGAGCTGCCTGGGCAGTCCCAGCTGTTGGTTACGACGTGCGCGCCAAGGGCTACGGCGGTCGCTTCGGCGGCCTCTCCGTTGTCATCGCCGCTGGCCTCGATCAGGTCGATCGTGCACTTCGGGCAGATTGCCGAGACCATGTCGACGTCGAGGTCGATCTCAGTCCCCCAACCGGGGCTCCCGGACGGATAGTTTCCGATCTCTCCGTGCTCGTTATACTTGGTGAAGTTCGCCGCTCCTAAGCCGAACTGCGACCGGTAGACGGCGAGGTCGCTGGCCACGTTGGGGTTGTCGAAGTAAGTCGACGATCGCAACGATCTGGCCCGCACCTTTGGTGTTCGAGGGCAGATTGTAGCGCGTCTGCAAATCGATCGGCGCCCACCCGCACGTTGCGCCGGTGCAAAGCGGGCTGACTCGGTTGGTGGTGAGTGCAAGACAGGATGGCTTGCCAACGATCTGCGGGCAGGCCGCATGGGCGAGGCCCTTGGCTTGCCACTCCGGCATGGAACGCGTCGCCGCGTTCGATTGGCCGGGCGTCCCCGGCATGTTGGACGAACCGCCTGCATTACAAGCGGCTAATGCGAGCACCGCAACAAGCGGCGCCGCCATCGATAAAACTCGGTTCACAAATGCTCCTTTTTCCATCGCGAATCTGGGGAAACGATGAGTTACGTCTTTTGTCGCTGATTGCCTGTTCCGCCGGCGGACGACCGCTAGTCGTCGCCCATCATCCCGGTCGGCTTGTTGACTTGGCGTGCAGAACGATCGAGCTGCTTCCAGAAGCGCAGCGGCTTGCTGCCGCCAATCTTCTTGAATAGCACGCGGCTGCTGGTTAAAGTTGAAGGCGTCGCCGGCTGGATCGTGCGCGCGCTTGTCGCTCGCCGCCATCTGCGGCAGCCCGAACGTATCCTCGATAAAGCGCAGCACGCTCGAGGTTTCGTACTGCTTGTGCGTCACGTAGCCTTGCCTGGCGTATGGTGAGACGATCAATAACGGCACGCGAAAGCCCAGCCCGTCGTAATCTTCGAAGACCGGCTTAACCGGATCGAACCATCCGCCCCAATCGTCCCACATGATGAAGATCGCCGTCGAGTTCCAGAACTGGCTCGTGCCGATCGCGTTGACCAGTGAGGCGACCCATGCCGGACCCTCACTCGCCCCTAGGCCGGCATGGTCGGAGGTCTCGTACGTCGGCGTGATCCAGGTGACGTTGGCGAGCGTACCGGCGGCGACGTCGGCTGATGAATTGCGAGGGCGGATTGATCACGTCTTTGGTCCAGTCTGTACCTCCGTAGACAGCGCTGTCGGCTTGATACGACGACCACAGGCCGCCGTCGCCATAGATCGTTCCGGCGTAGAAGCGCCACGTTACGCCCGCGTTGTCGGCATTGATGCCGATCGTCGGGTTGTCGAAGCAGGCCGGGATCCTCGGACCGTCGGCGACACGCTTTTGCGTCAGCGTCACGATCGTATCTTGCGATGTGCCCTCGCAGCCCCACGGGCCTCCCGGACCGTCGACCGCTCCGCTGGCAAAGGCCGCGACCGCATACTGATGCGCGATGAAGCTGGCGTCGAGATTCGATGCGAACATCTTGTCGGCGAGCACGTACTGCTGCGCGATGTCCCAATACGGCCGGATCTGCTTGCGCGGCACGTAGGCATAGGCGAACTCCGGAGGCGGCCGGATCGTTCCCGGCTGTTCGTTATTCCAACCATCCATCTTGCACTTCGTGCCGGGCAGGCTTCCGGTGCCGTCGCACGCCGCGAAGAAATCCCGGGCAGCGTGTCCGATATCCCAGTGCGTCGCCAAGTCGGTGGCGTGAAGCTTGACCTTCACGCCGTTGGTGTCAAAGCCGTACTTCTGCGTCTTTGCACCCGGATAACCTAAGAAGAGGTTGTTGAACGAGCGGTTCTCTTGAACGATGAAGACGATGTGCTGAATCGGGTTGCTGGTGAGCGGCGCGGCCATCACGCGCGCCGCGGGTAGGGCCGATGAGGGCCCGTGCGTGCTGCACGCACTCAGCGCCACAGCGGCGAGCAACGCCCCTAGCCTGTAGGTTGAGTTCACAAGAGGATGCCTTCTTAGAGAGGAAAAGGGCGGCGCCGAAGCACCGCCCTTTCTTTCAGGAACCAGTCTGGGTTAGAACGCGCCGATACCGTTGGGGGTTCCCCAACCGGTCGGTCCGTCGTATCCGGTCGTGGCTTTGCAGAGGTACGTGCCGCCGCACGAGCCATCGGCGCCCGTGGTGATGTCGTGAAGGTCAGCCGCGTACTTGCCGGCGGTCTGCGTCCAGACTTTCTTGCCGCCGTGCTGCTTCTTGTAGTTCCCGGTCAGACCGTAGACGCCGCCGAGCATCGGAGACGAAACGCTCGTTCCGCCGACGGTGAACCAGCCCGCCTTCGTCGTAGGTGTCGTAGATCAGCAACACCGGCAGCGACTGCCGAGATGTCGTTGCCGGTGCGGAAGCTGCAATCCGCGTCGTGTTGCCAAGAGGGCTTCGGCCACGACCGAGCAGCCGCCGCCCGTGTCGGGCCAGGTCTGTTCGGTATAGGTGGAGCCGCTCTTCTGAAGGATCGTGCCGCCGACCGAAATGATGTTATCGTAATCGGCCGGGTCTTGCATCCCGAAACCGCCGTCGCCCGAGCTGGCGAGATAGGTTACGTGCGGGTGATCGAACGCGCCGCCCGAGGGGCTGCCGCCGCCGCCACCCCAGCTGTTGCTGACGATGTGCGCGCCGAGCTTGACGGCTTCCATCTCGGCCGCGTAGAGATTGTTGGTGTAGTTGTCGTCCGCCTCGATCAGGTAGATCGTGCACTTCGGACAGACGGCCGAAACCATCTGGACGTCGAGGTCGATCTCCACGCCCCAGCCCGGGCTACCCTGCGGGTAGTTGCTCTGTTGCCCGACTTGGTTGTACTTCTTGAAGTTCGCCGTTCCGAGACCGAACTGGGTGCGATAGGCCGCGAGGTCCGAGGCGACGTTGGGGTTGTCGAATGCGTCGACGATCGCAACGATGTGCCCGGCTCCCTTGCTGTTCGACGGGAGGTTGTAGCGCGTCTGGAAATCGAGCGGCGCCCAACCGGCGACGGCCGGTGAGCATCGCGCGATTCATGCCGTGGCTGCTTTCGATGAGTGCGTCGCACTGCATTTGACCGCCGACGCGCACGCCCGGACAGGCGGCGACCGCGGTGTGATTCAGCTGCCACTGCGGAATGTGGCGCGACTGCGAAACTGATTGGCCGGTCGATCCCGGCGTACTGGATGAGCCGCCTGCGTTGCACGCGGCTAGTGCGAGTACCGCAATAAGCGGCCCCGCAAACGATAAGGCTCGGTTCACAAAAGCTCCTTTTTCCATCGTTTAATCTGGGGAAACGATGAGTTACGTCTTTTGTGGCAGGGGGACCTCCGCGAAGGTCCCCCTGCTGCCTACGTTACGCTCGCCTTGCTTCCTTGGAATGCAAGGCAGCGGACGCGCTTAGAACGCGCCGATGCCGTTGGGGGTTCCCCAGCCGGTCGGGCCGTCGTAACCCGTTCCAGCCGTGCAGAGGTAGGTTCCACCGCACTGGCCGTCGTTGCCTTGGGTGATGTCGTGCAGAAACTGCGTATCCTTAGCAGCATGCGCCCAGAAATTCTTGCCGCCGTGCTGCTTCTTGAAGTTGTTGGTCAACCCGAAGACGCCGCCGAGCATCGGCGAGGAGACGCTCGTTCCCCCGACCGTGCCCCAGCCGCCCGACGGGTAGCTGTCGTAGATCGCTACGCCTTCGGCGACCGCCGAGACGTCGTTGGCCGTACGGAAGCTGCAATCCGAGTCGTGCTGCCACGAGGGTTTGGCGACCTTCGAGCAGCCGCCGCCGGTGCCGGACCAGGTCGTCTCTTGGAAGACGCCACGGATCTTCCGGAGCTCGGTGCCGCCGACCGAGACCACGTTGTCGTAGTCGGCCGGGTCGCCGATGCCGTAGCCGCTGTCGCCCGCGCTGGCGAGATAGGTCACGTGCGGGGTGTCGAAGGCGCCGCCCGAGGCGCTGCAGCAGCCGCTCCAGCTGTTGCTGACGATGTGCGCGCCGAGTTTGACGGCCTCTTGCTCGGCGGCGTAGAGGTCGGGCGTCGAGTTAGAGTTCGCTTCGATCAGGTAGATCGTGCACTTCGGGCAGACGGCTGAAACCATTTCGACGTCGAGATCAATCTCGGTGCCCCAACCCGCGTTGGGGGCCGGATAGTTACTCTGTTGGCCCGTCTGGTTGTACTTCTTGAAGTTCGCCGTTCCCAGTCCGTAGTTGCTGCGATAGACGGCCAGGTCGCTGGCGACGTTGGGATTGTCGAACGCGTCGACGATTCCGACGACGTGGCCCGCACCCTTGGTGCTGGAAGGCAGGTTGTAGTACGTCTGGAAGTCGGGCGGTCCCAAGCCGGTTACATCCGGCGACATCCCGGCTCTCATCGGGCGCTCGATCAGCGCATCGCACTGCATGTAACCGCCGGTGCGCACGCCCGGACAGGCGGCGACCGCGGTGTGGTGCAGTTGCCAATCCGGAATTTGATGCGACTGCGAGAGTGATTGGCCGGCCGATGCCGGTACGCTGGAAGAGCCGCCCGCGTTACAGGCGGCTAACGCGAGCACCGCAATGAGCGGTGCCGCGAAAGATAAAGCTCGGTTCACAAATGCTCCTTATTTTACCGACGATCTGGGGAGGTGTTGAGCTACGTCTTATGTCGCCGGGTACCTCTCCCCAGGAGAGGCCCGACGCTATAGGAAACGCGCCAGGCGGGCAGGCAGTTCCCTGGAGCGTGCGGGCGACCAGGCTAGTCGTCGCCGATCATTCCCGGCGGCCTGCTAGCTCGGGGTACAGAGCGATCGAGCCTTCGCCAGAACTTCAGCGGTTTGCCCCCTGCGATTTTCTTGAACGGGCGCGGCTGCTGATTGAAGTTGAATGCATCGCCGGCTGGATCGCGCGCGCGCTTGTCGCTCGCCGCCATCTGCGGCAGCCCGAACGTATCCTCGATAAAGCGCAGGACGCTCGAGGTTTCGTACTGCTGGTGCGACACGTAGCCTTGCCTGGCGTACGGTGAGACGATCAATAACGGTACGCGGAAGCCGAGCCCGTCGTAATCTTCGAAGACCGGCTTAACCGGATCGAACCATCCACCCCAATCGTCCCACATGATGAAGATCGCGGTCGAGTTCCAGAACTGGCTCGTGCCGATCGCGTTGACGATCGACGCGACCCAGGCCGGACCTTCCCCGGCCTCCAAGCCGGCGTGGTCGGAGGTCTTGTTGGTCGGCGTGATCCAGGTGACGTTGGCCAGCGTGCCGCCGGCGACGTCGGCGAGGAACTGCGAGGGCGGATTGATCACGTCTTTGGTCCAGTCTGTACCTCCGTAGACAGCGCCGTCGGCTTGATACGCCGACCATATTCCGCCGTCGCCGTAGATCGTTCCGGCGTAGAAGCGCCACGTTACGCCCGCGTTGTCGGCGTTGATGCCGATCGTGGCGTTATCGAAGCACGGCGTAATCTTAGGGCCGTCGACGCGCTGCTGCGTAAGCGTCGGGACCTTATCTCCTGCCGTGCCTTCACACCCCCACTGGGCGTTTGGCACGTCGACTGCCTCGCTCGAGTAGGCCGCGACTGCATACTGATGAGCCACGAAGCTTCCGTCGAGATTCGATGCAAACATGTGATCGGCGATTACGTATTGATGCGCCATCTTCCAATACGGATCGATCTGCTTCTCCGGAACGTACGCGTAGGCGAAATTAGGAGGATGACCGATGCCGGCCTGCTGGTTGTTCCAGCCGTCCATCTTGCACTTCGTGCCGGGCAGCGATCCGGAGCCGTCGCAGTCCTCGAAGAACGCCGCTGCCGAGTGGTCGATGTCCCAGTTGTTCGCTAGGCTCTCCTTGTACAGCGAAATCTTGTTGCCGTCGGTATCGTAGCCGTACTTCTGCGTCTTCGCGCCCGGATAGCCCATGAAGAGGTTGTTGAACGAGCGATTCTCTTGAACGACGAAGACGACGTGCTGGATTGGGTTGACGTTGTAGCGCAGCGCCGGTCTGCTGGAAACCGCGGGAACGTTCGCAGAGCCCCCGTTGCCGGTACACGACGCAAGCGCGATCGCGGTGATGAGAATGGAGACGGCGCCGGAACGCCGCCTCCATCTGCGCTCGAGCGGATTCAGAGTTAGAGGCCCTTCACGCCGTTGGGGCTTCCCCATCCGGTCGGACCGTCATAACCCGTCCCGGCCGTGCAGAGGTAGCTTCCGCCGCACGAACCGTTACTGCCGCTGGTAATGTCGTGAAGATCCTTTGCCTTCAACTTTTTCTTGAGCTTCCAGATGTGCGCTGCGGCATCTTGATTCTGCGCCTTTCCGCCCAACGCGTAGCTTGCCGCTACGATCGGCGAGGCGGCGCTTGTACCGCATTCACCGATCCAGCCGGGTGCTTGATATGAATCGTATTCGGCGACGCCTGGGGAGCAGCCGGCTTCGGCCGAGATGTCGGAGACGGTGCGTCCCGCACAACCCGTGTCGTGCTGCCAGCTCGGCTTGGTAACGTCGGTCGCGCAGCCCGAGCCGGCTCCATCCCAAGCGATTTCGCTGTAGGTCGAGCCGCTTTTCATAAGCTGCGTACCGCCGACCGAGACGACGTCGGCGAGCGCCGTTGGAGCGCCGGGGTGGTTACCTTGATAGCCGGAGTCGCCCGAACTGGCCAGATAGAGAACCCCGGGAATGTTGAAGTACGTGCTAAAGTTCGGATCGCCGCAGTTGTCGGATTGAGGACATCCCCAACTATTGCTGACGACGTGCGCGCCGAGGTTGGCTGCGGTCTGTTCGGCAGCCTGGATGTTCCCGGCACTCTCGATCAGCGCGATCGTACACTTCGGGCAGACGGCCGAGACCATGTCGACGTCGAGGTCGATCTCGACGCCCCATCCGGGGTCGGGCGGCGGATAGTTGCCGATCTGACCATCTTCGTTGTATTTGGTGAAGTTCGCCGTTCCGAGACCAAACTCGCTGCGGTATGCTGCGAGGTCGCTGGCAACGTTGGGGTTGTCGTTGAAGTCGACGATCGCAACGATCTGCCCGGCGCCCTTCGTTCCCGAAGGAAGATGATAGGCCGCTTGAAGATCGGCCGGCGCCAGCCCGCACGTTGAACCGACACAGGCCGGCGAGATCCCGTTCCGGTTGATCGTCAGCGCGAGACAGGACGGCTTGCCGATAACCTGCGGACAAGCGGCGTGCGCGAGACCCTTGGCCTGCCAGGCGGGTATCGAATGCGACATCGCACTCGATTGGCCGGTCGTCCCCGGCACGCTGGAAGAGCCGCCCGCGTTACACGCAGCTAATGCAAGCACCGCATATAAGCGGCGCCGCCATCGAAAAAGCTCGGTTCACAATTGCTCCTTCTTCGTTTCCGTCGCTGTTCTGGGGAACCGATGGCGTACGTCTTTTCTCGTCGGGAGACCTGCGAAAAAGAACGGAGGCGGCGTCGAAACGCCGCCTCCAGTTGTGCCTTACCGGCGTTAGATTAGAAGGCCTTGATTCCGTTTGGGGTTCCCCAGCCGGTCGGACCGTCGTAACCCTTAACGCCCGTGCAGAGGTAGCTGCCGCCGCACGAACCGTTGCTGCCGGTCGTGATGTCGTGGAGCCAATGCTTCCTGTGCTTCTTGCTGAGCTTCCAGAGCTTCTCCGCGGCGGTTTGCGACGACGCGTTGCCCGCCAGCGCGTAGACGCCGGCGATTGTGGGTGACGCAGCGCTGGTTCCGCAGACGCCGATCCAGCCCGGCTCCGAGTAGGTGTCGTAGACCGCAACGCCCGGCGAGCAACCGGCCTCAGCTGAGACGTCGGTGTCGGTGCGGGAGGTGCAGCCGGTGTCGTGTTGCCACGAGGGCTTGGTCACGCCGGTGGCGCAGCCCGAGCCGGCTCCGTCCCAAGCGCTTTCGGTATAGGTCGTGCCGCTCTTGGCGAGCTGCGTGCCGCCGACCGAGACGACGGTTCCGAGCGATTCCGGAGCGCCGTTCTCGTTGTAACCCTCGTCACCCGAGGCGGCGAGATAGAGGACGCCCGGCGTGTCGAAGAAGTTGCCAAAGTTCGAGTCGCCGCAGTTGACGCTGCCGTAGCAGATCCAGCTGTTGCTGATGATGTGCGCGCCGAGGTTCACGGCGGTCGCTTCGGCGGTCTCCATGTCGCTGATTCCGCCGTTGGTCTCGATCAGGTCGATTTTGCATAACGGGCAAACAGCTGAGACCATGTCGACGTCGAGCGAGATCTCGACGCCCCAGCCCGGGCTGCCCGACGGGAATCCGCTGGTTCCGCCGTTTTCGTTGTACTTGGTGAAGTTTGCCGTTCCGAGGCCATACTGCGACCGGAACGTCGCAAGGTCGGTTGCAACGTTGGGATCGTCAAAGGCATCGACGATGGCGACGGTCTGCCCCGATCCCTTCGTGGTCGAAGGCAGCTTGTAACGCGTCCGGAGGTCGGTCGGCGTGAAGCCGCACGACGACGACGGCGAACAGAGCGGGCTGATCTTACCGCTGACGAGCGCGAGGCAGGTCGGCAGGCCGACGACTTGCGGGCAGGCCGGGTGCGCTAGCCCCTGCGCCTTCCAAGCCGGCGCTGAATGACTCGTCATCGCGGTGGATTGGCCGGGCGTCCCCGGCACGCTGGAAGAGCCGCCTGCGTTACAGGCGGCTAATGCGATCACCGCAATAAGCGGCGCCGCAAACTTCAAGGTTCCGTTCACAAATGCTCCTTTTTCTTCAAGGTCTTGTTTCTTCAAGGTCTGGGGAAGGGATTTGAGTTAGGTCCGGGCGGGGTGCTCACCTCCCGGAGCGACCCCAGCTTTCGCCTGCCGGGCGCCTCTCTCGAAGGGAACCCGCGCGGGCACGCACCAATGCACGGCGGTGACCTCTACGCTTCGGGCCGCGGTGCTGCTCTGGGCCGCGATCGTGGCCTTGGCGGCGTGCTCATCTGGGTCTCGCGTGTCGCCTCTGCCAGGCGTTCGCAGCGAGCTGCTGCCGTCGACGACGACCGGTGCGGGGAAGATCGAGCACGTCGTGTTCGTCGTGCAAGAGAATCGCAGTTTCAATAGCGTCTTCGAAGGCTATCCCGGCGCCGACACCGTCTCGAAGGGTAAGACCTCGAAGGGAAAGACGATCGTCCTGCAGCCGGTGAGTCTCGCCACCGTCTACGACATCGACCATTCGGCTCAAGCGATGTTTGCCGCGTGCAACGGGACCGGGTCTCTTCCAGGAACGAAGTGCCGGATGAACGGCTTCGATCGGGAAGGCTACTACGGCAGGTCCGACTATCCGGCGTACGTCTACGTAAATCACGACGAGACCAAACCATATTTCGCCATGGCGCACGAGTGGGTCTTGGCCGACCGGATGTTCGCCTCGCAACTCGACGAGAGTTTCGTCGCGCACCAGTATATCATCGCGGCGCAGGCGCAGTCGTCGATGAACGTGCCCACCTTCTACTGGGGCTGCGCCGGTCAGGGCGACGATCAGGTCGGGATTATCACGCACCAACGTACGTACGGCGGAGCGCAGCGTCCGTGCTTCGACTACCCGACGCTTGGCGACGAGCTCGACAAGGCCGGCCTCCCGTGGCGCTTCTACACGAGCAAGTATACGATGTTCACCAGCGGCTTCTGGTCGGGCTATCAAGCGGTGAAGCACATCTTCGAGGGTCCAGATTGGAAGAAGGACGTCATCACGCCGCAGAAGCGCTTTCTCCGCGACGTCAATAATGGAAAGCTGGCGAGCTTTACGTGGATCACGCCGCAGTGCCCCGACTCCGACCATCCTGCGTGCGGGGGCGGGTACGGTCCGTCGTGGGTCGCTTCCGTAGTAAACGCCGTCGGGGAGAGCAAGTACTGGAAGAGCACCGTAATCTTCGTCATGTGGGACGACTGGGGCGGCCACTACGACCGCGTCCCGCCGCCGTTCAAGGATTACGATAGCTTGGGATTTCGCGTTCCGCTGCTCGTGATCTCACCCTATGCCAAGCACGGTTACGTCTCGCACGTCCAGTACGAAACGGCGAGCGTCTTACGCTTCGCCGAAGATCTCTTCGGGCTCGATCATCTGGCCGCTGCGGACCGCCGCGCGATGTCGCCGGCCGGCGACTGTCTCGACTTCTCGCAAAAGCCGCGGGCGTTCGTGCCGATCAAGGCACCCAAGGGCCCGGCGTTCTTTCTCGCGCAGCCGAACGACCCCCGGCCGCCGGACACCGAGTAGGAGCTTCGCTACTCGGGATCGCCGTATTGCGGCGTCGGCTTGTGGTTGATGAAGTACTCAGCCGAGTGCTGTGAAGGAATCGGGTTGAACGTTCGCGCCTTCTGGTTATAGTTGAAGACGTTGCCGATGCTCGTCGCGCGCTTGTCCGTGGTTCCCAGCGAACTAAGATGGAAGTTCTGCTCGATGTACTTGAGGATGCTGCCGAACTCGTAGTTGGTCTTGGCGACGTAGCCGCCCAGGCTCCCCGAGCCTTTCTTCGCGTAGGGTGAGACGACCAGCATCGGGACGCGGAAGCCGAGCCCGCCTTGATTGTCTTGCATGTACGGAACGGCGTTGTCGTAGAAGCCGCCCCAATCGTCCCACAGGATGATGACCGCCGTTGAGTTCCAGTACGAACTCTGGCCGACTGCGTTCACGATGCTTGCCACCCACGACGGCCCGTCGTCGACCGTTCCGTCTCCGGGATGGTCCGAGTTGGCGTCCTCCGGAATCACCCACGAGACCGCGGGCAGTTGGCCGTTGGTGATGTCGCTGAAGATGTTCGTCTCGGGCATCGAGACGTTCGTGCCCCACTCTGGACCGGACCACACCGGGTAGATGACGTCGAACGCGTTGAGCAGTGCACCCGCGCACGCCTTGCACTGCTGGTTTCCCGGGCAGCCTTTGAAACCGACGAAGCAGGGCGAGTAGTATTTCCACGAGACGCCGGCCGCATCGAGCGTATCGCGCATCGTCGGGTAGTCGTTCGTCGGAACAAATTTGTTGGTGCACGGATACGGCCCGGGCGTGATCTGACCGGAGGTGCTGATCAGCGACGTAACGGCTCCTGGAGGCGCGTTGCATCCCCACGGCATGCCGGTCGGGTTATCGATCAGGCTCTCGGTGTAACTGCTCCCTTGCGCGTCGATCGCGGTACCGCCGCGGATCAAGTCTTGGTGCGCGGTGAAGCTCCCGCTGCCTTGCGTCTGAAACATGTGGTCGGCGAGCACGTAGGTTTCGGCGATCGTCCAGTACGGCACGATCTGATCTTGCTCGGCGTATTGATAGACGGCTTTCCCGACCGGCTTGCCGGGCAGACCGCAGACGCCCTTATGGATCAGGTTGAAGCCGTCCATCTTCCCGCCGTCGTACTCGGTCAAGAAGGCCTTGTGGCAGTGCTGGAAGTCGCTCTTCTGAAGCAGCGGTTGCGCGGTCAGCTTGGTCCACTGGTCGACGTACTTGCCGTGCGATTTGATCTTCATCTTGCCGCGCGTCGCGCCGTCGGCGCCGGGAAATAGCGCGAAGAGGTTGTCGAAACTGCGGTTCTCCTGGACGACGAGCACGACGTGCGCGATTGGCGAGCTCCCCGCGCCGGATTGGGGCGCGTACGAGAGCGTGCCCGGGAGCGAACCAGCGCCGCCGCCGCAGGCGCTGAGCGCGAGACCGGCTGCGATCGTGCAGATCGAAAGATACGATGCTCGGGTGGCCATGGTTGTCCTCGCGCTATTCGGTGTCCACCGGCAACCCCGAGGGCGGCTGGTGCAAGAAATATGATTTGGAGTAATGCGACTGAATTTTTTGGAACTTACGCGGCGTCTGGTTATAGTCGAAGACGTCAACGATACTCTTGGCCGTTTGATCGGTCGTTCCCAGGCGCCCGAGGTGCCAGTTATCCTCGACGAAGCGCAGGATGCTGCCGAACTCGTACTCGCTGTGCGAGATATTGCTACGCGGCACGTACGGTGAGACGACGATCATGGCTACGCGAAAGCCTGGGCCGCCCTGCTGGTCGAGCTTAGGCGGCTTCACTGGATCGTAGAAGCCACCCCAATCGTCCCAGAGAATGATGACCGCGCTCGACTTCCAATACTTGCTCGCGCCGATCGCGTTGACGACGCTGGCAACCCACGATGGGCCCGTGTCGGAGGGATAGGCCGGGTGATCGGAGTTGACGCCGTTGGGAATCAGCCACGACATCGCCGGCAGCGAGCCGTTATCGATGTCGTCGAAGATTTTCGTCTCGGGCTGGGAGATGTGCGAGTTCCACTCGTGCTTGTCGTTGAAGACCGAGCGGATCGCGAGGAAGGCGTTCCACAGTCCGCCGGTGTTGCCGCGCCACGCCGGCGTGTAGTACTTCCACGAGACGCCCGCCGTGTCGAGCAGCGTCTGCACCGTCGGGTACGAGAAACATGGCGCGGGGCCGCTATACCGCTGATACCGCAGGGTCGTCGTGATCAGCGACGTTGCGGTGCCGCTCGGCGCGGGGCAGCCCCACGGATTCTTCGACGGGTTGTCGATAACACTGTGCTTTGCGTCGATCGCGGTTCCTCCGGCGATCAGATCCTGGTGCGCGGTGAAGCTCGCACCGCCTTGGGTTTGGAACATGTGATCGGCGAGCACATACTGCTCGGCCATCGCCCAATACGGGCGGAGATCGTCGGGATCGACGTACTTGTACGGGGCGGTACCTTCAGGCTTGCCGGTCGACTCGTAGCGAATCAGGTTGAAAGCGTCCATGTGCCCGTCACGATAGGCGGTGTG
The DNA here is from genome assembly GCA_963739845.1 of Vulcanimicrobiota bacterium. Classification (GTDB taxonomy): domain Bacteria; phylum Vulcanimicrobiota; class Vulcanimicrobiia; order Vulcanimicrobiales; family Vulcanimicrobiaceae; genus Cybelea. The sequence goes on along the minus strand of CAVUBQ010000002.1, from coordinate 363,452 downwards.
GTAGGCCGGGTAGGTGTGCCGCAAGTTCGAAGTGTCGAAGAGCGTGACTTTCTTAAGCGCGATCGACTTGGTTTGACTGCCGACGCGAATCTTGCCGGTCGTCGTTCCGACCGCGCCGGGGAAGGTCGCGAAGAGGTCGTTGAAGCTGCGGTTCTCTTGGACGACGACGACGATATGTTGGATCGGGCTCTGCGCGAGCGGCGATCCGGCTAGAGTATCGAGTTGTGCTTGTTTCGGGAGCGAGGCCGAGCTCGCGCCGCATCCGGCCAGCGCAAAGCCGGCGGCCACGCAAGCCGATCTAATCTTCATCCGGCGCAATCCCCGATGGCGGCTGACGCAGGAAGAAGCTCTGCGGATATTTCGACGGGATCGTCTTGAACTTGCGCGGCGGCATGTTGAAGTTGAGGGCGTTGCCGATGCTCGTCGATTTGCTGTCGCTCGTCCCGAGCGATCCCAGACTCCAATTGTCCTCGATGAAGCGCAATATGCTGCCGAACTCGTAGACGGTGTGATCGACGTGGGGCCTGACGTACGGCGAAACGATCAGCATCGGCACGCGGAAGCCCGGGCCGCCCTGCCAAGTCCGCGGCTGGGGCGGCGGCACGTGATCGTAATAGCCGCCCCAGTCGTCCCAGACGACGACGATCGCGGTCGATTTCCAGTATGGGCTATGCCCGATCGCGTTCACGATCGAAGCGATCCACGATGGGCCGGTGTCGGCCAGTTGGCCGCCCTGCTGGCACGGCTTGTGATCGGTTATGCCTGGATGGTCGGAGTTTACCGAATCGGGCGTAATCCACGAAACGGCCGGCAACCGCCGTTTGGAGACGTCGGTGAAGAAGGCGAGGTTGGTGCGGGTCACGTGCGTATGCCACTCCGGGCTATACCGCACCGCTTTGATCGCATCGAAGGCGCTCCAGATGCCGGCCGTGTTTCCGTGCTCGCACCCGCTCTCTTTTTGGACCGCCATCGCGTAGAATTTCCACGAGACGTGCGCCGCGTCGAGCAGATCGCGGATCGTTGCGTATGAAAGGCAAGGGAACGGACCGCCGTAGCGATAGACCTTCTGACTGCCCTTTTTGACGATCGCGGTGCGGACCGGCGGATTCGCGTCGCAACCCCACGGGAAGAACGTCGGCGTGTCGATTAGCGCCTTGGTCGAAGATATCTCGGTGCTGCCCGCGATTAGGTCCTGATGCGCCGTGAAGCTTCCACTGCCTTGCGTCTGAAACGTGTGGTCGGCGAGCACGTACTGTTTGGCGATATCCCAGTACGGTTGGATCTCCGCCGGGTTGACGTATTGATACGTGTAGAGGCAGGCGGGGCCGCCGCCGCCACCGGATCCGAGGAAGGTTCGATCGAAGCCGTCCATGTTGCCGTCGTTCCAGGACGTCATGAAGGCGTGGTGCGTGTGATCGAGGTCCTGTCCGTTGCCGATCAGCGAGACCTCTTTGAGCGGCACCGTCGTCGGCTTGGTGATCGGCGTCTTGCAACTCTGTGCGATTGCCGGCGGCATCGGCGCGGCCTTCCCGACCTTCGTGCCGTCGGCGCCCGGGAACGTTGCAAAGAAGTCGTCGAAGCTGCGGTTCTCTTGAATCGCGACGATTACGTGCTGGATTGGAGTCTTTCTCGCTTGCGCGTTCCACGACGCTGGAAGCACCGAGGGGGAGCCCGAGCCCGGAGTGCCGCACGCAGCCAGGCCGGCACCCGCGGCGAGCAATGCAAAGAGCAGTTCGGCCCAGCGAACGCGCATCGCTCGGGCTACTCCGAGTCGGGCGGTATGCCCGAAGGCTTTTGTTGGAGGAAGAACGACCGCGAGCGCACCGAGGGAATGACTTTGAACGGCCGCGGCTTCTGCGTAAAGTCGAACGCGTTGCCGATCGACGTCGCGCGCTGATCGGTCGTTCCGAGCGAACCGAGGTTCCAGTTCTGCTCGATGAACTTCAGGATGCTGCCGTACTCGTACTGCGTGTGCTCGACGTGCGCTTGTACGTAGGGCGAGACGATCAGCATCGGCACGCGGAAGCCCAGGCCGCCGGCTTGGTCGAAGAACGGCGGCGGCTCGTGATCGTAGAAGCCGCCCCAGTCGTCCCAAAGAATGATGACGGCGCTCGACTTCCAGTACTTGCTTTGCCCGACCGCGTTGACGATCGACGCCACCCAGGAAGGACCGTCATCGACGAGCTTCCCGTTTTGGTGCTCTTGCGGATGGTCCGAGTTCTGGGCGTCCGGCGTTATCCACGAGACCGCCGGGAGATGCCCGTTGCTAATGTCTTTGAATATCTTCAGGTCGCTCGCGGTGACGTTGGTGCCCCACTCCTTGGGATCGTGGCGAACGGCGTCGATCGCGTCGAACGCGCTCCAGATGCCGGCGGTATCACCGTGCTGCGGCCCGTTCGGCTTTTGCACCGCCTGAGCGTAATACTTCCAGGAAACCTTCTTGGTGTCGAGCAGATCGCGCATCGTGGCGTAGCTAAAACATGGCCACGGGCCCTTATCGCGCAGATACTTGCCGGTCGTCGTGAGCATCGAGGTCACGGTGCTCGACTTCGCGTCGCAGCCCCAGGGAAACCAGGTCGGATTGTCGATCACGCTGCCGTCGTAGCCGCCGAAGTTGACGACCGTCGCGCCGGCGATCAGATCTTGGTGAGCGGTAAACGTGCCGCTCCCTTGTGTCTGGAAGGTGTGATCGGCGAGGACGTACTGCTCGGCCATATCCCAGTACGGCTGGATCTCCTGGGGGTTCACGTACTGATACGTGTACGTGCAGGTCGACTCGGTCGAGGACCCGTCGGGACCGAAGGACGTGAGATCGAAACCGTCCATGGGGCCGCCGTCGTAGTCGGTCTGATACCCGCTATAGACGTGCGAGAGGTCGTTCCCCTCACCGAAATTCTTTGGAAATCCCGCGCCGATCAGCGAGACCTGCGTCAACGGAACCATCGTCGGCTTGGTGATCACCGGTTGGCCCTCCGCGGCGCAAGCGCTGGCGATCGGCGCCGGCATCGCTGCGGCCGCGCCGGCCGTCGCTCCGTCGGCGCCCGGAAAGGTCGCGAAGAGGTTGTCGAAGCTGCGATTCTCTTGAATGACGATTACGACGTGCGCAATCTTCGGAGTTCCACCCTTTGAGAACGGATCCGGAGCCTCGGTGCTCGGGGCTACTCCGCTGCTTCCCCCGCCGCACGCGACGATCGCGGCGCCGGTGAAGAGCGCGAGCGCCCACTGGCGAGGGCTCATGCTCGTGCCGAGGCGCTCTCGCCCGCTCGCCGCGCTAGTGCGGCGACATCGTAACCGAAGTAAGAAGCAACGTCTTGGGTCGCCGCAGTGATCGCGCCAAGCTGTTCTGCCATCGAACGAGGGCTTGTAGTAGTCGGGAAACGAGAGCTTCTCACCGTACGCGGTGCGCGCGGCAGCGAAGCTCTCCGGCGCGAGCGACGTATGCGCCAGAATCCGGTCGATCGTCGAGAGCGAATTGGCGCAGAGGTCTTCGTAACGCACCACGCAGACCTGGCGCTTGAGCTCTGGATCGCTCTCGAGCTGATTGGCGACGAAACCGTAGACGTAGGCCCAGTAACGGGCGCGCGATTCGGCCCAGTGATTCTCGTTGAAGAGGCGCCGGATCTCCTGCAGAACCTCTGGGCGGCCGACGTTGGCCATCACCTGGTTCGGACCGAACTCGTGATGCCCCGTCAACTCGATGATCTCGATCTGCCGCGGGTCGTCGCGCTCCAGTTCGGCCCAGATGCGGTCTTGCTTGATCAGCGAAGCGACGTGGTCGATCGGATTGCGTACGTAGAGCAGGAAGCGCGCGTCGGGAAAGAGCTTGCGCAGATATTGCATGCGCACGACGCACATGATGGCTTTGCTAACGTAGCGCGAGCGCCCGCGCACGAGGGCCAGTTTGAGCAGATGCTCGGTGTAGAATCGCTCGAAGCTGCGGTTCGACGTCGTTCCGTCGAGCACCGCGTACTTGGACTCGTCGTGAATGTACGGAAAGAAGTGCTCCCAGAGGATCTCTTCGCCCATCTCGGCGCTGTCGCGCGTGACCTCGATCCGATCGCGGTGGATGCGCGGTACCGGTTTGCGCATCGCGTCGACCGGGATGCGCGGAAAGACTTGGTTCCAGACGTAGGGCATGTACGGCATGAGGAAGTCGGCGTACTTGTGCGTCACCACGTCGGGATGCTCGCTGAGCATCTGCAGCGTGATCGTCGTTCCGGCCCGCGGTAGACCGCAGATGTAGACCGGACGGTCGACGGTGCGCGTCGCTAAGCGGCGCGCTAACATCCTCGATTCGAGGTTGCCTAGCCCGACGAAGAGCGGCGCGGCGGCGTGGACGCCGCGAACGCTCCAATAAAAGGGACCCGGGACGGAGAATCGCTTCGGCGTCGATGAATCAGCGTCGGCCATGGTTAGCTCTATATCTTCTCGAAAAGGGCGCCTATTACCGTCAGGCCCGGCCCAAAGGCCATGCTCAGCACCTTCGTTCCGGCCGGAATCTCGGGTGAGTCGACGATCCGCTGCCAGATATGCGGCGCGGTTGCCGAGGCCATGTTTCCATGCTCGCGCAAGACCTCACGGCTCAGCGCGAGCTGCGACTCCTCGATGCCTAGCTTGGTGCGAATCTGATTGAGGATCGCCGGGCCGCCGGGGTGGATCGCGAAGACCATCTGCGACTTTTCTCGCTCGAAGTCGATGCCGACCTGATCGCAGATCGCCAGGACGAAGGCGCGAATCGAGTCGCGGATCAGAAACGGCACGCGCTTGGAGAGCGACATGTCGAACTGCAGCGGTCCCGGACGCAGCGTCATCTCGTGAAGCGAATCGGGCAGGATCTGCTCCTCGAGCGCCAGGACCTTCAGGCCGCTGCGCCGGTTCTTAACGAACTCCAGCTCGGGATAGGCGGCATACTTAATGAAGCCGTCGGCAAAGAGCGTCGAGGTGACGAAGTTGTCGGGCGCTTCGCCGAGCAAGTCGAAGTGGAGCGAGAGAAACTCGGTGTGGACGAGGTCGACGCGTCGCCGCGCCTTCGGCAGGGAGACGTACGACGAACCGACCAGGCCGAGCGCGGTGCGAATCGCGGGAAACGCTCCGTAGCATCCCATGTGGTAGGAGTGGGTAACGCCGGTCTGCAGCCAGCCGCGGCCCGAGAGAAAGGTCTGAACGGGGCTCGGCGAGACGTATCCCGAGCAGCTCACGTGGACGATGTCATCGGGCGGGGGCAACTCCTCGTCGCGATAGACGCGCTCGAAGACGCCGCAAGCGATCTCTTCGAAAAGATTCATTCGTTCGTCGAGCGTCTCGCCGGTCGGAGTGCGCAAGTCGCCGTAGCGCCGCACCCACTCTGATTCATTCTTTGGGTCGGGCGTTACGAAGCGCGAGGTCAACACGCTGACCTGCCTTTGTGCGATGTGCTCGGACGAGGCGCCGTAGCGATCCATGCGCTCCCGCATGAGGATGCGCATGGCCTCGCGCTCGGCGGGCGCGGTGATACCGCGCGAAGCGCATTGCGCGATCGTCATGAAGTGTGCCTGAATTACCTTGAGCTCATCTTGCGATCGCGGAACCGTCACGCCGATTCGCTCGAAATCGGATAGCACGACCGGCACCGCGCGCAGTCGCGGCAGCGGGGCGATCGTTCCAGCCGCGCTAGCGCGCGCCGGAGAATGCATCGAACTCTTTAACGTACGCATCTCGAATATGTGTCGCGCTTCGCGTTCTGCCGGCACATTCCATTGTCCCGAACAGAAGCGATGGGATGAATTTCAAGCATGGGGTAATCCTGGTTATTAATCATTCGTCGTCGACAGGCCTGTCGGACGGCTGCTGGTGCAAAAAATATGACTTAGAATACTTTGCGCCGATCGGGTCGAACGCGCGCGCCTTCTGACTGAAGTCGAAGAAATCGGGTACGAAGTTTGGCGAGCGGGCATCGGTCGTTCCGAGCCGTCCCATAGCCCAGTTATCCTCGACGAAGCGCACGATGCTTCCGAACTCGTACTGATTGTGTGAGACGTATCCGGCTTTTGCGTACGGCGAGATCACGATCATCGGGACGCGAAAGCCGAGCCCCCCGAAGCGGTGCGAACCGGGCGGCCGCACGTGGTCGTACCACCCGCCCCAATCGTCCCACACGACGACGATCGCCGTCGTGTTCCATGCCGAGCTTTGACCGACGGCGTTGACCACTTGCGCGACCCACGACGGACCCGTGTCCGAGTTGTCGCCGGGATGATCGGAGTTCTGAAAATCTGGAACCACCCACGAAACGGCGGGAAGCGAATCGCGAGCGACGTCGGTAAAGAACTTTGTTTCGGGCGAGGCTTGATTCTGCGCCCACTCCGGTCCGTAGCGCACCGGAGAGATCACGTCGAACGCGTTCCAGAGGTCACCGCCGAAGCTCTGCCCAACGGTCGGCGCGTAATACCGCCACGACAACTGCTTGGTATCGAGCAGATCGCGCAGCGTGCGATACGAAAGGCACGGTCGCGGGCCTTGGTTGTCGAGATAGTGGTTCTGCTCGGTGATGAGCGACGTGACGGTTCCGGGCGGCGCGTCGCAGCCCCACGGCTTCCCGGTCGGGAAGTCAATGATGTTCTGTGAGGCGTTGATCTCGGTGCCGCCGCGGATCAAATCTTGGTGCGCGGTAAAGCTGCCGCTCCCTTCGGTTTGGAAGGTGTGGTCGGAGAGGACGTAGTCATTGGCAAGATCCCAGTACGGCTTGATTTGCGCCGGATCGACGTATTGATAGACGTACGTACCGGGCGTTCTCCCGATCGGAACGAGGTCGAAGCCGTTCATCCGGCCGTTGTTGTAATCTCTGATCCAGAACCGATAGCCGTTGTTCGGCGAGATCGGGCTCTCGAGGCTGCTCTTGCGCAGGAGCATCGTGCCGTTGTGCGTCTTCCCCTGGAGCGTCCCGTCGGCGCCGGGAAAGGTAGCGAAGAGGTTGTCGAAGGTGCGGTTCTCCTGAATGACGATGACAACGTGCGTGAACCATTTCCCCTTCTTCGCTGGGGGGAGGGGGCGGAAAGGCTGCGGTGCGGCCGACGGGGTCCCGCCGCCGCCGCAGTCGCTCAGCCCGAGAGGGATCAGGGCAGAGCAGACTAGGAGCGCGGCAAGAGGCGCCAAGCTAAAGAAGCGTCTCATACGCTGCAGCTTATCATCTGGGTGCGGCAGTCATCCCTTCCCTTTCGGGCGGTCGCTTTGCCGCTGCTGACGGCAACGCCCGAGAATGTCGCCCGCGCGGCGGCTGTGCTGCGCCAAGGCGGCGTGGTTGCCTTCCCGACCGAGACTGTCTACGGGCTAGGAGCCGCAGCCTTCGATCCGGCAGCCGTTGCGCGGGTCTTCGAGATCAAGCAGCGCCCCGGGTTCGATCCCCTGATCGTCCACGTGTACGACCGCGAGATGCTCGAGAGAGTCGCCGCCGAGGTGCCCGCTCCGGCCCAAGCCTTGATCCGCCGGTTCTGGCCCGGAGGACTCACGCTCGTGCTCGGCAAGCAGCCAGCGGTTCCGGGGATCGTCACGGCGGGCTTAGGGAGAGTTGCCGTACGCATGCCCTCGCATCCGGTGGCCAGAGCGCTGGTCCGGCTGGCCGGGCCGCTTGCAGCGCCCAGCGCGAATCCCTTCGGCTACATTAGCCCAACTCGCGCGCAGCACGTCGCCCGCATGCTCGGTGATGGGCCCGACCTGATCCTCGACGCCGGTCCGGCCGACCTCGGCCTCGAGTCGACGATCGTCGCTTTCGACCCGCATCCGGTCCTGCTTCGAGCCGGCGCAATCCCGTCCGAGGAGATCGAAGCGGTCGTCGGTCCGCTCGGCCGCCGCGCCGAATGATTCGGTCCCGCTCGCACCGGGACAGCTCGCCCATCATTACGCACCCCGCACCCCGCTACGCGTCATTCGGCTGGAGAGCGTCGCGCCGGCCGAGCGCCGGGGCGCCGGCGCGCTTTCATTCGGAGCGGCAATCGAGGGGTACGCGGCAAGCCGGCAACTCTCGGCCCGGGGCGATTTGCGCGAGGCGGCAACCAACCTCTTTGAGAGCCTCCACGCGCTCGATGCCCTTGCGCTGGATCGTCTCGATGTCGAGCCGGTTCCCGAACGCGGCTTGGGTCGAGCGATCATGGACCGTCTCCGGCGGGCGGCTGCTCGTTGAAACGGCGGGGGCCCGCCATGCGTTCTGCGGATAGGGAACGAAGAAAGGACACCATGTCGAGACTTCACGTTTTTGTGCGCGCCGCAGCCGCATGCCTAGTAATCGCCGTCTTCTCCGCCGCGAAGACGCCGGCCGACACGGCGCTGTCGTATCAAGTCTCCGGCGACGTCTCCGAAAGCTATCGATTGCTGACGACGACCTACTACGAGACCGTGGATCCACAAACGCTGCTCTCGGCCGCGAGCGATGCGCTCGCTGGAGCGGCGCGCAAACACGGCGCCTCCGTCGTGCCGCCGCAGCTGCACGTCGAGTCCGAGCGCGACGCTACGCTTGCCGCGCTCGACGGCGCGATCGCTACGACCGCCCACGCGGCGCACGCGTCGCCAAGTGAGTTTGCCTACGTTGCGATCGACGCGATGGCGAAGGCCGTCAACGACCGCTACACGCAGTTCTTTACGCCGGCCGAGTTTCGCGCGTTCAACAACGCGCTCGATCCACAGCGGATTGGGGGCATCGGCGTGATGATTCAACCCGACGCGACGACCTCGATGGTCCGGGTCTCCTACGTCCTTCCCGCGACTCCGGCCGAGCGCGCGGGCATGCAGTCAGGCGACATCCTGACCGCCGTGGACGGGAAGCCGACCAAAGGGCTCGCCGTCGATGCGGTCAGCGGGATGCTGCGCGGGAAAGCCGGCACGGTCGTCGCGGTGAGCGTACAGCGCTCCGGCTCGCCGAGCGTGCTCTCGATCACCCGCGACGACGTTCAGCCGCCCACGGTCGTCTTTAAGATGCTGCCCGGAGGCGTTGGGTACGTCTGGGTCATCGCCTTCGGCCGCGCGACGCCGGCGGAGTTCAATACTGCGATCGAGCGACTGAACGATCAGGGCGCGAAGGCGCTAATCCTCGATTTACGCAATGACGGCGGCGGGTATGTGAACTCGGCGCTTGACATCAGCTCGCGTTTCATCGCCAACAAAGCGCTGGTTACCGTCGAAGAGCGCGGCCACCATGCCACGACGATAGACGCCGACAACGATCCGTCGATCGGATTGCCGCTCACCGTGCTGGTGAACGAGTATACGGCCTCGGCCTCGGAGATCACCGCGGGGGCGCTGCAGGACGACGGGGTCGGCATGCTGGTCGGCACCAAGACGTTCGGTAAAGGTGTGATGCAGACGCTGACGCCGCTTCCCGACGGCGCGGCGATCAAGATCACGACCGCGCACTATCTGACACCGAGCCGGCGCGACATCAACCTGCGCGGCATCGACCCCGACATTCGCGTCGACGAGAACCGCGACGCCCGTTTCGGCGAGGTCGAGAAGGACGCACAGCTGCGCGCCGCGTTGGCGCTGCTGCAGAAGAAGATCGCCGCGAAGTTCTAGAGGTCTTAAACGCTGCGCGTCGTTGCGGGAATGCGGCGGACCAGCCGCACGACCGTTCCATTGCGCGCGAAGGTAACGGTATCCATCAGGCGGCGCATCAGGAAGATGCCGAAGCCTCGACCGCGGTGGTCGGGCTCGACGCTGGCTTGTTCGCAGGGGGTAGGGAAGCCGTGCCCCCGGTCGCGGATCTCGATCATCAGCTCGTTGCCGTCGAACTTGCACGAAACGTTGAAGCCCGGCGAATGCATGGTGCGCCCGTGTTCGACGGCGTTGCTCAGCGCCTCGCCCGCGGCAAGCCGGATGTCGGCGACCTCGGCTTCGGGGAAGCCGCAGGTGACGGCGAACGCTGCAATACCCTTCCGCGCTAGCGCAACGTTCCGGATCTCGCTCGTGAAGGCCGCGCGGTAGTATTTGCTCACTCTCGGTTGTTTCCGATTTAGCCTTCCCGGTTCTGGCGCATTTCTAAACCTAGCGAGCCGGCGACGGGCGCTCGGCGGAGCCTCGCGAAAGAGAGGCAGCCCGGGCGATTAGCTCAGTTGGGAGAGCGCCTCCCTTACAAGGAGGAAGTCGGCGGTTCGAGCCCGTCATCGCCCACCATCCCCCGTTCGGAACGAGTAGCGGAGCAGCGGCCAAGCGGCGAGCATGTAGCCGCCCCACGCGTACAGAACGACTCCGGACGATCGTGATGAAGAACTTGACGGCTTACGCGCAAATCCGAGTCGAGTACGAAGGCGACGTCGCCATCGTTTCGATGAGCCGGCCCGAAAGGCGCAACGCGCTCTCGCTGGAGATGATGCGCGAGCTAGACGCCGCGCTCGCCGCGATAGCCGGCGATGGAAGCGCTCGCGCCGTCATTTTGCGCGGCGAGGGGCCGGCCTTCTGCGCGGGCCACGACCTGCGCGAGCTCCTGGATCGCGACGTCGGGTCGTACCGAACGATCTTCACCGCCTGCATTGATTTGATGGCCCGGCTCGTTGCGATTCCGCAGCCGGTCATCGCCGAGGTCGCAAAAGTCGCGACGGCCGCCGGCTGCCAACTCGTCGCGGCCTGCGATCTCGCTATCGCCTCGACCGAGGCGACGTTCGCGACCCCGGGCGTCCGCATCGGGCTCTTCTGCAGCACGCCGATGGTCGCGCTCACGCGTGCGATCGGGCGCAAGCGCGCGATGGAGATGCTCCTCACCGGCGACCCGATCGACGCGCCGACTGCACTGGCGTGGGGGCTGATCAATCGCGTCGTCGCTCCCGAGTGCCTCCACGACGAGGCGCTCGCGCTGGCACGCAAGATCGCGACGTCAAGCCCCAACATCGTCGCCGTCGGCAAGAGCGCGTTCTATCGGCAGATCGATCTCGACCAAGCCGAAGCATACGCCTACACGAAGGAAGTCATGACCACCAACGCGCTCGAGCCCGACGCGCACGAAGGCATTAACGCCTTTCTCGAAAAGCGTCCGCCCCGCTTCCCTTCGCGACGATAATTTGTTACCGTTGAAGCCCGAGAATCCGCGTCGCTCGATTCGTGGGCTGCGAGCGTTCGCGATGCACTCGGAAAGCGTCGCCCACACCCGGTATGCGCGACCCGACAAAAAGGGACCCGCGCATACGCGACGGCAGGGGGGCTCGCCTATGGCGAGCCCTTCTGTGATAGGCGGCAGCAAAACCGGAGCCTCGGTCGAACAGGGGAACCTCTGAAGAAGCCCATGTACCGATCGTTTGTGCCGCAAAGCTGCAAGGTGCGAGGAGAAGACGAGGGAGCATACTATAAAAAGTCTGTGACCGAGCCTTCGACAACGCAGATTGCAGGTTTGCGGCCAAACCCTCCGGGCAGCGGGAGTTTCGCCGCATCTCGTCGTTGCGGCCTTGGTCACAGAGTTTTAGGCTATGCTCCCGCGGCCGCGCCTCGATCTGAGGCGAAACTGCTCGCTGCGATCGGTGCAGCGGCTCCTTCCAGAGGTTCCTTTGCCTTCGTGATCACTCCCAGAACGCGCTACGCCGCCATCGTCTTGATCGTTGCCCTGATCGCTTCACTGGCGGTCGCCTTCTTGCGCGTCCGCGTCGAGTCGCGCGCGAACCGGGTCGAGCTGGCCATGGACTTCACCGACTTCGACGCGCTGGCGCGCTCCTACGACTACAATCCGGCCGCCTTCCTGATCGCCTTGCGCCGCGCGGGTTTGACCTCGCTGGCGCTGACCGAAGAGCTCGGCGCGAACATCGGGGATAACGGCAAGGCCTACGCCACGACCGGCGCGCAGCTGCTCAACCAGGCGCGCCTGGCCCCGATAGCCGACCCGCTGCTGGCCACCCTGGTTCGCGAACGGCGTATCGTCCCCGGCGCGATCTACTTGCTGGTCTCGGACCCGTCCGCGTACCACCGCTATCTCACGCAGCTGTCGCTGCGCTTCGGGCCCAAGTCGGTCCGCGTTCTGCGCGCGACGAAGCCGTGGCTGATCGAGGTGCGCACGCAGGTCGACTACTTCAACGCGCTGGCCTTCGGCATCCCGACCGATCAGATCGAGCTGGCTCACCATCTCGGCCTGCTCGTCGTGCCGCGCTTTCAGAACGACGAACGTTTCTCCGCGCCGCAGATCGACGCACTCTTCAACGACGTGCTGCGCTACGATCCCAAGGTCTCGACCGTCATCTTCTTCGGACTGGGGAACGCTGTCGTCGGCTACCCCGACCACTTGCAGGACACTGCCGACGCCTTCGGGCGCCATCTCTTCAACTTCGGCTCGATCGAGACGTACGATCCAAGCCAGGTCCAAAAGGGAAGCGAGACGCTTGCGCGTCTCATTCCCGGACGCACCGTACGCGTGCAGGCGATCGCCAAGACCGAGCTCGATAAGCTCAAGCTCGATGAGGTCGTCGCGCGCTACGTTCTGGGCGCGCGCGAGCGTAACGTGCGCGTCATCTACCTGCGGCCCTGGCCCCATCAGGACGGCGACCTTACGATCGAGGCAACCAACGTCGAGATGGTCAAAGCGATTGCCGACGAGCTCAAAGCCAACGGCTTCCGGCTCGGGCGCGCCACGCCGGTTCCGCTGTATCGCGGAAACAACCGCGTCCTGGTCGGGATCGCCGCACTCGCGGTGCCGTCGATCTTGGTGCTCTTGCTTGAATCGTTCGGATGGTACCGGCGCCGGTTCGCCGTCGTCGCGTACGCGCTGACGATCCTTTTCTATCTTGCCGGCCTGCTGACGCACCACGACGCCTTCACCCGTTCCGTTATCGCGCTTGCAGGTGCGCTGCTCTTTGCAACGGCGGCGCTGTTGAGCTTGATCCCAGCGTGGAACGAAACGCCGGCGGCGCGATCCGGTACGCAGCTCGCGCGCAGCGCAGGCTGGCTGCTTTTGGCTACCGGCGTGGCGCTGCTCGGCGCACTGACCGTAGTCGGGGTAATGAGTTTTCCGCTGGCAATGGAAGAGATCGAGCGTTTTCGCGGGGTCAAGCTCGTGCTCGTCCTCCCACCGCTCATCGCACTCGTTCTCTACCTGTTCGACAAGCGCTTCGGTGCGGGAATCGCGCGGCCCAAAGACGTGTTTCTCTCGCCGGTGCTCGCCTATCAGCTGCTTGCCGGAATCATCATCGTCGCCGCCGGCGCGCTGCTAGTCATCCGCAGCGGCAACGAAGGCGACGTCTCGCCGTCGCAGCTCGAGCTCTCGCTGCGTCACGTCCTGACCAGCGTGCTCAGCGTGCGCCCGCGCTTTAAGGAGTTCCTGATCGGCTTTCCGTGCATCATGCTCGTTCCGGCGCTGCTTCCCGCGCACCGACGCGCGATCGGTTGGCTTCTCGCTCTGGGCATCGGCGTCGGGCTTGGTGACGTGATCGATACCTTCTCGCACCTGCACACGCCGATCGAGGTTTCGGTGCTGCGCATCGTCAACGGCTTGGTCCTCGGCGCGATCGTCGGCGCGCTGGCAATTTGGATATACCGGCGGATTCCTAAAGCCACCGGGTAATGACGCGCGTGTTGTTGAGCGGTTACTACGGTTTCGGGAATCTCGGCGACGAGGCGCTGCTCGAGGTCATCGTCGAGCAGGTACGGCGCCGCTTTCCCTTGGCTCAGCTCGAGGTGCTCTCCGCGGCGCCGGCACAAACCGCGGCCGCGCGGGGCGTCGTGGCGACGCAGCGTTGGGACTGGCGCGCCGTGCGCGGCGCGATTGCGCGCGCGGACGTCGTGCTATCGGGCGGCGGCGGCCTGCTGCAGAGCGCGACCAGCCTGCGCAGTCTGCTCTACTACGCTGCGATCTTGCGCGAAGGGATTCGCGCCAAACGCAAGACGATGATCTTTGCACAGTCGATTGGGCCGCTCGATCTGTGGGGACGCGTGATCGTCCGCCGCTTCTGCAAAGGCCTCGATCGTGCCACCGTGCGCGACGAGCGTTCGCAGCGACTGCTCCAGTCGCTCGTGCCGGCGACGCCGGTCGAGCACACCGCCGACCCGGTCTTTCTCTACGATTTGCCCGCAGAGGACGTCGATCTGCGCGCACAGGGGCTCGGGCCGGAGAGCGGTCCGTACGCGGTGATCAGCGTGCGTAAAGCGGCGGCGTTGCGCGACGGCGCCGCGATTCTGGGGCGCGCGGTCGATCGTCTGGCGCAACGTCATCACGTGCGCGCCGCTTTTCTTCCGCTGGGAGGCGCCGCCGATGCGGCCATCTCGGCCGACGTCATTCGCGCCTGTAAATCGGATCCAGTGCTCTTGCCGGAGTGTACGCTACCGACCGCCGCGGCGATCTTGCGGGGCGCGCGCGTCGTGATCGGCATGCGGCTCCACGCGCTGATTCTGGCCGCGCGGTACGCCGTGCCGTTCTTGGCGATCGCCTACGATCCCAAGGTCCAAGCGCTATGCGACGATCTAAGCTATCCGCTGGAGCCGCTCTGGACGCCGGGCGTGCAGCGCGCCGGCGACGAGGCGATCGACGCGCTGGTCGACCGGTTGGTCGCGCAGCGGGACGAGATCTCGTCGCAGCTCGCGCAGCGTGTCGAGCTGGTGCGGGCCGCGGCGCAGCGCAACTTCGACGTACTCGGCGAATTGATGGGCGGCGAGTGACGGCCATGGATTATCGCCAAACGTTGAATCTGCCGAAGACCGAGTTTCCGATGAAGGCCGAGCTTTCGAAACGGGAGCCCGACCGCATCGCATGGTGGCAGGAGCGGCGCACCTACGAACGACGTTTGGCACGAAACGAGCACAACGGGCCGTGGATCCTGCACGACGGCCCGCCTTACGCCAACGGCGAGCTCCACATGGGCCACTTCCTCGGAATGGTTCTCAAGGATATGTTCGTGAAGATCGCGCTGCTCGACGGGAAGTACGCCAAGTTTCTTCCCGGCTGGGATATGCACGGGCTGCCGATCGAGTACGAGACCCTCAAGTTTTTGGGAATCACGGATTTCCACGCGATCGATCCGCTCGAGCTGCGCGAGAAGTGCAAGGAGCGTGCGCTCTACTGGCTCGACCGCCAGCGCGAGCACCGGGTGCGCATGGGAAACTTCGGCCTTTTCAATCGTCCCTATCGCACGATCGATCCGTCGTTCGAGGCGACGATCGTCAATGCGCTCGCCGACTTAGCCGAACGCCAGCAGATTTACAAAGGCCTACGCTCGACGCTGTGGTGCGTGCACGACGAGACCGCGCTCGCCGAAGCCGAGATCGAGTACCAGCCGCGAGTCTCGCCCTCGATCTACGTCCGCTTCCCGGCGAGCGAAGAACAGCGCAAGAAGCTCAGCGTCATGCTCAAAGCGTCGTTCGACGGCCCGATCTCGGTGCTGATCTGGACGACGACGCCGTGGACGCTTCCAGCCAACGTGGCGATCGCGCTGCGCGCCGACGCGACGTACGGGCTCTACCAGGTCGGCGACGAAGCGGTGATCGTCGCCGAGGCGCTGGCCGAACGAGCGCTCGGAGACCGGTTCGCGGAGGCGAAACAGATCGGAAGCGCACGCGGCGAGCAGCTCGACGACCTTGCCGTCCGCCACCCGTTCATGGATCGCGACTCGGTGATCGTGCTCGCCGATTACGTCGACCTTGAGACCGGAACCGGAGCGGTGCATACCGCGCCGGGCCACGGCGCCGACGACTTCGACACGGGAATGAAGTACGGGCTGCCGATTCTCAACCCGGTCGATGCAGCCGGACGCTTTACTGCCGAAGCCGGGCCGTACGCCGGGCTGCAGATATTCGATGCGAACGCCAAGATCGTCGAGGATCTTCGAGCGCGCGGCGCGCTGTGGAGCGCGGGCGAGTACGAGCACTCCTACCCGCACTGCTGGCGTTGCCATAACCCGGTCATCTTCCGCGCGACCGCGCAGTGGTTTCTCGCGATGGATCAAAACCTTCTGCGCGCGCACACGATCGACGCCACCGACGCGGTGAACTACACGCCGGAGTGGGGACGAATGCGCCAGCGTCAGATGATCGAGACGCACCCCGAGTGGTGCCTTTCGCGCCAGCGCGTCTGGGGCACGCCGATTCCGTCGCTGCGCTGCCTCGACTGCAACGAAGCGATTCTCGATCCGCGCGTGGCGCGTCTGGCCGCCAAGCGCTTCGGCGAAGTAGGCGCCGGCGCGTGGTGGCGCGACCCGGTTGAGACGTACCTCCCGGCCGGATTCAGCTGTCCCGCGTGCGGCGGCAGCCGATTCGAGAAGGAGAAGAACATCGTCGACATTTGGTTCGAGTCGGGCGTCACGCATCTTGGCCGTCCTCGGGCGTGACGGCATGCCCTGGCCGAGCGATCTCGTGCTCGAGGGCGCCGATCAATTTCGCGGCTGGTTCCGCAGCTCGTTGATCACCGGCGTCGCCTTGAAAGGGCGCGCGCCCTATCGCCACGTCATGAAGAACGGCTGGGTGAACGACGAAGATGGACGTCCAATGTCCAAATCGCGTGGCACCGGAATCGACGCCAGCGAAGCGATGGCCAAGTGGGGTGCCGACGTGCTGCGTCTCTGGGCGTCATCGGTCGAACCGATCGACGACGTGCGCTTCGGGCCCAACGTCGTCGAGCAGGTTGGGCGCGTCTACCGCAACCTGCGCAACCGCATGCGCTTCATGCTCTCGAACCTCGATGGTCTCGATCCGGCCGACCTCGTCGCACGCGACGCAATGGAGCCGATCGACCGTTTAGCCTGCACCGTTGCCGACGCCTTTGTGGCCGACGTGAAAGCCGCGTACGAGCGGCGCCAGATCCACGACGCGTATCTGCGCATCGTCGATTTCGAGAGCGCGATGTCGAGCCTCTACTTTGACGCGCTCAAGGATCCGCTCTACTCGCGCGCCGTTGCCGATCCGCGCCGGCGCAGCGCGCAATCGGCGCTCTTCTACGTGCTGCGGCGTTTTCTCACGGTGGTCGCGCCGGTGCTCTCGTTCACCGCCGAGGAGGCATGGCAAGCGCTCCCGCCGGCGCTGCGGGGCGACGTGGAGAGCGTCTTCGATACTTCCTTCGACGTGCACCAGCATCGCGGCGCGTTCGAGGGGGATCTCGCGCTCTGGCAGGAGCTGCGCGAGCTGCGCGCCCGCGTAGCGGCGTCGCAGAGCCCGCGCGACTTCGAGGCCCAGCTGCAGCTGAGCGTAACGCCCGCCCTCTACCATCGCCTTCATGCGCTCGGCGATAACCTGCGCGAAGCGCTGGTCGTCTCGCAGGTCACGCTTCGCCAGGAGGAGCGCGCCGACGCGATCGCCGGGGACGACGTCGTCGCGTTCGAGCTCTTATCAGCCGACGGCGAGAAATGCGTCCGCTGCTGGAAGTACCGCGAGTTGGGGACCGATCCGCTGCATCCGGAGATCTGTGCAGAGTGCGCCCAAGTGGTGCGCGCGCTGCAGACGACTCGCTAGCCGCCTAGCTCGGTGCGGAAATGCTGCCACGAGCCGGCCTCGATCGCGCCGCGCGCCCCGGCCATGAGCGCGTTGAGAAAGTAGACGTTGTGGTACGAGAGCAGCCGTGGCCCCAACATCTCCTTAGCGCGGAAGAGATGGGCTAGGTAGGCTCGCGTGAAGTTTTTGCAGGTATCGCAATCGCAATGCGGATCCACCGGTGAGAGATCGCGCGTGAATGCCGCGTTGAAGAGATTGAACTCTCCGTCGCGCGTCATCGCACGTCCGTTGCGCCCGCAACGCGTCGGATAGACGCAGTCGAAGAGATCGAGCCCGCAATCGATCGCG
The DNA here is from genome assembly GCA_963739845.1 of Vulcanimicrobiota bacterium. Classification (GTDB taxonomy): domain Bacteria; phylum Vulcanimicrobiota; class Vulcanimicrobiia; order Vulcanimicrobiales; family Vulcanimicrobiaceae; genus Cybelea. The sequence goes on along the minus strand of CAVUBQ010000002.1, from coordinate 345,755 downwards.
GCCAGCAGGTCGCGCACGGTCCCGACACCCATGAGATAGCGCGGCTTCGCTTCGGGAAGCAGCGCGGCCGTGCGGCGCGCGGTCGCTTCCATCTCCACGCGCGTCTCCCCGACCGATAGGCCGCCGATCGCGTAGCCGGCGAAGTCGAGCTCTACCAGCGCGTGCGCGCTGCGCTCGCGCAGGCCCGGATCCAGCCCGCCCTGCACGATCCCGAAAGAGCACGGTACGATCGCTCTTACGGGCTTGTGCCGAGCGATCCGCCCAGGCGGTGGTCAGACGCACGGACTCATCGAGCGCTTCGCGCGGCGCCGGCAGCTTGACGCAGACGTCGAGCACCATAGCTATGTCGCTGCCGATCGCCTCTTGAAACGCGACGACGTTCTCGGGCGTGAAACGGTGCTCGCTTCCGTCGAGGTGCGAGCGAAAGGTGACGCCGTCGTCGCTGAGTTGCCGTCGGCTCTCGAGGCTGAAGACTTGAAAGCCGCCCGAATCGGTGAGAACTGGGCCATCCCAGGCCATGAAACGGTGGAGTCCGCCGGCATGTTCGATCGCCTCGCGTCCGGGGCGCAGCCAGAGATGGTAGGTGTTGGCCAAAAGTATCTGCGTCCGCGCCTCGCGCAGTTCGGCGGGCGTTAAGCCTTTCACGGTTGCCGAGGTACCGACCGGCATGAACGAGGGCGTCTCGACGACGCCGTGGGCGAGCTGCAAACGTCCGCGCCGCGCGCTACCGTCCTTTGTCGTCAGCGCGAACGCGCGGTTCACGAGGAAATTAACTCGCGCGCCTGCGCGTACTCGGGCGGCGGCTCAACCTCGAACTCCATCATTTGACCGGTGCGCGGGTGAGCGAAGCGCAAACGCCACGCCAGCAGCGCTTGGCCGGGCAGGTCGAAACGCGCTTCGGCGCGCCCGTAGAGCGGATCGTTGAGCACCGGGTGCCCGATTGCGGCGAGATGCACGCGAATCTGATGCGTCCTTCCGGTTTCGAGCCGAAATTGCAGCTCGGCGTGCTTCGGAAAGCGCTCGCGCACCTCGTAGTGCGTGATCGCAGCTTTTCCTTCGGCTACGATCGCAAAACGCAGCCGGTTGCGCGGGTCGCGCCCGACCGGTCCCTGGATCGTACCGACCGGATGCTCGGGCACGCCGCAGACGAGGCCGAGATACTCTCGCTCGATGCGCCGAGCTTTCATCGCCCGACCCAACGCGCTCAAGCTTTCCTCGCGCTTGGCGACAAGCAGTAGGCCGGAGGTGTCGCGGTCGAGGCGATGGACGAGGCCGGGGCGCAGCGCATCGCCGGGAAGACCCGCGCCGACGTGCGCGAGCAGGGCATTCACCAACGTTCCGCTCGTCGCCGAATGCGCCGGATGCGTGATCATCCCGGCCGGTTTGTTCACGACCAGCAGATCGTCGTCTTCATAAACGATCGGAAGCTCGATGCGTTCGGGTTCCGCGACGAGCGGCGGAGCGGGCGAGATCTCGAACTCGAGCAGATCGCCCGCATCCAACGGAAGGCTGGCCTTGGCCGGCGAGCCGTTGACGAGCACGCCGCCCAGCTTCACGCTGCGCGCGACCAGCGAGCGCGAGACCCCGGCTAGCGATGCGACGAGGACGTCGGTGCGCGTCCCCGCCTGATCAGCGGTGACGACGTGAAACAAGACTCGAGAGAATCAGCAATCCGACGCCGGTGGTGATGCAGGCGTCTCCCACGTTGAAGATATTCGGCCAGATGCGGTAGAAGTCGATGAAGTCGATGACGTAGCCGTGGTGCACGCGGTCGACGATGTTGCCGATCGCGCCGCCGACGATCATGCCGAAGGCGATGCGCACGGTCCACGAGCGCGCGGCCGCGTCGCGAAAGCTGAACCAGAAGAGCACCAGGACGATGATCGCCATGCCGATCAGCATGACGGCGCTGCTGCCGAAGAGCCCGAACGCGCCGTGCGTGTTCCGCTCGTACGTCCACTTCAGCAAATGGGGAATGACGTAGCGGCTTTCGCCCGGCATGAAGTTCGTGACGATCAAATGCTTCGTGAACTGATCGGCCCACAGCACGGCGATCGCGACCCCCGCGATGACGAGGGTATTGACTAAGTTAGAGGTTTGGTTGCGGGACAAATTGATAGAACCATCCTGCGACGTTGAGGAATGCATTGTTGACGAGAACCAAGCCGACGACGACGAGGAACGCCCCGGACGCGAACTCGATCGCCCGGAGCGCCGGCTTGATTCGATTGAGAAGCGGAAGAACGACGCCGATGGCCAGGGCAGTGACCAAGAACGGAATCGCCAACCCGAGCGAATAGAACGCGAGCAGCACCGCAGCCGAGGTCGTGTGTTGCTGCGAGGCGATTGCGAGAATGCCCGCCAGAATCGGGCCGATGCACGGTGACCAGCCGGCGGCAAAGGCCATACCCACGAGCGCCGACGTCCAGAGCGTCCGGCGTTCGTGTGTGACGTGCACGCGCTTGTCCATCATGAGAAACGGAATACGGATCATCCCCATCATGCTCAAGCCCAAGATCACGACCAGCACGCCGCCGATTTGCGCGATGAGCACGCGGTTCGCATCGAGCACGCCGCCGATCGCACTGGCGCTCAAGCCGAGCGCGATGAAGATCAGACTGAAACCGGCCACGAACGCGACGGCGTGCGCGAGCGTCCGCAGGCGCAAGCGCGACGAGCTTTCGGCCTTCAAATCCTCCAGGCTCTCCCCGGTTAGCAGGGAGAGGTAAGCCGGCACGAGCGGAAGGACGCACGGCGATACGAAGGAAACGAGGCCCGCAAGGAAGGCGATGCCGACGGTAATATGTGTCGTCGCGGTCATGCGCCATACATGGTTTCGAATGCAGCACTGGTTTACCTATCCGACAAACATCGACCCGGTCGCCATCCATCTCGGCCCGCTCAAGGTCCACTGGTATGGCATCGCCTATCTGGTCGCTTTCCTCTGCGTCTACCTGTGGATGAGCCGCCCGGCCGGGCGCCAGCGCCTCGGTTTGACGAGGGAGCAGATTCAGGATTTTCTCTTCTACGCGCTCATCGGCGTGTTGGTCGGCGGGCGAACCTTCTTCGTCATCAACGACATCATCAGCAAGCACGACTTGTCGTTCTACCTCTCCAATCCGATCAATTTCATCGCGGTTTGGAACGGCGGGATGGCCTTCCACGGCGGCTTGGTCGGTGTGGTGGTAGCGATCTGGCTCTTCATCCGCAAGCATCCCGGCCTCAAGTACATGGTCGTCGGCGATGAGGTGGTGATGATGCTTCCGGTCGGAATCACGCTGGTTCGGCTGGTCAACTTCATCAATGACGAACTATGGGGCGACGTCTGCCGGCCCGACCACCCGTGGTGCTTGCGTTTTCCGAGCGCGCCCGATCAGGGCACGCTCTACCGCCATCCGTCGCAGCTCTACGAAGCGATCCTCGACATCCTCACGCTGCCGATCTTGCTCATCGTCTATCGGCTCAAGCCAAAGGACGGGGTCGTGGCGTGGACGTGGTTCACGCTCTACGGCATCACCCGAACGATCGCCGAGCTCTGGCGCCAGGCGGACTTTACGTTCGCGGGCATTACCGGCGGCCAGCTCTACGCCATCCCGATGATCGTTGGCGGCGTCATCGGCATCGTCTACTGCGCGACGCGCCCGCGACCCGAGGTGAAAGCAGCCGCAGCGCGTTGAGCGAGGGGGTCGAAGAGCGCTATCGGGCCCTTCGACGAGCCATCGACGAGGAGTTGCTGCGCTGCGGGCGCGCCGCGGGGAGCGTTACGCTGGTCGGCATCGGCAAGCGTCAGAGCACCGAGACGATCGCGGCGGCGGTTCGCGCCGGCTTGGCGGATATTGGGGAGAGCTACCTTCAGGAGGCGCGAAGGAAGTTTCCCCAGCTGCCGCCAGTTCGCAAGCACTTCGTCGGTCACGTGCAGACCAACAAAGCAAGAGGCATCGCGGCGGCGTTCGACGTCGTGCAGAGCGTCGATCGCGCCGAGGCCGGCATCGCGCTCTCGAGCGCGGCCGAAGGGCTGGGCAAGGCACTGCCGGTCCTGCTGCAGGTCAACGTTTCGCCGGTCGAGCGCTTTGGCTGTCCGCCTACCGAGGCAGAACGGCTCGCCGACGTGCTTAGAGCCCAGCCGGGCTTACGCCTCGACGGCGTCATGGCGATCGGGCCGAACACGCACGAGCGCGATGCGATCTTGCGCGCATTCGACGTCGCCGCCAAGACGTTGGGGCGCATAGGTGGAAGTACGCTCTCAATCGGCATGTCCGGAGATTGGCGCGAGGCGCTGCTCGCCGGCTCGACGATGGTGCGGATCGGAGAGGGGCTCTTCGGCTCGCGATCAGCAAAAGGGGGCACTGGGTGAGCATGTTCAGCAAAATCGGATCGTTCTTCTCGATCCGCGACGACGAAGAAGAGTACTACGACGAGGAGGCCGCAGGCAGCTCGCGCGTCGTTCCGCTCTCGACCGCCGGACGGCGGGGCGGAGTTCAAGTGAGCGTTTACTCGCCGCGCAGCTACCAGGACGTCGTCGAAATCGCCGACTCGCTGCGAAACCGACAAGTCGTCATCGTTAACCTGCAGAACGCCGACCGCACGCTGCTGCAGCGCGTCGTCGACTTCACGTCGGGCGTCGCTTATACGATCGACGGCAAGATTCAGAAGCTTGCCGAGTCGATCTATCTCGTGGTTCCCGCCGGGATCGTCGTCAACGCCGCGGGGCTGCGCGATTCGATGATGGCCGACGGTACCTTCGACTTCATGACGAATAGGACGTAGGCGATGCAGAAGATTTCACCGGTCGACATCCAGCACAAGACGTTCAAGAAGGCGCTCCAAGGCTACGATCGCACCGACGTAGACCAGTTTCTCGACGAGATCATCGAGACGCTCGAAGACGAAGCGCAGCAGCGCGCCGCGCTCGACGCGGAGGTCGCCGACCTCAAAGAGCGCATCAGCCATTTCAAAGCGATGGAAGAGTCATTGCAGAACACGCTCGTGCTCGCGCAGCGCACCGCCGACGAAGTGAAAGCCTCGGCGCACAAGGAGGCTGATCTGATTCGCGCACAAGCGCGGATGGCCGGCGACAAAGAGATCGCCGGATATAACGACGCGATTGCCGACGTGCGCCGCGAGCACCAGCGTTCCGTCGAAGCGGTCGAAAAGGTGCGCAGCGAGCTGCGCAGCCTGCTGATGACGCACTTGGCTCTGCTCGAACGAGCCGATGGAAGTGCCGGCAACGGCGAGGTGCCGAGTGCCGCCTCGGCCGAGCCGCCGAAGGAAGCGCCGCCCAAGGACGACACGACCCGCATCACCGTCTACTAGCCCTAATCCGTTGACGATCGTCGCAGTGCTCCCGGGGGACGGCATCGGCCCCGAGGTTACCCGCGCGGCCGTCGCCGTCTTGGGTCACGTTCGCCCAGACGTTACGTGCACCGAAGCGCTCGTCGGCGGAGCCGCGCTCTCCGCCGGGCTCCCGGCGCTGCCCGACGCGGCACGCGAGCTCTGCGAGCGCAGCGATGCGATTCTCTTCGGCAGCGTCGGCCTTCCGGAGTACGAAGGCAAGCCGCTCCCCGAACGCCCGGAGTACGCGCTCTTCTTGCTGCGGCGCGCCTACGAGCTCTACGCCAACCTCCGTCCGGTGCGAGTCTTTACCGGTCTCGAAGAGGCGTCGTCGCTTCGCCCCGAGTTGGTGCGCGGACTTGATTTGGTCGTCGTGCGCGAGCTGACCGGCGGCATCTACTACGGACAGCCGAAAGAGCAGCGCCGCGTCGGCGGCGTGGATGAAGCGGTCGACACGATGATCTACCGCGCGCCCGAGATCGAGCGGATCGCGCGGGTCGCCTTCGACCTAGCGCGCGCCCGCCGCAAGCATCTCACCTCGGTCGACAAGCAGAACATCTTGGAGACGTCACGGCTCTGGCGGCGCGTCGTCGACGCGCTCGCGCGCGACTATCCCGACGTGGCGCTCGAGCACCTACTGGTCGACAACGCCGCGATGCAGCTCGTGCGCCGGCCCGGCGACTTCGACGTGATCGTCACCGAGAACATGTTCGGCGACATTCTCTCCGACGAAGCCGCGATGCTCACCGGCTCGATCGGAAATCTTCCCAGCGCGAGCTTAGGCACCCGCGGTTCTCCGGGGCGGCAGTTCGGACTCTACGAACCGATCGGCGGGACGGCGCCCGACATCGCCGGACGTGGGATCGCCAACCCGACGGCGGCGATTCTCTCGGCCGCGATGCTGCTGCGTCACTCGCTCGCCGACGAGCGCCGCGCCGCAGCGATCGAGCGCGCCGTCGAGCGAACGTACGGCGATGGCTTGCGCACCGCAGATCTGGCACGCGGCGCGAGCAAAACGCTCTCCACGCGCGATTTCACCGAAGAGGTTATCGCGCGACTCTAACCCGCGCCCTATGTGGGCTTCGCGTACTCCTCGTATCCGCCGAAGTCGACGACGACGCACCGTTCGTCTCCGACGACCCATGCGTCATGACCCGGCGGGAGCAGCATCGCATCCCCCGCAGCGAACTCGATCTCTTGGCCGTCGTCCATCACGCATTTCATGCGGCCCGCGATCACGTAGCCCAGATGGGGAGCTAGGCAAGAGTCGGTCTGCGCGATCGGTTTGACACATTCGGACCATTTCCAGCCGGGTTCGAACGTGCCGCGGCCGATGCTCGTCGTACCGATCGAGACGACGTCGACGCTGCCCTTCGGGAAGGAGCGTTTTTCGTCCGGTGAGTTTAAGCTTTTGCGCTCCGCAGCGGCGCCTTTCGCGGCCATAGTCAAAGCCCTCGCTTCCTCAAACGTGGAGGAACCGATTATAGCAGGGGGCTTGGGCTTTTCCTACTCCACGGCCGTCTCTTCGGCAATCTTGCGGCCGATGAAGTCGATGAGCCGCACGCGGAGCACGGTGTGCGCGCGGGGATGGGCGTACGCCCAAGCCGAGCGCCAGGCCTCCAGGGCCTGGATCTTTAGCGCCTCGGCTGCGTCGTCGTCCATCTCTATGTAATGCTGCAGGTCGAGGCTCACGATCAGCGTCGTTTCGGGCCGAACGTCAAAGCCCATGACGACGCCGGGGTAGCGCTGCTTCAATGGCGCCAGCCGTGCAAGCTCGCTTGACTCGACGCGCTCTTGCTGCGTCGGCGAGCTGCATGCCGCCACGATTGCGGCGATGAAGGCGGCCGGCCCAAGGATCCGCACAACGGTCATCGCCGGGAAACGATTCGTTCACCGGCGCCGCGTACCATTGCCGTATGGACGGAGTTGCGTGGGCCGCGAGCGCGATGATCGCCGCGCGAATGCGTCTCGAAATTGCCACCGAGAACCTCGCCAACGTCTCGACCGACGGCTTCCGCCGCATCCAAGCGCGCGGCTTCTTGAGCGCGCGGGGCGCTCAGATTGAGCGCCAGCCGGCGCGCGACCAAGGAGCTCTTCGCGAGACGGGGCGCGATCTCGATCTCGCGATTCTCGGCGACGGAGCCTTCGCTGTAGCGGATGCCGCCGGGAACATCGCCCAGACTCGGGACGGTGCCTTCGTCCGGCACGTCGACGGGACGTTGCATGACTCGACCGGACGCACGCTCCTCGGGCGCAGCGGCGTTCTGCACGTACCAGACGGCGCGCGCATCGACGAACGCGGCCGCGTCTTCGCCGCCGGGCGCCTCGTCGACGAGCTCGCGGCTCCCGCCTAATGCCCGCGTGCGAAGCGGCTTCTTGGAAGGCGCCGGGGTCGATGCGATCGCCGAGATGATCGACGTGCTCGCGTCGGAGCGCTCCTTCGAGAGCGCCGAGAAAGCGGTCGCGGCGATCGACGGCACGCGCCAGAAATCCGCCGAGGCAGCACGCGTCAAATAGGAGATATCGCAGCATGGATCGCGCGCTCTTTGCAGGCGCAAGCGGAATGGCCGCTCAGCAACGCAATCTCGACACGATCGCCGACAACCTCGCCAATGCAAGCGTCGTCGGGTTCAAGGGATCCGCGCAGAGTTTCGCCGAGCTGGTCGCGCCGGGAGAAGGCGGCCTCGGAACCGTCGCGCTCGGCCCGCACGTCCTCTTCGCGCAAGGAAAGCTCTCGCGCAGCCCGGGCCCATTCGATCTTGCGATCGACGGTCCGGGATTCTTTACGGTCGTCGACGAGCGGGGACGCCGCTTCTACACGCGCGACGGCGAATTCTCGCGTGCGGCCGACGGAACGCTGCGCGACGCGCGCGAGCTCCGTCTGGACGGGATACGAATTCCCGCCGGCGCGCTCTCTGCAAGCGTAACGCCGGACGGTACAGTACGCGTCGCCTTCGCTGACGGCGTGCGCGCGGTCGGGACGATTCGCGTAGCGGAGTTTCCGGCGCCCGATCGTCTGCGCAGTCTGGGCGGAGCGCTCTTCGCAGCGACGCCGGAAGCGGGGCGCGCGCACTCGATCGTGCCCGGAGGCGACGGCGGACCGAAGCTGCGCTTCGGGATGCTCGAAGAGTCGAACGTCACCATCATCGAAGCGATGATGCAAATCCTCACCGCCCAGCGCGCCTATGAAGCAAATGCTAAAGGCGTACAAGCGGCCGATGAGATGTTGCGCATCGCCAACAACCTCCAGCGTGGATAACGCCGGCCTGCGCGCTGCCGAGATGCTCGAAAGCGTTCTGATCGCGCCGATGTTGCGGCCGCTGATCGCCGGCAACGGGACGCTCGGCGAGTACGAGCTCGACCTGCTCGCGCAACAGGTTGCACAACGAGATGGAAGCGGCTTCGCGGCGCTGATCGCCGCTCGCCTGGAGCGGGTGCGATGAGCGGCTGCCCGGTGCGGGAGGAGAGCGTGCGCAGCTTGCTCCCGCTCGTGAAGCGGCTCGCGCGCAGGCTCAAGCGCCTCGTTCCGAGCCTAGACAACGACGATCTCGTCGGTGACGGGTGCGTCGGCTTGATCCGTGCCGTCGATTCGTTCGACCCTCACCGTGGACCGCAGCTCGCGGAGTACGCTCGGCGGTTGATCATCGGTGCGATGCTCAACGGCGTCCGGAAAATGGACCCGGTCTCAGAGCGCGCGCGGCGCATCGTCCGTGTCGGGGAGAGCCAGCGCTACGCGCTAGCCGCGTCGCGCGGCGAGGTTCCCAGCATGCGAGAGATGGAGATTCACTGTCCAGGATACCTGCGTGCGCTCGCGGCCGTGCATTGGGGCCAGCCGCTCTCGCTCGACGCGCCCTTGCCCCGAGGCGAGGCGCTGGCCAACGATTGGAGCGACGATCCGGCGCGCATCGTCGAGCGCCGTTTAGAGCGTGCAATGCTTGCCGAGCGGATCGCAGGCCTGCCCGCGCGCCAGCGCGAGATCATCCTAGCGCATTATTTCGGCGAGCGTTCGCTGCGAGCAGTCGGACGGCACATGGCGATCTCGCCCCAGCGCGCCTCGCAGCTTCACCTCAACGCGATCGAGCGACTCAGGCGTCAAGGGTATGTTACGCCGGCTTGAGCTTGACGAGAGCGCTGCCGCGCTCCCGCTGCAGGTCGGCGCGAGCCGATCCGAAGCAATCGTTCCCGCCGTTGCCGAGGCCGAACTCGAGACGACGCTGCTATCGCAGGACCAGCCGCGCTGGGTCAAGGACGCGATCGCCGTCTCGCAACGGGCCCGGGAGATCATCGCCAAGCTCCGTCCGGTGGCGATCTTGGTCCTGTCGTTTTGGGATCACCGTTTGCGCTCGATTGCCGTCGGCGGCCGGCGGGTTGCGGTTGACGCAAGCGGCTGTTATCGGATCGATGCATAGTAGTCGGTGCCGTTTCACGGCAGATGGGCCGCAAGCGCGATGAGGACGGTTGCCGCGCCGATGCATACGAAGTAGATCAGTCCTTCGGCAAACTTGAGCACGTCATGTATTTCGTGGATTTGACTCTCCATGAGATAGCGCTCCTTTCTGAGTTAAGGGTACTATCTCACGCGATCCTGGTAAGCAACGTAAGCGGGGCTGTGATTCTTATGAGTTTTGCCGGCAAGCGCGCGATCGTGAAAAGCCGTATTACTGATCGTCGTCGGGCGATTCGTAGTCGATTGGCAAGCTCTCGAAGTAGGACGCGGGGAGACGTGCGTGGATCAAAGTAAATGCTTGTGCCTGCCGCCGGAAGTCGAAGCAGTCGTTCAGATCGTGGGCTCGTACGTCGCTCGTCCCCAGCGATGGCAGGTCAAATGTCTGCTCGATGAACTTTAAAATGCTGCCGAATTCGTAGGTGGTGTGAGAGATGTGACCTTTCTTTGCGTAGGGCGAGATGACGATGAGCGGAACGCGAAACCCGTCTTCGTACGAATTGTAGATTGTCGGTTTGACGTGATCGAACCATCCGCCCCAATCGTCCCAGACAACGAAGATCGCCGTGTCTTTCCAATACGAGCTTTGACCGATCGAGTTCACGATCGAAGCGACCCATGACGGTCCCGATCCATTGTTCCGACCGGCATGATCCGAGTCCGCGCCGCTCGGGGTGACGAAGGTCACGTCCGCAAGACGTCCGGCCCGGATGTCTTTAAGGACCCGTTTAGACGGCCAGGTCACGTTCACGTACGACGGCCCGCTCCAAATCGGCTTAAGCGCGTCGACCGCGTGCCACGCGCCTGAATCGCCAAACTCCTGATAGTAGCGCCAGGTCACCCCTTTGTCGTTCATGACCCCGAAGATCGAGGTTCGGTCGAAGCACGGAAACGTCGGATCTCCTTCCAAGCCCTTCGGGCTGATCGTCTCGACCCGCGAATTGGGCAACGAATCACAGCCCCCTTGGTGCGGAGCCTCGAGCGGATTCGTTGCATTCTCGGAGGCTCGAAGCGCGGAGTTATCGCTGATGCTCGAGGTCCCGCTGACGAGATACTGGTGCGCGGGAAAGCTCGGGCCTTGATTGGTTTGAAACATGTGATCCGCGAACGTATAACGCTGCGCTAGATTCCAATAAGGTTGGACCTGGCTACGCGGTACGTAGCCGTACGAAGCGACATCGTGCGGAGGGCATTGGGAGTTAGTCTGTTGCTGATAGCAGTTCTCCGTCTCGGTGTTGAAGCCGTTCATGTTACCGTTGTCGTAGTCGAGGACCCACGCCAAATGTTTGTGGGACATGTCGTACGGCGCAGTCAGCGAGATCTCTTCGAGCGGAACGATCTGCCCCAGCGTATTCTTACCGTACCGGACCGTATCGATACCGGGGAGGCCGTTGAATAAAATTGTCGACCGTGCGATTCTCTTGAACGATTACCACGACGTGCTTGATAACGTGGGCGCCGGACGGTTCTTCCAGCAATCGCGCGCGGGGCGGCGCGGCCGGCAGGTTCGCGAAGTCTCGCGAGGCTGAGGGTCCGGGCGTAAACGTACATCCCGCCGTGCTAAGTGCCACGGCGGCGAGAACCGAAGACGCGAGCTTGGCAATGCAGGGTCGCCGCACCGCGCCAGCAGCGCCCTGCGATAAAGGCATCAGGCTCTCCTTGTCGCGGCTGGTGCTGCGATTATTGTGCGAATCAGCCGCAATGACCTTCGAAAAAGAGATTCCTGCCGGTGATGCGTTCGGCGATCGGCAAGCCCATCATCGTAAGCAGTGTGGGCGCGACGTCACCCAGCTTTCCCCCGCTTGCAAAGCGTACCGCGCAAATCGTCGGCGATCAGGATGAATGGCACCGGGTTGGTCGTATGCGCGGTGATCGGATTGCCGCCGGCATCGATCTCCTCTTCGGCGTTTCCATGGTCGGCGGTGATCGCGAGCAGTCCCCCGGCGCGTAGCGTCGCGGCCACGAGTCGCGGGAGGCACTCGTCGACGACCTCGACGCCCTCGATCGTCGGCTCCCACTTGCCGGTGTGCCCGAGCATGTCGGCATTGGCATAGTTCATGACGATCGCGTCGTAGCGCGCACTTTCGATCGCCTTCACCGCGGCGTCGGTGATCTCGCGTGCCCGCATCGCGGGAGCGAGGTCGTAGGTTGCTACCGAGCGGTCCGAGGGAATCAGTTCCCGATCCTCGCCGTCGAACTGCTCCTCGCGGCCGCCGTTGAAGAAATAGGTAACGTGCGCGTACTTCTCCGTCTCGGCGAGACGGAGCTGGCGGAGCCCCTCGCGCGCTAGCGTCTCACCGAAGGTGTCGTACTGCGGCCGCGGCCCGAAGAGCACCGGGTTGGTGTAGTTCTCGTCGTACTTCGTCATCGTGGCGAAGAACGGATTGGCGTACCGTTTGCATGGAAAGACGCCGAAGCCGTCGTCGTAGTAGAGACTCGTACCGGCATTGAAGGCTGTCGTCAGCTGGCGCGCGCGGTCGGGGCGAAAGTTGAAGAAGACGAACGCATCGCCGTCTTCGATCGGCCGGGGGGCGCCGACGATCGTCGGAAGCACGAACTCGTCGTCCTCGCCGCGCGCATACGCGGCATCGACCGCTGCGCGAGCATCGCTGGCGCTGTGTCCGGAAATGCCGTGGGCCAGCAGATCGTAAGCTAACCGCGTCCGCTCCCAGCGCCGGTCGCGGTCCATCGCGTAGTAGCGCCCAGCGACGCTGGCGATCGCGCCCGCGCGCCCGCAGGCGTCGAGCTTCTCTTCTAGTTGCCCGACGTATTTGCGGGCCGAGCGCGGCGGAGTGTCCCGTCCGTCGAGAAACGCGTGTATCGAAAGGGGAGCGTCGGCTGCGACCGCGGCATCGATCAAAGCGAAAAGGTGGACGATCGAGCTGTGGACCTGGCCGTCGGAGAGCAGACCCATGAGATGAAGCGTGCCCCCGCTCTTCGCGACGTGGGCCAAGCCGCGTTGCAGCGTTTCGTTCGTGCCGAAACCGCCCGACGCGACCGCGGCGTCGATGATCGTCACGCCTTGTGGAACGACCCGTCCGCTGCCGAGGTTCATGTGTCCGACCTCGCTGTTTCCCATTACGCCCTTGGGCAGGCCAACCGCTTCGCCCGAGGCGGCAAGCGTGGTCCAGGGAAAGCGTTCGAAGAGCGCGCGCCAGTGCGGCAGTTTTGCGGCCTCGATCGCATTGCCGTGCCGCGCGTCGCGGCATCCCCAGCCGTCGAGCACCGCCAACACGACAGGACGGTATTTCATGAAGTGCTCAGGATGACGCGGCGTTGGCGATCAGGGCCGCGAAGCCGCCGGGATCGAGCGAGGCGCCGCCGACCAGACCGCCGTTGATGTTCGGCTGCGCCACGTACGATGCGACGTTCTCGGCGTTCATGCTCCCGCCGTAGAGGATCGGGGTCTCGGCGAGTCCGTCGAGGCAGGTACGAATGGTGGCGATCACTCGATCGGCCTCGACCGGCACGCAATTTCGTCCGGTGCCGATCGCCCAAATTGGCTCGTAGGCGATCACGATCTTGGCGAGCGCTTCGCGCGCGACGTCCTCGAACGCGGCGCGCGTCTGCGTCACCACGCGCTCGTCGGTCATTCCGGCGTCACGTTCGTCGAGCCGCTCTCCAACCGCGACGATCGGCGTAAGCCCTTGCGCTAAAGCGGTGCGAACCTTGAGGTTTACCATGCGATCGCTCTCGCCGCAGGCGGCCCGTCGCTCCGAATGCCCCAAGATGACGTGCGATACGCCGAACTCGAGCAACATCGGCGCGCTAATCTCCCCGGTGAACGCCCCCTGCAGCTCCCAATGCATCGTCTGCGCCCCGAGCGCAACGCGGCTGCCGCGCAGCCGGACCGACGCCGACGGGATCGATGTGAACGGCGGAGCGATGACGACCTCGATCTCTGACGGCAACGTCGGAACCTGCGGAAGAAATGCGTCGAGGAACGCAGCGGTCTCGGCCGCGGTTTTGTGCATCTTCCAGTTGCCGGCGACGATCGTCCTAACGCTCAAGCGCAGCCACCCCGGGAAGCACCTTGCCTTCGAGATACTCCAGCGTCGCGCCGCCACCGGTCGAAACGTGCGTCACCTTCGAAGCGAAGCCGAGCATCGCCGCGGCGGCCGCGGCATCACCGCCGCCGACGATGCTGAGCGCGCCGTTTGCGGTCGCGCGCGCAATGGCCTCACCGACGACCGCGGTGCCGCGGCGGTACGCCGGTTTCTCGTAGACGCCCATCGGCCCATTGAAAACGATTGTCTTTGCACCTTCGATGCGTTTGGCATAGGCTTGTGCCGTCGCCGGCCCGATGTCCAGAATCATCTCGTCGCCGACGGCGCCGATCGGAACGTCGTGCGCACGATCGTCGGCGTCGAACGATGGCGCCACGACGGCGTCTACGGGCAGCTCGAGATCGACCGAGCGTTCCTTCGCGAGCGCCAGCACGCGCCGCGCCGGCTCGAGGTCGTCCTCGCGCAGCGATCTTCCCACCCCAACGCCCGACGCCGCGAGGAACGTGTTCGCCATTCCGCCCCCGATGCAAAACGCGTCGACCAGCTCCATCAAGCGCGTGAAGACGCCGATCTTGTCTTTGATCTTGGCGCCGCCGATCGCGCAGACGAACGGCTTGGCCGGATTATCGGTCAAGCGTGAGAGGGCCGAGAGCTCGGCCTCCATCAGCAAACCGGCCGCGTGCGGCAGCAGACGGGCGAGGCCTTCGGTCGACGCGTGCGCGCGGTGCGCGGTTCCAAACGCGTCGTTAACATAAACGTCGCCGAGCTTGGCGACCTGCGCGGCAAATGCGGGATCGTTGCGCTCCTCTTCGGGGTGGAAGCGTACGTTTTCGAGCAGCAGCACGTCGCCGTCGTGCATCGCGGCGACGGCGCGCTCGGCGGGCTCGCCGATGCAATCCTGCGCGAACGAGACCGGAACGCCCAAGCGATACGACAGCGCTGCCGCGAGCGGGCGAAGCGAGAGGCGCGGGTCGGGTCTTCCGTCGGGGCGTCCGAGATGCGAAAGTACGATGGTTCGCGCGAGGTGATCGTGCAGCCAGCGCAGCGTTGGAATCGCGGCATCGACCCGCGCGTAATCCAAAATCTCCGTGCCGGAGAGCGGGACGTTCAAATCCTCGCGCACCAAGACGCGCCTGCCTCGCACGTCGAGGTCGGTCAAGCGGCGAAAGCTCACGCGGCGATCGGGACTTAGGTTCGCACCGGCAGCGACGCAAGCACCTTCGCCGTCAGCTCGGCGAGCCGGCACGAATAGCCCCATTCGTTGTCGTACCAAGCGGCGATCTGCACCAGGTCGCCGTTGGCGTTGTTGAGCTTGGCGTCGACGATCGAGCTGTACGGGCTCTTCTTGAAGTCGCTCGAGACCAGCTCCTCTTCGGTGTACGCGACGTACTTCTTGAGGGGGCCCTCGGCGGCGCGGCGCAAGATCGCGTTGAGTTCTTCTTTCGTGGTCGGCTTCTTCGTCTGCGCGACCAAGTAGATCATCGAGACGGTCGGCGTCGGAACGCGCAGCGAGAAGCCGTCAAACGTGCCTTCGACCTGCGGGATCGTCAGGTAGAGTGCCTTGGCCGCGCCGGTCGAGGTCGGAATGATATTGGTAGCAGCGTTCCGGGCGCGGCGCAGATCTTTGTGCGGTCCGTCGAGCACGTTTTGATCGTTGGTGTACGAGTGAATCGTGGTCATGAAGCCCTTGACCCACCCGAGCTCGTCGACGATCGGTTTCACCGCGGTCGCCAGGCAGTTGGTCGTGCACGACGCGTTCGAGATAATGTGATGCTTCGCCGGATCGTAGCTCGCATCGTTGACGCCGAGCACGATAGTGATGTCTTCGCCCTTAGCAGGCGCGGAAATCAAAACTTTCTGGGCGCCTCCGCCGTCGATATGGGCGCGCGCCTTGGACGCATCGGTGAAGAGGCCGGTCGACTCGATCACGACGTCGACGCCGAGCTCCTTCCAGGGAAGCTTCCCGGGATCGCGCTCCGAGAAGACGCGGATCCGCTGGCGATCGATCTCGAGCCTGCCGTCGCCGCCCCAGACGCTCCCGCCGTAGGTGCCGTAGTTGCTGTCGTATTTGAAGAGGTGAGCACACTCGCGGGCGTCGATGAGATCGTTGACCCCGGCAATCTCGATCTCAGGGTGCCGTTCCACGACGGCTTTAGTGAAGTTCCGGCCGATACGGCCGAAACCGTTGATTCCGATGCGCATGACCGCGTTTACCGGGCCGCTTTCACGCTCCCCTGCCCGCCGTGGAGTTGGTCGGCAAGGCGAGTAAGCGCCGACAGCCGGCTGCTGACCGTCGGTTTGGGGATGGGCGGATCACAGCGCCGCCCGAGCTCGGCGAGCGACTCGTCCGGATGCCCGAGCCGAAGGTCGGCGATCTCCCGCAGCGCGGGCGAGAGACGTGCGAGCCCGTACGCGCTGCGCAGATACTCGATGACGCGGCGCTGCCCCGCCGCAGCCTGTGCCACGCGCTCCAGGTTGGCGGCTTCGGTGTTGACCAGGCGGTGAATGCGGTTCTTGGTTTCGCGCAGCGCCCGTACGTCTTCGAGCCGCAGGACCGCGCCGAACGCGCCGATGCGCGTGAGCAGCTCGGCGATCGCCTCGAAGTCCTTGAAATAGAGCACCGTGCGGCCTTTGCGGTGCGCCTCTTTCGGCGGCGCGCCGATGCTGGCCAGCATCCAGGTCAGGCGCCGCACGAGCGCGTCGTCGCGCAGCACGAACTCGAGGTGGTATCCGTGCGCGCCGGCGGCGAGCGACCCACAAGCAAGAAACGCCGCGCGCACCTCGAGCAGCCGATCGCATTTACGCGCTGATTTGGGCGGAACCGCGTGCAGATGCGCCGGGAGCGCGATCGCAAACGTCGGCAAACGCGCGAGCCGCGTGTTCGCGCGCGTCTCGATCGTCTGCGTACGATCGCCGAGCAGCGACCAGAAGAGGCGGGCGACGGCGTTGCGATGCGTGACGAACTCGTTACGATTGCGGCCCCCGCCGTAGAGCGCGAGCCCGGCGAGCAAAGCCTGACGGCAATGCGCGGCCTCGGGGACATCGCGCGCTAAGGCGTCTTTGGTGTCGGCCGAGATCATAGCCACTCGGCGTCGTCGCCTCGCGTCTGCAGAATCTCGTAGAGATCGGCGGGCTTGACCGCGGGTGTGACGCGCAGCGGAACCTCGCGCACCCGCACCGTCACATACTTGGTGGCGTAATGGATCTCGAGCGTGTCGCCCGGCTTCACCCGGTAGCCTGGTTTGAGTGGTTTCCCGTCCTTGGTAATGCGGCCGTGCTCGAGGGCTTCATGGGCTTCGCCGCGCCGTTTAGCCAGCCGCGAAACCTTCATGAACTTGTCCAAGCGCACGCCGCTACGTTCGACGCCGGCGCCTTGGCTGCTTGACAGTATCACGATATATCGCTTAATATTGCGATGTACCTAGATTAGGAGGATCATCGAAGATGCATATGGGTCACTGGGCCGATCCACACTCGCCTTGGTGGGGTGGGCGCCGCGCCTTTCGCAAGCAGCGGGTGCGCCGGATGCGGCGCGGGATTTTGAAATTTCTCGTCTTGAAGCTGCTCGCCGAGCTGCCGCGCCACGGCTACGATTTGATCCGCGAGGCGCGCGAGAAGGGTTGGGGCGGCGGCGCCGGTTCGGTCTACCCGCTGCTCGCGGCGCTCGAGGGCGCCGGTCTAATCGCCGGGCGCGAAGAGGGCGACCGGCGCACCTATGAGATCACCGAGAAAGGGCGCAAGTTGCTCGAAGAGCACGCGGCCGACCTCGGCCGGTTCTTTGAAGACGAGGATGAAGAAGAGGCGGCCGACGGTTTTGCCGGCCGGCTACGCGATTCGGCGGGCAGACTGATGCAGGCGGTTTCGCAGCTCGGGCCGTCTTCGAAGCCTGAAACGGTCGAGCGCGTCTGCGAGTTGCTGGATGGGGCTCGCAAGGGGATTTACGAACTGCTAGCCGGAGAGTAGGAGCGATGGCGCAAGCGCAAGCGACGCAGCGCAGAGGGGTAAACATCTTCGAGGAGGGCAAGCCCATGTGGCAGATCCTCCTCGTCTTTCTCATACCCCTCGTGCTCAGCAACGCGCTGCAATCGGCCTCTCAGACGATAGCCAGCATTTGGATTGGGCGGCTCATTTCGACGCAGGCGCTCGCCGCGATCTCGGCTGTCTTTCCGATCATCTTCTTGCTCTTCTCGTTCATGCTGGGCGTCTCGAGCGGCAGCAGCGTGCTGATCGGTCAGGCGTTTGGCGCGCGCGACCACCACAAAGTGAAGAAGGTCGCCGGAACGGTGATCGGGGCGGCGCTCTATCTCGGCATCATCGTCGCGGTTTTGGGCTCGATCGGCTCGCCGACGATCCTCGGCTGGCTCGGCACACCGCACGACATCTTGTCACAATCCGACGCCTACGCGCGGGTCGTCTTCCTGACGATGCCGATCTTCTTCGTCTATTTCGTCTATACCACGATTCTGCGCGGCACCGGCGATTCGACGACGCCCTTCTACGCGTTGATCGTCTCGAGCACGCTGGCGATCGTCGTCACCCCGCTCTTCATCGTGGGCGCCTTTGGATTACCGAAGCTGGGCGTGGTAAGCGCGGCGGTCGCGGGATTAATCGCTAACTCGTCGGCCTTAGTATGGCTGCTGCTCTACCTGCAGGCGCCGGGACCACCCGCTGCAGTTCGACCGCGAGACGCTTGCCGACATGCGGATCGACTGGAAGATCCTCGGCGCGGTCGTGCGGATCGGCGTGCCGACCGGCCTGCAAGTGATGATGGTCTCGCTCGCCGAGATCGCGGTGATCTCGTTCGTGAACCGGTTTGGTTCGAGCGCGACGGCCGCGTATGGCGCGGTAAATCAGGTCATCGGCTACGTGCAGTTTCCGGCGATCTCGATCGGCATCTCGGCCTCGATCTTCGGCGCGCAATGCATCGGCGCGCGGCGTGAAGACAAGCTCGGGAGCGTGATTCGCTCGGCCGTCGGCCTGAACTACGCGATCGGCGGCTTCATCATCGCGATCTGCTACATCTTTGCGTGGAACATCATCGGCTGGTTCATCACCGACCCGCATACGCTCGGGATAGCGCATGGGCTGCTGATGATCACGCTCTGGAGCTACGCGATCTTCGGTAACTCGGCGGTTCTAAGCGGCATCATGCGCGGCAGCGGAACGGTGCTCTGGCCGACGGCGATCGGGATCTTCGCGATCTGGGGCGTCGAGGTTCCGGCGGCCTATCTCTTGATGCATCGCTTCGGGCTCAACGGCGTCTGGCTCGGCTATCCGATCGCCTACTGCGTGGGCCTCGCGCTCCAGTTCAGTTACTACGAGTTCGTCTGGAAGCGCAAGACCCACGAACGCTTGGTGTAATACCGCTGACGCAGGCTATCGCGACGGCGGGCTGACTACCTGACCGTACGGTGCCTTCGGAGCGATCGCCGACGGTTCCGAGCGGTTGGGGTTGCCGCCGTTGGCGTAGCTGAAGAAGTTTTGGCGATTCGGACAGTTGAGGTTGCCGGCAGCGACCGCGCCTCCCTTGCGCGGGCCGCCGACGAAAGGTTGCACCGCAACCATCCAATCGTAGTTCGGATAGCAGTCGTCGGTTAGGTGGGTCTTGCCGACGATGGTCACTGCCGAGCCCGAAACGGTCAGGCGATAGATCATCGTCGTGTAGGCGAACTGGTAATTCTGATCGGTCGCGGTGAGGTACGTTCCGTCCCACCCGACGCTTCCGGGAAATCCGACGGTCAACCCGGAGAGCATCTTGAATTTGACTCTGCCCGAGGGAAGCTCGGCGAGGTAATCGTTTCCGGAATAATCGATCCCCTGTACGAAGAGATTTCCGTGCGGATCGTATCCCGGTGGAAACAGGTGGTAGAGGAGCGAGTTCGTGTAGTTGGTTTGGCTCCCGCCTAGGCCGCCCGCAAAGACGTCGAGCCCGCCGGGGCCGCTGGCCGGGCCGTTGAAGTTCGCCACGGCGACGTTGCCCGTCGTGGGATCGATCGAGCAGCCGATCGGGTTACCGTAATCGTCATTGGCCGTCGCGATCGGCGTGGTTCCGCCGTGAGCGTATTCGTAGATCTTCGCCGTGTCGTTGTCGACGACGTAGACGTTGCCATGGCCGTCCAAGCACTGACCGTATGGAAAGCTCAATCCGGTGATCTGGCCGTAGAGCCGCCCGGTCTTTATCTGATAGTTATAGATATCGACCGTCCCGCTCGCCCCGTCGGAGACGTAGAGGAGCCAGTACTTTGCCGCGTCGGGCCGGATCCAGGATTTGCCGCGGTTGAGATGGCGCACGGGCACGGTGCCGAGCGGCGTCGTCATCGCGATCATCTGCAACTGCCCGCTCGCCTCTAGCGTGCCTGCGGGAATCGCGTTTGCAACGGGTTGCGAGCCTGAGGCGCCGCACCCGGCTAAGAACATCCCGGCGCAAAAAAGTCCTAGAAGATGCCGTATTGTGTGCACGTACCGTTCCTTTCTGGTTAGCGTCGTTTTTTTGCCTTGGGCGTTACGCACGTGCCGCTTGCGCGGCAGACGACCACCGGCGGATCGAGGACGTCGGCAGCACTCTCGCTGATTTCGGGTCGCGCCGCAATGACCTTGCGCGCCTCGAACTCCATACGTCGCGAGGCGCGGCCGACCGAAACGATGCGCCCTTCGGCTTCGATATAATCGCCGGCGAAGACGGGTGCCAGAAAATCGATGCGGTCGTAGGAGGCGAAGAGCCCCTCGTCGCCGTCGAGACGAATCAGCAGCTCGGTTGCGACGTCGCCGAAGAGCGCCAACATACGCGCGCCGTCGACGAGATTACCGCCGTAGTGCGCGTCGTGCGTGCCCATGCGCACGCGCAGGATTGAGGTCAGGCCTTCGCCAGTTGCCATAGTTCCTCGAGTTCGTCGAGCGATAGATCGGAGAGCGCCTTGCCGCCCGCGCCGGCTCGTTCCTCCATGAATGAAAACCGCCGATAGAACTTCTCGTTGGCTTCGCGCATCGTCGTTTCCGCATCGACGCCGAGCGCTCGCGCCAGGTTGACGAGCGTGAAGAACACGTCGCCCAGCTCTTCGCGGACGTGCGGATCGTCTTGCTTCTCGCGACGCGCCTCGGCGAGCTCGCGCAGCTCCTCGGAGAGCTTCTCGAGCACGCCCGCGACGTTGGGCCAATCGAAACCGACGCGAGCGGCTTTCTCCTGCATGCGCTGACCGCGTTGCAGCGCGCCGAGATGGTTGGGAATTCCGTCGAGCCGGCTCTTGCGAAGTCGTCCGGTCTTTTCGAGCGACTTGAGCCGCTCCCAATTGCGCCACTGGGCGTCGACGTCTTCGATGACCGCGTCGCTGAAGACGTGCGGATGGCGCCTAACCATCTTGTTGCAGAGCGCGTCGATCACGTCGGCGACGCTGAACTTCCCCACCTCCGTGGCCAGCTGCGAGTGGAAGACGATCTGCAGGAGCAGGTCGCCCAACTCCTCGCAAAGCCCCTCCAGGTGCGCGCTCTCGATCGCCTCGACGACTTCGTACGTCTCTTCGATCAGATACGGGACGAGCGTGCGATGCGTCTGCTCGCGGTCCCACGGGCATCCCATCCGCAGGCGCGCCATGATTTCGACCAGATCGTCCCAAGCGTAGTGGTGCGATTGCGGCGGCAACGGAACGAGCGGCATCGCGATCGAGGCCGAGAGCGTCGCCCGAGGCATGCCTGCGACGATCTCCGTCGCGATGCCGCGCGCTTCGAAGGCGCGCAGCAGCGAAGGCAGCCCTGGAAAGTCGGAGAGCGGATTCCCGAGCACGCCGAGACCGATCGCTTCGCGCTGCGTCGCGCCTAGGCGGTCGACCAAGCGCGCAATCTCCTGGGCGCCGCCGCGCACGAGCAGGTCGGGATCGTCGACGACGTCGCGCAGAATCGTCACGCCGTTGCGCTCGAGATACGCGGTCAGATCCGGGGGTGCAAGGAGCGCGACGGCGGTGCCGATCGCGCGAAGGGCCTCGAGGCTGCCGATCGTCAAGAGCCCGGGATCACCCGGGCCCAAACCAGCGATACGAACCAGCACGGGAAAAAACTTCGGGGGCCGGTCGGTCCGGCCCCCGTCGGTCGTGTTTTCGGGCCGGCGTTACTTGGTCGCTGCCGGCGCCGCGCCTGCTCCGGGCGGTGCCTGCGGCGCTGCGAAGAGGCCCGCAAACTGCGGATTGTTGACCTTGATGTCGGCCTTCTGCTGGAGGCCTTGAATGAAGGGCTGGATCAGCGGCGCCTCTTGCTGCTGGCGCAGCGTGTCGGTGATTTGCGGAGTTGCGCTGGCAAGCGTCGCTTTTTGGCCGGGCGTGCGCGCCTCGACCTGAATGATGTGATAGCCGAACGGCGATCTCACCGGAGCGCTGATCGCACCGATCGGCGCGGTGAACGCAACCTTGTCGAACGCCGGGACCATTTGGCCGCGCCGGAACGAGCCCAGCTCGCCACCCTTATCTTTGCTGCCGGGGTCGGTCGAGTACTGCTTGGCAAGCGATGCGAAGTTTCCGCCGGCCTTCAGCTCTGATTCGACCTTCTGCGCTTCGGCGAGGTTCGGAACCAAGATGTGGCGCGCCGTAACCTGCTCGGGCTTGTCGAACGAGGCGTGGTTCTTATCGAAGTACACCTTGATCTGCGCCGGCGTGATCGTCACGTCTTTGGCGAGCGCCTTGTCGAGGATCAGCTGCTCGCGCAGCGCTGAACGAACGTCGTTTTCGGTGAGGCCGCGTGCTTTGAGCATCTCCTCCCACGCGCCGCTCGGGAAGTTCGCCTTGAGTTGATCCTCGCGGGCCGCGATGTCGGCATCGCTGACCACGATGTTGTTGCTCTTGGCGTACTGCTCGATCAGCTCGTCTTGAACCATCTGCTGCAGGATGGTGCGCCCCATCGGGCTGCTCGCGAGGCGAGCGTCAAACTCGGACTCGCTGATTGGTTGGCCGTTCACCGTTGCGACCGAGCCGCCACCCGAGCACGCCGCCAGGGACGTGCCGAGAAGAAGGGCGGCGAGGCCCACGATGAGGCTTTGGGCTTTCGACATCATTGCTCCGTGGAAAGAGTTCAGTGCGCAGTAAACGGGGCCCAAGGCCCCGCATCACGACGCCTGGTTCGAGCGCGGCGGCACAGGTCCTTTTGGAACGGGAGGCCGGATTTACGCGGCGCTCGTCTGGCTAGCGACGGCCGCCGTGCTGCGGGTAATGGTCAGAATCGCCACGTCGTCGCGGCCGCGGCGGGGGCCGAGAATCCGATTGCGTATCGCCGGGGCCGGGCTGGATTGCTCGTCTGGCTTCAGGGAGGCAAGCACCGAGCGCAGCAAGGCTTCGCCCTCGATGACGTTGCGCTCGTTCTCGATGACGCCGTCGGTGTAGCAGACCAGCATCTCGCCTGGAAGCAAGCGGTCGTTGCGCGAGACGATTCCGAGCCGGTTCGCGACCCCGAGCGGGGGGGCACCGCTGCTCAGCTCGCGGATTGCTCCCGAAGCTCCGACCACCAGAGCCGGAGGATGGCCTGCCGAGGCCAGGATCACACTTCCGTCGCCGGCGTCGATCGAGCCGCAGAGTGCGGTGACGATTTGATCGCCCTGTCGCCGCAGCACCGCGTTCGCCCGTTCGAGAATCACGGCCGGATCGCGCTCGCTGGTGGACAGGGTAACGATCGTCTGCCGGACGCGGCTCATCATGATCGCCGCCTCCAGCCCGTGGCCGGTGACGTCGCCCATCGAGAAGATATAACGCTGGTGGTCGAGCTCGAAGACGTCGTACCAATCTCCACCGATCACCGAGACCTCCTCGGCCGGAACGTACGTCGCGTCGAACGAGACGTACGGTGACGAAGGGAGCGCCTGCGGAAGCTGAGCCCGATGAAACGCGTCCACGAAGTGCTGCAACGATTCGATCTGACGCTCCGCGCTCTCGTAGACCGCGCGAATCCGGTTTTGATGGCGCAGCCACGCGATCGCCATCACGCTCACCAAGACGATCAGCGCCAGCGAGATCCACGAGACCTCTTTCAACTTGGCGAAGAGCGAATCGAGCAGCGAATCGGAGCGCGCGTTTAACGCGGTGCTCAAACGCTTCGCTTCCCGCCGGAATGCATCGATGATCGGCTTGCCGCGAACCTGGAGTCCCGCTTCGCGCGAAGGCCGGCGAGCGTTAACCGAGGGCCGCGCGATGGTCTGCTCCCAGAGCGTGTTCAACGCCGCTAGACGGTTTGCACCGGTGTCGAGCGGCGTGTCACGAAAGGCGGCGATTTGGTCGTGCAGCACGCCGAGCAGCGACGCCATGTGGGCGCGCGCGGTGAGATACGGCGCCAAAAGCAGCTTGTCGCCGGTAGCGACGTACCCGCGTATGCCCGTCTCTTCGTCGAGCTGGAGACGCACGACCGTGTCTTGCGTCGCGATCGCCTGGCGTAGCTCGTGGTAGGTCCGGGTCGAATCGGCGGCTAGGCGCGCGGTAACGAGGTCGGCGACGATCAAGATCAGGAGAATGACGATCGCGAGCACCGCGATCCCCAGCGGAACGATTCCCGAGACGTATTTCAGTGAGCGTACCTCCCGGCGAGATCTGCTACATGGCTTCGAGCAGCTTCCGCAGGAGCGGCATCCATGCGGTGCCCTCCGGCAGATCGACGAGAATCCGTGCTTCGGCAAACCGAAACCGATTCTTCGTCAGCGACTGGAACTTTGAGATTGCCGCGGGATCGAGGTCGAAGCCGGAGCCGACGCCGAAGGTAAGCCGCGCTTCGTCGATGACGACCCGCGTCACGTGCTTGCGCAGCGCGATCGCGCGCAGCTTGGTGATCTCGACCAGATTCTCGAGCGGGCGCGGGAAGGCCCCGAAGCGGTCGCGCACGCCGGCCGCGATCTCGTCGACCTCCTCTTCGGTGCGCGCCTTGGCCAGCTGCTGGTAGACGGCGATCTTCTGCGAGACTTGCGGGATGTATTCGTTGGGAATGAACGCGTCGATCTTCACGTCGATCACCGCCTCGCGCCGTTCCTCGAGCGAAGCCGGCGCGCACCGCGCGCGCTCGGCGATCGCTTCGGCGAGCAGCTCGCAATAGGTCTCGAAACCGACCGAGGCGATGAAGCCGGACTGCGCCGCACCGAGCAAATTCCCCGCGCCGCGGATCTCGAGATCGCGCATCGCGATCTGCAAGCCCGATCCCAAATGCGCGAACTCGCGAATCGCCTCGAGCCGCGCCTTCGCCTCTTCGCTCA
Source organism: Vulcanimicrobiota bacterium (assembly GCA_963739845.1). Classification (GTDB taxonomy): domain Bacteria; phylum Vulcanimicrobiota; class Vulcanimicrobiia; order Vulcanimicrobiales; family Vulcanimicrobiaceae; genus Cybelea. The sequence continues at coordinate 320,767 of CAVUBQ010000002.1, read as the reverse complement.
GCGCCTTGTGCGCTTGATAGAGCAAGTAGCAGTAGGCTTGGTGGTTCGAGCGCCCGACGCGTCCGCGCAGCTGATAGAGCTGCGCGAGGCCGAACCGGTCGGCATCGTTGACGATGATCGTGTTGACGTTGGGAATGTCGATGCCGTTCTCGATGATCGTCGTCGCGACGAGCACGTCGATCTCGCCATCGATGAACCGCTGCATGATCGGTTCGAGCTCGGTCTCGTTCATCTGGCCGTGGCCGACCGCGATGCGCGCGCTTGGAACGAGCTGCTCGAGCGCGCGCGCAACGCGTAGATCGACTCGATGCGGTTGTGCAGGTAGTACACCTGGCCGCCGCGGTCGAGCTCGGCGGCGATCGCGCGCTGGACGACGCCGTCGCTGGCCGGAACGACCAGCGTTTTGATCGACATGCGGTTCTTCGGCGCGGTTTGAATCAGCGAGAGATCGCGCACGCCCAGCAGCGACATATGCAGCGTTCGCGGAATCGGCGTCGCCGAGAGCGTCAGCACGTCGACGCTGGCGCGGTACTCCTTGAGCCGCTCCTTGTGCATGACGCCGAAGCGCTGCTCTTCGTCGATGACGATCAGGCCGAGATCGGCGAAGGCGACGTCTTTCTGCAGCAGGCGGTGCGTGCCGATGACCACGTCGACGCTGCCCTCGCGCGAGGTCGCGGAGGATTCGCCTCTGTTCTGCCTTTGGAACTTGAAGCGCGAAAGCTCCTCGACGCGCACCGGAAACGCCCGCGAAGCGCGCGCTGAACGTGCGGTAGTGCTGTCGGAGCCAGCAGCGTCGTCGGCACGAGGACGGCGACCTGCTTCTTGTCGGCGATCGCCTTGAACGCCGCGCGCATCGGCGACCTCGGTTTTGCCGTAACCGACGTCGCCGCACACCAGGCGATCCATCGGGCCGCGCGCGCTCCATGTCGCCCTTGGTCTCGTCGATCGCCTTTTGCTGATCGGGCGTCGGCTCGTAGGGGAAGGCTTCTTCCATCTCGGCCTGCCACGGCGTGTCGGGCGCCGAACGCGTGTCCGCGTGCGATCTCGCGCTCGGCGTAGAGCGCGACCAGCCCGTCGGCGATCTTCGCGAGCGCTTCGGAGACGCGCGCTCTTCGTGCGCGCCCAATCGGCGCCGCCCATCTTGGAGAGGCGCGGGCTCTGCACCTTCGGCCGCGCCGTACTTCGCGACCTGATGCATCTGCGTGCACCGGCACCAGCATGCGGTCGGTGCCGGCGTACTTCAGATCGAGGTAGTCGCTGCGTCGCGCCGAGGATCGTTTCGGTGCGCAGCCCGAGATACTGGCCGATGCCGTGAACGGCGTGCACGACGTAGTCGCCGACGCGCAGATCGGCCAGCGTGACCGGGACGCCTTCCTTGACCGCGCGCATCTTCACGCGTTTCGGCGGGTGGCCGAAGATCTCGCGATCGCCCAGCACGCGCAGATGCCGATCCGGAATGCGGAACCCGGCCTCGATCGAACCGTGATCGACGCTGACGCGCTCCGGGGCGCCGTCGCCTGCCTCGATTCCCGCGGCACGCAGCAAGTCGATCGTGCGCGTGACCGCGGTGCTGATGATGAAGACGCGCTCGCCCTCGGCGACCCATTCGCGCACAGCCGCCGAGAAGAGCGCAATCTGGCGGTTGAAATGTTCGACCGGGCGACATTCCAAGACGAACGAATCGACGACGCGACCGCTCCATGCGACGTACGGCGAGTCGGGCGGTTCGATCGCGCCGGGCAACACGAGGGCGGCTCGCTCGGCGACGGCACTGCCGATTTCCTGCAGGGAAGCGTGCGGTGCGTCCAGCTCCGCGAGCCGGTCGTCGTCGGAGCGCTCGTCCGCGAGTAGGGTGTGGCGCTCGCGGGCGCGCTCGTCGTCGAGCGCCTGCACCATCATCGCAACCGCGGTAGGCTCTTCGACCACAACCGTTGCGTCGGCGGGAAGGTAATCGAAGAGCGTCGCGCCTGAGTCGGGAGCATCGTCCCAGGCAACGACGTCGAGTTCGCCAAGCGCCGAGCTGCTGCGCTGCGACTCGATCTCGAACGCGCGCATCGACTCGATGGCGTCGCCGACGAACTCGATCCGCACCGGAGCCTCGGCGGTGGCCGCAAAGAGATCGATGATGCCGCCGCGCACCGCGTACTCGCCGACCGCGCTCACGACGTCGCAGCGCGTGTAGCCGAAGGCGAAGAGGCGCTCTTGAACGCTCTCCCAACCGGCCTCGTGGCCGGCGCGAAGCAAGAACCGCCGACCGCCGAAATGCGCGCGCGACGTTACGTACTGACGCGCTGCAGCGATCGGGGCCAAGACGATGCGCTGCGCTCGGTCGGCCAGATCGGCGAGCAGCGTTATGCGCGCGCTGCGCTCCGACGGGCTTTCAATTGCACCGATCGCCTCGTCGCGGGAGCGCACCAGCGCTACGCGCTGCGCGCGCTCTTCGCCGAGATAGTAGAGCAGATCGGCAAATGCGCGTTCGGCCGCGTCGGGGGTCGGGGTGATTGCGAGCACGGTGCCGCCCAGATCTTTTTGCAACGCCGCCAACAGGGCAGGGCGCGCTGCGGCAATAGTTTCGTGCAGCGCACAGGCACCTGGCTTCCGACCGGGCATCCGGTGCAGCGCGCGCATTCGCTCGAGCAGGCTCTGCCACGAGCGGCTCGATCCGATTACGTCAAGAATCATACGAATGCTTCAGGAGCAGGGCAGAGAGCGGCAGCGCGGCCACGATTCCAAGCGCCGCCGCCAGCGCGGGTGGCGGGATCGCGACTGCGTCGGGAGCGTAACGCAGCAACGAGGTGAAGGAGAGCGCGATCGCGACCTTGGCGACGCGCGTGGCCGGGGCAACGGCGGCGAGAGCGACGAGCCACAAGCCATACCACGGGTACGGATTCGGAACGAGAATCCATGCGGCCAATCCCAACCAGAGCCAGCCATCGTTTGTGCCGCGGCGCAATCGGCGCACGCCCGCGTTCGCCAAACATATCGCTACGACTGCGGCGATCAGCAATCCGACCGGCCACGGCCCAACTGCCTGCAACGAGACTTGCGCCGTATATCGCCCGTGGGGCGCCATGCCGGTCGCGACTCCTTTCAGCAGCGGCAGCGAGAGCAGGGTAACGGCCGCTATGCCGATCGCCGCGCCGGCGCGCGCACGGCGATCGACGACGGCCAACGCAATCGCGGCCGCCACGCCAGGTATCTTGAACGCGCCCGATAATGCCGCGACGGCCGCGCCGGCGCCGGCGAAACCGCGGCGAACGAGCCAGAAACCGGCCAGCACGATCGCCAGCGCGATTGCGTCGTTGTGCCCTTCGGCGACGCACCAGATCGCAGGCGGATTCAAACCGATCGTCGCCGCCGCTCGCAATCGCGCCGCTCGATCTCCCGGGTAGGCTGCGAACGCGAGCGGCGTGCAGAGTAGAAACGCCCCCGCCGCGAGCGCGCGCGTGCCGTTGAGTTGGACGGCCGCTCCCAACGGCGCCAGGACGAGCGCAACCGCCTTGGCGAGCGCGACGAAGCCCGGGCCGTAGACGCAGACCGGAATCGCGTCTCCCCACTGCCAAGAGGCGGCAGTCATCAGCGCAGTGGCGTGGCCGAGCGTCGAGTGAGCGTACGGATCGGCGCCGAGGCGCGCCAGTTCGCCGTAGGCTGCGTAGGCATAGACGTCGCTCGAGAAGAGCGCCGGCATCAACCAGGCGGCGCCGAGCGCAAGCGCCGACGCGGCGAAAACCAGGACCGCCGACGTCTGATCCGCGCTACGTACGGCGTTGCGGTATGGCAGCGCAGCGCAGAGCAGCGCGAGGAGCAAGACGGCGAGAAGGATCGCTCCGAAGCCTCCCCAGTTCGTCACCACGACGAGCGGCTGCGCCAGATCGGCCGCTAGACGAGCCGGCGCATGGCCGAGGATCGCTCGCGAGAGCAAAGCGGCCGCTGTAAACGCGGCCGCGATCGTCAAGGCGTTTCGAGCGAACGTCATGCGCGCTCGGCGAGCGCGGCGGCTGCGATGCCGAGCAGCAGGCACCACGTGCCGCCGATCTTTGGATAGAAGAACAGATAATCGACGACTTGATGAAAGGCCAGCGCCAAGCTGGCCGCGAGCGCGGCGACGATCCAGGGCGATCCGCGACGCAGCCGCTCGAGCGAGCTTCCCAGCGAAAACGTCGCGATGGCGACGGCGACGAGTGCGACCGTCGCGGAGAATAAGACGACGCCGCCTTCAGCCAGCGACTGCAAGTACCAACTGTTTGCGTGGGTACGCACCCCGGCCACGCCGTACACCGGCAACTCGAGCTCGAAGTTGCCCGCGCCGATGCCCAGGAACGGCCGGTGCAGCCACATCCGCCACGCGGCGCCCCAGAGTTGCGAGCGGTTTCCGACGCCGCCGGCGTAGACGCTCTCCTCGAGAGAGACACGCAGCACGCCTGGCGTGTGGGCGTAGATCGCCCACCACGCCGCTCCGGCCAATCCGGCGCCCAAGCCGAGTAACGCCGGCCGAAGCGCTTGCCACGCAGCCTTCCCGCCGACTGATGCGAGCACGAGCGCTACGATGGCGAGTCCGAAGAACCCGGCGCGCGAGAACGTGAGCACATCGGCGCAGATAGTAAGGAAGAGCGCGATGCGCAGCAGCAGGCTCGGACGCACCAAGGCCCACGCTCCGAGGATCGCGGTCGAGAGCTCGAAGTAGGCCGAGAGCTGGTTGGGGCCCTCGAGCAATCCGGCGATGCGGGGCACGATTGCCGGGCCGATGTAGAGCCCGGACGGAGCACCGATCAACTCCTGAACCAATGCCGAGAGAGCGACGACGATCGCCGCGATCGCCGTCGCCCCGACCAGCGACGCGTCGTCGCGGTCGAGCCGATAGCAGAGGTATGCGGCGATGAAGAGCGCCGCGTACTCGACGACCTTGAGCGCTTCGCGCAGTGCCGCGCCATGATGCTCCGCGCCGGCGAGCGTTAGGAGCGTTGCGATCAGATAGAGACCCAGCGTGCCGAGCAGCAGCGGGGCCGGATGCTCCCGCAGGCGCTTCAGGCATCCGGGATAACTCGTCAAGCCGAGCAGCACGCCAAGCAGGGCGGCCTTCGGAAGGGTTATCGTCGTACCGAGCGCGTTGTGGTAAAAGGCGATTGGCGCGGTCAGCAGCAGCGCGCAGAGACCGTACGCCGGACGGCGCGCGGTGAGCAGTGCGGCGGCTATGAAGACCGCGGCGAACAGCGCGGCCGAGGGCGGATCGAGCGGAACTGGGAGGACGAACTGGTCGACGACCGGGCGATAGGTCAAGAGCGTTCGATATCGCTGATGAGATAGAGCGGGCGCCCCTTGACCTCATCGTAGACACGCCCCAAATACTCTCCGAGAATGCCCAAGCTCATCAACTGCACGCCGCCGAGAAAGAGCACCGTCACGATCGTCGAGGCCCAGCCTGGGGTATAACCCGGCGGGTTCAGGCTAAAGAGTTTGAATCCGATGACGACCAGAGCGTAGACGAAGGCGATTGCGCTGACCGTAAAGCCGAAATACGACGCGAAGCGCAGCGGAATATCGGAGAACGAGGTGATGCCGTCCATTGCGAAGCGCAGCATCTTGGTCAGCGGATACTTGGTCGAACCGGCGTGGCGCTCGTCCCGGTCGTACTCGATTGCAACCTGATTGAATCCCACCCAGCTGACCATCCCGCGCAGGAAGCGATTGCGCTCCGGCGAGCGGCGCAGCGCCTCGACGACGCGCCGGCTCATCAGCCGGAAATCGCCGGCATCGAGCGGAATCGCCACGTTGGTCAACCGTTTGATGATGCGGTAGAACAGGCGCGCGGTGAAGAGCTTGAACGTGCTCTCTCCGCTGCGCGTGCGCCGAACGGCGTAGACGACGTCGTAGCCCTCGCGCCATTTGTTCAGGAACGCCTCGATCAGCTCGGGAGGATCCTGGAGGTCTCCGTCCATGAGCACGATCGCGTCGCCTACGGCGAGTTCGATCCCGGCGGTCGCCGCGAGCTGATGGCCGAAGTTCCGGGAGAGATTGACCAATACGATGTGCGGGCGGCGCCGCATCTCCTCGCGCACGTTGGCGAGGGTCTCGTCGGTGCTGCCGTCGTTGACGAGAACGATTTCGTACGCCGAGAGCCCGCTTAGCCGCTCCGCGACTGAAGCGATGCGCTCGAGCAAGGGCGCCACGTTCCCACCTTCGTTGTAGAGCGGAACGACGATACTCAGGCGAGCGGGGTAAGAGTCGGTCATGCACGCACCCGTTTCAACGCAACGACGGCGCCCGCTTGCCGCAGCGGAATGTACTCCTGCCTCGAGAAGCTTGCCGTCATGGTGATCGTTCGTTCGGCGCTAGCACCCGCCGCGCTTACGCTCGTGCTCGCCGCGTGCAGCCGCGGCCCCGCAACGACGACCGCGCAGTCCCCGGCCGCCAGCCCCCAGCCGACGGCCCAGCGCACCGCCTCGGTCGCCAAACGAAGCCAGCCGGCTCCCGCGGCCAGCCCCACTCAGACCGCGTCCCCGAGCCCGGCGCCCTCGGCGGCTCCGAACCAGAGCCCCGCGGTGAAGGCGCAGCTCGCCGCCAAGCCGGCCGCATCGCCGCAGCCGACGAGCGCGGTCCCGCGCTTGCCGCCCGAGGCCGCACCGCAGATCGTCTCGGTCGCGCTGAGCCAGACAATGGTTCATCCGGGCGATCGTGTCTCGGGCAGCGTCGTTACGAGCTCGAACGTTGCCAGCGTCGTCGCACGCATCGGGAACTATTCATTACCGCTCTCCAAGACGGGCGTCGGCCGGTTCTCGATCACCTATACGGTCGTCCCGCTGCCGTGGTTCGTTCACGGCCCGTTCACGCTGCAGGTCACTGCGCGTAACTCCAACGGCGACGCCGCTTCGCGCACAATCCCGATCACGGTGCGCTAAGCGCGGCCCGCAGCTAGGGCGGCGGCCCGGCGGGCGGTGGGCCCGCGGCCGGCGGGCAGTGCTGAGGCGGTTGTGGTCCGCTATGCGGCGGTTGGGGCGGTGGGAAGCCGCACGGTAGGTTCGGGAACGGCGCCGGGTTATAGGGCGTCGGCATGATCTGCGGCTGCACCTGATTGAGGCCGCCGGGCGCGCTGTCTTGCCACGCGTAGACGGTGTCGTGAATCACGCGCACGTCGGCGTCGGGTACGATTGCCGTGCGGGGCGTACGCGAGAGACCGTTCTGAGCAACTTCCTGCGACTGGAGCGAGCCGCGATCGTAGAGATACCGAAAGATCGTGCCGGAGTTGATGCGCCGCGTGATTTGGTAGTGCAGCGCGTCGACCCGGTCCATCGGAATCGCCTGCGCGTTCCAGCCGCTCTGATCGGTGGCGATGTAGACGCTCGACGTAAACGGCGTGTACGGCGGAACCTGCACGATGAACGTAACCAGCACCGGCTTGCCCGAGAAATGCACGGCGACGACCGCAGGCCCGGGTCCGGGCGGCGGCGTCGCCGCATTTTGGAGCAGGTCGGGATTCGGAACCGGCGAGGAGAGCGCGACCGCAAAGTGCGCGACGTCGTCGAAGCTGCCCTGGGGCGGCAGCGGGCTGCGCGAGAGATCGAGCTCGGTCACCGTGCCGGTCGCGTCGAACGTGGCGCGCGCCCAGATGCGCGGCCCAGGCTTGATCTCGGTCGCGCCACCGGTCTTCGCGTCGCGCAGCGCGATGTCGTGCGCAACGCGAAAGCCGTCGCCGCTAGTGAAGAAGACGAAGCCGTCTTGATAGGCGAGCATCTGCCCGCTTACGACGACCGAGGAAGCCGCGGCGAGCAACACGACCGCGAGGGCCAAGACCGCCAGCGAAAGCACGCTCTGCCGGCGGTTCATATCGGAAGCACCTGCACGATGAAGTTCTGGTTCCAGAACTGCGTGCGATAGGGATTGGCGTAGAAGTAGAGCGTGCGCGAGACGCTGAGCAGCGCGTGCGAGAGTATCTGCACGCGCAACGTACCGGTTGCGTCGTACGGAGGCTGGCCCAGGAACGATGTGTAGAGCGGCTGGCCGATGATGTTATTCGGTGGGAGCGAGAAGACGCCGGGAACCGGAATCGGAAAGTCGACGTGGTGGCGCACGAGCAGCGAGAAGTTGAACTCCGGGTTGGGCACGTCGTTGAGCGCCAAGCTCGTCGTTCGCATCGTGGAGACGCCGCGGAACGACGTGAAGCTCAGCGGGCAATAGAACGAACCGACGGGCTCGCACGGCAGGTAGCCGCTATTGATGTAGTGGTCTCCGACGTTGAGAATCTGATAGCCGAGAAAAGCGTTGAACGACCGATTGAACTGGCGGTTGACGCTGAAATTCGTCGAGTCGGTCGAGATCCAGTGCGGCAGCGAGTTCCACTGGTATTGCTTGTTGAAGCTGGCGTTGAAATAGATCGTTTGATAAGGGTTGGTCGAGTTGTTGAGCTTGACCGACGGCGTGAAGAGGTTAATTCCGAGCACGGTGTTCCAGATCGTCGTGTAGACTGGGCAGAAGTACGTCGTCGGCGGCTTCGTCACGTGCTGAACCGCGCAGGGCGAACCGTAGGCTTGGAGGCCCGGAACCGCGATCGGCGGCTGCGTACTGCCCGGGAAGCCCTGCAGGTACTGAAGTGGGCCGACGCTATCGTGATTGAAGCCGTACCCTTCATAGATCTGCTCGAAGAGCGGCAAGTTGGCGATGCGGTTCTGGAAGCTTGTCGCGGTGATCTGCGCCTGCGACGGATGGGAGAGATTGCCCCCGATCGGCTTGGGCACCTCGAGCGAGCCCGGGCCGAGAATGTTGTAGTTGGTCAGCTGCGCCGTGGCAGTAACGTACGAGTGCGCAAAGGCGTAGGTCGCATTCAAGTACGTCGTTTGTTGGGCGGCGGACGGCTCTTGCAGCCAGTTTTGCTGGGTGTAGAGCTGGCTGAACGTTTGGATTTGGAAGCGGCTCCCGAGCTTCTCGTAGAGCGCGAGGTTCCACCACTTCTCGGCTCGCGTCGCCGGATTGACCGAGAAGATCGCGTACTCGTGCTCGCCGACGAAATGCTGCTCCACCGAGAGATAGGTGTGATAGGTTGGGTCGTAGCGCAAATGAACGGCGGTCAACGAGTTGGTGTTGCCGGCAACGTTCCAGGTCAGATCGACGCTCGCACCCGACAGCGTGTTCTGAGCAAAGAACGGATTCGACGAGAAGTTCACGACGTACGACCCCAGCGGCACACCGGCATTGAGAAAATAGGTGTGGGCGCCGACGAAACGAACATAGTTTTTCGTGCCGATGACCGCACCGCCGGCGGTGATGCTGGGGTGCTCGTTGACGGCCGGAAAGTAGAACGTATCCCCCGGCATCTCGCGGCCTTTCACCGGATGGGCGAGATCGCCGTCGAGGAACGTCCAGCGGTCGGGAGCGGTCGTGACGGGAACGAAATATATACGCCTGAAGTCTAGAAAATCGGCGATCGCCGCGCCGCTCACCTGCCCGGTGGCGTCGTGAAGCGTCACGTTGCCTGCGACCATGTAGCGGTTGAGCTTGAGGTCCATCGAGAACGCGTCGCCGGTGACGGTGTATCCGTCGCTGGTCCGCACCCGCACGTTCCCGTCGGCCTCGATGAGAAAACGATTATAGTAGAAGTCGATCTTGTTGGCCTTGAGATAGATTAGCGTGGCCGGCGGCGGACCGGTGCTCTGAGGCGTCGGCGTGGCGGTGCTCTGCGGTGCCGGCGTGCTCGTACTCTGAGGCATCGCGGAGGCGGTGCTCGCAGGCAAGGGCGTGGCAGTGCTCGCCGCTGCCGGCGAGGGCGATGGAGACGCAGTTTCGGCGCGCGCAGCCGCGCACGCAAGGAAAACGATCAGCGCAGCGAGCACCGACGACAGCGTGATACGTGCCACGGTCGCAACGGTTTGTCGCTGACAGCCATCCTCTCCTATCGGAGCAGGCGTGCCTTTCCCCGAGCCGAAACGCGGCCGATAGTTCATGAAGCGCGTAGTGGCGATCGTCATCGACTCGGGCGGCGTGGGTGCGATCGCCGATGCGGCGGAGTTCGGCGATGCTCCCGGCGCTAACACGATCGGCAACACGGCGCGCAGCGTCGGCTCGCTGTGGTTACCGAACTTCGAGCGGCTCGGCCTCGGCCTGCTGACGCCGATTCCCGGCGTGAAAGCGGTCAGCCGGCCGCGGGCGGAAGTCGCGCGGCTGCGCGAGCGCAGCCGCGGTAAAGACACCATTACCGGCCACTGGGAGATGATGGGCATTCTCACCAGCGTTCCCTTTCCGACGTATCCCGACGGGTTTCCGCTGGAGGTCGTCGAGGCGTTCTCGAGCATCGTCGGCAAGCCGCCGCTCGGAAACCGGACGGCCTCGGGCACGCAAATAATCGAAGAGCTGGGCGAGGCGCATATCGAGAGCGGACGCCCGATCCTCTACACCTCGGCGGACTCGGTCTTCCAGATCGCCGCGCACGAGCAAATCGTGCCCCTGGCGACGCTCTACGAGTGGAGCCGCCGGGCTCGGGAGATGCTCCAGCCGCCCCACAACGTCAACCGAGTCATCGCCCGCCCATTTGAGGGAGAACCGGGTGCTTTTCGGCGGACGCCGAATCGCAGGGACTATGCAATCGAGCCTCCCCCGAACTTGCTCGATGAACTCAAGACGCGGCACGTTGACGTGCATGCAGTCGGAAAAATCAGTGACATCTTCTGCGGGCGTGGGGTATCGTCATCGGTGCGCATCGCCGACAACCGCGACGCAATGGAGAGAACGTTCGACTTGCTAGAGCAAATTGACCGAGGGTTCGTTTTTACTAACCTCAACGATTTCGATTCCAAGTACGGTCATCGCCGAGACGTACGCGGATATGCCCGCGCCCTGGAAGAGCTCGACGCGATGCTGCCGCGCCTTGAGGCAAGCTTGCGTTCCGGCGACGAAGTGATTCTTACCGCCGACCACGGTTGCGATCCGACCGCTCCGGGCACGGACCATACGCGCGAGTACGTCCCGTTCATCCATCTGGCCGCGACGCCCGGATGCAGGCTCGGCGAGATCGAAGGACTCGATCTCGTGGGGAGAACGGTCATGCGGGCCCTTTGCGCATGAGGGAAAGCTGAGCGCCGTGCAGATCGCCGTTAGCACTACGGTGGAACGCCGAGTCCCGGATTGGTGGCCGGGGCTGAAGCGATTCACCGACGTTGCCTTGGGGAGCGTTCTTCTGATCGTTACGGCGCCGGTCGTCACCATGGCCGCGCTAGCGATCGCGTGTGTTACCGGCGGGACGCCGTTCTTCGCTCAAGAGCGGGTCGGGATTCACGGCCGCCGCTTCAAGATGTTCAAGCTCCGCACGATGGTCAACGGGGCGCACGCGATGCGTCAAAGCGTCATGCATCTCAACGAGGTTGACGGGCCGGTATTCAAAATCCGCAACGACCCGCGACTGCATCCGCTCGGGCGTTTTCTGCGCCGCACCAGTATCGACGAGCTGCCGAACCTGGTGAACGTGGTGCTCGGCGAGATGTCGTTGGTCGGCCCTCGCCCGGCACTGCCGAGCGAGGTCGAGCATTACGACGCGCTCGCGCTGCGCCGCCTGAGCGTGCCGCAGGGCGTGACCTGCCTCTGGCAGATCAACGGACGCAGCGACGTCTCGTTCGAGCACTGGATGGAGCTCGATAACCGCTACGTCGACGACTGGACGCCGCTGGGCGATCTGTTGATCATCGCCAAGACGATTCCGGCGGTACTACGGGGAGGCGGAGCGCATTAAGCCTCATCTTCGAGTCGTACCCCGACCTCGTCGCCACCCCCGCATCTCGATTGCCGGCTCAACGCTCTTTATCATCGGTGCCACTTTTGCTTCGACCCTGCTCGGCTTCATGCGCGAGGTGGTCAGCGCGAAGTACTACGGAACGCGCTGGGAGATGGACACGTTCTTGGCGGCGGCGACGATCCCGACGATTCTCTTCGGCGTCTTCAACGGCGCGCTGGTGAGCGCACTCGTTCCGACCTTCTCCGAATACCTCGCGCACGACAAAGAAGAAGAAGCGTGGCGGCTGGCAAGCACGGCGCTCAACATCTTGGCGATCGTGCTCACGGCGTGCGCCGTCATCGGTTTCTTCACCGCGCGGTGGTACGTGCCGCTGATCGCCCACGGCTTCCCGGCGCCGCAGATGGGCGTCGCGATTCGCATGACGCGCTGGCTCATGCCCAGCATCGTCGCAGTGAGCTTGAGCGGCGTTCTCTCGGCAATGCTCAACGCCTATCATCGTTTCCGTTCCGCGGCGCTGGTGGGCGTCGCGGTGAATACGGTTACGATCGCGACGGTCATCGTCTTGACCCACGACATGGGAATCTACGCGCTGGTTTTGGGCACGGTGCTCGGCCTGACCGCTCAGATGCTCGTGCAGCTTCCGGCGTTTCTCTCGATCGGTAAGTACCGTCCGATCATCGACCTGCGCCATCCCGGTCTGAAGAAGATCTGGGTTTTGCTCGGCCCGATCATGGTCGGCTCCGCCGCCGGCCAGCTCGCCCTTTTCTTCGATCGTTTCTTCGCTTCGACGTTGGCGCCGGGCTATATCGCCGGGATGAACTACGCGACCAAGCTCGTCTTCTTCCCGCAGCAAATCTTCGCAGCGGCGATCGCAACGGTGATCTTTCCGTTGCTGGCGGCGCAGTTCGCGCGCGACAATCGCCGCGGCGTCGCCCGCAGCGTCGTAACCGGCCTTGCGGCTGGTCAACTTCATCACGATTCCGTCGGCGGCGGCGCTGGTCGTGCTCGCCCATCCGATGGTGCAGGCGCTCTTCGAGCGCGGGACGTTCCAGGCGGGCGCGACCGACCTGACGGCAGCGCTTCTCCCGTACGCGGCCATCGGGCTGATCGCGCTGGCGGCAAACGTGGTTTTGACGCGCTGTTGCTTTGCCTGCCAGGAGACGCTTTGGCCGGTAACCATCTCGATTGCGGCGGTCGTGCTCAACGTCTTGCTCTCGTTGGTATGGCTGCCGTCATTGGGGGCACGCGGTCTCTTGCTTGCCAATTCGGTGAGCCAGAGCGTCCAGGCGATTCTGCTCCTGATGCTGACCGCGCGTATCATCTCCGGCATCGATTGGGGCGCGCTGCTCTTCTCCACCGGTAAGGTCGTATTAAGCTCGATGGCGATGCTCGCAGCTTTAGGCTGGATCGGCGCGCTGGGCGTCACGCCGGAGGCGACGCTGGCGTCGCGCGCGTGGTTCTTGTTCGGACAGATTGCGATTGGGGCGACGGCCTTCATCGCGGTCGCGCGAATGCTCGGGGTCGAGGAGCTCGATCTCGCTTGGCATACGATCGTCGCCAAGTTCGAACGCAATCTGGTCAGCCCGCCGGAGAACCGCGAAGCACCGATTGCTTGATCGGCCCGACCTACGGGGAAGCGTATGACTATTGACTACGGTCAACTTTTTTGGGCAGGCTCGGTATTTCTGGAGAGCCAACCTTGCAGCGCCATGCTCTCCATCCTGATGCCCGCTTATAACGAGGCTACTTCAATCGCCGAGAACGTGCGCGAGACGGTGGAGACGATGCAGGCGCTCGGCATAGATTTTGAGATCGTAGTCATCGACGATGGAAGCTTGGACGGAACGCACGCGGCCGCAAGTTCCGCGCTGCGGGTCTGGCCGGATCGCGTGCGCGTCGTTCGCTGCGCTCGCAACGAAGGGAAAGGCAACGCCCTCTTCTGCGGCGCGGCGTACTCGAAAGGGCAGTACGTAGCGTTTCTCGACGCCGACATGGATCTTCATCCCGAGCAGCTGGCGGACTTTATCGCGATCATGGACGAACGCGAGGCAGACGCGGTGATCGGCTCCAAGTTTCACCCGAAGTCGAACGTAGATTATCCGCTCGCTCGGCGCGTCTATAGCCTGTTCTACTTCTGGCTCGTGCGACTGATGTTCGGGCTCCCGGTGCGCGACACGCAGACCGGCATAAAGCTCTTCAGGCGCGAGGTGCTGGATCGAGTGATCCCTCGCGTCCTGGTCAAGCGGTTCGCATTCGACCTCGAGCTCCTCGCCAACATCCATCACCTCGGCTATCGAATCGTCGAGGCGCCCGTTACCTTGAACTTTAAACGAGTCTGCAGCCGCTTGCGCTTGCCGGCGGTATGGAACGTCTTCGTGGACACGATGGCGATCTTCTATCGCATGCGGATTCTGCGCTACTACGACCGCCTGGACCGCGTGCCGGTAAAGATCGACCGCATCGCCGGATCACACGAAGTCACCATCCCAGTCGTTATCGGAGAGTAATCGCGTCTTGTCCTCACGTGCCGCGCTGGTACTGCTGCTACCAGGGCTCGGCGACGCCCTGGCTGCAAGTCCGATTCTGCGCGGTTTGAACCGCGCGGAGTGGTCGATCGACGCCATGACGATGCACCCGCCGGTAAGCGAGTACGTACGCGCGCTCGGCGCGGTTCGTGACGTCTACGAGTTGCCGCTGCGCCCGACCGTGCCGGACGTGTTGCGGTCGGTCGCCCGCCTGCGGCCCGCGCGCTACGATTGCTGTATCTTGCCGTTTCCCGCCACGCGCTGGCAATACACGGCGATCGCACGCGGCGTAGGCGCTAAGGGGCTCTATCTGCACGAGTATGGAGGGATGTGCAGCGCGATCGCCCGGACTGGGCGCAACGTGCGAGTTCGTTTGCGCGGCGGCCATCGGATCGCCGAGAACTTGCGTCTCGCACAAGCGTTGCAGTTGAAGCACTCCAGCGACGAACTGGAGTACTGGGTACCGCAAGCTTGGCGAGCCGAGCGAGTGCCCGGAACGCTCGGCATTCACCCCGGTTCGATGGCCTACAAAGGCAACGAATCGAAACGCTGGCCATACGAGCGCTTCGTCGCGCTGGCACGCGATCAGGCCGCGCGCGGACGAAGCGTGCGCCTCTTCTTAGGCCCGCACGAGATCAACGAAGCCGAGCGCGTCGAGCAAGATTTTGGCGGCACCGAGGGAATCACTATCGTCCGCAAGCCGCTTTCGGATGCCGCGCGGCGGCTGGCGGAGTGTGAAGTCTTCGTAGGCAATGACGCCGGTTTCAGCCATCTCGCGTCGGGACTCGGCGTCAAGACACTCGCCATATTCGGCATGACGAGCGAGGTTCGAGGGGTACCGGTCGGGCCGTGCGTGCCCTTCCGTCCATCGCTCTGCCCGGCCTGTCACGACGAAGGTTCGCGCGGCTTCGACTGCGTGCGCCGGTTGGAGTACCGGTGCATCTTGCGTGACGTCGAGCTGGATGCCGTGATCGGGCAGGTAGACGGCCTTTTCGAGGCATCCGGAGTAGAACAGCAGCTCAGCTTGGAAGGTCCCTTCAGGCTCTACGGAAAGGCTTACTCGTGAAAGAGCAGACAGCCCAGGAAGTTTCAGCCGCGCAATCGCGCGGGCTGGGGAGCCTGCGCCTGCCTTCGCTCTCGTGGCCGCGCTCCGAGCTGCTGCGCGCCGCAGCAGTTCCAGCGCTCTTCGTCGCCCTTGCCCTGCTCGTAACGGCGGGGTACGGAAGCGGCGTTCAGCTGAACGACGGTCAAGCCGCGCTGCACATCGATCCGCTCAAGTTCCTCGCGCACCTGCTGCACGCGTGGAATCCGCTGCTGTACTACGGTACGCACACCGGGTTCTGGTTCCCGTACGAGACGCCGTACGCGTGGGCGTACGGGGCGGCGCAGATCCTTCACGTCCCGCAGGATATTGCTCAGCGCATCGCCGTCTTCTGCGTCTACCTCGGCTGTCTGGGAGCGATGTACTACTGCCTGCGCAGCGTGACGCCGTGGTTGAACGAAGCGGCACGCGTTGCCGGGTCCTGCGCATACCTGTTCAATATGTACGTCGCGCTGAACTCGCAAGCCCAGATCGTCTGGCTGCTCACCTACGCGGCGCTGCCGGCGATGATCGGGGTCACGGCGCGCGCAATGCGCAACGAGATGAATCCATGGCGGGCGGCCCTGGCGATCGCGCTGCTGGTCCTCGTGGGCGGCGGAATCAATCCACCGCTGCTCGGGATCAACGTGATCGTGCTTGCGATCTTCGTCCTCTTAACGATCGCCTTCGATCCCCGTCCCGCAGGGGCGCTCCGGCGCTCGTTCCCATTCATTGCGGTGACTTGCGTTGCCGCGATCCTTATCAACTTCTATTGGCTGGTGCCGTTCGTCGATTATTTCCGGGGCGTTTGGTTGAACGGCGTTCTCAGCGAAGCGCCCTCGATGCACAATGCCGCCACCTCTTTCGAAAACGTCCTTCGCGGCTTGGGGCACTGGGCGACGTTCGTCTCGTTCGGCGGCCACGCGTACTTTCCGTGGGCGGCAACTTATAAGGCCGGGCTGTTTAGCGCCCTGCTGTGGTTCGTCCCCATCGTGGCGTTGAGCGGCGTCGCGTTCAAAAGGAACCAGCGCCCGACGACGCTCTTCTTTCTGATCGTAACGATCGTTTCGGTGCCTCTCGTCGTCGGCTATTATCACGATGCGCTCGGCGATGCGATCACGACGCCGATCTACGACGCCCTTTACCGGAACTTCCCCGGTTTCCAGATGTTCCGCTTCTCGTACAAATGGGTCGCCGGCGTAGAGTTCGGAATCAGCGCGCTCTACGCGCTGGCGGCGTACGCGATCGCAACCTCGCTTCCCGAGCAGCTCGCCAAGCTCTCGGCTTCGCACCGGGAGCGCTGGGCTTGGCTCGTCCCTGCGGTCAGCGTGGCGCTGGTCGCCGTACCGATCCTCGTCTTTGTGCCGGTTCTGACCAAAAAAATGAACTATCCGGGACAGGTGATTCCGAGTTGGGAGTATCGGGAGAGCGAGTTGGTCGGCAAGGATTCCGGCCACCGCGTGGCGCTTTTTCCGACCCAGTTTCTCGAGCAGTTCGACTGGGGAAACCCGGAGTTCTACATCGAGGACTCGCTGATCGACCGTCCGATGATTTACGGGTTGCTCGGGAGCGAGCCGTCGCTGGGCACCGATCGATGGGTCCGTCGGGCATATCGCGCTGCCCGCGAAGGGCTGCCCTTTGCCGCCGATATGTTTCGGGTGCTCGGCGTCGACACGATCTTGCAGCGCGACGACTTCATTCCCGCGATCGATTTCAGCTCTCCGGGAGAGTGGCGCTTTAACACGACGACCCTCACACACGACATGCTGCATCGCGTTATTGGAGCCAAGCCCGGTACGCTCCGACGGGCCGTTGCACGTGTACCACATCCCCAACGCACTACCGCTGGTCTATGGCGTGGTCCACCCCGTGGTCAGCGCCCTGCCGATGTTTTCCGATGCCTATTTGGGCGACGTTTCGGCGATGGGGAGAGGGGCAGGCGGAGTTCGATCCGCCGGACCGCTCGGCATCGGAGTTCTCGACGACGCTACCCTCGCTCTCGCCGATTATTCCCGAATCGGCGGCTCAGGTTCGGGACCTCGCAGTGAAAGAGGCGCTCGTCCACGACGGCGTGCTGATCTTTCCGCCGTCGGCCGACGTTGGATGGACGACGCCGTTCGAAGTTAAGAACGAGGGCGTCTATGCGATCTTCGCCCTCGAGCAATCGCTGCTCTTCCCGAAAACGCCCCCGCTAAACCTCGCGCTCGACGGCCGTTACTTCTCGCCGCAGACCACCGGCGGTGCGTGGAGCGAGTACGGCAGCATCGAGCTCGCTGCCGGCGGGCACTCGTTGACCGACGGTTACCCGGATCCGAATCTGGTCGTTGCTCTGGTGAACGTCGACGCGCTGAAGGCATGGGAGGACCGAATCGCGGAGCTCACGCGCGCGCTACCGCAGAATCTCGTCGCGTCGAAGCAAGTCTACGCGGCAAAGACCACGATAACCGTTCCTCGCGCTGGACATTATCGGATTCGCGCGACCGCGGTCGGCCCATTCGGCCCCGATGGGCTGCTACGCACTCGAGCGACCGGTAAACTGACACGAGGTCTCTTTCCAGCATCGTTCTCCTCGACGCTGCCTTTCATTTACGGCAACGGCGTCGTCGGGACGGCGCCGGTTATGATGCCGGAACGGTGGTACCGCGAGGACGCTGCGGCATATCAATGGGGGCGCGGGGATCCCGTCTCGTGGTTGCTCTTTGCGAACGACTCGCACGTGCACGTCTTCGTAACTGGCAAGGAGAACGTCCGGGCGCGCGCCGATATTCGGGTCAGCCGGCTGCAGGTCTCGGACACCTTGAGCGCCCGCGTCGACGGGCGCACACAAACAAGTGTCGTGCTCGCCGGGCCCCCCGCGGGCGCCCAGGCGCTCGACACGGTAGCGCAGCTCGACGGCCCAACGCCTGTACCGGTGAGTTTGTCGTTGCTTCTGCGCCCCGGCTGGAACGACGTGGCCTTTGGATTCCGATCCTTGAACGGAGAGCGGATCGATCTCGGCCCGGGCATCATCTCCGCTGCGGTCGCTCCGGATCTCTCGTTTACGCGCGTCGCGAACGCGGGGCGCGATCCGGCGCCGGTCCAGAGCGATCGAACGTTTTCCGCGCTCGCGCTATCCAAGCCGCCCGGCGGTCTGGCCGGCGATCCGGACCTCGAAGGGACGGTTAGCGGAATCGGCTCAGGCAGCGTGTGGCTTGCCGCGGCGATCGCCGGACCCAGCGGCGTAGAGTACCGCCTCTTTCCGATTGCCAACGACGGCGCGTTCGATATCAACTTCCTGCACGCGTTCCCCAATGGGTGGAACGATCAGTCGCGGCGCATGGTCGGGCTCTGGTTTATCGCTCGGCGCGCTCGGCCGGCGTTCTCGGATCTCTACTATAACGTGCACGCGATGCCCGGGCGAGCCTTGCGCCACCCGCTCGCGCTCTCGAATCTGCGGCTTCGCGTCGACGGCAGGGCGGTCGGCGCCGCACCGGTCCTGCTCGCCGCGGGACGGCACCGCGTCCAGAGCGGCGATCCTGAGGTGCAGATCGGGCTCTTGACGGTTGCGCCAGTGCGAGCACCGCAAACCAAGTCGTTTGCCCTTAATTGGCGTCGGCGCTCGCCCACGGCCCTCGACGTAACGGCGGGCCGTTCAGCGAACCCGTTCCTGCTCGTCTTTGGCGAAGCGTTCAGCCCCGAGTGGCAGGCGACGCTGGACGGGACGCCGCTCAAGCACGTGATCGTGAACGGCGTGTCGAATGGATGGATCGTGCCGGCTCTTCCGGAGGGATCTTCGCAGATAAACCTGACCTTCGTTGGGCAGCGGTACTACGTCATCGCCGCGACGGTCTCACTCGTTAGCCTCGCCATATTCGCATTGCTCGCCTGTATCCCGAGGCTGTGGCCGATTCGTACAACGAACTCTTGAAGGCCAGCGAGGGCTCGTGGGCGCTTGGTCGCGCGATTCGATACGCGATCGCGACCGCCGTCTTCGCACTGCTCCTTACCGCGTTTCTCTCTGGTGCGGGTGCGGAACGTTTAGCGAGTACGGCCTACGTCGCGCTGATCTTCACCGTGCTCGCGCTCGTCGTCCAACGATTGCTCCCGTCGGCGAAGAGCACCGGGTCGGCGGCCGCGCGCCCTCCCCCGTTTGCAGCCTCGTTGACGTTTCTGCTCGTCGTCGGAGGCCTCGTGACGGCGGGAGCGGCGCTCGTCTCAGAACCCGCCGCCGAAGGCGCGGCAATTCTGGCCTGTTTTGCGCTGATCGGCGCCATCTCGTTCGTGCGGTCCGGAGGTGCGGCGGTGTTCCATGCCAGAGTCGTGCGCTCCGGCGCGCTCTCCGCAACCAAAACGTACGCGGCTCTAGCGATCGTCGTCGGGCTCCTCCTCGCCGCCATCCTCCCCTCGGGCAGCGGCGAGGGCTTCGTCAAGCTCGCGTACTTCGCGCTGGTCTTGGCTGCCCTGGCCGTGGGGATCGCGCTCGGCGCTGACAAGCCGGCGACCTTGCGAATACGCGCGCGATTCGCAAGCGGCGTGAGTCTGCTGCGCTCGCCGGCCGGCGCTTGGGTCTTTGGGCGTACCGCGACGTACGCGATTGTAACCGCGATCGCGTCGATCGTCGCCACGACTTTCCTGCCGCATCCGTACGCGGAGCGATTTGCGACGACCGCGTACATCGCGACCATTCTCGCGGCGCTGGCCGCTGCGACGCGGTGGAGCCTGCGGGGAGCCGCGGACGGCGAAAGCGAACCGCAACGCTCGCTTCGCGGCTTCGTGCGACTCGCTGCCGATGCCGTGATGCTCTCGGTGGCCGGCGCCGCACTGGTCTTCAATCCTTTGGGCGCGGGCTTGGTAATTCTCGCCTGCGTAATCGCCGTCGGCATGGCGATCGGAATCCGTTCGGGCGCGATCGCGCTGCCGGCCTCCCCGCCGGTGCAGGTCGTCGAACCGATACCGATCAGACCACGGCGCCCCGCGTTCCGCGTGCCGCGGCTGAACATCAGGCAATTGCCGATCAGCCGCCTTCGCCCGGGAACCGCGCGCCGGGTCGAACGTGCGATTCGATACATCGTCGCGGTCGGCGTCGTCGCAATCGTCTTGACCGCCATTCTCCCGAAGGAGTATGCCTATTGGTCCGTGAGGATCGCGTTCGCGGCCATGATTCTCGCGACCGTTGCGCTCGTAGTCGAGTGCTTCATCCAACCGCCATCCAACAAATCCGCGCGCGGCTGATTTCGCGCCGCGACGAGGCAGTCGCGATCGCGGCTGCCGTTGCCTTTGCGGCATTCGTTGCCGGCAGCGGTATCCCGACGCTTCGCCACGATTGGAGTTGGCCGATCGGCCGCGAGGCGATCCCATCGTTTCTCAACGAGTCGGTCAGCGGTTGGGTCTCGGTCGGTTTCGGAATCGCCGAACCCGCATCCAACGACCTACTTAATCGCCTATCCGGTCGCGTTGGCGATGTGGGTTTTCGGGCCGCATCTTGCACTCGCTTTGATGGCCTTGGCGGTCGGCTATCTCTGCATGCGCGCTGCAGCGGCGCTCTGTGCGACGTGGGGTTACAACGCGCCGGCAGCCTTCGGAATCGGGCTCTTTGCGCTCTTCAACCCTTGGGTCTATAACGAAGTCGTGGCCGGTCACCTCGTGATGGTCCTGGCGTACGGCGCGTCGATGGGTCTGGTCGCCGAGATGGCGCGAGGTGCGAACGCGTCGCCCGTTCGGCTCGCGCTGTGGATGGCGCTGGTCGCATCGCAGCTGCAGTTCTTTCTGGTCGCGATGCTCGCGCTGTTCGTCTTCGCTCTGGTAACGAAGAAATGGCTGCCGGTTACGGCGGGCATATGCTTTGCGCTGCCGACGGCAATCGGTCTCGTGGCCGAGCGAAGCTCGCTGCTTTCGATTCCGTATAGCGTAACGTGGCAGGCGAATCAATCCGTTGAGCCGCTCGCGCTTTTGGGGCTCGGCGGATACTTTCCCGGCTATGCGGACCGGCTCGGCATTGCCGCCGAGATGGCCGTTTGGGCGGTTCTAGGGCTGGCGGTTCTTGGTGTTGCGTTGCGCTGGCGGCGCGGGCCGGCGATCTATGCGGCGCTCGCGGCGATCCTCTTTTACGTCGCGATTCTGGGCGTGAACGGTCCGCTCGCGGGCCTCTATACGTGGGTCGTTCAGCACGTTCCGGAGAGCGGAGTCTTTCGCGAGCTCTACGATATGACTGGCGTCTTGGCCGTGCTGCTCGCGCTGCTCGCTCTTGCCGCCACCGCGCAGCTGCGGCCGCTCGGATATCTGGCGCTCTGCGGCGGATTCGTGCTCGTCGTGACGTGGCTCGTGCGGCCGCCGAGCGATCTTTGGGTTGCAGCCGGCTCGTACCCGCGCCCCGCAGTTTCGGCGCCGCCGTTCACGCGCGTTGCGCTCCTGCCGGCCTTTCAGCCGCTCGGATTGCGCGCCGGCAACGGTAACGGGGCGGACCCCGATGCCTACGTTCATCCGGTGCGCGTCGCTGCGCTGAACGAGTATCTGCCGACCTATCCGGTGGACATGGCGTTGGCTCGATACGAGCAGAGCGGGGACGACGAGATGCTGCGCGCGCTCGGCGTCGCGCAAATCGTCCGCTCGTCCTTGGCTGGTTTCGCGATCGAACGGGCAAATCGGACTCGCCGCCAGATCGCTGGGCGAGAGTTTGGCGCGTGACGGGCAAGCGCTTCAAACGCGCGCGCTCAACGGCGCAACGCCGCTCGTCTCGGTATGCGAAGCACCGCGCATCGTCGCGCTCGCCCGGCAACTCGGAGCGTGCCACGTCTTTTTCAGCGACGCATCGGCGATCGGAGACGCCGCACCGCAGTGGCGCGGTTACGCAGAGGTTCGCGCCGAGGCCGTGCAGAGCGATTCGCTCGATCCGCGAAACGCGTGGATCGACGCGCGTCTCGCTTTTGCCGAAGTTCCAGCGCTTGCACAAGGAATCGGCGGAGTCCTCACCCAGTCGCGTCTCCCCTTTCCCGTCGAGCCCGGCTCGGCGCTGCTGGCCTACGTGCGCGGCCGGCTGAACGCGTTCGACGGTCGCACGTTGCTCGCGCGCCGCGGAGCCTTCGCGTGGTTCTCGATACCTCGGGGCGTTACGTCGGTCGAGTGCGCCGGACTCTGCGAGCTGGTCGCGCAGACGCGCGTCCGCCCAGCGTTCGCGCTCGATCTGCCCGCGACGCAAGCCTGGCCCCTCGCGTTTGCCGAGTTTGCTCCTTGGCTCTACGTGGTAAGCCCTTCAGCGCACGCCGCGCCGCTTTTGCGCCTGAACGAACGCTACGATCCGGGGTGGGCGGCGATCGGCGGTTGGCGCGTGCTGCCGCACCTACGGGTTGACATGTCGGTGAACGGCTGGCTGCTGCCGGCGCAGTCGCGCGGCGCGGTGATTCTGGTTCAGGTCACGGCGCTTTTGCAGCTCGTCGCGCAACTCGTCGGCATCCTCGCCCTTCTCTGGCTGCTGAAGGCGCTCGCGCGGGGGGCCCCGAAACGCGCCCGGGAACCATGACGACGTTAGTCCCCTTTGTCGATTTAAAGGCTCAGTTTCGCGCGCTGCGCGAAGAGGTCGTCCCTCGCGTTACGCAGGTTATGGAGAACGCCAGCTTCATTCTCGGCCCGGACGTCGCAATTTTTGAAGAGAACTTTGCGGCCTATACCGGCGTCCGCTATTGCGTCGGCGTCGAATCCGGAACTGCGGCCCTAGAGCTCGCGTTGCGCGCGCTTGGGATCGGCCCCGGCGACGAGGTCATCATCCCGGCTAATACCTATATCGCTTCGGCGATTGCGGTATCGGCCGTCGGCGCGTCTCCGGTACCGGTCGAAGCCGACGGCTCGTATCTGATCGATTGCGCTCTGCTCGAATCGGCGCTGACGCCGCGCACCAAGGCGATCATGCCGGTTCACCTATACGGTCAAGCAGTCCCGATGGCGCCGATTTTGGCGTTTGCCCGCAAGCACGGACTGCTCGTGATCGAAGACGCCGCTCAAGCGCATGGAGCGCGCTGGGAGGGCAAGCGGGTCGGCACGTTCGGCGATGCCGGATGCTTCAGCTTCTATCCGGGCAAGAATCTCGGAGCATACGGCGACGGCGGCGCAATCGTGACCGCCGATGCTGCGCTTGCCGATTCGCTGCGCCTGATGCGCGACTTCGGTCAGCGCACGAAGTACGAACACCTCGTGAAAGCCGGGAACGTCCGGCTCGATTCGATTCAAGCTGCGGTGCTCGACGTGAAGCTCCGGCACCTCGACGAGTGGAACGCGGCGCGGCTCGGGCACGCCATGGCGTACGACGCGCGCCTCGCGGAGATCGGCATGGCGCCGCCCGCGCGGCTGCACGACGAAGGCCACGTCTATCACCTCTACGTCATCGAAGTGGAGAATCGCGCGCAGGTGCAGGCGGCGTTGAACGAGCGCGGCATCGCGACCGGCATCCACTACCCGATCCCGATTCATCTCCAGCCGGCCTACGCCGATCTCGGCTTGGGCCGCGGCTCGTTGGCGCGGACCGAGGCGAGCGCGGATCGGCTGCTCTCGCTTCCGATGTATCCGGAGCTGACGGTCGAGCAGATCGATTTGGTAACTGGAGCGCTCGCGGGCGCGCGGCTCGTTACGGCCCGCTCGTGACAGGCGACTAGCCACCACCCCGGTCGAAAGCACGATGCAACGAACGCCACTGGGAGTAGCCGTGGTCGGCGCGGGTTACTGGGGACCAAACCTGGTGCGAAACTTTCACGCATCGCGAAGAGTGGTCGGTGCGCTGCATCGTCGAGCAGGATCGGGCCAAACTCAAGCGCTTGTTGCGGCTCTATCCGTCGGTTGCCGGTTTTGCAGAACTCGACGAGGCGCTCGCCGATTCGCAAGTCGACGCGGTCGCACTTGCGACTCCGCCACGTACTCACCATCCGCTGGCGCTGCGAGCGATCGCTGCCGGCAAACACGTGCTCGTGGAGAAACCGCTGGCCGAGCGCGCTGCGAGTGCCGAAGACATTTGCCGCCGAGCGGAGAGCGCAGGCGTCCGCCTGATGACCGACCACACTTTTCTCTATACGGGATCCGTCGAGAAGCTGCGCGCTCTGCGACAGAGCGGAGAGCTTGGAAACGTCTACTACATCGACTCGGTGCGCGTGAACCTCGGACTCTTTCAAGAGAGCAACGTCGTTTGGGATCTCGCACCCCACGACGTTTCGATCATTAACTACGTCCTCGACGAGATGCCGGCAGCGGTTGCGCTACAGTTGGGCGCATGCGTGCACGCCAAAACGCCCGATGTGGCGTTCTTGACGATGTGGTATCCGAGCGGCTGTCTGGCGCACGTGCATTTGAGCTGGCTGTCGCCGGTTAAAGTGCGGCGGACGATGGTCTCCGGGAGCCTGAAGATGGCCGTTTGGGACGACGTCGAGCCGACCGAGAAGATCTACATCTACGACAAGGGCGTCGTTTTGGATCCGTCGAGCACGACGCTGCAGCAGCAGATGGTCTCGTACCGCCTGGGCGACCTCCACGTTCCGCTCGTGGACAACCGGGAGGCTCTGGGCAAGCTGATCGACGATTTCGCGCTCGCCATCCGCAACGGCTCGCCTACGCGCTCGGACGGGGCGTTCGGCACGGGAGTCGTGCGCGTGATCGAAGCCGCGCTGCGTTCGGCCGAGCTCGACGGGGCAAAGGTCGCGGTTACACCGTGAAGGTTTCGTTCATCATCGCCACGCTCAACGAGATACACCGGCTTCCACGGGTGATCGAGAGCATTCGCCATCAAGAGTATCCGAGCGAGAAGATCGAGATCGTCGTCGTCGACGGCCTATCCGACGACGGGACGCAAGAGTACGCCAGATCCGCAGGCTGCGTCGTCGTCGACAACCCGCGGCGATTGGCCGAACCCGGCCACCTGCTCGGATATGCGGCGGCGACCGGAGACCTCTACGTCATCATCGCCGCCGACAACATCCTCCACACGCGCGACTTCATCGCGCGCATCGTCGAGCCGTTCGCAGATACCAACGTCTATGCAGCGGTTCCGCGCGTCGTCAGCACCGACGAGGATAACCTCGCCACGCGCTACATCAACGACTTTACGGATCCGTTCAACCACTTTTTGTATGGGAGTGCCGCGACGCCGGCGACCTTCGGCCGCACCTATCGCGTAAAGCGGCGCACGCCTTCCTATACGATCTTCGCGTTCCCGGTCGACAAGCCGCCGCTCGTGGCGATCGCCCAAGGCGTGACCGTACGCGCCAACGCTCCGCGACGGGCTGGATGGGAGGAAGACGACATCCTGCCGATCGTGGACATCCTGCGGGAGGGTTACGATGTGGCGTACGTTCCCGGCGCGCAAATCGAGCACCATACCGTCGCCGGGCTACGCAATTTCGTGCAGAAATTCGGGCCGCGGATCGCCAAACGTCTCGAAGACCGCGAGCAGCCGGTTTGGGAGCGGGCCGGATCTTGGACGACGGCTCGGCGGATACGGGCGTACCTCTGGCCGTTCTACTCGGTATCGCTCGTCGCTCCGGCTGCGAGCGCCCTCGTCGGAGCGGTTCGCGACCGTCGCGCTACGTGGTTCTACCACCCGGTAATCAACTTTGCGCTCGGGTTGGAGTTTTGGCGCCGCGCGATGCCGTACGCGTGGTCGGTGGCGGGGCGCCGTCTGCGCCGTGAAAGGACGGGCCACTAGTGGCGAAATCGGTCTTGGTTACGGGCGGCGCCGGTTTCATCGGTTCGCACGTCGTCACCGACCTGCTCGAGCATGGCTATCGCGTCACGGTCTTCGACAACTTTTCGAGCGGGCTGCATGAGAATCTCGCACCGGTACGCGACGACGTCGAGGTCGTCGAAGGCGATATCCTCGACGAGCACGCCTTGGTTGCCGCGGCACGCGGCAAGGACGCCGTCTCGCACCAGGCGGCCCAGCTCGAGATCACCAAGTGCTTGGACGACCCGATCGACGACATGCGCACGAACCTGGTCGGTACGATCAACGTCTTGAACGCGGCTCGCCTCGCCGGCGCGTCGCGCGTGATCAACGCCTCGTCGGCGTGCATCTACGGTCAAGCGGTCGAGCCGCCGAGCGAGGAAGATCGCGCACCCCAGAACCCCAACTGGTCGTATGGCGCGAGCAAACTTGCCGCGGAGAAGTACGCGCAGATATTTTCCGCGGATTACGGGCTCGACGTCTATTCGCTGCGCTACGGAATCACCTACGGCCCGCGCGAGTGGTATGGGCGCGTCCTCACGATCTTTCTGAAGCGGCTCTCCGAGGGGAAAGCCCCGGTCATCTTCGGCGCGGGCGACCAGCTGCGGGACTTCGTCTTCGTCGACGACGTCGTGCGCGTTCACCGCGCCTCTCTCGAGAGCCCGCTGGACGGCGCGTACTCGTTCAACGCCGGGACGGCGATCGCGACGTCGATTACCGAACTTGCCGCACTGGCCTGCGAGGTCACCGGTACGCAGCTCGAACCGATAACCGAGAACGTCGCGCCCGGCGAACGTTCGCAGCTGGTCGATGGGCGCATGCGGCTCCCATCGGAGCTGAACGTCATGCAGCTCTCGACCGCTAAAGCAGAACGCGTCCTCGGAGTCGCACCGCGGGTTACCCTGCGCGAAGGTTTGCAACGCGAGTGGGAATGGCTGAAAGAGAATCCCACCCGCTGGACGACGATGAGCTATTAGCTTTAGGAGGAAACGACTTGATTCTCTTGCAGGGGCGTTCCTATGCGCATAGCGCCGCTCGAATCTTCGAAGACTTCGCTCCAGTAGCGCATCATCGTTAGACCGTCCTCGTGCTGCCCCAGTAGGTCGGGGATCGCCTTGCCTTCGAGCGCGTCGAGCATCAGGGAAGCGAAGTTGATTCCGGCGGCGGTGGTTAGCGCAAGCGTGCCCGAGAAGCGCGGGTTCATCTCGATGATCGAAAAGCTTCCGTCGGCGCGCAGCATCCCTTGAACGTTGGCCGGCCCGGCGATCCCGCTCTTCTCGACGACGCGCCGTACGATCCCTTCGATCCGTGGATGGCGATAGGTGCGACCCTTGACCGAGACGCCCGCCTTGACCGCGATACGTTCGCGTGGAACTGCGGCCACGACGCGCCCCGGTTCCGCGGCGAACGCGTCGACCGTGAACTCGGAGCCGTCGACGGCCTCTTGAACGATCAATCCATCCCGGCCGCGAGCCGCCTCGTGCAGTGAGTGCGGGCTCTCGAAGCGCGCCGTTCCAACCGAGCCCGAACCCCAGCGCGGCTTGAGATAGACGGGAAACCGATCGATCTCGACGCTCTCGGTGTAGGGCTGCGTCGCCGGCCCGGGCACGCCCGCATCGTGCAGAAATTTCGCAAACTCGAGCTTGTCCCCGATCCGCAGAACGATGTCGCGCGGTGGCGTCAGAATGCGCACGCCGATCGCCTCGAACCGTTCGCGCGCGGCGTCGAGCGGCAAGAATTCGCTCTCGACGATCAGCGGTACCACGAGATCGATCTTCATACGGCGCGCCGCTTCGAGGCAGCTTTGAGCAAAATCGGGGTGGCTTGCCGCCGGAAGCTTGACGAACTCGTCGACGAAAGCCTTGGTCGCGCAGAGCGGGCTCATATCTCCGACCGCGATAAATGCGGCGCGTCCGTCTTCGTGCAGCGCTTTGACGAGCGACTGCGCGGTGACGGTACCGCCGGCGGTAATCATCACGCGCCAAGCGTTAGCGGGCATCGTGCGGCATCCAATGCAGCGTCAGGTCTTTGGGTTCGATTTTTCCGGGATGGTGGAAGATGAAGAAGCGGCTATCCGGACCGACGTACACGGTATCCTTGGTGAGCGGATCCTGGCCGTAAAAGACGACCGCGTTGGTCGCCGGATTGTATACGGCGCGCCATTGATACCCGGACGGGAGATGCGTGTAGTCGTAGCGTGCGGCCGGAGCGCATGCCGCGATTGCGAGCAAACTGCTCAAAATGAGCGCGTCTTCAGCAGGTGGTCGTCGAGCCGTTAGTAGACTCGAACGTTTCTCAGACCGGCGGCCTTGAACGCGGCAGCAATTGACTCGCTATTCGAGCCGGGGTCCGGGTAGAGCACGACCGCTCGCCCATCGGCGACGGCTTCGTCGAAATTGTCGACCTCGTCGGTGGGGATTGCAAAACCGGCCAGGTAGGGCTTGAACCCGCTGTCGGGCGAGCTGAACGAGTCGAGCGTCGCTTGCCTGCCGCCATCGCCGATGCCGGGAACGCCGGTTCCGCCGGCATCACCCATACTCCCCATTCCTTTGGTCATGTCGTCGGCGAAGGAGTTGTCCTCCATATCCTCGATGACGTCGACGAACTCCAACGGAGAGGCCTCGGCCTCGTCGTCGTCCACGCTGCCGCTTACGACCTTGACCTTACTCAAGTCGATCTTCTGCGCCGTGAGCGCATTCTCGATCGCTTTGGCATTCGATTGGGGAAATATTCCGACGACCAAGCTTACAGCCACGCCTTCGACTCCTCTACGTTTCACACGCCCGAATGGCGTGGGCGAGTCGTTCGACGCCTACCCTGATATTCTTCTCCGACGCGTTGGAAAAGTTCAGCCGCATGCCGTCGTGCACGTTCCGTTCGGGATAGAAGTTTACGCCCGGCACGAAGACGACTTTCGATTCGGCGGATATGCGCAGGAGCTCGGTCGTATCGATGCCGGGAACCGTAACCCAGAGAAACATTCCGCCGGCCGGACGCGTGAAGCGGACGCCCTCGGGCATGCACTCGGCCAGCGCCTCGGCCATGACGTCGCGGCGGTGGGAATAGGTCGCGGCGATCCTGCGCACGTGCGCGTCGAACTTTGCGGTTCGGCTGGCGTACTCGTGAAAGACGTATTGCGCAAACGTACCGCTGTGCAGGTCCGCGCCTTGCTTCGCGAGCACGACCTTCTCGCGAATCTCGGCGTCGGGGATGACCAGCCAGGCGATGCGCATGCCCGGCGCCATGATCTTGCTGCCCGTGCCGGAGTAAATAATCGGCGCGGTCGTTTCGTGCGAGATCAGCGGCGAGAGGTCGGCACCCTCGAATCGCAGCTCGCAGTACGGATCGTCTTCGACGATCGGCAGCCCGAAGGTCTCGCAGATGCGTACGACGATCTCGCGCCGCCGGCCGGACAACGTTCGACCCGTGGGATTCTGAAAGTTCGGAACGAGGTAGAGAAACTTCGGGAAGGGTTCGGCGTGCTCGAGAACGCGCTCGAGCGACTCAGGGATAAGGCCGTCTTCGTCGGTGTCAACCGTGAGGTAACGCGTTTGATATGCATCGAAGGCCTGAATCGCCCCGAGGTACGAGGGATCCTCGAGCACCACGTGATCGCCGGGATCGAGAAAGACCTTGCCGACCAGATCGAGCCCCTGTTGCGATCCGTTGACGATCGTGACGCTCTCGGCTTCGACGGCGCGGCCGAAGCGCCGCGTGAGCCGGTCGGCGACCCAACCGCGCATCTCGGGAATTCCTTCGGTGACGCTGTACTGCAGCGCGGCGGCGCCGTAGCGCTCCATCACGACGCGCGCTGCGTCGGCAATTTCCATGGTCGGGAAGAGCTCGGGCGCCGGAAGGCCGCCGCCGAACGAGATGACGTCGGGCTGCTGCGTGACCTTGAGCATCTCGCGAATCGTCGACGCCCGCAAACGAGCGATGCGCTCGGCGAACCTCGCGGCACGCGAGATGGTCGACATGACCTCTCTGTTAGGCGACGGGCATCGGGGGTCCGCTAATCGGGGCGCGCGCGGGGGGCGGTTCGCCCGGGCCGAGCGGCCCGGTGAACGAGTCGCCGGTGAAGGAGAGTATCGTCGCACCCAAGCCGATCAATCCCACGAAGATCAGGATGAGTGTGCCGACCACGGGGACGAGCTCGGCGGCGGTGATCAAGGCGATCCCCACGACGAAGGCGAGGAGCGGCGACGGGGTCGTGGCCGGGCTGACCAGCTCGCAGAGGCGGCGGCCGATCAACAGCGCCAGCGCGGCGGTTCCGAGAACGACGCTGGCCAGCACGAAAACGAGTTCGAGCAGGATCAGCGGGATCAACAGGATCGTGATCGCCAGCAAGACTGCCAAAGGCACGATTGCGATGCAAGCGATCAAACCGGTGGCCACCGAGAGCCCCGGATGGCGCTCCAAGCGATCGAGCACCATGCGCGTGCGCAGTGGGAAGATCAGGAAGACGAGCAGCGCAAGCAAGTTCCAGGAGAGCCGCCAAAGCATGCGATGATCGGGCAGGAACGGCGCGTACGCGGAGTCGCTCGGGGCCCACGGAACCACGGCCTGCGCGACCTCCCCGCCGATCGCCTGGACTTGGCCGGTGACGACGCCGCCGGGACGCTGATAGAGGTTTCCGCCGATCACGTTCACGTCGCCCTCGACGACGCCGGCGATCGTCGCGTCGCCGAAGATGACGGTGAGGTCACCGTCAACGACCTGTCCGGGCTCGACGACGACCGAACCGAAGTAGGTGCCGCCGTGGTAAATTGCTTGCGAGCCGGCTCGGGCCGGGCCGGTCAGCAGCGCGAGGACGGTTAGCAGGAGGCCGATGACGAGCAGCGCGCGGGCGTTCACGGCCGCCGCCCTTTCGCCAAGTGAAACGCTAAGAGCGGCCGAAGGCGACGATAACCGTAGAAGATCGTAAGCAGCAAGATCACGTCGACGAGCAGTACGCCGGTCACCGCCGCGGCCGCAACCGGGGTTGCCGGCGCGAGTGCATGAACGGCCGCGCCGATTGCCGCGACGTTGCGCGCCCCGGTCTCAAAGAGAGCGGCCGAAAGCCGCGTCACATCATGCGACCTGATTTGAACCAGAGCAAGCAGCGCCCACGCGATCGCGAGATAGCCGAGAAGCGGGAGCCAAATTGGAATTCGCGGCTGGACCCGAGGCCTGGTCGTGCGCGTTGCGCGCACGACGGCGCTGGTAACGTCGGGCACCACGCTTCCCGGTGCACGAGCGGTCGTCAGCAGCGCGTCGATGACGCGCAGCTCGCCCAACAGCGCTTCGCACTCCGTGCAGGTGCGGAGGTGGCGCGATACCTGATGCATCTGCCGCGGCTGGAGCGTGCCCTCGAGATACGCATCGAGCAACGGTTCACACGAAGCGCAATGCATTGCGGCCTCCCTTCTCGGCATCCGGCACGCCAAGGGCTCGGGCCTCTCGCTCGCGCATCTTCTTGGTGAGCGCGATCTTTCCGCGATGAATGAGCGTCTTGACGTTGCCCAGCGAGAGCCCCAGCGTGCTGGCGATCGTCTGGTACTCCATGCTATCGAAGTAACGCAGCGCCAGAACGGCGCGCGTGCGCTCCGGAAGCTCGGCTAATGCCGCCCGCAGCTCGCGTTCGGCCTCTTCGCGAAGCACGCCGCCGGCCGGATCGGCGTCGCGCGACATGTCGGGGAGCGCGCTCTCGAGCGTCTGCTCCTGCGAGAGTTCTTGCAGCTGCGGGCTGCGCAGCGACTTAGCCAAATATGTTCGAATCACGTTTCGCGCAATCTGATAGATCCAGGTCGAGAACTTTCCGAGTTGCGGATTGAACGTTCCGAGATGCGCGTACGCCCGCAGAAAGGTCTCTTGCGAAAGATCCGCCGTTTCGGACGGGTTGCGAACGGTCGCACCGATGAAGTTCGCAATCCCGCGTTTGTAGCGATCGACGAGCACGCCGAAGACCTCCCTTTCCCCGGAGCGCACTCGATGCACCAGAGCTTCGTCGCTCTGATCACGGAATGCCATCCTCCCTCGATTCGGTTCCTCTGGCGGCTCTTACCTCGGGTAGGCGGCGTTTGTTACGCCCCGTCCAGGGAGCGGAGGGTGGGGTTGGCGGCGTCGCGGGGCGAGAGAATCGGCGCGCCGCCCGCGCAGCGGCCACTCGATCCCCAGATCGGGGTCGTCCCAGGCGACGCCAAACTCCTGGGCCGGGTCGTACGGAGCGCTCTGCTTGTACGCGAAGAGCGTATCGTCTTCCAACGCCAAGAAGCCGTGCAGGAATCCTCGGGGAATATAGATTTGGCGACCGGTGGCTGCGTCCAGCGTTGTAGCGTGCCAGCGCCGGCGAGTCGGGCTCTGCGCGCGCGCATCGACGATGACGTCGAACGCGCTGCCGCGGAGCACGGTCACGAGTTTGGCCATGCGCGCGTCGCCATGAAGGCCGCGCAAGACGCCGCGGTGCGAGAGCGAAAGATTGTCCTGCACGAAGGTCTCGTCAACGCCGCTGCGGCGATAGCGATCGAGCGAGTAAATTTCTTTGAAGAATCCCCTTTCGTCGCTAAATATGCGCGGCGTGATGATCAGAGCGCCGGCTAGAGGTAATTGCTCGATCTCCATGAGAACGAGGGTACTATGAACGGCAGCGTCAGTCCACCGGGCATCGTCGTGCTCCGGCGCGGACTCGAGCGGCTCCGTGCGAGCGCCATGCTCAAACAAGGGGCACTCGTTTTTTCTGCCAGCATGGTGCTCAATCTGTGCGGGTTCATCGCGCACGCGGTCGCGAGCCGGCAACTCGGCGTCATCGTCTATGGCGGCCTCTACGCATTGATCAACGCGGCGGTCATCGCCGCGCTGCCGGTCGCGTTCATCGCTCCGGTCGTGGCCCAGCTCGCGGCCGAGTTTCGTGCCCTGCACGACGACGGCCATCTGCGCGGTCTGACCGACAGCGTTTCATCGGGATTCGCGAAGCTAGGGTTTCTCTACCTTATAGGAGCGCTGCTCGGCGCGGTTCCGTTCGCGCACTTCCTTCACGTACCGATTTGGTCGATACCCTTCGTCGGTCTGCTGGCCGGCGTCACGCTCTTCGTTAGCGCGTTGCGAGCGATCGCCCAAGGAACGCAGGACTTCGGAGGCTACGCTTTCTCAAACGCGGCCGAGGGTCTTGCCAAGGTCTTGGGCATCGGCATCCTCGTCGCGATCGGTTTGAAGCTCTTCGGCGGAATCTTCGGGTTCTTCTTGGGTCCGCTCTGTGCGCTTAATCTATCTTTCCGTACGGTTGACGCGGCGTTACGCGTCCTCGAGGCCGCAAAGCGTGCGCTACGATTGGCGGAGGATCGTGAACGCCGGCGCGGGCGCCGCTGCGGCGACGATGGCAACCGCGCTGATGGGTTCGGCCGACGTCGTCTTGGTCAAGCATTATTTTGACGCGCACGACGCCGGACTCTACGCCGCGGCCTCGCTGGGCGGGAAGATGCTGCTCTATCTCGTCGGCTTCGTTCCCACCGTTTTACTTCCTCAGGCGGCCGATCGCCACGCGCGCGGAGCGCAGACGCGCGAAGTGCTGTTCGGAAGCCTGTTGATGTTTGCCGTCGTCGCGCTCTTTGGACTCTCGGTCTTCCACTTCTTTGGAACGCAAGTGCTGCACGCGTTGGTCGGGCACGCATTCGACGGGGCGGCGCCGCTGCTGGTAACCTACGGCCTGGCGATGGTTTTGCTCGCCCTCACCAACGCGTTGACGTACTACGGCATCGCGACGCATCGCCTTGCGTTCACCGTGCCGCTCGTGATCTGCACGTTCGGGACGCTGGCCGCGATCACCGCGTTCCACGTTACGCTTGCGAACGTGGTCAAGGTCATGGTTATGGGCAATGCGGCGGCTGCGGCCGCTGTCGCCGTCTCGCTGATCCTGCAGCGGAACGCGACGGGCCGCCGGTCGACGGTGTGAAGCGCGTCCTTCTCATCGGCGGCTCGGGCCGGCTAGGAACGGCGATTCGTCAGAGATGGAGTGATTGCGAAATCGTTGCCCCTTCGCACCGCGAGCTTGCCATCGAGGAGAGTGCCCGGCTCGAAGCAGAGATCGAGCGAGTTCGTTTCGACGTCGTGATAAACGCCGCAGCCTTTCACGACGTCGATCGCTGCGAAGTAGAGCCCGGACGCGCGTTGGAGATAAACGCGCTCGCGGTCGGCGCGGCGGCGCGCCTCGCGTTCGATCGCGACGTCGCGTTCGTCACGATCAGCACCGACTACGTCTTCGACGGAAGATCGGCGCAAGCGTACGTCGAGAACGACGTGCCGCACCCGCTCTCGATGTACGGCATCTCGAAACTCGCCGGCGAATATCTGGTCGAACGGCTCGGCACGCGCGCCTTCGTCGTGCGCACCTGCGGCGTCTACGGCGAGGCAACGTCGCCGTCGGGCCGGCCCGCACTCATCGAGCGAGTTCTCTCACACGCAGGCTCGGAGCCGTTGCGCGTCGTCGCCGACGTCGTCGCCTCGCCGACGTTTGCCGGCGATCTTGCCGACGCGCTGCGCCGGTTGATCGAGACCGAAGCCTACGGCATCTGTCACGCGGTCAACGCCGGGCCGGTCAGTTGGTATGACTTCGCCTGCGAGGCCCGGGATCGAGCCGGCGTCGACGTGGCGATCGAGCCGATCTCGGCAAACGAGTGGAAGTCGGGGGCGGCGCGCCCTCGATTCTCCGCGCTGGAGAACGCAAAACTGCGCAGTCTCGGCATCTCGATCCCCTCCTGGCGGGCCGGAATTGCCGCCTATCTCGGTCTCCGGTAAGATAGAGGCTCGCTATGGAACTTCGAATCGATTTCGCCAGCGTCGATCGTTGCCGCGAGCTTGCCGCAGCGATCGTGGCTCCAGTCGAAGAGTTTATCTCCGCACACTCGACCGTTTCGGTCGAGCGCGCGGTGCTGCGCCTGCTGGGCGTCGACGGCATTACGCCGGAGGACGTTCCGCTCCCCAACGCGATCGTCGAAGCGCTCTCGCCCGAGGAGCGCGCACGCGGCGTTGCGCTCGCTTACGGTAAGGCGTTGGCCGAGACCGGCCTCGAACCGGCGGCCTTGGGCGAGGCGATCGCCCTGCAACGCTATCGGCTCGCCGACTTCGCACAGACGCCCGACCAGGCCGCGCGCGGCGCCTTGCGGCCGCACGTCGAGGCCGGGCTCGCACGCATTGCCCGGCAGCGCGACGAGCGCGCCTCTCGTCTCGAGCGACTAGCCGCAACTGCCGCCGCCGCTGCTCTACGTGATCGTCGCAAGCGGCAACATCTACGAAGATCGCGCCGCGGCAGTCGCGGCCGCCGAGGCCGGCGCGCAGGTGATCGCCGTCATTCGCTCGACCGGGCAGTCGTTGCTCGATTTCGTTCCTTTCGGTCCGACGACGGAAGGGTTCGGCGGCACCTACGCAACGCAAGCCAACTTCCAAATCATGCGCGCGGCGCTCGACGAGGTCGGCGAGAAGCTCGGCCGCTACGTGATGCTGACGAACTACGCCAGCGGCCTGTGCATGCCGGAGATCGCGGCGATGGCGGCGATCGAGCGCCTCGATATGCTGCTCAACGATTCGATGTACGGGATTCTCTTCCGCGACATCAACATGAAGCGCACCTTCGTCGACCAACACTTCAGCCGGATGCTCAACGCCTACTCCGGGATTATCATCAACACCGGCGAGGATAACTACCTCACGACGGCAGACGCGGTCGATCAGGCGCCGGCCGTCTTGGCGTCGCAGTTCATCAACGAAGAGTTCGCTCATCGGGCCGGCATGCCCGACGGCCAGATCGGCCTCGGCGACGCCTACGAGATCAACCCCGACCTAGAAGACAGCTTCCTTTACCAGGTCGCGCAGGCGCAGCTGGCGCGCGAGATCTTCCCGAACGCGCCGTTGAAATACATGCCGCCGACCAAACACATGACCGGCGACATCTTCAAAGGCCACTTGATCGATGCGATGTTCAATCTTACCTCGGTGATGACCGGGCAGAACATCCATCTTTGCGGGATGCTGACCGAGGCGATCCACACGCCGTTCTTGGGCGATCGCGCGCTCGCGCTCGAGAACGCGCGCTACGTGATGAATACGGCGCGGCATCTCGGCGACGAGGTGATTCTGCGGCCGGGCGGCGCCATCGAGCGGCGCGCGCACGACGTCCTCGGCGGGTGCGAACGGCTCCTCGAACGCGTCGCAAAGATGGGCTTGATGCACGCGATCGAAGACGCGGTCTTCGCCGACGTCTCGCGCGCGCCCGAAGGCGGACGCGGCTACGAAGGCGTCTTTGCCCGCGGCGCCCACTACTTCAACCCGTTCGACGAGGCCCTGCGTGGCGCGATCCCGAGCGGAGCTTTGAGCGGAGTCGAAGGGTGAGCAATCTGGTCAAGCCATACGGCGATACGCTGAACGACGGCAAAGTGCAGCTCTCGTTCACGCTGCCGATCGAGTGGAGCGAGGCGGCGGACGAAGCCGCCCGCCAGCTCACCGGCAAGATGGGATTCACCGACGCACAGGTCGTCGAAGGCCGTCCGATAGCGACGGGCTTCTCGTTCTTCGTCGTCTACGCGACGACGCCGCAGGCGATCGATGCCGCGAGCATCAAGGCACCGTCGGCCCGCGGTGCGACGATGTCGATGGACGAGATCGACGCGTTCGTCGCCGAGCGCATAGGGCGAAAGATTCGAATCGCCGGAGCCTGCATCGGTACCGACGCGCACACCGTCGGCATCGACGCCATTCTCAACATGAAGGGCTACAAGGGCGACTATGGTCTCGAGCGCTACCACATGTTCGAAACCTTCAATCTCGGAAGCCAGGTCGCCGTTGAGGAGCTCGTACGCTTTGCCAAGGAGCGGCGCATCGACGCGCTGTTGGCCTCGCAAGCGGTCACCCAGAAGGGCAGCGACGTCAAGAACTTCACCGCATTGAGCGAGCTACTCGAGGCCGAACGGTTGCGCGATCGCGTCGTCTTGATCTGCGGCGGTCCGCGGGTGACCAACCTGCTCGCCAGCGAGCTCGGGTACGATGCCGGCTTTGGGCGCGGCACGCTTCCCAGCGAGGTCGCGGGCTTTATCGCGACCACCTTCGACGAGCGCCTGCGCCGCGCGGCGCCGGGACGCTAGCGTTGCCCAAGACCGCCCTCGTTACCGGGATCACCGGTCAAGACGGCTCTTATCTCGCCGAGCTTCTGTTGGAGAAAGGCTATCGCGTCGTCGGTATGACGCGGCGTACGAGCACCGAGGTTCACGAGCGGATCGAGCACATCGTCGACGACGTGGAGATCTTTTCCGGCGACCTTCTCGATCAAAGCTCGATCACGTCGATCGTCAACGACGTTCGCCCGGACGAGATCTACAATCTCGCGGCGCAATCCTTCGTGCCGGCGTCCTGGAGCCAACCCGTGCTGACCGGAGAGTTCACCGCCCTCGGTGTGACGCGCGTTCTCGAAGCGATCCGTCACGTGAACCCGGCGATTCGCTTCTACCAGGCCTCAAGCTCCGAGATGTTCGGAAAGGCGATCGAGTCGCCGCAGCGCGAGACGACGCCGTTCTATCCGCGCAGTCCTTACGGTGTGGCCAAGGTCTACGGCCATTGGATTACGGTCAACTATCGCGAGTCGTACGGCCTGTATGCATGTAGCGGCATGCTCTTCAATCACGAAAGCTTGGTGGGCCAAACACCGGTCATCGTGCGCCGCGCAGGTGTCCTGGACGTGTTGCCCATCGCTGAGTTAATCCCGGTCCGTACCGAGGGGCCAAACTATCAGCGCTTCGAGCTCGGCGCGGACCTCGAGATTTGGGATGGCGAACGCTTTGTGCCGATCCTCGCTGCCACCGCATACAAACATCGGCCGCAGGTCGACAACAAAGGCGTGAGGCGCGTGGAAGCGCGGTGCGGCGCGGTGGCACTCACGGGCGATCATGTGATGTTTCTGTCAGATGGTGAATGCCCCGCCCGCGGAGTCGTCTTCGGCGATAAGATGTTGCGAGCGGAGCTTCCCAGCGTTCCCGGCTTTTCTCAGGTAACGCGCCAGCTTGCGTGGATGCTTGGCGCGTTTGTCGGAGATGGAAGTGCCCATCTGGGTCGAGATGGTAGAGCCCGAGCGCGGTTCACGAACTCTAACGAGCTGTTGCGCGATGCATTTTCCCAGGCGTGGCAGTGCCAAACGCTCGGATCCGCGGCTTATCTACCCACTACGTCCGGCTTCGTTCCAGGTAGGACCGTAGGGACTCTTGCCCTAAACGGTGCGCCGCGTTTTGTCGAATGGCTGCGCGACGAATGCTACACAATGGACGGTCATAAGCGGGTGCCGCGGACTATTCTTAACTCCGATCGCGATTGTTGGCAGGCGTTCTTGGAGGGGTACAATGCCACCGACGGACTCAAAGCAAATCCCCGGATCAAACGCCCCTTTAAGAATTTCAAAACGAATTCGCCGACGTTAGCCGCCGGCTTATGGTGGATGGCGCGTAAGGCGCTTGCCCAGGAGTGCGTCCTCAATGTCGAGGTCGGGCCCGCCGGAGCGACCGGGCCCGTTCTATTCGATCAACCTTCGCTCGCCGTATGCTGCTGGTGCAAAGGGTGCGCATCTACGAACCGATCTTCGCGTTGTAAAGCGGACAGTGGAAGATCTGCACTATGACGGCTGGCTCTATGACCTGACCACCGAGAGCGGGCGCTTTCACGCGGGCATCGGCGAACTGGTGATTCATAATTCGCCGCGCCGCGGTAAAGAGTTCGTAACGCGGAAGATCTCCGACGGCGTCGCTCGCATCAAGCTCGGCCTGGCCAAAGAGTTGCGCTTGGGGAATCTCGACGCGCACCGCGACTGGGGATACGCGCGCGACTACGTGCGGGCCATGTGGCTGATGCTGCAGCAGGCGCAGCCGGACGATTACGTGATCGCGACCGGACGGACGCGCAGCGTGCGCGACTTCGTTCGGATTGCCTTCGAGTCGGCCGGATTGGGCTCGTTCGAGCCGTACGTCGTCGTAGATCCGCGATTCGTCAGACCAGCCGAAGTAGATATGCTGATCGGCGATCCGAGCAAGGCGCAGCGTGACCTCGGATGGTCCCCCGAGGTTACCTTCGAGGAGCTCGTCACGATGATGGTCGAAGCCGACATCGACCGGCTCTCCGCGCGGACGCGCCTGTAGGCGGCGAGAACTCGGGGTGCGAGCGCTGGTCACCGGCGCGAGCGGATTCGTCGGCGCTCATCTGCTCGATGTGCTGCGTCGCGACGGCGCCGAAGTCTTGGCCTGCGGCGGTCCGCGCGATCGGCCGGGCGAGTACTTTCCGCTCGATCTGAGCGATATCGATACAATCCGAGCAGCGCTCGATCTGATCCGCCCGGACGTGATCTTTCATCTCGCTGCACAGACGTTCGTGCCGGAGTCGCTTGCCGCGCCGATCGCGACGTACGAAATCAACGCGGTTGGAAGCGCTCGTTTAGCCGAAGCGGTACGAGGATACCGAAATGGGCCGCCGCCGCGGCTGATCTTTGCCAGCTCGGCCGAAGTCTATGGATCGCGCGATCGATGCGATCTGCCCCTGCACGAGTCGCTGGAGTTGCGCCCGGCCAATCCGTATGGCGCGAGCAAAGCTGCGGCCGAGGCGATGCTCCTGGCGGCGTCGCGCAGTTTCGGTCTGGATCTGGTAGTCGCGCGCGCCTTCAATCAAATAGGACCCGGGCAGAGCGAACGCTTCGTGGTCGCCTCGCTCGCGGCGCAGCTCGC
This sequence comes from Vulcanimicrobiota bacterium, assembly GCA_963739845.1. Lineage (GTDB taxonomy): Bacteria > Vulcanimicrobiota > Vulcanimicrobiia > Vulcanimicrobiales > Vulcanimicrobiaceae > Cybelea. The sequence continues at coordinate 281,052 of CAVUBQ010000002.1, read as the reverse complement.
CGGGATCGCGGAGAGCGGCTCGTCGCTACTTCTCGTCGGCAACCTCGAGGCGGCTCGCGACTTTCTCGACGTGCGCGACGTCGTCGAGGCGTATTCAGCGCTGGCACGCGACGCCGAAAGCGGACAGATCTACAACGTTTGCAGCGGCAACGCCGTTACGATCCACGACGTCTTGCGCGAGCTGATCGCGATCGCGCGGGTGCCGGTCGAAGTGCGCGAGGATCCGGCGCGGATGCGCCCGGCGGACACGCCGATCGTGGTGGGAAGCTCGGAGAAGTTGCGGCAGCGTACCGGATGGAAACCGCAGATACCGCTGACGCGTTCCCTGCGCGACGTCTACGAGGCGGCGCTCGCGAAGCGGCGCGACGCGGGAAATCCGCCGGTAACGTCATAAGGGCAGGCTGTGGCCGATTCGAATCGCGAGAGACTCCGAGCCTTCGTCTTTAAGAATCGCGGTCTGCTCCTCGCCGTTCCCGCGCTCGTGCTCGTGGCAAGTGGCAAGCCGAGCGCGTTCAGCATCGCGGTCGGGCTTCCGATCGCGATTGCCGGCGAGCTGCTGCGCTGCTGGGCGGTCGGATACTCGGGCGTCACGACCCGTCACGACGTCGTGACGGCGCCCAAGCTAGTTACCGCCGGTCCTTACGCCCACGTGCGTAACCCGCTCTACGTCGGCAACTTCATCACGGCGGCCGGCTTCGCGATTGCGTTTACCGGCGCGAACACGCCGGCTGCGCGCGGCGCGCTGGTAGGCGGCTGCCTCGCCGCGATGACCGCGGTTTACGCCGCGATCGTACCGCACGAAGAAGGCTTTCTGCGCGCCGAGTTCGGAGACGATTTCGAACGTTATCGCGCGCAGGTGCCGCCCGTACTTCCGCGGATAACGCCTCTTGCCGACGGCCAGGGCGCGTGGCAGTTCGAGGCCGTGAAAAAGGCCGAGAGCCATACGCTGCTCGTATTCGGCGCGACGCTCGCCGCGCTCGCACTGCGGGCCCGCGCATGAGCGGCTAGGCGATGCAGATGCCGGCCCGCCGGCGTTTGGTTCTCGCGCTCGTCGCAACCGCGCTTGTGGCACTGCTCGAGTTTTGGGGCGGCGCCGTTTCGCGCAGCTTGGCGTTAACCAGCGATGCGGTGCACGTTTGCATGGACGTCTTTGCGCTCGCGCTGGCTTTGCTCGCGGCGATTGGCGCTGCGCGCCCGGCCGATCCGCGGAGAACGTACGGCTACGGGCGCATCGAAGTCCTCGGAGCGTTGGCCAACGGGACCCTCCTGTTGGTTGCGACGATCGTGATCGTCTACGAAGCGGCGCGCCGTTTTGCCATGCCGGTCGAGCCGCACGCGGCGATCATGACGCTCGTCGCGGGCGTCGGGCTTACCGTCAACGCCGGCGTCGGCCTCATGCTTCGCGGCGAAGGCAAGCGTGACTTGAACGTGCGCGCCGCGCTCTTTCACGTCTTAGGCGACGCGTTGGGCGCCCTCGTCGTCATCGTCGGCGGCATCGCGATCGCGTTATGGCATTACGCCTGGATCGATCCGCTGCTCTCGCTCTTCGTCGCAGCGATCATCGTGGTCGGCGTCGCGCGGGTCATGCGCGACGCGACCGACGTTCTGCTCGAGAGCGTGCCCGCCGACGTCGATGCGGCTGCGCTCACGAGGCAGGTCGAAGCGATCCCGGGTGTGGCGGGCGTTCACGATCTGCACGTATGGTCGATCGGCAGCGGTTCGCGCGCGCTCTCGGCGCACGTCCTCCTCGACGACCGCCGCTTGAGCGAGGCGGCCGACGTGCAGCGCGAAATCGACGGCTGCCTGCGGACCCACTTCGGGGTCGATCACGTGACGATCCAGTTCGAATGCGAAACGTGTCCGGTCGTCGTGCGACACTGAAAAACACGCGGCAGGGCGTCGCAGGTCGCGCCTGAGCGCGCGCGAAGTGAACCAGCGCCATGACACACAACTCTAAGACCGTCGTCCTCGGCGTTGCGCGGACGCCTTTTGGGAAGCTCGGGGGAGCGCTCGCTCCGCTCTCTGCGACCACGCTCGGCGCCGTCGCGCTCACCGCCGCAATCGATCGCGCGAAGATCGACCCGTCCGAGATCGAGCACGTGACCTTCGGCGAAGTGCTGCAGGCCGGCGTCGGGCAGAACCCGGCACGCCAAGTGCTCTTCAAGTCGGGACTCGCCAAGACGGTGACCGCCGACACGATCAACAAAGTCTGCGCATCGGGCCTGCTCGCGATCGTCAATGCGATGCGCTCGATCAATGCGGGCGCCAACTCCGTCGTCGCCGCGGGCGGGATGGAGTCGATGTCGAATGCGCCGTACCTTCTGCGCGATGCACGCTGGGGTTATCGCTTCGGCGACGGCAAAATCGTCGACGCGATGCTCTACGATGGTCTTTGGGATCAGTACTTCCCGATGACGATGGCCACGCAGGGAAGCAAAGTCGCCGACGAGCTCGGTTTGACGCGCGAAGAGCAGGATCACTTTGCCTACGAAAGCCATCGGCGAGCCGCGGCGGCGCACGCCGCAGGTCATTTTGCCGAGGAGATCGTTCCGGTCAAAGTTGCAGCCAAGGCGAAGGACAGAGTCGTCGTCGAGCGGCTGCCGCGCCAGGGCAAGGTTCGCGTGCCGGCGGCGGTCGGTGCCTCCAGCGGCGTTTGGGAGCACGAACCGTCGAACGAGTTCACGCTTGACTACGCCGCGTACGCCCCGTTTCTCACCGGCGATCATCCGAACGTGGTCGTCGACCGCGACGAAGCGGTGCGCGGCGACGCGAGCCTCGAGGCGATGGCGAAGCTGAAGCCGCTCGAGCGCAACGGCACGGTGACGGCCGGCAACGCCCCCGGCGTAAACGACGGCGCGGCGGCGCTAATTCTCGCCGACGTGCAGTACGCTTCCGAGCACGGATACGAACCGCTCGCGACGATCGTCGAGCACGCCACCGTTGCGTGGGATTCGCCGTACATCAGCCTCACGCCGGCGATGGCCGCTCGCAAGCTGCTCGATCGCACCGGCCACAGCGCGAGCGAGATCGCCGTTTGGGAGGTCAACGAAGCCTTCTCCGCCGTCGCGATCACCTCGGCCCGGCGCCTCGGACTCGACGAAGGCATCATCAATCAATTCGGCGGTGCGGTCGCGATGGGGCACCCGATCGGCGCGTCGGGCGCGCGCATCGTCGGCACGGTCATCAATCAGCTGCGCAAGCGCGGCGGTGGGCTGGGGATTGCGGCGATCTGCTCTGGGGGCGGCCAAGGCGACGCTCTCCTCATCGCGGTCTAGTTTCGGTGATGTCGTCGTCGCCAAGGGGCTCATTTACCGTAGTAAACTTCGCCCCTTGGCTCCTCGACCTGACCGAAACTAGTTCCGCGATGAAAACGAGTGATTCGTGATTACTGAGGCGGCGCAGTTCGAGCTAACCGACGAGCAGCGGCAGATCGGCGCGCTTGCGGCGGAGATCGCACAGCGCGAGATCGCGCCGCACGTCGCGCAATGGGATCGCGAGCACGTCTTTCCGCGCGAGCTCTACGGCAAACTCGGCCGAAGCGGGGCTCATGGGAATCCTCGTTCCCGAAGCGTACGGCGGCGCCGGAGCCGACTATCTTTCCTACGCGCTCGCGATCGAAGAGCTGGCGCGCGTCGATGCGGGCACGGCCGTGACGCTCTCGGTGCACTCGATGATCTGCTCGGCAATTCTGCAAGCTCGGCAACGACGTGCAAAAAGACCGATGGCTGCCGGCGCTGGCGTCCGGCGACGTCATCGCCGGCTTCGCGCTGACCGAATCGGATGCCGGGTCCGACGCGGCGGCATCCGCGCGACCGCGAAAGCGCGCACGGCGACGGTTACGTCCTGCGCGGACGCAAGCAGTGGTGCACGAACGGCAGCTACGCCGGCGTCATCATGGGGATGTTCCGCACCGGCGGTGCCGGTGCCGGCGGCGTGAGCGCGTTTCTCATCGACCCAGCCTCACGGGCATCTCGGTCGAGCGAGTGACCGAGAAACTCGGCATCCACACCAGCAACACGTGCGACCTGGCCTTTGACGACGTCGTCGTTGCGCAAGGATGCGCTGCTGGGCGAGGAGGGCGGCGGGTTCGGCAGCGCGATGACGGCGCTGACCGCCGGACGGATCGGCATCGCGGCGCAAGCGATCGGAATTCTCGCCGCATGCCTCGACGAGTCGGTGCGCTTCGCCAAGGAACGCGTCGCGTTCGGCAGACCGATCGGCGCGTTCGAAGGCGTCTCGTTCAAGATCGCGCAGATGGCGATGGATCTCGATGCCGCGCGCCTGCTCAATTACCGCGCGGCCGCTCTAGCCGATGCCGGCCGAGCCGTTTTCGCTCGCGGCCAGCAAAGCGAAGCTCTTCGCCTCGACCGCGGCGCGCAAACACGCGGCCGAAGCGCTGCAGATTCACGGCGGTTACGGATACACGACCGAGTTTCCGGTCGAGCGGCACTATCGCGACGCGAAGATCACCGAAATCTACGAGGGCACGTCGGAGATCCAGCAGCTCATCATCGCCCGCTCGCTCCTCGGCCGTCTAGAGTAGACGCCCCGCAGCGGGACTGCGACAGAAATAGCAAGGGTGCCAACTGTACCCTAAGCGAACCCTGGCGCGGCAATGAATCTGATGGAATATCAAGGCAAGGAGCTCTTCAAGCGCGCCGGGATTCCGGTGCCGCGCAGCCAGTCACGCGCTCACGCCGGAAGCCGTCGCCGGTTCATCGAACAGACGCCGGGCGATTGGGTCATCAAAGCTCAAGTGCTGATGGGCGGCCGCGGCAAAGCCGGCAAGATCAAGTTCGCGGCCGGCGCAAGGAGGGGCGAAGCGCGGCCGAAGCGATCATGGCGACGCCGATGCCGCCGAACCGGCAGAACCCAAACGGCGAGCCGATCAACTCGCTGCTCGTCGAAGAGAAGCTGCCAATCGAGAACGAGGCCTACTGCGCGATCACGATCGATCGCGCAGCGCGCAAGCCGGTCTTCATCGTCAGCCGTTTCGGCGGCATGGACATCGAAGAAGTCGCCGAGCATCACCCCGAGTCGATCGCAGAGTTTACGTCGATACCGCGATCGGGTACTCGCCGTTCATCGGGCGCGAGCTGGCTTTTGCGGCGCAGCTCGACCCCGGGTACCGCAAGCAGTTTCCGGCGATCGCCGGCGCGCTCTACGACGTGTTCTTTCGCTACGGCGCCAAGCTCGTCGAGATCAATCCGCTCGCGCTCACGGCCGACGGGCGCGTCATCGCGTCGGACGCCAAGGTCGAGCTCGACGACGACGCGCTCTTCCGCAATCCGGAGTTCGCGCAATGGCAGAAGGCGCTGCCGCTCGACGAAGACGAGCTGCTCGCCGCGCAAGCCGGTGTCGGGATTCGCAACTTCCGGCGCTTTCCCGGCAACGTCGGCACGATGGCCAACGGCGCCGGGCTTGGCGATGGCGACGATGGACGCGGTCAGCAACGCGGGCGGCGCGATCGCGAACTTCCTCGACGTCGGCGGCGGCGCGAACGCCGAGCGCGTGCGCAACTGCTACGAGCTGGTCGTCAACAACACCGGCGCGACCGCCTTCTTCATCAACATCTTCGGCGGCATCACGCGCGGCGACGAGGTCGCGCGCGGCATCGTCGAGGCGCTGCGCGCAGACGACCTCGCGCAAGATTCCGCTTGGTCATCCGCCTGACCGGCACGAACGAAGAAGAAGGCCGGCGCATCTTGGCCGAGGCCGGCATGACCCCGGTCGAAACGATGGACGAAGGCGCGCGCGAAGCGGTTCGCCTCGCTTCCGTTTGACGTAACGAAGGGCGCAACGAGCGATGGCGATTTTTCTCGATAAGAACAGCAAGGTGATCGTGCAGGGCATCACCGGCGCGCGAAGGCTCGTACCACACCGATCGCATGGTGAAGTACGGCACGAACATCGTCGGCGGCGTGACGCCCGGGAAGGGCGGGCAGAAGACGCCGCAGGGATTGCCGGTCTTCGACACGGTCAAAGAGGCCGTCGAGGCGACCGGCGCGACCCACACCTGCATCTTCGTTCCGCCGCCGTTTGCCGCCGACGCGCTCTACGAAGCGTACGACGCCGGCATCGCCTTCGCCGTCTGCATCACCGAGGGCGTTCCCGTCCACGACATGCTGAAGGTCGTCGGCGCGACGCCCGGCATGCGGATCATCGGCCCGAACTGCCCCGGCCTGATCTCGCCGGGGAAGGCGCTGGTCGGCATCATGCCGGGCCACGTCTTCAAGGAGGGCGGCGTCGGCGTGATCTCGCGGTCCGGGACCCTGACCTACGAGGTCGTCGACCTGCTCACGCGGCCGGCCTCGGCCAGTCGACCTGCGTCGGCATCGGCGGCGACCCGATCATCGGCACGACCTTCGTCGACTGCCTGCGCGAGTTCAAGAACGACCCCCAGACGAACGCGATCGTGGTCTGCGGCGAGATCGGCGGGTCCGACGAGGAGGACGCGGCCGCGTTCATCGCCGAGCACCTGCCCGAGCGACCGGTCGTCGCCTTCATCGGCGGCCGCAACGCCCCGCCCGGCAAGTCGCTGGGGCACGCCGGGGCGATCATCTCGGGGCGTTTCGGGACCCCCGAAAGCAAGATCGCGGCCTTCCGAGAGGCCGGGGTGCCGGTGGCCGACCGCCCGTCCGAGATCCCCGGTTTGGTCGCCGAAGCCCTCGCCGTCCGGGCCTAGAAAGAGCCGCCCGCGAGGCTCGCCTTCCGTTAAGGAAGGCTAAAGGAACGGACCCCTCCCTGGGGAAATCCTTGGCGCAGTGAGTCACTCTGAGAAGTTCCTGAGGCGATTGAGCCGGGGCTTCGCAGCAGCGGCTCGCGCTTTGACAACTCAACAACGATGAGGGTTAACGAACTATGAGTTCACAACAAACCCTCCGTCGTGCGGTCATGGCCGCTTCGTTACTCGTGGCGTTCCTCCTCCAGGGAACATGGGCACTGGCAGGTGTCACGGGCAACTTGGCGGGCAGCGTGCGAGGATTCGAGTGGCGCGCCGGTCGCCGGAGCAAAAGTGCAGGTGACTTCACCCTCGATGACGCGGACCGCGACGACGGACTGCGGGAGGTCACTTTGTGATCCTCTCGCTCGCCCCGGATACGTATACGATCAACGTCGACAAAGAGGGCTTCCAGCCCGTATCGTTCCCGGGCAACGTGGTCTTCGCAGACCAAACCGACCAAGTGGCCTTAACAATTACCAAGACGCTCAAGACGATCGCACGCGTCACCTCGCAAGCCGGCAGTTCGCTGGTGAAATCGGGTATCGGCGGCGACCTCTATAGCGTCAACGCCACCCAGGCAGCTGCAGCGGCAGCCCTCGGCGGCGGCGGTAACTTGAACAACACCTACTCGGCGTTGGGCTCGGTTCCCGGCGTCCAGTCGTCTATGGGCGGCATGGGCTGGGACTTCAACGCGGCCTACGTTCGCGGCCAAAACTCGTACTACACCGGCTTCGAATACGACGGTATTCCGGTCAACCGTGCTTTTGACAACTACAACGCCTCGACCGAATCGAGCCTCGGCACGCAAGAGCTCCAGGTCTACACCGGCGGCGGTCCGGCAAGCGTAACGAGTGCCGGTACGGCCGGTTTCATCAACCAGGTCATCAAGACGGGTACCTTCCCGGGCTTTGCCGTCGGCAACCTCGGCGTCGGTTATCCGCAGTTCTACCATCAAGCGCAGGTTGAGGTCGGCGGCTCGACTCCGGACCGCGACTTCAGCTACTACGCAGCTTTCAGCGGCTACAACCAAGACTACCGATTCCTCGACAACAGCAACGGCGCCGGCTATATGACGCCGGGCGGTCCGTTCGCCGGTAACACGATCGGTTCGGGGATCGGCTACGGCTTCGGCAGTAACCAGATCCTCAACACCAGTCCGACCTGCGTCTTCGGCACCTGCCAAGGCGTCAAGCCGATCTGTCCGCTGATCGGCAAGACATTCAGTGCTCCCGACCAGGGCTGCTGGCAGTTCTGGAGCGGCGTCACCGGCTCGCCCAGCCAGGTTACCGACCGCGAGAGCGTCATCAACCTGCACTTCGGCATTCCGAAGAAGAATGGGCTGCGCGATGACATTCAAGCGCTCTGGAGCGCCTCATCGCTGGCCAACTACTTCTATAACAGTCCCGTAGACACGGGTCCGGGCACAGACCAAGCGATCTACGCGCTGTACGGTACGGTCGCGCGGGCTCCGAACTGCGGTCCCGAGGCAGTCGGCCCGGGTCTGACGGTCAACGGGTGCAGCAGCCCGACCGGCCCGGAAGGCCAGATTCTGCCGCTGTTGCAGCCATCGCCGTTCTTCGGCGGTCCGTACCACTGCAACGCTGCCAGCAGCTTCATCGGCTGCGGACCCACCTACTTAGGGTACTCTGACTCGGTGCGGTACAATGTGCCGTTCGGCACGGCGATCGCGACGCCGGCGGGCACTCAGGGCTCCGGGCGTCTACATGGCGCCGGATACGCCGGCGCATGCCTTCAACGGCCCGCTGCCGTTGAACGATAACTCGATCAACGTCATTCAGAACAACACCGGCGTCACCAAGCTGCAGTATACGTACGCGCTGAGCCAGTCGGCTTATCTGCGCGCCTACGGCTACACCTTCTACTCTGACTGGCTGCAGCAATCGCCGCTCGCCGGCGCGAGCGGCGAATAACATCCTCTCGGCGCCCGCTACGCAGTACCAGCTGATCACGCACACCTCGGGTGGCGCGCTCTCGTTCCAAGACCAGATCAACGACCAAAACCTGATCAGCCTCGACGGGAACTACACCTCGCGCTAGCGTGGTGCGCTTCAACAATACGAGCGCCGCCGGCGGCTCGTCGCCGATTGGCTACATGGCTAAGCGCTCGGGGCCCCTCTCGAACCTAGGCTTCACCTGCTACAATCCGGCCACCGGTAAGGCGGTGGTCTGCTTGACAGGGTCGTACTGGGATCCGACGCTCAATAGTGGGAGCGGCGGCTCGGTTCCCTCGACCTGGACCAGCCCAGGAGGCGCCGCTGAGGGACCGACGGGCTTTGCCGCGGCCGGAACGCCCGCGGCGCGTGCCGGCGCGACGTGGGACAGCCTCTGGAACGGCAACGCCAACGGCTCGTACAACACGGTGAAACCGAAGTTCACGAACGCGTCGCTCGCCGATCAGTTCCGTCCCAACGACAAGTTCCTGATCAATGCCGCGATCCGGTACGACAACTTCACCTACGGCTTGCCGGACTCGACCGGAATCCAAAACGCGTTCTACGCCAACCTGACTGCGAACTACACCTGCGTGCTGGCCGCGACCAACCAGGTGCTCACGCAGGCACTGCCGCCGGGCGCGGTCCCGCCGGCCAACGCGCAGTACGTGGTCGGTGACTGTAACGCGGCTGCGACGCAGCTGCATCCCACGGGCCCGCACACCGGCTGGGTTCACCCCAACGGCACAACGCAAGACGGCGTAGCAGCGCCGAACTTCACGGCGAGCTCGCCGGCGTCGTACTCGCTGGATTACTGGCAGCCGCGCTTCTCGGCAACCTACACCCAATCGCCGAACGTCGTTTGGCGCGTGTCAGCGGGTCGCTACACGCAACCGCCGATCTCGGCGTCGGTGCAATACCTGGCGCTCGGCGGCGACAACCGGTCGCTCTGGAACAACATGATGAACTTGGGCTTCTTCTCGCCCTTCCATCCGATTCCAGGCATCTCGTCGGGGCAGTACGATCTCTCGTACGAGCAGCACTTCAAGGGCACCGACATGAGCATGAAGATCTCGCCGTTCTATACGTGGGTCTCAGGTTGGCAACAGCAGACCTTCATCGGCGCCGGCTTCGTGACGCAAGTTCCGGTCGGCGTGAACCGCAACGAAGGCGTCGAGTTCCAGTTCAACAAGGGCGACTTTAGCCGCGATGGTTTCTCGGGGCAGCTCGCCTTGACGTACACGAACTCGAAGGTCATGTTCCAGAACGTCGGGTTGAGCACCGGCGGCATCGTGCCGAACACGACGATCGCGCTCAACCAGGCGATCGCGCAGTACAACGGCTTGACCAAGCAAGGCGGAGGAAGCCCCTGCTACCAGGGTGGTCAGGCCGTCTCGTGTTCGACGCCCAATGGCAAGAAGGTAAGCGGTTTCGATACGATCCAGAATCCGTACTACAACAGCTCGCCGCAGGGTCTGCTCGACCCGGGCGGCTGGTACAACCCGTACACCACCGCGATCGCACCGAACCTCTTCGCCGGCGATGCGAGCTACATCTCACCGTGGGTGTCCTCGTTGATCCTCAACTACCGGCACGACAGGCTGGCGATCACGCCCAGCTTCGTCTTCCAGTCCGGCGGCTTCTATGGAAGCCCGCTGGACAACACCGGCGTAGACCCGCGGGTCTGCACGCTGAACTCGGCGACGACCGGCATCACCAAGGTCTCGCCGCACACCAATCCGCTGCAGTGCAACTACCTCACCACCACCTCGGCCGGCAGCGGCGCGTTCACGTACCTCTACATCCCCAACCCGCAGACGGGTACGTTCGCGTTTGACACCTACATGAGCCCCAACTCGATCGTTGGGAACCTTCAGATCGCCTACGATCTGACGCCCAAGATCAAGCTGACGCTACTGGGGGTGAGCCTCTTCCATGCATGCTTCGGCGGAACGTCGACCCCGTGGTCGCAAGCTTACCCGCCCAACAACGTGACCTGCGGATATGCTCCGGCGGGCGGCCCGCTTAACAGCACGCTCTACCCGAGCAACTTCTACAACGGCACGGGCATCGGCGACTTCGCCGCCAATAAGGCGCGGACGCCGTACACCCAGAGTTACGTGCCGAGTACGCTAAACAACGGCGCGATCGGCGGCGGTCCGCTTCCGATCAACCTCTACTTCAACGCGACGGTGAAGATCTAAACCTTCGCCGCGCTACCTAGAGTAGTAGAGCAAACGGCGGGGCCCTTCGGGGCCCCGCTTCTGCATATGCAGGCATCGCGCGCACGCTCGCGAACTTCGGCAGCGATGCAGAGACGGCTTCTGCTGTCGGTGTGCGTTCTGGCGTGTGCCGGCCTCCTTCCCCTCTCGGCGAGGCCGGATACTACCGCAGGAACGCCCGCCGGCACGCCTCCACCGCAGATTTATCACGTTGTAACGACGGCGCTTTGCACGCGCCTTCACGAACGCGTTCGTCCGGCCGTTGCGATGGTGCTGCAGAACGACCAGACCATCGCCAAAAGCCCGCCGCTCTTCAAGAGATATCAACGCGGCACGATGACAGGAACGCAAGCCCAGGGCGCCAACGGCACCGGCCCCCCGCAGAACAACGATTCAATCTACAACCAAACGCCGGAGACGGACATGGCGCTCCAGCAGATGGCCTATCTCGTCTCGCCCGTCGCGCGCAACCTCATCTCCGCTCAGACGCTGCTCGACGACGTCAAGCTGGTCGAGCCGACCGGTAACCCGGCCGACGATGCGACGCTAGCCCAGATCAAGAGTCAGCTGCTCTCGGTCATCGCCTTCCAGAGCGCCTCGCTCGACCTCATCAACGGGTTCGTGGCGACGCAGCAGCTGGGTGAGCTGCAGCACGTCGGCCAGGAGTACATCGGGGCGATCAGCGGCAGCAGCGAGATGACGAACCAACCTCAAAGGGCGACGCCGAACCCGTGGCAGGATCCTAACACCCCCGGAATCGCGCAGAATCCGTACAACTTCGACCCGGCGACTATTCCCGGTTTGGCCGTCGGCTACAACCCGTTGCGGAACATCATGGACGGCATGACGTGGCTGCAAGCGGAGACCGGGCGGCGCGAAGATGCGGCAAGCAAGACGATTTACGCGGCGCTGAACTCGTGCAAGAAATAACTGACGCTGCTCAAGGAACCCATAAAAATGATCGTTACTAGAGTTTTCATTGCCGCGATTGCGGCATCGCTCTCCATCGCCCCCAGCGTCGCCAGCGCGGATGCGACGATGGGGCGACTCGTCTACGCGTTTACCTACGCCTCCGACCAGGAGACGACCGCGCGCGACTCGAGCCAGAGCGCGGAGACGGTCTCGCACGACACGCTCTCCGGCGGCACCAACGGACAGAGCCACTACCAAGGAAAGCTCGACGACAAGGGCACGATGTCCGTCGACGTGCAGAGAAAACAGGACGATGGCGGCCTCGTCGTTTCGATCAGCGAGCAGGGTCAGAACATCCGGCGGGCTCCGGCGGCGACCTGCGTCGTCTACGGCAGCACGCGCGTGATCTGCGATCCGAACAAGACGGTCTACACCGAGGAGTACACGCTCTTGCGTTTTCTCGGGGCGAACTTCGTCGACCCGAACCAGCTCGATGCGAAGAAGCATTGGGCGATCACGCAAGATAGTCCGACGCTGAACATCAAGGCCGACTACACGATCAACGGCAACAACGACGGGATGATGCAGATCGGCGAGACGCGCAGCATCCGACAGCCCGGCGGCGGCAGTCTGACCACCGACGTCCAGACCAAGATCGACTACGATTACAAGCGCACGGTTCCGACGACCGTTGACGAGTACGTCACGCAACGTCACGACAATGGCGTACAAGGCACGACGACCACGATTTACCAGACGACGTTGAAGCTGGTCTCCGACTCCGTAGCGACGCAATAGCGAAGCCGGGCTATCGCTGCGAGGATTGCGAGGTCGCCGTCTTTCCGACGACGACCCGTTCGGAGTTGGAGTGGCTCAAGGGCAGGCTCCACGTCGTGCGCGAGGTGGCCCGGCATTCGAGCGACGGCCTCGACTCGTGGATGATGGAATCTGTATCTTTCCTCGAGCAGCACGAAGGACACGCCATCGTTCTGCTCTAGCCTCGGCCGCGGCCAGAAACAGAACGATGATGTTGGACGGCAAAGGCCCGGGAAAATTCGAGGGCCTCTGCCGGCTAAGGAACGCTTTTTTTAAGGTTACTCGGGGATGCGCAGGTGCTGGCCGGGCTGGATGCTCGCCGGCCCGAGGTGGTTCGCCTCGGTGATTCGATCGACGACCTCTTGCACGTCGGCGCTCTGCCCGGTATGGGCGGAGGCGATCGACCAGAGCGTGTCGCCTGGGCGGACGATCACCGTCGCGTAGTGCTGGGTCGTTGCCGCGTAGAGGCGCATGCTCGAGAGCGCCGGCAACGCGATCACCAGGCTGAGCGCGGCCAGTGTGATCGCCGGCATGAGCGTGAACCGTTTGCGCCTACTCACCGTCTCTCTCTCCTATATGTTGTGCCAAACGCTTGTTCGTCCCCTATATTTTAGCATGGGCCCGCCAAGCAGTGTCAAGGGATTACGAACGTATGTTTGCCTTCGGAAGAGATTTATGGTAGGGTTGTACCGGCCGTCGGTGCCAGCTGTATGGCATTGGAGCCTACGGAGGAACATGCGCAGAGAGACCACCGAGAAGCCGGCGACGGAGCGGCAGCGGCGCATCCTGGACGTGATCCGCGCCTTCACCGCCGACAAGGGCTACCCGCCCTCGGTACGCGAGATCGGCGAGCTGGTCGGCCTCTCGTCCTCATCGACGATCCACGCCCACCTCAAGGCGCTCGAGCGGCGCGGCCTGATCTCGCGCGACCCGACCAAGCCTCGGGCACTGCGCTCGGGCGTCTCGCCGGCCGCCTACGATGCCGTCGTGCTGCCGGTGCTCGGCCGGGTCGCCGCGGGCGTGCCGATCACCGCGCAAGAAGATATTGAAGGGGAGTTTCTGCTCCCATCCGGCTTCGTGCCGCGCGCCTCCAACGCGTTCATGCTGCGGGTCCAAGGCGATTCGATGGTCGATGCCGCGATCGTCGAGGGCGACCTGATCATGGTCAGGCCGCAGCCCACCGCCGAGAACGGCGAGATCGTCGTGGCGATGATCGACGGCGAGGCCACCGTCAAACGCTTCTTCCGCGAGGCCGGCCGAATACGGCTGCAGCCGGAGAATCGCACGATGGCGCCAATCTACGCGAGCGATGTCGAGATCGTCGGTCGCGTCGAAGCGGTCGTCCGCCGGCTCTAAAAGCCGTTTCGTCTGGTTCGAGCGGCGCGTCGCGACGATGCGGCGGCTCGCCGACCTTCCGTTCGTCGCCGCGGTACGCGACGCGCTCCCTTGGAGTTTCATCGGCCTCGCCGCCGCGTTTCTCGTAATTCTTGGCGTGCAGCTCGCGACGGGAGAGGGCGCTTCCCCCTCGCTTGGCCTGCGCCTCGCCGCCGCGCTGCTGCCGGCTTTCGGCGTCATGGCGATGACGCTCGTCGTGATCTTGGCGCGCGCGGCTCGCGCGCGCGTCGCACTATGCCGTCACGCCGATGGTGGCGGCCGGCATCGCTGGCGTTTGCGCTCGCGCTGCCGCGGCCGTTCGGTCCGGATCCGATCGCTTATCTCAAGATCCTCGGCGCATCGGGGCTCTTCGTTGCGATCCTCGCCTGCGGGACGACCGGCGCCGCGATCTGGCTCGTTCGCCGCCTCGGCGTGCGCGCTCCGCTCGCCGACTGGCTCGGAGCGGCGCTGGCCGTGGCGATCTTCGGCGCGCTTTTCGCTACGAACGTTTCGATCTCGGCGGCGATCGCGGCGGCGATGCGCCCGATCGCTCATCTCGGCGACACCTACCTCGCCTTGGTCGCGATCGTGCTGATCGAGACGCTGCTCTGGACGGCGGGAGTTCACGGACCGGCGGTGCTGGCGGCGATCGTCACGCCCGTCTACCTCACCATGCAGATGCAGAATACCCACGCGTTTACGACCCACGCGCCGCTGCCGTACGTCGTCGTGGTCTCGCTCTTTCTCTTCGTCTTTCCCGGAGGTGCCGGGGCGACGCTGCCGCTGGCGATTCTGCTTGCGATCTCGCGGGTTCCGCGCCTACGCCGGATTGGACGCGCGACGTTCGTTCCGGCGCTCTTCAATCTCAACGAGCCGCTGCTCTTTGCCGCGCCGGTCGTCTTCAACCCGCACCTCTTCGTCCCGTTCGTCGGAGCGCCGTTGGTGCTGGCTACCGTTACCTATCTGGCGGTCACGACCGGCCTCGTCTCGCGCGCCGCGTTCTACGTGCCCTCTTCGGTACCGACGCTCATCTCGACGTACGTAGCGACGCAAGACGTGCGCGCGATCGCGCTCGCCTGCCTCAACATCGTTCTGGCCGCATTCATCTACTATCCATTCGTACGCGCGTACGAGCGGCACGTCTCCGAGGTGAGCGCCGAGTGATCGCGCAGCTCTGCGAACGATTCGCAATCGACGGACGCGTTCGCGAAGCGGCGCACAGCGCGTACGAACGAACCGCTTCCCTCAGCTACGACGCGCAGCGGCGCGTTCAGCTCGCCGTGCTCGAGGCCTTTCTGCACGAGGGCTTGGTCGAGAGCGATCTCAGCGGCTCGACCGGCTACGGATACGACGACGCGGCCCGCGTTCGTTACGAATCGCTCCTCGCGCGCGTGTTCGGTGCGGAGCGCGCGCTCGCACGCCTCTCGATCGTCAGCGGAACGCACGCCATCGTTGCGGCGCTGGCCGCGTGCACGCCGCCGCAAACGACGCTGCTCTCGATCTCCGGCCCTCCCTACGACACGCTGCGTAACGCGATCTGCGACGCGCCGCACGCACTGATCACTGCGGGCATCGAATACCGCGAGGTCGCCCTGAGCGGCGACGGAACGATCGATCTCGACTCGGTCGGTCAAGCCGTGGCGCGCGGCGGCGTTTCGACCGTCTTCGTTCAGCGCTCGCGCGGATACGCGCCGCGCCGTTCGCTTCCGGTCGCCGAGTGCGAGCGCGCCTGCGCTGCGATCAAGTCGATCGCGCCGGACGTGGCCGTGCTCGTCGACAACTGTTACGGCGAGCTGGTCGAAGAGCGCGAGCCGACGCACGCCGGCGCGGACTTGATCATGGGCTCGCTCATCAAGAACGTCGGCGGATCGATCGCGCCCGCAGGCGGCTACGTCGCAGGGCGCGCGCGAGCTCGTCGAGCGAGTCGCGGCGCGCCTCTACGCGCCGGGGCTGCGCGCGGCATCTGGGCCCGTCGCTGGGGTTCGGCCGCGCGCTTTTTCAGGGCCTCTTTCTCGCTCCGCTGATCGTCGAGCAGTCGCTGCGCGGGCTCGACTTCGCGGCGGCCCTCTTCGAGGCGCTGGGCTATGAGGTCGATCCGCTGCCCGGCTCGGTGCGCACCGACATCGTACAGGCGATTCGGCTCGGATCTCCCGAGCTGTTGGCGCGCTTTGCCGCGGGATTGCAGGCGGCGATGCCCGTCAACGCGCGTTTCCGGCCGGAGCCTGGCGCCGTCCCTGGATATCTCGATCCGGTTCTCATGTCCTCGGGCGCGTTCGTGGCGGGCGCCACGATCGAGCTCTCCTGCGACGCCCCGCTGCGGCCCCCTTACGAAGTCTACCTCCAGGGTGGGGTCAGCGCGGCGCACGGGTACCTCGGAGCGCTCTTCGCCGCGCGCGCCCTCGAAGGGGGCGGCCTGCCAGGAGGCGGGCGGAGCGGCTAGAGAAGGGCTGGCGGCCATGTACCTGCTCGAAGTGCTCAGCGGCCCGCTCGACGGAAAGACCTGGAGCTTCGAGAGCGAGATCACGATCGGGCGTGACGACGCGCTGGCCGACGCATGCCTAGCGCTCGACCGCTACGTTTCGAGGCAGCACGCGCGGCTGCAGATCGAGCGGGGGTCGGTCAAGCTCACCGATCTGCGCAGCCGTAACGGAACGCGGCTCAACGGCCAGCCGGTCGTCGGAGATGTTCCGCTGCCGGTGGGGGTGCCATTCATCGTCGGACGCACCGTGCTGAGGGTCACGCGCACGTAACTTCTATGGAAGATGCGGTTACGGTGGCACGGGCGCGCGAGCTCTTCGGCGCGTCGGCGCGCCCGCTTGGTTTTGTACCAACGATGGGCGCGCTTCACGACGGGCATCTCGAGCTGGTCCGCCGCGCGCGCGCCGCTTGCGCCGCTGTGGGCGCCTCGATCTTCGTCAATCCGCTGCAGTTCGGTCCGCACGAAGATCTAGCGGCTTATCCACGCGACCTCGAACGCGACCGCGAGAAGCTCGCCGCAGCCGGCGTCGACCTGCTCTTCGCTCCGGATGCAGCGAGCATGTACGCGCCCGGCTTCGAAACGTTCGTCGAGGTCGGCCGCCTGGGGACGGTCTTCGAGGGAGCGGTTCGGCCGGGCCATTTTCGCGGCGTGGCAACGGTTATCGCGAAGTTGCTGCACATCGCCCGTCCCGACGTGCTCTTTCTCGGGCAGAAGGATGCACAACAGACGGTCGTGCTGCGCAAGATGATCTCCGAGCTGGAGTTTCCGGTCGCTGTCGAGATCGTGCCGACCGTGCGCGAGCGCGATGGCTTGGCGATGTCGAGCCGAAACGCGTACCTCGACCGCGCGCAGCGGGCGCAGGCGCCGACGCTTTATCGAGCGCTGCTTGCGCTGCGCGAAGCGCTCGAACGCGGCATTTCCAAGAGCGATGCAATTGCCACGGCGACGAAGGTCCTAGGCCCAGCCGGGACGCTCGATTACCTCGATCTCGTTGACGAGCGGACGTTCGAACCGCTCGATCGCCTGCAACCGCCGGCTTTCATCGTCGGGGCTGCGCGATTCGGCCGCACGCGCCTGATCGACAACCTGTGGGTGCAAACGTGAACGATTCGACCTTCAACGGCGCCCGCATTCTGCTCGGCGTGAGCGGCGGCATCGCGGCCTACAAGGCCGCGGCGCTGACCAGCGAGTTGGTGCAGCGCGGCGCGGTCGTCGACGTCGTCATGACCGCCGCAGCGCAGCGCTTCATCGCGCCGTTGACGTTCTCTTCGCTGACGGCACGCCCGGTCTATACCGCGCTGTGGGATGCGCCCGAGCGCATCCCGCACATTCGTCTCGTGCGCGAAGCCGACGTCGCGCTCGTAGCGCCGGCGACGGCCGATCTCATCGCGAAACTGGCCGCCGGAATCGCCGACGATCTGCTGACTACGGCATTACTGGCCGCGCGCATCCCGCGGGTGATCGCCCCGGCGATGAACGATGCGATGTACGAAGACGCCGTCACGCAGGCAAATCTCGGCGCGCTGCGCGTCCGTGGCTACGAAATCGTCGACCCGGAGCGGGGCTATCTTGCCGAAGGTGAGGTTGGCGTCGG
This sequence comes from Vulcanimicrobiota bacterium, assembly GCA_963739845.1. Lineage (GTDB taxonomy): Bacteria > Vulcanimicrobiota > Vulcanimicrobiia > Vulcanimicrobiales > Vulcanimicrobiaceae > Cybelea. Next base: position 262,979 of record CAVUBQ010000002.1, on the reverse strand, counting down.
GCGCTTGGCGAGCGAGGAGCGCATCCTCGAAGCAATCGCGACCGTGCTGACGCGCGGGCGCGCGACTCTTCGGCAAACGGGTGGCGATTACGGCCGGCCCGACGCGCGAGCCATTCGATCCGATTCGCTTTTTGAGCAACGCTTCGACCGGAGCGACCGGCATCGCGCTCGCGCGCGAAGCTGCTGCGCGCGGCGCGTCGGTAACGCTCTTGCTAGGGCCGACGCTGCTCGAACCGCCCGCCGGCGTGCGCGTGGTGCGCGTGACCACGGCGCGCGAGCTCTACGCAGCCGCGCTCGAGCATGCGGTCGGCGCCGACCTCACGATCGCGACCGCTGCCGTTGCCGATTGGCGGCCGGCGCACTACGTCGAGTCGAAGGTGAAAAAAGAGAGCGGCGAGCCATCCGCGCAACTCGTTCGAAACCCCGACGTTCTGGCGGCGCTCGGCGAAGTTAAAGGATCGACGTTTTTGGTCGGCTTTGCCGCGGAGACCGAAGAGCACGAAGCGCATGGGCGTGAAAAGCTGCGGGCGAAGCACCTCGACGCGATCGCCGTCAACGACGTTAGCGGGGAACGCGGGTTCGGCACCGGCGAGAACGCGCTGGTATTGCTCTGGGGGGACGATGGACGAAAAGACTTGGGCAGCGCTTCGAAGGGCGCGCTTGCGGCGCGGTTGCTCGATGCCGTCGAGGAGTTGATGGGATGCTCCTGACGATCGACGTCGGCAACACCGAGACGAAACTCGGATGCTTCTCGGAGGGCGGGGAGCTCGAGCATACCTGGCGCGTCACGACCGAGGTGCGGCGCACGCCGGACGAATACGGCGTCTTCTTTACGCAGCTCTTCGCGACGAGCGGCGTCCTGACGAGCGCAATAGGCGCGGTCGCGGTTGCCAGCGTCGTCCCTAAGCTCGACCCGGTGCTCGAGGCGGCGTGCAACCGATTCTTCAATGCCAAGCCGCTCTTTTTGAAGCCTCAGACGCAACGCTTGATTCCGGTAGTAACCGAGAGCCCGGCCGAGGTCGGAGCCGATCTCATCGCCGCGGCAATCGGCGGACGAGAGCGTTTCGGCTCGCCGTTGATCGTCGTAAGCTTCGGCACGGCGACGGTCTTCATGGCAATCTCACCCGCGGGCGAGTATCTCGGCGTGGCGATCGCTCCGGGCATTGCCGTCTCGATCGACGCCTTGATCGGCCGCACCGCGAAGCTCCCGCAGATCGCGCTGGAAGCGCCTGGCCGAGCGATCGGGCGCAATACCAACGAGGCGTTGCAGAGCGGCATCGTCTACGGCTTCGTCGGACAGGCCGAAGCGATCGTCGCGCGGATGCGTGCCGAGCTGGGCGTCGACACGCGGGTGATTGCGACCGGCGGTCTCGCCGACGTCGTCGCCAAGCAAACGCCCGTGGTCGATGCGGTCGATCCCCATCTAAGCCTGGTTGGATTGAGCCTCTTCTACGCTTCCGAAGCGGGCAAGCCGCGGCGGGTCGTTTAAGATAGTGCCATGCCCGCCCCGCTGAAAATCGGTCCGATCGAGATTTGGCCGCCGCTGGTCCTCGCGCCGATGTCCGGCGTGACGAACCGCACGATGCGCGCGCTCTATCGCCCGTTCGGACTCGGCCTGACCGTGACCGAGTTCGTCTCGTCGAACGCCCTTGCGTACGGCAGCAAGCGGACGATGGAGATGATCGATCAGCACGGCCTCGAGCGGCCGGTATCGACTCAGCTCTGGGGCGACGATCCCGCGACGATGGCCGCTGCGGCCAAAGTCGTGCGCGAGTGCGGCGCCGATATCGTCGACATCAACTTCGGCTGCCCGGCGCCGAAAGTGACCAAGACGAACGGCGGCTCGGCGTGCCTGCGAGATCCAGAACGCTGCGAAGCGATCATGCGCGCCGTCGTGGACGCCGTCGACTGTCCGGTGACGATGAAGATGCGCTTGGGCTGGAGCGAAGACGCGCTCGTCTATATCGACGTAGCCCAGCGCGCGCAGCGCGCCGGCGTGCAGGCGGTGACGCTGCACGCGCGCACGGCCAAACAGTTCTACCGGGGCGAGGCCGATTGGGAGCACATCGCGCGCCTTAAACGCGCGATCGAGATTCCGGTCATCGGCAACGGCGATCTGGACGATCCGCACGTAGCGCTGCGGCGCATGCGCGAGAGCGGCGTCGATGCGATCATGCTCGGTCGCGCGACGCTCGGTAATCCGTGGCTCATCGCGCAGATCCGCGATTTGATGGAAGGGCGCGCCGCGCGCTCCCTTCCAGCTCCGGCCGAGCGGCTGCGCTTTGCGATCGTGCACTACCGGACCATGGTCGACGAGCTGGGCGAAGCGCGCGCCGTACCGCAGATGCGCAAGCACGTCGCCCTCTATTTAAAAGGAATCCCCGGGGCAGCGATGCTGCGCGAGCGCATCATGCGGATCGATCGTGCCTGCGACGCAATCGGCGTCATCGACGAGACGATCGACCGGCTCGAGGCCGAACCGCAGGTTGCGGCGTGAAAAGAGCCCGGCGGTGATCGAAGAGCGCCAGGAGCTTTACGGCGCGCCATCGCCGCAGGCGCTGGCGGCCGAGGTCTACGAGAACTACCGCGAGTTCGTCAACCCGCCGCTAGCGCGGGTGATGAAGCTCTCCGGCTCGCCGATCGAGGTACGCGCGCAAGGCTGCACGATCTGGGATCACACGGGAAAGGCCTATCTTGATTTCGCCGGGGGCTACGGCGTCTTCACGCTCGGTCACAGCCATCCGCGCGTGCTCGAAGCGGTACGCGCGCAGCTCGAGCTCATGGCGCTCTCCGGCAAGACGATGTTCAACGTGCTGCTTGGCCGCGCATCGCGGCGGCTCGCGGAGATGACGCCGGGCGATCTGCAGATCTCGTTCTGGTGCAACAGCGGAACCGAGGCGATCGAGGGCGCGATCAAACTCGCGCGCGCCGCGACCGGCCGGGCGAAGATCGTCGGCACGATCGACGCGTATCACGGTAAGACGATGGGCGCGCTCTCGGTAAGCGGTCGCGAGACCTTTCAAACGCCGTTTCGTCCGCTGCTCGCCGATTCGGTTACGGTGCCCTACGGGGAAGTTGGGGGCCTCGACGAGGTCCTCGAAGGCGCGGCTGCGTTCGTCGTCGAGCCGGTGCAGGGTGAGGGTGGCGTCAACGTCCCGCAACTCGGCTATCTACAGGCCGTTCGCGCGGCCTGCGATCGCGCCGGCGCGCTCTTCATCGCCGACGAAGTTCAAACCGGATTGGGGCGGTGCGGCTATCGGTTTGCCTGCGATCGCGACGGCGTCGTCCCAGACGTGATGACGCTGGCCAAAGGACTCTCCGGCGGCGTCGTTCCGGTCGGCGCGTTCATCGCCCGGCCGCAAGCTTGGAATCGCGCGTTCGGCCACGCCCCGCTCCTTCACACCTCGACGTTCGGCGGCAACGAGCTGGCCTGCGCAGCCGCGCTTGCAGCGATGGACGTGCTCGAAGCGGAAGGGCTGGTCGACCGCGCCTGCGTTCGCGGCGAACAGCTCCTGGCAGGCGCGCGCGCGATCGCTGCGGAGTTTCCGACGGTCGTGCGCGAGGCGCGCGGGCTGGGGCTCCTGGTCGGCGTCGAGCTGACCCACGAAGGCTACGGCGGCTGGATCATTCCCGAGATGCTCAAACGCGGCGTTACCGCCGCCTGGACGCTCAACGCGCAACGGGTGATTCGCCTCGAGCCGCCGCTGATCGTCGACGCTCCCGAGGTCGACGCAGCGTTGGCGGCACTGCGCGCCGGCGTGGCAACCGCGTTCGAGAAGCTCGGCCGTCTATAGCTTGCCGCGATGCCCTATGTCGAGTGTACGATCGCGATCGAAGCCCCCGCGCGCCGCGTCTACGATCTGGCCAAGGACCAAGAGCGTTTCCCGCAGTTCATGCCCGACGTCGAGACGGTGACCGTGATCGAACGCCATCCCGACCGCGCGATCTCGCGCTGGAAGACGCTGGTCGAAGAGGCCCCGATCGAATGGACCGAGGAAGACCGATTCGACGACGAGGGGCTGCGCATCGACTACAAACTCTTAGACGGCGATCTCGACAAGTTCGAAGGCGCTTGGACCTTCGAGCATCGCGATGGGGTGACGCACGTCGTGCTCGGCGTCGAGTACGATTTCGGCGTGCCGACGCTGGCCGAGCTGATCGGGCCGACGTTGCAGAAGAAGGTTCGGGAGAATAGCGAGATGATGCTCGCCGCGCTCAAGCGCGAGGCCGAACGCGATGAATAAGTTTTGCTTCGTCATCCATCCGCTCTCGCTGGAAGATATCGCGCGCTACGAACCGGGCGCGAAAGGCAAAGGCGAGCCGATCCTGCGCAAGATCATGGAGTGGATGCCGTCGTACGCCGCCGTGCACGTGACCGGCGTGCGCACGCCTGACGGGCGTGAGACCGAGGGCTGGTTCGTCGCGGCGCCGCTCTTGCCGGAGCAGATCGTCGACTTTCCGCGCGAAGAGGTATACGGGCGCGTCGTCCGTGCAATCGAGATCGGCGCCGAGCTAGGCGCGCAAGTGGCGGGACTGGGTGCCTTCACCGGCGTCGTCGGCGATGCTGGAATCACCATCAACGAACGCTCGCCGATTCCGGTGACGACCGGGAACTCGCTGACGATCGCCGCCGGCGTGGAGAGCCTCTTCAGGGGCGCGCAGGAGATGGGCATCGACTCGTCCGTTTCTACGGCGGTGGTGATCGGCGCGACCGGTTCGATCGGCAGTGCGTGCGTGCGTTTGATCGCGCCGAAAGTCAGGCGAATGATTCTGGTCGCGCGCAACGAGACGCGACTGCGCAAGTTTCACCAGCAGGTCGCGGCCGATCTGCCGTGCGAGAGCGAGTACACGACGAACATCTCCGACGCCGTGCGCCGCGCGCAGCTGATACTCACCGCGACCTCGTCGACGAAAGACGTCATCGAGCCGGAAGACTTGCAGACGGGCGCGGTCGTTTGCGAGCTCTCCCTTCCGCACGACGTAAGCCGGCGCGTTGCGCGCGAGCGGCCGGACGTGCTGGTCATCGAGGGCGGAAACATGGCCGTTCCCGGAAATCCGCGCTTCGAACGGGTTCGCGAGCCGGGATCGGAGTTCGACCTGAATCTGCCGCCGCGCACGGCGCTGGCGTGCATGAGCGAGACGATGGTCCTCGCGCTCGAAGGCCGGCTCGAGCCGTATACGCTCGGTCGCGGGATCGAACTCGAACAAAGTGATCGAGATGGAGGCGATGGCGGAGCGCTGCGGCTTTTCGCTCGCCGACATGCGCGCCTTCGATGCTGCGGTGACGCCGGAGAAGATCGCCGCTACGCGCGCGGCCGCCGCCGCCCGCGCCGCACTGATCAGGAGTCGACAGGCGTGAAGAAGGTCGTCTCGGTATCGCTCGGGTCGAGCAGCCGCGACCATCGCGCGCGGGCGACGCTGATGGGCGAAGAGTTCGACATCTCGCGCGTCGGAACCGACGGAAAGCTTGACGCGGCAATTGCGATGGTGCGCGAGCTCGACGGCCACGTCGACGCGATCGGTCTGGGCGGAATCGACGTCTATCTCTACGCGGGGCGGCATCGCTACGCGCTGCGCGACGGTCTGCGCTTGCTCGAGGCGGCGAAGACGACGCCGATCGTCGACGGAAGCGGGTTAAAGAATACGCTCGAACGCGAAGCGGTGCGCTTTATGCAAGATGATCTAGCGATCGACTTGCGCGGAAAGCCCGTGCTGATGGTGAGCGCGCTGGACCGATTCGGCATGGCGCAAGCGCTTCGTCGAAGCCGGCGCCGACGTGCTCTTCGGCGACTTCATCTTCGCGCTCGACAAAGACATGCCGGTGCGCAGCCTAAGCGAGTTCGAGGAGCTCGCGCGAAAAATATCTGCCCGACGCCTGCAAGCTGCCGTTTCAGTTCTTCTATCCGACCGGAAAGAAACAAGAGAAGCCGCCGGAGCCGAAATATCCGCAGTACTATCGCGAAGCCGAGATTATCGCGGGCGACTTTCACTTCATGCGGCAGTTCATGCCCGATCGGCTCGACGGCAAGATCGTCTTGACCAACACCGTGACGCAGGCGAATATCGAGGAGCTGGGGGCGCGCGGCGTCAAGACGCTGATCACGACGACGCCGGAGATCGCCGGGCGTTCCTTCGGAACCAACGTGCTCGAGGCGGCGCTCTTAGCGCTGCTTGGGAAGCCGTGGAGCGACGTCGTTCCGGACGACTACGAGCGGGTGCTTCGGGAGCTGCAGCTCAAGCCTCGCGTCGTAGAGTTAGGAGCTCCTCCCTAAGCGGCGCCGCGCTTGGGGCCGGGGGCGGCGGGGTATACTCAACTGCGGTTACGAGAGAGGGAGGCCTTGGCGCGGCCCCCTGAGAACAAACCGCGCCAGCGTTCGCAAGGACGCCAGCAAGTCTGTGGGGTTGCTCGCCATGAGCGCCCCCCGTGAGGTCTATAAGGTTGAACGACAAAGAGATCGTCCTGACCGCCGAAGGGCTGTCCAAGCTGGAGCAGGAGCTCGACGAGCTCAAGAGCGTCCATCGCCGCGAGGTCAACGACCGAATTCGCCAGGCGAAAGAGTATGGCGACTTGAGCGAAAACGCCGAGTACGAGGATGCCAAGCAAGAGCAGGCCTTCATCGAAGGGCGCATTCTGAAGCTCGAGTCGATGATTCGCAACGCGCGCATCATCGACGAATCGGAGTACGTCGCAGACGAAGTGCATCTCGGCGCGATCGTCAAGGTCAAGGATTTGAAGAACAACGACAGCTACGAGTTTTCGATCGTCGGCTCGGCCGAAGCCGATCCGCCGAACCGTCGCATCTCGAACGAGTCGCCGCTCGGTCACGCGCTCATGGGTCACAAGAAGGGCGCAACCGTTGACGTTGCCACGCCTCGCGGGCTGGTGAAATATAAGATCGAGTCGATCAAGAGCAATGCGCCGAAGAAAGCCGCAAAGAAGGCATCGTAATTGGACGAGTTCGGCAAGACCGAAGCAGCGCTCGTAGCGGCCAGACGTGAGAATCTGGCCGCTTTGCGTTCTCGGGGCAACGATCCGTTCGAGCAGCGCCGGTGCGACGTCGATGCGACCGCTGCAGGAGCTGCTCGAGCGCTACGGTTTTCTCGCTCCCGGTCAGGACGCATCGGCCGAAGCGTGGAGCGTTGCCGGCCGGCTCCTCTCGAAGCGGACGATGGGGAAGACGATCTTTGCCGACCTGGCCGACCGCACCGAACGGCTGCAGATCTACGTTCGCAAAGAAGAAATCGGCGAGGCCGCGTTCGCCGATTGGGGCGCGCTCGAGCGGGGCGACCTGATCGCCGCGCGCGGCTACATGTTCCGCTCGAAGATGGGCGAGCTAACCCTGCACGTCACCTCGTTCACTGCGATCGGCAAAGCGCTGATGCCGCTGCCCGACAAGTGGCACGGCTTGCAAGACGTCGAGAAGCGTTATCGCCAGCGCTACGTCGACCTAATCGTCAACCCCGAGGTGCGCGACGCGCTGATCGCGCGCAGCCGGCTGATCGCGGAGATGCGCCGTTTTATCGACGGCTGGGGTTTCTACGAAGTAGAGACGCCGACGCTGCTGCACGTCGCCGGCGGCGCTGCGGCTCGCCCGTTCGTTACCCACTGCAACGCGCTCGATCAAGCGATGCAGCTGCGGATCGCGACCGAGTTGAATCTCAAGCGGCTGATCGTTGCCGGCATGGAGCGGGTCTACGAGATCGGCCGGATATTCCGCAACGAAGGGATCGACACGACCCACAATCCCGAGTTCACCATGCTCGAGCTCTACGCGGCGTATTGGGACGTTTCCGACATGATGGAGTTCAACGAAGCGCTGATCGCGCATTTCGTCTCGATTGCGACCGACGGCGGCGAGGATCTGCCGCACGGCGACGCGACCATCCCGTTCCGCCGCCCGTTCGCGCGAATTGAATATTTCGAGGCGATGGCGCGCTACAGCGACGGCGAGTACACGCGCGAGCGCCTCCTCGATCCGGCCGCGGCCGCCGCGATTCTCGACGAGTTGACCATGCCGCCTTCGCCTACGCCACGGGCACGCGCTCGACAAGATCTTCGAGCGCGTCGTCGAGCCGAACTTGGTCGAGCCTACGTTCGTGACCGGCTATCCGGTGGTCATCTCGCCGCTGGCCAAGCGGCGCGCGGCCGATCCCGAGCTGGTCGATCGCTACGAACTCTTCTGCGCGCGAATGGAAATCTCGAACGCGTTTAGCGAGCTGAACGATCCCGACGATCAGCGCGCCCGGTTCGAAGCGCAAGTAGCCGAGCGGCGCGGCGGCAACGAGGAGATTCCCGAGCCCGATTGGGATTTCGTCCGCGCTCTCGAATACGGTATGCCGCCGACCGCCGGCATCGGCATCGGCGTAGACCGGCTCATCATGCTGCTGACCAACCAGCGCTCGATCCGCGACGTTTTGCTCTTCCCGCTGCAGCGCCAGCACGGATGATGCAACTGCGCGCGGTCGGCGCGGCGCTCGTCCTGGTTTCGATCCTGCTCGCACCGGCGAGCGCGAAGGATAACGCGCCATTCCACTACCTGGATCCGCGCCGTGTCGACCTCACCGTGCTCTTGCCGCCGCCGCCCGATATCGGTTCGCCCGAGCAACACGCCGACGAACAACAAGTCGCAGCGGCGATCGCTGCCAACAATCCCGTCGCTATCGCGTATGCGGAAGCGGCGAGAAAGCGCAGCGTCTTTTTCTTTGCCGCATCGGTCGGTGACGGATTCACGGCGGCACGCCTGCCGAAGACAGCCGCGTTCTTCACGCGCGTCGGTTCGGACGTCGAGAAGCTCGTCGACATCGCAAAAGCCTATTGGGAGCGGCCGCGGCCAACCAGCTCAGGGAAGGCGGAGGGTTCGTATCCGAGCGGGCACGCGGCGTTCGCGTCGTCGACAGCGATCGTTCTCGCGCAGCTCCTTCCGTCTAAACGGGACGCGATCTTCACCCAGGCCCGGCTCTTTGCCGAGAACCGGATCATCCTGGGCCGCCACTTTCCCAGCGACGTTGCCGCCGGCTGGACGGCCGGCTCGCTCGCCGCGGCTGCGATGATGCAGGATCCGGGCTTCCAACACGATTTTGCCCAAGCCGAGGTCGAGCTCCGAGCGGCTCATCTTTAGTCTGCAACCTACCTAAAGTAGCTTGGGTCTCAGGGGTATCTTACTTTGCCCCTTTGGGGCAGCAGACCAAAACGCTAGGAGAGTTCCCTACCAATGGATTTGACCAAGGAGTATCCCCGCAGCGTCCGAGCGACGTGGCAGGGCGTCGCGCAGCTCGGGCGAGCGATCGATAAGGGGAAGGCGACCGCGCTGGGCAACGTCGGCGAGTATCACTACAACTGCATTATGGATCAAGCGGTATTCTCGTTTCTCGGGATCGACCACGGGCCGCTCCTCGATGTCATTCGCAACGCGAAGAGCGACGCGGAGATCGAGAGCTTTACCCGGCCCTTCGTTGCGGCCAAGAGCGCCGAAGAGGTCGAGCGCTGGAATCGGGAATGGCTCGCCCATGAGCCTGAGGGAGAGTCGCGCGAATTCTTTCTGAAGCTTCGCAGCCAGATCGCCCCGGACCGTACCGACGTCACGAGCTGGCCGGATCTTCTCGATCTCGACGAGAAGCGCGAGGTACCGCGCCGAACGGCGGCGGTCTAACCACCCTTCGCCTGACCGTCGAGTACGACGGGACGGAGTTCAGCGGCTTTCAGTGGCAGCCGGCGGCGCGCACCGTCGCGGGCAGCCTGGAAGCCGCCCTCTCTCTGCTCTTCAACGAGCCGGTCAAGATCGCCGCAGCTGGAAGAACCGACAGCGGCGTCCATGCGACCGGCCAGGTCGTCTCGCTCGCAACCGGCCGGGACTTCCCTTTCGAGCGGCTCACTGCGGCGCTCAACAGCGTGCTCCCCGCGGACCTCTCCGTTCGACAAGCGGCAATAGTGGAGGACGGCTTCTCGGCTCGGTTTTCGGCCAGCGAGCGCACCTACGTCTACGCGGTCTTAAACCGCAGCGAACGCAGCGCCCCGCTCGCGCGCTATGCCTATCACGTGCCGCACCCTCTCGACCTGGACGCCATGCAGGCCGCCTGCGCCCATCTGGTCGGCGAGCACGACTTCCGCTCGTTCTGCGGCATCCTACCCGAGACCGGGCCGACCATACGGCGCGTGAACCATCTCTCGATCGGCCGCCAGGGCAGTTTGGTCCGGGTGGAGATTACGGCGGGAGGGTTCCTGCATCACATGGTCCGCACGATCGTGGGGACGCTGCTGGAATGCGCTTCCGGCCGCCGCCTGCCCGGGGAGCTCCCGGACGTCTTGGCCGCTCTAGACCGCAGGGCGGCCGGCTCGACGGCCCCGGGTCACGGCCTGTACCTGGCCGGAGTCCGATACGACGGATACGATTCTTTTGCCGAGCCCCCGCTCTTTAGCGGTTCGCCCGTTCCGCTGCTTGACTGAGGCCGGGCTTTCCCGTAGGATACGTGAGTTGTGCGCACCTACCAGCAGAAAACGGCCGAGACGCAGCATCAATGGTACCTCGTCGATGCGGCGGGGCAGCGTCTTGGGACGCTGGCGGTGCGGATCGCTCGTGCCCTTTCGGGCAAGCACAAGCCGACCTGGACGCCGCACATCGACGACGGCGACCACGTGATCGTGGTCAACGCCGAGAAGGTCGAGCTGGGCGGAAAGAAGTGGGAGCAGAAGCTCTACTACCGTCATAGTAACTATCCGGGCGGTCTGAGGGTGCGGACGGCGCGCGAGATCGCCGACAAGCATCCGACGCGGCTGATCGAGAACGCGGTGCGCGGGATGCTTCCCACCAACCGCACGCGCGATGCCCAACTGCGCCGTTTGAGTGTCTACGCCGGCGCCGAGCATCCGCACGACGCGCAGCAGCCGCAGCCGCTGGCATAGCTGGTTTAGGAGCTTTTTTGGAAGACGTTACCGAAGCCATTCAATCGACCGGCCGCCGTAAGCGCGCCGTCGCTCGCGTCAAGCTGAGCCTCGGTCAGGGCGTGATCACGGTGAACAACAAACCCGTAGACGAGTATTTCCCGCGTCCTCAACTGCTGCAGATGGTACGCCAGCCGCTCGAGGCGACGCAGAGCCTGACGCGTTTCGACGTCATCGTGAAGGCCGAAGGCGGCGGGGTCACCGGTCAGGCCGGTGCGGTCCGCCACGGCATCGCGCGTGCGCTGCTCGCGATCGACGACTCGCTCCGCGAGACGCTGCGCAAGAACGGTTTCCTGACGCGCGACCCGCGCGAAAAGGAATCGAAGAAGTACGGCCGCAAGCGCGCCCGTAAACGCTTCCAGTACAGCAAACGCTAAGAGGCCTCAAAGCGCTCGCGATTGTGCTTGGCGCAATCGCATTACTCTGGCGTCCCTCTGCGGACTGGATCGAGCACGCCTACTCCAACGGCGCCTATCCGATTTGGCAGCACATCGCGTTTGCGATAACCAATCCGTTTCCATGGTCGCTGGGCGACGTTGCCGCGCTGGCCGGCGTGGCCGCAATCGTCTGGCAAATCGTCGACTTCGTGCGGCGCAAGCCGCGCAGCCGGCGCGCACACATCGCGACGCTGCTGCTCAACGTCGCGGCGATCCTCGGCCTCTACGCGATCTGGTTCGAGCTGAGCTGGGGTTGGAACTACGCGCGAGCGCCGGTCGAGACGCGCGTCCGCTTCGACCCGTCGCTAGTGACGCGCAGCGCGGCCGAGGCGTTGCGCACGCGCGCCATGGCCCAGATGAACGCGCTCGCCGCGCCGGCCCACGCGCTGGTCGCGCGCCCGCTCGAGCTGGGCGCGCTGGAGAGCGCGTGGCTGCCGGTAACCCAGCGCGGCGGCAACGATTGGACGCCGGTCGTCGGACCGGCGAAACCGACGCTTGCGAATCGGTTCATGCAGGCCACCGGAACGAGCGGCTTTATTAACCCGCTGACGCTGAACGTACACTTGGCGTCGGACCTCTTATGGTTCGAGCGGCCCTTCGATCTCTCGCACGAGTGGAGCCACGTCGCCGCCTACGCGCGCGAAGACGAAGCCAACTATCTGGCGATCGTGACGTGCCTGCGCTCGCCCGATCCGGTGATGCAGTACTCCGGATGGTTCGAGCTATTTCTCTACCTGCCGCAGAAGACGCACTACGCTCACCACGAGTTCGTGCCGCTGGTGTGGGAAGACTTCGCCGCGCTGCGCCGGCGCAACGCGCGGCACATCAACGTGTTGCTGGCGCACTGGACCTGGCGCACCTACAACGCGTATTTGAAGAGCAACCGGATTGCGGCGGGCATCCAGAACTACGACGAGGTCACGCGTTTGATGCTCGGCGTGCCGCTGGATCAGAGTGGCTTACCGATCGCGCGGTAAAAGAAAACAAGGGCCGATAGACGGCCCCCTGCTCTACGATGCGGAGTCATGCGGTTTAGTGGATGCGACGTCCGCGCGGCCCGGGCGGCTGCCCAGAACTGTTGTTCTTAGGCTGCTGCTGCCCGCCGGCGTTCTGAGGATGACCTTGACCACCCTGCCCCTGCGGGTGTTGCTGGCCGGCCATCTGAGCCTGATGGTGCGGCGGCTGCGTCTGCGCCGGCGGCTGCCCTTGCGGGTGCTGTTGATGCGGATGCTGCTGCTGACCCATCTGGCTTTGGTTCTGCGGTTTGTGCTGCGTTGCAGGCTGGTGCTGGGTCGTCGGCGCTTTATTGTGCTGCGCCGACTGCGACTGCTTGTTGTTGCTGTTGTTCTGTGACGCGGGTTTGTTGTTCTGCGTCGTCGGGGCGTTGTGCTGAGTTGAAGCATTGTTCGCCGGCTGATTGCCATTCGTGTGGATGTTCTTCTGTGCGACTTGCTTGTCGGCCGTCGTGACCGGCTTCGAGTTCGGAATCGGGTTCTTGTCGCTAAACGGCTTCTGCGAATTCGTGACCGGCGGCTTGCCCTTATTGACCGACGCGAGCTGATTGCGGTCTCGGCCTGCAACCTCGGCTTGCTGCTTCTGCGAACTGGTCGGCGGCTTGCCGTTTTTGCGCGACTCGATCTGGCCTTGCGTCGGCCGCGCGGTCGTTCCGTTCTTCCCGCCGTTGTAGCTCACGCATTGATTGCAGACGTTTCTATTGATGACCGTCCTGTTGTACGTGTTGTGGATGACGGTACGGTTTACGTTGGTGACCGCCGTGTTGTAGTTGAAGTTGTTACCCGCCCAGCTGCCGCCGTAGAAGCCGCTGCCGAAGTAGCCGGCGCCATAGTTAACGCCGCCGTAGAAGCCGACCGTGGCGCCCCAGTAGCCTGCGTTCCAGCCGTAGCCGCCGCCGCCATAGCCCCAGTAGCCCGGGGTCCAGAGTACGCCGACGGAGGGCGGGGCGACCCAGGTGCCTGGAACCCAGTAGTAACCGCCCGGGCCCCACCCCCAGTAACCGGGGGTCCATTGATAGTTCGGGTACGGAGCCGGGGGCTGCGCGTAGACCGGGATCGGCGGCGGCGCCGAGCCTACCGTGAAGCCGACGCCGACGCTGAACTGCGCCGGCGAAGGCAGCGGAACTGCGGCGATAAGTGTTGCCGCGACGAGTGCGGGGAGCGCTTTTGTGATTTGCACGATTCCTCCTTATACGGAGAGCATTATATCCCAATGACGCCGGCTGTTAACCCCAAGTGGCGCTCTCTTGCACTCTTTCACGCAATTCTTACCCCTTAATCAGGCCTCTCCAACACGATCTTTACCCGTTTTTCAGGTCATATTTCATCCATCCGCCGTACGCACGGCGGCCACCCGTGCCCGCTAGCATCGGAGCCATGTTCGATGTAGGCGATTCCTTACGCGATGCGCTCGCGAGCGCACGAACTCAGCTGCGCGAAGCGCAGGCGTCGGTGGCGCGCGCCAATTCAGGCGCGGGAGCGGGCCGCTCCGCCGACGCGGCGATGGCCCAGACGGCGAAGGCGGCGATCTTTACCGAGATGCTGCTCAACGTAGTGCGCGAGCGTTTCGAAGAGATCAAGGTCGTGGCTAAATGAAGATCGATCTGCTCGACGCGGCAGCCAGCGGTATGGACGCGCAGCGCGCCGCGCTCGACGTTGCGGCGCGCAACGTCGCCGCAGCCGAAGCCGCTGGTCCAAACGCCGAATATGGACGGCTGATTCCCGAGTTCCGCGTCGTCGACGCCGATGGCAACGATCGCGTGGAGTTCGCCGGAACGCGCAGCGAACGGGGCACGAACGTCGATATCCTCACCGAGATGATCGCCGTGATGAATGCGTCGCGTGCCTATGAATCGGACGCCTCTATCTTCGACGTTGGGAAGACCTTGGCCGAAAAGACGATCGAGCTGGAACGTCTATGATGGTTGAGCCGATCGTACCCGACGTAGCTCCCTCACCCCCAAGCGCCGACGCCGGCGCGTTCGGGCGCGTGCTCGACGGGCTTGGTGACGTTCTGACCTCCGCGAATCGCGCCGAGGACGTCTTCGCCAATGGAGACGGAACGCTCCAAGAAGCGGTCTACGAACGAGCGCAGGCCGACGTCGCGCTCTCGGTCGCGACGGCGAGCGTCCAGCACCTCGCGCAAGCGGTGCAATCCGTACTGAACATGCAAGTTTAGCCACATGCATGCGGCCGCACGAATTTCGGGTCGCTGGAACTCCTTACCAAAGGTCGCTCGCGTCGCTGCGAGCATTGTAGCGTTTACTGCCGTAGCCCTGTCGATTGCCGGTGCAATCCTCGCCCACCCACCACGGGCGCCTCTCTTTGCTACCCCGCTGCACCCGGATCAGCTTACCGAAGTCGAAGAGCGGCTCGCGAGCTGGAGCGTTCCCTTCACGCCGACCGCGGAGAACGTCGTGGTAGACGCCGCGAGGCGCAACGATCTCTTGCTACGCTTATCCCTTGCGGGCGTCCCGCACCCGCACCTTTCGAGCACCGGCGAAGCGCTTTCGAGCGTCGGAGTCCTTACGCCGCAAGCCGTGGTCGACGCACAGACTAGGGCCGGCCTGGCCGGCGACATCGAAGCCGGTCTGCGCGGCATTGACGGGGTCGATGACGCACGCGTAATCGTTGCTCCCGCCAAACCCCCGGAGTTCTCCGACGAGTCAGGCCGCGGTGGCAGCGCCAGCGTGCGCTTGCGCCTTCGTCCCGGTGCCCAGATCTCGCGCGATGCCGTCGCGGGCGTTCGCGCCTTCGTCGCGGCCAGCGTCACCGGACTCGAGCCATCGCGCGTCACTATTCTCGACGATCGCGGCATTGCGCTTGGCGGGAGCGCTGACGGCTCGGGCGACGCGGCCGACCTTCAAAGCGCGTTGCAGTCGGCACTCGACCTCGCATTCGGCGAGGGTGTCGCGATCGTACGCGTGCGCGCGGAGTACGGAGCTCAGTCGATCTCCGAGCGAGACGAGCGCCGGCGGCCGCTGGGGGCCGTGCCGGTCGAACGAGTCAAACGGAGCGAGAGCTACGACGGCGGTGGCAAACGATACCGCCACCTTGAGCAAGGTCAAGAGTTCGGGACCGAGACGCACGAGCTGCTTACGCAAGCACAGCCTGGAGAGCTGCGGCGACTTTCGACGGCGGTCTTTGTCGACGAGATGCGTGCGGTCGACTTGGTGAAGATCCGCGAATTGGCCGCCGCGACGATCGGATACGACGCTCGACGCGGCGATGCCCTGGCCGTCGTCAGCGTCGACTTCCATCGTGCTCCCGTCGCCCGCAAGGACGTCTGGTGGCTGCTCTACGGCGCGATCGTTCCGCTCGCCCCGGCTCTGGTCTTTGCCATCGCCGTCGTTCTCGCCGCCCGTCTGGTAGTTCCGCCCGCAGTCGCGTTGCTGCAATCGATCGTCGAGCGGAGCGCCGTCGAGCGTGCCTCGAGGGCCGCGACCGGACTTGGACCGGCGAGCGTCCGCAGCATGCTCGCTGAGGAGCCGGCCCACGCCGCTGCGGCGATCATCAGCGCGCTGCCGGCCGCGACCGCGACCGCCGTGCTCGAGCTCTATCCGCCGCACGAACGCGAGGCGATCGTTCGCCGCATGCAACGCCACCAATCGCCGTTGCTCGACGACGCCCAGGACCTGCTCGGCCGGCATGCCTGACGAGTTCATTCCACTTGGGGTTTTTTTCGCGCCGGTTCGGTCGCAGGTTGAACCGCCATCAGCGTCAGGTGCCGAACAAGATCGCGACGGTGGCGCCGAGGCCGGCGGACGAGACGCCGAGTGCGACGCACTCCTCGAGCAGACGCTGCGGGAAGTGCGGTGCTTTCGCGCCGCACTCGCCGACGCACTCGACGCGGCGGTGGACCGCCTACTGCCCAACGTTGCTACCCGAGATACTGGCGCGTGAGCTGCAGCTCGCCGCGACCGACGTCCGGGCGATCGTCGCAAAGACGCTGGAACGCTTCGGAAGCGAACGAGTCCTGTCGATCCGCGTTCATCCGCAGGCCCTCGCCGCGCTGACCGGGTCTCCGGTTGCTGTAGTCGCTGACGCTGCACTCGCCGACGGCGACCTTATGGTCGAGTTGAAGAGTGGAACGATCGACATGACGCTGAAAGCGCGCGTGGCCGATCTGCTCGACGCGTCGTTGGCCTGATCGCGATGGCATTGCTGCACCTCGGCACGTGCGCTCTCGGCCGAGCGATCGACGGCCACGGCGCTCCGCTCGATGGAGGTCGCGTGCTGAGCGGCCGGCGGGTCGAGCTCGAGCTTCGTTCCCCTCGCCCAAACGAACGCGCGCCGGTCACCGCACCGCTCTGGACTGGGATACGGGCCGTCGATGGCTTCCTTACGATCGGCCGCGGAGCCCGGATTGGTATCTGCGGAGCGCCCGGTGCGGGTAAGAGCACGCTGCTTGAGGCGATCGGCCGCGGCTGCAGCGCTGATGCGATCGTCGTCGCGCTCGTCGGGGAGCGCGGACGCGAAGCGCAGCGCTGGATTGAGCGCTGCGGGAGTCGCACAACCGTCATCTGTGCAACCAGCGATAGGCCGCCGCGAGAGCGGATTGCCGCTGCGCACGTTGCCATCGCGCACGCGGCCGCACTGCGCGAACGAGGCCTCCACGTCCTGTTCGTGCTCGATAGCTTGGCGCGCGTGGCGGGAGCGCTGCGCGAGGTCTCCGTTGCGGCTGGTGAGAGCGCCGGACGCGGCGGTTATCCGCCGAGCGTCTTCGCCGAACTCGCGCGGCTGGTCGAGGTCGCTGGGGCGATTCGTTGCGGATCGATCACGCTGATCGCTACGGTGCTCAGCGACGGCGACGATCGCGATCCGGTAAGCGAGGCCGCTCGTTCGCTGCTCGATGGGCACATTCGCCTCTCTGCTCGCCTCGCCGAGGCGGGACGTTTTCCGGCCGTTGACGTGCTGGGAAGCACCAGCCGTACGATGGAAGCCGTCGCAGGCGATGCCCATCGCCGCGCGGCCCAGAGACTTCGGCGCGCGTTGGCCCTTCTCGATCGCATCGAGGATGCACGATCGCTGGGGATCGAAACTACGGATCGCTGCGCCAAAGCGGCGATCGCGCTCGAACCGAGACTCGAAGTCTTTCTTCGCCAGGATTGCAGCGAGCCGACAAACCGCACAACCGTCTCGGAGCTGCTTGCCCTGGCGAAACTTCTCGAGGACGGCGATGGAGATCGCTGAAGAGCTCGCCTCCGTCCGGCGCCGGCTCGAGCAGATCGCGAGCGGTCCCTTCTTGCCGGACGTTGGGTTCGATGCAATCGTCACGGCGTTTTCACCGTCACGTTCGCGCGACGTAAGCAGGATGGGAACGATTACGCGTCCCGGAATAGAACGGCTCGTCGACGAGAGCGCAACGGCTTGGCGAGTCGACCCGGCGCTCGTCGAGGCGATCATCGCAAATGAATCGGGCTTCGACCCAAAGGCAACGTCCGGCGCCGGGGCTCGAGGGCTGATGCAGTTGATGCCCGAAACGGCGGCGCGCCTTGGCGTTACCGATGCCTACGACCCGGAAGAGAACGTCGAGGGTGGCACGCGCTACCTGCGGGAAATGCTCGATCGGTTCGGCAGCCTCGAACTCGCAGTCGCCGCGTACAACGCCGGCCCTGCAGCGGTCGAGCGCTACGGCGGGGTGCCGCCCTACGCGGAGACGCGTAGGTACGTGCGCGACGTTCTAACAAAATATCGCGCCTACAGAGCGGCAAATACCACCGAGGTTCGCAACTCGGAAACCCGCCGATAGTTGAGCGATCACAAGCGGCTGCGATGATTGCCGTGATGACGCAGCAGTTTGGAATCAGTATCCTAGCGGCTCCGCTCGCCGCAGTCGACCGCCGCTCGCTCTCCCAAGCGTGGTACTCGGCGCTGCATCTGGCACGCACTTCGTCCCGGGAAATGGTTGTAGCACAGCCTCGGCGCAGTTCGCCCGCGTCGCAGCGCGCGAATCTTCGGTCGATCCCGACCTCTACGGCCGGCAGTGCGCCGGCGGCCTTGAGTCGAAGTTCGGAAGCAAGACGTACCCGCTCCGCCGCGAGCGTGATGTAGATGCGCTTGCTGCGCAGTCGCTCTTCGCTCGCGCGACAAATCGAGAAGACCTTCGTGCATTCGGGCGCGCGCGTTCGGCGCGCAACGTTCTCGATCGGACGCGGAGGCGCGCGCGTGCACGTCGTTCTGGCCACCAAGGGCAATGCGGTCATTCTGGTCGCGCTCTGTCGCCCGGAGGTGCGAAGCGCCGTGGCACGCGCCTTGGTGCAAGTCCGAGCAGCCCTCGCGGCGCGCGGCATTGGCATCGAGCGTTACGACGAAAGGATCGCTAAGATGTTCCTAAATCCCGCGATGAGCGCGGCCCTCGATCGAATTACCGACCGCGCGGCCGACGTGCGCCGAGCCTTTACACCGGGCGCTTTGCCGGCACACGACGATGTAGCCACAGCGGCCCCCGTATCGGATTTCACGCTCGATCCGCTCTCCGTCGCGCCTCCGCAGGATACGTACTTCCTAACCGAAGACTCGCGAGGGGAGCCGGCTTATACCCGCGATGGATCGTTCGTCATGCGAGACGGTACGCTGACCGGCGCGCAAGGAGCGCCAATTCTCGGAATCCGCTCGTCCGGCGGCGACGTGGTCGACCTTCGAATCGATCCCGTCGACGGGGCCCTTCACCGCGTTAATGCCGCCCGGATCGAGCCCGACGGAAGTTTCGTCTACGAACGCAGCGCAATCGACCCGCGCAGCGGAGCGCTTGGATCGCAGCGCGTTGTCGTCGGTCGCGTCGCGCTGGTGCGCTTTCCTGCCGGGACGCGGCTCCCCGAAAACGATGGGGATACGCTTGCCGCTCCGACCGGCGTCGTCCCTGAGCGGGGCCTTCCTGGTGACGGAGCCTTTTCACGACTCGCACCGATGCGTCGCGAAAGGAGTCGCGTCAACCTCGACGAGAGCCTGGCGCGACTCAAGGAGGCGTACATCTCGTTTGACGCGCTGCAGGCGGCCGAGGCGGCCAAGGGGCACCTCGGCAAGACCGCGATGGATTTATTGAAATGAGATCGCTAACGTTCGCACCGGCGCGTCTCTCCCGCATCCGTGAAGCGCGGTTCGAACGACGCTCGTACCTGCCCGCGAGCGCCGCGTGCATCGTTGCGGGAAGCGTGCGCGAGACGCTCGCCTCGTTGTTCGGTGCGCCGGTCGTGCTCGCACTCTCCGAACCCTCGATTCCTTCCGCACACGCGTGGGAGACGATTTTGAAAGATGCGATACTTCATCGCGTGCGCGGGACCGTAGCCGAGGCGGGGATCGTTCTCCGTCCGGCCGACGCCGCAGCCGTCGCCGCTGCGGCGTTTAGTGAGCCGCAACGCTCGGCGGGCCCGGCGCACGCGCTCTCGCCGATCGAGCGTGCCATTGTAGAGCGGATAACGCGTGCCATCGCTTCCAGCCTAGGTGCGATCTGCGGCACCTATGAGAGCGGCGCTTTCGAGGTGGCACTGAGCGGCGGGTTCACGACGTACTTCGAGCTCTTGGTCGAAACGCCGGTCGAGGCGCGCATCGGCATCGCCCTTTCGCGCGACCCGTCGCCCGAACCGCACGGCCGTTTGGACGTCGCGCACATCGCACGCGTCGAGCTGCGGGCCTTCGCGTCGTTTCGCTTGGAGTTGCTCCAAGCCGCCGAGGTCGCACGGCTCGCACCGGGCGCCATCCTCCCCGTGCGCAGCGCTTACCTCCATCGTGGGATGCTGGCAACGTGTGGACGAACGCTTGCGCGAGGCGTGTGCGGCGTTCGCGAGGGTCGCTACGCCTTTGCCGTCGACGCGGTTAAGGCGACGGCGTAGCGACGTGGAGGAGATCGGCCTGTTGCTCCACGTTCCGCTGCAGTTGACGGTTCAGCTCGGTGCCTGCACGATGCCCGTCGCCGAAATCCTCAAGCTCGGCTCCGGTTCGATCGTTGAGTTAGATCGTCCGGCGGGCAGCCCGGTGGATTTACTCGTTAACGACAAGCCGATCGCCCGCGGTGAGATCGTCGCCGTGGACGAGAACTTCGGCCTGCGAATCACGGAGCTTCTTCGCTTTGGCGAGTGACGCGCTATTCGTCTCGGCAGCGCGCCATGCGGCGATGCCGTTAGATATCCTCGTTACCCTGGCGCTTCTCTCGCTGGTGCCGTTGCTGCTGGTGATGTGCACGTCGTTTGTGCGCATCGTCGTCGTGCTCTCCCTGGTGCGTTCGGCGATCGGCGCCTCCGCGCTGCCGCCCAACGCCGTCTTAACCGGCCTCGCGCTCGTGCTCACGCTCGTGGTGATGGAGCCCACGGCGCAGCGAATCGGTCACGACGCAATCGTTCCGTATTCGCGCGGGGAGCTCTCACCGTCCAGGGCTCTGACCCGCGGGCTCGGTCCACTGCGTTCGTTCATGTTCCGGCAAACCCGCACGGTGGACGTCGCGCTCTTCGAGCGAATTGCGCATCGGCCGGTGGAAGCAAACGCGCGCGTGCCGATCACCGTTTTGATCCCTGCCTTCGTCGTGGGTGAGTTGCGAGCGGCCTTTGCCATCGGATTCGCACTCTACCTCCCATTCGTTGCCATCGACTTGGCAGTGGCCGCGATGCTGATGGGGCTCGGCATGATGATGCTTAGTCCGCCGGTCGTCTCGCTGCCGGTGAAGCTGCTCCTCTTTGTGATGGTCGACGGCTGGGCTCTTCTCTGCGGAGGCGTTGCCGCTAGCTTTCGATAAGCACCGCCCGGTATGCGCATCAGCGACGCGCTCGCGACCCAACGCCCGTTCTTTTCGTTTGAGTTCTTTCCGCCTAAAGACGACGCCGGCTCGCTTCAGCTCTTCAAGACGATCGAGGCACTCGGCCCGTTGCGGCCCGCTTTCGTCTCGATTACCTACGGCGCGGGCGGTTCGACGCGTGCGCGTACGGTGGCCCTCGCCAAGGAGATTCAGCAACGGATCGGGGTTACCATCGTCGCACACGTCACGTGCGTCGGAGCAAACCGCAGCGAGCTTCGGGCGCTCTTCGACGATTTGGCTCGAGCGGGGATCGAGAACGTGCTCGCGCTGCGGGGCGATCCGCCGCCGGGTGCGCCGTTCGAACCGCCTGCGGGGGGCTTTGCACACGCCGACGAGTTGATTGCGATGCTTCGGCGCGGCTACGACTTCTGCATCGGCGCGGCGTGCTACCCGGAGAAGCACCCCGAGGCGCCTAGTCCGGAAGACGACCTCGCGCGGCTCAAAGCCAAAGCCGACGCCGGTGCGGACTTTCTCGTCTCCCAGCTCTTCTTCGACAACGAGCTCTTCTTCGAGTTCGAACGGCGGGCGCGCGCAATCGGCGTCACGCTGCCGATACTCCCGGGCTTGATGCCGATCACAAACTTCGCGCAAATCCAGCGATTTGTGGCCGTCTGCGGCGCGAGCATACCGCCGAAGCTGCGCGTCGAGATGGAGGCGCGCAAGGGCGACGTTAAGGCCGTCGAGGATCTCGGCGTCGCGTACGCTTCGATGCAGGCGCTCGGATTGCTAAGGTCCGGTGTTCCGGGTCTGCACTTCTATACCCTCAATCGCTCGCCGGCAACGCGCGCAATCGTGTCGTCGCTGCTCGCTGCCAGCGCCTGGCGCCCCGCTTTTCACTCGGCGCAATAATCCGGTAACGCGGGGGTCACGCCGGGGGGCTACCGTCACGGCGTGGAGGCCTTCCAGGGATTGCTTCATGACGCGCTGGTGACGACGGCGGTAATCGCTCTGCCGATGCTCGCGATCGCAGCGCTGACCGGCACGGCGATCGCCGTTATTCAGGCGGCTACCCAGGTCCAGGAGCAGACGCTGACGCTCCTGCCCAAGATACTTGCAGTCGGGATCATGGTCGCGCTCTTTGGCGAAGGAGCGATGCATCTGTTGGCCACGCTCTTCGATCGAGCGCTTCGGGCGATTCCGGCACTGTCGGTCGGATCGTGACCGGGTTTCTCATCTTTGCGCGTTGCGCCGGCTTCATTTTTCGCGCTCCCGGTTTTTCACATCCGAGCGTCCCGCCCCCGTTGCGCGCCGGCTTCGCGGTCCTTTTCACTCTGGCGATCGCGCCCGGTAGCGGCGTTCGAGCACGGGGGCTCGACGGGGCCGCTTTCGTGGCCGCGCTGCTGGTCGAGTTCGTGCTCGGCAGCGCGATCGGGATGGCGGCGTCGCTCGCTTATGACGGGGCGTACGCCGGAGGGCGCGCCGTCGACGACTACGTCGGCGTCAAAGCAATTGCGCCGAGCGTACAACTCGTAGCGCCCAGCGGATTCGGCCGTCTCTGGTCGCTGGCGTTCACGGGTGGCCTCTTTCTCACCGGTGCGTATCGCCCGATCCTGATCGCCTTCGCCGCCAGTTTCGACCGCCTACCGGTCGGGAGTGCGCCGCAGTTCGAGGGCTGGGCGAGCTTCGCCGCCGGGTACGTCGCCGCGTTAGTGATCGTCGCCCTTCAGGTTGCCGCGCCGGCGATTGGGCTGGCCTTCGCGGTGCAAATCGCCATTGGTGCGCTTTCGAGAGCCGTTCCGCGCTTCGGCAGCTTCATGCTCGCATTCCCACTGGCATTTGCGGCGGCGCTCATCGAAACGTCCATAGCCGTGCCCCTCCTCTCCGCGCAGCAGCTGTACCCGGCGATCGCGCTGCCGCACGCCGTCAGGTGAGCGATGCCTCAGAGAAGCCCTTCGAAGCGACATCGCGCCGCATCGCGAAGGCCAAGCGCGAAGGGAACGTCGCGCGTGCCGGCGAGTTCGCCGCGAATCTCGCCTTCATCGCTGCCGGACTCGCCGTCGTAGCGCTCGCACCGCTGCTCGGCGCAGCAGCGAGCGCTGCACTCATATGCGGGTTGACCGGGACCGCCTCGACCGAAGCAGCGGCGCTAATCGTCGCCGTCGCGCTAGTGCCGGTAGGCTGTGCCGCTCTAGCCGGCGCGATGGCAAACCTTATCCAAAATGGCGGTTTAACATTGGTCGCGATCGCGCCAAAGTTCGAACGCCTCAATCCGGTCGAGGGCGTCAAACGGATTTTCTCGCGTGAGACGCTAGCGCACTCGTTGCGGGCTTCGCTCGCGTTTGCGGTCGCCGCTGCGGCGATGGCCCCGGCTGTTATCTGGAATGCATCGGCATTGATCGGGGCGGCGACGATTGCCCAAGCCGCCGGCGGCTCCTGGAAGGCCGTCCAACAGGTAAGCTTTGCAGCGGTGGCGGTCGGTTCGCTTTTTTCGATCGCCGAATACAACGCCGCTCGGAGCGCATGGATGCGCAGGCTGAGGATGAGCCTCGAGGAGCGCAGACGCGAGGCAAAAGAGGAGGAGGGTGACGCCGTCGCACGCGGACGCCGTCGCTCGCTCCATCGCGCATTCGTTCGCAGCGGTCTGGCTCGCGTGAAAGAGGCCGCGTTCGTGGTCGTCAATCCGACTCACGTTGCGGTTGCGCTCGAGTACCGCCCGCCGGTCATCGACGTTCCTCGCGTTATAGTACGCGCGAGCGACGCAGCGGCGTTGCACGTGCGCCGCATCGCGGCCGAGCATTGCGTGCCGATCGTCGAGAACGTTCCGCTGGCGCACGCGCTCTACCGCGACGCGCGAGCGGGCGAGTCGATTCCGCGAGTTTACTACGTAGCGGTCGCGGAGATCGTGGCCGCGCTGCTGCGCTCCGAGGCGACTGCGCGATGAGCTCCACACGTGCAGCAGTATACGCGTTCGCCGCGCTCTTGCTGGCGATCGTTGCGATCTTGATCGTTCCGCTTCCACCGATGCTGCTCGACGCGCTCCTCGGCGTGAACGTCTTTGGGTCGGCATTGGTTCTGCTGCTCTCCGTAACCATTGACGACCCACTGGAGTTTTCGGCGTTCGCGCCGGCATTGCTGGTAGCTACGCTCTTCCGGCTCTCGCTCGACGTGTCGGCGACGCGTCTGATCTTGAGTGCGGGCACGACGCCCGGTGCAGTTGGGGCGATTATTCCGGCATTTGGTGCATTCGTCGTGCGAGGAAATCTCGTCGTCGGCTTGATCGTCTTCGCGATCTTGATCACGATTCAGTTCGTCGTGATCGCGAGCGGATCGCAGCGCGTAGCGGAAGTGGCGGCACGATTCACGCTCGACGCTATGCCGGGAAAGCAAATGGCGATCGACGCCGACGTCCACGCCGGCGTTTTAGATGCCGAGGGCGCGCGCCGAAAGCGTGAGGGGGTGCAGCGCGAAGCAGATTTTTACGGCGCGATGGACGGTGCCGGAAAGTTCGTCAAGGGCGATGCCATCGCGGCGCTGGTCATCGTTGCGCTCAATCTCGTCGGTGGTATCGCCGTCGGCGTTGCGTACCATCAGCTCTCGCCGCTCGAAGCGTTGAACACATTTGCGCTGCTTTCGATCGGCAATGCCCTGGTGACGACGCTCCCGGCGTTTCTGATTTCGACAGCCATGGGAATGATGGTAACCAGGGTTGCATCGGACGGTGCACTTGGCGCCGACCTGGCGGCCCAGTTATTTGCGCGGCCCGACGTGCTGCGTGGTGCCGGAGGATTGCTGCTGGCACTCGCGCTGGTGCCGGCGCTGCCCCGCGCCCTCTTCACCGCGCTCGGCGCTAGCGCTTTTGCCGTCGCCCATGCCTCGCAGCGTCATAGAAAGCGGCGCGAAGACGACGCAGTCGCCGCCCGCGAGCGCGTCAAACGAAATGCGATGCGGCGTCCCGAGCTCGCATTGAGCCTCGTCGGTGTCGACACGATCGCGATCGAGATCGGCGCTGATCTCGCCCATCTGCTCGCGCTCCCGCTCTCGGACGCGCTGCTCGATCGGATCGGCGAGGTGCGCCGTGCCCTCGCAGCCGACATCGGCATCGTTCTCCCCGGCGTGCGTCTACGCGACGACCTCGCGCGCGATCCACGCAGCTACGGCATCCGCGTGCGCGACCGTCTAGCCGGAACGGGCCGGCTCGACCTCGAGCGCCTGCTCGCCGTCGCCGACGAAGCGATTCTCGCGCGTTTCGCTGCGCGAATCGAGCCCGAGCCCGTCTACGGTTTGCCCGCAGCGTGGATCGCCCCGGACGGCCGAGAAGCGGCCGCGAACGCCGGCGCATTAGTCTTCGATCCGATCTCGGTGATCGGTTCGCATCTGGCCGAAGTCGCGCGCAGCCATGCCGCCGAGCTGGTCGGACGTCAAGAACTGCAGACCATGCTCGATCATTTGCGGTCCAGCGTACCTGCGCTCGTGAAGGAGATCGGAGGAGAGGGGCTTCCGTTCGGCGCGCTCCATCGCGCATTCGGGCTGCTGCTGCGCGAAAGCGCGTGGCCGCGCGATCCAGTTGGTGTCCTCGAAGCGATGCTCGAAGCCGGTACGCACGATGCGGCCGACCTTGCCGAAGCGGCGCGGCGTGCGATCGTTCCCGACCTGCTGCGGCGCCGCGGCCTGTCGCGCCTCGAACCGGTGATCTTCGAGCCGATCTTCGAACGAAAGCTTGCCGCAGCGTGGAGTCGGCAAGGAGCAGCGGCAATGGACCCGGCGACGACCTTGGCGGTGCGCTCACGAATCCAAACGTACTGCTCGCGCACTGCGCGCGAACGCGCGGCCGTCGTCTGTACGGCAGCGCTGCGTCCGGTGCTCGCCGATTTCCTGCTGCGCTCGGGTATCGGCGTGAGCGTCTATGCTTACGGCGAGCTGCCGAACGAGCTGACGCTCGTCCCGGCCGAGGTCATCGCCGATATGGAACCGAACGCGCTGATTCCATGCACCTGACGGCGCTGGACTGGATCATCGTCGCCGTTTCCTTAGGCATCAGCTTCATTCCGGCGATCGTGCTGGCGCGCCGGGCCGGGCGCAACATCACCGAATTTTTTGCAGCCGGGCGGCAAGCGCCGTGGTGGCTGATCGGCATCTCACTGGTGGCGACCACGTTCTCAACCGACACGCCGAATCTGGTGACCAACTTGGTGCGCGACGGCGGTGTGGCCGAGAACTGGCTCTGGTGGTCGTTTCTGCTCACCGGCATGGCTACGGTCTTCTTTTATGCGCGAATGTGGCGGCGCTCGGCCGTTCTCACCGATCTCGAGTTCTACGAGTTGCGCTACGCGGGCAAGGCGGCCTCGTTCGTGCGCGGATTCCGCGCGATCTACCTCGGGCTTTTTTTCAACTGCTGGATAATCGCGACGGTTAACTTGGCGCTAGTGAAGATTGCCGGCGTGCTCTTCGGCTGGCCGCGCACCGAGACGCTGGCGCTGTGCGTGATCGTGCCGATCGTCTTTGCCGCGACCGCTGGCCTTTGGGGCGTGATGGTGACCGATATGATCCAGTTTTTCATCACGATGAGCTCGGCGTTCGCCGCGGCCTACTTCGCGATTCACGCGCCCGGAGTCGGTGGCTTGCACGGGCTAGTCGTACACCTGGAGCATTCAAAGGCCGCGAGTCTCTCGATCCTGCCAAACTTTCACGACTGGCATACCGCTTTGGCGGTTTTCGTGATTCCGTTGACCGTCTTGTGGTGGTCGGTCTGGTATCCGGGTGCCGAGCCCGGCGGCGGCAGCTATGTCGCGCAACGCATGCTTGCCGCGCGAACCGAATCGGATGCGCTCTTCGGCACGTTTATGTTTCAGGCGATGCACTACGCGCTGCGTCCGTGGCCGTGGATCATCGTCGCGCTCGCCTCGACGATCGTCTTTCCCTCGCTGCACGACATCCAAGTGCGCTTCCCCTACGTGCAACCCGGCCTGATCGGCAACGACATCGCCTATCCGGCGATGCTGATCTTTCTGCCTGCCGGGTTCGCCGGCTTCATGGTCGCCGGCATCTTCGCCGCCTATCGCTCGACGATCGAGACCCACCTCAACTGGGGCACGTCGTATCTCGTCCACGATTTCTACCAGCGCTTCATTCGACCGGCTTCGAGCCAACGCGAGCTGGTCTTTGCCGGACGCCTCGTCACGGTCTTGCTGATGCTGCTCGGCATCGTCTTCACACTCTACCTCGACAACGCCAAGAACGCGTTCAATCTGCTGCTCTCGATCGGCGCGGGCACGGGCTTGATCTACCTGCTGCGCTGGTTCTGGTGGCGCATCAATGCGTGGAGTGAGGTCAGTGCGATGCTTACGTCGTTTCTGGTTGCGCTAGGTTTCTTTGTAGCCGGCAAGCTCGGTCATGCCGTCGACGCGACCGACGCGCTGCTGATCACGATCGCGGCAACGACCGTCGTGTGGGTAGCCGTTACGTTTCTCACGCCGCCGGTTGCGGAGGACGTCCTAGCCGGGTTTTATGCCAAGGTGCGGCCCGCCGGACCCGGCTGGGCGCGCGTCCGCCGCACGAGCGGTCTTCCGCCGTCGCCCGATTCGATCGCGCTCGCCTTGCTGGGCTGGGTGCTCGGCTTGGCCTCGATCTACGGCGCGCTCTTCGCTACCGGGGCGTTTGTCTACGGGCGCACGATCGAAGGCGTTTCGTGGAGCGCTGTGGCCGTGCTGGCCACACTCGGGTTGCTGGTGATCGGGCGTCGCCTCTGGGGAGCCAAAGCAGGCCCGGAACCCGCAGAAAGCTAACCAGAACCGGCTCGGCGGAGGCGATCGCCGAGCGGTTTTGCTTGCACGCCCTCCCTTCGGAAACCCTATGAACTGGAAAAACCTGAAGGCGCCGTTCAAGGCGCTGGTCATCATCGCGGTCTGTGCGATCTCTATCTGGGCGGTCTACCCGATCCGGCAGACGATCCACCTCGGCCTTGATCTGCAAGGGGGCGCGCGCCTCTTGCTGCAGCTTTACCCGACCGAAGAGGTTCCGCAGATCACGAGTCAAGTTCAGGCCCAGACCCGCGAAGTGATCGATCGCCGCATCAATGGCTTGGGCGTCGCCGAGCCGCAGATCAGTAACGTCGGAAACGATCGCATTCTGGTCGAGCTGCCCGCAGTCAAGGATCCCGATCAGGCGGAGCAGGTGCTCAAGCAGGTCGCCGTGCTCGCGTATAAGATCGTACCGTTCGACGTCATGCAAAAGGCCGACGCAGCGAACAACGTAATCGACTCGCCTAGCGCGACGCCGAAGCAGAAGGCCGACGCGGAGCTGTACCTCTCTAAGACCGCCTACGAACTCAGCGGCAAGGTCGTCTACTCAGGCAAAGACCTCAAGGGTGCGCAGGCCAGTTACGACCAATCCGGCCGCCCCAACATCAACTTCCAAACGAAAGACCCCGCCCGGTTCGGTAAGCTCACCACCGCCAACTTACAGAAGCCGCTGGGCATCTTTCTCGACCATCGCTATCTCTCCGCGCCGATCATTCAAAGCCCGATCTATGACAGCGGCGAGATCACCGGAACCTTCACCCAAGAGCAGACGATCACGCTCG
Organism: Vulcanimicrobiota bacterium; assembly: GCA_963739845.1. GTDB lineage: Bacteria > Vulcanimicrobiota > Vulcanimicrobiia > Vulcanimicrobiales > Vulcanimicrobiaceae > Cybelea. The sequence goes on along the minus strand of CAVUBQ010000002.1, from coordinate 234,283 downwards.
CCAATGAGCTCAACGCCGGCGCGCTTCCGGTCAGCGTGAAGATCGTGGAGAAGGAGACGATCGGTCCGACCCTCGGAAAGATCGACCTTATTCAGTCCATGCGCGCGGCGATGCTCGGGCTCGGACTCGTGCTGATCTTCATGATCGCGGTCTACCGCCTTCCCGGCCTGCTCGCCGACCTCGCGCTGGCCGTCTACGTGCTGATCATGATGGCGATCCTCGCGCTCTCGCACGCAACGCTGACGCTGCCCGGCATCGCCGGCTTCGTGCTCTCGATCGGTATGGCGGTCGACGCGAACGTGCTGATCTTCGAGCGCATCAAAGAAGAGCTGTGGAACGGCAAGACGATGCGCGCGGCGGTACGCGTCGGATTCCAGCGCGCCTTCTCGGCGGTCTTCGATAGCCACTTCACGACGATCGTCGGCGCGGGCGTGCTCTACATGCTCGGCACCGGCACGGTGAAAGGCTTCGCCTTTACGCTCTTCTGGGGAACCGTGGTCTCGCTCTTCACCGCCGTCTTCATCACCCGGTTCTTCGTCGACGTACTGGTCGACAACAATGTCCTTACCGCGCCCGAGTTCTACGGTGTCAAGCGCGACGACGTCGGCATCTTTTCCAAGGCCGGCGCGGGAGCGGGAGCGTAGACGATGCTGTTTCGTAGGCTAAACTGGAATATCGTCGGGTGGTTCCGAGTCGTCTCGACGATCTCGTACCTGATCATCGCACTCGGCATCGGCTCGATGATCTACCACGGCTTCGCCGGGGGGCAGGGCTTCCAGCCGGCGCACATGCTGCGTTTAGGCCTCTCGTTCACGGGCGGCACCGACATCACGGTTCAGTTTACCGAGCCGACGACCCCAGACAAGGTCAAGCAGGCGCTTTCGGGGTTGGGGCTGACCGAAGAGTCGGTAACGACGGCCGGCAGCGGCGGCAAGGGCTTCATCATCCAGACGCAGACCTCGTTTGCCAACGACTCTGCGCCGCTCTGGAACGCGCTCAACACGGTTGCGCCGGTCGACCGCGCGGCCTCGCAGATCACTGCGGTAGGCCCGTCGCTCGGGCGTGAGTACCTGACCAGAGCAATCTGGGCGCTGGTGATCGCGCTCGGCATTCAGTTCCTCTATATCGCCTTCCGCTTCGGTTGGAATTACATCTTCGGCTTGGTCACGGTCATCGCGCTGGTCCGCGACGCGGCGATGATGATCGGCATCTACGCGCTCGCCGACAAGCGCGCCGACGACGCGTTCCTTGCCGCGGTGCTGACCGTCATCGGCTATTCGGTCATGGATACCATCGTTATCCTCGACCGAATTCGTGAGAACACCAAGCTCATGGCCGGCGCGCCTTACGAGACGATCGTCAACGAGTCGATCAAGCAGACGATGACGCGTTCGTTCAACACGCTCGCAACGGTGGTCATTACGCTCGTTGCGCTGCTCGCCTTGGGCGGCGCGAGCCTGAAGAACTTCGCCTTTGCCCTGTTGGTCGGCATCTGCTCGGGCGGCTACCACTCGATCTTCTACTCCGCCCCGCTCGTGCTGGTCTTCCGCAAGCGTCAGCTCGAGGCGGCGGCGCGGCGGCGTAAGGCCGGCCTGACCCAAGACCGCGCCGCAGCGGCGCGCTCGCGCACCGACGCGACGGTCCTGCAAAGCCGCGGCGGCGTCGCGCGTGAGGACATCGTCGCCGCGCGTAAGGAGCGCCGGGAGAAGGCCAAAGCGGCGCGCGCGGTTTCGCCGGCTGCACCGGCGCGCTACCGCAAGCGGCGCACCGAGACCAACGGCGCGGTCGCCACTCAAGAACCGTACGCTGGCGAAGAAGAGCAGATCGATCCGCTCGACGCACAGAATGCAGGGCTGCATGACGCCGCGCTGGACCAAGGTCACGAAGAGATCACCCTCAACCTCGACGAGATCGACGAGCCGCACGCCGAGCAAACCGAAGAAGGCCACCAGCCCTAAGGGGCTGCCGTCCCCGACGCCCTCGGAGGTCGCCTTTGAGGCGATGCTGCGCGCGTTCGGTGAGCCGGAGGCGCCGCACGACGTCGACCAGCCCGATGAGAGCGACGCGTTCGTCGAGCGCGTCTTCGCTAAGAGCGAGGAGTATCTGAGTGACCGCTACGCCACCATCGGTGACGCGCAGCGCTTCCACACGAAGGTCGTCGGTGTTTCGTTCGAAGGGCGCCAGGACATCATCGCCGGGCTGAGCTCGGGATCGGCACTCGAGCTGCGGCGCGAGGCGAACAATCCGCACGACGCTAACGCGATCGCCGTCTACTACGGCCACCTGCAACTCGGGTTCCTAAAGAAGGATCTGGCAGCCCATCTTGCGCCCGAGATCGACGCGGGCGCGCGTTATCGCGCCCACATCGCCTCGCTCACCGGCGCGGACGCTTCGGCGCAGGCGGCCGCGAAACACCGCGGCGTCAACATCTTCCTCGAGCGCGACGCGGTAGCAACGATCGAGCAGCGCGATCGCAGCTACGGCGAGTTGCGCGATTCGTGGCGCCAAGCCCCCGGCGATGGGGCCGCGCTGGAGGAGCGCGTGCGCGGCGCGCTGATCGGCGCCTCGCCTCCGCACCAGGCCCAGCGCGACGTTCTCGAACGGATCGACGCGGGGAAGAACACGCTGGCGGTGCTCGGCACCGGGCGCGGCAAATCGTTCTGCTTTCAGTTCGCCGCGGGAATGCGCGCCTTTGCGGCCGCGGCCAAGACGCTCGTCGTCTATCCCTTGCGCGCCTTGGCGAACGATCAACACGAGGCGCTTCGGCGCACCCTCGACCCGCTGGGGCTGCGCATCTTTCGCGCCAACGGCTCGATCGACGGCGGCGAGCGTGAGGACCTTTTCGCGGCGCTTCGCACCGGTGCGTGGGACGTCGTCCTTGCGACGCCTGAGTTTCTCGAGTTTCACCGCGATGCGTTCGACGGATCGAGCCTCCCGTCGCTGGTCGTCGTCGACGAAGCCCATCACCTTCACGAATCGCGCCACCGTCCGGCCTACGCGCGGTTGGCGGCAACGATCGCGGCGCTGGGCGACCCGCAAGTGCTCGCTCTTACCGCGACGGCAGGGACCCAAGCCTTCGCGCGCATCGTCGAGGATTTGCGCATCGATGCGTGGGTGATCGATCCAACCGTGCGCGAGAACCTGCACGTCGTCGACGCGCGCGGAACGCGCGATAAGAACGGTTACTTGCGCGATCTCTTCGCCGCAGAGTCGGCGGCAGGGCGCACGCAGCGCGGAATCGTCTACTGCCATTCGCGTACCGAGGTTACCAAGGTGGCGCAGCGGCTGCGCAAAGAGCTCGGCAACGAGGTGATGTTCTACCATGCCAAGATGCCCAACGCGGAACGTCTCATGGTCGAGCAGCTTTTTCGGGAGGGGCGCCTGCGCGTCGTCGTAGCGACCTCGGCCTTCGGCGAAGGGATCGACCTGCCCGACGTGAGCAACGTCGTCCTCTATCACCTCAACTTCGACTTCGGCGAGTTCAATCAGCAGGCCGGGAGGGCCGGACGCAATGGCGCTCCCGCGCAGATTCACCTGCTCTACGGTGAGAACGATCGCGCACTCAACGAATACTTGATCGATCTCGACGCCCCGCCGCTCGGGACGCTGCGTGAACTCTACCGCGGCATGAAGCGTCTCGCCCAGGATGGCGCGCTGCGCGGAGGCAACACCGAGATCGCCGGCATTCTCGACCTCGAGCGCGTGCGCGACCGCACTATTGCGGCAGCCTTACGAATATTCTCCGATTCGGATCTGGTCGAGGTCGGCGAGGACGACGAGGGACGGTACGTACGCTTTCTGCCGGTCACGGGTCGCGTTGAGATGGAGCGCAACGAGCGTTATGCAGAAGGCGAAGCGACGCGCGAAGGCTTTGCCCGATTTCGCGAGCAGGCACTAAACGCGCCGGCCAAAACACTCGAGCGGATCATCAACCGGCCGATCTATCCGGCGCGCGTCGACTTGCGCCGCTAGCTTTTCTACTCTGCGAGCCGGTCGTCAGTCAGCTGCGCCCAGCCTTTGTACGCAAGGCTGAGCCCTTCGACGGTGGCGAGCTTTTCGCGTTCGCCGTGTGCGAAGAGCCGAATCCGCATCACCTCGGCGCTGGAGATCGCGTGATCGGACGGCTTGTGCTCGAGCCGCGCCTCGCATCCGGGCCACGCGACACCCTCTTCGACGATTCTAAAGTAGGCGCCGGGGCGCAGAGCGGCCGCGAACTTTCTAGGAAACGCGGCGTCGTCGAGCGCGAAGCCGAGTTTGTAACAGGGAAGGCGCGGTTCGGAGACCTCGAGCAGCGAGGTGCCGATCCGCCAGCGCTCCCCGATCAGTGCGCCGCTCAAGTCTATCCCGTTTGTCGTCAGATTCTCGCCAAAGAGCCCGGGCCGCGGCGAGACTCCCTGCACCGACGCCCACCAATCGTAGTCCTCGACCGCATAGGCGTAGATGGCCTTACTCGGACCGCCGTGCACGGTACGATCGGCCTGGTCGTCGCCGGCGGCGTTAACGCCGGAAATTTGCGTTTGACCCGATTGCGGAGCCTTCCGAATTGCGGTTAGAAATTCGCGCCCCTTCCAAAGAACCGTTTCGGGGGTGGCTACATTCACCGATACTACGTGCGGCATGCTGTTCCAAGCGATTTTGCACAGGCGCGCGAACTCCCGGTCGCGAGACTTACTGGGCCGACTGTTTCCAGGCGAGCGTTGGGGCGTCTTCTCGCCGGTGACCCCCAGTTGGCAAGCCAAAGCAGGGTTACGCCGCCGCCATTAGCAAGAGGCTCGCGATACGTGATGCTCGGACTACTGTTGCTCGCCACGCTCGCATCGTCGCCGCTGAGCGAGACGCCGCCTGCGCCATGCGCTCAGAATGCCCGGCATCTACGGCGTTGCGGTTCCAGGCTCGCCGATGTCGGCTCTTCCTACCGCCGACGAAAGGGCCGTATTCGTCTCGCTCAACTCGTCAAAGCCGACCGAACCCAACGGCGTCGCCATCCTGCAATGCCAGGATGGAGTCTATCGTTACGTTCGGACGATACCGCTCGAGAGTCAGCCTGCGATTTCAGCATTAACGCACGACGGCAAAATCCTAGTGGTGCCCGACGATAACTTCATCGCTTTCGTCGACGTCCAACGCGCGCTTACGGGAACGGGGAACCCCATTCTTGGCTTCATCGAAGATATCCCAAACGACGACGCTGGAGCGGTATATGCAGCGATATCGCCTGACGATCGCTACGCGTTCGTCGCCGAGGAGCAGAGCTCGACGCTAACCGTTATCGATCTTCAAAAGATACGCGAGGGCCATATCGAGCACGATGCGATCGTTTCGGAGTTCCTCATCGGCAACGGGCCGGTCGGGCTCGTGCCGTCGGCGGATAAGCGATATCTTTTTGCAACCGTGCAAGTGGCGCTGCGCAAGTTTGGCCTCCCGCACACCTGTAAGCCCGAAGGGAGCGGCCAGGGCGAAACCGAGACGCCCGGAATGCTTGTAACCATCGACATTGCGAAGGCCGCGAGCGATCCTGGGCATGCGATCGTTTCGAGCGTTCCCGCCGGATGCCATCCAGTGCGAGCGGCGCTCGCGCCCGACGGGGCAACGCTGTGGGTTACCGCGCGCAAAGACAATGCCGTCTATGCCTTCTCCACCGCCAAACTGATCGCCGGCGGTGCCGGCGCTCGAATCGCCTCGGTATCGGTGGGTGAGGCGCCCGTGCCGATCGTCGTCACGCCAGATGGTAAATACGTGCTCGCAGGCAACAGCGACCGCTTCCAAGCGGCTGGAGGCGGCAGTCAGGTTCTCGACGTCATCGATGCCGAGGCGCGCGAAGATCCGCGGCCGCCTCCCCGTGGGCGCGTTTCCCCGCCAGTTCAACGTGACGGACTCCGGCTCCACGATCTTCCTGTCGAACTTCGGATCGAATACCGTAACCGTGATCGCTCCTAGCGCGATTCCGGCCGCGATGAAGCCGTAGCCGTCGACGCCGCTCAAGCCAGAACGCCCGTCATCGCGCTTTCGTCGACCTTCTTGTAGAAGTCGTTCGCGGTCTCGTTGACGCCGTTGGAGGCCCAGGGATCGATCTGCCGGCGAGTCGTCGGCAAATGTACGGTTGGTCCGGCAGCATCCGAATAATCCGCGCCGCCGAACGGCTCGAAGCTGCCGCTCTCACGGTGCGCCAGCACGAGTCCGCGCACAGCATCGCGGGCGCTGCGGGCGTCGTTACGAAGGCGGTCGCTCAGGCGCCCGTCGCCCGCCAGCGTGTCGTAGAAAGCGATCGCCGGGCGGTCCGCCCGCCACGGCATATCCTTGGTGCCGTCGGGAGAGCGTACCATGCCGTCGATCGCGCGTGCGTCCTCGCGGACCGCGCCGCGCACGCTCGTCGCGTGCGCTTCGTCAGCGACGTCGTCGTTGAGGCGTTTGATCGCGCCTTCAGCGCGCTGGATTTTCGTCGGCGCCAGGTCGAGCACGTCGAACGCGGCGGCCGGGCCGAAACGTTCGCCCGCGCCGGCGTCGTAGCGCGTCCGCATCACGTCGTTCACGACCGCGCGTCCCATTGCGGTTGGATCGCCTTCGTTCGCGGCGATCGCGTGCGCGACGTCGCTCGGCACGCCGGGCGCGAGCATCGTCTCGGGGCTAGCGCAGAGATATCCAACGCCGGCGCGTGAGAGCGCATCGGCAAAGCCCATGGTATCCATCAAACACTGGTTCGCGACGACGCCGTCGACGCGTCGCCCAGCATCTTCGGGATGCGCTTGCGCGTGCAGCGCGACACCCCGCGCAACCGCCGCGGCGATCGCCGGCATCGCCATGACGCTGCCGTCGCTCGTCTCCAAGCCGCCGCCGTCGCCGCCGCCGTGATCGACCAGATCGATCCATGTCTGCTTCGCGCCCGAGCGTTCGGCGTTGTCGAGCGTCTGGGCGACGAAGTTCGCGAGATTCTCCGGGTCGCTCATCCGGTGTGCGCTGCCGATCGTCGCACCGCCGATCTCTCCGTCGGCGATCGTGTACTGCTCGGTGCGCTCCCGGCCTTCCACTACCGAATCGCCGCGCAGGCGTAACCCGGTCGTGTCTTGCACGGAGAACTCGATCCGCGAGTCCTGCCGGCTGGTCTGCAGCGCCTGGGAGAGCGTCGCCTCTTGGATCGCGTCGAGATTGTTGTCGCCGTCGCGGTAGATGCCGAACTCGAGGGTCCGGCGCGCTGGGGTAATGCTCGGGGTTTGCATTGGGGCCTCCTGACGAACGTTAGGTCAGGGGACATACTGCGACGACCGCGGAGGGCGCCTAGAGGCGGCGGATCGCTAGGCGAAGGTCTGCGTTCGCTTGTAGCCAAAGCGTTCAAGCCCCGCAATAATCATTTTAGGACGGCAACGAATCATGCCCGTAACGAAATCGAAAAACGGCGCTGCCGCGAAAAAGGCGAGCGAAAAACCGATCCCCCTGGGCGCCCACGCAGCGTGGAAACCGTCCCCGTCGCGACCCGACCCGATCAAAATCGTCCAAGCGAGTGATGCCGACCGGCTTGCGGACCTGCTCCCGGTGCGCTACGGCCGCATGCTCGTCTCGCCGTTTACGTTCTATCGCGGCTCGGCGGCGGTGATGGCCTCCGACCTCGCGACCACGCCCGTCACCGGCATCCAAGTTCAAGCCTGCGGCGACTCCCATCTGGTGAACTTCCGTGGCCTCGCCAGCCCCGAACGGAACATCGTCTTCGACATCAACGACTTCGACGAGACGCTGCCGGGGCCGTGGGAGTGGGATCTCAAGCGGCTGGCAACATCGTTCGTTCTGGCGATGCGCAACAATGGATTCTCCGATAAAGACGCGCGCGACGTCGCGGAGCGCTGCGCGAGAAGCTACCGCAAGTCGATGCGCGAGTTCTCGAAGATGCACGTTCTCGATCTGTGGTACCTCTCGCTGGATGTCGATGAGTTCATCAACCAGCTTCGCGATCCAAAATCGCGCGAGATGATTCGCGAGCGGGTCAACAAGATCGCGTCCCGGCGCGGCTCCGATATCGTCTTCCCCAAGGTTACCAAAATTGCGCATGGAGAGTTACGTCTTCGCGACACCCCGCCGCTCATCTATCACCCGCAAGAGACGCGGGCTCCGGAGTTCGAGCGACTGGCTAACGACGTGCTCGAGCATTACCGCGAGACGCTGCCCCACGACCGGCGCGTCTTGCTGGATCGTTTCAGCCTCGTCGACGTATCGCTCATGGTCGTCGGCGTCGGCAGCGTCGGCACGCGGTGTTGGGTCGCGTTGCTCATGTCGGCCGCGAACGAGCCGCTCTTCTTGCAGCTCAAGCAGGCCGAGTCGTCGGTCCTCGAGCCGTATGTCGGCAAGAGCGTGTACGCTCATCACGGGCAGCGCGTCGTGGTCGGCACGCGGCTGATTCAGGCCGCCTCGGACATTTTCTTGGGCTGGACGACCAGCAGCGAGGGCGTCGAGTTTTACGTACGCCAGCTGCGCGATGCAAAGATAAAGCCTCGCGTCGAGATCTACGACGTTCCGATGTTCTCGGTCTTCGCGAAAGCCTGCGGGCGCGGCTTGGCTCGCGGCCACGCGAAGAGCGGCGACGCACAGGCGATCGCCGCATACCTGGGCAAGAGCGACGAGTTCGACGGGGCGATGGGCTCGTTTGCTCTCGCCTATGCCGACCAAGCCGAGGCCGATTACGAAGCGCTCAAGCGTGCGGTCAGAAAGGGCAAAATTGAGGCTTACACCGAGTAAGTTACTCCCTATAGGAGTATCGCGCTCGACCGGTGTACCTACGACCGTCGCAGCCGCACCGTTGTCCGCGGCGTAAAGGAGTTTTTGAAGCGTGAGAGTCCCTGGAATTGTCGCCGCTGCGCTCGTGGCGGTGTTGAGCATCGGCGTAGCCTTGGCCCAAACGGCCGGAAACGGCGCTGAAGGCACTTGGAGCGTCGCGTACTCGGGTGAGCGCCTAGGATCGAATACGATAACGCTACACCAGCAGGGCGGCAACGTCACCGGCTGGTGGGGCGAGGCCGGCACGCTCACCGGTAAGATCAATGCAGGCAACCACAACAAAGTCGACGTCCAGTGGGTCAACGGCGTCGCGCACGGATGGGCCACGTTCGTCTTCACTCATGATTGGAACTCGTTCTCGGGCGAGTGGGGAAAGCTCAAGAAGCCGTACGGTACGTTCGAAGCGGAACGGGTCGTCAATGTAAAGCTCAACACGACGGGGACTTGGGACGTCACGCTGACCGGCATCGAGGACTATGCCGATAAGGTGACGTTCACGCAGAAGGGCAACAGCATCACGGGAACGTGGGCAAACAACGGTCGCATGACCGGTACGTTAACGCCCGGTGGCGTCGAGCTCCGCGGTACGTGGCACAACGGGAAGACGAGCGGTCCCCTGGATTTAACGTTCGATCCATCGGGCGTGATCTTCGAAGGAATGTGGTCCACGAACGGTAGCGGACCCAAGGGACGAATCATCGGCAGACGCCATCCCAAATTCTGATTCGTCTCGCCAAAATTTCCGAAGCGGAGCCTTCTAGGTTAGAACGCGGCTCCGAGCGGCAGGTCGGGAGGCGGAACGAACGAGACCCAGCCCCGCGCCATGTCGGCGAAGCCAAGCTGCCACATCTTTTCGAGCTCGGCTTGATTGTCGAAATCGCCGCCGTGTCCGGGTAGTTCGTGCGCGGGCCGGATGACGTAGGGCGTGAACGGCAGGTGCGTCTGTCCGAGCAGGTAGGCGAGCCGCACTTGATAGGCGAGGATGCGCTCCTGCATCGTCGTGAACATGCCGAGCCCGATCTCGAGCGCGCTGTCGTAGGTTTCGTCGGCCTCGCTGAGCGGCGGCGAGAGCAGCGTTACGTAGAGTTGGTCGGTGCAGAGAAGCGCGACGTCGATCGGGACGTTCTGCGTGACCCCGCCGTCGACGTAGGCGTCCCGCCTCTGCGGATCGTGCTCGCGCGGAATCCAGATCGGATCGAAGAGCAAGGGAATCGCCGCCGAGGCAAAGAGGACCTTGCGTAAGAGCGCATCGTCGGCAACGCGCACGCTCTGCTTGGACGAGGTCAGCAGCGCGTCGTTGACCGTCTGTTTGGCCTGACCGGCCGTCGTCGTTGCTTTCCTCACGAAGAGGTCGTTCGTCCGTCTGGTAATGTTGGTCGTGGAAATGTAAAAGGGCAGCATCGTCGGCTTCGCCGGGTCGACGAACTCGTCCAACATCGCGTTGACCGGCGCGGGATCCAAGACGCCGGTAACGCTGCGCACCATTCCGGTCGAGAGCCGGTACGCCGCCGCTGCGCGGTTCAGTAAGCCCGACGTTGGGTCGTCGATTGCGGAGAACTCGGGCTTGAGCCGAAAGACGTTACGCGAAGCGATGATGCTGCGCCACATCATCATGAGCTTCTTATACTGTCCGGTTGCGACCATGAAGCCGTTGAGTGCGCCGATCGACGTGCCGCAGACCATGTCGAAGTCGAGCGGCTCTCCCTCCCCGACGCCTTGAATCTGCGCGAGGGCTTGAATTGCGCCCGCCTGGTACGCGCCGCGATTGGCGCCGCCAACTAGAACCAGCGCCTTGCGTCCACGCCGTGCCGATACGTCCCGCGCCGCAGCGGGAGCGGGGACCGCGGGCAAGGCAGCCGCCGACGCGGCCAAACCGACGAACGATTTGCGCTTCATGGGAGGCCCTATTTCACAAGCGCCGCGACTTCCCTTATGCAGAATCGCAGGCGCGCGCGTCGAAGAGGGCGGCCAATGCTGGAGACGTTCGTGCACGTTTGGGCGCTTCGTCTGGCGGTGCTGATCGACGGCATCGCGGCGCTCGTGGTGGTTGCCGCCGTGGTGCGTGCGACGTGGCGGGCGCTCCTGGCGTTCGTGAAGGGCGATTCTTCGGGCGACCTGCAAAGCGTACGGCGTGGATTGGCCGAACGGCTCGTCTTCTCTCTCGAGCTTCTGATCGGCAGCGATATCATCCATACGGCCGTTGCGCCCTCGTGGCAAGCGCTGGGCCAACTCGCGGCGATCGTCGTGTTGCGCGTCGTGATCGATTACACACTGCTTCAAAGCATCAAGGAGAACGGCGATAAAGGGCGTTGATATGACCGCTGCGGTCTTCCTATGGCGACTTGGCATCGCCGCGATCTTGGGCGCCGCGGTCGGGTTCGAGCGCCAATGGCGGCTGCGACCGGTCGGAATGCACACCAGCAGCCTGGTCGCGATCGGCGCGGCACTCTTTGCACTGCTCGACGTGCTGATCGGCGCCGGCGACACGACGCGCATCGTCGCCGGCGTCGTCACGGGCGTCGGTTTCATCGCCGGCGGAGTCATCTTTCGAACCGGTATGTCGGTCTCGGGCCTCAATACGGCGGCGACGATCTGGGCGACGGCAGCCGTCGGCGCGCTGGCCGGTTTCGGACTCTGGACGGGAGCGGTCGCCGGCGCGGGCGCGATCATTCTCTTCAACGTCTTGCTACAGCCCTTGGCCGAGCGGATCGACGAGCGCGCCTTTCATCGGCAGCGCGGCGAGACGGTCTACAGACTCTCGATCGTCTGCGAGCGGCAGCATCAGCCCGACGTCGGCCGAACGATTCTCGAGGCGATCAGCGAGTCGCCGTTGGGTCTGCAGTCTTTGACGCGCAAAGAAGCCGGCCGTGACCAAGTCGAGCTCGACGCTTCGATCTACTCGGTGAAACCCGAAGACGTCCGAATCGAAGCGCTGAGCGCGCAACTCCTCGCCGCACCCGGCGTCTCGAAGAGCGAATGGCACAGTACGGCCGCTTAGCCCACCGAACAAGCGTTCGGAATGTAGCGGCGTTCTTAAGGGAAACTACCGGCTCGTGACGCGAGATCACGACGTTTTGGTCCTGGGCGCCGGATTGGCGGGCATGCGGGCTGCGCTGGAAGCGGCTCGTGACGGCGCCGACGTGGCGATCGTTACCAAAGTGCATCCGATTCGCAGCCACTCGAGCGCGGCGCAAGGCGGCATCAACGCCGCGATCAGCGAGACCGACAGCTGGGAATCGCACGCGTTCGACACGGTCAAGGGCAGCGATTACTTAGCCGATCAAGACGCCGTCGAGGTGATGACGCAAGAGGCTCCCGGGGACATCATCGAGTTCGAGCACATGGGCGTCATCTTCTATCGCGGTCCCGATGGAAGGCTGGGTACGCGCGCGTTCGGCGGCGCGTCGCAGGCGCGCACATACTTCGTTGGCGACATCACCGGTCAGGCGTTGCTCGTGACGCTTTACGACCAGATTCTCAAAGCCGGCGTAAGAGTCTACGAAGAGTGGTTCGCCACCAATCTCTACATGGAGGACGGAGCGTGCCGCGGGGTCGTCGCGCTCGAGATGATTACCGGCGAGCTGCACCTGCTGCGCGCGAAGGCAGTCGTGGTCGCTAGCGGCGGCCTCGGCCGGCTCTACGAGCCGAGCACGAACGCGCTGATCTGCACCGGCGACGGATACTCGCTGGCCTACCGCGCCGGCGCGCCGCTGATGGATATGGAGATGGTGCAGTACCATCCAACTACGCTCGCCGGCAGCGGTTTCTTGATGACCGAGGCCGCGCGCGGCGAGGGCGCGTACTTGCTCAACTCGTTGGGCGAGCGCTTCATGAAGAAGTATGCACCGAACAAGATGGAGTTGGCGGCGCGCGACGTCACATCGCGCGCCGAGGCGACCGAAATCGCCGAAGGCCGCGGCATCGACGGGAACGTGCTGCTCGATCTGCGCCATCTCGGCCCCGACGTAATCTTGAAGAAGCTGCCGCAGATCCACGAGATGGCGATGGATTACCTCGGCATCGACATGATCGAGGAGCCCGTTCCGGTTCGTCCCGGAATGCACTACCAGATGGGCGGCATCAGGACCAACGTGCACGGTGCGACCCCGGTCCTCGGCCTCTATGCCGCCGGCGAGGTCGCGTGCGTCAGCGTGCACGGCGGCAACCGGCTTGGTGCCAACTCGCTGCTCGATACGATCGTCTTCGGACGCCGGTCGGGCAAGGCGTCGGCCGAGTACGCCAAGCACACGGCCAACAGCACCGGTGGGGAAGAGCTCCTGCGCAGCGAGCAAGAGCGGTTGCGCGCATTGCTGGCGCGTCCGTACACCGGCGATACGCCCGCCGGACTGCGTCTCGAGCTGGCCACGATGATGGATGCCAAGGTCGGCCTCTACCGCACCGACGCCGGCCTGCACGAAGCGCTCGACGCGCTTTCCGGCTTTAGGAAGCGGTACGAGACGATCGCCGTCGGCGATAAGGGGCGCGTCTTCAACCAAGCCTTGACCTTTGTGCTGGAGCTCGGCTTTCTGCTCGACTGCGGCGACACGATCATCCGCAGCGCGATCGAGCGTAAGGAGAGCCGCGGCGCGCATACGCACGTGGAACATCCCGAACGCAACGACGAAAGCTGGCTGAAGCACACGATCCTAACGTGGCGCGGCGGCGCCGAACCCGAGGTCTCATTCGCTCCGGTTACGATCACTCGCTGGAAGCCCGAGGTGCGCACGTACTAATGGAATTTACGATCGAGGTTGGGCGCTACAACCCCGAAGGCTCGTACTCCGAGAAGGCGGTGCCGGGGCAGCCGTTTCCACCGCCCTGGAATCGCTCGCCGGTGCGCCGCTATCAGACGTACACCGTCGACCTCCCGGAGCATGCCGTCGTTCTCGATGCATTGATCGCGATTCGCGAGTATCAAGATCAGTCGCTCGCGGTGCGTTGCGCCTGCCGAAGCGCGATCTGCGGATCGTGCGGGATGTGGATCAACGGTCATGCGAACTTGGCCTGCAAGAGCAAGCTCTCGGACTTTACGGAAGACGGCAAGACGCGCGTCGAGTCGCCGCCGTCGATGCCGATCATCCGCGACTTGGTCTGCGACATGAAGCCGTTCTGGGAGAAGCATCTTGCGGTCAAACCGTGGCTGGAGAACAAGCAGCCGATTCCGCCGCATAACAAAGAGTACGTCGTCGAAAACGCGGCGATGGAAGAGCTGATTCAAGAGGTCAGCTGCATCAGCTGCGGCATCTGCCTGATGGATTGCGAGTCGTTTGCGGTCAACCCGGAGTTCCTCGGTCCGCAAGCGCTGGCGCAGGCCTACCGCTACGCCGCCGATCCGCGCGACGCCAAAACGAAAGAGCGCCTGGGCGATTACAGTAAGCCCGGCGGGATTTGGGATTGCACGCACTGTTACGAGTGCGTAACGCAATGTCCCAAGGGCGTCGAGCCGCTCGAGCAGATCCTCAAGCTGCGCCGAATGGCCGTCGCCGCCGGCTTTACCGACAACGCAGGCACGCGCCACGCCGACGCTTTCGCGGAGTCGGTGCGCGATAGCGGCAGGCTCAACGAGCTGACGCTGATGCCGAAGTCGGTCGGCTACTTCAACATCGTCGAGCAGCTCAAGACGCTGCCGAGCGCGTTCAATCTCTTGCGGGCCGGCAAACTGCCGCCGCTGATTCACCATAAGATTCCCGGAGTCAATCGAATCCGGGCGATTTTCGAGCGCGTCGGAGGGCGGTTCAAGTGAGGGTTGCGTTCTATCCCGGCTGCGTCTCGAAAGGCGCTTGCCCCGAGCTCTACGTATCGGCGAAACTGATTGCCGAGCCGCTCGGGCTGGAGCTCGAGGAGCTGACCCAAGCGCCGTGCACCGGCGCCGGCGTGCTGAGCGAGCAGAACCCGGACCTGGCCGATGCGCTCAACGGCTTGACGCTGGCCATGGCGGAAGCGGAGAACGCCGACCTGATGACGATCTGCAGCACCTGCCAGGGCGTTCTCTCGAGTCACAACTATCACTTGACCCGCGACAAAGAGCGCCTCGACAAAGCCAACGCGGTGATCTCGGACCAGGGCTTTAACTACGGCGGCAGGACCACGGTCAAGCACTTGCTCTGGATGCTCTTCGAAGATATCGGCATCGAACGCGTTGCGGCGAAGATCAAACGCAAGCTCACCGGCCTCAAGGTCGCGCCGTTCTACGGCTGCTATATCCTGCGGCCGGTCGAATCGCTCGGGTTGCGCGAACGCCCGGAGCGCAAGACCTACTTGCAGCGCCTCATCGCCTTGCTCGGCGCAGAACCGGTCGAGTACCGCGGCTCGACGAAGTGCTGCGGCTTTCCGATGCTTACGTTCAATCGAGAGAAGGCGCTAGCGATGGGCGGCAATCACATCGTCGAAGCGAAGGAGAAGGGCGCCGACCTTCTTGTAACCCCGTGTCCGCTCTGCCATTTGAACCTCGACGGACAGCAACCCGACGCGGCGCGCGTCTTGAAGACGACGATCGACGTTCCGATCTTCCACTTGCCGCAGCTCCTGGGGCTCGCTTTCGGCTTCGAACCCGACGAGCTGCGCTTAAATCATCACGTCGTCTCGACCAAAGGGGCCCTGGAAAAGGTCGACCTGAAAGTCTGACGCGCCGCCGTTACACCGGCGGTGCGGGCGTGGGACACTCGCGCAGGAGCGTGAGACCGTCGGACGTGCTGTGCTCGGCGACGTACTTTACCAGCGCCGGTTCGCTGCCGGCTTTGTCGGGCGGCGGCGATTGGAATCGCGGCAAGAAGTTCGGATCCTTGAGGTTTTGATCGGACCACGGATTGGCCGCTTCGGTCGGATAATACCACGGGTAATCGAGGATCATCGACTGCGACGATCCATCGGCAAAGCGTACCGACATGCGAATGTCGACCCAGAAGCCGCGCGTGCGCTGGTCGAACTGAGAGCCGTGCGGATCCGAGAAGGTCACCACGCCGCAGGGTTCCGCTCCAGCAGCCGGGCCGCCGTTCTCGGTGGTTGACGCGCTGCCGTTGACGCCGCGGCCGGAGCCCGCGCGCGTCGCGAGACCGGCGCCGCTCGGGGCGGCGAGCGCTGCGCTCGAGATGGGCCGTGCATGCGCGAGTGATATCGCCTTAGGCCGCGCGCGATTTATCTGCCCGCGCGGAAGTGCGCGCCGCGCACGTGCGTGCAGCGGCGCGGGACGAACGACGGGGCGCACGGGCGGCGGCGTCGCGGCCGGACGCCGCGTGACGCGCAGCAGTTGCGCGTGCGTGACGACTTCGCGGCTGGCTTTCGTGTGCGCCAACTGCGCCGGAACTAGCGCCGCGAAGACCTCGTGAAGCGCGAACGAAATGGCGATCGCCACCACGAACCGCCGGCCGCTCGACGTTCCAAAGAAAACGCCGAGCCGCTCGCGTGGTAGCGGCTCGGCGTCGGCGATATGGCGGTCCTTACTCAGGGTTGGTGTTGTACGTCTGTACGTACCACTGCCTGAACTGATCGTCGGTCGGGTAGTAGCCGTACTTGTGGTAGAACCAATCGCGATAGGCATCCTGCCGGCGCGCAACTTCCTGCTGTTCCTCGCGCTTCGCTCTCTTCTTGTGGTTGTAGTTCACGATGAGCGGAATTGAGGCGGCGGCAGCGGCGCTTACGATGATAATCGTCGTTGTGCTGCCGGATCCGTTGGCCAGCGCGGGAGCGACCGCGCCTGCTGCCATCGCAGCCATGAGGGCGCCTGCCGCCAGGGCTGGTGGTCTCTTCATGACGTTCCTTTCCTGCAGGCGATCCGATCTCCCGACTCAAACCCGTCCCATCGTGGAAATCGAACCCCTGATTCGAGCGATCCCGGATTTTCCGATTCCCGGGATCCTTTTCCGTGACATTACCCCGTTGTTGAAAGATAAGCAAGGCTTCCGCGGCGTGATCGACCTCTTTGTTGACCGGTTCAAAGCGTCGGGTATCGATTACGTCGTCGGCATCGAGGCGCGCGGATACGTCCTCGGAGCGCCGGTCGCATACGCGATCGGCGCGGGGTTCATCCCGGTGCGCAAACCCGGCAAGTTGCCCTACGAGACGCTGCAGCGAAGAGTACGCGCTAGAGTACGGCACGAACTCGCTCGAGATTCATTCCGACGCGATCGCCCGCGGCGAGCGCGTGTTGGTGGTCGACGATCTGCTTGCGACCGGGGGCACGGCGGCGGCTACGGGCCGGCTGCTCGATCGTCTTGGGGCGAAGATCGAAGCCTTTGCATTCTTGGTCGAGCTGACGGCGCTGCGCGGGCGCGACGCGCTGGGCGGCCGCGAACGTCGTCGCCTTCGTGGAATACTAGATCCTGTGAGACATCGGCTGACCGGCGCCGCGCTAGCCGCAATGCTCCTCTTCATCGGCACTGCCGGCAGCGGCTGGGCACGCCCGCATCCCACGCCCACGCCGTCGCCATCGCCTCCGCCGGCGGATCCGGCGGTTACTAAACTGGTCCGCCAGCAGTTCGTGACGTGGCAGGCCGGCGTCATCGATAAGGAACTCTACTCCGAGCAGGTGCTCTCGAAGCTTACCGACGCGAAGATCGCCGACACGTCCCACGCGCTCGGGGCGCTGGGAGCGCTGAACGAGGCCGTCTTCTTGGGGCCTTGGATCGAGCCCGATTTCCCGCCTGGTGCGAGCGGCTACATCTATCAGATGCGCTGCACCGATGGCGACATCTACGTCTGGATGGCGCTCGACGCCCACGGAAAGATCGCCTCGATCCTCTTTAAAGACCGGCTCGACGTGGAGACCGTCACCCCCGGGCCGCAGCGCCGCTCCGATCCCGACCGACCGCCCGTAGCGCCTAGGCGCTATAATAGGCGGATACGCCATGACCATCCCCGAGCTCATCGAGCGCGTCCGCCACTACGACCCCTCCGCCGACGCGGAGTGGCTGACGCGCGCCTACGAGCTGGCCGACGCCGCCCACCAGGGCCAGCGCCGCGCCTCGGGCGAGTCGTTCATCGAGCATCCGCTCGCCGTCGCCGGCATCTTGGCCGACCTCGAGATGGACCATCAGACGATTGCCGCGGCGCTGCTGCACGACGTCGTCGAAGACACGTCGATCACCAGCGAGCAAGTCACCGAGCAGTTCGGCGAAGAGGTCGCGCGGCTGGTTGAGGGCGTGACCAAGCTGACCCGGATCCCCTATCAGTCGAAGGAAGACGCGCAAGTCGAGAACCTTCGCAAGATGTTCCTGGCGATGGCCAAAGACATCCGCGTCATCATCATCAAGCTCGCCGATCGCCTCCACAATATGCGCACGCTTGGGCAGCCTGCCGCCCGCGAAGCAACAGGCGATCGCGCGCGAGACGCTCGACATCTACGCGCCGATCGCGCACCGCCTGGGAATCTGGAAGATCAAGTGGGAGATCGAGGACGAGTGCCTGCGCTACCTCGATGCATCCGCCTATCACGACATCGTCGAACGCGTAGCCAAGACGCGCCGCGAGCGCGAGGCCGACGTCGAAAAGGCCATCGCGCGTCTGCGCGACGAGTTCGAAGAATCTCAAGGTCAACGCCGAGATTCAGGGACGCCCCAAGCACTTTTACTCGATCTACTCCAAGATCAGCAAGGGCCGCGACTTCTCGACCATCTACGATCTGACGGCGATCCGCATCATCGTCGACAGCGTAAAGGATTGCTACGCGCGCGCTCGGGGCGGTGCACGCGATGTGGACGCCGCTGCCCGGCCGGTTCAAAGATTACATCGCGATGCCCAAGCCGAACATGTACCAGTCGCTCCACACGACGGTCGTGGGGCCGAGCGGAGAACCGCTCGAGATTCAGATCCGCACCTGGGAGATGCACCGCACCGGCGAGTACGGCATCGCCGCGCACTGGCGCTACAAAGAGGGCGGCAAGGCCGATCAGTTCGAGAACAAGCTCTCCTGGCTGCGCGCCCTGCTCGAGTGGCAGAAGGATATGCGCGACTCGCGCGTGTTCATGGAGAATCTCAAGCTCGACCTCTTCGATTCGCAGGTCTTCGTTTTCTCGCCGCGCGGCGACGTCTACTCGATTCCCGCCGGCGGCACGCCGCTCGATTTCGCCTACCAAGTCCACACCGACGTCGGCAATCACTGCGTCGGCGCGAAGGTCAACGGCCGCATCGTTCCGCTCGACTATCAGATGCAGAACGGCGACATCTGCGAAATTCTCGTCAATAAATCGAGCGGGCGCCCGTCGCTCGACTGGCTCTCGATCGTCAAGACCTCGAGCGCCAAGCACAAGATCAAGCAATGGTTCCGCAAGGAGCGCCGCGAGGAGAACGTGCTCGCCGGCCAGGAAGCGCTCGAGCAAGAGCTGGCGCGCGCCGGCTTGCGCACCGACGTCGCGCGCGGCGAGCTGCTCGAGCGCATCGCGGCGCGCTTGAACTACGCGACGCCGACCGATCTCTTCGCGGCGATCGGGTTCGGCGACGCGTCGGCGCAGGCGGTCGCCAACCGCGTTCGCGACGAGGTCAAGCACGACAACGTCGTCGATCTCACCAAGATCGGGCGCAAACCGGTCGCTGCGCAAAGGCCTGCGCAAATCGAGCGGCGTGCGCATCGCCGGCGTCGACGACGTGCTGGTGCGCCTTTCGAAGTGCTGCTCGCCGGTGCCGGGCGATCCGATCATCGGCTACGTCACGATCGGCCGCGGCGTCAGCGTCCACCGCGCCGACTGTCCGAACGTCGCCTTCATGAACGCGACGCCCGAGCGGATCCTTCAGGCGCAATGGATCGGCGATGCCGGCCTCACGCACGTCGTCGACATCGAGGTCGAGGCCGACGACCGCTCGCAGCTGCTCCAAGATATCATGGCGGTCTTCGCCGAGCTCAAGACGCAGGTCAGCTCGGTAAACGCGCGGGTGCGCAAGGACGGCGTTGCGGTCGCGAGCCTTACCGTCCAAATTCGCGATCTCGATCACCTGCACAAGCTCCTCACGCAAACTCGAAACGCTCAAGAACGTGCGCCGCGTCTATCGCGTAACCAAGCGCGAGCGCACGGCGCTCTAGACTGCTAGACGGAGGCGTGACCAGCGCCCACATTCTCCTTCCCGGCGTCGCCGCCTTTGTGGCCGGGGCGATGAACAGCGTCGCCGGCGGCGGAAGTTTTCTCTCGTTTCCGGCGCTGGTCTTCGCCGGCGTCCCGCCGATCTCGGCCAACGCGACGAACAATGCGGCGATGTGGGTCGGCACGATCGGCAGCGCGCGCGGCTACCGCGAAGAGATCGCGGCGCATCGCTCGCTGCTGCTGCCGGTCGATCTGCGCGAGCATCGCCGGCTCGCTGATCGGCGCGATGCCTGCTGCTGGTGACGCCGCAGGCGCTCTTCGAACGCCTGATTCCGTGGCTGCTGCTCTTCGCGACGGTGGTCTTCGCCGTCAGCCCATTCCTGGTGCGCAATCCGTCTACGGTTCCGCGCCACGCACCGTGGCAGATCGCGCTGCAGTTCGCGTCGCGATCTACGGCGGCTACTTCGGGGCGGGCATGGGCATCTTGATGCTTGCGGTGCTCGCTTTTTCGGGGCTGCCCAGCTTCAACGCGCAGAACGCGATCAAGAACGTGCTCGCGGTCTCGATCAACGGCGTGGCGCTGGTGCCGTTCGTCATCGCGCGCATCGTCGATTGGCGCTTCGCCGTTCCGATGGCGGTCATCGCGCTGCTCGGCGGCTACTTCGGCGCTCGCTTCTTTCGGCGCGTACCGCAGCCGATCTGCCGCGCGATCGTCGTCACGATCGGAACCGCGATGACTATAGTTTTCTTTGCCAGAACTTTCTGACGAAAGGTGACGGCGGTCGCTCGCTCTTGCAGGGCGAGCAAAAAGGCGATTCGAAGGGGGCGGCTTCCAGAGACTCTACTTCACTAACCGAGGTTTAGCATGTCGTCTGCTACTAATCGTGCTGCGCTCCTGGTCGTTGCGACGCTCCTGGCGACGTCCGCATGCGGCGGGAACGGCGCGGTTCCACCTAACGCACTCAACGCCGCGAATCCAGCGTTGCAAAGCTCCGGCGCCGGCGCGTTCGGCATGCAGCCGGACGACACGACGTCGATCCTGAAGAAGCTGAAGAAGCAAGTCGTCATCGGGTCGACCGTGGATCCGAACAACGGCGACAAGGACCCGCGCGCCATCGGGCACGTCATAACCAACTTCGTCCTGAAGAAGGGGCAGCTGCTGGTCTGCAACTTCAACGACTCCTCCGGCAAGGCCGGTAACGGCACGACCATCGAAGTACTCGATCCAAAAGCGGGCTCGAAGCCGGCGACCTTCGCGCAGAACACCAATATCAAGGGCTGCGACGGCGTCGCGATCACCGGCGGCAACACGGTCTACGCGGGCGGTTTGACCAGCAACAAGCTGGCTGAGTTCAATCAGAGCGGCAAGTTCAAGAAGGCGTATGGTTCGCCAGTCGAAGAGCCGTTCTGCGGTCACCGATGCACCGCCGCCGTTTCTCTACGATCCCGAGTACATTTTCGTCGGCGATTCCAAGACCGGCTCGATCGACAGCCTTAGCCTGGGCCTATACGGAACCGGAAAGCCGCTTCAGGTCGTGACCGGTTTCGCGGTCAAGGGAAGCAGCCCGACCACGATGCTCGGCCCGTCCGGCCTGCAAGTTTTCTCGAAGAACTATCAGCAGACGCTCTACGTGGTCGACGGCGCGAACAACACGATCGTCGCGTTCAACAACGCCAGCAATCTGCTGCAGAAGGATGAGATCATCGTGAAGCCCGGCGGCAAGACGTTCAAATGCAAGCACCCCCAGGCCACGTGCGGCAAGCTCGTCTACAGCGGATCGCCGCTGAACGCGCCGGTAGCCTCCGCGCTGCTTCCCAACGGCAATCTGATCGTCGCCAACACTAAGGGCGGCAACATGCTGGTCGAGCTGACGCCCGCCGGGAAAGTGCTCGCCACGAAGGTCGTCGACAGCAAAAAGACGGCCGGCGTTTTCGGCCTGCTCGCAACGGGCAAGAACGATAGCGACACCGCGTTGTTCTTCACCGACGCCAACTCGAACAATCTTCAAGAACTCGAGCAGTAGGGGACCGCGGAGAAAAGGGAGCCGCCGGCACGCCGGGGCTCCCTTCGCTTTTCGCGCGCCGAACGGTTACTCCGTGTCCACCGGCTCGTTTGAAGGCGGCTCGTGGAGGAAGTGCGACATCGGGTACTTCGATCCGATCGGGACGAATGGGCGCGGTTGCTGGGTAAAATCGAAGCTATCGATGATGCTGTTGGCGCGTTGGTCGGTGTAACCGTCGGCGGTCGATCCGATCGGCGGGCAGATTGAACGCCTGCTCGATGAACTTCAGGATGCTGGCGTACTCGTACTGCGTGTGCGAGACGACGCCTTGTTTGGCGTACGGCGAGATGATGAGGCAGGGAACGCGGATACCTAGTCCGCGAAAATCGAGCTGCGGCGGCGGCGCGTTGTCGTACCAGCCGCCCCAATCGTCCCAGATCACCACGATCGCGGTGGTGTTCCAGTAGGAGCTCTCTCCAATTGCGTTCACGACCGACGCCACCCAAGACGGCCCCTTATCGCCCTCGTCGGGGTGGTCGGAATCCGGCTTGCTCGGGCTCACCCACGTAACCGAAGCGAGCTGTCCGACTCCAGGGTCGGTCAGGATCTTCGTTTGGGGCGCGATGATATTCGTCGTTCCAGTCGGGACCGTTGCGCACGTACTTGCATCGCTTCGTACGGTTCCCACATTCCAGCGCCGACGAGCTTGGTCGCATAGTATTTCCAAGAGACGCCGCCGGCATCGAGCACGTTCGCCATCGTATCCCACTGATCGAAGCACGGGAACGGTCCTCGATAATAGTGCTCGATACGATGCGACGTAAGAAAAGAGCTCTTCGTGCCTGGCGGCGAGTCGCAGTCGTCGTACTTTCCGTTTGGAAAGTCGACTTCGGCCTTCGTCGGCCCGAGGTTGTCGGTGCCCGCAATAGCCGTCAGATGGCCGGTAAAGCTTCCGCCGAATTCGGTCGGAAACATCGCATCGGCTAGGACGTACTGGTTCGCCATGTCCCAGTAAGGCTGGATAAGCGATTGTTTAACGTACGAATAGGCCTGGTTTCTGCCCGTATTTCCGAACTTGTAGAATCCGTCCATCTTGCCTTTGTCGTAATCTAGGCGGGCCGCATTATAATTATGCTGCAAATCGATGGCGGCGGTGAGCGTGATCGCCTTTAGGGGCACGACGGTATCGCCGGGCGGACAACCGCTGCCCGAGGAACTTCGGCGCACGCGCGGGAGCTGGACGGCAAATCCTCCGCGGCTCTTACCCGTGCCCGCACAGCCGGACAAGGGCGCGTTTGCTCCCGGATAGCCGGCAAAGAAGTTTTCGAAACTGCGGTTCTCCTGGATGATGACGACGACGTGGGAGATGTATTGGCCAACCGAAACCTTCTTCATCGGTCGCGCCGCAGCGTTCTGCAAAGCCGGCGGTGATACGCCGCCGCCGCCGTTATTAGAAGAGCATGCCGTCAATAAGACGAGCTCGATCGCGACAATAGCCAAAAAGCGCTTTCCGGACCATTCTTCTCTTCCTCCGAGTCGAGGCGCAGCTTCCAAAACGGTCGGCCGGACTCCTGCGGGAGCGGGCGACGCGACAAGCTGGGAAGCGCCTGTGTCCGGCGTCTTCGAAGAAGCGGTAAAATCGTAGCAATGACTCAAGACGAGCCTCTTCGCGCGATTGCGGGGGCGTCCGTATCTTGTCGCCGGTTTGACGTTGCTCTTCGGCCTCTCGATAGTTGCCGGCGCGATCGCAACGCTCGGCCGCCAGGAACGCCGCACCATCGTCGAACGCGCGGTCGCGCCGATCGTCAACCCGGTTTTGCCCGCACCCGCTTCGGTCTTCGGCAAACAGCGTATCCATATTTTGGTGCTGGGGCGCGACTACGACTACACCGCCAACGACGTCGAGTACTCGAAGGAATCGCGCAGCGATATCATCATGGCCTTCACGCTCGATTTTCCGACCCATACGATTACCGAGCTCTCCATTCCGCGCGATACGGCGGTGACGATGCCCGGCGGCGGCGAGGAGAAGATCAACTCGGCGCTCTCCGAAGGCGGCGTTCCCGAAGCAACCGCGGTCGTCTCGCGATATTTGGGCGTGAAGTTCGACCGGTATGCTTTGCTTCGGATCGACTCGACGAAGCGGCTGATCGATGCGATCGGCGGCATCGACGTTCCGGTGCATCAACGCGTCGACTACGACGACTCGTGGGGGCATCTCCACATTCATCTAGCGCCGGGCATCCATCATCTCAACGGCGACCAGGCCGTCTCGTACGCGCGATTCCGCCACGACTGGTGCGGCGACCCTTGCCGCATCGCACGCCAGCAGGACGTGTTGCACGTCATTGCCGCGAAGCTGCGCGACGACAAGCTCAACGATCTCTTGCACGCGCAGGCGCTGATCTCCATCGTTCGCGACGACGTTACGACGAATCTGACCTCGCGCGAGCTGCTCTCGACGGCGTGGAGCTTCCGCGACGTCGATCCACGCGCCATCCGCACGGCGCAGGTCCCCTACACCGGCCAAATCACGCTCGCCGACGGCGACGCGCTGGTTCCCGACGAAGCCGCCAAGAAGCGGCTCGTGAATCGATTGATGCTGGGATCCTTTAACGCTCGAGTTGCGTCGCACGCGCCGCGCAAACCGCTCGCCGCGATCGCCGTGGAGGTTCGCAACGGCACGCAGAATGATGCTCCGGTTCGGGCGCTCGGCGTTCGCTTGAAAGGAGCCGGTTTCAAGCAGACGTCGTTGGCCAGCGCCGATCGCTTGGATTACTCCAGCAGTGAAATCAAGGTATCGCCGGGGGCTTCGGCCGAGGGCGCGGCGGTCCGAACCGCGCTCGGTCCGCACTGGGGAGCGACTCCGATCGTCGAGGATCTGCCGGCCGGCGCTCCCGACGACGTCGAAGTCTTAGTCGGGAGCGACTTGATCGCGGCGCCGTGATGGGAATTCGCGCCGGGGACTCGAACTAGGCCGCTTTGCCAACTGCCCGCCGCCACTGAGGGTGGGCCGCCCGCACCCGCGGGTGTCCGTAGTATGGGGAGACCAGTGACCGAGTACGAGGTAACGTATATTTTGCGCCCTTCGCTCGAGGAGAGCGAGGTAGAAGAGCGCGCCAACGCCATTTCCGAGATCGTCAAGGGCCAGGGCGGCGAGGTCGTCGGCGTCGAGCGTCTAGGCAAGAAGCGCCTTGCCTACGAGATCAAGGACCTCCGCGAGGGCACCTACGTCGTAATGCAGTTCAAGGCCGAGGCGCCCGTGGCCAAGGAGCTCGATCGCCAGCTTAAGCTGCACGACGACGTCCTCCGCGCACTGATCGTGCGGCTCGACGCGAAGATGCTGACCCACATGGCGGCCTTGGCTGCGGCCGCCCCGCCCCCGCCGGCGCAGCAGTAAGCGCGCCTTTCGGTAATATCTGTGCCACACTGCTGACACCCTGAGATGATAATGTCGATCCGCATAGTGAGTTCGTCAGCGAAAGAGAGTTAGGTATGGCAGCTTCGTTTAACAAGGTGATACTCGTCGGGAACCTTACGCGGGATCCCGAGATACGATACGTGAACTCCGGTTCGGCGGTAACGAAGTTTCGGATTGCCGTCAATCCGAACAAGCGCGACGCCAAGCCCGAGGAGACGATGTACGTTGATATCGTGGCTTGGGAACGGCTTGCCGAGACCTGCAATACCTATCTAAAGAAGGGCAGCCCGGTTTTAGTCGAGGGCCGGCTCTCGATACGCTCGTACGACGACGCTAAGCTGCGCGACGATGCCGGTCAGCCGATCCGTCGCCAAGCGACCGAGGTCGTGATCTCAGGTATGCAGATGCTCTCGTCGCGCTCGCAAGACGGCGACGCCGGCGACCATGGCGGTTTTAACGGCGGTCGCTCCACCGCACGCGCCGCGGCGCCGGCCGGGGCTGCGCCCGCGGCCGCGGGCGACGAACTCGAAGACGAGATTCCGTTCTAGCCCTTACGATTTCGGGAACTGGCGAAGGCCGATGGGCGTTCCGTCGGGAGCCTTGACGGTTGCAACCAGCAGCCCGTTGGCGACGTCGGTGATGTCCTGCCCCTTCTCCGCTCCGGCCGCAAGGAGGGTTGCCAACGCCGCTTCGATATCGCTGACGTCCACGTACGCGAGCGCCGCCGACGAGCCGCCCGCCTTCGGAACGAGCCCAATTTCCATGTCGCCGACTTTGAAGCCGACGTAGTATCCACTCTCGGCGTAGGGCTCGGTGCCGAGTAAGGTCGCGAAGAATTTCGTCGCCTTCGGCACGTCCGAGGCGGGGTAGACGATGAGACGAACCGCGTTCATTCTGGGCTCCAATCTGGGCAAGGTTTGCCTATGTGACGGAATTCGGCGACCCGGTGTGACATGACCGGCCGGGTCCGGTACCGCTACTGCGCGGCGTCGGCTTCGATGTTGACGGAGATGTCGACGCTGTTGCCGACGATCATCGGCCCGTAGGTCATTCCCCATTGCGTGCGATCGAGCGTCGCCGTCGCGGCGTAGGCGACGAGCGGACGGCCGCGGGGCGATTTTCCCGCACCGACGACTTGCGCGATCAGCGTGACCGGGTGAGTCTGTCCGTGCATCGTCAAATCGCCGGTGACCGTGAAGTGCTTGGCGTCGCCCTCGATCGTGGTGCTGACGAAGCGCATGTCGGGCCACGTCCCGACGTCGAAGTAGTGCGGCGAGCGCAAGTCGCCGTCGCGCATGTCGTTGTGCGTGTCGAGTTTCGAGGGGTCGAAGTCGGCGGTCACGGAGACCGGAACCTGTTCGCCTGGATTCAGTTTCACCGACGCGCTGCGTATCGGGATCGTGCCGATGACTGGGACGATTCCGAAATGCCGCGCCGTAAACTGCGCGGTGGAATGAACCGGATCGACGCTCCAAGTCTCGGGTTGCGCGGCTGGTGCCGGCTCGATTACGCCGAGCGTAACCAGCGCGAAGGTTAAAGCGATCGCTAATCTCATCACGTTGCGACTCTTTCGCACCGGAGTGAAGGTTTCCTGAGCATCCGCCGCACGGCCGCGGAAAAGCGAGCGAGCGCGGGGAAGGTGCATGAATGGACCCCGAGCCGCGTCCCCTGGCAAGCCTTATCGCCGCGGCGGCGCGCTTTATCAGCGGCGTCCAGGTTACCTGGAGCGCCCCTCCGCAACCACGGCAGAGCGTCTTTTTTGCCAACCACACCAGTCACCTCGACTTCGTCGTTCTGTGGTCGTCGCTGCCGCCCGATATTCGCGCGCAGACGCGCCCGCTTGGCCGCGCAAGACTATTGGGACACGGGCCTGCGCCGCGAGCTCGCCGTCGGCGTATTCAACGCGCTGCTCGTGCCGCGCCACCGCGATGCCCATAGCGAAGTGCAAGGCCGCTCGACGATCGAGCAGATCGTCGCCGGGATCGGAGACCGCTCTTCGTTGATCTTCTTTCCCGAGGGAACCCGTGGAACCGGCGAAGCCGTCGCGCCATTCAAGAGCGGTCTCTACTATCTCTGCCAGCGGAAGCCGGAGCTGCAACTCGTTCCCGCGTATCTCGAGAACTTGAACCGCATCCTTCCCAAGGGCCAGTTTTTGCCCGTGCCGTTCATCAGCAAGCTCACGTTCGGGCACCCAACCTATCTCGAACCGCGGGAGTCGAAGCCGCGCTTTTTGGAACGCATGCGCGACGCCGTCTGCGAGTTGCGGGCTCAATGAAGCTCGGTCCGCTCGCGCTCAATCCCCCGTTGGTCTGGGCTACCGCCGGCGTCGTCGCCCTGCTCGTCCTAGCGACGATCGTCGCCTCCATCCTGGGCAAGCGCGCGCACGATCCGGCGGCGCGCAACGCCAGCCACGATTTCGATCTGCGCGTGCGCGCGTGGTGGGTCATCGCGCTGATCTTCGGCTTGACGCTGGCCTTCGGACCGACCGGTTCGCTGGTAATTTTCGGTCTGCTTTCGTTTCTCGCTCTGCGCGAGTACATCACGTTGGTCCCCACGCGCCGGGCCGACCATCACACGCTCTTCTGGACGTTCTTCATCTTCACGCCTTTGCAGTACTACCTGATCAGCATCGAGTGGACCGGCTTCATGATCGTGATTCCGGTCTACGCATTTCTCTTCATACCCGCCGCTATGGCGTTAGCCGGCGACACGCGGTCCTTTCTCGAACGCGCCGCGAAGATTCAGTGGGGGCTGATGATATGCGTCTACTGCCTCAGCTATGCGCCGGCGTTGCTGATGCTCGATATTCACGGATTCGGACCCAATGCAAAACTCTTGCTCTATCTCATTCTCGTCGCCGAGCTCAACGACGCGTTTCAATTCGTTTGGGGTACGCTCTTCGGCCGGCACCCGATCGCGCCGGCGGTTAGTCCGAACAAGACTTGGGAGGGCGTCGTGGGCGGTACGCTGACCGCGACGGCTCTGGGAGCGGCGCTCTGGTGGCTGACGCCGTTTACCCCGGCGGCCGCGGCGGCGATCTCGTTCATGATTACCGTTCTCGGATTCGCGGGCGGACTGGTCATGTCGGCAATCAAACGCGATCGCGGGGTAAAGGATTACGGAACGATGATCGCCGGGCACGGGGGGATACTCGACCGGATGGACTCGATGCTCTTCGCGGCGCCGGTGTTCTTCCACGTCGTACGCTTCTTTTACGGATTATAGGGTAGAGAATCGTAATGACCGATCGATGGATCGTTCCTGGAAGCGAGCGCCTGCAGTTGCCCGGATCCCGCGTGCTCGGGAATGCCGATCCGAGCGAGGAAGCGACGGTGACCGTGTTCGTGCGCTCGAAGGCAAGCCGCGCCGCGCCGCCAGGGGCGATGTCGCGTGAGGCGTACGCCGCCGGCTACGGCGCAGACGACGCCGACCTGCAGAAGGTCGCCGCGTTCGCGCGCGCTCATGGGCTGGAGGTCGTCGAAAGCAGCGCGGCACGGCGCAGCGTGATCCTGCGCGGGAGCGTCGCGCGGCTAAACGCCGCATTCGGCGTAGACCTGAAGAGCTGCGAAGCCGGCGACGTCACCTACCGCGGGCGGGAAGGCAGCGTCAGCGTGCCGGCCGATCTCTCCGGAGTGGTCGAGGCGGTACTCGGCCTCGATAACCGCCCGCAGGCCGAGACGCGCGTCCGCATCGCCGCGGATGCCGCCGTATCGTTTACGCCGGTGCAGGTCGCGCGACTCTACGATTTCCCCACGAACGCCGACGGCACCGGTCAGTGCATCGGTATCATCGAACTGGGCGGCGGGTTCAGCCAGCCCGATTTCGCGTCGTATATCTCCGGGCTCGGGATCGCGGCGCAGACCGTTACGATCGTATCCGTCGACGGCGCGAGCAGCGCGCCGGGCGTCGATAACAATGCCGACGTCGAGGTGATGCTCGACGCTGAGATCGCCGGAGCGGTTGCTCCGGGCGCGCGCATCGTCATGTACTTTGCACCGAATACCGATCAAGGCTTTATCGATGCCGTGACGACGGCCGTTCACGATCAAAAGAACGATCCATCGGTCATCTCGATCAGTTGGGGCGCGCCGGAATCCGCCTGGACGCAGCAGGCCCGCGACGCGCTCGACTCGGCGATTCAAGCGGCGTCCGCGATCGCAGTATCCGTCTGCGTCGCGTCGGGCGACGGCGGTTCGAGCGACGGCGTCAACGACGGCGCCGCGCACGCAGACTTTCCGGCATCGAGTCCGCATCGTGCTGGGCTGCGGCGGCACGACGCTCGCCGGCTTCCGGCCAAACGATCGGCTCCGAGACGGTCTGGAGCGACTCCGGCGGTGGCGTCAGCGCCTTCTTCGCCCTGCCTGCGTGGCAGTCGAAAGCCGGCGTTCCGTCGCCGAGCGGGTCGAGCGGCGGCCGCGGCGTGCCCGACGTAGCCGGCGATGCCGATCCGAACACGGGATACCAAATCCGCGTCGACGGCGCGACGCTCGTGGCCGGCGGAACGAGCGCGGTTGCTCCGCTGTGGGCCGCGCTGATCGCGCTGATGAACCAGCAGCGCGGGCAGCAACCTGGGCTTTGTGAACCCGAGCCTTTACGCCGTGCCCGGCTACCCGGCAAACCCGGGCCCGCTGCGCGACATCACGTCGGGCAGCAACGGCGCGTATAACGCGAAGCCCGGCTGGGATCCCTGTACCGGGCTGGGCAGTCCGGACGGCGCGCGTTTGTCCCAAGCGCTAGGCTCCTCAAAAGCATAATTCCGGCGTAGAACGATTTACCGTTTGGACAAAGGCGCGCGCCTTGCGTTGTGTAAGCGTGGCAATATGGATTCGACGACGATGTCTGCAGGCGGCGAACTTCGCGATTTTCTCATGCTCCCGTACTCGGAGCTCGAGGAGCTTAACCTACGCGTAAAGGCGCAGCGTCAGGAGCGCGTTCCGCTGCGCGCTCTGCAGGAGGAGCGCCTTGCGTACCTTGCAGGCGAGCCCAGGATCAAAGCCCTTACGGTGCTCTTTAGCGACCTCGAAGGCCGCCTCCACATGCTCGATTACGACAAGAAGTTCTTGCTGCGCGCCCACGACAACCTAACCTTTGACGGTTCGTCGATTCGCGGCTTTACGCCGCAGCGCGAGAGCGATCTGCGTCTCGTGCTCGATTGGAGCGCGTTCTATTGGGGCCCGGCCGACATCTTCGGCCCCGGGAAAGTCCTGGTCTTCGGCGACGTACTCGACCGCGACGGCAAAACGTTCGCCGGCGACGTGCGCGGGACGCTCAAGAAGTTCGCCAACGACTGTTACGCCAAGGAAGGCTACACGCTCAACGCCGCCAACGAGATCGAAGGTTTTCTCTTCAAGGGCCTCGACGCGGAACGCCGCTTCCACGAAACCGGCACGTTCGAATACGTCAACACCGGCGGTTATTATCACTCGCTCCCCGGCGACCCGCTGCGTACTTCATCGATACCGTCGCCGAAGTGCAGCGCGCGATGGGTTTCCAAAACGAGAAAGACCATCCTGAGGTTGCGCCGTCGCAGTTCGAGATCAACTACAACTATGGTGAGGTCGTCGCCGCCGCCGATCAGATCCAGCTCTACAAGCTGATCTGCCGCCAGGTCGCGACCAGACTTGGCATGACGGCCAGCTTTCTGCCCAAGCCGGTCGTCGGCGTCAACGGCAGCGGAATGCACACCAACGTCTCGGTGAGCAAGAACGGCAAGAACCTGTTCTGGGATCCGAAAGGTCAGGAGCAGCTAAGCTCGTTCGGCTGGAAGTTCGTCGACCGCATCCTTACGCACGGGAACGACATCTGCCTGATGCTCAACTCGAGCGTCAACGCGTATCGCCGTCTCGACCCGCACTTCGAAGCCCCCAATCAACTCAAAGCCTCGGCAGTCGATCGCGGCTCGATGATTCGCATTCCGATCGGAAACGAGCGCAGCATGCGCACCGAGGTCCGCTCGGTCGCGCCCGATGCGAATCCCTACATGGTGATGCTGGCGGTCTTCAAGACCGGACTCGACGGGACGACCAGCAATCTGAAGAACCTGCGCCAAGCCGACCGTTACCTGCCCGACAATATCTACGACGCGCTGGCAGCCTTCCGCAACTCGGATTGGACCGGCAAGCTCCTAGGGGACGACGTCCGGGATCGTTACGCCGATCTCAAACAGGCGAGCGCCGATCGCTGCCCGCGTCTTCTCGGAACGTTCGTCAAACCGCAAGAGGTGCAGTACCACCACGAAGTCTACAACCAGTACCTCTGGAACTTGTTCTAGACCGTAAACTCCATGCCGTCGTAGGCAATCTCTGCGCCCGCTTCGCGCACGAGTGCGTGGGCGACTGAGTCGGGGTCGAGCATCGGGTTCGTGTTGTTGACGTGGGTGAAGATGACACGCGCTCGAGTATCGCCGGCAACCGCGCCAGCGTTCCGTCGTCGCCGCCGACCGGCTGATGGCCCAGCGAACGCGCCGTCTTTGCGGGCAAACCCTGCGCCCCGAGCTCGTCGTCGCTGTAGAAGGTGCCGTCCAAAAACGCGAGCGACGCCGAAGCGATGGCGTCGGCGAGCGCAGCGTCGATCGCGGCAGAAAACCGGCGCGAAGAGCACGCGTGCTTCGCGCCCTTTCTCGGCGATCTCGTAGGCGACGACGGCGCCGCCGACGTGACGGCGGCCGTCGAAACCAGGCGTTGTACCCGGCACGGCGATCGCACGTACTGCGAGCTGGTTGCCGACGATATCGTCATCTCCGGCGGCCTCGCACGCGCGATCGAGCGGAACCTCGAGCCAGTCGTGCGGCGAACGCGAAAAGGCGGCGAAGGCCGGCTGCGCGACGGCCAGCGCGCGCACCGCGCGGCTCGACCTCACCACAAAGCGGTGCTCGCCGGCCTGCCGCAAGACCGCCATTCCGCCCAGATGATCGACGTTGGCATCGGTGAAGAGCATCCCGGCGATTGGCGTGCCGCGGTGTGCGGGCGGATGCAGCGGCGGGAAGGCTTCGATTTGGCCGGCGACGTCCGGCGAGCAGTTGAGCAGGAGCCATCGGCGGCCGTCAGCGCTGATCGCCAGGCTCGATTGCGTGCGTCTTGGCTGACGCCCATTGCGCGCCGCGGCGCAGTTCGGGCACGAGCAGTTCCATTGCGGCACCCCGCCGCCGGCAGCCGAGCCGAGAACGCGAACGATCACGCCCGCCGTGCGACCAGCGCGCCCTCCTCGTCGCCATCGCGCAGCGCGGTCAGGATGGCATGGTCGGGACTCAACGAGCAGGCCGGATCGGTCGCGCCGGCGTCGCCGGCGAGCAGATAGGCCTGGCAGCGGCAGCCGCCCCAGTCGAGCTCGCGCCGCTCGCACGAGCGGCACGGGTCGGGCATCCAACCGGTGCCGCGATAGCGCTCGAACGAATCCGAACGTTCCCAGATCTCGGCCAATGGCCGATCGCGCAGATTCTCGAAGCTTAGCGTACGAATCGCCGTCGCCGCCGGACAGGGCAACACGTAACCGTTCGGCGTGATGGTGATAAACTGCGCGGCCCAGCCGTTCATGCACGGTTTGGGAAACTCTCCGAAGTAGTCGGGCAGAACGTAGACGATCTCCATCACGCCGCGCAAACGTTCCCGCGCCGCCGCAACGACCTCTTCCCCCCGGCGAACCTGCGCATGCGTCGGCATCAGCGCGGCTCGGTTGCGATAGGCCCAGCCGTAGAACTGAACGTTGGCCAGCTCGAGCCGGCGAATGCCGAACCGTTCGGCGAACGCGATCACGTCGCCGATCGCGTCGTGATTGGCGCGGTGCAGCACGCAGTTTAGCGTGAGCGCGACGTCGCGTTCGCAGACGCGCGCGATCGCCTCGATCTTTTTCTCGTGGACGGTCGCGCCGGCAATTCGATCGGCCAACGCCGTATCCGGGGCTTGGATGCTGATCTGGATGTGATCGAGTCCGCTCTCGAGGAGCCGGTCGAGGAACGCGTCGTCGAGAAACGTGCCCTGCGTGATCAAGTTCGTGTACAAGCCCAGGCGCGACGCTTGACCGACGACCGCGGTAAGATCCGTTCGCAACGTCGGCTCGCCGCCGGAGAAGTGCGTCTGCACGACGCCAAGGTCGGCGGCTTGCCGCAGGGCGTCGCACCACAGCTCGGTCGAAATCTCGTCGCGGTACGCCTGCAGCGCGAGCGGGTTGTAGCAGTACGGGCACTGCAGGTTGCAGCGGTACGTCAGCTCGCAGAGCAGCGAGAGCGGCCGGGGCGTCATAGTCGGATAAACCCGCGTTCGATCAGCCGATCGAAGAGCGCGTCGAGATCGTGCTCGGCCTCGGGAGCGGCGACCTCGAATCGTTCGACGATCGTCGCGACGATCTGCGAAAGACTGCGCCGGCCATCGACCAGTTCGAGCGCCGCCGCTGCGGTCTCGTTGAGAACGAGCGCGCCTTCCGGGACCAAAAGCATCGTACTGCCGTCGCGGTCGCGGTGGAGCTTGATGCCCTTCCCGAGCGCCGGCTGCGCCTGCGGGTTCACCTCGACGGGCCGCCGGCTAACGCGGTGGCATCGAGGATGCACCAGAGCACGTCGCACTTAAAGCTCAACGCGTCGACGCAGCGCTGCTCGATCTCGGGCGTCGTCGCCTCTTCGAGCACCCATGAGAGCGCGACGTCGGCGTCTCGCTTTGCCAGCGGTATGCGCTTTTCGAAGTAGGCCATCCCCGCCGGATCGATCCAGGGATACTTCTCGAGGATTGCCGCAATGCGGCGCTGCATGACGGGCGGCCCAAAGAGCTCGGTCAATGACGAGGCGACGGCTTCGATCCAGGGGCGCGATCGCGCGAACGTCACGTAAGCGTCGACGGCAAAACGCGTTCCCGGCGAGACGCCTCGCTGCGAACGGACGTAGCCTTCGTCGAGGCCGACGGCGCGGACCAGGGCCATCCACGATGCGGTCGCGCCGTTGCTGCCGTCACCGTCGCCATCGTGATCGTGAATTCGCGATATCCACGCGCGGCGATGCGCGGCCGACGGCAGATTCGAAAGAATCGCCGCGTCTTTTACCGGAATCTGATCCTGATAGTAGTAGCGGTTGGCAACCCACGCTTGCACCGCGGCACGGTCGAGCGCACCCGCTACAAGCCGCTGGTGGAACGGGTGCTTATCGTGATAGCGCTTCTCGCCCACGGCGCGAAGCCGCGCAAGCAGGCCGGAGCCGGCGGTCTCGATCTGCGCTTAGAGTTTTGGACCCGGAACGGGTGACGTCAGGTATGCCGTCACTTCAGCGCCGAGCGGACGCTCTACGAAATCCGGACGCTGCCAGTGCAGACGTAAAACCTTCATGGCGTGCTCCTTAGAAAAGCTTGCTCCACTATAGTACACTATCGGCCGGTACTTGAGCAGCGGCCGAAGGACTCACCGAACGTATGTTTGGATAAGCGAGCTTGCGCCGCATCTGCTCGCTGGGAATGCGGACGCGATCGGCGAGGCGCAGAAATGCCAGCAGCTGAACGTGCCACCAGGTCGCATCGATCTCGAACCAGCGCAAGCCGTGGCGCGCCGAGAACGGGAAGGCGTGATGATTGTTGTGCCAGCCTTCACCCCAGGCCAGCACCCCGACCCACCAACAGTTCGTCGAGCAGTCGCTGGTGCGATAGGTGCGGTACCCCATCATATGCGCAGCGCTGTTGACCAGCCAGGTGGAATGGTAGGCGAAGACCAGACGAACGAAGATACCCCAGATCACCCACGGCCAGCCGCCAAAGAAGAAGAGCGCGACGCCGAGCGCGATTTGCAGCGGGGTGGCCCAGGTACGATAGGGCTCGATAGAAGGGATCGGCGTAGAGGTCGGGCGCGTAGCGCTTGATCTCTTCGTCGGTCGGCATCGCGACGTTATTGCGGTAGAGCCAATCGACGTGCGCCCATTTGAAGCCGAGACGGATGCTGTGCGGATCCTCGTCGTGATCGGCGTGGGCGTGGTGTTTGCGATGTACGGCGACCCAACGAATCGGATCGCCTTGCAAAGCGAGCGTTCCCAAGAACGCAAAGAGGTACTCCAGCGGCTTGCGCAAGCGCAAGCTTCGGTGCGTCAGCACGCGGTGGTAGCAGAGCGTGACGCCAAGCACGCCGGTCCCGTAGGCAAGGATCGAAAAGACGATCAAGGCCGACCAGCTGAAGAACGCCGGCCAAAATGCCGCCAACGCGCCGACGTGAACGGCTGCGAGCGCGACGCCTGTCGCGTACCTAGACGCTCGATCCATCGCCCCGGGTTTTACCGGCGCGCGGCGTCGTTCCTCGGACCCCGCGAGGAAAAAGAGCCTGCCCGAGGCAGACTCTTTTACGCTTGGCCGGGTGGCCTTCGAGAGGCCTAGATTACCGGTACGAATGACGCGTTGCGAAGCAATCGCGACAATACACCGGCTTATCGCCGCGTGGCTGGAACGGAACTTCGGCGACGCCGCCGCATTGGCTACACGTAGCCTTGAACATTTCGCGTTGGGCTCCACCACCGCGGCCGCCGCCGTTAGGCGAGCGACCGGCTTTGCGCGCGGCACGGCAGTCCGTGCAGCGGCTAGGCTTATTGGTAAAGCCTTTCATCGCGAAAAACTCTTGTTCGCCTGCGGTGAACGGGAACTGCTGTCCGCAATCTACGCAAGTAAGCATTTCGTCTGTATACATGAACGAGCGAATCTCCATGGGTCATGTGGTTTTGTTCTCCGGATCCGACTCGCTCAGTACCTTGGAACTTTGCGGACTTCGAAACCTGGGTAACCAAACCACTATACACTATCCGAGCCGGACCGTCACTCCGGTTAGCGAGGCATACGCTGACGCGCCGCGAACGCCTTCGTGCCAGGAGTCGATTGAGCTTCGACCGAACATACGTTCCAAATCCGGTGCCCTGGACGAAGTCCTGGCCCCCGGTGGTGGCGCGAGTCTTTCGCATCACCTGGCTAGGGTTTCGGCCGCCCCAGTGGCGGGTCGGCCGAAACCGGCAACCACCTAGTCGAGAGGATACCAATGCCAACCAAGATCAAGCGCGCCGCCAAAGAGCGGCGTACCAAGCGTAAGCCATGCAGTTTCTGCGCAGACCGAGCGATCGCGGTCAGCTACCGCGACGTTCCTCGTCTGAAAAAGTACGTCTCGGAGCGTGGGAAGATCGTTCCGCGCCGGATATCCGGCAACTGCGCCAAGCACCAGCGGATGCTCACGACGGCGGTCAAGCGAGCCCGCCTGATTGCCTTCCTTCCCTTCGGCTCGGAGTAGCCGGCCGTGAAGCTGGTACTCTATAGCGACGTCAAGGCGCTCGGCAAGAAGGGCGACGTCGTCGACGTCGCCGACGGCTACGCCCGCAACTTCCTGCTGCCGCGCAAGCTCGCGGGCGAGGCCGACAAGGGCGCGCTCGCCCAGCTCGGCGCGCAGCAGAAGGCGGTGGAGCGTCGCGAAGCCCAGGAGCTCGCCGATGCGCGAGCGCTCGCTTCGAGGATCGAATCGGCCAAGCTGACCGTCAAAGCGAAGGCCGGGGGCAACGGCAAGCTCTTCGGCGCAGTCACCAACGCCGACGTCGCCGCCGCGATCGCCGGCGCGTTGGCCATCGAGGTCGACAAGCATAAGATCGAGCTCTCCCAGATCAAGGCGCTCGGTTCGTACCCGGTCGAGATCAAGCTGCATCAGAACGTCGTCGCCAAGGCCGTCGTAGACGTCGTGCAGGCGTAAAGGGAGCGTTTCCCATGCGCGCAGCAGGTCTACGACGCGCGGTTTCGGCGCAAATTCGGCGTCGAAGACGAGCTCAGCCGGTATGTCAACGCGCTCTACGAGATGCTGGCCTCCGTGCTCGGGCAAGATAAGCTCGTCCTGCGTGCCGGCAAAGTCAACGCGCTCAAGATGATGCGTTCGCAGAACCTGCCCGATCGGCTCTGCGCGCTGCAGCGGCTCGTCTTCGAAGATCCGACGCTCGAGCGGGTGACGACGCGCGCGCAGCAGCGTAAGGTTCTTGCCGAGATCGAGGAGGCGATGGCCGATGTCATCGCGCAGCGGCACGCCGAAGACGCGATCGAACGCCGCGTCAACGAGAAGATGACCGAGCGCCATCAGGAGTACGTCAAGGATCTCAAGCTCGAGGCGCTGCGCGAGACCGGCGGTCCG
The DNA here is from genome assembly GCA_963739845.1 of Vulcanimicrobiota bacterium. Taxonomy (GTDB): domain Bacteria; phylum Vulcanimicrobiota; class Vulcanimicrobiia; order Vulcanimicrobiales; family Vulcanimicrobiaceae; genus Cybelea. The sequence continues at coordinate 196,982 of CAVUBQ010000002.1, read as the reverse complement.
GAGACGCCCGCGTCGCAGGCCAAGCTCGAAGAGCTCCAAGCGCTCTCGCAGCGCGGGCTGGCGGCCTCGGCGCTTGCAGCAGCTGCGACCGCAGGCGCTGCGCGACGTCGTCGGTCAAGAGGCGGCGATCCGAGCGCTGCTCGCCAAGATCAGCTCGCCGTACCCGCAGCACGCGATCCTCTACGGGCCGCCCGGCGTCGGAAAGACGACCGTCGCGCGGCTGGTTCTCGAGGTCGCCAAGACGCGGCCCGTACACGCCGTTTGCGAAGGATGCGCCGTTCGTCGAAGCGAGCGGGACGACGTTGCGCTGGGATCCGCGCGAAACGGTCAATCCGCTGCTCGGCAGCGTGCACGATCCGATCTATCAAGGCAGCCGCCGCGAGTTCGCCGATGCGGGCGTTCCCGAGCCGAAGCTCGGCTTGGTGACGCGCGCGCACGGCGGCGTGCTCTTCATCGACGAGATCGGCGAGATGGACGTCGTCGCTGCAATCCCGGCTGCTCAAAGTGCTCGAAGACAAGCGCGTGACCTTCGAATCGTCGTACTACGACGAGAATGCTGCCAACGTGCCGGAGTACGTCAAGCGCCTCTTTCGCGAAGGGGCGCCGGCCGATTTCATCCTGATCGGCGCGACGACGCGCGAGCCCGAAGACATCGATCCGGCGATCCGCTCGCGCTGCGCGGAGATATTCTTCGCGCCGCTCACTGCAGCATCAGATTCTTTCGATCGTGCAAGGCGCGATCAAGCGCCTCGGAGCGAAGGCCGCCCGCGGCGTGCCGCAGCTGATCGCGTCGTACACGATCGAAGGCCGCAAGGCGGTGCAGATCGTTGCCGACGCGTACGGTCAGGCGCTCTATCGCCTCTATCCGGCAAAGCAAGCCGAGAGCGTGAAGAATCCTGCTGATAACCGAAGACGACGTGCGCGCCGTCGTGCAGACCAGCCGCCTCGTGCAGCACACGCTGGTGAAGGGGCGCGCGACGCGCGAGATCGGCAAAACGTTCGGGCTGGGCGTCCTTGCACCATCTGGGCAGCATCATCGAGATCGAAGCCGTGGCCTTCCCGGCCTCTCAGGCGAAGAAAGGCACGATTCGCTTCAACGATACGGCCGGCACGATGGCCAAAGACTCGGTCTTCAACGCGACCAGCGTGCTGCGCGCCACAACCGGAGTCGACATCGCCGACTTCGATCTTCACATCAACGTCGTCGGCGGCGGGAACATCGACGGCCCGTCGGCCGGCTTGGCGATCTTTCTCGCGCTCTACTCGGCCGTTACCAAGACGCCGCTTCCGCAAGACGTCGCGATGACCGGCGAGCTGTCGATTCAAGGGAAGGTACGCGCGGTCGGCGGCATCGTCGAGAAAACTCTACGCGGCGCGCCAGGCGGGCATGCGGCGCGTGCTGATTCCTAAGGAGAACGCGCGCGAGCTCGCCAAGCTCGCCGGGCTCGAAGTGGTTCCTGTCGCAAACGTCGAGCAAATCTTGCGCGAACTGCCGAAGACCCGGCGCGGTTGAGCCGGCGCTTGAGTGCCACCACGTGTGGCACACTCGCCGCGTATTTTTTTTCTATGCACAAGCGCCCCACAAGGCGTTCACCGCCAGCGCGCCGCACAGCCGCCGGACGTCCATGACCGCACAACCGCTGCCCGCATCCGATCGATCGCATTCCGCCGAATAATCTCGAGGCGGAAATGGCGGTCATCGGTTCGGTGCTCGTCGATCGCGAGATGCTCGCCGCGGTCGGCGAGATCGTGCGTCCGTCCGATTTTTACGCGCACGTGCACGAGACGATCTTCGCCGTGCTGGTCGACCTCTACGAGCACGGACGAGCCGCTCGACAAGATCTCGGTCGCTGAAGAGCTGCGCCAGCGCGGCGCTGCTCGAGCGCGTCGGCGGCCTCTCGTACATCAGCGCCCTGATGGATACCGTCCAGAGCGCCGGCGTCGGCGCGATACTACGCGACGATCGTGCGCGAGAAGTCGGTATTGCGCTCGCTCATTCACGCCGGCACCGAGATCACCCAGCTCGGCTACGAGGGCGAAGAAGACGTTGCCGTAGCGCTCGATCGCTCCGAACAGCTCGTCTACACGATCGGCGAACGCCGCGGCATCACCGAGTTCATGCCCGTCAGCCGCCTGATGAAGGATGCCTTCGACCACATCGACCGGCTCTTCCACATGCGCGGCGATCGCACCGGGCTCACTTCCGGCTTTCGCGACATCGATGCGATGACGACCGGCTTCCAGCCGGGAAACTTCGTGATCATTGCTGCGCGACCGGGCATGGGCAAGAGCTCGTTCGCGCTCAACATGGCGGTCGCGGCGGCTCGCGAAGCGACCGCACCGATCGCGTTCTTCTCGCTCGAGATGTCGAATAGCGAGCTGATCCAGCGCTTGATCTGCTCCGAGGCGCGCATTTCGATGAACGACATGCGGCGCGGCAACATCAAGCAGCACCAATGGGAGGATATCTCGCGCGCGATGGGCACGCTCAACGATCTGCCGATCTACCTCGACGATGTCGGCGCGTTGACGGTGAGCGACGTGCGCAGCCGCTGCCGCCGCCTGAAATCGACCGCCGGACTGGCGGCGATCTTCATCGACTATCTGCAGCTCATGCGCCCGAGTGCGTTAACGCGCAACGCCAACCGTAACGAAGAGCTTTCGGAGATCTGCCGCTCGCTGAAGATAACCGCAAAAGACCTCGGCGTTCCGATCGTCGCGCTGGCGCAGCTCAATCGTGCGGTCGAGACCCGCAGCGACAAGCGCCCGATGCTGGCGGATTTGCGCGACTCCGGCTCGTTGGAGCAAGAGTCCGACGTGGTGGCATTCCTATATCGCGACGGCTACTACAACCCGGAAGGGCCCGAGCCGGACCTCACCGAGTTCATCATCGCCAAACACCGCAACGGCCCCACGGGCACCGTGAAGCTGCGCTTCCGGCGCGAGTTCACGCTCTTCTTGCCGTACGGCGACGAATCGCACTACCCGCAGCCGTAATCGGCTACGGCGAGCCGACCGCGACGCTCACGACGCCGTTGCCGTACGGTACCGCGTACGAACGTTGCGGTTGGTTCGCGCCCGGGGGAAAGGCGACGATGTTTCCCTCGTTTTGCTCGAACTCGTAGTTGCCGGCAAAGAGCGTGCCGTCCGGCCCGAAGGCCAGGCCGTCTGCCGCAAAGACGCCGTCGGTCAGGCTGTGCGATGCGCGCCCCTTCTCGTGCAGGAAGAAATCGATCGCTGCGTTAGCCGAAATCACCAGAGCGCCTTTTGCGTCGAACGTGTCCGCGCCGATCCAGAGCTGATTGGAGAGTCCTTTGAACCTGACGATGCTCCCGGCCGTCGACCCGGGCGCAAACTTCACGACGTCCCACGCGCTGGCGCCGGTGTTGTTCACCACGAAGACGTTCCCGGCGCGATCGACGGCAACGTTAACGGCAATATTGATCGGCCCTTGAAGCTCCGTCGCCGGCTTCTTGCTGCCGGGCGGATAGATCGCGACGTATCCCGTGTACGGACTGCTGCGCGATAGCTTGCCATGAGGCGATCTTTCCGGTTTAGCGAAGACGTAACACCCCAGCGATGGAGACGGTCCGCAGAGATTGGCGACGTACATCGTTCCGGCCGCGTCGAACGTGCCCCCCGACGGCCCATCGAGTCCGGAGGTATAGGTTCGAAGAAGTTTGCGTAGGCCGGGGGCGTAGACGTTGATGTATCCATGTCCGTTCGTTCCCGCATTGACGACAGCGACGTAGACGTTGCCTGCAACGTCGGTCCAAACCCCGTCGGGGAAGCCTGTTGAGGTCGAGCGCGTCCTGACCGGTGAGGTGTCATTCCCGTACGCTTTATATGCATAGATCGATCCGGTTCCGCTGTTCCAGTCGAGCGTGGTGGCGTAGAGGAACCCGTGTATAGTCGCTGCACGTAGCGGAGGCGTCAATCCGGATGCGGGCGCGGCGCCGCTGCCGGAAAGACTCGTGCCCTGGCACCCGGAAAGCGCGGCCGCGAACGCTGCGGCGCTAAGGATCTTCGAGCCAACTGATATTCGCATAGTTCGATCTCTAACGCACGGCACGCGCTTTCCTGTGACCCATCGATCGAGAGGGAGCCCGGCGACGGGAGGCGTAAGGCGTTAACCATGGTTAGCACGCGCCATGGCTAGCAAGCGGCTCGGCCTTCTCGCCGTCGGTTCCGACCGGTCTCCGGTGCGCGCCCGCGAGGATTACGTCAAAGCGATCTATCAGCTCGGGGCCGCCGGGCCGGTGCGGGCGGCTGCGCTGGCTCGCTACCTTAAGGTCAGCCGCGTCTCGGTGAGCAAGGCGAAGCGCGCGCTCGAGAACGCGGGGTTGATCCAGCCGGACGCGGCGCCCTCGCAGCCGCTTCGTTTGAGCCGCCGCGGAGAGAAGCTCGCGATCGCGATGGTCCGCCGCCATCGCCTGCTCGAAACGTTTCTGCACCAATCGCTCCAGGTACCGCTCGAGCGCGTGCACGCCGAGGCCGAACGAATCGAGCACGTCATCTCCGATGACGTCGCGCTGCGAATTGCCGACCTCATGGGCCGGCCGCCTCACGATCCGCACGGACATCCGATCCCTTACGGCGACGACGTGGCGAGCAGCAAACCTCTTCCCAGCCTGGCGTCGCTCGAAGTTGGTGCACGCGCTCGCGTGGTGAGTCTCGACGACCGCGATGACGCGGCGATCGCAGCGCTTGCAGCGGCCGGCGTGCTTCCCGGTGCCCTGCTGCGCGTTGCCGGCAGCGACCCGGCAACAGTGCTAATCGATTGCGGTAAGCGTACGGTTGCCCTGAACCGCCGTTACGCCGCGATGGTGCGTATTGCAACCTAGTTACGGGCTCGGCACGAGCAGCCCACGCGTCGTTGCCGCGGCGCGCGACGTGCTGGACGGAAAGCGGCGCGGCTTGCGCGCGCTGCTCCCGTTCTTTGGCCCGGCGTTCGTCGCGTCGGTCGCCTACATGGATCCAGGCAACTTTGCGACCAACATCCAAGGCGGCGCGCAGTATGGCTACCGGTTATTGTGGGTCGTCGTGTTGGCCAACCTCATGGCGATGCTCTTTCAAGCCCTTTCGGCCAAACTAGGCATTGCGACCGGAAAGAATCTCGCCGAGCTCTCGCGCGATCACGTCGGCAAGCCGGTGGCGCTGGCGATGTGGGTCGTCAGCGAGTTCGGCGCGATGGCTACCGATCTCGCCGAATTTTTGGGCGCGATCGTCGGCCTCTATCTGCTCTTTCACATTCCCATGTTGATCGGCGCTGTAATCACCGGAATCGTCACCTATGCAATGCTCGCCCTGCATCGCTACGGATTTCGCACGATGGAGACGCTGATCGGCTCGCTCGTCGGCGTCATCGCGGTCTGCTACCTCGTCGAAACGCTGCTGGCGCGGCCGAACTGGGGCCAGGTTCTCTATCACTCCGTCGTACCGTGGCTAGGCGGCCCGTCGAGCGTGCTGCTTGCCGTCGGCATCGTTGGCGCGACCGTCATGCCGCACGCGATCTACTTGCACTCCGCGCTTACCCAAGACCGGATCGTGCCCGAGAACAAGTCGGAGCTCGCGCGTATCGTGCGTTTCTCCTACGTCGACGTCGTCATCGCGTTGACCATTGCCGGGCTCGTCAACCTCGCGATGATGTACATGTCGGCGACGGTCTTTCATGCAACCGGACACGCGGGCGTAGCCGATATCTCGACCGCCTACCGGACCCTCACGCCGCTGCTCGGCAACCTGGCGGCGACGGTCTTTCTCATCTCACTGATCGCCTCGGGCATCTCGAGCTCGGTCGTGGGCACGATGGCCGGTCAGGTCGTCATGCAAAGCTTCGTCGGCTTCACCGTTCCGCTTTGGGTGCGGCGCCTCGTCACGATGCTGCCGGCGATCGTCGTCGTCGCGCTCGGTGCGAACGTTACGCAGACGCTGGTCATCAGCCAAGTCGCCCTCAGCTTCGTACTTCCCGTACCGGTCATCGCGCTGGTCTGGCTTACGGCTCGCCGCTCGACGATGGGCGAGATGGTGAACTCACGCTGGGTGACCTCGGCCGCCGTCGCGGGCGCGGCCGCAATCCTCACGTTAAACTCAATTCTGATCTGGTCGGCGCTTCACGTTCGCTGAGTCGCGCACGTTCGAGCGCGCGGTCGGCCTCGCGTGCGGCGTGCGTGACCAGCTCGATTTGCGTGAGAATCCACGAGCCCATCTCGAACCGCGCAGCCTCGATGGCGTCGGTCACATCGCCTGGGGCGATCGAGATCGGCTGGGTTGGGAGGACGTGTGTCGCCGGGAAGGACTCAAAGCTGGCCACCGCCTGAGCGAAAACCTGCTGCGCGGCGTCGGCCGCCGGTCGCAGTCCCTCGAAGGTGAAGCCCGCATCGCTTCGCCGGCGCGCGACGCCGGTGAGGTTTGCGACCACGTCGGTGCCGACTGCTGCAAAGAGGTCCGCACAGACGATGGCAGCGACGACTCGGCGGCGCTGGGCCGAATCGAGGTCGTCGCTCCCGGCGATTCGCCCAAGATACTCGACCAGTTCCTTGCGCCGCCGATCGATCGGCGAAGAGTCGTCCTCGCTCTCGGCGGGCTTGCCGGCAATTGCGCTCGCGAGCGCTATTGAGAGCGCACCATCGGCCGAACGGCCGAGCTCCGTCACGCCGCGCCACGCGACGTCCAGCGCAAGCGCGGGCGTTTCGATCAGGCCGGCATCGAGTGCGTTCTCACCCTCCCGAGCGGTCGGTCCCGAAACGAGCTTGCGTGCCAGCGCTGCAAGCTGTTTGGTGAACGGCAGAAAGAGCAGCATGTTCACCGTGTTAAAGAACGTGTTGGCGACCGCCAACTGCCCCGCGACGTCCGAGGTAAAGCGCTGCGATATCGAGGCGAGCTGCGGGATGAGTCCGACCCAGAGCCCAACGCCGACGACGTTGAATATGACCTGCACGGCGGCGACGCGTTTCGCTTCGGCGGACTTATCGAGCGAAGCGATGACCGGCATGACGATCGAGCCGATATTGGCGCCCAGTGCAATCGCGATGCCGCCGTCCAGTCCCAGCAGGCCGGCGCTCGCGAGGGCTACGGCGAGACCGATCGTAGCCGTCGAGGATTGCACCAACGCCGTCATTGCGAAGCCCAGCGAAATGCCGACGAACGGGTGCGTCGTCGCAGCCATGAGGTCGACGAACGGTTCCCACGAGCGCAGCGGAACCATCGACTCTTTCATCAGCTCCAAGCCGACCAAGACCAAGCCGAGCGCGGCGATCGCGCCGCCGAGGTAGTAAATGCGCCCGCGTTTTGCAAACTTGCTCGTGGCGAACCCAACCGCAATCAACAGATAGGCCCAAGGCCCGATGTCGACCGAAGCGAGGTACGCGGTGGACGTCGTTCCAACGTTCGATCCCAGGACGATCGGGATCGCGCGCTCGAGCGTCATGAGATTGGCCGAGACGAATCCGATCGCGATGGAGATCGTCACGGCCGACGCCTGCAGGATCGCCGTGACGACGACGCCAGTCAGCGCTCCGGTGACCGCATTTTGCGAGAGGCGCTCCAGAATGGTCCGCACGCTGTCGCCGCCCGCGGCCTGCAGCGAACGCGAGATGCGATCGACCCCGAATAAGAAGAGCGCAAGGCCGCCCAGCAGTCCCGCTGCTACAGCAAAGATCTGCATCAACTAGCCCGGCCGACGCTAGCGGATCGTGGTCTGTTGAGCTTCAACCGTGCCGATGCTCTGGGCGAGATATAACCGGGAGAGCTTGACGTATTCGTCGGCGGAGATCTCGATCCACGAGGCCGCCTCGCCTTCGAGCGACTTCTTTACCTTGGCCGGCGCGCCCGCAGCGACGACGCGCGCGGGTATCTCGGCTCCTTGTCCGACGACGCTGCCGGCGGCGATCAACGCGCCTTCGCCAATCCGGCTGCCGTTGAGCAGCACGGCGTTGCTGCCGATCAGCGCGTAGCGTTCGATCGTGCAATCTTCCATCACCGCGCAGTGGCCAACGGTGACGTCGTCACCGATAAACGTCCCGCCGCGCTCGCTGACGTGCACGACGGCGTTGTCTTGAACCGACGTCCTGGCGCCCACCCGAATCGGCCCGTTGTCGGCGCGCAACACGGCGCCGAACCAGATGCTCGACTCGGGGCCGACTTCGACGTCGCCGATCAGCACCGCGGTCGGTGCGATAAACGCCGAACCGGCGATTCGTGGACTCTTCCCTCGATATTCGACGATCATTGTGCGAAGCTTCGGAGCCGCGCTCGTCGAACCTAGCAGGCATGCATAGGCATCGAACTCCGCTGCGTGGCGTCAAGGCAACGCCGCGTCCAAAAGCGGACGATCCGAACTACACGGCGGTCAACTATACCTACGCCGGTCAGGTGGGGCACGTCCACGAGGTCGTCGAGATCGGCGGCCGCCAGCTAGCGAAAGTCGGCTTCGACGACCGTAAGATCGTTTATTACTTCCTCGACGATCTCGAGCTCGACGAGAGCGCGAAGCGCGGCACCTTCCACGATAAAGCCCCCGGGTAACGCGCCGGCCGGGAGGGGCGGAGATGGAGCCGTGGAAGGAGCGCGAGCCCGGTGCATGCGGCGGCCCCCTGCGCTGTCTCGCCGACGTAGCTCAGTTGGTAGAGCAATTGTTTCGTAAACAATAGGTCGCCGGTTCGAGTCCGGCCGTCGGCTTAGTAAGTAAGGGAGCAGTGCATCATGGTGAAGCCCGTTTTCGTCCTCGCCTTATTAGGGCTGATCCTGGCGGGGTGTTCGTCGAGCTCCGGCGGGCCGAGCGGCGAGAGCGCGACCAGCTCGCTGCCGATGGTTCGTCCCGCGACGGGAAACCCGGTCAGCCAGTACATCTCGCACGTCGTGGTCATCGTTCAAGAGAATCGGAGCTTCGAGAACTTTTTCGCGGGTTATCCCGGCGCGAACGCCCCGATGAAAGGTAAAGCCGGAAGCAAAACGATCAAGCTCAAACAGATAACGTTCAACGGCCCGGACATCGAGCACAGCTGGCGTTCGTCGATCGCCGACTGGAACAAAGGGAAGATGAACGGCTTCGACGTGTACCACGGCCCATACCCCAAATACGCGGCCTACTCATACGTCGAACGTTCGCTGGTCCAGCCCTATTGGACGATGGCGCAACAGTACGTTCTCGCCGACGCGATGTTCCCGACCGAGTTCGGCGGAAGCTTCACGGGACACTTGACGCTCGTCGCCGGCACCGACGACCTTACGCCGAAGGAGGCCGAGGTCGACATTCCGAGCCTGCCTCCCGACGATTGCGACTCGCCGCCGGGAACGAGCAGCTCGTACGTGACGCCGGATCGGGTCGTGCACTCGTTCAAAGGGCCCATTTCCGTGCTTCACGCAGTTCAACACGATGGCCCAGGTTTTGGACAATGCGAGCGTTTCGTGGAAGTACTACGCGACGGAGCTCCTGGGCGCGGGTATGTGGGAGCCGTTCGAGGCGATCAAGTACGTGCGCAGCGGACCCGACTGGACTAAGAACATCATTTGGCCGCAGACGACGGTCCTGACCGATCCAAGCGCCGGACAGCTCGCTTCGGTGAGCTGGGTCTCGCCAAGCGTCGAAGACTCGGATCATCCCGAATCGATGAGCGATCAAGGGCCGTCGTGGGTCGCGTCGGTCGTGAATGCAATCGGCGAGAGCTCCTATTGGAACAACACCGCGATCATCGTTGTGTGGGACGATTGGGGCGGATGGTACGACAACGCTGCGCCGCCGCAGCCCGATTTTCGCGGGCTCGGAATTCGTGTGCCCTGCCTGATCATCTCGCCCTATGCCAAGCAAGGCTACGTCTCCAATACGAAGTACGAGTTTGGAAGCATCCTGAAGTTTATCGAGGAGGCGTTCAACCTGCCCACACTCGGCCCGAAGTCAAAAGGCTACAGCGACGCGCGCGCCAATAGCATCGACGACAGCTTTGACTTCACTCAACAGCCGCGCGCGTTCGTACCGATCGGATCGAAGTACCCGATGTCGCACTTCGTCCACGAGCCGCCCTCGAATAAGCCAGTCGACACCGAGTAAAGCGTTTGTGTCCTTTACGCGATCGGCAGCTCCATGAACGTGGCCGGCTGATAGCCGACCTCGCGATACGGGGCGCATTCGTGAAAGCCGATCTAGACGTAGAGCCGGTAGGCTGCTTGTAAGCGTTCTTTCTCGGTATCGAGGATAACTCGCCGATACCCGCCATCGCGGGCGTAGTCGACGACTGCGCCGACCAGCGCTCGCGCCGCGCCAAGGCCGCGATGCCGTTTCGAAACGTAGAGATGGCGCAGCAGCGCCGACGACGCGTCGAAGTGCACAACCGCCACGCAGCCGATCGGCTCGTCGCCGCGCACGGCCAAGAACGCGGCGCTCGGCTCGGCAAACGTGCGGCGCAGCCTCTCGAGCGAGGGAACCTCACCGTGGCGAAGGTCCGGCTCCAACGACGATTCGTACTCGCCGAAGAGCCGATGCAGGTGCGAGAGATCCGCATCGCTCGCGACCCGTCGAATCATGGCGCTAGCGTCTCTCGCTGCACCGCGGTGCTCTCGACCGCCGCATCGGAGAACGGCAATGGCCACAAGCGCCCGGCCATCCACGCTGCGGCTTGATCGGTGTAATGTCCCGAACCGGGTTCGCCCGATTCGCCTTGCGGCAGCGTGATGCCGCCGGCGTCCCAGTTCCCGACGTCCCAAACGGCGCGGAAGCTTTGCGAGTAGCCTGGATATTGCACGTGCACGGTCAGTTGATCGCCGAGTCCCGGCAGCGTCGTGCCGTCCAGGAGCGAGATGCCGAGTGAAGAGAGGGGATGCAGCACCGAAACCGCACCGGCAATGCGCCATGGCGCCGGCGAGGGCAGCGCGCCGGCCTGCGATGCGTCGAACGTGGCGCCGCGCGTGGCCAATACCGTCGGCATCCTTCCGGCATGACGATCGGTCAGGCGCACGCGTAGCCCTTGAACGACCGTCGCCGTCGTCGACTCGCCGTTCATCTCCCCGTCCCACGCGGCTAGCGCGTCGCCCAAAGCGGGATCGCTCTTGCGAATCACCGGCGCGAGGTCGCCGGCCATCTCGCGCTCGGCAAGCGAAAGCACGTCCATCTGCATCGTTGCGAAATACCCGACGTCGTACCGCCATCGCTTCCGTAACAACTGAGCGATCCGGTAGGCGCGGTAGGGCGGCGCAAACTGTGGGCTCAGCGGATACGCAAGGGTCCCCGGATACATTTTGTTGTTGGCGGTCCAGACGACCGCGTCGCGCGAGGGAGCGACTCTCGGCAGGGCGGCAAACGGAATCAGTGGATAGGCTTTGTGCAAATCGCTTGCCGGGTGAAACCACCGAGCACGAACGGGGTCGTTCGGAATCTGCCCGGCGAGCACGTACGCCGCGCGTCCACTGGTATCGGCCAGCACGAAGTTCTGCGTCGGGCCGGGAAACTTCGCGAGCACCGCAATCCCGGCTTGCGCCGAGGCCGCGCGATCGAGGTCGATGAACGTCTGCGCCGGCGAGGTCGGATCGTCGTACGCGCTCCAGCGAACCAGCACGAAGCGGTGCTTCTTCGTCGTAACGCCAAACGCGTGACGCGCGCGATAGTAACGCTTGGTCACCGGCGCATGGAAGCGCACCGAGAACGTCTCGGTCTGCCAGGCGGTCGGATCGAGGTTTGCCGGCGGCGCAAAGACGGCGAGCGAGGTGACGGTGCCGTCGGTCGCGCCCCAGGCGATCCGGTCGTTGTGACCGAGAATGACGCCCGGCGTTCCCGGTAACGTCGCCCCCGCGACGCTATAGCCCGGCGACCGCAGATGAATCAAATACCAAACCCCGGGAATCTGCAGTGCGAGATGCGGATCGTTGGCCAGCAGTGCGCGGCGGCGTAGCGTGCGGTTTGCTCCAACCGCCCACTCGTTGCTCCCGATCGGCGGACGCGCATCGGCCAGCTCGTGCAACAGCGTCGCGACGTGGCGGCGGCATCGGGGTCCCGGCGCCATGCCGGGAAGACCCGCCAGCACCGGCGCGTCGTAACACGGGTCGGTGAACGGAAAGCGCGCGTTGAGCAGCGCCATTCCGCCGCTGCGGAACGCGTCGTCGCGCGCCTCGATCGAGTTCCAGTCGTCGATCAAGTCGAGCACCGTCACCATGCCGACGGCGAGTGAATCCTGCGGCGTCCACGGGCGCGGATGATAACCGAGAATGCGAAACTCTACGGGAAGCGGCTCGCGCGCCATCGCCGCATTGACTCCGTCGCTGAACGCGCCGAGGACCAGACGCGTGCTCGAGTCCAAGCGCTGCCACTGTATCTGCGTCATCGCGCGCACCGGAACCGCGCGTTCGGTTTGGTCGCTCCCGAGCGCTTTTGCGCCGTAGACTTCGGCGAGTTGACCGAGAATGTACCTGCGTAGCAGGTCCATCTGAAAGAGCCGGTCCGATCCTTCGACGTAGCCCTGCGCGAAGAAAAGATCGTGATCGTTGCGCGCGATTACGTGAGGTACGCCGCGGTCGTCCCGCAGCACCGAAACAGGCTCGCGGACGCGCAGCCCCGAGACCACACCCGTCTCTTTCGGATGTGTGCGCAGCCCGAGCATTACGTTCGCACCGTAGCCCAAGATCACGATCGCAACCAAGGCGGCCACCGCGATCAGCAGCTTCGTGCCAAGCTTCAACGTCTATGCATCGACGAAGACGTCGTCGCCCTCAACGCTGACGTCGTAGGTCATCAGCGGCACCACGGCCGGCAACGTCAGCGCGTCGCCGGTCTTCACGTCGAAAGTCGCGCCGTGGCGCGGGCAGACGACGCACTCGCCCTCGAGCTCGCCCTGGTCGAGCGGGCCACCGTCGTGCGTGCAGACGTCTTCGATCGCGTAGATCTTGCCGTCAACGTTGCAAAGCAAGATCTCCCGAGAATCTACGACGACGCGCCGAGTCGTGCCCGGCGCAATCTCCGAAACTTTCGCAACCCGATGCTTAGCCATCGACCGCCCAGTTCTACGCCCCCTTCCTTGCTCCATTGCGCCAGGGCTCGCTCGATCCTCGGTTTTCAGGAGCGCTTGCGCCGGGTATACTGTCGTCAGGAGGCGCTTTCCCCAGGCAGCTGTCCTGCCGATTTACATTTAAGGGGAGGCGCGATTTCAGTGGAAGCGGTCCGACCGGGGGATCTTCGTTATCGATCTCAACGACGAGTTTGCGTTATGCGAATCGCAATAGCTTGCATCGCGGTTGCCTTCCTGGGTCAGCTCGGCGCGACCGCTCGAGCGTGCGACGCAAGTCTCGGCCCGGTGACGACCCTTGAGAAGGGCCAGGTCTTACCGAGCTTTACGTTTCAGATGAGCGTTGGCTTAGCAATGGTACACTTCCCATGGCTTCGATTCCATATGGACGGCGCGGGCCGATACGAGCCGGGTCAGGCATACACCGTTCATTTTACAAAGTTGCCCTGGTTTGCCCCACGGCAGCGGTACGACGTCGATCTCTCCATGCTCGATCCCGCAATGTGGCCAAAGCGATTTACCTACCAGCAAATAGGGCAACAAGACGAAGACACGCTCTTCGAACTTCACGCAATTAATGACCGGACGCTAAAGAGCGCCATCGTTGCGCTCGGCCCCAGATGGTGCGCGCGCCACCTTGACGCGACATACAACGACGGCACGCACATCAGCATGAGCGTAAACTTCAGCGCCGTTAACGGCTTCATGCTGCCGTTGAGGCTTCAGGCCGACATCGCCGAGCCTCATTTAGCCCTTTCGGCCAATGCCGACTTCGCCGGTTACACGTTTGTTCAACCTTTGGCCGCCGACGGCGCGCCGCCGAACTACCGCTAAGAGCTGCGTTTGCGCCGGTACGGCGTTCGCTTCGTTCGGGCGCGCGTCGCTTCGGCCGGCTGGCCGAGGTTCGGTGCCTGGTAGTGAACGAGTTGCCGCGTGGCGAGATCGACGGTAACGAAGTCGTCGGGCGTCTTCGACGTGCTGGCGTCGATCGCCGGATGATACTCGATGCGCAGCTGCTTCGCATCGACTACGACGCGCAAGTAGCCGTAATCGGTATCGTCGTAACTCTCGAGCACGACTTGCCCGGCAACTTGATTCGGCTGGCTCCCCTGTGCAGCCGGTCTGAACGATCTTGCGGAGCGCGCAGCGTGCTTCCGCCGCGCCCGCGGAGTTTCTGCAGCGCGTGCCCGCCGTTGCCGCAGACGACGTAGGGAATCTGCGCGTTCGCGATTGCTTACCGGAGACCGTGATCGAGCACGTACGCGTGAACCGCTGGTAGTTGTGCGCGTGACCGGAGAGATCGGCGTGCGGCCAAAAGCCAACTTGGGCGCAGACGCGATCGATTTGCATCTGCATCTGCGCGCTCCAGCCGTGGCGCGAGCCGGTGCTGAACGGCGGATGATGGTGGGCGAGAATCACCGCACCCTGGAAGAGGCCGCTCTCCGAGTCGGCTCGCGCTCGGGTTAACGCCGCCTGCAAGAACGTCAGCTGCGCGGTACCGATCTTCGTGCCCGGCGTGGGATCGGCGATCACGCCGGGGTCCTCGAGCGTGTTGCTGTAGAGCGAGATGATGCGAACGAACGGCGCTTCGAACGTGAAATAGACGCCGGGTTGAATCTGCGCCGTGCGCGAGAGCCCGCCGGCTTCGGGCAGCACGACGAAGCCCGGCGTGCAGAAGTTTCGCAGGTATCCCTTCAAGCTCGGAATCGGCGAGCCCGGCGGCACCATGCCGTCGTGATTCCCGGCCGCGGCCAGAATCGGCGCCGGATAGTTGCGGTACGGGTCGTAAAACTGGTCGTAGTAATACTCGATCTCGCCGAAGCTGTAGACGATGTCGCCGAGCAGAAAGTGGAACTGTGGAATCTCGCGCTCGAGCGCCTCGTCGAAATCGGCGATCATTTTGTCGGTCACGCCGTTTTGCGACTGCGGGCCACGCGTGCTCCCGCAATCGCCGCACGAATGGAAGACGATCTGCTTGTTGCGCGCAATGGTGGCAAGCGCGGGCGCGTTGCCGCCGAGCACCTCCTGCAGCGTGATCACCGGTTCGGCAGTGCTGCCCGACTTCGTCGAGCGCGGCGCCGGAACGGCCGTCGCGAAGAGCTTGTGCGCCGCATTGAGCTGATCGATCGCATGATAGCTGGCCGCGTCCGAAGCGTGCGGAACCTTGAACGTCGTCGGATCCGCGGTAGGTTCGGGCTGCGCGAAGACCGGTTGACCGATCGCGCGAACCTGCTCGCCGTTGCTGCCGGCCTTGCCCGACTCTTGCTTTGCCATGCAGGCGACCATTGTACCATAGGGCCTGCGCGAGTACGCTTTAAGAATGAAGGGAATCGTCGTACATGAGTTCGGATCGCCCGACGTCTTCAAATATGAAGACCTGCCGATGCCGTCGGCCGGACCAGGCCAGAGCATCGTTCGCGTCTGCGCGGCCGGCGTCGGCAACTGGGATGCCCTCGTCGTCGCAGGAGAGAGCGGGCTCGGCCAAACGCGGCCGCTCATCCCCGGCTCCGACCTAGCGGGAACGCTCGATAGCGGCGATGCGGTCTACGGCGCGGTCAATCCACAGTTTACCGGCGCGTTCGCCGAATTCGCGCTCTGCGACACCGCGATGATCGCGCGCAAGCCGAAGAACCTGAGCTTCGTCGAAGCGGCCTCCGTGCCGGTCGTCGGCGTTACCGCGTGGCAGATGCTCCACGAGTACGCCAATATCGCCACCAATCAATCGGTTCTCGTGCATGGGGGCGGCGGAAACGTCGGCTGGTATGCCGTTCAACTCGCGAAGCTCGCCGGGGCGCGCGTCGTCACCACGGCCTCAGGCGCCGACCGTCGCGAACTCGAAGCGTTCGGCGCGGAGGTCATCGACTTTCGCACGCAGCGCTTCGAAGACGAAGTGCACGACGTTGACGTGGCGATCGATACCGTCGGTGGCGAGACGCTCTCGCGCTCGTTCCGCGTCGTGCGTCCCGGCGGAATCATCGTCTCTTCGGTCGATGAACCGCCGGCGGAAGACGCTGCTCGCGCCGGCGTACGCTCGGCATACTTTATCGTCGCCGTAACGACGCAACGCCTCGACGCGCTCACCGAGTTCTTCGAGCGAGGCGAGCTCAAACCGCGCGTTGGCGAGACGCTCCCCCTCGAATGCGCGAAGGAAGCACTCGAAATGGTAGCTGGCGCACCCCATCGCCCGGGAAGAATTGTCTTGCGCGTCGACTCCTAGAGGTTCGGCGCGGCGCGACCGACAATTCAGGCCACATAGGAGGTGTTTCATGCGTTCTCGCCTTGCAATACTCGTTAGCGCCCTCGTCGTCCCCGTTTTAGCAGCTTGCGCCGATACGTCATCGACGGCACCGCAGACTCCGCAGAGCCAGCAAGTCACTCAATCGGTGCGAGCCGACGTCCGATTCGGCTTGACGCCGAAGGCAATCGAACTTGCGAAGGCCACGCGCGGAGCCGGATACTTTCGCCAAGCCAAGAGCCAGGCAACGCTGTTCGTTTCCGACCTCGACAGCGATGCGATCAGACTCTTCCCGGCGAACAAGACGAATCCGAAGCAGAGCGGAAGCATCACCGACGGCATCAATCTCCCGATCAATGCAGCCGTCGACAACCTTGGCACGCTCTACGTCGCAAACAACGGAAATAGCACCGTTACCGAATATCCTTTCGGTCAAACGAGCCCCAGCGTAACGCTCTCCGGGGGTAACCTCGAGTTCCCCAACGGCATCGCCGTCGGCAAGAAAGGCACGGTGTACGTGACCAGCGGTGTGAGCGCCGGCTCATGCTATGTATTGGTTTACCCGAAAGGCTCGTCCAGCCCAAGCGCGCAGATAAACGGATTCAATCTCCCAGTCGGCCTCGCCGTCGACAAGGGCGGCAACCTGTATGTCGGCGATGCGCTTCAGAACGTCGTTTGGGAGGTGCCGAAGGGCTCGACGACGCCGAGCGCGCTCAATTTGAGCGGCTTGGACGACCCAACCGGCGTGGCAATCGATCCAGCCGATAACCTCTGGGTGACGAATGACCAGAACAACACGGTGCTCGGCTTCCATCTCGGCCAGAGCACCCCGTTCGTTACGATTACCGCCGGGCTTTTCGGCCCTTATAGCATAGCGTTCGGGCGTAGGGGAAAGCTCTTCGTCGGCAACAGCCTGCGAGTTCCCGGGGCGGTTCTCGGTTTCAAGAAGGGCGCGACTACGTCGTTCGAATCGATTAGCATCCCGAACCCGGCCGGCCTGGCCGTCTACCCTCGGCCCAAACTCTAACCTTCGAAATATAACGAAGACTCCGTTTGCTACGCAGTCTCTGCGCAACGCGCAGAGACTGTGTACCTTACGGCGCGATGCTCACCGACTCGCCGAATGGCTCGGTCGGTCCGAAACCGATGGGCGTTCCCTTTACCTCGACTCCGCCGCTCGGGTAGTCCCATACGTCGACGGTCTGGTCCCTTCCCATGCAGCAACAAGTTCACCACACCCTACCCGAAGTTGCGCGACCTGCTCGACGCGAAGAACGTCACGTGGAAATACTACGTTCCGCCGGTGGGTCAGAACTTCGGGAGGATCATGAGCGCCTTCGACGTGATCGCGCCGGTGCGCTACGGCTCGGAGCAGTACTTCATCCACGAGAAGCCCTCGTACTTACCCGTCGACACCGACATGTAGGAGGTCATGATGATCGATCTTCGCAGCTGCGCGGCAGCGGTTGCCGTCGTCGCCCTCGCGTTTGGATCGCCTTTGCCCGCCTCTGCCGCGTACTGCGGCTCGAACGCCGACACGAGCGCAATCGAAGCGCTCGTACTCGCGAGAGGTCCATCGGATCCGACGCGCGTCATGGACATCATCGTCGTCGGGAACTACGCCCGTGTCGACGTTCAAACCAAGGGCCGCCTCACGGAGTACTTCGTCAAGGACTGCGGGCAATGGCAGTTCAGCGGCAATTCGATGCCGTCGGAGGCTCCCAGCGACGTCGCCTCGCATCTAAACGCCTTCGTTCCGAAAGACAACGGCGGAACGACCTGCCAGAACCCGCACTTCGTCAACCACCCGAGCGGACCATAAGCGTTCCCCCTAGTGTACTGCTACGCCCTCGGGGAGCACGAGCGAGTTCGCAATCGTCGCCGTCGGTGAGCTCATTCCCGGTGGAACGATCTCGACGACCGTCTGGTTCGGAACGTAGAGCGTACCGTCGGCGGTCGCCGCGATGTACTGCGGGAAGCCCACGCCGATCGTGCGGCTCGGGTTCTGCGAACCTTTCGGGTAGACGTTGATCCCGGGCATGGTGCTCACGTAAAGGTTGCCGGCTCCGTCACGTGCCAAGCCCGCGTTGAAATCGAGCAGGTGAAGCCCGCCCAGCTGCAGGTCGCGCTCCTTGGTCAGGCCGCGGCGCGAACTTGACTACGTGCACCGGCTCGCGCGGATAGATAAAGAAGGCCGCGTATAAGTTGCCCGCCTTGTCCACCGTCATGCCGCCCATGAAGGGTTCTATGCCGCTAATCCTGGTCGCGATGACGCTCTTCGTCGGCGTGGTCGCGCCGGGAGCGAACTCGGCGATCAGCGGCGTTTTCGAGTCGTCTTCGTCGACGTACAACGTGCCGTGCCCGTCGACCGCAACGGCGACCGGCGAGTTGATGCTGGTGATCGTCAGCGCTGGGTGAGTCGAGCCGCGTTTGTAGATCGTGACGCTCCCGGTACCCGAGACCCCGGGGCCCGCGCCCCCGACGAAGTTCGCGACGTAGAGCGTGCCGTTTCCATCGACCGCGATGCCCAGCGGATCTTGGATGCCGTCGGTGATCGTTGCGCTCGGTGACGGATTGTCCACGCCGGCCGGGTATACGAAGACGGCGTTGGCCCCTTCGTCCGAGACGTAAACTTGCTGGGACGACGGTCGCATTTGCGCCGATCGGGTCTGGCTCGGAGCCCGGCTGAATCCTCCGGGTGCCCCGACGTTGGCCGGCGACGAACAGGCTGCGAAAAGTAAACAGGCGGCGAAAGTGCCGTCGAAGTTTTAAAATTCCGTGATGCATGATCGGATAGCCCTGTCAGATATGAAAGTCTCTCGTCTCAAAGCATGCCAGAGCACCATGAAAAAAACCTGAACCCGCATCGTCAAGGGCCATTTGGCCCAACGAGTTTCCTCAGAAAGCCCTTCCCCTCGCGCGTCTACGTGCGCACGATGACCAGACCGGAAATGAAAAGGCGAATTCGGCTATTGATCGGCCAGCTTGAGCGCTACTTCTCGCGCCAGCCGGCCGAGCGCGGCGTTTCCTTGGACCATCGCCGCCGCCCCGGTGCTCACGTTGGTGATCGAAGCGCGAACGGTATGTGTCCCCTCAGGTCCGCCGTCTTCGCGCCAGACGCGCACGACGAACTCCGACTCGTCGGCGACGAGCCTCTGACCTTCGATCCCGCTCGTCACCAGGAACCGAAGGTCGGCACTCTCGCCGCCAGGGAGCACCTGAACGACGAACGAGAGCGGAGCCGAATTTTTCACGGCCACAATCCCAGCTTAGTCCAAGCCCCTCTCGTCGTACTCTCGGCTTTCTCTTCCAAACCGCACGATACGAGGCAAGCCCGAACATGCAGACCGTGGAGATTCGCTTTCGCTTCTTCGGCCTATTCGCCATCCGTTCGAACGGCGAATGGCAGAGTGGCCCGGCTCCAAAGAAGGGCCGAGAGTTCCTTCAATATCTCGGTTCGCACCCGCGCCGCGTCGCGACTCGCGACGACTTGGCCGACGCTTTCTGGCCCGGCGCCGATCTTGACTCCGTAACGCATCGCATTCATCTTGCAGCCAGCGGCGCCAGGCGCTATCTTCGCCAGATGCTTGGTGGCTTCGACGCGATCGAATGCGTCCCGGGCGGTTATGCGTGGAGTCCGACCGTACGCGTCGCATCCGACGTCGACGAGCTCTTCGCGTTCAGCCGCGTGGGCGACCGCGACTCGCTCAAAGCGGTAGGCGCGCTCTACGAAGGCGAGTTTCTGACCGGCGAGGTTGGCGATTGGCTTCTGCCGCTGCGCGTGCGTTGCGCCGCGGCTTTCGCTACGGCGACCGCCGACCTGGCCGGCGACGCGATGGAGCGCGGCGAGTACGGCGCCGCGCTCGCCTACGGGTTGCATTTGGTCGAATGGGAACCGGGCCACGAAAGCGCGCGGCGCTTGGTCATGCGCTGCTTTGCCGCACTCGGGCAGCGCGCTCGCGCCTGGGAGCAATACGAAACGCTCTGCGAATACTTGCAGGCGCATCTCGGTGTCGGTCCGACCGCAGAGACGGCCGAGCTCGCGCAGGCTCTGAGAAGCGAGCTCGCTTCGGCGCACGCATAAGACCGCGGCTACTCTCGTTGGAAGATTCCGACGATTGATCGAGAAGCGCTTTCCATGCCAGGTCTGGCGGTCGAAAGCCAAGACTCGTCACTCGGTCACTGGACCGTGGCGCGTTGGACACCGACTACGGATTCACCCCTTCGCGGCACGGTTGAGCGCGTTTGGTATTTCGACGGCCATCTGACCCATGCAAAAGAGCGCGTCTTTCCGGACGGGACCGCGGAATTGATCGTCATGCTCGACGAGCGGCATCGTGATGGAAGCGACCCCGCGCTTGAACCATTTCCTGCTGTTTGCATTAATGGATGCCGAACGCAACCCTCGGTCGTCGTGAGCCCACATGGACGCTGCCGCGTACTCGGCATTAGCTTTGCGCCGGCCGGAGCGTCTGCGCTCTTGCGTTCCAATATGAAGCATCTCGTCGACGTAACGGTCGACGTCCGCGACGTAATTGGGCGAGCAGCAGACGAACTCGGAGAGCGCTGCGCGACCGCCGCGCGGATCTCATTACGAAACGAACGACGAAATGCCGCCGCTGTTGTTTTCGCCGCGGTGGATTGGCTGTTGCCGCTCGCGCGCGGCGACCGCGACCCTTTGGTGGAATGGGCTTCAACGACGATTCGTGAGGCGCGAGGCGCCGTCTCGCTCGACCGGCTCGGCGCTCGGCTGGGCGTATCGCGCCACGAATTTGCCTCGCGCTTCCGCGACCGCACCGGCCTGACGCCCAAACGCTTCGCACGGATCGTCCGGTTCCATAACGCCCTTTCGCTCCTCCAGCGCAGCGAGAAGATCGCGGACGTAGCGACCGAGCTCGCCTATTACGATCAGGCCCACATGTACCGCGATTTTGCGGAGTTCGCGCGGCTCACGCCGGGCGATTTCGTCTCGGCCATGCGGTATCCCCAGTCAGTCACCCTGGCCGAGCCCTGAACAATTTTCCAAGACGCGGCGCCAGCGAGATCGTATACTTCTGGCATGAATACGACACAAATGAGGAGTACGGTGCAAACCATTTATCCGAGCGTTCGCTACAATGAGGCCAAGGCCGCAATCGCGTGGCTCAAAGCGGCTTTGGGCTTCGAGGAGCAAGAAGTCTATGCCGGCGACGGCGACACTATCGCGCACGCGCAGCTGCGACTGGCTGGGAACTTGATTATGCTGGGCAGTGTCAAGAACGATCAACACGGTACCAGCCCTAAGAACCTGGGAGGCGTCACGGGTGGAATCTATATCGCGCTCGACACCGATGCCGCCGTCGACACCGTCTACGCGCGGGCGAAGACCGCAGGTGCTGAAATCATCCGCGAGCTCGAAGATACCGACTACGGCTCGCACGAATTCGGCGTGCGCGACCCGGAAGGACACATTTGGAGCTTCGGCACCTATCGCCCGCAGGCATAGGTCATTTTCCCGGGTTACCCAGTTTATAGCCAGAGGTGAAGACCTTCCCGTGCTTGCTGCTTGCGGGATAGAGTCGGATTTGAATCGCAGGGCCACCTTTAGTTGGAACGGTGTTGACGTAAACATTGAGGATCGTCTTAGAAAGGTCTCTATCCGCGGGCAGCGTGCTATGATCGGGTTGATCGCCCGGTATAGGTTGGATGCCAAGGCGACACTCTTAGCGGAGAGGGCTTGGGCTGATGATTCATTTTCTTAACCGCAACGTGCTCGTTAGCTGCATGGCCGCTGGCGTGCTCGCAGGTTGCGGCGGATCGCGGTCGCCGATCGGTGCGATGGGCGCGCTACCGCAGAGCAATGCCGGGCAAGCATCGTCTTATCAGGTGCTGTACCGCTTCGATAACTACCCGGATGGATCACGGCCCATTGCCGGTTTGACTCTCGCCGGCGGTACGCTCTACGGCACGGCGTCCCGGGGCGGGCAAAAACGATGTCACGGAAACGATGGCTGCGGCACTCTCTACAGCATAAGCACGCAGGGCACCGAGAAGCTGCTTTTCACCTTCAACGGGCAGAACGGACTATTTCCGATGTCGCGACTGATCTACGTTAAGGGGACGTTGTACGGCACGACCTATCAAGGCGGACCATATGGCAAGGGAACGGTCTACAGCATTAGCACAACGGGAGCGCAGACCGTGCTCCATGGCTTCAGCGGCCGCCTGGACGGAGGACTACCGGTGGCCGGCTTAGTCAATATGAACGGTACTCTGTACGGTACAACGGCCTCTGGCGGTAAGAAAAAGGCACCGTTAATCGCAGAACTCCCGTCTGCAACTCCCATTTGCTGCGGAACCGTTTACAGCATCAGCACGTCCGGCACGCACACAGTGCTGTATCGCTTCAAAGGCGGCTCCGACGGCGAGAACCCATATGGCGGTTTGACCAAAGCTCAACGGCATGCTTTACGGTACGACTAGGTTTGGCGGTGGAGCAAAAGGAGGTTGTTGTGGAACCGTTTACAGCATCAGCGCCGCGGGTGCGGAGAAAGTGCTGTACCGTTTCAAAGGTGGAGCTGATGGCGCATCCCCGCAAGGCGACTTAATCGACGTGGGCGGCACACTTTACGGTACGACCATCCTAGGGGGCGGCTCTGGATGCTACAGTGGCGCCGGCTGTGGAACTGTCTACGCCGTAACGACGGGCGGCGACGAAAAGGTTCTGTATCGCTTTGCCGGCGGTTCCGATGGCGCGGGCCCGCAGGTAGGCCTGATCGACGTGAACGACACGCTCTACGGCACCACCACGTCCGGCGGCGGGTCGGGATGCGTCGAGGGCTGCGGAACCGTTTACAGCGTCAGCACCGCCGGTGCGGAGCGCGTGCTCTACAGCTTTGCTGGGGGGTCGGACGGCATGTACCCGAAGGCTCTGGTCAGCGTTAAAGGCACACTCTACGGTGCGACCTCTCTAGGCGGCGATGGAGGCAACTCGTCAAACTGCTGCGGAACCGTCTTTGCGTTGTCCCCTTAAGGCACCGCATCACATGCCGCTTGAAAACATTCTTACTATTTGTCGATCCCCACGATCAGCGAACTCGTGTGATGTCCTGCACCCAGTTTATCTCCCAGGTCTTACCCTCGTCTGGCGAGTCCGCTTGCTCCCAGTGGCCCGATGTCGAAGTGATGTTTGACCAGATGAAGCGCGCCCGAACTCGGTTTCCCCTGACCGTATCAGACCCATAGAAAGTTCCCACGCCATTGCGGAAGCCTCCAATCATGGGCGGATCCAATGCTGCGGATGGTGTCCTGCTGTCGAGCCACCAGATTGACCACTGCTGGGTCTTCGGGTCGAAGGACCGCAGAGCGACACCGCGATAGGGAGCACCGGGAACGCTAAGCACTGTATCGTCCACATTGCTGTAACCTCCCATAAGCGGCTGATTAGACAGGGTGCCTTCGAATTCAATCCACTCGTGACTATTGGCTAGTCGCTGCTTCAGCTTTCGATGATGGGCACGCCATTGACCAACCAGGAAGTCGAAGTCGTGAAGGCCGGGGACTGCACTCTCTGTCTGATTCATCCCGGGGCCCGAATCCTGGTGCGATTGTGCGGCCAACTGTCCAGGCACTGCTAGACAGAGGCTTAGCAGCCCGATCATGACTGGACGGTGGTGAATCCTCACGATGCCCCTTTTGAATTGCGGCGGTAGGCAATTCTCAACAACCCTAAAGTTTGATTCACTGTTACGCGCTCATCGTCCTGGTGCGGCGACCAACCGTGGCACGCCTTGTATTTGCGCGTGATGGCCAATATGGCGCACAGCAAACGCAAAGCGGGGCAACTTCTTGCCCCGCTGCGTTGTTAGCGAAGACGCGGGATTCGAACCCCCGGGGTCATCCCCTCCTACCTTGGAGTCTCGCGCTAACTATAATCATACTCTCACGCATTTCGTAATGCAAGCGTTTCTTACGGCCAGTTATCGACGACCATGCAGGCTTGCGCGTCAATGTTGTTGCCTTCGACCAGATTGTCGGCAACGAGCCAGAGATTCGTGTTCGGCGTGCCGATCGCCGGCGGCGTCGTGAACCAATAGGTCGTGCCGGGCTTCGGCCCGGTCGGCAGAAGTGCGCGCACGAAGATGTCGCGCGTGAATCCGGCCGTGTGGTTGTGGCGTACGATCATCTTCTTGCCGAGATAACCGTAGACGCGGATGCCGTCGGTCGGAAGTCGCCGCAGCGAGGCGACCGACACCTCGTTCCCCTCGATCATCAGGTTTCCCAGATTGCCGGCGAAGATCCCGAAACGCGGCATCGAACCGACCGTCACTGCTGGCTGGACCAGGTTGATGACGTTCCCCGAGATGCGTATGTGCTGCATCGAATCGGCCGGCAAAGCCGGCGGACGCCGCTCCCGGTGGCTGACGCCGACGATGATTCCGGCGAGCATGTTAGCGATCGAGTTGTCGGTGATGCGCAGCTCGGTAATCGCCCTTCCCCCGACGGCGATCGCGCGCGCGCCAACCACCGGGTCGTTGCGTTCCAAGCCGTTTATGTACTGTCCCAACGATGGGAACTGACTGCGCGCCGCCGGATCGGTTACCAGCAGATGAGCCGCGTTCGATACGTAGGTGTAGAGGTCGTTCTGGTTGGCGAACTCCTTGGGGCCGTTCAGGTCAACGTACGTTTGAAAGACCTGACCGATCTGCGGCGGCGAGACGAACTTAATCGCATTGCCGCCGACCGCGACACCCGCGTTGAACTTCTCCACCTCCGGCGTCGTGACGGCGCTCTTCGGCGTAGCAGCGGCGCTCTTCGGCGTAGCAACGGCGCTCTTCGGCGTAGCAACGGCGCGCGACTTGAGCGAGGCCCGGGTGCGCGTTGTAGAAGTCGAGGTTGAACTGGAGCTCGACGAGGAGGCTGCCTTCGCCATGAGCAGCGATGGACTGCCCACCAGTTGCTTTACGATCTGCCGTTGGAAGAGCGCGTTCCCAATCTTCGCGCTCCACTTGAGGCCCGAGGTCTGCAGCGCGCCGATCGCGTTATCTTCCACGTACGCACGTTGCTGGTGCACGAGCAAGACTCCATACTGCATCTCGCCGACGGCGAAGGTCGATCCGCGAACGCGCGCGACGCCGGTTCCGGTCGTCGGATTGAGGGTCGGGTCGCTGCGCACCACGAGGCACGCCGCGCCGGGTAGCAGCGCGGCACCGCAACTGAGTGAGACGTTCTCCACCAGCACCTCGCCGCAGCTCACGAAGTCCAGGGCGCCATGAATAACGCGCGAGGCTTTGGTCGTGCCGTCGGGCGGCGCGTCGACCGAATCGGCCGAGGCGTAGAGGTCGCGTACGATTGCCGTTGCGCAGCCTTGGAACTGCAGTACGGCCTCGATGCCGGTTCCGATTAGGCGCGTTCCCAAGCCGGCGCCGCTGACTTTGACGTTGCCGGTCGTGGCGATCACGACCGGCTGCGTGGTCGCGAACGTGCCGGTCGCAAAGCATATCTCGGCGTCGAGCGACGGCTGATTGGCGAAGAGCGAGTTAATTAAGCCGACCCAATCGCTGCCCGCCTCGAGCACGAGCGTACATGGACTCGCCTGCGGCTGAAGATCGGTCAGCGGCGGGAAGAAGATGCGGCAATCGGTGACGCCTGACGCGCCCGGCGGCGGCGTAAACGTCTCGCCGTTGAACGCGACGATCGCGAGCTTGGCATAGTAATGCTTGATGCCCTTGGGGTATTCAAAAGCCGGCGCATTGGTTGTTGAGTCGATGCGCCACTCGATCGTCCCGGTCGTATCGGCCGACGTCGCCGTTCGCGCTGGAATCAGCCAGTAGTCGCCGATCTCGAATTGCCCGTTCGAGAACTGAACCTGCACGCCGTTCTCCAGCGCGATCCACGAGCCGTCGCTGATGAGCACGCCGTTTGCGTTTGCGCCTTGTTGCTGATCCCAGCGGCGCAGCTTCGGATGCTTCGTCGGATCGATCGTCAGCGTGGGCGCGGTCTGCAACGAGATCGTCATCGCGTTGCCGTCGACCGTCCCGCACTGAATCAGCTCTCCGTGACCGGTTTGAAATTCGCTGTCGTCGTCGATCAGCTCGACCCAGTCGCCCGGTGCAAATCCCAGCGTCGAGTCGCGTCCAACCGTCGTCACTTTGAACGTCGGGCTCGAGAACGAGCCGTTGAGCTGGGAAACGATGCCGGCGATCACCGAACCGTTCTCGCGCGACCACTTGAACGTCGCGGTTCCGTAGCCCCCGGCGGTGTGGATTTCGACGCGATAGAGCTGGTTCTCGAGGCTCTGATATCCGGTCTGCGGCGGCAAGACGCAGGGCAGCGGATCCGTCGAAGGCGCGCCGCCCTGAGCGGCGAGCTTCCCCTGATTCGCGATCTCGCCCCACGGCGGGAGAATCTCCGCGCACGACGGGTTCTCGCCGAACTCCGACGTATCGATCGCGCCGAGCTTCACCTGCCACGCGATCTGCGAGCGCAGCGAAGTATCGGGGCCGCCCAGCGCGATCTCCAAAATCTCGGGATCGTCGACCGCCGTGATCACGCGTTCCCACGCATCGAGATACACTCCGTAGACGCTGCCCTTGCCGCTCACGCCGGCCGGGCCGAAGTTCCCCGGGGAGAGCGGCAGGAAGGGCTGCGTCGTCAACGTCGTGTCGAGATTATTCTCCACCAGCAAGCCATCGACATAGATTCGTCCGTGCGAGATCGTGAGATCGCCGCCGCCCGATGCGATACCGATTTGAAAGCCGCCGTCGTATCCTGAGGAGAGCGAGGTTTCGGGCACGCCGGCCGGGCCGATGACGTCGAACGTCGTCTGCTCGGTCGTCGCGAGGTTTATCGACGTCTGTTCGTTGGCGTCCGCATCGATGACGACGCGCCCTTGCTGTCCTAGGACGCGGCGGTAGTGGCGCCACGGATGAAACGTATTTCGGCTGAAATCGGCTTTCATGCTAATCGTGCTCCCGGGTGTATCGGTCAGGTTGCATGGATGACTCCCGCATCGAGACCGATGCGCAGGTACTCATCGAAACGGTACTTTAAGTTGCCTTGGCGCCGCGGCGAATACAAGGCGTGGAACGCGCCCATCTCGTCCTCGCTCTCGGCCCCGTTGGTGATCTCGGTTGGGCACGAGTCGGCCAGCTGCGCGTAACCGGCGTCGAACTTGCGCCGGCTGGTAAAGACCGGCACGAGCCACGCCTCGATCGCGCTCCCGATCGCCGCTGCCTCGACCGCGGTCAGCGCGGGATTTGCGGCAAGCGCTGCGGCGACGGCGGCGTCGATCGTAAGATCGGGCTGGCAGCGGAAACGGGGTGGAACGCTCGAGTAAGGCGGCGGCGGAAGGTAACTGTAACGAACGCAACCCGCCTGCGTCCGAGCGGCGATGACGCTGCCGGTGATGATGCTGTTCTCGATCAGCACGATCTCGCGCGTCTCGATGTCGCCGAAGACCGTGCACGCCGAGAGCGTCAAATCTCCGCACTCGTCGGATCCGTTTGCGCCGGCGATTGCGGCGAACGGATCGACGCCGCCACTCGACGCGCTGCTGCTCCCCAAGAACGGGCCGCTGAAGCCGGAATCGATCACGCTGTCGGCGACCGAAATCTCAACGGTCGGATCCACAAAGAGTGCGGCGCACAGCGACTTGGCGATCTGCAGCGAGCCGCCGCCGGCGTACGTCCAGCGCAGCGGGCCGCGCACCGTGCAATCCTCAAGGTTTACGCTGAACGCGGGGTCACCCGGTTCGGCGACCGCGCCGAGCGACGACGAGCTGCCGCTCGACGTGCTGCTTGCGCCGCCGGCGCTCACCGGCGGCGGTACGATTGAGAGCGATCCGCCGATGCCGATGCCGCGGAGCGTGATGCTGCCGCCGGGCCGCGCGACGATCGTCACGTCTCCGGCGAGCACTGGACGCGCGTCGTCTTCGGCGCGCACCACCAGGCCGCCCGACGCCGGCGAAAACGTCACGTCGCCGAGATAGATGCCACTGTCGCCGATCTCTACGATGCCGGATTGCCATCCGTCCGGAGCCGCACTCGCGAGATCGGTAACCGTCAGCGTGGGCGGCCCCTCGTTCGGGTCGAGCGGCCGCACGTAGGTGCCGCCGCCGTACGGGCCGCTGAAGGCGTACGCATAGGCGACGCGCAGCGGAGGCTGCGGCGTGAAGACCGACGTGTTGCACGCCATCCGTCCGAGTTCCGGATCCACCGCGACGTAGATCGCCGGATCGGATGGCGCCGTCCACTGCGATAGGTCGCAAACCGCGAGGTGGGCCGCCGGAATCTGATTCCCGCTCAAATCGAAGACCGCCAAAACCGGATTCGCCCCAAAATAGACGGCATCGTCGGGCGCAATCGTCCCCGCCCGAAGCCCTTGGAGTTCGTCGAAGAGCGGAAAGCGCCGCAGAGGGAACGGGACGTTCGCTTTTGCCGGCAGCGTAAACTCGGCGCGAGTCTGCGGCGGATTGACCAGCGCTACGTCGTCGCCGAACGAATCGAACGTGAAGCGGTTGGGGCCGACCTCCCGCGCGGCGCTCGCAACAAGCTTGTTCGGTACTGGTTCCGCCGCCGGCCCTAGCCCGAGCGTTGCTCCGCCGAACGCCTGGAGTCGCCAGACGAAGACGCCGATGTTCGGGATGTTGTATCGTCCGCGGCCGCTTTGGATCCGCCGCACGTCTACCGAGCGCGGCGCCATGTCGAACGCGCCGTTGATCTCGATCGCCGTCTCGTAGCCGTGCACGTCGACGCAGGCATCCTGCAGGCGCACGTGGTTGCGAACGTACTGCGAGACGGCTAGGCGCGCAAAGTACTCGACCGCAACCGTGGGCCACTGCGTGACGTCGATTCCGAGCTGGTCCAGCGCCACCAACGTTCCCTTGCGCCGGCGCAGGCCGATCGTATCGGCCACGTCCGCGCGCGTCGGTCCTTCGCTCGGCGGAATCGGCCGCAGCGGGCGATAGCCGATCAAGTCGCCGATATACGGAATCGCCCACGTGCTGCACGTCTCGATGAACAGGTCGTCGTACAGCTGGTAGAGGTTGTCGTCGACGATGTTCGCTTGACCCGCGATGACCTCGATCAGCGCGTAGAGCGTGCCGCCCTGCGCGGCGTCCACGGTGCGAACGTGCAGTGGCAGAAGATTGTAGATGATGTCGGCGTCGAACGTCTTCATGCGTGCACCACGCCGGGAAGCGGACCGCCGTCGATCGTCAGCAGCTCGGCGCCGGCGAGCGCGCCGGCGACCAGGCGCGGGGGTCCGGCGACGAGCGCACCCTGAGCGGCGCCGCTAAACTCGATGCCCAGACCGTCGCTGAAATCGAACGCGTCGATCGTCAACGCGACCACGCCGGAGACTTGTTGCAGCAACGCGACGATCTCGCTCATGTAGACCGGCTGCAAGAAAGCGCGTTGATCGAACGAGAAGTTCGTCTGCAGGGCGGCCTTTGCCGCCGAGGTCACCACGTCTGCGTCGTAGCTCGGATCTACGGTGAGCGTAACACCGACCGTAAACGTGCGCGGCACGAAGGTACAGAGCACGATCGGCACCGTTCCGTCGCCGGCGGCTTGGATTGCGGCCACGAGATTGAGATAGGTCTGCGACTCCGACAGAATCGGTACGCCCTGTGGCCCGGAGACGGTGATGCAGACCACTTGGCGCTGCCCGTCCCAGGCCCAGACGGCTGAGGCTTTGGCGACCGCGGCGCTGGCCGCGCAGAAGTCGGCGAAATCGTCGAGCGAGACGATGCGGTCGAGCGCACGCACCGTGATCGGCGCGCACGTTCGCGCGTCGGCTAGCGTCTGCGGATCTCCACCGCCGCTCGCGGCGATTGGGTTGACCACGCTGCGCACGCCCAGCGGCCGCGTCAGCAGCGTGCTCAACTTGTTCGCCGCGACGTTTCCGGCGCTGCCGAGGCCCTGGCGGTACGCGGCGATGACGTTGTTCTGTCCGGTCGGTAAGCGCGCTCCATTCTCCGCCCCGTCGCCGAACTCGACGAACCGGTTTCCGAGCGTGTCGACTTGCGTGACGTAGATGCGCTCGGCCGGTCCGTGGCCGTAAAAGTACGGAACCTCGTTCCAGAGCCGTCCGTTCACGCGCACCTGCAGCGTCGATGCAATCGTCGAAGGCGTCGCCGCGCTCACGTAGGTGACCGGCAGCTGGTTGAGCGCGAAGCGCTGGTATGAGGCGGTCGCGTCGCCGCTGCCGAGAATCTGACTGCGGCTGGTGCCCTGCGTCGCCGGCGCGACGTTCGCGTTCAGCGTCACGCTATTCCAAACGTACTGATCGGCGAGCGCCGCGTCGAGCGTCACCTGCGTGCGGCCGTCGACCAGCACGAGCCCCACGATCGTGTGCAGCTCGGTGCCGCTCTGACCGGTCTTCGTCGCCGAGGTCCCGCTCACGATCACCTCTTGGCCGGTCTGCAGACGAAGCTGGGCCGACTCCAGCAGAATCGTCGCGCCGGCGATGGTCGTGCCGTCGAGAAGCTCCTCGGCGACGGCGTACTCGTCGGTCGCGCCAAGCACCGCCGTCGTGCGCATGCCGAAGTAATAGAGGTAGTCGCGATCGAGATCGAGCGTGAGCGCGGTAACCGTCCCGGTAAGAAGGAACTCCGCCTTGCTCAGCGTCGCCGCGCCGGTGACCTCCCCCGCGACCCAACCCGTTCCTTGCAGCAATGCGACCCACGTACCCTCAACCAGCGCCGGATAGGTCGTGTCGAGGTAGACGATCGCTTCGCTGGGGCTCGGGTTCATCTCGCCCAGCGTCTCGTTCTCCCAATTTGCCGGGAACGACCCCGAGAGCGGCGTGTAGGACGGCAGCGTGTTGTAATACGGCGCGTTGTGTCCGAAGATCGACGGCGCGCACGCCCAGCCGGTAGACGCGCAGCGGCGGTTCTTGCGGTCCGTTCGACGCGATGCTGTTGACGATCGCTTGCGTCAGGTCCAGATCCCACTGCAGCTTCTGTGCTTGCGCGGTAAAGACGCTCTGGTCGCTCCAGGTAACGCCGTCGACTTGCTGCTCGATCGTCGCCTTGTTCAGCTTTCCGCTCAGCGTCGTTCCGAACTTCGAAGGATCCGGTTCGAGCACCGGATCGGTGGACGTTCCGTTGAGGCGGGTCAGCTCGATCAGCGTCGTCTGCGTGCCTGTATCCTGTGTCGTGCTGGTCACGCGGCTGATGCCGCGTGCCACGTACGGCCCGATCGGCACGACGATCAGCACGTAGTCGCCGACCTGGAGCGTTCCGATCAAACCTTGCAGTCGAAGGTGCGTCGGATGCACGTTTGCCACGACGTCGGCATACGGAATCGATTGCCTCGGTTCGAGCGCGTTCCAGTCGTAGCGCGCGGTGATCTGCGCGACCGTCTCGAACGTGACCGGCTGCTCTCCAGGCCCAGGCACGCTCTGCACTTGCATCCCCACTGGAATCGGCACCTGATTTGGAACCAACGCCGGCTGCGGCGCCGGCGGCGTCTGCGGCATGGCCGGCGGCGGCGATTCCAGCGTAAATGCGAGGGCCGCGCTCGCCGCGACGCCGGGCGAGGGCTCGTATCCGATCAGCGCTGCCAGCTCGGCAACCGAAACGAGCTGCGTTGCGGTGCGCAAGTAATGCTCGTTCGCGCTGCGTTCGTAGTAGAAGGTGAGGATATCGCAGACGATGGCAAACGCATCGCACAGCGCGATCGTAAAATCGTCGTCGTCGCGCGTGCGTAGGCCGGCCAGTTGCGGCGAGTTCGAGAGCGCGTCGAGCATGCTCGCCTTGAACTGCGTCCACGTGCCGGCGCGATAGGTGATCTCCGAGAGCCCGGGCCGGTTGTCGATCGGCGCCGGCGTCTCTTGCGAGATGCCCTGACAGCAGCCGCAGTACTCGACGCCGTTCATAACCCACCGTCCACGGTGAGCTCGAAATACCCGCGTTCGGGATAGTTCGGATCGTTCGCAAGCTCGAAAAGCTCGAGCCGGTCGGGTATCAGCACGCCCGCCGTCAGGCCGTCGCCTCCCGGTTCGCTCTCGCGTTCGAAGGCGTCGATGCGAACGCTCTGCACTCCGTCAACCTCTTGGGCCGCCGCGATAAGCGGGCTCAAATAATACGGCGCGCCCATCACGAATCGCTCCGGGTTGAACGTGCCCAGCGTCCCGTCGGCGAGAATGCCGTCGCTAAATACCTGCAGCAGTACCGCTTCGACGTCGGTTGCCACGTACTCGGGCTGCACGCAGACGTGCATCTTTAGGTGCAGCGGCACGCGAATCGCGTCCTCCACCTCGAGGTCCACGCCGGCCATGCGGTATATGTCGAGGTAGGCCTCTACGCTCGTCTTAAATGCCGCGTCGATCGGCACGCCCGCCCTCGCGAGCGATCGTAACGAACATGGTCAGCCAGCTGCCCGTCCAGCGAAACGTCGCCGCCGCTTGCGCGACGCCCGGCACTTGGAGAGCCCGATCGGCGTAATCTTGCGGGGTGACGCAACGCTCTTGCGTGCGAAACGCGACCGGAGCGTTCTGCCGCACGTGCTCGTTGCTCTCCGGGTCGACGCCGCCGGCGGCCGGCAGCGGGTTGGTGACCGAATCGATGAAGCCGCCGCCCGGAAAGCTGAGATCGATGAGCGTGATCGTATCGCCGCCCGACGTTCCCCGAGGTTCCGTTACCGATGCGATACGCCGCCGAAAACGACATCTCTGTCGTCGCCGCCATGCCGTTGGTTCCGTCTCCGAAGCGCAGAAATGCGCTTCCGTTGTTCTCGACCTCGGTGACGAAGCCGGTCGTCTCGGGCGCCGCGTCGATCAAGTCGCCCTGCGGCGCCCAGGTCAACACGTTGCTCGCGGCATCGATGCTGCTTACCGTCAGCTCGGGCAGCGTCTGGTTCGCCGTCCAGACCCTCGCTGCGGCCGCCGACGTCAACACATCCGACGGATCCGACGGTCGATCGCTCACGTACGGGTTTGCCGCGGCGAATGTCACCGGCGCCTCGCTCAGTTGCGGACGAAAGCGCGTGTCGGCCGGCGCGGGGAGCAGCGGCTCGGGCATCGTCTCAAGCGGCGCGCCCAGCGTGCGTCCGCTATCGGCGAGGATTACGTTGCCGTACGCCGCGCTTACACCCACGATCGGCTGCGCGCCGTGCGTCAGGTCCGTGACGCTCGCGACGCAGAGCGGAAAGGTCAACGCGTCGTCGCCATGCCAGGTGATGCGCGTGATCGGCTTCGCCGTTCCGTAGAGCGGGTCGTAATCGGCCACGCCGTCGGCGATTAATCGAACCGCGCAGCGGTGCGTCGCATCGGCGTCCGCCGCATCGCCGGTCTGCGGCCCGAGCTGCTCGGCAAAGAGGAGCACGTCGCCGCGCGAGAGCTGGTAGCTGCCGTCGAGCGTAGCGCTGGTCGCGCCGATCGGCAGGCAGAGCTCGGTCGCGCTCCAGTTATAGAACGGCATCACGTTGTTTACCGCGTAGAGCGCGCGCGGCGCCGCCTTGGGCGGCTCGTCGGTGGTAAAGCGGTCGGCCAAGACCTCGAAGAACTCCGCGCCGGCGTTGATCGCCGCCAGGTAGGTCTGCGTCGTCGCCGGCAAATCCGGCGCGGTCGCACCGTCAAAGGCGGTGCAGCAGCGCGTTCCCGGCGGCACACCGGTCGTAAGATCGTTGTTCAAGGTGAGCGCGAGCCAGACGCGCGCGTTCGATCCGTCGCCGATTCGGTAATCGACCAGCCGGGCGTGGCGGCGTACCGAGGTGCGCAGCCGCGCCGTTTCGAGATAGGCTTCGGTGTCGACGACGTCGTGCCGGTAGCTCAGTTGGTCGGCGACGTAGGCCAACACCTCGACGACG
The DNA here is from genome assembly GCA_963739845.1 of Vulcanimicrobiota bacterium. Taxonomy (GTDB): domain Bacteria; phylum Vulcanimicrobiota; class Vulcanimicrobiia; order Vulcanimicrobiales; family Vulcanimicrobiaceae; genus Cybelea. The sequence continues at coordinate 162,966 of CAVUBQ010000002.1, read as the reverse complement.
GCGACGCCGAGATCGGCCGCGTGGCGCTCGGTCCAGCGCGGCGCGAGCAGCGCCAGCCGGTCGAGCATCACGGCGACGAATGCGGGATAATCCTTCGCCAGGTAGTCGATCGGCGGCGGCGTCACGACCGTGGGCGGCGCAGACCGTGCTCTGCTTGCAGTCGAAGCGCTTCGCGCACTCGACGTGGAAGATGAACGGCGCCGTGCAGAGCATCGGGTCGAATCCCGGCGGACCATCCGGCGGCGTTCCGATCTGCAGCGTGTAGATCGAGAAATCGCCGATCGGCGCTACGGCTACCGCGATCTGATTGCTCGCGACGCGCGCGATCTTCTGCACCGAGACCGGCGTGATCCGTTCGCCTCCTAAGACGGTGAAATCGCCGGCCGAGAGCGCGCTCCCGACCGCCGTTGGAATGGTCGGATCGACGTCGGTGTTGACGTCGAAGACGAACGAGACGAACAGGGTGCCTTCGTTGCCCGGGTCGACGTCGATGAAATCGATGCCGTTGATCTTGGTCAGCGGCGCGCCCGAGCCCGACTCGCGGACGAGCTGCAGCCGTTCCTCGTGGGCCGGCGCCGTGCCGTTCACTGGTTCACCGTGAACGTCGCGCTGGCCGTCGTTCCCGAGCTGCGAATCGCATACGAGATCACGATCTCGACCGTCGAGACGTCGCTGGTGACGGTAACGTCGCCGACCAGGATCAGATCGCCGAGCCAGGTCTGCAAGGCGCTGGCAATCAGCAGCTGCGTCGTTGCGGCGATCGAGTCGTCGGTCGGCGCGAAGACCAGGCCGAGCAAGCCGCTGCCGAACGTCGGCCGCATCACCCGCTCGCCCGGCGCGGTGAAGAGCACCATCTCGATCAGGTCGCGTGATGTGCTGCTCGGGGGTCGTTTCGGCCGTGCGTCCGCGCCCGTCGATCGCGTAGGGCGAGGCAATCGGTGCGCGTGCCCGCGCTCAGCGTCATAGCGCTGAGACCCGTGGCTGCGTCTGCACGATGATCGGCGGACCGCCCGGCGCGCCGGCGGCAATGGTCAGGCCGGTGCTGAGCGCGGTGATCGGCGGTATGCCGTTGACCAGGACGCGCGTAGCGCTCGTGAGCCACAGCACTTTCAAACACGGCGTCGGCACGCCGGAGATGGTGAACGCGCAGCCGGCGACCATATACTGATCGGCCATCGTCGCGACCGGCATGCCGCTCACCAGGACGCGCGGATCGGACGAGATCGTCGTGACCGGCTCCGGCGTGGGAACAGAGCGCGACCGCGCCGACGTGAAAGAGTGGTCCGCGGCATCTAGATCACCGTCAGCGCGCCGGCGTTGACGGTCACGGTCGGCCCGATCATCGTGATCGATCGCGCCCTTTCCGTTCTGAATGTAGATGCCGGTGTCGTTGACGATGAGCGTCGCGCCGGTCGCGCTCTTGAGCATGATGCCGCCGGTCGGTCCCGGCACGTCGCTGATGATGATGCCGTTCTGCAGCGCCGTCTGCATCGTGATCGCCGGAATCGCCGGCGGCGCGAGGTGCGAGAGCAGCGGCACTTCGGCCGCCTCGCCCTAGTAGCATCCGACCCAGATCGGGTAGTCGGGATCGCCCTGCTCGAACTCGACCCAAACGCCGGCACCGATCGACGGCACGCTCAACACGCCCATCTGAATGCCGCCGGTCGGCAAGCACGGCATTGCCCACGAGGTCGGCAGCACGGTCGAGACGTCCGGCACGATCACCTGAATGCGCCCGATCTGCATCGGATCGACGTTGTTGATGACCGTGCCGCGATACTTGCCGTAGAACTGCTGCGCGTTATCGTTGGCAGTTGGAGTCGAGCGGTGGTGTCTTGCGTCGGCGGTCGTGCTCATGCCGGTATGCTCCAAAGCGTCGAGACCAGCCCGTTGCGGGTCAGTTCGAAGCTCTGCTTGTACTCGCCGCGCTTGATCTCGTGCGTGACGCGAGTTGACGTAGTAGAGGCCGTCGAAGGCGGTGCCGACGCCGCGCATGCCCGACCAGCTTGCGCGGCTTCAGCACCTGCCATAGCGCAGCACGTTGAGCGATCCCGTGGCCGTGACCGCATCGGCCGCCTTCGACGCCTTGGCCATGGCGATCAGCGCCGCGCGCATCGCCGACCACTTGGCCGCGCCGGTGATGATCTCGATCCCCTTGGGAATCGGCGGGATCGATCCCGAGCGGAGGATTGAGCGGCGTAGATGTTGCCGACCGGTGATCGGGATCGGGATCTTGGTGTACGGCTCCTGGATGATCACGATCGGCATGGTCTTGCGATCGTTGTCGAACGAGAACTGCAGATGCTCGACGTTGGTAGAGGCGTCGGCGTCGATCGCCAAGCGCCGGCTGCACCGGGCCCCACTTGATCTGCGGGCCCCAATACGCGACGCTCGTGCCCGGCTGCGGGCCGGGGTCGAGGTAGAAGACGTAGCCGCACTGATCCGCGAGGCGGCGGATATGCGCCAGGATCGGTGCCTTTCTGTGCGCGGTATGCGGTCGATCGGGAGCGGAATGTCGATCAACACGCTCGGGATGACCATCGGGATGACGCCGAGCAGCGCGTATTTGGCGCGAGCGCAAGAGCACCTGCGCCTCGGGCGGCATCGCCGGAAACGGCATCCCGCTGAGAGTCGAAGTAATCCATCACCCGCGTCAGGTCCTCGCCGATCATGCGTCAGCGTCGTCTTGCCGTTCTGCACGTCGGTGCCGACGTGGTGATCGGTCATCACGCCGTCGATCAGTACGGTCTGTCGTGCCGTTGACCGTGACCGCGACGACGACTCGCAGCAGCGGAATCGAAACGCCGCCGCCGATCAGGAACAGCGTCTGCAGCGGCGAATTGACGTCGATCGTTGAAGTTCAGCTCGAAGCCGCTCGTGCCTACCGCCTTGGTCGTGACCTTGACCGCTCTCCAGCGCGTCGAGCACCGTCTTCGGCACGGCGATCGGAACCGCCGGGCCGATCGAAAGCGTCAGCTGGATGCCGCCGTTCACGTTGCCTGGCTCGCGGAAGTCCGCGGCGAGCGTCATCCCGCAGCAGGAGTCCGGTCATCGTCGAGATCGTCCGGGCGCACCGCCAGATTGGCGTCGCAGAGCCGCCAGTAGAGCAGCGGGTCGCCGAAGAAGCTGCGCGCCGATCACGTCGATGCGCTCGCCTTGCACGACCGAGTGCACCGAGATGGTCGCGAAGGCGGCCGGTTGCGGAATGAACCGGCGCGACGTGTATCGGATCGTCTCGCCGTCGGCCGTCACGTACGTGCTCGGCGCCAGGCCGTAGTACCGGCTGTCCGGTGCGTACGAGGTCTGCGGGATCGCGCCGGCGGAGAGCAGCGCGCTGAGCGTGTCGCTCATGGGATGCCCGCGATGCCGAGGCTGGAGAGGCGGCCCCCGCTAAAACTCTGCGCGAGGCGTTCCTTCTGTTGCTGGTAGGCCAGGTAAATGCTGCCGCCGGTGGAGGAGAAGGTGAGGTCGTCGATGCTCAGGACGCGAAACCCGAGCGAGACCTTGGCGCGAATCGGGTTGAGCGAGCTGTCGAACATCTCTTCGGTGATGCTGAATTCGGTGAAACGAACCGGCACGACGCGCACCTTGCTCCAGACGAAGAGCGACAAGCGGCGCGTCCATCGGAACGATCTCGAGCGTCCCGCTCGCGCGTTCGCATTGGCCGTCTGAAGCTGCGTGCTGGTCGGATAGATGATCATCTCGAGGCTGGCCAGCTTCGGAGCGATGCCGCTCTGGACGGCGGTCGGGTTCTGCTGCGGGTTGTCGAGCATGTCGGTCGCGTCGATCTCGGCTTCGAGCTTGATCGTCTCGATCGGCGGCCCTTTGAGGCGCATCTGATCGACGTGCGGGCCGCTATCGGCGCCCACGCCTTGCACCTGCAGCGTGCGCGTGATCGTCTCCGGGTTGTACTGCAGCGGGATCACGCGCAGCACCGCCGCGCTGGCCGGATCCACCAGCACGATTCCGCCCTTTAGCACGGCCTGGACGCACCTCTCTGCGGATCGCCGCAGCGACCGCCTTGGCGACGTCGCGCGCGATCCGCGGCTGCAGATGCACGCGTCGGCGAGTCAGCTCCGTGCGTCAGCGCCGTCGCCGATTCCGCTCGAGCCGCCGCGGGTCGAAACCGCGCAGGCGAAGCTCGTCGATGGTCACGACGGTGCGCGCGGTCTTCATACCCAACCTCCGATCTCCAGTTCGCTTGGCGTCCGCTCCATCTTGAGGCACTCGGCCCGCGCGGCGCGTGCGACGTCGCTCATCCGCACGCCGCGCTTCGCATCGGCCGCCAGGAAGGCCGCGTGCAGGGCGATGTTGCGGATGCTTCCGCCGGTAACGTTGAGGCGAGCGATCTTCGTGAAGTCGAGCCCCTCGATCGGAACGCTCGGCGCGAAGGAGCGCCGCCAAATCGCCAAGCGCTGCTCGTAATCGGGAAACGGGAAGTCGATGACGAAGCGGATGCGCCGCAGGAACGCCGGGTCGATCGCGCTGCGCATGTTGGTGGTCAGGATCGCAACGCCGCGATACGCCTCCATCCGCTGCAGCAGGTAGCTGACCTCGACGTTGGCGTAGCGGTCGTGACCGTGCTCGACTCTCGCCGCGCTTGCCGAAGATCGCGTCGCACTCGTCGAAGAGCAGAATCGCGCCGCCGTCCTCAGCCGCGTCGAAGACGCGCCGCAAGTTCTTCTCGGTTTCGCCGATGTACTTGCTGACCAGCTGGCTCAAATCGACCCGGTAGAGGTCGAGCGCGAGCTGCGGCGCCGATCGCCTCGGCCCCGAGCGTCTTTCCCGTGCCGCTCGGCCCGTGGAAGAGCGCGCTCAGGCCGAGCCCGCGAGCGGCGCGCAACCCCATCCCCCAGTCTTCGTAGACGCGCATTCGGTTTCGCGCGAACGCGATGATGTCGCAGCAGCCCGTCGCTCTGTCGCGCCGGCAGGACTAGAACGTCGCCCGCGCCGCCGCAATCCAGGCGTTGCGCGATCGTGTCGAGCCCGGCACGCGCGTTCGCGCACGCCGCCGACCACGCACGCGCCTGAAGGTCTTCGCCTTCCTCGCTCTGCGCCATCACCGCGGTCGCCCGAATGCGATGCGCGCGCAAAGTCGAACTGCGCGGCGAGCGCGTCGCCCGCGCCGTCGGCTCCGAGCATCTGATGCCAGAGCTCGCGTTGCTCGCCGCGCAGCGGCTTGCCGATCGCCAGCGCGTACGCCGGACGGCGCGCGATCGCCAGCGGCCGGTCGACGCCGAGCACGACCGGGCTCTCCGCCTTCTCGGCCAAGAGCATGCACGGCAATAGCTCGGGCGATTCGTCGATGCCGTGCGCGTCGATATAGAGCGCGCTGCCGTGCAAGCAGCGCCTCGCGCGACCAGACGCGCACGAGCTCTTCGATCTCGCGCGGATCGCGCGGCAGCGTTCGGCCGTCGATGGCGACGCGTATCGGTGCCGATCGCGGCAAACGCCGCCCGGGCAACCGTCGCACTCGCCGCCGGATCGCGGACCGGTCAGCTGCACCAGTGCTTCGCGCGCCGATGGCGTTCAGCAGCCGCACGATTCGGTCGATCGCGACCCGCTGTGACGGCGCCAAGTCGTCGTCTTCGGGCAAACGCGCCGAGAAACGGGCGCAGCTGCGGATTGCGTTCCGGAACGCCGGCCAGCTCGTGCAGGATCGGCTCGTCGATGCGCAGCGGCGCGAAGGTTAACGGCGCGTCGCGCCCGACGCTGATGAGCGACCAGTGTCGCAGCGGCGCCTGCGGCGCCAGCGCGCTCCAGTGCGCGTCGTCGAACGCGGCCAGTGCCAGGCCGAAGGTCGGATACGCGCGTGCCGGATCCCCCTGTGCGATTGCGCAGAGCGAGGCGAAGCCGCCGTCGAGATCGACCGCTGCGCACGCGACGAGAATTTTGCGCTCGAAGCTCGAGAGCGAGAAGGTCTCACAGATTCGGTCGAGGCAGCTTGGCACGCCCGGGCCTTGGGGCTCGGCCGGCGCCTCCACCGGCGTCCCCGCGTAGCGTTCGAGCGCCGCGCGAACGAGCGCCACGTCACGCATCAGCGCGCGTTGGTTTCCGCCGATGAACTCCGCACTCTCGACGCGCAGCGCCATCAGAAGACCGCCGTCGGCGAGACGAACTGCTTGGTAATCGGATCGACGCCGAGCGGGCTGTCCGCACCGTCTACACGCACGCGCACGAGGTAGGTATTGCCGGTCGCGACGCCGGCCGTCCTAAAGGTCACCGTCGCGGGCAAGGTGATGTCGGCCGGGTCGGCGTCGAACATATACGAAAGCGCGGTCGTGTTCGGCGGAGGGTTGGTCTGGGTCAGCAGCAACGAGACTTGCTGGCCGCCGCCCAACGCCGGCGTCAGCGTTACCGTTACCGGCGTCGTCTGCGTGCTCGGGTCGAACGACCCGACCGTGATCGTCCCGGTCACCGGCTGTAAGACGAACGAACCGAGATTCGATTCGACGATCGGGGTGAGCGTTGGCTCGCCTAAGTCGAGCTCTCGTACGACGTGAAGCGTGTTGATGCCGGCCAAGAGCGCCGGCAGCGTGACGCTGACGCTCGACCCGTCGCCGACGATCGTCGGCGTCTGCGGCAATGACGGAGCGCCGTCGAAGATCACCACCGTGTTCTGACCGGGCAAGTTGCTTCCGGTAATCTCGATCGAAGCGCCGGCCGCAAACGGCACGACCTGCGGTGTGACGCCGGCGATCGAGGGCTCGAGGAACGGAAAGACGGTGATCTTCGGCGTGAGCACCGGGAGCGGGGCGGTGAACGGCGCCTTCGTCTCGATCAGCGCGACCGAGACCTCGTAGCCGGCCGAGACGCGAAACTTGCTCGGAAAGGCGGTCCACAGCTTTGCCAGCTCGTCGGTCGTCAGCTGTTGCGGCGTGATCTTCATCAGCTCGAGCTGATCGGCCAGACCCGAAGTCGCCAGCGCCTTGTCTACGTCGGTCACCGCCGAGCTAAAGACGTCTTCGATCTTCTGGCGGAAGAGAAGCGGGATCTCGTGCATCGCCTGCATCCCGATGCCGAGCATGATCTGCGCTTCGTAGTCGCCATCGCTGTACGCGCTCAACAGGTAGTGCAGGTTGAGTGCCAGCGGCGCGCGCCCGATCGACGATCCGTTCGAACCGCGCGTAGGCAGCCCGACCTCGCGCCATCCTTGATTGTAGGTGACGTGATAGAGAAAGAGGTTGAGATTGGTGATCTCGCCGCCGACACTGGTATCGATCTTATCGGGCGGCGACGAGCTCGTCGTCGCCGATCCGAGGATGCTCGGAAGCGTCGCGCGGGCCGCGGCGACGGCGTCGTCGATCACGGCCGCCATCACGCGCGAAGTCGCGGCCAGGGCCAAGGCGGTGCTCATCGCAGGCTCCGCTCGCGAGCGCGCAAGTGTTCTTCGAGCGAGGGACGTCGCATCGCGCGCTCGGGCGGCGGCTTCTTCGGTGCCGGCGTCTCGGCGGCGCGCAGGTCGATGCGTCCGATATGAACGTGAACCGGCGCCGGCTCGTGCCGCGATGCTGGCGGACGCGCGAACGCGTCGCCCATCACCGGCGACGATGCTGGTCGTTGTACGGGCAGCAGGCGCGGCTCCGCGCGCTGGGGCTGCGCGCGCGCGCGCGGCTCGTCGAGCCGCTGCGGCACGTCGGCCGACCGAGCACCGGGCTCGCGTGCCTCGGCAACGCGCGCGTGTTTGGACGGTGGCCGTACCGGCGGCTCGCGCTCGACGAGCCGCGTGGTTTCGTGTGGAATTGTTACGAGCGGCAGCGGCGGGGCGAGCCGCGCACGAGCCGCAGCGTCTCCTTCGCGCGGTGCTTGTGCCGCGGGCTGGGGTCGCGCCGCTTCCCGCGAAGGCTCGCGATCGGTGACGGCGTGACGTTCGAATTGCTCGCTGCGCAGTGCCGGCGCGTCGTCACCGGCCAGGCCGATCTGATACCGGTTTCTGGCCGGACGAACGCTGGTCTTGTCGCCAAATGCGCGCTCGGCGGCGCGCGCAAAGTAGCCGCTCACGCAAACGCCTCGATGTAGTGCCGCCGCCGTGCGCCCGACAACGCCAGGATTTCGCGCTCGCTCCAACCGTAGCGGCTGGCCAACTGGTCGACGTCGTCGAGCAAGCGCTGCGCGTACGCCGCGATCTCGCGCCACAGAAACGATTCGATCTCGACCGTTGGGCGCAGCGGCTCGCCGCAGGCTGCGCACGCGGTCGGAACCTCGATTGCCACCGGATCGCTGAGTGCCTCGAGCGCCGCCTCGACGCTGCGCACGGCCTCCTCGCCGGGGGCGCCCTCGACGCAGCGCGCGCGCAGGAGCGCTTCCCCTTCGCGGCGATCGGCGCACGACGCGACCAGGGCCAAGTCGTAGCTGTTCGGAGCTCGATAGACGATCTGCCGGCCATCGAGTTCGAGACGTCCGCACTCGTCGAGTTCGGGCGGCGCGCAGAGTTCGATCGAGAGCTCGACGTCGCAACCGCACTTGCCGCACGCGCTGACGCCTTCGAGGGAAGTTCCGAAAGCCAGAATGCGGCAAGCGATCAATAATGCATCGCGCCGGTGAATGCCCAACGACGCGAGTTCTTCGCGCGAGCGGCCGGTAAAGGCGGCGAGCATCGTCAACGCCCGATCGAGGGCGTGCTCCCCGTCGCCCATCTCCCAAACGTCCAACAACGCGGCGTCGCTCGGCATCGTGAGCATCGCGGCGGATTATCCCGGGTTGAGGGTCGGTTCGACTGGTTCCGTCACGCTGTCGTCGCGCTGCCACCCCTCGTTTTCGAGCTTGAGGTGCTGGATCAGCGACCGCGTTCGCGTTGGCATCGAAGTCGGCGGTTGCCTGAAACTCCGAAACCCAGCAGCGAAAGATTTTGTATGAGAGCACTTTCTGGCCGGCCTCGTTGAAGATGTCCAAGATCACGTCTTTGCGGAAATCCGCCAGCGAGACTTCCGAGCCGAAGCCGGCGCCGAGGTTCCAAACCTTGTTCGCCCACGCTTCAAACTCGAGATCTTGCGTGACGCCTCGCTCGAGTGTGATTGCGTCGTAATCGCTGCGCCCGGGCGACTTCCGCGAGAGGCTGGGGTCGCCGCCCTCGCGGAACTTCACGACTTCGGTCGTGCGTTTGAGCGCGCTGACTTTGCTGATGCCGGCGACGTACTTCCCGTCCCACTTGACGCGGAACTTGAAGTTCTTGTAGGGGTCGAACCGTTTCGGATTGGCGGGAAACTCTGCCATCGTCGTTACCTCAAGACGCCGTCTGGCCGGCGAGCTGTTGAATCTGCAGAACCACGAACTCCGCCGGATAGAGCGGCGCGAATCCGACGACGATGTTGACCACGCCGTTGGCTTGATCGGTCGGCGTCGTCGTCTCGCTGTCGCACTTCACCAGGTAGGCTTGCTTTGGCGTCGTGCCGGCGAACGCGCCCTTCGTGAAGAGCTCTTGCATGAACGATTGTACGTTCAACCGGATCGAGGCCCACAGCGGTTCGTCGTTCGGCTCAAAGACGACCCATTGCAAGCCCTGCTGCAGGCTCAACTCCAAGTAGAGCGCCATGCGACGAACCGGCAGGTACTTATAGTTGTCGGAGAGCACGTCGGCGCCGCGCATCGTGCGCGCGCCCCAGACGACGTTGCCGATGAATGGGAAGTTACGCAGGCAGTTGACGCCGATCGGGTTTAACTCCCCGTTCTCGCCGTCGGTCATCTGCACGGTCAGGCCTTGCGCACCGACGAATCCGGTGTCGATGCCGGCGGGCGCCTTCCAGACGCCACGCGTATTGTCGGTCGTTGCGATCAGGCCGCAGATCGCTCCGGACCCCGGCATGGTGCCAAGCTGACCCTGGCGCAGCGGGTCGGCCTCGATCAGCATCGGAAAGTAGAGTGCGCCGTAATCGCCGTCGCCGGTGAGGTTCAGCGCTGCGGGTCCGCCCTTGGCGTCGACGACGGTCGTCCAGTCGTACGGCGGATCGACGATTAGCACCGCCTTTTTCGATTTGCAGTAGCTGAGTGCGGCCGGGTAAACGAGCTCGTAGAGCGCGCCGGTGCTCGTCCACAACATGCTATCGGGGGTCGCGCTGTCGGGCGGAATGGAGAGCAGGTTGAAGATGCCGGCGTTCTCGAGCGCGTAGATGCCGGTCTTCGTACTTGGATCGGCCGGAACGTAGACGGTCGCATCGGTGATAATGTTGCCGTCGCCGCCGCCGCTGAGGAAAATCGCGCTCGACGCGCCCGGTGTCGTCGTAGGCAGCATCGGTTTCAGCGTGATCGGATCGATCGGCACGCTGACCAATTGCGACGACATCGCGAGCACTTGGTCGAGCCGCCGGCTTCCGTCGACGACCGAGACGTTGAGGAACGTTTCGCTCGTGCCGGCGCCCGTGTCGGTAACCAGCAGGTTGAAGAGCTGCGACGGGTCACTGTAGCCGAGGTTCGAGGCGACGGTCGCATCGATCGGCGGGTTCGGCAACGCCACCTGTACCGAAACTTTATTGCCCCAAGCGCCCGGGCTCTGCGCTTCGAGCGTGAGCCCGATTGTATCGGGGTCGGCGAGGTTCGTTCGCGCGATGCCGTCGGCTTGCAGGGGCAGGGTGAAGCCCGAGCTCCCGCTCGAAAGGCTCGAGAGCGACGAGCTGCTCACGCTCGATCCCGAGGAACCGGGACCGGCCTCCCAAAGGCGTACGATAACCGCCTCGCCGCCGCCGTTGGCGAAGAAATCACGAACGGCGTAGCTCATCGGGTAGCCGCTGGCTAGCCCTCCGAACTGGCGGCCGAAGTCGCCAAAGCTAAAGATCGTCGTGGAAGTGTCGACAGGGCCGCGCAAGGCGCGTCCGACGAACGCCGCAATCGAGGTCGGAACGCCCGTTATCGCATGGACGCCGCTCGGAATCTCTTCGACGTAGACGCCGGGGTATGACAGTGTAACGGACATGATTCTCCTCTCGGGAGAATCGTAGGCGCGCCCGCTTTCGCCCGGCTCTCCGCCCGCTCTCCGCTACGGAGTGGGTGGCGGGTTCCAGGCCGGGTCGAGCGGCATGCCGGCTTGGAACCACAGGAAAACGTTGCGGTTCATCTGGTTCAAGCGGCTCGGATCGGTAACGAAGAGCGCGTAGGTTTCAGCGAACCAATCGTTCGCGCCGCCGGTGCGCGCGTAATCGGTGAACTTGTAAAAGCCGAAGCGGGTCGCGATGCCGACGAAGATGTCGTTCTGGCCGCGCGTCGTTTGCAGTGTAGATTCCCTGGTAAGCAACGGGCGCAGCGCTGCGCTCGCGGCGTCGGCAGCGGCGATCAGCGGAGCGGGCGCGCCGCTGGCAGTCGAGGGCGGCGAGCGCGGTCGCCTCGCTTGCTAACGCACTCGTCGCTGCCATACCCGTAGGCCCGGCGATGGAACCGCTTCCGACCGCGACGACGGCTCTATCGGCCGCACTGAAAGCCGCCATCCACGCTGCTACTACGGCGTGTTGCGCGGCGGGAGCGGCGTGCTCGTCAGCCGCGCGTTCAAGGCGGTAATTGCAGCGCTGAGCGCGGCGTTCGACGTTTGGACCGCCGCAAATGCGACGACGCTCCGGAGCGTTGCCTTCGGCGTGCCCAGTCTCGTGAATCAAAGCAAAATCGGCGCCTGGGCCGCCGACTCCCGGCGCGCTCGAGGCGATGAACGAATTCTCCATGAACGCCTCGTCGAAGTAGTGGATGTGCGGCGGCCCGTGCGCGGCGGGCGCCGGCGTGTCGTACGTGGCGTCGGCGTCCCGAGTGGAAGCGGCCCAACTGAAACGACGCCGGGCTGCTGCGGTGCGGGCGAGACGTGATCGCGCACGACGGTCAACTCCGCTGAGCCCCGCTCGCTGTGCGGGCGGAATCAAATCGTAGGCCGCCTTGAGCTGCACGAGCTCGTCGTCGGTCCAGCGCGGCGGCCGCCCGCCCCCGCGCGGCCGGCCGATCGTCGACTCCGGCCAGCCCGAACTGCCGCACCAGCGCGGCTTTCTTGTCGGCCGTCGAGAGCGTTGAGAAGGCGGGATCGACCTCGCGCGGCTGAGCCGGGCCCAATCGCTCGGCGCGCACGTTGCCGCTAGCATCGAAGACGAACTCGTAGCGGACGGTTGTGGTCGTTGCGCCGTGCCGGATCGGAATCGACGACCGGCCAGACGGCGTTCGATCAGTCTGCACGGTCGAGCCCGGCAGCGAACGTCGTGGTCGCCGCAACGTGGATAGCGAATCGCACCGAGTCGCGCTCGTCGTCCGGTACGTGCGTGAGGTCGGCGGGATGCGGGAGTTGCGCGGTAACGTCGGGCACCGGGTTAGGAAGCGTGAACGGCGGCATGCGATCGGTAATCAAATCAACGTGGGGTGCGTGGGCAACGCCTTGGGCCAGCATCGCCGAGACGCGCTGATACTTGTCGACGATCGCTGGGTCGGAGATCGAGCGAACGTCGATCCTGCCTGCCGGCCCGGTCGAGATCGTCGTGAACGCGCGCCGCAGCGCGACCTGCAACCGCTGGAACGTTGCATCCTGCTGCGCCGGCGAGAGATGCAGGCCCGGGAGTCGCGCGAGCAGATCGTCGAGGAGGTCGCGCAGTTCGGCTTGGTACGCCTGCGCTTGAGTCTCGTCGGCTGCAGAAAATGTCGCCGTCGCCGCGAGCCCGGTCGAGGTCATAGGACTCGCCTCGACGATGCGCGCCAGCGTCTCGGCGTACGCATCTTGGCTGGCCGCCTGTCCCGCCGCCGACGCATCGGTCAGGCCCAGCGCGAAATTCGCGCTCAAGCGCGCCTCTTTCAGCACCGCTTCGAGGTTCGTTCGCATCGTCGCGCGCAGCGGGTCGTTTCCGGGAAGGCCCGAGTACATCGATTCGAATGCGCGCGTCGCGTCGGCGATGTTCCCCTGGATCGCCTGCTGATTGACCATGTTCTGCGCGCGCCGGCGCTCGTCGGCAGCCTTCGCCCCTTTGTCAACCTTCGCCAGCTGCAGCAGCTCGGCAGCGAACTGCCGTCGCCCGGTCATAAACGTCGCGAGCTCGCGCAGATAGTCGATGATATCTTGCGGCGTCGTCGGCCGTGCAGTGACGCGCGCTTGCTGCCGAAGCAGCAGGTGGGAGCCGACCTTCGGCGCGCCGGCGTGCGGCCGGTGCAGCGAGAAACGCTCGGCGGCGCGCTCCGCGGGGTGGTTTGCGTCGGCGATAACCGGAGGAGTATGCGAATCGCCGGTGTCGCTGCCGCGCTGCGCCACGTGCGTCAGCTCGTGTTCGAGCAGCTGCCGGCCGTCGCGGCTCTGTGGGGCGTACTCGCCCGCGCCGAAGACGATATGCCGCCCGACGTTATACGCTCGCGCGCCGACGGCGGCCGCCGAGTCAGCGGCTTTCTGGTCGCGGTGCACGCGGACGTCGCCGAAGTTATGGCCGAGTCCAACGCTTGCGCCGACGCTGCGCGCGAGCGGCTCGCCCGGCGCTCGCAGCGTCTCGCCGACCACGCGCCTCGGGGCTGCGCCACGCAGCTCGGCGTGGCCGCTCCGGTTCCGGTCGAAACGACGTGGGCTTCTTCGGCGCCCAGCTTTGGCCGCCCATGATCGCTAGGGTACTACACTCCGCAAGTCTTACTCAAGCAGCTCTTCGACCGCGGCCAGCACGTGCTCGCCGGCGATCGCGCGCGTCTCGGTATACGTGGAGCGATAGCGCAGGTGCGATTTGGTCAAGAAGCTGCCCGGCAGACGGTTGAGGCCGCGCTCGCGCACGCGCCGGCCGATCAGATGGATCGAAGCCTCCTTCGGCTCCTCGTACCAGCTCGGCACGTGCTCGATCCAAATCCCGACGACCGGCAGATCGGGCTTGGCCATGCAGACGTGAAACGGGCCGACCGGAACGCCGACGCAGAGATCGGCGATCGAGGCGAGCACCTTGATTACGAGGCCGAACGGGATCATCGGCTGGTCGATCGTGCCGAAGAGCTCGGCGTAACTGTATGCCTCGAGCTCGCGCGAGCGGACCGTGTCGTCGCCTTCGAAGAGCCGGTCTTCGAAGACCAGGAATATCCAGCGATCGTCTTTGGCGCGCAGCAATCGCATGAAGTCGCGGCACTCCTCGCCCTCGCGGCGCTTGCCCGGCGAGAGCTCCTCGCGGAAATCGTGCCCCCAATTCTTTCCGATCGACGTGTAGCCGTTGCGCGCGATCAGGCAGAGCCGGCGCCCGCGTAATCCGAGCAGCGTGCGCAGCCGCGCCTCCACCCAGCGCCGCACGAACGGATCCACCTCGAACGAGAGCGGGTTCGGCAGCGGCGAAGCGAGATCGAATTTAGCCAGACGATCCGCGCAGACGAGATGGCGAATCACATTGCGTGCTTTTGAATGATACGGATACGCGATCCGGCCGCCGATCTCGGGGAACGACGTCCAGAGCAGCGCGTCGATCTGCTCGCGCTCGCAGAACTCGAGCAGCGAATCGGGCAGCATTACGTCGCGCGGCGAGCCGTCAAGCAGCGCGTACTCCAAGCCGAAGTGCCGATTCTCGAAGGCTGCGCCGTCACCGTTCTGCGTTCCGTTGACGCCGAGGTAGACCGGCTGTGCGCCGGCGCACCGGTCTACGAGCGCGATGCAATCGTCGCCGTAACGGGTCATCCAATACCGATTCGAGGGTTCCAGTAAGGGCAGCACGCGGGCGAACTGGGCCCAATCGCCGAGCCCGTGCGGGAAGTAGATCAGCACCTTCGCGTCGCGCACTCCATTGAAGCCGCCCCGTTCGTGCGTGTAGACCGGCAGCCGATGGCGCGTGAGCCGGCCGGGCGCCGTCGCGACGCTCATGCGGTGACGGCGATCGCGCGATCGCGGGCTTGCACCTGCGCCGGCGTCAGATAGCGAATCGCTCCGCCTTCGAAGTAGAGCTCGATCGCGCGGATCACGTCGGCGGAGGCGATCATGTCCATGCAGCGCGGCAGCGAACCGACGACGTCCACGCAGCGGTGCTCGAGCCGATCGCGTTCGTCGCCGTCGCCGAGCGGGACGACGCGAGACTTCCAGCAGCCGCCGTCGTCGCAGCAGCGCAGGGCGCCGGCGCGATGGAGAAACTGGTGATGCGGATAGGCTTCCCAGTGCGGCGGCTCGCGACCGCCGGCGACTACGACGCACGGCCGGTTCTTGGGCATCTGGGGGCGCACGTCGACCGCGGCCGCAAGATGCATGTGCAGCGTGACCGGGCAGAGCACCCCTTGGGCGTGGTAGACCAGCCGAATCAGCTGGCGCAGATCGGTTTTGCCGCGCAGGTCGATGACGTTGCGCAGGGGCGGGTGCTCGTGACCCTCCTCGCCGACCTGTACGAAGGCGATGCGGCCGGCGAAATGGTCGACGACCTGCTGGTATCGCGCCACGTCCCACCACTTGACCGTGTAGTCGCGTTTGCCGCCGGCGACGACGATCCAGAAGGGAATCGTCTCTTTGACGATCTCCTCCACCTGGGATATCCATTGCTTCTCGATCGGCGCGAGATGAATGTCGCCGCGGAAGAGCGTCGGCCGGATGCGCAGATCGAGCTTCTCGTTGAGGTACTCGATGAAGCCGTGGATGAAGTGGTACGGGGCGCGATTGCTGCGGTGGATCAGCGGATAGTGGCAGTCGAGCTTGACGACCTCTGGATCGTTCTCGGCCAGCGGCGTCAGGTACGGGTTGTTCTCCCAGATCGCCGGACACGCCGTGCGCACGTCGGTCGCAAAGCGCCGCGGATAGGCTTTGTGAAGGTCGCGCAGCGCCGCGGTGAGCATCACGATGTCGCCGGGGGACAAGAAGTTGCGAAGGAGCAGTTTTTGCAAGGGCCGGGGACTTGCCCGGCGCCTTCACTAATCCTGCTCCATGAAGCTTCTGCCCTGGCTGGCAGCTGCATATCTGACGACCGCCGCGGCGTTCGGCGCCACATCGCAAGCGCCGATCGTCACCCAGACCCTGCTGGTCTGCGGGACGGTTACCTGGGATCACAGCTCGAACTCGAGCATCGATCCGTCGCTGCTGCAGCTTGCGCTCGTCAATCGCAACGGCGACGTCGTCGCCGCCACTACGGCGTCGCCCACGCGTTGCGCCACCGCGACGAGAAACCCGGCCTCGCCGGCGCTCGCGCCCGGCCTCGTGCGGACGAGAGCCTACTTTACCTTCAACGCGCAGACGATTCAGAGCAGCAAGATCGCCGTTAAGGTGGTGGCGACTCGGGATGAAGCCGCTCCGTACGTGGTGCGTTGCGCATATCAGAAGGCGGCGGTCGCGTGCCGGCAGATCTCGGCGACGATCGCGCTCATTCCGGCGACGCGCCAAGCCGATCTCTACCTGCAGTCGCCGCCGGCAGCCGTGCTGCAGCCGGTTGCGCACATCTTAGACGCGGCGATACCGCAGGCGAGCGCCGCAGCGCCGACTGCGCCACCGATCTACTACGCGACCGACCAGATCCCGTCGCCCTCGGCCTCCGCCCCGCCTTCGCCCCCGTCATTCTTCCAGAACGACCGGGATGCCATCACGATCGCCGCCTGCACGCCCGTTACCGACCCGCTCGCCGGCGACGGGTGCTTTATGTCGTACGGAAAAGTCGACCAGAGCAACACTCCGACGCCGTTAACGTTGGACGCCTTTGCAAACGATCTCCGCGCGGTCGGCGCAAAACGCCTCGTCGTACTGCTGCACGGCTTCAACAGCAACTTTGCCGGTGCGCTCGATCAAGCCCGCGCGCTCAGTAACGTCATCGCGCAGCGGCCCGGCGAGAACGGAACGACATTGGTGTTGATCTACGGATGGCCGGCGCATGCCTCCGACTTTGTCTTTCCGCAAGACATGCTCAAATATACCGATGATGAAACGAACAACGCGTGGGCCGCACTCCACTTGCGCGATTTCCTCGCCGGGCTGCTCGACGCCGACCCTGGGCTCAAGGTAGATATCGTCGCGCACAGCATGGGAAACCGCCTCATGCTCGATAGTGCCCTCGCGCTACGCGAGCAATCCTTCGCGAGCGTTGGCGACAACGCCCACTGTCCTAGCGGGAGAAACCTCGGGAACTACTGCGGGCGCATCGGGCAGATTATCGCGATCGAGCCCGACGTCGACATGGAAACCTACGCCGAAGATGCGATGCGCCTCTCCGGCTTCGCATCCGGCGTTACGATCTACGGTCACACCGGCGATCTTGCGCTCGTGGCGTCGCAGAAGCTTCACGGCCACTGCCGCGCCGGAAAACTCAACTGCGACGGCGTCTTCCCCACCCCGACACTCAGCGACGGCAACTGGTGGCTCAACGTGATCGATGCCTCGATCATCGTCAAGTGCGACTCGATCTTCCATCACTCGTACTGGCCCCTCAGCACGACGGTTCTTCGCGACCTCGCCACGCTGATCGTGAACGATGCCGTGATGTCGTCGAGCGCGCCCCGAGCTAACATCGAGTTCGTGTCCGGCAACGTCAGCGGGAGCAACGTGCAATTCCCGCACTACCGCATCGCGTCGTTCGACCCCGACGACACCAAATGCCACTAACCCTAAGAGTTGGGCGGCCCCCATCCTTGATCACTTCTCAGGCATGCGTCCAAGTAGTGAACGTCGGGGAGCGCGACCTTGAGTTTTTTCTTGGCATCGCCGCTCTTGGGATCATCAGGGCTAAGATAGCCTCTGCACACTCCAAGGTCCTTGACTGCATCGTTGGTAGCATTTGCAAGCGCACCGTATCGCGTTAGATCGTGCATCGTCGCTGGGTTGTCCGCAAGATCGAACAAGAGCGCAACCGTCTCTCCGACACGAAAGGCTTTGGACACCCGATTGTCTTCGTAACGGGCCGTGAGCGCATCGTTTACAAGAGTCGCGCGGCCCAATATATCGGTATTTGCCGCCCACGGAGCTTCGATCTGATCGGAGCCGCTAAGCGCCGGCCAATCAACTGCCGATTGAAGAAGAACCGCAGACGTAGGTTCGAGTTTTGCGAAATCACGATTAGTCGTTTTGTGAACACACTTCGCGTAAGCGTCTGGTTCGGTACACAAGACGAGATGCATGTAGTCGTACCCCAAGGTATAGCCGCCGAATTGCATGCGTTTCTCGGCTTCTTGCCGCAGGCTCCAAGCCTGGATCTGATTAGTGGTAAACGTATAGACGCTTAAGAGAAACGCTACAGCTGCGATAGAGAAATTGAAAATGCTGATTGGTTTGAGATTGCTAAACATCAGCAAGGAACCGGCGTCGCAAGCGGGCTTGCGGGCGTGGGACAGGGTGTGGGGTTGGGGCCGGCGTCGGCCCTGAGCCTGCCGGGGCAGGCGCGGCTAGGATGAGGCAAAGCGCCAAAAAGAAGCAGATTGCTCTGAATGATGCGCCGCGATGGTTTCGTTTCTTAAAGCACATAGTTGTACTTCTTTCATTTCTTGCGGGCGACCAGCGATCAAGGGACATCGCCCTCGGAGTTGTCGCCATAATGGCTTAGAAATGATACGGACCGCTTGCTTAGTTTCCTGCCGTACACGCCGCTGCGACGCCCAGCCCCGCCGCGCTCGCGCGCCCGATCTATAGCGCAGAGAGCCGAGAGGCGGCGACGGCGTCGTGCGGGTCGATTCGCAGCGCGCTGCGATACGCGTTCTTTGCGCCCTCGACGTTCTTCAAAGCCTCCGCGACGCTACCCAGCGTATCGTACGCCGGTGCCGTCTGGTAGCGGCGCAGATTCAGTTCGGAGAGCGTTTCGGCTTGGGGATAGCGTTTTTGTTCGGTGAGGTCGTCGATCAAGTTTTCCGTTGCAGTTTCTATTTGCACGAAACGGTGAACCGGATCGTTGACGTATCCATCGTAGGCCTCGCGTAGTTCGCCCTGGCTGCGCCCCACCGCGTTGGCCATGACCTCGGTAAAGGCGGCCGGCAACGGGCGCGCAATCGCCTCGAGAGCGGGATCGACCCCGTTTTCGAAATCCGCTTCGGTAAGCTCCGCCGCAATTTCGGGTCCGGTCGCATCGCGATCGTCGCGCGGCCCCATATCTTGCCAATAAAGTGACGAGATATTGACCGTGATTTTGCTGCGCGGCAACACAAAAGGCTGAGGGTCCCCGTACATGTTCGGACGTTCACCCGTCGGCTCGCCGACGAAGACCGCCTCGGTGTCTCTCTCCAAACGGTCGACCAGATTCTCGGCCGCCGACTGCGTCGAGCGGCCGACGACGACGAAGAAATGACCGCGCCGATTGAGGTTCTGACGCTGCACGATACGTGCCACAACGGACGGCGTCAGTGAGTTGTCGCCACCCCCGTTCATTCGCAGGTCAAGAATCAGCCTCTCCACGCCGTTGTGGTCGGCATAGGAAAACACGCGTGAGAAGAACGCATCGAATGTTTCGCCGTCGGAGTCGCCGACAACGCTGCAGCGAACGTAGAGGGTCGCGTTGCCGGCCGGAGCAAACCAGAGCGGGTGCTCGAGATGCTGTAGATAGAGTGGTGTCCGAGCGCCCCGTCCGTCGACCCAATCTGAATCGGGTGGTGCGCCCAAATTGTAACCCACCGTAAACGGCTTGCGAAGGATCGGTATCTCGACGACTTGCGTTCTTCCCGAGAATTGGAGCCCAAAACGCGCGCGATCGGCCGTCTCGGTGAGTTTCAACGCCTTGAAAACCTCGCCGCGAAAAGTAAACGGCAGCCACCAGCGCTTGGTCCAGGCGTTGGAGGCATCCGCGACGGTATCGAGGCGGCGCTCGGCTTGGGCTACCTCAACCCCGCCGATCGAAGTAATCCGAGCGCCGACCAATTCACGATAGGCAGGCGCGGCGGATTGAATGTAAATGCCGTCGGGATAGCGATACGCTTTGATCGGGAAGATATAGAAGTTCATCGGAGGCTTGGACGAGAAACCAAATCCGGTGTGCGCGTCTCCAATCGAGGCGACGAGCTGCTTGAACGCCACGATCGTCTCCGCGCCATCCATGAGCGGGATCCGTTGGGCGAGCGCTCGCACCCGTCTTTGGAATTCAGCCCGAGTGATCGAGTGAAATGCATTAGGGTGGTATTTCGTCAATGCATTGGCCAGAAAGGTGAGATCGATCTGCCAAGGCGACTCGCCGGGTTGCACGCGAAAGGGATACGCGAAACAGATAAGGGCCGCGATCGATGCCGCGACGCGGCGCGCGCTCATGATTCGAGATCCAGCAGGCTCACGCCCATACCCGGGCATTCTTCAAGGAGCAATGCCTAAGAATACCTGCTTTCGCCGCGAATAACCACCCAAACTATGCTCCAAGGCAAGCTTTGCCGTCTGCGGCCCTATCGGCAAGAAGATGCTGTGGCGATTCCGCCGCTGGCCGACGACTTTCTCGTCGCGCGCTGGATGACGCAGCGATTTCCTCATCCCTACACGCAACGCGACGCGGACGAATGGGTCGAGCAAGCCATTCGCATCGGACCCGGGCTCTACTATGTAATTGAGGTGGACGGCGCGCTGGCCGGAGGCATCGGAGTCGAGCCTTTGGGCGACGAGCGCCGCGGCGTAGCGCTCTTCGGATATTGGCTTGGCCGCTCGTATTGGGGACGCGGTATCGGGACCGACGCCTCTCAAACCCTGGCCGATCACGCATTGAAGAGTGGCAGCCTGCATCGCCTCGAAGCCCTGGTCTTCGAACAAAACCTTGCTTCAGCGCGCGTGCTGGAAAAATCCGGATTCACGTTGGAGGGAAGGCTCCACGCGCTTTTCACCGATCGCGACGGCGTCGTCTGCGACGGACTCATGTACGCGCGAATCCCCCATAGATAAGGTAGCCCCCGAGAACGAGCGAGATGATGAAGTACGCATAGAAGTACGCTCCGAAGTGGAGCGCGTCGAAAAACGCCATCTGCGCCGGAGGCGGCAGCCACAAGAAGAGCAGACCCTTTACTACGGCGATCCATCCGAAGAGCGTCACGATGATCGGCACCGGGCCGCCCGACCAGCGATTGTGCGCGATCACGAGGGCGAGTCCGAGCCCCAGCGTAAAGACACCCGTTACCCACATCAGCGCAGGATCGGCAAAGAGCGCGGACATAGTCGCGACGGTCGACGGCCGGTTTGCCACCATGCTCATTCCCGCGATCACGATCCAAAGCCCCAAGAGCCGGGCAAGAAAGTTCGTAAGCATCAAAGTTCCTCCCTAAGTCAGCTATTCTGCCGACCACCCCCGTCTCACCCCGATGGGCGAAGGGTGGCAAATTGCGGCGCGGCGAAACGACGCCCATGAACGCGCAGCGCAGCGTATGCTAATAGCGGTCATCGCGTTGCTTCTAGCCGCGTCCGGCCCCAGCTCGTCGTGCGACGCGCACGGCGTCTATTCGAGGGTTCGCGAGGCGATGGGCGGCCCGCGTTGGGACGGTGTCGCGGAGATCGTCTCCTCGGGGACCGTTGTTACCTCGGGCATGCACGGGACGTTCGTGCGCGCGACTAGTTTGAAAGACGGCCGATCTTCGCTCGAGATGACGGTCAACCGTCAGCAGACCGCGGATGTCTACGACGGTACGACCGATTGGCAGCAGGACTACTCACGCGGCGTTCATCCGCTCGACTCCCCGAACGCCCGCGCAGCCGCGATAACCGCCGCGTATCTCGATCGCAACGGTCCTTGGTCTTCGGCTTATGGCGACGCTGAGATTGCTTGCCTCGGCACGAGTGAAGAAAACGGACGAACTTTCGACGTCTTTAAAATCACGCCGCACTCCGGGACTCCGGCGGAGCAGTGGGTCGATAGCAAAACGAATCTCGTCGACCGGACGATCGTCGAGACGCCGACCTCCACGACGCTAACGAAGTTCTCCGATTACCAGCCGGTACAAGGCGTGCTCGTGCCGTTCCGGGTGCAGACCGCCACGGTCGGGGATCCGACCAGCGAAGAGATATTTTCGACCGAATCGGTCGAGGTTCGATCGCAGGTCGTGGACGAAGACTTTCGCCGGCCGCCGGATCCCACCGATACCCGCATGCTTGGAACCAGCGGCGCGATCACGGTCCCGATCGCGATCGAAGCCGGCGACATTATCGTGAACGCCTACATCAACGGCAAAGGACCGTTCCCGTTCATCCTCGATACCGGCGGTCACGCGATTCTCACGCCTGAAGCGGCGGCCGAGATCGGGCTGAAAACCGAAGGAGCAGGGTCGTCCGGCGGCGGAGGTTCCGGGCGCGTCGGCCTCTCGTACGCGTTCGTCGACAGCCTGCGCATCGGCGATGCGGAGGTCCCCAATCAACCGTTTCTCGTTATTCCGTACGACAACGACTTCTCCGACCGCGGCTCCAAGCCGCCGCTCGCGGGAATTCTCGGCCTCGAGCTCTTCGAGCGCTTCGCGATCCGCATTGACTATGGGAACTCGCAGCTCACGCTAACGCCGCTCTCCACCTTTCGTTATAGCGGAGGTGGCGCACGAGCGCCGATCGTCTTTCAGGAAGACGAGCCGTTGACCACAGCCGAGGCCGACCAGGTCTCCGGACTTTTCGGCGTGGATACCGGAAACTCCGGAGCGCTGATCATGTTCGAAAAATTCTTGCGCGAAAACGGCTTCCTGCACCGCTACGCCCAGGGCAGCGCGACGACCGGCAGCGGTACCGGAGGGAAGGTCCAATTGGTGCGCCACACGATCGGCTCGTTCTCGCTCGGCGGGCAAACGTTTCGCGACGCCGCTCACCTATTTCGTTCTCGGCCAAAAAGGCGGCGCGTTCTCGTCGACGACCGAAGCCGGAAACCTAGGCTATAACATCTTGGCACACTTCGTACCGACCTTTGACTATCGCAGCGGGTTCATGTACCTCGAGGCCGCCGCGAGCGAACCGCCTCCGCCCCTGAACCGCTCCGGTCTGGCGCTCTCCAAACCGAATCACGAGTCATTCATCGTCGACGGCGTTCGCGCCGGTTCACCCGCGGCCGAGGCCGGCGTTCGTGCCGGCGACGTGGTCACGGCGATCGACGGCAAAGCGGCCGCCTCGCTCGGCGACGCCGACGTCTACACGATCATGCGTCAACCCGTGGGGACGGTGGTCGCGCTGCGGCTTGGCGGTAAGGCGCCTCGAACGGTGCAGATCACGCTGCGCGAGATGCCCCCGGCATGACGCGATGAGCGACGGTAAAGACGATCGAATCGACGAATCGAACCTGCGCGATCCGCACGAGGTGCCGATCTTTATCGCATCCGTCATCCTCAACTTCGTCTTATTGGGTCTCGCCGTCGCGTTGATCTTCTATCAACCCGCATGGCTCAAGGGTCACGCGCTCTTGAGCAAAGAGGTCTCGCTCCTTCGCGCCTTGGCGATCACCGCGGTCATCGGCATTCCTCTGCTCGTGCTGAACCGCAATCGCCGCGAGGCCGCAATCCGCGGGAACTCGGTGCGGCTCTCCGACAACCAGTTTCCCGAAATCTACGCCATACTCAAAGACCACTGCCGCAGGCTCGGCATGACCGAGCTCCCCGAGCTCTTCCTCACCGGCAGCACGATTCAACCGTTTCTCTTCAACGTTTACCTCGTGGCACGAAACGTATATCGTTCTCCATCAGGCGGTCTTCGAAATCGACGATCGAAAAACGATGGACGTTATCTCGTTCATCATTGCACACGAGCTCGGAGCGATTCGACTGAACCAGCGAGCCGTTTGGAACGAGATGCTGCTCACCTACGTCTCCTCGATCAAGTGGTTTCGCAACCCGCTCGAGCGCGTGCGAACCTATTCGCGGGATCGCTATGGCGCCGCGCTTTCGCCCACGGGCTTCCGCGGGCTGCTGATCAACGCCGTTGGACGACGCCTGATGGATCACGTCAAAATCGACGACTATCTCGCACAGGAGCGACGCTACGGCGGATTCTGGTCAGCGTTCAACGTCTTCTTTGATTCCAAGCCGCAAGTCTTCATCCGCCTACGCAAACTCCACGAAGCCGGCTACAAATACGAACCGCCTGCACCGCTACCGGAAGAGCAGAAGTAGCATCACTGCGTGTCAGGCGGACGCAACGAAGGCTTCTACGAAGGAAGTACGAGCGCGAATACTTGGAGCCGATCGTGTGAAATTGGCGAGGCGCCTGGCCGAAGTCGAACATGTCGGCGATGCTGTTGGTGGTTTCGTCGGTCGTGCCGAGTCGCCCAAGGCCGAACGTGTCTTCGATGAAGCGCACGACGCTGCCGAATTCATAGACGGTGTTGGAGATGTAGCCCGTTTGGCTCGATGACGCCTGGCGCGCGTACGGCGAGACGACGATCATCGGAACGCGGAAGCCCGGACCGCCTTGCTGGTCGTGCGGCGGCGGCCTGACCGGATCGTAGAAACCGCCCCAGTCGTCCCAGAGGATGACGATCGCCGAAGAGTTCCAATACTCGGCTCGTTCCAATCGCGTTGACGACGCTCGCGACCCATGACGGCCCGGTGTCGGAACCCTCGCCGGGGTGGTCAGAGTTAGCGGCGTCCGGTATCACCCAGCTCACCGCAGGCAGTGTTCCGTTTGCGATGTCGCCGAAGACGTTGGTCTCGGGCCAAGAGACGTTCGTGCCCCACTCCGGGCCGAACCTAACCGGCGCGATCGTGTCGAACGCGCTCCAGATGCCGCCCGACGTGCCGACTTGCGGCGCATAGTACTTCCACGAAACCGATGCCGCGTCCAAGAGATCTCGCAGCGTCTCGTAGCTGCTCCCGGAACCCGGAAAATTCGACGTGCACGGAAACGGCCCGGCGTTTTTCAAGAATTTGCGGCGCGTCGTGATGAGGTTCGTCACCGTGCCGGGCGGCGAATCGCAGCCCCAAATGCCGTGGGCAAGCGGTGGAGTGTCGATAAGGCTGTGTTCTGCATCGATTGCCGTTCCACCGCGAATCAGGTCCTGATGGGCGGGAAAGCTTGAACTCCCTTGCGTCGTGAACATCGCGTTCGCCAGCCCGTACGTCTGCGCCATCGTCCAGTAGGGCGCGATCTGACTCGGATCAACGTACTGGTACGGCATGCTTCCCTCGTCCCCGCCTCGATAGTAGCTAACCAGGTTGAAGCCGTCCATTCGGCCCTTATCGAAGGATTGAACGTAGCCGGCATACGAGTGGTCGAGAGCCGCCCTGGTAAAAAGCTTCGTCTCCTTCAACGTAATCGACTTCGTCTGCCGGCGGCCGTGCGTAAAAACCACCTTCTTGCCGACGGTCGTTCCCGTCGCGCCGGGGAACGTCGCAAAAAGATTGTTGAATGAACGGTTTTCCTGCACGATTACCACGACGTGCGCGATCGGTGAGCTGGCCGAGGCCGCCCTAAGAACTGCGCTTTGAACGCCGGCGATAAAGAAAAGAGCCACCACAACAAAAGCTCACTGCGGCCGCAAATACTTCGGCTCCAGCCCTCTCAGCATCCTGATCGGTGCGGCGCCGCTCGACCTGCGTCATCCTGCAGCCCACGTCGAAGGACGAAACTTCCCGGAACGCGTAGCGCCGTACATGCGCTAACTGTGAATCGATCCTGGACGTGGCCAATTGTCGGCACGCTGGCAGCAATTACCGTAACCTCAACGATGGATGCTACCGGCGCATCCGCCTTCAGCTCGCTCGCGCTCTGCCCGCTGCTGGCGCTCTTCTGGTACCTCCAACGCTTCTCGCTACGCGAAATGGGCTTTACCTGGGGAAGCGTGCGCGCGCTCCAGGGCTATGGCCTAGCAGTGCTCTACCCGGTCGCCGTCATTGGAGCGCTCGCCGCCATCGCGGCGGCGACCGGCGCCATGCATTCAGGCGCGGCGCCGCATTACAAGCACAGCCTGTGGCTTCTCCTCGTAACGAACATCGCCATCACGATCGCGCTCGCCATCGTTACCGAGGAAGGCTTCTTTCGCGGCTGGCTCTGGGCGTCGCTCGATCGTGCCGCCCAAACGAAAACGACGATCCTGATCTTCAGCAGCGTCGCCTTCGCGCTCTGGCATTGGTCTGCGGTGCTGTTGCCGACCGGATACAACCCGCCGCTCGCGCAAGTGCCCACCTTCATGCTCAACGCCGCGGTCATCGGCGCGATCTGGGGAATGCTGCGCCTGCTCTCCGGCTCGATTCTCGTCTCCAGCGTCAGTCACGGCGTTTGGAACGGCTTGGCCTACGTGCTCTTCGGCTTCGGAACCAACGTAGGCGCGCTCGGCATCACCAACACCGCGATGTACGGTCCCGAGATCGGTTTGCTCGGCCTGATCCTCAATCTCGCCGTCGCCGTCGGCCTCTGGACCTGGTGCGCGCGCAAAGGCCGGTTCGCGCGCTAACTTCGAACGCCTTCCGCGTTGCAATCGAACTAGTTGATCGCTTCCGGACCGAGCGTAATCACGTTGCCAATCGAACCGAAGAAGCCGTTCTTCGGGCGCCCCTTCGCAGGTGGCCAGCTGAGGAACTCGACCGACCCGCGGATCGGGAAGAAGAGCCGCTTGCCCTGGATCGCAAAAACCACGATGAAGTGGCCACGCCAGCCGGAGATATGATAGGCGTGGAGCACGGTCCCGGTGCTTCCCGAGATCGAGATGCGGTAGATGACGGTGCTCAGCGCGTCGGCGATCGCAAGGTCCTGTCCGTCCCACACAAGTCCGGCGGGGCGATGGTTGCGATTGTTGATCCCCGGCAGCGCGATGCTGGCCAGCGAGCCGCCTCCCTTCGGAAGCTCGGCAAGCTGGAAGCTGTTCTTCGCGCCGTAGCCGTCCACGTAAAGATTCCCGCTCTTGTCGTAATCGAGGTACGAATACGACGTCATGTTCGGCGTCGTGAAGACGATTGGCACTCCGCTGGCCGGCGGAAAGATCGTTAAGTTCCCGGAGTTCGCGACGGCGAGGTTGCCCGTCGTCGGGTCGAACGCACAACTGCTGGCCCCCTGCCCCGGATCGTCGTAAATGTAGAACGGCAGGGTTGCTCCGGGGGCATACTCGTAAATCAAATCGCCGTCGGTGACGTAGAGATCGCCGCTCGGATCGGTGCAGAGTCCGCTTGCACTGTAAAGACCAACCAGCTTTGCTACCTGCTTACCGCCGAGCGTATACGCGTAGACGTAGCTATCGATCGTCCAGATCAGCTTTTGGGTTTTCGCCATCGGCGAGACCCACGATGCTTGCGCCGCGGCTGCGGCGAACGGTCCTTGGCCGGCCGCTGCACTAGGCACCGCAGACGTCGGCGCTCCCCCGTTGCAGCCCGCGACGCCGGCCGTAGCCAGCATGAACGTTAGAATGCGCGCGATTCTCACGGTCTCACCCTCTTCAGATGCTCAGCGCAAGCGAGTAGAAGGAGTGGCCCTTGCCCCCAACGTGAAGCGGCTTTCCAAGCCTTGCTTGAGGATACTTACCGGCAGCGATCCTCGTGACGTTATTATTGCGTGCGCCGTAGGGCATGAGGATCTTGCTTCGCGCAAAGACGAAATCGTCGCCCAACGTGGTGAACAGACCTTTGTAGGTAATCGTCGAGACGACGTTGCCGCTCGAGCCGTTGACCGAGACGCGGTAGACCTGCTTCGCCGTCGGATTGACGATCGCAAAGTAGCTGCCGTCCCACTGAATCCCTTGGCCCGAGACGTTCATGGTGAATCCGTTAAGCGTCTGACTGCCGGCCGGCATCTCGGCGTAGCCGTTGCCGCCGTCCATATCGGCGAGCAGATTTCCCTGATTGTCATAGGCGCACCATGTGAAGCCGTCCCCGCCGGATTGGGTCGTGTAGTCGGTCGGCTTACCTTGCGCGTGTGCGTAGATCGCAATGTTGCCCCCCGAGTTGTCCATCGCGCGCTGGTTTGCAACCGCAAGGTTTCCGGTCGTCGGATCTACCGCGCATCCGTTGGGGTAGTAACCGTAATCACCCAGCTTGGCGATCGGCGTCGTGCCACCGTGTGCGAACTCCAGCACGTCCTCGGTATGGTAGGCGGTCACGAAGACGTTGCCGCTCGAGTCGGAGCAGACGCCCATGGGCTGCTCGACGTTCGTTAGCGTCCCAACCAGTCTGCCTTCCGGATACGGAGACGACCAAGATATCGTAGCCGTTGTTAACGATGTAGAGAAGCTCTCCGCTCGACGAGCCGGGGAGCATCCACGAGCCGCCGCGCGCCGCCGCTTCGGTCGTACTCACCGGAACTGCGGGGGCGCCCGCAAGCGCGGCGTTTTGCATACCTGCACAGCCGCAAACCAAAGTCGCGGCCGCGCAAAAAACGACCGACCTCGCCCAGACTCTTAAAAAAGCCACTGCGAGGATTTCGCCACGACGCCCGGCCTCGTCCTAGCCGGGCGCTTGCTCTGAAGGGCTGGCCGAAGGGGCGTAGCGGCAACGCGCCGCAGACGGTGAACGTGCGGCAAACGCTCTCGCGCGGGCTCCTCGTCATCGTAACGCTCTTCGTCGTAGCGATCTACTATTTGCCGATCGGACACGCCGATTGGGCGGAGAACTGGGGTGAGGCCACCTTCGGTATCACCATTGCGCCGCGTTCGCCGATCGTCTCGGGCGTCGATCGCGGCTTGCCGGGAGACCGCGCCGGCGTGCGCGTCGGCGACCGGCTTCTGGATCGTGGGCAACTACGAGGTCTCGTCGCGAGTGCGCGGTGCCTATCCGGGCGAGCGCGAAAAGCTGATATTCGCGCGCGGCCGCACCGTCTACACGGTAACGTTGACGGCCGTGCCCGTGCAGAAGCTTCGGCGCGTGGCAGCGCATCGGCGGCGTGCTCGCCTATCTGCCGCCGACGGTCTTCTTGATCGTCGCGTTCCTGCTCGTCTTCCTGCGGCCGTCGCTGATGTCGTGGTCGTTCTATCTCTTTGCCGTCGGCTATTTCGGCACGGGCCCGGTCTTCACGTACTGGTCGCACGTTCTCTCGCCCGGCTCGTACGCCGTGCTCGTCTTCGTACTCAGCACGGTCTTCGGTCCGTGGAGCGTCCAGCCGCTGCTGCCCTTCGTCCTGCGCTTTCCCGGCGGCGACGTGCGCGGATGGCGCCGCCGGATCGATCCCTTCGTCTGGACGTTCCTTGCGCTGTCGTACCTGGTCTACGTCATCGAGTGGCGCATCTACTCAGCGACGGAGACGCTTCCGGCATGGGACATCGTTCCGAGCACGATACTCCCGCTCTTTACCTTTGCCTTCGCCGGCTTGATCCTCGCCAAGAACATGAAGGAGGCGACGCCGAGCGACCGGCAGCGCTTTGGATTCCTTGCGCTTGGGACGTTCCTCTCGTTCGTCGCCTACGCGATCTACTTCGTACCCGGCGTACCCTTCGCGCTGGGGCAAGTGATCGGCTTCGCGGTTGTGCTGATGCCGATCTCGATCGCCTACGCGGTCTTCAGGCTGCGCGTGCTCGATGTGAACTTCGTCCTCAACCGCGCCCTGGTCTACGGCGTCGTCTCGCTTGGTGTGATCGCGCTCATCTCGATCTTGGACTGGTTCTTTTCGCGCGTCGTGCAACTCGGACGCCTGGCTGTCGGGCTCGAGTTATTGGCCACGGTTGCCATCGGCTTTCTCTTGGATCGAATCAACCGAATGGTCGAAGGCTTCGTCGAATCGCTCTTTTTCCGCCGGCGGCGGATCGCCGAGCAGCATCTTCGCCGCGCGGCGTCGGCGCTGCCCTATGCGACGGACGAATCCGCGATCGTCGAGGGGCTGGTGCAGGTTCCGGTCGACGCGCTCGAACTCGCCGCTGCCGCGCTCTATCGGCGCTCCGACCGACGGAACGCGCTTCGAGGGCGTCGCGACGGCGACCCAGACGACGATCGCACCGCCTGGATTCAGCGAGAACGACCTGCTCGTGCGTATGCTGCTTGCCGACGAGAAGCTCGTCTGGCTCGACGAGATCCGTTCGCACCTCGACGCGCAAAATGCGGCGATCTACACGCTCGCCGTTCCGGTAACCGTGCGCCACGAGCTGGTAAGCTTCACGCTCTATGGAGCGCACACGAACGGTGCGCAGCTCGATCCCGATGAGGTCGATCTACTCGAGGAGCTCGCGCGCGAAGCGGCCAGAGCCTACGATCACGTCGAAGCCGAACGCGCGCGGCGGCGCTACGCGCAGCTCGTTGCAAAGGAATCGGCGATTTGAGGCGTTTCTTCACCGAGAGCGATCGGCTCGAGGCATTCAGCGACGGCGTCATCGCGGTGATCATCACCATCATGGTCCTCGAGCTGCGTCCGCCCGAATCTACCAAGCTCGCCGCGCTCGCCCAAGTATGGCCGACCTTCGCCGCCTACGCGCTGAGCTTTACGTTCGTCGGCATCTATTGGAACAACCATCACCACATGCTCCGAGCGACGCGCGGCGTCGACGGTCTGGCGATGTGGGCCAACCTGCACCTTCTGTTCTGGCTCTCAATCGTGCCGTTCACCACTGCGTGGCTGGGTCGAAACCCGACTGGGTCCGGCCCGACGGCGCTCTACGCTGTGGTGCTGCTGATGTGTGCGATCGCCTATACGTTATTGGAGCTGGCTCTGTTGAGGGTGAACGGCAAAGATGGACCGTTCGCGCAGGCCGTCAAAGTCGACGTCAAGGGTATCGTGTCAATCGTACTCTACGTACTGGCGCTCGTGTTTGCGTTCGTCTCGACGATCGTCTCCGACGTAATCTTCGTGACCGTGGCGATCACGTGGTTCGTGCCGGACCGGCGGTTCGAGCCCCTGATCGACTTCAAGGGTGACCAAGGCCAGCGCTGAATAGGCAAGTCATGTCTGAAACCTTGCCCGCAAACTTCCGCAACAACGAAGACGTCAAGTACGGACAACTCCGCGTCGTAGACGTTCCCGCCGAACTCGGCAACGAACCGTGGTTCAATCAAACGCTGACGACCGTAAACGACGCGGTCGTACGGCTGGGAATCTTCGAGGGAGATTTCCCTTGGCACAAGCACACCGACCAAGACGAGCTTTTCTTCGTGCTCGAAGGCGAGATCGTGCTCGACGTCGAGGGCGTCGGGCCGGTGCGCCTGGGGGTCCACGAAGGTTTTACGGTTCCAAAGAACGTCATGCACCGGCCTCGCTCGCCGAAGCGGTCGGCCGTTCTCATGGTCGAATCGCTTGGGATCGTCGCCACCGGCGACTAAAAGACTCGCCCGGGGCGTCGTCAAAATATAGGTGAGTGAAACGCCTTCTGGGCCTCGGCACGGCCGTCATGCTGGCAGCATGTACGCACAATAACTTCATGCCGAATGTGATCCAGTTGAACCCAAGCGGAACGAGCGGTAACCCGGCAAAGCAATCGATTGCCAAGTCGTTCACCTTGACCGCGGTCGAGGATGGCTACACCGGCGAGTTTACCGCCGAGGTCACGCTTGGAAAATGCTGGGTCGTGCAAGGCCCCATCACGACGGGCGGCGCCTGGATCGTCGTTCCCCAGGGAACGACGTGCGCTAATCTCGACACTGAGAAGATCCTCGTCAAGGACCAAAAGGAAAACTCCGCCGTCACGTTTATTCGCTCGACAAACCCAAAATAACTCTATGGACTCCCGTAAAGCGCGCGCAGCGATTCGACGTTCGACCTGGCCAACGTTCGTAGCGCGGTCCTTCGCGCAGGCCGAAGCGTACAAGCGCGAGATGGTCGCTGCTATGACTGCGGAGGAGCGGGTCGACGCGGTGTGGGAGCTCGTGCTACGAATGCCCGGGGGGACCGATGCAGCGCAACAGCGACTTGATCGAACTATTGGATGCCTTAAACGCACAGGGCGCTGAGTACATCATCATCGGCGCGTACGCGCTTGCATTTCACGCTCGTCCCCGTGCGACTGGCGATGTCGACATTTTCGTCGGGTTCGATCCACAAAATGCAAAGAGGGTTTGGAACGCCTTAGTCGCGTTCGGCGCGGCCTTGGACGACCTGCGCCCCACCGACCTTGCTTCGCCCGGAACATTCTATGTAATGGGCCGCCCCCCAAACCAGATTGATATCATTACTTCGATCGATGGACTGACGTTTGAGCAGGGTTGGAAGACGCGCGTCGTATCGGCCTACGGGGGCGTTCCTGTTTCCTATATCGGCAAACAGGAACTTATCTTAAACAAGAAGGCATCGGGTCGGCCGCAGGATCTCGCCGACGTAGCCTCCCTCGAATCGACCGACGCCGGCTAAGCGGTCGTTCGCAAGACGTAGCCCGTCCGCGCCGAACGCCGGCAGCGCGGTCAGCCTTTTGATGCGAGCGGGCGGCCTCGGTCCATGCTATGGCGGTCTGGGGTGCGGTACGATATTTGCTCTCGCATCGAGAGCGCCTACAGATTTTCGCGAACGCGCCCCGTAGCGGCACACGTTGCTCGGCTGCCGCCGAAGACGACGGCCAGGCCGCAGGGCGACGTGAACATCTTGCGATTGTCGTGCGGCACGCCTTCCACAAAGGCATAATCTTGGGCGGTGCCACTAGGATGGCGGCGGCCGATATACGCGATGAAGTATTTCGCGCGGGCGAAACGATAGGGCCCTTGCGCTTCACCGCCGCACGACCGGTCGAGGTCGTCCTCTTTGGGATTGGTGTCGGCTGTGCCCATCAGGTAGGTGACGTGACGCGCGACATAGCGCGTCTCAAGCTCTGCGGCGCTCCCGGCGACGTAACGCGGCGCGCCGCTCAGCCCGTAGCGCCATTGGTTGAAGTCCGGACAGTTTCTCTGCGGCACCGGCCGCCAGTCGTCGAAATAGAAGTACGACGACGGGTTGGAGACGACCAAATGCACCGGAACGCGCGAGCCGGAATCGAGCTGCGGCGCTTTGCCGACGACGGCGTAGCGCTGCACGATCTGCCCGCCGGCGGAGTGACCGATCAGAACGATCTCGCGCAGCTTCGGAAAGCGCGCCGCGTCCGATAGGCGAGCGATCATCGCGTCGAAGACGTCGTACGAGCTGATCGGCGCCGGAGCGAGGGCGTCGGATCCGCCCGGCCACTTGCCGTTCCAGTAGAGCGTCTGCGGCGAAACCTTTTGGCCCTCGAGTTCGCTATGCTCGACGAACTGCGGCGCGATCACCAGCGTTTGATCGAGCGCGCGCGCCGCGTCGGCGGCGATCACGCCGGTGTCGTAGTAGTAGTCTGCGTCGCGCAGCACGCCATGCACGACGATGACCGCCTTGGTGACCGACGGGTCGCCGTCGAGCGACGACGTGCCGAAGTAGCGCGCGTAACCGCTTCCAAGCGGCGTGCGAACGAGGAACTGCCGGTCGGCCAGCCGGCCTGCGTTGTCGGGCTGCGGCGTCGTCGTGACCGGCACGACCACGCCGAGCAAGGCCACCGCCCAGAGCGCGGCGAGCGATTTAAACACTGCGCCGGCCATTACAGCGGCTTCCCGTCGTCGTCGCTGCCGAGAATGAACGGGCGCAGCAGCGGAATCGGCGGATCGCCGCGCGAGAGCAGCTCGTCGTGGAATTTCTCGAGCGTAAATGCGCTCCCGAGCTTCTTCTGATAATCGCGGCGCAGTTTGAGGATCATCAGCTTGCCGAGCGTGTAGTAGCCGTACATCGGGTCTTGCGTGCCGCGCAGCGACTCTTCGACGGCTACTTGCGGCGTTTGGAAACACTGCGACGTGAACAGGTGCTCGGCCTGTGCTAGCGTCATGCCCTGCGTATGCAGTTTCACGCCGACGATATAGCGGCAGTTGCGCAGCAGCGCCTCGTCGAGTTGCGCTAGACGCACGCGTGGGTCGCCGTTGCCCCAGCCCTGGTCGACCATCATCTGCTCGCTGTAATGCGCCCAGCCTTCGGCGAACTCCGAGCTTTGCGACAACTGGCGCGTTAGGCTCAGGTCGAGCCCGCGATCGATCGAAAAATTTGTGAAGTGGCCCGGGTAGACTTCGTGCGCCGAGATGATCGGAAACTCGAAGTCGTTGAACTGCGCCAAGAAGTCTTCTTGCTGCTGATGCGACCACGACGGGTCGACCGGCGTCACGTAGTAATAGGCTTGCGTCGCGACGGTTTCGAGCGGCCCGGGAGAATCCTCGGCGGCGCTGGTCGTGCTGCGCTCGAAGGGCGGCGTATCGATCACCTTGATGTTCGCGTTGGGCGGCAGCGTTACCAGTTGCTTGCGTACGACGAACGCGCGCAGCCGAACCAAGTCGTTCTGCGCGGTAGCGAGCAGCGCGTGCGGCGGCGGATGGACTTTCGTGATCGACAGATAGACCTGCAGCGGCGTCGCCTTCGGGTCGATCTTCTTCGCCGTTGCGATGAACTGAGCGCGCGTCTGTGCCAGCGCCTTCTCGCCGACCGCGAGATATTGGTCGAGCGGCATGTCGAGGGCGTCTTCGTAGAGCAGCCGCTGGCGATAGGCATCGGCGCCGATCGCAAACGTGCCCTTCGGCTTGAGTCCTTTGATCCACGAGGCGTAGGATGCCATCGCCGAGGCGGCGGCGGCGTTTGCTCTCTTGAACTCACCCTGCAACGCGGCATCGTGTACCGAGGCAAACGCCAGCGGTACGGAGCTTTTGAAGAAGTCAACGGAGCCGGCGGCGTCTTCGGCCGCGATGCGCTGCGTCACGGCGTCGACCGACTCGATGTTCTGCTCTCCCTGCTTCAGCATCGCCGGGATCTGCTTCTCGCGCGCGATCGCGTAGGCCAGACGTTGCGAAAGCGGAGCGTAGTCTTTGCTCATTACGGTGAAAACGCCGCCGCTCGCGGCTTGCGTGTACGTATCCGGATCGTGCCGCCACTGCGCCAGCTTGTCGGTCAGCAGCAAGTCATCTTTCAGGGCGTATTCGAGCAGCGTCGCATCGAGCGCGACGCTCGGCGAGAGCTGCGAACGGTCGACGGCGCCAAGCCGCGTGAGATACTCGTGGTCCGTTGCGATCGCCTTGGCGAAGGCGGCAGCCGAAAAATCTCCGAGCTGCGCGTCGTAGTCGTGAATGCCGACCTGCGTCGCCTCGATCGGATTGAGCAAAAACTCCGCGTCGTAGTACGCTTTTGCGAGCGACGTAAACTGCGAGTCGGCGTCGGCCTGAGCTCTGGCGGCGACGGCGATGCGCCTAAGAGTGAAGCGACCAAAAGAAGCGAAAGCGCGCGGGAAGGAAGGTTGAGCATCTGCCCGCTGTTCGAAGCGGCCTCTTCGACAACCTTGGACGCGCAGACCGGAGTAGGGCGCCGCACTGTCGAACTCCGACGCCGGCACGCTAATTCGGAGGTTTATATGACCCGCCATCTCCTTGCAATCGGTATCGCTTTCCTGATTCTGCCGGCGCTCGCTCCTGTTCACGTGCGGGCCGACGAGTCGCTCGCCGGCAATCGGCGCGGAGCTTTGTCCACCATGGCGTCCGAGCAAGGTCATCATTACCACTTTCCGGCGCAGCTCGCGGCGGTCCTGAAGATCAGCCCGGGACAGGTTAACCTGCCGATGTACGTGCTGACGATGGGAAGCAACTCGGCGCATACCTACGTTGCGCTCCTCGACGGCGGCACTCTCCTTGGAACGTGCACCGCTGCCGGCGCGTGCCGCTACTATCGCTTCGACATCTACACGTCCCTCATTTTCGCGGCTTCGGTCGTGCCCGGTGGCGCGACGACGGCGATTCCGACCGGCAAAGCGCAAGGCGACGCCGACGCGCAGATCCACTACTGGGGGAAAGTCGCCGACCAACACGAGTGATGCATGGTAGAGAATACGTGGCGTGTTTGTCTGTATTTGTAACGCGTTAACCGAGCGCCGCATTGTAGAGGCGGTAGAGCGGGGAGCGCGGTCACACGAAGAGGTTTACCAGCGATGCGATTGCGTGGCGCAATGCTATGCCTGCGCCCACGAGATCGATCAGATTGTGGGACGCGTCACGAAGACTCCGACGTCGGAAGCTCCCCCATCGCCGACTGGAGATAGTTCTCCCGACCGACGGACTTGACGAGTGCGATCTGCGTCTCCAAGAAATCCACGTGTTCTTCGGAGTCGGCCAATATACGTACCGCGATGTCGCGGCTGACGAAGTCGCCATGCCCTTCGAAGATCGGAATGCTGTCGGCGGTGTCGTTGCGTGCGATCATCTCCAACGTGAGATCGCACTCGAGCGCCTCGACGCCGTCTTCGCCGATATGCAGCTTGCCAAGATTTTGAAGGTTCGGTAAGCCCTCGAGAAAGAGCACGCGTTCGATGATCCAGTCGGCGTGCTTCATCTCGCCCAGCGACTCGTTGTAGACTCGCTCACCCAGCCGGTAATAGCCCCAATTCTTGTGCATCCGCGCGTGCAAGAAGTACTGATTGATCGCGGTGAGCTCGTTGGTGAGCATCTTGTTGAGCCGGTCGATGACCTCGCGGTTACCCTTCATTAGCGCATAGTGCGACAAAAGCGGCCCGGCTACCTGGCCGCAACCTGAGGTCTCGCTGCTCAAGTTAAAGGATGCGAGTGCAGGCGCGTACATCCCGCCGTCAAACTTATCGTTCCAAATCACATCTTGAGGTGCCGATGATCGCGATAACTGCTCGCATTCTTGCGTTCGTCCTTGCCGCCTCGCTGGCGGCCACGCCGCAGGTCTTGGCCGCGGAGAGCGGCGACGCCGCCTACGCCGCGCTCGCGCAGGCCTACTACAACGAGTTGTTCCGCGTCAACCCGATTTACGCGACGAACGTCGGCGTGCACGACTACGACGACCAGCTCGGCGACTTCTCAGCGGCTGGTATCGCCAGGCAGATCGCCACCGATCGCGACTATCTCGCGAAGCTCGACGCGATCGTTCCCGCTTCGCTGTCGCCCGGCGTCGCGCTCGATCGCACGCTGCTCGAAAACCGGCTGCACGACCGCATCCTCCTGGCCGACACCCTAGCGCAGTGGCGCCATAGCCCCGATTACTACACGCGGGCCGCCAGCGGCGCCGTCTTTGCGGTCATGAGCAAGGACTACGCACCGCTGACGACGCGCGTCGGCTATGCGATCGCGCGCGAGCAGCTGATTCCCGCGATGCTGGAGCAGGCCAAGCAGAACATTACCTCGGTCGATGCGGTCACCCAGCGCATCGCCGCGGCCGACGCCGCCGGCTCGGTCTCGTTCTTCAAAAAGTCAGTGCCGCTTGCGTTCGCCGACGTTCACGACGCCGCTCTGCAAAGCAGACTCCAAAGCGCTAACGCCGCGGCGATCACCGCCATGAGCGACTACGCCGCGTGGATCAAGGCGCTTCGGCCCAGCGGGACGTACGCGATCGGCGCCGACGCCTATCGCCGGCGGCTCCTCTACGAGGACGCGGTCGATATGCCGCTCGACCAGTACCTAGCCGTCGGCGAACGAGCCCTCGCGCAAACGCGCGCACAGTTCATCGAGACCGCGCGAAAGATCGATTCCACCGCAACGCCGCAGCAGGTCTATCTTACGATCACGAAAGTTCAGCCCGCGCCCGATGCCTTGCTCGAGACCGCGCAGCGCGACCTGGGTCGCCTGCGCGCCTTCGTGGAGGCCAAGCACATCGTGACCCTTCCGCCGAACGCGAACATCAAGGTCATCGAGACGCCCCCGTTCGAGCGGCTTACGATTACGGCGGCGGAAGACTCGCCCGGCGCGCTGGAAACGGTCGCAACGCAAGCGTACTATTACGTGACCCCGATCGACCCAGCGTGGTCGCAGACTCACAAAGACGGCTTCCTCGCGCAGTTCAACGACTACGGCTTCCCGATCATTTCGGCGCACGAAGTCTATCCCGGCCACTTCACAAATTTCTCGATCGAGCGCGGTCTCGATCTTAGCCTCACGCGCAAGCTCTCGACGAGTTCGGAGTTCGCCGAAGGCTGGGCGCACTACAGCGAGCAGATGATGGTCGACGAGGGCTGGGGTAACGGCGATCCGCGCGTGCGAATGGCGCAGCTCGAGGAGGCGCTGCTGCGCGAATGCCGCTACATCGCCGGCGTGAAGCTGCATACCCAGGGCATGACGCTCGAACAGGCGGAACAGCTCTTCACCGATCGGTGCTTTCAGACGCCGCAGGTGGCCGAAGAAGAGTCGCTGCGCGGAACGCAGGACCCGATGTACGGCTACTACACGCTCGGCAAGCTGATGATCCTCAAGCTTCGCAGCGATTACCAGAAGAAGGTTGGCAGCGCGTTTAACCTGGAGCAGTTTCACGATGAGTTGCTCTCCAGGGGTGACCCGCCGATCCCGCTGCTGCGGCCGTTCATTCTCGGCAGCAGCGACGACGGGAAGCCGCTCTAGAAAAGGGGACACGGGCTTGCTTGTCGCCAAAACCCCTGGCTAAGGAGGGTTCCAATAAATATGCACCGTCTTTCTCTTGCAGCGATCGTGCTGCTCGCACTCCAGCCGGCAGCCGCAGCCGCGGCGTCGTCGCTGGCGACCGCGACGAGCGTGGAGTCCGGCGTGACCAGCCAG
Source organism: Vulcanimicrobiota bacterium (assembly GCA_963739845.1). GTDB lineage: Bacteria > Vulcanimicrobiota > Vulcanimicrobiia > Vulcanimicrobiales > Vulcanimicrobiaceae > Cybelea. Next base: position 124,818 of record CAVUBQ010000002.1, on the reverse strand, counting down.
ACGACGTTCGCGATTCAGTCCGCGGTAACGCTGCCCAACCAGTGCTACACGGCTCACGTTCGGACGGCGACGCTCGCCATGAGCGGTCATCGGTCGTTCGTCGTCGAGCAAACGCCCCCGGCGTCGAGCTGCGCCCAGAAAACTGCGTACAACTGTACCGTTTCGGGCACGTTCAACCTACCGATCACGCACAAGTTCGAAGTGGACACCAAGGGCCGGAAGTGGGAGGTTCTGCTTTCTACCGAGGCGCCTTCGCCGATGCAGCCCATGTGCCGTAAGAAGTAACGCGCACTAGCGCGGCGCTCGTTATCGCCGTTTCACGGCGATAACGAGAAGACGGTTCCCGCGTCCTTCGTGCCGCCAGCAGTAGTCGTGCCGTAGAGCGTATCGCTTACATTGATGAGGCCGCCATACGGGTATTTGCCGTCCTTAGGGGCGCCGAAGCTGTGGAGCACGCTTTCCTCACCGGAGGTTGTGGTCTTGAAAACTGTTCCGCATCCTCGGATGTCGCCGTATCGCACACCGCATGAAACCGAACCACCGTTGGAGGTCGTACCGTAGAGCGTGCCGTTGACATCGATGAGGCCCCCATATGGATACACGCCGTCCCCCGAGCCGCCGAAGCTGTGGAGTACGGTTTCCGTTGCCGGAGGTCGTGATCGAGAATACTGTTCCCCGGTCCTTCGTACCCCCGCGTTTACTCGTGCCGTAAAGCGTGCCGTTGACGTCGAGGAGGGGCGCCTGCGTTGGGTATCTCCCGTCTCCCGAGCCACCTTTGAAGCTATAGAGCACGGTCTCCGCGCCGGACGGCGTGATCGTAAAGACCGTTCCGCAACCGCCCGTTGAGCTGCAGTTCGCGCCGCCACTGCTGGTCGTGCCGTAGAGCGTGCCGTTGACGTTGATGAGACTCCCTTTGGGGTGTGCACCGTCTGGTTTACCTGAGAAGCTGTGGAGCACGGTTTCCTTGCCGGAGGTCGTGATCGCGAAGACCGTTCCGTCGCCGTTTGCGCCGCCGTTCGCCGTCGTACCGTAGAGCGAGCCGTTGACGTCGAGGAGGCCATATTCCGGGCCGAAGCCGTCTGGTTCACCCGCGAAGCTATGGAGCACGGTTTCCGCGCCGGAGAGTGTCACCTTGAACACGGTTCCGCAATAGCAGGACGCACTTCCACCAGCGACGGTGGTGCCGTAGAGTGTGCCCGTGACGTCGATGACGCCTGCCCTCGGATTTTTACCGTCTTTCCCCGAGCTAGCTTCGAAGCTGTGGAGCACGGTTTCGCTGCCGGACGTCGTGATCGCGTAGACCGTGCCGCCGAAGCAACGGTCATGACACCGGCCGCCCCCGTATACGGTGGTGCCGTAGAGCGTGCCCTTGACCTTAATGAGAGGACCCGCGTGCGGGTCTCTGCCGTCGTTCAAGCCTTTGAAACTGTAGAGCACGCTGTACGCGGGACGCACGTGCGTTCGCTCCGCCGCGACTCCGGCAGGCGATGGGCTCAGCGGCGTGCTTCCGCCTCCGCACGCCGCTACCATCACGGCTAAAATCGCTGCAGCAAAGGTTTTCATGCGTCCGTCCCCTCTCCTAGCCTTCAGTACTCGTCGATCGGTGTACTTGAAACGTTGTAGTGGCGCCAATACGATTCGCTGAAGCTCTTCGAAATCGGAACGAACGTGCGAGGTTTCTGTCCGAAATCAAAGCAATCGGCAATGCTGTTTGCCCGCACGTCGGTGGTTCCGAGCGAACCGAGCTTCCAGTTCTGCTCGATGAACTTTAGCAGGCTGCCGTCTTCGTATTGCGTGTGGGAGATATAGCCGGGTTGGCTCGCCGACGTCTGCTTGTCGTACGCGGAAACGATCAACATCGGCACGCGCATTCCAAGACCTTGACCGTCGAGTTGCGGAGGCGGCACGTTGTCGTACTCGCCGCCCCACTCGTCCCAGACCACGATGACCACGGTCGAGTCCCAATACTGACTCTCGCCAATCGCGTTGACCACCGACGCGACCCACTCGGGACCCTGATCGCGAATTCGCGCAGGATGGTCGGATGTGAGCGCATCGGGAATCACCCAGCTGACCGTGGGCAAATCACCGTCGTCGACGTATTGGAAGATATTCGTCTCCGGAACGACGATATTCGTCTTCCACTGCGAACCGTGGTACACCGCCGAGATTGCGTCGAACGCATTCCACTCCCCGTTTGGGTTCTTGTTTGTGAAATAGAGCCAAGAAACGCCGGCGGCGTCGAGCAAATCGCGCAGCGTCTTGTACGTGAAGCAGGGAAACGGACCCTTCCCAAACTCTTCGTGTCCTTCCGGTGTGATCAAATCCGTCACCGTCCCGGGCGCTGCGTTACATCCCCACGACTGAGGTTTCGGGAAATCGATCACGTTATCGCCCCGATCGCCTACCGGGGTGCCGCCCGCGATGAAGTCTTGATGCGCCGTGAAACTGTCACTGCTTTGGGTGGTGAACATGTGATCTGCAAGCACGTACTCTTTTGCGATGTCCCAGTACGGGACGATGTACTTCGGATTCACGTAGCGGTACGCGTACGTGCCGGCGGGAATTTCCACGCCGTGCCCGAGGTCGCGCTTGATTTCGGCGAAGCCGTCCATCTTGCCGCGATCGTACTCTTTACTGAACGAGAAGTGGGAGTGGTTCAAGTCGTCCGAATTCAAGCCGGCTTCCTTAAGCGGTACGTGCACGTCGCCGCTGGGTGTTTTCATCAATCCTTGCGTCGCGCCGTCGGCTCCCGGGAACGTAGCGAAGAAATCATCGAAGCTGCGGTTTTCCTGGATCAGGATTACGACGTGTTGGATGCGCGAGCGATGGGCCGGTGAGAGCGACGACGCGCCTGGTAGGCCGTCGCCGTTCGGTGCTGTGGATTGCAGCCCGCTACAGGCTGCGATCGCGAACGTCAGCGCTATCGCGAACCACTTGCTCGTTCCCGTCATGTGCAGAAGACTCCCCTGGCCATTGCGGTTAAAGCTGAAACGTCTTGGACCCTTCTTGAAAGCAGCGCGAGACGCGTTGCTAGATCGGCGACCTTGACGGTTAGAGCGGGCCTTAGGCGAGAAGAGTAGACCAGGCGACTATGGGGAGCTGCCGGTGGGGTTCCGTTATTCCTTTTGTCGAACCCAGCGATGCTTCTCGAGCCCACAAACGCCCCAAGAAAGTGCTATGATCCTCACCGTTTTCTTTCTAGCCCTCATCGCGGCGCTGGCTCCTGCCCCACCGGCGCCGGCGCAGGCCGTCGACCTAAACGAAATCGTTGCGAAGCACATCGAAGCGATCGGTGGCAAAGACGCGATTGATAAGCTTCAAGACTACAAACTCGTGCTGAAATATGAAGAAGGCACGTTCTCTGCGCTGTCGTCGCTTGCGCAGGCGAGGCCCGACTATCGCCTAGTCCGCGTGCCCGACGGTCCGGTGACGAACGACAGCATTCTCGAGGGCTACGACGGCGCTCCCTGGGAGTACTACGCCAATCCCGGAATCGTCTTGCGGACCGTTGGCTCTGCCGCAGCGGTTTCGACCCGGAGCGCACATCAATTCGTAGACGCGATCGTCGATGCGCGCGCCGGCGGTGCGAAGCTTGCCTACGTCGGGCCGTCGGAACTCAATGGGAAGCCGGTCTACGTCGTCTCGGTCCGTTACCCGGATGGGACGGTAAACCAACTGCTGATAGACCGGCTCACCTTCTTGATCGACGGCTTTCGCCAGAATATCCAAGTCCATGCCTACGGCAAGAGTCTTGCTACGCGCATCGAGCTCGCGGATTACCGTCCGGTGGCTGGCGTCCTGATGCCGTTTCAAAGCCAGCAAGTTGAAGAGACGGCCGGGAAGGTGCTGAACTCGACGGTTGTCCTTTCGGCCGAAGCGAATGTCGGACTTTCGCCCGGCGCGTTCGCGCCGCCGACGTTCACCCCGACGCCCCTCCAGGCGATGATCGCTGGAATATATGCGAAGCGCAGCGATCCTGGCGCCGCTATGCAATTATACAATGCTTACCGCCAACAGTACGGTGTCGGCTCTCTTGCGGCGGCCGAAGCTGTAGAGTTCGTGGGCTATCAGTCCTTGAAGATGGGCGCCGTCGACACCGCAGTGAAGGTGCTGACCGCAAATGTGGCCGATCACCCTACATCCGCAACTGCCCACTTCAACCTTGGCCGGGCGCTAGCGGCGGCGCACGACACCGCGGGAGCGAAACAAGAGTTCAAGCGGGCTCTGCAGCTAGACCCGACCCTATCGGCTGCGGCGGCGGCGTTGGATTCCCTTGGCGGCAACTAGGCGCGGCTTCTCCGGCTATTCCGGGAGACTCGCGCGACCAGCGCTTTGAACCGCGCCTCAGTTACCAGCGCGCCAAATAGATTGGACAATCCGGGCAGCAGCAGCGGCAGAGGCTCGCGCGTCTCGAAGGCTCGAGCGAGGTTCGCGAACGCTTCATCGTGTCGACCGATAGCCGCGAGCGCAAGCGCGAAATCCCAGTTTGAGACGTACTGAGCGCGTGCAAGCAATTCGAGCTGGGCAAACACCCCTCGAGCACGCTGAAGATCGCCGAGATTTGCGAACGCTCGTGCCAAGAGCGGCAATTCGGGTCCCTGCCGTTCCACCGATGTGAGGTCGTCGATCGCTTGCTCCGGAGTCCCGGTAAGAATATAGGCGATCGCACGCATGAGGCGCGCCCAATAGTTTCCGGGCTCGACCTCGAGCGCGTTGGCGAAGCAAGAGATTGCCTCGCTCGTATCGCCGCGAAGCATCAACGCGCGTCCAAGAATAAGCAGAAACGCCATCGAAGTCGGATCCGATACCAAGGCCTGTCGCGCTACCACGATCGCGTTATCGAACGCCCCGGAACATAAATAGAACCAGGCCAGATTGTGCCGAGCGAACGTGGATTGAGGGCTTAGGGCCAACGCTTGCGACAAGCTACGCTCAGCGGCGTCGAAGTCCCAATCGCCGAACATTTGAATCTCCGAGAGCAACGCTCTGCCGGCACTCGACGTCGAATCGTTGGCCAGGCCTTGTTCGATGGCGTCGCGTGCTTTTGGAAATGCCTCGGATGGACTAGCGTAGGCATATTCTCCGAGCAGTGCGTAAGCTCTCGAAAGCCCGAACCACGTGGCTCCGGAGGTCGGATCCCGATCGAGCGACTGATTGAACAATCCCAGCGAAGCCTCAAGGTCGCGTTTGGTGCGCTTCTCCAAAAAGTGGCTCGCCTTGCAATACAAGGTAAAGCTGTCGAACGGAACCGCAGGCGCAGATGCACCGGCCTCACGGGTCGCCATCACGACGGAACTCGGTTGGGCAAAACGGTAGCCCTGCCCGCTGACGCTCAGAATATACGTCGCGCCGGAATCGTACTCGCCCAGGAGCTTGCGCAGCATCAATATCTGCTGAGCGAGGTTGGCGTCGCTCACGCAAGCGTCTCCCCAGACGCGAAGGGAAAAGTCGTCCTTACTCACCAGCCGCCCATTGGCCTGAAGCAGCAGGAGCAGAATTTGGAACGGCTTCTCGGGGATGCTGCGTACTCCGTTCTCGTAGCACAGAACCCGACGCCGCGTGTCGAGCGTGAATGGTCCGAACCGGTATACGGTGACGTTGGTAAAGAGATGGTCCATCGTTACGGGCTCAACGCTTATTTCGTTCCAAAGCCATAGGTATGGCAGCACTTGTCGCGATCTCCCCCGTTGTGTGTCGTCCCGTAGAGCGTGCCATTCACGTTAACCATGCCTACGATCGGTGAGAAACCGTCAGTACCGCCCTTGAAGCGGTATAGAACCATCTCGACGCCGGATGTGGTTACACCGAAAACGGTTCCACAGTTGCCGTTGGCCTCGAAGCACGAGCCGCCCTCGCCGCCGCTCGACGTCGTGCCGTAAAGCACACCGTTGCGGTCTGTCAAACCAGCCGCGGGCTGTGCGCCGTCCTTGCCGTCTGCAAAACGATGCAGGACCGTCTCGGCGCCCTTCGTGCTGACGGAGTACACGGTTCCGCAACCTTGACCGTAGCAATCCGAGCCGCCCTGGCCCCCTTCAGCGGTCGTGCCGTAGAGCGTACCTTTGACGTCGGTCAAGCCCGACCACGGGGCGCGCGCGTCCGGGCTGCCCCGGAACGCGTAGAGCACCTTTTCAGCGCCTGCCGGAGTAACCGTGTAGACTGTTCCGCAGCCGCCCTGGCTCGCGCACGCACCGCCCTCGGCGGTGGTACCGTAGAGCAGACCCTTCACGTCGATCAACGCCGCCAGCGGGAGTGCGCCGTCGGAGCCGCCGGCAAAACTGTGGAGCACCAGCTCTTGGCCGGTGGTAGTAATGCTAAAAACGGTTCCGCAGCCGAGACCGCTATTGCATCCCGAACCACCGCCCTCGAAGGTAGTTCCGTAAAGTGTGCCGTTCACGTAGAGGAGAGCGGCTTCCGGTTCCGCGCCGTCCGACCCGCCCTTGAAGCTGTGCAGCACCGACTCGGTGCCGGACGTGGTTACGCTGTAAACGGTTCCGTCGTTCGCCGAACCACCGCCCGCGGTGGTGCCGTAAAGCGTGCCGTTCACGTCGATCACGCCTGCCCGCGGCTCCGCTCCGTCTGGGCTGCGGTGGAAGCGATAAAGCACTCTGTGCGTACCGCTTGCAGTGACGCCATAGACGGTCCCGTAGGATAAGCCGCCGCTCTTGGTCGTTCCGTACAGCGTTCCGTTTACGTCAATCAAACCTGAGTCAGGTGCGTCCCGTCCGTCTGGGGCCTAAAGAGATACAGCTGTTGGTATGACGCGGTGTTCGGGACGCTATGCGCCCCCAATGTCAGTGGCAATGCTGCCGGGGCGCCGCTGGGTGCCTGCGAATCCGCATCCGGCAAGCAACAAGGCAGCCGTGCCTATACTGAAGGCATAGCCCGTGCCGCGAAAGCTCTTCATTTGTGCGCTCCTCTGGGTATGAGCAGCTCGCATGAAAGACGTTCGGCGCTAAAACACGGAACCCCGCGATAATCGCGGGGTTCGCAAGCTCTGCCGGGCGTAGCTACCTAGCCGACGGCGCCTTCCATCTCCATCTTGACGAGGCGGTTCAGCTCGACCGCGTACTCCATCGGCAGTTCCTTGACGAAGAAGTCGAAGAAGCCGTTGACGATCATCGCGGTCGCGTCGGCTTCGGAGAGGCCGCGGCTCATCGCGTAGAAGAGCTGCTCTTCGCCGATCTTGCTGACGCTGGCCTCGTGCTCGACGGTCGAGCGCTGCTCGTGGATCTTCATCGTCGGCTTCGTGTCGCTCGACGACTCCTCGTCCATGATCAGCGCGTCGCAGCGCACGCGCGTCTTCGCGCCGACCGCGCCCGGATGCACTTCGACCAGACCGCGATACGTCGTCTTGCCGCCGTGCGCGCTGACGCTCTTGTTGGTCACGACCGACGTCGTGCGCGGCGCGGCGTGGATCACCTTCGCGCCGGCATCCTGATGCTGCCCCTCGCCGGCAAACGCCATCGAGAGAATCTCGCCGCGCGCGCCCTCGCCCATCAGATAGATCGACGGATACTTCATCGTCAGGCGCGAGCCGATGTTGCCGTCGACCCACTCGACCGTCGCGTTCGCTTGTGCGCGATCGCGCGCTTGGTGACGAGGTTGAAGATGTTGCGATACCAGTTCTGGATCGTCGTGTAGCGGATCGAGGCGCCCTCGAGCGCGATCAGCTCGACCACCGCCGAATGCAGCGACGACGTCGAAAACTTCGGCGCGGTGCAGCCCTCGATGTAGTGCACCTTCGCGCCCTTGTCGGCGATGATCAGCGTGCGCTCGAACTGGCCCATGTTCTCGGCGTTGATCCGGAAATAGGCCTGCAGCGGCATCGCGACCGTCGACGCCCGGCGGCACGTAGATGAACGATCCGCCCGACCACACCGCCGAGTTGAGCGCGGAAAACTTGTTGTCGCCCGGCGGAATCACCGTCGCGAAGATACTTTTGAACGATCTCGGGATACTGTCTTGACCGCGGTGTCCATGTCGCAGAAGAGCACGCCCTGTTCGTCGAGCGCCTTGGTCGTGCTGTGGTAGACGACTTCCGACTCGTATTGCGCCGAGACGCCGGAGAGAAACTTGCGCTCGGCCTCCGGGATGCCCAAGCGGTCGAACGTACGCTTGATGTCGTCGGGGACGTCGTCCCACGAGCGCTCGGTCTGGTCGGTCGACTTCACGAAGTAGTGGATGTTGCGCGAAGTCGATCTCGCTCAGGCAGCGCGGTGTCGCCCCACGTCGGCATCGGCTTGCGTAAGGAAGAGCTCGTAGGCTTTGAGCCGGAACTCGCGCATCCAAGCCGGCTCGTCCTTCATCGAGCTGATCCGCTCGACGATCTCCCGCGTCAGCCCCTTGTCCGACTTAAAGACGTAGTTTTCGGGGTCGTGGAACCCGTGCCGGTACTCCTCGATCAGCTCGGAGGGCGAGACGGGGGCGTCGAGCTTGAGTGCCATAGCCTAATTCAGCGTACCCCCTGCGGGCGGATATAGTCAAGATAGTGAAGTGTGAGCTTGACTTTCCTGTGGAAGCGCCTGTGGCAACGCGAAGCTCTTTACAGCGGGGGAGCGAGGGGGTATGATTGGCGCCGGTCCCTTTGACAGGTCCTCCGGCCAGGAGGCGGCCAGCCGGAGGCCACGGTTTTAGGGAGGGCGCGCCCTTTCGCGCCATCGCGGCGAGTCGCCCGCGCACCGCTCAAAAGCGCCGGCAAGAGCTCGTCGATAGGTCGGGGACGTGACTGCACCGCAGCCGCCAGCCGACGAAGTCCGGAGGTGGGATTCCTCAAGGGTCAAGGAGACCTGAACAAATTGAAGGCACTCGGCAGGCACATCGTGTGCGAGCTTTCGGGCTGTCACCCTTCGTTGCTTTCCGACATCAACGGCATTGCGGCCATGATGATCGCGGCCGCCAAGGCCGCCCGCGCTACCATCATGGAGAGCGCCTTTCATCGTTTTGAGCCGCAGGGCGTCTCGGGAACGGTCATCCTGGCCGAATCCCATCTCTCGATCCACACCTGGCCCGAGAAGGGCTACGCGGCGATGGACTTTTACACGTGCGGCGACCATACCGACCCCTGGCTCGCTTGCGAACACGCGGCGCAGGCGCTGGGCGCGAAGAGCGTGCTCGCGACCGAGTTCAAGCGCGGCATCGAGAAGAGCGACGGCGAGTTTACGCACGTCTTGAGCCGCAATCACGATTTGCGCGTTATCAGCGCGTAGCGCTCGGCGTTTCTTAACCGCTATCATCAGCAATTATCACCTTTGCGACAAGCAAATTCGGCAGGCGTGTCGCGCCTGCCGTCCAATTCTTTTATCATCAAAACGGTTACTGCATCTCTGAGTGAGGTTACAAAGATTTTTCATGCGTTCATCCATGATTCGAGCCGGCACTCGTCGCAACGGTCGCTGCGATCGCGCTGGCAGCGTGCGCCGGCCACGGCGTCGTTCCGTCATCGTCGGCGCGACGGCTCGGCCGCAACGCGTCGGCACCCGGCGGCGCGCTGACTGCCGACGATCGCTACTGCGACCCGCCGTAACGACGCTGCGCCACGACCCCGCCGCAATACGATGGATTTTCAAGGGTCGCGTGCGCGCAAGTTTCACGCTAAGCCGATCGGGCGGCAACTTCACGCTTGGCAAGTATCAGACAGCATCACGGTCAAGGGTTCGATCGGAAAGAACAACGTAAAGGGCATCGGCGACGATCGACCTTGCCGATGCCATCGATAAGAACGGCGACATCAAGACGTATAAGGGCAAAGCCTTCCCGAAGTATAAAGCCAAGGGCACGACGCTTCGTCTACGCCGTCGCCGTCAATCAGAGCAACGCAGACGATCAAGCCGGTCACGGTGCAAGGCAAGCCGGTCCTCCAGTACGTGATCACCGACACGAAGGGCTTCCCCGGCAAGACCTGCGGCGCTGCCGTGCTCACGAGCACGAACGGCAAGTCGCGTGGACGGCGCTTCCCGCGACCGTTCACCGGTCAAGGGCAAGACCGTCACGATCAGTCAGTACACGGCGCCGAAGGGCTTCGAGCTGCCGCCCGAAGACACCGCTCTACTTCGCGGTCAACTGCTATCTAAGCAGTAGCGCAGCATCGCGATAAGCAGACAAGAACCCCGCCGACACGGCGGGGTTCTCGTTTTGCTGCCGCCAATCTACGCCCGCACATGCCCAAGACGCAGCACTGGCAATGGTACGTCGAAGAGTTCGCGCCGACCGAGCAGCACCACCACGCGATCGACGAGCTCTACTTCTCGGGGCGCTCGGAGTTTCAGCAGGTCGCGGTACTGCGCTCGCCGGTCTTCGGCAAGATGCTCGTCTTCGACGGCGACACGCAGAGCGCGCAAGCCGACGAACGCATCTATCACGAAGCGCTCGTGCATCCGGCGCTTGCCGGCCGCCGCCGACCGCCGCGAGGTGCTGATCCTCGGCGGCGGCGAGGGCGCGACGCTGCGCGAGGTGCTGCGCTGCCCCGACGTCGACGCGCTGCACGATGGTCGATATCGACGCGCTCGTGGTCGAGCTCTCGAAGAAGTATCTGCCCGAGTGGTCGGCCGGCGCGTTCGACGATCCGCGCGCGCGCGTCATCGTCGGCGACGCGCTGCGAGTTCATGCGCGACGAACGACGACCGCTACGGCGTCATCCTCTCCGATCTCACCGAGCCGCTGGAGGACTCGCCGAGCAACCCGCTCTTCAACGACGACGTCTTCGCGCTGATCAAATCGCGGCTCGCCGACGGCGGCATCTACGTGCTTCAGGCGAGCACCGCGGCGCGTGCCACAATGCCGCGCTGCATTGCAAGATGGCGCGCACGCTGCGCCGCCACTACGAGCACGTCGTCTCGTTCTTCACGCACGTGCCGGCCTTCGATACCGACTGGGCCTTTCTCGCGTGCAGCGATCGGGTCGATCTCGCGGCGCCTCGATCCGGCGCGCATCGACGCCTACTGCGCGTCGCTTGCGCGGCGAGAGCTTTTTCTACGACTCGCTCACCCACCGGCGGCTCTTCGCGCTGCCGCTCTATCTGCGGCGGATGCTGGCCGCCGGCGGGGATACGTTTTAGCCGGACTGAAAAGCCGACAGGAGAGCATCATGGCGATCGATTATTCGCACGCCCCGCACGCTTGGGAGAAGGAGAAGAGCAACTTCGTCGCTGCTGCTCGATCTGAAGCTCGAGAGCGTCGAGCACGGCAGAGCCGTGATGCGCATGCCGTATCGCGCCGAAGATCACCAACGGCACCGGCGCGGTGCACGGCGGCGCGATCGTCAGCCTCTGCGATACGGTCTTCTACGTCGCGCTCGCCTCGATCTACGGGCGCGATCAAGACACGACGACCGTCGCGCTGCAGTGCAACTTCCTCGCGCCGGCGCGGCCCGCCGCACGATCTCGTCGCCGAAGCGAGCGTGCTGCGCGGCCGGCCGCCGCATCGTCTACGGCGAAGTCTACGTTCGCAGCGGCGAGAAGATCGTCGCGCACGCCACGCTCGACTTCCTCAACAGCTACCCCGAAGAGAAACCGAAGAAGGGAGTGTCATCCTGAGCGAAGTCGAAGGACGGCGCACCGCTCTCCACGACGAGCACGTCGCGCGGGGCGCGCGGCTGGTTCCGTTCGCCGACTTCGAGATGCCGGTGCAGTACGCGAGCATTCTGAAAGAGCACGACGCGGTGCGGCACCGCGCCGGCCTCTTCGATCTCTCGCACATGGGGCAGTTCTTGCTCACGCGGCGACGACGGTCGCGCGCGTGGGCCGATACGCTGACCATCAACGCCGTCGCCACGATGAAGCCGATGCAAGCGCGCTACAACATCTTTTGCAACGAGGCCGGCGGAGCGCACGACGACACGATCTTCTATCGGCTCGAGAACGCTGGCTGCTGGTCGTCAACGCCGCGAACGCCGACAAGATGTGGAAGCATCTCAACGCGCATCGTCCCGCTAGCGGCGTCGTCCTCGAGAACCGGCACGGGCGAGCCGCGCTGATCGCGATCCAGGGGCCGCGCTCGGTCGCGATGCTGCAGCCGCACGTCGACGTCGACCTCGGCGCGATGCGCTATTACTTCTGCGCCGAAGGGCGCGTCAACGGCGTTCCGGCGGTCATCGCGCGCACGGGCTATACCGGCGAAGACGGCTTCGAGCTCTTCGTCGACGGCGAGCGTGCGCCCGAGCTCTGGCACGCGCTGCTGCGCGACCACGCAGCCGAAGGCCTCGAACCGTGCGGCCTCGGCGCGCGCGACGTGCTGCGGCTCGAAGCCGGCATGCCGCTCTACGGTCACGAGCTGACCGAGGCGATCACGCCGGTGCAAGCCGGGCTGAACTGGGCGCTCAAGCTGAACAAGCCCGAGTTCATCGGAAAGGCCGCGCTAGCGGCCAGCTCGAGCGCGACGACTACTCGCGCATCGTCGGGCTCGTCATGGGCGGCCGCGCGCCGGCGCGCGAAGGCTATCCGGTCTTGCTCGACGGCCGCACGGTCGGAGAGATTCGCAGCGGGTCGATCGCGCCGTCGGTCGGAAATCAAGAACGTCGCGACCGCGCTCGTCGCGAACGAGGCGGCGACCGTCGGCACGCGCCTGGGGGTCGAGATTCGCGGCACGACGCACGAGGCGACGGTCGTCCCGATGCCGTTTTACAAACGTCCGCAATAGGCGAAAGGAAAGAACGTGGCGCAGCCCGAGAATCTGCTCTTCAGCAAAGAACACGAATGGGTGAAGCTCGACGGCGACGCGGCGACGATCGGCATCACCGATTACGCGCAAAACGCGCTCGGCGATATCGTCTACGTCGAGCTGCCGAGAGTCGGCGCGACGATCAAGCAGTTCGGAAACGTCGGCGTGATCGAATCGGTGAAAGCCGTCTCCGATCTCTTCACGCCGATCTCGGGCGAAGTCGTCGAGGTCAACGAGGCGCTCGACGGCGATCCGGCTGCGGTCAACCGCGAGCCCTACGGCGCCGGCTGGCTGCTGAAAATCAAGCTCTCCGACGCCGACGAAAAAACCGGCCTGCTCAACGCCGCCGACTACGAAAAAGCCCTAGGATAACGGACCCCGCGGGGAGGCCTCCCCGCGGGGTCACGCCGGCAGCTGGTTAGATCGCGTTTACGATGCGCAGATCGCCGCCGTTTCCGTTGCCTTGGCCGCCGCGGCCCGGACCGCCGTCGTCGTTATGACGGCCATTGTCGCTGAAGTGCGCCGTGCAGGTACCCATTGCGGTTCCCGCTGCGACGATGTAGATGTGATTTGATTGACGCGTGACGATCGCGACGTTGCCTGCGGCACAGTTGTCAATCTCCTTGATTATGTGTCCGCGATCATTGCCGCCATCACCATCGTGAAGGATCGTTACTTCCCTCGGACCCGAGTGGTCGGCATCGAACTTGATTCGGCACGGTCTGACGTGGATGTCGCCGCCGCCGTCATCTTGGCAGCGGCCCTGTTGATCGTCGGGCAACTCGATCTGCCGCTGCATGTTCGAAACGGTTGGTAGGGAGTTTGCGGAAGGCGCTTGAGCGCTGCCGCTGCACCCTGCGAGCAGCAACGACGTTCCGAGAACCATCGCTGCAATATACGTCGTGTTCGAGGTCATTCTTGCTCCTTTCAATGTGACCCAGAAGATGTAACCAATCAAACACGAGATATCTGAAGTAACAATAAACATTGAAATTCATGAATTTAAAAAAACATTGCAAATGCAGCGACGGAGCGAACCAGCGGCGATTCTGCTTCAGTCTAACTGGGCAAGTTTGATCGGAGAGCAAGGCGTGGCGACGTCGCCCGAAAGGGGTCGATTCGGCAAGCTCAAAAGCCAAGTCGTCATCGGGTCGACCATTGACTCCTGTCTACGGTCAGCTTAATCCATACGGCCTCACCGTCGCAGCCGTCAACGGCCGGCCTCTTCACCAAGAGGTGACCTGGCAGTATGCAACTTCAACGACGACACCAACACGCAAGGCACCGAGCTTTACCATCGTCGCGCTTCACCCGACGATTTGCACCTGGATCGTCGCCGACCCTGGTGGCCGGCGAGGCCCGACGACGCTTCCACCGGCTGCAATGACCTTGGCGCTCGCTCCGACGATACGATTTGGGCCGCGGCATTTTCGTCCAACGACAACCCGATCTTCTCGATCGAGCGGAACGCTTGATAACCAACCTCTCTGGGCCTCCGTTCAACCATCCGTTTGGGCAAACGTTCGCCAAGCCGATGCACGTGAAGGCCGGCGTTCTATGAAAGCAATGCGAGGCGATGGATCGATCGTGCGCATCAACCTAGACGCATCGTTGGAGCACCGAGGTGATCGCTACCGGCTTCCCCGTTAACGGCGGTGCACCGGGCAGCATTCTTCGGCCCATCGGGCTTTGCAGTACGAGCGTCGCCACGATACGCTCTTTGTGGTAGATGGCACGAACAACTCCGTAACCGTCTCCAAGGTTTCCATGGCATTCCATTCAGGTTGCCTCGTCGTCAAACACGATGGCAAGCATTTCGGCGGTCCGTGCGGTTCGCGCGCTCGCGTCCTTACTCGGGGGCTCCATTAAATGGAGCCGATCAGCTCGGCGCTGCTCTTCAATGGAGTTCCTAATCGTCGGAAACACGCTCGATCCTAACGGCGAAAATCTGATGGTCGAGCTCAATCCCGGCGGTCACGTGCTCGACGTCCGTAATGTAGATACCGGCGCCGCTGGTGCGATCTTTGGAATGGTCGCAACCGGTACAAACGCCAACAACACCAAGGTCTACTTCAACGACGACAATGCCAATAACGTTCAGGTGCTAGAGCGATAAAAACGGACTGAGGCGCTTACCGGGTTGCAAACGGCGATTCGCGTCGCAGGCGCGCTCGGTAGCTCTCGGTCCCGACCTAGCATGGCGTTCGCGCTGGTTGTATCGGCCTGCTCGGAAGCGGCGCTCTCATCGATGTTCTTGACGCCCCAGGATCGATGAACGATCCCGCCGTCGCCGCCCTTCCGTTGTTTCCGATCGCGTACGTCGTGGTTGCCTTGGCCATCGAGACAATCGGCGTGAGGTTCAGCGGCCAGCCCTGGGGCCCGCACGGCACGACCGTCAGGCAGTAAGCGACCGAAGGTCTCTCCCGCGTGCAAACGGTACTACCGCTTGCATGAAACGTTTATTTGGAGTTGCCGCTTTGTTCGGCACGTTCATCCTCTCAGCTTGCGGCGGTGGCAGCATGGCCAACGCGCCTGCAGCGACCGGCTTTGCAAACGCCGCCGCAGCGCAGGCGGCCCCTGGCGGCGTGGAGGCGCCGTCCGGGATCGATCCCGACGAAAGCGCGGCGGCCGCGTATTGCACCAAGACGCACGGTGATGTGATCGTTCGCGTTCCGATGTACGGCACGAACGGATCGAACCCGTTGCGGCTCGCGGGCCATCGCAGCTTCTGCCAGTACACCAGCAAGAAAGACGGATCGCGCATTCACATCCTGCTGGCGACGCTCTACACCACCAAGCCTTCACTGGCCGCTCTTGCCTACATCATGAAACCACCGACCGGCTCTTGCCAAGGTAATCCGGCATCGTGCTATTGTTCTTACCTCGGCGGTTCCGATCAGTTCGGTGGAACGACCGGTAACGGCGGCGGCTGGTACAACAAGAACTCGATAGACCAGACGCTTGAAGCGTGCATCTTCCCAGACATGTCGTCGATCGATTCCTGGGGCTTGGCGTATCACGCCAACGGGATCATCCGCGGCACCAACTTGCAGAAGGTGATGCGCTACAAGTATCCCGGCAGCAAAGGCTAGCGGCCCCGCCGAAGCGAGGCCGCCGTTCGTTTCGGGCCGATCGGGTTCGGCCGGTTTACGCGTGCTTGCAGAAGGCGAATAGGTCGTAGATCGGCGAGGGCACAGCGTCGCCGGTGGTAAGCAGCACGTTGACGGAGAGTTGTACGTAATAGGCGCAATCCGGCAGATCGGCGAGCGTCCAGCCGTTGGGAACGCCGTTACCAAACCAATCGCCTGGCGTGCCGGGCGCGGCCGGATTGAGCGTAAACGCATAGGGCCCACCCGGACCCACGAGGATGATCGAGACGCCGCTCGGGTCGAGGTTTGGATGCGCGGCGGTAAAGACAACCGTCAGGCTGTTCGTGATCTCGGCGCAACCGGCCGGAATGAGCTCCGTTATTCCGACCGAACAGACGGCAAGCTCTCCCGGCAGCCGGTCGACCCATCCCAGTAGGTGTGGTGCGCGACGTTGTCATAGAGCGTATCGTCGATCGCGCAGTGCACGCACGTGCCCGCATCGCTGCCGTCCGTGAGGTCGCCGACGTTGCGTAGACGCATGCGAATGCCGTAGTAGTTATCGGCAACAAGTGGCGTGTTCGCCGTCGCCCCGGCCATCACGCCGGTTTCATCGGCGTGCGGCCACGCCTGTAGCGTCTGCGAGATGAAGTTGATCGATCCGATCCCGGGATGAACTCTACGCCCGGGAACGGGAACATCAACGGGACCGTGACCCAGCCGTCGGGATCTGGATTGATCACCGCAACCGTCGGGCCGGGAACGTGGTGCAAGCCGGGCGCGGTCGGAGAGACGACCCAGACTTCCTGGAAGAACGGCGGTCCGGGCAGCACGTACGTGCCGATGTTCGTATCGGCGATTCCCGAGAGAATCACCGGCGTCCACGTGCCGAGCGGGCTGCCGGACGCGTCGGTCTGAACCGTCTCGAACCGGTACTGGAGCTGCGGCGCTCCGTTCACCAGCGCGTACCCGCCGTTGAGCCTCATCGTATTGAAGAACGCGCGGTTGTCGTTGGTGAGCCCGTTGCCGCCGAGCGCGCTATTGACGTCGAAGTCGTAGTAGTACCCGCCGATCTTGGTAAAGATCGCGGTCGACGCCGGCGGGCAGACGCAGACGCAGTACTCGACGCAGATCCACGAACAGATCCAGCGGCAGAGCTGCGCGCAAAACGGCTCGTAGCCGAGCCGTTTTACTTCGGCCGCAAACGCTTCGGCGTTGGCCGTGCGCACCGCCTCGGCGAGTGTATTGAGGCTTTCGGTCTGCGTGCCGAGCTTGCCGACGGCCTGGGCGAATGCGTAGATCTCGTCCTCGACCGGCCCTTCCTTGGGAAGCTCGAAGAAGCGGCAGAACCAAAGGCAGACGAAGACGCAGCGCCACGCGCAGAACCATTCGCAGACGATGTGACAGCTGCCGTATTGGCCGCCTTCGATGATCTTGCGCAGGCCGTCGCAGTCGAGAATGCGCGCCATCTGGGCCGCTTCTTCGAGCCGTTTGCCGTCGCTCGCGAGCTTGCCGATGACCGCCGCGGCGGCGCGAACCGATTCGATCGCCGATGGAAGTTCGATCCGCTGCGGCGAGCAGACGGCCCGGCAGATCCGCTCCGAAAGCACCGCACAGAACCACGAACAGATGTAGTGGCAGTACTCTTCGAGTTGAAGCCGCTTGATGACTTCGGCAAAGCAGTCTGCGTCTTGATCTTCGATGCCGTCGATCACTTTGCTCAAGAGCGCTTCATCGCTGACGATTTTTTGGATGGCGCCCGCGAGAATCCGGATGTCCGCGGGCTCCTTCACGTCGACGCGCGGCGGTCCGCACAAACGCAGGCACGTGATAATGCACCACTTCGCGCGAATCCACTCGCAGATAAGTTCGCAGCGCTCGAGGAGCTTCTGTTGACCGAGCACGTAGCGGAAGCCGTCGGCATCCGCCCTGATATAGGTGTCGACCGCGGCGTCAAAGGCGCCGCGATCCTTGGCTAGCGCCGCGATCGCAGCGGCTTGATCGGTGAGCTGTCGTGTAGTTAGAGCCTGGTCGCTCATAGTTGGACCTGCTTTCTGTGTTGGGAGAACCAAAAGAAGCAGTGATAAATGCGAAAAGAGCAACGGCTAACGGAGGAGTCTCCTACCCCATTGCGTGGTTACAACGACCTAGCCCTGGGGACGGAATACCCAGAGCTTTTAGGCCAAACGGCCCAAGAAAGTGTTAATTGGCTACCAGTGGAGCTGGTTGGGCGCGTGCGGCTTCACCCAGACGATCAAGTCCCATTGCGTCGGAAACTCGAAGATCGTCGCGATATAGTCCGCGCTCGGCACTTTTCCGAGCTTGACGACCGTGTCGGCCGAGGGCTTCGTCAAGCTTCCGCCGGCGCCGGTGAAGTTGTTATTCCAGATCCACTGGTCGTAGAGCATCTTCCCAGTGCTCGGATCCTTGACGACGTAGTGGACGTGGCCGTTGAACTCGTACCAGCGCCCGGGATCGACTCCCCATACCTGCGGTCGCGGCTCACCGTTTGAGCGCACGACCGAGAAGTCCGCGCCCATCAGATTACCGTCCGCGTCGTACCAAAGTTGGCTGGGATGCGTCGGATCGGCGGCCCACTGCTGGTTCGCGTAGCTGATCGCGCCTGTGTCGTCTGGGCTGGTATAACGCACGTAGCCGGCCTTGATGGCGTCGCTGACGTGCGGAAAGCGGGCCATGAGGTCGTGCTGTATCGATGTGACGAACTGCTGCTCGCTCGGCGTCAGCGGTCCTTTGAGGGTCGGTTCCTCGTCGGCGACGGCGGGAACGGCGAGTACGCTAAAAGCAGCCAAGAGAGCGGCGGTCAGAAATCTCCTCATACGGATAGAAACGTCACCGCCTCTTGGATTGTGACCGTGGCTACCGAGCCGTCCATCGGCCCCTCTAGTGCTTCCCCGCAGAGTCCTTGAGGAGCTTGAGCTGAACCAAGTCGTTGCTATAAACGCTCTTCATCGGCAAGTGCGTTCGCGTGTCGCTCACCGCCGAGACGACCTTCGCGGCGGGGTCGTAGGCGATGGTCTGTTTCGAACTCGCTTTGAGGTAGCGCCCACCTTGCTGGTTAAGCGTCCCAGTCGTCGCGATCAGGACGAACGGGTGCGCATCGGGAATCGGGCCCTTTCCGTGCAGCGTATATTCGACGTTCCAGGTGTTCAACTGCCCGGCGTACCCGGAGGCGCCCGGCACGACCGCGGCCTTTACCGTGTAGCTATGCGTCCAAGTATTGCTCGCGCCCGCCGCTAGCCCGTCGAAGAAGTGCGCGGCCAGCAGCGGAAAGATCGTGAGCTGCATGGGGGAGATCGCGTAGGGAGCCTGGAGACAGGCTACGTTCCCGTTCGGGTAGAGCTCGCACGTGTTCTGCGCCCTCGGGCGCACGGTGTTCCACCAACTGTCGGTGCCGGTGATCATCATGCCGCCGTCCGGAGCCGCCGAGATGTCGATCGTCGTCGTTCCGGTGCCGTTGCCCGAGCTGGCCGCCTTGGTGTTGAAGCCGAACTGATAGACCAGGTGCCGAACGACGGTCGGCGCGTGCGGCGCTTGTGCGCTAAGTGCGACGAGGACCGCCAATAACAGCGCGATACGTTTCATATTTCCTACCTCCGGGGGATCGACCCTACCGTTCGCCGAGGCCCCCGGCGCGCCATTCTTTTTTATCGCGCGCTCAGATTTGCCCCAAGATTCCGATAAACCGTTGAGTCTTCGGATCGTCCCACCAGTTAGCGATCGTCGCTTCGAGCTCGGGCAGCCCGCGTAATACGCCGACGTGCTTCTCGATCGTGCTGCGATCCGGGGTCGGATGCTCGATCGCGGCCTTGAGGTCGTCGATCGTGCCATGCGCGTCGTGGCCGTCCGGTAGTGCTTGATGAAGCTCCTCGTGGGGCAAGATCGGGAGCATCGTTTCGGTTCGCGTGATGAGCTCCTCGCCCGCGATCAATCCGGTCGCGTCCGCGTCGGTAACGCCTTGCCGAACCTCGTTAATTCGATCGTTCTCCATGGCGCCATCGTACCAGCCCGCTTTATGAGGCTCCTCCGGCAGGGACTCGTTTGCGGCCTGGTAATCGTTTCGGTGTGATCCTCACGCTCTTCGGCGCCGGCGCGGTCGCCCTCATGATGCTCTTCTACGCGCTGGAAAACCGGTCGCGCTGGTACACGCTCGCCTTTGCCGCGGCCTGCATAGCCGCCTCAGCGTACGGTTTCTTGGCCAGAGCGTGGCCTTTTGGAATCGTCGAGTTGGTTTGGGCGTTCGTCGCCTATCACAAATTCTCCAACCGGCGCCCCGGCGGCGCTAGGGTTCGCTAAAACGCGCCGATGCCGTGCGGCGATCCCCACCCCGCGCACGTGTTGTATCGTCCATGAACGAACGTGCACTGGGTGCTGCCTTCAGGAACCGGATAGAGGTCTTTTTGGTGCGGCGTCTGCCAGAACGTCCGTCCGCCGTCTTGTTGCGTCGCATTGCCGGCGAGTCCGAATACGCCGGCCAAGAACGGCGCCGCAACACCGGTTCCGGAAATCCTAGTCCAGCCGGTTTGGCCACCGTAGGTATCGTACGCGGCGACGTTATCTGCTATCGCAGCGACGTCGGCTGCCATCCGAAACGTGCAAGCCGCAAAGTGCTGCCAACGCGGTTTTGGCTGCATCGAGCAGCCGCCTACATCGCCCCAGGCATATTCGGTCCATCCGCGCTTACCGCC
This sequence comes from Vulcanimicrobiota bacterium, assembly GCA_963739845.1. GTDB lineage: Bacteria > Vulcanimicrobiota > Vulcanimicrobiia > Vulcanimicrobiales > Vulcanimicrobiaceae > Cybelea. The sequence goes on along the minus strand of CAVUBQ010000002.1, from coordinate 104,370 downwards.
GCCGCCTTGGGTTAATTTGGTGCCGCCGACCGCAACGACCCGATCGTACGATGCCGGAGCGCCCACGTCGGCTCCGAAGTCGGCAACGGGGGCAAGATACTCCACGCCCTTGGCATTGAAGTGGGACCGATCGACGCAGGGCGACGATGCGGCGCAGTTCCAGTCGTTGCTGACGATGTGCGCGCCCAACTTCACCGCTTCGTCCTCGGCCGTTCCCAAATCCGAGTCGAGACCGCTATTTGCCTCAATGAGGTAGATCGTGCAGTTCGGGCAGCTCGCCGAGACCATCTCGACGTCGAGATCGATAACCACTCCCCAGGCGGGGCTTCCCGACGGGAAGTTGCTCTGCTGCCCGTTCTGGTTGTACTTGAAAAACGATGCCGGCGGAAGCCCGAATGTCGAGCGATACTGCGCCAGGTCGGACGCTACGTTCGGGTTGTCGTACGCGGTGACGAGCGCGACGATCTCGCCCGATCCTTTCTTCGCCGACGGCAGTTTGTAGGCGGATTGCAGATTCGCCGGCGACCAGCCGTTCGGCGTATCGCTACGCATTCCGCGGGATGAAACCACGACGTTGGGGTGCGCGACGGCGGCTTGCGCCGCGGGTAGCGGCTGAGCCGGCGCGCTCTGCGATCCCCCGCATCCGGCAAGCATAACGCTTATAAAGAAACTGGCCGCGGCGGCGCGGCCACAATCGTGTAGCTTCATGTCGACCCCTTCAAAAACGCAGGGCTCCATCTTTCTACCCTCTACGATTTCTTGCTAACCGTAGCGCCAAGCGGCGCGTAGAGGCCGGTGATCGTCTTTAGTGCAGCGCCTCCTGCTGGATAGCTCCATATTCCGACGTCGCCGGCGAGGCCGTCAGGCCCAATCACCTTCGAGCGTTCGATCCAAAACTGAAAGACTTCGGTCGCGCCGCCCAACACCGTCGAGCCGGCGACGGTTCCTTTCTTGCCGCTGATCGCGAACTGGTAGATCGTGTTCGTCGTCTGGTCTCCGACCGCGACGTACCGGCCGTCCCACTCCACGCCGCCGGGATTCCCGATGCTCTGGTTCAACGTGATGTCCGTTAGCGCGCCGGCGCCACGGCGCAACTCGGCAAACGCGAAGCCGCTCGCCTCGGTAAAACCGTCGAGAAAGAGATTGCCGGCGTCGTCGTAGCTGCAGAGCAGCATTTGCGACATCACTGAGCTGCGGTAGTGACCCTTCGGCTTGCCCTGCGCGTGTTTGTAGATGACGACGTTGCCTTGCGCGCTGCTCGTCGCGGGAAAGTTCGTCACCGCGAGATTTCCGGTCACGGGATCGATCGAACAGCCGACGGGAAAGTAGCCGGCGTCGTCGAGCGTCGCGATCGGAGTCGTGCCGCCGCGGGCGAACTCGAGCACGTTGCTCGCGCCGGTGTTCGCGACGAACACGTTGCCGCTCTTATCGACGCACTCGCCGGCCGGATCCAAGAGACCGGTAATCGCACCTTTTGGCGTGCCCCTCGGGTAGGCGAAAACGTAGAGCTCGTTCGTGATGGTGTCGGAGACGTAGAGGAGGTCCCCGCTCCTTGCGTCGGGGGCCATCCACGATCGCGCTCTGCCGCGCCGTCGGCGGCGCCCCGGGCACTGGAGCGCTCAGCAGCTGAGGCCCTCCGCAGCCGGCGAGCAGCGCCGCGAGCGCAACGATCTGGAGCTTTTGCATGCGCCAGCCATTCTTCGCTGCAGCCGCTCGGTTCCTCGAAAAACGAGGGTCGCGCGCCGAAGCCGCCAAAGATGGCGAACGCAATGACCCAGAGGTTGGCAGAGAATGTACGCGCCGCATACTGAGCGCGACGTTGCAGAAATGCTCAAAACGATCGGCGCCGAGTCGCTCGACGATCTTCTGCGCGTTCCCGAGCCGATCGCGCTCAAGGAGAAGCTCGACATCGTTCCGGCCCTCCCCGAGTACTTGATCCAGCGGCGATTCGACATCTTCGCGCAGAAGAATCCCGGCGTCGGATACCGCTCGTTTCTCGGCGCCGGCGCCTACCGTCACTATGTGCCGCCGGCGATCGCGGCCTTGGCGATGCGCGGCGAGTTCCTCACCGCGTATACGCCCTACCAAGCTGAGGTCTCGCAAGGCTACCTTCAGGCGATCTACGAGTGGCAGAGTTACATCTGCCTGCTCACCGGCATGGATATCGCCAACGCTTCGGTTTACGACGGCGCGACCGCGCTGGCCGAGGCGGCGATCATGGCGCTGGGCGCGACCGGCCGGCAACGCATGCTCGTCTCGCGTGCGATTCATCCGAACTATCGCGCGGTGCTGCGAACGTATTGCGACGGCCTCGACGTCGAGGTCGACGAGATTCCCCTTACGAGCCGCGGCACCACCGATCTTGCGGCGCTTGAACCGAAGCGCTCGCAAGTAAAGAGTACGCCGCGGTCGCGCTCCAATCGCCGAACTTCTTCGGCAACGTCGATACGCTTACGCCCGAAGCGCTCGCCGCCGTGGAGAAGAGCGGGGCGGTGCCGATTGCGGTTGTCGCCGAAGCGCTCTCGCTCGCCGCACTCGCCACCGCCGGCATCGTGGGGCGCGCAGATCGTCGCCGGCGAAGCGCAAAGTTTTGGGATCGCGCAAGCCTACGGCGGTCCATATGCCGGGTTCATCGCTGCGACGCAAGAGCACGTGCGGCGGATTCCGGGGCGTCTGGCGGGCAAGACCGTCGACAATGCCGGCCGCACCGCGTACGTGCTGACGCTGCAAGCGCGCGAGCAGCACATCCGCCGCGAACGCGCGACCTCGAACATCTGCACGAATCAGGCGCACTGCGCGCTGATCGCTACGATCTATCTTGCGCTTGATGGGCAAGACCGGACTGCGCACCGCTGCCGCACTTAATCTGCAGCGTTCGCGCGAGCTCGCCAGCGCGGTTGCCAACGTGCCCGGAGTCTCGCTCAAACACGACGTGCCGTTCTTCAACGAGTTCGTCGTCGACGTTGGCCGCCCGGCGGCGACAGGTTCTCGCTGCGCTCCAAGAGCGCGGCATCCTCGGTGGGCTCGATCTCGGGCGATTCTATCCCGAGCTGGGCTCGTGCATCCTGATGACCGCGACCGAACTTACCACGACCGGCGACGTCAACGCGCTCGCCGCAGCCTTAAAGGAAACCGCCGGTGTCCCCGCTAGCGTCTGAGCCGCTGATTTTCGAGCTCGGCCAGGAGGGGCGGGCGAACCGCTATTTCGAGGATGGAAAGCCGCTCGAATCGTTCCTGCCGCCTACCGTCTTGCGCGACGACCTTCCGTTGCCCGACAATAGCGAGCTCGACGTCGTTCGCCACTACACGCGCCTTTCGCAGCGAACGTTCGGCATCGATCTCGGCCTCTATCCGCTCGGCTCGTGCACGATGAAGTACAACCCGCGCGTCAACGACGCGATCGCGACGCGCCGCGAGTTCGCCGAGCTCCACCCGTATACGCCCGACGAGCTGGCGCAGGGCGCGCTGCAAGTGATGTACGAGCTCGAGCGCACGCTCAGCTCGCTCTTCGGCATGGCCGCGTTCTCGCTCAACCCGTCGGCCGGCGCGCACGCCGAGCTCGCCGCGCTGCTGATCGCCAAGCGGTACTTCAAAGACCGCGGCGAACGGCAGCGCGACAAGGTAATCGTCCCCGATACCGCCCACGGCACGAATCCGGCGTCGGCGGCGATGTGCGGCTTCAAGGTGATTTCGCTGCCCAGCGACGAGCGCGGCCGCGTCAGCGTCGAGGAGATCCGCAAGGTGCTCGGTCCGGATACCGCCGTCTGCATGATGACCAACCCCAACACGCTGGGTCTCTTCGAAGATCACATTGCCGAGATCGCCGGCGCGGTTCACGAGGCCGGCGGATTGATGTACTACGATGGCGCGAATGCCAATGCGATCATGGGCTACACGCGCCCCGGCGACATGGGCTTCGACTTCATGCACCTCAACACGCACAAGACGTTTACCATACCGCACGGCGGCGGCGGTGCGGGTCACGGTCCGCTCGGCGTCGCAGCGCACCTGGTCGAGTACCTTCCGACGCCGGTCGTCGCGCGCGACGGAGAGACCTTCCGCCTCGACTTCGATCGTCCGAAGTCGATCGGCCCGATGCGCTCGTTCTGGTCGAACTTCGCGCACGCCGCGCGCGCGCTCGCATACATGTACGCCAACGGAGAAGAAGGGCTCAAGCGCGTCTCGCAGCTAGCCGTGCTCAACGCCAACTATCTGCGCGTGAAGATCGCGGAGTTTCTCGAAACGCCGTATCCGGAGACCTGCCGCCACGAGTTCGTCGCCTCCGCGCAGCAGCTCAAGAAAGAGCACGGCGTGCGTGCGCTCGATATCGCTAAAGCGCTGCTCGACCACGGCTACATGGCGCCGACGATCTACTTCCCGCTCCTCGTCCCCGAGTGTTTGATGATCGAGCCGACTGAGACCGAATCGAAAGAGACGCTCGACGCGTTCGCCGAGACGCTGCGCGAGATCGTCGCGACGGCTAAGGCCGACCCGCACTCGCTCTTCGAGGCTCCGGTCACCACCGTCGTCGGCCGCGTGGACGAGACCCGGGCGGCCCGTCAGCCTGACTTACGGTGGAGGCCGTAGTCGCCAGAGGAAACCTCTTCCGGTCCATCAAAAAGGTGACTGAAGTTAATAATCTCAGTCACCTTTTCATGGGAGGGACCCCGGTGCTCGAGTTCGACGCCGCGGTAATCGGGGGCGGTTTCAGTGGCTCCGCTGTAGCCGCCCACCTAGCCCGGCGCGCCCCCGCTGGATTTTCGTTGTGCCTGTTCGAGCCGGGCGAGCTGGGCCGAGGCGCGGCCTACGGAACCCGCCACGGCGAGCACGTGCTCAATACCCGCGCGCACCAAATGAGTCTCTATGCCGACGAGCCGGATCATTTCGTCCGGTGGCTCGACGGTCGTGCCGGCCCAATGGACTTCGTCTCGCGCCGGCTCTACGGCGAGTACGTCAATGAGGTTACTGTGTGGGCCTTTCTGCGGCCGGGCTTCATTCGCGTCCGCGATCGGGCGATCAGCGTTCAGCGCGACAGCGGCGGAGGTTTTACCGTCGAGTCCTCCGGCGGCACCTCACTGCGGGCGCGCTCCCTAGTCTTGGCCACCGGAAATCCGGTTCCGGGCACCGAGTATCTGCCGCCCGAAGTGCCCGCGCATCCCGGCTTCATCGGCGATCCATGGCGCTTCGACTTTCGCGCCGTCGGCGGTCACGTGTTGGTCATCGGGTCGGGGCACACTGCGCTGGACGTGCTCGTCGCACTCGATGCGAGCGGTCATCGCGGCGCGGTGCACGTCCTCTCGCGCCACGGCTGCTACCCCAACGTTCACGCCACCGTCACCCCGTATGACGTGATTCCCGCGCTCGATACGACGAGCACGCGAGCCTTGCTCCACAGCTTTCGCCGTCACGTCGGTGACGCGCACCGTCGCGGATTCGATTGGCGCGCGGTCATCGACGCGCTGCGCCCCGAATCCGAAGCGATGTGGCGGCGCCTTTCCCAGGCCGAGCGGCGCAGGTTCGAACGACATCTCCGCGGCCGCTGGGAACGCCACCGCCATCGCATCCCCCCACAAGTGGAGTCCGTGCGCGAGCGTTATCTCCATTCGAAGCGGCTCTTCACCTATGCCGGGCGCCTCGCCCACGTTGCGCAACGGCACCGCGACCATCGCTATGCGCGCCGGCGGCGACGGTCGAGCTGCGCCCCGATTGGATCGTCAACTGCGCCGGTTTAGGCAGCTCCGCGCTAACGCGGGATCCGCTGCTCGCCGGTCTGCTCGACGTCGGCGTGCTTTCGACCGAACCCGGCGCCCTCGGCCTTCGCGTCACGCCCGATCTGGCTGCGATCGATGCAGCCGGCGCCCCGGTCCCTGGGCTTTGGATCGTCGGGCCTCCGGTGCGCGGATCGCGTTTCGAGGCAACCGCCGTGCCCGAAATTCGCGCGATGGCGGAACTCGCCGCGTCCGCGTTACTCGCAACCTCCCAACGGCAGTATGCGCTAGATGGGACAACCGCGCCTTAGCGCAAGAGGAGCCTCAGTATGGTGCATGCAACCAGAGAGCAATCGTCCTCATCACGAGGAGATTTTCCTGTGCTGCGACAGCTCATCGACGAGCTTCGGCGAACGCCGCCGCTGGACCGTGGCGAGCCTAGTATGGCCGGCCTTCTTTCACGCGCCGGCTCGGGCCCACGTGCGATCCCCGGGCCGCTGATCTCGCGCCCGAAAGCCTACACGCGGATCTGCGCGTATCGCGACGACAAGTTCGAAGTCGTGTTGCTCAACTGGTCGCCCGGAGCCGCGTCGGCGATTCACGACCACGGCGACCAGCACTGCTGGATGCTCGTGCTCGAAGGTCGCCTCGAGGTCGAAGATTACGAGCGGCTCGATGCGGGAGACGTTGCGGGATACGCGCGTGTCGAAGCGCGCGACACGCGCATCCTCGAGCCGGGTCAGTTCGATCTCCGTTCGGGCCGGTTCGATTTGCATCGCGTTGCCGCGACGCGCAACGCGCCGGCGTTATCGTTGCACATCTATGCGCGACCGCTGCGCTCGTATCTGGTCTACGACGAAGCCTCGCGGCGCTGCGAATCGGCCCTCGGAATTTACGACGAAGTGCTGGCCGTCTACACTGACGGCGAGCGCCGCTGAGCCTAGGACAGCCAGGCGAGCGCTACCTTGTGCTCGAAAGGTCGGGCTGGAGGATAAAAGAGGCGACCCTTTTCGTAGCCGCTTCTTGGGCGCGGGCGTTATAATGGTTGTAACCAGGGGGCTCACAAGCGGCCCCCTTGCCCGTCCCAAAGGGTGGAGCGTGATGCGGATCAAGTACGAGGTGTCTGCCGGCGGATTGCTCCTGCGTCCCCGTGAGGGGGGTTACGATGCGCTGCTTATCGGTCGCGGCGAACCGCCGCGCATCTGGACGCTGCCCAAAGGGCACGTGGAAGCGCGCGAGTCCACCGAACAGGCCGCGTTGCGCGAAGTACACGAAGAGACGGGCTGTTGGGCCGAGATCGTCACGCGGCTCAACGAGATCGCCTATTGGTTTTACGTCGGAAAGGCCAAGCACCGTAAGGCCGTCACGTTCTTTTTGATGCGCTATCTCTCGGGCGATCCCGCCAACCACGACCACGAGGTGGACGACGCTCGCTGGTTCGACGTCTCACAAGCCCGCAAGTCGCTCAAGTACGTCAACGAGAAGCGCCTGATCGACCTCGCCTTGGAGTTTCTCGCGGCCAACCCCGACGCGGTCGGCGAGCCCGCCGCCGTCGCCCACTCCCTGTCATCCTGACCGAGCAGCACGCGTTTCGTGTAACGATCGACGCCTTCGACGGGCCGCTCGATCTTTTGCTTACGCTGATCAAAGAGCAGCAACTCGACATCGCGACCGTACCCCTGGCCAGCGTAGCCGAACAATACCTCGATTACGTTCGCCTCATGGAAGAGCTCGATGTTGAGATCGCCGCCGAGTACCTCGTAATCGCGGCAACGCTCCTTTTCCTCAAATCCCGAGCGCTGCTGCCGCCGGTTCCCGAAGAGTTCGTCGACGAAGCAACCGAGTCGCCGGAGGAAGTCGAAGAGCGTCTGCGCCGGCGCCTCATCGCCTACTCGAAATACCGCGAGTTCGGCGAGCAGCTGCGCGAACACCAGAGCGAGGCGAGTTCGTATTTCTATCGCGAGCCGGGCGACCCAGCCAGCGATATCGTGCAACGCTACGATATCGACCCGCAAAAGCTCAAGCGCGCCTTCATGGCGATGCTCGCTCAGGCGCGCCCGGAGAAACGCTCGATCGCCCGCGAACGCGTCTCGCTGATTGCCTCGATGGACTACATCATGCGCCGAATCAAGGAGAACGGTGAGGTTTACTTCTCCGGGCTGTGCGGCGAGCTGGGCATGAGCCGCGACGCGATCATCGTCACCTTCCTCGCGATTCTCGAGCTGATTCGCCGCCACCGCATCGCTTACGAACAGCCCGAGCTCTTCGACGACATCCGCCTCTTCCCGAAGGCCGCGGCATGACGCTGCAGCGGCCGGTCGAAGCGCTGCTCTTCGTTGCCAGCGAAGCGCTCTCGATCCAGCAGCTGGCCAAACTCCTACACGCCGAGGAGCGCGAGATCGCGGCGGTCCTGCAGAAGATCGAAGCCGAGTACGGCGACCGGGGAATCGTATTGCGCGAAGTCGCCGGCGGCTACCGTTTCGCCACGTCGCCGCTCGCGCGCGACGTCGTCGAAGCCTATCTCTTGCCGCCTAAGACTACGCTCTCGACTCCCGCTCTCGAAGCGCTTGCGATCGTCGCGCACGTGCAGCCGGTCACCCGCAGCGAGATCGAAGCGATTCGCGGCGTCAACTCCGATAGCGTCGTGAGCACGCTGCTCGATCGCGGCTTGATCGAAGAGACCGGGCGCAAAGACGTCGTCGGCCGCCCGATGCTCTACAAGACAACGCCGTTCTTTTTGGAGTCGTTCGGTCTACGCTCGCTCGACGATCTGCCGGAGCTGGAGCTGGATCCGGGCCAAGCGCTCGAGTTCGATCTCGGAAGCAAGTAGGGCCGCGATGCGCGTCGGCATGCACGTACGCGTGGCGGGCGGGTACGCCAAGGCGGTCGAACACGCCAAAGCAATTGGCTGCACCGCGCTTCAAGTATTCTCGACCAATCCTCGCAGCTATCGGACGGCTGCGATCGACGCGCCCTCGCTCGACAGTTTCGCCGAGCTGCGCCGGGGAGCCGACCTCGACCCGTGCGCCATCCACACGCCGTACCTAATCAACCTCGCCAGCGACGATAAGAAGATCGCCGCCGGCTCGCTGCATCTGCTCGAGAACGATCTGGCCGTCGCTGCGCTGGGCGGCATGCGACTGGTGAACACGCATCTGGGCTCGTACGGAACGCGCGATCGCAACGAAGGGTTCAACGCGATCTGCGCTGCCCTGGAATCCGCGTTGGCCGAAATCAAGCCCGGCGTGGCGCTCGTGCTCGAGAACTCGGCCGGCGCTGGGAATCTCGCCGGCGGAACGCTCGAGGAACTCGGGCAGTTCATCCGAGCCGTCGCGCATCCGCAACTCGGCGTCTGCCTGGACACCGCGCACGCCTGGGCCTCGGGCTACGAGATCAACTCGAAGGATGGCGTGGACCGTTTCGTCGAGACCGCCGAACGGCAGATCGGGCTCGAGCGCCTGTTGATGTTCCACTTCAACGATACGGAAGTAGAGCTCGGCGCAGCCCGCGATCGGCACTGGCACATCGGTGAGGGGAAGATCGGCTTCGATGGATTTCGCGCGCTGCTGGCGCACCCCGAGCTGCGCGACAAGACGGCGATCTTGGAGACTCCCGGCAACGACGAGGACGACCTGCGCAACATGCAAACGATCCTCGCCATCCAACGCGGAGCGCAAAAATAAAAAGGGTGACGGGGAGGAGCAAACCCTGTCACCCTATTCTGGAGGCACCCCCGAGCGGGGCACTCCTAACCTTGGAGAAGTATCTCCCTACGAAACCCGTAGGTGGGGGAGGCGCAGATCTCCGGCCCGGAAAAGGGCCGAGTCGGCGCGGTTGATCTTTAGGCGGAGGCCGATATCGCTGATATCGGAGACCAGGGGTGCGGAACGAACTGGATCGCGAAACATGTGAACCTCTTGACGAAACGGTAACCTTCAATCATTATATGGGGGTGACAGTAACTTGTCAACCGGTTTTACCGGTAAGCCCAAAGGTTCCTAGCCAATGACCACCGTTACCGACGAGGCCCCAGGCACTCTGGAGATCGTCCGCCTCTTTGAAAACACGCTCAATCTGCCCGACGGCCCCGATCAGCTCGATACGGTCGATCGGGCGGCTGCTTGGTGCCGGCGCTACGGCCTCCCCGTCGTCGGCGACGAAACCGACCTCGTCCAGCTCCGCGAGTTCCGCGAAGCCCTCCGCGATGTGCTCTATGCCAATCAATGGCGAAGGCACCGGACCTGTCGCGTGGGCCGGGCCTGCGCGAGTACGCCCGCGCCGCCCGCCTGAGCGTCAGCGTCGACTCCCCTCGCGGGATCGGCCTTCGCCCCGAAGGCAGCGGCGCGCACCGGACCATCGCGTCGGTGCTCGCAATCGTATACGAAGCGATCGTACGCGGGACGTGGGCGCGCCTGCGTGCTTGCCGCAAAGCCTCATGCCGGTTCGCCTACTACGATCGCACCAAGAACGGGTCGCGCGCGTGGTGCAGCATGGCGCTCTGCGGCAATCAAGAGAAAGCCCAGCGCCGCCGCGACCGCTCCCGCCTCAGCACGTCGCCCGCGTCACCTTAAGCGGAGTCGGACGGCTGAGCGGCTTTATCGCGCACTTCGACGTCGACGCATTCTACGCAAGCGTCGCGGTGCGCGACGACCCGAGCCTGCGCGGGAAACCAGTAGCGGTCGCCGGCCGCAGCCGCCGCGCCGTCGTCCTCACCGCGTCGTACGAGGCGCGCCCGTTCGGCGTGCGTTCCGCGATGCCGCTCTACAAGGCGCGCGCTGCCTGCCCGAGTCTGGTCGTCGTGCCGCCCGACATGCAGAAATACAAGGCCGAATCGCGCGCGATCTTCACGATCTTTCGCAGACGCGGCCATCCGGTCGAAGGCATCTCGATGGACGAAGCCTTCATCGGCATCGGTGAGGCGACGCTCGACGAGGCCGCGCGCCCTCGCCGCGGCGATCCGCCGAGAGATATTCGAAGAGACCGCGCTGACGGTCAGCGCCGGCGTCGCAACCGGCAAGATGATCGCCAAGATCGCCTCCGATTCGTGCAAGCCGGACGGGCTGCTGGCGATTCCGCCCGGAGAAGAAGCGGCATTCCTCGCGCCACTTCCCGTAGCGCGGCTCTGGGGGATCGGTCCCAAGACGCAAGCGCGCCTCACCGTCGTCGGCATCAGCACGATCGGCGAGCTCGCCGCGCTCGACGAGCATCGTTTGCGCGCGCTTTTTGGCTCGTGGTGGCACGACGTGCGCGATCTGGCGTGCGGCGTCGACCGCCGCCGCGTCGAGACCGAGCGCGAGACGAAGTCGATCTCAACGGAAGAAACGTTCGAATACGACGTGCGCGACGAAAGCCGCCTCGTCGAGGTCTTGCGCGCGCAAGCCATCGAACTGGCCGAGATTCTCGAGCGCGAGCGCACCGTCGCGCAGACGATCGGCGTGAAGATCAGGCGCGGCGACTTTACCGATCGTCGGCCGTCAAACACACCTTGCCGAGCCGACCCGCGAAGCGCGGCAGATCTTTCGCGCTGCCGTCCACTGCCTGCGCCGAGCCGGGCTGGAAGGTTCGCCGGTGCGTCTGCTCGGGACGCGCGTCGCCTCGCTAACCGAGGGCGACGCCCTCCAGGGCAGCCTCTTCTAACCCCGCCCCTCACCCTGATCCTCTAGCAGCTCCCCACACGCTCACACTCTAAATTGTGTGGGTCACTTGTTCGGGTGTCAGTGGTCGCGACGGCGTCCCCGCGGGATGATAAGGCTAGGATGACACAGGGAAGACTGGCCGCCTTGGTCGGCGCCGCAATCATCGCAGGCTGCGGGGGGAGCACCCCCGGCCTGCCGGTTGCGTCTGCGTCGGCTTCGCTCGGTCAGCCGGCCCTTGTCGACTCGGTGAAGCCGCCCCGCAACGCGCACTGCCAGGCCTTCCAGGCTTCCTTTCAGGCGCTCGTCGCTTGCCAGCGCGCAAGCGGGACGCTGGGATCGTTTACGAATCCGCGGGTCACCTGGCGCGTTCGGTACTACGTCCGGTATTGGGAGATGCCGTGCGGCGAGGCACCGACGGAGCAGGAAGCCTACGTCTTCCACATGGTGACCAACGATCTGTACGCCGATACGGATCTGAATGAGGCCGAGCGCATCCAGATCCGAGACATCATGTTCCTCGGCAAAGTCCGCTGCAAAACGTGACTACTGGAGTTGAACGAGCATCATGCTAACTCGCAGGGTGGCAAGAGTTGGGCAATTTGTGTGGCTGCTGTGCGTGGCCTGGCCGGGCACGCCGGCTTACGATTATCCCGTTAATCGGAATGGAGGGTTGTTTACAATGCGTTCAGTTCTGGCTTATTCGTTTGTAGCGTTAGCCGTGGCAATGCTCCTAGGGGCGTGCTCGGGCGAAGCGCCGTCTCAGATCGCTCCCGCGCTCGCTCCACAAGCCCCAGCCCCGCTGCTTAAATCGGACGATTCGCGCTCAAAGCTGCACGGCGAGACGTTTACGGCTACGAGCGTGACGAGCAGCTGCAACTTCGACTGGATTCACGGCCTTACTCAAATCAGCTTTAACGCAACCGGAAACGCGACCGGTCCGATTCCGGGAACGTTTGCAGCAGGCGGGTTCATCGGCACGATCCGCGGTCCTCGACCGGCGATTGGCGGCGGCATTAGCCTGGCGCGCGAAGTGGGCACCGGAATAAGTGAAGGTTTCGATATCGTGACGAACGGGCAGAAAATCCACGGCCACGTCTACCAGATGCGTGCCGGCGATTTCCACAATTTCCAGTGTACCGATGGCATCTATGGCGCCGGGTGGGACGGCTCGGTACAAGGGCATCTTTGACGTCACCCACCTACGGTACCAGGCTAAGAACCTGCCCGCGCACGGATTCACAGATCAGACTCTGGGGGTCGGCTCCTTCGTTCAAACGTTTCAATAAGCACCGGCGGAGGCCTTGTTGCTAGAACGCGCCGATTTGCCCGTGTCAGCCGACGATGACGTGGCGGCGAACAGAAAGTAGCCTCGAATTACACGTCAGGCGCGCGGTGTGCACCCGTGCGAGCGCGACGGCTCCATCAAGGTGCGCTCCGAGCGCCGCGGCGGCAACGTAGAGGTTTCCCCTATAGTCGGCGGCCGGCCCGGCCTCGGGATCGCCCCCGTTATAGCCGTTGAAGTAGTATAGCTTTTCACTCTGGCCCTTTAACCTGAAGAGTGTGCCGGCTCCGCTCTCGCTATTGCCGAGCGTCGTTCCGTAAATGAATCCGTTGGAGTCAACGATCACATTCCCATCGGGATATGCGCCGTCGGCGGAGCCTTTTCCGAAGCTCCACAACACCTGCTCCGCGTAGCCTTTGCCGTTCGACGTCGGCACAAGCGCAAACACAGTTCCGGCGTTACTCTTACCGCCTAAGGACGTCGTACCGTAGAGCGTTCCAGATAAGTCGAGGCAAAGCCGTGCTACGGGCTGCGATCCGTCAGGCTGACCCTTAAATCGATACGAGATGCTCTCGGAGTAACCGCTCGCGGTTGGAGTCAGCTTAAAAACGGTTCCGTCACCGGCATTGCCTTTGCCACCAAACTGTGTCGTTCCGTAGAGCGCGCCACCGGCATCCATGATGAGGCCGGCCGCGGGATAGTCGCCATCGCGGTTAGCTCGAAAACTGTACAAGATCTTTTCTGTGTACGCCGATCCGTTTGGCTGCAGCTGGTACACGGTTCCGTGGTTCTCATGGCCCCCGGCGCTTGTCGTTCCGTACAAGTTGCCTTGCGCGTCCGTGACGAGCGCTCCGTGGGGCGCAGCGCCGTCAGGGCGGCCCGCAAAACTATACGTACTCGACAGCGTCCAAGAACCATGTACCTTTGGTTTGAGAATCGCGATTGCGCCTAAGCCGTATTCGCCGCCTTGGAAGGACGTCACTGCGGCGGGTTGCGTTCCATCGAGCCGTTGCGGCACCATGATGCCGTTCGGACGCCAACCGTCACCACCGTTAAGCGAATAGAGAACGCGTTCCGTCCACGGTCCCTTACCTTTGCTCAGGCCGTAGACGGCGCCCGAGTCGTTGTAGCCGCCGTACTCGGTCGTCCCGACGAGCCGCGGATTCGAAGAGCGCGCAACGAGATTCGACTGCGGTTCTGCGCCGTCGGGATCACCCATGAAGCTGTAAATGGCTTGCAGACCGTATGTCGGCGGCGCGTGTGACGCGCGGCCTCTCGGCACGACTGCGTTCGCCCCAATCGGCGGTATGTCACCCTGACCTTGTCGAAGGGTCCCGCAGCCGGCGAAAAGCGCAGCCGCGCAAATCATAAGCGTATAGCGACCAAAGGCCGCAGTTTTCATCTTAAGGGCGTTCGCCACCAAACTTTTCTACTTTCATTGAGCATGGGCCGCGTGGGCATACGGCGAACCTCATCTGCTAACCTTTTGGAGACTACCGGAATGATTTTAAACCGGCGGACCCGTCGCTGTTTGGCCACGGGCGCAATTTTGTTGTTAGCTGGATGCGCGACGACGCAGCCGCTTGTATTGCCAGGACCTGCGCAAGAAGGAACGACCTTGAGGCGCGCAGCGATCACGGATCTGCTATATGCCAGCGCTAGCGACGGAGCGCACATCTACATTCTTACATATCCGCAAGGCAAACTCGTACGCAAGATCGGCCCACCGAGCGGTACGATTTCTCTGCAAGGTCTGTGTTCTGATGCGAAGGGCGACGTATTCGCTACGAGCGTTTCGAAGGGCAAGGGAAGCGGCGGCGATGAAGGCCACCTGTACGAGTACGCGCATGGCGGCAGCAAAATTCTCTGGACGTTGACGTTTTACGACGCAGCTCCCTTTGGCTGCTCCGTGGACCCAACATCCGGGACAATCGCAGTCGCCACGGTCGGGCTCGGTTCACGCACCGGCGAGGTTTGGACGTATACGCCGGGCAGCAACTATGGGAAGCAGTATTATAGCTACGATATCCACAATTTTTTCTATTGTGCGTATGACGGCAAGGGAAATCTTTTCGTCAACGGGGAGGGCGCCGGAACTCAAATGTATCTCGACGAGCTCCCACGCGGCAAATCAGGGCTGACCGAGCTTTCGCTGAGCAAATACGTGAGCGTATCCGGCATGGGGCAGCTTCAGTGGGACGGCAAATATATGACGCTCGAGCATCTCACCGCAGGCGTGATCTATCAGCTCAGTGTGTCGGGATCTGAAGCGAAAATCGTCGGGAAGACGCCGCTTTCCGGCTGGAACGGGTCGGCGCTTTCGGCGATCGACGGAAAAACTGTCATGGTGCCGACCGGTGTCTCGCAGACAAGCATCGGCGTTTGGAAATATCCGTCTGGCGGGAAGGCGTTGAAGAACCTTTCGAGCCCGAGCGGGCTCTTCGCCCTTACGATCAGCTTCGGAAGCCGCTAATGAAAGGACTCAAGCTCAGCGGTTTTTGGCTGACCATTCTTGTAACGACGTCGATCCTCGTTAGTTGCGGCGGTTCGTCACCGAACGGGTTATCCGGTGTCGTTCCGCAAGCAAATCTCGCGCGGCCCGGCGATCCTCGACACTCGTGGATGCGACCGGGGTCCGCGTCTGGCGATCTCATGTACGTCGCCGATGTGAAGGATAACGACGTCGACGTCTACACGTATCCGGACGGTACACTTGTGGGAACGCTGACCGGCTTTACCGGCCTCACGGACATGTGCGTCGATGGCAAAGGGCACGTCTTTATTCCGAGTTACGGTACCGCGAAAATTTTTGAGTACGCGCACGGCGGCACGAGCCCGATCAAAACGTTAAACGACCCGCGCGCCATGCCATATTCGTGCTCGGTCGACCCGAGAACGGGGAACCTGGCCGTCGCGAACTATTTGCTGCAGGGCTCCAACGGCGGAAGCGTGGTGATTTATGAACACGCGAAGGGGCGGCCGCAGGGCCACCTGCTTTACGACGAGCTCAACGAGTCTCTTTGCGCCTACGATAACAACGGCGACCTGTTCGTCGGGGGCAGCGGTCCGAGCGGCAGCACATCCTTCGCGCTGGAAGAGCTTACCAGGGGGGCACGCCTGTTCGAACCGATCACGATGCAGAACGTTCCGGCCTATCCCAACGGCTTACAATGGAACGGCAACTATCTGGCTGTCGGCACCGGAACGCTTGCCGGACCCAGCTCGGGCGACACGTACATCTATCACATGCGCATGTCGAACTTTTTCGCCAAGACGATCGGAACCACGCGTCTGAAAGAAAACGGCCCGACGGCGACCTTCTTCATTGACGGCGCGACGATTTTAGTCTCGGGCGGAGAAAGTCAGCCAGCCGTCGCGTCTTTTCCGTATCCGGCCGGGGGGTCGCCGTCACAAATGTTGACGCAAACGTCTCCCTACGGCGTCGTCGTCAGCCATGCCAGTCACCCGCAGAACGTTCGCGCCGTTCCGGCGCCCTCGAGCTATCAGTACTCGACCGTCTTCAGTTTCGAAGGCTTCAACGGCGCAGCACCGTCGGGTACGCTGCTTTATTACAGAGGAAAGCTGTACGGAACCACGGCGGCGGGCGGCTACTATTCGCAGGGAACGGTCTTCAGCGTAACTCTCTCGGGCAATGAGAGTGTGCTGCATAACTTTGGGCAACCTGGCGACGGCACCAAACCCGAAGCCGGCCTGACGGTGCTCGATGGCGTGCTTTACGGAACGACCTACTCGGGAGGATCGCACAATAATGGGACGGTCTTCAGCATCTCGACGCGCGGCAAGGAGCGCGTGCTTTACAACTTCGGAGACAATAAGAGCGACGGCACAAACTCAGTCGCCGGCTTGACGCCGCTCAACGGCGTGCTCTATGGGACGGCGCTGAACGGTGGTGGGAGCAATGTCGGCACTGTCTTTGCGATCACGACCGCCGGAGACGAGAAAACGATCTTTGACTTCCCCGGGTACTCGAAGAGGGATGGCATGAATCCGTACGCCGGCCTCATCGCATATAAGGGAACGCTTTACGGCACGACGGCCTATTCGGGCCCGTGCCAAGAAGGCACGGTATACAGCATCACGACAGCCGGCAAAGAGCACACGATCTACGGTTTCCCGTGCCAGCGATACGACGGCAGCAATCCCAAAGCGGGCGTGACCGTCGTCAACGGCGTGCTGTACGGTGCGACAACGTGGGGCGGAAAGGCGTTTTATAACGATGGCTCGGTCTTCAAGGTGACGTTGTCCGGGCACGAAGAGGTGCTTTTCAGTTTTGTCCCAGCGTCAGAATACGGCAATGCCCCAAACACGGCGTTGGTGTTCCTCAAGGGTGCACTCTATGGTACGACGCCCGAGGGCGCGGCGAACGGCGTAGGTGGGATTTATAGTGTGACGCCGTCCGGCCAGGCGACCGCTCTTCACAGTTTTGGAATCGCTCCCGACGGTTCGACACCGCTCGTCGGTCTTACGAACGTGCACGGCACGCTCTACGGTACGACGTCGGCCGGAGGCGGCCCCGCTAATGCGGGAACAGTTTACCGGATCACACCGTGATAATGCGTGCCGGTAACTCGGGGAACCGGCGCGCTGCTAGCGTTACAGTGACGACGCGGACTTGTCGTCTTTAGCTGGCAATGAATAACATCTGCCTTCAGTCCGCTGTTAATCAGTCGGCCGCCTAAGTTAAGATCAACCATCGGCAGCCGCCGCCTTGGCCGCGCGGCGAGCGTATCGAGCAAAGGCCGATGTGGCGCCTTTGGCTGCCTGGCTCAGCCGCCGTGGTTTCGCCCCCCGAGCGCTCATCTGGGCGCGTTCGGCCATCGTCTTCTTGAGGGAGGCCGCGCGGCAAGGACTAGTCGGGTATCCGGTGGTAAGGTCGAGGTCATCCCGCTCGAAATCGCAACCCAATCCATGGAGGTTTCCGATGGCAAATATCGTTCTCGTGCATGGCGCATGGGCCGACGGCTCGTGCTGGAGCGCCGTGATCGAACGCCTACAGGCCGACGGTCACACCGTCACCGCGCCGCAGTTTCCGATGAACGGGATCGCGAACGACGTTGCTCGTCTTCGTCAAGTGCTTGCACGTCAAGACGGCCCGACGCTCCTGGCCGGTCACTCGTACGGCGGTCAAATCATGACCGCGCTCGGCACGGATGCGCCGAACGCCGTCGGTATCGTCTACATCGCCGGCTTCGGGCTCGATCAGGGCGAGTCGATCGGCGGATTGCTCGCGCAAGGACCTCCGACTCCGGCGCTCGCGCACCTGATCATTGACAAACAAGGCTTTGCGTGGCTGCCGCAAGACGATTTCGTCAATCACTTCGCTGCGGACGTCGCTCCCGTCAAGGCCAAGGTCATGTGGGCGGTACAGCAGCCACTTTCGGCCGCAGCGCTTAGCGACGTGATGGGCGTGCCGGCGTGGAAGTCGCTGCCGACGTGGTTCATGGTCGCTCAGAACGATGAGGCGATTCCGCCCGATGCGGAGCGGCTCTTTGCCAAACGCATGGGCGCGACGACGATCGAGGTTCCCAGCAGCCACGTGGCGATGGTCTCGCATCCCGGTGAGGTCGCCGTGTTGATCGAGACCGCCGCTAAGGGTTCCCCGGTAGCGACGTAGCCCCAAGAATGGGCTCGATCAGACGAGGAGTGCCGTTACTGGCCGCGATCGCGCTCGCTGCCTGTAACTCGGCGACTTCCTCGACCGTCCCCGCCGTGCCGGGTAGCAACGTCCCGCAATGGGAGTCACAGCATCTCGCTCAGCGTGTCTGCCCGGAAGTGCGGCCCGGCGAGGGGCAGTGCGCGGCGCTGATCGTGAACGAAGTAGATCGGAGCGGTACGAGTCCGCCCGGCTGGGCTCCGGCCGACATTCAGGCCGCCTACAACCTGCCCTCGTCGAGCAAGGGCGCGGGGCAGATCGTCGCCGTCGTCGACGCGTACGACAACCCGAACGTCGCATCGGACCTCGCTGCGTACCGTTCGTACTACGGACTTCCTCCCGCAACGTTCTACAAGTTCAACCAAAGAGGCGAGCAGGCTCACTATCCGAAGCGCGACCACAGCTGGGGCTTCGAGACCGATCTCGACGTCGAGATGGTCTCGGCCGCGTGTCCGAATTGCACGATCTACCTGATCGAAGCGGATACGCAAACCCTTGCCAACCTCGCCGCGTCTGTGGTGGAGGCGGCGAAGCTCGGTGCGCACATCGTCAGCAACAGCTGGGGTTGCTATGCGACGAACTGCCGATGGAAGAGCGATGCATTCAGACACTCCAATGTAACCTACCTCGCGGCCTCCGGAGACAGTGAATACGCGTCTTATCCCCCGGCCCAGTTCGACAACGTCGTCTCGATTGGCGGGACCGTGCTTTCGAAGAGCGGTTCAGGCTACAGCGAAGTCGTTTGGACTGGAACGAGCGGCGGGTGCGGGGCGTTGATTAAAAAACCGAAGTGGCAGCACGACCCCGGCTGTCTCGGCCGCACCGGAAATGACATTGCCGCCGTCGCGTGGGGGCTCGCCGAGTACGATTCGTTTAGGTACGGCGGTTGGCTTGAAGCGTCGGGAACGAGCGCGTCTACTCCGATAATCGCCGCCGCGTTCGCACTCGCCGGCGATGCGTCGAAGCAAAAGGGCGGCAAGGCGTTCTGGACGCTCTCACAGCAGCAACTTCAGAACGACCTTCACTACATCAGCAGCGGAACAAACGGTTGTCCCCCGAGCCTTGGCGGCAGCTATCTCTGTACCGCTGGAACGGGCCAGTTTGGAACCTACTCCGGGCCAACCGGATGGGGCACGCCCAATGGCATCGGCGCCTTCTAACCGGGGTAACCCCTAACGCTTTGGAGAAACGACCCAAGCAGCAGGCCGAACGGCCGCTGCGAAAGGTAGGTTCCTTTGAAGAAGACTCTCGTATTTTGCGTTTTAGCGCTCGCGATCGCCGCGCCGGCCGGGGCGCAGCCGAGTGGAATGGCCGCGATGCAATACTACGTCGGCACCTGGTCGTGCGTCGGCACGCAAACCGGCCAAGCGCCCTCGAACGCAACGCTGCACTATTGGCTTGACGATGGTTTCTTGCGTCAATGGGTCCAAGTGCCGATGCAAGGGAAGATGAAGTCGGCCTACGCGCTCAACAGCGGGACGGTCTACGATTCGAAGAACAACCGTTACGTTTCGAGCGGCCTCGACACCGACGTCGGCTGGTCCGTATCGTACGGAGCGCTTAGCGGAAACACCGAGCATTGGACCGATCACGTGAACTCGACTGGGAAGAACGGGCGCGGCGAAATCGTTCGCAGCGATCAAAACTCGTTCGTTTTTACCAGCTGGGAGACGACGACGGCAACCCAACCATCGTTCAAGGCGACCTGCCACCGCTCGACCTAAGCGAAGCACTCGGGTGAGGGACTCTCGGCTTTACGCGGTCGTCCTCTCGGCCGCGATGGCAGGTTGCGCCCTCTCGCCGCAACTCGGAACGCCGGCGGTTACGCCGCAAACCCCAACGATCAAAGCCTCCACCGGTTCCGAGGCGGGATCGTGGATGGCGATTATCCGCGAGGCAAACTCGAGGGCGTGCTTAAAGGCGTGCTCAAAGAGAGTGTTCTCCCCGCCGGACTCTGCTCGGATAAAGCCGGGAATGTTTTCATCCCCGACAGCGGCTCCTCGAGCATCCTCGAATTCGCGCATGGGAGCACGCACCTCGTTGCGCGGCTCGAAGACCGCCGCGAACTTCCCTACAGTTGCGCGGCCGATCCGCTTACCGGCGATCTCGCCGTCGTGAACTACGAGAGCCTTCCTCGAGCTGCGCAAAGGCGGCCACGCGCTCACCACGATCGCGCTCCATCACCACTTCAAGCTGCCCGGCGGCGTTGCTTGGGACGGCAGAGACGTGGCCGTAGGAGATCCGCGTGCCGGGAACATCTATCGCTTCGAGATTCAGGGGCACCACGGTTCTGAAGTCGGGCGCACGCCGCTAAGCGGCCCGCGCTACGTCACCCTTTTCGCGATCGACAAAGACACCGTCGCCGGCGCGAGCTACCATGCCGCGACCGTCGGCATTTGGAAGTATCCGGGCGGAGGAGAGCCGATCAAAACGATCGGCGGATTTCACGCGCCCTACGGCGTTACGCTTAGCCCGGCGGAACGATGACCTTGGGCGTCGTCAGATACTCGATACCAGCGTTCTGCAGGATCGTCTTGCCACGACCGGTCAGAATGAACGCTTCAAATTCGTCAGCCTGCTGCGGATGCGGCGCGTTGGTCATCCGCGCGACGGTGTAGAGGATCTGGTCGCTCATCGAAGCCTTTCCCGGAAGCGGAACGAAGTGAAGGCCGCGCGCGACAGCCTCGGTCTTGTAGAAGAAACCCACGTCGGCCTCTCCGGTATCGATCCGCGCGAGTAAATCTTCTTCCGGGAATATCTGCGCGCGTGTTCTCGGGATCGCCGAGGATGCGCTTCGCCTCGTCCGCGCCGGCCAAGATCGTCATCCCCTCGATGGTGTAGACGCCCTTCGGATCGAGCTTTGGATCCGTTCGGCCGATCGCAAGTCCGGGCGTGGAAAGGGCGGAGACGATCGGTACCTGTCCCGGCGGCGACGCGCGCGAAAAGATCGGCATGTTTTGACTTGTCCGACCAGCCCAGGCCGAGACTCGTCGTCGCAAACGTCGTGGCTCGTGCGACCTTCGAGCCCAGTCCGGTTATCAGCTTCGGATCCACGCTGATGAAAACGTCGGGATTCTTCGAGCCGGCCGCGATGAGATTGGCGAGCATCTTGCTGCCCGCGCCCTGTCCTTGAAAATCGGTTCCTTGTGCGGCGAGGGCCGCTTTGATTGGACCCTCCATCGGCGTCACCAACGATCCGGCGTATAAAACGGAGACGACGCTCGTCGTCGCGGCGATCGCTCCGGTGAGCGTCAGCGACGTCGTGAATCGCGAACCCAGCGAGCCAGCGTAATGGCCTTCCGATCAAAAATCTCATGCGCTGCGATTCGACCAGGTTGAGGAAGCGCTCCTATGGTCGGGCTGCCGCAGAAATCAGCGACATCCGTCCTGTTACATCCCTGCCCTAAACCTGGTATACTGGCCTGGATCGCTCCGAATAGCGACTCCCTTTCGGAGTTGATCCGGCCGAGCGTCGATCTCTGGGGCGATCGCTCGGCCTTAGCGCCATCATACTCGTTAATCTTTCCCCACTCGGCTGCCCTTGAGGCAGCCGGGGTGCCAGGGTATTGGCCCGGCTCCCGGAACAGAATCGCTAAGCACTTCTAGGGATTCGCACAAGGGAGGAGATCGAGTTTTGAGACGTCTTACTACGGCACTTGCGGGCGGCTTCGCGCTCGCAGGCTTGTTGATCGGCGCGGCTCTGGCCGCTCCGCCGAATCTTACCGGCACGTGGACCGTTCAGCAGCAAGGGCTGAACGGCGGTTCTAACGCCACGATTACGGTGAAGCAGTCCGGCAACGGTTTCGTCGCCAACAACGCCGCCAATGGCACCGGCTTTACCGGAACGTTCGTCAACGACACCCAAATCAACGGAAAATGGCACGGGCCGAGCGGCGCCGGCTGGCTTACGATCTACGTTACGGCGAACGGTCACAGCTTCAACGGCACGTGGGGTTACAACGGGCGACCGGCAAACGGTTCGTTCATCGGCAACAAGACGCTGCCGCCCTCACCTTTGTCAGCGGCTGGAACCTGGAATGTTACCGGTGCCGGTGGTCAAGCCGAGTTCATCGGTAAAATGACTTGCAAACAATCCGGACCTTCTGTCGTTTGCCTCTCCGGCAGCGTAACGCTCAACGGAAAGGTGACGCCGACCGATCCGCGCAAAGTCAGAGCAACATTCAATATGGGCGGCGCGTCCGGCGTCTTCTCGTTCTGGTTCAACGGCGACAATAACAGCTTTAATGGCGTCTGGTGGAGGAACAAAGACGGTACGGGACAACCGACCGGGCGCGTCATCGGCCAGCGTTCGCTCGGGGGCTAAGCCTCGCGCGCGATCCAAATCGATAGTCGAAATCGGGCGAGCCGCCGGCTCGCCCGATTCTTTTCTCCGTTTGCTGTAGCTCAACGCTAGAGAATCTTCATAAAGAAAGTATGAAGCGCGGCCTCGGTGAAGCGAGTCGCCGCGAGGAGGTCTCTCGATGCAAACCTACGGTGTCTCCCGTTCGACAACGGCCGCTCCCGATCGGGTCTGGAGCCTCTGGCACGATCCGAACAATTGGAGTCAGTGGAACTCGGGAATCAAGGCCGCACACGTGGACGGCGCAATCGCCGACGGCGTAAAAGGGAAGATGACGACCAATCGCGGCACGGTGCACGACGTCACGTTCTCCAACGTGGCCGAAGGACGCGGCTTCAGCATGTCGATGGCCGGTCCGCCGCTCACCACCGTCACGTTCAGCTGCGAGATTACCCCTGAGGGAAGCGGAAGCAAGATCGCGCAGAACGTCGCGATCGGCGGTCCGCTGGCGTTTATCTTCGGCCCGATGATGGGCAACGAGATGGCCAAGCATTTCGTGCCCGTGCTCGACGACCTGGCCCGGGCCGCCGAAGCCTGAGTTGCACCGAGAGCTAGGCTATGAGCGATATCGACTTACAGTTCACGTGGTGGCAGATCGGCTTTATGCTGCTGGCATTCGGCTTCTGGCCGCTCTCGGTGGCCGCGGCGGCCGCAGCCCTCTGGTGGTGGCGCCAGCGTACGTCACGAGTCGCGCGCACCGTCGCGGCAGCAGTTGTCGGCTTATGGGCGATCTGCGGCGCTGCCAATCTCCTTCTAATCGCCGGTCGGATCAAAGATCAGGCCGAGACTGACGCCACGCTGCGCGCACGCCAGAGCACGGTGGCGCAGGATACGGTAATCGGTGGAATGCGCTTGCCGCCGGGAACGGTCGTCACGCGCGGCGAGGAGAGCACCGACGAGATCGCCGCCGTCGATCTGCCGATCGCGGCCGACGTTGGGGGCGTACCGGTGATCGGTCACGTGCAACTCGCAAGCGGTGCGCTCGACGGAGAAGTAACGCTGGCCCACGACACACGCATCGCCGGCGTTGCATGCTCCGCCAGTGAGGCGGCCAGGTTCTACGACGGGAAGCTGATGGCGTGCCGCCTGGCCGAGCCCAGCCGCGTCCGGGGCGTACCTTGCAGCGGAACGATCGACTTGGAATCGGGAATCGTCTGCGTTCTAGCCGAGGATTACCAACGCTTCGGCTATACGTGGCACGCGCAGACGAAGCTCACCGATTACGGCGACCTCGTCTGGTTTCGCACCGGTGCTCTTGCGCCGAGCCTTCGGGTATTCGGGTTGCCGCTCGGAGCCGACTCGGAGGTCGAGTTCACGCGCGGACAGATCGCCAGCGTCGATCTGCGCAACGCTCCCGCGCACTATCGCGGCTGCAGGATCGAGCTGATACTCGTTAACAACGGCATGGTAACCGGCCAAGCTTCGGGTTCGTGCACCCTTCCCCAACTGGCGCCCGGGACCGTCAAGCTTCCTTCAACGGTGCTGGGCGCGCGCTAGACGTGCTCCGTCGCCCAGCAGAACTCGCCGCTCGCGGGTTCGGCGATGGTGCGCAACATCCGTTCGCCCTCAGAGCGCAGCGGCGCCATCATGAGGACTGAGGTCTTGCGTTTGCGGACGGTGCCACGCGGTAGCAGCAGGCGCGCTGCGCCGGGCGGAACCCAGCCCGTGACGCGGCGCAAGTCGCCGGCGGCAGCACGCAAGAGCGCGGGGATAATCTCCGCCGCATCATCGTCGGCGAATCCGTACTCGTCCACGATGTAGGCGTCACGCTCCGGCGCGCGCACGCCGAAGACGTAGGCACAGATTCCGCGCCCGCGCCGTACGATCAAGTTCGCTTCGTTGCCGACCGTATGCTCGGAGCCGTGACGCATGCGCAGGCGAATCCAATCCCAGACCGTCGCCGTCCGCACGAAACCGGCGCGGCGGCGTTGCTGACACAGCTCGAAGCAATGGCGCACACCGTTCCAGCTCTCAGGATTCAGCGGCGAGAGCCCCAGCCGCTTCGCCGGCAGCTCGTCGGCGCGCAGCGCCATCTCGCGTGAGGGCAGCGTGCGAAAGCCCAGCTCGGTGTAAAACTGCGGGCGAATATCCGAGAAGAGATAGGCGAGATCGAATCCGTCGCTGCGCGCTCGGTCGAGCGCCATGCCGAGCATTAGGCTGGCATAACCTCGCCCCCGATACTCAGCCGGCGTGAACACGGCCCCGAAAGCGACGGTGTGAAGGCGCCGCGATTCGTGGAAGACCGTGCGCTCGTAGCGCTTGAACGACGCCACCAGCATCGCGCCGTCGTAAAGGCCGATCGTCCGGTAGTAGCGCCGTCCGTAAGGGCTGCGGGCGATCGCGAGCGTCTGCTCGACGTACTCGTCGAACGAACGGCGCCCCGCCCACAGTTGCGCCGTCAGCGGTAGAACTGTTCGCGCGTAGAGGTCCGGCGAGATCTCGCGTAAGCGCATGGCCAGTAATATTCAGCGCAGCTCTTCGAGGAACTCGGGTGCGGTCAAGCCTCTTGTCACCGCCCCCGATGCGGTGACCAGGACGGTTTGGCGCGCCCGCGCGAGCGCATAGGCGAAGGCGCGACGCTCGCGCCCGTTATAGCCCTCGCGCGTCTTCGCGCGAAATGTATAGTACGCGAACTTTGCGGTGCGCGAAGCGGCCGCGTCGCCGGTGTTCTCCTTGGGAATCATGCCCAAGCGTTCGCTGAAGAGGAAGGCGTCGGGCGCGTACCAGAGCGGAAACGCCCCCGGGCGCGCGTTCGCGATGACCACGTGATCGAACTCGCGCCCACGCGCCGCCTCAATACTCAAGAGCTGCACGAACCCTGCGTCACCCTGAGCGGAGTCGAAGGGTACGCACGTTTCGAGATCGCTTGCCGCCCGCTGCTCCGCGTACGCGAGCACGTCGGCAACGCTCGCGGCGGCGTTCTGTTCGAGAAACTCGCGCAATCGGTCGAGCAGCCGTTCGAGCACCACCTGCTGCGCGCGCGCGCGAGCCGAACCCGGCGCGCCCTCGCGCGCCAGGCCCTCGCGCCACACCTTGCGGGCAAACGCCTCGAACGGCAGGCTCTCCATCGCCGCGAGCCAGTCCTCGCGGAGGCGGCGGAAGCGCACGACCCGCGCCGCGGCGTCGGCACTTAGCGCGT
Source organism: Vulcanimicrobiota bacterium (assembly GCA_963739845.1). Lineage (GTDB taxonomy): Bacteria > Vulcanimicrobiota > Vulcanimicrobiia > Vulcanimicrobiales > Vulcanimicrobiaceae > Cybelea. The sequence continues at coordinate 78,571 of CAVUBQ010000002.1, read as the reverse complement.
CGTCTCGTTCTCCGCGAATGACGTTCCAGCCGAGCCGCAGATCGCGCTTCGGATCCCAGCGGCTTACGCGCGCCGTCGGCGCCGGCTCTTCGTCGAGCGTAAAAAGCGGCGTCTGCGGATCGTCTGGTTCGCCGCAGAGTATCGCCAGCGACGCGTCGGAGAGCCCCAAGGCCGGGTTGGAAAGCGTGCGCAAGAGCCAGTCGTGGCGAAACGGATCGTAGACGTTCCAGAGCAGCGCCATCGCGTCGAGTGCGCGGCGGTCGGCAAAGACGTTGGCATCGCCGGCGACGACCGCGGGTATGTCGCGGTCGAGCAGCGCCGCTTCGAAGAGCGCGACGTCGCGCACCGAACGGAAGAGCACGGCGACCTGCTGCGGCGCGTTTCCTTCTTCGAGCAGCGTTGCGACGTGCTGCGCGACGAACGCCGCCTCTTCGCCGATCGTCCCCGATCGGTGAAGTTGCAAACGGCATCCCTCGGCCGGCGCACGGTGCTGCCGCTGCAGCTCGATTCTCGAGCCGGCGAGCCGGAAGGTCACCTCCGGCCGGGTCACCCGCAACGTCGAGATCGCCTCCGATGAATCGCCGCAGAGCGTAACGCCGGCGAGTTCGTCGCCGAAGATCGCGGTGAGCAACCGCAGCTCGCCGCCGGTGAGGTTCTGCGCGTCGTCGACGAACGCGAAGCGGTGCCGGTTGCGCAAGCGCCGTGCGAGCACCGCGTCGGCACGCACGCAATCGGCGGCCGCGATGACGGCGTCGCGCCTGGTCACGCGTCCGGTCGCGTTCACCAGTTCGACGTAGGCTTCGTAGATTTTGGCGAGGATCTTTGCCAAGTCGATCTCGCGGCGATACTGCCGCAGAAGCTCCGCCGGCGCGACGTCGAGCGAGTCGTGATATGCAGCCTTGGTCGCGATCAGCAGAGCTGGGTCGGCGAAGTTCGGCGGTTTGGCGTAGAACTCGGTCGCGCCGCTTAAAGCCCGCGCGAGAAAGAGCGAGGGCTCGACGTCGGCGTCGCGCAGCCTGCGAATCAACCGAAAGGCCGACTCGAGAAAACGCGCCGGCGAGCGCAGTCCGGGCACCTCGGGATCGAGCTGCTTACCGGCGAACTCCTCCCAGGTCAGCGAGAAAAGCGGCTCGCAGGCCTCCGCGAAGAGCAGCTCCGCCTCTACGTCGTCGATCAGCCGTCGCCGCCACGCCGTTCGAGCGCAGCAGGTCGATCGCGTACTCGGCGAGATCGTGCGCCGAGGCAACGATCAGCGGCTCAACTTGCGGATGAAGCGCGCGCAGTCGCGCCAGGCGCGGCTGCCAGCGTCGTGCTCTTGCCGGTCCCCGCGGCGCCGGTTATGGCGAAGCAGCCGTCGAACGGCGCCTCGACGGCGCTCCGCTGCTCGTCGGTGAGCTGCGCAGCGATCAATGGCCGAAGCGTTGCGGCACGGGGGGCGGCTTGCTCGCGCAGGCCGTCGCGTAAGCGCAGTACGTGCAAGCCGAAGCGTCATCGGTGACCTCGAAATGCGCCGTCTCACCCTGGGCGAGCGTCGCGCTCAGCTCGATCATGCGCGCGCGTGCGCGCTCGAGCTCGTCGATCCCGATCGGGCCGCGCGCGTCGCGCTCGCGAGCGGCGGCGCCCGGGCGGGGCGTTACCTCGAGGACGATCGGCCGCACGTCGAGCGAGCGCGTCGCTTGAGCGGAATGAGAACCAGCTTCGTCACGCGATCGCCGGCGGCGGTGCGCGCCCAGTAATAGAAGGGAAGCTGAAAGTCGCGGAAGCGCCGGACCTTCTCGCGATACTCCGCCGCGCTGGTCGCGATGCTGCCCGTCTTGTAGTCGACGACGCCGATGCCGCCCGAGCGGTCGTCGCGATCGAGGCGGTCGATGAAGCCGACGAACGGCGTGGCCGTCGAGATCGAGGTTGACCGGAACCTCGCGGCCCTGCACTTCGAACGGCGCCGTCTCGCTCTTGCGGCGAGCAGCCAGTCGACGTAGCGCTGCGCGGTGCGCTGCGCGCGCCGCACCTGCAGCTCGAACTCGACCGGCGTCTCGAAACCGTCGCGATTGCGCTCGAAGGCCCAGGTAACGCAGTCGCGGACACGCCTGCGCATCGCTCGCTCGTCGGCGCTGCGCGGACGCGGAAACTCCCCGTGAAAATCCTCCAGCGCGAGGTGAAACGCGGTTCCGTACGCCGATGCCGACGAACCGGGATCTTCGACCGCAGCGCAGGCGTAGCGGTAGAACCATTTGCGCGCGCATTCGGCGTACGCGTTGAGCGCCGAGGCGCTGAAGTGGCGGCGCCACGCCGGAACGCCTCGCGGCGCCTCGCGCGACGGCGGCTCTGCCAGCTCGACACTCGCGCGCCGGCGCCTCATCGCGGGGCAGACCTTTCGGCGCTGCGCCGCTACGCGGCAGCTCGAACGTCCGCGCGACCGCGTCCCCGCAGCGCCTCGTCGTGCAGATCCTCCGGGAGCGCGCGAATACGCCGCGCGCGTTCGGCAAAGCGCAGCACGGTGTCGCGCTCGGCGGCCGGCAGCGCGAGGCGCCCGCGGTCGATGGCATCGAGCAGGGAACCGGTTCGGGCGGCGAGCGTCGCGTACGCGGCGCCGACGTCGTGCGGGACCCCGGAGCGCGACGAGCGGATCAATTGCGAGGAGGGGCCCCTCTGCGCCGGTCCGGTGCCACCGGACGGCGTCGCTGACGAAGGCACGAGTGCGCGGGGAGTCGGGCTCCACTGCTTTGGAGTTACAGCTTCCACCAGGCGCCCCTGCAGCCAACGTATAACCGCCTTCCGATGCGGCGCATCATCGTCGGTATCACCGGAGCGAGCGGCAGCCTCTATGGCTACATGGTGCTGCAAGCGCTGCGCGCGATCGGCGGCGTCGAGACGCATCTCGTGCTCACCTCGGCGGCGCGCCGCACGATCGAGCTCGAAACCGAAATGACCGCCGACGACTTCGAAGGGCTCGCCGACGTCGTCGCATCGCGACGACGATCTGGCCGCCGCCATCTCGAGCGGTTCGTTCTTGACCGACGGCATGCTGGTGATCCCGTGCTCGATGAAGAGCGCGAGCGCGATCGCGTATTCGATCAACTCGAACCTGCTCGTGCGCGCCGCCGACGTCTGCCTGAAGGAGAAGCGCCGCTTGGTGCTGGTCGTTCGCGAGTCGCCGCTGCACCTCGGCCACCTACGCACGCTCGCTCAGCTCGCCGAGATCGGCGCGGTGATTCTTCCGCCGATTCCGGCGATGTACGCCAATCCGCAGAGCGTCGACGACATCATCGCGCACACCGTCGGCAAGGCGCTCGATCAGTTCGGCATCGCCAACGAACTCTTCAAACGCTGGCGCTCCCCGACTTAAGACAAAAGGCGTTCGGCCAGCGCGACGTCGCTGACGCGGTCGACGTTGACCCCGGTTTCGGGGTAGGGCGAGACGAGGGCGCGCACCGGCGCGCCGAGGATTTTCGAGCCGCGCGCCTCGGCCTGCGCGATCGAAAGCCGTCCGACCGCGAATCGCGCCAGCATGTCCCAGCCGAAGAGCGACGCAAGCTTGAACGGGTGCTTGCGCGCCGCGCCGAGGCGTTCGATGAAGCGCTCGAGCAGCGGCAGCGCGCGCGGCTTGATCGCGGCCAGGCCGCCGCCGCAGAACGTCCCGTCGCGCAACCGTGCCCAGGTGTGCGGTACTTCCGGGAAGCGCTGCCATGTGCACGCTTTTCTCGACGCAACCGTAGACGACGTCGGCGTCGAAGCTCGCCGACCCGCCGAACGAAGTCGTCGACCGCCGCGGAGCGTCAGCACCGGCAGATCCGAAGCGACGACCAACACGTCGGAGTCCGGCGCGAAGCCCGAGAGCCCGTTGCGCAGGCTCTCGGTGATGCGCACGCCGTCGGGGCGCAGCTCGTCGGCGCTCGCTAGATCGCGTTCGGCCGCGAACGCTTGGCGGGCGCGACGACGACGATTCGCCCGATCGACGACGACCCGCGCAGCGCGGCCAGCACGCGTGCCGACGAGCGTCACGCCGCCGATCTCGACGAAGGCCTTGTTCGGCGCGCCCGGCTGCAGCCGCGCGACGTCGTCTAACGGCCCGCCAGCCAGACACGACCGCGTCGATCAACTGCGCCACTCCGGTGTCTCGGCGAACGCGCTAGCAAAGCGCTCGTAGCTCTCGGGAAGCGACAACCGCCGGCGAATCGCGTCGATGCGGTCACGGTTTTCGGCAAGCGTGAAGACGCACGAACCCGAGCCGGCCAGCATCGCGTTGCTTGCGCCGCCGGCGCGCAGTGCTTCGAGGGCAAGCGCGATCTCGGCCGAGCTCGATGCGATCACCTCTTGAAAATCGTTGTGCAGCAGCGCTTCGACTGCAGCGAAGTCGCCACGCTGCAGCGCGGTCGACTGCCGCGAGCGAGCAACGCTGCCGGCGCGGGCGCTGCGGCCGATCGAGCGCGTCCAGCCGGCGATACGCGTCGGCCGTCGAGACGGCGATCGGGGGCTTGACGATCAAGCGCGTGCCAGCGCGGGAAGCGCGCCGACCGGCGTGACCCGTTCGCCGCGTCCCCTCGACCAGCGCGCCGGTGCCGGCCAGAAAGAACGGCACGTCGGACCCGAGCTCGCGGGCGACCCGAAGCCAATCGATCTGGCGGTGGCGGTCCGAACGCGCCGGCCATCGCCGCGCGCAGCACCGCCGCCGCATCGCTCGACCCGCCCCCGAGACCGGCCTGCACCGGAATGCGCTTGCGCAACTCGACGCGCACCTGCGGCAAAGGCGCCGAGGGCGCGCAGCGCGGCGACGGCGAGATTGCTCTCGTCATCGAGTTCGCTGCTGCTCGCAGGCGAAGGCAAAGTGCGCGCTCGGTTCGATTGCCAGTTCGTCGGCCAGGTCGAGCGGCACCATCACGCTGCGGATGCCGTGATATCCGTCGCTGCGGCGTGCGAGAACCTCGAGCGTCAGGTTGATCTTCGCCGGAGCCCTCAGGGTCAGCGATTGGCCCATTGCGGCTCTACCGTTGGCCGTCGCGCGAGGAGGCGCCTTTGCGTCCCGCGCCGCACCTAGCGTAGGAAGAGAGATGGGCTCGAGTTATGACGCGCAACGCAACGAGTTCTGCGCCTACGTCCTGCACGAATCGCAGACGCCGTACGGCTTGCTGCTCGGCAACTTCAAAGCATTCGCGCAGTCGACCGCCAAGGGCGGCGTGCGCGGGCTGTGGGATGCCGATACCGATCAGATCATCTTCGGAACGCACCACATCGCCTACCGTCTTCGCGGCGGCGAAGGGGCGAGGCACCGTCGCAACGTTCTTTCCTCATCAGATCGAACGCGAGCTCACCTTCCTGCCGTACGCGCAGATTTCCGAGTTCACGCTCGAGCACCGCATCCACGTCACCGAGGCCTTTTACGTGCCGCACGGCCCGGCGTTCGACCGCGCGGTCTCGTTCGTCGTTGACGTCACGCTCTACAATCCCGGGCGCGACGACGCTGGAGGTCGGCGCTCTTCCCGTGGGCGATGCTGGTCGGCCAGCGTTTCTACGGCGAGCCCGAGCACGAAGTGCGCGCTTGGAACGACGGGCGCTTCATCTGCTCGAGGAATCTCGAAACCGGCGGCGAGCGCTGGTGGGGCGGTTCGCGTCCGCCGGTCGCCGTCGAGCTCTCGCTGCGCGAGCAGGTGCTGCTCGAATCGATGCGCCGCGCGACGCTTGGTACGCGACGAGGAGGCGGGCGTTCCCGGCGACGTGACGCCGGACGAAGCCGAGCTCGTGAGCCGGCGCATCTTCGGCGCGTTCGAGTATCCGCATCTCGGTGGCCGCCGGCGCGCGCGAGTCGCTGCGCCTGGCGGTCGTCTACCATAAGGACGGCACCGAACGCAGCCGGCCGCGTGCTCGAGGCGCTCCTGCGCCGACCAGCGCGCGCTGCACGACACGCAGGGATATTTCACCGAGCGTCTCGCCGACGCGCGCTTCCTGACGCCGTCGCCGGAGATCAGCCGCGGCGTCGTGTGGGCGAAAGCCAACATGCTGCGCATCGTCAAGGAGTATCCGCACGGGTGGGGTGCGACGAACTCGCCGCCCTCCGATATCCTCGTCTCGCGCGACACTTCGTGGTTCGTGCACGGGTTCGACTACTTCTGGCCGGAGTTCAGCCGCAACGCGCTCGAAGTGTTCAACCGCGCGGTCGAGGACAGCGGGCTGATGGTCGAATACATGCGCGGCGTCAGCGGCTACAAGACCGACTACGACCTCAACATCAACGACGACACGCCGCTGCACGTCATCGCGATGCTGCACCACTACAACGCGACGCTCGACGACGATTGGGTGCGCGAGCACATCGCGCTGGTCATCAAGCTGACCGACTACATGCTCACCCAGCGCGACGAGCACGGCCTGGTCTTCTGCGCGTGCCAAAGGCGTCGACCTGTACGGCATCTCGTCGTGGCGCAACATCATTCCCTACTACACGCTCGACGGCGCCGTTACCGAGATCAATGCCGAGGCGGTCTTCGCGCTCGAGGCGGCGGCGATGCTCTGCGCCGTCGTCGGCGACCACGAGCACTGGGAACGCTACAGCGCCGAGGCGCAGCACGATGCGCGAGGCGATGATGGACTATCTTTTCAACGACGACACCGGCGCGTTCGTGCTGAACTACGACCAAGATGGCAACTATCAAGACAACTTTACCGCCGACGAAATCTTCCCGGTGCTCTTCGGCATCGCCGATCCCGAGCAGCGCCGCGCGATTCTGGCTCGCTTGCAAGAGGCCGATTTCGTGACGCCGGTCGGCCTGCGAACGATCTCCACCGCTGACGCCTGGTACTTCCCGTCGTACGGATTCGGGTTGCTCGGCGGCATCTGGCCCGATCTCACGCTGTGGTGCGCGGTCGCGCTTGCGCGCAACGGCATGACCGACGAGGCGGTGCATTTTCTGCGGCGGACCTACGCGGCGATGGAGGGCGGAAGTCCGCGCAACACCGTGCCGGGCGAGTTCGCCGAATGGTTCGACGGCGGGTCGCTGAGCAATCGCGGCATGTATCTCTCGCCCTGGACCGGCGCGAAGTACCTGTGGGCGGTCGCCGAGACGGTCGGCGGCCTCGACGGCTATCGCACCAGCGGCCGTCCGCACTTGGCGCCGCTGCGACCGAAAGGATGGAAATGGGTTGCCGCTGCGCGCGTGCATTGGGGCGGGCGGCGCTGTACCTACGTCGTCGACCTGCGCAACGACACGATCTACGGCGACATGCCGGAGCTCTCGGCCGAAGAGCCGTTCACTTGCATCTACGCCGGGCGCGACGTCAGCGACGAAGTAACGACGTCGCCGGTCGAAGTCGGCGCGATCGCCTTCGAGGACGAGAAGGGCGCGGTGCGGATCTTCGTCTGCAACCACCTCGACCGCGCGCGCAACGTGATGATCGAGTTCCGCGGCCACACCGCGCGCGTCGACATGGCCGCCGGCGAGCTGCGCGAAGTGCATCTTGATCGGCAAGCCGAGCGACCGGCGCGCGCGCGCCGCTAAACTCGACGTCGTGCGGCCGCTCGCGCGAGTATAATAGGCCTTCGTGAACCCCTCCAGGCGATTGCCGACGATCTTCCTAGCTGGCCGGCGCGGCCGTGCTGCTTCTTGCCGTCGTGATCGGCGAGCGCATGGGCGATCGCGTCATCGGCCAGGCGACCGATCAGACATTGCAGTCGGCGGCGCCCGCCCGTTGTCGCCCCCAGCGACGATGCCTCACCGCAGCCTTACGGGCCCGATTGGAAGCGCTCGCAGGCGCTCTCGGCGGCCGGCGACCCGCGGTTCCCGGATCCGCGCGTGCCTCCTCAACCGGTCCCGACGCCGCTGCCGGTCGCGGTGAGACCCCCGACCCCCACGCCGGTTCCGACGCCCACCCTGAACCCCAACATCCCGATCTGGCGGCAGAAGCCGCTACCGACGGCTAGGCCGACGGCCACGCCTCCCGAAGGCGCCTCGCCCTTCCCCTCGGGCTCGCCTGGTTCGTCCGAGCCGAGCGCGCCGCCGGCCTAACCCGGCGTTCCCAATGTTCTCATTGGGACACGCTGGTATGATAGGAACATGGAAAGCACCGGAACGGTCACCGTCAAGCGCGGGCTCGCGCAGATGCTCAAGGGCGGCGTCATCATGGACGTCGTCACCCCCGAACACGCGCTGATCGCGCAGGAAGCCGGTGCCGTCGCCGTGATGGCGCTCGAACGAATTCCCGCCGACATTCGCGCGGCCGGCGGCGTCGCTCGGATGAGCGCGATCGACCTGATTCGCGGCATCATGGACGCCGTGACGATTCCGGTCATGGCGAAAGTGCGCATCGGCCACTTCGCCGAGGCGCAAGTCCTGCAGCAGCTCGGCGTCGACTACATCGACGAATCGGAAGTCCTCACGCCGGCCGACGACAAGTATCACGTCGACAAGCACGCTTTCACGACGCCGTTCGTCTGCGGCGCGCGCGACCTGGGCGAAGCGCTGCGGCGGATCGCCGAAGGCGCGGCGATGATTCGCAGCAAGGGCGAGGCCGGCAGCGGCAACATCGTCGAGGCCGTGCGTCACATGCGCGCGATCGGCGATGCGATCCGCGAGCTGAGCGTCGCCCCGAAGGAAGAGCTGGTCGCGCGCGCGCGCGATCTCGGCGCTCCGCTCGAGCTCGTCACGCAAGTTGCTAACGACGGCAAGCTGCCGGTCGTGCTCTTCTGCGCGGGCGGCGTCGCCACGCCGGCCGATGCCGCGCTGATGATGCAGCTGGGGGCGGAAGGCATCTTCGTCGGCAGCGGCATCTTCAAGTCGAAGGATCCAAAGCGTTTCGCGCGCGCGATCGTTGATGCGACGACGCATTTCAACGACCCGGCCGTCGTTCTGGAGGCCTGCCGTTCGCTCGGAACGTCCGATGCGATGGCCGGCCTCGACATTCGGACGCTCGATGAGACGCAGCTTCTCGCCCCCCGCGGCAATTAAAACCGGCGTACTCGCGCTCCAGGGCGACGTCGTCGAACACCTCGCCGCATTAGAGCGCGCCGGGGCCGACGCGACGCCGGTGAAAGACGCCCGGCGATCTTGCGCGCGTCGATGCGCTGGTCATTCCCGGCGGCGAGTCGACGACGGTGATGAAGCTGCTCGATCGTTCCGGCCTCGCGGCGCCGATCGTCGATCGCGTGCGCGCCGGCATGCCGCTCTGGGGCACGTGCATGGGGATGATCGTTGCCGCGCGCGAGATCGTCGATGTCGACCAGCCGACGCCTGAATCTGATCGACATCACCGTGCGGCGCAACGCCTTCGGCCGGCAAAACGATTCGGCTGAGGTCGAGCTCGAGGTCCCCGCGCTCGGCAGCGCGCCGTTTCCCGCGATCTTCATTCGCGCGCCGTGGATCGAGCGCTGCGGACCGAAGGTCGAACTGCTTGGCCGAGCGCGAGGGCCGCGGCGTTATGGTGCGTGAAGGCAACGTGCTGGCGACCTCGTTTCATCCCGAGCTCACCGGCGATCCGCGCGTGCACCGGTACTTCCTCGAAATGGTCGCGCAGCAAGGGAAGGCCTCCACCGCGGCGTAACTTCTCGCTCGAGATGTCTACGCGGACCGCCTCCCGATATGCAGGGAGGGTTTCAAGGGCAGATTCCGCCCGTCGAGCCGTTGCTCACCGAGGTGATCGCGACGCTGGCGCTAGCCGCGCATGCCTATCTCACCGAAGAAGAAGGCCGCAGCCCGATCGTGCGTCGGCCGAAATTGCGATCGACGTGGCGACTTCCGCCTTCGAACGGGTCAAAGAAAGATTGCGACCCGAACAGCGGTTAGCGATAACGCAGATGCTAACCGAAACACGAATGACGTTCGTTCGGAAGCGAGGCACCTAAGATGCCTCGCTTTAGCAGGAGCACGCGCATGAGCGAAGTGCTCGTGCTGAACTTTACCTACGAGGCGCTGAACGTCACCAGCTTCCAGCGCGCGGTCAAGCTGATTTTCGCCGGCAAGGCCGAGATGCTGCACGGCCGCGAGCGGATGCTCGCCTCGCCGACCTACGAGATGCGCATGCCGTCGATCATCCGCATGCTCTACTACATCCGCCGCCCGATGCAGAAGGTCGCGCTGACGAAGAAGAACGTGCTGATTCGCGACGACCACATGTGTCAGTACTGCGGAACGCGCGGCGAGCGGCTGATGACGGTCGACCACGTGATCCCCAAGAGCCGCGGCGGCGAATCCACCTGGGAGAACCTCGTCTGCGCTTGCATGCGCTGCAACAATCGCAAGAACAATCGCACGCCGCAAGAGGCGAACATGACGCTGCAGCGCAAGCCGCGGCAGCCGAAGTACATCCCTTGGATTCAGATCAAGCGCAACACGCTGCCCGGACGAATGGGGCAAGTTCCTCTTCCTTTACAACGTCTCGATCGACGAACGCATCGAAGCCTAGGCGCCCCAGGATGACATGGGTGGCGCGCGGCGAAGAAGCAGCGGCCCCCGGAGTTCAAGGAGTCACCCATGATCGACCGCCGCCTTATTTTGGCTGTATGTATTAGCATGACCGCGCTCGCCGGTTGTCGCGCAGGTGGCGGAAGCAATGCGATGCTTCCGGCGACGCAGTCCCCCGTCGGAGGTCCAGCGACCGGAAGCGTGCAGTTCCAGACGCTCGGCCCGACGCACATGTCGGACGGTGTCCCGGCCTCGGGGAAGGTCAACGCGTTCGCCGTCAATCCGTCGAACGCAAAGATCATCTACTCGGCCAGCGGGCGGGGCACGGGCTTAGAGACGTACTCGAGCGCGGGGCTCTTGGAGACCACCGACGGGGGCTCGACGTGGAACTACTCCGAGCAAGGGCTCGCTGACACCTCAGGGGTTACGGTCTCGGTCATCAACTCGCTGTGGATCGATCCGAACAATTCTTCGGTCGTGCTCGGGGCGACCGAGTATGACGGAATCTTCCGGACCAGCAACGGCGGCTCGTCCTGGACGAACGTCTTTCCCGGTGGTCAAGCAACGCAATTTACGTCATTCGGAAGTGCGCTCTATGCAACCGACGACAAGGGCATCCTCATCTCGAAGGACGACGGCAAGAGTTGGAGCGTTCAGCTGAAGGGGACGAAGAAGCAGCACCCGACGGCGCTCGGGAGCGCTCAAGGATCGAGCGGAAAGGCACTCTATGCCGGGATGAGCAACGGCTACGTTTACACTCTCTCGGGCACGACGTGGACGAAGACCGGACGGCTGCCCTTCACCAAGAACACGGGAACCGCCGGCAGCAGCCGGATGATTCATCAGATGACGGTGGACCCGCTCGTTCCCAAGACGGTCTACGTCAGCACCAACGACGGCAGCTGGGATCAGAATCTGTTCGCCTCGACCGACGGCGGCCATTCGTGGGTCGCGGTACTACAGAACTCCTACTACGGCTATGGGCTGGGAACGCAAGCGATCGCGTTCAGCCAAGTACACCCGCACCGCCTCTACGTCGGTTCGGATGGTGACTTCTACTACATCACCGGTGACGGTTCGGCGAATCCGCCGGTCTCGCAGGGGGCCAACCTTTCGATCATCGACTTGCGCGACATCTGGACGACGCCCAACGGAAGCGACGACGCGTGCTGGATCGCCTCCGACCAAGGACTCGACTACGAGCCGACGTGTTCTTCGGGAAACTTCAACGATAAGATCGTAAGCGCGACGTCGAGCACCGGTCTTGCGCGTCGCTTCACCGTCTCACCCGACGGCAAGTCGTTGCTCGTCTCGCTGCAAGACTTCGACAGCCACCTGACCACCAACGGCGGCTCGAGCTGGAGCGTCAACTTCCTCTACGAGGACGGCTTCAACGAGCTTCGGCCGGGCGACCCCAGCATGTGCTACGCGTACGACGAGGCCTATGGCTTGAGCATCTCGAGCAACGGTTGCGTCTCGTTCTCCGGCTCGAACGGAAGCATCTCGCCAAGCCGGCGCATGACCACACCGGTCGCCTTCGACCCAAAAACTCCGGCGACGATGTACTTCGCCTCCGGACCCGACAACGGTCCCGGCTTCTACGGTCCGAAGGGAATGTTTAAGTCGACCGATGGAGGCTCGACCGTTACCCAGCTTCCATGGCCGTTCACGTGGCCCGGCGCGGTCGTGGTCGATCAGAACAACGGATCGCATATCGTCGTGAGCGACCGGAGCACCAACAACCAGTCGTCGCTCTCGGTCACCACCGATGGCGGCAAGACCTGGACGAAGTCGTCGGGCGTGCCCAAGACCGCGTTCTGGTACGCGATGACGATCTCGCCGGTCAACGGTAAGGTCGTTCTTGCCTCGAGCGTCGACTCCAAGAACAACGTCTTCGTCCTGCGTAGCAACAACAGCGGCAAGTCGTTCACGAAGGTCGCGGTCGTGACCAACGCGCCGCTGATCCGTGGCCGCGGCGAGATCGACCGGAACGGTCTACGCGTCTCTCCCAACCTGCGTTCGCGCCGGGCGGAGCGGGCCGAAGAAGCACAGAGCCAGGCATTCATCTACTCGCCCGAGCGCGAGATCAGATACGATCAGGACGTGACCAGCGGAACGGCCGACGTCGCCATCACGACGCTGCGCGGCGCCTTCATCTCGTCCGACAACGGCAGCACCTGGAAGCGCCTCGACGACGGCCTGGTCGCGCACAGCTTCTGGGGCATCCGGTGGCTCAACGGCTACCTCTATCTCGCGTCGGACGGCCAGGGCGTGCTGCGTTCGACCAGCCCGGTGCAGACGGTCAGGAAGCGTCCATAGCGGTACAAAAAAACCGGCCCTTGGACCAAACGCGAGCCCCGTACTTCCAGGCGCTGCTCGACTACGTCGACGCGGGCGTACTGCCGTTCCACACGCCGGGTCACATTCAGGGCGGCGGAATGGACTTGGCGTTTCGCGAGTTCGTCGGCGACAATATCTGCGCGATCGATCTCACGCCGATGCCGGGCATCGACGATCTGCTGCAGCCGACCGAATCGATCAAGGAAGCGCAGGAGCTCGCCGCAGAGGCGTGGGGCGCCGATCATACGTTCTTCCTGATCAACGGCTCGACCAGCGGCAATCAGTGCATGATGATGGCCGCGGTGAACCCGGGCGACAAGATCGCCGTCCCGCGCAACTCGCACAAGTCGATGCTCGGCGGCCTGGTGATGAGCGGCGCCGAGCCGATCTACATGCAGCCCGAGGTCGACGAAGAGCTGCGCATGGACCACTGCGTCACGCCCGAGACGGTCGCGCGCACGCTGCAGGAGCATCCCGACGTCGCGGCGGTCTACATCGTCTCGCCGACCTACTACGGCGTGGCCGCCGACCTCGAAGCGATCGAGGCGATCGCCCACGCCGCCGGCAAGCTGCTGCTTGGTCGACGAGGCCTGGGGACCGCACTTTCACTTCCATCCGGCGCTGCCGCTCTCGGCGACCCGCGCCGGCGCCGATCTCTGCATCAACTCGACGCACAAGATGCTCTCGGCCTTCTCGCAGTGCGCGATGCTCCACCAGAAGGGCGAGCGCGTGCGCCTCGACCGGCTCAAGGCCGTGGTCAAGATGTTTCTCTCGACCTCGCCGAATCTGCCGATGGTCGCCTCGCTCGACGTCGCGCGCAAACAGATGGCGACCGAGGGCGAGGCGCTGCTCTACGCGCACGATCGAGCTCGCGCGAGAGACGCGCGAGCGCCTCAACCAGATCCCCGGGATCTACTGCTTCGGCGAAGAGCTGCAGGGGAAGAAGGGCGTCTTCGACCTCGACCCGACGAAGATCACCGTCACCGTCAAGGATTTGGGCTATACGGGTTACGAGGCGTCGGAGATTCTGCGCCGTCGCTACAACATCCAAGTCGAGCTGGCCGATCTCTTCAACGTCGTCGCGCTCTTCACGATCGGCACGACGCGCGATGCCGCCGATCGGCTCGTGACGGCGTTCGGCGAGATGGCGCGCGACGACCGTGCGCTCGACATGTTCGCGCCGTCCGGCATGCTCGAGCAGCGGCTGCGCCGCGGAACCTTTCACCTGCCGCCGGTTCCGCCGATGCGCATGATTGCCGCGCGACGCGTTTCTGGCCGAGACCGAGTTCGTGAAGTTTCGCGAGTCGAAAGGGCGCATCTGCGCGGAGACGTCTGACGCCCTATCCGCCGGGCATTCCGGTCATCGCGCCGGGCGAAGAGATCACGCCGGAAATCATCGACTACTTGCGCCTGGAGTTGAAAGCCGGCGTGCGCATTCAGGGCCCGTACGACGACGAGCTGCGGCGTCATCCGCGTCGTGAAGGAATGAGCGCGCGGCACCGGATAACCGTGAAGCCGACGAACTCACAGGAAGTGAGGATCAGTATTGGCGGTCAGAGTTCATTCCGTTTCCCCAAGTTGGGAACTCTCCCAACTCCTCGACATCTTCCCACTCGCGATTCGGCAAGCGCTCGTCCGCCTCAACAACATCGAAGAGATCATCGAAGTGGTGCTCGATCTCGGCCGCCCGCCCGAGGCCCGTTTCGAGCACGACTTCACTTATCTCACCGACGCTCCGGTCTCGCACGAAGACATCGCGCACGTCTGCTCGCGCATCTCGCCGTTCGGCGCCGACAATCGCGCCGGCATCGAGCAGACGCTGCATCGGATCAGCGCGATCCGCAATCGCACCGGAAAGATCGTCGGTCTCACCTGCCGCGTCGGTCGCGCCGTTTACGGAACGATCGACATCCTGCTCGACGTCCTGCGCAGCGGCAAGTCGATCTGCCTGCTCGGACGTCCCGGCGTCGGCAAGACGACGATGCTGCGCGAGTGCGCGCGCGTGCTCTCCGAAGAGCGCAAGCGCGTCGTGATCGTCGACACGTCGAACGAAATCGCCGGCGATAGCGACATTCCGCATCCCGGCATCGGTCTCGCGCGGCGCATGCAAGTCGCCGATCCGGCGCTGCAGCACGCGGTGATGATCGAGGCGGTCGAAAACCACATGCCCGAGGTCATCGTCATCGACGAGATCGGCACCGAGGCCGAAGCCGGCGCGGCGCGCACGATCGCCGAGCGCGGCGTGACGCTGATCGGCACCGCGCACGGCCAGACGCTCGAAAATCTCCTGATGAACCCGACGCTCTCCGACTTGGTCGGCGGCGTCAGCGCGGTGACGCTCTCCGACGAAGAAGCGCGCCGTCGCGGCACGCGCAAGACCGTGCTCGAGCGCAAGGCGCCGCCGACGTTCGACGTCGTCATCGAGATCCACGATCGCGACCGCCTGGCGATCCACAAGAACGTCGGCGACGTGATCGACGCGCTGCTGCGCGGCTACCAGCCGCAGCCCGAGATCCGCCAGCGCCAGCCCAGCGGCGAGGTCACGGTCGTTCAAGAGGCCGACACCGAGTCGATGCCGCGTCTCGCCGAGGCGTACGACCACGAGCGCGAACCCGAGGAGCGCGAGCGCCCGCTGTCGATCTTCCCGTACGGCGTCTCGCGCAACAAGATCGAGCGCGCCATCTCCAATCTGCGCGTCAATGCGGCGATCGCGCGCAACTGGGACGATGCCGACGTCGTGCTTACGCTCAAGACCCTCGAGCGCAAGGAACAGCCGAAGCTCAAGCAGATCGCCTCCGACAACGTGCCGATCTACTCGATCAAGACCAACACGACGACGCAGATCCAGACCGCGCTGCGCGACGTCTTCAACCTCGGCTCGATCGACCACGAAGAGATCGCCCTGCGCGAAGCCGAAGAGGCGATCTACCAAGTGCTGCTGACCAATCAGGCGATCGAACTCTCGCCGCAGACCTCGTACATTCGGCGCATGCAGCACCAGCTCGCCGAGCGCTACCGGCTGCAGTCGCGCAGCACCGGCCTCGAACCCAACCGCCGCGTCCGGATCTACAAGACCACCGACGCCTAGCGGTAAGTCCCGCTCGAGCATGTTTATCGCAATCGAGGGAATTGAGGGTAGCGGAAAGAGCACGCTGCTGCTGGCGCTCGCCGAGCGGCTGCGCATGGAAGGCCACGACGTCGTCGCGACGCGCGAGCCCGGCGGAACGCCGGTCGGCGATGCGATCCGCAAGATCTTTCTCGACCGGCGCCAGCAGATCGAGCCGCTGACCGAGGCGCTGCTGGTCAATGCGGCGCGCGCGCAGCACGTCGCCGAGGTGATCCGACCCGCGCTGGCGCAGGGGCGCATGCTGCTCTGCGATCGGTTCGTCGATTCGACGCTCGCCTATCAGGGCTACGGACGCGGCCTCGATCTCGGCTCGCTGCGCCGGCTCTGCGAAACGGCGACCGGTGGACTCGAAGCCGATCTCGTGCTGGTCGTTGACGTGCCGGTCGCCGTCGCGCGTTCGCGCATGCGCGAGCGCGTGGAGAGCGACCGCATCGAGAGCGAGGACGACGCCTTCCACGAGCGCGTTCGCCGCGGATTTCTCGAGCTCGCGCGCTCGCCGCGCCATCGCGTTCTCGACGGCACGCGGCCCGTCGACGAGCTCGTCGCACAAGCGGTAAGCGAACTGTGACCGAGCTGCACTTCGACGTGATCGGCGCCGACGGGCCGAAGCGTTACTTCGAATCGCTTGCACCGGGTGCGCTCGCCCACGCCTATCTTTTCTCCGGGCCGCCGGGCGTCGGGAAGAAAACCTTCGCCCGCCGCTTAGCGCAATCGTTGCTCTGTCTCGCACCGAAGACGCGCGGCGTGATCGGTTACGACGGCACCTGCTCGTCGTGCGTGCTTTTCCGCGGAGAGAGCGCGCACCATCCCGACTTCCTCGAGCACGAGGGCGTGCTCAAGATCGGCGACCCCGACGCCGCGATGGGGTTTTACGAAGGCGAAGGGCTCTCCGCGCGCGACCTCGTGCGCCAGCTCTCGATGCGTTCGTATAGCGGCGGAATGCGCGTTTTGCTTCTCGGTGACGTCGATTTCGCGACCCACCATGCCGCCAACGCGCTATTGAAGTTCTTGGAGGAGCCCCCGGAAGGGGTCGTGATGGTGATGACGACCGCGGCGCCCGATCGGTTGCTTCCGACGATTCGCTCGCGTTTGATTGACGTGCGTTTCCCGTTGCTCTCCAACGCTGCGGTGAAAGAGGTGCTCGAACGCATGGAGTACGCGCCGAAAGATGCCGAGCTCGGCGCTTCGCTTAGCGGCGGGAACGTGACGCGCGCGGTCGACGCGCTCGAAGGCGAAGAGGAATCGCTGCGCGCGCAAGTCGTCCGCTGGTTCTTCGAATCGCGTCGAAGGCAAGCCGCCGCAAGGGGTGTGGGCGACCCGCGAGACGCTCGCCGAAGGGCTGCTGACGATCAAAACGCTGGTGCGCGATTGGATCGTCGCGAGCGGCCGCGACGGCGTCGCGCTCGTCTCACTCGACCACGCCGGCCGCCTGCGACGGCTCAAACCGATCGCGGGCCCCCAAGCCGCAACGCTGCTCGCGAAACTCGACGACGCCCAACGCCTCGCCCGCACCAACGTCCCGCCGTCGTACGTCAGCGACCTCGTCCGCATGGCTCTTACCAGTAGCGCGTGAACGCGACGTCGTCGTATTGCTTGGCAAACGGAAAGGCGAGGTAGCCGAGCGCCAGCGCTCGCGCGGCGGCCGTGACGAAACTCCAAGCCACCGCCGGAACGTGAACCAACAGGTACGGCAACGCCACCGGCACCGCCACGTACCAAATCGCGAAGAAAACCAAGGCCAAGATGAGCGATCCGAGCCACTCGGCGCGAACGGTGCGGATCGAGGCCGAGATCGCGAGCGAACCGGGCATTCCGCCGATCGACGCCGACGGAATCGTATAGATCAAGAAGAACGCGGCAACGGCGCCGAGCGCGAGCCCGAAAGCACCTAAGAACGAACCGATGTAACTCGCCGCCCAAACGACGAACTGAAAGCCGATCGCGGCCAGAGCGATGCCGCCGAACTTCGCGCGGCCTTCCTCCCAGGCTTCGTCGAACGATCCGCGACGTCCACGCCAGATGTTACTCGCCTGAATGATCGCGATGCCGAACGCCCAGAGGTAGACGAGCTGGACGAGAATCTGGAAAATCCCCGCACCCGCTCCGCCTAGCGCATCGGTAAACAAGTAGGAAATCTGCGTGAGCAGCAACTCCACGACCGCCGCCAGCACCGGCATCACGAAAATCGACGGATGGCGAAAGAGCAGCGGAATCGCCTTGACGTACATCCCGAGATCGACCCGAAGCTTGCCCCGCATAGATGCTAGAACCGGGCTCCTTCGAGCGCGTGCCGGCACGAGCAATCGGCCCCGGGGGAAATCTTCTCGACGATCTTGGCGATTGCGCTCTTCACCCGCTCGTTATTCTGGTTAAACACCTCGATGACGTCGTGGTGCGAGACCGGCGGCATTCCCTCCAGACCGACGTCGTAGTCGGTGATCAAAGCAATGTTGACGTAGCACATCTCCAGCTCGCGCGCCAGATAGGCCTCGGGATACTGGGTCATATTGATCACTTCCCAACCCTGTCCCTGAAACCACTTCGATTCGGAGCGCGTCGAGAAGCGTGGGCCTTGGATCACGACGACGGTGCCGCGATCGTGCGTCTCGACGCCGAGCGAACGCAGCGCCTCGACGGCGATCGGCCGCAGCGTCGGACAGTACGGGTCGGCGAAGCTGACGTGCGTCGTGATCGGCCCGTCGTAGAACGTGTCTTTACGCCCGCTCGTCCGGTCGACCAGCTGGTCGCACACCACCATCGAGCCCGGCTTGACGCGCACGTCGAGCGATCCGCTCGCCGTCGGTCCGATGATCCACTTCACGCCCAAGCTGCTTCATCGCGTAGAGATTCGCGCGATAGTTGATCGCTTGTGGGGGAAAGCGATGGTCCTTTCCATGGCGGGGCAAAAACGCGACGCGCCGCCCGCCCATCTCGCCGAGCGCGACCATGTCGCTCGGCGCACCGTACGGCGTCTCGACCCACTCCTCGTGAGCGTTCTCGATCAGGGAATAGAATCCCGAACCGCCAAGGACGCCGATCTCCGCCCGTGCCACGTCAGTCATAGTTGCCTAAGCTCTAGAGAGCGGTTCGATATTCCTTGTCCAAGTGCGGGAAGACGCCGGCTCGCCCCAAGCGGAGCGCCGAAGGGGCGGAGCTGAAGCGTTAACGCGAGGCGCCGTAGTAATACGGCGCCTCGTTTTTAACTTGTTAGGGCGACGTTGCGCATTGTTGGGAGCTTTTGTCCGGACAGAGCTTGCCGATCGCGCTGCCCGAAGGCCCGCCGACGTTTGTGAACCACAGCTGATTATCCGCACCGAGCGTCATAGCAAAAGGATGCACGTACCCTTGCGGGAGCGACCGCCGGTAAACGATGTGGCTCTGCGGATCGTACCGGTCGATCTTGTTGGCGTTCATTGCGGTCATCCATAGCTGCGAACCCCGCGTCACGATCGCCGTGTTGCCACCCTTCCCCGCGCCGTACTTGCCGATTCTTCTCACGTGCGTATTGAGATCAATGCGTCCTACGAGTCCACCGTTCTGATCGGATTGTCCGGTGAACCAGATCGCTCCGTCGGGGCCGTTGGTTACGCCGATGGCGTAGTTCGACCCGATCGTATAGTCGCTCAACTGGCCGTTTGCGGTAATCCGGTCGATCGAGTGGTAGTTGGCAAACCACATAGCGCCGTCTTTGCCGAGAACGATCCCAAATGGTGAGTTTGGCGTCGGCAACGGATACTCCGTGATATTGTGGCTCTGCGTATTGATTCGCCCGACTTTTCCGCCGTGTGCTTCGGTAAACCACACGGTGTGATTTTTTCCGGCTGCGATCCCTTCGATCCCGGCACCGGGCGTCGGAACCTTGAACTCCTCGAATTGTTGGGTTGCAAGGTTCATGGACCCGATGATGTCGCCGTCGGTAAACCACATCGCGGTGCTGCTTTGCCGAGCCAGGGCGTAGGTTCCGGTGGCCGGCTTGGGCAGGTTGAACTGCGCGAACGAGTGCGTCGCTTCGGTGAACGCAAGCAGCGACGGCTTGGGCTCCTCGGCACCGATGAACTCGTTCCCAGCGCCGTCCGAGGCGATCCCGTTCGACTGCCCAGTGTTCATATCGAATTCGGCGAGGCCGGACGCCGTATCAGGCTGCATCCCCGCAGCGTGGCGGCTCTGCTGATCCGGTTGGGGCACGAGACTTCCGGCGCCTTGAGCGCCCCCGCATCCGGCGAGGACTAGCGCCAGAGCCGAGCCATACCAAAATGCCAGTGATTTGCGCATAATATCTCCTCCGATTTAAGCTGCGGGAGATCCTAGCAGCCTGGGCGTCCGTCAACGCCCGGGCAACCTCTTGACGGGGTGCCCGACGGGTCGCTGCCGTCGAAGGTGCGAAAAGGTGCCCAGAAAGGACCGAAATAATGACCTACGCACTGCAAGGCACGTTGCTCGAAGCGTGTTCGTGCCGGACGCTCTGTCGCTGCTGGATCGGTGAAGATCCCGATGGCGGAGCCTGCGACTCGTTCCTGGCCTACAATATCGAGAAGGGCGAGATCAAGGGCGTGGACGTGACCGGATTAACCTACGTAGAAGTTGTCAAAATTCCAGGAAACGTTCTCAAGGCGCACACGTGGAAGCGCGTGAGCTACGTCGATGCGCGAGCCACCGACGAACAGCGCGCTGTGATTCTCGACGCCTGGCACGGCCGCTTGGGCGGACCGCTTGCAGACCTCAACGATCTGGTCGGCGAGGACGTAGCGATCGAAACTGCGACGATCGAACACAACCTGCGGGCCGGTGAAGGTACGCTCGTCGTCGGTGACAAGATTCGCGCGACGATGGCGCCGTATCGCAGCGCGTATGGAGCGGTCACCACGCTGCGCGACAGCATCTTTAGCACGATACCCGGCGCGCCCGCTTACATCGCGAAAGCCTCCGAGCACGTCGTCAACATCCCGGAACACGGAATGGTCTGGACGTTCAAAGACCGCAACGCGATTCAGGGCGACTTTCTGCTCGAGGCGTAAACCGGATGGCGGCGAGCGCCGCACGCCCAAACGTGCGGTTCGATCCCATCGCGATACTCGGCTGCGGGATCGCAGTCGCGTGGGCGGTCTGCATCTGGGCGGAGCTGAGCGGCAACGCTGCTCGGTTTCACCACCACACGCTCTATCAAAGCGGCCGACCGTATTGGCTCGCGGCACTAGCCATCCTCGTGGCCTGGCAGTTCATGACGGCTGCGATGATGCTGCCCTCTTCAATCGGCTTTATCCGCACGTATGCGTTGACGGCCGGGCGCGCGCCGGGCTTCCCACTCGCGCTGAGCTCGTTCCTGGGCGGCTACTTTGCGATTTGGACGGCGTTTGCGGCGGCCGCGTTTATCGGCGACATGCAGCTGCATCGGGTCACCGATCAGTGGCCCTGGCTCGCAAGGCACGCAACACTAATTCCAGCCGGCGCGCTCGCTCTTGCTGCGCTTTACCAGTTCACGCCGCTCAAGGACGCATGTCTAAAAGCGTGCCGGCACCCCGGCATCTATCTCAGGCGATACTACCGGCGCGGGGCGTACAACGGATTGCGCCTTGGCTTTGGCCACGGGCTCTACTGCCTGGGCTGCTGTTGGGCTCTGATGCTCGTGATGTTTGCCGCCGGCGTCGCGCATTTGGCTTGGATGGGCGTGCTCGGGGCGGTGATGTTCGTCGAAAAGGCGACGCCGATCGGAGACCGAATCGTCGCGCCGGTCGGCGCAGCGCTCGTTTTGCTCGCCGGCATCGCGCTCTTGGCTCCGCCCGGCGCGATTCCGGGTTTGTAAAGGACACGCCTTTTATGCACGTCGGAGTTGCGGGCACCGGTAAAATGGGAACCGCGATCGCTTGCAATCTACTCGATCGTGGTTACCGGATTTCCGCTTGGAACGTCGATCCGACGATGATGGGGACGTAGTCGCTGCGGGTGCGACGCCGTTCGAGAGCCTGGAATCGATGGTTGCCGGCGTGGATGCCACGGTCGCAATGCTCTGGGACGATAACGTCGCAAGAGAGATATCTCTCGGCCGGATCATTCCAGCTGCGTGCGAGGGTAAGCTCGTAGTCGAATCCACTACGCTTTCGCCGCACATGTACGCGGAGCTGGCCGATGCGGCGGCGCGGCGAGGCGTGCACTTTCTCGCGTGCCCGGTCTTTGGCAGCATCGACGGCGCGCGCACCGGCACCCTGACGCTCTTGCCGGGAGGCAGTCGGGAGGCCTACGACCGAGGCTGGGAACTATTGAGTGCGATGGGCTCGAAGGTGACCTTTACCGGTTCGCCGGCGGCGAGCGGGCATCTGAAGCTTGCGAGTAACTGCGTGCTGGGCGTCGTCGCCGGCTCGGTTGGGGAGCTGCTCGGTCTTATGGCGCGCGCCGGCGTCGATCGCGACCTCGCCGTCGACACGCTCGTGAACGCGTTGGAGCGTACGGCCACAAAGCGCCAACAACTTCACGAACGCGACACCGAACCGCGCTTTTCGACCAATGCGCTGCTGAAAGATCTACGCCTTGCCGCCGCCACCCGGCAAAGCCTGCAGGTGAACGCGCCCCTGATGGACCGTGTTCTGGCGCAGTGTGAAAATGCGGTGGAGACGGGTGTGGGTAACGAAGACTACATCGCGATAGGGTTGGCGCTGGAGCAAACGCTCGTCAGCGGTTAAAGTCTGACGGCTTGAGGTCGTCCAGGAATTTCTTGAAGCGCGCCATTTCGTTGTCGTTCACGGGGCGCTTTTCGGCGGTAGCCTCTTCGAGGACGATCTTGTCGGAGACGAAGATTGGAGCGGGGACGCGCAGCGCCAGCGCGATGCCGTCGGATGGGCGCGCGTCGATCTCTTGCAGCTCGCCGTTCGTGCGGACGATGAGTTTGGCGAAGAACGTCGAGTCCTTGATGTCGTGGATCACGACCTGCTCGAGATTCGCGTTGAGGGTCTCAAGGATGTTGCGCATCAGGTCGTGCGAGAGGGGACGGGGTACCGGAGCGCCTTCGAGCGCAAGCGCGATCGCCGTCGCTTCGAACGGTCCGATCAGTATCGGCAGATAGTGGGAACCGTCCATGTCCTTTAGGATCACCACCGGATCGTGGGTGAGGAGGTCGATACCCAGTTTGTCGACCTTCATCTGGCGCATATGCGACGTATCCGACACCTGCGCCGGATTCTCTTGCCGCCCCGCCGAACGGGGCCCGCTCAGTATGCCGCTCTCGTGCGGAATCGTGGGCCTGCCGAACGTCGGCAAGTCGACGATCTTTAACGCGCTCACGCGCTCCGCCCAAGCCCTCGCCGCCAACTATCCGTTTGCGACGATCGAGCCCAATATCGGCGAAGTCGCCGTGCCCGACCCGCGCTTGGAGGTCCTGCAACGCCTCGTCAACGCGCGCCGCATCCTGCCGGCGACCGTCCGCTTTGTCGATATCGCCGGCTTGGTGCGCGGAGCGAGCGCCGGCGAGGGTCTCGGCAACGCCTTCTTGAGTCATATCCGCGAAACGGACGCGATCGCGATGGTCGTGCGCTGTTTCGAAGACGAGAATGTCACGCACGTCGACGGCCATCCCGATCCGCGCGCGCGACTGCGAAATCATCGGAATCGAACTGGCGCTCGCGGACCTAGCGACCATGCAGAAGCGCATCCCGAAGCTCGAGCGCGAAGCGCGGGCGAATCCGGTGCAGAGAGAGTATCTCGAAGCGGCCCGGCGCCTCACCGCCGCGCTCGAAGAGGCACGTCCGGCGCGCAGCTTCGCGCGCGGTTCGCTCGAAGCGCAGGTTGCCGCCGATTCTTTTCTGGTCACCTGCAAGCCGGTGCTCTACGTCGCCAACGTCGACGAAGGACAGATCGGGGACGTGGGAGCGTACGCCCGCACCGTGCAGCAGGTCGCGCGCACCGAGGGAGGCAGGGCCGTCGTCCTCTCGGGCAAGGTGGAAGCCGAGTTGGCCGGGCTCTCCGAGGCCGAGGCGGCCGAGTTCCGACGCGAGCTCGGCATGGAGCGCACCGGGCTCGACGAACTCGCTGCAGCCGCCTACGACCTGCTCGGCCTGATGACGTTTCTAACCGCCGGAGAGAAGGAGGCCCGCGCCTGGCCCATCCCCAAGGGCACCAAGGCCCCGGAGGCCGCCGGGACGATCCATAGCGACATCGAGCGCGGCTTCATTCGGGCCGAGATCGTCTCGTACGACGATTTCGCCGAGTATGGGACGATGGAGGCGCTGCGAGCGGCCGGCCGCGTCCGCAGCGAGGGGCGGGAGTACGTGATGCAAGAGGGCGACGTCGTGAACTTTCGATTCAACGTGTGAGCCGAGGGGCTTCACGCGTGGAAAGCGCAAAGTCTACCTAATGACCACTGCGGTGCGCCCCTCCACGAACTCCGGACCCTCGGTGCGCGACGTCTCGGTATTCGGAGACGCGATCGCCTACTTCAACGAGGCAGCCGATCTGCTCGAGCTCGACGCCGGAATGCGGCGCATCCTTACGCATCCGTCACGACAGATCATCTTCTCGATTCCGTTCCAGCGCGATTCGGGCGAGTTCGAGGTCTACACCGGATATCGCGTGCAGTACAATTTCGCGCGCGGCCCGGCCAAGGGCGGCATCCGCTACCATCCGGGCGTCACGCTCGATGAAGTGACGGCGCTCGCGTTCTGGATGACGTGGAAGTGCGCCGTCGTCGACCTCCCGTTCGGCGGCGGCAAAGGGCGGCGTTACCTGCGATCCTGCGACCCTCTCGTCCGAACGAGCTCGAACGCATCACGCGGCGCTACGCGGCCGAGCTGGTCGAAGTCGTCGGGCCCGACAAAGACGTCCCCGCCCCCGACGTCAACACCACGCCGCAGGTCATGGCGTGGTTCATGGACACCTACTCGATGCACGTCCGGCAGAATATGCCTGGCGTAGTCACGGGCAAGCCGCTTGAGATCGGCGGCTCGCGCGGGCGCGTCGAAGCGACCGGTCGCGGCGTCACGATCTGCGCGCTCGACGAGATGGCCGAGATGGGCTTGCGCCCCGACAAAGCGACGATCGCGATTCAGGGCTTCGGCAACGTCGGACGTTACGCGGCCAAGCTCTTCGAGGAGCGCGGCTGCAAGGTCGTCGGCATCTCCGACGTCACCGGCGCGTACTATAACGAAAACGGCATCTACGTCGCCGGCGCGATGGAGCACTCGGCGCGCTTCGGCACGCTCGAGGGGTTCAAAGGCGGCGAGAAGATCACCAACTCGGAGTTGCTCGCCAGCGACTGCGACGTGCTCGTTCCGGCCGCACTGGAGAAGGTCTTCACGCCGGAGAGCGCCGCGAAAGTGCGGGCCAAGCTGCTCGTCGAAGGCGCGAACGGCCCGACGACGCCGGAAGCCGACCGCATCTTCCGCGAGCGCGGCATCATCGTCATCCCCGATATCATGGCCAACGCGGGCGGCGTCACCGTCTCGTACTTCGAGTGGGCGCAAGACCGCATGGGCTACTTTTGGAAGGAGCCGGAGGTCAACGAGAAACTCGAAGACTTTCTCCTCACGAACCTGCACCAGATCCGTTCCATCGCAACCTCGCGTAAGGCGACGCTCCGCACCGCAGCGTACACGTTGGCGATCGACCGCGTCGTCAAGGCTAGCAAACTCCGCGGAATCTACGCATAACCTCCCGTGTCATCCCGCGGAGTCGAAGGAGATGCACTATGCGACTGCCCGAGAAAGAACTAGACTCCGAAGCGCTGGAGGGCCTTCACGAGGATGAAGAGCGCGCGCTTCTCGACAACCCTTCCGTTCCCGACGATGTAAAATCGGAGCTCGCCGAGCGGCTGGTGACGATTCCCGACGAGCTTCCGCCCGAAGACGACGACCTCTAGGGTTTGTACGGGAAGTCGTTGGGCGGCGCGTACGGATCCGGGAAGCAAAAACTCGGGTTCGAACAACGCGTGCCGGCGTAGACGGCATGCACGTCC
The DNA here is from genome assembly GCA_963739845.1 of Vulcanimicrobiota bacterium. Taxonomy (GTDB): domain Bacteria; phylum Vulcanimicrobiota; class Vulcanimicrobiia; order Vulcanimicrobiales; family Vulcanimicrobiaceae; genus Cybelea. The sequence continues at coordinate 52,779 of CAVUBQ010000002.1, read as the reverse complement.
ACCTCGGGATGTGCGTACCGTACGCGGCGTTGATCGTTTGGATGAACGCGTTGGCGATCAGCGCGTAGCCGGTGTTCGACGGATGTAGGCCGTCGAAGCTGGTGATCCCCCAGAGGTAGCCGAGCGTGCAGCAGATGCCGGGATTGATCGCCGCCGCTTGCGCGAAGTAGGGATTCGTGGGATCGCCGCTGGCCAGCCCGTGGAAGATCGCCTGGACGTCCACCAGCGGTACGTTTGACGCCTGCGCCCCGTTGTCGATGCCGGTGTTGATCGCGTCGTTGAGCGCCTGAATCTTTCCGGCAAACGCCGGCGTGATATAGTTCATCCCCTGGCCGTTACCCGGTGCGCCCTTACAGCCCGGTGCCGGCGTCGAACAATCCAAGTTCGCGATCGCCCCGGATGCATTGAAGGTCTGAATCACCGCCGCATGCGCCGGGCAGCGTTAGGTATCCGCACGGCTGCGTTGCCGATCCGGGCACGCAACCCTGCGGTGTATCCAAGTGGTACTTCTTAGCAAAGAGGTTGACGAACCCGGGCGGTAAGCCGGCGATCGTGAACAGGCAATCGGCGTACGTGTGGACCCGGCAATCGCTGAGCTTCTTCGGTTTCGTTACGCTCTGGAAGAAGCCGGTCTCGACGATGTTCGGCAGATTCGCGACGACGACGCGCGCCCCGGCGTGCTGCAGCGTCGAGATCGTGGTGCGGATATCCGCCTCCGCCTGCGCTGCGTTGTGATTCGCCGCCCGTGAAGCGGCCTCCGCTGCCCATGTATTTGAGCACGTCGTTGGCGCCCAGCCAGACCGTTGCCAGCGTGGGATGTTTGGAGGCCGCGGCGTTGACCTCGGTCAGGTGCGGTCCGAGATAGGTGAAGTTCCCAAGCACGGGCCAGAACGTGCCGCTCTCCTGTGCAATGATCAGGTTGAGCAAGCCCGGAATGCCCGGGAGCGACTTACAGGTCGAGGTCTGCGGCGCCTTAAGCGTGTTCGCCTCGTGCATCGTCAAGCCGGGAACGCCGACGTCGCGAATCGAGGTCGAACGCGGATTCATGCGCACGCGTTGCATGCCACGCAGCCGGTACCCGGCCAGATTGAATCCGTTGTCTATCGTGCACGTGTCTCCGCTACTTCAGTTCGGTAAATGGGAGAGCCGATGTTCCACGGCACGATCTGATTGTTGAGCCCGGGCTTGGCGATCAGCGGCAACGGGCTCACCGCCGGATCGTACATATCCGCAACCGCTTTGTCGACCGGCTTGCCCGAGGCTTGCTCGTCGAGCAGCGCCCAAAATCCGTTCGGCTGATTTGGCGGAACTTGCTGGCCGGGAAAAAACGGGTTTTTGAACCCCGTCGCGCCGAGAAATCCGTTCGATTGGTAGCCGGCCGTGAGGCTGTCGCCGACGCCGACGATCCTCCCCAGCGGCGAACCATGCGGCGGCCCCGGATTTCCGCCCGAAGGAATCGAGCTGCCGCTGCTGCCGCTGCCGCCGCACGCCGCAACCGCGGCGAGCGTAATCAGCGCGAAGGACTTCTTGAGCGACGAAAATTTCATGCTTAGCCTCTGAGATTACAACGGAAAGACGTTGGGCGAACCGACGCCGAACTGCAGTTGCAGCTGCGTCGCCTTCAGGCCGCCGATTGCGAGCCCGCAAGCGTTGGTTAGCGCTTGCTGGACCGTCAAGCACTTGATTCCGACGATCCCGTCGGGGCCGAGGTTTGTCGGGTTGCCGCTGTTGAGCACGACCTGAACGAAGGAGTACTTCGTCAGGCGCTGCGAGACGCCCAAAAAGTACGCGAAGAGGTGCTCGGGATAGGGATCGGTCGGAAGATAATCGCGCGCGCTCTGCGGCTCGAAGAAGAGCGTCGTGCCGCGCGCTCGGCGTGTACTCCAGGTACATCACTTGCGGCAGCTGCATCGAGTTCCCAACGTTCGCGCCCGCCGTATGAACGAGCCACTGCGGCGCGATCGTAAAGGTGCCGAACATCTTCGGCGTCTTCAAGAACGGAAACGTCAGCGCGACGGCATAGTACTGCGCCGTGCGCACCGGTATCGTCTCGACCGGCCCGTTCGGCAGGTTATAGGTGAACGGCACGACGTCGTCGTTGTTCTCCGTGAAGCCGATCTGACCGCCGCGCGCGACGTAGGTCGGCGAGACGACGATCGGAACCGGCCCAGGCAGCTTGTCGGAGTTGATTACGAACATCTTCTGGAGCATGAAGACGCCGAACGTGTCTTTTGTGGCCACGTTCAAGTTGCGTCCCGCTCCGGGTCCGCACCGGTTCCCGTTTTCGAGATCGGCGCACCCGACCGGGTTCTGAAAGCCCGCCAAATAGACCGGCGTGAGCCCGGTGTTGAAGCCCAACGGCCAGTGCTGCAGCTGAAACATGCTCGCCACCAGCTTCGTCGACCAGTTGAACTTGTATCCCAGCGTTGCGTCCATGCCGCCCATGAGCCAGCCCTGCTTTCCATAGGCGCCGATGTTGCCGTACGGAACCGCCATCGAAGCGTCGACCATATAGATCAAATGGTCTCCCGGCAGCTCCATCTTTGGATGCGGACGCTGCTGCCCGACTGGTGGAACCTGAGCGACCGTGCCGTTCTGCGCAGCTTGACGCTTTTCGGCGTCGCGCTTCTCTCGCGCCTCGTTCATGATGTCCTCGATCGCCGAATTCGCGCCGGGAACGATCTGCTGTTGAAAGACGTCGCCGGTGCCGTTGTCGGCGGCCGCCGGAAGTGCGCAAACGCAAATCCAAAGCGCTGCGGTCACGGCCGCTACCAAACGAGCGAGGGGTCCTAACATTCAAGCAACTCCTGGCAGGTAGGCCGATGACACACGTTATTAATTCTATCAATCGGCTCGACCTGAAGTTGCCCTCGCGCGATTCAGTTCCTTCTCAGCTTAATAACACGCGTCGCTTCTACGTCCCATTCGAGGGGCGTGTGAATGCGCGCGGAGCCAGGATGGCGAGAGCGCGCAGAGGCGAGCGCAGCGGAGCACAGGATGTGCGCAGCAAGCGTCCCCAAGAATGGGATGTAGAAGCGGCGCGGGTTATTTAAGCGCTACACGCCGACTGGAATCGGCGGTTCACCTTCGGGCACGATTTCGCCGGTGGTCTTGCCGTTACCGTACGGCTTTCCACGAACTTCGAGCGACTTGATGATGACGTAGAGCACCGGCGTGATGCCGAGATTGAGGAACGTCGACATGAGCATGCCGCCGAAGACGACGGTTCCCAGCGAGTGGCGGGCCGCTTCGCCGGCGCCCGACGCGAAGACCAGCGGCGTCACCGCGATGACGAAGGCGATCGAGGTCATCAGAATCGGACGCAGCCGCGTCTGGGCCGCGCGCATCGCGGCCTGAACGATGGTCGCGCCTTCGCGAAACTGCTGATTGGCGAACTCGACGATCAGAATTGCGCTCTTACTCGCCAAGCCGATGAGCATGACGTAGCCCACCTGAGCGTATACGTCCTGGGACAGGGTCGGATCGAAGAGAAACGGTATCGGCAGATGGCGCAGGTTGATGAAGAGCGAGCGCGCCGAGCAGCGCCGTCGGCACGGCGAGCAGCACGATGAGCGGATCGATGTAGCTCTCGTACTGCGCCGAGAGCACGAAGAAGACGAAGACCAGCGCGAGGATGAATATCTCGATCGTTAGCGGCCCCGCCGCGATCTGGTCGAGCTGCAAGCCGGTCCATTCGAAGTTTACCCCGCGCGGCATCACCTTGTTGGCGAGCTCCTCCATCGCGAGGATTGCCGTCCCGGTGCTGACGCCGGGCGCGTTGCTGCCGCTCAGCTCGATGTTCCGGTAGAGGTTGTAGTGCGTGATGATCGGCGGTCCGAGCACTTTCTTGATCTGCATGAGCGACGCGAGCGGCGTCATCACTGAGCCGGTCGACGGTCGTCGAGGAGGTCGCGACGCCGGGCTCGGGCGTCGCGACGATGCTCGGCACGACCGACGTGCCGGGCGCGGCGCTCGAACGGACGTAGATGTTGCGCAGCGATGCGACGTTGTTGCGGTACTGGGCGTCGGCCTGAACGATCACCTGCCACGAGCGGTTCAGGTAGGTGAAGTTGTTGACGTAGAGCGAGCCGAGGTCGACCTCCATCGTCGTGAACACGTCTTGCAGCGAGACGCCGATCGACTTGGCCTTGTTGCGGTCGATGTTCGACTCGATCTGCGGCGAGTTGATGCTGAACTGCGTGAAGACGTTCTGCAGCCGCGGGTCTTTGGCGGCGGCGCCCATCATGGCGTACGCGGTCCCCATCAGCTTCTCCAGCCCGACGTTGCCGCGGTCTTCGAGCTCGAACTGGAAGCCGCCGAAGTTGCCGACGCCGTTGATCGCCGGCGGATTGAACGCGAATATCTGCGCCTGCGGGATCTGCGAGAAGAACGCGTAGTTGAGCCGCTGCTCGACCGCGAAGGCCGAGTGCGACATGCACGCCGGCGGGTGCGCGAAGAGGAAGATCAGCTGGCACCAGGCCGGTGATTTTCGGTCGCCCCACGGCTTCAGCAACGCGAACATGATGCCGCGATTCGGTGCCGCTCCCGAGAAGCTGAATCCGCCGACGTTGAAGAGGTGCTCGATCTCGGGCTGCGCTTGAATGATCTTCTCGGCCTTTTGCGAGATCGTGCCGAGCGCCCTCGAGCGAGGTTCCCTCGGGCGCCTGAACGAGCACGATGAAGTAACCGAGATCCTCGTCGGGTAAGAAGCCTTGCGGCGTCCGCGATGCCAGGAAGACCGTGAACACGAGCGCGCCGATGAAGACGCCGAAGATCGGCCAGCGATGGCGGAACATTACCGGCAGCAGGCGGCCGTACCAATCGCGGAAGCGCTTGAACCCGCTGTTGAACAAGCGGAAGAAGGCGCGCCTTCGACTCGAACTGGCCGGTCAGCAGGCGCGCCGAGAGCACCGGCGCGAGCGTCAGCGCCTGGAAGAGCGAGATCGTGATCGAGGCCGCGATCGTCAGCGCGAACTGCTTGTAGATCTGCCCGGTCGTCCCGGGAAGAAAGCCGACCGGAATGAAGACCGCGAGCAAGACCAGCGACGACGCGACGACGGCGCTAGTGATCTCGCGCATCGCTTGAGCGGCGCTCGCGATGCCGCTCTGTTTTCCGGCGTTCATGTCCATGTGCCGCGCGATGTTCTCGATGACGACGATCGCGTCGTCGACCACGAGTCCGGTCGCCAGCGTCAGCCCGAAGAGCGTGATCGTATTGATCGTGAACCCGAAGAGCTTCATGACGAAGAACGTGCCGATCAGCGAGACCGGGATCGTGGCAGCCGGGATCAGCGTCGAGCGCGGGTGCTGGAGGAAGACGTAGATGACCAGGACGACCAGGACGATCGAGAGCAGCAGCGTCATGACGACTTCCTTGATCGACTCGTTCACGAAGGTCGTGACGTCGAACGCGACGTCCCAATGCATCCCGGCTGGGAACTGCGGCGCGAGTATCTTCATCTGCGCGGTGACGCGCCGCGAGACGTCGAGCGCGTTGGCCGTCGGGTACTGCAGCACGCCGAAGCCGACGACGCGGCTCTTGCCGTCGAAGCGCAGGTCGGTCGTGTAGCTCTGCGCGCCCAGCTCGATCCGGGCGACGTCGGCCAGCCGCACGTAGCCGCCGTTGGGATTCGCCCGCAGGACGATGTTGGCGAACTGCGCCGGGTCGGTGAGCTGGGTGAGCGCGTTGACCGTGAAGGTGTACGGCTGACCCTTCGGTGCCGGCGGCGCGCCGATGCTGCCCGCTGCAACCGCCGCGTTCTGTTCCTGCAGCGCGGCGACCACGTCGCTCGCGTCGAGGCCCTGCTGCTGCAGCTTGATCGGGTTGAGCCAGATGCGCATCGCGTACTGGCGCTGGCCGAAGATGATGACCTGCGAAACGCCCGGGACGCGGCTCAGATCGTTGACGATGTTGAGCTGCGCGTAGTTGCTCAGGCCGAGCTTGTCGAGGCTCTCGTGATCCGACGTGAGCGCGATGCCCATGACGAACGCGCCGGAGTTCTTAGCGACCGTGATGCCGACTTGCTGCACCGTGGCGGGCAGCTGTCCGAGCGAGGATTGGACGGCGTTCTGCACGTCCGCCGCGGCGATGTCGAGGTTGACGCCGAGATTGAACGTGCAGGTGATCGTCGAGACGCCCTGCGCGCTCGTCGAGCTGAGGTAGCGCAGCCCTTGCACGGTGTTGACCGCTTGCTCCAGCGGCGTTGTCACCTGCGCCTCGACCGCCTGCGGGCTGGCGCCGGTATAGACCGCCGTGATCGTCACCACCGGCGGTGCGATCTGCGGGTACTGCGAGATCGCCAGAGTCGGAATGACCACCAGGCCGGCGATCAGGATGATCAGGGAGCAGACGACCGCGAGGACCGGGCGGTTGAGGAAGACCTTGGTCACGTTAGCTGTACAAACCTGAGGAGGCTAGCGCAGGTTTCAGTTCCCCGCGCCGTCTGTAAATGCTTGCTCGGCGTGATAGGAGCTGCGCGAGAGCGGGCTCGACACGACCTGGTGGAAGCCCTTTCGCCGCGCCAGTTCGCCGAGGCGCTCGAACGTCTGCGGCGTCACGAACTCGGCCACGGGTAGATGGCTTCTTGCTCGGCTGAAGGTATTGACCCATCGTGAAGATGTCGACCCCGGCCGAGCGCGCGTCGTCCATGGCCGTGTCGATCTCCTCCGCAGTCTCGCCGAGGCCCAGCATCAAGGAGGTCTTGGTATAACGCTCCGGGGCGCGCTCCTTGGCGTGCGTCGAGCACCCGCAGCGACTGATCGTAGCTCGCGCGCTTGTCGCGAACCGACGGGCGTCAGCCGCCGCACGGTTTCCAAGTTGTGCGCGAAGACGTCCGGCTTGGCATCGATGACGATGTCCAGGGCCGCCAGGTCGCCGCGATAGTCGCCGCTGAGGATTTCCACGCGCGCTCCGGGGACGCGCTCGTGGATCGCGCGCACGGTGTTGGCGAAAATCAACGCGCCCCCGTCGCGCAGGTCGTCGCGGTTCGACGGCGGTCACGACCAGATACTTCCAGCCCAAGTCGCGCACCGCTTCGGCGACGCGCAACGGCTCGAGCCAATCGACCTCGCCCCGCGGATTGCCCGTCTTCACGTTGCAGAAGCGGCAGCCGCGCGTGCAGACGTCGCCGAGAATCATGATCGTTGCCGTTCCCGCGCCCCAGCACTCGGCGACGTTCGGGCACGCGGCCTCTTTGCACACCGTATGGAGCGAGAGCGTCTCGACTCGTTCCTTGACCCGCTGATACTCCTCGCCGATCGGCAGCGACACCCTCAGCCAGGCCGGCTTTCGTATCAGATTTATCTCAATTGCCATAAAAATTTACGCCACGTCGCGCCGCGCGCGGACGTTTTCGAACTCGGACGTCAAAGATGCGGGCCAGTTCGTCCACTAAGACACCCTTCGCTTCGGCGATGGTTACGTCGCGGCCGGCCTCGTGCGAGAGCGAGGTGATGCCGCGGTCGGTGAGCCCGCACGGATTGATGAAGCGATCGTAGCGCAAGTCGTTGGCGACGTTAAGGGCGAGCCCGTGGAGCGAGACCATGCGTTGGACCGCGAGCCCGATCGCGCAAATCTGATCGCCGCGCACCAAGACGCCGGCGTGACCGCTCGCGCCGTTCGCCCGCGATCGCCGAACCGCGCACACGTCGCGATTGCGGCCCCTTCGAGTGCCCGCACCAGCGGTACGACCTCGCGAAAGCGCTCCAGCTTGCGAATCGGATAGACGACCAGTTGCCCCGGTCCGTGGTAGGTCACGTCGCCGCCGCGCTCGATCGCGACCAAATCGATGCCGCGCTCGGCGAGCTCGCCGGGCGAGAGCAGGACGTTCTCGCCCTTGGCCTGCCGCCCCAGCGTAACCACCGGCGGATGCTCGACCACGATCCAAGTATCGGGTTCGAGCCCTTCGCGCACGGCTTCGTGCAGACGATGCTGCAAATCCCAAACCTCGCGGTACGGCTTTAGGCCGAGATCGAGAAGCGATGCGCGTTAGGCTTTCGCACCTACCGGGGCCTTCGGCTTGGGGTTGACGATGTGAATCGCTTTGCCGTGCGAGGCTTCGGCGGCATCCATGATCCCTTCGGTAAACGTCGGATGCGGATGGACCGAGAGGCCGATGTCTTCGATCGTCGCGCCCATCTCGAGCGCGATTACGCCTTCGCCGATCAGCGATTCCGCCTGCGGCGCGACGATGTGCATCCCGAGCAGCAAATCGGTCTTTGCGTCGCCGACGAGCTTGATCACGCCCTCGCTCTCGATTCATCGTGCGCGCGCGGCCGCTCGCGGCGAGCGGGAATTTGCCGATGCGCACCTCGTAGCCGGCCGCCTTTGCCTCTTCCTCGGAGAGACCGACCGTCGCGACCTCGGGATCGGTGTAGATGCAGTTCGGCACCGCAACCGGATCGAACGCGGCCGACTTGTCGCCGTCGATCACCTCGGCGGCGATGACGCCCTGCTTCATCGCGCGGTGCGCGAGCAGCGGCTGCTCCGGTGACGTCGCCGACCGCAAAGATGTTGGGAACCTTCGTGCGCTGCTGCCGATCGACGGCGATGAAGCCCCCCTCGCCGAGCTCGAGCCCCGCCGCTTGCAGGTTGAGATTGTCGGTAACCGGACGGCGGCCGACCGCGACCAGCACCATATCGAACTCGCGCGTCTCGTCTTTGCCGCCCGTTCCCTCGCCGTTGAGCGTCGCGCGCACGTTCTTACCCTGCTTCTCGATCGCGCCGACCTTCGTGCCGAGCATGATCTCGATGCCCTGCTTTTTGAGAATTCGCCCGAGCGTCTTGCCGATCTCGGCATCGGTGCCGGTGAGAATCTGCGGCATCATCTCGACCACCAGCACGTCGGCGCCCAACCGCTTGTAGACGGTCGCGAACTCCAAGCCGATCACGCCGCCGCCGATGACCAGCAGTCTCTTGGGAATGCGCGCGAGCCGCACCGCGTCGTCGGAGTTGATGATCGTATCGCCGTCGCGCGGCCACGCCTTTACGTCGACCGGCGCGGATCCGGTTGCGATCACGATGTTGGTCGCCGTAATGGTGTCGCTCGCGCCGTCCTTACCCTTGACGACGATCTCGGTCGGCGACTTTGAACGAGGCTTCGCCGCGGATGAACTCGACGCTGTTCGCTTTGAAGAGCGTCTTGACGCCGCCGACGTTGGCGTTGACCACGTCGCTCTTGAACTTGGCGACGCTTCTCCCGCTCGACTTCGGCCTTGGGAACTTTGAGCCCGATCGCTTCCGCGTCTTCGATGTGACGGATCACCTCGCCGACGTGCAGCAGCGCTTTGGTCGGAATGCAACCCCAGTTGAGGCAGACGCCACCGACCTCGTCGCGGTCGACGCAGATAACTTTCTTGCCCAGCTGCCCGAGCCGAATCGCGGCGTGATAGCCGCCGGGGCCGGCGCCGATGACGACCGCGTCAACCTGATGTTCTGCCAATGTGGTGCTCCTGTTCGGGCGTGCGCAGAGCGGAGTTCGTGCGCCGTGGAAGCTTCGCGCAATGGGGAGCGTTCCCCACGGAGGTTAGCGAAATGGAGCCATCCATGCCGAGCCGATTGGATGGACGGGCCTCCTGCCCGAGCTCGATCGCGACTCGATCGTGCCGCTCTACCGGCAGATCTACGAGCACTTGCGCGAAGCGATTCTGGCCGGCACCCTGCCCGAGTCGACCCGCCTTCCGCCCGAGCGGAGATGGCGCAGCGGCTCGCCGTCAACCGCAGCACGATCGTGCACGCCTACCGCGAGCTGGTCGGGGAGGGGCTGATCGAACAGCGGGTCGGCTCGGGTTCTCGCGTGGTCGGCCAGTTGCGCGGCGGGCAACCCGAACGAGCCGCGGGCGTCCCGTGGTGGGTAACGCTTCCGCCCTGGCGCGTCGGCGAGTTCCCCAACGTCTTAGGCGAGCTGGCGGCCAAACACGAGGAGGGCCGCATCTCCTTCGTGCAAGGCGTCGCACCCGACGAACCCTCGCCGCTTCCGCGAGCTGGCCAAGTCGTTCGGTCGCGTCGCGCGCGATCCGCGCTTCGTTCTTTCGTACGGCGATTCCGAAGGGTACGAGCCGCTGCGCGTGGCGATCGCCGCGCGCATGAACGCGCGCGGCGCCGCCAGCGTCGGGCCGCGCAACATCATCATCTTGACCGGCTCGACGCAAGGAATCGCGATCGTCGCGCAGAGCTTGGCCGAGCCGGGCGACGAGATCGTCGTCGAATCGCCCTCCTATCCCGGCGCGCTGCAGGTCTTTCAAATCAACGGACTGCGCGCGATCCCGGTGCCGGTCGACGACGACGGCATGCGCGTCGACCACGTCGAGGCAATCCTGCGCACGCGGCGCCCGCGCTTCATCTATACGATGCCGTCGCTGCACAACCCGACCAACGCCACGATGAACACCGACCGCCGCGAGCGGCTCGCGACGATCGCTCGCCGCGCCGGCGTTCCGATCGTCGAAGACGACCCGTACGGTCCGCTCGCACCCTCCGGGCCTCCGCTGGTCGCGCTCGCTCCCGATCACGTCGTCTACCTCTCGACCTTCTCGAAGACGATCGCTCCCAGCTTGCGCGTCGGCTGGCTGGCCGCGCCGCGCAACGATTCTCGAACGACTCTTGTTGCGCAAACAAGCCTACGACATGGCGACGAGCCTCTACGTGCAGGCCGCGGTCTCCGACTATCTCGAGCGCGGCTACGTCGGCGCACGTCGACCAGCTGCGCGAAGAGCTGCTCCATCGACGCGCGCTCGCCGATCGCGCGATCGCCGAGTACTGGCCCGCTGCGTTGAAGGTCAGCAAGCCGTCCGGTGGATTCTACCTATGGGCTTCGACGCCGCGCGAGCTGCGCGCGCGCGCGCTGCTCGACGCCTCCGAGCGTCTCGGCGCTTCGTTCCTCTTCGGCGAAGCCTTTCTTCGCGCACTCGGGCGGCGACCACAACTTTCGTCTCGCGCTCACCGCCGTCTCGCGGCGGGAGATCACCGAAGGCATTCGACGCATCGGTCAAGCCATCTCGACGTTGCGTTCGTGACGGCGCTGCAACGTCGTCTGCTCGACTGGTACCGGCGCCACGGCCGCGGCGGCCTTCCCTGGCGGACGGCGCGCGATCCCTATCGCACCGTCGTCAGCGAGTTTATGCTGCAGCAGACCCAGGTGGATCGCGTCGTTCCGAAGTTCGAGGCCTTCGTCGCGCGCTTTCCCGATTTCGCCGCGCTCTCGGAAGCCTCGACCGCCGACGTGCTGCGCGCGTGGAAAGGGCTCGGATACAACTCGCGCGCCGTTCGCCTCAAGCGGCTCGCGCAAGCCGTCGTCGAGCGTTTCGCCGGCGCGATGCCCTCGGACGTCGCAGCGTTGCGCTCCCTGCCGGGCATCGGCGCCTATACCGCCGCCGCCGTTCGGGCCTTCGCGTTCGACATTGACGACGCGCCGCTCGACACCAACGTGCGCAGGATCGTCCACCGGATATTCTTCGGCGTCGAGTATCCGCCGGCCGCCGGAATACGCGAGCTCGACGAGAGCGCTCGAGCGCTGGCGCCGGCGGGCGAGGCGCACGATTGGAACTCCGCGATGATGGATCTCGGCGCGACGATCTGCACCGCGCGCGCGCCGAAGTGTCTGCTCTGCCCGCTCTGCCGCGACTGTACCGCCGCGCCGATCGACGCGGTCGCGCTCGAGCGCGCCCGTGAGCTCGGCGCCAAGCCGCGTTCTCCGCAGAACGCCATCGCCTTCGCGGCGACCACGCGCTACGCGCGCGGGCGAATCATCGATCGCCTGCGAGATCTGCCGCCCGGGCGACGCATCTCGCTGCTCGAGCTGCATGCGGCGATCGAACCTGCAGTACCCGGGCGCACGATCGAAGAGCTTGGCGGACTCGTTGCGGCGCTCGAGCGCGACGGCCTGGTGACGCACGACGGAAACCTCGTCGCGCTGAGAGAATGACCCGGCGTGCCGGCGATTCCATTTCCGAAGAAGAAGGTACCGCGCGACGTTGCGATCGAGCAACTCGCGATCCTCGAACGTACCTATCCGAATCCTCGAACGGCGCTGGAGTATCGCAGCGTGTTCGAACTGCTGATCGCGGTCATACTCTCGGCGCAGTGCACCGACGCGCGCGTCAACATGACCACGCCGATCCTGTTCGCCAAATATCCGACGCCCGAGAAGCTCGCTCGCGCCCGTCCGGCCGACGTGGAGAAGATCATCAAGTCGTGCGGCTTTTTCCGCATGAAGACCAAGAACATCATCGCCTGCGCCAAGGATCTGGTCGAACGCTTCGGCGGGCAGGTGCCGCGAGAGCGCGAGCAGCTCGAATCGCTCGCGGGCGTCGGACGCAAGACCGCCAGCGTCGTGATGGCGGCCGCCTTTGCCGAGGCTGCGCTTGCGGTGGACACGCACGTCTTTCGCGTCGCGCATCGCCTCGGACTCACGCTCGGCAAGACGCCGCGCCAAGTGGAAGACGACCTGACCGCCCTCGTTCCTTCGAGCAAATGGGGCGACACGACGCATTGGTTGATCCTGCATGGCCGCGCTATCTGCAAAGCGCCGACGCCGCAGTGCTATCGCTGCCCGGTTAATGCCCTCTGTCCGACGCCCGCGATCATAAAGCGAGGCTCTTCAGCAGCGAAGCCGCGGTCAACCGCTCGCCGTAGCCCTGCTCGGTCGAAATCTTCGAAAGGTTGATTAGCGCCGGCACGTCCGCGCTGGGATCGAACTGATACTCGCCGTCGAGACCGAGACCGGTCAAACGAACCAGCTGATGCACGTCGTCGAGATCGAGGCTGACGCGTTGCTCGCCGAGTCGCAGACGCAATCGGAGTGGCCGCTCCAGACGAATCAACTTGACGCCCTCGCGCTCGCCGAGCACAGCGTTGACGCGCCTGCATCCCGCCGTCAGGTGCTCCCAGAAGAGCCGCAGCGATCCTTCCGCATCTTCAGGTTTGCTTGCACCGGGTTCGTTGCTCGCATCGATCGCCCGTTCGACGTCGCGTTTCGCGCGCAGCCGCGTCGCCGCCTCGACGATCGGATTTTGGGCGGTGAACTCCGGTTCCATCGGATCGGACATCGCAATATGATTCTCGCACGCTGACCCTTGTCATCCTGAGCCCTTCGACTCGCTTCGCTCGCTCAGGAAGGCGTCGGCGCTCCGCGCCTCCGCTCAGGATGACAAAGGCACTTGATGCTCGTCGTCGCGACCGCGAACAGCAGCAGGCCGTTCCTATTCGTCATCGGGAGGCTCGTTCGATGGCGGCCGCTTCAAGAAGTAATCAGCCTTCAACGTGGTTGGAATGACTTGAAAGGAGCGTGGCGTGCGCGAGAAGTGGAAGCAATCGGAGAGGTCGTCTGCGCGGACGTCCGTCGTGCCGAGCGATCCTAGCCCGAACGTTTCTCTCGGTGAACTTGAGGATGCTGCCGAACTCGTGCTGCCGATGCGAGATGTAGCCCTTAGGTCGTGTACGCGGAGATCACGATGAGCGGAACGCGGAAACCCAGCTCGTAGACGTTGATACTGCGGCGGCTTGACGTGGTCGTACCAGCCGCCCCAATCGTCCCACGTCACGAAGATGGCGGTGTTGTTCCAGTACTGGCTCTTGCCGATGGCGTTGACGACCGAGGCGACCCAATCCGGGCCCGAACCGTCGGTGGTGTTGGCGTGGTCCGAGGCCTTCGCGGTAGGTGTCACCCAGGCGATGTTGGGAAGGCGCCCCTGGTCGATGTCGGAGTAAATCTGCGTGTTAGGCGAGACGACGTTCGCATACTCGGCGCCGTCGCGAATATGCTTGATTGCGTCGAACGCATTCCACAAGCCGGGTCCGCGGTTATGGAGGTAGTAGCGCCAAGACAAGCTCCGTTGGTCGGCTAAGTCCGCCAAAGTTACCCGGTCGAAGCAGGGGTATACGAACCGTTTCAACTGTCCCGCATCGGAGATCGTGAGCGCGAGCGATCCGGGCGGCGAGTCGCAGCCCCCGACAACAGCTTGTGAAGGGGAGAGTGCGTTTGCGGCCGCGCGTAACGTCGAATCCTTACTAATCGTGGCGGTTCCGCTGATGATGTACTGGTGCGCGGGAAAACTGGGGCCTTGATTCGTCTCGAACATGCGATCGGCGAATGCATACTGTTCGGCCATTGTAAAATACGGCACGGTTTCATCGTGGGGGACGTATCCGTACGCTGCGGTACTCTTTTGTTCCGCATTTTCTTGCCGCCACCGAGCAGGTCGAGTCTTCCAAGTTAAAGCCGTCCATAGCGCCGCTGTCGAACTCGGTCTCGAACCCGATATGCGAATGATCGAGGTCGTACCGGGCGGTTAGCGGTACGGGCTGCAGCGTCACTCGGCCGCCCGATGTGGTCTCCCCGGTTTGGGCGGTGTCTGCGCCAGGCAAACCGTTAAAAAGATTGTCGGTCGAGCGATTCTCTTGAAAAATGATAACGACGTGCTGGATCTTTCCCTTGGTAAAGTCCTGTGGGCTGATGCCGGCGTCGCCGAACTGGCGTCTTACCGGAGCGAGGTCATCGCGCCCAACGAGTGGCGAGACCCCGCCCTGCGCGGCCGTGCTGGACGGCGTTCGCGAAATGCTCTCCTGTGCGCAGCCAACCGAAAACACGGTCAGCAAGCATAACAGGTAACGTACCTTTGTCATGTCCGGTGCTCCCTCCACGACCGAATTTGGCGGGAAGCGAGCCGGCTCCCTTGACCGGTGCCAAGCCTAGCGAGCGAAACTTGGCCCTGAGCTAACCGCGGCCGACCAGCTGTCGCGCGATGACCAGTCGCTGGATCTGCTGCGTGCCCTCGTAGATCTGCGTGATCTTGGCGTCGCGCATCATGCGTTCGACCGGGTACTCGGCGGAGTAGCCGAAGCCGCCGAGTACCTGCACCGCGTCGGTCGTGACCGACATCGCGACGTCGCCGCACTTGAGCTTCGCCATCGCCGCCCAGAGCGTGACGTCGGCTGCGCCCGCGTCGCAGCGTCGCGCCGCTTCGTAGAGCAGCAGGCGCGCCGACTTCGACTTCGGTCTTCATGTCGGCGAGCATGAATCCGACGCCTTGATGCTGGCCGATCGGCTTGCCGAACGCGACGCGCTCCTTGGCATAGCTTGGTCGCGTAGTCGAGCGCGCCGGCGGCGATGCCGAGCGCCTGCGCCGCGATGCCGGGGCGCGATTTGTCGAGCACCTTCATCGCGATCTTGAAGCCTTCGCCTTCTTCGCCGAGCCGATTGGCGGCCGGCACTTCGCAATCGTTGAAGACCAGCTCGACGGTCGGCGAGCCGCGGATGCCCATTTTCTTCTCGAGCTTGCCGACGGTGAATCCCGGGCGTTCCCTTCTCGACGACGAACGCGCTGACGCCGCGCGAACCCGCTTGCGGATCGGTGACGGCAAAGACGCAGACGACGTCGGCGACGCTGCCGTTGGTGATCCAAATCTTCTGTGCCGTTCAGCACGTAGGCGTCGCCGCGCTTCTCGGCGCGCGTGCGCATCGAGCCGAGCGCATCGGATCCGCTCGAAACTTCGGTCAGCGCGTAGGCGACCAAATGTTCGCCCGAGGCGATCTTGGGAAGAAAGCGGCGCTTCTGTTCGTCGCTTCCGCCGATGATGATCGGCAGCATGCCCAAGCTCTTGCACCGCGACGATCAGCGCGCTCGACGCGCACGCCTTCGCGATCTCCTCGACGACCTTGACGTAGGTGAGGAAGGTGCCGCCCAGGCCGCCGTACTCGGCCGGAATCGGAATCCCCAGCAGGTCGTTCTGCGCGAAGAGCTCCTTGACGTCCCACGGAAACTCGCCGGTCTCGTCGATCTCGGCGGCGCGCGGCGCGACCTTTTCGGCGACCAGCTCGCGGACGACCGCGAGGATCATCGCCTCTTCGTCGTTGGTTTGCAATTTCGCTCGGTGCCATCGTCATAAGCGCCCGTTACGACTTCCACGGAGGCGGCGGCCCGTTCCGTCGGCGCATTAGGGCGGCATGGAGAAGGTCTACGCCTCCTGTGCCGAGGCGGTCGCCGACATCCCCAGCGGCGCGTCGATCGCGGTCGGCGGCTTCGGGCTCAACGGCATTCCGCACAATCTGATCGAGGCGCTGCTCGAGCAGGGAGCGACCGATCTGGTGACCGTTTCGAACAACTGCGGCGTCGACGGCTGGGGGCTGGGCGTGCTGCTCGACAACAAGCGCATCCGGCGAACGACCGGCTCGTACGTCGGCGAGAACCAGGAGTTCGAGCGCCAGTATCTCAGCGGCGAGCTCGAGGTCGAGCTGGTTCCGCAGGGGACGCTGGCCGAGCGCCTGCGCGCCGGCGGCTGCGGCATTCCGGCGTTCTACACGCCGGCCGGCGACGGCACGCTGGTTGCCGACGGCGGGCTGCCGTGGCGCACAACGCCGACGGCAGCGTCGCGATCGCGTCGCCGAAGAAGGAGACGCGCGTTTTCGACGGACGCGAGTACGTGCTCGAAGCCGGCATCGTCTGCGACTACGCGCTGGTGCGCGCGTCGGTCGGCGATCGCGCCGGCAACCTGCGTCTTCCACAAAGCGACGCGCAACTTCAATCCGCTCTGCGCGATGGCCGGAAAGATTACGATCGCCGAGGTCGAGGAGCTCGTCGAGCCGGGCGCGATCGATCCGGACGACGTGCACCTGCCCGGCATCTTCGTGCAGCGCATCGTGCACGTCGGGCCGCAAGGCAAGCGCATCGAGCGCGTGACCACGCGCAAGCGCAGGACGGAGCTGAGTAACATGGCACTCACGCGAACGCAACTCGCCGCGCGCGTCGCGCAGGAACTGCGCGACGGGCAGTACGTCAACCTCGGCATCGGTCTGCCGACGCTCGTGCCGAACTACGTGCCGTCCGACGTGACCGTCACGCTGCAGAGCGAGAACGGCATCTTGGGCATGGGCCCGTATCCGTACGAGGGCGAAGAAGACGCCGATCTCATCAACGCCGGCAAAGAAACGGTGACGGTGCTGCCCGGCGCGTCGTTCTTCGATTCGTCGCTCTCGTTCGGCATGATTCGCGGCGGCCACATCGACCTCGCGGTGCTCGGCGCGATGCAGGTTTCGGAGCACGGCGACCTCGCGAACTGGATGATTCCCGGCAAGATGGTCAAGGGCATGGGCGGCGCGATGGATCTGGTGCACGGCGCTAAGCGCGTGATCGTGATGATGGAGCACGTCGCCAAGGGTAACGCGCACAAGATCGTGCGGACGTGCTCGCTCCCGCTCACCGGTAAGCGCGTCGTCCACCGCATCATCACCGACCTCGGGACGATCGACGTGGCGCCCGACGGGCTGATCCTGCGCGAGCTCGCGCCCGGCGTCACCGTCGAGGAGATCGCGGCCGCCACCGAGCCGGAGCTCCAGATTCCCGTCGCCCCGATGGTCATGGAGATTCCGCCGGTTTAGGAGTGTAGCGCGGCGGCCGTCCCGAAATGGCAACCAAGCACTTTTCCCCAACGAGGAGTATTATGCGTTTCCTACAGGTTATCGGAGGCATCGCACTCTCGTGTGCGTTCCTCGTCTCCGAGCGTTGCCGTTCGCTCAACAGAGCCCCAGCCCGAGCCAAGTTCAGGCCGCGGTGAAAACCGCGATCAAGGCCGCGGAGCTTTCGCCGCACCAGCTGATGCAGATCAAGCCGATGGTTCAGCAGTATCAGCAGCAGACGGCCAATGCCGACGATGCGCAGAAGAAGACCGCGAAAGAACAGCTGCTCAAGGGCATCTACGGCATTATGACGCCCGATCAGCAAGCCAAGTTCAAGGCTTCGCTAAAATCCTCACTCGGCAGCTCCGGCTCACAGTAAGCCTCTCGTTACTAAGCCGACAAGTCTCTGAACTGGGTTCGATAGAGCCGGCAATAGAGGCCGCCGCGCGCGAGCAACGTCGCGTGGCGGCCGGTTCTACGATGCGTCCCGTCGTCGACGACGAAGATGACGTCGGCGGCGAGCATCGTCGAGAGCCGGTGGGCGATGACCAGGCTCGTGCGGCCGCGCATCGACGACCTCGAGCGCCTTTTGAATCGCCGCCTCGTTCTCGTAGTCGAGCGAGCTCGTCGCTTCGTCGAGGATCAGTATCCGCGGATCCTTCAGCAGCACGCGCGCGATCGCCAGGCGCTGGCGCTCGCCGCCCGAGAGCTTGTGTCCGCGCTCGCCGACGACGGTCTCGTACCGGTCGGGCAGCGAGGCGATGAAATCGGCGATGTTCGCCGCGCGCGCGGCCGCTTCGAGCTCGGCATCGGTCGCGTCGGGTTTGCCGTAGCGCAGATTGTTCGCGACCGTGTCGTGGAAGAGATAGGTCTCCTGCGTGACGATGCCGATGTTGCGGCGCAGCGAATCGAGGGTGACGCTCGCGAGGTCGTGCCCGTCGACGAGCACGCGGCCGCCTCTGCGGATCGTAGAAGCGCGGTACGAGCTGCGTGATCGTCGTCTTGCCCGCGCCCGACGGCCCGACGAACGCGGCTACCTCCCCGGGCGCGACGTGAAACGAGACGCCGTCGAGCACGTGCGCGATCGCCGTCGTACGAGAACGACGACGTTCTCGAAGCGCGATGTCGCCGCGACGCTCGGGCAGCGCGATCGCGCCGGGCGGATCGTACTCCTCGGGCGTCATGTCGAGATAGTCGAAGATGCGTTCGAAGACCGCGAGCGCGCTGACGATCTGCACTTGAATGCCGGCGAGCGCCGCGGCCGGGCCGTAGAGCCGCCCTTGGATGAAGGAGACGAACGCGACGATCACGCCGACTCTGCAGGCCTGCCGAGATCGCGAGCCAGCCGCCGCCGAACCAGACCAGCGCCGGCCCGACGACGACCATCGCGGTAACCGAGGCGAGAAACCAGCGGCCGACCATCGCGAGGTCGATCTCGAGCTGCATCAGCCGCGTACCGGTCCGATAGAAGCGCGACCGCTCGTACGCCTCGCGCGCGAACGACTTGATCAGCGTGATCCCGCGAGATCGAGAGCGTCTCTTGGGTGATCGATTCGATCTCGTCGCGCTTCTCGCGCGTCTTCTTGCGGATCTGGTACATCCGCCGCCCGACCGGCCCGAGCGGAAAGACCATCAGCGGAACGATCACGATCGAGATCAGCGCGAGCCGCCAGTTCCAAAGGAACATCGCGACCAGCGTCGTGCCGATGAGCACGACGTTGGTGACGATCGACGTGAGCGTTCCGGTCACGACGTTGTCGACGTTGTCGACGTCGTTGCTCACGCGGTTCATGATCTCGCCGGTCTTCGTGCCGGTGAAGAAGCTGCAGCGGCATGCGGTGCAGATGCGCGACCAGGGTCGTGCGGATGTCGCGCATGATGCCTTCGCCGACGACCGAGTTGAGATAGCCTTGCACGACGCCGATGCCGGCCGCGGCCAGCGCCGAAGCGAGAATGATCGCGACGTCGATTGCCGAGCTCGCCGGAGATCGCGATGCGGAATCGCGACGTCGATGATGTGCGCCGTGACGAAGCCGGGCACGAGCCCCAGCGCCGAAACCACGACGATGCACGCGAGCACGGTGGCCTGCTGGCGCCAATACGGCGCAAAGAGCGCGCCGAGCCGTTTCCAGTCGACGCGCCGCTTTACTTTCGGTGTTTTCGGGCTGATAGATGTTCGACCACATCAGCCCGTGGCCGGCCATCATGCGCTTAGTGCGGAACCGTCACCTGATGGAGCGAGACCTTGTTGCCTTCGCCGTCTTGAACGACGTGATCTTGCAGACCGGCGTCGCGTACGGGTCCTCGACCTCGACGCCCTTGCCGCGCAGTTCGGCGACCGCCTCGTCGATGTCGTCCACTTCGAAGACGACGCCCGAGGCGCTGCCCGGATCGCGCTCGATCCATTCGTGCGTCATAGCAAGCTGAAGTATCCGTCGCCGATCGTTCGCCTCGTTGTATTTCTCGACGCCGTCCTCTTCGTACGGCCCGCTGAACTTCAGTCCGAGCTTATCCTCGTACCACTTGCGCAACGTGGCAACGTCCTTGGCAGGGTACGCCGTAAACGCAATTTCCTTGATCACAGACTTCTCCTAACGCGGAATGATGAAAAGGTGCTGGTTCTCAGGTAAACCGCCCCCACCGTACCCTGGTTGCCGCCCTCATCAAACTTCGCAGTAACTAAGCCTTGCCGTTCCGCATCGAGGCAAGCTCCTTGAAGAGTTTCTTCTCTTTGTCGCTGAGGTTCTGTGGAAGCTGACCGATCAGGCGGACGTACTGGTCGCCGGCTCCGCTGCCGCGCACCTGCGGCATGCCGCGCCCGTGGAGGCGCAGCAGGCGATTGTTCTGCGTTCCGGCCGGGATCGTCATCGCGACCTGGCCGCTGAGCGTCGGCACCGTCGACTTCGCCGCCGAGCACCAGATCGTAGATGCTCACCGGCAGATCGACGTAGAGATCGTCGCCCTTGCGCTTGTAGGTTGGGTCTTCTTGCAGCTTCACGATGAGGTAGAGGTCGCCGTTCGGGCCGCCGTTGACGCCGGCGCCGCCTTGCCCGGCGAGCCGGATGCGCTGCCCTTCGCCGATGCCTTTGGGAATCGTCACCTCGAAACGCTTGACGAGCAAGCACGCGCCCGGTGCCGTGGCATTGCGGGCAGAGGTGGCCGCGTTCGGTCCCGGTGCCGTGGCAGCGCGGACAGACGTCTTCGATCTGCAGCGAGACCGATTTCGTGCCGCCGTCGTAGACGTCGCGCAGATCTAGATCGATCGTCGTCTCCAAATCTTGTCCGCGACTGCGAACATTCCGGGGCCCTGCGCCGTCTGGCGGCGGCCGACGCCGGAGAAGAACATGTCGAAGAAATCGGAGAAGCCGCTCGGCCGGCCGCCCGCGGCCGCCGAAATCGAACTCGAACTCCTCGCCGTTGACGTTGGTGCGGTAGCGCCGCTGCTGTTCGGCTTGCTGCGCGGCCTGCTGCCAGTTCGGCCCGAGAACGTCGTACTTCTTGCGCTTCTCGGGATCGCCCAGCACTTCGTAGGCCTCGGAGATCTCTTTGAACTTCTCCTCGGCCTCTTTGGCGTTCTTGCGGATTCGCGTCGGGATGCCATTTGCGCGCGAGCTTGCGATACGCCGACTTGATGTCTTTCTCGGCCGCGTTCTTCGGAACGCCCAGGACCGCGTAGTAGTCCTTAAAGTTCATTCGGCCGAATGTTTGGCGACGATCACCTTCGCGGGCCGCAGCAGCTCTTCGCCGAGCCTGTAGCCCTTCTCGGCGACCTCGACGACCGTGTCGTCGGCGACGCCGTCGGCGATCGCGTGTCGCGATCGCTTCGGCGACGCGCGGATCGAACGGCTTGCCCCTCACGTCGATCGCCTTCACGCCTTCGCTCGCGAGCACGCGCTTCGAAACCGCGCAACGTCTGCTCGAGGCCGCCGCGCAGCTTCTCGCCGCCCGCCTTCGAGTCGCAGCGCGCGCTCGAGGTTGTCGAGCACCGGCAGAAAGCGTTCGAGCAGCATCCGACGGCGCGTAGGTCACGATCGAGTCCGATATCGCGCTGCATGCGCTTCTTGTAGTTGTCGAAGTCGGCCATCGCCAGCAAGAACTTGCTGTAGTTCTCGTCGGCGCGGGCGTTGGCCGCCGCGAGCTGCGCCTCGAGCGAGGCGTTGCTCGGCGCCTCCTCTTCGATGACCGCTTCTCCGGCCTCGGTCTCAAACGGCACAGATTGATCGTCATATCGTTACTCACGTCTCCAAAACCCAAGTAAAATTGCCGGACCGCGTCATCCGCTGCGGCTACTACGACCGTTGATGCGGCGTGTGAATCCGCCCGGAGCCATGGATGGCGAGAGGGCGGAGAGGCGAGCGCGGCCGCGCGCGGATGCGCGCGGCAAGCGTCCGCAAAGCGGTACGTAGTAACCTCAGCAGCGGATCGACCTGAGGCTACTTCGCTTCCTTGAACTCTGCGTCGATGACGTCTTCACCGGCTCCCGACGCCGCGCCGTTGCCGGTCGGAGCGCCGTCGCCCGCGGGCGCTTGCTGCTCGCCTTCCGGGGCAGCGGTCTTGTAGAGCAGCTCGGCCATCTTGTAGCTGGCCTGCTGCAGCGCCTCGATCGCCGGCTTGATCTCGGCGACGGTGCCGTTCTCGCTGACGCGCTTGAGTTCGGAGAGCGCCTGCTCGACCTCGCCGCGCGCGCCGGCGTCGAGCTTGTCGCCGACTTCCTTGAGCGATTTCTCGGTCGAGTAGATCAGGCTCGAAGCGTTGTTGCGCACTTCGGCCTCTTCGCGCTTGGCCTTGTCGGCCGCGGCTTGGAGCTCGGCGTCCTTGAACCATCCGGTCGACTTCCTCTTTGTTGAGGTTCGTCGAAGCGGTGATCGTGATCGCCTGCTCCTTGCCGGTGCCGAGATCTTTCGCGCTGACGTTCACGATGCCGTTGGCGTCGATGTTGAACGTGACTTCGATCTGCGGAACGCCGCGCGGCGCCGGCGGAATGCCTTCGAGCCGGAAACGTCCGAGCGTCTTGTTATCTTGCCGCCATCGGGCGTTCGCCTTGGAGCACGTGGATGTCGACCGACGTCTGACCGTCTTCGGCCGTGGTGAAGATCTGCGACTTCTTGGTCGGGATCGTCGTGTTGCGTTCGATCAGCTTCGTCATCACGCCGCCGAGCGTTTCGAGACCGAGCGAGAGCGGGGTGACGTCGAGCAGAACGACGTCGCGGACTTCGCCGGAGAGCACGCCGGCCTGAATCGCCGCGCCGACCGCCACGACTTCGTCGGGATTGACGGTCAGGTTCGGCTCCTTGCCGGTCAGCTTGCGGACGAGTTCCTGGATCACCGGCATGCGCGTCGCGCCGCCGACCATGATGACTTCGTCGATCTTCGAGACGTCGAGCTTGGCGTCGGCGATCGCGCTCTGGAACGGGTCCGACGCAACGATCGGTGAGATCGCTCGTCAGCTCTTCGAACTTCGCGCGCGTCAGCGTGTAGTCGAGATGCTTGGGACCTTCCTGATCGGCCGTGATGAACGGCAGGTTGATGGTCGTCTGCACGACCGAGGAGAGCTCGATCTTGGCCTTTTCGGCCGCTTCGGTGAGACGCTGCATCGCCTGCTTGTCTTTGCTCAGGTCGATGCCTTGATCGCGGCGGAACTGATCGACGAGCCAATCGACGACGCGATCGTCGTAATCGTCGCCGCCGAGATGCGTGTCGCCGTTGGTCGACTTTGACTTCGAAGACGCCGTCGCCGACTTCGAGGATCGAAACGTCGAACGTGCCGCCGCCGAGGTCCCAGACGAGAATCGTCTCGTTGCCCTTCTTCTCGAGACCGTAGGCGAGCGCCGCCGCCGTCGGCTCGTTGATGATGCGCAGCACGTCGAGGCCGGCGATCTTGCCGGCATCCTTCGTCGCTTGGCGCTGCGAGTCGTTGAAATACGCGGGCACGGTGATGACCGCTTTGGTCACGCGCTCGCCGAGATAGTTGCTCGCGTCGTTGACGAGCTTCTGCAGGATCATCGCCGAGATCTCTTGCGGCGTGTAATCCTTGCCGTCGATCTTGACGTGGTAGTCGCCTTCACCCATGTGACGCTTGATCGAGCTGATCGTGCGATCGGGATTGGTGATCGCCTGACGCTTTGCGAGTTGGCCCGACGAGACGCTCGCCGGTCTTGGTGAATGCCACGACCGAAGGCGTCGTACGCGAGCCTTCGGCGTTGGGGATGACGACGGGCTGCGTGCCCTCCATAACGGCGACGACGGAGTTGGTCGTGCCGAGGTCGATGCCGACCATTTTAGCCATGAAAATTCAATACCTCGTCTTTTGGGATTTCCGTTCTGCGCTGGACCAGCTAATGCACGACGGCAGCGCGCCGGCCGAGGTGTAGCCGTGCGCCGATCGCCGGCGGCGCCTTGCCGCTTACGAACAGACCGGATTGTTTTGGTACCGCTCCATCATACACGATGGGCGGCAGGAGTTGTTTCAAAAATCTTCGACCCGGCCGCGGCCGGAAAGGTTGCAGGGGCTTCCTCTTATGGCCCGACAAGAGAAGGCCCGCGAATTGTGGAGCGATCGCGGGCCCTCTGACCTTGGCAACGTCCCTGGTTTAGGGCTGTTGCTCTTCCGGTTGTTGCTCGGGCTGCTGTTCGGGCTGCTGCTGTTGCTGTTGGGGCTGCTGTCCTTGGGAGACGGGCTGCTCGGCCGGGGTCTCGCCAAGCTTGATGGCCACGAACTTCTTCATGCCCTGCGACCAGACGTTGAGCCGGATCGTGTCGCCGGGCTTCTTGGAGGCGATGTAGTTGTGGAGGTCCTTGATCGATGGCGTAAGTCCTTGCCGTCGGCTTGGAGGATCACGTCGCCCGGCTGGATGCCGGCCTGATCGGCCGGCGAGCCGGAGAAGACTTGCTGCACGGCGACGCCGCTGCTGCCGTTATAACCGATTTGGTTCTTGACGCCGCTGCGTGAGGTTCGGCCATGTAGATGCCCAGGAAGCCGGTGTCGGTTCCTTGATGCATGCCCGGGTTCTTCTGCAGGGAGGCGACGACGGTGCGCAGCGTGTTCGAGGGAATCGCGAAGCCGATGCCCTGCGCGTACGCGGATTTCACCGTCGACTGGTTCATGCCGATGACCTGGCCGTCGATGTCGATGAGCGGGCCGCCGGAGTTGCCGGGATTGATCGGCGCCGACGTCTGCAAGAGACCCTTGAAGTCGATCTCCGCCGTTCTCGGTCGGAATCGGCTCGGAGCGATTGAAGGCCGAGACGACGCCGACGGTCACCGTCTGCTGAAGCTGGAGCGGTTCGCCGATCGCGATCGCCCACTGGCCCTGCTCGAGTTTGCTCGAATCGGCAAGCTCGAGCGGCGGCGGCAGCTTCGAGTAGTGGTCGACCTTGATGATCGCCGATGTCGGCGGCGACGTTGTACGCAAACGACGTGCGCCGGCACGTGATCGCCGTTGGCGAAGACGACCGTCAGCTTGCGTGATCTTGCCGCCATTGCGGCGGGCGCAGGACGTGCGCGTTGGTGACGATGTCGCCGTCGCCGTCGACGACGAAGCCGGAACCCGACGCCTCGCCCTTATAAGGCTGAACGATTCCCGGGCCGCTTTGACCGCCGAAGAACTGCTGGAAAAATGGATCGGCCGGAATGATCTGCTGGCCGTTGACCTGCTTCGGTGATCGCGACGACCGAGGATTTCGTGCGCTTGACCGCGCTGACGATGCGGTCTTGGTCGCTGACGCCGCTGAGCGGCACCGCGGCGACCGCCGGAGGCGTGCGGTCCGGACCGGTGCGCCGCCGAAGTGGCTGCTGGCGTAGAGCATCATCAGGAAGCTGCCGAATACGGCGCCGACGAGCCCGACAATAACCGTGGGTAAAATTCGATTCTTCATTTCAACTTCCGTGAGCCGTGTTGCGTTCTCTGTGACCCATCTACTGTCGGAACGAAAAAAAGTCACACATGGTGGCGCCACGGGGTCGGAAACTCCCCCACTTTTCACCTTGCCGCTCGAGCGGCTAGCAGCGCGAGGCGGCCGCCTCGGCCTCGGCAGGCTCGGACCGTGGGCGGCGGCTCGGGGCGCAGCGCAGCGGGAAGCTGGCGGAGGAGGGCCTCGCGCACGCACTCCAGGCGCTGGTCGCGCAGCTGAAGCATGCGCATCTGGATCAGCAGCCGCGCCTGGCGCAGCGCCCGCCGCGAGAGCAGCGAGTCGGGCGAAATCGGTGCCGGCGAAGGCGACGGGTGCGCAAGAACGAGTGAAAGCAAGAGAGCGATAGAAAGCTTCATAAACGCGAACCTCCGCGAGCCAATTCACCACCCCGGCGCGGGGGAGCTAGGCTGAAGGGCAAAAGCACCGGTCGTGAGTTTAGACGCCCTAACCGTCCCGGCGCCTCCGGCCGAGCCCTACCTCCGCATCGTCCCGCTCGGCGGATGCGGCGAGATCGGGCGCAACATGACCGTGATCGAGACCAACGACGACATCGTCGTCGTCGATTGCGGCCTGATGTTCCCCGACGACGAGATGTACGGCGTCGACATCGTCATCAACGACTTCACGTACGTGCGCGAACGCGCGCACAAGCTTCGCGCCTTGCTGGTGACCCACGGCCACGAAGATCACATCGGCGGCATTCCGTACTTCGCGCGCGAGTTTCCGCAGGTTCCGATCGTCGGCACGCCGCTCTCGATCGCGCTAATCAAGGCGAAGTCGCGCGAGCAGAAGATCAACGAGGCGGAGTTTACGCTCGTGCAGCCGGGCGGCACGCGTGCGCTTCGGCTCGATCGAAACCGAGTTCGTCCACGTCAATCACTCGGTTGCCGGCGCTTGCGCGCTGGCGCTGCGCACGCCGGTCGGCACCGTCTTCCACACCGGCGATTTCAAGTTCGATCAGACGCCGATCGACGGCAAGCCCGCCGATTTTGCGAGGATCGCGCGCATCGGCGACGACGGGCGTGCTCTGCATGCTCTCCGACTCGACCAACGCCGAACGCCCGGGCCACACGCTCTCCGAACGTATCGTCGGCGAAGCCTTCACCTCGATCTTCTCGCACGCCAAAGGACGGATCGTCGTCGCATCGTTTGCCTCGAACGTTCCGCGCATCCAGCAAACCGTCGATCATGCGGTGCGCTTCGGCCGCAAGATCGCGTTTCTGGGCCGTTCGATGCGCAACGTCGTGCACTTTGCCGGCGAACTCGGCTATCTGCAGATTCCGCCCGGCACCGTGGTAAAGATCGAAGACGTCGACTCGCTACCCGCCCGACGCAGATCGTCGTCATGACGACCGGCTCGCAGGGCGAGCCGATGAGCGGCCTCGCGCGCATGTCGGTGCGCGATCACAAGCAGTTCAAGATCGTCGCCGGCGATACGGTCGTAATCAGCGCGACCCCGATTCCCGGCAACGAGAAGAGCGTGCACAAGACGATCAACAACCTCTGCAAGCTCGGCGCGACCGTCATCCACGGCACCGACGGCCGCTCGCACGTCTCGGGCCACGCATCGCAAGAGGAACTGCTGCTGATGCTCAACCTTGTGCGGCCGGAGTTCTTCGTGCCCGTCCACGGCGAGTATCGCATGCTCGCCGCGCACGGACGGCTGGCCGTTCAGACCGGCGTCGAACCGGAAAACGTCTTTTTGGTCGAAAACGGCGACGTGCTCGAGTTCACCAACGACTATGGCGACAAGATCGGCAGGACCTACGGCGGGCACGTCTTCGTCGACGGCTCCGGAATCGGCGACGTCGGCGAAGCGGTGCTGCGCGACCGCAAGGCCCTCTCGAACGACGGCATCATGATGGTCGTCGTCGCGATCGATAGCGAGGAGGCGCGCGTCATCGCCGGCCCCGATCTGATCTCGAAGGGCGTCTTCTATCTCCCCGAGGCCGACGGCGTGCTCGACGAGCTGCGCGCCGAACTCCGCTGCGGCGATCGAAGGTTCATCGGTCGACGCGATCCGGGATGTCGGAGCGATGAAGGAGCACATACGCAGCGCGCTAGCCCGAGCGGTCTACGCGCGCACCAAACGCCGCCCCGTCGTCATCCCGGTCGTAATGGAAGTCTAGCTTCTACTCGAACTGCATCGGCACTTGAAGCGATTGCGAGGTGCCCTTGCACGTCACTTTGCCGGTCAATGTTGCCGGGCCGGAGTATTTCTCGAGCTTGGGGACGCCGTAGAGTACGGTTCCTCCGGCACTTGTGAGCTTCACGGTTTGCCGAAAAGCTGTCGATCGTCTTTTTGCCGGACGTGATCGCCCAGGCAAGTTTGCAGCTGCCGACGTACGAGTTGTCGCTGAAAGAGATTACGTACTGCCAGTAATAGTTTTTGGCCACGTAGCTGTAGGGGAGGGTCAAGCCGACGTTCCCGTTGGTGGATGCCCCGTTTACGCAGGAGATGCATGGAACGCCGCCCTGGTTCGGGCCGTCCTGACGAAGTTCATCAGCCACGCGGGCGCCTTGGCGTCCGGGTGAACCGAGAACGGGCTAAAGATCATGTGGCCGCCGGTGACTTCCGGCGCCGAGTCGAGAATCCGATCGATCGAATTTTGAGTCGAGGGCGCCTGACCCTCACCGGCTGTGGGCGTCGTAGCAGCGCCTCCCAGACCGGAACAGGCGCTCAGCGCAAACGCAAGCGCGAATAAAAGAGCACGCCGAGAAAAAGAGAGCATTCACGCCTCCTAGTAGCGAGAAGTTTGAAGGAGGCTCTTTCCTTCAGCTCGGAGACGCTCGCCCTTGGGCCTTTAGTCCCATAGTATCGTTGTCATCCTGAGCGAAGGCCCGTAGGGCCGGAGTCGAAGGACGGAGCGAGCCTCGCAAGCACTGAGCGAGCGTAGCGGAGTCGAAGTGCGGCTAATGAGAGGGCCTTGTCGCTCGCACCGCTCGGCGCAGTGGCTGAGCTAATGAGGGTCTACTACGTCTATATGCTGATCTGCGCAGACCGTTCGTACTATATCGGCGTCACCAACGATCTCGAATCGCGCGTTGCGCAGCATCAGTTCGGCCAAGATCCGCTTTCCTATACGTTCAAACGAAGACCGGTTACGCTCGTCTACTCCGCGGAGTTCCAGGACGTCATAGACGCGATCGCCTGGGAAAAGCAAATGAAAGGGTGGTCACGCGCGAAGAAGACGGCCTTCGTTAGTAACAACTGGTCGCTGGTGCACGAGCTTGCGAAACGTACGGGGCGCTAGCCGCACTTCGACTCGCTGCGCTCGCTCAGTGCTTAGGCAGCATTCCCGTCCTTCGACTCCGGCCCTACGGG
Source organism: Vulcanimicrobiota bacterium (assembly GCA_963739845.1). Classification (GTDB taxonomy): domain Bacteria; phylum Vulcanimicrobiota; class Vulcanimicrobiia; order Vulcanimicrobiales; family Vulcanimicrobiaceae; genus Cybelea. Next base: position 24,154 of record CAVUBQ010000002.1, on the reverse strand, counting down.
CCTCCGCTCAGGATGACAGGGTAAGGCGGTCGATGACGGCGTCGGTGAACTCGCTGGTGGTTGCGTGGCCGCCGAGGTCGGCGGTGGCGATGCCGTCGCGGACGGACTGCATCGCCGCGTCGCGCACGGCCCGTGCAGCAGTGGCGGCGCGCGGATCGTCGACGTACGAGAGCACGGCGGCAGCGGCGAGGATCATCGCCAGCGGATTGGCGACGTTCTTGCCCTGCAGACGCGGTGCGGTGCCGTGCGGCGCCTCGGCCATCACCGTTGACGGGCGCAGGGTTTCGTCGAATGCCAGCAGCACCGATTCCGCGCCGGCGATCGAGCCGAAGAGCTGCATCACCAGATCCGAGAGGCAATCGCCGTCGCGATTGAGCGACGGAATGACCAGCGGCGTATCGCCCGCGCTCGAGAGCAGCAGGGCATAGGTGGCGTCGATCAGTTGCGGATCGTAGGCAACCCCGGGATGCCGCGCCGCCGCAGCGTCCATCTCCTCCTTGAGCATCCCTTCGTAGACCGGGCTGACGGTGAACTTCGGGCCGCCGAAGACGGTCGCGCCGATTTTCTTAGCGTGCACGAACGCGTACTCGGCGACGTAGCGGCAGACGCGCCGCTCGATTCGCTCGGTGCGCAGCGCGATTTGATCCATACCCTCGCCCTCGCGCCATTCCTTCGCGCCGTACGCGTCGCCGACGGCCATGCGCACGACCGAGATCGGCGCGTGGATGCCGGCGACCGGGCGCACGCGCGGCAGTTTGCGCCCGGTGCGCACGATGACCTTCGCCTCGATCGCCTCACGCAGAATGCGGTTCGGCGAGCCGACGTCGCCGGCGTCTTCGGGCGTAATCGTCGCGGCTTTGATGCCGAGATGGTGGCGTTTTAGCGCGGCGGCTGCATCGAGCACGACCTGATTCGCGGTCGCGCGCCGGCTGGCCAGCGAGAGATCGTAGCGTTCGAAGAGCAGTTCGAGCGCCGATGACCGCCGGGTCGAGCACGCGCAGCGCTTCGAGCAGCAACTCCTGTCCGGTCTGATCGCCCTCGAGCACGACGAGCGTAGGCGTCGCCAAAATGAACTCCCGTTAAGACGAAGAAGAGATAGCGTCCATGGCACGCACCCGCCGGAGGGCGAATGCGAGGACGAGGCTCAACCTCGAGATCGCCGGAATCGCCGCGATCGCACTCGCCGTCCTCTGCGGCATCGCCCTGGCGTTTCCGCACCATGCCGGCAGCATCGGCGGCTGGACCGCCGAAGTGCTGCGCCGACTCTTTGGAGCCGCGGCGCCGCTTTTCCCGGTGCTCGTCGCGCTGATCGGCGCGATCGTCTTCCTGGAAGTCAACGTTCCGCGCATGATCGCCGGCCTCGGCACCAGCGCGCTTGCGTACTTCCTGATCGTCTGACGCGATGTTGGGCTCGGGCGGCGCTGCCCGCGGCGGGACGGTCGGCTCGAACATTTGGTGGGCGCTGCGCTCGCTCGTCGGTCCGGTCGGCGCGTGGATCGTGCTCTGGGTCGCTGCGCTCGCGCTGACGCTCTGGCTCACCAACGCGAGCTTGAAGCAGGTGATCGGCCGCGTCATCGTCTTCTTCGGCGGCCTACGTCCGCCGACGCTTCCGAAGCTGCGCCTCGCCCTTCCGGCTAAGACCGTCGCGCGAGGAGCACGATGCGGAGCGTCGAAGAGCCGGAGGCCGAGTTCGAAGAGTACGACGAGCTCGAGGAGCCCGAAGACCTCGAAGACCCTGAAGAGCCCGAAGAGGAACGAACGCCGCCGCTGCCGGTCGCGGCGCTACCGCCCACGGTCATCCAAGGCGAGGTCGAAGGGCGGCCCTACCGCCTCCCCGATCTCGCGCTCTTCGATCCGCCGCCGAACGTGCACGTCGACGAATCGAACCGCGCGCACATCCTCGAAGACACGCTGGCGAGCTTCGGCGTCGGCGCGAAGGTCGTGCACATCGAGCGCGGACCCTCGATCACGCGCTACGAGCTCAAGCCCGAGCGCGGCGTGAAGATCTCGCGCATCGCGTCGCTGGCCGACGATCTCGCGCTCGCGCTCGCCGCGACCAGCGTGCGCATCGAAGCGCCGATTCCCGGAAAATCCGCGGTCGGCATCGAGGTTCCGAATCAAACCGTCTCGGTCGTCGCGATTCGCGAGATCCTCGACGCGCTGCCCAACCGCGGGCAAGTTCCGCCGCTCTGGATGGCGCTCGGCAAAGACATCACCGGACGGCCGGTCTTCGGCGATCTCTGCAAGATGCCGCATTTGCTCGTCGCCGGCGCGACCGGCGCGGGCAAATCGGTCTGCCTCAACACGATCATCGCGTCGCTGCTCGTCAGCGCGACGCCCGATCAAGTGCAGATGCTGATGATCGATCCGAAGCGCGTCGAGCTCACCGTCGTTCAACGGCATTCCCGCACCTCATCAAAGACGGTCATCACCGACCCGCGGCTCGCCGCCGGCGCGCTCTTCGAGATGACCAAAGAGATGGATGCGCGCTACGAGCGCTTCGCCAAAGCCGGCGTTCGCAAGATCGAGGAGTACAACGTCAAGTACCCCGACGAGCGCCTGCCCTACGTCGTGATCGTGATCGACGAGCTCGCCGACCTGATGCTCGTCGCGCCGCGCGAAGGTCGAGACGACGATCATGCGCTTCGCGCAGCTCGCGCGCGCGACCGGCATCCATCTGGTCGTCGCGACGCAGCGGCCGTCGGTCGACGTCATCACCGGCCTCATCAAGGCGAACATGCCGTCGCGCATCGCCTTTGCGGTGAGCTCGCAGGCCGACTCGCGCGTCGATCCTCGACATGAACGGCGCGGAGCGGCTGCTCGGCCGCGGCGACATGCTCTATCTGCCGATCGACGCGCCCAAGCCGATTCGCGCGCAGGGCGCGCTGATCACCGGCATCCGAGGTGACGCGGCTGGTCGAGTTCTGGGCGCGTCAGGCGCGTCCCGACAACCTGCTCGACGTCGAGGTCGTGCCGGTCGACGACGACGAGTCGCGCCGCGACACCGATCCGCTCTGCTACGAGGCCGCGAAGTTCATCATCGAGACGAACTATGCGTCGACGGCGCAGCTGCAGTCGCAGCTTCTCGATCGGCCATCCGCGCGCCGTGCGAGTGATGAAGCAGCTCGAAGAGTTCAAGGTCGTCGGCACGCACGAGGGAACCAAGCCGCGCAAAATTCTCATCGGGCTCGCGGAGCTCGAGATCGTCGCACCGCGGCTGGGCGGAGGCGCCGGCGGCCAACAAGACCTCTTTGCTGCCGGAGAGTAGCGTGCCGACTTTGCTTGCGTTCCGACTTCGTTGGCTGGTCGTAGCCGTCGTGGCCTTTGCGTTCTTCGTCCTGCTCGGGCTGCACGTCGTCTATCGCGGCGAGCCGGACGTCCTCGTCGGCGTGGGAGCGGGCGCTGGTTGGCCATTCGACACTTGTCGCATGGTGGCTCACCTGGACGTGCTACCTTGACGTCTTGGCCCCGATCGCGATCGTCGCTCTTGATCCTCGCTTGGCGGCTCCCGGCCTGGCGCGGACGCATCCTCTTTAGCGTGGTCGTGCTGCTGCTCTGCTGGCGAGGCGCGGACTCTTGCGCAGCACCTCTTCATGCGGCCGCGCCGGCTCGACTGGATCGTCAAGCACGAGACGTCGTTCTCGTACCCGAGCTCGCACGCGACGATCGCCACCGGTTTCTACGGGCTGTGGGCAGTGATGCTCTACGCTCTCGGAGCTGCCCGGCCGTCACGCGTCGCATCGCCGGCACGCCTGCTGGCGCTGCTGGCCGTCGCGATCTGCTGGGCGCGCCTAGCGCTCGGCGCGCACTACGTGACCGACCTGCTCGGCGGCGCGCTGCTCGCGCTCGCGCTCGTCTCGGTCGCGCTCGCCGTCGTCCCGGTCAGCGTCTTCGGCCCGGCTTGCGGGGCGCGTCTTGAGCGCGGCAGAATAGGCGGTCTCATGGCGTTCGCGGATCCCGGCCCTGGTGGAGATCGAGCGCAAGCTCGACGCGAACGTGCCGCTCTCGATGGACGACGGGCTCGCGCTCTATCGGACGCGGGACCTGCACACTCTCGGGCGCATGGCGCGCAAGCAGAAGGAGCGCAAGAGCGGCAAGAAAGTCTTCTACGTTCTCAACCGCTACATCAACTCGACCAACGTCTGCTTCGCGGGCTGCACGTTCTGCTCGTTTGCGGCCGACGAGTTCAAGGAGCCCGAGCGCGTCTTCCGCATGACGGCCGATCAAGTCTTCGCCAAGGCGACCGAGACCGGAACGAACTTCAACCAAATCCACATCGTCGGCGGCCACGATCCGCGCCAGCTCTCGCTCGACTACTGGCTGCCGCTGATGCGCCGCTTCAAGAGCGAGCTGCCGCACGTGCAGCTCTCGCTCTTTACCGCCGCCGAGATCGAGTACATGGCCAAGCGCCACCGCCTCTCGTTCCCGCAGATCGTCTCGGCGCTCAAGGACGCCGGGCTCGACAACGTCAACGGCGGCGCGGCCGAGATCTTCGCCGACGAGACGCGCGCCAAGATTTGCCCGAACAAGGTTTCGGCGGCGAACTGGATGGTGATCCACGAAGAGCTGCATCGTCAAGGCATCGCCAGCAACGCGACGATGCTCTACGGCCACATCGAATCGCTCGAGGATCGCGTCGACCACTTCATCCGGCTGCGCGAATCGCAGGAGCGCTCGCCCGGCTACAACGCGTTCATCCCGCTGGCGTTCCATCCCGACGGCAACGAGCTGTCGTACTGCGGCTGGACGACCGGGCTCGACGACATCCGCACGTTCGCCGTCGCGCGGCTGATGCTGAACAACTTCGATCACATCAAGGCCTACTGGATGATTCAAGGGCTGAAGGTCTGCCAAGTCGCGCTGCAGTTCGGCGCCGACGACATGGACGGCACGCACGGCTCGACCGACGAGGAGATGATCTATCATTCCGCCGGAACGCAGTCGGGGCAGTACGTCGACGATCGCGAGTTCCGCCGCTTGATCGAAGAGGCCGGCTACGTGCCCGTGCGCCGCAACTCGACCTACGAGGAGTTCGCTTACGACTGGACCCCACGCTAGCGGCCGCGTCATCCTGAGCGGAGTCGAAGGATGAGCACGCCGTTGCGCTGCGGGCGCATCAAATACACGAACGACCTGCCGATCTACGCGGCGTTCGATCGCGGGCGCGATCGCCTATCCCGGCTCGCTGCACGCCGACGTTCCGGCGCGCCTGAACGCGATGCTGCTGGGCGGCGAGCTCGACATGAGCCCGATCAGCGCGTTCGCGTGGGCGGCAAACGCCGACGAGCTCGTGCTTGCTGCCCGATCTCTGCATCGGAGCGCGCGACGAGGTCGTCTCGGTCGTGCTCGTCTCGCCGGTGGCGCCGGCGATGCTCGACGGAGTCCAGCTCTTCGTGACCGAGGAATCGGCCAGCGGGCGCAATCTGCTGCGCGTGATCCTCGAGCGGCGGTACGGCATCGCGCCGAGCTATGTCGACGAGTCCCAGCCGTTCGCGCGAGCGCTCGCCGGCGAGCCCGACGCTGCTGATCGGCGACTCGGCGATCGACGCGATCGAGCGTTTTCCGGCCGAGCACGTCTACGATCTGGGCAGGCTTTGGCACGAGTGGACGCGCCAGCAGACGGTCTTCGCCGTTTGGGCGGCGCGCCGCGATGCTTACGAGCGCGACCCCAGCGCGGTTCGCGAGTGCATGCACGCGCTTGACCGACGCCTACACGTGGTCGCGTTCGCACGGCGAGCAGGTCGTGGCACTGGCCCAGCACGCAGATCGCGCGCCGCGCCGGATTCTACGAGCGCTACTACGGAAAGCTAAACTTTATGTTCCACGTCGCGGCACGTAACGGCCTAGCCGCCTACTGTCGCGAGCTCGTCGCGATCGGCGCGCTGCCCGACGTTCCCTTACCGCTTGCGGAGTCGCTCGGTGCCTCGCTCGCTAATCTGCTCGACCGCGCCGCCGGCGGCGGCCGCCTCACCTTCGAGGAAGGCGTGCGCCTCTACAACGAGGCCGACCTCCACGAGCTAGGCGCCGCGGCGCATGCGCGGCGCATGGCGATGCACCCGCGCGACGTCGTCACGTACGTGATCGATACGACGATCAACTATACCAACGTTTGCAACGTGCACTGCACCTTCTGCGCCTTCTTCCGGCCCGAGCAGCACAAAGAAGGCTACACGATGTCGCACGACAAGGTGCTCGAACGCGTGAAATATGCCGTCGACCAAGGCGCGACGCAGATCATGATTCAGGGCGGCGTCAATCCGGAGCTGGGCATCGACTGGTTCGAGGCACTCTTCGACCGCGTGCGCCGCGAGTATCCGCAGGCCGACATTCACTCGCTCTCCGTTTCGGAGATCGTCGGGCTGGCGCACGTCGAAGGCATCTCGACCCGCGACGTGCTGGCGCGCTTAAAAGACGCCGGAATGAAGTCGCTCCCCGGAGCGGGAGCCGAGATTCTCGTCGAGCGCGTACGCAAGCGTATCTCGGCCCGAAAAGTCAAGCCGCACGAGTGGCTAGGCGTTATGCGCGAGGCGCAGCTGCTCGGAATGCCGACGACCGCGACGATGATGTTCGGCTCGATCGAAACGCCGGCCGAGCGCATCGAGCACCTGCACGTTCTGCGCGAGCTTCAAGACGAGACCGGCGGGTTTACCGCCTTCATTCCGTGGTACTACGTTCCGTTCAAAACGCCGCTGCGCGGCAAAGAGGCGACCGGATTGGAGTACTTGCGCGTGCTCGCGATCTCGCGCCTCTACCTCGACAACTTCGCGCACCTGCAAGCCTCGTGGCTCACGCCGGGGCTTAAGATGGGGCAGCTCGCGCTCTTCTACGGCTGCGACGACATGGGCGGCACGATCATCGAAGAGCAGGTCGTGCACGATGCGGGCAGCACCAACGAAGCCACCCGCCGGGATATCGAAAGGCTGATCGCCACGGCGCGGCTTCAAACCCGTCGTCCGCGACACGTACTGGAACCTCCGCGACCTCGCTCGCTATCGGCTAACGACCGCGGCGTACGAAGGGCGGTAAACCCGCTGAGCGTCTCGATTGGAGCGCCCCCGGCGGGATAGTTGTAGATCAGCACGTTGCCCTTCGACTTGCAGCTGTTCGGTGCTGATGACGACGCCGCCGTCGATATAGAACTGCCGAACGAGGCAGGTGCCGTCCAACTTCGTTTTTCCGATTATAGTATGGCCGGAAATGTGGTAGATGAGGCCCCGCTTTTCGTCACCGACCGCGAGAGCGTCGCCGACGTTCTGCACGCCGCCGGGAAAACGAATCCTTAAACCCTTCGGAGTGGCGTTCTCCAGTTTCGTACCGTCTGCCGGTAACTCCCCGAGTCTCGCGGAACCGGACTCACCGTCGACGAATGCGTTACCGCTGCCATCGTAACCAACGAAATCGTAAAAGAATATTTTCCGGCTTTGGTAGATTGTCGGCTTGCCGCGCGCATTCTTGAAGATCATGAGCGCACCCGGATCGTCGTAGTCGATGTTGCCTGCAACCGCGAGATTCCCGTTCGCGTCTACGGCACAAGCGTCGGCGTAAGGATGGACGAGCTTAAGGCTGCGAACGCGGGTCGTGCCGCCGCGAGCGAACTCGATGACTTTCTTTGACTGCTCACTACCACCCAGACGTTGCCCGTGCGTGGATCGACACAAAGGCCCGGTCGGGTTCGGGATACTGGATATCTTTCCAATCGCCATCAGTTGTGGATACGAGTAGATAGAGACGCTATCGGCACCAGCGTCCGAGATATAGAGCAGTGCGCCGCGTGTGCCGGTCTGCGCGTTCGAAACCTGCGGCACAACAGGCGAGGCGTTGTGGCTGCATCCGGTCAGAACTTGAGCGGCGACGAGCATCGCAGCGGCACAGGCGAAAGGTCGCATAATCGACTCCTCTCAGGACGACATCGAGATCGTGGCGGCGCCGAGCACTTCCTCGGAATCGAGATCGAGCAGCGCGACGAGCTGGCCGGGCGCGATTGCGCGCTGCGCCTGCTCGAAGCGCAACCGCACTCTCCCGCCATCGAGCACGGTAGCAGAAGCGCGTGCGGGCGCGGTGCGGTAGCGAATCATCGCGCGAACGGGTGTATCGCCACGAGTGAACCGCTCCGGCCGAATCAGGTTGAGCTCGCCGGCGAGCAGCTCTCCGGCGAGCAAATCGCCTTCGTCGCCGACGACGATCGTATTCGTCGTCGCGTCGATGCGCGTGACGAAACGAGGGCCGTTGCCGCTGGGCGGAAGAAGAGCGCGCTGGCCGACGGTATAGTTCGCGATGCCGGCGTGCTCGCCCAGCAACTCACCGGTGATGGAGATCACGTTGCCCGCGCTGTTGATCCCCGGGCGCACCCGCTCCAGCACGTCGCGATAGTCGCCGCCTTCGACAAAACAAACATCCTGCGATTCGGTCTTGTCGTGCACCGGCAGACCGAGCCGGCGCGCGTGCTCGCGCGTCGACGACTTTGTCGAGCTCGCCGAGCGGCAAGAGCAGACCGCTGAGCTGCGCGGGCGCGAGCTGCGCCAGCGCGTACGCTTGATCCTTAGCCGAGGTGTTGCGAAAGAGATGCGGCCCGTCTGCACGATGCTCCAACCGAGCGTAGTGACCGGTCGCGACGTACCGTGCGCCCAGCCGCTGCGCGTACTTGGAGAGCGTGCCGAGCTTCACGAAGTTGTTGCACGAGACGCACGGGTTGGGCGTTCGGCCGGCGGCGTAGTCGCCGGCGAAGCGCTCGATCACGTTCGCACGGAACGCCTCTTCGAAATCGAGCACGTAGTGCGGAATGCCGAGCACCGCAGCGCTCCTGCGAGCGTCGTCGAAGTCGTCGATGCCGCAGCAGCTCTTAGCGTGCGCCGGTCTGGTCGGCGAATACATCTTCATCGTGATTCCGACGACGTCGTAACCCGCTTCGAGCAAGAGACCGGCGGCTGCCGCGGAGTCGACGCCTCCGCTCATGGCCGCAACGACACGTTCCTTAGCCATCGCAACGCGGACAGGATAACACTAGGACGGGGCTAACTCAAAGCCTCGATGCCAGGAGTCCGTCAGCAAAACGGCGACGAGCCCCAGGCTGCCCGTCCTCTTCTGTTGGGCGACCGCTTTCGCACCGCGCGGGAGGCTCGGGGCCTGTCGTTCTCTCAAGTCGCCGAGCAAATCCACATCCGTTCGCTCTATTTGGCCGCGATCGAGGAGGAGAATTGGACCCGCATCGGCGCGCCGGTCTACGTTCGCGGCTTCCTTCGTACCTACGCGCGCTTCCTCGGGCTAGATCCGGAAGAAGCCGTAGCCGCGTTCAATAGTACGCTCCCGGCGCAGCCGCCCCCGGGCACGGCGCCGGAGGCCGACGAACGCGAAGCGAGCGCCCCGTCGCGACTGGGCGCGGTCGCAATCTGGATCACCAGCGCGGTCGCAGTGCTGCTGATCGCCTTCGTCGTCTACAACGAGTTGACGATGCACCGGGGTCAGGGCGCTTCGGTCGCCGAGCAGGCCACCGCCGGCCCTGCCGCCGCAAGCCCGTCGCCGGCCGGCCAAGCCAGCCCGGGCCCCGCTCGCAGCGCCGCCCCGGCAGCCGCCCAAGCAAAGACGCTGGCCTTGGTCTTCAGCGCCCCCTCGTGGCTGCGGGTGACCGTTGACGGCAATGTTAGCATGGAGGGTACGTTTCCGGCCGGAACTTCGAAGACGTTTCACGGTAAGATCGCAATGGTGCGCATCGGCAACGCCGGCGGTGTGGAGCTCTTCGTAGACGGTAAAGACGTCGGGAAGCTCGGCAACTCGGGCGACGTCGCGGAACGCACCTTTAACCTCTGAAAGGACAATCGTGGCGAGCGAATCTTCGTTCGACGTCGTCTCGCGCGTCGATCCACAGGAACTCGATAACGCGCTGAATCAAACGCGCAAAGAGATCGAGAACCGCTTCGACTTCAAGCACAGCAAGACGAGCATCGAGTTCGACGGTAAGAAGATCACGCTGATCTCCGACGACGAGCTCAAGATGCGCAACGTCGTCGACATCCTCAAGTCCAAGGCCGTCCGGCGCAGCATCGACATCAAAGCCTTCGACTTCAGCGAGGTCGAGCCGGCCGCGGGCTCAACCGTACGGCAGAGCGTCACGCTGCGCAGCGGCATTCCCAAAGATCAGAGCAAGACGCTGCTGGCACACATTAAAGCGCTCGGTCTCAAAGTGAACGCGCAGTTCCAAGACGAGCAAATCCGCGTGTCGGGAAAGAGCAAGGACGACCTGCAGAAGGTCATGGCCTCGCTACGTTCGATGGAGTTCGAGCTGCCGCTGCAGTTCGTAAACTATCGTTAGCACGTTGACCGGCTCGCGTAGCGTCTCGTTCGTCAGCCTGGGCTGTGCGAAGAATCTCGTCGATACCGAGGTGATGCTCGCCAAACTCGGCGCGGCCGGCTGGCGGCTTGAGGCCGAGCCGGGTCAAGCCGATACCGTGGTGATCAACACGTGCGCCTTCATCGATCCGGCCAAGGCCGAATCCACGCAGGTGATCCTCGAGCACGCCGCACGCAAGCGACGCGGACAACAGTTGATCGTCGCCGGTTGTCTGGCGCAGCGTTACGGCGAGCAGCTGCAAAGTTTGATTCCGGAGATCGACGGCGTCATCGGCACCGGGGCGTATGCGAGCATCACCGAGCTGCTCGACGACGTCGAGGCCGGGCGCAGACCGGTCCGGCTCGACCTCGAAGCCGAGCCCGAGCACGATTTCCTGCCGCGCCTGGTCACGACGCCGCGCGCCACCGCCTATCTCAAGATCGCCGAAGGCTGCGATCACCCGTGCACGTTCTGCATCATCCCGGCGTTGCGCGGGAAGTTCCGCAGCCGCAGCGCCGAATCGATCTGCGCCGAAGCGCGCGCGCTCGTCGCCGGCGGCGCCAAAGAGCTCGTCCTGATCGCGCAAGACACCTCGATGTGGGGCCGCGATCGCGGCATCCGCCGCGGCGGCCTCGCGCAGCTGCTCGAGCGACTGCACGAGATCGACGGTCTGCGAATGGATTCGACTGCTCTATCTCTATCCGGCCACCGTCGACCGCGAGCTGATCGACGCAATCGCGCGTCTTCCCAAAGTCTGCAAGTATATGGACATGCCGCTGCAGCACGCCCATCCGGAAGTGCTGCGCGCGATGCTGCGCCCGGGCAACGGCGAGCGCTATCTCGAGCTGATCGGCGATTTTCGCGCGCGTGTGCCGGGCATTACCATGCGCTCGACCTTTATCGTGGGCTTTCCGGGCGAGCGCGAAGAGCACGTCGCTTATCTCGAAGAGTGGATCGCGCGCGCGCAACTCGATCGCGTCGGCTTCTTCGAATACAGCGCCGAGGAAGGTACGCCGGCTGCCGGGCTCGGCGCGCGCGTTCCGGTTCGCGAGCGGCGCAAGCGACTGATCCGGCTGCGCGAAGCGCAGCGCTTGGCCTCCGAGCGCGCGCGCAGCAAGCGCTGCGGTACGACCGTGCGCGTGCTGGTCGAAGAGCCGCGCCGCCTGCGCGAGCGCGACGAATTTCGCGGGCAGTTGGGAACAGCGCGAGCATGGTTCGGACGCTCCGAGGGTGAAGCGCCGGGTGTCGATGGCGGCATCTACTTCAAAGGCGAGGGTCGGGTCGGCGAGTTCGCCGACGTCAGGCTGGAAGGCCATGGACCCTTTGACTATTTCGGCCGCGCCGTTCCCGCGGAGCCCTGCGCGGTTTGAGTAAGCATATCGAGCCCACCGATCCGGAAAAAGTCGAGCGGAGCCGCCTTTGGCTCCGTTTCCTCGCGATCTTCGGCATCGTCGTGCTCGGCCTGGGAGCGGCGTTAGTCGGCTACTCCGCCTTCGAGCATAAGAATCCGGTGAGCGAGATTACGCAGATCTTCATCCCGCCGCCGTCGCAAGTCTTCGGCAAGACCAACCTGCTGGTGCTGGTCGAAGGGCTCGATTACGACTATACGGCCAAGGACGAAGAGTTCTCGACCAACTCGCGCAGCGATGCGATTTGGGCCGTCAACCTCGATTTCGCCAACAAGCGCATCTATCAGCTCTCGATCCCGCGCGACATGATCGCCACGCTGCCTAACGGCACGCAGGGCAAGATCAACGAGGCGCAATCCGACGGCGGCGTCAAAGAGGCCCAGAGCGTCATCGCGCAGTGGCTAGGCATACCCGAGTTCGACCGTTACGTCGTCTTGCGCATCGACGCGACCAAGGAGTTTATCGACGCGATCGGCGGGATCGACATCACCGTCAAGTCCTCCGATTGCCTGCGCTATAAAACCGGCTGCACCGGACAAGAGCTCGACTACGACGACAGCTGGGGGCACCTGCACATCCACTTAAAGGAAGGCGCGCAGCACCTCAACGGTACTACGGCCGTGGCCTACATGCGCTTCCGGCACGACTGGTGCAGCGATCCTTGCCGGATCATGCGCCAGCAGCAAGTGCTGCACGCGATGCTCGCCAAGGTCAAGGGCGATCGCGTCAACACGCTTTTGCACATGGGCGACCTCTTGGGGGTCTTCAAGCGCTACGTGCAGACCGACTTTACGGACTCCGAGCTCATCTCGCTGGCCACCTTCTTCCAAGGCATGTCCGACGCGCAGGTCGTCAGCGCCCAAGTGCCTTACACCGGCACGCAGGATCTGCCCGGCTACGGCGATTCGCTCGTCCCCGACGTCCAAGAACGCGCGCGTTTGGTTGCAACGATGCTGACCGCACCGGCTGCAGCCGAACCATCACCCGATGCGATGGCGCTTGCCGCCATCGTGCCGTCGACGCTGCGCGTTGACGTCGAGAACGGCAGCGGCGTGGCCGGTGCCGCGCACCGCGTCGCGACGGCGCTGCACCACGCCGGCTTCACCATCGGTACCGTTGGCGACGCCGAGCGCTCCGATTACAGCGCGACTGAGATTCACGAGCACTCGAGCGTCGTCTACGCCGGGGCACGGGTGCGCGCCGCGCTCCCGCCGTCGTTGAAAGACTCGATCGTCGTGCCCGATCCGGCGCCTACCGGCTCGCCGACCGACACTGCGACGACGACCAGCGACGTGACGGTGATCGTGGGCAGCGACTGGGCGAAGAGCCCGTCGCTCGTGCTGCAGGATCATTCGTGAGGGTGTGCCGCCGCCTATGAAAACCGGACTGGTCATCATTTTGGCAGTCGCCGTCGTACTCGGCGGCTGGCGCGAGTTCGAGCATAAGAGCAATCTCCGCCCGGCGCTTGGTCACGCCGGCGATGAACGTGCACCACGAGTTCTCCGGACGATATGGTCGCGCGGGTCTATCGCGTGACGCACGAGCCGTCGGAAGACCGTTCCGGACGGCCGCGCCTGATCGCGCTGACCTTCGACGACGGACCCTATCCGGTCTACACGCCGATGCTGCTCGACGTGCTGCACGATCTCCAGGTGCCGGCAACGTTCTTTCTTATCGGGCAGGATGCGCAGCAATGGCCGGAGCTGACTCGCCGCATCGAAGCCGACGGAAACGAGATCGCCGACCACACCTTCACGCATCCGAACCTCGATCAAGAGTCCGACGACCAAGTACGCCAAGAGATTCTCGAAGGCCGCGACGTCCTCTGGGATCTCACCCACGATCCGGCGGTGCGCACGCTCATGCGTCCGCCGCACGGGCGTTACACCGAGCGCACGTTGCAGATCGCGCAGGAGCTTGGGTATTCGGTCGTGCTTTGGACCGACGACAGCGGCGACTGGCGTACGCTGAGCGCTCGCCAAATCGAGAACCACTTGGTCGAGCACGCGACCGCACCGGAGATCGTCTTGCTGCACAGCGGCAAGCTCGCGACGATCGAAGCCTTGCCATTTGTCGTCGAGCGTTTCAAGCGGGCCGGCTACCGGTTCGTAACCGTCGGCGAGCTGTTGAAACTCGTGCAAAGCGGCGACCTCAACCATCCGCTGCGCCACGCGGTTTAGCTCGTATGCCGCGCCCGATCATCGATACGGAGTCGAGCCGTCCTGCCTACGAGCGGCGCCGGACCCGCCGCCTTCTCGTGCTCGTGCTGGTGGTCGTCCTGGTCGCAGCCGCCGTCTGGTTCCTTGCCTTGCGCGCGCACGGCCAGGAAAGCCGGGCCGCTGCGGGAACCTGGAACCGGACCCACTATCTAGGGAGAATTCATGCTGTTTAGGCTACCCGTAGCTTTTCTCGCGTTGATCTTGACCGCGGCGATCGTGGCCTGCAGTAGCTTAGGTCAAACCACGGGCGTGAACGTCGGGCCGGACTTCCCCTCGCAGACGCTCTACGCGAGCAACAGCAACCAGAACGCCATCAGCATCTATACGAAGGGAACCAAGAGCGGCGGCAGGCCCGCCTTCCAGATCGGCGGCGGGAGCACGACGCTGGATTCGCCCCAGTACTTGGCGTTCGATCGCGGACAGAACCTGTGGGTTACCAACTTTAATCCGAGCACGGGCCACGCGCTCTTGATTAAGTTTGCCGCGCTGGCGACGGGAAACGTCCTTCCGTTGATATCCGTAGGGCTGTTCGGGCGTCCGCGCGGCATCGCGATCTCGCCGCCGAACCTCGTCACGCCGATGCCGTCGAGTTCGGCCAGCCCGCTGCCGAGATTGATGGTCATCGCGGACGTCAATCCGCTCGTGACCTATCCCAACAGCGTGCTGCTCTACAACGCCGGCACGATCTCGCCGTTTCAGGAGCTCGCCGGCCCCAAGCCGGGCCTGAACGTGCCGAGCGGCGTCGCGATCGACAGCTCGAACCACATCTACGTAACCAACCTGCAGGGCGCGTCGGTTAAAGTGTTCACCTTGCCGACTCCTTCGCCCACGCCCAAGCCGACGCCGACGCCCAAGCCGACGCCGACGCCCAAGCCGACGCCGACGCCGACCGGAAGTCCGAGCCCGACGCCGACGCCTTCGCCTACGCCGACGCCGATCAACGTCTTCCCGAACATCACGCTCGGCCACAAGAACGGCGTTCACGTGCCGGCCGGCGTTACGCTCGACACGCTCGGGAACATCTACATCGCCGACCAGGGCATGCCGAAAGCGGGCTGCAAGCTCAGTCGACACGACGGCCCGGCGATTCTCGTCTTCCCTCCGTTTAATCCGAAATTCGCACTACGGCAAGCCGATTCGCAAGATTCAGGGCTGCGCGACCGAGCTCAACGCGCCGACCGACGTCAAGGTGGATAAGAGGCGGATTGATCTACGTTGCCGATTCGACCACGAGCGGCACCGGCATCGTCTATATCTACGCTGCCAACGCGAACGGCGACGTCAGGCGCCGTGCAGTTCTTTACCTCGCCGGGCGCGGTAATCGGGCTGGGGCTCGTGCCCTAAGAAGAGTCATGTCATTTCTTAAAACGCTGATCGACGGCAACGAGCGCGACGTGGTTCGGCTGCGGCGCACCGCAAAAGCCGTCAACGCGTTCGAATCGCGATTTCGCCGCCCTCTCCGACGCCGAACTCCAAGCCAAGACGGCCGAGTTCAAGAGCCGGCTGGAGCAGGGCGAATCGCTGGAAGCGATGCTGCCCGAAACCTTCGCCGTCGTGCGCGAGGCCGGCAAACGAACGGTCGGCATGCGCCACTTCGACGTGCAGATCATGGGCGGACAAGTGCTCTACGAGGGACGCATCGCCGAGATGAAGACCGGCGAAGGCAAGACGCTCGTCGCGACGCTCCCGGTCTACGCGCGCGCGCTCGAAGGGCGCGGCGTCCACGTCGTCACCGTCAACGATTACCTCGCGCGGCGCGACGCCGAGTGGATGGGGCCGATCTATGAGTTCCTCGGGCTGAAGGTCGGCATCATTCAGCACGGGCTCGATTCGGCGCAGCGCCGCGAGGCCTACAACTGCGACGTCACCTACGTGACCAACAACGAAGTCGGCTTCGATTACCTGCGCGACAACATGGCGTGGCAAGTCGAAGATTTCGTGCAGCGCGAGCTTTACTTCGCGCTGGTCGACGAGGTCGACTCGATTCTGGTCGACGAGGCGCGCACGCCGCTGATCATCAGCGGCCCTTCGCAAGAGTCGGGCGAGCTCTA
Source organism: Vulcanimicrobiota bacterium (assembly GCA_963739845.1). Classification (GTDB taxonomy): domain Bacteria; phylum Vulcanimicrobiota; class Vulcanimicrobiia; order Vulcanimicrobiales; family Vulcanimicrobiaceae; genus Cybelea. Next base: position 8,151 of record CAVUBQ010000002.1, on the reverse strand, counting down.
CGACAAGTTCGCGCAGATCCTGCCGCGGTTGAAGAAGGCCGAGGATTACACCGTCGACGAGAAGGCGCACGCCGTGCCGATCACCGAAGCCGGCGTCGCCAAGGTCGAGAAGATGCTCGGCGTCCAGAACCTCTACGAGCAGCGCAACATCGAGCTGACCCATCAGCTCAACGCCGCGCTCAAGGCCTGGAACCTCTTCCATCGCGACCAGCAGTACATCGTCAAAGACGGTGAAGTGATCATCGTCGACGAGTTCACCGGACGGCTGATGTACGGCCGCCGCTACTCCGACGGCATCCATCAGGCGATCGAAGCGAAGGAAGGCATCAAGGTTCGCGGCGAGGATCAGACGCTCGCGACGATTACCTTCCAGAACCTCTTCCGGCTCTACGACCATCTCGCCGGCATGACCGGAACGGCCAAGACCGAGGAGCGCGAGTTCCGCGACATCTACGGTCTCGACGTCGTCGTCGTTCCGACCAACATGCCGATGGTTCGCAAAGACAACTCCGACATCGTCTACAAGTCGGAGAAGGCCAAGTTCGACGCGGTCGTCGACGAGATCATCGCCGAGCACCAGAAAGGGCGCCCGGTGCTCGTCGGCACGCGCTCGATCGAGAAGAGCGAGCTGCTCGCGGCGATGCTGCGCCGCAAGGGCGTCGAGTGCAACGTGCTCAACGCCAAGTATCACGAGCAAGAAGCCGAGATCATCAAGGACGCCGGGCAGGAAGCCCAGGTGACGATCGCCACCAACATGGCGGGCCGCGGCACCGACATCAAGCTCGGCGAGGGCGTCGCTCGAAACGGCGGCCTGCACATCATCGGCACCGAACGGCACGAGTCGCGGCGCATCGACAACCAGCTGCGCGGACGCTCGGGCCGGCAAGGCGATCCGGGTTCGTCGCGCTTCTACGTCTCGCTGGAAGACGAAGTGATGCGCCTCTTCGGCGGCGAGCGAATGACGAACATCATGGAGCGCGTCGGCTTCACCGACGAGCAGCCGATCGAATCGGGCCTGGTCACGAAGTCGATTCAGCGCGCGCAGGGCAAGGTCGAGAATCACAACTACGAGATTCGCAAGCACGTTCTCGAGTACGACGACGTGATGAACAAGCAGCGCTCGGTCATCTATGGCGACCGGCGCGCGATTCTCGAGGCTAAGTTCGACTCGCGAGACCTTCATGCTGCAGACGCTCGAAGCGAAAGTCGACGAGGCGGTTGAGGAGAACGCTCCGGAGAACGCCCACCCGAGCGAGTGGGATCTCGACGAGATGCTCAACGCGCTCGATCTGATCTTCCCGATCAAGCGCGAGCTGTCGGTCGGCGACATCGCCGGCAAAGGACCGCGAGGAGATTCGCCGGATGCTTGCGAGCGAAAGCGCTTGCGGCCTACGAGGCCAAAGAGAAGGAAGTAACGCCGGAGATTCTGCGCGTCGTCGAGCAGCGCTATCTGTTGCTGCCGATCATCGACCGCCAGTGGGTCGATCATCTCTACGTGATGGACCACCTCAAGACCGGCATCGGCCTACGCGGCTACGGTCAAAAAGATCCGCGCGTCGAGTATGAAAAGGAAGCCTTCGAGATCTTCGAGTCGCTCAAGAACAACATTGCGGACGAGGCGATCAAGGGCGTCTTCCGCGTCGTCATCGAGCACGGTCCGCCGCCGGGCGATGGCGCCCGCGATGAACGGACCGCAGTTCGAACCGATTCCGTCGGGCGAGCTGATTCCGCAGCCGGTCGCCGCCGGCGGGCGCGTTCCGGCACAAGAAGTCGAGCAACTGCTCGGCCCGATGCCCGGCGCCGAGCGCCGCCCGCAACAGTTCCACACGAACAAAGACGACGAAGAGCCGGCGAAACCGATCCAGCGCGATCAGCCGAAGGTCGGACGCAACGAACTCTGCCCGTGCGGAAGCGGGCGCAAGTTCAAAAAGTGCCACGGCGCCGCCGCCTAAAATTCGCTTGTCATCCTGAGCGAAGTCGAAGGATGAGCCCTTCGACTCGCTGCGCTCACTCAGGATAAACTCCGGCGTCTCACTTTTTGTCATCCGTAGCCCTCCGACTCGCTGCGCTCGCTTAGGATAAACTCTGGCGCCTCACTTTTTGTCATCCTGAGCGAAGGCGCGTAGCGCCGAAGTCGAAGGACGCGCAAGCTCTGCAAGCCCTGAGCGAGCGCAGCGAGTCGAAGGGCGTAACTCGAATACGATTTTTAGGCCCGCGCAAGTTCAATAACTGCCACGGTTGCGCAGCTGCGGGGGATAGGAATTGGCGGGGTCAAGACGAGACACCCCGGCCGCCAGTCCCGCTGAACTCCGGGCGATCCAAGCCGCAACGCATCAAGCGCCGCCGAACTGCGAGGCTGCTGCGAGCTAGGCTTCCGCGCTGCGAGGCGCGCACAGGCAATACGAGCGACGCGCGCCGATCTAGGCTGCTAAGCGCATAACGCACGACGGCCTCGCGTTCGCGAACGCCGGGGGCGGCGGGGGGTGGGGTTGTTCTAGGTGGTTGCGAATCCTCGTTAACGCATGACCCAACCCGCAGTCACTCTGCGCATCTTAACTGTCGACGAATGGCCTCTCTTTCGACAGTTGCGATTGAAGGCGCTTCGCGAAGCACCCTACGCGTTCGGCACGATACTAGATGATTGGCAGGGCGACGGGGATAGCGAGCAGCGCTGGCGGCAACGCCTTGCTGATGTGCCATTCAACGTCATCGCCTTCTTTGCCGACATCCCCTCGGGCATGGTCAGCGCTACCGAACCCGACGGCAATGGCGTAGTTGAACTGATCTCGATGTATGTCACACCCTTTGCGCGCGGCAAAGGCGTAGCCGATGCTCTCGTCACCGCGGTGATTCACTGGGCGAAAGAGCGACATATTAATAAGGTATCGCTAGATGTAATGGACGATAATTATCGCGCAAAAGCCTTCTATCGTCGCCATGGCTTCGAGGATCATGGATGGGTCGAAGCCCAAGAAGGGCGTCCGGAACGCCGAATGCTTCGAATCGAATACGCCGAGTAAGTGTGAATCCAATGAGGCGGGTGCGATGCAGCGAGGGGTTCTGCGTGGGATGACTGTCCCGCGTAGCTGCGATGTGCTATAGCGCAGGATAGCGAGACGGACTCGCGAGCGCTAGTCGCTCCAGTGGGACGGGAAAGATGTAACTGTGGAATCGCGAGGCCGGCGTCACAATAACCCGCCTAACGAAATCTATCGGCTCGCTGTAGCTGGTTCCACCGCTACCGTCGTGAGCACTACAAAGCTAAAAGGGGCTTTTGGCGGCATCTGGATACAAGGGGCCACGGCCGCCAGTGGGGTACGACCATATCGCCAACTGAGGTTCCGAGCGCAGCCAGATCCATCGACAGCCGGTGTATACCGCGATGAGAGCAATGGGATAGACAACAATCATGCGATGGCTCTAAGATGTTGTTGGCTGTGTATGCTCTTCCGAGAGTCCACCGAGGCGTATTTCGGCGAGCAAACCGCGCCTGCAGCGCTGATGGGCACCTGCGATCCGCCGCACCCGGCGAGCATTGCCGCAGCGACGACTAACGAAAGAGCGGTGCGACTACGATCATCGAAGTAGTTCATGGAAAGCGTCTTTCCGATTAACTGTTTGGTGTCAAAGCTGAAAGCGGAATACAAGGCCGCATGGTCGGGGGTCGAAAGACGACGACGCAAAGCAGCGGGAAACTCCTCCTCCGCCCGCGGTGCCATATAAAGCGCCGTGAACAGCGAGGAGGTCGTGCGGTCCTTTGCCGTGAGGTGCTCCGAAGCTATATAGCACGGACGCTTGACCGTTTGCGCCTCCCTCGAAGATCGTGCCACGATTGTGCACGCCGCCTCCGCTGCTAGCGCCGTAGAGCGTGCCGTTTACGTCGATCAAATCGTTGGGGAACGCGGCGTCGGGCTGACCTTGAAAGCGGTAAACGATGTGCTCGCTTCCCGACGCGTCGATCTCGAAAATCGTGCCGCAACCGACTAGCTGCGTCTCGTTGGTGCAGTTCGTTCCACCGCCTTCCCATGTGACCCCGTAAAACGATCCATTCAGCGCGAGAAGCGACGTCGGCTCCGCGCCATCCGTTCCGCCTCGGAAACTGTAGAGCGTGCGCTTTGCGCCCGAAGCGCTGATTTCAAAAACGGTACCGCAACCCTGATCTTCGACGCACCCATTTGCGCCTCCAGACGCCGTTACGCCGTAGAGGTTTCCATTGGCCGCCATGAGCAGACCAGGGTCTTCACCGTCCGAGTGCCCAAGGAATCGATAGAGCTCGCTTTCCTGATTTGTAGCGAGATTGAAAGAAAAGACGGTCCCGCATCCGCAAATCGAGTCGGGAGTGCCGCCAATCCGCGTTGTGCCGTAAAGAACGTGCTTTACCTCTACTAGGGTTGAGTCCGGCTGCCACCCGTCGCCATCGGTCGTACCGCCGTCAGTCGTTTGGTTTACGCCCTTGAAACTGTACAATACGCGCTCGGTGCCCGACGTGGTCAACGCGTAAATCGTTCCCCTGTTTTTTGTGCCGCCGTACGCCGTTGTGCCGTACAGTTCACCGTGTCCCAATGTCAGGCCGGCGATTGGCACGACGCCGTCGCGTTTCTTGTTGAAGTTATAAACTACGCGTTCTTCGCCGGAGGTTTTAACCGCATAGACCGCTCCTTCATACTTGATGCCACCTCCGCCCGTAACGCCGTAGAGCTCACCCCGGCGCCACGTTAGCGAGCCGATGGGATCACCTCATCGCGTGGATAGCCCCTGAAGCGATGAAGTACCGTGAGTTTCGACGCTTCGCTGCGATCCGCGTGCGCGCTCACGCCAGGCGCGCCAACCGGCGGCTGCGATCCGCCGCAGCCGGCAAGCGATGCGGCCGCCATGCAGCAGCTTAGGGCGTAATGGTTAAGATAAGAACGATTCATGTGCCTAAAGCCTCGCTTATAAGAACGCGTCGCCGTGCAGCTTCGTGCTGCGGCGCGGTGGGTCAATCGTATCACGGCGGGCAGGGCCTGAGAAACAACCTGGGTCAGCGGTGGGACGGCTCAGGCGCGCAGCCGGCAAAGTGCGAGGCGTCTAGGTTAAGGCGGGCTCTTAAGCGAGATGCAAGACCGCGTGCCGGTATAGATCCGCGTGAAGGGGTTCCGGTGGCGAATGCATCTAAGGTTAAGCGATGGCACAACGCGATCGTCAGAACCGCACATATGACCTTTTTCTTCTGTCATCATTCCTGGGGTTCTGGATTGGTATCGGACTATTTGCTGCTCTCCATCTTGCCGTTCGAGTAATCGAAGGATTCCCGTTCCTTTACGCTGGACCACTAGATACCGCTTTCGAAGCGCTTCTCTTGGGGTTGCTTGGATGATGATCTCGCTCGTTGCTCTTCCCTCTATGTGGGCGGCGCTGAAGCCGCGAGTTCCTTTATGGCCGTCACTGGGTCGCGTCGCCCTCGTGGCATTTCTGGTTCAAGCGATCGTGATCGTGATCTTAGATTCATCATAACAAGCTACAACCTAAAGCCGTGGATTAATGCGCATATCAATGATGACCTCTGGGGTGCCGTGGGGCTCGCCCTTGGCGTCATTCCCGCTCTCCTCGCAGCATACCTAACGATGCGGCGCGCAGCGGTCGCATGAAGACGCTACGAACGGGCACCTGTGAGTTAGGCGCCCATTCCGTTAAGGAGCACAGCCAGGGCTTCCCAATGCCGCGGATGTGGGACCTACGCGCCTGCTCGTATTCGCGAGCACGCCGAGAGCGACTAGCCGGTCGCCTTCCCTATCGCATTGAGTGGGTAGTCACTGCGATGCCCACGGCCATCGTGTCTCGAAGCCGTGGGCGGGGCCGGCGGCTCCACTGCTTCAGAAGGTCGCTAGGGGATTAGTGTGACGCAAAGATAACGGGAATGATATGCTTCAGCCATGCATTCTCCGGAGCGCGGCGCGCTCGCAACCGCGCCGTCTAACTGAAGCTCTAACGGAGTTGTTTATGAAACGCCGTATTGCAATCCTCGTGGTTCTGTGCGCAGGCTGCGCCGCACCTCAGCAAGCGCTGAGTCCTCAAGCGCTGAACCCTCAGGTTGCGACTCGTCCGAAGACGAGTAGCGCCGGCTATGAAGTGCTCTATAGCTTCACAACGACCGGCGGTACGTATCCACTGTCAGACCTACGCGCCTACGAAGGGAATCTCTTCGGTACGGCTTTCGAAGGTGGAGGGTCACACGACGGCACTGTCTATGAGGTCGGAGTCGACGGAAAAGAGCGCGTTCTTCATCGCTTTGCCGGTGGCTCCGACGGCCGTCAACCAGCGGCTGGCCTCACGGAACTTAACGGTACCCTCTACGGGACGACCCGATACGGCGGCACCGGCAGCTGTAGCTCCGGCGGCTGTGGCATCGTCTTCAGCATCTCCCCTTCGGGGAAAAACTACGCGATCGTCCACGAGTTCGACGGGGCCGACGGCGCCTACCCAAGTTCCGACTTCGGGGTACTCAACGGAACACTGTACGGCGCGACGCCGCTGGGTGGAGCAAACGATGATGGAACCGTTTTTACGGTTAGCCCGTCCGGCGGCTTCAAAACACTCTACAGCTTTAGACGTGAGCCCGACGGTATCGCGCCGTCGGGTCGTCTCGCGGGACTGAACGGCACACTATACGGAGCGACGGTGGGCGGCGGCGCCTATGGCAATGGGACCGTCTTTAGCGTTACGCCGGGCGGCGCAGAACAGGTTGTGTATAGCTGTCGCAGGGATGATTGCACGCAGCCGGTGGGTGGCGTCGCGCTCCTGAGAGGCAGTTGTTCGGCACCTCGTGGCTCGGCGGCGTCTACGGCGAAGGTGCCGTATTCTCGGTCACGACCGGCGGCAAAGAGCACGCCGTTACAGCTTCGGGGAGGACTACAACGGCGGATATCCGGCTGCTCCGCTAACGGTACAACATGGCGTGTTCTAGGGTCGACTCAGAACGGTGGGTTCAACAACTGCGGCACGCTGTTTAGTCTTACGCCGGCGGGTTCTCTCCAGGTACTGTATAAGTGGAGAGACACTGGCAACCTTGGCTGCCATCCGTCTGCTGCGGTAACTTACCTTAACGGCGACCTCTATGGTACGCTTTCCTCAGGGGGTGCGCACCACAAAGGCCTGCTCTTCAGTGTAACGCCATAACGATGTTGGATAAGCGCCGCTGCGCTGCCAAGCGCCTGAACTGAAATAGGAGTGACCAATCGACGGTTCCAGTGCGCGCAGTCGGTACCGCTAAGCCGAACTTACTAGCTCCGATTCGCTCAGCTACTTGGAGGTGTCGTGTGAGAACTTTGACTGAGTCCGCACTTGCCATCAGCCTCGCCGCATTACTTGTAGCCTGCGGCGGATCGCAGACGCCGATCAGCGCACCGGGTGCGATGCCGCAAGCGTCAGCGCTCGCGGCACGCGCCGATAACGCAGAGTACAAAGTCGTGTATAGCTTTGGCGCAGCCCGTGACGGGGCCGATCCGCGAGCGAGCTTAATCAACGTCGGCGGCACGCTCTACGGCACGACCAGCGGGGGCGGCTCATATACCCAATGCGATGTCGATGGCTTCGAAGGCTGCGGGACGGTTTTCGGCCTTACGCCGGACGGTACCGAAAAAGTGCTCTACAGCTTCAGCGCAGAGCCTGACGGCGCTAATCCCGTCGCATCCTTGATCGAGGTAAACGGCACGCTCTACGGGACGACATTTATAGGCGGCTCCGGAAACGGCACCGTTTTTAGCATCACGACAAACGGCATCGAGAACGTGCTTTACAGTTTTCCCGGCGGAGCCGGCGGTTATTGGCCCTCAGGAGCCTTGATCAAGGTTAAAGGCAGGCTCTATGGCACGACGCAACGCGGCGGCGCACGCCGCGGCACCGTCTTCAGCATCACCACAAGCGGTACGGAGAAAGTGGTGCACCGCTTCGCAAACTTCCGTCAGGGAGCTGCTCCCGTAGGGGCCCTAGTCGACGTAGGCGGCATGCTCTATGGAACGACTGCTGACCAAGGCGTGCACCACGCCGGCACAGTCTTTAGAATGACGCGCCAACGGCAGGGAGAAGGTGCTCCACAGCTTCGGCAGCGGAACCGATGGCGTTAAGCCCCTTGCATCTTTAATCGACGTGAATGGCACGCTCTATGGCACGACG
>CAVUBQ010000001.1:0-914798 GCA_963739845.1 Vulcanimicrobiota bacterium | reverse complement strand
CCCGGTCATTGCCGCGGTGGCCCCGGTCGTCTCCGCCGCCACCAGCACGGCGGCCCCCGTCATAGCCACGGTGACCCCGGTCATTGCCGCGGTGACCCCGGTCGTCTCCGCCGCCACCAGCGCGGTGGCCCCGGTCATCGCCACGGTGACCCCGATCGTCTCCGCCCTCACCAGCACGGTGGCCCCCCACCACCACGCTGACCCCCGTCATCACCGCGCGCCCCTCACCAGCCGCGCTGGCCCCGGTCACCGCCACGGTGACCCCGGTCGTCTCCGCCCCCACGCCACGGTGGCCCCGGCCACCAGCGCGGTGGCCCCGGTCGTCTCCGCCGCCACCAGCGCGGCTGGCCCCCGTCATAGCCACGGTGACCCCGGTCATTGCCGCCCGGTGGCCCCGGTCGTCTCCGCCGCCACCAGCGCGGTGGCCCCGGTCACCGCCACGGTGGCCCCGGTCCGTCTCCGCCGCCACCAGCCGCGGTGGCCCCGGTCACCGCCACGGTGGCCCCGGTCGTCTCCGCCGCCACCAGCGCGGTGGCCCCGGTCACCGCCGCGGTGGCCCCGGTCGTCTCCGCCGCCACCAGCGCGCTGGCCCCCGTCACCGCCGCGGTGGCCCCGGTCGTCTCCGCCGCCACCAGCGCGCTGGCCCCGGTCACCGCCGCGGTGGCCCCGTCGTCTCCGCCGCCACCAGCGCGCTGGCCCCCCCCCGTCACCACCGCGGTGGCCCCGGTCGCCTCCGCGGTGGCCCCGGTCGTCTCCCTGCCCCCCCGCCACCACCACGGTGGCCCCCGTCATAGCCACGGTGGCCCCGATCACCGCCACGGTGACCCCGGCCGTCTCCGCCGCCACCGGCGCGCTGGCCCCGGTCACCGCCACGCTGGCCCCGCCCCGTCACCAGCACGCTGGCCCCGGTCACCAGCACGCTGGCCCCCGTCACCAGCGCGCTGGCCCCGGTCACCGCCGCGGCGTCCCCGGCCGTCTCCGCCGCCACCGGCGCGCTGGCCCCGGTCACCGCCACGCTGGCCCCCGTCACCGGGCCGTCCGGCGCTGGCGTGCGGGGTGTGACTTGGCCGCCTCAACCGGCGATACTGGGCGCCGCCTGTCCTCGTCGCCGGCGTTAAGGGCAGGCGGCGGCGGTGCGCCGAACTCGCCTGCGCTTCCCCAGCTGCCGGCCGGGCCTGGCGGCGGCGCAAACGGCGGCAGCGGGCCTGCGGGCGGTTCTGGCGACGGTTCTGGCGGGCACAGTGGGGGCGGAATACAGGGCAGCGGTAATGCTCTGATCACGCACCACACTCTGATCTTGCTGCGGCTGGTACGTCGTGCCGCCGCGAAGCCGATCTGGCGCTCCTATCTGCCGGAGGTGCCACCCGCTTAAGTCCTTTCCTTCCTGACCGGTTCGTGCCTTTGGCGTCCGGACCAGCAGCGTTCGGCGCTGATCTCTTGGAAGGAAAGTGACAGCACTATGCATGCGTGGACGAAGTCCGCGTGCGTCGTGCTCGCCTGGAGCGTTCTGTCGATCATCTTGATGACGGCCGGGATGAACGGATCCGTTCATCCGGCCCAGGCGAACACCCGCACGGCAAGAAGTACCGAGGTCATCCTCACCAGCACCAGCACCAGCACGTTGAGCGCCGCCGCCGCACCGATGACGGCGGCCAGTTCCCCCGCCAGCTACGTCGTGCAGCCCGGCGACAGCCTGGCCGGAATCGCCGCCCGGTTCGCCGTGCGCGGCGGCTGGCCGGCCCTGTACGGCGCCAACCAGCGGCGCATCGGCCCCGATCCGGACGCGATCCGCCCCGGCACCGTTGTGGTGCTGCCTGGGGTGAGAACTCCCGTCCGCTACACGGTCGCGGCCGGTGACACCTTGACCGGGATCGCGGCCGCCCTTTCCGTTCGCGGCGGCTGGCCGGCCCTGTACGCGGCCAACCAGCGGCGCATCGGCCCCGATCCGGACGCGATCCGCCCCGGCACCGTGCTGGCGATCCCGCAGCGGGCGTCACCATCACCGCCCAGGCCGGCCCCGGCCCCCCGGCAGTACCAGACCCCGCCGCCGTCGGCGCCAGCTGGCAGCGGGCACCGTCCCGGGCCGACCGGAAAGGCAGCGCCCGGCGCGGGCATGCCGCCGTGGCTGAAGATCCTGCTGCTGACCGCCGCCTGCTCATCGCAGCGACCTTCCTGACGGAGCTGGGACGAGCGGCCCGCCGGCAGCGGCAGGCCGCGATCGCCGCTGCCGTCCAGCGCCGCAAGGTCCAGCTCCGTCAGGGGCCGGCCTGCCAGGCCGGCCCGCAGCTGGCCCACCCCGGCCCGGACCCGGCCCCGCCGCCATGCGCGGGGAAGCCTCCTATCGTCCTGGCCGACCATGACCGGCTGATTGTGACCCGCAGCCAGCCCGACGACACGGTCTGCGTGCTACGGCCCCCCGGGACGGACCCGACGGCGATCCTGCGGACGGCTCGCCTGATTCTGCCGGAGGACCGCTGCCGTGAGCTGGCAGCCCGGCTGGGAATGCCGCCAGCTGGCCGATCATCCTGGCCGACCATGACCGGCTGGTGGTGACCCGCAGCATCAGTGACGACACCGTTTGCGTGCTGCGGCCTCCCGGGGCGGACCCGAGGGAAATCTTGCGGGTGGCCCGCCTGGTGCTGCCGGAGGCCCCGTACGGGGAGCTGGCCGACCAGCTCGGGCTGCCCGCCGGCTTGCCGATGGAATAGCGGGGTGCTAGCGAAGACCGCCCGGGGGCCGATGCCCCGCTCCCCGGGCGGCCGCCGCGTGGGCCGCCAAGGACGGCCGGTGTTCCGCGAACCGACGCTGATCATGGGGCCAGTTTCCGGCCCACCGCGGGTTCCCGGTGCGGGACCTTCAGTCGGGCTGAGCTCACGGCGGAACTGGTAACCCGTCGTATTTGGGTGTGACGAGTTCGGAGGCCGCATCTCGTCGTTCGAGTACGGTCGGCCATCGGAACCTGCGGTGGCCACGAAGATGGCACGGTGCTCGTCGCAGGGAGTGCCCGGATTCCTGTCACTGCGCCGCCGGTCTGACCGCATATCGAATCCGGCACACTCTTCGGGTTAGGACAGTTCGCGGCGACCGGGTGGCCCGGAACGGCCGGTTCTGGCGCGTCCCGCCCCCTGGCCTTCATGCCGCGACCGGATCGGTGCGTGCCGTGTCCGCCCTCGCGGCAGTCACCTGAACCGCGATTGGCAACTTCGGGGACGAGAGTGTCCTGGCCGCCAGGCACCGAAGCGCCGGGCAACGCCCTTTGCTCGATCCTGGGAACGGCCCTCAGTAACTGAAGGTTGTCGCCCCTTCGTCTCCGATCCATTCCCACAGCTGGACGCTGCCCGCCAGTTCGGCGTTGGGCAGCAGCCCGCCCTTGTCCAGGTGCTTGGCGTTGAAGCAGACCGGGCAGACCATGAACCGGCCGCCGGCTTTGTCATACCGGGCCAGCAGGTCGGGCAGCGAAGGGCAGCCCTCGCACGCCACGCCGGCCGCCACGCCGTCCAGCGCCAGCCGGACGGCTTCCTTGGCCTGGAACATCAGGGTCGGCCGCCCTGATTCGGCGGCGCCGACCGCGACGAGGAACGCCACGGTCACCTTCTCCGGGTCCTCCAGGCCGGTGCTGAGACTGATCACTGCCTTTCCAGCCATGACTGCTCCCCTCTCCTTCGGTGCCACTGCCGCCGGTTCGGACCTGCTAGGCGCTCCAGCCTAGTTAGCACGATCGGTCGTACGAAGTGAACGTACGACCGGTCGTGCTATCTTGTCAAGACGATGACCCAGACCGCCAGCCACACGCCCCGCCCCCGGCGGCGCCCGCGCGCCGACGGAGAACGCACCCGCAGCGCGATCTTGCGCACGGCCGCGTCGCTGGCCACCGTCGACGGGCTGGAGGGCCTGTCGATCGGGCACCTGGCCGCCGCGATCGGCATGAGCAAGAGCGGCCTGTACGCGCACTTCGCCTCCAAGCAGGAACTCCAGCTGGCCACCGTGCAAGAAGCGGGCCGGATCTTCGCCGACGAAGTCGTCCAGCCCGCCCTGGCGGCCCCCGCCGGGCTGGCCCAGCTCGCGGCGGTGTGCGAGGCGTTCTTCGAGCACCTGCAGCGCCGCACCTTCCCCGGCGGCTGCTTCTTCGCCGGCGCGGCGCTGGAGATGGGCACCCGCCCCGGCCCCGTCAAGGAAAGCGTCGCCGCCTTCCAGGCCGGGTTCGTGGACCTGCTCCGCGGCTTCGCGGCCACCGCCATCGCCCAGCACGAACTTCCCGCCGGGGAGGACCCCGACCGGCTCGCCTTCGAACTGAACGGGATCATCCTGGCCGCCGACGCCAACTTCGTCCTGCACGACAACCCCGCGGTCCTGGACCTGGCCCGCCAGGTCGTGCACCGCCGGCTGGGCCTCGGCAGCGGCAGCGACGCCGGCAAACGGTAAGGTCGCGCCCCGGCCACCGTGCACACGAACGCGCCACGGCCCGCCCCGGCCAGGAACACGTGCCACCAAAAGCCCCGATCTGTGCGGGCCCGCCAGCCGGCACCGAAATGAGCTACCCCGCACGGCGGATACCGCGTGCCGGACGACCCGTGAGCTGTGACCGTCTGTCACGAAGCGGCGGCGCCTGAGCAGGCCAAGTCATGCATGCGGCGGCTCTTGTCCCGGCCGAACAGGAGCCGTCCTGGCGAGCGACACAGCGTCATCCGGCTTCAGAGCCCGTCATCCTCACCTGGATTCCCGGCCGCTGCCCAAGTTCGAGCACCGTGTGCCCGTCACGGAAGGTGAGCACCCCGCGAAGGCAGCAGCCGGATCCTCGCGCCGATCGCCGTGGCGCGAAGCAGGGAACCTGTTCGGGGGATTGGTTTAGATGCGGGGGTTCATTCGTTTCTCGCGACCTCGGGTCCGGTGATGCGTGCCAGCAGCGGGAAGGTGGCCGCGATGATGCCGAGCGACACGATGATCCCGCCCGCGGTGAGGAGGTAGTAGGCGGCGCCGGGCGCCACCATCGGGTGCTGCTGCGCCTCGGAGGCGAACATGGCGGCGCCGGCGAACCCGGTGCCGATCGCGACGGCGGCGACGGCGAGCAGCGGGACGGCGCCTTCGAGTGCGACGACGCGGCGCAGCGTGGCGAGCCGGGCGCCGGTGAGCCGCAGCATGCTGAATGGCCGCTTGCGGTCGGCGAGCCCGGCCGCGATGCCCGCGGCGAGCGTGCAGCCGGCGATCAGCAGGCTGACCAGGATCACCATGTTCGCGAGCTGCTGGTAGTCGCTGTTGGCGGAATTGTCCTGCCGGATGATGTCGCTCGATGGTGGACGGCGTGCTGACGGCGGGGTAGGCGCGTGCGTTCTCGAGCACCGTCCTGGCCTGCTCGACCGCCGGCGTGGTGCCGTTCGTCGCCACGTTGATGGCGTCCACGCCGAGGGTGTCCAGCCGCGCGGCCGGGACGTTCGCGGCTGGCCAGGTGATCGTGGTGGCGTCCACGCCGAACAGGGGGCCGTTGAACCCGTCTGCGGGGAACTTCGCCGCTGTCGCCCCGGCCGGGCAGCGGCCCAGGGCGGGAACGGCCGCGAGCTGCGCGCACGAGACCACGCCTGCCGGGACCGGGCCGGTGACCGCCGCAGATTGCGTCGAGGTTGTGAAATGTCCCGGGGATGGTCAGCCCCGGGTCCGCGCGGACCACGAGCACCCCCTGGACGCCGGGAATCCCGCTCAGCTGTGCCGTCAGCGGCGCGGCAGGCGCGGCCGGCCCGGGCGCGCCGTGCCCGGGGCTGATTCCGGGGCCGCTGTTGCCGGCCACCTGGTTCGATGCCGATACCTGGTCGGTCAGCACGTTCGCTTCGGCGGCGCTGCCCCACCGGGTGAGGTTCTTGGCGTTCTGCGTGGTGATCGCCACCACGGCCACGGTGGTGATGAACAGGGCGAGCACGAGGCCGCTGACGGCGCGGAAGGCGGCCCTGGGGTCGTCGGCGAGGCGGCGGGCGGCGAGCAGCGTGGCGGGGCGGCTGGTCCACCGGGCCATGGCCCTGGCCGCGGCCATGGTGAGCCACGGGCCCGCGATGAACAGGCCGACGATGATGAGCGCGAAGCTGGAGACGAACGCCTGGACCTGCCCGGGGATGGAGGCCGGGTGGCCGTGGATGGTCCAGAAGCCGAGCTCGGCCAGGCCGGCCAGCAGCGGCACCACCCGCCAGGCCCGCGGCGGCTTCGGCGTCGCCCGCCGGGCGACGCCGAGCGGGGAGATGTGCACCCGGCGCAGCGCCAGCCGGGCCGCCACGGCGGCGAAGACGGGCACGCCGATCGCGACCGCGAGGATGTCCGGCAGGCTGAGCGACAGCTCGGCGGGGAAGAACGGCTGGCCGATGAACGGGATGCCCGCGACCGGGATGCGCAGCAGGAAGAAGATCCCGAACCCGGCGGCCACCCCCAGGATCCCGGCCACGGTCGATTCGGTGGCGGCGAGCAGGGAGACCTGCTTGCGGGTCGCGCCGGCCAGGCGCATCGCCGCGAACCGCTCCTCGCGGCGGGCGGCCGACAGCCGGGTCGCGGTGGCGATGAAGATCAGCACCGGGGCCAGGATCGCCAGCGCGACGACGGACAGGATGAGGTCGGTGGCGCTCGCCCCGCCTCCCGGGTCGGGCGGGGCGTAGGTCAGGCCCTGGGGGTTGGCCTCGTCCGGGGGAGCGGGCCAGCCCAGCTCCGTTGTGGAGATCGACGTCACCTGCGCGCTGTCCGGGGTGTGCGCGAGCTGCGCCGGGGTGCGTCCGACGATGATGACCAGCGAGTTCGGCGACGGCAGCGCGGCGTCGCCGATCACCCCGGCCAGGTGGCCGGGGTAGCGGCCGGCCAGCTGGTTCGCCGGGGTGGCGCGCAGCAGCGCGGCGAGCGCGGGCGAGGCGTAGTACTGGCCGGGTCGCGGGTCCCGGGGGATGCCCGGCGGCACCGGTGACGAGGCGCCGGTGGCGGCCACGTCGAAGCGGCTGATCGGCTGGCCGTCGAAGATGTCGCCGCTGGGGTGCCACCACAGCGGGGCGGTGCCCGCTGCCGCCGGGCCGGGGGGCACCCACGCGCTGCCGGTCCAGAACCAGGCGTGGCGGTTGTTCCAGGTGGTGACCGCGTTGGTCGCGGCCACGGCGGTCAGCAGCAGGCCGACGCCGAGGCCGACCGCGACAGCCAGGACGACCAGCCGGGTGATCGCCTCGCGGCCGCCGCTGACCACCAGCCGCAGGCCGAGCCCGATCACGGCTGGGCCCCGGTGAGCGTGCCGACCGTGCCGTCGCGGACGATGACCTCGCGGTCGGCGTAGGCGGCGACCCGGGCGTCGTGGGTGACCAGGACGACGGTGGTGCCGTGCTCGCGGGCCGCGGCGGTGAGCAGGTCCATCACCAGCTCGCCGGACACCGAGTCCAGCGACCCGGTCGGCTCGTCGGCGAACAGCACCTGCGGCCCGGCGACCAGGCCGCGGGCCAGCGCGACGCGCTGCGCCTGCCCGCCGGACAGCTCCCCGGACCTGCGGCCCTCGAGCCCGTCCAGGCCGAGCGCGGCGAACCATTTCCTGGCCGCCGCCATCGCCGGGCCGCGGCGGGTGCCGGACAGCAGCAGCGGCAGCGCGACGTTCTCTTCCGCGGTCAGCTCGGGGACCAGCTGGCCGGACTGGAACACGAACCCGAACCGGTCCCGGCGCAGCGCGCTGCGCCGGTCGTCGCTCAGGGTGTCCAGCCGCTGCCCGCCGAACCAGACCTCGCCCGTGCTCGGGGACCAGGATGCCCGCCAGGCAGTGCAGCAAGGTGGACTTGCCCGAGCCGCTCGGCCCCATGACCGCGACGATCTCGCCCCGCCGGACGGTCAGCGAGGCGCCGCGCAGCGCCGGCGTTTCGCCGAACGACTTGACCAGGTCCCGCGCCTCGACGATGTTCCCGGTCCCGGGGCCCGCCGCGGCGGGGAGGTTCGCGGTCACTGGTGCACCGCCCGTTCGAGCAGGTCCAGCCGGGCCGCGGTGTGGTCGATCCATCGCAGGTCAGCCTCCAGCCGGTAGAGCGCGTGGTCGGCGAGCAGCACGTCGAGCGGCTCCCCGTCCCGCTTGAGTTCGGTGAGCTCGCGCATCCGCTGCAGGTGCGCCGCCCGCTGGGCGTCGAGGTACCTGTCGGCCGGGCGGCCGAGCATCAAGGCGAGCACCACCTTGGCGAACAGCTCGCTGTGCAGGTCCGGCTCCGGCGGGGCCGGCTCGGCCAGCCACCGCTCCACCTCCGCGATCCCCGCCTCGGTGATGACGTACCGGCGCCGCTCCGGCCCGGCCCCCTGCTCGACCGGCCCGGGGATCGCCTTCCCGTCCCTGGCCAGCCGGGACAGGGTCGCGTACACCTGGCTGTAACGCAGCGGCCTGCCCCGGCCGAAGTACGCGTCGTAGTCCCGTTTCAGGTCATATCCGTGGCTTGGCCCCCGCTCCAGCAGGCCAAGCAGCGTCAGCGGAACACTCATAACTGGGAGAATACTCCAAGAGTATTCTCCCAGTCAATAGCTTGCCTGGCTGGACCCGCGCGGGGCCACGCGGAACTGGCATCATCAAGGCACTGCCGTTGCAGCTCCGCAGCCGCGAGACCATGGTGCACGCCGCCGAGTTGCCGGTGCTCGATAACGTTGAACCCGCGCCGCGCCCGTGCCTGCACGCTGCGAGGTCTGATAGGCCAGATAGTTCTGCTAAGCCTGCTAGGCGGGAAGCGCTGACGCCGCGCCAGCTCCGGCCGTGACGCCCGTGATGGTTCGGCTCCAGGCCGTAAACGTAGCGGCCGGGCCACGGAGGGCCGCCGGGAGTTTGTCCGGTCAGGGAGGACCTCAACGGGTACGAGCGGGACGGCCCACCGGTCAGCCCGGGCGACCAGCGTCTGTCGGTCCTCAGCGATGCCTGCGCCAGTACGGGCTCGGTCGTCCTGGCGGGTGCTCCAGCCCACCGCTAGCCGAGGGCGGAGTGCGCGGCCGGCTCGTGCTGGATCTCACCGCCTGCTGGCACGTGCTGGACCAGCGAGAACTCTGGGGGCGGCCCTAGGCACGGTGCGCGCGCCGGACCGCTCGGCGCCGAGGCCGGCGGCGATGACGAAGGCGACCCCGGCCAGCGACCAGACCCGGGGCACCTGGCCGAGCAGTGCCAGCCCGGCGACCAGGGCGATAGCCGGCTCCAGGCACATCAGGGTGCCAAAGGCCGAGGTCGTCAGCCGGCGCAGGGCGTACATTTCCAGGCTGAACGGGATGACCGGCAGCAGCAAGGCCAAGCCGAAACCCGCCAGGAGCAGATGCGGCGTCAGGTCTCCGATGACGGCCGGCCCGGACACCAAAGTCGCCGCCAGCGCCGCAACCGTGATGGACACGGCCAGCCCTTGCAGGCCTGCCACCTCGTCCCCGACCGCCTGGGTGAGCATGATGTAGGCGGCCCAGCAGATCGCCGCGCCCAGCGCGGCGGCGATGCCCACCAGATTGAGACTGCCCTGCCACGGGTGGGTCAGCAGCAGCACGCCGGCCGCGGCGAAGCCGGGCCAGAGCAGCGCGCGGCGGCCGCCGCCGCGGGCGACGGCCACGCCGAGCGGGCCGAGGAACTCAAGGGCGCTGGCCGTACCGAGGGGCAGCCGGGCCACGGCCACCATGAACAGCATGGTCAACCCGGCGGTCGCGATGCCGAGGGCGACCGTGGCCAGCAGCACCGAGCGGCGGAAGCGCCAGGGCCGGGGCCGGACGGCGGCCAGCAGAATCACGGCCGCGCAAGCCAGCCGGAGCCAGGCGGCGCCCAGCGGGCCGACTTCACCGAAGAGGTGAACGGACAGCGCCAAGCCGAGCTGGACGCAGCTCATCGAGCCCAGCGCCATCAAGGTGCCGGAACGGGCTGAGGTGCGGGGCGCCGCCGTGATGCTGACCATGAACGCCAGTACACGTCACCGGGATCGTCCGTGTCCACGTGAATTTGATGGACACACCGTTCATCAATCATGAATGATCGGGGAATGGACCCGCGCCGTCTCGAACTGCTGCTTGAGCTATCCCGCCTCGGTTCCATGCGAGAGGTCGGCGAGAGCATGCACGTCACCACCTCCACTGTTTCGCAGCAGATCGCGGTCCTGGCCCAGGAGGCGGGCACCCCGCTGACGGAGCCGCACGGGCGGCGGGTGCGGCTGACCCCGGCCGGGCACCGGCTGGCGGGGCACGCGGTCACGATCCTGGCTGCCCTCGAGGCCGCCCGACTGGACCTGGACCCGACGGCGACGCCGGCCGGGACGGTGCGGGTAGCGGCGTTCGCTACCGCCGTGCGCGAGTCCGTACTGCCAGTCGTCCGGCTCCTGGCCGAACGGCATCCCGCCGTACTGCTTGGCATCCATGAGCACGAACCAGATGAGGCGCTCGGCCTGCTGGCCGACGACGCGGTCGACCTGGCCCTGACCTACGACTACAACCTCGCCCCGGCTCGGTTCGACCGCAGCCTGGTCACCCAGCCGCTGGGTCTGAGGCAGTGGGGTCTGGGCACGCCGACCGCCCGGGGCCGCGTGGCGGGGACTGCGCTCGAGGTCTTCCGCCGGTTCGCCGATCATGACTGGATCGTCAATTCACGGAACAGCGGCGATGAGGAGGTGATCCGCACGGTGGCCTCGCTGGCCGGCTTCCAGCCGCGGATCACGCACCGCGTGGACAGCCTCGAACTGGTGCAGGACATGATTCTGGCCGGTCTGGGCGTCGGGCTGCTGCCCGCCGGGCGCCCGGTGCGCCGCGGCGTGGTGCTGCGTCCGCTCGGCCAGCCGGATGTGACGCAGCGGCCCTTCGCCGTGACCCGCCGGGGCCGCTCCGCCTGGCCGCCGCTGGCCCTCGTGCTCCGGCTGCTCGGGGAGATCAGCGCTACCCCAGGGCCGGGCGCCGGGCGCGGGCCGGGCCGCTAACCCAGAGGCCGGGCCGCTAACCCTGAGGCCGGGCCGCTAACCCTGAGGCCGGGCCGCTAACCCTGAGGCCGGGCCGCTAGGCCTGAGGCCCGGCCGCTAACCGGAAGCGAGTGTTTGATTGATGCTCTAGAGCGCCCGGCCGCTACGGGCGTGTCCTGATCGGCCGTGGGTCGTCCCTGTTGAAATAGGTCCGGTGCCTGCCTTTATGGTGTTGCCACCTGGCGTGGACAACAGATCTCTACCTATGTAGAGTCACCGGCGTGAGGTCACGTTCTGAGTTTTCGGCGCAGACGCTGGCGGTGCTGGCGGCGCTGTGCGCCCAGCCGTCGCAGTGGCAGCATGGGTACGCGCTGGCCCGGCAGACGGGGCTGAAGTCGGGCACGCTGTACCCGATTCTGATCCGGCTGGCTGACCGGGGCATGGTCGAGGCGTGCTGGCAGGACGAGCCGGCCCTGGGCCGGCCGCGGCGCCACCTGTACCGGCTGACCGCCGGCGGGCTGGCCACCGCGACGGGGGCGCTGGCCGCCGCGGCCCGGCCGGCCAGCCAGCCGGGCGCCAGGGCGCGGAGCGGGCGCGGCGTCGCGGCGCCCACGGTGCCATGAACTGGCTGAGCCGGACGGCGGCGCGGCTGATGCCGGCCGAGCGGCGGGACTGGGCCGAGGCGATGTGGGCCGAGGCGGACGAGGTGCGCCCGGGCTGGCCCGGCTGGCCTGGCGAGCGGGCGGGTTGCGGCTGATCGCCCGGGAAGCGCTGCTGATGCGCCGGGCGGGCCGGTCGCTGGTGTTCACGGCGGCGGCGGCGTGGGTGGCCTGGGCGGCCTGGCCGGGTCCAGCAGGTAACCCCGCCACCGCGGTGGCCCGGGTTGACGTCGTGACGGTGCTGCTGGTGCTGGCCGGGCTGCCACTGCTGGCGCGGTGGCTGTTCGGGCCGACCGCCGCCGGCCCGATGGCGCGGGTGCTACGGGCCGGCACCTACGCGGCGGTGCTGGTCCTGACGGTAGCCAAGGCCAGCGTCGAGCAGGTCCTGGCCACGCACGGATATCTCCAGCCGCCCGCTTACAACTGGCTCGTCGAGACCATTTTCCTGCTCATTGTGGCCGGCTATGTGGCTGCCATCCTCGTCATGACTGCGCGGCGGCCGCGGGTGGCCCCGGCCACGCTGGCCATCGGCACCGGTGCGGGCATCATGCTCGGCGTGGTCATGTGCGCAGTGGCGCCGCTCGGACTCACCAACGACGCCACCGAGCCGTGGCTGGGTGGGTCAGCAATCGATCCGGTCGTGGCGCTCGCGTGGATCCTGCTGCTGGGCGGCCCGGTGGTGGCTGGCGGCATAGCCGGATGGCGTTACCGCGGACCGGGCAGCCCGGAGGAAAGCGTTAACGCCAGGGTCTGGCAGGGCGTCGCGGCCGGGTTTCTTGCGACCGGAGTCGGTGCCCTGATTGTCACGGTCCTGGGCACGGGCACGGTAGCGCTGATGCCCAGGGCGGGCTGGCTGCTGCGCTGGCTGTACCCGGGGCAGCGCCTGGCCGCGGCCGTGGAGTACCACCGTGAGCTGGCGGCCAGCATGAACGTCTCCGGGTATGGCACGCTCGGGTATGGCTGGATCCTGCTGGCCTTCCCGATTATCGGGCTCGTCCTGGGCGTACTCGGCTCAGCCTGGGCGAATAACGTTACCTCCGGCGACCCCGGCTCACCGCCGGGGCGGTGGCGGTCCGCCGGGTCTTGAGCCGGCGCAGGACCGCGGGAGTGAACTGACCGAATTCTCAGGCCGGGCCGCTACCCCTGGGGCCGGGCCGCCCCGTCCCCGAGCACGTCGGGACGCCGGTGCTCCAGGCTGGGCAGCATCGCCCGCACCCGCGCCGTGAAGCCGGTGTCCACGTCGGCCACGGCCACCCCCGGATAGGGGCCCAGGTCGAGCCGGACCGTCCCCAGCGGGTCGATCAGTACGCTGCGGCCGATCCCGGTCGGCGCCCGGGTCGGCGGCTCGTCCGGGTCGGGGACCTGCCCGGCCGCGGCCACCCACACCGTGTTCTCGATCGCCCGGGCCCGGGCCAGCGTGATCCAGTGGTCTTCCTTGAACAGCCCGGCTCCCCACGCCGCCGGCAGCACGATCAGCTCCGCGCCGCGCGCGGCCAGCAGCCGGGTCAGCTCCGGGAACCGCAGGTCGTAGCAGATCTGCAGGCCGACGCACAGTCCGCCCAGCTTGGCCAGGACCGGCTCACTGCCCGGTGCGACCAGGTTGGATTCGCGCTGGCCGAGCGCGTCGTACAGGTGCAGCTTGCGGTAGGCGGCCACCAGTTCGCCGGACGGGCCGAAGGCGACGGCCGTGTTGAACACCCGGTTGCCGGGGGCGGGCTCGAAGATCCCGGCTACGACCGCGACGCCCGCGGCGCGCGCCGCGGCGGCGAGCGCCGCGCCGAACGGGCCGTCCGGGGGCGCCGCGACCGGCCGGGGATCGCAGCCGAAGCGGATCTGCGTCGCTTCCGGGAACACGGCCAGGCTGGCGCCCTGCGCCGCGGCCTCCTCCAGTGCGCTGCGCACCCGCTCGAGGTTGACCTCGGGCTGGGAGCTGACCGGGATCTGGCAGAGGGCAACGCGCATGTCCCCACCCTAAGCTTGAGTTTTAAGGTTCCTGCGCAAACGCCGGTCCCACCCGGCAGCTGCCCGGTAACCCCGGTGACCGCTGAGCCCGGCTTCGCCGCCGCCCACGATCACCCCGCCCCAGCCCCCGCCCCCGCCCCGCCGCACCGCGCACCGCTGCCCCGCGTCCGCTGTGACCCGACCCGGTAAGCAGGTGCCCCTGGTACTGCTGTGACCCCTGAGTCATTTTCCGCGCCATAACCGGCGTCCCGGCCGCGGCACCCCGGCTTACGGGGAGCGGTTTCAGTCGTATTCACTGAGTATGCTCCCCGCAGGCACCGGTGCCCCGGGCCGGGGTACCTCCAGCGTCACAGCAGGACCCAGCGCGGGCTCAGCCGCCCCCCGATCCAGCCCGACGTTGAAACCGCCAGGCTCAGCTTGTTCTTTAAGCTGGCGCGGCTGCCTGGCGCTGGCGCTTTTCGGCGGATCTTGAGCCGGAGTCCGGTGAGTCCGCTGGCCTATTGACCGCTACAGCTATATGAGTAGAGTTACCGTTCATGCAGCGTAACCGCCCCCCATCAGCACAGACGATCAACGTCCTGCGGGCGTTGGCCGCCGATCCGGCTCAGTGGCGTTACGGCTACGACCTGGCCACCGAGGTGCACCTGAAGTCGGGTTCGCTGTATCCGATCCTGGTCCGGCTCGCCGACCGCGGTCTGCTGGAGACCTCCTGGAAGCCGGGTGTGGGCAGCCGGCCACCTCGCCATCTATACCGACTGTCCCCGGCCGGTCGAGAGTTCGTGGCGGCGTTGACCGCCGCGCGCGTCGACCGGAGCGTTCCCGCATCCGCGCAACCGTTGGAGTGAGGCGTAATGGGTGGCCTGTTCTTTGTCCCTATGGTCTGCTTGCTGGGCATTCTGATCGCGTGGTACCGGCGCGATCCGCAGCGGTTCCTGGACGGACCGACCGAAGACGCGCCGCTGCGGCTGACGCGCTGGGCGATCGGCCTGTTGGCCCCGCAGCGCGCCGAGTGGGGTCAGGCTATGCTCGGCGAACTCGGCCACATCAAGGACCGGGTCCGGCGGATGCGCTTCGCGCTCGGCTGCGTCGCCGCCGCGCTCGTGCTGCCACCGTGGGGTCGGGCCGCCGCCGGTGTGTGGGCGATGATCGCGCTCGCGGCCGGCAGTGTCGGCCTGTACGCCTCGGTGGCCGTCCACTACCGGCTCGGCGGCGGCGACTGGATCGCGGGCGGGATCCTGACCGTCTTCGTGACCGGTGTCCTCCTCGGCGGCATCTCCCTGGTACGCCGCCCTGGTGTCGCGATTCCCGGCCTGCTCGGCGGCCTGATCGTCGGCGCTGGTCGGGCTGGCCTTGTCCGGGTTCACGTTCCTCGACCAGATCCTGCCGGACATCGTGCACTGGCACCAGTTGGTGGACTTGATCGTGGTGCCGTTCGTCGTTGGCGCCGCCGGCACCCTGTGGAGCGGCGACCCGGTCGTCGGTCAACGCGTCGCCCGGCTCGCCGCCATCACGTCCGGCCTCGGCCTGTTCGTGTACACGTCCATCGCGGTCGCCGTCATCGGCGGCGGCGGACCACCCGACCAGGACGGCGGCTTCACCCTCCGGGGCACCGTCAGCGACCGGCTCGGCAACAACATGATCCTCCTGGCCTTCACCACCTTGATCGTCGCCACCATCGGCTGGGGCGGCGCGGCCGCGGCCGGCCGCCTGCTCCGCCGCACACCCACACCGACAATTGCCGGACCGATCAGCCCGGACCCCGAGCCCCAGCAGGAGGCGTAACCCGCGATGACCACACCAGACGAGACGGACCCAGGGGTCCGCGTACCACGCGGGCGCAGAACCCTACGCATCGTGGTGCTGTGCGTCATCGTGGCAGCGATACTGTTCCTCGCCGCCACCAGCTGGCTCAGCGGCCGCTGACAATACTCCTGACTCACGTTCGGTGATCAGCGATAGCGCGTCCCGGGACGACACCCGTGGCGTCGTGCCAGACGCCGATCTTGAAATGTCCGCGCACCGGCTCCTTCTTCGCCGGAAATCGGACGGCCGGTGACGGCAAGATATGACCCGTGCCCGCCATTCCCGAGTCCACCAAGACCTCTCTGGCCCAGCGGCTCCGTGCGCATGCCGCAAAAAACTGGCCGCAGTTGGCCGAAGTCCATGTGCGCTACCGCGGCCAGTTCGCTTACGTCGAGGGCGAACTGGCCGATGGTGAACGGCTACCGCTGATGCGGCTCCGCTACGGCGGATCCGCCCACCGGTGGGGAACAGCCATCTACGTGGCCAGCACGGACAGCTACGAGGACCAGATCTGGTTCAACGGCAGCACCGAGGAGGTCTTCGACCTCGTTCGCGATCTCCACGTGGCCTAAGCCGCGGCACCCGCCGGCGGCCCGGGCATGATGGCCCCGGGCATGATGGCCCCGGGCATGATGTCATGGTCAGTGTGACCCGACCGATCCGACCACTGCTGACCCGCCGCCTCACCGGCATGGGAACGACGATCTTCGCTGAGATGTCCGCCCTGGCGGTCGAGACCGGCTCGGTCAACCTCGGCCAGGGCTTCCCCGACACTGACGGGCCGCGCGCGGTCGCCGAAGCGGCGGCCCGGGCCGTGCTGGACGGCCGGGGCAACCAGTACCCGCCGGGTCCCGGCGTTCCCGAGCTCCGCCGGGCGATCGCCGACCACCAGCGCCGGTTTTACGGCCTGGAGTACGACCCGGCCAGCGAGGTGCTGGTCACCACGGGCGCCACGGAGGCGATCGCCGCCGCCATGCTCGGGCTCGTGGAGCCCGGGGACGAGGTCATCGCCTTCGAGCCCTACTACGACTCCTACGCCGCCTCGATCGCGATGGCCGGCGGATCCGCGTGCCGGTGACGCTGCGGCCGCCGGGGTTCCGCCCGGACATCGCCGCACTGCGGGCCCGCGTCACCCCGCGGACCCGGGCCATCCTGCTGAACTCGCCGCACAACCCCACCGGGGCGGTCTTCACCCGTGCGGAGATCACCGCGATCGCGCGGATCGCCGTGGAGCACGATCTGCTCGTCATCACCGATGAGGTCTACGAGCACCTCGTCTACGCCGGCGAGCACGTGCCGATCGCGTCGCTGCCGGGCATGCCCGACCGCACGGTGTCGATCAGCTCGGCCGGGAAGACGTTCTCGTTCACCGGCTGGAAGATCGGCTGGGTCACCGGCCGGCCGGAGCTGGTGGCGGCGGTCCGGGCGGCCAAGCAGTTCCTCACCTACGTCAGCGGCGGCCCCTTCCAGTACGCGATCGCCGAGGCGCTCGGGCAGCCGGACTCTTACTTCACCGGCCTGCGTGACGACCTGCGGATGAAGCGCGACCTGCTCAGCGGTGGCCTGGCCGAGCTCGGCTTCGAGGTCTACCCGACGGACGGGACCTACTTCGTCATGACCGACATCCGCCCGCTCGGTGAGACGGACGGCGTCGAGTTCTGCGCCCGGCTGCCGGAACGGGCCGGTGTGGTGGCCATCCCCAGCGCCGTGTTCTATGACGATCGCGAGGCGGGCCGGACCCAGGTACGGTTTACCTTCTGCAAGCGGCCCGAGGTGCTCAAGGAGGCGCTGGCCCGGCTCACCGCGCTGCACCGCTGAGCCCCCCGACCGCTGAGCCACCCCGACCGCTGAGCCCACCCCGACCGCTGAGCCCACCCCAACCGCTGAAGCCCACCCGCGCTGAATTGGCCCGCTGAGGAGGCAGGAAACCCGATGGACGACGCTGAGCTGGTGCGCACCGCCGAGGCGGTCCCGGGCTTCATGCCGCCGGAGGAAGGTCTCGCGCTGCACGCGGTCGCCGCCGAGTACGCCCCGGTGGGGCCGATCCTGGAGATCGGCACGTACTGCGGGAAGTCGACGATCTACCTGGCCACCGCGGCCCGGGACTGCGGCCAGCTGGTCATCACCCTCGATCACCACCGCGGCTCGGAGGAGCACCAGCCCGGCTGGGAGTACCACGACGCCACCCTGGCCGAGCCGCGTACCGGGCGGATCGACACGCTGCCCCGCTTCCGCGCGGCGATCGCAGCGGCCGGGCTGGAAGAGGCGGTGGTCGCGATCGTGGGCCGGTCCGCGGACGTGGCCCGGCTGTGGCGGACGCCGCTCGGTCTCGTGTTCATCGACGGCGGCCACACCGACGAAGCGGCCCGCGCCGACTACGAGGGCTGGTCCCCCTGGGTGACGGCCGGGGGAGCGCTCGCCATCCACGACGTCTTCCCCGACCCGGCCGACGGCGGCCAGGCCCCGTACCGTATCTACCGGCAGGCGCTGGAAACCGGCCGTTTCACGGAGGTCCGCGTCACCGGGTCGCTACGGGTACTCGAGTGCACCGGCTCGGTCGCCGGGTGAGGCGCCGGGTGAGGCAGCGGCGCAGTCGCAGCCGGACGGGTCCTGCGTGCCCTCCAGGTTCGCGGCGCGGGCGTCCCTGAACACGCCGGCGCCCCCGGTGGCACCCGACAGTGCGTCCGCCGCCAGAATCACGGTGGCGGCGGTCCACGCGCTCCGCTCTGCCGGGTAGTGCTGCTGGTCGGCGAACTGCCAGCCGGTCCAGTACGCGCCCCCGTCATCGCGCAGATGCTGAACGTCGGCGAACAGCTCGGCCGCGGCCGCCTGCTCGCCCACCGCGTCCAGGGCCAGCACCAGCTCACAGCTTTCCGCCCCGGTGACCCACGGATGGTCGCTGACGCAGCGCACCCCCAGGCCGGGCACCATGAACGTCTCCCAGCCCGCGGCGAGCCGCTCGGCCGCCGCCGGGCCGCGGACCGCGCCGCCCAGCACCGGGTAGTACCAGTCCATGGAGAACCGGCTCTTGTCCGCGAACAAGCCTGGGTGGCAGGCCACGGCGTGCGCGAGCTCGTCGGCGGCCAGTTCCCAGTCCGGCTGTGACTCGCCCATGTAGTCGGCGAGCGCGACAGCACAGCGCAACGACTGGTGAATGCTGGCGCACCCGGTCAGCAGCGCGTACCCGGCCAGCACCCCGCGGGCATCGCGCTCCCAGGCGATCTCCCCGCCCGGGGCCTGCATGCCGAGCACCCACCCGATGGCCCGCCGCACCGTGGGCCACATCGTCCGGGCGAACTCTTCGTCGTGCGTGACCTGCAGTTCGTGCCAGACACCGACCGCCGCGTAGGCGGCGTGGTTGCTTTCCGCCGCCGGGTCGGTCACGGCGCCGGACACGAACGTACGCGGCCAGGACCCGTCGGCCCGCTGGGAGCAGCGCAGCCAGTCGTAGGCCCGGCGGGCCGCACCGGACAGCCCGGCGGCGCTGAGCGCCATCGCGCACTCGATGTGGTCCCAGACGTCGACGTGGCCGTCCGGCCAGCGCACCGCGCCCGACCGCTCCTGCGCGTCCGCGATGCTGCGCGCCGTGGCCAGCACGTCGGCGGCACTGAGGACTCCGGGTACGGCCGGGATCCCGGCCCGGGCGTGCGGCTCAGGCGGCCGCATGCGTCTTCTGCCCGCCCTCGGCGGCCGCCCGGGCGGCCGGGGCCACCGCGGCCCCGGCAGGCCGGGTGGCGTAGACGATCACGCTCTTGCCGATGAGCGGATTGAGGGCCCGCTCGGCCAGCCTCGTCGCGGCCGGCTGGCGCATGATGTCCCAGACCAGCATGCGGTGGTAGGCCTTCGGCAGCGGATGATCGTCGTTGCCCACGCCGACCATGCACTTCAGCCACCAGTAGGGCGCGTGCAGGCCGTGCGCGTGATGATGGCCGGTGATGTCCAGGCCGGCCCGGCGCAGCTTGGCCTCCAGCTCCAGCCGCGTGTAGATACGCACGTGGCCGCCCGGCACCTCGTGGTACTCGCGGGACAGTCCCCAGCAGATCCGCTCCGGCAGCCAGCTCGGCACGGTGACGGCGGCGATGCCGCCCGGCTTCAGCACCCGGGCGACCTCGTTCATGGCCTGCTGGTCGTCCAGGACGTGCTCGAAGACCTCGGCCGCGATGACCCGGTCGAACGAGGCGTCGGCGAACGGCATCGCGGTGGCATCACCGGACACGGCCGCGCTGCCTGCCGCGGCGGGGGCCTGCCCCTCGGCCCGCATCGCCTGGCACAGGCGCCGCCACCGGTCCCAGCTCCCCGGGGTCCAGGTCGAACGCCACCACGTCGGCGCCGCGCCGGTACGCCTCGAACGCATGCCGCCCGGCACCGCAGCCCACGTCCAGGACGCGGGCTCCCGGGGCGAGCCGGAGCCGGTCGTAGTCGACGGTCAGCAAGGTTTCGTTCCTCCGGCGATCGCGCGGGCGCAGCGGTCGGCGATGGCGCGGGCGTAGCGGTCGGCGGTGGCCTGGGCGACGGCAGGCCAGGCGAACTGCTCCTGCACCCGGCGCCAGGCCAGCCCGGACAGCCGGTCCCGCTCCCGCGGCGAGTCGTGCAGCCGCCGCAGCGCCATGGCCAGCTCCTCCGGGTCGCCCGGCGTGACCAGCTCGGCGGCGTCCCCGGTGACCTCGGGCAGCGCGCCAGCGCGGCTGGCGACCAGCGGCGTCCCGGACGCCAGGTGCTCGACGGCCGGCAGCGAGAACCCCTCGTACAGCGACGGCACGACCGCGATCTCCGCGCTGGCCAGCAGGCCGGCCAGCTCCGCCTCCGGCAGGCCCGGGGTGAACCGGACCCGGTCGCCGAGCGACAGGTCGGCGACCAGCCGGCCGGTCTCACCGCGCGGGTCGGCCCTGCCCACCACCGTGAGCTGCACGTCACGTTCGGTGCCGAGCTTGGCCACCGCCCGCAGCAGCACGGCGACGCCCTTGAGCGGCGAGTCGGCGCTGGCCACGGTGACGATCCGGCCGGGCACCCGGGGGGCCTGGCGGGGATGGAAGACGCGCGTGTCCACGCCGAGCGGGATGATGTCCACGCTGCCGGGCGGCAGCCGGAACTCACGGTAGATGTCGCGGCGGGATGACTCGGAGACGGTGATGACCGGGCCGGCCTTCGCGACCCGGCGCGCGACCCGCGCCTGCATCCGCACGAAGCCGTACCAGCGCCGCCGGGACAGCCGGGCCAGGCCGCGGCTGGCGGCCAGCTCGATCCGCCGGTCCACGCTGATCGGGTGGTGGATGCTGGTGACCAGGGGCAGCCCGAGCCGGTCCACGCCGAGCAGGCCGTAGCCGAGCCCCTGGTTGTCGTGCACGACGTCGAAATCGCCGCGGCGGGCGCGCAGTTCGCGCAGCGCGCGGAGGCTGAACGTGAGCGGCTCAGGGAACGCCCCGGACCACATGGACACGGTTTCCAGCACGTCGATCCAGTCCCGGTACTCGTGCCAGCCCGGGGTGCGGAACGGATCCTCGTCGCGGTACAGGTCCAGGCTGGGGATCTCCCGCAGGACGGGTCCCGGCTCCAGCTCCGGGTACGGCTGCCCGGACAGGACCTCGACCGTGTGGCCGAGCGCGGCCAGCTCCCGGCTCAGGTGGCGGACGTACACGCCCTGGCCACCGCAGTGCGCCTTGCTCCGGTAGGACAGCAGCGCCACCCGGAGCGGGCGGCTCACGAGGGTCACGTGTTTCACCATCCTCGTCCGTCCGCCCGCCCGGCGCGCCCGGGGCCCTAGGCTGCGAACCTTAGCATTGAGTAGTGGTAGCGCGGATGCGGACGCTGGGGCGCCTGATTCGCCGCCGGTACCTGACGGCGTCGGTGTTCCTGGCCGGCTTCGTCGTGGTCTCGGTGACGGACGCGGTGCTGCCGGCCCGTGACCGGTCGGCGGTGGCCGCCTGGGCCAGCACGAGCGTGGCCAATCTGGAGCACCATCCGGTCGGGTCGCTGGCGCTGTCCGCCTTCATCGCCGGCGGCTCGGCCTGGGGGTGGCCGCTGCTGATCGTGCTGGGCATGTTCGGCGCCAACCGGGCCCTGGGCAACCGGCGCCTCGCCCTGATCTGCGTGGCCGGTCACGTGATCGGCACGCTGGTCAGCGAGGGGATCGTCGCCTACCGCGTCGACGCCGGCCTGCTCCCGGTGTCCGCCCGGCACCTGCTCGACGTCGGCCCCTCCTACGTGGTGGTGTCCGCCGTCGTGCTGGGCCTGGCGTTCGGCTCCTGGCCCGCCCGGCTGGCGGCGGCGGTGGACCTGGCGGTGCTGGTCCTCGTCGGCCGGATCTTCGCCGGGCTCACGTCGCTGGACGTGGCCGCCGTCGGCCACACCACCGCGATCGCGGTCGCCGCCGGCTGCGCGCTGGTGATCTGGGCCCGCCGGGCCAGCGGCCGCGGACGGCCCCGGCCGGGCGGCACCGTGGGCCCGGCCCTGGACACGGCCGCGCCCGCGCAGCCTCTGGCATGAATCCATGCGACAACTTACGATGTGAATGATTCTGTACACGTCGGCCAGCAAGCGAGGCGCGATGGAGGGCCGCGGCGGCGTAAACGTCTCCGGCGATGCGCTGCTGGCGCTGCTCGGCGGGCGCCGCCTGTCTCCCGCGCAGCGCCGCATCGCGCAGTATCTCCTCGATCACATGCCGGCTTCCGCCTTCCTGTCCAGCGTCGCGCTGGCGCAGCAGGCGGGGGTCAGCCAGCCGTCGGTCACCCGGTTCGCCGCCGCCCTGGGCTTTTCTGGTTACCCCGCGCTCCGGGAGGCGCTGCGGGTGATCGCGCTCGGGCCCGCCGGGCCGGCCGATGCGGACCCGCCCGTCCCGGGCGCCGGCCCCGGGCGTCGGCCCCGGCGCCGGCCCAGGCCTGCGGAGCCAGGGCCCCGCGGCGGGGCCCGGGCACCCGATGCAGGCGGCGGCCGCGGCGGAGATCGCCCACCTGCAGGCGCTGCACCAGGCGCTGGCCGATCCGCGGGCCGTGACCGAGCTGGGCCGGGAGTTGGCCGCCTCGCTGCCGCTGGCCGTGCTCGGCCACCGCATCTCGGCGCCGCTGGCCCAGTACTTCGCCTACGCCGCCCGGCGCATCCACCCCGACGTGCGCTGCCTGACGTTCGGGGGCAGCGTCGTCTTCGACGCCCTGCTGCACGTCAGCGAGGCCGGCGGGCGCTGGCTGTTCGCCATCGCGCTGCCGCGGTATCCGGCCGAGACGGTACAGGCGCTCCGGTTCGCGCGACGGCTCGGCATGCGGACCGCCGTGCTGACCGACGTGCGTTTCGTCCCGTTCGCGGGGGACGCCGACGTGCTGCTGACGGCCGGCGTCGGCAACGGGCTGGTCTTCGACGCGCACGCGGCACCCGCGGTGCTGGCCGCCGTCATCGTCCAGGCCATGGCCGACGCGGAGCCGGGCCGGGCGCGGGCCATGCTGCACCAGTACGAGCAGATGTCGGCGGGCCAGGGCGTCTTCGTCGACCGCTGAGCGGCCTGACCGCTGAGCGGCCTTGAACCGCTGAGCGGCCTTAAACCGCTGAGCCGCCTTCGACCGCTGAGCGGCCTCAGCTGGCCCCCAGTTCCGGCAGCAGGCGCTCGGCCGCGTCGATGTCGGCGTCCAGCGGCCGGTCGGCGGTGCGCGTGTCCAGCGTGCCCGCGGCCAGGTCGTAGGCGTCCCGCAGCGGGCCGGGCGCCGGGACCAGCCCGCGCATCCGCAGCCCGCGCACCGCCGCCACCAGCTCGCCGGCCAGCACGATCCGGTACCGGGCGACGGACTCGGTCGTGGCCCGGGCGGCCTGGGTGGAGAAGTTCGCGTGCTCCTCCAGCCCACGGGACAGCACCGCGCTGCCGAGCGCGGCCGGCGAGGCGAGCCGCCGGATGTCGGCCAGCGCCGAGTGCGCGACGTACTCCAGGCTCAGCACGCCGGAGCTCGCGGGCGCGCCGCTGGCCAGGAACGGCCGCAGCCCGGTCAGCGCGGGCTCGACCAGCGTGCCCAGCCGCGCCGCCGACAGCGCGGCGGTCTGGAACAGGGCCATCCGCGCCGTGTCCAGCGCCAGGCCCAGGGCGGCGGTGTAGAAGTTGCCGTTGTGGATGATCTCGCCGGAGGCCACGTCGACGAGGGGGTTCTCCGCCGCGGCGTTCAGCTCGGCGGTGAGCATGCCGTCCAGCGCCCCGGCCGCGTCCACCGCGGGCCCGTGTACCTGCGGCAGCGCCCGGTAGGCGTACGGGTCCTGGAGGCGGGCCGGGCGGATCTGCTGACCCGCCAGCAGCAGCCGCATCCGGGCCGCGACCGCGGCCTGGCCGGCGTGCGGGCGGGCCTGCTGCGCGGCCGCCGCGTACGGCTCCGCCGAGCCCCGGACCACGAGGAAGGACAGGGCGGCGATGACCGGCGTGGCCGCGAGCAGCTCAGCCAGGTCGGCACAGCCGATCGCGGCTTCGCCGATGGTGGCCGCGCTGCTGCTGATGAAGGCCAGCGCGTCCGCCGGGTCGAGGGCGAACGGCGGCAGGGTGCCGTCGAGCCACGGCCGCTCGCCCAGGATGCACAGCGCGGTCGAGGCCAGGGCGCCGAGGTCGCCGGTGCCGATCGCCCCGACCGAGCGGACCGGCGGGATCAGGCCCCGGTTCAGCGCCTCGGCCAGGACCGGGAGCACCGCCGGGTCGACACCCGAGCCGCCGGCCGCGAGCTGGTTGAGCCGGACCACCATCATCGCCCGGGCCAGCGGCGCGCTGAGCATGGGCCCGGCGCCGCCCGCGTGGCTGCGCAGCAGGCGCAGGCCGTGCCCGCCGTCGGTGACCTGGACGGAGCGGTTCGCGCCCACGCCGGTGGTGCGCCCGTACACCGGCCGCGAGGCGACCGCCCGCTGGACGACGGCGCGCGCCTGCCCCGCCCGCCGCAGTCCCGCCGGGCCGACCGCGACGCGCTGCCCGTCGCGCGCGATTTTGCGGACCTTCGCGCAGGTCAGGCCGATGCCGTCGAGGACGGCGGCCGCTGCGGCCTGGGCTGGTTCTGCGGACGTCACGGCTCCTCCCCTACGTAACAACTTCGCATCCTCCCGCGACTGCCGTCTTGACACCCTCTCCGGGGGTCAAGAGCATGAAGAAAAATATTCATGCCAGTGCCGGGGTGAATCCCGGCGCAGGCGGGCAGATGCCGAGGATAGATCACCGGGGACGACTACCGACGACGAGCGAGGCCCACGCTTGATCACCTTCGAGAGCGTGACGAAGCGTTATCCAGGCGGGACCGTCGCGGTCGACGGGCTGGACCTGGAGGTCCCGGACGGCAAGACCATGGTCCTGGTCGGGCCGAGCGGCTGCGGCAAGACCACGACGCTGCGGATGATCAACCGGCTCATCGACCCGACCGAGGGCCGGATCCTGCTGGACGGCCAGGACATCTCGCAGACCGGGGCGTCCCAGCTGCGGCGGGGGATCGGCTACGTCATTCAGCAGACCGGCCTGTTCCCGCACCGCACGATCGAGGACAACATCGCCACCGTCCCGCTGCTCAACGGGTGGCCCAAGGCCAAGGCCCGGGCCCGGGCCCGGGAGCTGATGGACCTGGTTGGCCTGGATCAGGACATGGGCCGGCGCTACCCGTATCAGCTGTCCGGCGGCCAGCAGCAGCGGGTCGGGGTGGCCCGCGCCCTCGCCGCCGACCCGCCCGTGCTGCTCATGGACGAGCCGTTCAGCGCCGTCGACCCGATCGTCCGGGCCACCCTGCAGGACGAGCTGACCCGGCTGCAGGGCGAGCTGCACAAGACCGTGGTGCTCGTCACGCACGACGTCGAGGAGGCGATCAAGGTAGGAGACGTGGTCGCCGTCTGGTACCCGCACGGGAAGATCGCCCAGATCGACACGCCGGAGCGCCTGCTCGGCGCCCCGGCCGACGACTACGTGGAGAGCTTCCTCGGCTTCGACCGGGGGATCCGCCGGCTGGCCTTCTTCCCCGCGGCCGGGCTCGACCTGGAGACCGAGACCGTGCTCGGCGAGGACGTCACGGTCGAGCAGGCCCGGCAGGCCGCCAAGCGGGCCGGTGCGTCGTGGGTGCTGGTCACCAGCGCCGAGGGGCAGCCGCGGGGCTGGGCCGCACTGGCCGAGCTCGAAGCCGCCAGCGGGGGCGGCACCCTCGGCCAGCTCACCCTGGCCCCCTACGGCCACACCTTCCGGGTGGGCCAGGACTCGCTGCGCGCGGCCCTCGACGCGACCGTGCTGTCGCGCAACGGACTCGCCGTCGGCGTCGACGGCGACGGCCGCGTCGTCGGAGTCACTTCCTACGAACGGCTGCGGACCGCGATCCACGGCGCGGAAGAGGCCGCCGACCGCGAAGCGCGCCCCGGCCTCATGAGCTGGGCCTGGGCCAACCGCGACCAGATCGCGCACATATTGGTCTCGCACCTGTACCTGGCCTTCATGCCGGTCCTGTTCGGCATCGTGGTGTCCATCCCGGTCGGCATCATGTGCGTGCGCTACCGCTGGACATGGCCGCCGATCCTGAGCCTGACCAGCATTTTCTACGCGCTGCCCTCGCTGGCGCTGTATCTCGTCCTGATTGACTACACCGGCCTGACCGACTGGACGGTGATCATCCCGCTCACCCTGTTCTCGCTGTCGGTACTGATCCCGAGCGTGGTGGACGGCCTGCGGTCGGTTCCGCAGCCGGTGCGCCAGGCGGCCACGGCGATGGGCTTCGGCGCGCTGCGCCAGACCCTGCGGGTCGAGCTGCCGCTCGCCATCCCGATCATCATCGCGGGCCTGCGGGTCGCCACCGTGTCCAGCATCAGCCTGGTCAGCGTCGGCCAGCTGATCGGCATCGGTGGCCTGGGCTACTTCTTCACCGACGGGGAGCAGCGCGACTTCACGACCGAGATCTACGTCGCCCTGATCCTCATCGTCATCCTGGCCTTTATCGCCGACGGGCTGCTGGTGCTGGCCCGCTGGTGGCTGACCCCCTGGGAGAGAGGCCGCAGCGCACGCGACCGGCGGCGC
The DNA here is from genome assembly GCA_963739845.1 of Vulcanimicrobiota bacterium. GTDB lineage: Bacteria > Vulcanimicrobiota > Vulcanimicrobiia > Vulcanimicrobiales > Vulcanimicrobiaceae > Cybelea. Next base: position 888,519 of record CAVUBQ010000001.1, on the reverse strand, counting down.
GTTTTTTCCGCCGCCTTCCACGGCTCCCGCGCCGAGGGACCCATAGGCGTGCCATGAATAATCTGGCCGGAGGCGTGCCATGAGTTACTTCAGCGTTGCCTGGCAATGGCTGATCTCGGCCCAGCAATGGCACGGCCCCCACGGTATCCCCGTGCGGCTCGGGCAGCACCTGGTGTACACCGGCATCGCGCTGGGCCTCGCCATTGTCATCGCGCTGCCCGCCGGGCTGGCCATGGGCCACCTGCGGCGCGGCGGCTTCGCCGTGGTCACGCTGGCCAACTTCGGCCGCGCGCTGCCCACCCTCGGCCTGCTGGTGCTGGTCTTCGTGCTGACCGCCGGATCGGCGGCCTCCTGGCTCGTACCGCTGACGTTCCTGGCCATCCCGCCCATCCTGGTCAACACCTACGAAGGGGTGCTCGGGGTGGACCCTGAGCTGACCGACGCCGCCCGGGGGATGGGCATGACCGGGCGGCAGGTCCTGTTCAAGGTCGAGATGCCGATCGCGGTCCCGCTGATCCTGCTCGGCCTGCGCATCTCCGCGATCCAGGTCGTCGCGACGGCCACGATCGCGGCCTACATTGGGCTGGGCGGCCTGGGCCGTTACATCATCGACGGTCTGGCCAGCGACCAATACAACGTGGTGGCCGGGGGAGCAGCCGTCATCGTCCTGCTCGCGCTGGCCGTCCAGGGGGTATTCATCCTGCTCAGATGGCTCATCGTCCCGGTGGGTCTGCGCCGCCAGACCCAGAACTCCTGATAGCGTCTTTTCCGACTGGAATTGAAGGGATAACCCTATGCGTACCATTTCACCGCGCCGGGCGGCCTCGCCCGGGCCGCGCAGAAGAACCGCCGCGGTCGGCGTCGCCGCCATCGCCTGCCTCGCTGTCTCCGTCGCCGCCTGCAGCAGCAGTGGCAGCAGCACGCCCAGTTCCTCCGCCAACCCGCTGGCGCCGAAGGCCACCGGCTCCGTCGTGGTCGGCTCGGCGAACTTCCCCGAGTCTGAGCTGCTCGCCCAGATCTACGTCGACGCCCTGCAGGGCAAGGGCATCAAGGTCACGCCCAAGTTCAACATCGGGGCCCGCGAGGTGACCTACCCCGAGATCGAAAAGGGCGCGATCACGATCATGCCCGAGTACAACGGGGCCCTGCTGACCACGTCCGTGGACAAGACCAGCACCGCCACCAGCACGGCCGAGGTCAATGCGGCGCTGAAGGCCAAGCTGCCAAGTTCGCTGGAGATCCTCAACTCCTCGCCGGCGCAGGACAAGGACTCGATCACGGTCACCCAGGCGACCGCGGCCAAGTATCACCTGACGTCCATCTCCGACCTGTCGCCGTACGCGAAGGACTTCGTCATCGGCGGCCCGTCCGAGTTCCAGACGCGCGCCGACGGCCTCGTCGGCCTGAAAAATATCTACGGGCTGACCTTCAAGTCCTTCTCGCCGCTGGACGAGTCGGGACCGATCACGATCGCGGCGCTGTCGAGCGGCAAGGTGCAGGCCGCCGACCTGTTCACCACCACGCCGCAGATCATCACCGACCACTTCCTCTCGCTCGCGGACCCGAAGAACATGTTCGCCGCGCAGAACGTGACGCCGCTGGTCTACAAGGGCGGCGTCAACTCCACCATCGTGAGCACGCTCAACTCGGTGTCGGCCGCGCTGACCACGGACGCCCTGGTGCAGATGAACAAGGCCCTGACCATCGATCACGCCAGCTACACCCAGGTGGCCAGCGGCTTCCTGTCCCAGGAGGGCCTGAAGTAACCAGTGCCGTGACCTGACGTGGTGACCGTCGGGTGTTGCCTGACACGACGGTGGCGTGGCCCCGGGCGTCCTGGTAGTTTCCGGTGCCTCCGGTGACCGCGAGCTGGAAGGTGCCAGGTCCCGACGGCGTGGAGTTGACCAGTCCGGACAGGTCGATCTGGCCGTGGGCGAGAACCTCGACGGACGAGGCCAGCTCGTCGGCCGAGCCGTTGCCGAGCCGGGTGACGGTGTAGCTTTCCCCGTCGTGGCCGATCTGCTTGCCGCCTTGCATGAGCTTGTTGGCGACCAGTTCGACGTAACCGACGGCGATTCCGTGTCCTGATCCGAGGTTGAAGGTCTGGTCGCTGATGTTCGCCTGGTGAAGGTGATCGTCGTTCCGGCCGATGCCGGAGCGGTCGCTGCCGTTACCGCCACGATGGTCCCGCCGATGGCGGCCACGGCGAGCGCCGCGGCCGCGGTCCGCCTGCGAATGGTGGTCATGTCCCGCCTCCTGGTCGAAGTGCCGCGGCCTGGGATGGCCTTGCGGTCTGGCCAGAACGCTACGAATCGGGGCTGCCGCCGCGCCTCCGGCTGCAGCGGGTTTCTCGGTCCTTTCGCGGGCGGAGGCGAAGACAGCCCCGCTCCGCCGCGGGACGGAGGTCAGCCGCGCTGCGCTCCGCTGCCAGGGGGAGGCGCTGGCGCGCGGGCGGGCGTATGTTCCAGGCATGAACCGGGTGCTGCGGCTATGGTCGGCCGTTTCCTGGTGGCTGGTGCCGCTGGCCATCCTGGTGCTCGGCGCGGTCGACCTGGCGCAGAACGGGAGCATGTCTTCCAATTCGGGGGGCAACGTGACGTTCCCCGGGCCGGTCGCGGCGCACGCGGTTTTCCTGCTGCTGGTCACGGTGCCGCTATGCTGGCGGTTCCGGGCGCCGGCGACGGTCGCGATCGTGGTCACCGTCGCGGCGGCCGCCTGGAGTCTGGTCATGTTCAGCGCGAAGGTCCAGCCTCCCGTCGAGCCCTGGCTGGCGATGCTGGTGGCCGTGTTCGCGCTGGCCAGCCGGGTCGACGGCCGTCGCCTCCGGGTCGCCGCCTCGATCGCCGGCGGCCTGTTCCTCGCTGGGGAGATCAAAGGGGAGCTAGCCGGGCAGGGCACCGGAAACGTGCTGCCCGCCGTGGTGTTCTATGTCCTGATCTTCGTGTTCGGGCGGATGGTGTACGCGCACCGGCGGCATGCCTCAGGCCAGCAATATCGTGCGGAACGGCTGGAACGCGATCAGGAAGCCCTGGCCGCCCGGGCAGTCGCCGCAGAACGATCCAGGATCGCCCGCGAACTGCACGATGTCATCGCGCACAGCCTGAGCGTCATCGTGGTTCAGGCCGCGGCCGAGCGGCGGGTGCTCGGGCCAGGCCGCGACTCCACTGCGGAAACACTCGGATCGATCGAGCAGGCCGGGCGGCAGGCTATGACCGAGCTACGCCGCCTGCTGGGCCTGCTCCGCAAGAGCGACGGTGAGCTGTCCCTGGCACCCCAGCCGGGCCTGGGAGAACTCGGCGACCTCGTGGCCGAGGTCCGCGAGGCGGGAGTGCAGGTCGATGTACGTACCGACGGCGACCTGGCCGTCCTGCCCCGCGGGCTGGACCTGACGGCCTACCGGATCGTTCAGGAATGCCTGACCAACGTGCTCAAGCACGCCGGCGCGCACCGGTGGAGGTCTCGCTTTGCTGCCGTGGCCGCTGCCTGGACATCGACGTGACCGACGACGGAACGTCCGCCCGGCGCCCTCCCCTGGCGGCTTCGGCCTGGTCGGGATGCGCGAACGGTATCGGTCTACGGGGGAACGGTGCAAGCCGGCTACCGCGAGGGCGGCGGGTTCCGGGTTCACGCGAGGCTGCCTGTCGAGGCCGGCGAGCAGGCGGTGCTATGACGATCCGGGTGCTCATCGCCGACGACCAGGAACTTGTCCGGGCCGGCTTCCGCAAGCTCCTGGACGCCGAGGACACCATCACCGTCGTCGGGGAAGCCGCCGACGGCGTGCAGGCGGTGGCCCGGGGCGTCGAGCTGGCACCCGACGTCGTCCTGATGGACATCCGGATGCCGCGGCTGGACGGAATCGAGGCGACCCGCCAGCTGACCCGGTCCACCGATGTCCAGGTGCTCGTGCTGACCACCTACGACCTTGATGAATACGTCTTCGAGGCGCTGCGGGCGGGGGCCAGCGGATTCCTGCTGAAAGACTCCCCGCCCGACACGCTGATCTCGGGCATCGCCACCGTCGCCCGCGGCGACGCGCTGCTCGCCCCATCGGTGACCCGGCGGCTGATCACCGAATTCGCCCGGCGGCCTCCCGCGAGCGCGCCGCGCGCACTACCCGACCTGACCCCCCGGGAGACCGAGGTTCTCATCCAGGTCGCCCGCGGCCTGACCAACCGCGAAATCGCCAGCCTGCTCTTCCTCGGCGAAGCCACCATCAAGACCTACGTCGGCAACATATTGATGAAGCTGAGCTGCCGCGACCGGGTACAGGCCGTCGTCCGTCAGCTGACCTGGCCCGCCCGGGTACGGGAGCAAACCAGATACCGGCGTGCCAGATGCCGGGGCGATGGTACGCTCCCGGCCCGGGCGGGCAATGATGGATCATGCACAGTGAACCGAATGGCGCCGGCAGCGGGCCCGCGCCCGGTCCGCGCTCCGCGCGGGACGGCGCTCAGCTGCAAGGGATGGCCGCAGGAGGCCGCCCTGCGGATGCTGATGAACAATCTCGACCCGGAGGTGGCCGAGCATCCGGACCAGCTCATCGTCTACGGCGGCTCCGGGCGGGCGGCGCGCAGCTGGGCCGCCTTCGACGCCATCGTCGCCTCGCTGCGGGACCTGGAGGGCGATGAGACCCTGCTCGTCCAGTCCGGCAAGCCGGTCGGGATCGTCCGCACCCACGAGTGGGCGCCCCGGGTCCTGATCGCCAACTCCCTGCTGGTGCCCGAGTGGGCCACCTGGGAGGAGTTCCGCCGCCTGGAGGCGCTCGGCCTGACCATGTACGGCCAGATGACCGCGGGCTCCTGGATCTACATCGGCACCCAGGGCATCCTGCAGGGCACCTACGAGACGTTCGCCGCCGTCGCGGCCAAGCGGTTCGGCGGCACCCTCGCCGGGACCATCACGCTCACGGCCGGGCTCGGCGGGATGGGCGGCGCCCAGCCGCTCGCGGTGACCATGAACGGCGGCGTGGCCCTCTGCGTGGAGTGCGACCCGACCCGGATCAGCCGCCGGATCGAGCAGGGCTACCTCGACGAGGCCGCCGACGGCCTGGACGACGCGGTCCGCCGCGCGACCGCGGCCCGGGACAGCGGCCGGCCGTTGTCCATCGGCCTGCTCGGCAACGCGGCGGACGTCCTCCCGGCCCTGCTGGAGATGGGCTTTCCCGCCGACATCGTCACCGACCAGACGTCGGCGCACGACCCGCTGACCTACCTGCCCCGCGGCGTGGCGCTGGACGACATGGAAGCGCTGCGCGCGGAGGATCCGGCCGGGTTCACCCGGCGGGCCGAGGAGTCCATGGCCATCCACGTCGCGGCCATGGTCGGCTTCATGGACGCGGGCGCCGAGGTCTTCGACTACGGCAACTCCATCCGCGGCGAGGCGCAGAAGGCCGGCTACCAGCGCGCCTTCGACTTCCCCGGCTTCGTGCCCGCCTACATCCGGCCGCTGTTCTGCGAGGGGCGGGGCCCGTTCCGGTGGGCCGCCCTGTCCGGTGACCCGAAGGACATCGCGGCGACCGACGCCGCGGTGCTCGACCTGTTCCCCGGTAACGAGCCGCTGGCCCGGTGGATCCGGATGGCCCAGGAGAAGGTGCACTTCCAGGGGCTGCCGGCCCGGATCTGCTGGCTCGGCTACGGGGAGCGCAACCTGGCCGGCGAGCGCTTCAACGAGCTGGTCCGGCGCGGGGACGTCAGCGCGCCGATCGTGCTGGGCCGGGACCACCTGGACACCGGGTCGGTGGCCTCGCCGTACCGGGAGACCGAGGCGATGGCCGACGGCTCGGACGCGATCGCGGACTGGCCGATCCTCAATGCCCTGGTCAACACGGCGTCCGGCGCGTCGTGGGTCAGCGTCCACCACGGCGGCGGGGTCGGCATCGGCCGGTCCATCCACGCCGGGCAGGTGTGCGTGGCGGACGGCACCGACCTGGCCGCGGCCAAGCTGGAACGGGTCCTGACCAATGATCCCGGGATGGGGGTGATGCGGCACGCCGACGCGGGCTACGAGATCGCCGAAAAGGTCGCCGCCGAGCGCGGCGTGCGGATCCCGATGGCGCCGCCGCGCCCGGCCGATGAGCGAAGATGGCGCTGGCCGGGCCTGGCCGGTGAGAGAATCTGCGCGATGAGGCGATGAAGGGACCCGGACGTGCCGGGCACGCTCCCCGCGGCCCGGCCGCGGCGGGACCGGGCCGGTCCGGGCACGCGCCGCCCGCGCCGCCCGCGGAGCCCGCGGACTGGCCGGCCGGCGCCCCGGACCCGGGCCAGCCGGCCCGCGGCGCCGGGGCCGGGCCCCGGCGCTGGCTCGCGGAGCTGGCCTGGCTGCCCGGCCAGGGCGTACGGCCCGGCGTGCTGATCGAGGCCAACGGGGACCGCTTCACCGCCGTCACGCCCGGTGCGGCCCGGGACGCCGTGCCGGCGGGCACGCCCGTGCTGCGCGGCCTGACGCTGCCCGGGCTGGCCAACGCGCACTCGCACGCCTTCCACCGCGCGCTGCGCGGAGCCGTTGAAGCCGACGAGGGCACGTTCTGGACCTGGCGGTCGAAGATGTACCAGCTCGCGGCCGCGCTGGACCCCGGCAGCTACTACACCCTGGCCCGGGCCGTCTACGCCGAGATGGCGCTGGCCGGGATCACCTGCGTCGGCGAGTTCCACTATCTGCACCACGGTCCCGGCGGCACGCCGTACGCCGACCCGAACGAGATGGGCCGCGCCCTGCTGCGCGCCGCGGCGGACGCCGGGCTGCGGATCACCCTGCTGGACACCTGCTACCTGGCGGCCGGCCTGCGCCCGGACGGGAGCCCGAAGCCGCTGCGCGGCGTGCAGCTCAGGTTCGGCGACGGCGACGGCGCACGCTGGGCCGAGCGGGTGGCCGGGCTGGGCGCCGACTCCCGGGGGATGCTCGGCCCGCGGCCCGGGCGGGCGCGGCGATCCACTCGGTCCGCGCGGTGCCGCCGGCCCAGATGCACGACGTGATGGCCTGGTCGCACACGCATAGCGGCCCCGTGCACGCGCACCTGTCCGAGCAGCCCGCGGAGAACGCGGACTGCCTGGCCGCCTACGGCCGCACCCCCGCCCAGGTGCTGAACGAGGCGGGCGTGCTCGGCCCGCGCAGCACCGTGGTGCACGCCACCCACCTGCTCCGGGAGGACATCGACCTGCTCGGGGCGACGCAGACCTCGTGCTGCCTGTGCCCGACCACCGAGGCGGACCTGGCCGACGGCATCGGCCCGGCCCGGGCCCTGGCCGCGGCCGGGCTGCCCGATCAGCCTGGGCACCGACAGCAACGCCGTGATCGACCTGCTGGCCGAGGCCCGCTGGCTGGAGCTCACGCAGCGGCTGGCCAGCAGGCGGCGGGTCCACTTCACCGCGGAGGAGCTGGCCCGGGCCGCCACCGTGGCCGGGCACGCCTGCCTCGGCTGGCCGGACGCCGGGGAGATCGTGCCCGGCGCGCTGGCCGACCTGGTCACCGTCGGCCTGGACAGTACCCGGCTGGCCGGGACCGGGCTGGCCGGCCGGGCCGCCGGCGCCGGGCCGGGCGCGCCCGGCGCGGTGCTGGACAGCGTGCTGTTCGCGGCGACCGCGGCCGACGTCCGGCACGTGGTGACCGGCGGCCGTGACGTCGTGCAGGACGGCCGCCACCTGCTGGTGGAGGATGTCCCGGCCGAGCTCGACGCCGCGGTACGCGCCGTGCTGGCGGTCCCGGAGTGAGCGGCGCATGAGCACGCTCATCACGAACATCGGGGAGCTGGTGACGCATGTCACGAACGCGTCGCCGGACGGCCGATGCCGGCTTCGCCTCCCTCACCGGCGCGGCGCTGATCATCGACGGCGGGCAGATCGCCTGGACCGGCCCGGCGGGCCGGGCGCCGGCCGCCGACGACATCGTGGACGCGCGCGGGCGCGCCGTGCTGCCCGGGTTCGTCGATTCGCACGCCCATCTCGTCTTCGCCGGGGAGCGCGGCGCCGAGTTCGCCGCCCGGATGGCGGGCCAGCCGTACACGGCAGGCGGCATCGCGGCCACGGTCGCGGCGACCCGGGCGGCGTCCGACGTCACGCTCCGGGGCGGCCTGCGCCGCCTCGCGGACGAGATGGTCCGGCAGGGCACGACCACGTTCGAGTGCAAGTCCGGTTACGGGCTGACCGTCCAGGACGAAGCCCGCAGCGTGATGCTCGCCGCCGAGGTCACCCCCGAGGTCACCTACCTGGGCGCGCATGTCGTGCCGCCCGAGTTCGGCCGGGACACCGCCGCCTACCTGGACCTGGTCTGCGGCCCGATGCTGGACGCCTGCGCCCCGCAGGCCAGGTGGATCGACGTCTTCTGCGAGAAGGGCGCGTTCAGCGAGGACGAGGCGGCCGCCGTGCTGGCCGCCGGGCGGGCCCGGGGCCTGCTCCCGCGGGTGCACGCCAACCAGCTGGGGCCCGGCCCGGGTGTCCGGGTCGCCGTGCAGGCCGGTGCCGCCTCCGCCGACCACTGCACCTTCCTCACGGCCGCGGACGTCGACCTGCTCGCCTCCTCGGCCACGGTCGCCACGCTGCTGCCCGGGGTGGAGTTCTCCTGCCGTCAGCCCTACCCGGACGCGCGGCGGCTGCTCAGCGCGGGCGTGACCGTGGCGATCGCCACCGACTGCAATCCGGGCTCGTGCTTCACCTCCAGCATGGCGCTGTGCGTGGCGCTGGCCGTGCGGGAGATGGGCATGACCACCCAGGAGGCGGTCTGGTCGGCCACGGCCGGCGGCGCCCGTGCGCTGCGCCGGACCGATGTGGGGCACCTCGGCGTGGGCGCCCGGGCCGACCTGCTGATGCTGGACGCCCCGTCGCACACCTACCTGGCCTACCGTCCCGGGGTGCCGCTGACCGCGGCCGTCTGGCGCGAGGGCCGCCTGGCCGCCGCCCGCCCCCAGGTCCTGGGCGGCTGACCGGTTCCCTGCTGGCGGCGCCGGGTTGCTGGCCGGCGGCGCAGCCATGGCCTTACCGGCCGCGGCGGAAGCTGATGACCCGGTTGCGGACCTCGGCGATCGTCTCCGGCCGGGCGCGTCCCTGGTGCCTGATGACCACTGCACCGAATTACCCACTGCGATCGCGCGGACCGGTTCGGACTGGACCCAGCTGGGCATGCGCAGCCCGCTGCGCGTAAGCATTCAGCTGTTCGGCGGAGTTGCTGGCCGAGTTCTCCGGGGATCTGAGGCTGGCGGTCGGCTGCTGCTGGTCATCGCTATTGTGACGTGCATGGTCAGCAGCGACGCACGCGTGATGATTGGTGCGCTGGCGGAGCCGGAGGCGCTGCTTGTGTTCGGCGCGATCGTCACTGCGACGTCGACCGCGCGGGCGCTGGACGAATTCGGGCGCCCGGTGTCGGGGACCTCGAGATCACTCCCTTCGGCCTGGAAAGAGCACGTCGCTGCCATCGGGATGTGATCGAGAAGCGGCCGGCGGCTGAAATTCGGGCCGCTGGAAGTCCTCGTCGACGAGCAGGCCGGATACGAAAGCGCGTGTCAGCGAAGCGCCCCTGGCCGCCGTATCAGCGTGACCGGCGGCGATCCCGCGCGTCCGCGCCCGGCAGCGGCCCGTGGCAGGCCGCGAGGTTCGTGCCGTGACCAATCTGGCGGCGCTGGGCGTGTCGTTCCGGGCCGGCCGTGGTGCCCGTAGTTTGATCTTCGGGTGGCTGCGCCGGAGGAGATGTCGCGTGATGAGCTGATTGTGCTCGCCGGTGAGCAGGCTGGCCGGTCGCCGCTCAGGATGGGCAGATCACGGCGCTGGCTGGGCAGGTCGCGGACCTGATAGATGCTAATGAGAAGCTGGCGGCGAAGCTGGAGCGGCTGGAGCATCTGCTGTCTCGCAACAGCGGGAACTCATCCCTCCCGCCGTCGATGGATGACCAGCCGGGCCGCAAGCCGCCAGAGGGCAGCGCCGGGCGCAGGAAGGGCGGCGGGCGCAGCCCGGGTAGCCGTGGGTCTGCGTCACGCCCGAGGCAAGCACGTTCCACGCGACCGCAGTACCACCACGAAGACGATCGCGGTCACGCGGAAGAGGTAGTTGTAGGCGATCATCGCCGACTGCTGCGCGACCATCTGTGTGAGTTGCGGGACCGAATAGCCGTGGGTCTGCGTCACGCCCGAGGCAAGCACGTTCCACGCGACCGCAGTTTGGTGCGTGAGCATCGTGGTGAGAATCGCGATGCCCAGGCTGCCGCCGAGTTGGCGGAGCAGCGTAAACACGCCGGTGGCGCCGGCCAGCTCGGGAACGGGCACGTCGCTGAGCGAGATCGTGGTGAGCGGCACGAAAAGAAAGCCGAGGGCGAAACCCTGAATGACCCGCGGCCAGAAGACGTCCCAATAGCCGGCCTGCACGGTCAAGCCGCCGAGCAGCCACGACGACCACGCAAAGAGCGCCATCCCGAAAACGATCGACCAGCGCCCGTCGATATGATTGAGGATCCGGCCGACGATCAGCATCGAGACCGCGGTCGCGATGGCGCCGGGAAACAGCGCCATGCCGGTATCGAACGCCGTGAAGCCGAGCATCGTCTGAAAGAAGAGCGGCAAGATCAGCGCGGTTCCGAACAGGCCGAAGCCCATGACGATCGCCAAGATCGAGCCGACCGAGAACGATCGGAATTTGAAGACTTGTAAATCGACGATCGGATGGCGGTCGCGCAGCGACTTGACGACGAACGTCACCAGCGTCACCACCGAAACGGTGCTCAGGATGACGATCGTCTGCGACTGGAACCAGTCGTCGCGCTCGCCCTGCTCGAGGACGAACTGCAGCGAGGCGAGGCCGGCGGTGAGCAGGCCGAGGCCGATCAAGTCGATGCCGCCTTTCGGACGCTCGATGTATTTGGGGTCGGGAATGAAGGCCAGCGTCATCAAGAACGCGGCGATGCCGATCGGAATGTTGATGTAGAAGATCAACGGCCAGCTCGCGTTGTCGACGATCCATCCGCCGAGCAGCGGTCCGATCGCCGGGCCGACCATCGCGCCCATGCCGAAGATCGCCATCGCCGCGCCGCGCTTGTCCGGCGGATAGGTCTCGAACATGATCGCCTGCGCGGTCGGCTGCAGCGCGCCGCCGCCGATGCCCTGAATGATGCGATAAAAGACCAGCACCCAGATCGATCGCGCGGTGCCGCACAGGAATGAGGCAACGGTAAAGAGCGCAAGCGAGGCGGCGTAGAACGTCTTGCGCCCGAAGAGCGCGGTCAGCCAGCCGTTGAGCGGCATGACGACGACGTTGGCGAGGATGTAGCCGGTCGCGACCCAAGCGACCTCGTCGACCGTAGCGCCGAGGTTGCCGCCGATCGTGCTGATGGCGACGTTGACGATCGTCGAGTCGATGATCGCCATGATCAGCCCGAGCATCACCGTGATGGTGATCAGCGCTACGGGCGCTTCCTCGCGCTGCCGAAACGGGCTGCGTACCGCTAGCGTCCCCGCCAACGTCACCGCCCTCTACAAGGGAGCGCGCAAGCGGCTGAGGTATCTCTCGCCTGTTTATTCACGTGCAGCCATCGTCTTCAAGCTCACATTCTAATAAGGCCGGCCTTCTAGCCGCGGTTGCATTCGCAATCTTCGCGCTCGTAGACGTCCTGGCGTTTCGCACCGGCTTCTATCGCACTCTGCTCGATCCGGCGTCCAGCACGGGCAGCTTCGAGGCGGCGATCGCGCGCTTTCGCGGCTTTCACGGCGATCCAAGTCGCGACGTGTTGGTGTTAGGCGACTCGCGCATCTACTCGGCGCTCGATCCAGCCATCGCGTCCGGCGGCGCGCTGCGCTTCCTTAATGGTGGCGTTCCGGGAACGACGCCGCGCAGCTGGCCGTTCTTCCTGCGCGCGATCGACCCGCGGCGCTCGGCGCTTTCGCGCGGTCGTCATTCCGGTCGACACCTACGACGACGACGATAGCGCGATCGGCAGCCTCGACGGCGACGACCGGCCGATGGACCTGCGCTACGTCGTCTTTCAAACGCGTCTCTCCGACTTGCCCAAGCTGGCCGGCTCGTTTAGCGATCCGCGCGAGCGCATCGAGTACGGCATCGACCTCTTCTGGCGCGGCGCCGAGCTGCGCGACGATTTCCAAGCGCTTGCCGCTGCACCGCGGGCACGCCTTGCCGCGATAACTCAAGCGCGCAGCGCGACGACCTACGATCCGCTCGCGGCGCATCCGCGCAGCGAAACGCTCGCCGGGTTGCGCGTCGACTTCGCCGGAAACACGATCGATTATCCGGCCGGCCTTCCGGCCGACCAGCGCGACGCGATCGCGACGCAAGTGCTGCGCGTCCCCAAGCCGAGCCCGTCGTACGCACTCTATCGCCGGCAGTGGCTCGAGCCGATCGCGGCTCGCTATCGCGCCGCGGGCGTTCCGGTCTTCTTCGTGCGGATTCCGACGCGACCGGCGCACCGTTCCGATTCCGCAAGGCCCGAGCGGCTCGCTGGTCGATATCGCGCGCGAGCAGGGCGCGCGGCTGATCCCGGCAGCCCCCTATCTTGCGCTCGAACGTCCGGAACTCTTCGCCGACGAGGACCACCTCAACCGCGAGGGCAGCGCGCTCTTCAGCCGCCTGCTCGCGACGCGACGTCTCGCGCATGCTCGCTGATCGCGCACCCTGAGCGGAGCGCCGGACGGCGGCGCAGTCGAAGGGCGCAGCGCCGCACGCCGCATGACTCACCACTGCTCTCGTGGTTCGCGGCGGCCATCGGCATCGGCATTCCGCTGCGCTTCCAGTCGTACGAGTTCTGGCTCTTCTTTGCGATCGTAGCCGCGCTTTTCTACAGCCTGCCGCGACGCATCGGGCTGCTACGTGCTGCTGATTGCGAGCTACTATTTCTACGCGCGGTGGAACGCGTGGTACGTTCTCTTCCTGTGGATCCTCACGCTCAGCGATTTCGCGATCGCGCTCGCGCTCGAACGCATGCGTGCCGCGCCCGGACGCGAATCCGAAGCTCCTGCTGACGCGCTCGGGGTCGCGGCGAACCTCGCCTTCCTGGGAAGCTTCAAGTACCTCGAACTTTGCCAGCAGCACGGTCGACGGCGCTGATCGGCATGCACGAGAATCCGTGGCTCGTCAACCTCTTCGTGCCGATCGGGATCAGCTTCCACACGTTTCAGAGCATCTCGTATCTGGTCGACGTCTATCGCGGCAAGACGCCGGCGGTCCGCAAGCCGCTCGACTACGCGCTCTATCTGGCCTTCTTTCCGCAGCTGCTCGCCGGGCCGATCGTGCGCGCCGGGCTCTTCTTCGGCGAGCTCTTCTCGTGGCGCCGCCCCGGGCCCGGAAGACGTCACCTACGGCCTCGCCCGCATCGGCTTTGGGCTGGTGAAGAAGATGGCGATCGCCGATCAGTTTGCCTCGGTCGCCAACGAGTACTTCGGTTCGCTCGGCACGCACCCGGGCGCGCCGGCGGCGTGGAGCGCGATGTTCGCCTTTGGGATGCAGATCTATTTCGACTTCTCGGGCTACAGCGACATCGCGATCGGCTGCGCGCGGCTGCTCGGTTTCGTCTTTCCCGAGAACTTCGCGATGCCGTACCTCGCCACGAGCATCACCGACTTCTGGCACCGCTGGCACATGACGCTCTCCACCTGGCTGCGCGATTATCTCTACATTCCGCTGGGCGGAAGCCGCCACGGCACGCTCGCGACGCTGCGCAACCTGATGATCACGATGCTCTTGGGCGGCCTCTGGCACGGCGCGCAATGGACCTTCGTCGCCTGGGGCGGTTTCCACGGCGTGATGCTCTGCATCGAGCGGCTTGTGGGCATCGGGCACGAACGCGATGCGCCGCGCGGCCTCGTACGCGGTCGTGCGCATCGCGATTACGTTTGCGCTCGTCACGCTCGCGTGGGTGCTCTTTCGCGCGCAAACGTTCGGCATCGCGCTGGCGGTCTATCGCGCGCTCTTCGCCGGCGGCGCCGGTGCTTCGATGCTAAGTGGATGGCAAGCGGTGCTGGCCGCCGGCATCGTCGCCTTCGGTGCACTGCGCCTGTCTGCTCGATCGCTGGAACGTCGTACCCCGGTGGGTGCAGCTGCGTCCGCTCGCGCAGGCTGGAACGCTCGCCGGATTGCTGCTAGCGATCCAGCTCTTGACCTGGCCCGGCCTCTCGCCGACGTTCATCTACTTCAAGTTCTGAGCTTGGTTCGATCGCCAGTGCCATCTCGACCGCGTCGTCCTCGCTCATCGCTTCGGCCGCCTGCAAGAGGCTTTGCAGGCGAGCCGGAATCCATCCGTTCGCCCAGCGCCGCGATCGTGCGATCGTATTCAAACGTCAGCGGCTCGTCGCGCCTGGATCCCATCGAGACGAGCCGGTGATCGACGAATCCGAGCAGGTATGCCGCTGCCTCGTTCTGCTGCGACGCCGCGCCGACCGCGGCCAAATGCTGCAGCGCGCTGGCGATCAAAAAGTCGCGTTTGTCTTCGAGCGCGAGAATGAGCGTTTCGCGCGCGAATGCATGGGCCTCGTCGTAGCGCTCGAGCGCGATGAGGTAGATCGTCAGCCGGCTGAGGGAATCGGTGATCATGCGCGTGCGTCCCCATCTTCGGAACGTGGCGAGCGTTTCGGTAGCGAGCTGCACCGCCAGCGCGGGATTTCCCGCGCGGAATTCGTACTCGCCAAGGTCGTCGCGCGTGATCGTCGCACCGAGCTCGGATCCGAGCTCCTCGTAGACGCGAGCGGCTTCGGCCAGGAAGTCCCGAGCGGCTTCGAAGCGGCCGCTATCGGCTGCCGACATGCCGAGCAGTCGCAAGACGTATGCTTCGAGCCGCGGCCGGCGCAGTTTGCGGGCTCCGGCCAGCGCCTCACGAAACATCGCCTCGCCTTCGGCGATGCTACCGAGGAACGTCAGCGCGAGCCCCGCATAGCACTGCGACCGGGTTAGCCCAAGCAAGTCGCCTACCTGGCGATAGAGCTCGATCGCATGCGTAGCGCATGCAAGCTGCACGTCGTCCTGGCCGAGATACTTCGCGATAGACGCTTGCGCATACGATAACCCCGCCGCAATGCCCGGTGGTGTCCGTTCGTCCACGAGCTCGCGCGCAAGCCGCAGCCATTCTCGGCCCTCGAGGTTGAGATGATCCTGCAATACCAGCTCGGTCAGCAGCGCGACGAGCCGCTGCCCTAAACGAACGTCGCGGCGCTGGGCAAGCCCCCATTCGAGAACCGCGCGCCAGTTGTCGATTTCGGCCGAGACGTGCGGACGCCACACCTCTTCGCGCTCGCTGCCGCTGACTCGTTCGATCCACTCCGCGAGGTCGACGAACGTTTGTGCATACCGGCGTACGACGATCTCGTGGTCGCCGCGGGCGGCCAGCTTCTCACGAGCGTAACTGCGAAACGACTCGAGGAGCCGGTAGCGGGGCTCGGCGCTGGTCAGGTCGGCGCTTACCAGTGACTTGTCGACCAGCGAGGAGAGCATTCCGAAGATCTCGCCCTGCGGAACGTGCTGGTCCGCACAGACCGCTTCGGCGGTGGCGAGCGTCGCGCCGCCGGCAAAGAGCGACAGGCGCTCGAAGAGCTGCTGCTCGCCTGGCGAGAGCAGATTATAGCTCCAGTCGATCGTCGCGCGCATCGTCTGCTGGCGCGGCAATGCCGTGCGCTCGCCGCCGATGAGGACGTCGAAGCGGTGCTCGAGGCTCTCCGCCAGCGCGTCGAGCGAGAGCACGTTCACGCGAGCTGCGGCGAGCTCGATCGCCAGCGGCATGCCGTCCAGCCGGCGGCAGATGCGCGTCAAGACCGCCGTGCTTGCGTCGCCGCCGGCGAACCGATGGTCCACCGCCGCCGCACGATCGCGAAAGAGCGTCGCCGCCTCCGGGGAACGCAGCGACGGCAACCGATACGCGCGTTCGCCGGCTACCTTCATTGCCTCGCGGCTGGTGGCGAGAATGCGCACCGTCGGAGAATCGCGCAGAATCATCTCGCTCGCTGCCGCGGCCTGCGCGAGCACGTGTTCGCAGTTGTCCAGGATCAAAAGCAGTGTTTTGTTCTGCAGAAGGGCCAGCAGCGCGTCGCCCAGCGGGCGGTTGGGCTCCTCGCGCACGCCGAGCGCCTGCGCGATCGCCGTAAGCACCAACGACGGATCGCCGATCGGCGCCAGACTGACGAAAACCAACGGGCCGACTTCATCGCCGGCGACGGCGCGTGCAACGCGCAGCGCCGTCTGCGTCTTACCGGCTCCGCCGGCGCCGGTGATCGTGACCAGGCGATAGCGGCGCACGAATTCGACGATCTCGTCGAGCTCCGTCTCTCTCCCGACGAACGTGGTCAGCGAGATCGGAAGACTTGCAGATCCCGCTGCTCTCCCACGAACCGAGAGCCGGGCCTTCCCGGCTCGCGCGACGCGAGCTGTGATGTGCGGCGGCCTCGAGCTCCGCGCGCTCTTCGTCGTTGAGGCCGAGCGCTGCAGCGAGCAGTGCCAGCGTGCTTCGCTGCGGCGCGTGCCGGTAGCCGCGTTCGAGGGCACTGACACCGGGAACGCTAACGCCGGCACGCTCGGCAAGCTCCTCTTGGGAGAGCCGGGCGGCGAGCCGGTACTGACGCAGAAGCGTCCCGAACTCTTGCCAGCCCGCCGCTCCCCGCGGGCGCGTTTAGGAACCTGACCCGCTGGGACGCGGTGCCGGCTTGCGGAACGCACCGCGGAGAAATTCGATCGCCTCGATGATCGCAAGCGCGAACTTGGCCAGCGCCGGGATGACGCGCGGGCGCAGCAGGCGCGGGTCGAACGCCGCCATGTAACGGTCGTTCTCCTCGATGCAGGTGCGCACGAACGTTGCCGGCGTGAGCCCGGTGAGAACCTCCCCAAAGAGATCGATCGTCTCGTTCTCGCTGCGCGGCCCGTCGGGGGATTTCATCTCCGTGCCGCCCTTGACGCGGCGGACGATCGCGCTGCCGTAGTTGCGCAGCGCCGGGAGCGCCTGCATCACCGGGTTGCGCAATCCGCGCCGGTACCGATCCCATGCGACCCAGTTAACGAAGAAGACGATATGCCGTGCCTCCTCGACCAGCAATCGTGTATAGAGCGACGTTAGCGATTCGGGGAAGAGGCGCGCCTCACACGCGAGACGGAAGATGCCGAAGCCGGCGAACGAATCGACGCACTCGTTGTAGCCGAAGTCAATGAACCCGTCGCGCGTCGGCTTGAGCCCGAGATCCTCGGGTGCCACTTTCAGCCCGTAACGCTCGATCATGCACTGCAAGATTCGCCCGTGACGCTCTTCTTCGTAACCCTGCATCGCTAGCGCCTGACGCACCAGCGGATCGGGCTCGGTCTTGGCATAGTCGGTAAGCATCGTGCCGGCGCTCGTCTCGACTTCGAGCGCCATCGTCCAAATCGGAATGGCGCGCAAGCGCGCGAGCGACATATCGTCGAGTTGCGGCCACGGCCACTCGGCCGGATCGTAGGCGCGATGCGAGGCCATAAACGAGCGGCAGAAGAGCTCTTTGTGTTCGTCGGATCCGATTTGCACCTGGTTCGATTACTCCATTGCTCGGTTTCGAGCGGAAAAGGGAAGGCCACCGTCCAGAGCGCGGTCGAAGCATTCTTAAGCCATGACGTTGCTCTCCGACGCGGTTCCATTGAGCGAGTACCGCACCTGCCTTGCGCAGCACCTGCGCGCGGTCGGCGCTGCGTTCGACTCGGTCGCGGGGCGGATCATCGAGGAGCGCGTACCTCCGGGATACGTCCGCGATCCGCTGCGGCCGAGCTTGGTGCTCTGGGCGTGCGCAGCCTGCGGCGGCGACACGACCGACGCCTTGCCCGTTGCCGCGGCCTTCGACCTTTTCGACAGGTTCTTGCTGCTCCACGACGAGCTGGCCGACCGCGGCGCTCCGACGGTGGCGCGTTGGGGCCTGGGACAGAGCCTCAACGCCGGCGATGCGCTCTACGCGCTGGCCTTCCGAAGCCTTGCTGGTGACGTGGTGGATCCCGCGCGCCGCCTAGCGGTGGCGCGGCTCGTCGCCGAAGCCGTGCTCGACGCGATCGAGGCGAACGACGGCGACCCGGCACGCGACGCGCGGCTCACCGGCACGGCGCTTGCGGCTGGGACGATTATCGGGGGTGCGCCCGAGCGCGTGACGCGTGCGTTCGCGCGTGCCGGACGGCTGCTGGGCACCGACGCCGCGCGCGCGGTGGACGCGATTCGCCCGCACGTATCGCAAGCGGGATCTAGGTATCTTCGAGGAGGTTGCGCGCTACGCTACGCGACGAACCGTCTAGGGAGGCGACGCCGTCCCGAAAGGCGGAGCATCTTCGCATCAACATCGAACGGGACGTTGCAAGCAAAGGCGTAGCAACCGGTTTTGACGCCTACCGCTTTCTCCACCGCGCGCTGCCCGAGGTCGACCTCGGGGATGTTGATACGTCGGTCGAACTCTTCGGCCGAACGCTCGGCGCGCCGCTGTTGATCTCGTGCATGACCGGCGGCACGCCTGAGGCGCGCGAGATCAATCGCCGGCTCGCGCAGGTCGCGCAGCACCTGCGTCTGGCGATGGGGCTCGGTTCGGGCCGCGCCTTGATCGAATCGCCGGTAGCGTTAGAGAGCTTCGACGTGCGCGGCGATGCGCCCGATATCGTGCTGCTTGCCAATCTTGGCGCCGTGCAGCTCAACAAGGGTTACACCGCGGGCGACTGCCGGCGGCTGATCGAGCTGTTGCGTGCCGACGCGCTCGTGCTTCACCTCAACCCGCTCCAAGAAGCGCTGCAGCCGGAAGGCGATACGTGTTTTGCCGGCCTGCTCGAGAAGATCGGCGCACTCTGCGCGGAGGCGGAGTTTCCGATCGTCGTCAAAGAAGTCGGCTGGGGTATTGCGCCGAGCGACGTACGCGCGCTCTTCGACGCCGGCGTCGCCGCGGTGGATATCGCCGGTGCGGGCGGCACGTCCTGGAGTGAGGTCGAGCGCTATCGCATCGCCGAGCCGTGGCGTGCGCGCGTTGCCGGTGCGTTCGCCGGGTGGGGCATCCCGACCGCGCAAGCGCTCGTCGAGGCGCGCCACGTCGCGCCGACGCAGACGCTGATCGCCAGCGGAGGCATTCAGCCCGGACTCGACGTGCCCAAGGCGCTCGCGCTCGGCGCGGACGCCGTCGGCATCGCCGGGCCGTTCCTTCGCGCCGCCAACCGCAGCCTCGAAGCCGCCGACGAGCTGGCGCACGAGATCGTCGAGACGCTGCGCACCGCGATGTTCTGCACCGGCGCCCGCCGCGTCCGCGACCTCCGCGGCAAATTGTCGCCAACGAGCGAAGTGAGATAACGTCACCGTGGACTCGCTGAGGACGGTGGCCATGTGGCCGTTCATCCACGGATTTCTCTTTGTGATGTTGGCGCTATTCCCGGTCGTCAATCCGCCCGGCATGGCGCCGATTTTCATGAACTATACTGAAGGCCTGAGCGACGCGGTGGTGGAGCGCCTGGCCCGTCGCGTGGCGATCAACAGCTTTTTTCTCACCGCGGCGTCGTTGATCGTCGGTCCGCTCGCGCTGAAATTCTTCGGCCTGACCATTCCCGCCGTGCGCATTGCCGGGGGCCTCGTGCTCGCCGCTGCGGGTTGGCGACTGCTCGCCCAGGGACAGGAAGACTCGAAGCACCGCGCGCCGGAGGCTTCAGCGGAAGACGTGCTCAGCGGCGCGTTCTACCCGCTGACCCTGCCGTTGACGGTCGGCCCGGGGTCCATTGCCGTCATGGTAACGCTCGGCATCAGCCTGCTCGCCGCGTCTGGCAGCGCGCCCGTGCGCGAGGGCCTCGGCGCGCTTGCGGGCTTGGCCGGCGTCTCGCTTTTGATCTACCTCTGTTACAGCCAAGCCGAGCACGTCTTACGAAAACTGGGGCCGACCGGCATCAACGTGCTGCTGCGCCTCTCGGCATTCATCTTGCTCTGCATCGGCGTGCAAATCGCGCTCGAGGGTTACACCGCAATTATTTCAACGCACATCTAGCCGGGCGTCGTCCTGAGCTACCGTGAGTCGGTCAGTCCGAGAATGACCCCCCGGAGCTCCACGGCACCCTAAAACCCGAGTCTCCGTAAGGACGCCAGCAGACGGGTGGCATTCGGCGCCGGCCGGTGGGCTGTGAAGAGCCACAGCTGACCGTACCGTTGAAGCGTGCCGTAGGCGCCTGCGGCCTTCGCTTCACGCAAGACTTCATCTGGAGCTCCAATCGCCGCCCATCGTACGGGTGACGCTCCAAGTTTGCCTGCGTAATCGAAATAATCCACAAACGGCGACTTTGGG
Source organism: Vulcanimicrobiota bacterium (assembly GCA_963739845.1). Lineage (GTDB taxonomy): Bacteria > Vulcanimicrobiota > Vulcanimicrobiia > Vulcanimicrobiales > Vulcanimicrobiaceae > Cybelea. The sequence goes on along the minus strand of CAVUBQ010000001.1, from coordinate 868,310 downwards.
ACCGCGGCAATTTGCTCGTGGCTATCGAAATTGAGATCGTAAACCCACGTGTAGTCACCGTAAGCCAGTTGAACGCGGCTGCGAACTAGCGCTCGTTCCAGGCGCGTATACTGCGACAGGTCAGCGGCCAGTTGAGCCCGTACCGCGCTTCCAGGCAGACCGAAGAGCAGAAGATTGGGAATCAAAAGCGCGCCGACTGTTGCGATCGAGAGCACGCGGCTCAAAGACCACAGACCATCCACGCCTAAACCCAAGAAAACCGGGACGACCACGTAGAGTGGTGCGACATATCGAACGGCCCATCCGCGATCCGTTCCCGCCAGTGAAATACTGAAGATTCCAACCGTGGCGATCGAGACGAAAAGTAACAGCATTCCAAGTTCCCGGCCGGAATACGGCTGCGCGGACGTGGATGCGGTGCGACGCAGCTGCACCACGAAACCGAGCGCCGCAGCGGCGTATGCGGCGACGAGGACCGGTGTTTCGGACCACCAGCCCGACGCCCGGAAGAGTAAATGTGGAATCAGATAGGCCAGCACCCAAACGAAATTCTCCCAGGCCGCCGCGACGTTCGGAGCCGGGCGAGACGCCCAGTTCTGAGTTAATGAGGGGAACCCGTGTGCGAGGTTCCCCACCAGGAATGGTAGGGCGCCCACGATCGCTGCCCCGCACGCCGCTAACGATTCCTTGGCCGTGGCCCCGCCACGCCGCAGCGCGATCCATGCGACGGCAGGCAGCACGATCATGAGCGTCTGGAGCGAAAACCAAAGACCGAGCCCGGCGCTCAACCCGAAGCAGACCCGTTGCCAGAGTTGCCCCTCCCGCCGCCAAAGAGCGGCAAGCCATAGCGTTGCCGCGCACGAGGCAACGATCTCGCCGTACCCCCACGGCGGATACGTTACGGTCATGAACTGCTCCGCAGGAACGACCGCAAACAGAAAGGCAACGCACGCAGACCTGGGCGTCAGGCACGCGCGTAGGAAGAGCAACGTGAAGACGAGGTACAGCCACCCCCCAGGTTAGGCCGGTCAAAGCCAAGCCCGTCCGGCCGGCTCCGAAGAGGTGAAAATATCCGGCGGTGAGATAACAGCTTGCTGCGCCGAGTCGGGAGCCCCCAGGAAAAAAGACCGGGAACTGCGCGTCGGCAACGCGGAACGCGCACAATCCGGCGAGTACGGCGTCCGAATCGATTTGAAACATTGCCGGTGGAAAGTAGAGTGCCGCGCGAATTAGTAGCCCCAGAGCTAACAAGGCCATCGAAAGCCCGCCATAGGCGGGCAAAGCGAGCCTGCTCAAAGCGAATAGGTAAACGTCGAGTTGCGACAGCCGGCGCAGCGGTATCGTACCTTGTTCGCGCCGGCCTTGAGGTTAAAGACTAAGACGGTGGCGGCGCGCCCGGCGCGGATCGCCCCGGGGCCGATAATTTTCGGCTGCGACGGGTCGCTCCAGAACGCCACTCCAAAACGCAACGCTCGCGGAGCTGCGAACGTCAATGTCAGCCATCCGCCGTCTGTGCGCGCGCCCAAAAACAACGGCATCTCTCGGCCAGGCACTTCCGGCAGCGGACGATTGAAACGCGGGACCGGATAATCCGCGTATCGGAAGAGCCGGCTGGGCAATGTGTGTCCCGAAAGAAACGTCATGCCGGCGCGGGAGTCGTGGTAGTCGACCGTCGCGGGATAGAGCGTGTCGGCGTGCAGCAACTCCGATCGAAACGCTCTGCCACCAACGATGTACGGGAAGGCTACGGCGCGCGGCGCGGCCGAGAACGCGCGATCGTCGCGAGCCGCCTGGCCGAGCGTTTCGAGATGCATTCGGTCGCGCACGGCCTGATCGAACAGAGCATCTGATACCACTGCATCCGCCGCAATAACGGCGTCGACCGGCTCCTGCTGCACGGTCATCACGATCGGCTGGGTCTGACCGGCGGCAGCATAGGCATCGACGAGTTTTCGAGCATATGCCGCAGCGCTCTTGGGAGAGAATCCACCGCGCCGCAGTAGGTCGTCGGGGTCGGTGGAAAAGGCCGCTTCACGTCCGCTGAGGTAGGCGCGCGTCAGATCGCGCGCCGTCCACTCGAAAGCGAGGAAGTCGCAGCCGCCGTCCGGCTGCGGTCGTTTATAGGAATGAACGTCGGCGCAGTATGTGCCCCACGGCGTGCCGTAGTCGGACGTTCCATCGGTACCCTGACTGTTCCAAGTAATCCCCCAGAAGGCATGCTCGCCGAATGAGAGGGCGCGCCGCACGTTGCGTTCCACGCCGGCCGTTAGAATGCTCACACGCGGAACGTACCACGGAAGTTTCGCCGACATCGCGACGTGCAGGTCTCCCCAGAACTGAGCCTGGGCGTCGTCGCCGTTCGCGCGATGAAAGGCATTGTAATCGGCGGCATAGGCCATGTGATGAATATCGCCCACCATCCAGGTTACCGGTACGTGGTGCGCGGCAGCCATGGCCTCGATGTCGCGCATGCCCTTCACCGAGATCACCTCGTCTAGAGAAGTGAAGATGAAGCGCGCCTGCGTCGGCCCGAATGGGATGGACCAGTGCGGCCGATTCGGAGACGGATTTCTACCTAAAACATTGAAGGCGCAGGTAGCGAAGCGCACGTCGATCGGCGGGAAATCGCCGGCCGGGATTCGATACCAAATCATTCCGTCGTAACTGACCGTGCACGAAGCGCTGCTTCGATCGACGACAAGGCTGCCACCATGAGGCGGCGTCGACACAGGTGCCGGCGCGGCAAAGTGCGTGCAGGCTGCAACCGCGATGACGACAGCCATTATCAGCCATCTGAGAATCGCTTTGGCATTTGGCGCGATCCGCATTCGGCGCTCGCGTTCGTTGGCTGCCTTGAGCGAGCCTACGACTTCGCTAGGCACCGGCGGTCTTGACTAAGATGGACTAAGTCCTATAGACTAACTCCGTGAAGAGCGTAAACATCCACCAGGCAAAGACGCATCTATCAGCGCTCCTCGCGAAGGTCGAGGCCGGCGAAGAGATCGTGATAGCCAAGGCCGGGCGCCCCGTCGCTCGTCTGGTTCCAGCCGGAGGGCCTGCCGAGCGAGAGCTTGGCTGGGATCGCGAGGCGACGTTCCGGATCGCCGAAGACTTCGACGAGTATATCCCCGAAGAATTTCGCGAATACATCGAGTGAAACTGCTGCTCGACACTCACGTCTGGCTGTGGATGGGACTGGAACCTGATCGTCTCGGGTCGAACGCTCGCGCCGCAATCGTGGACCCGCAAAATGCGCTCTTCCTCTCGATTGCCAGCGCCTGGGAACTGGTGCTCAAGCAGAACAGCGGCAAACTCGAACTCCCCACCGACGCGCCGGGCTATGTGCGGACGCGGCTCGCGCGCAGTCAGACGACGTTGCTGGAGATTTCGCTCGATCATCTTGTTGCGCTCACGGCTCTTCCAGAGCATCATCGCGATCCATTCGACCGGATGCTGGTCGCGCAGGCATACGCCGAGTCCATGCGGCTAGTGAGCGCGGATTCGCGCGTACTCTCCTATCCCGTCGCAACGATGGACGCACGGCGATGAAGCCCGACCAAGGCGCAGCAGCTCAATCTCGAGGCTGCCGACGCCTACTGCCGCCTCCTCACGAGCCGGCACTACGAGAACTTCAGCGTCGCGTCGCGCTTCGTGGACGCGGCCACGCGGCGGGATCTCGCGCGCATCTACGCCTTCTGCCGCACCACCGACGACCTAGGCGATGAGAGCCCCGATGGGAGCGCGCTCGCGCGCCTCGAACGTTGGCAGAATGAGGTCGAAGCGCTTTTCGCCGGCGTCCCCCCCGTGCATCCGGTGCTCGTCGCCTTGCAGCAAACGGTCGCCGGGCGAGAAATCCCGGCGCAGCCGTTCTTGGATTTGATCGCCGCCAACGTCCAGGACCAGCGCGTCGCGCGCTACGCAACGTGGGAGGAGCTGGTCGGCTATTGCCGGCTATCGGCTGCCCCGGTCGGGCGCATGGTGCTACGCGTATTCGGCGTGAACGGGCCCGAAGCCGAAGGTCTCTCCGACGACGTCTGCATCGGCCTGCAGCTGGCCAATCACGCCCAAGACGTTCGCCGCGATGCCGCGATCGGGCGGCGCTATCTGGTCGACTCGGATGTCGCCGCCAGCGGCGCGATCGGCGCGGCCAAGGCGATGGTTTCCCGAGCGCGGACGCTGCTCTCGTCGGGCGAGTCGCTCGAGCGCATGGTTCCTCGAGCGCTGCGCCTCCAGCTGGCGCTCTACCGCCTGGGCGGCCTGGCGATCTGCAACGCCATCGAGGCAATCGGGTATAAAACCGAGGATGAGCGCCCCAGCGTCTCGGCCACCACGAAGGTATCCCTCGTGGCTCGCGCCGCATTAGAGGCACTTTCATGAGATCGGCAGACGCAGCACGAGGCCGAGCGCTTCAACCGGGACATGGCCAAGCGCGAGGCCGGCAATTTTTATTGGGGCTTCATCTCGCTCGGATATCACGAGCGGATGGCGATCTACGCCCTCTACAATTTCGCGCGCCAAGTCGACGACGAAGCGCGATACGCGCCGGCATCGTCGACCTGCCCGCGCGCCTGAAGGTGCACCGCGAGCGGATCTCGCGCTGCGTCCGCGGCGAGTACGGCGACGATCCGATTCTGCGCGTGCTCACCGAAGCGATCGAACGCTACCACATTCCCGAGAGCGAGCTGCAGATGCTCATCGACGGCGTCGAGATGGATTTCAGCCGCTCGCGCTACGCAGACGTTCGACGAGCTGCGCACCTACTGCAACCTCGTCGCTTCGGTCGTGGGGCGCATGTGCGTGCGCATCTTCGGCTTCAGCGACCCGATCGCGCTGCAGCGCGCCGACGACCTCGGCCTCGCGCTGCAGCTCACCAACATCCTGCGCGACGTTCGCGAAGATGCCGTCGACATGCAGCGCGTCTACCTGCCGCAGGAGGATCTGGAGCGCTTCGGCATCCCCGAGCCGGCGCTGGCCGCGCGGCGAGATCTATCCCGGCTGGTCGGATCTGGTCGCGTACAACGTCGCGCGGGCGCGGCAATATTTCGAGACCGGGTACGAAGTGCTGCGCTACATTCCGCGCCGCCCGGCGGCGTGCGTCCATACGATGGCCGGCATCTACGAGGAGCTCCTCAAGAAGATCGAGCGCGACCCGGCCTGCCGCTGCGCGCGCGCGCGGCGCTCTCGAAGACCGAGAAGCTGCGCGTCGTCGTCCGTTCGTGGCTATCGAGCGCGTAGCCGTCGTCGGCGCGGGGCTCGCCGGCCTCTCCGCGGCGCTCGATCTTAAGGAAGCCGGTCTCCACGTCGAGCTCTTCGAGCGCAGCCGCCTGCTCGGCGGGCGCGCCACGTCGTTCGAGATCGCCGGCGAAGAAGTCGACAACGGTCAGCACGTCTTCCTGGCCTGCTGCACCGAGTTCATTCGCTTCGCGCGGCGCGTCGGCATGGAGTCGACAGCTGCACATGCAAGAGCGCTTCGACGCGCGCATTCTCGCACGCGGCGGGAGCGAAGGGCGGCTTTGCGCCGGCGCGCTTGCCGGCGCCTTTTCACTTGCTCGGATCGTTTGCCGGCTACCGGCATCTCTCGGTCGGCGGGAAGCTGCGCGTCGGCCGCGCGCTGGCCGGTGGCATGCTCTCGCGCGACGGCGCCGGCGAATCGTTCGAAACGTGGCTCGAGCGCAACGGTCAAGACGCGCAGACGCGCCGCGCCTTCTGGGATCCGTTCTTCATTCCGGCGCTCAACGCGCCGTTCGATTCGGTCAGCGCCGCCGACGCGACTCTTCGTCTTGAAGACGGCGTTCTTGCAAGAGGCCGGCGCGGCACGCTTCGGCTTCTCCAAGGTTCCGCTAGCGCGGCTCGCCGCCGCAGCCGCCGCGCGCCTCGACGCCGTGCACCCGTCGACCGCCGTGCTCTCGATCGAGCCGACCGGTTCGCAGGTGACGCTGCGGCTAGCCAAGGGCGATGCCGTGACGTTCGACGCGGTCGTGCTCGCGGTGCCGCCGCGCCAGGTCGAACGGACTGCTCGGCGATCCCGCGCGCTACGGCGTCGCCAACTTGAACGCGCTACGAGTCGTATCCGATCGTTGACGTGCACCTGTGGCACGACGCAGGCAGCATCGGGCTCGACTTTGCGGCCGCGCTCGACTCGCCGCTGCAATGGATCTTTGAAAAGGCGCCCGGATACCTGTGCTGCAGCTTCAGCGCGGCCGAGCAATACGAGCAGATGCCGACGGCGCAGCTCGAAGCGTTTGCGTGGCACGAGCTGCAAGAGTTTCTTCCCTCGCTCGCCGGCGCGCAGCTGCTGCGCGGTGCGGTCACGCGAAACCCCGAGGCGACGTGGCTCCCGCGCATCGGTACGCAGCGGACCGTGCAGCGCACCGCGCACCCGGGGATCGCGATCGCCGGCGCCTGGACCGAGACCGGCTGGCCCGACACGATGGAGTCGGCGGTGCGCAGCGGTGCGCTGGCCGCTTCGTGCATTTTGCATCCCGGCGCAAGCGGCTGGCAGTACTCCGAGCCCGTCGCACACGCGCCGGCCGTCGACCACGCGCTGCACCGCGCGGTCGGGTGGCTGCTGCAGGCGCAGTCGACCGACGGCTGGTGGTCGGGCGAGCTGGAGACCAACGTCACGATGACCGCCGAGCACGTGCTGCTCTTTCGTTTCTTGGGCCTGCCGCTCGACGAATTCCGCGACGGCGCGATCGAGCACATCTTGAACAATCAGCGCTCGGATGGTTCGTGGGCGCTCTACTACGATGGGCCGGCCGATCTCTCCACGACGATCGAAGCCTACGTCGCGCTCAAGGTGCTCGGCCTGAATCCGGCGTGCGACGAGATGCGCCGCGCGCTCGACGTGATCTTGCGCGCCGGCGGCGTCGCCAAGGCGCGCGTCTTCACGAAGATCTGGCTCGCGCTCTTCGGCGTCTATCCGTGGGACGGGGTGCCTTCGCTGCCGCCCGAGCTGGTCAACTTTCCGCTCTGGATGCCGTTCAATCTCTACGACTTTGCCTGCTGGGCGCGCGGTACGGTCGCGCCGCTGACGATCGTCGTCTCGAAGAAGCCGGTGCGCGAGCTGGGCGTTGACGTGAGCGAGATCGTCGCGCCTGGCACCGAAGCGGAGTTGCACGAGGTGCGTGGCTCGCGCCATTGGCTGATGTACGTCGAGCGGTTGCAGAAACTCTACGAACAACTGCCGCGTCAGCCGTATCGCGAAGAGTCGCAGGAGCGCGTCGCGCGCTGGGTGATCGAGCGCCAAGAGGCCGACGGAAGCTGGGGCGGGATTCAGCCGCCTTGGGTCTACTCGCTGATTGCGCTCGATTTGATGGGCTATGGGCTCGACCATCCGGTGATGCGCAAAGGCATCGAGGGGATGAAGCGCTTCACCATCGACGATCGCAACGGATGGCGCTTCCTAGCGTGCATGTCGCCGGTCTGGGACACGGCGTGGGCGGTGCGCGCGCTGGTGCTGGCCGGGTTGGACGCCGAGCATCCGGCGATGCGCCGCGCGGTGAGCTGGCTGCTCCGCGAGCAGATTCCCGACGACGCGCCGGGCGATTGGCGGATGAAGTCCTCCGAGACGCGCGGCAACGGCTGGGCCTTCGAGTTCGACAACGACGCCTATCCGGATATTGACGACACGACGATCGTCGTCTTGGCGCTGCTCGAAGGGGGCGATCGCGAAGCCGTGCGCGACTCGGTCGAACGCGCGCGCCGCTGGACGCTGGCGATGGATTGCCGCAACGGCGCGTGGGCCGCGTTCGATCGCGACAATACGCGCGAGATGCTCTATCGCATGCCGTTCTCCGATTTCGGCGCGATGATCGACCCGCCGACCGAAGACGTCACCGCGCACGTGCTCGAGATGCTCGCCGCGCTCGGCTACGACGAATCGAATCGTTACGTCTCCCGCGGGCTTGCCTATCTGCGCGAAACGCAGCGGCCGTCGCGGCGCCTGGTTCGGGCGCTGGGGGGTCAACTTCGTTTACGGCACGTGGTGCGTCATCTCGGCGCTGGCCGCGCTGAAGACCGGACGCGACATGATCGACAAGGGCACAGCGTGGTTGATCTCGGTGCAGAACGACGACGGCGGCTGGGGCGAGAGCTGCCACTCGTACGTGGATGAGTCGTTTGCCGGCGTCGGGCGCAGCACCGCATCGCAGACCGCTTGGGCGGTGAATGCACTCCAGCTCGGCGGCCTCGCGCAACACTCTGCCACCCAACGGGGTCTTGCCTACCTGTGCGAGCGGCAGCGGCGCGACGGCACCTGGGACGAGCCGGAGTACACCGGAACGGGCTTCCCACGCGACTTTTATATCAATTACCATCTCTATCGCCACCTCTTTCCGACGATGGCACTCGCGACAGACGACGCAGCTCAGCCGCGGAGAGCGCATGGAGCACCGTGAAGGAAGCAACCACCCCATGACGATGCCACTTCAACAGAAGATCGCGGTCGCGAAGTACGTGGCCGGTAAGAAGCTGCGCGGCGAGAAGAAGTATCCGCTCGTGCTCGAGCTCGAGCCGCTGCTGCAATGCAACCTGGCCTGTGCCGGCTGCGGCAAGATCCAGCACCCCGACGATATCCTCCGCCGGCGCCTGAGCGTCGAGGAGTGCATCGCGGCGGTTGAAGAGTGCGGCGCGCCGATGGTCTCGATCGCCGGCGGCGAGCCCCTCGTCCACGACCAGATGCCGCAGATCGTCGAGGAGCTGGTCAAGCGCAAGAAGTTCATCTTTCTGTGCACGAACGCGCTGCTGCTCAAGAAGAAGATTCACCTGTTCAAACCGTCGGTCTACTTCGCGTGGATGATCCATATGGACGGCATGCGCGAGCGCCACGACCAATCGGTCTGTCGCGAGGGCGTCTTCGACAAAGCGGTAGACGCGATCAAGGAGGCCAAGGCGCGCGGCTTCCGGGTCTTCACCAACACGACGTTCTTCGATCAGGACGGCCCCGACTCGATCCGCGAGGTGCTCGACTATCTCAACGACGACCTCAAAGTCGACATGATGCAAATCTCGCCGGCCTACGCCTACGAGAAGGCGCCCGATCAGGAGCACTTCCTCGGCGTCAAGCGCACGCGCGAGATCTTCAGCCAAGTCTTCGCCGACGGCAAGCGCAAGAAGTGGCGGCTCAACCACAGCCCGCTCTACCTCGACTTCCTCGAAGGGAAAGTTGATTTCGAGTGCACGCCGTGGGGCATCCCGTGCTACACGGTCTTCGGCTGGCAACGCCCCTGCTATCTGATGAGCAAAGAGGGCTACGCGCAAGCACGTACAAAGAGCTGCTCGAAGAGACCGACTGGTCGAAGTACGGCCGCGGCAAGCACGAGTCGTGCGAGAACTGCATGGCCCACTGCGGCTACGAACCAACCGCCGTTATTCGTACGACCGGCTCGATCAAAGAATCCATCCGCGCCGCTTTCTAGCCCCCTTGTCATCCTGAGCCCTTCGACTCGGCGCTATGCGCCTCGCTCAGGGTAAACTCCGTCGAAGGACGCAGCGGGCTTGCCACCATGGCGAGCGGTGTCATCCTGAGCGCAGTCGAAGGATTACCCAGAGGCCATGCGATTCATGGCGGGGGAGTCGGAGCATGAACAAGTGGAGTGTGAGCCGCTGCGCGCCAATAAGCTGCGTGGCTTTGGCATTGCTCGCGGGCTGCGGTGGATCGCAGTCGCCAATCGGGGCACCCGGCGTAGGCGCTGTGGGCGGATACGATCGGCCGGTCGTCGGCGGAGTGAGTGGAGGAACGTACAAAGTCCTGCACCGCTTCGCGCCTAGGCGTTATAATGATAACGACGGGATTCATCCGGAGTCAGGCTTGATCGACGTAAACGGTACGTTCTACGGCACGACCACCGCATCGAACGGAGGCAGCGGCGGGACCGTGTACAGTGTGACCAAGAGTGGCAAGGAGGCTGTCCTGCACTACTTCGGCGGCGCCAAGGATGGTTCGACTCCGGTAGCCAGCCTCACTAACGTGAACGGCACACTCTATGGAACCACCTACGGCGGCGGAAAGCACGGCGATGGAACCGTGTTTAGCATTACCACGAGTGGCACGGAGACGGTGCTGCACGGCTTCTCGGGCTCGGACGGAGCACATCCGGGAGCGGACCTGCTCGATGTCGACGGAACGCTTTACGGCACGACGACGAATGGCGGGGCGAACGATAGCGGAACCGTCTTCAGCATCGCTACCTCGGGCTACGAAAGCGTCGTGCACAGTTTCCAAGGACCACCCGATGGGGCGATCCCGGAGGCAGGTCTGCTGGAAGTGAAGGGGCTGCTCTATGGCACTACGTCCGGAGGAGGCAGCAAAAGCTGTCGTTGCGGCACCGTCTTTCGGATCAGCACGGCGGGCGATGAGAAGGTTCTACACTCGTTCAAAGGACCGCCGGACGGGTATAGTCCTGTAGCAAACTTGATCGACGTCGACGGGACGCTCTACGGCACGAGTAAATGGGGCGGAGCAGGGAGCGGGATTTACGGCGGGACGGTCTTCAGCATTACAACGAAGGGGCGAGAACACGTGCTTACCAGCTTCGGTTCCGACGGAAGTTGGCTCGCGGCCGGCCTCACAAACGTGAACGGAACGCTCTATGGCACGACGATCAAGGGCGGCAGCAGTCCGAAGTGTAGCCACACAGGCACGGACTGTGGCGTCCTCTTCAGCGTGACGACGACCGGCGTCGAGAACGTGCCCTATACGTTTGATGACGCGCGCGACGGCCTAGAACCGCAGATGCAGCTGCTCAATGTTAACGCTACGCTCTATGGCACGACCTACTACGGAGGCTCCGGATGCGGCCGAGGAGGCGACGGCCTCAAAACGCTGCATTGCGGAACCGTCTTCGCGTTCACGCCATAACCGTCTCGGAATCCCGGTCGAAACCCTACCACGACCTTTCTCAAAGGAGTAGCTCGCATGTGCACCGCGATGGTTTTCTCGGCTCAAGACGGGAGCAATATCTATGCAAGGACGATGGAATGGGCGCCTCGGATCTGAAATCCGAGCTGGTGCGCGTGCCAAAGGGACAGCCCTTTAAGGCAACGCTCGACGGTGCCAAGACCGGAGCACAATGGAAGAATAAGTACGGCTTCGTCGGCGTGAACGCCGACACGCAGCCGTATGCCACCGATGGGATGAACGAAGCCGGGCTGACCGTCGGCGTTCTGTTCTATCCCGGGTTCGCCGAATATCAGGGGCCGAGCCCGGCCGAAAACGCGACGACGATTACAAATGTTGACATTGCAAACTATCTTCTCGGCAACTTCGCGACCGTCGAAGAGGTGCACGGGCGCTGCCGAACCTTCGGGTCGTCCGCAACGGCGATATCGAGAAGACGTTCGGCACGCCTCTTCCGCTCCACTACGCCGTCGCCGACGCCGCGGGAGATTCCATCGTCATCGAATATACAAAAGGCACGCTGACGATCTTTGACAACAAGGTCGGGGCGATGACGAACTCGCCGAGCTATGACTGGCATTTGCTCAACCTCCGCAACTTCAGCAACCTAACGCCGACCGGCGCGCCGGCCACCCGCAACATCAAGGGTGTGTCGCTTGCGCCCTTCAGCGCGGGAAGCGGGATGCTTGGGTTGCCGGGCGATTTCACGGCCCCGTCCCGGTTCATCCGGGCCGTCGCGTTCGTTCAGTCGATGGACCCGGTGAAAGATGCCGCCGAGGCCGTGAGCGCAGCATCAACGATGCTCAATAACTTCGATATTCCGAGGGGCCTGGTGCGCGAGCGGCAATCTGCCGACTCCTATATGCTTGGATTCACGCAGTGGTCGGTGATCGCCGACACGCGCAACAAAATCTATTACTACTGGACGGCCTACGACCGGCGGATGCGCTGCGTCGACTTTAGTAAGCTCGACTTCAATGCAGAGAAGGTCTCGTCGTTTCCACTCGACCGTGTCCGGACCGAAGATGTAGAAGACCGGTCGGCCGATCTTTTGTAACTCAAGCAGTCATCGTGCGGCTAGAGAACGAACCTTACGAGACGCCGCTCGCAGCCGTTTTGATGAGCGCCGCGACCGCACGCGGATTTGCCGAGCGCGTTCATGCCCGTCGCCCACAAACGAAGCCACGAACTTCAGCTCACCGGCATCGCCACGCTCGAAGATGACAAGCTCGTTATGCTCTCGCAGTAACGTCGTCCTGTTCGCCGATCGAGGCGTCGTGGAGCACCTCGTACCAATTGACCAATCGAGGGGCTCCATCGGCCGTGGCCCGCTCGAACGTGCGCCGGCAGAGGGAACGAAACGCTGGATAGACGTCGCGCTCGAAATCTGGCCAAGAGTCGCGTAATCGCGCCTGCGTGACGTTTCCCACGCGATACTTCCGGCGAAAGCCGAAGTTCATCGGCACCACCGTGCCGTCGGCCTCCAATACGAGAAACGTTAGGTGCTCCGCGCGCAAGGGCGAGTAGTCGACGGTATCTTCGTCGGCGTGCACGCTTTCGGGTGCACCGGCCAGTTTTCGCGCAGGTAGCACGTCGTATTGAATCGCCGGCCTACCCGCATGGCGCGCACCCAGCGCAAGCGAGAGAATATAAACCTTGGCGAGCGTCGCCTCGTCGCATGCCGCATCCGCCAACTCCACCTTCGCGCGCCCGACCAGTTCCAAGGGGTGGATTTGAAAGAGGCGCGCATCGCAGCCGGCCGCAAAATCGACGAGTGCCTCGATCTGTTCCCAACTCTGTCGGGTCAGCGTATGAATGAAGCCGAAGGCGAGTCCTCGTTCGGAGACGACACTCAAGCCGCCCATGAGGCGCTCGTGCGCGCGAGCATCGCCGCGCAGATTGTTATGGCGAACAGCGTCGCCGTCCAAGCTGATCGCGAGAAGATCCAGATATGGAGCGACGTGTCCGAGATGCCGCTCGTCGAGCAACATACCGTTGGTCGTGACGGTCGTTCTCAGGCCTAACTCCTTCGCGAAGCGCAGGACGCCGGCTAAATCGGGATAGAGCAGCGGCTCGCCGCCCGAAACCGAAACCGTCCGATACCCGTAGATCTGCAGCGTCGCGGATCGCATCTCGACAGATATTGGCGTCGAGCGTGGTCGTGGACCATGGGCTCGACGCCGAATAGCAGTGTGCGCACGCAAGATTGCAGCGCAGCGATGGGTGGATTTGAAAGACCGGCGCTAGCTCCCTAATATCTCGTTTCCGTAGGTCGCGTTCACCTGGTACAACTCCGGGTTGATGATGCCGTAGGGAAAGATGCTGATCCCTACCAGTTTTTCGACGTTCGTGAGCTGCGCGATGAATTTACCCAACCCGTCGGCGCCGACGATTGACGCCAGGTCCAGCTGATCGATCGCTGGGGGAGTGCCGCGAATGTTGATCCTCCAGCCCCAAGCCTCGGTGGTGTCGAGCTTGGCGAGGCTGTCGGCGATGCGCATTAAGTGAGGCTGGTCGGCCGCGAGTTCCTTAAGGCGAGCGGTTATCGCTCCCGCAGACGTGCGGCCCTTGCCATCGGCCATGTGTATACCCCTTCTCAAGCGTGGGCGATTATTATGAACCGACCCCTCGATCTGTCAACTGCTACACGGGACTAGTAGACGGCGTTCGGCCCTTGGACCTCGCAATTGGTGCGGGCCGTGTCCGTGGTGTGGAGGTCCGAGCTAGAGGTATTCTGGGCGCATGGATACCAGGCGTCCTGACTTAGAGCTTCGGAACGTCACGAAGAGCTATGTACGCGTAATGTCGTCGATGACGTATCCCTCACGTTACGACCCGGCACGATAACGGGGCTCGTCGGCGTCAACGGAAGCGGTAAAAACACGCTCTTTAAGTTGATCGCCGGATTAGGATGGCTGGCGAAAAAGGCACTATTGACCTGGTATATGATAGCCACGACCGCCGATCGTTGCTGCCTCTATCGGCGGATCGCCCGCGTCCTTATGGGTCTGCACTACCAGGGGCAAGATCGGCGCTCCCTGACGGGCTTCCTGTTCTTGGACAACCTCAAAATCGCACAACGCTCGACCGGAGACCGAGCGGATACCGCCACGATCGTCGGTTGTTTGGAAGAACTGCGGCTTACTGGCCTTCTTGCGAGGCGGTCCGGCGAAGTTCCGCGAAAGGATATCGTGCCTCTGCTCTTAGCCAAGGCGTACATGTTCAAGTCGCGCTTTCTCTTTGTCGAGCGACCGTTTTCGGGTGTGGACCGTGAGAAATACTCCACTATATCGCGATCACTATAAAAATGCGCGATGAGGATCCTGCGTGATGGTCTCGGACCACAAGGCGAAAACGAATCTCCAGTTTGTCGACAATGTTTGCATAATGCGTGAGGGATTCATCGCATTTCTCGATTGCGCGCGTATGCCGCAGCCTGCTCTTTTACTGACGCGAAGAGGTTGTATTTCGGGTACAGCCTGTTCCATTGGCTGGCCGGCCCCAGTCGCGCCGGACCTATCGAAGTTTTACGCGCTTCCCGCGCCGGTGGTGTGTATGCTGATGATCGCTAATCGCGACGGGCTACAACCGTGAGGAGTACCTCGGCCTCGTGCTCCTCCCGTACATCGCGACCTTTTCGTTCTTTGGTTGTCTAAAATCTCGGCCCGGCAGCATGAGTTCGAGACGCTCCAATGCTACGGCGTTTCGTTCGGGCGTCTCGCAGTGCCCGTGCTCGGCATCGCACTGGGGCTTCAGGCGAGCGTAACGGCGTTCGCGGTAGTTGCTTCGGGTGGTAGCCCGCCTGCCATAGAGTACGCGACATGGACGTTTATGTCGCTCGGCCCGTGGCATGGGCCGCGCAATTACCGCGAAAACGGTCTGGTCCCACGCCAGCCGGCCGCGTTTCGGGCCTGCCTTGGCGGCTTTGCAGCGCAAACCTGCCTGTTACTTGTCTGGGGAATCACTTCAAGCCTGTCGCATCACTGATATTCCGGATGATAGTAAGGGCAGCGTGGCCATAGTACTAATATAGCGCAGGAAACTAACCGTCTGCAATGCACTGGATTGACCACGATGGGCCTGGGGTGTACCGTTAATAGTGCTGACGGTAAACCGGACACTCTCTAGTGCTTTTCGCTACGCGTCACCATCGGTGGCAAGCTTGGCGCACCCGCTATGACTACGATGAACACTTCAGCTTGCCATTCGCCCTGGCGATGGGCGTCGCCGGTATCCGTCGTGACGGTATTGCTGGCGGCTGAAGGCGGCGCTTTGGGCCGTGTATTTGTCATGATCGTCGCTCAACCTGGATGCGCCAATGTACGCCGCACTCCGCAAGCCATGACGACGCTCGCCATGCGGACGTCTATTTAGCGCCTCATTGGCAGTTCTTAGGCGCGCTTGAGGCACTAAATGGTGTGATCCTGATTGGTCTCACGACTGCCTTTATTTTTTCCCTCCTTCGCGGCGCGGAGCTTCGGCGAAAGGAGACGAAGTAACAAAGCTTGTGGCACAAGTACGGTTGCGAGCCCAACGCCTCACGCCTGCCATCGGCGCCGTCGTCGAAGGCATGGATTTGCGCGGGCCGCTCTCAGAAACGGATATCGCCGAGTTAGAAGGGGCGCTCGACGACCGTCTCGTGCTGTTCTTCGAAAACCAATCGCTTACGCCCGTGCAGCAGCGCGACTTCGCCGCGCGTTTCGGTCCGCTCTACGTCCATCCGTTCTATCCGGGTCACGAGATCGCTCCGGAAATCATGGTGTTGGAGCACGACGCGGCGCGGCGTGCCAACAGCGACCGCTGGCACAACGACGTGACGTATCTCGCGAAGCCGCCGAAAGCAGCGGTTCTTTACGCCGAAGAAATACCGGAAGTCGGCGGCGACACGTTATGGGCGAACATGTATCTCGCATACGAAGCGCTTTCCGACCCGATGAAGGAGTTCGTCGGCGGCCTGCGCGCGGTCCATTCCTTTGCCAAGAACTTCACGCCGGATCGTTTCGCTGCGCTGGGGATGGAAGACCGCCGCGAGGCGATCTATGCGGCGCATCCGCCGGTCTCGCATCCCGTCGCGCGCACCAATCCCGCGACCGGACGAAAAGCGCTCTTCGTCAATCAAGACTTCACCTCGCATATCGAGGACCTCTCCGCGCGCGAAAGCGAGGCGTTGTTGCGCTTTCTCTTCGAGCACATGGCGCGCCGGAGTTTCAAGTGCGTTGGCGATGGAGCGCGGGCACGGTCGCCATGTGGGACAATCGCTGGACGCAGCATTGCGCGCTCGCCGACTACTTTCCGGCGCGCCGCGCCGGTTCGCCGCGCGACGATCCTCGGCGAAAGCCCGGTTTAACCGTGCGCTCGCCGCGCTTCCGCGCCATCTCGGGCCTTACGACGTGGCGCTCATCGTCGTCGGGAGCGTCGTCGGCTCGGGGATCTTTCGGACGCCCGCGGTCGTCGCGCAACGTCTGCCCGCAGCGCCTTTCTTGCCGGCGTGGGTGGCCGGCGGCATCGTCGCGCTGTGCGGCGCGTTCGTCCTGGGCGAACTCGGCGCGCGCCTCCCGAAAGGCTGTGGAGCCGTACGCGTATCTGCGCGATGCTTTTCATCCGATCGTCGGATTCGCATATGGCTGGACCGGATTGCTCGCCTCGTTCAGCGGCGGCATTGCGGCGGCCGCAGTGCTGTTTGCGGGTATTTTCTTTCGCTTACCGGCCTTCGCATATCGCGCCCGCAATCGTCGCGGCTGCGCGCTCGCAATTCTCGCGCCATCAACGCCCTGGGAGTGCGCGCCGGGACCCGGCTGCAAAGCGCCCTGACGTTGCTGAAAATCGTCGCGCTGCTGGGGATCGTGGCTGCCGGCATCTACGCGCGTCCCGCTGCCGACAACGTCGCGGTAAGCGCGGCAACGATGCTCGGTGTGGCCGGCCGCGTTCGCTTTCGCGATGGTTCCCGATTCTTTTCAGTTATAACGGCGCAATGGTCGCCAACTTCATGGCCCCCGAAACGAAAAATGCAACTTCGAACCCTCCCAATCGGTCTGATCGTGGGCATGGCGTGCGTGACGATCCTCTACGTGCTCGTCAACGCGAGTTGCGTGCGCGTGCTGGGCCTGCACGGTTTGGCGCACACGGCGGTGCCCGCTTCATCGGTGCTGCTCGCTTCGACCGGGAGGCTGCAGAGCCGCATCGCGTCGCTCGTCGTGGCGGTGGTGACGCTGGGCTTCATCAGCAACCGGATGCTGACGGTCCCGCGCCTCTATCAAGCTATGGCGCGAGACGGTCTTTTCTTTCGCCACGTCGCACACGTCAATCCGCGCACGCACGCGCCCGTCTTCGCAATCGCGGTGCAGGGAGCCGTAGCGACGATCGTCGCGCTCTGGGGTAACTACGAACAGATTCTCAATTACGTCGTCGCCACGTTCTACGCATTCAACGGTCTGCTCGCGCTCGCCGTCTTCGTTCTGCGAGCGCGCGACACGCGTCGCGATGACCGCCGGGAACGTTTCGCGCGCCCGGTCATCCCGTTTCGACCGGCCTCTATTTGGTCGCGTCCTGGGGTGTCGCGGCGGCCGCATGCCTTGCCGATCCGCGCGACGGGCTCGTCGGGATCGTCATCGTCCTCAGTGCGATTCCCGGCCTACCTCCTATGGACGCGCCGCAGCGCCGCGGCGACGCTGACGACTGATGCTGCCGCAACGTTTAGAGTGCTCGCGCGATGCAGCGCATCGCGTGCCGGCACACTCTTAGCGAGCACGTGTCCGCACGACGGTGCGCCGTTGCTAGCGCGCTATTCCGCCGTGGAGATGTCGCGCGCGACGGTCGCTCCGCGGGCTTGGACGATGTGGCGCTACCGCGAGATGCTTCCCGATCGGTGACGGAGAGGAACCGATTTCGCTCGGTGAAGGCGCGACGCCGCTGCTCGCAGCAACTGCCTTGAGCAAAGCGTTCGGAGACGGACCGCTGTACGTCAAAGACGAGGCGCAGAATCCGACCGGGTCGTTCAAATCGCGCGGCATGTCGGTCGCCGTGACGGTCGCTAAGCGTCTCGGCGCCGCACGCGCTCGTCGCTCCGAGCGCCGGTAATGCCGGCAGCGCGCTCGCGGCTTACGGCGCGCGCGCCGGACTGCCGGTGCGGGTGTATGTTCCGCGCGACACGCCGGCATTCTTGCTCGACGAGATGCGGGGATACGGCGCCGACGTCGTGCCCGTCGACGGCCTGATCGACGATGCGGGCCGCTTGGCGGCCGAGTACGCTCGAGACAGCGGCGCGTTCAACTGCGCGACGTTCCGCGAGCCGTATCGCGTCGAAGGTAAAAAGACGATGGCCTACGAGCTGGTCGAGCAGCTCGGCGGCGTTCCCGGAACGATCGTCTATCCGACGGGCGGCGGCACCGGCCTCGTCGCAATGTGGAAGGCCTTCGACGAACTAGAAGCGCTTGGCTGGATCGGCACGGAGCGGCCGGTGATGGTCTGCGTGCAAGCCGACGGCTGCGCGCCGATCGTTCGCGGCATTCCACGCCGGCGAGGAATCCGCCGCACGGGTCGAAAACGGCACGACGGCGATGTGGGGTTTGCGCGTTCCCGGCGGAATCGGCGATCGGCTGTCGCTCCGAGCACTGCGCGAGTCGCGCGGGCACGCCGTTGCCGTCTCCGACGAAGCCGCCGACGCGGCGATGCGCGAACTCCATCGGCGCGAAGGCATCGACGCGACGGAGGAGGGCGGAGCGACCCTTGCCGCCCTTCGCATCTTGCTCGCAGGCGTGCACTTCCCGCCCCGATCGTGCTCTTCAACACGGCGACGTCGCTGAAATACGCGCCGCGCGCCCCGATCACTTAGCCTGAGGGTCCACCGCGACGCTGTCCGGCCCGGTAGAATTCCGACGTGATACCAGTGCTCGAACGCCCGACGCTTCCCAGCGGGTAGCTATTGGCCTGTACGCTCCCCACGCCTCGCCTAACGGTCGGAAGAGTGTAGCTGGCTGCCCACAGCGTCTTTTGCGGCCGATTGAGCGAAATGCCGGTGTAGTAGCCGTTTTGGGCACCGTTACCGTATACGAACGTCGACGTAGGCGCGCCGTTCCACGGCTTTTTGTACACGGCGAGCGTATTACTGTTGCCGATCGTGTTGAGGATGAGGTTCTGATCGCTATCGAGCACGATCCCTTCGGCCAAACTGCCTGACGGGATTTTCTGCAAGGATCGTGTCGGCGCCCATGCTTGTGTTTACTGAGACGAGAAGCGGCTGGCCGTTGACGTCCATACTGTTAGCGAGCAGGCTGTGGGCATCGGCGGCCAGGTACACGGCTTCGGTCAAGTGCGACGTAAGAAGCGTGTGCGTGGGGGCGCCTCCGCCGGCCTCGATCTCGCTTGACTTAAAGAAGTCGATAACGTCGTTGTCCGCATTAGCTGCGTATAAGTCGCCCTTCATGTCGAACGCGAGTCCTACCGCATAGGGGCCCTGTGAGAGGGTCAACGTCGCGAACTGCGTGATTTGTGCACTCTTCACGTGCCAAACCGTGACGGTCCCCGACCTTGCGCCAACGGCAAGGTCGCCCGACTTCGGGTCGACCGCGAGGCCGACGCCGGTGCAGGGACACTGCGAAATCATCTTGAGCGTTTTCGCACTATAAACGTCGACGTTGCCCTGCTGCCCGTTCGAGGCAACGGTCCAGGCTCCCGACGGCGGCCCCTTGCTATCGGGCACGTTCAGGTTTGAAAAGGTAGGCGTCAGCGCACTCGGCGTCGGGACTGAGCCGGTGCCTTGGCAAGCTGGCATCGATAACATCAGGGCCGAAATCATTAACCCGCGGCGCATGGTCGCCTCTTTCCTTCGCGAGATTCGCGACAGCTACGAAGTATCCGTTCGGCGCGAGCACGAAGCTTCTTGCTAAATCCGGGCTTTGATTTCCTTAACACGAAACAGCGTAATCCGCTCGATTAACTTTTCGGGAACCGGTTTTGAGAACGGAAAGCTGATGGTGCCCTTCTTGACCTCATATGGAGCAAGGTCATCCTTGAATGCGGCGGCCACGCGCTCACTGGCGAAATAAAGCGAGTAGTGCTGTTTCCAAGCGGCGAAGTGAAGTACTTCGGCCTCGTTCAATTTCTGTACGCAGGCATTTTGTACGAGATACGCTCCTCGGCGTTGGGGACAGCCCTGCGGATAACACTGCGCACTCGTTCTAGCACGTCTTGGGGTGTCGCCGGTTGCGAGGCGATGTCGCCGTATCCGTCCGGGTCACTCGTTGCCACAGGTCGTCCTCCTTTCTACCCCTCCATGCGTCAGCCATGCGGTCGGGCAGGACGATTTGTGTGACCTGTGTACGTGGTGGCCGGCTCTGAGCCGCAGTACCATAACTAAGTGGCAAAGATGTTTCGACAGGCGAGCTTTCAACTGGTTGCGGCGCTGGCCGTCAGCGTCGCACCCGCTTGGGGGCAGAGTAGCGCGCCTACACCATCCGCATCGATTGGCGCCGCGTACCCGCAACTCGCGCGAGCCTATGAGAATGCGGACGAAGCGTTACTGCGTACGCTGCTCGCCCCGGATTTTTCCTTCGTCTACGTAGCCGGCACGAGCGAAAGCGTAGCACAATACGTCGAAGACTGGCAGGAGACTAAGAGTAGCTCGCCGGCGCGCGTAGCATTCGCGTCGTGCGTCTGGCCGAAGCGGGGTCGACCGCCGACGCGGAGATTCTCCTTACGCAGACATTTCAGCACGACGCGCACGCCACGGTGGACGTGCAGCGAGAAGCAGATCGCTGGGGAGCTGCGAAACGGCGCCTGGGCTCTCGTTTCGGCGCGGACCATCAGCGATGCGGTCTCTATCGACGGCAACGTGATCACCAGCGACCGACCGGGTCAACCGCTGACCGCGCCGCAGCGAGCCGCGGTCGCCGCGCAACTCAAAAAAGACGCCTGGGCGATCGATACGGCAGTTCCCGGCGGGAACCAGCGCGATCTGGAGCCACTCTACGCTGCGATCGGGCCGGCGCGCGTCGTGGGGCTGGGCGAGGCGACGCACGGAACGAGTGAGTTCTTTTCGCTCAAAGATCGCATCTTTCGATTTTTGGTCGAGAAGATGGGCTTCACCGTCTTCGCGATGGAAACGCCGTGGCAGAGCGGTCTGGTCATTGATCGGTACGTAACCACCAGCGAAGGCGACCCGCATGCCGCCTTGGCCGGGACCTTCGCGGTTTGGGACAATCAAGAAGTGCTCGATCTGATCGAATGGATCCCGCGTACAACCTCACCCGCGGTGATCGGCCCGAGCTGCGATTCGTGGGCATCGACATGCAAGACGATCCCCGCGCGCTGAGGGAGATGATCCTGCGGTTCGTCAAGGCCGTGCGGCCGGGCGACGTCGATCTGACCGCACAACGCCTTGCGTGCCTGCAGACCGGCAAGCCGGCGAGCGCCGATTGCATCGCAGGCATCGCTGCAGTCGAGCAGACGGTTGCAGGTGATGCGCAGGCGATGTTGCCGCCGCGAGATGAAGCGTTGCAGGCAGAGCATGCGGCCACGATCGCACTCCAGATCGCGCAGATGAGCGCGACGCCGGACATACACGAGCAGGTGAACTCACGCCATCGGTCCATGGCTCGCAATCTCCAATGGTTTGCGACGACGGTCTTTCCGCGCGCGCGAATCGCCCTATGGGCGCACGACGGTCACGCGATGACGTCGAGCACGTACGGCATGATTCCAATGGGCACGTACCTGCGTCGGCACTACGGCGCGGGCTATTACGTCATCGGGTTTGCGTTTTACCGGGGAACCGTCAGTCCGAACGGCATCAGGGCGCCGGTAACGGTCGCGCCCGACCCTCCTCAGGCGGTCGGCAGCGTTTTACGGACGGCCGGCGAGCCGCTGTTCGGGCTCCGGCACCCGCGCCCGATCCCGACGCAGACTGGCGCTCGGCACATTCCTCGCGAGCGAGCAGCCAATGCGGACGCTTGGAGCATTCTCGAACGCTTCGGATCTCAACCCGAGCCAAACCTACGGATATGTCAACCTGAAAAACTCGTTTGACACGCTGATCTTCGTTGAAACGATGCATCCGGCACACTCTTTTCAAGTGGGGCGCGCCGCGGCGGTACGACCGGTGACGGTGCCGTCGGGCGCCGGAGGAGTTTCGTGGCCGACGAAGTGGTTCGTCGCGGGAAGCGATCCGGCTGACTACAGCGTCGGAGGCGACGCGCCCGGCGCGACCTATCCGGCGGGCCTGCTATGGCTTTCGTCGGTCTCCAGCACCGGATACGGCGTCACCGCCGGGACCATTCCCGTCGCGCGTTATCTCGGAAAGCGAATTTCGAGCTCAGCGGGCAGCTTCGCGTTTTCGACGTGGATCGCGGCGCAAGCGCGTGGCTACGCGTCGACGAAGCGGGCGGTAAGACGGCAGGGCTCGATACCATGCAAGATCGCATGCTCCAGGGAACCTCGACATGGAAATCGTTCGACATTACGTTGGACGTACCGCAGGACGCCCGGAATATCGCGTTCGGACTGCTCATGCAGGTACGTGGCTGGCTTGGGGCGACGAATCTCAAGGTGGAAAGCCTAGAACAACGCCCCCCTTAGGCTGCACAGGGCGCCGTCGGCGTGCGCCTAGTTACGGACCACTCGCCAATTGCAGAAAATTGCGCCGAGTCAACGATAATTTCTCCGATTCCGATAAGGTGCATCCCATCGAGCTCAGCTTTATATCGGACGCGGCCGCTGTTGGGGCCACGTGGAACCACAAACGTTAGCGTCCGCGGCGTGAGGCGTGGGGCACGGTCCGCAAATGTAAGCATGTCCGGCGTGCCCCCAAAATCCACAATCGCCTTGACCGAAAGAGGTTTTTGCAATTTGTAAGGCGCATCGTGGCTGGATACGGATAAACCGAACTCCGTCCGACCCATTCGCCCTTCAAACTTCCGGTACCCAAGAGGTCGCCTGTTGAAAGAACCGGCAACGTAGGCGGAGTCGGTTTGCGTTCGGTGGTGCCGACAACGAATCGCCTTGTCTTCCACGCGATCCTTTGCAGGAGCAATGCGGATGCCGGCTCGATGTCGGCAAGCACCACATTGGTTTGCCGGTTGACGATCCCTGAGTCGAAAGCTACAGCATTCCCTAGGATGGTCGCGACGGCACCCTCTCGATTCACCTTGTTCAGAGATGCAAGGAAGAGCGCGGCCGCGAGATAGGATCCGCGGCGGTGGGTGAACGCCGTCGGGGCGATACAGTGAAGGCAATCGGTCATCCTTTGACGCCTGCTGCCAAGCGTCGCCGACGGACTCGATCGTGATTTGTTGCTCAAGGCCAAAGCTTTCGTACGCCCATCGTACAACTCCGCATCTCGTGGATCCATCTCCCTGGACGCCCATGGCAGGAACAGAATCGGGACGGAGCCCGAGGCCCGTATCCTTCGAACGAGTTTACCGCCATAGATAAATAAATTGTTCGCATCGTGAACGTGAGAACATCCCCGTTCACGAGATACACTTCGCCGAAGCTTGTCTGATCCTGAAGCACCACGAAAGTCCAGTGATGTAGCCTTAATGTCTTGACCACGTCGCCCGTTTCCCAATGTTCCCTCAGCGACTCGCCGCCCGAGGCAACCATTGCCGCGTTTACGCAGCGTTCCTTGCTTTTTGCAACCGCAGAGTACAAGGCCGGTAAGTTGTTTACATACGTAAGGCTTTTGCCGACGAAGAGAACGCTGATGCAGCCGGAGCCGGGGACGACCTGAGCCACCGAGCGGCAAGGCCCTATGGCCGGTTCTAAGAGAAGGATCGTCGCGCACAACCCCGGACGCGTGTACATTACCGGAATTCCGATTGAACGATCGGGCCTTCCTGTTCAGAAAAAATCAAACACGGCGGCCTAGTACAGAACGGATGGGAGATACGGGCCGGAAGGTTCTTGGTAGAGGCCGCGAGACATGAGCGTCATCGTCTCTACGACGCGCATGCCGTGATCCAAGCACCAGCGGAAGAGCCGATAATTACGAGTCGGCACGAGCACGCCGAGGCTCGGCAACCGCGGGGCCGCCGTCAGCAACGCGCAGATGGCTTCGGTCGTCTCGCCGACGGAATGACCGTAGTAGCCCAAGCCCGAGGTGTACGCGCGGATTGTGCCGTCAAGTTCGGCGACGAACGCCGTGTTCGCGGCGCCGGCGGCCGCAAGCTCTGCGCCGCGATGGAAGCCGTGCACGTTGGCGCATATCTCGTTACACGCCCGTAGATCGTCCGGCCGCAGAGGACGAACGGCGTAGCCGGTCAGTTCTGAATCTTCCGCGGCGCCGTCCATCACCGCGATCTCTTCGCGCGACGCAAAACCCAGCTTGGTGTAGAGGGAAAGCGAACGTGCGTGATAGGCCGCTTGCACGAGGCGCACGCCGGGGAAGCCGCGCGCGTCGCTGCGCTCGATCACCGCGTCCATCAGCCGGCGTCCGAGGCCGCCGTCCTGGACTTGCGGGATCGATCGTGACGGTCCGATTCCCGATACGGCATTGCGTTCGTCGAGCCAGTTGCTTCCGAGCACCGCACCCTCGCGCTCGGCGACGACGCCGTAGAATCCGGGACTGTTGTAGAGCGTCTCCATGATGCTGGCGCCGGCCTCGGCGCTTGGCAAATCGGGCGGGAAGCCGTGCCTTTGCGCGATCGCGCGAAAGGCTTCGTAACAGATCCGCCCGCACTGCGCGATATCTCGCTGCTCGAATTGCCGGAGAACGACCGGTTCTGACGTGGCCACCTAGGAGACCGCGCCCGCGGCGGTTTCGTCTACGAAGCCGCCGTGGACCAGTACGACATTGTTAATCTTGCGAGCCATCCGCTGAGCCTCCCAAATCGTAGACCGATATTGTGCCCTGGGCCGGTCTTTGCCTGGCTGCCCAGTTGGTGCGCTGGAACTGAGCCGGGCCGCAGCGAAAGGGCTCCGTGGAGGAAATATCGTGATACGATGCGTCTGCAGTGGCTCGCTGCTCTTGGCTTTTTTATTCCTTCTCTCCGCACCACCCGGCCGCGCTCAAACTGCGGCGCCGTCAGGTGCACCGTCCTCGGCGCCGGCCCAGGTCGATCCGAAGGTAACTGCCATGGCCAAGGATTGGCTTCATCGTGCTCAGACCGCGAACATCGATCGCTCGCAGCTTACCGAATCGATGAGCACCGCACTTACCCCTGCGATCGTAAAGCAAGTAGCTGCGGAACTAGCACCTCTTGGTGATCCGACGGCATTTACTTTTCGTCGAATCCCAGACCGTTCAGGGGATCGCGATATACCACTTCGTGCTAACCTTTCCGTCGGGCATTCTTAACGAGTACATCGGAATCGATGGTACCGGGAAGATTGCCGGTTTGGAGATTTACGCCCGCGCAATAAAGCTGAACCACACAGAGCGGCGGGCCGGCCGCGCTTATCCCCCTATTCCCTTTGCGTCAATCCTGCGAGCCTTACTAGGGTGAGAGCGAAATGAAACGACCATACAAACTTGTCGGCCCGTGCCTGAGCCTAGCGTTCTTAGCAGCATGCGGCAGCAGCAGTACCTTGCAAGCGTTCACGCCACGCGTTTCCGGCGATGCTTCGCACGCAAGCGGCTCGCGAATCTTCAAATACACGGGTGGTGAGCAAACGTTCAAGGTGCCTAGCGGCGTGAAGCAGGTAACGATCCGAGCTCAGGGCGGGAAAGGCGGACGTTGTTGCGGCGACGGGCAGCCCGGCTTGGGCGGATCGATCACGGCGACAATTCCCGTGACGCCGGGAGAGACGTTGGCCGTCTTTGTTGGTGGCAACGGCAGCGCCGGTACCGGCGGAAACGCCGGTACAACGGCGGCGGCAACTCAGCTTTCGGCGGCAACCGCGTCGGCGGAAACGGCGGCGACGGTATGGGCTGCGCACCTCCCTGCGGCGGCAGCGCCGGTGGTGGCGACGGTGGGACTCAAACCGAAGGCGGCGCCGGAGGGCCCGGAGGAATGGGCGAAGGCAGCGCCCCGGTAACGTTTCCGGAAACCCGGGAGAGGGCGGACGCCGCGGCATCGGCGGCAGCGGCTCCACCGGTGGCGTCTACAACTGCAGCCTCTACGCGTGCGGCGGTGGTGGCGGCGGCTACTACGGCGCTGGCGGCGGCGGTGGCGGCGGCGGAACGGGCGGTCCAGGCCCGGGTGGTGCAGGTGGCGGTGGCGGCGGCGGCTCGTCGTTCGCCGAAGCGAGCGCGACCCACGTCAAAATGGTCCAGGGCGGCAGCCATGGTGGGCTGATCGTCATCTCCTGGTAGCACAGCGTAAGATCGTCTCGCGGCTGCAGCCGGGCGCGACTCTCGGCGGTTGTTCGAGCTATGGTGAGGCCGCCTCAGTTCGAGCGTTCCGACGACCCAACGCGTGATGTTACCGCCGTCAAGGTGGCGATCAAGCATCTCAGCGCGAACGATCGCGCCCAGCTCATGGCATGGATATTACTCTACTATCAAGACGACGGGGCCATGTTCTCGCCTCAAATCAGTCGCCGCCGCGACCGTATCACGCTTAACGGTACGGAGTTTTGGCTCGCGCGCGTACCGAACCGCTCACGAAAGGCTTGACAATGGCGAGCAAAAGCCAGGTTGAAAAGGCAATCTTAGAACGCGAGGGATTCCGGGTAGAATTTGATCCGTTTCCCGGAAAAACTCCCTCGCTTCCGCCCTACGATTATCCCGTGATGGCGCCGCAGCGATGGAAAGTCTCGGATTGGAAGAACGCGCGCCTGGCCGCATACCGCTTGCTCGTAAGGGGAGCAACGATCTTTGGGGGCGACGGTAAGCCCATTCCTCGTGACTTGCAGCTAGGCAATCTCCGCGATACCTATTACAAGGAAGCCAATGGATCGTTGGATCCGCCGCTGGCCGACGCCGGTACAAACGTCATCACCCTCCAAGGCCGATCACGGCGTTCCGCACGTAAAATCAAGGAACGATCTTGAACACGACACCGCAGCCTGTGGCGCCGCCCGGACCACCGTCGGCGCAGTTCGTCGCCTTTCCGCCGGATCGCGTCGTCCCGTAGAGCGCGCCGCTTGCATCGGTAAGCAAGTCCGTCTGTTGGGGTTCAGCGCCCCTAGCGGGCCGCGGAAACTCGTAGATCGCACGGAAAGAAAAACCCGAGCTCACGGGCTTCACTTCGTAGACCGTTCCGCATCCGATGCCGTGACAGTCTTTTCCGCCCAGGGCAGCGGTACCATATATGGTTCCGTCGGATTTAAGCAACGGAGTGCCCTCGGGTAAGAAGCCGTCCTTGCCGGTGAAACTGTGCACGACGGTGTCGGTATAGGTCGAGCCCTTGTGTGTGAGCTTGAAAAGCGTCCCGATGCCTTTCGTACCGCCCCATACGTCGTGCCGTAAACCGCGCCGGTACGATCGTCAACCGTGACCGCTCCAAACGGAAGGTTGCCATCGGATCCGGTGAAGGCGTAAATGACACGCTCGGAGTAGCCCGACTTCCCGAGCGTTAGTTTAAATACTGTGCCGCAGCCGCCGTCGGAGCAGTAGCCCGCGCTATTTCCACCATACATCGTGGTGCCGTAAATCGCCTCGTGCTTGTCGATCGTCAGACCTGCTTGCGGTAACTGTCCCCCGGCCCCGCCGGGAATGCTGTAAAGCACGCTTTCGGCGTATCCCCAGTCCCAGCGCCAGAACCTAGCGACGGAGGGGCGGTCGATCTACAAATATCCAGCCGGCGAAAGTGCTCCGACCAAGCGCGAAGCCAAGCCGGAGAAACTTGCTCGCAAAATAATGGAAGCGCTCGTTGAGCGAGCGCTTCCTGCCTCTAGTGCATTGGAGCAATCTCCTCTAGCACACTAGGTCTTTACCCGTGGCCGATCATGCCCAAACGATTCCACGCGAGTCTGGGTTCGTTCCGCGGGCATGTACTTTACTTAAAGCGTCGGGGTGCCGCGCCCAGATACACCTGCATCTTGCGCCGTCGCTGCGAGTATCGCCCTGATCGCCTTCGCTAATTCTTCCAACTTTGCCATGTAGGCTCGGTGCGCGGCTTCAAAGCCCTCCATCAGGCCCTCGAGTTCTGCTTGCGTCATGATTGCGAAACCTTTCCAAAAAGAACTGCTTGCGAACTGAAAAAGAATAAGATCGTGGAAGCATTCAACGCGCATTCGGCGAGACTCGCGTGACGCGTTAACCTTGTCACCCTGGGCTAAGCAGTTGGTCCTCGTTGACAAACGCGGCGGAAAGGCGCAATGTGGCTACTAAGAAGTCCTTCCGATGCGCCGTGGATATGGCTCGTCGCAGCGGTGTTTTCTGGCCGTGCCAGTCGCTTTCTGGCCGGCCTAAAAGGAGCTAGCGGTGAATTACTATTCGCAATCTGTTCAGCGCGTGCCTTAGTGCAGCGCTCTTAGCCGCATGCGGCGGAAGCTACAGCGGCCTCTCCTCGTCAATGGCTTCATCCTTAAAAGGTCCCGCAGCGCCACAGTACGCCTCGGGCCGCACGAAAAACGCCGTGACCGAAATCGTGCTACACACATTCACGGGCGGATCGGACGGCGCCGTGCCGGCCAGCGCGGAGCTGACAGAATTAAACGGCACCCTCTATGGCATCACCAGGGACGGTGGTGGTACGGGCTGCGGAGGCAACGGGTGCGGGACCATCTTTAGGCTGAGCCCGTCGGGGACGGAAAAGGTTATGTACCGTTTCAAAGGAGGCAGCGCGGACGGCGCGCATCCGAAAGGGGGCTTGGTCGAACGGGGTGGCGTTCTGTATGGCACGACGCAGGGCGGCGGTTCTTATAATTCCGGAACGTTCTTCAAAATCACGACCGCTGGCAAAAAAACCGGTCTGTATGATTTCGGTGCCCCCATAGGCAGCGGCTACGATGGCGCTTATCCGTATGGCCGATTGATCTATGTACATGCAAATGACATGTTCTACGGCACGACGATCGCCGGCGGCAGTGGTTCTTGCAGCGGCGGCGGTTGCGGGATCGCATTTAGCGTGAGCCCATCTGGCAAAGAAACCATTCTTCACAGCTTCAGAGGGGGCAAAGATGGCAACCTCCTCACGGGAAGCTTGCTCTACGTGAGCGGGAAGCTTTATGGCACGACGCAACTTGGTGGTGGCGCTGGCGGCCCCGCGTGCACCGGCAGCAGCACGCCCCCGGGATGCGGCACCATCTTCAGCGTGAGCACGTCGGGCA
This sequence comes from Vulcanimicrobiota bacterium, assembly GCA_963739845.1. Classification (GTDB taxonomy): domain Bacteria; phylum Vulcanimicrobiota; class Vulcanimicrobiia; order Vulcanimicrobiales; family Vulcanimicrobiaceae; genus Cybelea. The sequence goes on along the minus strand of CAVUBQ010000001.1, from coordinate 839,260 downwards.
AGGAGAAAGTACTCTATCGCTTTACGGGCGGCGCAGACGGCGCGTTTCCGGACGCTGGCTTGATCGACCTTAACGGGATACTCTACGGCATGGCTGGCCAGGGCGGCCGCACGGGGTGTGGAGGCACTGGATGCGGGAGCATCTTCGGCTTAAGCACGTCCGGCTCGTTCCGAACGCTCTACAGTTTCCAGGGCCCCCCGAGCGACGGCGCTGGGCCGTTCGGGAATCTAACCAAGGTAAATGGCTCGCTTTACGGCGCTACTGAATACGGGGGTGCAGGCACGGGTTCGCCATGCCCGGGAGTCTCCGGTATCGCCGGTTGCGGGGTGGTGTTTCATGTCACCACGTCCGGCCACGAAAATGTGCTCTATAGCTTCAAGGGCAGCCCAGATGGCGCGGTTGGTAACACGACGCTCCTATATACCAACGGCTTGTTTTATGGCACGACGGATAACGGCGGGTCTGTGTGTGAAGGCTCCGGCGTGAGCTGTGGAACGGTCTTCTCGATGACGCGTTGAATCAGAGGAACAGCATAACAAAAACCAGGCGCCGCATTACTGTAACGCCTCGCGAGTTTGGATCTGTGTGACGAATGGTCTAGGGCTCGGTTCCAGTTCCGTTACAGCGAGGGCATGACGCCTGCCCCGTGCCATTGCACATAAAGCAGGTCTTCTGACCGCCCTGGCCGTCATCGATTTGCCCCGTGCCGCTGCATTTCGGGCACTCTACTTTTCCCGAACCGCTGCATCTCGTGCATGCTGCCATAGTGGTATTGTCCCTTCTTCGTAAAGCGACTTAAAGAGACTCTTCGGCTTGCTTCAGGTCACCCCTGTCGCAGCGTCTCGGCTGCAGCATCCCGGGCAGCGGAGTCGAACAATATCGGAGGAGGCTCCAAATGCAACAACCTGAGCAACAGCCGGGCGGATACCTACGGCTCAACGTCGGAGCGACGGCGTTAGCCGGCGCGGTTACGGCCATCATCCTTGCGATCGTGTCGCTCCCGTTGCACCTGTTGCACCGCACGATGTTCGGTGCAACCAGGGGGATGATGTTCCCCGGCGGGGGCGCGATACACCCGGCGATGGGCGCCGGCTCTGCAGCCTGGATTCTACTCGGATGTCTTGTGGTGCTCGTCTACGCCGGCGTAGCCGGAGCGCTCTTCGCAATAATCTACAACGCTATGCTGACCCGGCGCTAGCGTAGAGGCCGTCCCAAAAGGCGGCGACGGCATCGAGCATTGCTTCGCCGGCGGTGATGAATCGCTCGGGCGCGAAACCGGGCTTTGCAAACGCCTCGCTGAGCTCGTCATCGGTGTGGGCTGCATGCGAAGCCTCTAGCGCGTCGTGCCACGTCCAAAATCCAAGTGGCAGATCTTGTAGCTGGCTGGCTTTGATCGCCCGCAGTCCGGCGATCAGCTCTTTCCAGAAACCCGCCGCGGCCCAATGCTCGATCGCGTACGATGCACCGGCCGCCGTGGATTCGTCCTCCGCGCCGTACCAGTCGAGCAGCGCGTCGCAGAAGGCGAGCGTCGAGGCACGACCGAGGCGGCGCTTTCCGATCTCCGTCCAACCCAGACCGAGCGACTCGCTAAAATGCGCGAGCCATTCGAAGTGGCCGGCCGAGAAGCGGAAGACGCCGCCTTGGACGGTCCCGGTCGGCGTGAACGTCACGCCTAGCTCGTTGAGCAAAATCTCCTTGCCCGCCCGGTAGCTCTGGCGATCTGGTGCGTTGATGCACTTACGCAACTGCGCTTCGAGAAAGAGATGGCTGAAGACTGAGAACTGCACGGCGAAGTCGCGCAGCTGCGGAAGCGACGCCTTACCCGTCCCGAACCACGCCGTGTAGGCGTTGTTGCAGACGATCCGATGGCGATCGATGTGGCGCGCGACGATGCTCCTGAACTCGTCGAGCGCGTTGGTGGCGACCTGGGCAACGCTCATGGCGGGTGCTCCTGCAGAAAAAGAAAACCGCCTCGCTTCGGCGAGGCGGTTGTGCATTTGCGAACGTTTCGCTAGCGCAACGGCATACCTAGCCGATTCCCTTGGGGCGGCCGTAGTAATAATACGCAGCGCGAGCAATGACGAACATGTTGGGGCTGACTATAGCATAGGCATCACGGCGACGCAACCGGGGGGAGGCGTTTTTGCGGCCAGATGGAAGGCCCCAGACCCGACATATCGTTTCATGCGAGGAGTAGTTCATGCGTAGAAGGATAGGGCGCCCAAGCCTACTCGGCACCGCCGCGCGTACCGCGGTCGTCGCCGGAACGGCAGCCGCAACGATTAATGCGGTCAACCGTAAGAAGGGCGCACCGGTACCCGAGCAAGCAGCGCCGCACGCCGTCGCAGCGCCCGCGGCTGGACTGACCGACGACACGATCGCCAAGCTCAGACAGCTCGGCGAGCTGCACACCTCGGGCGTGTTAACCGACGACGAGTTTAAGGCGGCTAAAGCCAAACTGCTCGGTTAGCCCATTAGTGGGGGCCGAACGGGATACCCGAATAGCTCCCACACCGCGAAGAGCGCGATCCAGAAGACGTAGAGCGCCGCATAGTACGGCAGCATGAGGGCTACGACCGTGCCCACGCCGGCGTCTTTCTGGTAGCGCTGCGCGAAGACGACCACCAGCGCCAGGTAAGGCATCAGCGGCGTCACCACGTTGGCTGGTGAATCGCCGACGCGGTAGGCAGCGAGCACGACCTCGGGCGCGACGTGCAGGCGCATGAAAAACGGCACGAAGACGGGCGCGAAGATCGCCCACTTCGGGATAATCGCGGCGAGCACGATGCTCACGACCGCGACCACGACGATGAAGCCGAGCAAGAGCCAGATCGACCCGATATTCGCGTGCTCGAGCAGGTCGCCGAGGTGGATCGCCGCGATCGTTGCCATGTTCGAGTAGTTAAAGTACGCGACGAACTGCGCGATGATCAGGAAGAGAAAGAGCAGGCCGCCGAGGCTCGAGAAGGTCTTGGTGATCGCCGCAATCGCCTGTTTCGTCCCCCACAACGTGCGCGCGCCCGCGCCGTAAGCTAAACCCGTGACCAAAAAGACCAGCATCACCAGCGTGATCAGGCTGCCCATGAAGGGCGAGTCACCGATGATCGCGCCGGTCTGCGGGTTGCGCAGCGGCGCGTCAGGCGGGAGCGTCAGCAGCCCGATGACGATCGCAAAGCCGAGTAGCGCGAAGTCCGGCAAACTCGCAGGCCGCGCCCTTCGCCCTCGGGCACCTTGTCGGCGACCAGTTCCGGCGAACCGGTGTATTTCCCGAGTCTCGGCTCGACTAGTCGCTCGGTGACGAGCGTGCAGACGACGCAGAGCAGCAGAGACGACGCGATAGAAAAGTATATATTGGCCGTGATGGCGATCGAAAGGTGGGGGTTGAAGAGGTGAATCGCGTCGTTGGTAATCTCGGTGAGGATCGCATCGGTCGGCGTGATCACGAGATTGACGCCGAAGACGCCCGCCACGCCGGCGAACGCGGCGGCCATTCCCGCCAGCGGGTGGCGCCCTAAACTATAGAAAGCGGCTGCGCCGAGCGGAATCAGCACGAGGTAACCGGCGTCTTGCGCGACGCTCGACAAGATCCCGAGGAAGCAGACGATGAAGGTAACGGTGCTCGGCGGCGCGATTTGCACGATCTTGCGCACGAGTGCGCGAATGAGCCCGGCCTCCTCGGCGAGCCCGACGCCGACCATCGCCACGAAGACGACGCCGACCGGCGCGAAACCAAGGAAGTTCGCGACGACCGAGGTCATGATGTACCGGATGCCCTCGGCGGTGAGCAGCCCCTGGGCGACGACGGTCTTCTCGGTCAGCTTCTGCGTTGCCGGGTCGATCTGCTGGTACGTCGCGCTCGCACCCATCCAATGGAAAATCTGCGAGGCGGCGATCACGACGCCGCACAGGATCAGGAAGATGACGGCCGGGTGCGGGACGCGATTCCCGGCGAGCTCTATCGAATCGAGGATCCGCTGCGGAATCGACCGCCGCGGCGCCGGCTCGATAACGCCGCGATTCACTTAGCTTGGACCGACGGGAATGCGCAACGCGTACCACGCCAAAAAGACGATCGTCCACGTGATGTACAGGACCACCGTGTACGGCAGCATCAGCGCCACCACCGTGCCGACGCCCGAGCTCTTTACCCAGCGCTGCGCGAAGACGACGATCAGGCCGAAGTAGGCCATTAGCGGCGTGATGACATTGCCGGGTGAGTCGCCGACGCGATACGCCGCCAACAGCTCCGCCGGCTTGACGCCGAGATGCATGAAGAGCGGCACGAAGATCGGGGCAAAGATCGCCCACTTCGGGATGATCCCGGGGATAATCAAATTCAAAATCGCGACGATGGTAATGAATCCGGCGAGCAGCCAGATTGGCCCGACCTGCACTTTTTCGAGCATCTCGGCCATGTTGACGCCGGCAATCGTCGAGAGGTTCGAGTAATTAAAGTACGCGACGAACTGTGCGATGACCAGGAAGAGGAAGAGCAGACCGCCGAGCCCGGAAAACGTCTTGGTAATCGCCGCGATGCGTCTTTGACGTTGGTGATCGTACCGGCCCCGGCGCCGTATGCCGCGCCGGTCGCGAGAAAGAGCAGCATGATCAAGACGATCAAGCTGTCCATGAACGGCGAGATGCCGATGATCGCGCCGGTCTCGGGATTGCGCAGCGGTGCGCCGGGCGGAAGCGTAAGCAGACCGATGACGATCAGGAAGCCGAGGAATGCCCAGCCCGCGTAGCGCAGGCCGCGCGGTTCGCCTGCGGGCGAATCGTCGGTGGGCGTGAGCTCCGGCGTATCGGTGTACTTGCCCAGCCGCGGCTCGACGATCTTCTCGGTGACGAACGTGGCGACGAAGCACATCAGGAAAGTCGACGCGGCGGCAAAGTAGAGGTTTGCGGTTAGGTTGATCGAGAGCGCCGGATTGACCATGTGGATCGCGTCGTTGGTGATCTCGGTGAGGATGCCGTCAACCGGCGTGATCAGCAGGTTCACGCCGAAGACCGCGCCGACGCCGGCGAATGCCGCCGCCATGCCGGCCAACGGATGCCGCCCGATCGTGTAGAATGCGACCGCGCCGAGCGGAATCAGGACGAGATAGCCGGCGTCCGATGCGACGCTCGATAAGATGCCGGCAAGCACGATGATGAACGTGATCGCGCGGCGCGGCGCGATCCGCACGATCTTGCGAATCAGCGCGCCGATCAGCCCCGCCTCTTCGGCCAGACCGACGCCGACCATCGCCACGAAGATCACGCCGACGGCGGTGAAGTTCATGAAGTTGCGCACCGTCGAGGTGAAGAGGAAGCGAATGCCGTCCGCGGTGAGCAGACTGTTCGCGGTGGTCGTTTGGGTGTCGATCTTGTGCGTCTGTGGATCGACGATCTGATAGGTGACGCTCGTGCCCAGCAGATAGAAGAGATGCGAGAGCAGGATCACCAGCCCGCACAGAATCAGGAAGATGACGGCGGGGTGCGGGACTTTATTGCCGACGATCTCGACGACGTCGAGCAGCTTCTCCAAAAACGATCGACGCGGCGCCAGCGAGTCTCCCGTCGTCACGGCCAACGTGTTGGACAAACGGGGGATCGCTCCTGGGCAGGGCCCCACTGTAAAACGTAGCAACTGTGCACCAATGGCGCATGGTGATCGCGTCTTTCTCACCGGGGCGACCGGCTTTATCGGTTCGCACATCCTCGCCGAGCTGATCGCAAACGGATATGCCGTTCGAGCGCTCGCGCGACCGGAGTCGGCGGCGTCGCTCGATGCGGCGAAACGCGATGGGTCGGTCGAGGTGGTGACCGGCGACCTGCGCGAGCCTGGGGCGTTCGCGCGGGCGCTGCGCGGATGCCGGTACCTCGTGCACTGCGCCGCGCTCTACTCGTTCGCGCCGCGCGACCGCGCGACGATCCGTGCGGTCAACGTCGAGGGCACCAGCGGGTTGCTACTCGCCGCGCATCTGGCCGGCGTCGAGCGGGCGGTGCTCACCTCGAGCTCGGCGACGATGGGCCACGCCGAGAGCGGCTATCATCTCTCAAAGGTCGAGCAAGAACGCGCGGCGTTCGCGCAGCGCATCGGCGTGGTGGCGGTGCTCCCGACCGCGCCGGTCGGTCCAGGCGACCGCAAGCCGACGCCCACCGGGCGCCTCGTCCTGGATTTTGCTCGGGGAAAGATCGTCGCGAAAGCGCCGGGGCGCGGCGGGATGAATCTGGTCGCGGTCGAGGACGTAGCGCGCGCACACGTCGCCGCGCTCGAGCGCGGGCGGGTCGGTCAACGCTATATCGCCGGCGGCGAAAACCTCACTATGGATGAGATCTGGGAGCTGCTCGCGGAGGTGACCGGAAAGCCAGTGCCGCGTTGGCGCGCGCCGTATGCGCTCGCGTTAGCAGCGGGCTACGCCGACGAACTACGCTGCCGCTTGACCGGCGACGGCAATCCGGCCGTGCCAGTCGAGGGCGTACGGATGTCGCGGGAGCGCATGTTCGCCGACTCGGCCCCGGCACAACGCGAGCTCGGCTATGAACCGAGCTCGGTGCGAAGCGCTCTCGAACGCGCGGTCGCATGGTACCGCGCTAATGGCTACTTGTCACCCTGAGCCTTCGGCTCGCTCCGCTCGCTCAAGGTAAACTTAGTCGAAGGGTTAGTTAGGGTCTAAGAACGGCCGGCCTTCGTGTGCGACCAGAAGGTCGTGCATGTCGTTGGCGTGGTCCTCTTCGTCGGCGAGAATGCCTTCGAGCATCACGCGCGTCGTCGGATCCTTGTCGCCGAAGAAACGGATCAGGTCGCGATAGTGTTCGCACGCAATCCGTTCGGCGATCAGATTCTCTTTGATCATGTCGATCAGCTTCTGGGCGTTGCCGTACTCGGTCGCCGAGCGCATTGCCAAACCTTCGGGATCGAAGTTGGGTGTGCCGCCGAGCTGGTTGATGCGGTTGGCGATGAGCTCCATGTGTTTGCGTTCGTCTTTGGCGTGCTCGGCGAACTCGCCTTTAACGCTCTCGCTGTCGATGCCGACGGCCGCGACGTTGTGCATGGTGTAACGCAAAACGCAGACGATCTCCGTCGCTAAGGCGGTCTGCAGCAGGTCGACGGCCTGTTTGATGTCGCCGCCGTAGTTCTGGGTGACGGCGCCTCGTTCGATATGCTGGCGGGCGCGTTTGCGAAGCTCCGTGATATCGGATACGAAGGGCTGAGTAGGTGCAGTCATAGGAGGCTCCTTCGAAAGAAACCCGACGTACTCCCGGGAACCCTTGAAGACGTGACGGAGACAGACGTCGAGCGCTTGGACGAAGCGGCGGTCTTGATCGGGCCGACGGCACTTGAAGCGAAGGCGCTGCGGCGTGCGCTGCCCGGCGCTCGGATCGTACAGGTCGGCATCGCCCTGGCCAACTCCGGTCCCCGTCTGGGCGAGACCGTGATCAGCTGTGGGCTCGCCGGCGGTTTGCGCGAGAACCTTTCCACCGGAACGCTGCTTCTGCCCCGCGAGGTCCGCCGTCCCGACGGAGACATCTTGCATTGCGACCCGCAGCTGGTCGCGGCGCTGGCGGCCGCGGCTTCGCGCCTGGGCATCGAACCGGTCTTCGATCCACTGCTCACCGCCGATACGATCGTGAGCGGGCGGCAACGCGTCGTGTGGGCCGAGCGCGGCTACGCCGGCGTCGACATGGAGACGGGTCTGATCGAAGCGCCGCGCGTCGCCGCGGTTCGGGTCGTGCTCGATACGCCGCAGCGCGAGTTATCCACCGACTGGAGCCGGCCGCTCGTAGCGCTGCTCAAACCGTGGAACTGGCCGCAAGCCGTTTGGCTGGCGCGCGAGGCGCCCCGTGCCGCCGCCCTGGCCGCGCGCGTCGTCGCCGAGGCCCGCAGGTCATCGCACGGCGGGTGCGTATAACCGGGCCAATGGTGATCGAGCGCATCGACTCTCCCGCCGACGTTAAGCGCCTCAAGCGCGGGGAGATCGAGACTCTCACCAGCGAGATCCGCGACCTGCTCGTACGCACGTGTGCGGTCAACGGCGGCCACCTCGCTCCGAATCTTGGCGTCGTCGAACTCACGCTCGCGCTGCATCGGGTGCTTGATTTGCCCTCCGATCGGCTCGTCTGGGACGTCAGCCATCAGACGTACGTGCACAAGATGCTGACCGGACGGCGCGATCGCTTCGGGACGATTCGTAAAGGCGGCGGGCTTTCGGGATTTGCGATGCGCAGCGAGTCGCCGTACGATCCGTTCGGTGCGGGGCACGCCAGCACTGCGGTCGCCGCCGCGCTCGGCATGGCGCAAGCGCGCGATCTGGTCGGCGGCGACGAGATCGTCGTCGCGGTGATCGGCGACGGTGCGCTGACCGGCGGCCTGGCCTATGAAGCGCTCAACAACGCCGGCGGCTTAAAGAGCCAGTTCATCGTCATCCTCAACGACAACGAGATGTCGATCGCGCCGAACGTCGGATCGATCGCGGCGTATCTCTCGGTGCTGCGCAGCAAGCCGTTGGCCGAGTTCGTGCGGCGTACCGGCAAGAAGGTTCTCAAACGCATACCGTTAGGCGGCGCGGCGAAGCGCGCGATCGAAGGCGCCGAAATCGGCGCGATGCACTTCATCGGCCCGTCCGAGAAGACCGCGGTCATCTTCGAGGAGCTGGGCTTCCGCTACATCGGCCCGCTCGACGGCCACAACTACGACGTGCTCGTCGACGCGCTGCAGACCGCCAAGGAGTACGACCGTCCGGTGCTGCTCCACGTGCGCACCGTCAAGGGCAAGGGCTACGAGCCGGCCGAACGCGATTCGCGCACCTTCCACGGCATCGGCGCCAACGCGTTCGAGCCGAGTAATGGCAGCAAGAAGAGCACGCCTGGCGCGCGCCCGAAGTTTCAAGACGCGTTCGGCGATGCGATGATCGCCGTAGCCGAGAAGGATCCGCGCGTCGTCGGCATCACCGCCGCGATGCCCGACGGCACCGGGCTCTCGAAGTTCGGTAAGCGCTTTCCGGAGCGCTACTTCGACGTCGGCATCGCCGAGGCGCACGCCGTTTGTTTTGCGGCCGGGCTGGCCTCGAGCGGCTTGCGACCGGTCTGCGCGATTTACTCGACGTTTCTCCAGCGCGCCTACGACCAGATCGTGCACGACGTCGTCGTGCAGAGTCTCCCGGTGGTCTTCTGCATGGACCGCGCTGGATTTGTCGGCGACGACGGCCCGACGCACATGGGCCTCTACGATATCGCCTACCTGCGCGCGCTGCCGAACATGACGCTGATGGCACCGCGCAACGAAGCCGAGCTGCAGCCGATGCTCGAGCACGCGCTCTCGTTGAACCTGCCCGCCGCGATTCGCTATCCGCGTGGCTCCACGAGCGGCAAGTACGACGAGCCGCTGGCGCCGCTCGTCCACGGCAAAGCCGAAGTGCTGCGCGAAGGCGCGGGTCGTCGCGATCCTCGCCTACGGCACCACGGTCGACATCGCGCTCGACGCGTACAACGCCCTGAGCGCCGGCGGCAGCTCCACGCTCCCGACCGTCGTCAGCGCCCGTTTTGCCAAACCGCTTGACGAAGGGTTGTTGCTCGACCTCGAGCACGGTCACACGCACCTGATCACGCTCGAGGAGCACGCTTTAGCCGGCGGTTTCGGTTCGGCCGTCGCGGAGTTCGTCTCGGATCGCGGGCTGAAGCTCCGCGTCGAGCGCATCGGCGTTCCCAACGTGCTGGTGCAGCACGACTCGCAAGATAAGCAGCGCGCGCTCTTCGGCCTGGGCGGCGAAGACGTCGCGGCTCGTATCGCACAGATCGTCAACGCCAAAGAGAAGTCTACGCAGGCGGTCTGACGACTCTTTCCAGCTACCTCCCTCACGTCGGCAGCACGCTTAGCGGCGTCTTATCGCTGCAGGGTTCGGCCTTCACCCAAGCGGCGACGCTCTCGCGCGAGGCGATCGCCGCCGCGGTTACGGTGGTCTTTTTTGCCGGGCTGAGCGAAGGCGTCGCCCAGAGCATCGTGCTCTGCGCCAATCGCGTCAAACCGCCCCGGCTGATTTTCAGCTGGGCCGTCAACGCGTTGCTCTTTGTCTTCGGCTACGTCTTTCTGGTGCTCAGCACGTGGCTCGTCTGCCGCCTGCCGCACGCTCCGAAACTATCGCTCGAAGAGCTCGCGATCGCGCTGGCGTTGAGCTATGCGCCGCTGCTCTTCTCGTTTCTGGGCGCGCTGCCGTATCTCGGACCGGGAATTCTCACCGCCTTGCGCATCTGGCACTTGCTCGCGATGGTGGTCGGCATCACGGCGATCGGCAACGTTCCGTTCTTGGCGGGCGCGGCGTACGTTTTGATCGGCTGGACCGTCATGGTCCTCGCGCAACGCAGCTTTGGAAAGCCGATCGTGGCGCTGGGCGTGCGGCTGCTCGACGCTGTCGCCGGAGTGCAACTCGTCGACGACGAACAGCTGATCATCGGCCGCGCGATCTCGTCGGCGGAAGAAGCGACGGCTGCTGAGCAAGCCGCGAGCAGTACTCCCGCTGCAAGCTCCGCCAATGGGCACAAGCGCAAGGCCTGGCAGAACGTCCTCGCGCTCTGCGGCGTCGCGGTGCTTGCAATACTGGTCGCTGTGGCGCTCGATCCGGTGCGTCACGCGCTCTTCGGTTGGGAGAATCATCTTCCCAGAGCGCTGCGCTTCGTCGCCGACTTGCTCTGGCTCGGGCTGGTCGCCTTGGTCGTCTCCGCGCTGATGGCGCCGCTGGAGACGCTCGGATGGTGGGCCGGCTGGTACGGCGACCAAATAGATACCACCGCCGACACGGTCGCTGCCGACGATCACGCACCGGGCGATCGCGCCGCGCGCTATGCGATCTATCTCGACGGCATTTCGCAGTCGAGCTCGCGCTACACGCCCGACATCGAAACCTTTCTGGATGCGCTCGCGCCCGAGCTTCCGGCCGGCGTTCGGCTGATCCGCGGGCTGATGGTCTACTCGGTGATGAATCGCCCGCTCGACGACGATCCGCTCTGGTCGCGCCTGTGGTCGTTCGTCGACTGGGAACGTGCTGGAGGCGCGGGCGGAAAGCAGAACACATTCGCGCGCAGCGTGCTCGGTATGATCATCAACCTGCGCAACGTGCTGATCGTCGCCGTTTCCGCCGACCCGCGCTACGGGCCGATGTACAATTTCGGCGTGGCCTACGTCATGTACAAGTCGCTACTTGCCAACGGGTATCGCGCCGGCACACCGGTAACGCTCATCGGGTACAGCGGCGGCGCGCAAATGGCGTGCGGATCGGCGCGATTTCTCAAGGAGGCGATCGGCGCGCCGATCGACGTGATCTCGTTAGGCGGCGTGATCAGCGGCAACGACCCGATCCTGGAACTGCAGCGCCTCTATCACCTCGTCGGCGATAAGGACTTCATCGAACGGATCGGTCCGGTGATGTTTCCCTCGCGTTGGGGCATCGCCGTGCGTTCGTACTGGAACGTCGCGAAGCGCGATGGACGTCTGACCGAGATCTCGCTCGGGCCGGTCGGCCATCAAGTTCCAGGCGGCATGTTGGATCCCGAGTTAGAGTTGGCCGACGGACGCAGCAGCCTGCGCCAGACGCTCGACTATATCGAACCGGTCCTCGCCGGCAAACCCCCCTCGTCACCCTGAGCGGAGTCGAAGGACGAAGGATGACAAGGGCAGCGGGCGGTCGAATGCTTTGCGCTCATGCCAACCGAACAGCCGGATATTTTTGCCATACTCGAAGGCGCCGTTAAAGGTGCGTGGCCGTTGATGCGTTCGCGGATGAGCGTCTATGGAATCTTGGCCGCGATTACCGCAGTTGCTGGGCTCGCGGTTCCGCTCGCTTCGATGGCGGGCTCGGAGAACGAGACGGCCCTGCGCATTCAGTTAGCGGTTCAGCCGGTGAGCATCTGCGGCGGCATAGCGGTCTTCTTCGCGCTGGCCGCGGCCGCTCGCACCGTGCGGCCGGAGTTTCGCATGACTTTCATCAATGTGCTTGCGGTGATCGGTATCGGCATTTTGGTCGGCGTGGTAACGGAGCTCGGCATCTTCCTGCTCATCGTGCCCGGCGTCTGGATCGCGGTGAAGTGGTCGCAAGCCATCTGGTCCTACCTGCTGAGTGAAGGAAAGAGCCCGTTCGAAGAGTCGTGGCAAATCACGACCGGACACTTCTGGGAGACGTTTGGATTCAACATCTTGCTCTCGCTCGTCATCACGGTCGTGTCGCTCGCGCTCTTCGCTGCGCCGCTTATCGTCGCGGTATTCATGCCGGTGCTCGCGGTCGTGATGTCACCGATCGCGCTGCTCGGCTACGTTTTCGCCTACAACATTGCGGCTCTGGGCCAAATGCGCTGGCTGCTCGAGTTGCGCCGGCTACCTGCGCCTGCGCCGCCAATACCGGTCGCCCCAGCCTAAGAAAGAAAGGGGCGCTTGTGAGCGCCCCTTGCGATTACTGGACTACAGGCTTTGAGATTGTCGGATCAGGTCGTCGCGGAAGCGTAAGACTTCTTGCACGTCCGGGACCTCTTTGCGTCCGGTCAGCTTGACCGTGCCGGTCGTATACTTCTTATTGCTTTGCGTTACGAGGGTCATCGTGCCGTTGCCGCCCTTCGAGGAGAGGCTCTTGATCACCAATGACTTGACCGTTCCGAGCTCGATCAGCATCGTGTTGTAGTTGCTGGTCTTCAGGTTCGGCTCGCCGAGCGTCTCGCCGTTGTACTTGAGGCCCTGGAGCTTCTCGCCTTTCACCGTCGTAATCAGGAAGGCGCAGCCGTTCTGCTTGTTCTTCGTGGCGAACGTTCCGGTGTAGAAATAGAGCTTCTGGGGCTTCGGCGTCGGCGTGGGTTTCGGCGTCGGCGTTGGCTTCGGCGTCGGCGTCGGCTTTGGTGTTGGGGTCGGCTTCGGCGTTGGAGTCGGCTTGGTGTAGCTATCGAGGATCCAGATCGAGGTCGTCGGATCCGCGGTAAACGTCGAGCCCTTTACGGTTCCGAAACCAAAGTAGCTGAGGTACTTTCCGGGAATGCCGTGCTTCGGCGCACTACACTGCAGTAATGTCGCCGGGGCGTCGAGTGACGTAGACGTTGCCGATTCGTCTTGCCCCACTGGCGGACTAAAATTTCCGGTGCCGATCCCGTGACATGCAACGAGAAGCGCCGCTACAAATAGCGCGACGCCGGCACTCGGCAGGTTATATGATTTCATAACAAACCTCCGAAGACAGCTGCTCCCTAAGGAAGCGATATAGCCCGCGCTCTAACGCAACTCCTCCGCGCGCCAAGGTTGGCGAGCGCCGGCACGGCTTGCCTCCGGATGCAATCTCAAAAGCGTTTGATAAGGGAACGAAGAAATTGAGGGCCGCCGGCCGATCGGCAGTCGGCTCCGTCGGCTGAAGCCCCCCTCGGGGTGAAGCGGGCTCGGGCGGCGCGCCTAGAGTGCCGAACAAACCTCGCCGGGACCTGGGACCAGGCGGGGACCAAGCAGGGTTCCTTGACGCCCCTGGCGACGGGTGCTAAACTCGTTTCCTATGCCCCGGGGCGCATGACAGCCGCCGAAAGCAGCTGGGCGAGACACCTCCAAGTTACGGAGCCGTGTTTCGTCTTTTTGGTGTGCCCGCACCCCGGAAAACAGACCTGCATTTATTAGTTCAAGATTCAAGCGCACAGCAGAAAGAGAGTAATGGCGAAGACGACAGCTCCGAAGTCCCCAGCGAAAAGTTCGGCGGGGTCGGGCCCGAGCACGTCACGTGGAACCAGAGCGAAGCCCAAACGATCCACTGCCACTCAGATAAAAGCCGCAGGCGGCAATGGCGCCTCGACCGTCATGCCCGCCACGTTTCCGATGCCGACCGGTGCGTTCACCGTCGAGCAGCGGCCGGAGCCCGGGCCTAAGCGAGAGCGCCACTCCTTCGCGAAGATTCCTCACGTCCTCGAAGTCCCCAATCTGATCGAGCTGCAGAGAGCCAGCTTCGACTGGTTCAAGACCGAGGGCTTGGCCGAAGCCTTCGCCTCGATCTCTCCGATCAAGGACTTCACCGGCAATCTGATCCTGGAGTTTGGCGAGCATTCGCTCGGCGAGCCCAAGTATTCAATTGAGGAGTGCCGCGAGCGCGACATGACCTACAGCGCGCCGCTACGCGTGCGCGTACGTCTAATTACCGCCGAGTCCGGCGAGATCAAGGGCATTCCCGACCAGGAGATTTTCATGGGCGATTTCCCGCTCATGACCGACAAGGGCACGTTCATGATCAATGGGGCCGAGCGGGTGATCGTCAGCCAGCTCGTGCGCTCGCCCGGCGTCTACTATAGCCAAGACGTCGACACCAACGCCCGGCCGACGTATAACGCGACGATTATTCCCAACCGCGGCGCGTGGATTGAGTTCGAGACCGACAACGGCACGAAGAACGACGAGACCGAGGGTACGATCGGCGTCCGAATCGACAAGAACCGTAAGATTTACGTTTCGACCTTCGTGCGCGCCCTTTCGCGCCCGGATCTGGGCCTCGATTGGGAGAGCGACGAGGCGATCATGCAGCTGTTCGACGACAGCCCGCTGGTTCGCAACTCGATCGAGAAAGACAAAGATATCAAGACGCGCGAAGACGCGCTCAAGGAGATCTACAAGAAGCTGCGCCCGGGCGAGCCCGAGAACGCGGAAAACGCGGAGAAGCTGCTCGAGTCGCTCTTCTTCGACGAGAAGCGCTACGACCTCGCGGGTGTCGGCCGCTACAAGCTCAACGGCAAGTTCCACTACCGGATCGAGAATCCCGATGTCGACGCGCGCGTCGAGCGGCCCTACGTAGTCATCGACGAGTACGCCGATGCCGGCCTCGACGATGCCGCCGATCACGGGCAAGTGCCTAACGCGCGCCGACATGATCGCGGTCATTCGCCGCCTGATCAAAGTCGCGACCGGGATCGTGCCGAAGGACGACATCGACCACCTCGGCAACCGCCGCGTGCGTTCGGTCGGCGAGCTGCTGCAGAATCAGTTCCGCGTCGGCTTGCTGCGCCTCGAGCGCGTCGTGCGCGAGCGCATGACCGTTCAAGATATCGAGACGGTCACGCCGCAAGCGCTGATCAACATTCGCCCGGTCGTCGCGGCGATCAAAGAGTTCTTCGGCTCCTCGCAGCTCTCGCAGTTCATGGACCAGACCAACTCGCTGGCCGAGCTGACCCACAAGCGCCGCCTCTCGGCGCTCGGGCCGGGCGGCCTCTCGCGCGAGCGTGCCGGCTTCGAAGTGCGCGACGTTCACCACTCGCACTACGGCCGCATCTGCCCGATCGAAACGCCCGAAGGTCCGAACATCGGCCTGATCGGTTCGCTCGCGACCTACGCGCGCGTCAATAGATTCGGCTTCATCGAGACGCCCTACCGGGTCGTGCACGACGGCATCGTCACCGACGAGATCGTCTACCTCACGGCCGATCGCGAAGACGAGTACATCATCGCGCAGGCGAACACGCCGGTCGACTCGGAGTCGGGAAAGATCCTCTCCGACTCGGTCGTCTGCCGCTACGCGGAAGAGTATATCGAAGAGCCGGCACAGCGCGTTCAGCTGATGGACGTCTCACCGAAGCAGATCGTCTCGGTGGCGACGGCGCTCATTCCGTTCCTAGAACACGACGACGCCAACCGCGCGTTGATGGGCGCAAACATGCAGCGCCAAGCCGTTCCGCTGCTGCGCCCCGACGCCCCGATCGTCGGCACGGGCATGGAGTACCGTGCCGCCAAGGATTCGGGGAGCCTGGTCGTCGCCGAGGAGGCCGGCGCGGTCACCTCGGTCGACGCCAAGCAGGTCACCGTGCGCAACACGGAAGGCCTCGACAAGACCTACGACCTTCTCAAGTTCGTGCGCAGCAACGCGGGAACGTGCATCAACCAGCGTCCGATCGTCGCCGTCGGCGATGACGTCGTCGCGGGTCAGGTCGTCGTTGATGGCCCGTCGTCCGATCAGGGCGAGCTGGCGCTGGGGCAAAACGTGCTGGTCGCGTTCATGCCCTGGGAAGGCTACAACTACGAAGACGCGATCCTGATCAGCGAACGCATGGTCAAGGAGGACCGCTTCACCTCGATTCACATCGAAGAGTACGAGTGCGAAGCCCGCGACACCAAGCTCGGACCCGAAGAGATCACGCGCGACATCCCCAACGTCGGTGAAGACGCGCTCAAGGATCTCGACGAGCGCGGCATCATTCGCATCGGCGCCGAGGTTCGCCCCGAGGATATCCTCGTCGGCAAGGTCACGCCCAAGGGCGAGACCGAGCTGACCGCCGAGGAGCGGCTCCTGCGCGCGATCTTCGGCGAGAAGTCGCGCGAGGTTCGCGACACGAGCCTCAAAGTGCCGCACGGCGAGAAGGGCAAGATCATCGACGTCAAGGTCTTCTCGCGCGAGAACGGCGACGAGCTTTCGCCGGGCGTCAATCATCTGGTACGCGTCTACGTCGCGCAGAAGCGCAAGATTCTGCAGGGCGACAAGATGGCCGGGCGTCACGGCAACAAGGGCGTCATCGCCAAGGTGCTCCCGGAAGAAGATATGCCGTACCTCGAGGATGGGTCGCCGGTCGACATCGTCCTCAATCCGCTCGGCGTACCCTCGCGCATGAACCTCGGGCAGATCATGGAGACGCACCTCGGATGGGCGGCTCGCATGCTCGGCATGAGCGTAGCGACGCCGGTCTTCGACGGTGCGCACGCCGAGGACATCGCCGAGTGGCTGCAAGACGCCGGCTTGCCGGCCGATGGCAAGACCTGGCTGCGCGACGGCCGCACGCGGCGAGCGTTTCTCGCGTCCGATCACCGTCGGCTTAATCTACATGCTCAAACTCGCGCACTTGGTCGACGACAAGATCCACGCCCGCTCGACCGGCCCGTACTCGATGATCACCCAGCAGCCGCTGGGCGGTAAAGCGCAGTTCGGCGGCCAGCGGTTCGGGGAGATGGAAGTCTGGGCACTCGAGGCCTACGGTGCGGCGTATACGCTCCAAGAGTTGCTGACCGTCAAGTCCGACGATGTCGTCGGTCGCGTCAAGACCTACGAAGCGATCGTTAAGGGCGAGAACGTGATGGAGCCGGGCGTTCCGGAATCGTTCAAGGTCTTGATCAAGGAGCTGCAATCGCTGGCACTCGACGTCAAGGTGTTGACCGAGAATCGCGAAGAGGTCGAGATCAAGACGCCTGAGGACGAGATGGGCGAGAGCGAACGGCGCGAGTACGGTCTGCTGATGGGCGACGAGCAAAGCGCCGTCTCGCAGACGGTCGTGGCCGCGCGCGAAGCCGTCTCTGAGGCACCGCGCCGAAGCCGAAGCCGAAGTGGAAGAAGAGGAAGAGGAAGAGATCGACGACAGCAAGCCGCTCGACGCGACGACGGTTATTCCGCCGCCGCCGCCGCCGGCGCGCGCAGCCGAAGTCGAACCCGAAGAGATCTTCGAGGAGAAGCGGAAACCGCCGAAGAGGAGATCGATGGTCCGCAAGGTTACGAGCTCGAAGAGGAAGACGAAGAGCCGACCTACGAGGACGAAAAGCCCGTTTACGAAGGCGACGAAGAGGAAGCCCCGTTCACGGAAAATCCTCCCGAAGAAGAGTTCTAATCGCCCCGATAAAAGAAAAAGCGCGAGAGCCGCAAAGCTCTCGCGCTTTTTTTCTATCTAAGACGGGGCTTAGTTTTTGGTGCAGACTCCGGCGACTCCGACCTTGCGGCCGCTGTGCTTCGGTGAACGACGACGAGGTCGTGATCTTGGTGTCGCTCACCTTGGTTATGGTCGTTGGCGATTGGCTCTTGATGTCGGGGCCGGGAGCGAACGCGACGTCGTGCCAGGCCAACTCGTTTCCACTCCAGCCGCTGGAGAACGAGAGGCCGTAAGCGCCTTGATCGCCGTAGCTGACGTCAACCCAACGTTTGGTGTCGCCGTCGTAGGTGATCTTGTCGTTGATCGTGAGCTTGGTCGTTACCCACGCGGTCGGCGTTGTCGTCGACGTCTGGTCGAGCCAGTAGCCGCTCGGATCGAGCGCATACGTCACCGCCGTTACGTACGGGGCGGGGCGCCGCGCGCTCTTGGTGTGGCAGGTCCAGCTCCCCACCAGGAAGTTCAGCGAGGAGAAGTTCGGCTTGGCGGCCGCCGGGATGGGGGTCGTTTCAACCTGCGCCGGAGCGGAAAGCGGCAGGGCTGCCGCCAGCGCGGCAGCGGCCGAAACGAGAAGGCGTTGATAACGCAAAATAACTCCTTTTAATGAAGCAATAACGGACCCCGTCATTTAGGGGCCGGGGCACCGTTCTTGGGCAGCGTCCTCGCGCATGCCTGCCAGGGGGAACCTCACTTGGGCATTGAAGGCTGGCAAAAATGAAGGTCGGCATCGTGGGTACTGGGCGCATGGGCGCCAACATCGCTAGGCGCCTGCACGACGTTGGGTATCCGATCGTCGCGCTCTACGACGTGGACGCGGCATCGGCGCGCGCGGTCGCGGCCGAGACCGGCGGCGAAGTCACCTCGTCGCTCGCCCGCGTAACCGAACTCGCCGACGTGATCCTTACCGTCGTCACCGACGACGCAGCGATGTACAAGATCTTCGCCACCAGCGGCGACTCGCTGCTGAGCGGAGCCAAGGGAAAAATTTTCGTCAACTGCGCGACGATCACGCCAAAGGTCCACGTCGAGGTCGAGCGCTTGGTCGAAGAGCACGGCGCGAGCTCGCTCGAGGCGTGCATGGCAAGCTCGATTCCGCAAGCGCGCAACGGCACGCTCTACCTGATGGTCGGCGGACGCCGCGAGGTCTTCGACCGCGTCAAGCCGATGCTCGAGAAGATGAGCGCGTCACTCAAATATATCGGCGAAGCGGGCAAGGCCGCCCAGGTTAAAGCGCTGGTCAACATGGTCATGAACATCAACACGGCCGGCTTGGCCGAAGGTCTGGGACTCGCCGACGCACTCGGCCTCAACCTCGAAACGTTGCGTGAAGTCTTCTCGCAGACCGGCGCAAACTCGCGCGTCCTCGAGACCGACGGCGCGGACATGCAGAATCGCGACCACGACGTCTACTTCTCGGCCGCTCACGCCGCGAAAGATTCGGGCATCGCCGTCGCGTTGGCGCACGAGGCAGGCCTTACGCTTCCGCTGGCCACGGCTACACTGGAACAGTACGAGCGAATGAAGGCGCTCGGGCTAGGAGAGCTCGACAAGTCGGGCGTCTCCGAGCTCACCTTCAAAGCACGCCACGGCGCAGAGCCGGCGGCACGCACATAACTCGGGAGAAAGAGAATGGCAACGGACAAAAAAGTCGTGCCCGCGATAAGCTCCGGGACCGCCGGACCGCTCGGCGCAATCCATCTGCCGCGCCTGTGGCTCAAGCTCACGCTGGCGAGCGTCGGGGCGTTACCAGACGGCTACGATGAGTGCGGCGACGGTTTCGACGCGATGACGCTGAACGCGCTCGGGCTCGACCGGCAGAAGACGATCGAATTCGTCCGGCAGAAACGGCCGTCGTACATGGAGTTCGAGCACTGGGTCGTGAGCAACGGAAAGACCGACAAAGCGACGATCGAGCAGCATAACGCGGCGATTCGCGGCTATCATCACGGCGACGACCTAGCGCACGAGATGCGCACCGCCTCGAAGCTCCACGATACGTCGGTCAAGGACGCCGTAACGCTCAACACGATCGAGGATCTCGACGAGATCTATCGGCAGACGCTGCAAAAATAGGGCGCCCGCCGGCTAATGGAGCGGGTCGAGCTCGACGACGGCACGCAGACGACGCTCGACCGCTGGGGTAAACGCGGACCGCTCGTGCTGGCCATTCACGGAATGACCAGCTCGCGGCGGTCATGGGAGCGGTTGGGGCGCCATCTCGAAGGGCGATTCCGCGTGGCTGCCTACGATCAGCGCGGCCACGGCGACAGCGCCGCAAATACCGGCCCGATGGCGCTCGAGCGAGGCGTGCGTGACGCGCAGAACGTCGCCGCCTATCTTGACGAGCCGGTTGACGCGATCTTCGGCCACTCGTGGGGCGGGGCGGTCGCGATTTTGAGCGGGACGTCGCTTCCGGTCGCGCGCGTTGCCGCGATCGATCCGATGATCCGCCAGGTCCGCGAGGAGTGGTACCAAGAGTACCTCGACGAGCTGCGTGAGTCGTTTACGCTCACCGGGGAAGCGCGCGACGCTAAGACGCGCGAAGAGTACGCCGATTGGTCGGCGCTCGACGTGGAGGGCAAGGTTCATGCCGTCCACGCGATGACCGTCGCCCCGATCGAAGGGCTTTGGCGAGAGAACCCGCCGGAGCATTGGGATCTGCGCGGCACGATTGCTCGCTACGACAAGCCGCTGCTGCTCGCGCTCGCCGCCCCCGGCGAGAGCATCAACGACGACGCGACGCTGTGCGACGTCGAGCGCGACCACGCACCGCGCGTCGAGATCGTCACGTTCCCCGGCGCGGGGCACAATCTGCACCGTGTCGCGTTCGATAATTTTGTGAAAGCGCTGAGCAATTGGCTACGCTAACGTTGCTCTAATGGTCATCTAACCGCTCTGTTATTCTGCATTCTAGCAAGCGCGCATTAAACCGCGACAATTATCGCAAGACCGCAATTGTGCGGTTGTTTACCCTGAGAAGGGGAGTTATATGCGCAAGTCCCTTGTTACGCTCGCCATTTTGCTGCTCGCTTGCTCTCAGACGGCGCGAGCCGATGTGTCCAATAGCGCACCCGCAGACGAATATTTCGGGCCCCTTTCCCAAAGCGTTCTCGAGATCCGCAATCGCTTGAACGACTACGACCAGCGGGACAGCCGCACGATGCTCGACCCCGACGTCACCGCCTCGCTCGATCACTTAGAGGCTGCCGTTACCGATTGGCAGCACAAATATCCGAGAGACCCGTGGCTCCCCGGCGTGCTCGGCCACCTGATGCGCGAGTACTGGCGCGCGGGCCAAGCCTCGAGCGATCACGGAATGGCGACGATGGCGGTCATGCGCTCGGCCTATCCGGACTCGGCTGAGACGACGGCCACGATCGCCCTGGTCTACGGCTCCAACACGGCTCTCCAGAACGTCTCCCGCGACGACAATGCCGTGCCCGTCACGGAAGCCGCGAATCCATACGCAAACATCGGCGAGGTCCAAGCCCCCGAAGACCAAACCACGCCCACGGCGCTCTCCGGCTACGCGGACATCCCGGCCTCCGAAGCCGCTGCGCCCTCGTACGAGAACACGCCTGACGACGGCGTCCCAACCCCGCCGCCGACTCGCTAACGCTCGCCAGTTGGCCTCGATCCGCAATGAGAGCGCCCGAAGTACTCGGGCGCTCTCAGCATTCGTGCTATCATACAGCGACCATGACTGCAAAGAGCACGTTTCTCGATCCGGCGATCGTCGAATACGTCGTCGCCACTACCGTCGCCGAGCATCCCGTCCTGCGCGACCTGCGCGACGAGACCGCGCGCCATCCGCACTCGCGCATGGCAATCGGGCCGGACCAAGGCCGGCTCATGCAGCTCCTCGCGCGCGCCATCGGCGCGCAGCGCTATTTGGAGATCGGCGTCTTCACCGGATATAGCTCGCTGGCGATGGCATTGGCGTTGCCGAAGGACGGCCGCGTGCTCGCCTGCGACGTAAGCGAAGAATTTACATCGGTTGCGCGCCGCTATTGGGAGGCCGCCGGCGTCGCCGACAAGATCGATCTGCGCATCGCACCGGCGCTGGAGACCCTCGATCGCCTGATTGCCGAGAACGTGCTGCCGTTCGACATGGCCTTCATCGACGCCGACAAAGCGAACGTGATCGAATACTACGAGCGTGCGCTCGAGACTGCTTCGGCCGGGCGGATTGGTGCTGGTGGACAACGTGCTCTGGGACGGCGCAGTCATCGACCCCGCCGTGGACGACGCCGAGACGCGTGCGCTGCGCCGGCTTAACGCTTCGGTAGCGGCGCGACGATCGGGTCGACGCAGCGCTCGTGACCGATCTGCGACGGCCTCCTGTCGCTCTGAAGAAGTAGGATTATCGCGGTGGCGCGCAGTTAGTTGAATCGCGACCAGGCGTCGCGGTTCGAGCTGACGTCGTTCTGCTCGGGAGCAGGCGACCTGCGCAACGCTGCCGACGTCGAAGCAGATACGATGGTGCGGATAGTCGACCGCCATCGCGTGAATCGTCGAAAGGTTCGTCTCGATGATGCCGTTGTAGCCGTCGGGACGCTGCGGTTCGGTGCAGATCGGCATCGAGCTGGCCTGCGTGCCGGCTGCGAAGCGAACCGCGGCGACGGCCCCGCAGGCCATGCCTTCTTTGATCGCCGCCGGCATCGTCTGATAGTTTGCGTCGGTCACCAGCGGCCGGTGCAGCTGCGAGCGCACGCCGTCCCAAAGCGCGCCGCCGCCGGCCATCCCGGAGTCGAGCACGATGTGTCGAGACCACGTGCCGTTGATCTCGACGGTGGCCAGCGGCACGCGCGGCGTAAGGTCGACGGGCAGACAGTGCGTGCGCTCGAGCTTCGAGGCCGGCGGGAAGAGCGTCACCGTCCGACGATCGCGATCGATGTAGGTCGGAAAGGCAACGAAGAAATCGTAGCCGCAAAGCGCGTTGGAGCCGCTCAGATTCGAGGAGATCAGCGCCGGGACGTTGCGCAGGGCGTACCCGCCGGCGGTCGAGGCGCCCGATCGTCGTCTGCCGGTCGAGCGTAGGTGTGACCGTCGGGGGCGAGCTCGAAGGTTCCCGCAGTGCCCAACAAGCCCGGCGGCGCGCGCGAGCTGCGGCGAGACCAGGACGGCCGAGCTTCCGGTGTCGAGGATGCACGATGCGCGCTGGCCGTCGATGGTCACCGGGATGGTAGTTCGGCTCGCAAACGATCCGCTTGGCAGGGTGACAGAAGCCGCCGCGGGCGAGGACCGGAAGGGCGAGACGCGAGGATGAAAAAGCGAAGCGCGACGGCGAATTTCATCGGCTCGAGCGTAGGGTACCACAGGGCGAGCGGGATTCGTCTGCGCCTCTCATCAAAGTGTAAGCGAGTGCCCTCCGGAGAGCGCAGCATGCGAGTGACCTGCATCGGCGGCGGCCCGGCCGGTCTTTATTTCGGCATTCTTGCCAAACGGCGTTTTCCCGACGTGGCCGATTCGCGTGCTCGAGCGCAATCGGCCCCTCGACACCTTTGGCTGGGGCGTCGTCTTCTCCGATGCCACGCTGGAGAATCTGAAGGCCGCCGACGAGCCGACGCATCGCGAGATCACGCGCGCCTTCGCGCACTGGGACGACATCGAGATCCATTTCGAAGGGCACACGATCGTCTCGGGCGGCCACGGCTTCTGCGGCATCTCGCGCAAGCAGCTCTTGGCGATCCTTCAGCGGCGCGCTGCCGAGCTCGGCGTCGAGCTGCACTTTCAGACGGAAGTCGGCGAGATCGCCGAGCAGCGCGCGCAATGCGATCTGCTCGTCGGAGCGGACGGCCTCAACAGCCGCGTGCGCGCCGACATACGCGGACGTTTTCGAGCCCGATCTCGACCAGCGGAAGTGTCGTTTCGTCTGGCTGGGCACCACGCTGCCGCTCGACGCGTTTACCTTCATCTTCGAACGCACCGAGCATGGCTGGTTTACCGTGCACGCGTATCGCTTCGACGACGAGCTGAGCACCTTCATCGTCGAATGCCGCGAGGAGACCTGGCTCGCGCATGGTCTCGATTCCGCCGGCACGCAAGAGACGATCGCGTTCTGCGAGCAGCTCTTCGCACCGTATCTGCACGGGCACCGCTTGATGGCCAACAGCGCGCATCTGCGCGGGCGCGACTGGCTGAACTTTACGCGCGTCTGGAACGAACGCTGGACCAACGGGAACGTCGTGCTGATGGGCGACGCCGCGCACAGCGCGCACTTCTCGGTGGGATCGGGAACGAAGCTCGCGATGGAGGACGCGATCGGCCTGGCCGATGCACTCTCGACTCGTCTCGGCGACGGCCTCGACGCCGCTCTGGCCGAGTACGAATCGGTGCGCCGGCTCGAGGTTCTCAAGCTGCAGAACGCCGCACGCAACTCGACCGAGTGGTTTGAAAACGTGGCGCGCTACTCGACGCTGCCGCCGGAACAGTTTGCCTACAGTCTGCTTACGCGAAGCCAACGGATCGGCCACGAGAACCTTCGTCTGCGCGACACCACCTACGTAGGCCGGATCGAGGAGTGGTTCAGCGGAAACTCGGCGATACCGCCGATGTTCGTTCCGTTCCGGCTGCGCGAACTGGAGCTGCGCAATCGCGTCGTCGTCTCGCCGATGGACATGTACAGCGCCGTTGACGGCACGCCGAACGATTTTCACCTCGTGCACCTCGGCACGCGCGCGCTCGGCGGCGCCGGTCTAGTTTTCACTGAAATGACCTGCGTCACGCCCGAGGGACGCATCTCGCCCGGATGCACCGGCATGTATCGGCCGGAGCACGTTGGCGCGTGGAGGCGCATCGTCGACTTCGTGCACGCGTTCTCGGGAGCGAAGATCTGTCTGCAGCTCGGACACTCGGGCCCCAAAGGCTCGACCAAGCTGATGTGGGAGGGGATGGACGAGCCGCTCGATCGGGGCAACTGGCCGGTCGTTGGGCCGTCGGCGGTCCCGTACGCGCCGGAAAACCAAGTGCCCGCGGAGCTGACGCGCGCCGAGATGGACGAAATTCGCGACGCCTTCGTGCGCGCGGCGGAGATGGGCCTCCAGGCCGGCTTCGATATGCTCGAGCTGCACTGCGCGCACGGCTATCTGCTCTCGTCGTTCATCACGCCGCTGCGCAATCACCGCCGCGACGAGTACGGCGGCTCGCTCGAGAATCGCTTGCGTTATCCGCTCGAGATATTCCGCGCGATGCGCGCGGTCTGGCCGGCCGAGCGGCCGATGTCGGTGCGCATCTCGGCGACCGATTGGGTCGACGGAGGCATATCGGGCGACGATTCCGTCGAGATCGCGCGCGCATTCAAGGCCGACGGCGCCGATTTGATCGACGTCTCGACCGGGCAGACATCGCCCGACGCCCAGCCCGTTTACGGCCGCATGTTCCAGACGCCGTATGCCGACAAGATTCGCAACGAGGTCGGCATCGCGACCATGGCGGTCGGCAACATTACCGAGAGCGATCAGGTCAACGCGATCCTTGCCGGGGGCACGGGCCGATCTCGTCGCGCTCGGGCGCCCGCACCTGGCCGATCCGTTCTGGACGCTGCACGCTGCCGCGCAGCTCGGCTTTGTTGACGCCGCCTGGCCGGTGCAGTACTTGCCCGGCAAGGATCAACTCGAACGACTCATCGCCCGCGCACGCGAGCTCGCGCCGTAATGCTCGACGGCAAACACGCCGTCGTGACCGGCGGCGCACGCGGCATCGGTTTGGCAATCGCAACGCTGCTCGCCGAGCGTGGTGCGAAGGTGAGCGTGGTCAGCCGCGCCGCGCTCGAGGCCGATCTCCCGTTCTTTCGCGCGCGGGCCGATGTGACGCGTGAGGATGCAGATCGAGCACGCTTTCGCGGAGTGCCGGGCGGTCAACGGGCCGATTGAGATTCTCGTCAACAACTCCGGCGTCGCCGAATCGGCGCCGTTTGTGCGGACCGGGCGCGACCTGTGGGACCGAACGATCGCGATCAACCTAACCGGCACGTTTCTCTGCACGCAAGCAGCGATCGGGGATATGCTCGCCGCAAAGTGGGGGCGCATCGTTAACGTCGCGAGCACCGCCGGCCTCGGCGGAGCGCCTTATATTTCGGCCTATGTCGCGAGCAAACACGGCGTCGTCGGCTTCACCCGCGCGATCGCGGCGGAGTTTGCGGGCACCGGCATCACCGCCAACGCCGTCTGCCCCGGCTATACCGAAACCGACATTCTACGCGCTGCGCTCGCCAACATCACCGCGCGCACGTCACGCAGCGAGGCCGAAGCGCGCGAACTCATGGCCCGCGGAAATCCCGAGGGCCGCATCGCCGCCGTCGAGGAAGTCGCCGCCGCCACGCTCGAGCTCATAGAAGGCTCCGCCACCGGCGAAGCCCTCGTAATCCCACGCCCCGTTGTCGTGATCAGGAGCCTAGGCGAAGGTGTGCGATGGAGCTCCAGAGTCCGAACACTTTAAGGAGCCAGACGACGAGGACGATAACGACGACGGCATTCAACAGCGATTTTATTGGTGCCGCCATCGGTATGTACGTATTGATTAGCCAGAGCAGAACTCCGACCACGATCAATACGATGACGACCTCGATCAAAGGCATGCCGTATCTCCTTCTCCCTAGGATGTTTGCATAAAGATTCCCAGAGTAGCCGCTGCTTAAACGAGCTGCGACACTCACCTTAAAGCACCTAAAGGGGGAATTAGGCTAACCAGGAGGTACAAGCCGCGTATGTACGGCTCGCTCTATCGAGCTATCGGAAGCTTAACGGATTCGGAGCGCGACTTCGGTCTTGCGGCGCAGCGCATCCAGGAAGCGCTGCTGACGGTACACGTACCGACGGTCAAAGGACTAGAGCTGGGTGTAAGCGCGGCGTCGGCAAGACTCGTTGGTGGAGACTACATCGACCTTTTTCCCTTGGACGACCATCAGCTGGTGTTTGGCCTGGGCGATGCCTCAGGCAAGTCGCTCTCCGCCGCCCTCAACGCGCTGATGCTACGGTATCTAGTGCGTGGGCTCGTACGGGTGCTGGGAAGCCGCGATCTGGAATCGATTACCGGGCATGCAAACAACGTCGTCACCGAGGATCTGCGCGAGGGCGACCACTTTATTACGTTCGTAATGGGTGCAATCGACGCAGCCTCGGGTCTCCTGAGGGTCGTTAACGCTGGGCACGAACCGCCATTGATCCTGCGGTCGGGGAGCCTTTCCCTCGAGACCATGTCCACGCACAACCTCGTCTTGGGCGTAGATGCCGATATAACGTTCTCGCCCGAAGAGACGCGGCTCGGCATCGGGGATCGCGCCGTCTTTTATACCGACGGCTTGACCGAGGCGACCAACGAGCGGGGCGAACTCTTCACGATCGAACGGCTAGAAGAAACACTGCTCGCTCACCGCGATCTCGGTGCGCAGGAGTTAGCCGAAGCGTTGTTCGACACGGTGAAGACCTACGCTGGGCAGGAGATGCGCGACGACGCCACCGTGCTTGTAATACTTCGGACCGGGGATTAGTGCTGATCTCGTAGTTTGCGCTTGGCCTCATCGACCTTCGCTTTTGCCCGGTCCGTTATCTCGTGCGCGACGGAGTCGACCTTCTCGCCCGGCGTCATTTCGCCGCCCAACGCATCCCTTCGCGCCTTTTCGGCGTCGGCCGCGGTACGGTGACCGGCCTCGTGAAGGGCATCCTTGGTATCATCCACCGCATGTTTAACCGCATCGGCGGCTTTGGTAACTGGATCTTTACTCATCTTTTCACTCTCCCTGTTTGGCCTCCGCATTCTCCCCACGCAGCCGCGTGGTGAAACAAGAGTGCCCGAGTCCGCGATCGCCGTTAGGGCCGAGGTGTCGGCGTCGAAGCTGCCTCCGTCGCGATGTTTTCGTAATTCGGCCACACGGTTTTGGCCTTGAGCTCCTTTACTAAGTCCGCTTTCGCTTGCAGCGATAGGTTCCCTAACGCAACTCGATATTGTCTCCAGTAAGCTGCCACGGAATCGGAAAAAGCCGGTATCCAGTCGCTCGGCACGGTCGCGCCCGCCTGACTGGGCGGACTTATCGATGCGAAAGACTTGTTGAACGTCTTGATCGCCTGAGCAAGGCTTGAAGCGTATTTAGCATTTCTATCGGAGTCGAATGAGGTAGCGGTGACCGCTTCGACTAGGAATCCTGCGTAAGCGTTGCCGCTTTCCTCCAGCGGAGCATAGGAGGCCGCAAGCGTGTTTAGGTCGGCCGCTCCCAACGAGTGCTTCGCATTAGCGACCAGCCCCACGGCCCGGTCTCGTGCTTGAGAGAATGGAGCCACGGCGGAACTTAGCTCGCGAGCCGGGTCGGCGTGGTGGGTGCAACCCGCGAGCAGCGCTCCGAAGAAAAATCCAAGAACGAATATGCGGGAGGTGGCGAGTGTTTTCCGCGAGCTTTTCATACTCTCATCTACCCTGAAAGCTCGGAGAGTAAGCGTACGTACTCCACTTTGGTTTGATAGCTGCTCTGTCACGGTACAGTAAGATACACTCCGCCAAAATCGGCGAAAGGACGGCACTTCCCGTTTCTGCGACAAAGACGCGCCCATTAGGACGCATCGGCTCCGGTGTTTTGAACTTTTTTCGGTCGCTTGGCCCCGGTCTTATCACCGGCGCGGCCGACGACGACCCGTCGGGCATATCCACCTACTCAGTGGCCGGTGCGAGCACCGGCTTTTCGATGCTCTGGGTCACGCTCGTGTCGACGCCGATGATGGCTGTCATTCAGGGCATGTGCGCACGAATCGCAATGGTGACCGGCGAAGGTCTCGCGACGGTGATGCGAAAGCGGCTGCCTCTCGCGTTAGCATATGCACTCGCCGCGTCGGTGATCGTAGCAAACACTTTTAACATTGGCGCCGATCTCGGCGGCATGGCGGATGCCCTGAATCTCGTGCTGCCGATACCGGTCGATGCCCTCGTTTTTCTCTTTGGAATCGGCTTGATCGCGGCCCAAGCGTGGCTTTCCTACGCGGTTCTCGCACGCATCTTTAAATGGTTGACGCTCTCGCTTTTCGCTTACGTCGTAACCGCAATAGCCGTTCATCCTCCATGGGGCACCGTCCTTAAGAACTTCGCGGTTCCCCATATTCGCCTTGATGGCCGGTGGCTGTCGACGCTCGTCGGAGTTCTCGGGACGACGATTACGCCGTACCTCTTCTTTTGGCAGGCGTCGCTTATGGTCGAGGAGGACAAGGAGAGCGGTAACGTGACCCTTGCTTCACGTAGGGGAACCACGCGAGAGGCCGTCTCTGCCATGCACACCGACGTGAATGCCGGCATGGTCTTTTCGAACCTCGTTGCGTTCTTTATCATAACGACGACTGCCGCCACGCTTGGTCTGCACGGAAAGCACGACATCGCCACGGCGCAGCAGGCGGCAGAAGCGCTTCGGCCCTTGGCCGGCCGTTTCGCGGAACTTCTCTTTGCTCTGGGCATGGTAGGGACCGGTATTCTCGCGGTCCCTGTCCTCGCCGGATCCTCAGCGTACGTTGCCGCGCAAACCTTTCGCTTTCGCGAAGGGCTCAACGAAGCTCCCCAACGCGCGCCGAAGTTCTATGGTGTTTTGGCGGCGGGGATCCTGGTCGGCATTGCGATGAATCTTTTGCATGTCGACGCGATTCGCGCATTGTTCTGGTCCGCGATACTGAACGGCGTTGCGGCGGTCCCACTGATCGCGGTCATTGTGTATTTGGCATCGAGTCGTTCCCTCATGGGGGAATGGCGCAGCTCAGCGTTCGCACGGATCTGGGGATGGGCTACGGTCGGTCTCATGGGAGCAGCCGCCATAGGCATGTTTTACTTCATCGCTCGAGGAGCGAGTTAATTAACACGAACGCCCGCTGTAGAGCGGGCGCTGCGCGTTTTGCGAACGAGGTTGCTTGCGAGCTAGGAGCTACACGGAGCGTGGCCGCAATGGCAATGCCCGTGATCGTTGGGCTTCTTGCAGTCCTCACTGCAGTATTGCCCTTCCGTCGCCTGACACTTGCAGCCCTCACCTTGACACGGCATAGCTTGGTCCTCCTTGCGTTTAGCTTACCCAAACGATTCAAGGCGAACCCTGGCGAACGAATCTCGGCGCCCGGTCGTTTACCTGGGAGAGGGGGCGCTTCTAAGACCGGCAAGGTCACGGCTCAACCTGCGTCGCAGTCACCCTTTCCCCCGCACTTTCTTCTTAAGGATACGATAACATGAAGCTACGATTCACGAGGCAAAATCTTTTGCGCCTCTCGGGCGTTGGCGTTCTGGCCGCGTTCGCGGCCGGGTGCAGCGGCGGCATGACGCCGTCGACGACGCCCGCGGGCGGCGCCAGCCAAGGCGCCCTGCAGAGCATCGAAGGCGCGGCCCAGTACCAACAGCAGCTCGCGGCAGGAACTCTCGTCCGCGCTTGCCCGGAACTCGCTTTCGGCGAGGGACGCTGCACGGCAATCGGACTTAAGGACACCGGCGCCGCGCCGCGCTCAGAAGCCGGACCGATGGGCTCGGTCCCCGGATACGGCCCGTCGCAACTGCAGACCGCCTACAACATCGTCAAGGCCGCGAAAAATAACCAAGGTGGTCTCGTCGCGCTGGTCGAGGCCGGCGGAGATCCAAAACTCGAAAAGGACCTCGCGGTTTATCGCAAGCAGTTCGGATTGCCGCCGTGCGACCGGCACAGCGGCTGCCTGAAGATCGTCAACCAACAGGGCCACGAGCACCCGCTGCCACCGATCATCAAGGGCTGGCTTGCCGAGCAGTCGCTCGACGTCGACATGGTATCGGCGAACTGCCCGAACTGCCATATTCTGGTCGTCGAAGCGGCGACGAACCTAGGCACCGCCGAAAAGACTGCGGCGCGCTTCCATCCGGTCGCGATCTCCAATAGCTGGGGCGGGCCGGAGTTCAAAGGCGAGAAGCCAAGCGAAAAACGCCTGTTCTCTTATCCCGGTATCGCGGTCACCGCGTCCTCCGGCGACGGCGGATACGGCGTGATCTTCCCCTCGGCCGCGAACACCGTGACGGCAATCGGCGGCACGTCGCTGCGTACGGCGCAAAATAGCCGCGGTTATACGGAGACCGTGTGGAGCGGCGCCGGCAGCGGCTGCAGCCAGTACATTCCCGTTCCGTCGTGGCAGGCGCCGATCGAACAGCAGCTCGGCGGCTGCACGAACCGCATCGCGGCGGACGTCGCGTACGAGGCCGACCCGAATACCGGCGTCGCCGTGTACGAATCGATTCCCGGCGACGGTGAAACTCCCGGATGGCAAGTATGGGGCGGCACGAGCGTCGGCTCTCCGGCAATCGCGGCAATCTACGCGCTCTCCGGAAACACGGCCGGCATCCCGGCTTCCATCGCGTACGCAAATCCCGGCGATCTCTACGACGTGACGAGCGGCAGCAACGGAAGCTGCACGCC
Source organism: Vulcanimicrobiota bacterium (assembly GCA_963739845.1). Classification (GTDB taxonomy): domain Bacteria; phylum Vulcanimicrobiota; class Vulcanimicrobiia; order Vulcanimicrobiales; family Vulcanimicrobiaceae; genus Cybelea. The sequence goes on along the minus strand of CAVUBQ010000001.1, from coordinate 808,272 downwards.
GGCATATCTCTGCACCGGCGAAGTTGGCTACGATGGACCGACGGGCCTAGGAACGCCCAACGGCCTAGGAGCCTTCTAGCAAAGCGCGCCCTGCGTCTTCGCTTGGGATGGCAACGTTTAAGCTCTTGTCATCCTGAGCGAAGCGCCGGCCAATTCGGAGAATTACGCGCCGAACCAGCGGAGGCTGGGCCAGATCTCGGAGAGCGGTGCGACCGGGTCGCTGCAGAGATAGATCGGCGCCGGCCCTTCGACGACCCACTTCAACGGTTCGGTTGAAGTGCGCACCAGAGTGACGCGGCGATAGTAGCGGCGCAAGAGGTCGATGCGTGTCGCACCGATCGCGATCATCGTGGCGCCGTCGTAGCCGCGCGTTCCCCAAAGATAGTAGTTGTTCTGGCTGGAGATCGCCGGCGGCAGGCCGTAGCGCGGCCCGAAGAAGTCGATGGCGCCGGCATCGCCGTAGGTGTCGGCGTAGATCGCGGTGCGCTCGCGCAGCGGCGGCGGAAGCGAGAAGTAGACGCCGGCGACGTCGCGTGCGAGGCGATCCCAGCCGAACTGCTCGGCGAAGACGGGCTGAATCAAGCCTGGCGGGCTCGCCGCCGCGGCCGGTGAGGCCGAGCTATCTTGGTATACGCGATCAGGCTCTCGACCGAGAGGACCGGCAGGGATAACGGCATCGAGACGACCCCGACCGCAACCAGCAGCGCAAAGACCGTGCCGCGTACGTAAACGCCGGCCCGCTCGATCGCAACCGAGCCGATCGCGATCAGCGCGGCGTAGATGCCGATGATGTAGTAGCCCTTCGCCGCTAACCCCACGGCTATCAGAAAGAGAACCACATACGCGATGCCAACGAAGCGTAGGTCGCGCAGCGAGGCGATCCGAAACGGAGCGATCGCACCGGCTAGCCAGACCGGCGCAGCCAAGGGATTCGTGTAAACCAACTGCTCGAGCGCAAACGAGAGCGCATTCCCCGCCAGGTTGCGGTACTCGAGCGCGAGGCCATTTTGAAACGCCGGGCGATGCATGGCGTCGTTGCGCAAGCACCTCGACGATCGGCCATCCGTGCGCGGCCTGCCAGGCCAGGTTGGGCGCGAGTAAGAGCAGTGCGAAGCCGGCTGCGCTCCCAACGAACTGCGAGCGCAAGACGCGGCGCTCCGGCGTCAGGGCTAAGCCGATTGCGACGCCGGCAACGAGCAGCACGATCGAATACTTGCCGTATGCCGCCATTGCGACCACAACGCCCAGAGCTAGCCCGAAAAGAACGGAGGGCGGCGACGGAGCGCGTACGATGCGAATCGTGATGTAGATCGTGAGCGTCCAGAGAAGCGGTTCGAAAGAGGTTGTCGTCAGCGTGTTGCCGAGCAGAAGATAGGCGGGCAGGAGCAGCGTAGCGACGCCGCCGAGCAGCTTGAGCGAATCGTCCGCCGCCGAGCTCGCGGGCGAGCCGGACGGCGAGGTAAACCGTGCCCGCGGCCGCGAGAATCGGCAGCGCGCGCAGCGCGATCAGGTGATAGCCGGCCGGCGTGGCGAGCCACGCCGCGAAGGCGACCATCGGCGGCTGATCGACGTAGCCCCAGGCGAGGTGCTTGGCGCAGGCGATGAAGTAGAGCTCATCGCGGAAGTAGCCGTACCGCCAGGCCGTCGCGGTGTGAAGCGCGATCGCAAGCAGTGCGAGCGCGGCGCCGATCACGCCGTGCGCCGCGCGCTCGCCAGCAGGCTGAGCGCGAAGCCGCAGACGCCCGACCAAATCCACGATCCGAGCGCGACGTTCCAGTCCCACCATAAGCGATCGGTGAGGAACGTTCCGAGCAGATAGACGCCGATGTACGTCATCGGCACCAAAACCGCGAACCAGCGAAAAGCCCGCGTGCCGCCGACTGTCGAATGCGGGTTGTAGCGCGCGATGAATGCGTCGCCGGCAAGCCCGGCGATCAGCGATTGCGCCAGGGTCACGGCAAGCAGCGGCGTGTGGTTGGTAAACGCGGCCGCGGCCGGCGCGTTGCCGAGCAGTAGCATGATCGTCAGCATGCCCGGGCAGGGGTGCATGCGCGAGACTAGCCAGAGCGAGAACCCGGTGATGACCGTGCTTTGGAAGATGACGATCAGGACGCCGGTGGAGATCTTGTAGTAACCGATCGCGAGCGCCGTGAGATAGTGCTGCGTGAAGGGCGAGATCGGCGGCGGAGCGTTCGTCCGCCCCGCCCCCGGATCGAACGCGTAGGCGGTGCCGAAGTGCACGAGGATCAGCCACGCTGCCAGACCGAGCGCAAGCGGCAGCTGGCGCACCAGCGTCGTCGAGCGGAGCCGGTCGGCGACGACCGAGCGTACCGGGCCGCTGGCCAAAAAGAAAATGCCCAACCCAAGAATCTGATGCGTCGGGCTGAGCAATGCGTCGACGCCTTCTTCGACGCCGAGAACGACGTGCCAGATCATGTCGCCGATTCCGGCCAAGACGAAGATCGGGATGCCGAGCAGCGCGATGCGATAGGAGCGCGGGAAGACGTCGGTCCAGCGATAGCCGAGGTTGTGCTGGAAGACGGCGAACGCGGCGAGCGTGGCGATCATCGCCAGCATCCCGGTGTAGAAGACGGCGTGGTAGGGTGTAAAAAAGCTCTCGATCGGCACGTGGCCGTGCGCCCATGCGTCGAGAAAGAAGCCTGCCAGAGATCCAGACGCTACAGATGCCGACTGCATAATCGAGCGCGAGACTTCGTGGAGCCGCGTGCTGCTGCAGCATCGCTGAGGCCTTTACGCGCCGGCCGCGCGGGCGCCTTCTCCGGGCAGGTGGCGTCCCGGCCGGCTTCGTACGACTCCGTACGTGCATCTTCGTATCGGGACGTTCTCTTGTGCGCTGCTGCTCTCGGCGTGCGCGACGCACCTCCCCGAAATTCCGGCAAACGTGGGCGTCGGAGCCGCGACGCTGCCCCCGCCGCGCGTCGAACGGAACAATGCGCCGCCGCGAATCCTCGGGATGCGCTTCTCGTCGCTCGATGTCCGGCGCGGCCAGCGCTGGTCGGGGACGTTCGTCACCGGCACCAACGTCGCCAGCGTCGAAGTCCGGACGAACCTCTTCTCGATCGATGTCCCGCACGTAAAGCCGGGGCGCTTCGCCTTCGTGCTCGACGTTCTCGATACGCCGCCGATCTTCGTGCGCACCTATCGCTTGCGCGTGATCGCACGCAACAGCGCGGGCAACGCCTACGAAGAAGACCTGCCGTTTCGAATCCGATGACGAAGGCGATGCTATCAGACCGATGGCCGGGTGCTGACGATCACGCTCGACCGGCCGGAGCGCAAGAATCCGCTGACGTTCGAACTCTATGCCGAGCTGCGCGACCGCTTCCTCGCACTGGGCGGTGACGCGACGATCGGGGCGGTCGTGCTGACCGGCGCGGGCGGGAACTTTTGCTCGGGCGGGGACGTGCACGAAATCATCGGCCCGCTGACCCGGAGCGGCCCGCGCGAGCTGCTCGCGTTTACCCAGATGACCGGGGACCTGGTCAAAGCGATGCGCGCCTGCCCGCAGCCGATCGTCGCGGCGATCGACGGAGTCTGCGCCGGCGCCGGCGCGATCCTGGCTATGGCAAGTGACCTGCGCTTTGGGACCGATCGCTCGTGGGTCGCGTTTCTCTTTGTACGCGTCGGCCTGGCCGGATGCGACATGGGGGCGTGCGCGATCTTGCCGCGCATCGTCGGTCTCGGCCGGGCGAGCGAGCTGCTCTATACCGGCCGCGCGCTGCCGGGAGGGCAAGCGCACGATTGGGGTTTTTACAACGAGCTCTGCTCCGCCGGATGCGGTGCTGGCGCGTGCCCAAGAGTGCGCGCAGACGCTTGCCAGCGGTCCGACGCTCGCGCATGCGATGACGAAGAAGATGCTGCACGAGGAGTGGGCTATGCCACTGGACGCAGCAATCGACGCCGAGGCCAAAGCGCAGGCGATCTGCATGGAGAGCAACGATTTCCGCCGCGCGTACGAAGCCTTCGTGGCCAAGCGCACTCCGGAGTTCGAAGGTAACTAATGTGTCAGGCTGAGTGGAATCGAACCCCGAGTGGCCGTTCTTCGACGAAGAGCATCGCGCGTTTGCGGCCGGTCTCGAGCGCTGGCTGGAACGTGCCGAGGTTTTCGACGACGAGAACGACCCCGATGCGAGCTGCCGGGCATGGGTGCGCGCGTTGGCCGACGAACGGGTGGCTGCGCGCTTGCGTGCCGGGCGTTTACGGCGGCATCCGCGCCGATCTGGACGTTCGCACGCTCTGCCTCGCGCGCGAGCGCCTCGCGCACCGCTCGGCGCTGGCCGATTTCGCCTTCGCAATGCAGGGACTGGGCGCGGGTCCGCTCGCGCTCTTCGGCACGCCGAACTCCAACGGCGGTATCTGCCGAAGGTCGTCGACGGCAGCTGCATCGCCGCATTTGCACTCTCCGAACGCGAGGCCGGCTCGGACGTCGCCGCGCTGGCGACGCGCGCGCGACGCGAAGGGATCGCAGTACGTGCTCGACGGCGAGAAGACGTGGATCTCCAATGCCGGGCTGGCCGATCTCTACGTCGTCTTCGCGCGAACCGGCGACGGCGGCACGAAAGGATTGACGGCATTCGCGGTCGATGCGTCGACGCCGGGCTGCACGGTCGCAGAGCGCATTGAAACGATCTCGCCGCATCCGCTGGGCACGGTGCGTTTCGAAGCGGTGCGCGTTCCGGCGAACTGCCGCGTAGGCGAGGAAGGCGAGGGATTTCAAGATCGCCATGGCGACGCTCGACGTCTTTCGCAGCAGCGTCGGCGCAGCGGCGCTCGGTTTTGCGCGAGCGGGCGCTCGAGGCGAGCGTCGCGCACGCCAAGTCGAGGCATCTCTTCGACGCGCCGTTGGCCGCGCTGCAGATGACGCAGGCGGCGATCGCCGCAATGGCCACCGACGTGGATGCAAGCGCGCTGCTCGTCTATCGCGCGGCCTGGCTCAAGGATAGCGGCGCAGCGCGCGTCACGCGCGAGGCGGCGATGGCCAAGTGGTTCGCGACCGAGGCCGCCGGGCGCGTCTGCGACCGAGCCGTGCAGCTCTTCGGTGGACGAGGCGTCACGCGCGGCGAGTTGGTCGAGCGCCTCTACCGCGACGTGCGGGCGCTGCGCATTTACGAAGGCGCCAGCGAGATCCAGCAGCTGGTGATCGCGAAGCTGACCTTGGCGGGCTGACGATGCGCTGGACGGCACACGTCGATACCTTTGCGCAGGAGCGCTTACCCCTGCCCGAAGCGATGCCCGAACTGCTCTCGGGCCTCGCCGGACCCTACCCCGAAAGGCTCAACGCGGCATCGTTCCTGCTCGACCGCCACGCCGATAGCGCCGCGCGCGGCGATCGCTGCATCGTCGGCACCGGGCGCGCAGTGGAGCTATGCGGATCTGCGCGCGACGGCGAACCGGATCGCGCGTGTGCTGGTCGAGGATCTCGGGCTGCGCACCGGCAACCGCGTCTTGCTGCACGCGCCGAACACGCCGATGCTCGCCGCGTGCTGGTTCGCCGTGCTCAAAGCCGGGGGCGTCGCGGTCACCACGATGCCGCTCTACCGCGCCGGCGAGCTGCGCTTCATGATGGAGAAGGCGCAGGTTAAGCACGCGCTCTGCGACGCCCGCCTGCGCGAGCCGCTCGACAACGCCTGCGACGACGTCGGCGGCGTGCGAGTCGGTTATTTCGGAGCGGAGGCGTCGGAAGATTCGCTCGAAGGGCGCATGGCGCGCAAAGACGAGCGCTTCGAGAACGTCGAGACCGCTGCCGGAGACGTCGCGATCATTGCCTTCACCTCGGGCACGACCGGCACGCCCAAGGCGGCGATGCATTTTCACCGCGACCTGCTGGCCACGTGCGACACGTATTGCACGCACGTGCGTGCGTCCGCGCAGCGACGATCTCTTCTGCGGCAGCCCGCCGCTTGCGTTCACGTTCGGCCTCGGTGGTCTGCTGCTCTTTCCGCTCTACGCCGGCGCTGCCACGCTGCTGCTCGAGAAGGCCGGCCCGAACGAACTGCTCGAGGCGATCGGGCGTTTCGGCGTGACGACGCTCTTCACCGCACCGATCGGGTATCGCGCGATGACCAACGCGGCGGCGGCGCACGATCTCTCAAGCTTACGCACGTGCGTCTCGGCGGGCGAGACGCTGCCGAAGTCGGTGTGGGAGGGGTGGCACGAGAAGACCGGCGTGAAGATTCTCGACGGGATCGGCAGCACGGAGATGCTGCACATCTTCATTGGATCGCCCGAGGACGACGCACGCGCGGGTTCGACCGGTCGCGCCGTGCCCGGCTACGTCGCGGAGATTCACGACGAAGCAGGACGGCCCATGCCCGACGGCACGATCGGGCGCCTCGCGGTGAAAGGGCCGACCGGCTGCAAGTACTTGCAAGACGAGCGCCAGGCGATCTACGTGCAGAACGGGTGGAACTATCCGGGCGACGCGTACCGACGCGACGCCGACGGTTACTTCTGGTACGTCGCGCGCACCGACGACATGATCGTCTCGGCCGGCTACAATATCTCGGGCCCCGAGGTCGAGCAGGCGCTGATTGCGCACGCCGACGTCCAGGAAGTTGCCGTCGTCGCCAAAGCCGATCGTCAGAAAGAGACGAATCTCGTCAAAGCGTTTATCGTGTTGGCCGACGGCTGCGCGCCCAGCGACGAGAAAGCCGAAGAGTTGCGCGAGTATTGCAAGACGCAGATCGCGCCGTTCAAAGCGCCGCGCGAGATCGTTTTCGTCGACGCGCTTCCCCGAACCCAGACCGGAAAGCTGCAGCGTTACAAGCTCAGGGAATAATCGCCGTCGCTTCGATCTCGACCTTCGCACCGTCTTCGAGCAGCCCGGCGACCTGCACGAGCGCCATCGCCGGATAGTGCTCGCCGACGATCTCGCGATAAGAGGCGCCCAACGCGCGCAGACTCCGGCGGTACTCGTTCTTGTCGGTGATGTACCAAGTGAGCCGCACGAGATGCTCGGGTTTGCCGCCCGCCGCGGCGAGGACGGCCATCACGTTGCGCAGTGCCTGGCGCGCCTGTTCGAGGAACTCGTCGGAGACCAGCTCGCCGAGCTCGTTCCAGCCGATTTGGCCCGAGATGGCGAGGTAGCGGCCTTGGGCGACGATGCCGTTGGCGTAGCCGCTCGGCCGCGGCCAGCCTTGCGGATTGATCGTCTCGCTCACGCGAAATCCGCCGCAGAGGTGGCGTCGATTCCGGCACTGACGCGCATCGCTTGGAAGACGGGGGTCAGCGCCGCGCTTACGAGTAGATTTAACGTCAGCGAGTAGAGGGCGAGAAAGCCGGTCAACTCGTGTCCGAAGGCGTTGAGCGTGTACGTCGGGGAGAAGCCGTCGGCGTAGGCCATCGCGCAGGTCGAGACCAGGCCGCAGGCCCAGCCGATCAAAAGCGCCCGAGGATGGAACCAGCGCGTCCAGAGCCCGAGCGCAAAGGCCGGGAAGATTTGTAGCATCAGTGAGCCCCCAAGAAGCTGTAAGTCGATCGCGTATCGCACCGGCACGAAGAAGATGAAGAGCAGGGCAAATCCGCTGACTGCGAGTGTCAGGGCCTTAACCAGGGGCGCCTCGACGTGCGAGCGTTCCTTCGAAAACTCGCGTAGGATGTTGCTCGCAAAGAGGTTGGCGGCGCTGATGCACATGATCGCTGCCGGGACGAGCGCGCCGATCACGATCGCGGCGTCGGCGACGCCCGCGAACCAGCCGGGAAAGAAACGCGCGAAGAGCAGAGGGATCACGTTGGTCACATCTTTGGGCGCGATGCCCGCGGCGATCGCGCAATAGCCGAGGAGCGCGAGCAGTCCGAGCAGGATCGAATAGACCGGTAAGAGCGCCGCATTTCTCTGGACCACCGCCTTGCTTCGCGCGGCCAGAACGCTCGTGACCGAGTGCGGGTAGAGGAAGAGGGTGAGGCCCGAACCGAGCCCCATCGTCGCGTAGGCGAAGTACTGCTCGGGCGCGAGCTGGGTCGAGGCCGGGCGCGGCCGGGCCGCCAAAACGTGCTCGGCCACCGCAAAGACGTGCGGCCAGCCTCCGAGCGCCGCCGGAATCACGGCGATCGCCGCAATCACGGTGACGTAGATCAGCGTGTCTTTGACGAACGCGATCAGGGCCGGCGCGCGCAGCCCGCTCGTATACGTGTGGGCGATAAGTAGGAGAAAGGCGACCGTGAGTGCGGCGAGGCCGTTGCCGGCCCCGAGAAAGCCTAATTGACGGAAGACGGCGCGCATGCCGACCAGCTGCAGCGCGATGTAGGGCATGACCGCGACGATGCCGGTAAGCGCGATCGCGATTTCGAGCGTCCGGTCGCCGAAGCGATCGCGAACGAAATCGGCGGCGGTGAGATAGCCGCGCCGGCGGGCGACCGGCCAGAAGCGCGCTAGAAAGACGAGCGCGACGGAATAGGCGGTTGCCGTAATGTTGACCGCAAAGAAGCCCAGCGCGCCGGCGCCGAACATGAGTGCCGGCACGGCAACAAAGGTGTACGCGGTGTAGAGGTCGCCGCCGAGTAGGAACCACGAGACGACCGTTCCGAAGCGTTGCCCGCCCAGCGCCCACTCCTCGACGCTGTTGAGGTTTGCGTGTCCCCACCGGGCCGCGACGAAGCCGAGAATGGTGACCGCAACGAGCAGAACGGCGAGTACGATGGCGGCGCTAGACATCGCTGGGTTCTCGCGTGAGCACGAATACGAGCCAGAGCAGCGCGGCGGTCGCGAAGACCCACGCCAGCTGATACCAGTAGAAGAACGGAAGCCCGAAGAGCGTCGGATGGACGTGGTTATAGAGCGGCGGGAATACGGTGCCGACGATGGGCAGGATGAGCAGCAGGTACCAGTAATGCCGGTTCATCGCTCACTGGCTCTTTTGCGCAGTAGGAGAGAGCCCCTCGTAAAGCAAAGCAACCGTTACTCGGAGTGGGTCAAAGCTACGAAAGGGCGTGCCAATGTCGGTTACCCAACCTCCCTCGGATGCACCGTTTGGTCTAGAGCCGAACATCGCGGCGGGCCTTGCATATCTGCTCGGTCTCATCGGCGGCATCATCATGCTCGTCGGGGGCGGGACGAACAAGTTTGTGAAGTGGTCGGCGGCACAGTCGATTACGATGTGGGGTCTTTACATCGTGATCTGGGTGGCCTGGTCGTTTGCATCGAGCCTCATTCACGTCTTGCTGATCCTCTTCCCGGTGATGTGGCTCCTCGGACTGGTCTGGTTCGTCCTCTGGATTTGGACGTTCGTGACCGGGTTCCAGGGCAAAGAAGTGCGGATTCCTGTGATCGAAGGGCTCACGCAGAGCCTCTTCAAAACACAACTCTCCTAGCGATTCGCATTAGCGGACGTTCGAAGAGGTAGGTGACGAGCGTCGCCTGCCCGATTGTAATCGCGAAGACGACCTCGGTGTAGCGTACCTGCCACACCGAGTTATCGTGCGGGTCGCCCGAGTACGGCGGAACGTGGTGGGCTAGCAGCTCGCGCGCGATCATCTGGTGGTAGAGATAGAGGTTGTACGAGATCGTCGCTAGGAAGCGCAGCGGCGGATTATCGAGGAGCAGTTGCCACCACCGCGGACTGAAGAGCGAGCCGAGCGCGATTACGCCGAACGCAGCGCCCAGCCAGGGCCGGTTGGTGATCTGCCAGACTCCCGACCACTGCGGCAGGAAGCGTTGCGCGTAGAGGTTCTCCAACAGCGCGATGAAGAACGCGACGCCGGCCAGCGCGACCAGCGGAGCCGCGTAGCGCAGGCGCGACGCGCGCAAGCCGGCGCCGAAGCGGGTGAAGACGTACGCGCTGATCATTCCGAAGGCAAAGATATCGAGATAGCCGGGCAGGTTCTCTTCGTACTGGGCGAAGAGCGTCGTGGCGCAGCATTGCGCCATCCAGGCGCGCCAAAGCCAGGCGATCGCGATCATTGCCCCGGCCGTAAGCCACGGCCGGCGTTTGAAGCACCACCACACGAGCGGGAAGATAAAGTAGAACTCGACCTCGACGGCAAGCGTCCAGAGCACGCCGTCGATCGTGCCGTAGCGCAGCGGAAACCAGGTGTGGATGAAGAGCAGGTGCGTGATCAGATCGGGAAGGGGCGAAGCGTTGGGCTGCAACGCTGCGTAGCCGACGTCGTACGAAATCGCGATCGCGAGCAGATACGACGGTACGATCTTGATGAAACGGCGCCAGCCAAACTCGCCCCAGCTCGGCGTCGCGGAGAAGCCCAGCGCGCCCCGGATGAACGGGTACGAAATCACGAAGCCGCTGAGGAAAAAGAAGAGGTGGACTCCGACGAAGCCCGTCGCCGGCAGAAATTCCAGCCACCACGGCGGCGCCAGCCACGAGATCTCCCAGACGTGATACCAGAGGACGAGCAGGACCGCAACGCCGCGCAGCCCGTCGAGGACGCCCAGCCGCGCCTCCCCGTGGAGCGGCCCACTCGCAGCCACGAACTAGGCGGCTATTCGCACAACGCGAGCGCCTCGGCGATCGCTGCCTCGCGGCTCATTGCCGCGCCTTCGGCCATGATGCTCTCGAGTCTCTGCGCGCCGAGTGAGCGGTCCAGCAGTGCGACAGCCGTATCGCGAAGCCGGCCGAGCGGCTGATACGGCCACGACGAGTGCGCCGTTGGGGCAAACCCAAAGAGGCGTGCCGCTCGCGCGTGTATTGCGCTTCTCTCCTCCTCTGGCTGGGGCCGGAGCGTTGCGCTCCCGGCAACGATATGCACGGCCTCATCGGTGAGAAGGCCGACGTCGTGCGAAGCTGCAAGCGCAAGCGCTTCCCCCGCGGTCTCGAGCGCTTCGTCATAACGCTCCAACAAGAGTGCGTACATGCCCGCGAGATCGAGCGCCGACGCGAGCATGTAGGAACTAAAGTGGATCCGTTGCGCGCCCTCGATCACCCGGGACGCGTATAGCAGGCCCGATTCGGGATCGTCGACGCAGCAGCAACTGGAGAGATTCACGAGCGCGTATAGGGCTCGGCGTTCCGGCCCGCAGGCTTCGTAGATGCTGAGCGCTTCCAACACGTCGCGACGTCCGGCGACCGGATCTTCGCCGAAAGCGGACTTCCAAACCCCAAGGCAGCGGAGCGCGTAGGCGATCGTGCTCGGGTTGTCGACGTCGCGGGCGGCCGCCAGCCCCTCCTCAAGCAGTCTCCTTGCTTCGTCGTGCCGGCCGACGGAGCTGTAGGCGAGTCCCACGTACGGTTGCGTGCGCGCAATGCCGAGAAGATCGCCGCTCTCACGATAGAGTGCGATCGCGCGATCGCCGCTCGAGATGGCCGACTCGGGGTCGTTGAGGCTCCACGAGAGGCGGGCGTCCGCGTCGGCGAGGCGTGCGACGACGTTGGCCGGCGTCGTATCGTCTACGGCTTCAAGCGCCAGACGCGTCCAGCGCCGGCCCTCGAGCAACTCGCCTTCGAGCCATGCGTTCACGAGCTTCCCGGCGAGCTCTTGTCCTAAGACGACGTCTTCGCCCTCGACGAGCGTCCAGTCGAGGGCTTTACGCCAGTTATCCATCTCGTCGCGAAGCATGCTCGCGCAGACCGAGTCGAGCTCGTTCTCCTCCCACGCGTCGTTGAAGCGATTGGCGCGTTCGAGGGAGGCCAAGGCGTGGCGCGCGGCGATGGCGCGTTGCTCGCCACGCGCACCAAGACGTTCCCAGGCGTAGGTTCGAAACGGTTCGAGCAGCCGGTAGCGCGCGTCGTCGCGCTCGAGATCCGCCAGCACCAACGATTTCATAATCAGCGACGAAAGCAGATTGGGCACCTCCGCCGCGGGGACGCCTTCACCCGCGCAGACCGTCGTGGCCGCATCGAGCGTGCAGCCCCCCGCGAAGGCCGAGAGAGACTCGAAGACGCGTTGCTCCTCGGCCGATAGCAACAGGTAGCTCCAGTCGATCGTCGCTCGCATCGTGAGCTGTCGCGAAGGTGCGGCGCCGCTGCTCGCGGCGGGAAAGTTCAAATGGCTCTCGAGATCTCGCGCGAGGGTGCGGACCGGAAGGGCGTCAACGCGTGCCGCGGCGAGTTCGATCGCCAGCGGAATGCAATCGAGGCGCCGGCAGAGGCTTGTTGCCGCGGCCGCCTTGTCTTCGGTCAGCGCAAAATGGAAATTGACGGATTGGGCCCGATCGGCAAAGAGCCGCACCGCATCGGCGAGCTGGAGCGACGGCAGCCGGTAGACGCGCTCGCCCCCGACCCGCAGCCCGACCCGGCTCGTTGCCAGCACGCGCAGCTCGGGCACGCCCTGCAACAACACCTCGACTATGCGTGCGGCTTCTTCGACGACGTGCTCGGCATTGTCGATGACGAGCAGAAGCTTCTTGTTGTGAAGGTACGTGAGCAGCGTCTCTTGCAGCGTGCGTTGGGGAACTTCTTGAACGCCGAGGGCGCCGGCGATCGCCGAGACCACGCGCGAGGCGTCTCCCACCGGCGCCAGCGGTACGAAGTAAACCGAACCGATGCCGTCGTCTTGGAGCGCGGCGGCGACACGTAACGCCGTTTGCGTCTTGCCGATTCCCCCGGCTCCGGTAATCGTGACGAAGCGATGCTCGCGCAGCAGACCGGCCAGGTCGGCGATCTCGTGTTCCCGGCCGACGAAGCTGGTAAGGGCCAATGGCAGAGAATCGTCGCGGCGCCGTAGTGCGGAGTGCGAGGCGGCCTCTTCGAAGGCGGCGCGTTGCTCGTCGGTGAGCTCGAGGGCGGCGGAGAGCAGCCCCAAAGTGTCGCGGTGCGGGGTCCGCCGATCGCCACGCTCGAGCGCGCTGATGCCGTTCGCGCTCACGCCGGCGCGCTCGGCCAGCGCCTCCTGCGACAAGCCGGCCCCGTGCCGATAGCGCCGCAGAAGCGCTCCGAAGTCAGACGAAGGCGCGACCCGAGTGTCGTTCTCCACCGCCCAAGTACTGTTCGCCCGCTCAAATACTCTTCGCCTGGTCCCTTTGTAGCGGCTTGCGCCGGTCACGAAAGGTCCGTGGGCTGCCGTTATTTGTGTGGGAACTTGTTCGAGTTGTGCGTTCCGGTCGGGGCCATGGCGCGCTATCGTTGAGCTACGGACCACACGCGTCCAATCAGCAGAGGGGTCTAGGGGAGCGGAGGCCGCGTTTAGGCGCGGCCTCCGCATTTGCTTTGAACCAAGGCCTTGACACAAACCTCGCATTGTATTAGGTTCTTAATACAATGACATTCGTTTACGCGACCCTTGCAGATCCGGCCCGGCTGGTCATGGCCGCCGCCGTCTTCGTCGCCGGGCTTTGGGCGTTTCTTTCGCCCGATTATTTCTGGGGCGTCACGCAGTATTGCAAGTGCGCGGCATACGATCTCTCCGCAGACCAGCGCGAGCGCCTGTCGCGCGCGCTGATCGCGCGTCAGGATGCCGAAGGCATCTCCCGGAGGTACGGGCGGTGGTTTGGGCTCTGCGGGATCGCAATTGCGGCGCTTACGCTGATTCCCGCGGTGCCGTTTATCGTGCCGTACGTGGTGTTCTCGCTCGGTATGGCCTGCATGAAGTTGCTTGGGTACTTACAGTTTCGGCGTGCGACTGACCGGCGCGTCGCTCCCCTCGTGCGCCGTTCGCCGCTGGTGGCGCTCCCGCCAGGCGCGATCGCTGCGATGTTCTTCTGCTTTGCCGCAACGCTGACGTTTGCTCTCTATCCGCCGTTGCGGTTGGGTGCGATTGCCGGCGCGCTCGCCACCCTCGTGCTCGGTGCCATTGCGTGGCGCATTGCTGGCGCTCCGGCGTTGCTCCTCGGCGACGACCCGCAGGTCGAGTACGTGATTGACGAGCGCGTCCGCACCGGTCGCGCGACGAGCATCGCGCTGCTCGCCTGCGCCCCGGCGCTGGTCTTCGCCGCGATGGCGACCCGCGTCGGCGGGGCGCAGGACCTTTACGCCCAGGTTGCGTGGTGGGTCATCGTAGGGGCCTTTATCATTGCTGCGATTGAGGCGGTGCGGCCGCTTCGCCGACGCATGCGCTGGGCTTAAAAATGTACCCGTCCGATTTCGAGCAGTTCGTGCGTCCGATGATGGCCGTTATGGCGATAGCGGTCGGCTTGGCCAACCTCATTTGGCCGAAAAACATCGCCGACCCGTCAATATATTTTAGACGAGCCGCCGCGTCGTTGCCGCCGTTCCAGCGCAACCGGCTGACGAGCGTCCTCATTGCCCGAGAAGGCGCCGAAGGTGTCTCCGCCGCCTACGGGCGCTGCCTGGGAATCGCGACGATCGCGCTAGGCGGCCTGATTCTCGTTCGATCGGTGCCGCTGATTTTGCCCTTCCTATTAACCTGTCTAGCCGCCGCGATCGTGGTGCTGCTTGCGTACTCGCAGGTTCATCGCGCATCGCAGCGGCGCATCGCCGCCCTGACGCGCCGGTCGCCGCTGGCCGCGATATCGCCGCTGGTAATCGCAGCGGTCATATGCAGCCTGGCTGTGACGTTAGTGCTCGCGGCGTATCCATTGATGAGGCTCGAGGGGATTGTCGTGGCGGCCTCGACCCTTATTCTCGGCTTCGTCGCTTGGCGGGTCGCCAGTGCTCCGGCGCTGCTGCTGGGAGACGACCTCGAGTTCGAAAAAGCCGTCGACGACCGCTTGCGCATCTGCCGGGCCAACAGCGCCGCGCTTCTTGCTTGCTTCCCGGCCTATCTCTTTGTGGTGTTCGCCAGTGTCAGCGTTCTGGGTGACGACCGGTCCTTCACGACCGGTAAGTTGCTGGTGATGGCCGCGACGCTCGTCGCGATGACCTCGAACATCGTCCTCGCACGCAAGCCAATCCGAATCGCGTGAGTGCGTTGTACGTTGCCGTAGACGCTGCGCTCGAAATCCCCCCATACCAGCAGGTTGCCGAACAGATTCGCGCCGCGATCGAGCGCGGGGAGCTCGCCCCCGAGTCCGCCTTACCCACGGTGCGCCAGCTCGCCGGCGATCTCGGTATCGCGCCGAATACGGTGGCGCGGGCCTACGGCGAGCTGCAATCTTCGGGCTGGCTGATCGGCGATGGCCGTCGCGGGACGCGCGTCGCGGGGAATGTCCCGCTCGACCGGGGCGCCCGGATGCGCAGCTTGCGAGAGGCGGTCGAGCGTTTTGCCGAGTCGCTCCGCCACCGCGGCTTCACGATGGAAGAGGTGGTTAGCGAGTTCGGCCGGCTGGGTGTCCGGCCGAGCGAATCGGGCGATCAAGCGGCCGGAACCTCGCTCTAGCGCAAGCGGGGATATTTGACTGTCAAATGCGCCCCTGATATAGTTGAGCATCGGCCCCCACCCGCGGGTGAGGCCGTGATTTTTTGTGTGCTAGGAGCGTTTTTTTGCCGACAATTAACCAGCTGGTGCGCCGCGGGCGCGAGAAGACCGAGCAGAAGGTGAAAACCCGGGCATTTCGCGTGATCTTGACCGGTCCTAAGCCCGGCCATCCCGACCTCCCGACGCGAACCTTCGAGGTTGACGGCAACCCGCAGCGTCGCGGCGTCTGTACCCAAGTAAAGACGGTAACCCCGAAGAAGCCGAACTCGGCGCTGCGCAAAGTGGCTCGCGTCCGGCTGACCAACGGCGAAGAAGTTACCGCTTATATACCGGGAATCGGACACAACCTTCAGGAGCACTCGGTGGTGCTGGTGCGCGGCGGACGCGTCAAGGATCTCCCCGGCGTTCGCTATCACATCATTCGCGGCACGCTCGACACCGCCGGGACGGCGAACCGCAAACAAGGCCGTTCGAAATACGGCGCCAAGCGTGAGAAGAAGAAGTAATAATGCCTCGTAAAGGTCCAGCGCCGAAACGGCAAATTCTTCCCGACGGGAAGTTCAACTCGAAAGTGCTCGCGCGCTTCATCAATAAGGTGATGCTGCGCGGCAAGAAGTCGACGGCCGAGCACATCACCTACGGTGCGCTCGAGATCGTCGCCGAGAAGAGCGGCCGGGATCCGATGGAAGTCTTCTCGCAGGCCCTCTCCAACGCAATGCCGCTGGTCGAGGTCCGCCCCCGGCGTGTCGGCGGCGCGACCTATCAGGTGCCGATGGAAGTGCGGCCCGATCGCCGTCAGGCGATGGCGATGCGCTGGCTGATCGGCTTCGCACGCGCCCGCGGCGGGCGCTCGATGGAGGAGAAGCTCGCCGGCGAGCTGCTCGACGCCTCCAATAACACCGGCGCTACGATTAAGAAGCGTGAAGACACGCACAAGATGGCCGAAGCGAACAAAGCCTTCGCGCATTATCGTTGGTAATCGACTAAACTAAAACCATGGCTGCAAGGGAATATCCGCTCGAACGTACGAGGAACATCGGCATTGCCGCTCACATTGATGCCGGCAAGACGACCTGTACCGAACGCATCCTCTTCTTTACCGGGCGCGTCCACAAGATGGGCGAGGTGCACGACGGCGCGGCGACGATGGACTGGATGGTCCAGGAGCAGGAGCGCGGCATTACGATCACCTCGGCCGCGACCGCGACGACCTGGCGCGACACGCGCATCAACATCATCGATACGCCCGGGCACGTCGACTTCACCGTCGAGGTCGAGCGCTCGCTGCGGGTGCTCGACGGGCTGGTCGCGCTCTTCGACTCGGTGGCGGCCGTTCAGCCGCAATCCGAGACGGTCTGGCGCCAAGCCAACAAGTATAGCGTTCCGCGAATCATCTTCGTCAACAAGATGGACCGCGTCGGCGCAGACTTCTTCAACGTCGTTGAGAAGATCCGCGAGCGCCTCGGCGCGCGGGCGGTGCCGATCCAAGTGCCGATCGGCGCCGAAGACAAGTTCAAAGGCGTCGTCGATCTCTTCACCATGAAGAAGGTCGTCTACACCGACGACCTGGGCTCGACGATGGCCGAGGAAGAGGTTGAGGGCGAGCTGCGCGATCTCGCGATGCAATGGCGCCAGAATCTGGTCGAAGCGATCGCCGAGCAAGACGACGAGCTGCTCGAGATGTTCTTCGAGGGCAAAGAGCTGCCGATCGATCGAATGAAGACGGCGTTGCGCAAGGCGACCATCGAGGGCACGGTGCTGCCGATGCTCTGCGGTTCGGCCTTCAAGAACAAGGGAATCCAACCGCTGCTCGACGCGGTCGTCGAGTACATGCCCTCGCCGCTCGAAGCCAAGCCGATCGTGGGACGCGACCCCAAGAGCGGCGACGAGATCGCGCGCAAGGCCGACGACGCCGAGCCGTTCTGCGCGCTGGCGTTCAAGATCGCAACCGATCCGTACGGGAACCTGACGTACTTCCGCGTCTACTCGGGCGTGCTCAACAAGGGCAGCTACGTTTTGAATTCGCGCACCGGACGCAAGGAGCGCATCGGGCGCATCCTCCGGATGCACGCGAACCATCGCGAGGACATCGACGCGATCGGCGCGGGCGACATCGCGGCGGCGGTCGGCCTCTCCGATACGCGCACCGGCGATACGCTCTGCGACGAGCGCTCCCCGATCGCGCTCGAACCGATCACCTTCCCGGAGCCGGTCATTCACCAGGCGATCGAACCGAACAGCAAGGCCGATCAAGATAAGCTCGGCTTGGCGCTGGCGCGGCTGGCTCAGGAAGATCCGACCTTCCGCATGCGCACCGACGAGGAGACGCAGCAGACGATCATCGCGGGTATGGGCGAGCTGCACCTCGAGATCATCCTCGACCGATTGCGCCGCGAGTTCAAAGTCGAGGCGAACGTCGGCAAGCCGCAAGTAGCCTACAAAGAAGCGATCACCAAGACCGTTGAAAAGGAAGGCCGCTTCGTCCGTCAGACCGGCGGCAAGGGCCAGTACGGCGACGTCTGGCTGCGAGTCGAGCCGCAGCCGCCCGGGACCGGCTTCGTCTTCGAGTGGAAGATCGTCGGCGGAACGATTCCTAAGGAGTACGCCAAGGCGGTGCAAGAGGGCATCCGCGAGTCGGCGACAAGCGGCGTGCTCGCGGGTTTCCCGGTGATGGACTTCAAAGCCGTGGCCTTCGACGGTTCGTACCACGAGGTCGACTCTTCGGAGATGGCGTTCAAGATCGCGGCCTCGATGGCATGGAAAGAGGCGAACCGAGCCGCCGGTCCGATTCTTCTCGAGCCGATCATGAAGGTCGAAGTGACGACGCCAAAAGAGTACATGGGCGCGATCAACGGCGACCTCAGCCGCCGGCGCGGCGCGATCCACGCGACCGAAGAAGCGCCGGGCGGAGCGCAGGTTATCACGGCTCACGTGCCGCTCTCGGAGATGTTCGGTTATGCGACCGACATGCGCTCGGCGACGCAAGGGCGCGCCACGTACACGATGGAGTTCTCCCACTACGAGAAAGCGCCGAAAACCGTCGAGGAAGAGATCGTCGCAAAGTCCGCCGGCAAGAAGTTGGCACCCGCGTAGGCGCGGGCCGGCTTTCGTTGACAGCGTCGGGTCGCGCCTGATACTATTCCGAGGTCGTGGCGCCCTCTCCATGGGGGCGTTTACCGCGTAACGGCGCAGAGGCGGGCAAAACGCCTGGCCCCGTGGACTCACAAGGATAAGGAAAAGCATGGCTAAGCAAAAGTTCGAGCGCACCAAGCCGCACGTCAACATCGGTACGACGGGTCACGTCGACCACGGAAAGACCACGTTGACGGCAGCAATCATGCACTGCCTCGCTACCGAGGGGCTGGCGCAGAAAGTGGGCGTCGATCAGATCGATAACGCCCCTGAAGAGAAAGAGCGTGGGATTACCATCGCGATCTCGCATCAGGAGTACGAGACGCACGAAGCGCCACTACGCGCACGTCGATTGCCCCGGCCATGCGGACTACATCAAGAATATGATCACCGGTGCCGCCCAGATGGACGGCGCGGTGCTCGTCGTAGCGGCGACCGACGGCCCGATGCCCCAGACGCGCGAGCACATCCTGCTGATGCGCCAGGTCGGCGTGCCCCGGATCATCGTCTTCCTTAATAAGGTAGACATGGTCGACGATGAGGAGCTGCTCGAGCTGGTCGAGATGGAGATTCGCGAACTGCTGACCAAGTACGAGTTCCCGGGCGACGACACGCCGATCATTCGCGGCTCGGCCCTCAAGGCGCTTAACTCGAGCGGCCGCAAAGGCGATGCCGAGGCGGATCCGATCTTCAAGCTGATGGACACGATCGACGAGTACATCCCCCAGCCGGAGCGTCAAGTCGACAAGCCGTTCCTGATGCCGGTCGAAGACGTGTTCACGATCACCGGCCGCGGCACGGTCGGCACGGGTCGCGTCGAGCGCGGCCAGGTGAAGGTCGGCGAAGAGGTCGAGATCGTCGGTCTCAAGGAGGAGACGAAGAAGACCGTCGTCACGGGCATCGAGATGTTCCGCAAGCTGCTCGACTCGGGCATCGCGGGCGACAACATCGGCGTGCTCCTGCGCGGCGTCGATCGCAACGAGATCGAGCGCGGTCAGGTGCTCGCCAAACCCGGCTCGGTGAAGCCGCACAAGAAGTTCAAAGCCGAGGTCTACGTGCTCTCGAAGGACGAGGGCGGACGCCACACGCCGTTCTTCGGAAACTATCGCCCGCAGTTCTACTTTCGTACGACCGACGTGACCGGCACGATCAAGCTGCCCGACGGCGTCGAGATGGTCATGCCCGGCGACAACGTTCAGATGGACGTCGAGCTGATCACACCCATAGCGTGCGAAGAGGGCCTGCGCTTCGCAATCCGCGAGGGCGGCCGCACGGTCGGCGCCGGCGTCGTAACCGCGGTCGCGGAGTAGGCACGACAACCGATGGCGAAGCAGATGATTCGGATACGCCTCAAAGCGTACGATCACAAGGTGCTCGATCAGTCGGCCGAGCGCATCGTCGAAACGGCCAAGCGCACCGGAGCCTTCGTCAGCGGACCCGTTCCCCTACCGACGGAGATCAACCGCTTCTGCGTTCAGCGTTCGACCAACAACGACAAGAAGTCGCGCGAGCATTTCGAGATGCGCACGCACAAACGCCTGATCGACATCCTTCAGGCGTCCCCCAAAACGATGGACGCGCTGATGCACCTGGACTTGCCGGCCGGCGTCGATATCGAACTTAAGGCCTAAGCACAGCCCAAACGCTCGGAAAAAGGCCCGAAGCAGAAAGCTTCGGGCTTTTCGACTTTGAAAGAGCGTCTACGCCACTTCTTTCGCGAGGAGTCACTATGGAAGTCAAGCCCAGCTATATCGGCACGATGATCGGCCTTGCCACGGTCGCCTTCGGGTTGATCGCGGCCGGAGCGTGGAACACGTTCATCGGCAACGCCATCGCCCTCTTCCTGAAGCCCGGCAAAGGGCTGGTCGCGCAGTTGATCTATGCGGTGATCGTGACGCTGCTCGCCATCTTCGTCGTTCAGGCGCTGGCCAAACTGGCCGAAAAGGAAGCGCAGCTGACCGCGAAGCTGCCGTTCGGAAAGAAGCCCGAAGGGTAAGACCCGGCGCGCTCTAGCCGGAGACGCCGCCTGGCGCTTTGGGCGTTTTCCCGGCGCGAATCTTGAAGGCGAGCTCCGGGCGACGCTGGAGCGGCGGATAGACGTGCGCGCGCACCTCGAAGCCTTTCTTCTCGAGGCCGAGATGCAGCGCAGCCTGTTGGATGCCGAAGAGAATCGCGGCGTTCAGGGTCTCGTCGGCGACGCCCAGATCCATCAGGCTGTCGACGCCCTCTTTCTTGCAGAGCAGCGTCAGCCGAATCTCGCCGGGCTCGCGCTTCGACTCGTGCTCTTCGTCCTCCGGATCGGCAAAGACGACGACGTGACGGTCTTCATAGATGACCTCGTTGTCGCCCACGACCTTCTCCCAGTGCTTCGGCTCCTTCGGCCAGTCGGGATTGCCGCCGAGAACGTCAACCGTTGAAAGACTCCGTCGCGCACCGTCGGTCATGGGCCTGGCTTTCATGCATGGCCAAGAGGACGCCTGCCCGTTGCGCCTGAAGCCACGCCGTCATGACGCAGTGGGTTTCCGAGATGATCTGCAGCCCGGCGCAGCACGATTGGGAGAAGCCGGATCCCGAGCATACGTTTCGCGGCCGGTTGGATGGGACGCGCGCCAAGCCCGACGAGGTCGTCTACGAAGACGACGACGTGTTTGCATTCCGTCATAACATCGACCAGAGTAAGCCGGAATGGTGGGAGATCCACGTGGTCATCATTCCGAAGAAATGGATTCCCACGATTCTCGATATCGGTCTGGGCGACGCGATGATCTGGCACCGCCTGATCGGCGGCATCCAGCAGGTCGCGCTCAAGCTGCAGCTTTACGAGCAAGGGTTTCTGATCCGCATGGGCGTCCTGCCGCCCTATCAGCATACCGAGCACGTTCACATTCACATACTCTCGGGTAAGCACACCTCTCCGGTCGTAGACGGGCCGATGCCGGATGCCGGCTGATGCGCGGCCATCGCTGCTCCGCATCGCGCTTAGCATTCGCGTCGATTAGCGCGACCGCATTCGGTGGCGGTCAGAAGGCGAGCATCCGTCAGCAGCGTCATGTCGCAGCGGCTGGATCGACGCGGCGGGTTTCATGGACGGTCTCGAGATCGCGCAAGTCCTGCCGGGCCCAACGTCCTCAATCTTGCGATCTATTGCGGGCAGCGCGTTCGCGGAATCCCAGGCGCGATCGCCGCGTTCTTGGGCGCCAGCATTCCGCCGTTCTCATCGTGCTGGTCGCCGGCGCGCTCTACTTCAAGTTTGCGTCGAACCCGTTCGTAGCCGGCGCGCTGCGCGGCTGCGCCGCAGGTGCGCGTGGGGCTTACGCTAGGCAACGCGATCGAGCTGACTTGGGACGAGCGCGGCGACTGGGTTCGCATCGCTCTGCTGATCGCGACCGCGCTGATCGTCTCGCTGCTGCGGATGCCGCTGCTGCTGGTGCTGGTGATCTTCGGCGGCATCGGGATTCTGCGCGAGTATTTCCGCACGCGCAAGAGCGCGAATGGATAACACCACGGTCACGACCGTCCTTCACCTGCTGTGGGTTTTCTCGCAGCTCTCGGTGCTCGGCTTCGGCGGCGGTAAGGGCATCATTCCGCAGATGCATACCGATGCGGTGACGACCTATCAATGGGTCTCCGTCGCAGCAGTTCACCGAGTTCTATACGATCGGCAAGCTCGTCCCCGGACCGACGACGATCTTTGCCGCCCTGATCGGCTACGCCGCGACCCCGCACGCGGCCGCTGATCGGCGCCGCCGCCGCGACGATCGGCATGTTCGTTCCGTCGAGTCTGATGTTGGTCGGCTTCGACGTCGTCTGGGTGCGCTTCGCGGACTCGCCGTGGCGCACGACAGTGACGGCCGGGCTCGCCCCGGCAATCGTTGGGCTGGTATGGTCGAGCGTTTGGACGATCGGGCGCGGCGCCCCGGTGAGTATGGTCGCCTACGGCGTGACCGCGGCAGTCACGGTGCTGATGCTGCGCGGCAAACTCAGCGCGCCGCTGCTCATCGTGCTCTCGGGCGCCGTGGGGGTTGTTTTGCTGCGCTAAGCGAACGACCGCCCATGCCCATCGAGCTTCACGAACTCCGTTCGCGCACGTTTCACGGCACCAAACGGCGAATTTACCATCTGCTCGAAGAGATGGGTACGTCTGGCGATCAGATCTGGCCGTTTGCGTCGCAGCCGTTCATGCGTTCTCCCGGACCGCTCACACCGGGACGGACCGAAGAATGGCATCTCGGCATCCACGCCGAGCTGGTCGAGGCCGTTCCGGAGGAACGGATCGTCTGGCGATTCGTCAACGAGGGCGTCGACGGAACGCACGGCTTCCATCTCACAAGCGAAGGGAAGGAGACGCTGGTCGAGTACCGCGTCGACGCCGATCTCTCCGAGACCGACGGCCGTCTCTTGTGGCGGCGCTTCGAAGACCAGTTCGAGCGGTCGACCGAAGCGCTCTTCGATAAGCTTGCGCGCGTTCTAAAACGCTAGCTCCGGGCGTCGATCTCGTGGAGCCTCCCAACGCCGTGGATTTCATCGACTACTCCACGCTGCTCAGCGACGAAGAGCGACTGATTCGCGACACCGTGCGCGAGTGGGTCGGCGAGCGCGTTCTTCCCAATGTGGCGGAGTGGTTCGAAGAGGGGATCCTTCCGCGCGAGCTCGGTCCGGAGCTCGGGCGCCTGGGGCTGCTCGGCATGCACTTACACGGCTATGGCTGCGCCGGTGCGGGCGCGGTCGCATACGGCATCGCCTGCATGGAGCTTGAGGCGGGGGACTCGGGCGTTCGCAGCTTCGCCTCGGTGCAAGGATCGCTTGCGATGTTTGCGATCTACCGCTTTGGTGACGAGGCGCAGAAACAGGCGTGGCTCCCGGCGATGGCGCAGCGGCGAGCGCATCGGCTGTTTCGGCTTGACCGAGCCCGACTTCGGCAGCAATCCGGCCGGCATGCGAACCTACGCGAAACGCGACGGATCCGACTGGATTCTGAACGGAACGAAGATGTGGATCACGAACGGCTCGGTCGCCGATCTTGCCATCGTATGGGCGCAAACCGACGAAGGCATTCGCGGTTTCATCGTTCCGCGCGAAACCAAGGGCTTCACCGCCGCCAACATCCACCGCAAGCTTTCGTTGCGCGCGTCGGTGACCAGCGAGCTGGCAATGAACGACTGCCGTCTTCCCGCGGACGCGCAGCTCCCCAAGGCAACCGGTCTCGGCGCGCCGCTGGCTTGCCTGAACGAGGCCCGGTATGGAATCGTCTGGGGTTCGATGGGCGCCGCGCGCAGCTGCTACGAGACGGCGCTCGACTATGCGAAGACCCGCATCCAGTTCGACCGTCCGATCGGCTCCTATCAGATGACCCAGGAGAAGCTGGTGAACATTCTCCTGGAGCTGAACAAGGGGACGCTGCTCGCGCTGCACCTCGGACGCGCGAAAGAGCAGGGCCGGCTTCACCCATCCCAAGTGAGCTTCGGCAAACTCAACAACGTGCGCGAAGCACTGACGATCGCCCGCGAAGCGCGTACCATCCTCGGCGCAAACGGGGTGACGCTGGAGTACCCCGTCATTCGTCACATGAACAACCTCGAATCGGTCCTCACCTACGAGGGAACCAGCGAGATGCACGCGCTCATCGTGGGCAGGGAGATCACCGGACTAGCCGCCTTTACCTAGCGCCTTGACGGCGGCCCGCGCCCCTGATAGACTTCGTAAGTTGTGGTCCAGGCCGGTCCGCGTTTTTGCGTGTGCCGGCGCAAGAGCGAGTCAGTACGCCTGGCCCCGTGTACATGGCTCCCCGGTAGGGGCTTTCGAAAGACGAGGATCGTGAAGAATATCCTAGGCCGTAAAGTCGGGATGACGAGCGTCTTCACCGAGGATGGGCGATCGGTGCCCGTCACGGTGATTGCGGCTGGTCCCTGCACGGTCGTGGAGCGCCGCACCAAAGAGACGCACGGCTACGATGCCGTCGCGTTGGGCTTCGAATCGGTCAAGCGCGGACGGCTTTCGCGTCCGCTGGCCGGGCATTTCAAGAAGCAGGGCGTCGAGCCGGCGCGCGTCGTCCGCGAGTTTCGAACCGGATTCGAAGAGGCCAAGCCGGGCGACAGCATCACCGTCGCGGGCTTCGAGCCGGGCGATCGGGTTGACGTCGCCGGCATTTCGAAGGGCCATGGCTTCAGCGGCGGCATCAAGCGTCACAACTTTTCCGGCGGCGGCGCGAGCCACGGCTCGATGATCCATCGTCAGCCGGGCTCCAACGGCGACACCAATGCGGGGCGCACAGTCAAAGGCAGCCGGCGCCCGGGTCAATACGGCGTCGATCGAACGACGCTGCAGAATCTCGAGGTCGTCCGCGCCGACGCCGAGCGCAACTTGTTGCTCGTTCGCGGGCCCGTGCCGGGCGGTAAGAACGCCCTGGTGATCGTGACTCAGAGCGTCAAGGTCCGCAAGGCGAGTCAGTAGATGCCCAACGTGATCGATTCGACCGGCAACGTCGTGCGCCAAGTGGAGACGCCGCAGGTTCTGCAGCGCGACTTCAGCGACAAGCTCGCCGTGATGTTTCGCGCCGTTCACCGCGAGTTCGCCAATACGCGAGCCGGTACGGCGTCGACGCAAAAAGCGCGACGAAGTCGCCGGCGGCGGACGTAAGCCCTGGCGCCAAAAAGGAACCGGGCGCGCCCGGCAGGGCTCGATTCGCTCGCCGCAGTGGCGTCACGGCGGCGTCGTCTTCGGCCCACAGCCGCGCAGCTACGTCGAAGGCCTCAATAAAAAGGAACGGCACCTCGCGTTCATGGCGGCGCTGGCCGATCGCTTCCGCAACGATGCCGTGACGCTCTTCGACGTCTCCGATTTCAAGATTGCCAAGACCGCCGGCTTCGCCGAACTGCTCTTCGGCAGCGCCAAGGCGGCGCGCAGCGGACCGACCACGCTGATCGTTTGCGCTCGCGACGAGGCCGGGGCAAGCGAGATCGAGCGCGTCAGCCGGAACCTCGCGCGCGTGGCCGTGACCGACGACGGCGCGCTGGACGTCAAAGACGTGCTCCGCTACGAGCGGATATTCTTCACCGTCGCGGGCTACGACGCGCTAAACGCCAAGCTGGCCGACCGCAAGGAGGGAGCGAACGATGGAGGCGCGTGAAGTGATCGTCGCCCCGCGCATCACCGAGAAGTCGATGGCCGACGCGCTCGTGCATCAGTACACCTTTGTCGTGCACCCGCACGCCACGAAGACGCAAATCCGCCATGCGGTCGAAGAGATATTTAAGGTCAACGTGCTGCAGGTCAATACCGTCAATGTTCGCGGCAAGAAGCGGATGTTTGCGCGGCGCAACAAGCGCACCGAAGGCAGGACGAGCGACTACAAAAAGGCGATCGTGACGATTAAATCCGGTCAAAAGATCGAGCTGGGCGGGGTGAACTACTTTGAACAGTAAGGCGGCTTACGGGGCGGTGTCGCGTGCCCGTTAAGAAGTATCGGCCGACATCGCCCGGACGGCGCTTTCTCACCACGATCGACTTCTCGGAGCTATCCAACGTGGCGCCCGAGCGTTCGCTGCTCGAGGTGCGAAAGAAACACGCCGGGCGGAACAACAACGGCCACATCACGGTGCGTCATCGCGGCGGCGGAACGCGGCGGCTCTATCGCATCATCGATTTCAAGCGCTCCAAAGACGGCGTGCCCGCGAAGGTGGCGACGATCGAGTACGATCCGAACCGCTCGTGCCGGATCGCGCTGCTCAACTATCGCGACGGCGAGAAGCGCTATATCCTCGCGCCGCTGGGGCTGAAGGTCGGCGACATGCTCGAATCGGGTGCCACCGCCGACATCAAAATCGGCAACGCGCTGCCGATCAAGAACATTCCGGTCGGAAGCGTCATCCACAACGTCGAGCTGCGCCCCGGTCAGGGCGGGAGGCTCGTGCGTTCGGCCGGCGTTTCGGCGCAGCTGATGGCCAAGGAAGACGAGTACTCGCAGGTGCGCATGCCCTCGGGCGAGGTGCGCAAGATTCACGTGAACTGCCGCGCGACGATCGGACAGCTCGGCAACATCGAGCACGAGAACCAAGTAATCGGCAAAGCCGGGCGCTCGCGCCATCTCGGCAAACGCCCGAGCGTGCGCGGCATCGCGATGAATCCGGTCGACCACCCGCACGGTGGCGGCGAGGCGCGTTCGACCTCGGGCCGTCCGCCGACGACGCCGTGGGGCCAGATGACCATGGGTAAGAAGACGCGCCGCAACAAGCGCACCGCCAAGATGATCGTCCGCAAACGGGGTTCGAAGTAGATGGCACGCTCGCTCAAAAAGGGCCCGTTCGTGGCCGAGCATCTCGTCGCGAAGATCGAGAAGCTCAACGAAACGCGCGAGCGGCGCGTGATCAAGACGTGGAGCCGCGCCTCGACGGTACTGCCGACGATGGTCGGCCATACCATCGGCGTGCACAACGGCAAGACGCATATCCCGGTCTACGTCACCGAGAACATGGTCGGACACAAGCTTGGAGAGTTCGCGCCGACGCGCTACTTCCGTGGCCACGGCGGCGATAAAGCAACGGTGAAATCTTGAACCAGCGCCAGCCCCAAGCCGTCGCGCATCTGCGGTTCGTGCGCACCGGGCCCCGCAAGCTCCGCCGCGTCGCCAACGCAATTCGCGGCAAGAGCGTCCGCGAGGCGCTCGTGCTGTTGAAGTTTGCCGAGGTCTATGCGGCCGAGCCGATCGAACGGCTCGTGCGCAGCGCCGCGGCCAATGCCGGCAACAACCACGACATGAACGTGGACGATCTCTACATCACGCGGATCACCGTCGACGGCGGTCCTGGTGGACGCTTTACCAAACGCATCGACCCGCGGGCGCAAGGCCGGGCGGCTTTCAAGCGCAAGCGCCTCTCGCACGTCACGGTGATCGTGAGCGAGACGCCGCCCAAGCCGAGTAAGAAGCGGCCGGGCGCGTCGGTGCAAGCGGCACAGACCGCTCGTCGCGCCACTCCGGCGCCGGCGGCCAGGCCGGCTCGCAAAAAGCAGAGCGCGCGCAAACGTAGCGCCAGCGCTAAGGGAGCCTAATGGGACAGAAGATTCACCCGGTCGGCATGCGCCTAGGTATCACCAGAACTTGGGATAGCCGCTGGTTTGAGAAAAAGCACTACGTCGACTGGCTGCACGAAGACGTCGCGATCCGCAAATCGTTCAACCGTTGGATGCGTTCGGCGTCGATCAGCAAGATCGAGATCGAGCGCCGTGCCAATCAGGCGCGCGTCATCGTCAACACGGCCAAGCCGGGTATCATCATCGGCAAGCGCGGCGTCGGAATCGACGACATTCGTAAGAACCTCGAGCAGCTGACCGGCAAGAACGTGGCCGTCAACGTGATGGAGATCCAGCATCCCGAGCTGGACGCACGGCTCGTCGCCCAGAACATCGTCGATCAGCTCGAAAAGCGCATCGCCTTCCGGCGTGCGATGAAGCAAGCGATCATGCGCACGATGCGCGCCGGCGCTCGCGGCATCAAGGTCCAGGTTTCGGGTCGCTTGGGCGGCGCCGAAATCGCTCGCACCGAGCACAATCATGACGGTAAGGTTCCGCTTCACACGCTGCGCGCCGACATCGACTACGCGCAAGTCGAAGCGTTCACCACCTTCGGCCGGATCGGCGTGAAGGTTTGGGTCTATCGCGGCGAGGTTCTGCCGGATCAGCCGCGCGGCGATGGAGCGTTGCGCGATCGGCCCGAGCGCGGACGCGAACGCCGCGAACGCGGCGGGCGTGGACGGGGACGCGATATGCGGATGCCGCAACAGAGCGCGCCGCCGCGTCCGGCAACTGCGCCGGCCGAGGCCCCAGCACTGGAACCGGTGCCGTTGGAACCCGCGCCGATCGTTGCCGCTGCTCCGGTCGCGGAGGCGCTTCCGGTCGTTGAGACTGCGCCGGTGGTTGAGACTGCGCCGGTGGTTGAGACCGCGCCGGTGGTTGAGGCCGCTCCGGTTATGGAAGTTGCGCCGGTCGTCGAGACTGCGCCGATCGAGGAGCCTTCGATTCCGCACAACGGTTCGGTCGGGGGGGTATCCGAGTAACATGTTGACACCAAAACGCGTCAAATGGCGCAAGGTGCAGCGCGGCCGGATGAGGGGAACCGCGGTGCGCGGCAGCGCGCTGACTTTTGGCGATTACGGTCTGCAAGCGATGGAGCCGTGTTGGATGACCAACCGGCAGATCGAAGCGGCTCGTATCGCAATGACCCGCCACATCAAGCGTGGCGGTAAGGTCTGGATCAAAGTCTTTCCCGATAAGCCCGTGACCAAGAAGCCGGCCGAGGTTCGCATGGGTTCGGGCAAAGGCAATCCGGAGGTCTGGGTCGCGGTCGTGCGTCCCGGGCGCGTGCTCTTCGAGCTCTCCGGCGTCGCGCCGACCGTGGCGCGTGAAGCGCTGCGCCGCGCCGCCGCAAAGCTGCCGATCGGCACCAAGATCGTCGCCCGTCAGGGAGATGTAGCGTGACGAAAAAAGATTTAACCGAATTGCGCGACCTGACCGTCAAGGAACTCGAGCAGAAGGCCCGCGACGCCAAGGCGGAGCTCTTCAACCTGCGCTTTGCCCTGCGGACCGGCCACCTGACCGATTTCAGCAAGATTCGCGCGCAGCGCCGCTCGTACGCGCGAATTCAAACCGTCATTTGCGAGAAGCGTCTCGCCGAGGGAGAGCATGGAGCAGCAGTAATTCGCCCCCGGCGCAGACCACGGCTCGCGGTGCCCGGCGCGTAAAGCAGGGACGCGTGGCGTCGAACAAGATGGACAAGACGATCGTAGTGGTCTCGGAGACGCGCGTGCCGCACCCGACGTACGGCAAGATCGTTCGCAAGTCGGCGCGCTTCAAGGCGCACGACGAGCGGAACGAGGCCAACGTCGGCGACGTCGTGCGGATCGCGGAGTGCCGCCCGCTCTCGCGCGAGAAACGCTGGCGCTTGGTCGAGATCGTGGAACGGGCGAGATGATCCAGCAAGAGACGCGCTTGAAGGTGGCCGACAACAGCGGGGCTCGGGAGCTTCTGGTGATCCACATCACCGGCGGAAGCCGTCACGTCTACGCGCACGTGGGCGACGTGGTCGTCGGCACGGTAAAGAGCGCCATTCCCGGCGCGGCCGTGAAGAAGGGCCAGGTGGTCAAGGCAGTGGTCGTGCGGACCAGCGCGCCGATTCGGCGCGTCGACGGTTCGGTCGTACGCTGCGACGACAACGCCTGCGTGATCATCAAGGGCGAGAAAGATAATCTCGATCCGCGCGGCACGCGTGTGTTCGGCCCGGTCATGCGCGAGCTGCGCGAGCGCGGCTTCTTGAAAATTGCGTCGCTCGCACCCGAGGTGTTATAGGATGGCGACGAAACCAAACATTATCAAAGGCGACGCGGTGATGATTCGGCGCGGCAAGGAGCGGGGCAAGCGCGGGACGGTCAAAGCCGTCGACGCGCACAGCCGCACCGCCACGGTCGAGGGCATCAACATCGTCAAGCGCCATACCAAGTCGGGCTCGAAGCCCGGCAACACCGGCGGGTCGATGCAGACCGGCGGGATCATCGAGAAGGAGTCTCCGCTGCCCCTCTCTGCGCTTGCAGTACATCTGCGAGAAGTGCAAGGCGCCGACGCGACTTCGTCGCGGGCGCACCTCGGACGGTGTGGCGCATCGCATCTGCGCGCGCTGCGGCGAGCCGGCGCGTGAGTCGGCGAAGGGAGCGTAGACGATGGCCGAACGATTGAAAGAACGGTACGAGCAGCAGGTTCGCGGGCAGCTACAGGAGCGTTTTGGCTATAAGAACGTCAATCAGATCCCGAAGCTGGAGAAGGTCGTCGTCAACATGAGCGTCGGCGAGGCGATCGTCAACCCGAAGGCGCTCGACGCCGCGGTGAGCGAGCTGACGGCGATAACCGGCCAGCGGCCGATCGTGACCAAGGCGAAGAAGTCGATCGCCGCCTTTAAGCTGCGCGCCGGCATGAACCTCGGCGCGAAGGTGACGCTGCGCGGCGACCGGATGTACGTATTCGTCGACAAGCTCTTCAACGTCGTGCTGCCGCGTATTCGCGACTTTCGCGGGCTGCCGGCGAAGTCGTTCGACGGCCGCGGTAACTACAACTTGGGCTTGCGCGAGCAGTTGGTCTTCCCGGAGATCAACTTCGACAAGGTCGACAAGGCGCGCGGGATGGACGTGACGATCGTTACGACGGCTCGGACCGACGAAGAGGCTTCGGAGTTTCTCGTCGCCATGGGCCTCCCGTTGCAGAAAGGCCGCGGATAATGGCAAAGACGAGTTTGATCGTAAAATCGCGGCGGGATCCGAAGTTCGACGTGCGCCGGCACAACCGGTGCCGCGTCTGCGGGCGCCCGCGCGGTTATTTACGGAAGTTCGCGATGTGCCGCATCTGTTTTCGCGAGAACGCCCACGCCGGCGTCGTTCCGGGCGTGACCAAGGCCTCATGGTGAGGAGGAGTACATGTCGATAACCGATCCGATTGCAGATATGCTGACGCGGATTCGCAACGCGAATACGGCCAACCACAAGAGCGTCGACGTTCCGGCGTCGCGCGCCAAACGGGCCATCGCGCAAATTCTGCAAGACGAGGGATTCATCGAGAGCTTCGAACGGCTCACGAGCGGGCCGCAGGGCACCATCCGGATTCAGCTGCGGTACGGGCCCGAGAAAGAGAAGGTCATCACCGGACTGCGGCGCATCTCGCGCCCCGGCTTGCGGGTCTACACGCGCAAGACGGAGATTCCGCGCGTCCTGGGCGGGCTCGGCCTGGTAATCATGTCCACGCCGCAAGGCATCATGTCCGGCAAGCTCGCAAAGAAGCGCGGCGTCGGCGGTGAGGTTTTGGCATATGTCTGGTAAGGTAGCGAGAACGTGTCACGCATAGGAAAGTTGCCCGTCGTCGTTCCGTCGGGCGTCAACGTCAAGGTCGAGGACGGTGAGGTGCTGGTGACTGGCCCGAAGGGCGAGTTGCGCCAGCGCATCCTCTCCGAGGTCGTCGGCGTCAGCCTTAACGACGGCCGCGTCATCGTCGAACGCAAAGGTGATGCGAAGCAGCACCGCAGCGCTCATGGTTTAACGCGCACGCTGATCGCCAACATGGTCGAAGGCGTGAGCAAAGGCTTCCGCAAGAGCCTCGAGATCAGCGGTGTCGGCTATCGTGCCGCCAAGTCGGGCGAGCGGCTCAACTTGAGTTTGGGCTACTCGCATCCGGTTGCGTTCGAAGCGCCCAAGGGCGTCGTGCTCACGGTCGAAGGCCAGAACAAGATCCACGTGGACGGCATCGACAAGCAGGCCGTCGGCCAAGTCGCTGCCGACATCCGGCGTCTGCGCCGTCCCGAGCCGTACAAGGGCAAAGGCATCCGGTACGAAGGCGAGCGGGTTCGCAAGAAGCTCGGCAAGGCCGGGAAGGCAGGCAAGAAGTGATGAGCCGGGCGCAGGCGCGCCGCGCGCGCCACGAGCGGCTGCGCAAGAAGCTGGGCGGAACGGTCGAGCGGCCGCGTCTCTTCGTGCGCCGATCGCTGCATCACATCTACGCGACGCTCGTCGACGATTCGAAGGGCCATACGCTGGCTGCCGTATCGACGCTCGACGCGGGGCTCTCCGGCGGACTCTCGTCCAAGACCAACGTCGACGCCGCGAAGAGAGTCGGAGAGGCGATCGCCGCCAAAGCCAAGGCGGCCGGCATCTCCGAGGTTGTATTCGATCGCGGCGGATACAAGTACCACGGGCGCGTTCGCGCGCTTGCGGACGCAGCACGTGAAGCGGGGTTGAGTTTCTGATGCAGTATCGTGGTCGCGAACGCGACAGCAGTGGAATCGAAGAGACCGTCGTGCGGGTGAATCGCGTCGCCAAGGTCGTCAAGGGCGGCAAGCGATTCAGCTTTAGCGCGCTGGTCGTCGTCGGCGATCGCAAGGGCAAGGTCGGTTTCGCGATCGGCAAGGCCGGCGAGGTTCCCGAGGCGATTCGCAAAGGGGTCGAGCAGGCCAAAAAGAAGCTGGTGACGGTTCCGATGGTCGATCGGACGATCCCCCACGAAGTCCGCTACGAGATCGGCGCCGCGACGGTATTGCTGAAGCCCGCCGCGCGCGGTACCGGCGTGATCGCCGGCGGCTCGATGCGCGCGGTGCTCGAGCTGGCCGGAATCCACGACATCCTCACCAAATGCCTCGGAACGACCAACCCGATCAACGTGGTTAAAGCTACCGTCGAGGCGCTTCGCTCGCTCAAAACCGCCGAGCAAGTCGCGGCGCTGCGCGGCAAGAACGTTAAAGAAATCTTCGCGGCATAGGACGATGGCAGAGAACGAAATCCTCAAGCTCGGCGCGCTCAAGCCGTCGCCGGGAAGCCGGCCGAAACGCCAGCGCATTGGACGCGGCCACGGCTCCGGCATGGTCAAGACCGGCGGCGAGGGCGGCAAAGGTCAGACCGTTCGCTCCGGCGGCGGCAAGGGACCGGCCTTCGAAGGCGGACAGACCCCCTGGGCGCGGCGTCTTCCGCATCGTCGCGGTTACTCGCAAAAGGCGCGCGACATCGGTCACTTCCGCAGGCGCCTCGCCGTGATCAACCTCCATCAGCTGGCGGAATGGGATGCGGCGCTCGAAATCACGCCCGAGTCGCTGCGCGAGCGCGGGCTGGTCAAAAGCGCGCCGTCGGGCATAAAGATTCTGGGCGGCGCTCGAGCGGGCCAGACGATTCCCGCCGGGCTGCGCATCCGCGACGTGGATCTTCTCGAAGAGCGCGCGCGAGGCGCTGACCGCGGCCGGAGCGCAGATTGTTTAATAACCTCCGGGCGGCGGTGCTCGTACCGGAGATCCGCCAGCGCATTCTCTTCGTCTTCTTCGCGTTTGCGTGGTTCGTCTTCATGATCCACGTGCAGCTGCCCAACGTAAACCAGGCAGCCTGGCAGCGGGTGCTGCAGAGCGGCGCTTTCTACAACCTGCTCGGCTTCCTCTCGGGCGGCGCGCTGCAGAAGCTCTCGATCATCGCGATGGGCATCACCCCGTACATCAACGCCTCGATCATCATGCAGCTGATGACGGTCGTAATGCCGCAGCTCGAAGAGATGGCCAAGAAAGGCGGCGAGGAAGGCCGTAAGAAGATCAGCCAGTACACGCGTTGGCTGACGATCGTTCTGGCCACCATTCAAGCGACGTTCATGGCGATCTCGATGGAGCGCTCGGGCGTCTTCTACGACAGCAGCACCTGGTATCTGCTCTACGCGATCGTCGCCATGGTCGGCGGCACGCTCTTCCTGATGTGGCTGGGGGAGCAGATCAGCGACAAGGGCATCGGCAACGGGGTCTCGCTGATCATCTTCATCGGCATCGTTCTGCGCTATCCGCAGTACGTCACGCAGACCTACGCGTCGGCCAGCCAGGGGGCCGAGTCGCTGCTCAACCTCTTCCTTTATATTGCGATCGCGATCGTGGTCATCGTCTCGATCATCTTCCTCTACCAAGGCCAGCGGCGGGTGCCCGTCCAGCAAGCCCGGCGGGTCGTTGGGCGCAAGATGTTCGCCGGGCGGTCGACGTACATTCCGCTCCGCCTGAACAACGCCGGCGTCATCTCGATCATCTTTGCGATCTCGATCTTGCTGCTGCCGCAGCAGGCACTCTCCTGGTTCGGTCACGGCCAAGCGATCACCGGCGAGGGCATCTGGGCCTCGTTCCAGCGCGGCATGCAGTCGTTCTCGGCCTGGCTGAACGTCTGGTTCACGCCCAACGGCGTGCTCTATAACATCGTCTACTTCTTACTGGTCGTCATCTTCACGTTCTTCTACAGCTCGATCGTCCTTAACACGCGCGACGTCGCCGACAACCTCAAGAAGACCGGGGCCTTCATCCCCGGGATTCGCCCGGGTCAGCCCACGGTCGACTATCTGAATAAGATCCTCATGCGGATCACGACCGCCGCGGCAATCTACCTCGGCTTGCTCGCGGTCTTGCCGGGCGCGGTGCAGCGCGGCCTCTCGGTAACGACGTTCTATCTGGGATCGACGTCACTGCTGATCGTCGTCGGCGTGGCCCTCGATACGATCACGCAGATCGAAGCGCGGTTGGCGATGCGAGATTACCGAGGCTTCATCAAGCGCTAAGATGCGGCTGGTCTTTTTTGGCCCCCCGGGCGCGGGGAAAGGCACCCAGGCGCGTATTCTGCAGGAGCGCTACGGTCTAAAACAGATCTCGACCGGCGATATTCTGCGTCGCGAGCTTGCCGAAGGCACGCCCTTGGGTCGAGAGGCCGAGGGATTCATGCATCGCGGCGAGCTCGTGCCCGATGCACTGGTCATTGCAATGATCGAAAAGGAGCTCGAGCGCAGCCCCGGCGGCTTCGTCATGGACGGCTTCCCACGTACCGTCGGACAGGCCGAGGCGCTCGACGAGCTGCTGCGCCGCCGCGGCTGGCCGCTCGACGGAGCGATTCTGTTCAACGCCGACCGGCCGACCCTGGTCGCGCGGCTTGCTGCGCGCTGGACCAATCCGCGTAACGGCCGCACCTACAACGCGCTGACGAACCCGCCACGCACTGCCGGCATCGACGACGAGGACGGCGGCCCCCTGGTGCAGCGGGACGACGATACTGCCGACACCGTTACGAAGCGGCTCGAAGTCTACGACCTGCAGACCAGACCGCTGATCGAGCACTACCGCAAAAGCGGGAAAGTCGTCGAGGTTGACGCGTTGGCCAGCGTCGAGTTGGTGGGCCGCCATATTGCCGAATCGGTCAATGCTAACCGCACCGCGCTGCTCGCTCGCGACGGGAAGCGCTGAGATGGTTGCGCTCAAGTCTCCTCGCGAGATCGAAGTGATGCGGCGCAGCGGCAAGATCACCGCGAGCGTGCTCGCGGGATTGATGAAGGCGGCGCGCGCAGGCATGGCGACGAGCGAGCTCGACCGTCTCGCCGAGCAGGGGATTCGCGAACGCGGCGGCGTGCCGACGTTCAAAGGCTACAACGGCTTTACGGGCTCGATCTGCGCCTCGATCAACGAGGAGGTCGTCCACGGCATCCCCGGCTCGCGCGTGCTGCGCGAGGGCGATCTGCTCTCGATCGACATCGGCACGACGCTCGAGGGCTATGTCAGCGATAGCGCGGTGACGATTCCGATCGGTAACGTGCCAAAGGAAGCGCAGCGCCTGCTCGAGGTGACGCAGGAGTGCCTGATGCTCGGCGTCGCGCAGATGGAGCGCGGGAAGCACGTCGGCGATATCGGTGCGGCGGTCCAGGAGCATGCGGAGCGCCACGGATACGGGGTCGTGCGCGAGCTGGTCGGCCACGGCGTCGGCCGAGCGATGCACGAAGAGCCCCAGGTTCCCAACTACGGTGAACCCGGAACCGGGATGGAGCTGCGTCCGGGGCTGGTCCTAGCGATCGAGCCGATGATCACTCAGGCCGGCCCGAAGGTTCGGATCCTCTCCGACGGCTGGACAGTCGTGACGGCAGATGGTAAACTCGCAGCGCATTTCGAGCATACGATAGCGGTGACCGACGATGGACCGAAGATCCTAACCCTGCGGGATCACGGAGAGCACCCGGCGGTCGGGCCGGTACCGTCCGGTGCGAGAAGCGATGGCATGAGGCGGCGGGTGTAGCTCGTGGCGCGGAGAAGGCGCGGCGGACGCACTCCTCGAGCCAAGGCCTCGGCCGACAAAGCCGCCAAGACCGCGACGCCTAAAGAAGAGGCGATCGAGGCTGAGGGAACGATCGTGGAACCGTTGCCGAATGCGATGTTCCGAGTCGAGCTCGCGAATGGACACCGCGTTCTCGCTCACGTCTCGGGTAAGATCCGGATGAACTTCATCCGCATCCTTCCGGGAGACCGGGTGCTCGTAGAGCTGTCGCCCTACGATCTCACCCACGGCAGAATAACTTATAGGTATAAATGAAATGAAAGTTAGACCCTCGGTCAAGAAGATTTGCGAAAAGTGTAAGATCATCCGGCGCCACGGTAAGGTACGGGTGATCTGCGAAGTCAACGCCAAGCACAAACAAGTGCAAGGCTAAAAAGGACCCTTCGACAGGCTCAGGACCAAAAAGGAAATGATTTAGAGTATGGCTCGTATTGCTGGAATCGATCTGCCGCGCGAGAAACGCGTCGAGGTAGCGCTTACCTATATCTTCGGGATAGGCCCGACGACGGCGCGTAAGCTCCTGGACTTTGCTCACGTCGATCCGAACCTCCGCGTCAAAGCGATGAGCGAGGAAGACGAAAAGCGCCTGCGCGACGCAATCGATTCGCTGCAGCTCCGGGTCGAGGGAGATCTGCGCCGCGAAGTGCAGGGCAACATCAAGCGCCTGATGGACATCGGCTGTTATCGCGGCATACGCCACCGGCGCGGCCTGCCGGTACGCGGTCAACGGACGAAGACCAACGCGCGGACTCGCAAGGGGCCCAAGCGCACGGTGGCCGGCAAGAAGAAGACGATCGCCAAGAAGTAGCTGCTCGCCGTGAAAGCGGTGGTTACTGCGGGCGGACGCATTGACGGCGCCTTTGCCGCCGCGGCGGGAACGAGCGTGAAGGCGCTCGCGCTCGTCCGCGGCGTTTCCATGCTCGAGCGCGTTGTGGGAGCGCTGCGCGGCGCGGGCGCCACGCGCATCGCGGTCGTGGGCGGCGAGGAAGTGCGCGCGAGCTTGGCGGCGCAGATCGACCGTTTCGTGCCCGAGAGCCCGTCGGGCAGCGAGAATCTCTTGCACGCACTGCGCGCGTGGCCGGAGGACGGCGAGCCGCTGCTCTACGCCACCAGCGATCTGCCCTACGTCGAGAGTCAGATGGTCGAGGCGTTCGCGCAACGCATCCCCACCGGCACACTCTCGGTAACGCTGGCCAAATACCGAGACTTTACCGCGCGTTTCCCGGGAGCGCCGCCGGCCGGCATCACGCTGGCCGGCGAGCGGGTCGTCAACGGCGGCCTCTTCTCGATCCCGAGCGGCTGCGTCGAGCGGCTCGCGGCGGTCGCGACTCGTCTTTTCGAGGCGCGCAAGAAACCGTGGCAGATGGCGAGCCTGGTCAGCCCCGTGGCCCTGATGCGCTTTCTGCTCGGGCGCCTGCGCATCGCCGACCTCGAATCGCTCGCGCAGCATGCGCTCGGCGTCCCCGCCTGCGCGGTCCGCGGCTGCGCGCCGGAGCTGGCGTTCGACGTGGACACGCTTCTCGAGTACGAGTATGCCTGCGCGCACGGTTAATCCGTTCAAACTCGCGCTCTACTGGCTGGGTATCCAGGCCGTCTGGGGTGCGCTCTTAGGGATCTCGCTGCAATCGCGCTCGATCGAGCTCGCGCACGGCCAGCCGCTGATCGCCTACGGTCACCTCGCCACAGCCGGTGCGCTCGTCGCGGCTGTGACGCAAATCCTCGTCGGCATCTGGTCGGACGCGCGACGGAGAAGCGGAAGCCGGCGCATCGAGTTCTATCTCGTTGGTGCGCTCGTCGGATCGGCCGCGTTGGCGTTCTTCTACGACGCTCGGACGTTCTTCGCGCTGACCGTCGCCTATCTAGTGATTCAAGCCGCGCTCAATGTCGCGATCGGTCCGTATCAAGCGATCATTCCCGACTTCGTCGAGCGAGCGCGTATCGGGGTCGCCTCGTCGTGGATGGCGGCGCTCCAGGGCGCAGGCAACGCGATCGGTGCACTCGCCGCGAGCTTTATCGGTAGTGCACGCACCCTGAGCGCGACGCTGGGCGCACTCTTGCTGGCGTGTTGCGCGGTGACGTCGCTGCACGCGAAGCGCCTGCCGCTGCAAGACCCCGAGCCGGCCGCGAACGCGCCGCGGCCGCGAATGACGCGCGCGTTCGTCGATCTCTTTATCTCGCGCGCTTTCGTATACGTCGGCTTCTACACGTTGCTCGGCTATCTGCTCTTTTATGTAACGGCGGTGCTCGGCGCGGCGACGCTCGCCGACGCTCGGCGCCAGACCGGCATCCTGATCGTCGGCTTCACCCTCGTCAGCGCGGTCGGCGCGGCGTTCGCGGCGCGGCCCAGCGATCGGCTCGATAAGCGGCTGGTCGCGACGATCGGCGCCGCCGGCTTCATCGCCGCCCTGGCGCTCTTCATCGGCTCCAAAACGGTCGTCGGCGTCGCAATCGCGACGCTGCTGGCGGGCGCGGGCTGGGGCGTCTTCCTGGTGGCCGACTGGGCGATCGCTTGCCGGGTACTCCCAGTGGGGGCGATGGCAGCCGCGATGGGCATCTGGAACCTCGCGGTAGTCGTGCCGCAGATCATCGCCCCGGCACTAACCACGGCCGTGATCCAGCACGTGGCGAGCGGTGGCTCGCTTGCTCCCCGAATCGCGTTCGGACTAGCCTTGGTTGAGACTTTTGTCGGAATCGCCTGGCTGTGGCGTTTACCAAGTTGCGCAATCGGGGAATAACGGGTATCGTGTGTTTGTGCGAGCAGCGACGCTCCGAGCGGCCGCTCGTGTACTAGGTCAAGGGGAGCGAGGGTGTTCCCCGGCATTGTCATTTCCACAAGGAGGCAACTTCGTGAAACGGCTGAACATCGGGGTTCTCGCAGCGCTCTTCGTAGTGCTCTGCGTGAACAACGTGGTTGCCGCTCCAACGAACGCGACGCAAGGAAACACTGGAAACAGCGTCGCTCAGGGGAGCGCGCCGCCACCGGCGG
Organism: Vulcanimicrobiota bacterium; assembly: GCA_963739845.1. Lineage (GTDB taxonomy): Bacteria > Vulcanimicrobiota > Vulcanimicrobiia > Vulcanimicrobiales > Vulcanimicrobiaceae > Cybelea. The sequence goes on along the minus strand of CAVUBQ010000001.1, from coordinate 769,308 downwards.
ATTTCGGATCGCCGCCGTCTGGCCAAATTCCGATTCTCTATAACGATCGCCACGTCTACTCCAAGCCCGACGTCCTCAAACAAGGGCGCGTCTTGGCGGCCCTGGTTAAGGACGGGACGCTGTTGATCCCATTGCGCTCGATGTTCGAGCAGATGGGGGCAACCGTTTCGTACGATCCCGGGACCAAGACGGCGACCGTTACCAAACCCGGCGCCGAGGTGAAGGTCACCGTCGGTAAGCCGGAGGTCGTCATCAACGGCGAGACTCGTCCCCTGGACGTGCCGCCGATTATGTATCAGGGCAACGTGCTCGTTCCCGTCCGGGTCATCTCGGAAGGGATGGGCGCCTACGTCCTCTGGGTAGCGGATAAGCGTCTGGTAGTCGTCCGGTATATCCCGGCGACGCCGCCGCCGAGCCCGGCACCCCCGCCGCCGCCCGCCGCCGCCGCCGCCGGCAACTCCGGCGCCGGTCGTCCACGAGCCCAACGTGTTCTTCGCGGCCGGCGACTACCTCATCTCACCGAAGATCTACAACGAGTTCTCGCCCGGCAACACCGGGAATGGCTCGTTCACGATCCGCGCTGGGGTTGAGTTCAACGCGATCAGCCTTCCGTTCATGATCGAGGCCGACTACGCCAACTGGCAGTATCCGCATAATTGCGGTACGTCACAGTCGCAGTCGACGCCCGCGAACTCGCCGGAATGCTGGGTCACGTCGATCGGAAGCCGGTTCGCCACGTACGTGCCGGCATTCACCGCAACGAACCGGCACGTCGACGTACGCGCCGGCATCCGGGTCTTCAACCCGCACGTCTACGTCGCAATCGGCTACATCTGGGGTTCCACGAACTACGGCTACCCGCAGTTTACCGCGGTTGGCGGTGGCCTCGAGAAGCTTCCGGATTACGGGCACAGCTTCACGTACTACGGCAGCATCTACTACTACCCGAACTTCAGTGGCAACTACCACAACGCGGCAATCAACACTGGTCCGACCTCGTTCGGCATCGGGTACAATCTGCTCCGTTACCAAGCTGGAATTGCATGGGCACCGATTCCCGCGGTCTACATCGACCTCGGTTGGAAAGGCGAGAATGGCGCGAATAAGAACAACGCTCCGATCTCGTTCAGCTTCAACGGACCGTATGCAGGCCTCATGTTCATGTTTCCGTGGTAGTCTTCGAACGATAAACGGAAATCGTGGGGGCGCTCGGCAACGAGCGCCCTCAGACTTTTTTAATGGAGGCCTTCAGACGCGGCTCGTAGGATAGAGCGCTATGGCAGGTCGGCAAAGCGACCGAACACTGGCTAGGAGGCGAGGTCCGTAAATGAAGCGGTTTGGTATCGGCATTCTGATCGCGTTATCTATCGTGCTTACGCGCGGAGGCGCGATCGCGCAAGGAAACGCCGTAGCGCAAGCGGAGTTCGCCGCCGCAGGCAGATTTTGGATCGCCGCCCTCCGGCCAGATTCCGATTCTCTACAACGACCGGCACGTCTACGCCAAGCCGGACGTCCTCAAACAAGGGCGTGTCTTGGCTGCACTGGTCAAGGACGGGACGCTGCTTATTCCGTTGCGCTCGATGTTCGAGCAGATGGGCGCGACGGTCTCCTACGATCCGGGGACCAAGACCGCAACCGTTACAAAGCCCGGTGCCGAGGTGAAGGTCACCGTCGGTAAGCCGGAGGTCGTTATCAACGGCGAGACGCGTCCCCTGGACGTGCCGCCGATCGTCTATCAGGGCGCAGTGCTCGTTCCAGTGCGCGTGATCTCCGAAGGGATGGGCGCGTACGTGCTGTGGGTCGCCGGATAAGCGACTCGTCGTCGTGCGGTATATTCCGGCGACGCCGCCGCCGAGCCCGGCGCCCCCGCCGCCCCCCCGCCCCCGGCGCCGACTCCGGCGCCGGTCAAGACGCCTTCATCGCTGGCCTTCGTGGCTGGGGATTACATCATCTCGCCTAAGGTGTACAACGAGTTCAGCCCGGGCAACATCGGCAACAGCACGTTCGCCGTTCGCGGAGCCGGCGAGTTCAATCTCGGCAACATCCCGTTCATGCTCGAGGCCTCGTACGCGCGCTGGCAGTATCCGCACAATTGCAACGGCTTTATTCCAGGCACCCAGACCTACGAGCCGGGGTGCTACGTGACCGCCATTGGCGGGCAAGGCAGCTCGCCGGTGCTCGTCACCTCGCCGCTTTACGATCAGAACGTCGACCTGCGCCTGGCCGTGCGCGTGCTCCAGCCGCGCATCTACATCGGCGTCGGCTATGTCTGGATCTCCGGCAACTACGGATATCCGAACATGCAATCGGTCGGGTTCGGCGCCGAGAAACTGCCCGACCTCAATCATACGCTCACGTACTTCGGCAGCATCTGGTACTACCCGAACCTCAGCGGGTCGTACAGCAACCCGTCCACGGCCTCGATCTCCCCGCTCTCGTACAATCTCCAGTACAACTTCCTCAAGGCTCAGATCGGCGCCGCCTACGTCATCGCCAACAGCCCGGTCTTCGTCGAGGTCGGGTGGATGGCCGACAGTTGGACGAACAAGCAGAACGCCCCGGGCGGCCGGAGCTACAACGGGCCGTTCGTGGGGCTGGGGTTCCGGGTGCTCTACCCCTAGGGTGCCCCCTTGCCTTGGTTCCCGGGCGGGGAGGCGACGTAGCCATTTGACCGCGCTTCACCTCGTGCGGTAAGATACGTCGTTGGCGCCTCAAGCGCCGGCCGCATTCCGCTCGCCCACTTTGGGAGAAATTTTTGGCTGCCAAGAAGCAAACGAAGACGCGCCGCAAGCGCGAGATAAAGAACGTTTTAACGGGCGTCGCCCACGTGCACGCGTCGTTCAACAACACGATCGTCACGATCAGCGACCCGCACGGCGGCGTCATCTCGTGGGCGTCAGCCGGCAATCTTGGTTTTAAGGGTTCGAAGAAGTCGACGCCGTTCGCCGCGCAGATGGCCGCCGAAGCCGCGGCCCGCAAAGCGATGGAACACGGCATGAAGTCGACCGAAGTGCTCGTCAAAGGTCCGGGCGCCGGCCGAGAGGCGGCGATCCGCTCGCTGCAAGCCGCCGGCCTGGAGATCACGATGATCAAAGACGTGACCCCGATCCCTCACAACGGCTGCCGCCCGCCGAAGCGGCGTCGCGTCTAGGGGGCGGTATGTCGCGTTATACCGGACCTGTCTGCCGGCTCTGCCGGCGTGAAACCGCCGCGAGCAAGACCGGCGAGAAGATCAAGCTCTTTCTCAAGGGCGACCGCTGCCTTTCGCGCAACTGCGCCGTCGAACGGCGCGGCACCGCGCCTGGCCAGAAGACGACCGGCAAGTCTCGTACGAAGGTCTCCGAATACGGTCGCCAGCTGCGCGAGAAGCAGAAGATGCGCCGCTACTACGGCGTGCACGAGACGCAGTTCGAGAACTACTTCCGCGAGGCGGCGCGAGTGCCGGGTCAAACGGGCCGGACGTTCTTGCAGCTGCTCGAACGCCGTCTCGACAACGTCGTCTACCGGCTGAATCTCGCGAGCAGCCGCGCGCAGGCGCGCCAGCTTGTCACGCACCGGCATTTTCGCGTCAACGGCCGGATCGTCAACATCCCGTCGTACGTCGTCCGCGCAGGGCGACGTCATCTCGATCGCGCCGGCGAGCTTGAAGTCGCCGGTCTTCGAGTCCAACCTCGAGGTCGCCCAGAGCCGCCGGCCGCCCGAGTGGCTCGAATGGAACGACCAAGAGAAGACCGCCAAGGTGCTGCAAGCGCCCCCGCGCGAGCAGATCGACACGCCGGTCGACGAGCAGCTTATCGTCGAGTACTACTCGCGCTAACGCCGCTTCAAACACAACCACGCCGCTGCTAGGCGTCCGATCGCTGCGATCGCGGATGCGCGCGGATAACGTAAGCAGCAACAAAGGAAACCGCAGAACAGAATGACCATGTTGGAAACGCCGGTCGGCGCAAGCCATCGAAGTGCGCGAGCGTCGCGATAACTACGCGAAGTTCGTCATCGAGCCGCTCGAGCGGGGCTTTGGAATAACGCTCGGCAACGCGCTGCGGCGCATCCTGCTCAGTTCGATTCCCGGCGCCGCCATCACGTACATGAAGATCGACGGCGTGCTGCACGAGTTCTCGACGATCCCGGGGATGGCCGAAGATACGATCGCGCTGATGCTCAACCTCAAGGGCCTCCCGGTTAAGCTCAACAGCGACGAGCCGAAGGTGCTGACGCTCTCGCGGTCAGCGGCGCGCGCGACGTAACCGCCGCCGACATCGTTCCCGATGCCGACGTCGAGATTCTCGATCCGAGCTACCGGCTCTGCACGCTCTCCGTCGAAGGACGCGAAGCTCACGATGGAGATCGGCGTCGAAAAGGGGCGCGGCTACGTCATGGCCGACACGCCAGCGCAACGTCGAGCACATGATCGGCCTGATTCCGCTCGACTCGATCTTCTCACCGATCCGCAAGGTGAACTTCACGGTCGACGACACGCGCGTCGGTCAGAGCGTCGATTTCGACCGCCTGACGATCGAGGTCGAGACGAACGGCTCGATCACGCCTGACGAGTGCGCTCTCGCACGGCGGCCGCGATCATGCAGGAACAGCTCGACCTCTTCGTCTCGTTCACCAATCGCGCCGAGCCGCTGCCCGAAACGCCGCCGAACGAGTGGGATATTCCGGTCGAGACGCTCAACCTCTCGGTGCGCTCGTTCAACTGTCTCAAGCGCGCGGGCATCTCGAAGGTCTCCGAGCTGCTCGACCTGACCGAGGACGAGATCATGAAGATGCGCAACTTCGGTAAGAAGTCGCTCGACGAGATCAAGCAGGTTCTTATCTGAGAGGGGGCTATCGCTGCGCCAAGCGTAGCGTCGAAACGACATGCCGCATTCGATCGCCTATAAGCGACTCTCCCGCACCGACGGTCATCGCAAGGCGCTGCTGCGCAATCTCGCGACCTCGCTCTTCAAACACGAGAAGATCGAGACGACCTCGACCAAAGCCAAGGAGATCAGCCGCGTCGCGGAGCGTTTGATCACGACGGCGATGGGCGGCGACCTCGCCGCGCGCCGCCAGCTCGCGGAGTATCATCACCGAACCGGCCGTGGTCAAGAAGCTCGTCGAACAGATCGCGCCCGCGCTCAAGGGCCGCACCGGCGGCTATACGCGCATCACGAAGACGCGCGTTCGTCCCGGCGACGCCGCCGAACTCTCGCTCATCGAACTCGTCAGCTAGACCCCCCTTTGTCATCCTGAGCCCTTCGACTCGCTCCGCTCGCTCAGGACAAGCTCCGTCGAAGGCAACGCCATGAGTTACGATAGCGAAGTCGCGAAGCGCTCGATGCCGAGATTCTCGGCGTTGTCGAGCGTGGCATCGCGACGGTACGAGAATCGAGGATCGCGCCTTCGACGATCTCGCGCTGCGCCTTTTCGCCTATCAGCTAACGCTACAATCGCGAATACGCGCGGTACTGCGCGCGACTTGGCGTTACGCTCTCGACCCTGCCGGCGTCGTGGGAGGCGATTCCCGCGGTTCCGGCCGGCGCGTTTAAAGAGGCGGCGTTGACGACGTTCGATCCGGCCATCGCGCGAGCTCATTTTCGAGACGAGCGGCACGACGCGTGGCTCGACCGGCCGCCATTACATGCAGAACGCTCAACGCTGTACGACGCTGCGCTGCTGGCCGGCTTCGATCGCTTCGTGCTGCATGACGGCGCGACGCTGCGCTACCTCAACCTCGTGCCGGATCCGCGCGAACGCGCCGCAATCGTCGCTTGGCTACATGATGGGACGGGTCGGCAACGAGCGCGGCGACGGCCGAACCGGCTGGTACCTACGCGGTGACGAGCTGCTCTTCGAGCCGTTCGTCGCCGACCTGCAGGAGGCCGATCGCGCGAGCGCGTCCCGGTCTGCCTGGCCGCGACGCGCGTTCGCGCTCGTCCATCTGCTCGAAGCGATGGACGCGCGCGGAATCTGCGCTTTCGGCTTCCACGCAGGTCGCGCGTCATGGAGACGGGCGGGTTCAAAGGACGCGTTCGCAGCGATCGATCGCGAGCGAGCTTTACGCCCGAATCTGCGACCGCTTCGGCATCGGCAGGCGAGGCAGATCGTCGCCGAGTACGGCATGACCGAGCTCACCTCGCAGTATTACGACGAGTCTGGACGAGCGGACCGGGAGCGCGACGCAAGACCGCGCCTCCGTGGCTGCGCGCGCGCGTCGTCGGACCCGATCGCACGACGCTCGCCGACGGGGACGTCGGGTCGTTGCTACACGTCGATCTGGCGAACCGTTCGTCCTGCATGGCGATTCAGACCGAGGATCTTGGCCTTGCGCCTCGACGATGGCGTTCGTGCTGATCGGGCGCGAGACAGGGGGCGGCGCTGCGCGGCTGTTCGCTCGACGCCGAGGATTTGCGCGCTTCGGTCTAGTCGCCTGTGCTAGGCGACCTCCAACGCGACGTGATCAGGCCGCTGTTCAGTCCCGCTCGTCGAGAGGCCGCCGCGAAAGCGCGCGTGCTCGACCTTCATGCAGCGGTCGACGACGACGTTCAGCCCGGCTCGGTCGGCGAGCGCGATCGCTTCGTCGTTGACGACGCCGTATTGAAACCAGATCGCCTTCGCGCCGGCGGCGATCGCGTCGTTCACGACCGCGACGAGTTCGCTTGGGCTGCGAAAGACGTCGACGACATCGGGGGCGCCGCGCTCGGCCGCGTAGGCCTGCAGCGACGGATAGGCGCGACTGCCGTCGATCTGCGTCGATCGTCGGATTGATCGGCGTCACGTCGTAGCGGCGTCTGCGTCGCAGGTAGGAGAAGACCGTGTAGCTCGGCCGCAGCGGATTGCTCGATCGCGCCGACCATCGCGATCGTTGCGATGCGCGTCGAGCAGACTCGCGGCGTTGCGAGGGCGTGGTCAGAATCATCCGGCGCGTGCGTGCGCCGCAGGGTCGTGGACCGCCGACCCGCAAGGCGTTGTCCAAATCCCAGATCAAGTCGTCGGTTCTTCGAGGCCGACCGAGAGCCGCACCGCTCTCGGGTTCGACGCCGGCTTTGCGCAGCTCGTCGTCGGAGAGCTGCGAGTGCGTCGTCGAAGCGGGATGGATGACGAGGCTCTTCGCAGTCGCCGACGTTGGCGAAGTGGCTCCAGAGCTCGAGCGCGTCGATGAAGCGCCGTCCCGCTTCGCGGCCGCCGCGCAGGCCGAAGGTGAAGATCGACCCGAGCTCGCGGGTCGCGAACCCACGCGACCTCCGGGCGCGATGCGCAAGAAACGCGGCGATCGCGCGCGCGTTGCGCGACGTGGCGCTCCATGCGCAGCGCGAGCGTCTCGAGACCGAGCAGCATCAGCCACGCATCCATCGGCGACATCTGCGCGCCGACGTCGCGCAAGACTTCGGCGCGCGCGCGCATCAGAAAGGCGTACTCGCCGAACGTCTCGGTGAAGACTTTTCCGATGATAGCCCGGGCTCGGCTCGGAGAGCAGCGGAAAGCGTCCGTTCGCCCCACGGAAACTTCCCGGATTCGACCAGCACGCCGCCGATCGCCGTGCCGTGCCCGTTGATGAACTTCGTCGCCGAGTGGAGCGACGATGTCGGCGCCGTGCTCGATCGGCCGGCAGAGATACGGCGTCGCGAACGTGTTGTCGACGACCAGCGGGATGCCGGCCTCGTGCGCGAGCGCGCGAAAGCGCGCAGGTCGGCGACGACGCCCGACGGGTTGCCGACCGTCTCGACGAAGAGCAGCTTCGCTCTCCGGACGAATCGCGGCGCGCACCGCGTCGAGATCGTCGACCGGGACGAAACGTCGTCTCGATCCCCATCCGCTTGACGGTCACGCTGAGCTGGGTGACGGTGCCGCCGTAGACGTTTTGCGTGCAGACGAGATGGTCGCCGGCCTGCGCGAGCGTGAGCACGGTGCAGAGCTGCGCCGCCAGGCCGCTCGAGAAGGCGATCGCGCCCAAGGCCGCCCTCGAGGCTGGCCATGCGCTCCTCGAACGCGGCGACCGTGGGATTGCTGATGCGGCTGTAAATGTGGCCGTAACTCGCGCAACGCGAAGAGCTCCGCCGCCTGCTCGGTCGAGCCGAAGACGTACGCAGCCGTCTGGTAGATCGGGGCGGCGCGCGAGCCGGTCGCCGGGTCGGGCGGCGTTCCCGGCGTGAAGCGCGCGCGTTGCAAAGCCGAATTCTCGCTCGTGCTGCATATCGAAGGTCCCGGGCCTTACTTCGCCCTATAATCCTCTTATCATGGGCATGACACTTACCGAAAAAATCCTCGCTCGCCACGCGGGCGTCGAACGCGTCGAACCGGGGCAGATCATTAACGCGAAGGTCGATCTCGTCCTCGCAAACGAGCTTTCCGCGGCGGTCGCGATCGGCGTGATGCGCGGCATCAAAGGCGCCGACCGCGTCTTCGACCGCGAGCAAGATCGCGCTGGTCGAAGACCACTTCGTTCCGGCGAAGGACGCGCAGTCGGCGAAGCTCGCGAAGCTGATGAAAGACTTCGCCGACGAGCAGAAGATCGAGCACTTCTTCGACGTCGGGCGCGGCGGCATCGAGCACGTCGTCCTGCCGGAGGAAGGCCTGGTCGCGCCGGGCGAGCTGATCGTCGGCGGCGATTCGCACACCTGCACCTACGGCGCGTTCGGCGCGTTTGCCACCGGCATGGGCTCGACCGACATCGCGGCCGCGTTCGTGCTCGGTGAAGTCTGGCTGAAGGTTCCGGCCTCGATCAAGATCGTCTACAGCGGAACGCCCGGAGCCGATGGTCTACGCGAAAGACATCATGCTGCGCACCGTCGGCGAGCTCGGCATCGACGGCGCGACCTATCGCGCGATCGAGTATCACGGAACGACCGTCGACGAGCTCTCGATTACCGGCCGCATCACGATGGCGAACATGGCGATCGAAGCGGGCGCGAAGAACGGCATCTTCCACGCCGACGAAAAGACGATCGCCTACGTCGAAAGAGCGCACCGACCGGCCCGTTCGTCGTCGAGCGCGCCGATGCCGACGCCGTCTACGAGCGCACGATCTCGATCGACATCGGCGGGCTCGAGCCGCAAGTCGCCTGTCCGCACACGCCCGACAACGTGCACCCGATCTCCGAGGTCACGCGCGAGGACTTCGCCGGTCGATCAAGTCTTCATCGGCTCGTGCACGAACGGCTACATCGACGACCTGCGCATCGTCGCGAAGATTCTCGAGCGGCAAGCAGATCGCTGCCGAATCTTCGCGTGATCGTCAACCCGGGTTCGCAGAAAGGTCTGGATGCAGGCAGCGCAAGAAGGCATCCTCACGACGCTCGCGGCGGCCGGCTGCGCGGTCAACACGCCTGGCTGCGGCGCCTGTTTCGGCGGCCACATGGGGACGCTCGGCGACGGCGAGCGCGCGATCTCGACGACCAACCGTAACTACGTCGGGCCGCATGGGCTCGCCCAAAGCCGAGATCTACCTGGCTTCGCCGGCGACCTGCGCGGCCTCGGCGCTGACCGGCACGCATCACCGACCCGCGCATCCTCGATCTCGCCCCCGCTATGTCACCCTGAGCCCTTCGACTCCGCTCAGGGCAGGCTCCGTCGAAGGGCTGACCGTAGTCGAGAAGGGCGCATAGCGATGGAAGCGACGCTGCGCGGTCACGCGCACAAATACGGAAAGAACGTCGACACCGACGTGATCATTCCGGGAAAGTACTGCAACATCGTCGATCAGGCCGAGCTCGGCAAGCACGCGCTCGAAGGACTCGATCCCGAGTACACGCTCACGCATGAACCCGGGCGACATCATCGTCGCCGGCACGAACTTCGGCTGCGGGTCGAGCCGCGAGGTCGCGCCGATCGCGATCAAAGGCTCGGGAACGTCGGCGGTGATCGCCAAGAGCTTCGCGCGCATCTTCTATCGCAACGCGCTCAACATCGGATTGCCGATCTTCGAATCGGCCGAAGCCGTCGACGGAATCGAGATCGGGCGACGAGATCGAACTCGAGCCGGCGAGCGGCATCGTTCGCAACCTCACCAAGGGCACGGAGTACCGCGCCGCAGAGTTTCCGCCGTTCATGCGTTCGCTCATCGACGCCGGCGGACTGGTCCCCTACGTCGAGAAGCGGCTCGCTACGGGGGCGTGTAGCCGCCCGACGAGCCCCCCATGCCGCCCGGCGACGCATTGACGTTTTCGATCCACTTCTCTTTGGGCCGGTACGTCGCGGTAAAGTAGACCACGCCGTCGCTGGTCGTGAGCTGGCCGACCATGTCGGTCGTTCCGTCGAGTTTACCCTCGGCGAGCAACGTCGTGCCGTTGGGCATCGTAACGATCAAACGAACCGCCTGACCGTCGACCGAACCCGCTAGCGGATACTTCTTGCCCCTCGTGTCGACGTAGGTGCCCGTGAGCGCGTCGCCGTGCTGCTTGAGCAAGAAGTGCGTGTAGTCGGTGCTGGCGGGGTGCTGGATCTGCACCTCCCAAACGCCTTCGAGTCCCTTGCGCGTCGGCGGCGGACTCGGCGTGGCCGAAGTCTTCGCTCGCGGTGAACCGTAAGGCAGCGGCAGCGGCGTCGGCGTCGCGACGGCGGGCAGCAGCGACGCGTTGGGCTGCGGCGTCACCGCGGTGTTCATCGGCGGGGGTGTGGGCGGGGGCGTAGCGGCCGCGGCGGTAAGGCGCGCGCCCGGAGCCGAGATACTAAGGATGGCGGCCAGGGCGGCAGCGCCCGCAGCTGCGGGAAGGACGACGAAGGGGGAGTTCACGTCGTGCCTCTTGCGGCGGGACGCAAGCGGCTCCTTTCAGGCGGGCGGCGCCCCAGCTTGCGCCCCCTGATATAATGCAGGGGTTGTGAAGACCAAGATCCATCCCAAATGGCACCCGGAGGCGCGCGTGCATTGCGCGTGCGGCAATACGTTCGTGACCGGCTCGACGCTGCCCGAGATCGCGGTCGAGATTTGCGCAGCCTGCCACCCGCTGTTCACCGGCCAGCAGAAACTGGTCGATACCGCCGGACGGGTCGACAAGTTCAACCAGCGCTCGGCTGCTGCGCGAAAGAAGCAAGAGGAAGCGGCGGCCCGCCAAGCCGCTGCGCGAGGCGAAGAAGGCAGCGGCCGCGCTCCTAACGCGTTGATCGAGCGCCTAGAGACGATGGCGCGGCGCTTCGACGAGATCGAAGCGCAGCTTGCCAATCCGTCCGGCGACTTCGATCAAACCCGCTACACCGCTCTGGTAAAAGAGCGCGCGCAACTCGAAGCGCCGGTTGAAACCTATCGCCGGCTCCTCGCAAATTCGCAGCGAGATCGCGGCGAACGAGCGAGCTTGCCCGTGCAAATGAGGGCGAGCTGCGCGAGCTTGCCGAGGCCGAGAACGCCACGTTGGCCGAGCGCCTCACGCAACTTCGAGCGAACTAACCCAGCTGATGATGCCGCGCGACCCCAACGACGATCGCGACGTCTTCGTCGAGATCCGCGCCGGCACCGGCGGCGACGAGGCGGCGATCTTCGCCGGCGACCTGGCGCGCATGTACATGCGCTTCGCCGAGACCGTCGGGATGAAGGTCGAGCTCGTCTCGGAGAGCCCCAGCGATGCCGGCGGTTACAAAGAGATCGTCTTCGCGATCGCCGGGAATCGGCCGTATCGTTTCCTCAAGCACGAGTCGGGCGTCCACCGCGTGCAGCGCGTCCCCGAGACCGAGGCGCAGGGCCGCATCCACACGAGCACCGCGACGGTCGCCGTGCTTCCGCAGGTCGAAGATGACGTCGAAATCGAGATCAAGCCCTCCGAGCTCCAGATCGATACGTACAAAGCGTCGGGCGCCGGCGGTCAGTACGTCAACAAAACCGAGTCGGCGATTCGCATCACGCACGTGCCGACCGGGATCGTCGTCGCGTCGCAGCAAGAGCGCTCGCAGCAGCAGAACCGCGAGAAGGCGATGCAGATGCTGCGCGCCACGCTCTACGACCGCAAACGGCGCGAGCAGGAAGAGGCGGTCGGCTCGATGCGCCGCGCACAAGTCGGCAGCGGCGAGCGGTCGGAGAAGATCCGCACCTACAACTTCCCGCAGGACCGCGTGACCGACCATCGGATCAACCGCAGCTTCGGCAACATCCGCGGGATCGTCGACGGCGACTTGGAGCAAATCTCGCAGGAGCTGATCGCCGACGAACGGGCGCGGCTTCTCGCCGGCGAGCCGGTCTCGTGAGCACGCTCGCGCAGCTGCTCGACCGAGGCACTGGCGCGCTCCAAACGTCGAGCGCGACCGCCGCGGACTGACTCGCTCTGGCTGCTCGCGCACGCGACGACTCGTCCGCGCGAGTGGATCGTCGCCCACGGAGAAGCCAGACCAGCCTCAAGCGAAGCGTCGCTCTTCGAACGGCTCGTGCGAGAACGCCGCGACGGCCGGCCGGTCGCGTATCTGCTCGAGTCGGCCGGCTTCTACGGACGCGAGTTCTTTGTCGACGATCGCGTACTCGTGCCCCGCCCCGAGACCGAGCATCTGGTCGAAGGCAGCGCATCGCGCATCGGCGCCGCGTCGCGTGCTCGACGTCGGTACCGGCTCCGGCGCGATCGCCTGCACGATCGCGGCCGAAACCAACGCATTCGTGGACGCGACCGACATCTCGCCGGCCGCACTCGAAGTCGCCGCGCGCAACGCGGCGCGCCTAAATGTCTCGCACGCTGCAGCTTTCATCAACGGCGACTTAGCGGAACCGGTGCGCGGGCGCCGCTACGACGTCGTCGTCGCAAACCTGCCCTACATCCCCAGCGCCGAGCTTCCCTCACGACCCAACCCGCTAGCATTCGAACCACGGCTGGCGCTCGACGGCGGCCCCGACGGCCTCGCGCTCTACCGCCGCTTTCTTCCCACCGCTCCCGAGCTGCTCGAGCAGGGCGGAGCACTGCTGCTCGAAGCCGCCCCCCCGACCATCCAAACCTTAAGAGAACTGACCCAAACTACTTTCCCAAACTTCGCCATGAGGTCTGTGCGATTACGCTGGCGACGTATCAGGCCGATGGCCTCGAAGCTGAGGCTACGTGCCGCTTCGGCGGCGTGATCGCCGCGAGCCGTATGCAGAGCGGCAGAGCGGCGCAGTGCGCCGACGCGCTCGACACGCGCCGGCGGCATGTAGCCCTCAGCAACGAAGCAACCAAGGTGTAATGACCGCTGAGACCGAAAAAAAGCAACCCGAGATGGCGAAGTACATATTCTTCACCGGCGGCGTCGTGAGTTCGCTCGGCAAGGGCATCACGGCTGCCTCGCTCGGACGGCTCCTCAAAGCGCGCGGCATCAGCGTTTCGATCCAGAAGCTCGACCCGTATATCAACGTCGACGCCGGTACGATGAATCCGTATCAGCACGGCGAGGTCTTCGTGACCGAAGACGGCGCCGAGACCGACCTCGATCTGGGCCACTACGAGCGGTTTCATCGACGAGAACCTGCAGCGCGCCAACAACGTCACGACCGGGCAAATCTACAACTCGGTGATCGAGAAGGAGCGGCGCGGCGATTATCTCGGCGCGACCGTCCAGGTGATTCCGCATATCACCAACGAGATCAAGGCGCACATCAAGCGCGTGGCCGAAGCGAGCCATGCCGAGGTCTGCATCGTCGAGGTCGGCGGAACGGTCGGCGACATCGAGTCGCTGCCGTTCCTCGAAGCGATCCGCCAGATGCGCTACGACGTCGGCGACGAGAACGTGATGTACGTGCACCTGACGCTGCTGCCGCACCTCGGCGCGGCCGACGAGCTGAAGACCAAGCCGACGCAGCACTCGGTGCGCGAGCTGCGCGGAATCGGAATCTCGCCCGACGCGATCGTCTGCCGCACGCAGTCCGCGCTGCCGATGCCGCTGGAGCTGAAGGAGAAGATCGCGCTCTTCTGCGACGTTCCGCCCAGCGCAGTCGTGCAGAACAGCGACGCGCGAACGATCTACCAGGTGCCGCTCAATCTCGAAGCCGAGGGTCTGGCCCAGGCCGCGGTTCGCAAGCTGAACCTGCCGGCCGGAGCTCCGATGCTCGACGACTGGGTAGCGATCGCCGAACGGCTGCTGCACCCGCGCCGCCGCGTGACGATCGCGCTGGTCGGAAAGTACGTCGAGCTCAAAGATGCGTACATCTCGATCAACGAGGCGCTGCAGCACTGCCGGCATCTTCCACCATGCCGCGTCGACGATCAAGCGCATCGATTCGGAGCTGGTCGAGAACGAAGGCGTCGAGGTGCTGCGCGGCGCGCACGGCGTCCTGGTCGCGCCCGGCTTCGGCGCGCGCGGCGTCAAGGGCAAGCTGCGCGCGATCCAATACGTGCGCGAGCAGCGGGATTCCGTTCCTGGGCATCTGCTACGGCATGCAGCTGGCGTGCGTCGAGTTCGCGCGCAACGTCTGCGGGCTGCCCGATGCGATGACGAGCGAAGTCGACGAGACGACGACCGATCCGGTGATCGACTTCATGCCCGACCAGCGCAATCTCGAGATGTACGGCGGAACGATGCGCCTTGGGACCTACGCCTGCACGCTCGAAGAAGGGAGTCAGGCGGCGCGCGCCTACGGGACGCTCGAGATCAGCGAGCGCCACCGCCACCGCTACGAGTTCAACAACCGCTACCGCCCGATCTTCGAAGAGCACGGCATGCGCTTCACCGGCCATCATACGGTCGGTAAGACGCGGCTGGTCGAAGTCATCGAGCTGCCCGCCGACATGCATCCGTGGTTCGTCGGCACGCAAGCGCATCCGGAGTTCAAGTCGCGCCCGAATCGCGCCGTCGCCGCTCTATCGCGATTTCATCGGCGCGGCGCTCGCGCACGCAAGGGCGGCTCGCGGCCCGCGCCGCGACGGTCGCTCGAGGCGGCGTCCTGGACGCAGGCCTAATCACCGCCGTCGTCCTGACGCGCGACGAAGAACGCAACTTGCCGCGTGCGCTGACGAGCCTGCCGCGCGGATGCACCGTCTTCGTCCTCGATGCGTGCTCGCGCGATCACACCGTGCAGTTCGCCCGCAGCGGCCGGCGCGCGGATCGTCGAGCGCGAGTGGACCGACTTCGTCGACGCGCGCCGCTTCGCGCTCTCGCAGGTCGAAACGCCGTGGGCGCTGATGATCGACGCCGACGAGGCTCTCGACGACGTGCTGCGCGACGCGATCCTGCGCGCGCCGGAGGACGTGGACGGCTACCGCGTCAGCCGCACGACCTATTTTTGCGGCAAGCCGATGCGCATCTGGCGCAACGAGCCGCTGCTGCGGCTCTTTCGCACCGATCGCGCCAAGCTCGAGGCGCATCCGGCCGCCGGCGGACGCTGCGCCGATCCACGAGGGCTGGTCGAGCGACGGACGGATCGGCGAGCTCGCCGGGACGCTGCTGCATTACTCGTATCCGGACGTCGCGACGTACCGCGCGAAAGTACGATCGCTACACGAGCGCTCGAAGCGCGCGAACATGAAGCGGCTCGTTGGTCGCGCTCGCCGGCGCGTCGCGTCTCCGGCGTCGCTGCGCCTCGGTTGGCTGCTGCTCGGCAAAGGCGCGCTGCTCGACGGCCCGCGCGGCTGGTACGTCGCCTACCATTCGGCTGCTATCCGGCCGTCGCCGCCGGCAAAGCGCTCGCTGCGCGTGAACCGCGCGCGCGTCGGACTCGATGCGCGCATGACGCGCCAGCTCTCGGCCGGAATGAAGACCTACGCGCGCGAGCTCGTCGCGCGTCTTCCCACGGTTGCGCCGGAGTATCGAGTACGTACCGTTTACGCAAGGCGGCAACTTCGGCTGGGACGAGCAGGTTGGGCTGCCCGCTGGCGATCCGCCGCGCGCGGCTCGACCTGGTGCACTTTCTCTCGCTCTACGTGCCGCTGGTTCGTGCCGCCGCACTTCGTCATCACGATTCACGATCTGATCCATTTGCGCTTTCCGCAGTACTTCAAGGCGCAAGGTTCGACCGTACTACCAAACGGTCGTGCGTCGCGCGTGCGCGCGCGCACAGCGCGTCATCACCGACGACGAACGTACGGTCGACGATCTCGTCGCGCTTCCTGGGCGTCGATCGCGCGAAGGTGCGCGTCGTCCCGCTCGGCGTCGACGGAGCGCTTTCTGGCGCCGGCGCGCTCCGCATGCGGGCGGCCGGCCGTATCTGCTCTACGTCGGCAACCACCGCGAGCACAAGGATCTCGCGACGCTCTTCGACGCCTGGTCGGCGCTTCCCGACCGAGTTGCGAGTCGATCTCTACCTTACCGGCCCCGACGATTTCGGCGGCGAGCTGCAGCGCCGCAGCACTGCGGATCGCGCGATCGTGGCGCTCGGCGACGTGAGCGACAGAACGCCTGACGGCCGTATTACGCCGGCGCCAGCGGCGTTGGTGCAGCCGGCGCTGCGCGAGGGTTTCGGCTTGCCGATGCTCGAGGCGATGGCTGCGGGCTGCCCGGTCGTCGCTTGCGACGACGCGGTGCCGCGCGTGCTCGAATCGGCGGCGCGCACGTTCGCTGCGCGCGATGCAGCAGCATTGCGCACGTTGCTGGAGAATCTTGCTCGACGACGAGGGTCTGCGCGACGCGGTCGATCAACGCAGGGCCGCGAGATCGCGCGGCAGCTCACCTGGGACCGCTGCGCGCGCGCGACCGCCGACGTCTATCGAGAGGTGTTGGAGCAAGCGTGAAACCGCTGGCGCGAGTCGGCTCTCGCGCGCATCGCTGGCCACGGCCCTGTCTGCGGCCGCAATCGCCGGTGCCGCCGGCAAGTCGCATCCGATCACGATCGTCGATCAACGGCGATACGCTTCGCGCATCGATCCGCCGCCGCGGTTCGAGAAGAACGTGCTGCTCGTGCCGGTGCGGCGTACGATCGAGGCGCTCGGGCTTCCGTTCGACCAGACGCGGAAATCGCATCACCACGCAGATCGGCTCGAAGACCGTTACCCTGACGATCGGCAGCCGTTCGCGACAGATCGACGAATCGGCAGGTCAAGCTCGACGCGCCGCCGGTCGAGATCGAAGATGTGCTCTACGTCCCGCTGCGCTTCTTCACCGACGTCCTGGGCGCGCAAGCGAACTTCGACCGGCGGACCAACACCGTGACGATCGTCGCGCAGCTCGTCGGGCGCTCGAGCCTCGGGCTTGCTCCGCCGTCGGCAACGGATTCCAGCGCTTCGGGACGGTCGCCGCCGTCGACGTGCTCTCGGATCCGCCGACGCTGACGCTGCGGCTACGACGGCGGCGTCGAAGACGATTCCGATCGCGCCCAACGCGGCCATCGACGTGCAGGACGTCAACGCCAACGTCACCACGCCGGGCGAGCTCGAGCGACGTGCGGCCCGGCGACTTCGCGCGCGTCGAGATGCGCAAGGACGGGCGCGTCGCAGCGCATCGTGGACGAGTACGGCTCGCGCAACGGCCGCATCGTCGCGGTCGCCGGGAACCAGTTCGTCCTGGACGACGGGCAGGTGATCGCCGCCGGCCGCACGACCGAGATCGCGCTCAACGGAAAGGCGGCCGGCTTCGCCGACCTGCGAGCGCGACGACCAGTGACGGTGCGCTACAACGTCGAGACGCAACGAAGTGCGCGAGGTTCTCGCCAGCCGGCCAGCATCGCCGCCGCAGCCGCGCAGTCGCAGAAGCTCGCATATTACCGTCGTGCAGAGCGATGCCACCCATCCGCTGCGCGCCGGCGACACCGATCCACGTCACGCTTCACGGAACGCCGGCAGCGGCGGCGACGTTCGACATCGGTTCCGACGTGACCAATCAGACGATGCACGAGAGTTCGCCGGGCGTTTACGTCGGAAGCTACGCGATTCCGCGCGGCGCGAACTTCGAGGACGTCGCCGCTGATCGGCCGCCTCTCTGTCGGGCGACGCAGCAGCGTCGAAGCGCCGGCGCCGCAGATGGTCTCGGCCTCGAGCACGCCGCCCGGGCATCGCCGACTTCGCGCCGGACGCCGGCGCGACGTCAACACGAACCGTCCGGCCGTTTACGCCAGCTTTGCCGCCGACGCGGTTCCGGTCAACCCGTCGAGCGCGTCTATGTTGGATCAACGGCCGCGACGTGACCTCGGAGTGCGTTCGCACGGCGCAGTTCATCCAGTACCTTCCGTCGTACAGCTATCCCGACGGGCAACGTCCGCGTGACGGTGCGCGTCGCCGACCAAGCCGGCAACACGACGACGAAGTCGTGGAACTTCACGATTCGGACGCACTGATGGACGACTGCATCTTCTGCAAGATCGCTCGCGGGGAGATTCCGGCGAAGGCGGTCTATCGCGACGAGCGCGTGCGTCGCGATCGAGGATCTCAACCCGCAAGCGCCGACGCATCTGCTGGTTATGCCGCTCGAGCATTACGCAACGATCTGGGACGTGCTGCACGGTCGAGATGCGCGCGCTCGCGGCCGGCTTGATCGACGTCGCCGCGCGCTTGGGCAAGGAGCGCGGCGCGGACGAGGGCTTTCGCCTCGTCGTTAATACCGGGCCGGACGGCGGACAGACCGTCGGCCACGTCGCACGTTCACGTGCTGGCCGGGCGCAGCATGACCTGGCCGCCCGGCTAGGTCTCCGGTTTGACGCTTCCCGGCCCAGCTATGTTAGGCTATGGCCTGGCCCTTTGGGGCCTAATTTTTCGTGCCGGCGGGTAAGCCGCGCACGCCGAAAGGGGGGTCATTTTTAGATGGAAGTTCGCATCGCTCCGGGCGAAACGATCGAGAGCGCGCTGCGCCGCTTCAAGAAGGCCACCCAGAAGGCGGGCATTCTCGCCGAGGCGCGCAAGCACGAGCACTACGAGAAGCCCAGCGTCCGCCGCAAGAAGAAGTCGGCTGCGGCGCGCAAGCGCCGCGCGTAGGTTTACCTCCTCATGGGAGCCCTGAAAGACCGCATCGCCTCCGATCTAAAGGACGCGATGCGGGCGCGCGACCAGCTGCGCCTCGACACGCTGCGTTCGGCACTCTCCGGATTCATCTACAAACGCACCGAGGGCGGAGGTGATCTCTCGGACGCCGACGAGCTCGAGGTCGTTTCGCGCTTGGCCAAGCAGCGCGGCCGATTCGCTCGCCGAGTTCGAGAAGGCCGGCCGAGAGGATCTCGCCGACAAAGAACGCGCCGAGCGCGAAATCTTGCTCGCCTATCTGCCGCAACAGAAGTCGCCCGAGGAGATTCGCGAGATCGTCCGCGCGTCTGTTGGCGCAGCTTCCGCCGAAGGACGCAACCAAGGCGCCCTCATGAAGACGCTGATGCCGCAGCTCAAGGGCGTCGCCGACGGCAACCTCGTGCGCCAAATCGTTACCGAAGAGCTCGCCTCTTCGTAGGAAGCTGCGGCGCGTAACTTCCCTATCGGGCCCGGGTAGCTAGCGGTATGAAAGCCTTGCGGCTGCGTGCCTGGCTCTGGACGGCCCTGCTGCTCTGCGGTGCGGTAGGCATGGCTGCCGGCGCGCCCAGCAGCGCGCCCGTCGTGGTCGTTCCGATCACCGGCACCGTCGACGAGGGCATGGCCCATCTGGTCGAACGCTCTGTGGACGAGGCGAACCGCGATCACGCGCAGGCGATCGTCCTTGAAGTCAATAGCCCTGGCGGCCTGGTCGACGCGGCGTTCCGAATTCGCGACGCGCTCTTTTCGGCGCAGGAACCGGTCGTCGCGTACGTCGGCCAGCGTGCCTACTCGGCTGCGGCGCTGATTACGCTCGCAGCCAACCGCATCGTGATGGCGCCGGGCGCTTCGATCGGCGCCGCCGAGCCGATTCCGCCGACGGCCAAGCTGATCTCGGGATTGCGCGGTGAGTTCGAATCGACCGCGCTGCGCAACCATCGCAGCGCCAAGCTCGCCGGCGCGATGGTCGACAAGAACGTCGACGTACCCGATTACAAGCGCTCCGGTACGATTCTGACGCTCAACACCGAAGACGCGGTTCGCGCCGGAATCGCCGAGGGCACGGCGCCGACGTTCGACGCCGCGCTCGAGCAGTTTCATCTGGCCGGCGCACCGCAAGTCAGCGAGTCGTTTACCTGGGGCGAGCGAATCGCGCGTTTCGCAACCGACCCGGTGGTCAGCGGACTGCTTCTGACGCTCGGCATGCTCGGTCTGTTGATCGAGATGCAGACGCTGCACGGAATCGCCGGCGTCATCGGCGTCGGCGCGCTCGCGCTCTTCTTTGGAAGCCACGTCTACGCGGGCTTCTCCAACGGCCTCGTCGTCGTGCTCGCGGTCCTCGGCCTCTTCGGAATCTTGTGGGAACTGCACGTCGTGCCGGGCCACGGACTGCCCGGCATACTCGGCGCGATCGCGCTCTTGTTGGCCGTGCTCTTTGCCTTTGGCTTGCCCTTTTTCTTCGTCGGCATCGAGACGCTCGCAACGGCGATCGTGCTGACGGTGATCGCCTTTACGCTCACGGTCCGCGCCGTGCCGGAGAACGCGTGGGCGCAGCGCCTGGCTCTGGGTGCGACGCAGGGCCCCGAGTACGTGGCGAGCGCCGATCACCGGCACCTGCGGGGGCGCACCGGCACGGCCGCGAGCTTTTTGAGGCCGGCCGGCATCGCTTCGATTGACGGCCGCCGCGTCGACGTGCTGACCGAGGGCGAGTTCATCGCACAGGGAACCCCGATCCGAGTCGTGCGCGTCGAGGGCGCTCGAGTCTTCGTCGAACCCGTCACCTCATAGGAGCACTTATGGTAGCCGTTTCCGGCGCGATCATCGTCCTCATCGTCATCATCGCGTTCTTTGCGTTTCTCTACTACTTTCCGATCGGGCTATGGATTCGAACGATCGCGGCCGGCGTTCCGCTGGGCATCATCGCGCTCGTGCGCATGCGGCTGATCGGCATTCCGCCCAGCGTCATCGTCACCAACTACGTGCGCGCGCGCAAGGCAGGGCTGAACCTTACCGTCGATCAGATGCAATCGCACTTTCTGGCCGGCGGTAACGTCGAGAACGTGACGCTGGCGATGATCGCCGCGCAGCGCGCGGAGATTCCGCTCGAGTGGCAGCGCGCCGCAGCGATCGATCTGGCCGGCCGCAACGTGCTCGAGGCGCTGCAGACGTCGGTCAATCCAAAGGTCATCGAGACGCCCATCTTCCAGGGCGTCGCCCAGAACGGCATTCAGCTCAACGTCAAAGCGCGAATCACCGTGCGCAGCAACCTCGATCGCTACGTCGGCGGCGCCGGCGAACCGACGATCGTCGCGCGCGTCGGCGAGGGCGTCGTCTCGGCGGTCGGCGCGGCGGTCGATCATAAGGAAGTCCTCGAGTACCCGGATCGGATCAGCAAGGCGGTGCTCGCCAAAGGACTCGACGCGGGCACGGCGTTCGAGATCGTTTCGATCGACATCGCCGACGTCGACGTCGGCAAGAACATCGGCGCGGAGCTGCAGACGAGTCAGGCCGAGGCCGATCGGCGCATCGCCCAAGCGAAGGCTGCGGAGCGTCAGTATGCCGCGCTCGCATCGGAGCAGGAGCAGAAGGCCGCAGACGCAGGCGATGCGCGCGAAGGTCGTCGAGGCGGAAGCGACGATTCCGCAAGCGATCGCCGAAGCGTTCCGCAGCGGGCATCTCGGCGTGATGGATTACTACCGGCTGAAGAACGTTCAGGCGGATACCGAAATGCGGGCGTCGATCGGCGCTTCCGGCGAGGGCCCAGCCGAGCCTCAGCCGCAGCTTCCCCCGCGCCAGGACCGATCAAGTAGGCGGTCGCCGTGCGCGACGTCGGGCTCCTCGTTTGGGTGGTTCTGCTGATCGTGGGCGTCGGGGCCAGCATGGTCTCGAGCATCCGAAGGGCAGCCCAGGCGCCTCGCGGGCCGGGTAGCCCGCCGCAGCCCGCCCGGCAGCCTTCTCCGCCCCTAGGGCAAGCCTGGGCCGCGCAACGGCGCGCCCCAGGCGGCTCAGCCGTCGCCTGCACCTCCGCCGCCGCGCCGTCCGCAGCCGCCGCCGGCCCGGCCCGCACCGCGTGCCCCGGACCACGCGGGCGCGGAGCACACGCCCGTCCGCCGCCGCTTCTTCGCGGGCCCGGGGGACGTTCGGCGGGCGGTCGTCGCCGCAGAGGTGCTTGGAAAGCCACGCGCGCTCGGCGACGAATACTTTCCCTATTGACGGCTGAACGATCGATCGATCTGCGCGAGCTTCCCGATCGCGTGCGCCTTTTCGGCGAATACGACCGTAATCTCTCGGCAATCGAATCCACGCTCGAGGTGGCGGTTCGCGCCGACGGCGACCGGTTGCTTTTGGCCGGCGAGGACGCCGCGGTCGCGCGCGCTGAAGACGTTGTTCGCCGCGTCCTCGATGCCGCCGTCGGCGGCGCGCACATCACGCCGGAAGACGTCGCGCTTGCGCTCTCCGATGCGCGCGTGCAACGCGGGGGTTCGGCACTTCCGAGCACGCTGCTTCGCAGCCACCGCGGGCGGGAGATCCGGCCGCGAACGCCGGGCCAACACCGTTTCGTTCGCGCCATCGAAGAATCAGCGCTGACCTTCGGCATCGGTCCGGCGGGAACCGGGAAGACGTATCTCGCGGTCGTCATGGCCGTGCGCGCGCTGAAGAAGCGCGAGACGACGCGCGTGATTCTTTCGCGCCCGGCGGTCGAAGCCGGTGAACGCCTCGGATTTCTTCCCGGAGATATCCGTGAGAAGGTCGACCCGTACATGCGGCCGCTCTTCGACGCGCTGGGCGACCTGCTCGACGACACCGCCGTCAATAAGTACATGGAACGCGGCACGCTCGAAGTTGCGCCGTTGGCATACATGCGCGGCCGAACGCTCTCCGATGCGTTCGTCATTCTCGACGAGGCCCAGAACGCGACCGCCGATCAGCTGAAGATGTTCCTGACGCGGCTGGGCAGCGGGTCGAAGATGGTCGTAACCGGCGACGTGACCCAGGTCGACCTGCCGGCGGGGCAGCGCAGCGGCCTGCGCGATGCGGCGAGCCGGCTTGCCGGGATCGCCGACGTCGCGGCGATCGAGCTGGACGAGACGGACGTCGTCCGCCATCCGCTCGTGGCGCGCATCGTGCGCGCGTACGCGAGCCCGCCGCCTGAGGCAAAGGCGTGATCCACTACCGCAACGCGGTACGCCACAGCGGAATCAACGGGCGCGCGCTGGTCGCGACTGCGCGCAGACTGCTCGACGCCGCCGGCGAGGCGGAGTCGGCGCTCTCGCTGACCATCGTGGGCGATCGCGCGATGCGCTCGCTCAACCGCGGCTACCGCGGCAAAGATCGTCCGACCGACGTGCTGAGCTTCCCGTTGGACGGCGGAGACGCTGCCGAGGGGGTGGAACACCTGCTCGGCGACGTCGTGATCTCGGTCGATACGGCCCGAAGGCAAGCGGCGGAGTACGACGCACCGGTGCAGGACGAAGTCTACCGATTGCTGATTCACGGTATATTGCACTTGATGGGCCACGACCACGAGGCCACAGCGGAGCGGCGGACGATGCGGCGCGAGGAGCGGCGGCTGGCCGACGCGATCGCGCTGCCCTGGCCATACGGCGAGCGGCGTTGATGCAGCAGCCCAAAACTCCTTCGAACGAACCGCACTATCTGCCGATCGAGCGCAGCCGGCTTATGCGCTCGGTCCACCACGCCTTCGAAGGCATCATTTACGCAACGCGCACGCAGCCGAACATGCGCGTGCACTTCGTCATCGCCGCGCTGGTTCTGCTCGCGACGCTGATCCTGCGTCTCGATCGCATCTACGTTCTGGCCACGGTGATTCTGATCGCGCTGGTCTTGAGTCTGGAGCTGATCAACACCGCGATCGAGTCGATCGTGGACCTGCTGACCGTAGCGCACCATCCGCTGGCCAAAACTGCCAAGGACGCCGCCGCGGGAGCCGTGCTGATCGCCGCGGTCGGCGCGCTCTTTGCCGCGTACCTGATCTTCTATCAAGGCATTCTGAGCGGCGGGTCGCGCGTCTTCGAGGCGGTGCAGTCGGTTCCGGCCAACGTGGCGCTGATCGTGCTCGTGGTCGTGGCGATCGCGACGATCTTCGCCAAGGCCTGGGTCGGCCGGGGCTCGGCGCTGCAGGGGGGCGCCGTCTCCGGTCACGCGGCGCTCGCGTTTGCGGTGGCGACCATCTTGGCGTTCTTCTACCAGAAACCGCTTGCCGCGCTCCTGGCCTACTTCGTCGCCTTCTTGGTCGCCCAAAGCCGTGTCGAGGCGCGCATCCATCGGCCCTTCGAAGTCTTCTGGGGAGCGGTTCTCGGCACGCTAGCCGCCCTAGCGATCTACGTGCTAGTGCGCCCCCACGTTGTGCTATAATGGCGCCGATTTGAACGTGGACCCAACTCGAAGTACCCCGGAAGGCCTGCCGTACCAGATCGTCGCCCTCGTGGTGCTCGTTCTGCTCGCGGCCTTCTTTGCCGCCTCGGAAGCCGCGCTCGTCTCGATCTCCAGGCTCCGAGCTCGCGCAATCTCCGACCGGCGGGTGCGCGGCGCGCGCAACCTGCAGCGCATGGTCGATGATAAGCAGCGCTTTCTCACGTCGATTTTGGTCGGAAACACGATCGTGCTGCTCTCCGCCACATCGCTGGCGACGTCGATCGCGATCGAGGTCGGCGTCCCTTCGCCGGTCTTGATCTCCACCGTCGTGATGACGGTCGTCTTTTTGTTTTTCGGGGAGGTCGTTCCGAAGACGGTCGCGACCGGCGACAGCGAACGCTGGGCGCTGCGCTTGGCTTTGCCGACGTTCTACGTAGCGTTCATCTTGACGCCGATAGCGCGCGCGTTCCAAATCGCGACCGACGTCCTCCTGCGAGCCTTCGGCATCAAGCACGCACACCGTCCGTACGTTACGGAAGAGGATATTCGCGCCTTGGTCAACGTCGGCGCGGAGCAGCGCGTGATCGAGGAGCAGGAGCGAGAGCTGATCCACTCGGTGATGGAGTTCGGCGACACGATCGTGCGCGAGGTGATGAAGCCGCGGCCGGAGATGGTTGCCGTCTCGATCGATGACTCGCCCCGTCGCGTTCTCGATACCGTTATCGCCGAGGGATACTCGAAGCTGCCCGTCTACCAGGAGTCGAAGGACGATATCGTCGGCGTGGTCCACGATCGCGAGCTTTTGATCGCGCTTGCCAGCGGCTCGCTCGCTCACACCAGCATTCGTTCGCTCATGCGCCCGGCCATGCATATTCCCGAGACGAAGAAGATCTCCGACCTGCTGCGCGAGATGCAGCGCGACAAGTTCTCGCTGGCCATCATCGTCGATGAATACGGCGGCACGGCCGGATTAGTAACGATGGAAGACCTGCTCGAAGAGATCGTCGGAGAGATTCGCGACGAGCACGACCTCGACGAGCAAGAGCCGATCGCCGTCGTCTCCGATACTGAGGCCGTGGTCGAGGCGGGGACGAACATCGAGGACGTCAACGCTAAGCTCGGCACCCGCCTCCCGACCGAAGATTTCGAGACGATCGGCGGCTACACGGTTGGCCTCTTCGGACGCCTTCCCGAGCGAGGGCGAAGAAGTCGACGCCGACGACCACACCCGCCTACGAGTCGACCGAACCCGCGGCCGGCGCATTCTCGCGGTCCGCGTCTACACCAACGGCACCGTCGACCAGACAGACGAAGTCGAGGACCCTGACGCTACCGCGCACCTATAAGACGCGGGGCATCGTCTTGCGCGGAAGGCCGCTGGGCGAGGCCGACCGCATCATGACGCTGTTTACCCTCGAGCACGGGAAGCTCGACGCGGTCGCCAAGGGCATTCGGCGCCCGCGCAGCCATTTGGCGGGCCGGCTCGAGTTCGCCAACGAGTGCGATTTCGGCATGCATCGCGGACGTTCGCTCGACGTTATCGTCTCGGCGGATACTCTGCGTTCGCCGTGGTCGCGATTGGTCGAGCCGGAACGATACGCGGTCGCATCGCTGGTAGCCGAACTGATCGATTCGTTCTGCGAGCCCGACCTCGCCCTGCCCGACGTCTACGAGCTGCTTGCCGGTGCGATCGCCGCGATTGCGCTTTCGGCCTCGCCGGCGGCGCTGTTGCCGCGGTTCTCGTTGCGGCTCTTGGAGATGCTCGGGCTGGCGCCGCCGCTGCAGACCTGCGTGCGCTGCGGCGCCCCGCTGCCGGCCGGAGCGCTCTGGCTGGACGCCGAGTCGGGCGGCATCGTCGACGCGGCCTGTCGGGAGCGCTGGCGCGACCTGCCCGAACTCGATCAGGACGACGTGGCGAACCTGCGCGCACTGGCCGTGCCCAAAGGCGATCCGGCGACGGCGGCCGTGCACGCAACGCGGCGGGCGGCCAAAGCGGTCGAAGAACTTATCGCGCACCACCTCGGGCGGCGTCCCAAGGCGCTCGCCCACATCGGCGCGCTCGGGTCGTGATCATGGCGCTCGACGTCGGGAGCAAACGGATCGGCCTCGCGATCGCCGATCCGACCAGTACGTTTGCGTTGCCGCTGGCGACGATCGAACGTACCAACCGCCGCGACGATTTCGCCAAGATCAAGGAGTATCTCGATGCGTATGCGGTTGGCGAACTCGTGGTGGGCGACCCGTTGACGCTGGCCGGCGAGCGCGGCATCGCGGCGCGCGCCATAGACGAGTTCGTGGAGCGTTTGCGCGAGGTCTTCGGCGGGCCGATTCACCGCGTAGACGAGCGTATGACGACCGCCGCGGCGACGAAGAGCCTGATCGCGGCGGACGCCTCGCGCCGCAAACGCCGAGAGGTCGTGGACCAGATCGCCGCCGCGCTCATCCTCGACTCGTTTCTTGCCCGCCGGCGCAACGCGTCGGCCCCGTGAAGTACCTGCGCTATGTCGCCTACACGGTCGGCGCGATCGCGCTCCTGTGCGTGGTTGCGCTCGCAACGCTATGGTACGCAATCTACCGTGACCGGTCGCATCCCACCGAGCAACGACAGGTCGTGATCGAGCGCGGTTCGAGTTTCGACCAGATCGCCACACGCCTTAGCAGAGGAAGGGGTTATCAGCAACGTCATGACCTTCCGATTGCTCGCACGACTACGCGGCGAAGACGTCTCCGTGCGAGCAGGCGAGTACCGCTTCGATGCTCGCGTCACGCAGGACGAGGTCTTGCGCGCGCTCGTGAGCGGAGGCGCGCAAGTGGCCGCATGGGTGACGATTCCGGAGGGCTTTACAGCCGAGCAGATCGCCGCGCGGATGGAAGCGAACGGAATCGGCCGGGCATCGGACCTGCTCCGCGACTTCATGCACGAATCGATTTCAGTCGAGCGGCGCGCGGACGAAGAACCTCGAAGGTTTTCTCTTTCCGAGCACCTACCTCGTACCGCTCGGCGGCGAGCCGCACCAGGTAGCAAGCCAGCTGACGTGCAGAGTTTTTCAGAGAGCTGCCGCCCGATGCAGCCCTCCGCGCGCGTGCGCTTGGAGTTACCGTGCCGCAGGCCGTGACCGTCGCCTCGCTGGTCGAGCGAGAGGCCAAGAGCGAAGTCGATCGACCAAAGATTGCGGGGGTCATTTACAATCGCCTGCGTTTGCGGATGCCGCTGCAAGTCGACGCAGCGATCGAGTACGCGCTGCCGGCTCACAAGAGCGTACTTTCGTTTGCCGACTTGAAGCACGATTCGCCCTACAACACCTACCTGCACGCCGGCTTGCCCCCGACTCCGATCGCAAATCCCGGACGACCCTCGCTGGAGGCAGCGCTCCATCCGTCGAAGAGCGACTACCTCTACTACGTGTACTGCGGAGGCGGGCGCCACGTTTTCGCCAAGACGCTGGCCGAGCACCAAGCCAACGTTTCCCGGTGCCTGCAATAGAAGGGAGAGCGCCGATGTCATCGCTGAACGGCGGAGGTGACCTGCCCCATGCACTTGAGTTGCGCGAGATCCTCCACATCCAGACCAAGGAGGGAGCGACCTTGCCCTTTGAGGTCGTCGGCATTCTCGAGGATCCGCAGAAGAGCGTGTCGTACGCCGTGCTGCGCTACGAAGCTCCGGAAGACGAGGAAGAGTTCATCGTCACGGATTTGAGCGGCAATCTGCTGGAAGACGACCAGCTGGCGCAAGAGATTTTGGACGATTTTTTGATCTTTGCCGAAGAGGCCGATGAAGGTTCTCTTCCTTTCGGCTAGCGTCGGAGTCGGCCACCTATCGGCCGCTAACGCGCTCGGCGCCGCGCTGCGCGAGATCGATCCGGCGGCGCAGACGCCGGTCGTCGACTCGTACGAGTATGCCGCACTGGTCGTCTCACGGATCGTGTCCGATGGCTACCTCCGGATGGTCAAGACGATTCCGCAGATGTACCGTTACATCTACAACCGAGCCGAACGCGCAACCGAGGTCGGTCCGTTTCGCGCCTGGGCGCACCAGTTCACCGCGAGCAATTTAAGGGCGCTGTTGCGTCGCGAGCGCCCCGACGTGGTCGTCTGCACGCACGCCTTCCCTTGCGGGGCGATGGCGGAGTACAAGCGCGCCTTCGCCGACGCGCCGCCGGTAGTCGGCGTCGTCACCGATTTTGCCGTACACGGTTTTTGGATTCACGAGAACATCGATCGCTACATCGTAGCAAATGAGGCAATGCGAGAACGCGCTCTTGCGCCGTCACATCAGGCCGGAGACGATCACGGCCTGCGGCATCCCGGTTCGGCCGGAGTTCGCGCCCTCTGCGAGAGCCGCAGGACGCCTTGCGCGAGCGCCTCAATATTCCCAAGGACCGGCACGTCGTGCTGTTGATGGGAGGCGGACTTGGAATCGCGCCGATCGAGCGCATGCTCGACGCGTTAAACACCGTCGCGATTCCGCTGGCGGCGGTGGTGATCGGCGGGCGAAACGCGCGCATCGAACGCCGCCTTTCGCGCGCGGCCGAGGGCGTTAACTACCCGGTACGCGGCCTACGCTTCGTCGACAACGTCTTCGACTACATGCACGCCGCCGACGTGTTGGTAACCAAGCCCGGCGGTCTAACCAGCGCCGAGGCCTTGGTCGCCCAGGTCCCGATGGTGCTCTGCAAGCCGCTGCCGGGTCAGGAGGAACGCAACGCGCGCTTTCTGGTCGAAGGCGGGGCGGCGATCCGAACGCGCCGCGTGGACGAGCTGCCCGGAGCGATCGAGACCGTGCTCACCGATCGCTCAAGACGAGAGGGTATGATCGTGGCTGCGCGGCGCTTAGGGCGTCCGCACGCGGCAGGTGAAGCGGCCGCCACGATTGCACGTCTGATCCGTCTACCGAAGGAGATCCCGGCATGAACTTGCCATCGTCACGAACCTACGCGGGCTGGCTTGCCATCGTGCGGATTCTGACCGGCGCGATCTGGTTGATTCACGGCATTCCAAAGTTTCTTCATAGCGACAAGTTCGTGCCGCCTAACGGCGCTATCGTTACCTACGTCCAAAACGGGATCGCCAAGACGACCGGCCCCTATCACGACTTCCTCGTCAACGTCGTTCAGCCGCACGTCGGTCTCTTTGCCGAACTGGTGCGCCTTGGCGAGGTCTGCGTCGGATTCTCGCTCTTCGTGGGCGTGCTGACGCGCGTAGGTGCGCTTTTGGGGATCCTACTGCCGCTGAACTACATGGCGGCGCGAGGAGCGCTAACCACGGTCAGCGGCTGGGGAACGCTCGACGCCGCGCTGCTGTTGCTCTCGGCAATCAGCCTGGTCTTACCGACCGGACGCACGGCCGGTATCGACGCGCTCTTCGCGCGCCGCGCAAATCGAAATGCGCCGGTGGTCGCCGAGTTCGTACCGGAACCGCCGTTGGACCGGCCGACTGCGCCACGGTAACGCCGCTATCTACTGACGATGACGGTCAGCGTCTTGACGACCGTCCCGTTGACGAAATCGAACTGACACTGTCCGCGATGGTCGGCCGTGACCTTGAAGAACTCGGTGCTGCCGTGCGCGCGGCCGGGGCCGATGTGCGCGACGCCGAGCCCTTCGCAAGTATCGTGGTAGCCACCGCCTGGGTTGAATCCGAACACCTCCTCGCGCTTGCTGCGCGGATGGGGTTCGGTGAAGTGCAGCGTTGAAGGGTTGAGCCGAAGGTCGGGTTCGATTGAAGCGTTTGAAGCGAGCAGAGCGTTAGTTACCGGTACTTGCGGTGCGCCGCCGGAGCACGCGGTTAGAATACGATCGCAGTGATGCGCAACATATTCATAACGCTTACGCTACAAGGGTGCGTTCGCGATTGTCAAGAAGTCGCGCGTTTGTTTAAAAGTGATGGATTACGCCGGCGCGGCCGGCCGGCCGCGGTTGGGCTGGCTCGCTCTGGGTGCTGCGGGCCGGAAACGGGCGCCCCGAAAGGTGCCGGGAGGGTCGCACGCGATAAATAAAAGAACGTCAAAACTGCGGGAGAGATGGCCGAGCGGCTGAAGGCGGCGGTTTGCTAAACCGTTATACGATGTAAAGTCGTATCGAGGGTTCGAATCCCTCTCTCTCCGAAGCGCGCGGTCGTAGCTCAATTGGATAGAGCAACAGGCTACGAACTTGTAGGTTGGGGGTTCGAGTCCCTCCGACCGCGATTCTCACGAAGAGCAGCTCCGCTTCCGCCGAGCTGCTCTTTGCTACCGCGGCGAGGGCTGCAGGAACAGGCGCCCGTGCGGGTAGTCGAACGTAACCGCGAAGTGACGCAAGAAATCCAGGCCGACCAACATTCTTCGGCCGGCCACCAGCGCCGAGTCGAGCTTGCAGGCCGCTTCTCCGTAGTACGTGATCGGCCCGATCTGCAGCGTATCGATGTTCCCGCACTCGACACTGCCGAATCCTACCTTCACGCCGACGTTGCGCGCCATCCGCAAGTGATACTTGTAGAGTAGGTCGGGCCCGAAAACGATCGCGGCCGGATTGCCCGTGTCCAGCATCGCCTTGACCGCCAGGGTTCGGTTCAGCGTCATCGGAATCGTGGGAACCCACCCCGAGGTGTCGGTCGTAACTCCCAGACCGGGCGGATCGCCATGCTGCGCCGATGGATCCGCGATCGCCATCGTCACGGCTTGGAAATCGACGCGTACGGTCGCCCCAGCGAAAAGATCGTAGCCCAACAGGCCATCGTAGTTCTTTTGGTCGAGCCCGCGATAATCACCCGAAGTAAAATCTTGCGCCTCGACGATCACGTTCGAAAGCGTGTTGCCGCCGAGCGAGATCGAGTTGGCTCTGCGCATGTCGGTGTGCTGCGCGCCGTAGAGGCCGACGGCAGATCCGGTTACGTTGAGCTTGGTGACCTTAGCCCGATCGGCGAAGCCCTCGTCGAGCGCGATCGCGCTCGCACCCGTGTCGAGAATGAAGCGCCCTTTGACCCCGTTGACGGTCGCGTCGACCAGCAAGCGGGTGGGGGTCAGCGTCACCGGAAATGGCGCAGGATTGCCAAACGTCCAGGTTGCTCGCGCATCCGGCGGGTGCAGCTGCGCGTTGGCAACGGGAACGTTGGGCTCGATTGCGGTGTACGTGTACGTGTCCGCGGATTCATCGCCAAGACGGTACGACGCGATGGCTCTCTTCCCGGGGCGTACTTCGGTATAGGAGAGAATGTGCACGGCCGTCTCGTAGTCGCCGTCCGGATCGACGACCGCCCTGACGTAGGCACCCGATTGCGGATCGATTGCGACCTCGATCGGATCGGCGTTCGGAACTTCCAGACGAACCGTTTCGACCTGCTTGCCGTCGATCGTCGCCGGCCCGCGGTCGACGCCTTGCAGCGTCGTCGTCCCCTCGTTCATCAGCAGCGCGTAGCTCAGGCGAAACTTCGCTGAGTCGCCATAGATCGGCGTCGTGAAGCCGTTGATGTTGGAGCTCCAGAAGACGCGTCCGGTGAAGCCGTCCTCTTCCACGGTATCGCCGCGCTTCGGATAGGTCGAAGTGTTGTGGTAGATAAGACCGATGCGCAGTTCGGTCGTTCGCTCGGTCACGCTTTCGCCGGTGCCTTTTCGGCGCGTCAAGCGAAGCGTGGTGAACGTACCATCGCCGAGCTGCCAGCCGACGAAGGCGCGGTGTTTCGCCAGAAGCGTGCCGGCGTCGGCACCTCCGGCGCCCGCGGCACCCGCCGGCGCGCAAAGACCGAGCAGCACAACGGGGATCGCGAAGCCGCGAAGACGACGAAACATCGAGCGTTACCATTCAAGCAGAGTGCCGCTCGGGCCCGGCAACGCTTGCAGCCGCCCGGGGGTCCTGATATACTGCGGTGTCGAATCGCCGCCGACAGGCCGGCCGCGGCTCGGTAGCTCAGTGGTAGAGCAGGGGACTCATAAGCCCTTGGCCGTAGGTTCAAGTCCTACCCGAGCCAGATCTAAGCTCCGGCCGCCGAGGAGGCGGCCGGTTTTGTCCGAGGTGCCATCATGTCGACGATTCCGTGCGATTTCTGTCCCCATCCGGTCGATCGCGGCCAAATGGAGGAGATCGAGATTTCGCACTACGTGCCGGATAGTTCCGGCGAAGATCTTGCTTACGCGCGTACGTACTTCTTCGGTCATCCCGATTGCGTGCGCAAGTTCTACCGTACGCTCGTCGACCATAAGCTCGACCTCTTCAAGCACATCCCAAGCGCGGGTTTGCCGCCGGATGCGCCGCGCTGACTCAGATCGTACGCGCCCGTAGCGTAGCTGGATAACGCACAGCCCTCCGAAGGCTGGGATCGGGGGTTCGAATCCCTCCGGGCGCGCATTTTTCATCGGCGTGTGGAGCCACCTATGACTGATGAATCGTACATCCTCCGCGCGCTCGAGCTCGCGGAAGAAGCGGCTCGGGCCGGTGACGTGCCGATCGGCGCGGTCCTGGTCAGCGGCGATCTCGTCCTCGAAGCAAAGAACGAGAAGGAGGCCCGCCCCGATGCGACCGCCCACGCGGAGATGCTGCTCTTGCGCGAGGCGGCGCGCGCGTTGGGCGCATGGCGGCTCTCGGAGGCGACGATCTACGTGACCAAAGAGCCGTGCCTCATGTGCGCCGGTGCGATGATTTCGGCGCGCAT
The DNA here is from genome assembly GCA_963739845.1 of Vulcanimicrobiota bacterium. Lineage (GTDB taxonomy): Bacteria > Vulcanimicrobiota > Vulcanimicrobiia > Vulcanimicrobiales > Vulcanimicrobiaceae > Cybelea. The sequence goes on along the minus strand of CAVUBQ010000001.1, from coordinate 736,525 downwards.
TAAACGTCTCGTGTACGGCGCGCGCGACCCCAAGGGCGGAGCCGACGGTGGCGCGTTCGACGTGTTGCGATCGCCCCTGACCAATCATCGCATCGAGGTCGCGGCCGGGGTGCTGGAAGTCGAGGCCGCCGCGCAGCTACAGCGCTTTTTTCGCCGCAAGCGCGGCGCGGCAGGAGAAGGTATCGAGCTACCGTCGCGGTAGTACGGCCGCGGAGAGGTGGTCGAGTGGTTGAAGGCACCCGCCTCGAAAGCGGGCGAACGTTAATAGCGTTCCGTGAGTTCGAATCTCACCCTCTCCGCCACTACGTGCACGGCAAGTGCACGATGAAGCGCGAGCCCTTTGGGCTGCTTTCGAGCGCGATCGTTCCGTGGGCTCGTTCCACCGCGCGTTTGACGATCGCGAGTCCAAGCCCCGAACCGGAGATGTCGCGCTGGGCGCCGCGGTAGAAGCGATCGAAGACGCGCATCGCATCGGTGGATGGAATGCCGGGCCCCTCGTCGGCAACCTCGATGACCGCCGTGCCGTTCTCGGCACGGACGCGGATGGCAATCTCGCCGAGCCCGTACTTCACCGCGTTGTCGGCCAAATTCGTAACCACGTAGCCCAGCTCGGTTGGATCGATCGCAGCGAGGATTCCCGACTGCGTCGCGATCGAGAACGCGCGCTCGGGATGAGCGTCGGCGATCGGGGCGACGAGGTCCCCGACGAGAGTTCCGACGTCGATCGGCAATGCCGCCGGCTCCACGTCGGGCGCCTCCCAGCGCTCCAACAAGATAAGCTTATCGATCAGCGAGCCCATGATCCGGCTCTGGTCGTTCATGGTGTCGAGAATGCGGTCGCGATCCGGCGGGCTGTCGAAGCCGCCGCGCCGCAAGATCGCGATGAATCCCTGCACGACGGTGAGCGGGGTGCGCAACTGATGTCCGGCGTCGGCGATGAACTGCCGCATTGACGTGTTGGCGCGGTCGCGCGCGGCAAATGCTCGCTCCATCTGATCGATCGCGCCGTTATATGCGGTTGCAAGAGATGCGAGCTCGTGCCCCTCGTCGGCAGCGATCGGTTGGGGCGTCAAGTCGCCCGACGCAAAGCGCTCGAGTGCCGACGTCACGTCATCCAGGGGCCGCAGCGCCTGCCGGGTCAGTATGCGCGCAACGAGGATGCCGCAGACCACGGCGATGCCCAGCGCGATCAGCAGCGGCAAGATAAAGGAGCGTACCGTGTTGACCAGCGCCAGGTCGTTGCTCTTTACGATGACGTAGAGATTCCCGACGTGTGCGTAGAGGGATTGGAGGCCGAACGCCGTCGCCAAGCCGATCACGAAGCGTCCCAACGGCCCGGTAGCGCGCGGATCTCCGGAGAGATCGCCGCGCGAACGCACCGCTACCGTCGGCTGTGGATCGGTACGGTGCTGGCGATAGACGGTCACGCGCGTGTTGGCGTCGAGAAAGACGATGGCGCCGCCCCCGCCAAGCACCATTTTCGCTGCGAACTCACCGCCCGATCGCGCATCGGGAAACGACGTTTGCGCCAATGCGCGCTCGAGTTGTCCGAGCGTGCCGGCGAGTTCGTTCTGGAGCGTACGGATATACGCCCCAAATGCGAGCAGCGCGCCGGCGACGATGACCGCGGCCAGGACGAGCGAGATCTCGACCGCCGCCAAGGTTTGAATGCGACGAGCCAGGCGGGTTGTCATGACTGGGCCGCGCGCAGGCAGTATCCGACGCCCCGCAGCGTCTGGATGAGTTTGACCGGCTCACCGCTATCGATCTTCGCGCGCAGGAACGAGACGTAGGTCTCGACCGTGTTTGGAATCACGTCGCGATCGATGCCCCACACCATGTCCAGGAGCTGCGAACGCGACAGCACCTCTTCGGCGTGCTGCGCGAAGACCCGCAGTAAGTCGAACTCGCGAGCCGAGAGCTCGATCCGCCGGTTGCCACGGTAGACGGTGCGGCTGGGCGTGTCGATGCTCAGGTCGGCGTAATTGAACGTGTCGCGTTGTTCGATCGCCGGACGGCGCAGCAGCGTGCGCAGGCGCGCGACGAGCTCCTCCAGATCGAACGGCTTGCCGACGTAGTCGTCGGCCCCGGCCGTGAGTCCGGCGACTTTCTGGGCAACCTCGGTCCGGGCGGTAAGCATCACCACGGGTGCCGTAGTCAGCCGCCGAATCTCGGGAAGGAGCGTGAATCCGTCGCTGCCCGGCAGCATCACGTCGAGCACGATCACGTCCGGCGACCAGTCGGTGAGCAGGGGCAGTGCGGCCGCGCCCTCGGTGACGCTCCTGACGGCAAAGCCGGCCTGCTCGAGGCCGTACTCGAGGAGCTCCCGAAGCCCGCGTTCGTCGTCCACGACGAGCACCCGCGGCCGGTCGTCGGTCAAGGTCATTCTCAGACTCACTCCAGGATTCGGAAGCGGCCCTTCGGCTACAATCGTGCCAACCTTATGAGTCGACTGGGTGCCCCATCGCGAATCCTCTGCGCGGCTTTCGCCGTCCTGGCTGCGTCCGGCTGCGGACACAAGGAAAAGGCCCCCGCGGCGGCGCCCTACGTTGCGAGCACGGTGGCGGTCTACGGAGCGGTCACTCCCTCGCAGCACTTGGCGGGCATCGTTGCACCTTATCAAAACGTCGCGATCCAGAGCTCGCTGACCGAGCCCGCCGATGCGGTGTACGTCCAGGAAGGCGACTCGGTCCACGTCGGTCAGGTTCTTGCGCGCCTCGATACGTCCGACCTGGAGGCGCAGCTTCAATCAGATCTCGCAACCGCCAATAGCAACCAGGCAAACACCCAGCACACGGTCTACTCGGGATCGCTGGCGATTTCGCAGGGCGTGGATACCGTGCGCAACGATCAGGCCGAGGTCCAGCAAGCTGCGCAGACGCTCACCAACGATCGGCAGAACCTGATGCGCGATCAGAACCTGCTCGCACAGGGGTACGTATCGCAACAAGCCGTCGACTCGCAAGAGACGTTAGTTCGCAACGACCAACAGGCGCTCAACTCGGCCAACGCGAGCCTCTCGGCCGCCAAGGCTAACGTTCAGGCGAACGGCTCGCTCTCGGGCGGCGGAATGCAAGCGTCGGCCGTCGCGCAGTCGGCCGCGCAAGAGAAGGTCGCGCTCGCCCAGGCCGATCAGGTGCGGGTGCAGATCGCCAAGGCGACGATCACGTCACCCCTCAACGGCGTCGTCGTCAACCGTAACCTCAACCCCGGCGAGTATCCGGGCAACCGCGAGATTTTCACGCTCCAGCAGGTCGATCCGATCTACGCGATCCTGCACGCGTCGAGCGCGCAGGTCGCTCAGATTCCAACCGGATCGCTGGCGACGATATCGGTGGAGGACGTCGGCGGCGCAGAGCGCTACGCCGGACGGGTTGCCGGTGTGCTCAATCAGATCAATCCCGGATCCACCGACTTCCAAGTCAAAGTGCTGCTGCAAAATCCGGGCCGCAAACTGCGTCCCGGGATGGTCGCGCAAGGGAACATCACCGTGCCGCCGATCCACGGCGTGCGCGTTCCCGCCACCGCCTTTACCGACGATAATCACGACGCGCTGATGACCGTCGCGTCCGACGGGAGCGTCAAGACGGTCAAGGTTGCCGAGATCGGCGGCGACGGGACGACCTCGGTCGTCAGTGGGATCGCCTCGGGAACGCGCGTGATCTCGGACGGTCAGGCCAGCGTCGGAGACGGGGAGAAGGTCTCGCTTCGGCCGTGAAGTTTAGCCTAACTCGCCTTTTCATCTCGCGGCCGACGCTCGTCTTCGTCATCGTCGCGTTGATGACGTTTGCCGGCGTACTCTCCACCGTCAACATCGTCAAGCAGCTCTACCCCAACGTCAGCCAGCCGACGGTCACCATTTCGGTTGCTTACAATGGCGCCTCGGTGACCGAGATGCGCGACAACATCGTTCAGCCGATCGAGCAGAATCTTGCCGGCACCCCCGACCTGCAGACGTTCAGCTCGGTCGTGCAACAGGGCCAAGCGCAGATCACCGCGATCTTCGACATCAGCTCCGATACCGCGACCGATCTCGCCTTGACCAACAAAGCGATTCAGGCTGCGGAGAAGTATCTTCCCGACCAACATCAGCCCGCCGACGGTAAATCTGCGCGATCCGTCGCAGTCGGTCGTCCTGACCGTTGCGCTTCAATCCAAGAAGCTCTCGCTTTCGAAGCTCGCGCTCTACGCGACCAACGTCATCGCGCCGCAGATCGAACAAGTACCGGGCATTTCCTTCGTCAACGTGGGCGGCGTCGTGACGCCGGCCTACGAGGTCGTCGTCGACCCGGCGCGCCTTGCCGCGGCCAACTTGACGATGAACGACGTCATCAACACGCTACAGAACGACAACCAGCGCGTGCCCGGCGGCTACGCCTACGAGCCGAACCGGCAGACCAGCATCGACGTGCGCGGCGACATCCAGTCCCTCGAGACGGTTCGCAATCTCGCGATCATCCCGCAGGGCGGCACCGCCGCAGCCTCGGCCAGCTCGACCGGCGCTCAGGTTCACAACCTTCTCGGCGGCGTCTCGTCGCTGCCTGGCGTCGTTAATCCGTGGACCGCAAGCAACGCGGTCATCCGGATCGGCGACATCGCGACGGTCAACGAAGGCTACGAGCCGCGCCTTCAATACGCGCACACCAGCGGTCAGCCCGGGCTCTTTCTCCAGGTGCAGAAGTCCTCGAGCGGCAGCGAGGTTGACGCTTCGAACAACGCGCTCAAGGCGCTGCCCGAGATCGAGCGGCAGTTCCCCGAGATCACCTTCCGGGTGATCAACGTCCAGTCTAAGTTTACGGCACAGCAAATCGCGATCGTTACGCGGGCGCTCAGCCTCGCGATCCTTTTGACCGCGATCACGATGCTGTTCTTCCTGCGCTCCTGGCGCAGCGCCATCGTCGTCTGCGTCTCGATCCCCACGTCGCTTGCGATCGCGATCACGGCGATGAACCTCATGCACCTGACGATCGACACGATCTCGCTGCTCGGCATGTCGCTGGTAATCGGCATCTTGGTCGACGATTCGACGGTCGTCTTGGAGAATATCGAACGCCATTTCACCGAGCTGAAGCAGCCGCCCAAAGAGGCGGCGGTACAAGGGCGCGAGGAGATCGGCGCGGCCGCCGTGGTCATCACCCTCGTCGACGTCGTCGTCTTCTTTCCGATCGCGTTCATTCAAGGCCAGGTCGGGCGCCAGATCGCCGAGTTCGCAATCGTGGTGGTAATCTCGACTCTCACCTCGCTCTTCGTCTCGTTTACCATCACCCCCACGTTGGCCGGCTTGTGGGCCCTGAAATCGCACTGGAAGCCGTGGGGCATCGTCGAGAAGTTCGGTCAGGGCTTCGACGCGATGCGGACATGGTATACGCAGCGCGTCCTACCCTGGAGTCTCGAGCGCGGCAGACTCGTCGCGCTTTTCTGCGCGGGCACGTTCGTCTTCGCGCTGGCCTTGGTCGGCCTCGGTGTCGTCGGCGAGGAGTTCATTCCGCCAGTGGACCGAGGCGAGATCTATGTCCAGCTGATCTATCCGATCGGGACGCCGATCAAGACGGTCGAGGACGGCGCGTTCGGCCTGGAACGGCAGATCCTCGACACGCCCGACACCTTTGCGAACACCGCCGTGGCTGGAGCCTATGCCGCTTCGTTCGGCGGGTTCGTGACCCAGAACAACGTCGGCCAGGTCCACATCTGGCTAAAGGACGAGCGCAAAAAGCCGACGTCCTATTGGGTCTCGCAGTTCAAGAAGATCGCGCACAAGGCGCTGCCGCCCGGCGTGCAGGCGGTGGTCGTACCGGCGACCTCGACGCAAGGCGGAAACTCGCAGCCCATTGACCTGCTCGTAACCGACCTCACCGGTGGCGATCCGACGCCGTACGCCCAGCAGGTGCAGAAGCTCCTGGAGACCGTTCCTGGCGCGATCAGCGTGAACAGCACCGGCACACAGCTCGCGCCGCAGATCTCGATCGAGTTCGACCGCAACAAGGCGCAGGCACTCGGCGTAGACCTCGGTCAAGCCGCGCAAGCAGCCGGCGCCGCGTTCGGTGGCAATCAAGCGACCCAATTTGAAACGACTTCGGGGCTCGAGCAAGTTCAGGCCATCTATCCGGAGTCGTATCAGAGCAGCCTGCAGCAGCTCAAGTCGGTGGCCGTCCGCTCTTCGAGCGGCTCGATCGTCTACCTTGGGGATATCGCGCGTTTTGAACTGACGCCAACGGCGCCGCTGATCACGCGGACCGACCGGCGCAACGTCGTTCACGTGAACGCCAATTACGCGCCGAACTCATCGCTCTCGACGGTCGAAACTGGCCTTCTCAAGCGGCTCCACACGCTCCATCTGCCTCCCAATATCGTCGTTCGGCCGGCACCGCTCGGGCAGCAAGACTTCATGCATCAGACGCTCGTCGGAATGGGGCTCTCGATGATCGTCTCGGTCATTCTCGTCTACCTGCTGATGGTCGCCCTGTATAACAGCTACGTCTCGCCGTTCATCATTATCTTTTCCGTCCCGGTCGCGGCGATCGGGGCGATCGGCGCCCTCGTGCTCACGCATCGTACGCTCAACCTGTTCTCCCTGATCGGCATCATTCTGCTGATCGGCATCGCAACAAAAAACGGCATTTTACTCGTGGATTATGCAAACACGTTGCGATCGCGCGGAATGGACAAGCTCTCGGCGATCAAGCAGAGCGCCTATACGCGGTTCCGGCCGATCATCATGACCAGTTTCTCGGTGGTTGCCGGAAACGTGCCATTGGCACTCGCGCTCGATCCCGGCTCCGCCGCGCGCTCGAGCCTCGGCATCGTCGTCATTGGCGGCGTGCTGAGCTCGCTGGTATTGACGCTCTTGCTCATCCCCAACGTTTACATGTGGGTCGCGCCGAAGGATGTTCCGTCGCGGCGCAACGGTCTCGCACGCGCCAACGAGCGCTTCGAACTCGAGCCCGAGCCCGTCGCGTAGTCGCTAGGGCGTAGCCGATGCCGCCGGCGACGGTGCCCCGGCCAAACGCGGGTCGGGCGCTTGCGCGGGGAAGGCAATGTCGCTGTACGTGACGTCGGCGATCACGCGAAAGTTGAGAAAGGCGGCGTGCTGCGTCGCGCTAAACCGGCCGTGGACGATCATCCAGTGGCCTTCGATCACTTTGTAGTCGAGCGCGATCGTCTCGTCGTTACCCCCGGCGACGCGCATCTCGATGTGGGATGGCAGTTTGCTGGCCGGATCCTCGACGACCTCCGATGGGTAGAACCCCTGCTGCACGCGCGGGGTTGGATCGATCAGGAGATGCAGCGCCGCGTCGGTGGAGTCGGTGGCGTAGCGGGCCGCCCAGTAGCTATTGTAAGGAACGAGCACGTTGACGCTGGGGTCTTCTTGAGGGATCGCCAGCGTCAGCGGTGCGCCCCGCTGCAACGTAATGTCGACGCGCTTGAGGTTGGCAAAGTAGCTGAACTGAAACGCGGAGAGCGGATTGAAGTAGGCGATGATCGGAAACGCCTGGCCGGTGCGCTCGGTCCCGTGCGGCAGGTCCTGCATGACGGCGAAATTGTCCGCTACCCGGACCGCGACGGAGCGGTCGATGTCTTGGCTGCGTCCCAGCGTCGGCGCGTTCACGTGGGTATGCGAGATGTAGGTGACGTAAGCGGGCGGATTGGCGAGATAGTATGCGCTGGTGCGGTTGATCAGAAGCGCAAAGGCAAGGTCGGGCGTCATCATCGCTTTGATTCTCTTTCGCCGGCGGGAACGAAAGTACCGGTCCGTTAAGTTCGCTTGCGATGGCTATCGAAGTAGACGAAGCGCTGGCCGCGCGGGTCGTCGAGGTGCGGCGAGCGATTCACCGCCGGCCGGAACTGGGCTTTGAGGAGCACGAAACCGTGGCGCTGGTCGAGCGCGAGCTCGATGAGATCGGCCTCGCGCATCGCCGGATCGCCAAGACTGGGGTCGTTGCGACTATCGTCGGCGCCCGGCCCGGCCGCGTTGCCGCGCTTCGGGCTGATATGGACGCGTTACCGATCGGCGAGCGCACGGGCCTCCCCTTCGCGTCTGAGGTCGAAGGGAAGATGCACGCGTGCGGTCACGACGCACACACCGCAATGCTGCTCGGCGCGGCGCGCGTGTTGGCGTCGATGCGCGACACACTCGCCGGAACGGTCGTGCTGATCTTTCAGCCGGCGGAAGAAGGCCCAGGCGGCGCGCTGCCGATGATCGAGCAGGGTGCGCTCGACGACCCTAAGGTCGACGCCATTGCGATGCTGCACGTCGATTCGCGACTCGACGCGGGAACGCTGGGAATCGCTCCGGGCTCGGTCAGCGCATCGACCGACGAGCTCTACATTACGGTGCGCGGCGTCGGCGGTCACGGCGCTTACCCGCACACTTCGGTCGATGCAATTCCGGCGTCGGCGGCGCTCGTGCTGGCGTTGCAAAACGTCGTGGCGCGCGAGACCGACCCGATGAAGAGCGCCGTCGTCACGATCGGCACGATCGCCGGCGGGTATCGAAACAACGTGATCGCCGACGAAGTGCGCATGAGCGGCACGCTGCGCGCTCACGACCCAGGCGTGCGCGAAGAGCTCGAAGCGCGCGTCCGCCGAATCGTCGCCGGCGTCGCTGCGGCCTACAACGTGAGCACCGATCTGGAAGTCGTGCACGGCTATCCGCCGGTAATCAACGACGGCGTGCTCGCGCAGCGCTTCGCCGAATACGTCCGCGCGCACAGCACGATAACGGTCGAGGAGCCGCCGCCGACGATGGGCGGCGAGGACTTCGCCTACTTCGCGCAACGCGTACCAGGCATTCTAGTGCGTCTCGGTACGCGTAATGAAAGCTGTGGCGCCGTTCATCCGGGGCACAGCGCACTCTTTCGGATCGACGAATCGGCTTTGCCCATCGGCGTTCTCACGCTCGTGCTCTTTGCGACCGGCATAGCAAGCGGTGGAATCGGTTTATAAGCATCCACAATCTGCTGTGGATACATTCGAGAGGTAACTCTCGGTTTGGGTGGAGAAAAGAGCGCGCATGGCCGTTGTAGATAATGGGCTTGCACAGCCTGGCCTGCAATCGCACAGCGCGAGTCTCGATCTCGATTGCTGCGCCGAGGATGCATTCGCTCTTCTTTGTGCCGTGGAGAAGTGGCCCGTCTGGCTATCGTTTCTGCGCAGCGCGCGGCAAGCGAATCCCGCGCCCGAGCTCGGCGTCGGGAGCGAGGTGGTCCTGCGGTCGTCGCTGCCGGGCGAAGAAGAGCAACTCTACGAAGTCGACGATCTGATCGCAAATTATCGCCTCTCGTTGGTCGGCGCGTTCTCGCTGCGGCGGCGCCTCGATTTTAGGATCGAACGGCGCACGTCGTGCACCAAGCTGCACGTGCGGCTTTCGTATCCCGCGTACCACGGACGCCTCGGCGGCCTGCTCGGTCGTTGGCAGCACGGGAGGCGGCTCGCTAGCGCGCTGGACGATTCGCTCGTGCACTTCAAGGGTCTGGTCGAGTTCAAGCGTGACGAGGCCGTCCTGGCCGACTTCTAGGCCTCGCTAGCAGTCATTGACCAAGAGTGCTAAGGCGTTTATACTCTGACCATGCCGCTCTATGACTATGCCTGCGCGAAGTGCGGGCGGATTAACGAAGTTCGACACGGGTTCGACGAGACGTACGACGAGCCGTGTTCGGCCTGCGGCGGGGCGATGAAACGGGTCTTCAACGCGGCTCCCGTCCTGTTCAAGGGCTCTGGCTTTTACGTCACCGACTCGCGCAAGAGCTCGGGTAGCCAAAAGACCGAGAAAGCGAAGTCTGACGCGCCCAAGAGCGACGCCGCCGCGACGTCCGACTCAACCGAAAAGGCCGGCTCTAAGCCCTCGGAACCGGCCGCCTAGGCGCGCAGGCTCCCCAGAGCCGCTGCGAAGCCCGGAAAGCTCACGTCGGCACTGGAGTCGGCGGCGATCTCGATCGGTCCGGCAGCACAGCCCAAAACCGCGGCTGCCATGGCGATTCGATGGTCCCCGTGGGTTTCGATCGGCCCGTGCGCCCGCGATGGGGCTCTTCCCTCGATGCTCAGGTCGTGTCGTCTGCTAACTACCGAGATTCCAACAGCGCCGAGGAGCCGCTCGATCGCGGCCACGCGATCGGACTCCTTGCTCCGCAAATCGCCGGCGCCGGCGATCGTCGTCACGCCCGGCGCGAAGGCCGCCGCGATCGCCAGCAACGGCAGCTCGTCGATCGCCCGGAGCGCGAGGTCGGGCCCGATTGAGGTAGGCCGCAGCGGCTGATACTCGACTCGAACGTCCGCGACCGGTTCGCCGCAGATCGTGCGCGGGTTGAGCGTCTCAATCCCGGCTCCCATCTGCAGCAACGCGTCGAGAAGGCCCGTGCGGGTCGGATTTACGCCGACGCCGGAAACGACGACTCCGCTGCCCGGCGTAATCGCCGTGGCGGCGATGAAGAACGCGGCCGAGGAGAAGTCGCCGACCACCTCAAGCGGTTTGGTTTCGAGCGGCGTTGCGCCGAGCACGACGCTGCGCCCGTTCCATTCCACATCGGCGCCGAGGTAGTGGAGAAGGCGCTCGGTGTGGTCGCGCGAGCCGCGGTCGCCGTCCACGCGCACCGGCACCCCCGCAAAGAGCCCGGCGAAAAGCAGCGCCGACTTCACTTGGGCCGACGGCGCCAGCAAGATGAAGCTCCGCGTCTCGACCTCGGGCGTTCCGCGTAACTCGAGCGGCAAGTGCCCCGCGGTCGTCTCGATTCGCGCCCCAAAGGCCCGCAACTGCGCGGCCACCGGCTCCATCGGACGCCGCCGAAGGGAGGCGTCGCCGTCGAAGCGCGCACGCACGCCGGCCCCGGCACACGCGCCGAGGAGCATCCGCGCCGTCGAGCCGGAGTTCATGCAGTCGAGCGCTTCGAGCGGGTCGCGCAGACGCTCTGGATGCACCGTAACGCCGCTGCCGGAGGCATCGATCCGGGCACCAAGAGCTACCAGGGCTTCGCGCGTCGCGCGGACGTCGTGCCCGGGGTTCAGATTGGAGATCCGCGCGGGCGCTCCGCCGCGGGCTCCGGCGATCAGCGCCCGGTGCGAAATGGACTTGTCGCCGGGCACGCTGACGCTCCCGCGCAGCGGGCCAGGATGGAAGGTGAGCGTCGCGGCCATGGAGGAGTTGATTTGGAAACAAGGAGTCCAACCTCATTTCGTGGCAAGCAGCGCGAAGCGATTTCGCACGATAAGAGCAGCTTTTTTCAAGTCGAAAGGAACCGATGAACAAAGTAGATTTGGTGCGCTTGGTGGTCGAACGCCACGGTCTCTCGCGCAAGGACGCCGTCGTGATCGTCGACGGCCTCTTCGACGACATCATGGCCGCGGTTGTTGCCGGCGAGCCGGTAAAGATCCCCGGGTTTGGCCAGTTCAAGGTCCGTGATCGGGCGGCTCGCATGGCGCGCAATCCCGCAACCGGCGAACAGGTCAAAGTACCGGCAAAACGCGTCTTCAAGTTCCTTGCGGCCAAGGCGCTCAAGGAAGCAGTGATGTCCAAGCGCGGCAGTCGTGCCGGGACGGCGCGCAAAGCGAAGAAGAGCGCACCGAAATCGCGGGCTCGCAAAGCGCCGACCTCGGCCAGGAAGACAACCAGCCGCAAGCGGCGGTAGACTCCGAGCCTCCGTTCGCGTTGCGTACGCCGGAAGCGCTGCACTTCCGGCCCAAGGTCGTATTGCGCCGCAGTGAGCCCGCTGGAGGATGACCGCTCGAATCGACCAATAACGAGCCCGACCGTGCGCGGATCTCTTGGACGATTCATCTTTACGATCTGCCTGGGCGCAAGTGCGCTCGGCGTGCTGCCGAGTTGCGGTAGAACGAGCGCCCCGGTCGTTCCAAGTCTTTCCGTTCCCGGAGTTATCGGCGCGGCGCTTCCGCAGAAGGCGGGCAACGTCAAGCTTTTCGCTGATACGTTCGGCGATCCGACGCCGCAGGGCATTACGCTCGGACCGGATGGCGCGATCTGGTTCACCGATGGCGGCAACGACCTGGTCGGCCGTATGACCGCTCGCGGCCAGTACACGTTGCAGATCGGCCCGGGCGACGAAGTAGACGATGGCATCACCAGCGGCCCGGACGGCGCGCTTTGGTTCACAACCGCGAGCCACATCGGACGCGTCACGATCGCTGGCCTCGTGACCCTCTTTCCAGATACCGGCGGCTCATTTCCGCAGAGCATTACGACCGGTCCGGACGGAGCGCTTTGGTATGCCGAATCGAACGGGAGAGTCGGGCGAATTACGACCTCGGGCCGCGTTAAGCACTTTCGCGTTGCGCCGAATAATGCGATGCTCGAAGGCATCGTTACTGGCCCGGACGGCAACCTCTGGGTAACGCAATACGTGGTCGGCGGCAGTCGTTTCTCCAATCAAGTTCTGCGCGTCAGCACGGCCGGAAAGAGCAAATCGTTTACCGTCGGTTCCGGCCCAGAGTTCATCTGCGTGGGACCCGACGGCGCCTTATGGTTTACCGAAGCCGATGCGAATGCGCTCGGCCGGCTGACCACTAAAGGCTCCTACCACGAGTTTTCGACCGGCCGCAAATACGGGCAACCTTCGGGCATCGCGACGGGCCCCGACCATGCGCTGTGGTTTACGTTTTTTTCGGACAATGCCGAAATAGGCCATATGACGACGTCGGGCGACTTTCAATTTTATCCGGTTACCGGGAGCGCGCCGGAACTCGATCAGATCGCGGCGGGTCTGAATCACGTCATGTGGTTTACCTCAACCTTCGGGCCGCCCGCGATCGGCCGCATTCGTACGCGCTGACCGGTAGAAGAAGGTGAAAGCGCCGACTCGGATCGCGACCGTTCTTCTCGCCTGCGCGTTGCCGGTTGCCGCAAGTGCAGCCGCTACGGATCCCTCTCACATCGACGTTTACGTTACCCCGTACTACAACTCGGCCGGGCCGGTTATCAAGGTCGGGAAGTTTAGCGCGGGCCTCGGTTCGAAGAGCGAGAGCGAGTTCATCGCCACGATCCATACGATGAAGAAGCAGTGGAACGCCCTGAGTTTCGACCAAATCTACGTGGGCGCCATTCGCCTCTACGATCTCGGCTACAGAGATGAAGCCGTGTATTGGTTTTATTCAGCTCAATATCGTGGCCGCCAGTTCGCCATGCTCGTCGATCGGAAAAAACTGGGGAGTATCGGCGATCCGGGCTTCGAGCTGTTTCACGCGCAAGATGCGTTCTTACAACTTGTCGGACCGTACGTCAACGGATACGCATTCGGCGACCCGGATGCGTTGAGTAGAGTCATCCGCCGGGTCCAAGCCGAGAATCGATCCGTCGGCGATTTGCCGGCCATCTATCCCGGGCGTGCACTTCACGAGCCCTGCGAGCTGGAAGGCACAGAATCTGCAGCTTAACCAAGGGCTGGATCAGCTCGCGGCGATGCTCGCGAGCCAGAAAGACGCGATCAAGCAGCAACGGATGCAAAATGGGACCGAAGCGCGGTTTTCGCACCTAACCAGCAAGCCGCTGCCGGGCGGCGCCTCCAACTAGCGCGCGTACGCGCGAGAGAAGCTCTAAGCGCGTGGTCGATGGAGCGCCGTGGCGTAGCGGGCCGCTTCCGTTAAAGCCACAGTTTACCGATTTTGCCGGCTCCGGATTCGGCGAACCAGATATTTCCATCTGGGCCTCCGATAATGTCCCATGGCTTGCTGTTGGGCGTCGGAATATCGAACTCGCTCACAACGCCTCCGGGAGAGTAATCTCTGCGATTTTACCCCCGAAGAATTCGGTAACGTAGAGGTTCCCGTCCGCGCCGAGGGCTATGCCCTCGGGAGCCGACCCGGCCGAAAGCTGAAATTCCCTCGTTATCGCGCCCGCGGTCGTCAACTGTGCGACCTTGGCCGCGAAACGCTCGGTGACGTACAGATTTCCGTCGGGGGCGGCGACCAAGTGCACCGGCCCGCTGTTCTTAGGAAACGGGAACGTCGTAATGGTACCCGACGTCGTGATGCGGCCGACCTTATTGATCCCGCTGTTAAAAGGTTCGCAAAACCAGAGCGCGTCATCTGGGCCGACTGCGATGCCGTAGGCGCCGTTGTCATGTGGGACCGTGAACTCGGTGAGCGTGTCACCGGACGACTTGCCGAGCGTGATTCTGCCGATGGCGCCCCGGCTTTCGGTGAACCAGATGTTTCCATCCGGACCGACGGTGATATCCCGGGGGTCGCTGTACATTTGGAGCTCGAAGACCCGGTTCACGACACCACGTGTCGTCATGCTGATAACCGCTCCGTACGGGTCGGGAGCGCCGCGGGCTTCTTTGCCGTCCGTATGAATGCTCCCGAGAGTCGCCCAAAGGTTTCCGTCGGGGCCTAGAGCGACGTTTTGCGGGAAGCGCGCTTTGCCTTTTATCTTGAACTGATCGGTTACGTCGCCCGCCGTGGTGATCCGGCCGAGTTTGCCGATGCCGCGCTCGGCAATCCACAACACCCCGTCCGGATCCCGTCGTAATGCCTATGGGGAACGTCTTCGGCTTCGTCTTTAGACGTGGTATGAGGTACTCGCTTATCGTGCCGCGGATCGGACTTCCGACTGCGTTGCGATTCGCGCTTGCCCCCGGCAAGCTAAGCTTCGAGGTAGAAGCGCCACCGCATCCCGCAACGGCGACGACCGCAGCGCAGGCCAGGATGCCATAATTTCTTGTCTGTTTCACAACCGTCTCCATTTCATCTCTTACGTTGCCTGGCTTCGAACGAGTAGTAGCCACAGTTCGCGGGCCTGGGCAACCGTCCACGATCTCTTCGTTCGGACGTCGGTGACTCGGCAGCGGAGTTCCCCATCCGGCTCCCTCAAGAAATGAAGGAGCATGACGTCCCTGGGCTCGGTGTTGTCGATAGCGTCTCTCCCGCGGCGGCTCGCCGGCTAGAAAAGCATGCTCTTACACGATAAATGGTGGCTAAATGGCCGGCGTGATGGGTCGCCTGGCTCGCCGCGCGGAAGAGATGACGGCGGAAATGGCCCCGATGCGAATAGCGTTTGTTGCGATCCTCGCCGCCTGGATGCTCTTCTTTAGCAGCCTGGCGCCGTTCCGCGGTACCTTTTGGGTACGCCCCGGCGGCCATCCGCTTCAGGCCGATTCGCGCCTGAACGTAGTCGACGTGGATCCAGGCGGTTCGGCCGAGCGGGCCGGAATTCGCATCGGCGACCGTATCGAGGGTTCGGTCTCGTTTGCCGACCGGCTGTTTCTCCAAGGCCTTCGAAACGCGCCGCCGGAGCAATCGTTCGCGTGGCGAATTCGGGGCAAGCATGGCGCTCATGTAGTCAGCATCAACGTCGGCACGATGGAAGTCGATGCGCCCGACGTCGCCAACGGTTTTGTGCTTGCGATCGTCGATCTGATCTTCGTGCTCGTGGGTTCGATTCTAGTGCTGCTGCGCCCATCCAAGATGACCTGGGCTTTCCTGCTCTCTTGTGTTGCGCTCGCGCCCGGCTTTGCCTTTTTCTACTATTGGCTTCCAGCATGGCTGGACTACGGGGCAAGCGCCATCACCGACGTTCTGCAGTCGGTGGGTTACGGGGCATTTCTGGTTTTTTGCGTGCGCGCTCCGAACAATCGAGCCTCCGGGAAGTGGCGCTATCTCGAGTCGGTCGGCGCGCCGCTGATCGTCGCGGGCTTGCTCGCATGTAACGGCGTCGTTCACTTGTCCATTATCGGCGTGCTGCACGCCGAGCCCATCGCCGGCGCCATTCAAGACGGCATTTGGAACGCAACCTACGTAGCCGGTATGCTGGCGCTGATCGCCACTTTTTGGAGAGAGGGCGGCGCCGGGCGCAATCGCGTTGGTTGGATAATCGCCGGCTTTGCGCTGGCGTTCGTAGCCAGAGGGGGCGCAAATTTCGCCGACCGGTATGGCCCGTTGTTCTGGCCCGGTCTAGCATCGTGGCTAGGCCTTGTCCCTGGAGTATTTCAGCTTGCGATACCGCTAACCGTCGCCTATGCGGTCGTGCGTCACCGAGCGTTCGACGCGGGGGTCATCGCAAACCGTACGCTCGTCTATGGCCTCTTCCTGTGTGGGGGGTTCGCCGCGTTCGCACTGCTTGACATTTTAGCCACAAAGAGGTTCGCGAACAACCAGTTCGAGGTTGGAGTTGACCTAGCGCTCGCGTTGGCGATCGGGCTGATCTTTCCGTTCGTTCACCCTCGGCTGACCCGTTTGATCGACCGCGTCTTCTTGCCCGAGCGCTATCGCGCGGCAACCGCGCTGGATAAGCTTCGAGTTACTTTAGGCTCCGGCCAAAGCGATGACGCCCCGCCGAATCGCGTGGTCGAGGCCGTGGCCAAGGAGCTAACGCTCTCCTCGCTGGCGCTGTTCAAGAAAGAGCCCGACGGTGGCTTCGTGCGGCACGCCGCAACCGGCTGGCCTAAGGGAACGTCGTGGCATATCTTCGCCGGAGACGCCCTCGTGCGGTCGCTCGGCACGACGACGCGTGTCAGACAGATCAGTGCGGAGAGCACGCTCGAGCTGGTGTTTCCGCCGGACCGAGCGCGGCCGGCGGTCGCAATTCTTTCAGCGCAAACTGCGGCGGCAACCTTGGTCCTGATCGGCGCCCACGTCAACGGCAGACGACCCGATCACGATGAGGTGCGCGGTATCGCCGCGTTGCTAAGAACTCGCCCTTAGCCGGCGCGTTTGGTTAGGCTATTGCGAATCGGGGTGGTTGCGATTCTGGCCGCGTGGGCAGTGCTCTTCAGCGTGGACCCCATACGCGGGCTCTTCTGGTCGATCCCCGGAGATTTTCAGGTTACGACGGATTCGAGCCTGACGGTCACCGACGTCGACGCGGGCAGCGCGGCCGCTCGCGCGGGGATTCGCGTTGGCGACCGTTTTGCGGCGACAACCTCTCTTGAGAACCGGCTCTACCTACAGGCTATTCGCGCCCCGCGTCCCGGGCAAACTATCGTGGCAAGAATCACCCGACACGGCGGTTCGGGTGCCGTCCGTCTCGTTGCCATCTCGCAGCAGCAAGAGTACAACGGGCAGATCATCGCATACTACTTTAGCGTCGTAATCGTCGACCTGCTTTTCCTCGTCGTTAGTGCGACGCTGGTTCTCTTGCGCCCCTCGAAGATGACCTGGGCCTTTTTCTTTTTCTGCGTCGCGGCGGAGCCAGGCCTACATTTGGGGACTATCGAGTTCGCGCCGTGGCTCGTCTTTGGGAATGGCGTATTCGCCGACGCACTGAGCGCGTTGGGACTGGCGTCATTTCTCGTCTTTTCCGTGCGCGCTCCAAACGACCGAACCGAAGGCCGATGGCGGTATCTGGAGGCGCCGGGGGCCGGAATAGTTTTCGTCGCCACGCTTGCCTGCAGCATCGCCGTGGACCTTTCCATTGTCGGCTACCTCCATTTCGACCAGGTTGCCAGCCGCATTCGCGACGGTATTTACGTGGCGAGCTACATCGCGGGCATGGCCGCATTGGTCGCAACAATGTTGAGAGAGAATGGCGTCAGCCGCGACCGCATTGCATGGATCGTCGCGGGATTTGCGATCGGCCTCGGTGCCCGTCTGGCGGCAGCCCTAACTGACCCTTCGGCCAATATTTACACAGGAGACTCGCTCTCCGACGATGCGCCCGCGTGGCTACTCTTCATTCCCGCATTCCAGGTTGTGATACCCCTAACTGTCGCCTACGCGGTCGTGCGCCATCGAGCGTTCGACGCAGGCTTAATTGCGAACCGCACGCTCGTCTATGGCCTGTTTTTGTGCGCAGGATTCGCGGCATTTACTCTGCTTGATGTTTTGGTCACCAAGAGGTTCGCCGATAACCAATTCGAAGTCGGACTCGACATAGCCCTGGCGTTGGCAATCGGCGTAAGCTTTCAATTCGTGCATCCTCGACTCATCCGCCTTATCGACCGCATCTTTTTGCCCCAGCGCTATCACGCGGCAATGGCGATGGATCGGCTTCGAGTCACTGTAGGTCAAGGTCGAAAAGGGGACGCTCCGGATCAGATGGTCGAGGCAATCGCCCAGGAGCTGCGGCTCTCTTCGCTCGCGCTCTTCGAGAAGGCGCCCGACGGCGGCTTCGTGCGGACAGCAGCGGTCGGATGGCCCAAAGGAACGGCGTGGCACATCTTTTCCGCAGACCCGCTAGTGCGATCGCTTGCCGGGAAGGCGCGTGTCAAGTCAATTACCGATGAGAATACATCACACTTGGAGCTTCCGTCCGAACCAGCCCGGCCGGCGCTTGCGACGCTGTCATCGCCAACCCCCGCGGCAAGCTTGATCTTGATCGGGGCTCACCTTAATGGTAGTCGACCCGATCACGACGAAGTGCGCGGCATCGCCTCGCTGCTGCGCGAGTACGGCAGCACCGGCAGCCAAGTGGCGACAGTGCGCTCGCCCGCAGCCCCATCTCGAAGTCTTGCGTAGTACTCTTGGCGTAGGTCTGCACGCGCTTCCAAGCTGCCGTTGCCCGAGCGGCGGCAGGCTACCGCAAGTTGCGCGTAAGCTCGATCGGCATCGAACGGCATTTCATGGGCTCGCTCCTCGGCCGCGTCCATTGCCTTGCGCAATACGATGGCATCGCCGGGCTGCAGCCGCGCCGAGACGCACGCTCGAGTTATCTCGGGGCTGACGTTCCAAGGAAAATGTGTGAGGCTCTCATCGCCCATGGATTCCAGAATCTTGCTAGCATCTTCCGCGTCGCCGGGCGCGTCGCGGGCCAGAAGGGCCTCGACGCGTAACGCCCCGAGCGAAAACGTTTGCGCCGGCAAGGACTCACAGTCAATCGTCGTTTCCAGTCGGGCCGCAATCTCGAGCGCATCGCTCCAGCGCCGTTCTGCTAGTGCTATGAGCCCCGAGAGCATCTGATTTAGAAATACAGCAGGCGGCGAGGGAAGAGCGTCGAGTTGCGAAGCTCTGGCTAGATCGCGCTTTGCGTCCCCGTGCCGGGCGCAGACGTAGGAAACGACGGCGACGCGATTATAGTGGCCGGCCTGCTGACTCTCGGCGCAGCGCTGCGCCAATTCGAGGCTCGCCCCCGCTAGCCGTTTGGCGTCGTCGATCTCTCCGAACGCACAACACGCGAGGAGCCACTCGCCCACGGCAAGCTGCGCGCCAGGCCAGTCACTTGCCTCGACAGCGGTTTCGTAAGCTTCGCGAGCCGTACTCAGAGCCCGCTCCTTGTCAGCGCCGAGGCGCGCTGCCGCCGATAGCTCGGTCAGGGCCGCCGCCACCAAGGAGTTATTCCCAATGCTGCGCGCTAGGCTATTGGCCTCCTCGAGGTCGCTAATTGCCAACTCGTATTGGCCAATCCATGCGTTGCATCTCGCTCGAGCGATTAGGCTGCGCGCCAGCGTCGCGGGCGCATTCACGCCGCGCTCGAGATCGACGCTCCAGCCCGCCGCTTCTAAAGCCAAGTTCGTCTCGCCCAGGGCAAACTGCGCGTGCGACTTGGTTCGATAGAGTGTCGCGAGGGCAGCATCGCGCTCGGCGGATCGTCCTAGCCCCTGTAGCGCGCTCGAAGCACGATCGCAAGCGGCGATGCAATCGCGCAGCTCGCCCCGGTCGAACGCGCTTTCAGCCGCTCGCGCGAAAGCCTGCGCCGCATCGAGAGATTCCCCGGCCGCGAGCAAGTGCGCCCCGATACGCCCGGGAACGTTGCGCTCGCGCGCTTCTCGAAGCAACTCAGCGAAACGCTTGTGAATGCGCACTGCACGTCCTGCATTGAGACGTGCCCCGGCAACCTCGCGGATCAGATCGTGGGAAAACTCAAACTGCGGGCCGGCTTGCGGTTGGCGGATGAGTCCTAGCGCGAGCAAGTCGTCGAGCGCGTCCAACAGTGGCTCTTCGTCCAGCGCGAGCGCCGAGCCAAGATTGGCTGCCGTCGCCCACGGCTCGATTGCCAGCGCGCCGGCAACTTCGGCGGCGACTTTGCCCCGGGAGAGTAATCGGGCCTCAATAAAGACGCGAACGCTGCCGGGGAGAGGGAGCGATTCATCGAACTTTTCCGTAACGCTCCAAGCGCGATGGCGATGCTCGAGCGCGCCGCTCTCGACCAAAGCTTCCAGGAGTCGCACGACGTAGAGCGGGTGCCCGCGCGTACGTTCGAAAAGCTTGGCCGAGACCTCTGAAAGCTCCGATCCCGTCGCCTGGCGCAAAGCCGACGCGAGGTCGTCTCGGCTTAGGGAGTCGAGCCTGACCTCGAACGGGGTGCTAGGCTCCAAGCAGCGGCGAATGCTCACCAGCGCTTCGGGTCGCAGAGCCACGACGAAGCAGTGTCGCTCGCTTGCCGATTGGACCAATATTGCAAACCGCGAAAGCGCATCCGCTGCGAGATTTTGAGCATCGTCGATGATGACTACAGCCGGTGCGGCCTCGTCCGCGACGCTTTCACCAACCCTGCGTAACTGGTCGAGCGCATCGTCATCGCAACGCACCTCGATTATTCGAGAACAGTACTCCAGCGCATTACGAGCTGCGTGCGCCAGCAAAGTTGACTTCCCGATTCCCGCATCGCCATGCACGATGGTGATGCTTCCCAGCCCGAGCGCAAGTTTGCCAAACCGCTCCGTGAGAAATCGGAGCTCACGGTCCCGCGCGACGAACGGAAGTCGCAGGTCTGACTGGGACTCTTCTCGCGGCCGCCGCAGTTTACCGAACCTCTCCTCGAACGAGTCCGAGGGTGTGGTTCCGACTTCTTCCAGTGCACGCCGGCAACGCTCGACGAGAATAGCGGCCGCCAGGGGCTGGCCGGCTCGTAACTGGGATTCAATCAGCGTTGTGTAGGCAGTCTCATCGTAAGGGTTTCTGGCGATGAGCTGCTCCGCCGACGCGATGTTGTGGAACTGCTGCGTCGCGCGGCTCAGAAACGTTTCGTAAGCCAGCGCGATGCGTTCCCTCTCGGAGACCGACCAATCGTCAAAATCGCCCTCTAAAAAGTCGCCGCGGTAGAGCGAGAGGGCCTCCTCCGCGGCGGCTTCCTCGCCGCTCCGAGCGAGAGCGAATAGCCGGTCCACGTCAAAATCAACCGGAGCGTGCCATCGGATGACGGTGCGGTCGGCGTGGATAACGTCATCGGGATTTACTTTGGCGTTTCTGAAGATGCGTCGCACGGACCAAAGCGTCGCGTTTAGGTTGTCGCGACCACGCTGTGGATCGAATCCGGGCCAAAAAAGCTCCAAGAGCTGCTCGCGCGAGATATCCGCCGAGCGATGCATGACGAGATAGGCGACGAGCGCGCGCGCTTTTTTGGTCGGGGGCGCCGGTAGAGTGGCGCCATCGCACGTTAGAGCAAACTCGCCAAGCGCCTTCAGGCCCAGCTCAACCATAACTTATAATACACCCCGTCGTGCCGTGAGACAATCGGGTCTAAGCGATGCACTAGACCGCATAGCGTACCGGCGAATCGTCCCTGCGCGCTTCGAGCCTCTCCCGAGCATACGAACGGAACGACTCCAAAAGAGAGAACCGCAGTTCGCCGGCGTCTTCGTCTGTTACTACCAACGACTTATCAACCAGGGACGAAAGCAGCTCGAGCACATCGCCTTCCCCAGCGTCACCTTGACGATACGCCGATGCCGCGGCCGCGTGGGTGCAGCCGCCGGCGAAGACCGCGAGAGATGCAAATAGCTGCTGCTCGGGCGGGGAAAGAAGCCGGTAGCTCCAGTCGATGTTGGCGCGCATCGTCCGTTGTCGCGCGGGGGCGGCGCGCCCGCCACCTCTGAGAAGGCTGAAGCGGTCGTGGAGCTTCTCGGCGAGACCTTTGATCGACAAGAGGCTTACGCGCTCGGCGGCGAGCTCGATCGCGAGCGGAATGCCGTCCAAGCGGCGGCAGATCTGGCCGAGAACCGGTGCGTTCTCGTCGGTCAGCGTGAAGTGGTGATCGATGGCGCCGGCACGATCGATGAAGAGACCGATCGCTGCGTACGCGCCGGCCTGTACCGCGGTAAGGCTAGGAGTTTCCTCAGTAGTTGGAGTCTCCAGCGGCGGCAAACGATACCGATGTTCACCCGCCGTTCTAAGCGATTCCCTGCTGGTCGCCAATATTCGAACATGCGGGCAGTTGAGGAGCAAGGCGTCGGAGACCCGCGCGACCTCTGCGATCACGTGCTCGCAGTTGTCGAGGATCAGCAGGACCCTTTCGTTCTTGAGACTCCCAAGGACTGCTTCGAGGAGCGAATGATCGAGGGTTTCCGTTACGGCGAGCGCTTCTGCGACTCTGCTCACCACCAGCGACGGATTTCCAACGGGCGCGAGCTCGATAAAGCAGACCGCACCAACTGCACCGGCACAGCTTGTGGCGACTTGCAGCGCGGTTCGAGTTTTGCCGATGCCGCCGGGTCCCGTCAGCGTAATCAACCGATGCTCGCGCACGAGCGCTGCGATCGCGCCGACTGCGGCCTCGCGGCCAACGAAGCTGCTCAGCGCACAGGGGAGATCCGGGACGGCACTGAGCGAACGCGAACCCGAACGACCGGCGGCCGACGCGAACGTTTCGCATTCCAACTCGTCGAGGCCGAGCGCGCCGGACAACAGTGCAAGCGTCTGGCGCTGCGGCTTCCGCCGATCCCCCCGCTCGAGCGCGCTGATGCCGTTTACGCTCATCCCCGCCAGTAGGGCAAGACTCTCTTGAGAGAGTCCGGCGGCGCGCCGGTGGTCCCGCAGGAGTCTCCCGAACTCTGACGAGCTGGATTCAACGTTGTTCATGTCTTAAAGCAGCCCGGAAAAGGGTAGCGCTTCTCGCGCCGTCGGATCGCGGGCCCAACACCAGCATGGCCCTCTAGGCTAAATGGAGACTAAATACCAATTGGCCCCTGCGGGTATCGCAAGGCCTCGAGTTTCGATCCGGGGCATCGCCTCGCTGTTGCGCGAGTTGCTGACCGCTCAGTGGTCGTCGTCGGGCGATTCGTAGTCGATCGGCAAGCTTTTGAAGTAGGACCCGGGGAAAGGCGCGTGGATCAAAGTAAATGCCCGCGCCTGCCGCCGGAAGTCGAAGCAGCCGTTCAGATCGTGAGCTCGTACGTCGCTCGTCCCCAGCGATGGCAGGTCAAATGCCTGCTCGATGAACTTTAGAATGCTGCCGAATTCGTACGCAGTGTGAGAAATGTGACCTTTCTTTGCGTACGGCGAGATGACGATGAGCGGAACGCGAAAGCCGTCTTCGTACGAAGTGTAGATTGTCGGTTTGACGTGATCGAACCATCCGCCCCAATCGTCCCAGGTAACGAAGATCGCTGTGTCCTTCCAATACGAGCTTTGACCGATCGAGTTCACGATCGAAGCGACCCATGACGGTCCAGATCCGTCGTTCTTGCCGGCATGATCCGACGCATTCTTGCTCGGGGTAACGAAGGTTACGTCCGCGAGATGTCCAGCTTGGATGTCTTGGAGGATTCCTTTAGAAGGCCAGATCACATTGACGTAGGTCGGCCCGCTCCAAATCGGCTTGAGCGCATCCACCGCGTGCCACGCGCCGGAATCGCCGAACTCTTGATAGTAGCGCCAGGTCACCCCTTGGTCGTTCATGACCCCGAAGATCGACTTTCGGTCGAAGCACGGAAACGTCGGGTTTCCTTCGACGCCTTTCGGGTCGATCGTCTCGACGGTCGAATCGGGCAGCGAATCGCAGCCGCCTTGATGCGGAACGTTTAGCGGATTCGTCGCATTCTCGGAGGCTCGAAGCGCGGAGTTATCGCTGATGCTCGAGGTCCCGCTGACGAGGTACTGGTGCGCCGGGAAGCTGGGACCCTGATTCGTTTGAAACATGCGATCGGCGAACGTGTACTGCTGGGCCATGTCCCAGTACGGTTGTACTTGGGCTTCAGGCACAAAACCGTACGCCGCGATGTCGGCTGGCGGACACTGCGAGGGGCTAGCGTAGCAGTTCTCCGTTTCTGTGTTGAAGCCGTCCATGTCGCCGCCGTGGTAGTCCTGCGACCATGCCGAGTGCTTGTGCGAAAGGTCGTACGGTGCACTGAGCGACGTCGCGACCAGCTCTACCATTTGACCGTACGTGTTCCTGCCGGACCGAACCGTGTCGGCGCCGGGAAAGCCGTTGAACACGTTGTCGACGGTGCGATTCTCCTGAACGATGACCACAACGTGCTTGATGGCGTGGTCGCCGAGCGGTTCTTCCAACGATTGCGCGCGGCGCGGCACGGCCGACCGGCCCGCGAAGCCGTGCGAAGGAAGCGCAGCAGGTGGGCCGCCGCATCCACCGGCTAATGCGACGGAACACGCAGCCACAAGATAAAATGGCGTTTGTTTCATTAGCAGCCTCCGTGCCACTTGACGGCATGAGCATGGCGTTCCAGGCTAAATGAAGCCTAAATGAACCCGCCGTTTAGGCCCCCGCCGCAAGCAGAAGCTACCCCCGGAAGGATCGCAGCCTCTCGGGATAAACCGAGATGAAATGGCCATCCGCCGGGCCGCGCGATTCGGCCAACCGCAGAAGACGCGGATAGCCGTCGTTGCCTTTCTGGTCGCGTGCTCGCTCTGGTTTAGCCTCGCGCCGCTGCGTGGGCTGTTTTGGCTGCACCCCGGCGGCTTTGGGGTCAGGACCGATTCGAGCTTGCGAGTAGCCGACGTTGATTCCCCAGGTCCTGCGTACGATGCAGGAATTCGTGTCGGTGATCGTTTTGATCCCGCGACCCCGTTCGGAAAGCGCCTCCATCTCCAACGCGTGCAGAACGCGGCCCCCGGGCAGTCGACCGCGTTGCAAGTTATGGGGAAGAATGGTTCGCCACGTACCGTCAAGCTGATCGCCCAGGGGAGCGAGTTCGACGCGGGTGACATTGCCGGGTTTTTTACCTGGGAGGTTGCCGACCTGATATTCGTGGTGGTCGGTTCCATCCTCGTGCTGTTGCGGCCATCCACCATGACATGGGCATTTTTTCTTTACTGTATTGCGAGCAAGCCCGGCCTCGTTCTGGGGTTTTATTGGCTGCCCGGATGGTTGGTTTTCGCAACGGGTATCTTCACCAACGTTCTACAGGCGCTTGGCTTCGCGGCTTTCCTCGTTTTCTGCGTGCGGGTTCCACACGATCGCGCGATCGGAGGATGGCGCTACATCGAGTGGGTCGCCGCTCCGGTCGTTTTCGTGAGTCTGCTGCTCTGCAGTGCCCTAATCGAGTTGTCAATCGCCGGAGCCTTGCATGCGGACGTCGCTGCCGGACAAATCCAGCGCGTCATTCTATTCGCAACGTACGTGGTCGGCGTTCTAGCGCTAATAGCGACGTTCTGCCGAGAACGCGGGCCGGAGCGCAACCGTGTCGCCTGGATCGTCGCGGGGCTTGTAGCCGGGCTTGCTGCGAGCGTGGCGACCAATCTCTCGGATCCGACGACCAACATCTATACGGGAACCGCGCTTCCCGATGGGCCGGCATGGCTGCCCGTCATCCCAGCCCTGGAAGTCGCAACGCCGCTTGCCGTCGCCTATGCGGTTATACGTCACCAGGCGCTAAACGTCGGGTTCGTCGCCAATCGAACGCTTGTGTATGGCCTGTTCTTATGCGCGGGCTTCGCGGCGTTCGCGGTGCTCGATCTCCTCGCCACAAAAAGATTTGCGCATAACCAGTTTGAGGTCGGATTGGACGTTGCCATCGCGTTGGCGATTGGCCTCTCGTTTCAGTTCGTTCATCCTCGGGCCAACCGACTTATCGACCGTATCTTTTTGCCTGAGCGCTATCGCGCGGCGATCGCGCTGGATAAGCTCCGAACGACGCTTGCCCTCATTCGTAACCAGGATGACGCTGCGAACCGCGCGGCCGAGGCAGTGACGAAGGAGTTGGCGTTGTCTTCGCTGGCGCTTTTCACGAAAATGCCCGACGGAGGCTTCGTCCGATTCGCCGCCGCCGGCTGGCCGAAAGGTGCGGCATGGCATATCTTCGCCGGTGATCCGCTCGTACAGAGGTTTGGCTCCAGCAGGCGGGTCAAACTAATTGACGAGGCCGCTACGGAGCAGTTGAACGTCCCGGTGGAACCAGGTCGCCCGAGAATAGGCCTGTCACTGTCGCCACAGACCGCTGGCGAAGAAGCCCTTCTGCTCGTTGGGGCACACGTGAGCGGCCTCCGCCCCGACGGCGACGAGATCCGAGGCATTGCCTCGCTGTTGGGCGAGTTGCTGATCGCTCAGTAGTCGTCGTCGGGCGGTCGAGCCGAAGTCGGCTGACGTAGGAAGTAACTCGGCGGATAGCGCGATGTAATCGGCGTGAAGGAGCGAGGCTGTTGCGAGAAGTCGAAACAGTCCGTTAAGTCGTCGGAGCGGACGTCGGTGGTACCGAGCGAACCGAGCGCGAAAGTCTCTTCGACAAACTTCAGAATGCTGCCGAACTCATGTTGCTCGTGTGAGACGTACCCGTGCTTTGCGTACGGAGAGACGACGATCAGCGGCACGCGAAAGCCGAGTTCGTACGAGTTGAGCTGGGATGGGGCCACATGGTCGTACCATCCGCCCCAATCGTCCCAGACGACGATGATCGCCGAGTCGTTCCAATACGAGCTCTGGCCGACGGCATTGACGATCGACGCGACCCACGACGGCCCGGAGCCATCGTTGGTCCCGGCATGATCTGATGCCGCTGCGGTCGGCGTCACCCAGGAGACCGTGGCCAGGCGTTTTTTTGCGATATCGGTCAGGATGCGGGAGGGCGGCGTGACAACGTTGGTTTTATAGTTGGGGCTTTTCCAAATGTGCAAAATGGCGTCCGGAGCGTTCCACAGGCCCGCCGTGAGATCTTCCTGATAGTAGCGCCAGGTGAGGGATTGCGCCTCGAGGAGATCGGTCAGCGCGGGGCGGTCGAAGCAAGGATATTCCTGTTGGCTTTCGTTGCCGGAGGGATCGATGAGCGCAACAAGCGACCCTTGGGGCGAGTCGCAGCCGGCGGTAACGTGCCCCTGCGTCGTCTTTGGATTCTCGGCGGCGCGCAGCGATGAGCCTTGACCGACCGTCGACGTTCCGCTCAAGAGGTACTGATGCGCCGGAAAGCTCGGTCCTTGATTCGTCTCGAACATTCGGTCTGCGAACGCGTATTGGGAAGCCATCGTGAAGTATGGCTGGACGTCGCCCTCTGGAACGAACCCGTAGGCGCGCTGGCCTTTGAGCGGACATTGTTTCCTTGGTTGACAATGCGAAACAGCCAGGTCGAAGCCGTTGAGGAGTCCGTGGTTGTACTCAACCGTGAAAGCATCGTGCCTATGGGAGATGTCGTAGGGTGCCGTTAACGGCACCGGCTGCAGCAATACCCGTTGGCCTTCTGAATTCATGCCGTAGCGTGTCGTATCGGCCCCGGGAAAACCGTTGAAAAGATCGTCGGGGGTACGGTTCTCTTGAACGATAATGATGACGTGACCAATCTTAGCGACTCCGGGCGCGCGCCGGCCCGCAGACGTATGCTGCGGAGTCGCGCCCTCGGGAGCGGGAAGCGTAGAAGATGTGGCGCCGCACCCAGCCGCTAGCGCGGCCGAACACGCAGCCGAAAGATACAATCCCGTTTGTTTCATTAGCAACCTCCAGTGCCACTTGACCGAACCAAAATGGCGTTCTAGGCTAAACGAAGCCTAAATGGATCCGCTGCTTGGACCGCCCGCGACAGGTAGAAGCAGACCCCTGGAAGGATCGCTTTCGCTCGGGATAAATCCAGACTAAATGCTCATCCGGTGGGCCGCGCGATTCGACCAACCGCAGATGACGCGTGTAGCTGTAGTCGCGTTTCTAGCATCGTGCATGCTTTGGTTCAGCTTTGCGCCACTCCGTGGGGTCTTTTGGCTGCGCCCCGGCGATTTTGGGGTCGCGACCGACTCAAGTCTGCGGGTAGTCGGCGTCGACGACGACGCCGGAGAGCCGGCGTACCGTGCGGGAATCCACATCGGCGACCGTTTTGACGGTGTAAGCTCGTTTGAGCAGCGCCTCTATCTCCAGCGAGTGCGCAACCCGGCGCCCGCCGAGCGACTGGCACTTCACGTCGAGCGAGAGAACGGCTCTTCCCGACCTGTCAGCCTCGTCGCTGAAGTCTGGCCGTTCGATGCCAGCGACGTCGCGATGTACTTCCCATGGGCGGCAGCCGATTTGGTATTCGTGCTCGTCGGTTCCATTCTCGTGCTATTACGCCCGTCGAGGATGACGTGGGCATTTTTCCTTTACTGTATGGGGACAGCCCCCGGCATTATGTTGGGCTATTATTGGCTACCCGCGTGGTTAGTCTTCACTACGGTTGTGTTTGTCAGTATTCTTCAAGCGCTCGGTTTCGCGGCCTTTCTCGTTTTCTGCGTGCGCGTTCCGGACGATCGCGCGGTCGGGGTCTGGCGCTACGTCGAGTCGATCGTCGCCCCGCTCGTATTGGCGGGTCTCCTCATTTGCGGCACGATCATCAACTTGTCGATTACCGGAGTCTTGCATGCCGAAATTAATGCGAAGGTCGTACAAGGTGCCATTCTCTACGCGACGTACGTGGTCGGCGTTCTGGCGCTGTTCACTGCACTATGTAGAGAGCGGGGCATGGAACGTAACCGCGTCGCCTGGATTCTCGCCGGTTTCATCATCGGACTTGGATCGAGAGTAACGATCAACCTCGCCGACCCCGGTGCGAACCCCTATACTGGGCTCTCCGGGTCGTCGTGGCTGTCTCTTATCCCGGCGCTGGAAGTCGCGATACCCCTGACAGTCGCCTATGCGGTGATACGTCACCAGGCGTTGAACGTCGGCTTCGTCGCTAACCGTACGCTCGTATACGGCTTGTTCTTGTGCGCGGGCTTAACAGCATTTACTCTGCTCGACTTGCTGGCAACGAAGAGATTTGCGCACAATCAGTTCGAGGTCGGACTGGACGTTGCCGTCGCATTGGCGATCGGGCTCTCATTTCAAGTCGTTCATCCTCGGGCCATCCGCCTTATCGACCGGGTCTTCTTGCCCGAGCGCTACCATGCCGCGATCAAGTTGGCTAAGCTCCGAACCACGCTCGGCCACATTCGCAACGAAGACGGCGCTCCGAATCGCGTGGTCGGGGTGCTGACGACTGAGCTGGCGTTGTCTTCACTTGCGCTTTTCAAGAAGATGCCCGATGGCGGCTTCGTGCGATTCGCGGCCGCCGGTTGGCCGAAAGGCTCCTCATGGCATATCTTTGCCGAAGATCCGCTCGCGCAATCCTTCGGCTCCAGCAGGCGGGTTAGATCTATCTGACGAGGCGGCAACGGGGCAATTGAACGTTCCACCGGAACCAGGCCGGCCGACTCTCGCCATGTCGTTGTCGCCACAAACTCCCGGCGAAAGCCTGCTGCTCGTCGGAGCACACGTGAGCGGGCGGCGCCCGGACGGTGACGAAATGCGGGGTATCGCCTCGCTATTGCGCGAGTTTACCGGCGTCCACATTGGCGCGATGAATGCTATGGGCCCGGGCTGATCGCACGAAGTGCCGGGCCCATGGCGTTATTAGTTCGGTACGAGGGTAAGCCTGCCGATTTTACCGACCAGTGACTCGGTGAACCAGATATTTCCGTGCGAATCCGGCGCCACGAACCATGGCCCGCTGTTTGGCGTGGGAGGGCTAATCTCGCTAAGGAGGACCCCGGCCACGCTCACCACGGCGATCTTCCCAGTCCCGAACTCGGCGACGTACAGGTTACCGTCGCCGCCGACGGCGATGCCCTTCGGATACGATCCGGCAGGGAGCTGAACTTCACGTAAGATCGTACCCGAGGTTGATACCTGAGCTAGCCTCGCCGTGCGGAACTCGCTCGCCCACAGGTTCCCGTCGGGACCGACGGCAATCGCGGCCGGGCCACACTTTTTAGCAACGGGAAAGATCGTAACGGTGCCTGTCGTTGTAATACGGCCGATTGCGTCGTTGTCTGTTTCAACGAACCAGAGGTTGCCGTCCGGCCCGGCTACGATTCCGTAGGCGGCGTGGTGATGTGGAATCTTAAACTCCTTGAGCTGCCCCACGGCCGCCCCCGCCGTCGTAACGCTCCCGATAAATCCGCTCGTTTCAGTAAACCAAAGGTTACCATCCGACCCTACCTTGATCATCCGAGGATCGCTGTACATTGGGAGCTTCGTTACGCCGGTGACGACGCCGGCGGTGGTCATGGTCACGACCGCTCCGTAGGGATCGGGAGCTCCATTAGCTTCCTTGCGGTACGTACGAGTGCTGCCCGTGACCGCCCACAGGTTGCCGTCCGGGCCTACCGTTAAGTTTTGCGGGAACCGCGCCTTACCGGTTAGCTTGAATTGATCCGTGATTTGGCCGGCCGTCGTGATCCGGCCGATCCTGCCGAGGCCCCGTTCGGCAAACCACATCGCCCCGTCCGGGCCCAATGTCATACCGACAGGGAATGTCTTCGGATGCTTTTTCTGGGGGCGGGGGATCCCGTACTCGGTAATGGTCCCAGTCGCGGGACTCCCGCGATGCGCATTTTGCACCGGCAAGCCAAGCGTAGAGCTCGAAGTGCCGCCATTGCTGCTGCATCCTGCCGCCGCCAGAGTTGCGGCGCACATCGCCATGATAAAGATGCCAGTTCGCCTATAAAATATCTCCATTTTCCGCTTTGTTCTTCCTCCGTAGTTCGTCCGTTCGTAGTTGCGCTTGGTTCGAAGGACCAGGGCGATCAGTCCGTGATGCGGCAGCGGAGAGGATTCCCTCCGGTCCTCTCCGGTTGCCGCGACGATCGCCGGTCAAACGTAAGCGTGTCTTGTCAGACTAAATCGAGACTAAATGAAGTTCCCAGGCCCAGCACGCGCCGGAGCGAACAGGAGGCCATGCGGGGAAGTTCGATCGCCGCTGTCGCACTTATAGCCGCGTTACAGGGCGGCGGTGCGTTTGCCGTCGCGGGGACGACCGGCGCGATCACCGGAACGGTCGTTGCCGCGAGCGGAGGTGCTCCGCTCGCCGGTGCCAACGTTTCGGCGACCAGCCCATCGCAAGCAGCAGCCGTGACGACCGACGCTTCGGGGCGGTTTTCGCTGCTTTCTCTCGCCCCCGACACCTATACCATCGCCGTTTCCAGGCCCGGGTTCGTGCCGACGGCGACCGCCGGTGTAGCGGTGTTCGCCGATCAGGTCCAGAGCATGCGTTTTGCCCTGGTCGCAGCGCTCAAGACCATCGCGACCGTGAAGACGCGCTCGTCGCTCGATGTCGTAAGGCCAGGAACGACCACGGACGTGTATTCGGTGAATGCCAGCGTGACGCAGTCCACGCAAGGCGTCGGGGGCGGCGGGAATTTGAATAACGCGTATTCGGCGATCGCGATCCTCCCCGGTTCGTTCGTCCCCCCCAACCAACAAGGTTGGAACCAAGCCGTGTACGTTCGCGGCGGCAGCTTCGACCAGGTCGGCTACGAATTCGACGGCGTGCCGGTAAACCGGTCGCTCGACAACTATCCCGGCGGAACGGCTGGAACGCTCGGTCAGCAAGAACTTCAGGTTTATCCGGGCGGAGGCACTGCGGGGGAAAATGGCAGCGGGCTAGCCGGATTTATCAACCAGGTAATTAAGACGGGAACCTACCCGGGCTACGCCTCACTCAGCGCCGGCGTCGGAACTCCGTCGTACTATCACAGTCTTCAGCTCGAGGTTGGCGGAGCAACGCCCGACCGGCTCTTCTCATACTATGCGGGCTTCAGTGGCTACAACCAGAGCTACCGATACCTCGATCAGTTTAACGGCGCCTCACTCGGCAACGCGTGGGGCGTACCCGTGATCGCAAACAATACGTCGAATCTCAAGAACCTTCCGGGAGTGTATCCGACCTGCGGCTTCCTCCCGCCCAGCGGAGCGGGCTTTTACGCGGGCCCCGACCCGTCTCCGATCTACGACCCCTTTTCCTTGCAACCGGGGCAACCCGGATACATCTCGCTTCCGCGCGGGGTTCACCGCGATCCGGGCTGCTATCAAACGATTTCTCCGTCATACGCGAACTACTCCAACATTAGCGATCGTGAATCGGTTATCAACGTTCACGTAGGACTGCCTCATCGTCGCGACGGTGGCCGCGACGACGTTCAACTTCTCTACAACAACCAAGTGTTGCTCGCTCCGTACTACAGCTCCGAGAACGACATGGGGTCGTCCTTGATCTACCAGCTGAATCAACTTAACCTTTATCGCAGCCACGTTCCGCTCTCGCAGGCCGCGCCTGCGGTCTGGGGCGATTTCGTGACCTGGCCGACCGCAACGTACTTCGGGGAGAACGCGGCAAACGTACATGCCGTCCCGTACTTCGCGCCGTCAAGCCCGGGCGGCCGCTGCGCGAACGTCACGCCGGAGGCGGCGCCCGGTTCGCCGCCGGCGATTCCCGGCGCCTGCCCCGGCGGCGTCTACTCCCCCATTCCGTCTGACACCCGCGAGACGTATTCGAACGGCGCCTCCATCTTCAAACTGCAGTATCAGCATAACATCGGCGCGAAGGCGTACCTTCGGGTATACGGCTACTCGTTCTACTCCGATTGGTTCGTGTACGGCCCTACAACCTTTACCACCGACCTGGAAGGTCTCGGCGTCACGGCGTACGACTACGAGCTGGATTCGCACACGCGCGGCCTCGCGTTTTCCTTCGCCGACCAGCTCAACTCCGAACACCTCTTGACGGTCGACGCCAACTACACGACGGCTACCGCCCAAAGCCACAACAACACAAACTTTACTAATTCGCTCGGCTCGGTCGCAACCAACTATACCAACGGCGTCGAGTGCTTTAACCCCAAGACCGGTACTCGCGCCCCGTGTAACGGGCAATCGAGTAGTGGCACGTTCGCTCAGCCCGTGCGCCCGATCGCCGTCGCGGTGCCTGGGGCATCCTGGCAAGTGACGTACACCGGCAACCGCGGCTTCGAGAGGCAAATCGTTCCGGAGTTCTCGACCCTGGCACTTCTGGATCGCTGGAACCCGACCGATAGGTTGAACGCTGAGTTTGGCCTGCGCGGCGCGGTTTATCGATATCTGCTCGGCAATACAGCCGATGACGGCCAGAACTTTTGGTACACGGCCGGGCAGCACGAGTTTTGCTACAATCCGGTCACGTCGCAGCCGTACGCCATGCCCGCGCCCCCGGCGAGCGGGCTGCCCTCGACCCTGTTCGTCGGCTTCGACTGCCCCCCCGACACATCGATTCCCGCGCATCCAGTTCAAACCGTACATCCGGACGGGCAGAATGGGCATTTGCTGTTAAGCAACGTCTACAATCCGGTGATGACCGATACCGCTTTAACCCCGCGTATCGGGCTGACCTACACGGCAAACAGCAACACCGTCTGGCGCTTTTCCGCTGGACGGTACGCACAGCAGCCGCCGACTTATCAAGTGCAGTACCAAGCAAAGCAGAACAACCTGGCTTACATGCTCTTTCAAGCCTTCTGGCAGTATGGGTTCACGACGCCGCGCCACGATACGGCCGTTGAGTTTTCGAATAACTACGACGCCTCGTACGAGCACCGGTTTAACGGCACCGATACCAGCGTTAAAGTCTCGCCTTTTCTGCGCTACGCGACGAATCAGATCTATAGTATTTCGCTGCCGTTTAGCGCGACCGGAGGCCTCAACAGCGGCACGGAACGCGTGGATGGCGTCGAGCTGCAGTTTACGAAAGGGCGACTTTTCGAAAAATGGCCTATCGTTCTTACTCTCTTATACTTACACCAACTCGGCCGAGAAATGGAACGACTACGCGGGCACGTCCATCAACCCGATCGATCCGTTCAATCAGGACATCGCAAACTTTAACGGCTTGACGAAAGCGGGCGGCGGAGCCCGCTGCTACGACACCGATCACGCCGGGAACGTTGTCCCCGACCCCCACTGTAAGCGCCTCGTGGGCAAGGGCTCTAACCCGCCGATCTATAACCCGCCGATTTGGAACCCCTATTACGCGATGAAAGCGCAGCCGTTGCTCGACCGCAATGGCTGGTACCCCGTCGGTCTCGGCTTTTCCATATCTTTCACCGAATGTTCTCAGCGTGGTGATCAATTACAAGCACGACCAATTCGCCGTCACTCCCTCGTTGACGCTCAATCAGGGCGTTCCATACGGAAATCCGGCGGACGTCGTCGGGATCGATCCCCGTACGTGCAAGAAGAACTCGCACCTTATGCTCGGCGGCATTGCCACGTCCAATCCCAAGCAAGCCGACTACACGACGTGTTCGCTGGCCGATACCCAGAGCGGGACCATGCCCGGCTCTCTTTTCATCCCGAACCCCACCACGGGGACGTTCGACGCATTTGGCGCGTTTACGCAGCCTTCGCAGCTCAATTTGAGCCTCGCGACTTCGTACGCCGTTACGCCGAGCATCAAAGCCACGCTTTTCCTGACAAACCTGCTCAATGCATGTTTTGGCGGATCGCGGACGTCTTGGACCAGGCAGTATCCGCCGAACTACTACACGTGCGGGTACATTACGAACCCCTACTACGTCTCGAACTTCTACAATGGAACGTCACCGAACGACCGCGTCGCGAACGGGGTTGCCCTCAACCCGGTTTTTGCCCAACCGTACCTTCCGGGCTGGGCAGACGAGAACGTCTACGTGCTCCCCGGCCCATTCAACGCCTACCTGCAGTTCACCATCACGCTCTGAGGCCGCTCGCTGCGGAGACCGCGTTCTACAGACTCGGCGAGACTTCGACGACGGTGCCGCAGCCGATTCCGCCGCAGCCGCTCGGCATGCCGCCCTGTTGTGCGGTCGTGATCAGATTCCCGGCGGCGTCGACGATAACGCTCGAGTCAAACGGATACGCTCCATCGGATGCGCCGGCGAAGCTGTAAAGAATGCGCTCGTGCCAGACTCTGTTTGGCCGCCGTTAGCTCGAAGATCGTCCCCCAAAGGTTGGCGCCACCTTCGAAGGTCGTTCCGTAGATCGCGCCCGACGCGCCGATCGTCAGCGTGCCGGTCGGCCATTTGCCGTCGGTGTCGTTGAAACTAAAGCCCTTCGCGGGAACCCAGCGACCGGATGTGTTGGCAAAGGAGAAAATCACGCCGCCGTTGCTGCGACCTCCCTGCATGGTGGTACCGAGCAGCTCATCATTTCCGAGCAACGCCACTGGACCATTCGGGAAGGCGCCGTCCTTGACTTTGAAATCGCGCAAGGTCGCGAGTTTCCAGCCACCCTTTGACGTATGCTTCAGTTCAAAGATGGTTCCGCAGCCGAGGCCCGCACACAAGCTATCGTCGCCGCCGTAGTAGGTCGTGCCATAGAGATTGCCGGCGCCGTCGAGCGCCAATCCCGCGCGAGGCTCGGCGCCTTCTTTGAATGCGTCGAGAAAGCGATGGAGCACGTGCTCTTTCCAGGGTCCGCTCCCGGCGGGCGAGAGGCGAAAGATCGTGCCGCAGCCGGCCAGACAACCGATGTGACCCTTACCGCCGATTTCCGTCGTGCCATAGAGGTTGCCGCTCGCATCGAAGGTGACACCGCCTAACGGGATCGCGCCGTCGTCGCCGCCGCGAAAACTGTAAAGGATGCGTTGCGTCCACAGATGCTTCGACGGAGCTGTCGGCGGCGTTCAGTTCGAAGACGGTGCCTTCGCCCGCGGCGCCGCCGGATGCCGCCGAACCGTAGGCATTGCCCTGCCCGTCAAAAACGAGCGGCCCGTTCGGGGAGCTCCCGTTTACGCCGCCGCCAAACGTATAAACAACGTCGTAGCTCCAGCTGCCGCTCGGTGCGGGCGAGAGACGATAGACCGTTCCCGTTCCACATGGGCCTCCGCTCTGCGTCGTCCCGTAGAGATTGCCGGTTTTGTCGGCAGCGAGACTGTCGGGGAATGCCCCATCGGCAGAAGCGCCGGTAGAACACGCGGGAAGAATCGCACCCGCGAACGTGTGCAGCACGTTGAGACCACCCAACGTTGCACGACGCTCTGCGAACGGAACGCTCCCCACCGAGGTGCTCGCAGCGTTGCTGCATGCGGCGGTCGTAAAAAGCGCGATTGCTGCGAGGATCGCACGAGAAAAGCAAGATGAAGACACCCTAACTCCTTACCGGGGGAAGAAGATGACGGATGATCCCTCCGTCCGCTCGAGGACTTCGTCAGCATAATTAGAGGTTCTTTGCGTCGCCGCGGGCGGGCTCAGCGAGGTAGCGTGCGCT
This sequence comes from Vulcanimicrobiota bacterium, assembly GCA_963739845.1. GTDB lineage: Bacteria > Vulcanimicrobiota > Vulcanimicrobiia > Vulcanimicrobiales > Vulcanimicrobiaceae > Cybelea. Next base: position 700,488 of record CAVUBQ010000001.1, on the reverse strand, counting down.
AGGCCGCGAATAGCTTCAGGCGAACTCAGCGGATCACGGCCGCTGGCACTTTTAGCTAGGAGGGACCATCAATGCTCCGCAGCGCGATGCTCGTTCTCTTGGTCAGCCTGATCCCGATGCCCGCCGCAGCCGCCTGTTACGGCGCAGACACGGCAATCACGACGGTCGTCGTGCAATTCGTGACCCACACGCAGTACGCGAACGTCTACCACATCGCGGCAACCGTCGCCAACATCGGCGGCCAATCGCAGTCCGGGAACGTTTTGCAATCCCTCGACGTGTCACAGTACGGTGAACGGCTGGACGCCATCGGCATACCGCCGCTCGCCGTAGGCGCGAAGCATACGGTCCCGTACCTCTTCATGCGGTCGCGCGATGCCGGCGATAAGACGACGACGCTCGACTTTCACGTGCGCTTCATTCAGCCCAACCCTCCGGGGTTCCAGGACTGCGATCGCAGCAACGACAGCCTAAGCGTCACGTTCTAACCTAACCCGGCAGGCACCGGGCGCGCGTCCAGCTAGTGGCGCTCCACTCTTTGGATTGGCGGGAGCTTCAGCACGTCGAAGTCGCTGACGTGGATCGCGGAAAGACTCTTAAGGTCGGAACGATTCCACGGAGTGCTCCCGTCCTCGGCATTGGCGAAATAGAGCGCGTTACCATGGGGTCCGGTGTCGGCCAAGTAGATGCCGTAGGTTTTCATCGCCGCAGCGACCATGCTGGCCTGCGGTCCCCAACCCGCGGTGCTGAACGACGCTTTGAGGCGCAGATGCGCTCCGTACGGCAAACGATAGCGACTGTCGCCGTAGAATGGCAGCCGGTCAGTGTCGCTCGCAGGCACGACGAACGCGTACTCGGCGACCGTATGCGCCACGGCGGCCCAGTCGAGCGCGTGGCGTATGGCGCCGGACTGATAGTCCTCCCAACGGACCATACCGGCGAAGAGTGAAAGACCTGAGGCCATCGCCGACGGCTCGCCGGGTCGCAATGGAACGAACGCCTTACGCAGATCCCAGTTGGCCCCGCTATACGCGCCCAGCGTGCCGTCGTTGTAGGTCGTACCGTACGATTCGTAGAGATGACAGCTCTGCGTCTGAACGACGATGGCATGCCGGTCAGTAGGCGGCTCGATGTAGAAACTCGCCTCCCAAGGATAGCGCCGCGCAAAGTGGTGGTACGGTGACGCCTGTTTAACCTTTAGCAGCGGCGTTGCGTCGTTCGCGAGGTTCGTCTGTTCGAGGCCGGTGGACGCATAGAACGGCGCCGTGTTGCCCGCTTGGCCCATGGACGCGATGTACTCGTTACTGTGCGGATCGACCGGATCGGCCGCCACAACTTTGTTATACGCGTCGCCATTGGCAAAGATCGGACAGCCCTGGTAGAGCGCGCGCACTTGCGGGGTGTTGTTCGCGGCGTACGCCGAACCTGACCCCAGTTGCGGGACCGTTTGCTCGCTCGAACAACCGGCCAGGGCCGCCATCATGTATATGGCCGCCCAACGTCGCGCGGAACTCATTTGTCGTGCATTCAGCGATTTCCGGTCCGCCCCTGTTAAAACGGACCGGATGCGGCTCTAAGCGTGCAGGCCCAGGCCCGGGTTACTTACCTCCAGATACTCTCAAGTGGCTCTGCTTTACAGGCATTGGCCGTGCACGCTACGCCGAAGATGTCTTCAATCGTGCGGAGCACGTTATAGTGGCTGATGTTCTGCGAGTAGGAGCCCGCTCGAATCATCGGCCCAATGAGGAGCGTGGGAATGTGATCGGTTCCGTCGCCGTCGGGAGCCGCTTCGTCCCAGGTAATCACGAGCAATCCATCGTTAGCTGCGCCGTATTGCAGAATCGGCGTTAAATGATTGCGTAGCCACCGATCGCCGGCCGCCGTCGTGCAGTTGTGCATGTCGTGACAGAGGTTTGGAACGACGAACGCGACGGTCGGCGGCGTCGCTGGAAAGCCGTTGTAGACGAGGTTCGACGAGGGTGGAACTCTGGGAAAATCTACCCATGGGTTATGCTTACGCGCGTATAGCGGCTTATTGCACCCGGTAAAGCCGTCGAAGGGCATCGATTCTGAGTAGCCGGCAAAAGAGACTCCCGCGGCCAACAGCTCGGTCCCCAAGTTTGCGCTGATAAAGGTGTGCGGGCACGAGTCGTTCTTGATACCCAGCGTCGTTCCCGCGAACAGCGCGAGGTAGTTGGGCTGACTGGGATGGCCGATCGCGTGGCTATCGGTCATAACCGCTGCCTGCGGCACGAGCTCTCCGTTGATATACGGCGCGTCACGATTGCCGATAACGCGGTCGTAGTCGCGGTTCTCCATGATTAGCACGACGACGCTCTTGGCGTTCGGCCCGGTCGCGTGCGTTGCGTCGGTGGCCATGGATCCAACCGATCCAGACGTTCCAGATCCGAAAGCCATGCCGTTACTGCATGCGCAGATAAGTGCCGCAGCGGCCGTCGCGCAACTCATTCTCATCAAGGTCGAGATTTTGTTTTTAATACGCCCCATCATAGAGCTATGTAGTCGTGGCTTCGAATCGGAGCGCCTTGAGGACTCCCGGCACGTTTTCAGCTGTTTCGATAACCTAACGATAAGGCAACCTAATCCCCCGCTAGAGGCGGTTGGCGCGAACCTTCAAGATCGCCCCCGCAAAAACGGTCACGGCCATTGCCGCGAGCAAGAGCTGCTCCACGAGATTCCAGGCAGAGCGACAAGCATTCCAAGGAGCAGCAGACTCGCGACGATGGCTGCGACCGAAAGCGCGTACGCCAGCGTTCGGTCGATACGCGTGTCCGATCCCCAGAGCATCAGCAGCAGCGCAATCAATCCGATCGAGGACTCGAAGCTGCTCGGGTGGCCACCGGCGAAGAGCACTTCTCGCGCAGAAAAAAATAGGCTTACGACCACGCAGCCCGATGCGACGATCAAAAACCATTGCCTCAAGTCAATTTTCAAAGGCGTATCTCGCCCGGATCACTCTCTCGAGAAGACCGCGATGCTTTGCGCGTAATACCAGATGTTGGAGAAGCCGCGCAAGAACTTGCCGACGCGTCCGGTCGCGGGATCGCGCTACTGCCAGCTGAACACCACCAGTCCATTTGAGGTCCCACGATCTTTCCAGCCCTGCCAGAATCGGGCACGGTAGGCGCGCCGTTCGACGAATGAGGTTCCGCCGCCGCCGCCACCGCCGTTGCCGGCATAGAGGCTCGCGTAGCTCGCGCCACCGCCGCCACCGCCACCCGCACCGTAGTAGCCGCCGCCACCTCCGCCGCCGTTACCCCCGTCGTTGTTGTAGTATCCGCTGCCGCCATTTCCACCGTCTCCGCCAGCGCCGAGCGAACCGTGCTGTCCGGGGCTGCCACTCGGCGAACTGCCGACGCCGTATCCGCCAAAGCCGCCCGAGCCACCGTAGCGTTGCGTTCCGCCCGCTCCGCCACCGCCGCCCGTTCCAGACGGATAGGGACCGGTATAACCCGTGCCGCCCACCTGGCCGCCACCGGGACCGCCGCAGCCCTCGTGATTTGAACCGTAACTCGGTTTCGCAGCAGCATAACCGCCGCCGCCGCCCGGGCCGCCGCCGCCGCCCGCGACAAGAATCCGATGGTCGAGTCCACCCGGAGTTGTGCCAACCGCTGACGCACCGCCGCCGCCGTAGCCGTGGTTATAGTAGCCCGACCCACTGCTGTTGCCGCCGCCGCCCCCGTTATAGCCGCCGCTTGCGCCGTGCCCGGCGCCACCCACCTGAACGATGAGTTGCTCGCCGCCACGTACCGGGATTACGGCGTAGACACGCCCGCCATATCCGGTCTGCCCGCAACCGGGAACTGCTGCGCCGTTGGCGCCTAGGGCGACGATGGTTACTTGTCGGACGCCTCTGGGCACCGTGAAGCGCTGCTCCGAGCGAGTGAAATAGAACGTGCGCGCGTGATGCTTGGCATCGTTGCCGGCATCATTGACGGCACCATTGACGGCCGCGCTCGGCGGCGCGGCGATCGGCAACTGCGCTCTACCGCACCCGGCGAGCATCGCTGCAAAAATAGCAAAAACCGAAAGTTTCATGGCGACTCCTCCCGTTTAGCACCCCTTGCCTGTGGTGATTCGACGCTCTCGTGCGCCGGTCCCAGGAACGATCCCTACGCAGCGCCGTACAGTTCAGGTCTATGCAAACGCAACGACCGGCGCTGAAGTACGGCGTCTTTGTCGCCCCGGAACTGCCGTTTAACGGGCCGCCGGCGCGCGTCGTAAACTCGGATCCTCCGGCCTGGGACCCGAAAACGGCAACGCTGATCTACGGCGCGCGAGACGCCGTTCTCGTGGATGCGCTCCAGACGATTCGCGAGGCGACGGCGCTGGCCGATTGGATCGTCCTGCACGACCGCAACTTGACGACTATATACATCACTCACGGCCACCACGATCACTTCCTTGGCCTCGCGATTCTGCTAGAGCGCTTTCCCGGCGTGCGCGTCGTTGCGACCAGCGGGACGGTAGAAGTGATGCGCCAGAATAATGCTCCGCAGGTTCTGGACGATACCTTTCGCAAGTGGTTTCCCGGTCAGATCAGCGATCGAGTCGTCTCGGCCGAGCCGCTCGATTCGCCACAGTTCGACCTCGAGGGGCATCCCTTGGTCGCCATCGAGACCGGTCATACCGACGTCGCGAAAAGCACCTCGCTTCACGTCCCAGATTCGGCTTGATCGTCGCCGGCGACGTGGTCTACAACCGTTGCCACATGTTCCTGGGCGCAACGACTCCCGATAGCCGCGCAGAGTGGATTTCAGCCTTGGATCGCTTGGCCGCGCTTGGTCCGACTGCCGTGGTCGCCGGTCACAAAGACCCGACTCAAGGCAACCCGCCGGGCACGATCGGCGAGTCGCGCGCATACATCGAATTCTACGGAAAGCAGCGTGACGCCGGCCTAAGCGATCAGGAGCTTTTCGATGCGATGATCACCCAGTATCCTGATTGGGTGTGCCGTCAGGAGTTCCTGATACTTCCCTGGCGGACTTAGGTCCAGCGAGCCGGAAATCCAACATTAGTCGTCAAACCAGACGGCTATGACAGATGCACAAGTTCAAAGGTTCGTTGGCCAGAACGTAGTGCTGAAGCTACTCGCAAACGGAGGCCCCATGAAGGGCACGCTAATAGCGAACGGCAACGGTACCTACAGCCTTATCAGTAACGGAGTCGTCAACGCCCGAGTGGCCGGAGTGCAAGCCGATGAGATTTCATCAATAGCACCAGCCTAGCAGGCCGCATTGGGGCGAGTCGGACCGAGCTTGCTGCCGCTCGCGAATCCAGGCGGCGCCCGCAAAGGTGCCGCATCCGAGGCATCATGAATCGGCATTTTCGCCGCGTGCTTTACGGTTGCATCGCGATCGCGTTGCTGGCCAGCTGCCGTGGAGCACAGCCGATTGGCGCTGCGGACGTCATACCGCAAAGCCCAGTGACCACGCACCCTGCCCAACCGAAGTATCGAAGCAAATCGTTCTTATACGCGGGTAGCCTTTGGCCACTACTCTCCAAGTACGCGCTCGACAGCTCAAAGCCGCTACGCTCCATTAAGACGCGCGAGGGCCCCGTTGCGATAGCCCTCGATTCAATCGGCAACCTGATCGCGGAAACCGGCGACATTTCGCACGGATTCATTGCCGTCTATGACGCGGCAAGTTTAAAGCGGCTTCGCGCGATTGATGGCATATGGGCGGTATCCCTTGCAGTAGACCGTGACGGGTACGTCTACGCCGCAGATTGTGGAGATGGAATTGTTGTTCTGTCCCCCGGTGGGACCAAGGTCAGCCACGTTATCTATCAGCGCGTACGAGGCGCTTGCACCTTAGCCTTTTCTCGATCGGGAGACCTTTACGTTGCAAACGAAGATTCGATCAGCGTTTACGCCGCTACGAAGAAGCCGGGGCATACGAGATTCCTGCGCCGGATAACCGACGGCATTAAGTTTCCAAGTGCGTTGGCGTTCGATCCGGCGGGTAATCTGTTCGTCGCAAACTGCGTAACATGCGTCTTTAGCAAGCCCGGTAGGAGACGCGACTCTGTGAGCGTCTACTCACCCGACGGTTCGACGCCGATACGACATCTTACGACCGGTATCAGAGCGCCTGACAAATTGGAAGTCGATTCGACCGGCAGGCTATATGTGGCGAACAGCCCCTTTACCGTGAAAGGATACCAGCCCGGTTGGATCACGGTCTACGCCCCTGGAGGTACATTGCCCATTAACAAAATCACTGACGGAATCGACGTCCCTAAGGCGCTCGCAATTGATCGATCGGACAGGCTATACGTCGCCAACGAATACAAAAATTCGGTAACGGTGTACGGCCCTGGTGGCACGAAACTACTGCGCACGATTACTGACGGTGTTCGAGGTCCCACGTCGCTGTCCATCGCATCGCCGTAGCGTCGGCATGTTAGTGGGAGGTAGCTGTCTGGCTCCCGTAACAAGCCGGCGAGTGCATCATCGCACAGGCGCTGGGTCGGAAAGCCGTTACCGAGGACCCTCTCTATATCGCCATAAGTAGTGTATGACGCTCGGTTTGTAGATGTTTGGACGATGAACCACGCATTTGGACCCGACCGAAGGTGCGCCTTATCGTAGGCGGCCTCGAGTGCCCACGTCACTGCCAGCAAGGCTGCGATTACGAGGCTGCGGGTCCAAACGCTCCATAGCTCCGCATGCGCGCACCGCAGGAGAGCTAGTCGTAGATTGTGCTCGATTCGCGCCAACCTCCTATGGAGAGGGATTGGGTGGTGGCCAGATTGCAGGATCCGACCGACGGCTCGCCCGCATAGTGACTAAAGAGGCGAAGAAGCGCTCCAAAGCTCGACCCGACCGAATGGCTCGAGCGCGTATTCGAGGTCACAAAGTTTCATGTAAACCGTTATCAGTAATGCGCGATGCTTCATGCGTGTGCATCGCTCTACGACCTGTCGTTCGGCTGTCCGTCTCGAGGGCAGGGTTCACGAATCGCGGGCAGCGTCGAACGCTTTCCCAATTACTCTATTACTACTTCGCCAAGGAGAGTTATCGCATGCGTTTATTTACTTCGGCGATCTGCACGGCGATCGCCATCGGCCTCCTCGCAGGTTGCGCCGGCAACCTGGGGTCTAACAGCGCTTCGCCGTTGGGTCTTAGCCCACAAGTGCGAACCGCTCCAATAAGCGTTTTCGACGACGCTGCACCACCGCGCCCCGTCTCGATCATACATTCACTGATGCTGCCGGATAAAAAGACGAAACTCCCCAAAAAGGGTACCTACGTAAGTGAATTCAACACAACATCTGTTCTCGGCTATGCTGCCAACAATAAGAAAGGCCAGGGACCAATTTGCGCGATTGACGGAGTCGCGTTCGTTAACGACATTGGGGTCGACGGAAAAGGCAACCTGATGCTGCCTAACCCAGGTAGCGCATCAACCCCAACTCTCGACATCCACCAAGGCCGAACAATGTGCGGCAAGCTGATAGGTTCGATTTCCGATCCTTATGGGCAGCCCTCGGACGCCACAAGCCCGAATGCCGTAACCGGCCAGATCGCTCTGGGCAACCTGGTAGGCAACGGCTCAAGTGCCGGCAGCCTTTCGATCTGCACGTTCAAGGGCGGCTGCACCGTGAATCTCACGAACAGCGCTTACTTCCATGTGGGCGGCGTTGCAATGTCTAACTCCGGCGATTGTTGGCTCGATGCAAAAACAAGCGCCTCGGGCGGTGCAGAGCTGGTCTACTACAAGGGCTGTGCCGGCAACGGCGCCGTCGCCTCAGGTTTTAAGCAAACCTACTATGGCGGTATGGACATCGACAAGAGCGGCAATCTGGTAATTATCGATGACATGGCCGAGGACGTTTACATCTATAGTGGCTGTGCTCCAAAGTGCACGGTCGTCGGCGGCCCATTCGCCCTTAGAGGCGAAAGCTTCTGGGGAAAGCTCAATTACGCGAATAATCAGTTTACGGCAGTGGACCGAACCGACGGCTTGGTCGACGTCTACTCGTACAGCACGAAGAACATTAAGTTCCTATACAGCTACAGCAGCGGTCTCTCGGCAGCATTACTTCCGAACGGTGTCGCAGAGAATCCGCGTTCAAAGCAATAGTACGATTAGCGAAGCTATCGCATAGCGTATGTCGCTGCGGAACAGGGGTGGGAACTGCCCCTGTTCCGTAACGCATTACTCATGGGAAGGTGAGACGGAACTGACCCAGACCGCGCCGAAACGGGAAACGGGTAGCGTGTTGTTGAGCAGGGAGGGAGAAAGTAAGAATCTTCACTTTTGGCGGCTACGTTTTCACAGTTTGCGCCGTCGCAACAATGCTCGCGGGATGCGGCCGGGAAAGCACGCCTCTGATTCAATCGTCTGTCGGAGTCACGGCGGACCGAACGAACGGAGTTCCCGCATACCGGATATTTTATAAGTTCGGCGGCGGCTCCGACGGCGAGAGTCCGGTCGCAGGGCTCATCAACGTCAAGGGCACGCTCTACGGCACGACCGAGAATGGCGGCGATGGCGGCCGCGGTTATGGCTGCTGCGGCACTGTTTTCAGCATAACCGAGTCCGGCAAGGAAACCGTACTCCACCGCTTCAAAGGTGGCTCAGCAGACGGCTCACACCCGGTGGCGCCTCTTCTGAACGTCAACGGGACGCTGTGGGGCACAACGGCCTACGGCGGTGGCGCGCAGGGCAACGGAACGGTCTTCGCGATCACCATGTCCGGTAGGGAAACCGTACGCTACAGTTTCAAAGGCGAGCCGGATGGCGCACGCCCAGCGGCGACCCTTCTCAACGTCAACGGCACGCTGTGGGGCACGACCACCGGCGGTGGCGCGAAGGGCAACGGAACGGTCTTCGCGATCACCCAGTCCGGAAGGGAAACCGTTCGCTACAGCTTCAAAGACGGGAGGGCCGACGGGCAAAACCCGTATGGGGGCCTCATCAACGTCAAGGGCGACCTCTACGGCACGACCGATGGAGGAGGCGCGCACTGCATTAACCGTATCGCTTGCGGAACGGTCTTCTCGATCACGACGTCCGGTAACGAAACCGTACTCTACAACTTTAAAGGCGGTAAGGACGGTCAAAACCCGGAAGCCGGCCTCGCCTACCGCGAAGGCAAGCTCTACGGCACGACCAGTGGAGGGGGCGTGGTCTGCAACTCACCAAGTCGCGGTTGCGGAATTGCCTTTGCGGCCACGCCATCCGGAGCGGAAGCCGTGCTTCACAGCTTCGGCTATGGCGATGACGGCGCATCCCCGCAAGCGGCCCTCCTCGACGTCAATGGTACGCTGTACGGCACGACCCCATGGGGGGGTAAGTACGGCTTCGGAACAGTCTTCGAGATCTTGGCTTCCGGCAAGGAGCGCGTGCTGTATAACTTTGCTGATCATGGTGATGGCTACTACCCGATGGCAAGCCTTATCAACGTCAAAGGCACCCTCTACGGCACGACTCCAAGCGGCGGCCAGGGCTGTTACTCCTCCGTCGATGAGGGGTGCGGCACGGTCTTTGTACTGAAGCCTTAGCATCCGGCGCGGTCAAACCCATTTTTTGGCCTGGGGAAGGTGGGAGTCGAATCTCTTAGCGAGTGAAGTAGAACGTGCGCGCGTGCTTGGGCACGCTGCGGTAAGGACTCGCTACGCGGCCGGCACAATCATCGTTCTATCCTTCGCAGCTCGGAAAGAAAGGCAACGCGATATGTCAGATTTAAACGAGCAATACGCCGAACTGATAAAGCGCTTCACCAATCCGCAACTTCAAGAAGCGATCAGACACTTTCAGGAGTCGCTTAACACGCCTCAAGTGAAAGAGCTTCAGGAACAAGTCGAGCGCATGCAAAAGGCTGCCGCTTCCAGCCCAGCGGTGCAAGAACTCGTCGAAACAATCAAGCGTCAGACGGTCTACAACGAGCGGCTGATGTCGAAGCTTCAGCCCCTCGTCGATGAGATGCAGCGGGCGATCGACGCCGCTAAGAATATGCACGAAGGATGAGCGCCTACTCGGTAACCGGCGCTACCCCGATCGCATCCAGCTGAGAGTTAATCGACTTCACGGCGGCCTCAATGGATGCTCCGTTGCCGGAGTCGATCGCAGCGGCTTTATCGAGTTGGTTTTGCCAATCGACCAATGCCGGCTTTCCGCCTTCGGCGGCTCGCTCCGTCCACGAATCGCTGGTCCTCACCTTGCGGCAATCATCTTGTTTGGCCCATTCCCCGCCGATCCGGCGCCCAAGTGATGTAAGCTGCGTAGCCACTGCGGCGTTTGTGCTTGGATCGGTTACGCGGACGAGAATCTTTTGACTATCTGGAAACCAGCCAGCGTATCCGCGCGCGCCAAGATAAAATGCGTGCACCTGTCCCCAATACTTGTTCCAACTCTGCCACTCTGCCTCACAGTGGTCCGCCTGCCAAACTGCGTGGAAAGAGTCTTTCCACGAATCCAAGGTCGCAGCATCGTCGGCGAGACAGCAGGTTCTGGCTATGAGAAAGATCGCGAAGGCAATCGGTACGGCACGCAGTATCTGCGGCGCTCTATATGACGAGATAGACATCGTCCGCTCGTTCTGCAGCGGGCTCCGCTTTCCCCGGAAATCCCACGTTAGTCGTCAAATCAGTCGGCTATGACAGATGCACAAGTTCAAGGATACGTTGGTCAAAACGTCGTGCTGAAGCCGTTTCGCACTGCAGCCTCGATCGGCGCGCGCAGCTCGCATTGCCCTGAGCATGCCTCGCAGCCGGATGCCTAGCCAGAGCCGCGGGCTACGGCTTCGGCGCAAAGACAATACGCGAGGGCACTGGGAGGCCTGCGCAGGCTCGCGGACTCGTAACACCCGCTCGGCTGGGATAGCGCGCGAGCGAGGCGAACGTACTCAGGCGTCGATCCGTTCGGGCTTCAGGAGGCACGCGATGAGGATTTCAAGGTTTAGCCACTATGCTTTCAGCTGCGTTGCTTCGGCATTGCTCGCAGGGTGCGGTGGATCACAGCCGCCGGTCGGCACGTCGGGTACTGTGCCGCAAAATCGCATGCGCCCTGCGTCGTCATCTTATTCGGTGTTATACCGCTTCGATCGTTACCCGAACGGGGAACAACCGATTGCGGGCTTAACGAATGTTGGCGGCATTCTCTATGGCACGGCCTCAAACGGCGGCGTCAAAGGGTGTCATCAAAACGGCGGTTGCGGAACCGTCTTCAGCATCACGCCGAAGGGCACGGAAAAGTTGCTCTACGCCTTCACTGCAAGGACTGGGGTAGCCCCTGAGGGTCGTCTGATCGACGTGCATGGTACGCTTTATGGCACGGCCAGTCAGGGCGGTGCAGGCGCAAAAGGTACCGTTTACAGCGTGACGACGACTGGAACGGCTGCGGTGCTTTACAATTTCTTCGGCGCGGGGGACGGGGCGACTCCCGACGCTGGCGTCGTCAACATGAACGGCACGTTCTACGGCACAACGACGACCGGAGGGAGTCGTGATAAGGGAGGAACCGCTTACAGCGTCAGCTCGTCGGGCGCTCACACCGTGCTGCACGACTTCAAAGGCGGCTCTGACGGATATGATCCTAAAGGCGGCCTAATCAATATCAAAGGAACACTGTACGGCACGACCATCTACGGTGGCGCGGGATGCGGCTCCTCCGGCTGCGGAACCTTTTATAGTATGACGACGTCCGGAAAAGTAACGGTGTTGTATCGTTTTGCCGGCGGCTCTGATGGAGTGCACCCAGAAGGTAACCTCCTCGACGTCAACGGCACGCTCTACGGTACGACCCAATTGGGCGGAGGCACCGGATGCAGCAGCGCCGGCCTCGGCTGTGGAACCGTTTACAGTGTAACGACCAGCGGCAAGGAGACGGTGCTCTACCGGTTTACGGGTGGTTCCGACGGAGCTGGCCCCCTTGCCGGTTTGGTTGACGTAAACGGCACACTCTACGGAACCGCCGCCATAGGTGGCGGCGACGAATGCGGGCATTTCTACGGCTGCGGAACCGTCTACAGTCTTAGCACCGCTGGCGTGTTAAGCGTGCTCCACACCTTCACCGGTGGCAACGACGGAGACGGGCCAATAGGGCCTTTGACGCCGCTTAAAGGGACGCTCTATGGAACCACCCTCGCTGGCGGAGATCCTCGGGCCGGACAAGATTGCTGCGGAACGGTCTTCGCGTTGAAGCCGTAACGCAGCACATTACGCATTCGGTTTATCTTCTCGCAAGCTACGCCCGCGAGACCGCATCGCGCTAGTGGCGTAGCGTCGCCTCGCAGCGAGCGCAGCACGGCGCCGATCGCGTGCGAATTGCAGACTCGTACCATGTAAGCTACGCCTCGCAGTAGCCTCGCACTCTCGCCGCTTAGGTCGCACCGGCCTTGACCGCGGCGGCTTTGATTGCTTAGAGGCGGCCACCTGCGGAGGGGGGCGGGTCGGCTGCGCGATCCAAGCCGCCGCGATCTAAGCTGCGAAACTGCGAGGCGACTGCGATCCCAGCTGCGAAGCTGCGAGGCTGCTGCGAGCTAGGCTTCCGCGCTGCGAGGCGCTCGCAGCTGCAATGCGAGCCAGGCGCGCCGATCGAGGCCGCGCCGAAAACGTCAGCGCTGCAAACCCGCTTACGGTCGAAGCCAAGATTGCGAAAGCGCTGCGCGACAAGCGCGAGGCCGCGGCAAAGGCGAACAAGCTCGGGCGAGTTGCGGTCACCGAGCTGTCGCAATCGCAGCAAGCGGTCATCGCGGCCGTGAAGACCGCCACGCCAATGACCTGCTCCTACCGAGGCCGAGATTCTCGCCGCAGCGGGCGGTACGCCGCCCTACGGTGCGGATCGCATGGTCGCCATCATGAAAGCGCAGCGAAAGCTCCGCTAAACCTGTCGTCTCCGGTGGGTTGCGGCGCACGTTCTTCCTTGGTCCGTGCGTTGGGAAAATCCGGAGATGATGCGCTCCGTTCCGGTTCTAACTCCCCGGAGCGTGACGCGTATGCGCGCCGTTAGGGCTTGTCTTCCTCTGGCGGCGCGCCTCAATGTGCGCTTCGTTCAGTTTTCGCCATGGCTGAATGGCGAGCGCGCTGCGGCAGTGGACTACGGTCCCCTGTCGCCGCTGTGGCCAGCTCTTTCTTCGGGCGAGGAATCGATCGCGGGAGAGGCTTTTGCTCGCGGCTTCATGGCGGCGGCGAAGGAGTCGGTGAATATTCTGGCCATGATGGCTGATGCGACCGGGCACGGCGCTGGGGCATCGACAATTTGTGTGGATAGTTGTCCGTGGACGGCGCTCCCAAGACACGGTAGCCTGTCTCCAAGGACGAAGCGAGGCGTCATCGATGCCAAGGAGCGTATCTATTGGGAACTTCAATTTCGGCTCGGTACGCAGTGAGCGTGGCCGTTGCCATACTCGCCGGGTGTAGCAGCGGGGGAACGCAAGTCACTCCCGGGGGTCCGACGTCGCAGAGCGCGGCTCTCAATGCCATCCAGCCAGGATCGATCGTCTACACGCAGGTCAATAAAAAGATCACGAACGGCGGTAGATTGAAATTAGATATTGACAACAATGGCAAGGACGACATCGAGTTCATTCAATACTACTACCCACACTATTGTCAAACTGGCATCGGCTCGCAATTGTGCGGTGCTGTGGGCGGCCTTCTCGTAAGTCCGCGTAAAAGCGGAAATGGCACCGCAAACGGCGCACAAGGCGGGTGGGCGGCTGTACTGCCTTACGGGAACCCCATTGATTCCGAAGTGAGCTTTAATACGGCTAAGTCGCTAATGTACGACTACGGAGTTGGTGACCTCGGGCGCGAACGTCCGTTCAGCAACGGTTACTGGAACGGCGTCAGCAACGAGTACCTTGGCGTGGAGATCGTACTTCATCGGCAAATCCACTACGGCTGGGCGCGATTGACTTCGGGCGGCGGCCTCTACGGAGTCTTTACGACGCTGACCGGTTACGCGTATGAAACCGTCGCAGGCAAGTCAATTGCCGCGGGGCAGACGAAGTGACACGTTATGCGGTAGGCATCTGCGGTGCGGTTGTCATCCTCGCAGGGTGCGGCGGGTCACAGCAGCCGGCGATTTCGGCCGCGACGCAAATGGTTGCCCCTCAATCTGCAAATGGAAGTCCAGTGCTCCAGGCTGCAGCGGGCCATCGGCATCGTACGACCTTCTACTCGACCGGCGCGCAGCAAAACTTCATGGTGCCTCCGGGCGTTACGCAGATAACGGTCAAGGCTTCGGGCGCGTGGCACTTTGGCGGTGGCGCCGGAGGTTTTGTACAAGCCACGATCCCGGTCACGCCGGGAGAGACGCTGGCCGTCTTCGTTGGCAACGACGCCGGGTTTAACGGCGGCGGCGCCAACAATGGAGGGGGCGCTTCGGACGTCCGACAGGGCGGTAACGCGTTGGCGAACCGGGTAGTCGTCGCCGGGGGTGGCGGCGGATTCGGCGGCCTAATAGTGTGTGGCCCTCGCGAGTTTCCTGGCGGCCCAGGGGGCGCCGGCGGCGGTCTGGACGGTGGCAGAGGCGAGGGGGGCGGCGGCTTCGGGGGCACGCAATTCATGGGTGGCGCAGGCGTCGGCAACGGTAGTTCGGGTAGCTTGGGCGTCGGGGGCGCCGGCGGCCCAGGGCACCGCCCCGACCCAGCGGGTGGCGGCGGTGGCGGCGGTTACTACGGCGGGGGTGGTGGTGGCAGCGGGCATTGCATCGGTTCCGGTGGCGAAGGCGGGAGCGGCGGCGGCGGGGGCTCGTCGTATGCCGAACCGGGCGCAACGGACGTCACCACGATTCTCGGTGGTGGGAAAAAGCGTAAACACGGAAACGGCACCATCGTCCTGTCGTGGTAGTGGTTTAGCGCTAAGTTCTAACTGCAGCATTGCAACACGGGCCTGTCTAAACCGCGGGCTCGGTTCTTTTAGGATCTCGGTCGCTGCACCTCGCGGCACAAGCGCGGCCCCGCGAAAGGCTTCTCGATTCCGCGAGGCCGTCGTCGCATTTTGGGCTCTCCATTGAAGTGCAGCTCCGGTGCTGCAGACTGATCGGACCGTCAGCGTATTTTTACGCGACCTCCCGAACTTACGCCCCTCGGGTGTGGATTTAACCTCGGTCTAGCGCGCTAAGGCACCCATAACGTCGAACACACCTGATTTTAAAGGGCTTTCTCATGGGGAAGGTGGGAGTCGAACCCACATGAGTTGCCTCGGCCGCTTTTGAGGCGGCTGCGTCTGCCATTCCGCCACTTCCCCGCGAAGCTACGGCTGATTCGCGTCCGAGTAGCCGCTGAGCCTCGGTGGCGTCTCGAGCAGTCAAGACGCTCAGGCGCAGCTCGACGGATCTCCGCGCAAAGATCAGGGTGACGAGTTCGGCGCCGCGCGTTTGGCGAAGATCGACGTGTGCGACGTCGCCGCGACGCCAGCGCACCACGACCAGCCGCGTGCCGTGCAGCACGCCGATAACGTGGGCCGGTCGGCGCTGAGAAGCGTATCGCCGGGACTGAAGGCAAACCCGGAAATGCTCTGCAAGCGGGTCGTTGATTTCGGATCGTGCGGATCGTACTCGAGATCGACGACCAGTTCGTCGCCGTCGTTTGCAAGCGCGAGCGTACGCGCAAAGCGCGCCCCGCCGGCAGGAAGATCGGGCGCATCGTACGCAGCAACGTTCCCCCGACTGCCCACCGACCTCAACGGCAGCACAGTCGTACGTGCGATTGAACGTGCCGGCCGGGAGCGGATGCGTGTACGCGGCGATGTAATCGCGCGCCGACGGCGACGGCTCCGGGTCCACGGCATCTCGCAGCAAGCCGATGCTCGTCGCAGCGTTGGTGAATCCTGGCGCGCTCAGTTCGGCAATCCGCGCGCCGGCGTTCGGCGCAAACGCGACCCGCAACCGGGCGTTGGCGCTTTGAAGCGTCACGGCGCCGGCATCCGCAAACGGCGGTGGCGTCGCCGGGACGTTCGCCGTAGCGCGTGCGCCCGCAGACCCGACGGCTAACCCGACCGGAATGAGCCGCGCGCTTCTGGCCGCCAGCGTAAACACGGGTACGACAACCCTGCGTTTCGCCAGCGTAACCGTGAGCGGCCCGATCGAGCGAGCAGTGTCACTTGGGTTCGACGCCGCGACGAACGCATACGATCGATCGTTGGCGAGCAAC
The DNA here is from genome assembly GCA_963739845.1 of Vulcanimicrobiota bacterium. Lineage (GTDB taxonomy): Bacteria > Vulcanimicrobiota > Vulcanimicrobiia > Vulcanimicrobiales > Vulcanimicrobiaceae > Cybelea. The sequence continues at coordinate 684,357 of CAVUBQ010000001.1, read as the reverse complement.
GACCGTCGCACCGGGCCCACCTCCGCGCCGCTCGAGCGACGACAGGTTGGCTACCAGGCGTCCCGAGCGCCGTAGTTGCGAGAGCCGCGCGGCGAGTGCCGGCCGCAGCGTGCCCGCGAGGCGACGCGAGGGAAGAAGCGGCATCGCCAGCACGGGTAGCTGCGCAAGGGTCGCTCGATCGGCGTAAGCCAGGTCAACGAGCTTGCACGTCAGGCCGAGCGCTTCACACTCGACGCTGCATCGCAATCGTCGCGTCGGCAAACGACTGGAAGTCAGCGTTGGTCAACGCCCCAGGACGAAAGAGGCTCGGCGGCCAGATGATTGCCGGCATCGACGGCGGGATGCGTTCGTGCAAGCAACGTCCCAAACCGGCGCAGCGCATCGCCGAAAGCCGGCGGTCGGCGCGTAGCGCGCCGAGCGCCCAAGGTCAACGGTAAGAGCGGCGTCCCAAGCGTATGACCAGTTCGCCCACGGTGCCTCCCAGCCGTCCGGATAGATCGTATCCTGCACCGGAAAGTTGACGATGCCGTGCACGCCGTCGCGCAAGAGTTCGTTCAGCGCCAGCGCCGTATTCGACGGATCGCTCGGGCGTGGCGCTGCCTCGTCGGCGCCTTGCAGCCAACCGGCTTGAAACTCGGCCTGCATCAGCGGCACGCCGACTTGCGTCTGCAGCAGCCCGGTCGCAAAGTCGAGATCTGCGAGGTCGTGCGCGCCGATGCGGTAGGCGTTGCTCTGATACCAGTCGCCCCAGGCCCACGCGGGCGACGCGGCCGGCACCTTCATCTCGTACGTGTTGATGAAGAGCGGAACGTGCGGGCCCGACCGCCGAGCGGACCGTCGACCGAAGCCAATCGACGTACGCGCGCCACTGCGGCGCCGGCCAGGTGTCGTTGTCGAGATAGGCGCCCTGATCGTCGTCGAGCGCGATCGCGACGACGTCCCCGGCGTATGGCGCGAGCGCACCCAACGAGTCGTGCAGCCACGCCCCAGCGTACTGGAGATGCGTCGGGTTGGCGAGCCACTCGGCGGCGGCCGCGTCCGCGTCGTGGTTCTGCAGCGTCGCCGTCGCCGGATACCGTCCGGCAAGCACGTCGTCCAGCGGCATGTTGTACTCGGGACGCTGCAGCAGCCAGTCCGGATATCCGCCGTTGCGCCACTCGTTGCGAATCACCGGACCCGGGCGAAGGATCACCTTGAAGCCGAGCGCGTGGCGTCAGCTTGAGCACGCCCAGCAGATCGCGCCGCGGATCGGTCGAGCCTGCAAAATCGCGTACGCTCGCGTCCGGCTCATGCCAGTTCCACATTACATACAGATCGATCGTGTTGATCCCGAGCTGCTTGTAGGCCGACAGCGTCTCCGACCAACGCTCGCGCGGAATGCGTTCGTAGAAGAAGGCGGCGCCGTAGACAAAGAACGGCTTGCCGTCGACGGTGAAGACCGGATAGCCGTTGTCGGAGACGATCCGAGACGCGTTCCACGTCGTCCAACCGCGGCGATTCGGCGCGCGCGCCGGCCGGCAACGTCAGTGGAAGAAGAGCTGCGAGCAAGAACGGCCACCAGCGGCGCGCGCGGGCCGCGATCAGAAAGACGACCGCGCCGGCGAGAAGCCACCGACGCCGAGGGCGATCGCGATCGCGCCGTGAGGCCACAAACGCGAGCGTCCAACCCGCAAGTGCGACGATCGAGGGCAGCGGATAGAGCGGCATGCGAAACGGCGTCTCGACGCGGCGCGATCGCAGCACCGCCAGTGCGATAATCTGCGCGATCCCTTGAACGAGTACGATGCCTGCGGTCAGAAACGCGATCACCTGATCGAGTGTAAAGAAGCTCGCGATCAGCGAGAGGCCTCCGACCGCAAATAGCGCGACGTGCGGGATATCCTTGCGCGGATGCAGTCGCGCGAACGCGGGAAGAAACGCGCCGTCGCGCGCGGCCGCAAACGAGATGCGGGAAAAGCCGAGCAGATTGCCATAGAGCGACGCGAAGGCGGTCACCAGCACGAGCCCGGTCATACCGATCGCCGCGGCGCGCCCGACGGTTCGCTCGACGACCAGCGCGCCGACGTACTGCGATTCCGCGGTGGGCTGGCCGTGGGCGTCGAGCAATGACTGCCACGGAATGACGCCCAGCACGCCGACCTGCAAAAGGATGTATAACACCGCGACGATCAGGATGGAGAGCAGAATTGCCCTTGGAATCGTCCGTTCGGGACGAATCACCTCGTCGCCGAGCAGTGCGGCGTCGGCATAGCCGACGTAGTCGTAGAGCGTGATGTAGAGCGCGCTGCCGAAACCCGCCAGCAGGCCCATGTTGAAACGCACGGGTCCCGCTAAGTGGAATGCTTGGCTGAAATCGGCGTGGGTCAGACCAGCCACCGCGACCAGGGCGACGGTCAGCGCGGCGGTAACCGCCAACAGTGCCCCGAGTGAGGCCACGCGTGCCGTGCGCCTATAGAGGAGAAGAATCGTGACGATGCCGATGCCGACGGCCACGGCATCGTGCGCGGCGCGGTTCGTGCCCAGCGGCGGATAGAGGTACGCGGCGTAGTTCGCAAAGCCGATGTATCCGCTGGCCAGCAGACACGGGGCGTAGAGCAGAAACTGCCAGTTGAAGAGAAAGGCGAGCGCCCTGCCGAGACGTTCCGGCCCGAAAACCTCGCGCAGGTAGACGTACGTTCCCCCGGATCCGGGGAAGCGCGACGAGAGCTCGGCCCAGACCATGCCGTCGCACAACGCTACGATCGCCCCGGCGATCCAGCCGACGATCGCCAGCGGTCCTCCGAGCGCGGCGATCACCAGAGGGATCGTCACCAGCGGCCCGATGCCGATCATCGTGATGACATTGATCGAGACCGCGCCGCGTAAGTCGATCGCGCGCTTCAAGCCGCTCATCTAGGCGTCGCCTTTTCGTGCGCCGAATGAGCGCGCCATGCCGGAACGCTCCGATATCGCGCGCCTTCTCGGCCTGCAGGGGGACGTGCGCGTCAATTTCGTCGAGAGCGCTGCGCTGGGAGGCAATCCGCTCGGCGATCCCTCCACGCGGCCGGTCGCGGTCTATCTCCCGCCCGGATACGACGCGCAGAGCTCGCGGCGCTATCCCGCCCTCTACGCCCTGCACGGCTACACCGGAGACGCTAACGCACTGCTCTCGACCAGGGCGTGGCAGACAAACGTCTTTCAATGGGCCGACCGGCTCGTCTCCAGCGGACGCATGCCGCCTGCGCTCGTCGTGATCGTCGACGGTTTTACGCGCCTCGGCGGTTCGCAGTACGTCGACTCGATCCACAACGGCGCCTATGCGACGTACGTCGTGCGCGACGTAATCGGGCACGTCGACGCGGTTTATCGTACCATCGGCAACGAAGGCGGCCGCGCCGTATTCGGCAAGTCGTCGGGCGGATTCGGCGCGATGCACCTGGTGCTGGAACATCCCGGCGTCTTCGCCGCGTTCGCGTCGCACAGCGGCGATTCGTACTTTCGCTACGCGCACTTTCCCGCGTTCGCAACCGTGCAGCGCATGCTCGAGTCGTACGACTTCGACATCCCGGCATACGTCGCGGCCTTCGAAGCGAAACACAAGCCCAGCATGGCCGAGTACACGACGATGGAGATGCTGGCGTATACGGCGGCGTACTCTCCGCGCAGTGCGACCCCGTTCGACCTCGACCTTCCGTTCGATCGCCAGAGCGGTGAGCTGAACGAGGAAGTCTTCGCCCGCTGGCTGGCCTTCGATCCGGCCGAGCGGATCGGGCAGCGCGCAGCCGAGCTCGCCCGCTTACGTTTGCGCTACGTCGACTGCGGCCGCCGCGACGAGTACAATCTCGATATCGGCGCTCGCGTGATCGCCAAGCGCATTGCCGGCCTCGGCCTGGCCGTGCGCTACGAGGAATTCGACGACGACCACCGCAACGTCGGTTATCGGTACGAAATCTCGCTTCCGGCGCTTGCCGCCGTACTGGACCAGGAATGAAACGACTCGCTCTTACCTTGATCGCGCTTCTCGTTGTGACCGGCGGTGGACACGCGTTGGCGCAGGTTCCGCCGGCGACCCCGCCTCCGGATCCTCACACCTACAGCGATCCCGCGATGACCTTTACCGCGCCGCCCGAGGCCGTGCTTGTGGGGCGTCAGTACGTCGCGCCGAGCGAGCTCGGAGATGACCTTAAGCCGGTCGGTATCTGGATTCTCCACCCCGGCAAAGAGGACGCTCGGACGATCACGCTCTCGATGGAAGCGTACTCCGGGGCGCCCAACGAATGGGAAGGACAGTTCGAGAGCCAGACGCACAGCGCATCAGACGGCACGCTGATCCGCAACAAGACGCCGATGACGCTGCTCAACGGGATGCCGGCTACGTTCGTTGAGGTCGCGTATGGAAGCGGTTTCGATTCGCGCAAGGAGTACGCGGTCGTTTGGGCCGACGGCGTACGCGGCATCGTCCTCGCAGAAACGTCACGAATGGGTGATGCCGGCGCCGAAGAGGCCAAAGAGGTCCTCAAACAAGCGACGGCGGTGCGCTTCCCGTTCGATCAGCCCTAGCCGCGCGCGGCAGCGGGCAACGTCGCCTCGAGCGCTTGGCGCAGATCGCCGACGAGATCGTCGGCGTCTTCGATTCCCACCGAAAGACGGAGCAATCCGTCGGTAACGCCGCGGCGTTCGCGTTCTTCCTTCGGAATCGAGCCGTGGGTCATCCGTCCGGGATGGCAGATCAGCGACTCGACGCCGCCCAGGCTTTCGGCGAGGCTGAAGTACGCGAGCCGATGGGCGAAGTCGAACGCGCGCTCGTGTCCGCCCGCCAAGACGAACGAGAGCATCCCGCCGAAGCCGCTCATCTGCTGCCGCGCGAGCTCGTGCTGCGGGTGCGAGCGCAGTCCCGGATAGTAGACGTGCGCGACGTCGTCGCGCGACTCCAGAAACTCGGCGACGATTTGCGCGTTGCGCGCGTGTTCGCGCATGCGCAGCGCGAGCGTCTTGGCGCCGCGCATCGTCAGCCACGCGTCGATGCGGCCCGGGAACGCCGCCGGCCGCGTTCTGCTGAAACTTGATCCCCTCGTAGAGCTCGCGTTGGTTCGTCATCGCGATCGCCGCCGACGACGTCGCTGTGGCCGCCGATGTATTTGGTCGTCGAGTGGACCACGATCTGCGCCCCGAGCGCCAGCGGCTGCTGGAAGTACGGCGTGGCGAAGGTGTTGTCCACGACCACCACTTGGTCGCCGCGCCGCAGACCGGCAACGGCCGCAATGTCGACGATCTTGAGCAGCGGATTCGTGGGCGTCTCGACCCAGAAGAGCTTCGTCTGCGGCCGGATCGCGCTCGCGACGGCTTGCAGATCGCTCATGTCGACGTAGGTGAACTCCATGCCGTAGCGCGCGAGGACGCGTGAGAAGAGCCGGTACGTTCCGCCGTAGAGATCGTCGCTGACCACGACGTGATCGCCCGCCGAGAGCAGACCGAGCACGGCCGCAGTCGCCGCCATGCCGCTGGCAAAGGCGCTGCCGAACTCGGCCCCTTCGAGCGAGGCGAGCTGCCGCTCCAAGGCGACGCGCGTCGGGTTGATCGTGCGGCTGTAGTCGAAGCCCTTGTGCTCGCCGATTCGTTCCTGCGTGTAGGTCGAGGTTTGGTAGATCGGGACGATCGTGGCGCCGGTCGCGGGATCCGGCTCCTGCCCGACGTGGATCGCCCTCGTCGCAAACTTCATTCGTCGCTTGTCATCCTGAGCGAAGTCGAGGATCACTTATGGACGACGTCGGAGCTGGTCGAGAGGAAACTGATGATGTCTTGGCGAGTCAGCACGCCGATCGGCTCGCCTTCGTCGGTGACGACGATCGCGGGGTTCGCCAAGCGTCAGCAGCTTGTACGCGCGTTCGATCTCTTCGAACTGCTCGAGCGCCGGGAACGGGCGCCCCATCACTTCGCTGACCGGCTGATGGAGGATGTCGGCATGATCGAAGACGCTCTGCATCACGCCGACGTCGTTCACGCTGCCGACCTGCTCGCGGCCGCGCATCACGGGCAGCTGCGAAATCTCGTAGTGACGCAGGAGATCGAGCGCGGTCTTGACGGTGTCGTCCTGCTGCACCGTGATCAACGGCGGCAGCGGTGTCTTGCTGCGCAGAACGTCGCCGACGGTCGCGCGACGCTTGGCATCGGCGAGAAAACCGTTGGCGATCATCCAGTCGTCGTTGAAGATCTTCGACATGTAGCCGCGCCCGGAGTCGGGAAGGATCACGACGACGATCGCCTCGGGTCCGAGCGTCTTGGCGAGCTTTACGGCGGCGACGGCGGCGGTGCCCGACGAGCCGCCGACGAGCAAGCCCTCTTCGCGCGCGATGCGGCGCGCCATGAGAAACGAATCGCGATCCGAAACGCGCACCATCTCGTCGATCACGCGCAGGTCGACCGTCTCGGGAAGATAGCTCATCCCGATCCCTTCGACCGCGTACGAGCGCGGAATGTCGCCCGAGTAGATCGAGCCTTCGGGATCGGCGCCGATGACGTGAATAGCCGGATTCTTCTCCTTGAGATAGCGCGCGGTGCCGGAGATCGTTCCGCCGGTACCGATGCCGGCGACGAAGTGCGTGATCGTCCCGCGCGTCTGCTCCCAAATCTCCGGTCCGGTCGTGTGGTAGTGCGCGTCCGGATTGAAGTGGTTGTGAAACTGATTCGGCTGGAACGCGCCCGGAATCTCGGATGCCAAGCGGTTGGCGACGCCGTAGTACGACTCGGGCGAATCGGGCGGAACGTTGGTCGGCGTCATCACGACGTCCGCACCGTACGCCCGCAAGAGGTCGATCTTCTCTTTCGACATCTTATCGGGCATGACGAGAATGCAGCGGTAGCCGCGGATCGCGGCGGCCATCGCCAACCCGGTTCCGGTATTGCCGCTGGTCGGCTCGACGATCGTGCCGCCCGGCTTGAGCAACCCTTGGCGCTCTGCGGCGTCGAGCATCGCGATCGCCGGGCCGATCCTTGACGCTGCCGCCCGGGTTCATGTACTCGACCTTGCCGAGGACGAGGCATTCGGCGCCGTCGACGATCTTGTTTAGCCGGACGAGGGGCGTGTCTCCGATGGCCTCGAGCGCGTTTTCGCAGTAAGTCGGGCCGGTAGCGCGGGTCGACGGAGCGCTGGTTGCCATAGGAGCGGCGGCTTCAGCGCGGCGAAGAGGTTCACCTATGAAACGGCGCCTTGGAGTACTCGTCGCCGGCGATCGCATCGCTGCTCTTCGGCACGGCGGGATGCAACAACGACGCGCTGCCGCCGGCTGCCGGATTCGCGAGCGTGAGCGGAACGGTGCTCGACGCCCGCGACGAACGCGCCGATTACCGGCGCGGTCGTAACGATCGATGCGATCCTTACCGCAACGACCGATGCCTCGGGCCACTTCACGATCGAAAAAGTGCCGAGCGGAATCGCCGACTATGCGGTGCAGGCGACCGGCTATCACGCCGCTAACGTCGAGCGCAGACGTCGAGCCGGGAAAGCCGTTCGAGCTCAACCTCACGCTAGCGCAACCGCCCGCACTAGAGCTAGCCGAAAGCGGTCGAACGCGATACGCGCTCGCCGGCTTCACCAGCGTCGCGCGTTCGGCGACGGTGCGGTCGACGATCGAGACGACGACCGTCGCAAGCTTGTCCGGATCGTGACGAACCGTCTCGGTCTCGCCGATCACGGCCGCCGTCACCGGTTCGACCCCCAGCGCGGTGATGCGCTCGACGTCCGGCTCGACCGGAACCTGCCCCTCTTGCGCGTACGCTGCCGAGCAGCCGCGACGGCGGTTCGTCGTTGACGATCACGTAGTCGCAGACGCGCTCGCCGGCATTGTCGAAGCAGCGCCTCGACGTGATCGGCCGCCGTCATGCCGTCGGTCTCGCCCGGCTGCGTCATGACGTTGCAGACGTACATCTTTACGGCGTGCGCGTTGGCGACTTCGCGCGCGATCCGGCTGACCAAGAAGTTCGGCACCATCGAGGTGAAGAGCGATCCCGGACCGAGCACGATCGCGTCGGCGTCGCGAATCGCAGCGATCACTTCGTCGAGCGGAGCCGCAGCAGCCGGCGGATCGAAGAAGACGCGCTCTGATCGGCTTGCTCGCCTGGGAGATGTTCGATTCGCCTTCGACGATCGTGCCGTCGTCGAGTTCGGCGCAGAGCCGTACGACGCCGAGCGTCGCCGGCAGGACGCGCCCGACGATGTTGAGCACGCGGCTCGACTCCTTGATCGCGCGATCGAAGTTGCCGGTGATGCCGCTCATCGCGGCCAGGAACAGGTTGCCGAAGGAGTGGCCGCTCAGGCCCTCGCCTTCGGTGAAGCGATAGCGGAAGAGATCGGTAACCAGCGCTTCGTCGTCGGCCAGCGCGACGAGGCAGTTGCGAATGTCGCCGGGCGGCAAGACGCCGAGTTCCTTTTGCAGCCGGCCTGAAGAGCCGCCGTCGTCGCTGACGGTAACGATCGCGGTGAGATTGTTGGTTCGCCGCTTGAGTCCGCGCAGCAGCGTCGAGAGACCGGTGCCGCCGCCGATCGCGACGATCTTGTAGCCCTGCTGCAAGCGCCTGCCGGCGAGCGCATCGCGAAATCCCTTCGGATTGCGGCCGCGCGCGACGCGAACGACCGAGCGCAGCCACATCCAGACGCCGGCGAAAACCAGCCCGATGCCCGATCACGCCGAGGATCCACGTGAGATAGGCCGGCGGGAAATAGTCGTCGACGATGTCGTCGAGTACCTCGTTGATGTGAATGCCGGTGCCTTCAGCGATGAACCAGCGCGTGATCGCGTCGAGAGCAAGACGATGCCGAACGCTGCCAGCAGCACCCAGCGCTTGACGCCGACGCCCGGCACCAGCCAGTGCAGCGAGCGGGCGAATCGTTCGCGCATTACGGCCCCCGCGTGCAGGTCGCGAGCCTCGAAGGTCAAGATCGAACCGCGCGATCGCCGCCATAGCGATTGCATCAGGCGACGCGCGACGTAGACCGAGCGATGGCGGCCGCCGGTGCAGCCGATTCCGATCGTAAGCTGGGTTTTGCCCTCGGCCAGGTAGCGCGGCAAGCAGATAGTCGAGCAGATCGTCCGACCTTCGCCAGGAACGGCTCGAGCGCAGGATCATCTTCGATAAATGCGCCAACCTCGGCGTCCTCACCCGTCTGCTCGGCCAAAGGCCCTTCGTAGTTCGGATTGCGCAAGAAGCGCACGTCGAAGAGCAGATCGAGATCGGTCGGGAGGCCGAACTTAAAGCCGAAGGCGACGAAGGTTACGGCCAGCCGCACCGGCCGGTCCGCGAGCAAACGCCGCGGCGATGCGCTCCTTGAGCGTGCCGTGCGTGAGGCTGGTCGTATCGATCACGACGGTCGGCCCGCTCGCGCAGCGGCGCGAGCACCCGCCGGTCGGCCTCGATCGCTTCGCGCACCGAACCGGCTTGCGCGAATGGATGGCGCCGCCGCGTTTGGCTGAAGCGGCGCACGAGCAAATCGTCAGCGGCATCGAGAAAGAGCACCTCGCGTCTTATGCGTCTGCGCGACGCCGCGTCGATCGCGCTCTGCGGATCGCCCAGATGCGCGTCGCCGCGGACGTCGAGCGCGATCGCGACGTCGCGGACGCTCGGAGCGCTCGAGCGCGGCGACCGCGGAGTCGAGGACGACGGGAGGAAGGTGTTCGATGCAGTAAAAGCCCAAGTCTTCGAATGACTTCATCGCCTGACTCAAGCCCGCACCGGAGAGGCCCGTTACAAAGACGATCCGCAGCGAACTCATATGAAGCTCTTTTCGCCCGAACGCGCCAACGCCCTCATTCCGAAGCTCGAGCCGCTCATCGAGGAGCTCTTGAGCAAGCGCCGCGAGCTCGCGATCAAACTGCTGGAATCCGATCCGGCGCTGCACCACGCCGAGCCGACCCGGCGCCGCGCCTCGCCGGCGTGCGGTCGCCGTTGCCGCCGCCGCGCTTCGGCGAGCTCAAGCATGAAATCGGCCGGCTGATCTACCGGATCGAGTCGTTGGGATGCGTCGTCAAAGATATCGACCTAGGGCTCGTCGACTTCCCGTCGATGCTCGCGAGACGAACCGGTCTATCTCTGCTGGAAGCTCGGGGAGCCTCGGGTGGCCCACTGGCACGGCATCGACGAGGGCTTTAGCGGGCGCAGGCCGCCTCTAGCCGGCCGCGGCCTCGGCCTCGGCTTGTACCTGGACGAAGTCTTCGGCCAACCCCTGCAAGCGAACGTCGCCGAAATCGGCGGTGTAAGCGCCGCTCTCGGCGCCCGTGATCTCGCCGACCTCGGGCACGTTGGCGAGCTGGGGAATCTTCGCGCGGATTTCGTCGGGAATCCGGACGCGATCGCCGACGGTGAGCGTGCCTTGGTCGAAGAGCGCGTTCAGGCTGTCGAGCAGCATCGGAAGCGGAATGCCGTAATCGTCGCTGATCGCGCCGATCGTATGCGATTCGCTGATCGCGCAGTTCGAGCAACCGCCTAGATGGAAGCGCGCGAAGACGCGCCGCGCGCCGGCGTGCAGTTTGAAGGCCTCGTCGACGGTCATCTCGGGGGTAAAATGGTGTTTGGTTCATTACACTCTCACTTCGCTACAACGCGGCGATCACCTCACGGGTTGCGCAGCGTGAGGTTGCGGAGCACGCCTGTAAGCCGGATTCTGTCCCCACGAGTGGGCGATGACCATCTCTCTGGGACGCGCGTTACCGCGCGCCTCGGTGCGACGTAGCTCGTTCGGACGGGCCGTCCGTCCCGCGCCTCGGGATACCCAGGGCTGGCCGGCAATTCGAGCGGTCTTGCTTCGGGTGGGGTTTACCCGAGCCCGCGTCACCGCGGGGCTCCGTGAGCTCTTACCTCACGATTTCACCCTTACGCGGCCGAAGCGCCGGGCGGTATGTTTCTGTGGCACTTTCCTTCGAGTTGCCCCGACAGGACGTTATCCTGCACCCTGCCCGTATGAAGCCCGGACTTTCCTCCCCGCAGGGCGGTCATCCGGCGTACTCCGCGGCGTTAGTATACCACCTGGCCATCGTTTCTGCCGAATCGACCAGGCGCGGCCCCGGACGGCTTACGTACGCGTTTCCGTCCATCGGGAGCACTCGGCCATTGCGCACCGCCGAAAGCCCTGTCCACTCGGCAAGTTTATCGAGTTCTGCGATTGCGCTTGCGGTCTGTGCGAGATCGAAACCGCACGGCGCCACGATCACCGCCTCCGGATCCGCTGACGCGATTTGCGGCCATTCGAGCCGCCGCGAGTTCGCGCCGGGATTCGCGAGGATTGGCTCGCCGCCGGCGAGTTCGACGAGTTCCGGGATCCAATGCCCGGCGCTCATCGGCGGGTCGGTCCATTCGAGTAGAAGCGTACGCCGGCGACGCGTTACCTCTCGGTCACGTAGCGCGCCGATACGCGTCTCGAGGCCGGCGACCAGCCGTTTCGCTTCCGGCACGTGCCCGGTGAGCTCGCCGAGCACGTGAATCGTCCCGAGGACGTCGTTCAGCGAGGCCGGCTCCAACGAAACGATTCGCGGATCGGTGCGCAAACGTTTTACCGCTTCCCCGACGATCTCGTACGAAACCGCGCAGACCGCGCACAGCTCTTGCGTCACGATCAGGTCCGGTTCGAGGCGCTCGAGGAGTTCGGAATCCAACGAATAGAGACTCGATCCCGCGTGAACCGCAGCTCGCACGTGCCGATCGATCTCCGCCGGCGTCGCCAGCTCGGGTCCCGACGAAGCGGTGAGTTTCGGCAGCCTTCGCGCCTGCGGGCGGGTAGTCGCACTCGTGCGTTACGCCGACGACCTCGTCGCCCGCGCCGATGTCGAAGAGAATCTCCGTCGCACTCGGCAATAAGCTGACTATACGCATATGGCGGGTTTTCTAATCTTCCAGCCAGAACCGCCTGCCGATGGAGCTTCGCCCTCTAGGCTTTGGCGAGATATTCGACCGGGCGATTACCCTGTATATCCGCAACTTCGTTCCGTTCGCGGCGATCGTGGCCGTCCTGATCGTTCCGTCCGCGATCCTGCAGTATCTGCTCGACCGCGCATCGCAGCCGGAGTTCGACGTTTTCTGGCGGATGATCCAGCACCCCGGCCGCGTCCCCACCGAACCGATGCCGTCGATGTTCCTATCGCCTGCGTTCGACGTCGCGCTCGTCGCGCTCCTGATCCTGACCTACGCGGTCTGGCCGTTCGCGCTGAACGCAGTGGCGATCGGCGTCGCGCGCCTATATCGCAGCGTGCCGATCGAGTTTCGCGCCTGCTACGAAGCCGCGCTGCGGCGGTGGCGCCAAACGATCGCCATGATCGTCGTCGACTTTCTCATCTTCACGGCGTGGTACGCGGCCGTCCTGATCCTGATCGGCGCGCTCGTCTTCATCGTAATTGCAGTGGGTGCCGTCGCGCCGCAAGGAGCGTTCCTATTCGGTTTCGGGGCCGGGCTCCTGGGAGTTCTGCTGCTCTTTCCTTCGCTCGCGCCGCTCGTCGTCGCGCTTACCTTTTCGATGTACGCGATCGTAATCGAGGAGCGCGCCGTGATCGACTCCCTCGTCCTCGGTTTTCAGCGCGTCTTCAACCGGCACGAGTTCTGGCGGGCGGTGCTCTTCGCGATCGCGACCGGAGCCGTCGTTATCGCCGGATCGACGCTGTTCAGCTTCATCGGCATCGCCGCGGCGTTCGCGCATCTGCCGAGCGTTCAGGCGATCGTCGAATCTCTCGGGCGCGCGGTCCTGGCGCCGTTCGGCGCCGTGCTGATGGCCGTCTACTACTTCGACGTGCGCATTCGCCGTGAGGCGTTCGATCTCGAGGCGACGCTCGAGCGTCTGACCGCCGCGCAGCCGGCATGATCGCGGCGGCGGCCGCCGTCGTACAGCCGGCGCCGCCACATACCGTCGCGCGCCTCGCCGCGGTGCCCGATCTCGAGGCCCTCGCAAAGCGCGAGTTGGCGACGCCGGGGCGCTATCAGCTCGAGCAGCGGCCCGCACCGCCGACGTCGTGGTGGACGCGCATTTGGCACTGGATCGCGGAGCGGTGGCAGAAGTTCTGGCGAGGACTCTTTGCGCGCGTGCACGTGGGCAAAAAGCAGCCGCGAGTATCGGCGACGCGCTCCTAGCTATCGTTGCACTGGTCTTGCTGATCACTATCGTGCGGCTGGTACGCAACATTCAGTTGACACGAGCGGCTTCGTCGGCCGCGCAGTCCGAGCCGCTCGGCCAGGCACCGTCGACCTCCGACCTCTACCGTGAGGCGTGCGCTGCGGCGAACCGCGGCGAGCACGGAGCCGCGGCGCTCTTCTTATTCGCGGCGACGGTCGCCCTGCTCCACGGCCGCGGCGCCGTCACCGCCAGCCGCAGCGCGACGGTGGGCGATCTCCGCCGTCAGCTGCGCGTCCGCGATGCGAATCTCGTGGGGCCGTTCGACGCCGTCGCCGCGCCGTTCGTACAACGTGCCTACGCCGAGCGCGCGATCGGAGCACCGCAATGGGACCGCGCCCGCTTTGCCTATGAGGAGCTCTTGTCATCCAAGGCATGAGCAAGCGGCTGCGGCTCGACGTCGTCATCGTCGTCGCGTGTGCGCTCGCGCTCGGGGTGCTCGCCTACGAGCGCAGCGCGAGCGAGGCCAAGCAGCGCCCATCCGTGTACTCGACGTACGACACCGGACCGAATGGTTATCGCGCGCTCTACGAAGTGCTGCAAGCGGCCGGGGTGCCGGTTCGGCGCTTCGAGCGCGAACTGCCGCTGCTCGATCCGTCGGTGCGCACGCTCGTAGTCACCGGTTACGAGGAAGATCCCTCGGCGAAACCGCTCGACGAGCACGACGCCGCGTGGCTGCGCGACTTCGTGACCAAGGGCGGCCGGCTCGTGGCGATCGACGCGGAGTTCGCAGGTCCGGACGATATCGCGCCGGGCGTCGGTACGACGCTCCGTAACGGAGGCGGCGATGCCGTCACCCTGGCGCACAACGCGTATACGGCGGGCGTCTCGCGCGTGCGCGGCACGATCGAGTGGATATTCCCCTTCAAAGAGCCGCGCGGCATCCCGCTGCTGGCCAACGACCGGGGCATTGTCGCGATGCTCTACCACGTCGGCCGCGGCGAGGTCATCGCCGTGACGACACCCGCACTCTTCGGCAACGCACAGCTGCGAAACGCCGACAACCTGCGCTTCGCGTACAACGCGATCGTCGGGCCACGGCGACGACGGCGTTCGACGAGTACGTGCACGGATACAGCGACGGCCAGACGATGTGGGACGTGCTGCCGGCCCCGGTTCACGCCGCGGTGTGGATCGTGGTCGCGTTGATCCTGATCGGGCTGATCGGCGCGAACGTGCCGTTCGCGCCGCCCTACCTGCCGAACGGACCCGACGAGCGCGACTCGTCGCACTTTATCGCGGCCCTAGCCGAGCTGATGCGCCGCTCGCGCCGGCGTCCGCACGACGACGACGTCGTTTGGCAGGCGACGATCGATTACCAACGGCGAAAGGAGCACGCGTGAGTTCATCCGTTCAAGAGATCGCGGGGCGGCTCTCCGCGGGCATGGAGCGGGTCTTGGTCGGCGCCGACCGCCTGACGCGCGGCTTGACGATCGCGCTGCTCGCGCGCGGCCACGTCCTGATCGAAGGCGTGCCCGGCACGGGCAAGACGCTCGCGGTGCGCGCGCTCGCGCTGCTGCTGGGCTTGGAGTTCCGGCGCATCGCGTTCACGCCCGACCTGATGCCGTCGGACGTCGTCGGCACGACCGTCTTCAACCCGCAGACGGCGCAGTTCGCGACGCGCTTCGGCCCGATCGTGGCCAATGTCGTGCTCGCCGACGAGGTGAACCGCACGCCGCCCAAGACGCAATCGGCGCTGCTCGAGGCGATGGAAGAGGGGCGCGTGACGATCGACGGCGTGCCGTATGCGCTGCCGCAGCCGTTCTTACTCTGCGCGACGCAGAACCCGATCGAATACGAGGGAACCTATCCGCTGCCCGAAGCGCAGCTCGACCGCTTCATGGTGAAAGTGGAGTCGTCCTATCCGCAAGAGGCACAGGAGCTCGAGCTGCTTGCCCGCACCGCCGCCGGCTTCGACGCGCGCGCGCTGGAAGCGTCGAACGTCGCGCCGGTGACCAACGCGGCGGAAGTGCTCGAGGCCCAGGGCGCGGTTCGGCAGGTGCATCTCTCCGACGGCGTGCGCGACTATGCGTATCGCATCGTCGCGGCGACGCGCAAGCATCCGCGAGTTACGCTCGGCGCGTCGCCGCGCGCGGGCATGCAGCTGCTGACCGCGTCGCAGGCGGCCGCGGCGATCGACGGCCGCGACTTCGCGACGCCCGACGACGTCAAAGACGTCGCCGCTTTCGTGATCCCGCACCGCTTGATCGTCGCGCCCGACGCCGAGATCGAAGGCATCTCTGCGCATGACGTCTTGCGCGACGTCCTTGCTACGATCCCCGTGCCACGTTGATCTGGCTTCCTGCGTGGGTTACGCCGCGCTTCCTTTGGACGCTCGCAGCGATCGCGCTGCTGCTCGCGCTCTCGCCGGGCGTGCCGCTCTTCGTCGCCGTTCGCGATCGCGCTCGGCGGCGTGCTTGCTGCGGTCACGGCAGCCGACGCCGTTATTGGCCCACCCGCGTCGGCGCTGGGTGTCGCGCGCAAAACGCCGGACCACTTCGCGCTTGCAGTCCGCACCGAGATTGCCTACACGATCGAAAATCGCTCGTCACGCGCAATCCGCATCGGCATCGTCGAAACGCCGGTCCGTACGCTCCGCTATGAAACCGATGAGTCGATTGCCACCGTCCCTGCCGCACAGCCGCGCGACGATCGCGCGCCCGGTGACGCCCACCGCGCGCGGGGCTGACGAGCTCGGCACGCTCTACGTCTGGTACGAAAACTCGCTTGGGCTGCTGCGCCGCCGCCTGCGCTTCCCATCGCCGGAGCCGATCCGCGTTTACCCCGACCTTGCTGCCGTCGAGCGCTATGGCAAGCTCCACCTGCGCAACCGCACGATCGAGGCCGGATTGCGGCGGATGAAGCTGCGCGGCATGGGAACGGAGTTCGAATCGCTGCGCGAGTGGAGCGACGGCGATGCGTTCCGCTCGATCGACTGGAAGGCGACGGCACGCCGCGGCAAGCTCATGGTCGCGCAGCACGAGGTGGAGCGCAGCCAGAACGTGATGCTGCTGCTCGATTGCGGGCGCCTGATGACGGCGCGCCTCGACGGACATCGCAAACTCGACTACGCCGTGCAGGCAGCGCTTTCGCTGGCGACGATCGCCGGGTTCGCGAGCGACCGCGTCGGGCTCGTTGCGTTCGCGCACGACATCCTCGCCGCGATGGCTCCGCGCTCGACGAGGTCGTCGATCACGCGCCTCACCGACCAGCTCTACGACCTCGAACCGCGCTTCGAGGAGTCGAACTACACGCGCGCCTTCGCCTATCTGCGCCACCACCTCCACAAGCGCTCGCTGATCGTCTTTCTCACCGACGTCATCGATCCGCTCGCCCAGGCCGCCCTGATGGCCGAAATCGGCTCGCTCGCGCGGCGCCACTTGCTGATCTGCGTCTTCATGAACGATGCCGCGGTGACCGACGCACTGGCGCTGGAACCGCGCGACGTCGCCGACGCCTACCGCGCGAACGTTGCGGTCGAATTGGCCAACGAGCGCCGAAGCGCCAAAGCGAACCTCGAGCGTATGGGTGCGCTCGTGATCGACGTGCCGGCGAAAAAGCTCTCGACCGCCCTGATCGACGAGTACCTGCGCGTCAAGCGCCGCGGCCTGCTGTAAATCGGAGGAGGAGCTCTTGAGCGAGATTGTCACCTACCGGGGAACGGTCTTCCCTTGGCACTGCGATCACATGGGCCACATGAACGTCATGTTCTACGTCGGGAAGTTCGACGAGGCGACCTGGCATTTGATGGCCGCGATCGGCGTCACGCCCAGCTACATCAAAGCCACGCATACCGGAATGGCCGGCGTGCAGCAGAACATTACCTATAAGCGTGAGATGCTCGCCGGCGACATCGTCGAGATTCGTTCGCGGATCCTCAGCGTCGGCGACCGTAAGATGGTATGGAGTGCACGACCTCTACGACGCGCAGACCGGCGAGCTCTGCGCGTCGTGCGAGCTCACAGCGGTGCACATCGATCGGACGAAGCGCCGCGCGACGCCCTTCCCAGCCGAAGTACGTGCGCGCGCCGAAGCTATGATCGCCGGATAGGCCGAGTCGTCCCGGCACCCGCAAAGTACAGGATCAGCGTGACCGCGGTGAAGAGCCCAAAAGCGATGCGCACCGATGCCGGCAGCCGCCGGGGTGAGACGAACGCCTCGATCGTCCCCGCCACGATGAGCATCGACGCGACGCCGAGAATCAACGTCCCCGCGCGCCGCGCGTTGGCCACGATGAGATCGCGCCGCCGCATTCGGCCGGGGTAGACGATCGCCGCGGCAATCAGCAACCCCGCCGCACCGGCAACCTGAATCGCCGTTAGTTCGATCACGCCATGCGGCGCGATCGTCGCCCAGAAGTCGTTGCCGAACCCGGCATTGGTAAAGAGTGCCCCCATGCCGCCGAGCATCAGGCCGTTGGTCGCGATGATATAGAGCGTGAGCGCCCCGAGCGTGACCGAACCCGCAAAGGCGATGATCGCCACCTTGACGTTGTTCGCGATGATCGCCGCCGACATCGCCGGCGCGAAGCCGGGGTCGACGGCGAAGTTCGAGTCGTGCAGGCTCTTGCGGATCTTCTCCGAGACGAGGAACTTCGGCAGCAGCGCGTACGCGTCGGCCGGATGTCCCCGCACGATCACGTAGGCGATCACGGCGCAGGCCAGCGTGAGCGCGGTGCAGATCGCGATGTAGGGCAACGAGCGGCGAAACTCTCGCGGAAAGGCGCGCGCGTAGAAATCGGCGATGCGCTGCAGTCCGCTCTCGGGCGCCTTGGCGTAGACGTGCGCGTGGGCGCGCGCGACGCAGCGGTTGAGGTATTCAAGGAGCGCGCGGTCGTATCCGGCGCCTTGCGCGTAGGCGAGGTCGCTCGTCGCCGCGCGATAGAGCCGGCCGAGCTCGTAGATCTCGTCAGGCGAAAGGCGTCCGCGCACCGCGCCGGTCGACGCGTTGCAGGATCGCGTCGAGGCGTTCCCACATCCCCGACCGGCGTTCGACGAAGGCGGCTTGCGTCAACGCCGAAGAGTTAGCGGGGCGGCGCCGTCGAACCTGGCCGGTGTGGATCGGACGCTCGAGGTTCGTACGCCCGAGAGCATCGCTTTCAATTACGAGCTCGCCGGGCTGGGAAGCCGCTTTCTCGCGCTGATCGTCGATCAAGCGATCCAGCTCCTTATTCTCGCGGGAATCTTCGGCGGGATCGTTCTGGCGGCGGCGCGCGAGGTCCGCGCACCATCGACCGCCGCCGATGACCGACAAGCTCGCCGAGAGCGTCGCGATCGCGCTCGTCGTGTCGATCCTCTTCGTCGTGCTGTTCGGATACTTCATCGCGTTCGAGGCGCTCTGGAACGGTCAAACACCGGGGAAGAAGCTCGTCGGCCTGCGCGTCGTGCGCGACGGCGGCTACCCGATCGACTTCGGTGCGTCGCTGATTCGCAACCTCATCCGCGTCGGCGAGCAGCTCGTGGGCTACTATCTCCTCGCGGCCGTGAGCGCGCTGATCTCGCCCGAGAACAAACGTCTCGGCGATCTCGCCGCCGGCACGATCGTCGTTCGCGATGCGCGCCTCGCCGCGCCGCGCGACCTAGGCAAACGGGGAGAACCCGAGCCGAACTACTCGCCCACGGCCTACCTGAGCGGCGAGGAGCGCGCGCTGATCAAGCGCTTTCTCGAGCGGCGCGACCGGCTCTCGATCGAGCGGCGAAAAGAACTGGCGCGACAACTGGCGTCGCGCGTCCGCGACCGTGTACCGCCGGAACTTGCGCGACTCGAAGACGAAGGGCTGCTCGAACGGCTCTAGCGGACCTTACTCTCCTTGGGCGAGCGAGTATCCGCGCTCGCCATTGAACGTGTAGAGCCCCTCGGTCTTGATCACGTCGAAGCCGGCCGCATCGGCGGCGCGTAGGAGCCGCGCGACGTGCTCGGCTGTGAACGGCTGACCCGCGGACTCAAAGCGGCAACACCAGTGATCGCTCCAATACGTATCGGGATTGCCGTTGGGCCAAACTTTAGTGCCGCGGTTGGCTGATCGTCGTGAGCTTGACGCCGGGAACGTCCAACTGCTCCATGACCGCCGCAATCACGTCGGGATTCCCGTCGCGCCGGTCGATGAAGAGGTCGACCCCGGCACGGAGCTTCATCGGCGGCTTGCCGGCTGGACGGATGGCCAAATTCATCTGGGTTTCTTTATTGTATTCGACGACCGCCAGCGAGTGCGGCTTCTTACCGAGACGTGCGATCACGGCGTCGGCGAACTCTTTCGTGCCGACCTTCTCGCGCGACGTACCTTCTTTGAAGATATCGTAGGTATGCACGCCGTCCTCGATCGTAGCGAGCCACGCGTTATGAACGCGCTCGGCCGCGTCGGCCTGGCCGATGTGGACGAGCATCAGGATCGCGCCGTGCAAGAGCCCCGAAGGATTGGCCAAGTTCTGCCCGGCGCGCCGCGGCGCCGAGCCGTGGATCGCCTCGAACATCGAGCAGTGGTCGCCGATGTTGGCCGAGCCGGCTAGGCCAACCGAACCGGTGATCTGTGCCGCGACGTCGGAGAGTACGTCGCCATAGAGATTGGGCATGACGATGACGTCGAACGCCTCGGGCGTATCGGCCATCTTAGCGGCGCCGATGTCGACGATCCAGTGCTCGTGCTCGATCTCGGGGTACTCGGTGGCGATCTCGTTGAAGGTCCGGTGGAACAAGCCGTCCGTGATCTTCATGATGTTGTCTTTGGTGAAGCAGGTGACTTTCTTGCGCTTGTTGGCGCGCGCGTATTCGAACGCGTAGCGAATGATCCGTTTGCTTCCGGGGCGGGAGATCAACTTGAGGCACTGCGCCACCTGATTGGTCTGGCGGTGCTCGATGCCGCCGTAGACATCCTCTTCGTTCTCGCGCACGATGACGATGTCCATGTTCGGGTGCTTCGTCGCAACGTAGGGGTAGAGCGACATGCACGGGCGCACGTTGGCGTACATCCCCAGCGTCTTGCGCACGGTTACGTTGAGGCTCTTGAAGCCTCCGCCTTGCGGCGTCGTGATCGGCGCCTTAAGGAAGACCTTCGTGCGCCGTAGCGATTCCCACGAGGAGGCTTCGATCCCGTTGCTGTGGCCCTTGCTGTAGATCGATTCGCCGATCTCGATGCGCTCGAGCGCGAGGCGCGCACCGGCCGCGTCGAGGATGCGCAGCGTTGCGGTCATGATCTCGGGCCCAATGCCGTCGCCGTATGCGACGGTCACCGGTGTCGCCGTCACGCGGCCACGCAGCGGAACTTGGCGTACATATAGGGATAGTCGTCGTAGAACCAGTTGCGCAGCGAGCGCCGAATCAACTCGGTCGCGGTGACCGGTGACGCACCTTTCATCACGTAGTGCTTGCCGTCGAAGAAGTCGGCCGAATACCGCGGATACGAGGCCATCGGCTCGAAGCCGGGCAGCGGTCCAAAGGGCGTCGCCGTCCACTCCCAGCCGTTGCCGATGAGATCCGCGATTCCCCACGCGCTTCGGCCGAGCGGGTGTGCGTCGACCGGTTCTGGATCGTAGCGCCGAAAACCGAAGTTGCCGTGCTCTGCGGCAGGCGCATCAGACCCCCACGGGAACGGCCGCTCGACGCCCTCGGGCGTGCCAAACGCCGCGCGATGGTACTCGGCTTCACTCGGCAGCCGCATCCCGGCCCACTGCGCGTACGCCTCCGCCTGGCGGTGCGTAACGTATACCGGCCACGAGCGCGGCAGCGGAATCTCTTCGAAGATCAGCCGCAAGTAGCGCTCGCCGTCGCGCTCGGTCCAGAAGATCGGCACTGGGCCGCCGGCTTCGACGAACTTTAGCCAATCGCCGTTGGTGACCGGATAGACGCTCGTCTCAAAGCTCGCAACGTCGACCTCGCTGCGCGGAAACTCATTGTCCCAGCCGAAGCGAATCTCGTCACGCGCGGCGCCCAGCGTGGCGCGGCCGGCCGCTACGCTTCTCAGCTCGCCGGTGGGAACGGTGTGGTCCTCGTGGCGCTGCGCGATTCGGCCCTTCTTAGTGAAGTCGAGCTGGTGCACGATGTACATCAGCGTCTCTTGGTGCATCTGCTCGTGCTCGAGTATCGTGTAGGCCGATTGGGCTCGAACCAGGCTCGGTACGTTCGGGTCTTCGATCGGCGCGCTGGTGAGCGCACGCACCACGTGCTCGTCACAGCGGGCGGCAAACGCGGCCACGGCTTCGCGGCTGGGCCAATCGGAGCGGTCGTGTCGCTGCGCCTCGACTTGCGAAGCGGGATCGATCCCGCGCTCGAAGAGCCGCTCGAACGTGGGGTCGAGCGGACTCTCGCCCAGTCCCCGCTCGTTGAGCGTCAGAAAGCTGAACGCCGGAATATGTCCTTCGTAGAACGCGAACGGATGCCGCAAGGGAATCGGCCGGTCGTAGAATGCCGATGGGTCGATCAATGCGAAGAGCCGCGCCGTACGCTCGCGATTGCGGCGATACCAGTCAAGCATGCCCTGGCGATCTACGCCGATGCTGGTGATCACTTTCCTGTACCTCGGTCCTGAGTATACCTAGAGGGTTCCGCGCTTCTCCTGCTCGCGCTCGATCGAGACGAAGAGCGCCTTGAAGTTGCCCTTCCCGAACGAGAGGCTGCCCTTGCGCTGAATGATCTCGAAGAAGACCGTCGGCCGGTCTTGCAGCGGCTTGGTGAATATCTGCAGCATGTAGCCCATGTCGTCGCGGTCGACCAGGATGCGCAGCTCGCGCAGCGTCTCCATCGCTTCGTCGATCTTGCCGACGCGCTCCTCGAGCATATCGTAATAGCTGTCGGGCGTCTGCAGAAACTCGACGCCGTTGGCCCTCAACGCGCGAATCGTGGCGGCGATGTCGTCGGTGCGGATGGCCATGTGCTGCACGCCCGAGCCGTGATAAAAGTCGAGATACTCCTCGATCTGGGATTTCTTTTTACCCTGGGCCGGCTCGTTGATCGGAAACTTGACGCGATGGCGCGCGTCGGTCATGACTTTGGAACGCAGCGCCGTGTACTCGGTCGAGATATCTTTGTCGTCGAACGAGACGAGCTGCGAGAAGCCGAAGACGCGGGCATAGAAGTCGCCCCACGCGTCCATCTCGCCCCAGCCGACGTTGCCGACGCAATGGTCGAGGAAGAGCAGGCCGGGTTTGACGGCGGCGGCAAGGCTCTTGCGCTCCTCGACGAAGCCGGGCGCGAAGATCCCGCCGTACTCCGAGCGTTGCACGAACGAGTGCACCGTCTCGCCGTAGGTCGCGATCGTTGCCTTGACGATGCGCCCGCCGGCGTCTTCGAGCGTCCGTGGGCTCCATCACCACGCGCGCGCCGCCGCGCACGGCCATTTCGAATGCGGCGTTGGCGTCCTCGACTAGAATCGCTACGTCTTTCACCCCATCGCCGTGCAGGGCGACGTGGCGTGCGATCTCGTCGTCGGGCAGCAGGCTCGCGGTCAGGACGAAGCGCAGCTTGTTCTGTTCGAGAAGGTAGCTGACGCGATCCCGGACGCCGGTCTCCGGTCCGGCGTAGGCAATTTGCTCGAACCCGAAGGCGGACATGTAATAATGCGCCGCTTGTTTAGCGTTTCCGACGTAGAACTCGACGTAATCCCAATCGATCTGCGCGAGCGGATTGCTCCGGGCCTCGGTCGCGGTGCTCATGAAAGCCGGAGTTGGCGAAGGCGTGGTGGCGGCCCTGTCAAAGCAGCGGTCCATGAAGACGTCGCCGGCAGAGACCGGCTCGGCGCGCAGCGCTTTCACCGGCCTGATCGATTATGCCGGCCTCTTCCCGCCGGCAGCGCTGCCGCTGACCGATTCGCGCCGCGAGTACGGCGCCGAGCGCGCCGGGCCTTTCGCCTGGATGCTCGGCCGGTTTATCATCCCGGCTACGCTGCTTGCATCGCTGCCCGATCGTATGGCCGAGCCGCTTTCGGTCATCGTCGATGCCGGAACGGATCCGAGTACGTGGCTGGATAGAACGCAGCGGTTGCTCGGAACCCTGGCGGAATTGCGCGCCGGCGGCGCCCCGATCGAACTCCTCGAGATCCCGTTGCCGGCGCTGACGCGTCAGCGCGACACGTTCGATGCCGCCATTGGGCAGCTGAGCCTCTGCGTCGATCGCACCGGTCTGCGCGACATTCCCGTGTTCGCCGAGATTCCGCGTTCCGCGCACTGGCCGGAGATATTGCCGGGCACGATGGACGCGGCGGCGCGCGCCGGGATCGGCACGAAAGTACGCTGCGGCGGGTCTGAGCCCCGAGGCGTTTCCGAGCGTCGACGAGCTCGCCGAATTTATCGGCGCGGCGGTTCGGGCGCACGTGCCGTTCAAAGCGACGGCCGGACTTCACCATCCCGTTCGCGGGCTCGATCGCGCGAGCGGTTTTACCATGCACGGTTTTCTCAACGTGCTCGTCGCCGCCGCGCTCGCGCCGCGCGTCGACGGCGCGACGCTACGGCAGATCGTTGGTGAAGAAGAAGCGCATGCGTTCGGCCTCGACGATCGCTCCTTTTCGTGGAGAGATCTGCGGATATCCAGCGACGAGCTGCTCGAAACGCGCCAGCACGGCTTCCTCTCGTACGGAAGCTGCAGCTTCTCGGAACCCACGGACGACCTCGTATCGCTCGGCTTCCTACAGCCGCGATGATCGCGCCCGACGCCACCACCGACGCGCGGCTCGAATCGTGGCTGCCGGTCGCACCGGAGAGCGATTTTCCGATTCAGAATCTTCCCTTCGGCCTCTTCGTCCACGATGGCCGTCTGGCACGCATCGGCGTAGCGATCGGCGAGCAGATCCTCGATCTCTTCGCCGTCGCCGAGGCGGGCTTGGTCGATGACGTCTGCGAGCCGGAGCTCCTTGCGGCGACCCTGCTCAACCCGCTGCTGGCCGCGGGCCGATCGGTCTGGGTGCCGTTGCGCGAACGCCTCTCGTCGCTGTTGCGCGTTGACGGCGACCCGCGTTTGCGCGAGGGCAATCACTCCCGGTTCTTCCTTGCGCACGATGCCGTCGAGATGCGTGTCCCGATGGAGGTCGGTGACTACGTCGATTTCTACTCCTCGATCGAGCACGCGACGAACCTCGGGCGGCTCTTCCGCCCCGACGGCGACGCATTGCTCCCGAACTGGCGCTGGATTCCGATCGGCTACCACGGACGCTCGAGCACGATCGTGATCGACGGGACGCCGGTGCGCCGGCCGCGTGGACAGCGCAAGGCGCCCTCGGAGACGCAGCCGTCGTTCGGTCCCAGCCGCCGCTTGGACATCGAGCTCGAGGTCGGCTTCGTTACCGGTCCCGGTAACGGGCTTGGCGCGCCGATCGCCGCGACCGATGCCGCCGAGCATATTTTCGGACTGCTTCTCGTAAACGATTGGAGCGCCCGCGACATTCAGGCCTGGGAGTACCAGCCGCTCGGACCGTTTCTCGGGAAGTCGTTTGCGACGACGATCTCGCCCTGGCTCGTGACGCTCGACGCACTCGAACCGTTTCGCGTCGCCGGGCCGCCTCAAGAGCCGCAGCCGCTCGACTACCTACGCGTCGACGAGCCGTGGGCCTACGCGATTCGTCTCTCGGTCGATCTGCGGACCGCGCAGATGCGCGAACGAGGCGTCGAAGCGATCACGATTTCGCACACGACCTTCCGCGACATGTATTGGAACGTAGCGCAGCAGCTCGCGCACGCGACGGCAAACGGTGCGGTCACGCGGCCGGGCGATCTTTTCGCCTCGGGTACGATCAGCGGTTCGCTCCCGCAGAGCCAAGGCAGCTTGATCGAGCTGGCTTGGAACGGGCAACAACCGATCGCGCTTCCGAACGGCGAGACGCGCGCGTTCCTAGAAGACGGGGACGAGGTTACTTTGCGCGGCTGGTGCGAGGAACCGCACGCGCGCCGCATCGGCTTCGGCGCTGCGCGTGGGCGCATCGAGCCGGCGAACTAGACGCTGGTCGGAGCCTCGATCCAGGAGCGGAAATACTCGCGATCCTCGCACTCGAGCGCCGCTTCGGCGAGCTTGAGCGGCTTGAATGTGTCGATCATCACCGCGATCTCGTCAGTCGACGTTTTGCCGAGGCTCGACTCGACCGCGCCGGGCTGCGGGCCGTGGGGGGCGCCGGCGGCATGCAGCGTGATCGAGCCTTCGTCGACGCCGCGCCGGCTCATGAAGTTTCCGCTCACGTAGTAGAGCACTTCGTCGCAATCGACGCTCGAGTGGTTGTACGGCACCGGGATCGCCAGAGGATGGTAGTCGAAAAGGCGTGGTACGAAGGCGCAAAATGCGGCGCCCGGCGCTTCGAACGTCGCGTGTGCCGGCGGAGGCTGGTGCAGCTTGCCGGTGATCGGGGCAAACTCTTCGAGATTAAAGGCATACGGATAACAGTAGCCGTCCCAGCCGACCACGTCGCACGGATGGTTCTGCACGATGTAGATCGCGTTGCGCCCGCCGCTGGTGACGCGCACCTCGTATTCGCCCTGCGCATCGACCGGCGGTTTAAGCAGCGGAGCGCGAAAGTCGCGTTCGTAGTACGGCGCGTGCTCCTCGAGCTGTCCGTACTCGTTGCGGTATTTGCGCGGAATCCTTACCGTGCCCGAGCTTTCGTAGACCAGCATGCGCGTCGGCGTCGACGGCAGAACACGGTAGGTCGTTCCGGTCGGGATAACCAGATAGTCGTGCTCGCGGTAGGCGAGGTCGCCGAACTGGCTCTGGATCGTGCCGGCGCCGTGATGGATGAAGAGCAGCTCGTCGCCGCCGGTATTGCGATAGAAGTACTCCATCGGAGTGCTTGCAAGGGCGACCGAGACGGTGACATCATCGTTGCCGAGCACGGGCAGGCGCGAATCGATCGCGTCGTTCTCTTGAAAATGGAGCGACTGCGTCTTGATGTGCCGGTTGCGCAGCGGTTCGTTGGCCGAAAAGCGGACCTCGGGGCGCTGCCACTGCCGGACATCGAGCGTGGCCGTCGGCGGCCGGAGATGGTAGAGCAGCGAATAGACGCTCTCGAACCCTTTAGTCGAAAAGAGCTCTTCGGCATAGAGGCCGCCGTCCGGGCGGCGAAACTGGATGTGGCGCTTGTGCGGTATCGAGCCCGCGCGCACGTAAGACGGCATTAGACGCCCTCGGTCTCGAGCACCGCGCGTTCGTTGGCGCAGAAGCCGTTGGTCTTGTGCGAACCGTCGCAGAATGGCTTCGTCTGGGAGCCGCCGCACCGGCAGAGTGCCACGTTCGGCGTCTCGATCTTATACGAGTTGCCATCGGCGTCGGTGAGCGTAAAGGTGCCGCGAACCAGATATGGACCGCTCTCGCGGACTTTGATCGTTACTTCGTCCATTGCACGCTCGCGTTCGACCTTTTGGAGCTGCGGTCCGTCTTAGCGCGAAGACGCGGTGCCGCTAAGAACGGCTCGGCCGAGCACGTGGCCGTCCATGCGGCGCTCCAATTCCGGACCGCTCAACGGCGCCCCGGTCGCAATATGCTCGACGTCGAGCGCGTACAGGGTCAGCGTATAGTGATGGGCTGGTCCGGACGGCGGGCAGGGTCCAAAGTATCCCGGTTTTGCCAGCGACGTTGCACCGAGTTGGTTGACCGATAGCTTCGCGCCGGCAGCAATCCCGGTCGCCTTCGGCCGGAAGATTGTAGACGACCCAATGATAGAAGCCGCCGGCGATCGGCTGCGTCGGCGTCGTGCATGATCAACGCGATCGAGCGCGTCCCCGCGGGTACGTGCGACCAAAGCAACGCAGGCGAGCGATTCTCGCCGCCGCATGCGACCGCCATCGAGGGTACCGGTATCACGCCGCCCGCGGCAAAGTCGCTGCTCTGCAGCTGCATCGGGAGTGCCGCTGCTGCGATCATCGCCGCTACTGCCGCGCCATTCACGCAACCTCCCTTGGCGGGGCAGCCGGCGAGTTCCCGGCGGGGGCTGACGCCTGTGGTATCATGGCGTAGCCATAACGGGGGTTGGGCTTCACGCGGCGTAACCTCGCGAACCCCGCCAGAGCCGGAAGGCAGCAACGGTAAGCGAGCCCTTACGGGTGCCGTGATCCACCTGGCCTCCGTCGTGGCCGATCGCCGAGCTTTGAAAGGGAGAGGTTGCCTACATTCTTTGCTGCCGGCGCCGCCCTGGCCGGTGCGCTTGTTGCGCTCTTCGTCTATCATTCGGCCGTCGTGCGCCCGGCGCTGGATCGTCTGCGCCGCTTGGTCGAGCTTCACGATGGTTTGATCGGCGGCGGGAGCGGCGCGGCCGGCCGGCTGGGTTCGATCGAACTGGCCCAAGAGGCGGCACGCGCCGACCGGACGAGTCTAGGCGATCGGCTGGACTCGCTGGAGACGCTGACCAAAAACGACCTCTCGCACGCCGGTTTCGTTCGCTATAACGCCTTCTCGGGCAGCGGCGACGGGCTGTCGTACGCATTGGCCCTGCTCAACCGCCGCGGCGACGGCGTCGTGCTCAACAGCATCTACTCGCGCGAAGATACGCGCACGTACGGTAAGCCGGTCGCGAGTTTCAAGCCGACCGTTCAAGCCTCGGCCGAAGAGCTCGAGGCGATCGAGCGGGCGCGCCCGGCGGCCTCGTAGAACGCGCGTTGTCGTGAATTTACTTCTCTGCGATGTGGCGAAGGCGCTCTATTGGTTCGTCAACATCTACACGATCTTGCTCTTCGTCTATGCGGTTCTCTCGTGGATTCCGGATTTGCGCCGCGGCCGCTGGGTCTACTATCTCGCCGGGCTGATCGAGCCCGTGCTCTCACCGATTCGCCGAATCATCCCGCCGATCGGCGGCCTCGACCTCGCCTTTCTCGTGCTGCTGCTCATCCTGCAGTTGCTGGTCCGTCCCGGACTGGCGACGCTCGCCTTTAACAGCTGCATCCAGATCTTTTAGGCGTCTAAACCGACCGTGCCGCTGAAAACCGATCGTCCGCACCGAACCGACGTCGCGAGCAACGTCCGCAACTTCTGCATCATCGCGCACATCGACCACGGAAAGACGACGCTCTCCGACCGGCTGATGGAGATCACGCGGACGATTGGATCGCGCGATCTCGAGGAACAGGCGCTCGACGCGATGGACCTGGAACGCGAGCGCGGGCATCACCATTCGGATGCATCCGGTCACGCTGAACTACCGGGCCGGCGATGGCGAGCTCTACCGGCTCAATCTGATCGACACTCCTGGCCACGTCGACTTCTCTTACGAGGTCTCGCGTTCGCTGGCCGCCTGCGAAGGCGCCCTGCTGATCATCGACGCCGCCCAGGGAATCGAGGCGCAGACGCTGGCCAACTATCACCTCGCGCTCGAACACGACCTGACGATCATCCCGGTAATCAACAAGATCGACCTGCCGGCGGCCGACCCAGACCGCGTGATGGGCGAAGTCGAGGAGCTGCTGGTTATGGAGAAGAGCGAATGCATTCTGGCCAGCGCTAAGAACGGCATCGGCATCGAGGAGATCATCGGAGGCGATCGTCCACCGCATCCCGCCGCCCAAAGGCCATCGCGATCACCTGCGCGCGCTGGTCTTCAACGCGCAGTTCGATCCGTACCGCGGCGTCGTCAGCTACGTGCGCGTCGTCGACGGAGAGCTCGCCGCCGGCACGCGCTTCATGTCGATGGCGCACGAGCGCGTCTTCGAGTGCACCGAGGTCGGCATCTTCGCGCCGGAGATGCGGCCGCGTCGAGCGTCTCGAGCTCGGCGGCGTCGGCTACGTGATCGCCAACATCAAATCGCTGGGCGAGATCGACGTGGGCGATACGATAACGTCGACAAACGCGCCGGCGCACGTCCCGCTGCCGGGATACCGCAAGGCCGTGCCGATGGTCTATTGCGGCCTCTATCCGAACGAAGGCGACTACGACGGCCTGCGCGACGCACTCGAGAAGCTCAAGCTCAACGATGCCGCGCTCGTCTACGAGCCCGAAACGTCGGCGGCGCTCGGCTTCGGCTTTCGCTGCGGTTTCCTCGGCCTGCTGCACATGGAGATCGTGCAGGAGCGCCTCGAGCGCGACTACGGCCTCGATCTGATCGCAACGTCGCCGTCGGTCGTCTTTCGCATCATCAGCAACGACGGCACCGTTGCAACCATCGACAATCCTTCGAAGCTGCCCGCGCCGAACGCGATGCGCTCGATCGAGGAGCCGTACGTAAAGGCGACGATGATCTCGCCGCCCGAGTACGTCGGCGCGATCATGGAGATCACGCAGAACCGGCGGGGCACGCTCGAAGCGATGGAGTATCTGCACGACGGCCGGGTGATCCTCACCTACGAGATGCCGTTGATCGAAGTCATCGTCGATTTCTTCGACGCTGCTCAAATCGCGCACGAAAGGCTACGCGTCGCTCGACTACGAGGTGATCGGGTATCGCGAAGGCGCGCTGGCGAAGCTCGAGATCATGCTCAACGGCGAGGCGGTCGACGCGCTCTCGTTCATCGTCGCGCGCGACAAGGCCGTGCAGCGCGGGCGCGCGCTTACCGAGAAGCTCAAGGAGCTGATCCCGCGTCAGATGTTCGAGGTGCCGATTCAGGCGGCGATCGGCGGGAAGATCGTCGCTCGCGAAACCGTGAGCGCGATGCGCAAGAACGTGCTCTCCAAGTGCTATGGCGGCGACATCACGCGCAAACGGAAGCTGCTCGAGAAGCAGAAGGTCGGCAAAGAGCGCATGAAACGCGTCGGCAAGGTCGAGCTGCCGCAAGAGGCCTTCATGGCGGTCCTCAAGCTGGAGAGCTGATGAAGGTCTTCGTTGCGACGCATAACGCCGGCAAGTTGCGCGAGCTCAAGGCGATCTTCGCGCAAGTCGCCGCTAAAGCTCGGCACGCCGTGCGGAAGTATGTCGACGTCGCGAGGACGCGGACGAGTTATCTCGGCAACGCGCTGATCAAGGCGCAAGCCTTCGCCGCAGGGTTGCGCGAACGCGGCGTGGACGGCGGCGTGCTCGCCGACGATAGCGGCCTAGAAGTCGACGCGCTCGACGGACGGCCGGGCATCTACTCGGCGCGCTACGGCGGCGCAGATCTCCCGTGGCCGCAGCGCCGCGCTGCGCTGCTCGCCGAGCTGCGCGGCGTGCCGCCGTACCGGCGCACGGCGCGTTTCGTCTGCGCGCTAGCTCTGATCGCGCCCGATGGTTCGTCGGTCACGGCGACGGGCTCGGTTCACGGCTACATTCTCGAGACCGAGGGCGGCACGGGGGGCTTCGGGTACGACGCGCTCTTCCTCTATCCACCGGCCGGGCGCAGCTTCGCAGCGCTCACCGAGAAGGAGAAGAACGCCGTCAGCCATCGCCGCCGCGCCGCCGACGCGCTGTTGGCGATGCTCGGCGATCGTGTCTGAACTCGCCGTCGTGCCGGCCGCGCCGGACGACGTTCGCGCATATTCAACGCCGCCGGGGGATCGACGA
Organism: Vulcanimicrobiota bacterium; assembly: GCA_963739845.1. Taxonomy (GTDB): domain Bacteria; phylum Vulcanimicrobiota; class Vulcanimicrobiia; order Vulcanimicrobiales; family Vulcanimicrobiaceae; genus Cybelea. The sequence goes on along the minus strand of CAVUBQ010000001.1, from coordinate 653,868 downwards.
CGCGGGGATGACGGCTCTCCCTGGAGTTTGCGGAACGCGGAGGCGCTTGGGTCGCGCGCGATCGAGGGCGAGCGTCGTTGCAATCGCCCTCGCGCACGATCTCCGAAGAGGAGCGCTACCTCGGCGATCTCTTCGTCGAGGAGTCGTATCGCGGTCAGGGCATCGGCACGCGGCTCTTGGACGCGGCCTTCGCCGACGCCGACGATCGCGACGCGAACGCTGCTCCTCGATCCAGCGCGATCCCGCAGCGTTGGCGCTCGCGTTTCGCTGGCGCATCTCCGTACGCGAGCCGATCTTGCGCTTTGCCGGCGCCGATCCCGCGCGAAGAAGAGCTCGCCAAGATGGCGGCCGGCGAGTATCGCTTTGGAGTCGAGGCGATCGACCCGCTGGCGCACGGCTTCGGCTTGAGCGCGCTCGACCGGCAGACGCGCGGGACGTCGCGACCCGAGGATCACGCTCGGTTTTCCCGGACCGGTTCGGGGCACGCGTTCTTTCGCGACGGCGAGATGGTCGGCTATGCATACGTCTGGCCCGACGGCCGCATCGGTCCGATCGCCTGCGCGTCCGAAGCGTATCTCGTGCAGATTCTTGCCTACGCGCTCGCCGCGCTCGGGCGCCGTTACGGCGCGACGTGGTGCAGCGCGCTCGTTCCCGGATCGAATACGCGCATCGCGCGCGCGGCGCTGCGAGCCGGCCTGCGAATTCAAGATTCCCTGTTGCTGGCAAGCGACGGCGCCGAGTTCGCCTTGTCAACGTACGTCGGCTGTCACCCGCTGTTGCTTTAAAGATACGTTACGCAATCGGTCTTCAGAGTGCAATACTGGTGGCACAGTCATGCTGCGACAATACTCGTCATGAAGACGTTGTCCACGGTGCACGGCAGTGCGTTAGCCGCTAGAGTCTGCTCGTCTCGCGTCGCGCGGAAAGGCGCGACTGTCATCTACTGCCGGACCTGCCAGAGCGAATATTGCAAGGCCCACTATCGTCGCAACGTCAAGCTGCACAATCAGCGTCGCCGAAGATACATCAACCAGAAGCGCTATCGCTAGCGCAACGCGAGCTCATCGTCAGGGAATACTTGTCGGACGCGATCCTGCATCGATTGCGGCGAAGCCGATCTTCGCGTGCTCGAGTTCGATCATGTTACGGGGTGAAAGAAGCTGAGACATCAGTAGCTATGGTGCAGCGCGGGCGTGAGCTGGCAGAGGATTGCAGGCGGAAATCGCGAAATGTGAAGTTCGATGTGCGAATTGCCACCGGCGGAGAACCGTGAACAGTTTGGCTGGTGGCGAACATCGGGACGTAGCTCAGCTTGGTAGAGCGGTCGCTTTGGGAGCGGAAGGCCGCAGGTTCAAATCCTGTCGCCCCGACCAGCTCCTCCGCGCCCGTGGTCTAACGGGATAAGGCACGAGTCTTCTAAACTCGATGATGGGGGTTCGAGTCCCTCCGGGCGCATGATATACTGTCGTGTCGTGGTGATTGTAGCTCAGCTGGTTAGAGCGTCGGTCTGTGGCACCGAAGGCCGCGGGTTCGAATCCCGTCAGTCACCCCACCTCATCGCCCCGTCCCCTCGAAAGGACGTGTATCCCGAGCTTTCGTACATTCTCACGAGCCTGAGCGACGCGAGCGCCTTTAGCTCAGTCGGTAGAGCAGCGGACTTTTAATCCGTTGGTCCCGGGTTCGAGTCCCGGAGGGCGCAGTTCGCACCGCTAGCTCAATGGTAGAGCAGGTGACTCTTAATCACTTGGTTCGGGGTTCGAGTCCCTGGCGGTGCAGAATTAAAAAGGGCCTTATGTTTGGTAAGGCTCTTTTTCTTAGCGGTCGGCTACCTGGGCCGGCAAGGTTCTTGGCGATGAGCTGCCTCAGTGCAGCGCCACGCCCGTAGGAGAATCCAACCCAGAGATCGTCGGCGTGGTCGGAGATCGATGGCGCGTGTACGTCGTTAACCTTTTATTGCCAACATTCGTCACGTAGATTCCTCCGTTTGCGTCGACCGCAACACCCTGTGGCCCGGACAACCCCGGGATGATTGGTTTCGTCGGCAATCCGTCAGGGCGGTAAGTACTCAAAGTGTTTAAATAGGTCTTGACGACGTATATCTTACCGTTCGCGTCGATCGCTAGGCCTCCGACAGTGTTATAGGCTCCTGCTTCCTCATAAGCGCGATGGTGGGGGTGGCCTTCGACCCATCTGGGTTGTAAGTCGTTAACTTGGCGCTATATAAAAAATGGGAACAAGAATAAACACAATGAGTCCTATGGGTCCGCCAGGAGGTCACGTAGATCTTCCCGTTCGCATCGACCGCCACGCCAGCGATAGTACGGTGGTAGTTGGGATCGAGCACGATGGTCGGATTCGTCGGCAATCCATCGGGGTTGTACGTTTCCACGAGGTTCTGATGCCCAACGTAAATCTTGCCACTCGTATCTACGGCAACTGCTATAATTGAGCCGTTTGAGCTCCGCCCATAGTTGGCGACGTAGATCTCATTGCGGTCGACCGCCAGGCCTTGCGGGTCGGTTATCGAGTCGGTGATGGTCGGGGTGGTTGGCGTTCCATCATACTTGTAGGTCGTCAGCGTATTGTTTCCGGCATTGACGACGTAGATTTTCGTGGGCGCGCCCGAGCCGCTCTCACGGGTCGGGAGGCTAGGGAAGGGTAGGCTCGCCGCTTGCGACGTGGCGACGGGCGCCGCACCTCCCCCGGCGCAGCCTGTGAATGCGAGGAATGAGCATGCCGCGGCAAGGGGCATGGCACTTACAAGACCGAGACATCGGGTCAGATTCAGCATTTTGGGTCTCCTTCGTAGCAAAATCGAGCTGGTGGCCACAGAAGCATGCCCCTCGTGGCTAAGTGGTGGCTAAATGCCGCCTAAAGCGCCGCTTGGATCCAGACCGCGGCGCGCCGGCACCCCTCGGTTCTCCACCATTTAGCCTCCATTTACCGTGGTCGTTCATGCTAGCCCGGACCGCAGATCGCGGCAGGAGGAACGCCATCAACGAGAGCGAGCGAAAGAATCTGATCGTCCTTCGTTTCTTACAGACGAGTGGATGGAAAGCTCCAGTGCCGCATCACCGACGTTCTCGTTAGAGAGTCGTCGAGGCCCCTCACGCCGGGAGCTGTGGTCGCTGATCCCTCGAAGCAACCCCGCTAGGGAGCAAAAGCAAAAAGATGGAGACAAATATGAATCAACTGCGCGTCTACGCTATAGCGACATGTTTCGCGTCGCTGTCGGCCGCGGGCTGCGGTGGCAATGCCGGCCTAAACGGGACATTGCCGGGAGCAGGTTCGACAAGCGACCTGCTGCTGCGTAAACCCAGTACCGGCACTTTCCGCGAGTACCGGATAAACGGTGCTCATGAGGCCAGGGTAAAGCCCTTCCCCATCGGGATAACGAATGCGCCGGACGGGGCCCTCTGGTTCGCCGAGCGAGGCTGGGGCAAGCTCGGCCGCATCACAACGGATGGCACTATTACGAACCAGTTCAGCCTAAAGGTAAAGGGTCAAGGCCCCTCATTCCGCCCGCAAAACGTAGTAGCCGGCCCGGACGGCGATCTCTGGGCCACATGCGGAACACTCAGGACATATTTGCAGGAATCGCAGCGCGTCCCAGATACCGTACGGCTCGATCAGGCAAGTGACGACCTCCGGAGATGTCGCGGTCGTCAAGCTTCCTACGAAGTACAGCGATCCCCGCAGTCTTGTTTTGGCTCCGGACGGAAATCTGTGGTTTGCCGAAAGCCGAGGAGCGATAGGAGAAGTATCGGTGGCGAAGGGCAAAGGCGCGCCAAAACTATTAAATGAATTCGCGACCAAGGATGGCAAGGCGGCCTATGCAATTGCGCTTGGACCCGACAAAAATATATGGTTCGGCGAAACGTTTAATAAGATAATCGGGCGCGTCACGATCCCCGATCACAAAATATCTTCCTTTACTCTTCCAAAACACGGCGGCCCCGCCGGTATCGTCGCCGGCCCTGGCGGATATCTTTACGCGACCGAGTTTCTTGCCGGTAAGGTTGCACAGATCGACACGTCTGGCGTCGTACGCGCCGAGGTGTTACTGCAGAGCGGCTCGTCTCCGAAGGGGATCACCGTTGGCAGCGACGGCAACCTTTACGTCGCGGAGTTTTATACTGGGTATATCGCCCGGATAGCCGTGACTGGGCGCACGTTCAACCTGGGAGCCGTTACCGAGTTCAAAATTCCGACGCACAAGAGCGGGCCGTGGGGTATTACATCGGGACCCGATGGAAACATCTGGTTCGCTGAGTCGCTAAGCGACAAAATCGGCGAGCTCCAGATTTGAACGCGCGATCTTTTGGCAGAGCTTGATAGAGACCACGCTAGGCCCACAGAATGCCTGTTTTGCGGGGTCTCCACCGAACTAATGGCGGCGCCTAGCAATCCGGCGGCGCCCGGTTCACTGGGAAGCCCGATCGGCGGTCCCGATTCCGGCATTGTCGAACTCGCTCAGCAATGAGGCAATACCGCGCACCTCTTCCCGATCGGGTCGCCTGCCGTTGAGGTGTGCCCCGACGAGGATTAGGCTTGCGCCGGCGGTTTGCGCTGAGGACGACATTCCGACCGTCGGCCGGGCCGGTTCCGGTGGGAGCCCGAGCTGCGCCGTATTTTCTTCGGTAATTGTTCGGACGCGCGCCCGAGCGCCGAACGATTGCACGAGCGAATCTCCGGCGAAAATATGCCACGCTGTGCCTTTGGGCCAGCCGACGGCCGCGTAGCGCACGAAGCCACCGTCGGGTGCTCTCTTGAAAACGGCCAGCGAGGAAAGCAGCAACTCCTTCGCCACCGTCTCGATCGCACGATTCGCGGAGGCGTTATCCCTTCTGCCGAGACGCAGCGTGGCTCGAAGCTTTTCCAGCGCGACGGCGGCGTGATAGCGCTCGGGCAGAAAGATGCGGTCGATCAGGCGGACCGCGCGAGGATCAACGATCCGAAAAGAGAGGCCGATGGCTAGCGCCATTGCGACGTCGATTCCAATCTCGAATTGATTGTTCGCAAACCGCTTCGTAGCCAGAACGTCAAGCAGCGCAAAGGCGGCGAATCCCGCACATAGGAATAGACCGTAAACGAGCGTGCGGTTTGCGACGAACCCTACATCGAATGCCCGGTGACGCACGACCGCATAGGCGACCGTAAGCGGTATTGCGCCTTGAAGTATGAGGGGCACAAACTGCTGCCACGACGAAATTGCAGGTATAAACAGCGGGCCGTACAGGTCCGAGAAGCTTTGTCCACTTCTTGCCCCGAACGCCAGCGCAAAGCCGGCAATGATCCAGCCAACCCGGTTACGCTCGACGCCCCGCTCTCTCCAAAAAGCAGCAATGAGCGCGAGAACGCCGAGCGCGCAGGCTGTGTCCGAAATTCCAACCTGAACGCGACTAGCGATGACGTCGCTGTGCAAGAACCCAAGAACAGAAAAATCAACGATGGCGTTGCAGAGAAGCAAGCCGACAAAGACGCTCGGAGCCGCGACCGATTCGAGATAATGCCATTGCCCGACTGCTCGGCCGTTTGGAACGCGCGCGCAAAAAACGAGGAACGCCGCGAAGCCGAACGACCGCAGAACGTCGGCGAAAACGCTTGCCCCATAGTCGAGCCACGCGGGCAGCCAATAATACTCGAAAAAGAGGCCAGGCATTATAGCGATACTGTAAAAGAAGAATGCCCAGGTCATCGTAGATGGGCGTAGCAGCACGAGAATGCAACCCACAACGACGAATATTAGATCGATGATCGCCCCCGCAAAGTAGTAAATGATTTCGGCCCCATTGGGCTCCATCGTGTCGCCGGTCAGGGTGACGACGCGGCGGGAGCCGTTGTTCCTCCGAACTTGGAGCGTAATCGGTTGTCCGCGAGCCAGGAGACGCAGATTCTGCAGGTAGAGCCGGCCTTCAAGTGACGTCGGAGCCTCAACACGGTCGCCGACATGAATCCCGGCGCGCCCTCCGCAGCAGGAATAAACGTCAACGACTCTCAGGCTCGAGTCGGTTGTCAACGCGTAGGTGCTGGGGTGCAACCAGAAGGTCCCACGTAGCATCGCCAGGCTAAAGAAAAGTGCCCATGCGGCTAGAATCGCGACAATCGCTATTCGCATCTGCGGCATTTAAGATGCCAAATCTTCTGCGCCTCGAGCCAAGCGGCCCATCGCATCGGCCATTTAATCCGCAGTTTTCGTTCGGGGCGATGCTTCCCGGGCTGCCAGCCAATCGGACAAAACCGCTAGTCTATATGGTTGTCCGCACGGCCGTAGCTATCTGTTAATCGCTTGGTTCGGGGTTCGAGTCCCCGGTTTCAAACGCCAACAGCTACGAACTGAAAGTTAGCCTCGGCCAGCTGGCCAGTCCTGGGATCGAAAAGGTGCACCTAAACGACGGGCGGTGCGGTGTTTTGACAGTTCACCGCAACGGTCGACGTTAGTACCGGCCCGGGACTTCTCCGTTCAGACACCGAGCACAGCCGCTTGGGAAAACGCCCTCTCGAACCGGATTACATCCCCCGCTTCCCACGAGCTGGGAGTTGAAGCCCGCGCCACGGTAGACTGAGCCGTCGGCGAACACGATGCCTGCGGCGATTCCGTGAGCTCCCGCCGGCGGTGGATAGCCGTAAACGTTCCGGCCGAAGCTGGCCCGATAAGTGCGTGGCGCTCGCTTCGAAGGCGCCGCGGTGGACCGTTTAGCTGCGCACGAAGTGCAGCGTCAGCTGCTTCGCCCAAGCCGCATTGCCACGCTGATAGATATCCCAGGTGTACGCGTCCGACCCGGTCCGCGTCACGACCACGCGATAGTTCTGGGGCGGTGCCGCGCCATCGCTCTGATCGAAGCTCATCGAGAACCCGTCCGCTTCGATCTGGATCGGCGCCTGGGTAATCGTAAAGTCATCGTGCGCATACCAAGTTCGCAGCCGCTGCGTGCTTGGGTCGAAATAGAAGTTGCCGTCGTATTTATTCGTAGCGCCTTGAGCCGATACGAATGCCGTCGTGAACTGAATGATGGCCTGGTTGCGCGACCGGACGTAGGTGGTTCGTACCGTCATCGGCACCGTCTGGTCGGCGCTGTGCCACGAACCGCCCGACCAACCATTGCAATTGGTTTAGCGCGTCTTTCGCCTGCGACTCGGGTGCAGCCGGAGAACTCCCTAACGTAGCCAGCACAAGAGCAATCGCAAGAAATAGCGTGCGTCGAGTATACACGAGTCCCTTTTTCCCACGCGCAGCGCTCGGTCTCCTGGCATCAGTGGTTTGACAATTGTTTAGATGTTGCTTAACGATCACTCCGAATAGTCCACCGGGACCTCGTGCGCAGCAGCGTTGTAGAAGACGAAGACGAGTGGAGTTCCAGGTTCCGCCGTCGCGTCGTTGCGAAAACCGGAAATCTCGCCGGCAACGCTGCTGGTGTACTCTGCGACGACTTCGCCGAACGTGTTGCGCTGAATGGCAACCTTCTGCCCCGGCTGAACCTTTTCGCTGAGCTTGACGAGAATCTCGACGTAGCCGCCGTGCGTCGCCAGGATCGTGTGGCCGCTATTCGCGACGAAGACGCCGCTATCGCGCCCCGTGCGGCCGATCGAGCCGGCTACAATTCCGTGGTGTTTGAGGACGTTCATCGTACCTTCCACGAACAGCGACGCCATCGCGCTATTCAAAATGCGCGCGGCACCGATCTCGGGCGTGAACGCCGGAATACCCGCATCGACGAACGCATTCGCGAGGAGCGTGGGATAGGCGGCGTTGTCGAGTATCTGATCGATCGGATAAAGCTCCGCCATTGCACGCACCTCGGGCAAGTCCATCCGGGCGAGGTGGAACGCGGTTATATCCATCCCTGTGGCACCGGTGTGGAAATCGATTGCGTAGTCCGCATTCGGTCTTAGCAGTTTGTTGAAGAGCAGCCAGGCGTGACGGCTTGGTGCGCTGGCGCCGTTCTCGCTTCCGGGCCACTCGCGATTGATGTCGATGAGATCGATTCCCCTCCCCGAGTTGGGCCAGCGGCGCGCCATGCCTTCGAGCGCTGGTCTGGAAACGTCGAGCACGGCCGTCACCGTGCCCGACATCGCCGTTGGATTCAATTCGTTCATAACGGCTTGGATCGCGTGTATCGAGCTGATCTCGTCGCCGTGCACGCCGCTGACGAGAACGACGCGTTTGCCCGGCTTCGCCCCCTTCGCGACGATGACGGAGACGTACCAGTGCTGGCCCGTCGGCATTTGCACGCCCTGGAAATAGAAGAGATGTTTGCCGGGTTCGAGGTCGTCGACGTCGAGCGCGCTCACTACCCGCTTTCCGGAAATCACGTCGCCGGTGTAGAGCGTTCCGCGGGGCGCGGCGTGCGCCGAGCTTGGCGCGGACGTTCCGCTCTGAGCGCGAGCTGCGCCGGCATTCGCAAGGACCGCCGACGCGCCTACCGATGTCATCGCCGCAATCATGAAGTCGCGGCGATGGAGGCCGTCCTTTGGTTTGTCCGACATAGTAGTCTCCTTATCGGGCCAGAGAGCGAGGAGCGGATGGCCGCTGCTTCACGGGGGAGGGAGGAAAAGCATCCGGCACGTTCTATGTAACGGGGTCGCCGGGCAAGTGGCGGAACTGGCAGACGCGCTGGACTTAGAATCCAGTGGGGCAACCCGTCAGAGTTCGAGTCTCTGCTTGCCCACGCCAACGTACCCGCGGAAGTAGCTCAGTGGTAGAGCATCGCCTTGCCAAGGCGAGGGTCGCGAGTTCGAATCTCGTCTTCCGCTAATTGCAACAATATGACCACCACCTCTACGCTTACACGGCTCGCCCCGACGCAGGTGGCGCTCGAATTCTCGATCACGCGTCAGGAACTCGCCGCGGCGGAGGAGCGCGCCTTTCGCAAGCTCGTCAAGAACGTCCGCCTTCCGGGCTTCCGCCCGGGCAAGATCCCGCGCAAAATCTTCGAGCAGACCTACGGTGCCGAGACCGTTACGAACCAAGCCGTCGACGAAGTCGTCCCCGAGGTCTATGCCAAGGCCATCCGCGAGCACGACCTCGAGCCGGTCGAACGGCCGAAGTTGGAGATTCTCGAGGAGGCCGACGGGCGCCCGACGCGCCTCAAGGCGACCGTTGAAGTGCGCCCGACGATCGAACTGCGAAAATATAAGGGGCTCTTGGTCTCGCGTCCCCCGGTCGCGGTGACCGATGCCGAGATCGAGCACAGTCTCGAGGCGTTGGCCAAGGAGCGGGCGACGCTCGTTCCGGTCGACCGGCCCGCCCGCCTGGGCGACGTCGTGACGATCGATTACGACGGGAGCGTGGACGGCGAGCCCTTCGAGGGCGGCCAGGGCCGTGGAGAAGTCACCGAACTCGCCGAGGGTCGGTTCGTCCCCGGCTTCGCGGCCGGGATCGTCGGATTGTCTGCGGGCGAGACGAAGAACGTCGAGATACGCGTTCCCGACGATTACGGCGCCGCCGCGCTAGCCGGCAAGGAGGCCGTCTTCGCGATCGCGCTGCACGACGTTAAGGAGTTCGAGCTGCCGGCGGTCGACGACGATTTTGCCAAGAATCTCTCCGGTGCTCAAAGCGTCGACGAGCTGCGCGCCGACCTTCGCCGCCGGCTCGAAGTCGTTGCCCAGTCGCGCGGGCGTCGCGCGGTCGGCAATGCCGTAATGGAGCAGCTGCTCTCGACGCACGATTTCCCGCTCCCGCCGTCCATGATCGAAAACGAGATCGACCGTCATCGTCGAGGACGCCGCGGCCGCGACCATGAGACCCGGAACGAGCTTCGACGAGTTTTTGAAACAAAGCGGAAAGAGCGAAGAAGAGCTGCGTGCTTCGTACCGCCCGGAGGCGGAGTCGCGCGTAAAAGCCGCCCTTTTGATCGAACAGATCGCCAAGACCGAACAGATCGCGGCGACGCCGGCCGACATCGCCCAGGAGCTCGAAGCCTTATCGCGGCGGTACGGCCAACCCGTCGCTCGCATGCGTCAGGCGTTAGGCAATAATTTGCTCTCTTTGATGGAAGGAATCGTGCGCACCAAGACGCTCGACTTCCTGGTCGATAACGCCGAGGTCGCGGTCAGCGAAGAAACCACCGGCCCGGCGTCGTAGTTAGATTCAATATGGGACATTTGGTACCGATGGTCGTCGAGCAGACCGCGCGCGGTGAACGCGCGTACGACATCTACTCGCGACTGCTCAAAGATCGCATCGTCTTCGTCGGCGGACCGATCGACGACCACCTCGCGAATCTGGTCATCGCGCAGCTGCTCTTCCTCGAAAAGGAAGACCCGGAGAAGGACATCGACATGTACTTCAACAGCCCCGGCGGCAGCGTTACCGCGGGGCTGGCGATGTTCGATGCGATGCGCTTCATCAAGCCGGACGTCGCGACGATCTGCATGGGCTTCGCCGCCTCGATGGGCTCCATTCTCCTGACCGGCGGCGCGCCGGGCAAGCGCTACGCCCTTCCCAACGCCAAGGTCGTCATCCACCAGCCCTGGGTCTCTCAGATCGGCGGCCAGGCGACCGACGTCGAGATTGCCGCCCGGGACCTGATCGCGACCCGCCAGACGGTCGCACGGATCTATGAAGAAACCACAAAGAAACCGCTGGACCAGGTTCTCAAAGACATCGAACGGGATTATTATATGACGGCGCAAGAGGCCAAGGACTACGGGATAATCGACCAGATTATCGAAAATCGGCAAGGCCTGCCGATGCCTGCCTGAGAGTGGAGGAACCCCGGAAACCCGATGTTTCGTTTCGGAGACGACAAAGGCCAACTCAAGTGTAGCTTCTGCGGAAAATCGCAGGAGCAGGTCCGCAAACTGATTGCCGGGCCCGGGGTTTATATTTGCGACGAGTGCATCGAGCTCTGTAACGAGATCATCGAAGAGGAGCTCTACAAGAACGTCGACGAGAACCTGCGGCTGCGCAACATCCCCAAACCAAAAGAGATCAACCACATCCTCAATCAGTATGTGATCGGTCAGGAGCGCGCCAAGAAGTCGCTCGCGGTCGCGGTCTACAACCACTACAAGCGGATCAACGCCGGTGGAACGGCCGACGACGTCGAGCTGCAGAAGTCCAACATCCTGCTGGTTGGTCCGACGGGCTCGGGCAAAACCTATCTCGCGCAGACCCTGGCGAAGATTCTCGACGTTCCGCTGGCGATGGCCGACGCTACCTCGCTGACCGAGGCCGGCTACGTCGGCGAGGACGTCGAGAACATTCTCCTCAAGCTCATTCAGGCCGCCGACTACGACGTCAAGCGAGCCGAGAAGGGCATCGTCTATATCGACGAGATCGACAAGATCGCCCGCAAGAGCGAGAACCCTTCGATCACGCGCGACGTCTCCGGCGAAGGCGTGCAGCAAGCCCTGCTCAAGATTCTCGAAGGCACGACCGCCAACGTGCCGCCGCAGGGCGGCCGCAAGCACCCGCATCAGGAGTTCATCCAGATCGACACGACCAACGTGCTCTTCATCTGCGGCGGCGCCTTCGACGGACTCGAGAGGATCATCGAATCGCGCGTCGCGGCAAACAATATGGGCTTTCGCGCGCAGCCCGAAGGCAAGCGCGACGTGCGCGTCGGCAAGCTGCTGCAGCAGCTGATGCCCGAAGATCTGCTGCGTTTCGGCTTGATCCCTGAGTTCATCGGACGCCTTCCGATCGTCGTCACGCTCGACGCACTCGACGAGTTGGCGCTGCGCCGCATCCTTACCGAGCCGCGCAACGCGCTGGTTCGTCAGTTCCAGAAGATCCTCAACATGGACGGCGTCGATCTGCAGTTCACCAAAGAGGCGCTGGTCGCGATCGCCAACAAGGCCCAGCGCCGCAAGACCGGCGCACGCGGGCTGCGATCGATTCTCGAAGAGACGATGCTCGAGGTCATGTACGACCTGCCCTCGCTGCAAGGCGTTAAGAAGTGCATCGTCAACAAGGACGTCATCGAGAAGAAAGAGACGCCGACGCTGATCTATCAAGAGCAGAAGAAGGACATGCCAGCCTAGCCTCCCCGGAGGCAACCCAGGACCTGGCGCGGAACGCTCGCGCACCCATGGAGCTCCCGAAGCACTACGATCCGAAGGCGGTAGAACCGCGCCTTTACGCGCACTGGGAGCGCAACGGCTACTTTCACGAAGAGCCCGATCCGGCGCGCCCGCCCTTCATCATCTGCATGCCTCCGCCGAACGTCACCGGACGCGCCCACCTGGGGCACGGCTCGACGTACACGCCGATGGACGTCCTGGTGCGCTATCATCGAATGCTCGGCGAGAATGCCGACTGGCTTCCCGGCGTCGATCACGCAGCGATCGCGACCGAGGCCGTACTGGTGAAAGAGCTGGTCAAAGAAGGCTTGCGCCGCGAGGACCTCGGGCGCGAAGCGTTCGTCGAGCGCGCCTGGGAGTGGTCGCGAACCTACGGCGGCGAGATCGACGCATCGTTCCGCCGGCTCGGCTTTGGCCCCGATTGGGAACGTTCGCGCTTCACCATGGACGAGGGCTTGTCGGCGGCGGTCAACCGCGTCTTCGTGCGTCTCTATCGCGAGGGGCTGCTCTACCGCGGCAAGCGTCTGATCAACTGGGACCCGACCGGCAAGACCACCGTCTCTGACGCCGAGCTCGACCACGTCGAGCGGGAAGGCACGCTCTGGCGAATTCGCTATCCGTTTTCGAAAGACGACTCCAGCGACGGCATCGAGATCGCGACGACGCGCCCGGAGACGATGCTCGCCGACGTGGCGATCGCGGTTCACCCCGACGACTCACGCTACGCGCATCTGATCGGGCGCAGCGTTTGGCTGCCGCCGCTGCTCGGACGCGAGATTCCGATTATCGCCGACGAAGCAGTCGATCCCGAGTTCGGCACGGGCGCGGTGAAGGTCACGCCGGCTCACGATCCGATCGATTACGAAATCGGGGTCCGGCACGAGCTCGCGATGCCCTCGGTGATCGGCCTCGACGCGCGCATCACCGGCGCCGACGTCGACGTTGGCCGTTATTCCGGTCTCGATCGTTTCGCTGCGCGCGAGCGAATCGTCGCCGATCTGCAGCGAGCCGGTGCTGCTCGTAGCGGCGGATCCGCACCGGCACAGCGTTGCAACCAGCGAGCGCAGCGGGGACGTCGTCGAGCCGCTGCTCTCGCTCCAATGGTTCGTTAAGATGAAGTCGCTGGCGCAGCCCGCGCTCGAGCTCTATCGCAGCGGTCGCCTGCGCTTTACGCCGGAGCGTTACGGCCGTACCTATCAGCAATGGCTCGAGAACATCCGCGACTGGAACGTTTCGCGCCAGATATGGTGGGGACACCAACTGCCGGTCTGGTACACGCCCGACGGCCAGGAAGTCGTCGCCGAGAGCGCAGACGAAGCGCGCGAGATCGCGCAGCAGACGTACGGGACGCGCGACCTAACGCGCGATCCCGACACGCTCGATACCTGGTTCTCGAGCGCACTCTGGCCCTTCTCGATTCTCGGATGGCCGGCACCGACGACCGAACTGGCGTGCTGGTATCCGTCTCAGGTCATGGTCACCGGTGGCGAGATCATCTTTCTCTGGGTCGCGCGCATGGTGATGCTGGGGCTGCACTTCATGGGCGCCGCTCCGTTCCGCGACGTCGTCCTGACGCCACTGGTCTTCGACGCAGCGGGCCGCAAGATGTCCAAGTCGCTCGGCAACACCATAGACCCGATGGACTTGGCCGAAACATACGGTGCCGACGCGTTTCGCATCTCGATTCTCCGCCAGATGCGCCTCGAGAGCCAGGAGATCCGCTACCAAGAGTCACGCGCAGAAGAGGCGCGCAACTTCAACAACAAGATTTGGAACGCTACCCGGTATATTCTCTGCATTGCCCGAGGGGCTGCCGCCGGCTATGACGCTGCCGGCCGGCCAGGCATTGACTCAGGCCGATCGCTGGATTCTAACGCGCCTTCGCGAGACGATCGTACGCATGGGCGCGATGCTCGATGCCTTCGATTTCGGCAACGCCGCCGAGACGATCTGGCGCTTTCTCTGGTATCTGTTCTGCGATTGGTACGTCGAAGCGACGAAGGCGCCGGGCAACGCGTCCGACGCGCGCCGCCGTGCTCAGCTTCGTCTGGAACAACGCGATGCGGCTGCTCCACCCGATCGCGCCCTTCATCAGCGAAGAAGTGTGGCTCGCGCTGCCGCACGACGGACACACGATCGTAACCGCGACCTGGCCGGATCCGCTGGAAGTGCCCGAGTTCGCGTCCGCGGCCGACGAGTTCGAGCTGCTGCAACGGACGGTCGAGCGAGTCCGCAATCTGCGCTCGGAGATCGGCCTGCACCCGCGCGAGCGCGTGGTCCTCGACGTTCCGGCCAACCTCTCCGACGAGGCTGCAGAGCTCCTCGCGCTGCTCGCGAGCGCCGAGATCGAGCGCGGCGCACCCTCGGGAGAGAGCGTTGCCGATGCGCTCTCCGCGGTCGGCGTACGTGCGCCCCGCGGGGTTCTCACCGAACGATACGTCAAGGAGGCGCGCAGGCTGCGGTCGGAGATCGATCGCGGCGAGAACAAGCTGAGCAACGAAGCCTTCGTCGCCAAGGCGGCGCCGAGCGTCGTTGCGAAGGAGCGCGAGAAACTTGAAAACTACCGTGCCGAACTCGCCAAAGTCGAAGCCGCCTTGGCCGCGCTAAAGGAACCCGCATGACTACGGTCAACCGCCGCGTCCTCGCCCGGGGCGAGGAAATTCAGCGCATAATCGCGCGTTTGGCTCATCAAATGCTCGAGCCGAACGAGGCACAGGCAGGGCTTGTGCTGCTCGGCGTTCGTCGCGGCGGTGAAGCGCTGGCGGTGCGCCTCGGGCAAGAGATCGAACGCATCAGCGGCAGAGCTCCCGCGCTCGGCTTTCTCAACATCAATTTCATATCGAGACGATCGCGTCAGCCACGAGTTACCCGAGTCGCAGATTCCCGTCGACGTCGCCGGCCGCACCGTCGTTCTCGTGGACGACGTGCTCTATACCGGCCGTACGGTACGCTCGGCGCTCGACGCCGTTACCGACCTCGGCCGCCCTTCGGCGATCCGGCTCTGCGTTCTGGTCGACCGCGGGCTGCGCGAGCTGCCGATTCAGCCCGATTTCGTCGGACGCTTTACTCCAACGAACTCGAGCGAACGCGTCACCGTCTCGCTTGCTCCGCAGCCTGCCGCATCCGACGAGGTGATCATCCTAGGGGACGCGCGTGCGGATACGCCGTAGCCTGATCGATCTCGACGACCTCACGGCGGAGGAGATCGAACATATCTTCGAGCGAACCGCCGCGTTCGAGCGCGAGTCGCCCGGACCGCTGCTCGCCGGCGTAGCCTGCGTCAACATGTTCTTCGAGCAGAGCACGCGCACGTTTACTTCGTTCAACCTGGCCGAGCTGCGCCTCGGGGCCGACGTCGTCAACCTGGCACCCAAGGACTTAAGCCTTCACACGAAAGGCGAAAGCCTAGAAGACACGGCGCTGACGCTCGGCGCGCTCGGAATCTCGGTCTTGGTCGTGCGTCATCCGGAGGCCGGCTTTCCGCAGCGCATGGCCCTCGGCTTCGACGGTCACGTAATCAATGCGGGTGACGGGCCCCAGGCTCATCCGACGCAAGCCCTCCTCGATCTCTATACGTTGATCGAAGAGTTCGGCGAACTGGAGAACCGCGTCGTCGCGATCGTCGGCGACGTGACGCACAGCCGGGTCGCGCATTCGATGATCCGCGGGCTGCAGCGCCTCGGATGCTCCGTCGTGCTGGTCGGTCCCGAGGGGTTCTTGCCGGAGAGTTATGCGGGCAACGGAGTACGCATCGAGCGAGACTTCGACGCCGTGCTGCCGCAGGTCGATGCAATCGTCCTTCTGCGCATCCAGCGCGAGCGATTCAACGAGATGCCGATCTCCGACCAAGAGTACGTAAAGCGCTACCGGCTCGACGCGCGCCGTCTGGCCATGGCGCGCAACGAAGCAATCGTCATGCACCCCGGGCCGTACAATCGGGGCATGGAGCTCGACGACTCGGTCTTGGAGTTCACCGGTTGGCGGTACGCAAAGCAAGTCCGCCACGGCGTGGCGATTCGCATGGCGGTTCTCGACCTGCTCGTCAACGCGCGGTGACGTCCCTGCTGATCGCCGGCGGCCGAGTCGTCGATCCGGCAAACGGCGTCGACGGACTTCGCGACTTGCGCATCCGCGACGGGCGAATCGTCGAGCTGGGCGAGCACTTGGCGCGCGAGAGAGAGGACGAGACGCTCGATGCGACTGGAGCGATCGTCGCTCCCGGCTTTGTCGACATGCACGTGCACCTACGCGAGCCCGGTTTCCCCGAGAAGGAGACCATCGAGAGCGGAACCGCGGCGGCGGTTCGTGGCGGCTTCACCGCGGTAGCCTGCATGCCTAATACGAACCCAACGCTCGACGACCCGGCGGTCCTTTCGCAACTTGAGGAACGCGCATCGCGAGAGGGTGCCTGCCGCGTCTATCCCATCGCGGCAATCACCCTCCGCCGGGCCGGCGTAAGCCCGTGCAACTTTCCCGCGCTGGCACGAGCCGGCGCGGTTGCTTTTTCGGACGATGGTGACGGCGTGAAGAACGCGGCCGTCCTCGCGCGAGGCGGCACTGCAAGCACGCGACCTTGCGCAGGCGTTCATCTCCCACTGCGACGAACCCGAGGATGTTTTCGTGGCCCGCGACCTGCTCATCGCGGCCGAGACCCAGAAGACCTGGCACATGGCGCATCTCTCAACGCGCCGCTCGCTCGATCTGATCCGCGGCGCGCGAGCCCGCGGCGGACGCGCGACCTGCGAAGTAACCCCGCATCACCTGAGCTTCACCGTCGCAGCGGCGGCGGAACTTGGCCCCGCGGCGCGGGTAAATCCGCCGTTGCGCGGCGAGGAGGACGTGCGCGCGCTGCGCGACGCCGTGCGCGACGGCACGATCGATGCATTCGCCAGCGACCACGCTCCGCACACGCGCGACGAGAAGAGCGGAGCGACCGGAGAAGCCGCGCCAGGGTTTTCGGGTCTCGAGATTGCCGCCGCCGCCTACGCTGCAGCGTTGCCGGATCTGCCGCTACGCCGCTTCGTCGAAATGATCAGTGCGAATCCGGCCCGCATTCTCGGAATACCGGGCGGTACGCTGGCGGCCGGCGCAGCGGCCGACGTTACGATCTTCGCCGAGCGACGCTGGATCGTCGATCCGGCGATCTTCGCATCGAAAGGGCGCTGCACACCGTTTGCCGGCCGGACGCTGCCGCGCAAGGTCCTAGCGACGATCGTGGGCGGCGCGATCCGCTACAACGCATGAATACTCCAGCCGCGCTCTTCTTGGCCGACGGCAGCCGCTTCGACGGGCACGGACTTCGCTACGAGGGCCTCGCGCTCGGCGAAGCGGTCTTCTATACCGGAATGACGGGATATGAGGAGGCGTTGACGGACCCCTCGTACGCCGGCCAGATTCTCGTCTTCACCTACCCGATGATCGGCAACTACGGCATATCCGGCAGCGCATCGCAATACCGGCGCGCCTGCGCCGCCGGCACGGTGATCAAACAGATCGCGTTCCATCCCTCGCACCATCTCGCGCGCACCGATCTGCCCGCCTGGCTCGACGAGCAGGGCATTCCCGCGCTGATCGGGGCCGATACGCGAGCGATTACGATAACGCTGCGCGAGCACGGAACGATTTGGGCCGCGCTCGCCGTCGGCGAAAACGCGCTCGAAACCGCCGAGCGTCGCCTCGCCGAGTTTGCCCGCACCGCGAGCACAAAGGCGCTCGTACCGAGCGTCGCGATCGAGCGGCCGTTTGCGCGCGGACCGCATGGCGGACGGCGCGTGGCCTTGATCGACTGCGGGGTAAAGCGCGCGATTCTCGAGGAACTCGAGCGGCTCAACGTCGAGATCGTCGTCCTGCCATACAACGCAAGCCGCGAAGACGTGCTCGCGTGCGATCCGGATGCCGTTTTCATCTCGCCCGGCCCGGGCGATCCGCGAGATCTTCTGGGAACCGTCGAGACTCTGCGCACGTTAGTAGGGTGCAAGCCGCTCTTCGGCATCTGCTTGGGCCATCAGCTCCTCGCGCTTGCTCTCGGCGCCCAGACGTACAAACTGCCTTACGGACATCGAGGAGGAAACCAACCCGTCATGGATCTGGAGGCCGGCGAGGTTCTCGTGACCGCACACAACCACGGTTACGCGGTCGACGCTCGTACGCTTCCGGAGAGTCTCGTCCCGACGATGACCAACCTCAACGATGCGACCAACGAGGGCTTTCGCCACCGCTCGCTGCCGATCGCTGCGGTGCAGTTTCACCCGGAGGCATCGCCCGGCCCATTCGACGCCCGTCGTATTTTTGCGCAGTGGCTAGCAGAACTGTCGCCGCGCTGATCCTCGCCGCCGGGCTGCTGATCGGGCCGGCCGCGTCGGCCCAAGCCTTGCAGCGCCTAACGGTGCAATCGTTTAACCTAATCTCCGATCCCGCGCGTCCGCAAGTCGACATCCCCTTCCGTTTGATCGTGACGCTGCGCGTGCGCGAGCCGGTCACCCGGATCGACAATCTCGAGTTGCCCGTTCTCGCCGAGCTCGAGCTTTTGGGCGACGAGCGACAAACCGCGAGCGGGCCAAACGGAACCGAGTACCGCGAGATAATTACCGTCGTGGCACGCCACGGCGGCGCGATCGCGATCGGCCCCGCTCGGCTGCAAGCGATCGACGCCCGGGATCGCAAACCGAAGCAATGGGAGACCAACGCGCTCACGCTCAACGTCGGCGGCGTAAGCCAGCAGATGCTTCGCAATCAAGCTAGTGCGATCTTCTCTGCTTTGTTCGTCGCGTTGCGCGCGCTGCTCTGGCTGCTCGGCATCGCATGCGTCGTCGCCCTTGCGGTGTTGCTGCTGCGCCGCCGCCGGCCGATCGTACCGGTAACGGTCGTATCGGCCCCGGTTCCGCCGGTCGCGCCTCCGGCACCGCAGCGCACGCGCCGCCAGCAGTTCGAGGATGCACTCGCCGTGCTGCGCGCAGAACGAACGCGCGCCGCGGCGGTTCGCGTACGCGCGGCCGTTTGGCGCATGGTCGGAGCCTCCGACGGCGAAACGCTCGGCGACGTGCTGCGGCGGCCGGAAGCCTCCGACCCGACGATGCGCGAGCTTCTCATCTCACTCGAGCGGAGTGCCTTTACCTATGACGACGATCTTACCGCCGCGATCGGCGACTCGTGCTCCGCGCTCGAGCGTCAAATTGGCGCTGAGGGTTCCCTAGCATGATGACCGCACGCCAGCCGGCCGACCTTCGCGCTGCGCTCGCACAAACGATCGTCGGACAGGAGGGCGTCATCGAAGCGCTGCTCTTGGCCTTGCTCTGCAACGGGCACGTACTGCTCGAAGGTCCACCCGGCTTAGCAAAAACGCTCGCCTGCCGTTCCCTCGCCGCGGCGCTCGAGGGAGAGTTCAAGCGCATTCAATTCACGCCCGATCTGCTGCCCAGCGACATCGTCGGCACGCGCATCTTCGACCAGCGCGAGAGCGCGTTTGCGACGGTGATGGGGCCGATCTTCGCCAACGTCGTTCTCGCCGACGAGATCAATCGCGCGCCGGCAAAGGTGCAATCCGCGCTCTTGGAGGCGATGCAGGAGCGCCAAGTAACGATCGGCCCGCAGTCGCACCCGCTCCCGGATCCGTTCGTGGTGATGGCGACGATGAATCCACTCGACTCCGAGGGCACCTACGCGCTGCCAATCGCCCAAATGGACCGTTTCTTGATGAAGGTCAACGTCGGTTACCCCAGTCGAGAAGAAGAGTTACGCATTCTCGATCGTTTTGCGGTCGGCGACACGCAGCCCGTGCGCGCCGTCGCAACCCTCGACGACGTTCGCGCCTGGCGCGACCAGGCCCACAGCGTTCACATCGATGAGAAGTTGAAACGGTATATCGTCGAGCTCGTCGCGATCACCCGGCAGGCAGAGAGCGTGCGCGTCGAGACGGCAGGCGGCGCGACGCTGCGAGCGGCCGAACTGATCGACTATGGCGCTAGTCCTCGCGCTACGCTCGCTCTAGCCTATCTAGCACGCGGGCGCGCGCTGCTCGCTGGCCGCGATTTTGCCCTCCCCGACGACGTACGCGCCGTCGCCGCGCACGCGTTGCGCCACCGCATCGGATTCAACTACCGCCTGGCAACCGAGGGCGTCAGCGCCGATCGCGCGATCGAGGCAATGGTGGCCGCGATCCCCGCGCCGTGACGATCCGCGAGGCGCTTCTGCGGGCGCGCAGGCGACCGCGTAATCTGGGCGCCGGGTCGCCGACCATCTACCGGGGCGACGGCTACGAGTTCGTGGAACTGCGCGCCTACGTTCCCGGCGACGATGTCCGCCGCATCGACTGGGCCGCAACCGCACGCTCGGGCGAACTGCAGACTCGCGTCGTGCTCGAGGACGTGGCGTTGACGCTCGCGGCATTGATCGACGCGTCGCCTTCGATGTGCGTCGGCCGGCGGCGCCCGCTGCTCGATGCCGTCGCGGAAGCCGCGGAGGCGTGGTTCGGCTCGGCGGGAGGCGAGGATCGCTGCATGCGTGTCGGCGCGGACGCCGTCACGCCACCCGCGCTGCAGCGCCGGGCGCACCGTGCGGCGGCACGCGTCGTGCGCGACGACACGCCGTTTGATGCGGTCCGAACGCTGCGCACCGCTCGTGCTGCCTTGCCGCGGGGAACTGCGCTGCTGGCGATCAGCGACTGGTACGATCTCTCGCCGGCCCTCGACCGCGACTTAGCCGATCTGGGAGCTCGTTTCGACTGCACCGCGCTGATCGTCCGCGACCCGTGGTACGACGCGCTTCCGTTGGGCGGGCATGGTGCGTCTGCGCGGTGCCGAAGGCGGAAGCGTTCGCGCGTATGTCGGCGCGCGCGAACGGGAGGCGTACCGCACGGCGGTAACGCAACGCGAAGCCTCGCTGCTGGCCCGCTTCGGCGCAGCCAACTGGCGCACCGGCGTTCTACGAGAAGAAGACGGCGCCGCGTCGCTCGCGGCGGCCTTCGGCGCGACGCGGTGAGCATCGACCACCCGGCCCGGCTCGTCGCCGGCGTTTTGGTTCTCATTGTTTTTGCGCTGCTCTACCAGCGTCTCCAGCGGCGCGTCGAAGCCGGTGCGCTGGCCTACTCGAACGTCGCATTCTTCGTCGACGCCGCCAAGCCGCGCGCCTGGATTCCGCGCGCCTTGCAGGCCCTATGGATCGTCGCGCTCGCCGGCCTCGTGCTCGCAGTCTCGGGCCCGCATCTCACGCTGCCCGTGCCAACCCGCGACGGCAACGTCTTCATCTGCATCGATACGTCGGGGTCGATGGCCTCGACCGACGTATTCCCCACCCGCGCTCAAGCCTCGAAGGCGGCCGCTCGGGCCTTCATCGCCGAGAGCCCGCCGGGAACGAAGATCGGGATCATCGCTTTCTCCGGAACCGCCGGCGTGGTGCAGCCGCTGAGCTCCGATCACGATCTCGTCGCTGCCTCGCTCGATCAGCTGCCGATGCCCAACGGCGCGACCGCGATCGGCGACGCGCTCAAGCTCTCCGCGCAGATGCTGCCGGCGACGGGCCATCGCGTGATCATCCTGATCACCGACGGCGTCAATAATGCGGGGACGGATCCGATGGAGATCGCGCAATGGCTCGGCGCGCATCGCATTCCGGTCTATACGGTCGGCATCGGCACGCCGGCCGGCGGCCTCATCCCCGGAACCAACGAAGAGGCGACGATCGACGAGGAGGCGCTGCGCGGCTACGCTCAAGTGAGCGGCGGGGCGTACGCGCGTGCCGAGAACGCGACCCGAGCTGCACGATGCGTTGGCGCGCCTGGGGCGCGTCACGTCGTTGCAACCGAAGCGAATCGATGCCTCACTCGAATTTGCCGTCGCCGGCGCGTTGGGCATGCTCGTTGCATTTCTTACCGGCTTCGGACTCGGGCGTTATCCGTGAGCCTGTTGGGCGAAGGCGATCTCCTGGCCGACCCGATCGCGCAACTGGCACGCTGGATCGACGACGCCGGTGGTGCCGAGTCCGTCGCAGCGATCGCGATGTGCCTGGCGACGGCAGATACGCGCGCTCGACCTTCGGCGCGGGTCGTGCTGCTGCGCGGACTCGACCAGCGCGGTCTGCGCTTCTTCACGTCCTACGAAAGCCGCAAGGGCCGCGAGCTCAACGCGAATCCCTACGCAGCCGCGCTCCTTTACTGGCCGCGGCTGGAGCGACAAGTTCGCGTCGAGGGCTCCGTCGCCGAGCTGACGGAGAGCGAATCGGACGAGTACTTCGCCGCCCGGCCGCGTGGCCATCAGCTCGCCGCATGGAGCTCCGAGCAGAGCGATCCGATCGAGTCGCGCGACGTGTTGCAGGAGCGATTCGCACACTTTGAAGAGCGCTTCGACGATGAGGAGGTGCCGCGTCCGCACTCGTGGGGCGGATATCTCCTGGCACCCTCGCGTTTCGAGTTCTGGCAGGGCCGGCCGAATCGCATGCACGATCGGATCGAATACACTGCGTCCGGCCGACTCTGGAAGATCGTGCGCCTGCAGCCCTGAGGGGTGCTTCGCCAGGGACTTCTTTGCGCGCCCCCTAAAGAAACCGCCCCAGCATGCCCCGCCGCAACGTCATGGTCATCGGGTCGGGACCGATCGTGATCGGTCAGGCCGCAGAGTTTGACTACGCGGGGGTTCAGGCGTGCCGCGCGTTGCGCGAGGAAGGCCATCGCGTCGTCCTCGTCAACTCCAATCCCGCGACGATCATGACCGATCCCGAGATGGCCGATGCGGTCTATCTCGAGCCGTTGACCGTCGCATCCCTGGAAGCGATCATTGCCCGCGAGCGAACCCGACGCACTCCTTCCGACGCTGGGCGGACAGACCGGGCTCAACCTCGCGGTCGAGCTCGACGAGGCCGGCGTGCTCGAGCGTCACGGCGTCGAGGTGCTCGGTACACCGATCGAGACGATCAAGCTCGCCGAAGATCGCGAACGTTTCAAGCGCAAGATGCAAGAGATCGGCGAGCCGGTGCCCGATAGCGCGGTCGTTACGGCGATCGAGCAGGGCCTCGAGTTCGCCGCGCGGGTCGGCTACCCGCTGGTCGTGCGGCCGGCGTACACGCTCGCCGGCACCGGTGGCGGCATCGTGCGCGATGAAGCCCAGCTTCGTTCGACGCTTGACGTCGGCTTGAACGCGAGCCTCATTCACCAAGCGCTGCTCGAGACGTCCTTGCTCGGATGGAAAGAGATCGAATACGAAGTTCTGCGCGACGGGGCGGGCAACTGCATCGTCGTCTGCAACATGGAGAATATCGACCCGGTCGGCGTTCATACCGGCGATTCGATCGTCGTAGCGCCCTCGCAGACGCTCTCCGATCTCGAGTACCAGATGCTGCGCAGCGCGAGCATCAACGTGATTCGCGCGCTCGACGTGCAGGGCGGCTGCAACATTCAGTTTGCGCTGCACCCCGATCGCAGTGAGTACGCGATCATCGAAGTTAATCCGCGCGTCTCGCGCAGTTCCGCGTTGGCCTCTAAAGCGACCGGCTACCCGATCGCCAAGATCTCCACGCGCATCGCGCTCGGGCAGCGCCTCGACGAGATTCCCAACCCCGTCACCGGCGTAACCAAGGCGGCGTTCGAGCCGGCGCTCGATTACGTCGTGGTCAAGATCCCGCGCTGGCCGTTCGACAAGTTCCCACTCGCCGACACCACGATCGGCACGCAGATGAAATCCACCGGCGAGGCGATGGGCATCGGACGGACCTTCGCGGCGGCGCTCCTCAAAGCGGTGCGCGGCCTCGATCTCGGACGCCAGACGCTGACCGGTCCACTGGCCGAATGGAGCGAGGCCGAGCTCGAGACGACGCTCACGGCGCCGACGCACGAACGCCTCTTCGCCGCATGCGAGCTGATGCGGCGCGGTCAGGGCGCCGAAGCGATCGCGCGCATCCACGATCTCTCCGCCATCGATCGTTTCTGGCTCGACGAACTCGCCGAGCTCGTCGCGTTAGAGGAACGTCTCCGCTCGGCTCCCTCCGAGAGCGACGTGGCTGCGGCGCTGCGCTCGGGCTACTCGACCGCGAGCCTCGCGCAGCTGACCGGTTCTGCCGCAGGCGCCGTGCCCGAAACGGCGCGCGCCGCGTTTCGCATGGTCGATACCGCCGCCGCCGAGTTTCCGGCCAAATCTCCCTACTATTACCTCTCGCGCGGCGAGCTGGACGAGATGCGCCCGACGCCCAACGAAGCGGTCGTGGTCGTCGGCAGCGGTCCGATCCGGATCGGCCAGGGAATCGAGTTCGACTACAGCTGCGTGCACGCAGCGTGGGCGCTCAAGGACGCGTCGCGCTCCGCGGTGGTCATCAACAATAATCCCGAAACGGTCTCTACCGACTTCGACGTCTCCGATGCGCTCGTCTTCGAGCCGCCGGGCGCCGACGAGGTCGAAGCCACCTTCCGCGCAACGAACGCGCGGGGCGTCATGCTGGCCTTTGGTGGCCAGACCGCCATCAACCTCGCCCGCGAGCTGAGCCGGCGAGGCGTACCGATCGTGGGAAGCGATCGCCAGTCGCTCGACATGGCCGAGAATCGCGAGGAGTTCGACGCCGCGCTGGCGCGCCTCGGAGTCGCCCGTCCCGAGGGAAGAGCTGCGCGGAGCTTCCGCGAAGCGCGCGCGATCGCGCGCGAGCTCGGTTTTCCAGTGCTCGTGCGGCCGTCGTTCGTCTTGGGCGGCCGCGCGATGGAGATCGTCCATAATGAAGCGCAGCTTGCGTCGTACGCGGAGTCGGCTCCGCCGATTCTTCCTGACGAGCCGCTCCTAGTCGACAAATACCTCCGCGGCCTCGAAGTCGAGGTCGACGCGCTTTTCGACGGCGAAGATATGCTCGTTCCCGGCATCTTCGAGCATATCGAACCCGCAGGCGTACACTCGGGCGATTCGATCGGCGTCTATCCAGTCCAGACGATCGATTCGGCTATGGAGCGACACATTGCCGACGTCACGCTGGCAATCGCGCGCGAGCTGCGCATTCGCGGACTGATCAACATCCAGTTCGTCATCCACGATGGGAAGCTGTATATTATCGAAGCAAACCCGCGCGCCAGCCGCACCGTTCCGATCATCCAAAAGGCAACGGGCATCAATCTGGTCGCGGCCGCCACGCGGATCGCGCTTGGTGAGAAGCTGCGCGACATGGAGTACGGCCTCGGACTGCACCCCCACGTGCCGTACGTGGTGGTGAAAGTTCCGGTCTTCTCGTTTTCCAAGATGCGCGGCGTCGAGACGATGCTCGGGCCGGAGATGAAGTCGACCGGCGAGGTGCTGGGCATCGACACCTCGTTCGGCGGGGCGCTCCGCAAGGGTTTCCGCGCGGCCGGCGTCCGCTTACCGGGCAGCGGCGGACGAATCCTCGTCTCGATCGCCGACGAGAGAAAAGCGGAGGCGGTCTCGGTGCTGCGAGCATATGCCGAGCTAGGCCACACGCTGGTGGCAACGCCGGGCACGCGAGCAGCGATCGAGGCAGCCGGCATCGCCACCGACGGAATCAACAAGATCGCCGACGGCTCGCCGCACGTTCTCGATTTGATCGCGTCGCCGGACCGTCGATTTGGTGATCAACGACGCACAAGGGCCGCGCGAAATCTCCGACGACTACAAGATTCGCCGGGCCGCGGTCGAAGCGAGTATTGCGTGTTTGACGAGTCTCGATACGGCGCGAGCGCTGGCGGAGGCGCTCGCAAGCAAGGCTGGCCCCCCGCGCAGCCTGCAAGAGTATCTCAGCGCTCAGGCAATGATCGGCTCATAGAAGCGCGCGATGGTCCACGCGTCTTCGTGCTCGGCGGCAACCGTGCGACGCTCGCTTTTACCAACAGTTTTCGCCCCGCGACCGAAACCGCTCAGGCCGGCGGCCTGATCACGGCACAACTCGTGCCCCTGGCCTGGACGCCGATTGGCGTCGCCGCCGGAGATCGTTGGCAGAGCGTAGGGGTTTCGACCTCAGGGCTGCTCGATTGGATCGACCGAACCTTTCCGCCCGAGGATGGGCGCGCCTTCGTCGCTTCGATGCGAGACGTCGAACTGCTCGTACGAATCGGCTGGGACGCTCCGTTGCCGGAACGTCTCGAAGAGCAGAACGTGCTCAACATCGAGGACCTCCCCGACGATATCGCCGACGCACTAACGCAACCGCCGGTCACCCTCGTGCAGTGTGCGGCCTGCCGGCGGCTCTGCGTACGCGACGAATTCGTCTCGAGGGAGAAACAGCTCTGTGCCTGGGACTACCACGCGCAGACCTTCGGCAAGCGCGGGCCGTGGCATCAAGGCGCGTACGAAACGCGCCACTTCGAGACGCTGGCGTCGTGCGCGTACGTCGCGCCGCCTCTCTTGCCCGAGCTCGGGGTCGAGGCGGTGCTCGAAATCGGCGGCGTCGCAGAACCGGTCGCCCAAGCGATCGTCAACGCGTTGCTCGATGCGGATCCGGAACACCCGCACCTGGCGGTTCGTACGCACGACGGATTCACGGTACTGCGCGAGGCATGACCAATCGCGCGATTCGAACCCTCTCGACGCTCTTCGTACTGCTCTTCGCGGCCCTCGCGCTACGCCAGATCTACGTGCAGATCGTCGCCGCACCCCGGATCGCGTCCCGGCCGCATAACCCGCGCCATGCGCTGCTCGATGCCGGGCGAGGGCGGATCCTCGCAACCGACGGCACCGTGCTCGCGCACACGATCGACGGGAAACGCATCTATCCCTTCGGTCCGGCGCTGGCGCACGCGGTCGGCTACGATTCGACGCGGTACGGGACGAGCGGGATCGAGCAGGCCTTCGACGCGGCGTTGACGCCGCCCGACGCGAGCGGCGATCCACTCGCCCAGCTCGATCAAATTGCTGCCGCACTGCGCGGAACGTCCGCGGCTCCGAGAGGAGCCGACGTCGTCACGACGATCGTCCCGGCGATCCAAAACGACCTCTACCAGCAGCTCGGGCAGTACCCGCGCGCGGCCGGCGTCGTGCTCGACCCGCGCAGCGGTGCCGTGCTGGCCCTGGCCAGCGTCCCCAGCTACGACCCGAACAGCTTCGACGACGATTTCTCCACCCTGCGCGGCGATCCGGAGGCGCCGCTGCTCAATCGCGCACTCGACGGCCTCTATCCGCCCGGATCGACGTTCAAGATTTTCACGGCCGCGGCCGCGCTCGACAGCAACGTCGTAACCATGGACTCGCACTTCGAGGATCCGGGCTATCTCGAGATCGGGACGTTTACGCTGCACGACAACGAGAGCGAAGCGACCGGCTACGGCGACTTGACGGCTGCCTTCGCCCTTTCGAGCAACGTCGACTTCGGCCAGATCGCGTTGAAGATGGGCGTCGACACGTTCTACGAGTATCTCGATCGTTGGGGGATCGGCGACTCGCTCGACTTTCAGCTTCCGGTCGAACGCGACCGGGTACCGCCGAAGGCGACCATCTTCCCAGGTGAACTCGCTCAGATGGGATTCGGTCAGGGCGCGATGCTTATGACGCCGATTCGGATGGCGCTGATCGGCGCCACGATCGCGAACGGCGGCATCGAGCCGCGCCCGTTCATCGTGCGACAAGTCGTCCGCGGAGGCGTTCCCGCGACGCTCTCGAGTGCCGGGATGCTGGTAAACCCGGTATCGGCCCAGACCGCCGCGAACGTCACCAAGATGATGATCGCGGTGGTGCAGCGAGGCACGGGCACGCCGGCGCAGCTGCCGCACGTTACGGTCGCCGGAAAGACCGGCACCGCGACCAATCCTCGAGGACGCTCGCACGCATGGTTCGTCTGCTTCGCGCCGGCCGAGAACCCGCGCGTCGCGGTCGCAATTATGGTCGAGAACGTCGGCTACGGCGCGACGTACGCCGCGCCGATCGCGCGTCAAGTGCTGCGCACCGCGCTGGAGAACGTCGGCGGTTGATCGAGGAGCGCATATTCAACAACCGGTACCGCCTCGACCGCAAGCTCGGGGAGGGCGGCATGGCGACCGTCTATTGCGGCACCGATACCTTGCTGCGGCGGCGCGTAGCGATCAAGGTTCTTCGCGAACAATATGCGGCCGACGCCGAGTTCGTGCGTCGCTTCTATCAAGAGGCCGAGTCGGCGGCGAGGCTCTCTCATCCCAATATCGTGAACACGTTCGACGTCGGCCGTGAAGGCGACACGTATTTCATCGTCATGGAGCTGATCGACGGCCCGTCGCTGGCCGAGATCATCGCCGCCGACGGGCGTCTTCCCGAACCCGTGGCGATCGACTACGCGGCGCAGATCGCCAGCGGCCTCGCCTACGCTCACCGTCAAGGTCTGCTGCATCGCGACATCAAGCCGGCGAACATTCTCGTAACCAAGGACGACGTCGTCAAGCTCTCCGACTTCGGAATCGCGCGCGCGGTATCGCAGCAGACGATGGCGTTGACAAAGCCTGGGCTGGTCATGGGCAGCGTCTACTACATCTCGCCCGAGCAGGCGCAAGAGCACGAAGTGCACGAGACCGCGGATCTCTACAGCCTGGGCGTCGTGCTCTACCAGATGCTGACCGGCAAGCTCCCGTACACCGGCGAATCGCCCGTGACGGTCGCCCTGCGCCACATCGGAGATCCGGTCCCGACGATCGATCCCGCCGAGGGCGTGAGCCCGGCGCTGGCCGCGATCGTCAACCGGCTGCTGCAGAAGAAGCCCGAACATCGCTTCGCTTCGGCAAGCGAACTCGCGACGGCGTTGCGCGAGGCGCGCGAACGGCCGGGCGTTGCCGGTTACCGCATCGTAGACGACGCGCCGACGCAGGCATTCAGTTCGCTCGGCGGCGGGCGGCGCGCGCCGTTACCGCCGCGGCGCTCGCCGATGCCGGACCGCCCGAACGAGGACGAAGAGCGCCGGCCCGGACGCAGCTGGATGCTCCCCGCGCTGCTCGTCGCGCTTGTCGTGGCCACCGCGCTCGGCTACTTTCTCTTCGCTCGGCCTCTGCCGGGCCTCGCTCCGGGGGTCGTGGTGGCGGATTACAGCGGCATGACGCAGGCCCAGGCGCAACAAGCAGTCGTCAACGCCGGGCTGCGCACGCGCTTCACGATGAGCGCGAGCGAGACGGTATCGCCCGATCACGTCATCCGCCAATCCCCGGCGGCGGGAACGAGCGTCGAGAAGAACCAGGTCGTGGAGCTGGTAATCAGCAACGGGAAGCCCCTGCGCGGACTCGAGGACGTACGCGGCTTCAGCGTTAACGACGCGCAGCGCATTCTTCAACAAGAGGGCTTCGCCGTCACGCTGGTGCGCCGCCCGGACAACACCGTTAAGGACAACGTGCTCGATCAGTTGCCCAAAGCCGGCGCCAAAGTCCGCGAAGGCATCCGCGTGACCCTGGTCGTCTCCAGTGGACCGCTTCCGGTGGTGATTCCGAGCTTCGTCGGCCTGACGGTCGGAGAAGGCCCAAGCGCGTGCCCGCGACCTCGGCCTCACGCTCGACGCCACGCAGACCGTCGCCGGCACACCGCCGGACACGATCGCATCGCAGGATGTCGCGCAAGGAACGAAGGTCGATCGCAACGCCACCGTTCACGTCGTCGTCAATAGCGGCGTGCCGAACGCCTCGACCGCGCCGGTCGGCAACGGGCCGATAGCGAGCCTCCCAAATGTGGTCGGCTCGGATTTCGAGACGGCCACCCAGATGCTCACGCAGGCCGGGTTTCAACTCAGCGTTCAATACGCGCAGCAGACGAGCAACAACGGCTACGTCGTCGCCCAGACGCCGACCGCGGGTCAGCAACCCGGCGGTACGACGGTGGCGATTACGCTTTCGGTCTCGGGTGAGGTGCCCGACACCGTCGGCATGACGCCGGTCGACGCGATCAAGACGCTGCGCTCCTACGGCTATCACGTCGCGAAGTGGGAGTACACGACGAGCGTCGGCGCCGGCGGCAAAGTCGTTCAGACCGATCCGATCGCCGGTACCGCGCTCGCTCCGGGATCGTCCGTCGGCGTCACCGTCAATGGGACGCCTCCGCCGTAGTGACCGATCGTTCGATACGGATTCTCGGCATCGACCCCGCGCTGCGGACGACGGGATACGGCGCGATCGAATGCCGCAACGGCCGCGCATCGCTCATCGAAGCGGGCGTCGTCGTACCAGCCAGCGACGCGAGCCTCGAAGAACGCTTGCGCGAGCTTCATGCCGGCATTCGAGACGTCATCGCCGAGACCGCGCCGACTGTGGTGGTCATCGAGGAGCTGTACACGACGATCAAGAACCCGCGCGCGGCGTTGCTCATGGGACACGCTCGCGGCGTACTCTGCTTAGCCAGCGCTCAAGCCGGCGTCGCCGTGCATACGCTGGGCCACGCGCACGTAAAACGCGCGCTGGTCGGCTCCGGAAGCGCGCGTAAGGAACAGGTAAACGCGATGGTAACGCGCCTGCTCGGCCTGAGCCGTCCGCCCAAGCCGTACGACGTCTCCGACGCGCTCGCCCTAGCACTCGCCTTCTCGAATCTGATCGAACGCCGCGCCGGGCTAACCGGTGTTCTCTAGAATCGCCGGTACGCTGGTCGAACGCAGCGGCGACGCGGCGGTGATCGAAGCGTCCGGGTTGGGCTACGAGATTCTCCTTCCCCCGTGCATCGCCGAGAAGCTTCCGACGACACCCGGTGCGCAGGTAACGCTGGAGATCTACTCGGTCGTGAACATGGAAGGCAACACGGGGCGCTTCACCTATTACGGATTCACCAATGCGATCGAGCGCGAGTTCTTCGAGGCCTTGCTGACGGTCGCGTCGATCGGTCCGCGCTCGGCGGCGCGCGCATTCTCGCAGCCGATGTCGACGATTGCCGGCGCGATCGATCGCGGCGATCATGCGTACTTGAAGAGTCTCCCCGGGATCGGACAGCAGAAAGCCCGCGACATCGTCGCCAAGCTGCAAGGCAAAGTCGCGAAATTCTTGCTGATTCGCGACGCCCCGCCGGTTCCAGCGAGCCAGATTCCGGACTTCGGCGATGAAGCGCTGGCAGTGCTCTTGCAGCTCGGTTACAAACGCAGTGAAGCCGAGGCGATGATCCGCGAGACGCTCGCATCGAACTCCTCGATCGACGAAGCCGAGCAGCTGCTCGCGGAGATATACCGCCTTAAGGCGGCGAAGGGACCCGCATGAGCGAGCCGAAGGCGCGCAAGCGTCTGCTGGGTCCCACCGACGCGTCGCTCGATCAAGCCGATGACGCGTACGGTCCGCGCATCGTCGACCCGCAAGATTCGCTGGAAGACGAGGTCTACGGCGCGAGCCTGCGGCCGCGGTCGTTTGAAGAGTACGTCGGGCAGGAACGCGTCATCGAAAACCTGCGCATCGCGATCGACGCAGCCAAGCGGCGCGGCGAGCCCCTGGAGCACGTGCTCTTCTACGGACCGCCCGGTCTGGGGAAGACCACGCTGGCCGGGTTGATCGCGCGCGAACTTGGCGCAAACTTTCGTCCCACGAGCGGGCCGACGCTCGAGAAACCCAAGGACCTCGTCGGCATCCTTACCTCGCTCGAAGAGGGCGACGTCTTTTTCGTTGATGAGATTCACCGCTTGGGGCGCGTCGTCGAAGAGTTTCTCTATCCCGCGATGGAGGACTTCCAGATCGACTTCGTCGTCGACCGCGGCGCCTACGCGAAGACGTTGAAGCTTCCGCTGCGGCGTTTCACGCTGGTCGGCGCGACGACGCGCGCCGGGATGCTTACCGCGCCGCTGCGCGAGCGCTTCGGCATCGTGCACCACCTCGACTACTACGGCGCGCCCGAGCTGGAGCGGATCGTCCGGCGATCCGCCGACGTCTTGGGCGTACCGATCGATAACGAGGGCGCTCGGACGATCGCGACGCGAAGCCGCGGAACGCCGCGCGTCGCGAACCGGCTGCTTCGCCGCGTTCGCGACTTCGCCGAGGTGCGCGCCGACGGTCGAATCACCGAGGCGATCGCCGATGAAGCGTTGGAACGCGAAGGCGTGGACGAACTCGGGCTCGATCGTCTCGATCGGGCCTTTCTGCGCACGATCGTCGAGCAGTACCGCGGCGGCCCGGCCGGGATCGCGGCGATTGCGGCGACGCTCACCGAGGATGCCGAGACGCTCGAAGACGTCGTCGAGCCTTATCTCCTCAAAGAGGGCTTCGTTACGCGCAGCGCGAGCGGAAGAAGCGCCACCGCGCAAGCCTACCGGCACCTCGGTATAGCCGGCGCGAAGCCCGCGCAGGAGCGCTTGCTTTAGCCATGCGTCGCGGCTCGTTTCTTGCGCTCGGTGCGGCGCCGTTTCTTTTGGCGCGCCGCACGGCGGCCGCCGACGACGTCGATCCCGCGACGAGTTCGCGCCGTCCGGCGCTGCGCGTGCTCCTGGGCACGGGGCAGCCCGCGACGCTCTCGCCGGATCTCTTCACGTTCAACGGGCGCTCGTACCGCGGCACCTTCCAACGCCTCGACGACGGCCGAATCGTCAACATCCTCGACCTGGAAGAGTATCTCTACGGCGTCGTTCCGCACGAAATGTCGCCGCGCTGGCCGGCTGCGGCGCTTGCGGCGCAAGCGATTTGCGCGCGCACCTACGTTCTGCAGCGCAGCGATCCACGGCGAGAGTACGACCTTGTTCCATCCGAGCTCGATCAGGTCTATAGCGGCGTCGAGAGCGAGTCGCCCGGCTCGACCGCCGCGGTCGACGCGACGACCGGTCAAGTGCTTACCTTCGGCGGCGGCTTCGCCCAGATCGCCTACTCGTCGTGTTGCGGCGGCCACACCGAAGCGTCGTCCGATGCGTGGGGCAGCGTGCCGATTCCGTATCTCGGCGGGGTCGTCTGCACGTTCTGTGCGCAATCGCCGAACTACCGTTGGACGGAAGGGATCGATCTCGCCGCGATCGCGACGAAATTCTCGCAGCTGCTCGCACCGATCGGAACGCTGAACGATCTGCAGATCACCGCGCGGGACCCGAGCGGCCGCGTGCGCGCCTTCGAGCTGGTCGCCGACCGCGGCACGACCACCGTCAAAGGCAGCCCGTTCCGCTTAGCGATCGGCCCGCGCACGCTGCGCAGTCTGCTCGTGACCAGCATCGCGCGCGATCCGCGCGCAGCAATGGTAACGTTCGACGGCGGTGGCCTCGGTCACGGCGTGGGCATGTGTCAGTGGGGCAGTCGAGGCATGGCCCTCGCCGGTCAGTCGCCCGGGCAGATCCTAAATCTCTACTTTCCGGGGACGGCCGTCAACGCGCTCGGACGCTGACGAGCCGACGGCTGCGTACGATTACGAGCTGCCGCCGGAGCTGATCGCCCAAGAGCCGGCGCTGCGCCGCGATCGCAGCCGTCTCATGGTGCTCGACCATAGCGCTACCGTCCATCGCCACTTTTTCGAACTGCCCGAGTCTCTGCGACCGGGCGACGTTCTCGTGCTCAACGAAACGCGCGTGATCGCGGCTCGCCTGCACGGAAACCGTACGCCGAGCGGCGGGCGCGTCGAGCTGCTCTTACTCCATCCGGCATCGACGCTGCACTACGATCCCGACGCATCGATTTGGATGGCCCTGGCGCGCCCCGCTCGCCGCCTGCGCGCCGGGCAACGCGTCACCTTCGGCGATCTGGGCGAGGCTACGGTGCGGCGCGAAGCCGATGAAGGCGTCTGTGAGATCGAGTTAAGGCTGCGCGTGCCGCTCGAGGAGTTTCTCGCGCGCGCCGGGCGCATGCCGCTTCCGCCCTACATCCACAACGAGTCGGCCGAGGCGCAGGAGCGCTACCAAACCGTCTTTGCTCGTCTTCCGGGAAGCGTTGCCGCACCGACGGCGTCGCTCCATTTCACGCCCGAGCTGCTGGCCGAAATCGAGCGGCGCGATGTGACGATCGTCCGTCTCTCGCTCAGCGTGGGCCTCGGAACGTTTCGACCGGTAGCGACAGAGCGCGTCGAACAACACCGCATGCACGCCGAGGCGTATACGATCGGAGCGCAAGCAGCCGAGATGCTGCAGCGGGCGCGGCGCGAACGGCGCCGCATCGTCGCGGCCGGGACCACGGTCGTGCGGGCGCTGGAAGGTAACGTCGCGAGCTTTGGGCACATCCAAGAGGGAGCGCACGCGACCGACCTCTTTATATCGCCGGGTTTCGAGTTCCGGGTAGTCGGCGCGATGATCACGAACTTTCATCTGCCGCGCTCGTCGCTGCTCGTGCTCGTCAGCGCGTTTGCCGGCCGGCAGCGCATGCTGCAAGCCTATGCCGAGGCGATCGAACGGCGCTACCGTTTCTACTCCTTCGGCGACGCGATGCTGATCCTGAGGTGAGGATGCGCTACGTAAACGTCAAAGCTCCGGGCGCCCCGGAGGTCCTTGAGGTCGCGACCACGCAAGCGCCGGAGCCACGCGCCGGCGAGGTTCTCATCGCCGTCGAGGCAGCCGGCGTCTCGCGCGCCGACAGCATGCAGCGTCTCGGTTCGTATCCGCCGCCGCGCGGCGCCTCGCCCATTCTCGGGCTTGAGGTTGCCGGAACGATCGCCGCGCTCGGCAGGGCGTGACGAACTGGCACGCCGGCGATCGAGTCTGTGCGCTCACCAACGGCGGCGGCTACGCGGAGTTCGTTGCGGTCCCGCACGGCCAGGTTCTGCCGGTGCCGCAGGGCTGGAGCATGGTCGAAGCGGCAACGCTTCCCGAGAACGCCTTCACCGTCTACGACAACCTCATCACGCGAGCCCGGCTGCGGCGCGGGCAGTGGGTGCTGGTGCACGGCGGTACGAGCGGCATCGGCTCGACCGCGATCATGTTTGCCAAGGCGCTTGGAGCCGTCGCGATCGCGACGGCCCGAACGAAGGAGAAGTGCGCGGCCTGCTTGCGGTTAGGCGCGACCGAAGCGATCGAGTATTCGACGCACGATTTCGTGGTGGAGGTAGCGCGGATCACCGGCGGCCGCGGCGTCGACGTCGTCCTCGACATCGTCGGCGGCGCATACGTTGCGCGCGACGTCGAATGCCTCGCCCTCGACGGCCGGGTTGCCTGCATCGCGATGACGGGCGGGCGATCGGTCGAGCTCGATCTGGCAAGGCTCCTTGCGAAGCGCGCAACGATCATCGGCTCCAGCCTGCGCCCGCGCACGAGCGCGGAGAAGGCGCTCGTCGCGCGCGGGCTACGCCGGCATATTTGGCCGCTGCTGCCGGCGCGCGACCCGATCGTTCCGATCGTTGACTCCGTCTACCCGTTCGCGCGCGCGGCCGAAGCCCACGCGCGGCTCGAATCGAGCGAGCACATCGGCAAGATCGTTCTCGTTCCCTAGGCTCCGGCTAGTGGTAAATGGCCTGTCCGATCGACGTCGGTCCGGTCGCCATGAAGAAGAGCATCGGAATCGAGAGCATCACGTTCACGCGCGAAGCGAGAAACGCGGTGCGTCGAGCCTTCGCTTTCTGCTCGTCGGTCGCCGGTACTAAGCCGAGAACTTTCTTCTGATTTCGCCAGATCACGCCCCAGACGTTGAGCAGCATGATCGTTCCGAGCCAAGCACCGATACCGATCGGCGCCATCGTGCCTTGCAGGCCAAAGGCCGCGATGAAGCCGTTGGTGTCGGCCGCTCCGTGAAAGTTGCTCAGCAGCGCCGCACCGAATATCCACGTAACGACCGCTCCCCAGCGGAAGTAGAGGAGCGCGCGCGGCACGACGTACTTGGAGATTGGCCCGGCTTCGCCGGCGGCGGTTGCCTCTTTGACGGCGGCGACGTTGACGAAGTTGAAGAAGTAGAGCAACCCGATCCACATGATGCCGGCCAAGATGTGGAACCAGCGGAAGAGAGGATCGCTCCACATTTAAACGGTCGCTCCGATCGCGTGGGAGACGATCGCCCGCGCGATGAGATAGAGGACGCCGGTCAAGATAAAACCGCTGATCACGGTGCCCCAGAGCGAGTCCAAGGGATTTTTCACGTACGACACTCCTTTGGGTTCGTGGTGCGTATGGATGGTGGTGCGCGCTCCGGGCGGCTGACCCCTTCGGCTGCCATCTGCCTGGCCGCTCGCAGACCCGCAAGCCCGCGGCACGTTTGGCGCTCGCGTCGCCCGGGTAACCAACTCACGCTTATGAACATCTCTTCACCGATCCGGACGTACGCTCCGAAGAAATGGAATCTCTCCGGCCTGCACGGGATCTCCGACGCGACCCTGGAGATGCATTTCGGGCTCTATGAGGGATACGTCAAAAACGTCAACCTGCTCAACGAACGACTCGCCGAGCTACGCGCCTCCGGCGAGGCTGCCGGCAGCAATCCGAGCTATGCCGAGCTGGTCCGCCGGCTCGGGTTCGAGTACAACGGCATGCGGCTGCACGAGTACTATTTCGATAACATGACCGCATCGCCCCAAGAGATCGGCAACGGCCGCCTCTACGATGCCCTCGGCGGCGCGTACGACGGATTCGACGCGTGGAAGAAGGACTTCGTCGCGGTCGGCGGCATGCGCGGCGTCGGGTGGGCAATCGCCTATTGCGACCTCGCGAACGGCCAGATCACCAATCACTGGATTGGCGATCACGAAAACGGCAATCTCGCCGGATTCGTTCCGATCGTCGTCCTGGACGTTTGGGAGCACGCGTTCATCAAGGATTACAAGCCGTCCGAGCGAGGCAAATACATCGAGGCCTTCTTTGCCAACCTCGATTGGCGCGCGTGCGAGTCGAGGCTCCCTTAGGGCGAAGGCTTCGGTTGCGCAACAAGCGTCTTGGCGTGCGTATACCAGACCAGGCCGGGCGCCGCGGCGCGCTGCTTGCGGACGTGCTTTCGTAGCGTGTAGTCGATCGGCACCGCGCCCGAAGCTCGCGCCTTCGAGTAGTAAGCCGCCAGCGCCGCGGCCGTCTCGAGATCCTGGTCGGGCACCGCCGCGCGATCGTCTCGCGACACGAGCACGTGCGCGCCGGGAATCCCCTGAGCGTGGAACCACAGGTCGTTCGGGCGCGCCAGCTGGAAGGTGAGCTCGGCGTTCTCGATCGGCGAGCGCCCGACGACGATGCGCGAGCCCCGCTCCGTGCGGAACTCCAGCCGCGGCCGTTTGCGCTTTCGAGCCACGGCGTGTGGTTTGGAACGCGGACGCGTGTCGAGTTCGGCAACGGCCGCGTCGACGTCGGCGACGTCTTCGTCGCCGACGCGCTCGAGCTCCCAACGCAGAGTCTCGATCGCTTCCAGCGAGGCGGCGATCCCGCGCTCTCGCGTCGCTAGGTGCGGCAGGCTCTTGCCGAGTTTCTTGTATTCGCCGAAGAGCTTGGTGGCACGCTCCTTCGCCTCATCGCGCTCGTCTTCGGCGAGCTCGTGGAGCGTTGCGTAGATCTCCTCGCCCTGCGCGCGCAGCTCGTCGCGCTCCTCCGCGCGAGCGCGCTTGGAGTGGATCGATGCCTGCTCGGCCCGGAATTTCTGCTCGCGCTGCGCGAGGCGTTTCGCGATCGCGTCTCGGCGGCGGCGACTCGCTTCGTTCTCGGCGCGCGCTTGCTGCGCCACGCGCAGTTCGCTCAGGAGCGCGAGCAGCGACTCTTCTCGCGTATGCTCGGCATCCTCGAAGCCCGGCAGCGGCACTACGTAGACCTGCTGCAGCAGGCCGTCACGCCGGTACACGTGCAGTGGCTCCGCGCGATCGATCCCAGCGGGTTGCGCGCCGGGAACGAGCACGCGAATTTGAGGAGGAAGCGGCGGAAGCGCGTAGGGTGCTCCCGTTTGGACCGCGCGGCGATGATTCTCCCCTAACGAGAACTCCTTGAGCGCGCCAACCACGGTCTCGCCCTTCACGAGCACGAGATTTCCAAAGCGCGGGACGAGCTCAGCATAGAGATCCACCTGCTCGCCGACGCCGAAACGCGAGCGCGCCCCGAAACTCAGCCGCAGAAGCCGGTCGTCGCGCCGCGCTGCGACACCGGTCACGGTCATGCCGCGGAGCGAGTGTGTGAGGACGCGGACGAAACCGGGCGATTCCAGGAGCGTAAGCTCCCCGTCCTCGACCGTCGCCAGCGGCGGGGAAGCAAAAAGGTCGATCGCCAGTAGAAGGCGCGCGCCGCGCCGGCGGAGTGCAAGTGCGACGCGGCCATCCGCCAAATAGCCGGCTTCTTCGAGACGTGAGCCGCGCAGCCGCTCGTCGAGCTCGAAGCCGAGCCGCCCGATGAGGACCCAATCGGTCAGCATCAAACTGCTGTTATCGTGAAAACCGCAGCGAAGGCCTTGGCTCTGACCGCGTGCGCGCTTCTCGCCTCGTGCGCGGCCGCATCGCCTGGGCCGAAGGGGTGGCAGCCCATGCCCGGCGCGAGCGGGGCTTGGACGAACCCTTCCGGCTCACAGGAGTACCATTACTCCCGCGCGGGCTTCGGCGGCACGCTCCAAGACCTCGCCTCGCGAGTGGCAATCGACGTCGTCTTGCACGAGCACGGCGCCCCGGGCGCCCGTTTGCAAAGCACGCCGTTCGCGGCATGTCCGGGCGTGGCCGGCCTGGCCACCTTTAAAGTGGCGGGCGGAAAGACGCTGACCGAGGGATTCGCCGTCCACGACGGCGAGGCGGTGCGCGTACGCTACATTCGTCGCAGCACCGAGGAGTTCGACGCAGCAGCAGAACAAGCGATGCAAGCCGTCCTCTGTGCGTAAAACAGGTCAAACGGGGGGCTGGCGTGAACGGAGGAAGGTTGATCACCGGGCCCGGTCTTGCTTTTCGTCGTATCGGGGCCGTCGGGAGCCGGCAAGGATACCCTGGTCGAGGCTCTCAAAGAGCGACGCCCGAGCCTGCGCTATTCGATCTCAGCGACGACGCGCGCGGCCGCGGCCGGAGGAACGCAACGGAGAGCACTATTTCTTCGCTTCGCGGCTTGAGTTCGAGACGACTGCTCGAATCGGGCCGGCTGCTCGAGTGGCGGGAGTACAACGGCAACCTTTACGGGACGCCGCGCGATTACGTCGAGCAGAGCTTAACGCGAGGGCTACGACGTGATCATGAAGCCCGAAGTCAACGGTGCGCTCGCCGTTAAAGCGGCGTACCCGGATGCGGTGCTGATCTTTCTCGTACCCGGACCGCTTCTCGAACCTCCGCGAGCGACTGCTCGCTCGTCGTACCGAGACGAACGAAGAGATTGCTCGCAGACTCGAGATCGCGCAGCAGGAGATGAAGTTCATTCGCAGTTTCGACTACATCGTCGTCAACGAACAGGACCGACCCGAGGAAGCGGTGCGCGACCTGGAGGCGATCTTGCAGGCCGAACGCTTCCGCATCCACCGCTACACCGACGACTCGATTCGGCGCGTCGAATCGTCCTGACGAACGCTAAAAGAAGGAACCTATCGAAACGCTATGAGCAAATCCGTATTCGGCGACCTAGACGCCCTGCTCGAACATGCCGACTCCAAGTTCAGTCTCGTCAACATCGTAACCAAGCGCGCCCGGCAATTGAATAACTGGATCCGCGTGCAGCAGCTGCCGGCCACCGACCGGCGCGAGTACTTCGCCAGCGAGCCGCTCGTCGACCGCGACACCATCAATCCGAACAAGCCGGTCTCGATCGCGCTCGACGAGATCGCCGAAGGGAAGATCCTCTATCGCCGCACGCGCGAAGGCATAAAGTAGCGCCGGTCTATGTGCGGGATCGTCGGATATATCGGCCGGCGGGACAGCGTTCCGA
Source organism: Vulcanimicrobiota bacterium (assembly GCA_963739845.1). Classification (GTDB taxonomy): domain Bacteria; phylum Vulcanimicrobiota; class Vulcanimicrobiia; order Vulcanimicrobiales; family Vulcanimicrobiaceae; genus Cybelea. The sequence continues at coordinate 614,286 of CAVUBQ010000001.1, read as the reverse complement.
TCATTCTCGACGCGCTGCGCCGCCTCGAGTATCGCGGCTACGACAGCGCCGGCATCGCCGTCATCGACGCGAGCGGGAGCACTCGCCGGGTCGAAGGCGGAAGGAAAGCTTTCGCGCCTGGCCGAGCGCCTGACCAACGGCGAGGCGCTTTCGGGCGCCGTCGGCGTCGGGCACACGCGCTGGGCGACCCACGGCCGGCCCTCGGACGCCAACGCGCACCCGCATCGTGGATTGCCGCGGCAAGATCGCCGTCGTCCACAACGGCATCATCGAAAACTACGCGGCGTTGCGCGCCCGCTTGATCGAGCTGGGCCACGTCTTTAGCAGCGAGACCGACACCGAGGTGCTGGCGCACCTCATCGAGCTGCACTACGACGGCAACCTCGAAGCGGCGCGTGCGCCGAACCCTGCACGAGGTGCGCGGCGCCTACGCGCTGGGCGTCATCTCCAGCGACGATCCCGAGCATCTGGTCTTCGCGCGCAACGGCGCGAGCCCGTTGGTGCTCGGCATCGGCGACGGCGAGATGTACGTCGCCTCGGATACGCCGGCGATTCTGCCGTACACGCGCCGCGAGAGTCATCCTGCAAGAGGGCGAGATCGCGGTCGTCGGCCGCGACGGTTTCCGGCTCACCGATTACGCGGGCACGCGCATCGAGCGCGACGCCGATCGCGATCACGTGGGACGCCGGCTCCGCCGAGAAGACCGGCTTCAAGCACTTCATGCTCAAGGAGATCTTCGAGCAGCCGCACGTCATCAAGGAGACGCTGGCCGGGCGTATCGACGACGACGGCGACGTTCATCTCGGCCAGCGAGCTGGGCGCACATCGACGCCGACGCGCTTGCGCAGCCTGAGCAAGATCGCCATCACCGGCTGCGGCACCGCGTATCACGCCGGCATGGTCGGCATGTATCTGCTTCGCTCGCTGGTGCGCTTGCCGGTCGAGATGGAGCTCGCCAGCGAGTTCCGCTACGGCGATCCGGTGATCGATCCGACGACGCTGGTCATCGCGATGTCGCAGTCGGGCGAGACGGCCGACACGATCGAAGCGGTGCGAATCGCCAAGAAGCCGGGCTGCGACGTGCTCGGCATCTGCAACGTGCTGGGCTCGCATCTGACGCCGTCTCGCCGACGGCATGCTCTATACGCGCGGCGGCCCCGAGATCGGCGTCGCCGCGACCAAGACCTACGTTTCGCAAGTCATCGCGATGACGCTCTTCGCGCTCTACCTCGCGCGCGTGCGCGGGACGGCCGACGACCGCGCGCCTCGCGCGAGATCGCCGACGGCACGAGACTCCTGCCGGCGGCCGTCGACGTCGTGCTCAACACGTCCGACGAGATTCGTAAGGTCGCGCGCGCAGCTGCGCAAAGCGCAGAGCGTCCTCTTCATCGGCCGCTACGTCAACTTCCCGACCGCGCTCGAGGGCGCGCTCAAGCTCAAGGAGATCTCGTACATCCACGCCGAGGGCTATCCGGCGGGCGAGATGAAGCACGGGCCGATCGCGCTGCTCGACTCGACCGTGCCGGTCGTCGGCATCGTGACCGACGACCGCGTACGCGAGAAGATGCTCTCGAATCTCGATGGAATCGAAGGCGCGCGAAGCGCCGGTAATCGTCGTCGCCAACCACGGCGACGAGGAGGTCGAAGAGCGTCGCCGACCACGTCTTCTGGGTGCCGAAGGTCGACGAGCTGCTCTCGCCGATCGTCAACGTCATCCCGCTTGCAGCTGCTCGCCTACCACATCGCCGACATCGAGGGCAAGGACGTCGACCAGCCCCGCAATCTCGCCAAGACCGTCACCGTCGAGTAGGAAGCTCGCTGATTCGCAGCGACCGGCGGCGGCCCGACGAGCTGCGTCCGGTGACGATCGAGCCGGGCTTCCTGAAATATCGCCGAGGGCAGCGCGCTTGATCAGCGTCGGCAATACGCGCGTGCTCTGCGCCGCGTCGGTCGAAGAGCGCGTGCCGGCGTGGATGAAGGGCCGCGGCGTCGGCTGGGTTACGGCCGAGTACGCGATGCTTCCGCGCGCGACCCAGGAGCGCACGCAGCGCGAGAGCGCCAAAGGGCGCGTGGGCGGACGCACGCACGAGATCCAGCGCATCATCGGGCGCGCGCTGCGCGCGGTAACCGACACGGCGAAGCTGGGCGAGCGCACGATCTGGCTCGATTGCGACGTGCTTCAGGCCGACGGCGGCACGCGCACGGCGGCGGTCACCGGCGCCTACGTCGCGCTCGCGCTGGCGCTGCGCACGCGCTTCGATCCCGACGATCGCGGCGCGCTGGCCGCTCAGCGCGATGGTTGCGGCGACCAGCGTCGGCATCGTCGCCGGGCATGCCGCTGCTCGATCTCGCCTACGACGAGGACAGCCAGGCGCTCGTCGACATGAACGTCTTCATGACCGATGCCGGCCGCTTCGTCGAAGTTCAAGGGACGGCCGAAGCCGCGCCCTTCGATCGCGCGCGAGCTCGACACGCTGCTGGCGCTGGCCGAAGGCGGCATTCGCCGCCTCTTCGCGCTGCAGAGCGCCGCGCTCCGAGGCGCGCAGCCGATTCATGCCGGTTGACGCCGACGCTGCTCGCGCTGGTGGCGCGCGTCGGCGCCTTTCACATCACCGACCGCGCGATGAAGCGCGCGCAGCGCACGATCGAGGCCGCGATCGCAGAGCGGCGCAGGTCGACGACGCCACGCGCGCCGCGTACCTCGACGCGGCCGCGCCGCTACTTCGAAGGCTTCGACCGCGAGGCGCGCGCGCATCTTGCGCGACGTCGACCGGCGCCTCGAGCATGCTCAACCAAGTGCAGTTCAACCTCACGGCCGAACGCGGCGTCGCGGTGAAGCGAATCGAGGCGACGCAAGGCGTCCTCGACGAACTCGACGCGCTCCGCGGAGCGGAGGCTGCCGCGCGTGAGGATGCTCGACCGGCGTCGGCCGCGCGACGATCGACTTCTTCGAGTACGCCGGCGGCCTGACGCTGCTCTCGGCCGAGTCGGTCGGCTTCATCGTGCGCTTGCGCATTCGCGATCGCCGAGACGATCTCGCAGTGCGCGTCTGCTCGGCGTGCAGTCGGTGGTCATCGTGCTGCTCACCTCGCTCTTCACCGGCATGGTCATCTCGCTCGAGTCGGCGCAGCAAGCCGTTGCCGTACGGCTTTGCGAATCTCGTCGGCGGCGCGGTCGCCTACGCGTCCGTGCGCGAGCTCGGACCGATGCTCACGGCGGTCGTCGTCGCCGGGCGCGTCGGCGCCGCGATCGCGGCCGAGCTCGGCTCGATGGTCGTCACCGAGCAGATCGAGGCGCTGCGCTCGATGGGCCTCGAGCCGGCGCGCTTTCTCGTCGTGCCGCGTTTTGTGGCGCTGCTGTTGATGCTGCCGCTTGCTGACGATCTTCGCCGACGTCGTCTCGATCGGCGGCGGCATGTGGATCGCGCAGACCTACGCGCACATCTCGTACGATTCGTTCATTGCCTCGGTTCGCGCAGTCGATCGACTTCAGCGACGTGCTCAAGGGGCTCGTCAAGGCGGTCGTCTTCGCTACGATCATCGCGATGGTCGGAGCCTATCAAGGCCTCTCGACGCGCGGCGGCGCCGCCGGCGTCGGCAAGTCGACGACCGGGGCCGTCGTTCTCGCGATCATCTTGATTTTCGCCTCGAACTTCGTGCTCTCGTTCTTGCTCTTCGGGCACGGCGATGAACAGACGCGCACCAAGCTGATCGCGCGAACTCGAAGACGTGACGCTCGCGTTCGGCGACCGCGTCGTGCTCAAGAACTGCAGCCTCGACATCGTCGACGGCGCGATCACCTGCATCATCGGCCTCTCCGGGGCGGGGAAGTCGACGATCCTGCGCCTGCTCGACGGCCTGCTGCTCCCCAGCGAGGGGCACGTCTACGTGCGCGGTCAAGACATCTGCCACATGACCGAAGAGCAGCTCAATCGCGTTCGCCAGAAGATCAGCCTCTCGTTTCAGTTCGCCGCGCTGCTCGACAGCCTGACGGTCGGCGAGAACGTCGCGCTGCCGCTGCGCGAGCACACCAAGCTCTCCGACGGCCGAGATCCGCCGGACGGTGATGGACGCGCTCGACAGCGTCGGCCTCACGCAGGCGTACGACGACCTGCCGAGCGAGCTCTCGGGCGGCATGCTCAAGCGCGCCGGCTTCGCGCGCGCGATCGTCACGCGCCCGGACCTGGTGCTCTACGACGAGCCGACGACCGGCCTCGACCCGATCGTCACCAACTTGATCACCGATACGATCTTGAAGCTGCGCGAGAAGCTCGACGGGACGGCGGTCGTCATCTCGCACGACCTTGCGTCGATCTTCGCGATGGCCGATTACGTCGCGATGCTCTTCGAAGGGGCGATCATCGCCTACGATACGTGCCGATCGCATTCGTTCGTCGACCAACCCGATCGTCCAGCAGTTCCTGCACGGCTCCGAAGTCGGGCCGATCCCGATCTAGCAGGCTGCCCGCGGGCTCGACCGAGGCACTTTTCTCACGGCAGCGAGCTAATACGCTAGCAGCTATGACCAGGCAAGCTCAGGTCGGCGCGTTCGCCATCGTCGCGTTGCTCCTGCTCTTCGGAATCTTCTACGTCATCACGGACTTCGGAACGCGCCATACCGGCTATCGCGTCGGCGTCCACTTTCAGTCGGCCGCCGGGCTGACCCCGGGAGCTCTGGTCTACTTCAGCGGCGTCAACGTCGGCTCGGTCGATTCGATCGAGCTGCTGCCCGATAATACGGTCGACGTCATCCTCGCCGTCAATCGCGACATCGACATTCCCGCCGCATCGCGGTTTCTTGATCCAGGCGCCGCTTGCCGGGCTCGCCCTCGCGTCGTCATCGTTCCGCCGCGGCAGAAGCCGCCGCTCGCGCTGCTGCCGCGCCAGGTGCTGCCGATCGCGCGAGCAGCCGCAAGGCACGAACGCGGCGTCGATCGCCGATCTGCTCGCAGCAGGGGCAAGGCGAGATCAAGCGCTTCGACTCGTCATGGCGCTGCTCGAGGCGCGCACGCCCAAGCTGCTCAATACGCTGCAGACGACGCTCAACAACGCCAACGATCTCACGCTCACGACGAAGGCCTCGCTGCAGCGCCTCTCCGGCGAGCTGCTGGCGCTGGGCTCGAAGTCTGCAGGGCGAGCTTGAGTGCGGCAAGCGCAAACGTCGTCGCAGCTCTCCGACGACGCTCAACGGCGCCGCGACGATCGATTCGAAGAAGGTCGGCGTTCTGCTCGATCAATTCGACTCGACCGCCGTCGCGCTCAATAAGTCGATGACCGCGCTGCAAGAGCTGGCCACCGATCCGCGGCTGAAAGAGAACGTCCTCTCGACCACGCAGAGCATCGCCGAAACGACGCAGACGCTCGCGGCGCTGACGAAAGACCTGCGCACGGTTACCGGCGATCCGCAGACGCAAGCACAGATGCGCGATACGATCGCGCAATCTCGACGCGGTGATGCAGAAGGCCAACTCGCTGCTCGGCGAGCTCGGCGGAACGAGCAGCGTCTACGGCGTCGACGCCGGAGCGACGCCGGCCCCGCCAACCGTCCCGAACGCCTCGCCCTATCCCGGCGGCGGCATCGCCGCGCGCCGGCTCGCCTCGGGCATCCCGCCCGCGACGCGGCGCGAAGGCTGCAAGACAAGCTCGCCAATCTCGCCACGCAACCTCGTCGCCGATCCAGGTTCGCCTGAGCGGCCTCTCGCCGCAGCATAATCCCGGACTCAACCCGGTGCTGACCAGCAGCCAAGGACCGCTGGGCGACATCAATCTGGTCGTGCTGCCGCACGGTTCGACCAGCCTGATGGTCGGCGCCAACGCGATCGGCAACAACACGACCTGGAACGCCGTTGCTGCAGAAGAATAAGGGCGACTTCCATTTCGGCGGCGGGCGTGCTGTACTCGCAGATCGGCGTGCTCGGCCAATACGCCCCGCTGCACGGCTTCGGCGTGGAGACGCGCATCTACGATCTGACCTATCCGATGATCGATCTCTACGGAAACCTGCACCTCGCGCCCGGGCGCCGAGCTCTTTTTCGGGCAGCGCGACATGACGCACGCATCGCGCCGCAACACCTTCGGCTTTCAGTACCAGTTCTAAAGGGAAGCTCGCAGGGATGCCGCGCGCCGTAAGCTCCCGCCGAAGACGAGCGCCCGCGGATCGGCATCATCGGCGCCGGCGCGATGGGGACGCTCTTTGGATTTCATCTCGCCGCGCGGCTGCGACGTGACGATGCTCGACGACAACGCGTCGGTGGCCGAAGCCGTCGAGCGCGACGGCCTGCGCGGTCAACGACGCGCCGCGCGCGCCAGGTGCGCGTCGCGCGCCATCCGCGCGATCTCTACGGTTCGCAGATGCTCTTTCTCTTCGTCAAAGCGGTCGATACGCTGCGCGCGCTGCGCGCCTTTGCCGGCGAGCTCGACCCGGCGTCGCCGGTCATCTCGCTGCAGAACGGCGTCGGCAACGAAGACGCGATCAAGACGGCGCTCGGCGGCGCGGTGCCGGTGATTCTCGGCATCACGACCGAATCGTCGCAGACGGTCGCGCCCGGCCACGTGCGCAGCTCGGAGCAAGGCAACACGATCATCGGCTCGACCACGGCGTCGTCGACGACCGTCGCGGACGGTCACCGAGCTGCTGACGCGCAGCGGCCTGCGCGCCTCGGTCGTCTACGACATCCGCCCGCACCTTTGGGGAAAGCTCGTCGCCAACGCCGCGGTCAACGCGCTCTCGGCGCTGCTCGATTGCGACGCCGGCGAGATCCCGCGCGATCCCAACGCCGCGCGCCTCGCCGAAGCGCTGGCCGAAGAGACCGCCAGCGTCGCCGCCGCGCTGAAGATCAATCTTCCGTTCGTCAATCCTTGGCAGTACGTCACCGAGGTCATCGCGCTGGGCGCCGACGCAAAGAGCTCGATGGCCTACGACCTGGAATCGGGACACCCGAGCGAGATCGATCACATCAACGGCGCGGTCGTCGCGTTCGGGCGGCGCACCGGCACGCCGACGCCGTATAACGACGCGATGGTGCGGCTGATCAAAGCGCGCGAAGCGCTGCTCGCCGAGCTCACGCCTGCGGCTGTAGGCGCAGAAGCCGGATCGCGCCGGCCTTCGTCTCGACGTCGATGCGGCTTGGGCCGCCGCCGTTGACGACTGCCGTCGATCGTCTCCGAACCGCCCTGCGAGGTTCCGCGCAAGCCGAAATCGGTGAAGAGCGTGCCGTTGTCGGTGTGAAGGTGCACGCTGAACGCGGCCTTCGGGTTGATCCACAGCTCGACGTCGCCGTGACCGCTGCAAAAGTGCAGCGTGCCGGGCCAATCGGTCGCGCCCATCGTCACCGCGATATTCCCCTCGCCCACGGCGGCCTGCGCGTATCCGGGCAGCATCACCGTGACGTTTCCGCGATCCGCGGTGATGCGCGCGTTGCCGGTGATGTCGGTGACGTTGACGTCGCCGTTGTGCGAGTCGACGACCAGCTGCACGCCGTCGGGAACGCGAACGAGCAACGATGCCAGCACCGGCGGGGCGCTGACCACGATTCCATTGGGGCCGGGGTGCAAGCGAGGAGCGGCGGGCTGCGGTCCTTTGCTCTGCGCCGTTGCCGAGATCGTGAAGACGCTGCGCGGCTGTCCGGCAGCGGGCTGATACGCGTTTACCGTCGCCCGGTCAACGAGCACGGTCATCGTCGTACCCGGTTTCAAGGCTCCGACGGTCGTCACGTACGGCGATGCCGAGGCGCAGCCCCAAAGCGCTAGAAGCAGAAGAAGCGGGCAGCCTTTCACGACCGGCGCACTTCGCTGCTCGGCCGCTTTCTCCGGCGCGCGTTGCGCGGTATACTCGAACGCGATGGCGGCCAAATACCTAGCGGCCTGCGCGATCGCCGTGCTCCTCTGCGGCTGCGCCGCTTCGGCCCCCGTTTCGCCGGCCGCTCCGGGAATCGCCGCGAACGCGTCGGCGAGCAAACGCTGGATTCCGGCGCCCGGGCAAACGTATCAGATCCAGTACGACGGCAAGCTCGATTTAAGCGTGCCGGCCGACGTCTACGATCTCGACGTGTTCGATACGCCGAAATCGGTCGTGGCAAAGCTGCACAAGATGGGGCGGCGGGTCGTCTGCTACGTCGACGTCGGAACGTGGGAGAACTGGCGTCCCGACGCGGGCAAGTTCCCCAAGAGCGTCATCGGAAAGCCCGACGGCCACTGGAAAGGCGAACGCTGGCTCGACGTCCGTCAAACCGGCGGTCCTCGAGCCGATCATGGCCCACCGCCTCGACCTCTGCAAGCAAAAGGGCTTTGACGGAGTCGATCCCGATAATCTCGACGGTTACGAGAACAAGACCGGTTTCCCACTGACCTACCAGGAGCAGCTGACCTACGACAGCTGGGTCGCCTCGGCAGCCCACGATCGCGACCTGACCGCCGACCAAAAGGGCGACAACGACCAGGTCAAGGATCTGGTCAAGGTCTTCGATTTTGCCGTCGTCGAGCAATGCTACGCGCAAGGCTGGTGCAACCAGTTCAACGTCTACACGAATACCAACCGCCTCGTCGTGGACGTCGAGTACTATCAGAACCAGCACCGCTTTCTCAAGGGCAACTGCTCCGAGGCCGCGCGGAACCACGATACCGCGATCCTGAAGAAGCTCGAGCTGACGGCCTGGATCCTGACCTGCGCCGGCTCCGGCTCGCCCTAGAGGGCTTCTTTCGCTCCCGCGCGAATGCGATAAAACTGTTATTATGTCGCATTCAGAGACCCCGAAGAAGGCCCGGCGGCCGGCGGAAACCGCCCCGCCGGTAGACCCGCTGGTCGCCGACCTGACCGGATACTTGCTGACCGAGCGCAAGCGCAGCCCGCTGACCGTCGCGGCCTATGCCCGCGATTTGGGCGAGTTTGGGGCCTTCCTGGCCCGCTACCACCGGGATCGGCCCATGGAGTGCCCGGACCCGTCGCTGCGCGCCGTAACACCCTCGCACGTGCGCCAGTACGTCGTCCATCTGTTCGACCGGCGAGGCTACGATAGCCGGACGGTCTGCCGGAAGCTCTCGTCGATCCGGGCGCTCTATCGCTTTCTCAAGATTACCGGAGTAATGGCCGACGACCCGGCTTTCGCGATCCCGGGACCCTCGGTCGCCAAACGCAAGCCCGCGCCGCTTAAGGTCGACGAGGTCGTCAAGCTCCTGAGTACCTCCCTCGCCGGCCGGTCCGAGGCGCAGCGGGCACGCGACTCTGCGATCATGGAGCTCTTTTATGCCAGCGGCATGCGCCGCGCCGAGGTTGCCGGGGTAAAGCTTGCTGCAGTGGACCTCGCAGAGCGCACGATTCGGGTCACCGGCAAGGGCAACAAGGATCGCACCGTGGTGATCAATCGCACCGCCGCCAAGGCGATCGAAGCCTACCTACGCGTTCGGCCGCGCAGCACCGATTCCGCGCTCTTTCTCGGCCGCGGCGGTAAGGCGCTGACGCCCAAGCACGTGTGGCGCATCTTTAACGAAATCTATCGCGTCAGCGGCGTTCAAAAACACGCCAGCCCGCACACCCTGCGCCACTCGTTCGCCACGCATCTGGTCGAGAACGGCGTCGACCTCGAGACCGTTCGGGAACTCCTCGGCCACGAGAGTCTCGCGACGACGGGAGTCTACCTTCAACTGGCGATGGGTCACAAGCGCCGCGCGTACGACGAAGCGCACCCGCGCGATCGCACCGCCGACCGCTAAGCTACGCCGGGTCGTCGACCCAGTCGCGCGTGAGGTAGAGCCAAAACGCCAAGCCCGCGTAGCCGCCGTAGCGTGCGAACGCGCGCCGGATCGTGGTGTCGGAAGCGCGGCGCATCCCGGCCAGCCGCCGATACGTCGGACGCGTCCAGGAGTCCAAGACGAGGCGGCGGTGTCGGCCGAGGAGCTGCATGATGTGCGCGGCGCCGTACGGACCGACCCCCGGAAGGTCGAGGAGCCGCTCTTCTACTTCTTCGTCCGTGAAATCCGCCGGACGCGACCGCATGACTTCCAAATCGAGCGCGCCGCTCGCAACGTCGCACGCGATCGCGCGCACGTAGGCGCCGCGGTATCCCATCCGCGCGACCTCGCGGTACCAGCGTTCGGGCGTGGCGGCTAACGCTTCCGGCTCGGGAAAGGCTCCTTCCCCCAGCGCCACGAGCGCGCCGGTCATGCGTTCCGTCGCCGACCAGGTGCAGTTCGTCGTGCAGATCGTCTTGATGACGTCCTCGAAGACGCTCGGGCTGGCCAAGATCCTTCCCGCGCCGTGCACGGCCCACCCGATGCGCGGATCGCCGGCGATGCTCGCGTAGAATGGCGCGAGATCGTCGCCGAGCCGGAACATGCGCGCGATTGCGGCGACGGCCGCACTGGTCTGACGCGCGCCCAAGCGGTGAGGCGTCTGCGCGACGAGCTTGCCGCGCGCCTCGCGCGAGCACGATCTCGAAAACGCGATTCCCGATGCGCAACCGGCGCCGATAGGTCAGCGGCGCGACCTCGATTGCGGCGGGCGCAAGCTGCGCACACCCGTGCGAGTAAATCGTCCGCGCAAACGAAATCGGCTCGCCGCCCGCGCCGCGCAGCGGCAGCTCGCAGAGCGTCTTCAACAAGCGGGCCTTAGGCTACGTACGAAATATTAACCGGGACGCCGGCAGCTTGTGCGCGCATCAGAACCACGTAGACGGCATCGAGCTCCTCTTCGATTGAGGATATCTCACGCGCACTTACCTGAAAGCGCGCGGCATGCGTCCACAAGATCGTGCGCGCGCGTTCCAACGCACTGCGCAGCCGCTCCGGCGTCGCTTCCAAAACGGGCCAGTCCAACTCGCCTTGAGCCGGCACGACGCGCCAGCCTCGACCCGAGACAAACGCGACATCGTCGATGCCGAGCGCGTGCGGAACCGCCGCCAAGACGTCGACCGCTTCCTGGTCTGCAAGCGAGAGCGGCAAGCCAAGCTCGGCCAGGCGCAGGATGTAGCGAAAGAACGGAGTGCTCCCGACCGTATAGCCGCCCGCCGTGGACGCGACGTTGACGTGGATCAGGTCGGGATCGGGTTCGTTCTGTCGAGGTCCTGGCATTATTTGACTCTATCGCTCACGGCCGGACCGAATTCCTCGTTCGGTCAGGCCGGTATCAGCTGCAGTTCCGCAACGGCGTCCCGTTCCTTGCGCAGCTCCTCGAGCGTTGCGGCAAACCTCTCACGCCCGAAGTCGTCGAGCTCGATTCCCTCGACGATCCGCGAAACGCCGCCCTCGGTCCGCGAGGGAAAGGAGAAAATGAGGCCGGGATCGACCCCGTACTCGCCGTGCGAACAGCGGGCAACCGAGTACAGTTCCCCGGCAGGGGTGTCGTGCGTTAGGTTGTGAACGCCCACGATTGCGGCGTTGGCTGCCGATGCGGCCGACGAGGCGCCGCGGGCCTTGATCACCTCCGCGCCACGGTTCTGCACGCTCGGGACGAACTCGTTGCGCAGCCATTCGACGTCGATCGCCTCGTGCGCCGGCCGGCCGCCGACCTTCGCGTGCGCGAAGTTCGGAAACTGCGTCGTCGAGTGATTTCCCCAGATGGTCATCTCGGAGATCTCGCTGACGCCGACGCCGGCCTTTTTGGCTAATTGAGAGCGGGCGCGCAGTTCGTCGAGCGTCGTCATCGCAAAGAAGCGGTCGTTCGAAATGCGCGGCGCATTGTTCATCGCGATCAAGCAGTTCGTATTAGCCGGGTTCCCCACGACGAAGATACGTACGTCGTCGGCCGCCATCCCGTCGAGCGCGCGACCCTGTTCGGTGAAGATGCTTCCGTTCACCCGCAAGAGGTCCGAACGCTCCATGCCGGCTTTGCGCGGAATCGCGCCGACCAGAATCGCCCAGTTGACGTCGCGCATCGCTTCGCGGACGTCAGACGTATAGCTCACGCTGCGCAGCAGCGGAAAGGCACAATCGTCTAGCTCCATCGCGATGCCGCCCAGCGCACCTAGCGCCTGTTCGAGTTCGAGCAGCTGCAGCTCCAGTTCGGTCTCGGGCCCGAACATCTGCCCGGAAGCGATACGAAAGATCATAGCGTATCCGATTTGTCCGGCTGCGCCCGTGACCGCGACCTTGATGCGTTTTTTCACCAATCCTCCCGAAAGCAGAGCCTGTCCGCAGCGAGCGTAGCGAGTCGAAGGGCTTCCACTTCGGCGAGAGAGCTAACCCTCATGCAAGGCGAAAGCAGACGAGTCGATGACCGAGCACGCCAGCCTGGGGTTCAGCGGAACCGACCAACCGCGCGCATCCGTCTACGATGCTTGCATTCGCTGCGGCCTCTGTTTGCCGTCGTGTCCGACCTATGTCGAAACCCTGACCGAGACGTCCGGGCCGCGCGGGCGGATCAGCCTCATCAAATCGGTCGCCGAGGGGCGCCTCGATCTGCTCAGCGCCGGTTTCGTCGAACAGATGAGTCAGTGCCTCGATTGCCGGGCATGCGAAGCCGTATGCCCGTCAGGCGTTCGCTACGGGGAGCTGGTCGAGACGGCCCGGACGCAGATTCGGCGTGCCCAAGCTCCGAACGACCCGCCGCGCTCGCAGCGGCTGCGCGAACTCCTCCTGCACAAGCTCTTCGAGCGTCCCGGCCTGATGCGAACGGCCGCCGCGGCTCTGCGCTTCGCGCAGCAAACCCACCTTATTGGGCTGGCTAGGGCATTTGGTCTCGGTCAGGTTGCCAAGCTCGCACCGGAGATATCCAGCGACTTCTTCGTCGCGCGAGACCAGCTCGTCGAGGCCGAGAACGCCCAGGGGCTCGCATTTCTCCACGTCGGGTGCGTGATGCCCGTCGCCTTCGCGAGCGTCCATCGCGCGACGTTGCGGATGTTGCGGCGCGCTGGACTCTCGGTTGCCGTTCCGAGCGATCAGGGGTGCTGCGGCGCGATCGCACTGCATGCCGGCGAGATGGAGTTCGCGCGCGACCTGGCCAAACGCAACATCGCCGCGTTCGAGCGCAGCGGCGCCGACGTCTACGTCGTCAATGCGGCCGGCTGCGGCAGCACGCTCAAAGAGTACGCCGTGCTCTTTGCCGGCGACGAGCAGTGGTCGCAACGCGCGGTGGCGTTCTCGCGGCGGGTGCGCGACGTCACCGAAGTGCTCGACGCAATGGAACTCGGCCCAGCGCCGAACTCGAGCGACGCGACGGTCACCTATCAGGAGCGCGTGCCATCTCGTTCACGCGCAGCGCGTCGCAGGTGCTCCGCGCCGGCTGCTACGCGCGATTCCAGGGCTGCGGTTGATCGAGATGGACGAGAGCGCGCTCTGCTGCGGCAGTGCGGGAATCTATAACATCACCCAGCCGGAGATGGCCGCGCGGCTGCAACGGCGCAAGATCGCGGCCATTCGCAGGAGCGAAGCGACTCTGGTGGCGACGACGAATCCCGGCTGCGCGATCCAGATCTCTGCCGGATTACGCGAAGCGCATTACCGCGTCGAGGTCAAGCACGTCGTCGAGATTCTCGACGATGCGTATGGCGACGGCGTTACAGCGTCGCGTTGAGCCGGGCGCGATTCCCCCGCGCGTCGTCCAGAGAATTGTAGACGGCGAAGACTCCGAAGAGCCCGGTGATGTTCAACAGGCGCGCGATCGGCCCGTCGCTGACGATCAGCCGAAAGGAACCGCCGCCGTTCCAGCGTGCGCCGGTGCGCCCCGATGAGCACGCCCAAACCGGTCGAGTCGAGGAACTCGAGCTCTGTGAGGTCGACGATCAGGTCGTTGGTGCCCTTCTCGGCGGGCTCGGCAAGCGCCGCGCGCACCGTTGGAGCGGTGGCCAGATCGAGACTGCCGCGAAGCTTAAAGAGCATCGCATCGCCGCCTTCATCCGTCTTGAGATCAATGCTCAACTCGTCATGCGTCATCTTCGCGGCCTGCCTTTCGCGCCCGCGCCGAGCTTCGCCTTGCCTCCGGCGCGCCCTGGATTAGGACGAAACGCCCGGCGTCTTCGTCCCAACGAGTGAGCTGGTCGGCGACGAGATGTACGCCTCCGATCCAGCGATTGATCTGATGCACCTCGAGCCAATCCGCGTCGCCCGCCAAGACCCGTCGCCCCAGCGCTGTCGGCACCAACTCGCCGTCGTCACCCTCGACCAGCGCCGGCTCAAGCCGCAGTTCTTCGAGAATCTTATTAAAAGCGAGGTCGCCGAGAAACGACGCTTCTTCTCGAGCCTGCGCGCGGGTGAAGAGCTCCTCGCTTCGGGCCGGGCTCTGTGCGACCGCATAGAGCGCTTGTCGTTGCGAGCGCGAGAGGCCGTCCCGCTTCCACGGATACTCTTCGCACAGCCGCTGCAGCGCCGCCCGCAAGAACGGCAATCCGATCGCGTCCTCTCCGGCGGCGGCGTAGAGATCGGCCGGCGACGGCGAGGTGAAGCGCTCCCAGCTGCGGCGCGCCGATCGAAAGATCGCGGTCGTCACCGTGCGCCGCCGCGGGAGCAGGGCGAGGATCTCGTCGACCGTCATGCTCGCGATGTAGTGATCGCTCTGGACGATCGATAGCCGCCCGGGCTCGAGTTCGAGCGATTCGAGCGCCGTGAGCGTCTGCAAGAGCTGGAGCTGGTCGTAGAGATCGTGCTCGAACCAAAGCACGACTTCGTCAAACTCGCCGGCGCTGCGAAGCTGCGCGTCGCGCCGTTCGAAGTCGTGGATCAGCCGGATGGGGCTGCCGTATCCGCGCAGCGCGAGGTACTGCGCGCGCACGGCGCTCGTCTCCTCCAGCGTCAATCCGGACGGCACCGGCCCATCGTTCAGCGCATCTCGCCACGCCAGGTGCGTTCCGAGAATGCCCGCCTTCTTCAGAAGGTAGAGCGCCGCATCGCCGTTGGTAATATGGAGCGTTCCCGCGCTCCGCGCCATCTTGACTCCTCGCCCGAGAGACCTCTGGGGTGGCTGGATTCGAACCAACGCATGGCCCTTCGACTCGGCGCTGTCGCGCCTCGCTCAGGACAGGCTCCGTCAAAGTCCGCTGCCTATTCCCCGAAGTGCTCCGCACATCGGGGACCCCATTCGTTGTAGATTCCGCTTCGGGACTTCGTCCCTCCGCTGCGGTAAGGCAGCGGGGCTTACCTCTGGGGTGGCTGGATTCGAACCAACGCATGGCGGAGTCAAAGTCCGCTGCCTTACCGCTTGGCTACACCCCATCGCTCGCCGCCGGCTCGCATTTGCAAGTAAGACGGCAAGCGTGATTATCGCTTGATCGGCGCGGCCCCTCTCGGGCCGCCGACGGCTAGCGGGTCGCGATCAGCCGCTTCGCGCCGACGTAGCGCGAGGCCCAGTACGACTCTCGAAGCCGGCTCACCATAACCCCGCGGCTCGAGCTGGCGTGAACGAACTTCCCGTTGCCGAGATAGATGCCGACGTGCGAAACGCCACCGTAGGTATCGAAAAAGACCAGGTCGCCCACACGCGGGCCGCCGACGGCCGGCCTACCCACGTCGTATTGGGCATCGGCGGTACGCGGCAACGCGATCCCGAGCATCGCGTAGACGTGCTGCACGAAGCCCGAGCAATCGAATCCCGACGTACTCGTGCCCGCCGAAGACGTAAGGAACGCCCAAAAAGTGTAAGGCGCTGTGGGTCAGCTCTTGGGCGATCTTGGAGGTGCGAGCGAGCACGCCGCCGGCAAAGCGGCCGATGCCGTTGCGATGGCGGGCCGGCCCGGTAATGATGAGATGGGAGGTCCACTCGGCGACGTCGGGGCTAAGCGCTTGCGCGTTTGCCGTCGAGAGGGATTCGGTGAAGTCTAGTTGGGGATTGGGGCTGCTGGTGTGGGCCGACGCGATGGCACCCGAACCAGTGATCAACAGGGCAAATGCCCCTACAAGTAACGCATGACGCAAGAAAACCGCTCCTCTTTCACGACACTTGCGGGGTTAGTTGACGGGTTCGGGCGGGAAAGAATCGCCCTAGGGCCGACCGGCCCACTCACCCCTACCTGGATATCCCCCGCTCGGGACGCTGTCCCGACTCAGTGATCTTTGGCAGGTATCCGAGCTCCTCGACCAGGCCGTGGCCCGCCGGAAGCCCCCAATGATGAGCGGCGCTTTCGGCGTTCTGCCGTTGCGCCCTCCCGGAAACCATCACGATCCGCCGGCTTGCGCCTAGGCCGAAGCGAAGCGCTCGATCTCCTTCTCGATACGAGCAGCCACCTTTCGTGCGACGGCCTCCACTAGCGCCGGATCGTCGCCTTCGGCCATCACTCGAATGAGCGGTTCGGTGCCCGAAGGGCGGATCAGGAGTCTCCCCGAGGCGCCGAGAGCTGCCTCTGCGGCCGCTACTTCCTGCGCAACAGCGGGCTCGTCGAGAACGCCGCGATGAGTGGTGCGGATGTTAACGAGAATCTGCGGGGCATTGACGACCTCGCGAACCAAGTCGTGCAGCCGAGTGCGTTTCGCAGCGACGATGCCGAGCAGCGTCACTGCAGCCATCGGGCCGTCGCCGGTGGTGTTATGCCGGAAATCGACGACGTGCCCGGACTGCTCGCCGCCCAACACGTATCCGCCCTCGCGCATCCGCTCCAGGACGTAGCGATCGCCGACCGGCGCACGCACCAGCCCGATTCCACGGCTGCGCAGCGCGCGCTCGAATCCGATGTTGCTCATCACGGTCGCAACCACGGTATCCCCGCGCAGCTCGCCTTGCGCCTTCATCTCGCAGGCGATCGCAAACATCACGTGGTCGCCGCTCACGACCTGCGCGGTTTCGTCGACGAAGAGCGCTCGATCGGCGTCGCCGTCGAACGCCACGCCGATGACGCGCTCGTGGCCGGCCGCGATCTGCGAGCGGACTTCCGCCTGTAACCCGCTCAACTCGGTAGCCCCGCAGCGCACGTTGATGCGCGCCCCGTCGTTCTTGCAGTTGATCTCGACGACGTCGGCACCGAGCTTGCGTAAGGCGTAGGGCGCAATCGCGTACGCCGCACCGAAGGCACCGTCGACGACGACGCGCAGCCCGTGCAAATCGGCGTGCCCCTCGTAGAGTTCGTCGTAATAGTGGCGTGCGAGATTCTGCGCGACCCGAGCCACCCCGACGCCGGTTCCCGTGGGTCGCGGCACGTCCGGAGAGTCGAGCAACGCCTCGATCCGGTCCTCCTGTTCGTCGGAGAACTTGAAACCGTCGGAGCCGAAGAACTTGATTCCGTTGTCTTCAATCGGATTGTGCGAGGCGCTGATCACGACGCCGGCAGCCGCGCCGATACGGCGGGTAACACTAGCCACCGCCGGAGTCGGAACGACGCCCAACGAGACGACGTCTCGCCCGGCCGAGGTGACGCCAGCTACTAGCGCGGCCTCGAGCATGGTACCCGAAAGCCTGGTATCCCTTCCGACGACGATCGGTTTGTCGCGTTCGTGCGCCGCCGCGAGCGTTGCGGCCGCAGCTCGGCCGATCCGAAAGGCGAGCTCCGGTGTTAGCTCAGCGTTGGCGACCCCGCGCACGCCGTCGGTGCCGAAGAGGCGGCTCACTTTCCCGCACCCGTGCCGGCGACGAAGTCCATCTGGACGCGGACCAAGTCGGGCGAGACCGCGAGATCCGGAATCTCGGCTCCGGCTGAATCCACGGCGACCGGGCGCACCATCTCGTCGATCGCCTTCGGCTGACTCGGGAGCGAGACATCGGCGTGAAGTGCCGAAACCTGCCCGAGGAGCGAGCTCGAGGCGCGTACGACCGCGGCACCCGGTGAGATGCGCGCGTTACTCACCACGATCCCGGTCGGCTGGGCGCCGACGTAATGCACGCTTATCGGGAACGAGCGCTCCTCGACCTTTTCGACCGTTAGCGTAACCGACGCCGGGCTAAGGCTCTGGACGGCGACGTCGGGCGCGACCAGCTGCACCGGAATGTTGTACACGCCGGTCTCCTTATTGGAAAGATCGAGAACCGCTTTGATCTCCTCCGGCTTGATCGCAGGTGCGCCGCGTTTCGGCGTCACCGTCACCACGGCTTCGTGATCGGTGAAGCGGGCGACGTAGCCGAGCGGCAAGTTCACCGCGGCGATCGGAATCGAGAGTTGCTGGTTGAATTCGGCCGTCGCGACGATCGGATTGCTGGCGAAACGAAAGTATGCCCACCCGACGATCGCGAGGGCGACCGCCAGCAGTTTGAGTCCAAAGTTCTTTCGGACGATCTCCATCAAGAGACGAGATCGCGGTGCGCCGGTTCGGAGCTGCCGCGCGGCGCCGGCAGACGAGCGCGCAGGTGCGCGAGGAGGTCGTTCGGACGCCGGCGCTGATGGCGCGGCGGCCGCGTGACGGCCAGCAGCATCTTGACGAGCCGCTGCTCGTCGTCGACCGGTCTCGAGAGCTTCCCCTCTCGCGCGATCGTGATCGCACCGGTCTGCTCGGAAACGACCAGCACGACCGCGTCGGTCTGTTCGGTAAGGCCGAGCGCGGCGCGATGTCGCGTCCCTAGGCGCGTGTTGGTCAGCGATTGCTCCGCCAGCGGCAGAAAACAGCCGGCGGCTTCGATGCGGCTTTCGCGGACGATCACGGCGCCGTCGTGCAGCGGAGAGACGGCAGTAAAGATCGTCAACAGCAGTTCTTCGGAGATCTCCGCGTGGAGCATCGTACCGCTCTCACAGTACTCTTTAAGTCCGCTCTGCTGTTCGATCACGATCAGCGCACCGCGCCCGTTTCGCGCCAGCAAGAAGGCGGTCCGGGCGAGCGCCGCGATCGTGCGGTCTTCCGTGCGGCCCCATCCGGACTCGTCGTCACCTCGCAGGCGAAAGAGACCACCGCGGCCGATCTGCTCCAGCGCGCGGCGCAGCTCCGGTTGGAAGACGATCAGAATCGCAACCGCAGCGCCCGCGAGCATGAATCGAAGAATCGTGCCGAGCAGATAGAGGTGCAGCAGGTTGGCGATGCCCAGCAGCCCGACGAGAACGAGGATTCCGATCAAAATCTGCACGGCCCGCGTCCCGCGAATAAGCAGCAGCACGTAGTAGACTAAGATGCTCGTCGCGATGACGTCGATCACGTCGGAGATCCCGACGTATCTCGCAACATTGCTAAGCACGGTTCGCCTTGTGCCTCTCGAACGAGCTCTCGGCCATGAGCACCTCGAGAATACGATCCGGCGCGACCTGCGGGGCGCCCAAACCTTGCGCGGCCACCTTCGCGACCACCGCGGGCGGGAGCGGTGCAAGGAGCTCGGCGGTTCGTCCGCTGCGAAAACGCCGCAACTCGACGTCGACCAGCGCGAAGATCAACTCGGCCGGCGAACGGTCCGGGTCCCACTCGATGACGATCCCTCCAGGAAATAGCCGGCATGCCAGAACGCCGTCCGGCCGCCCGTTACCGTCGAACGCATCGATCAATGCCGGCAAGGCTTCGGGAACCGCGGGGGAAACTGCCAGGGCGATGACTGCCGTTTCGTACGCGCTGCCCCCGGAGGCTTCGCGGACCGCCGCGATCTCGCGCGTGCTGGCGAGCTCGAGCAAGGCGTACGTACGCCCGGCAGCTGCGCTAAAACGCCATGCAATCGTCCCGCCGCTGCGCGCTGCCAGCTCATCCAGAGCGGCTCTACGCGCGTCGTCCAGGCTTCCGTCGATGCTCAAGGTAAGATAAGCCACGCTCGTTTCATCCTTAGCCGTTTGCACAGTGCAACCTTGCGCGTAGGCGAGCAGCATCGGGCGTTGGTCGTCTCAACCGGAAAGAACTCCGCTTGGATATCGATCGACGGCGAGCCGCAGCCGCGAATCGCGCAGCTTCGGCGCATGACCGGAAAGCGTTTTATGCCCGTGCCCGGCGACGTCGTCTTCGTTCGAATGCTCGAAGACGGGCAGGCGCTGGTCGAGCGCGTCGAACCGCGCGCTCTAACGCTCAAACGCCGCAGCCCCGGAGGCCGCGCCAAAACGATGGCTGCAAACGTCGACCTGCTCGTTACGGTCACCGCGCTGGCAAATCCGGCCCCGCGCCTCGTGACGCTCGACCAGCTGCTCGCCTTCGCAGAGTTGGAGGGAATCGCCGCCGCGGTCGTGCTGACCAAACCCGACCTCGGCGATCCTGCCCAGGCCGGCGAACTGCTCGAGCTCTATCGCGCTCTCGGCTACCCGGCGATCGCCGTCAACCCGAAGTTGCGAGAGAACCTCGAGGCTCTGCGCGCGCTCATCGACGGCCATCGCGCGATGCTCGTCGGGAACTCGGGCGTCGGGAAATCGACCATCTTCCGAGCGCTCGGAGGGGAATCGGTCATCGGGGACGTCTCGCGTTACGGCCTCGGACGCCAGACCACGAGCGCGGCGCGGCTCTACCGCTTTGGAAGCGGATTCTTGATCGACAGCCCCGGCATCAACGAGTTTGGCTTGGGCAAGATCGGCCCGCGAGACCTCGCCGAGGCGTTCGTCGAGATGCGCGATACGACGTTGCGCTGCCGCTTCACCGACTGCACCCACCTCTTGGAGCCTGGTTGCGCGGTGCTCGCAGCGGCCGCCGGAGGAGCGATCGCACCGAGCCGCTACGGCAGCTATCGCAAGATACTCGCCGAGCCCAACTAGGGGCCCGCCGGCCGCGGCGCTGGACATCGGTCCGGGGCGCCTGCTATGATACTCGCCGTTTGATCACCCGCCGTCCCGAGGGAGCTCTGCTTGCCGAATATCAAAGCCGCCGAAAAATGGGTCATCCAGTCCGAGAAGCGCGAGACGCGCAACAAGAGCGCGAAGAACCGCTTGAAGACGCTCTATAAAGGGGCAGTCGCTTCGCGCGATGCCGGCGAAGCGCGCCGCGTCGAAGGGGCATTCGACAAAGCGGCCGGCAAGGGCATCATCCATCCGAACAAGGCTGCGCGTAAAAAGTCTCGGCTCGCGCAGGCCGTTGCGCGTACCCCGGCCACGCCTGTCAAAGGCGCCAAGAGCAAGTCGCGCAAGTCGAGCAAGTCCAAGAAGTAGACCTCCGCCCCCTACGGATCGACGCTGATCGCCAAGCGAGTCTCCCGCTCGGCGCGTGCGATCGGCAGAATTTGCTCCCGAACGAATGCGCGCAGTTGCGCCGGTCGCTGCGTCTTTAGCGCGATCCGGTAGCGCCATTCGTCGTTGACGCGCACGATTGGATAGGGCACCGGGCCGAATACCTCCGCAACGTTTTCTTCGCGCAACAGACCGGCGTACTGCCGGGCTGTTTCTATGACGCGGCGCCGATCGCGGCCCACGACGCCGACGTAGACGAGACGCTGCGACGGCGGAAACCCCGCCGCCGCGCGCTCCGCCAGCTCGTACTCCGCAAATCCGTCGTAGTCGTGCTCCGCCGCGAAGGCGACCGCCGGGTGCTCTGGAGCGTACGTCTGAACGATCGCCTCACCGCGACGCATGCGCCCGCTTCGCCCGCAAACCTGCGCGATCAACGCAAAACTGCGCTCGGCCGCGCGAAAGTCGGGGAGGTGCAGGCCCAAATCGGCGGCGACCACGACAGCTAACGTAACCGCCTCGTAATCGAGCCCCTTGGCAACCATCTGCGTGCCGACCAGGACATCGCCCTCGGCCTCGAAGGCTGCCAAGATGCGCGCATGGTCGCCGACACGCGTCGTCGTGTCCGAGTCCATTCGAAGGACGCGCGCGTGCGGAAAAAGGCGTGAGACCTCTTCGGCAACGCGCTCGGTGCCGATTCCAAATTCACGAATCGCCTCCAGCCCGCAGACCGGACACCGCTTCGGTATTGGCGCCTGGTGGTCGCAGTAGTGACACCGCAGTAATCGCTCGCTCCGGTGCACGGCAAGCGCGACGCTGCAGCGTGGGCACTCCGGCGTATGCCCGCAACTGCGACAGAGCAGCGAGGCGCCGCTTCCGCGTCGATTCACGAAGAGCAGACTCTTCTCGCCGCGTTCGAGCCGCTCGCCCAGCCCCTGGACCAGCGCACTGCTGAAGACTCCGCGGTTGCCGCTCTCGAACTCTCTGCGAAGATCCACGATGCGCACGTCCGGAAGTGATTGATCGGTCGCCCGGTGCGCCATGCGCAGCAGGGCGATCTTGCCGGCCGTCGCCGCAGCGTAGCTCTCCAGGGACGGCGTCGCGCTGCCCAAGAGCAGGGCGCCGCCCTCGTAGCGCATCCGCTCGCGCGCCACCTCGACGGCGTTGTAGCGAGGCACGGCCTCCTGTTTGTACGATGGATCGTGCGCTTCGTCGACGATCAGCAAAGCGACGTCGCGCAGCGGTGCAAAGACCGCGCTGCGCGCGCCGACGACGACGTCGATCTCGCCGCGCGCGCATGCCTGCCACGCATCGAAGCGCTCGCGCTGTGAGAGAGCGGAGTGCAGCACGGCGATACGCCGGCCGAAGGCCGCCTCAAAGCGGCGCGTGGTCTGCGGCGTGAGCGAGATCTCGGGCACGAGAGCGATTGCGCGTCCGCCGTTTTGGATTGCGTGTTCGATGGCCTCGATGTAGACGTTCGTCTTACCGCTGCCGGTAACGCCGTAGAGCAACGCCGCGTCGAACCGTCGCCGATCGAGCGCGCCTTCGATCCAGCGTAACGCCTTGGCTTGCTCGCCGGTCGGCGTCGGGCGATGCGACGTCCGAGACGGTTCGTGCACTGCAATTTCGGGACGTACCTGGCGTTCGCACACCGCGCCGGCGGAGATCGCACGCGCAATGACGGCCTGGCTGAAGCCGGCGAGCAACGCGTCGGCGCGCGGCGCGCCGGGATTCGCCCGAACGAAAGCGACGAGCGCCTCGGCCTTCTTCCCCCGGACCGAGCCCTCGCCGAGATCGAGCACGCGCACACGGTATGCTCCCGTGCGCGGATCGATCAGGCGGCGCTGGCGCTGCAGGGCGCCGCCCCGTACCAGCGCTTGGACGTGGCGCAGCAGCGCGGCACGGTCGCCCGTTCGGCGTGCCTCGGGGTGGCGTAGCAGTTGTTCGAGCGTGAAGGCTTCCGCAAGTTCGTCCCAGATCAAGCGCAC
The DNA here is from genome assembly GCA_963739845.1 of Vulcanimicrobiota bacterium. Taxonomy (GTDB): domain Bacteria; phylum Vulcanimicrobiota; class Vulcanimicrobiia; order Vulcanimicrobiales; family Vulcanimicrobiaceae; genus Cybelea. The sequence continues at coordinate 591,404 of CAVUBQ010000001.1, read as the reverse complement.
CAGCCGCGAGGGTACCGACCGATACCGGCCGACGCTCGGGGCGCGTCCCGGAACGAACCAACGAGTCGCGGATTCGTGGGAGCGCATCGGCCAGCACGACGGCGCTCAGGGCTTCGTTGAGCGTGCAGAGATAGCGTTCGGCGATGAATCGCGCCAGATGCAGCCCGGTCTCGTCGAAGGCGCGGGGCACGTCGAGACGCTCGAGCACCGGCTTGAGCGGTTGTTCCGGCCGCGCGATCTCTCGTACCGGCGAAACGGCAAAGGCGAGCACGTCGCGGCTTCCCAGCGGAACGCGCAGGACCTCGCCAATCGTAAGTTCGAACGCGCCGGCATCGTAGGTTAGCGGCAGGTCGAAGCGCGACGAGCGAATAGCCGCAAGCGCGTCAACGACGCGCACGGATCGTCTCAGGCGGCCGCTGCAGGCGGGCAAGCACGGCGCGCACGCTTCGATTATCGCACTCCACGCCGTATTCCACGTCGCCGATCGCCAGCGGCAAGACGAACCGCAACTTTCCGCGGCGCCGCTTCTTGTCGGTCCGCATTGCCGCGAGGACGTCGTCCGGAGCCAACGACGTCTGCAGCGGCAAGCCCAAGAGCGTCAGCAACGCGAGAACGCGGAAGTGCTCCCGTTCGCTAAAGCGGCCGCGTTGTAACGCCAGCAACCCGGCAGCGCGAAGACCCAACGCGACCGCGGCGCCGTGCGTCACGCGGTACTCCGATGCGAGCTCGATTGCGTGTGCGAACGTATGCCCGAGATTGAGCTGCTCGCGCGCGCCTGCTTCGAGCCGGTCTTCGGCGACGATCATCGTCTTCACTTTGACGGACGCGGCGACGAGATTGGGCCAAAACCACGCTGAGAACCGATGCGCCGCCAGCTCTTCCAGATCCTCGAACAGCTCGCCACCCTCGATAATCGCCGCCTTTACGATCTCGGCGAGGCCCTCGCGGATCGCACGCGCCGGTAGGCTCTCCAGCGCACTCACATCGCAGAAGACGCCGGCCGGGTCGCGAAAGCTTCCGGCCAAGTTCTTCCCGCCGCGCAAATCGATCGAAGTCTTGCCGCCGATGGCAGCGTCGACCATCGCGACCAGCGACGTCGCAACGTGCGCATAGGGCACGCCGCGCATGTACGTCGCGCAGGCAAATCCGAAGAGGTCGCTGGCGACACCTCCGCCGACACCGATGACGAGTCCATTGCGTTCGACGCCGGCAAGCACCAGGGCATCGAGAACCCGCTCGACCGTCACCAGTCGCTTGCGCGCCTCACCAAGCGCAAACGGGAGCACCCGCGTTCCGCCCGTAGCTGCGGCGATCTCTTCGGCAGACGCGCGAACGTAACGGTTGCGATCGCAGAGTATCGCGACGGCTCCACCGCGATCGCGCGCGAATGCGGCGACATCGGCACGCAGGCCGTCGCCGATGAAGATCGGATAGCCGAGATCGTCGTTAAACGACGACGTTAGCGCCCGATCTCGATCTTCTTCTCGCGTATCCACTCGGCGATTTCGTCAATGACTTGGCGGCCGCTGCGGTGCTCCGCTTCGACCACGAAGTCCGCACCGGCGTAGTGCGGCATTCGTGCGCGGTAGAGATCCTCGATCGCCGCCAGCGAGGGCTTCGGGCCGAGCATCGGGCGCGCGGTGCGGCCCTTGCGCACGCGGTCGAAAACCTGCTCCGGCGAGACCTTGATGAAGACGCGATAGGCTCGCTCTTCGAGAATCATTCGGTTCTCGGTGAGTGTCAACGCGCCGCCCCCGAGGGCGACGATGCCCGGCTCGGCCTCTGCCAAGACGTCGCGTATGAGCTGCTCGCTCGTAGAACCGAAACGCAGCTTCACCTTCATCAGAAAAGATTCGCGCGATCGTTCCGTGCGCCCCCACGATCAACTCGTCGGTATCGAAGAAGGCGCAACCGAGCCGCCGCGCGAGTTTACGGCCGATCGTGGACTTGCCCGAGGCCATGAACCCGATCAAGGCCACGTGCCGCTTCACGGAGCCGCAGCGCCGGTCTCGGTTGAAAAGAGCCGCGCCGCGGCGGCGCCGCTGCGTCGGAGATTTTCCATCGTCTCTTCGATCGAGTCGCCGCCGAATTTCTCCAGCACCGGCTGCATCACGGCAAGACGCACCATCGCCTCGCCGACGATCGCGGCCGCCGGCACGACGCAAACGTCGCTGCGCACGATCGTGGCCGGCGCGCCGGTTCCCTGGTGAAGATTTACCGAAGGCAGCGCCTTCATCAGCGTCGGGATCGGCTTCACCGAGACGCGCACCACGATCGGCTCGCCGTTGCTCATCCCGCCCTCGATGCCGCCGGCCCGATTACTCGGGCGCACGACCTCCTCGCCTTCGAGCGCGAAGACGTCGTGGGCTTGCGACCCTGGGGTCGCGGCCACTTGTGCGCCGAGACCGATCTCGACCGCTTTGACCGTTTGCATGCCCATCACGGCGCCGGCCAGAATTCCGTCCAATCGTTGATTCGGTTGGCGGTTGCTCCCGACGCCGACCGGCATCCCGTCGATGCGCACCATGAACTGGCCGCCGAGCGTATCGCCGGCCTCTTTGGCCGCGTCGATCGCTTCGATCATCCGGCGTGCGCTCGGCTCGTCGGGACAGCGCACGTCGCTCGTCTCGACCTCGCGTTGATCCCAATGCCCGAGCTCCGGCGCTTCGACGCCGCCGATCCGCGTGACGTAACTGCGCGTCGTAACTCCGAGCGCGGCGAGAAACTGCGCGCAGATCGCGCCGAGGCAGACGCGCATCGCGGTCTCCCGCGCACTGGCTCGCTCTAACACGTTGCGCAAGTCGCGCTGCCGGTATTTCAGCGCCCCTGCATAATCGGCGTGCCCAGGGCGCGGGTTGGTCAGCGCTTCCCCGGCGCCGCTGATCGGATCCATCAGCGCGCGCACGCGCGGCGTTTCGTAGTCGCGATTGCGCACGACGACGGCGATCGGAGAGCCGAGCGTTTCGCTGCCGCGAATGCCCGCGAGAAACTCGACGCGATCTCGTTCGATCTTCATCCGGGCCCCGCGGCCGTATCCGCCCTGCCGGCGCGCGAGCGCCTCGTCGATCGCGCCGACGTCGAGCCGCAGATGAGCCGGTATCCCGTCGAGAATGCCGACCAGGGCCGGACCGTGCGACTCTCCGGCAGTCAGGTAGCGAAACATCAGGCGCGTCTCTTCGGCGCCGCCTCGAGCCGCTACTCCACCGTGCGTTTCAACCGCTCGATCGCGTTGCGGTGAAGCCGGGTTACGTGACGGCGCGAATAGCCCAAGCGTGCGGCCAGCTCGACCACCGTGAGTCCGTCGAGATGAATCGAGCGAACGATCCGGCGTTCCAGCGGCGTAAGCCCGCCAAGCATGGTGTCGACGGTGATCCGATCGAGGACATCTTCGATGCCGTACGGCTCGACGCGGTATTCAGCGCGTTGCAGCAGCTCGAATGAGACGCACGTGACTGCTGGCGCGGTACGCTCGGACCTCTCGCACCTGTTCGGGCGTTGCGCCGACGCAGCCGGCGACCTCGCTCTCCAGCGGTTCTCGCCCGAGAATTGCCCAGAGTTTGCGCTCGCCGGCCGCCCAGCGGCGCTCGAGGTCTCGAATGCCGCGCGGCGCGCGCAAGAAGCGCTCGTTATCGCGAACGTAGTGCATCAACTCGCCCACGATCAGAAGCCACGCGTATGCTTCGAACGGCGCGCTTTGCGACGCATCGTAACGGTCGGCCGCTTTGATCAAGCCGATGGCAGCTATTTGCTCGAGATCCGCCCGGTCGAGGCCGCGGCGCACGAAGCGCCGAGCTGCTCGCCGGCAGAGATACCAATGCTCTGCAACGGCGCGTTCGCGTTCGACGAACGCTCGCGTTGCACGGAAGCGAAGAGCCACACCCAACACCTCAGCTTCGTACTGCTAGATGGTATCGGTTATATACCAGACGACGTATCGGCGCAAGACGACGGGCAAACAATTCGCACACAAGTCCCGATTGCTCGAGCTTCGGGCACTATTGGAGGAGTTGGCGCGCTTAAACCGCTAGTGTCGCGCAATGCGCCGCTCCCCGGCCTGGCGTTACGTTCTTTTGCTGGCGCTGGCGATTCTCGGCGCGGCGGCCCTGCGCGATCTCGCCCGGCTGGGCGATACGCTGCCGTGGCACCAGCTCTACGACTTCCAGGACTTCTACTGCGCGGGCGTCGCGCTCGACCAGCGAGCCGACCCGTATCGTTACGAGCCGCTGCATAGCTGCGAGCACGCCGTCAATCATACCGAAGCCTATCGCCGCGATCCCGCGCTGGCGGTTCCGGCACCGCTCCCGCCTTACGACTTTCCGCCCTACATGCTGCTCGCGCGGTTGAGCTTCTCCGTAGCCCGCACGATCGACGCCATGGCGATCGTGCTCGCGGTCATCGCGTCCATCTTCGGACTGGGGCTGCTTTCGATTCCCCTCGACGTGGCCGCGCTCGCGCTCTTCTTCCCCGCCGGCTATCTCCTGCTCAGCGCCGGACAGGTCGTTCCATTCGCCCTCGTGACCCTCGTCTTCTGCGGCGTTGCGATGGCGCATCGCCGCGATGCCATCGCCGGCATCCTCGCCGCGCTTACCTTGATCGAGCCGCATCTCGGCCTGCCGGTCTGCGCCGCCGTGCTGCTGTGGGCGCCGCGCACGCGCATCGCAGTGGTCTTAGCGACGCTCTGCCTAGCGCTGCTCGCGCTGTTGACCGCAGGCCCCGGCGGGGTGATCGAGTACGTCTTGCGTGTCGTCCCGGCTCAAGCGGCCGCCGAGACGGGCTATGTCTACCAATATAGTCTTACGTATCTTCTGCGCAGCCTGGGTGCAGCTCCGGCAGCGGCGCTCTTCGCCGGTGAGCTCTCCTACGTTGCGGTGCTCACCTTCGCGGTATGGCTCGGCGGCCGGCTCGCCGAGCATCTCGGACGCCGCGAACTTCTCGCGTACCTGCCCGCCGCGTGTAGCGTCTTCGGCGGTCCTTACGTGCACATGGTCGACCTCTCGTTTGCGATACCGGCAGCGCTCGTCTTAGCGACCGGCCTGAAAGGGCGGCTCCAAGACGCGTCAGCCGTTGCGCTCTGCCTGCTTGCAGTGCCGTGGATCGCCGTTTGGATCACCAAGAAGCTCTTTCTGGCCAGCCTCTTCGTCGTTGCCGTGCTGCTCGTTCGATTGGAAGTAACTCCGGCGATCTCGATTGCGACTTTCTCCGCGATCGCGGCGGCCATCTACCTCTTCGAGCTGGTGCCGCCGGCGGCGTTTCCCACGATCGCCACAAAGCAGCCTTTGCCGGGAGACCTGGCGCAGGAAGCCTGGCGCGAGCGCGTAGCGCAGCTCGGCGGCAACACGCCGGCGTGGTTTGCGATTAAGCTGCCGACGTGGGCAGCGCTCGCCGGTATGCTGGCGATAGCGCTCGCCGCGCTACGCACGTGCGTCCCGCAGCGTAAGGCGTGAACGAGCACGACCGCCGGGTCCGGCTCGTCGTCGGCGTCCTTCTCGCCGTATTAGCGATCGCGGCCTTGCGCGATCTCGCGCGACTCGGCGACGCGCTGCCCTGGCGAAACATGGACGACTTTCCCGACTTCTACTGCGCGGGCGACGCGCTCGATCGGCAGATGAGCCCGTACTTCTACGAGCCTTTGCACGCGTGCGAGCACCGCGTGAACGCCGGGGAGACGTTTCGCGGCAAGCTTTTTGCTCGCTATCCGGCCGTCGCCGTGCCCGCTCCCCAGCCGCCTTTCGACTTTCCGCCGTTCATGGCGCTGGCGCACATGCCGTTCGGCACCGCTCGAATCGTCTACGCCGTCGCGATTATCGTCGCGGTCGCCACCGTCGCTGCCGGCTTAGCCGCGCTGGGAGTTCCGCTCGACCTGGCGCTGGCGTCGCTGGTGCTCTCGGCGGGCTACGTCCAGCTGAACAGCGGCCAGATCGTTCCGTTCGCCTTGCTCGCACTGGTGCTCTGCGGTCTCGCCCTCGCTCGCGGCCGCGACGCAATCGCCGGCTTTCTCGCCGCGCTGACCGCAATAGAGCCCACGATCGGTCTCCCCGTCGTCATCGCGGTTTTGCTCTTCGTACCGAAGGCGCGCTGGACGATCGCGGTAACGGCCGTGCTGCTTGGCGGCATCGCGCTGGAGCTAGTTGGCCTGCGCGGTCTCTCCCTCTATCTCACGCAGGTTCTCCCGGCGCACGCCGTTTCCGAGTTGCGCTTTCCTTTTCAATACAGCTCGACGTACGTTCTTACGTACGTAGGCGCTCCCTTGGAGCTAGCACGCTCGCTCGCCGCATTACTCTACGTCCTGGGCGTTACTGCCGGGGTCTGGCTCGCGCCGCGCGTTGCGCGCACGCTCGACAGCCGCACGCTCCTCGTCTTTCTTCCGGCGCTCTTCGCGGTTTCGGCCGCACCCTTTCTCCACCAGGAGGAGCTCGCGCTGGCGATTCCCGCAGCTTTAGTTTTAGCAACCCGAACTCGAGGCCGAGAGCAAGTCGTCGCGGCGATTGCGCTCTGCGTGCTCTCGATTCCCTGGATTGTGGTCTGGAGCGCGAAACCGCTCTTCCTTGCGAGCATCTTCGTCTGTGCCGTGATCCTCCTGCGGCTGCGCATCGACGGGCGCGTAACGCTCACGACGCTCTGCGCGCTAGCTGCGGCGATCTACGTCTTCGAGCTCCACTCCCCGCAGCTTCCGCTGCCCTCGGCAACGGCGTTGCGCGTCTACGCACCCGACGAGATCGTCCAAGCAGCGTGGCGCGACTACGCCCAGGCGCGCGCGACCAACGACCCGCTCTGGTTCGTCGTCAAGCTACCGGCGTGGGCGTCGCTTCTCGCGTTTGTAGCCCTTGCGGCGCTCCACGCCCGCAATCATCGCGCCGGCGCGACGACTCCGTTGGGCGATTCGATCTCGCGGCGCATCTGACGCCAGCCGCGAAAGTTTGCGTGAAACTCGCGGTCTGCGACCGGCGTCGCCACGTGCTCGAACGGACTCAGATGGCGGTCTTCCTTGAGCCGCTCGTAGAGCTCCAAATCTTTTTCGATCTCGCGCTTACCGTCGTGGGTAAGATACGAAACCCGCGCGCAGCGAGCCGCCGAGATCCGCCTTCGCGTCTCGACGTCGAGCCCCGACTCGTCGCCTTGGAGCAAGGGCGTATGCCAGGCGCCGTATTCCACCGGCGCAGGCGTGCTCGCCGCGATCGCCGCGCGCATGGCCAGCGCCGCCGCACGGATCTCCGGCTGAGCGTTCGGCGCACAGCGCAGGTCGAAGAAATTATCCCACTCCGTTGCGGTCACGATCACCGTATGCCATAAGAACGGCTCGAGCAGCCGGTTCAACTCCTGCTTGTGTACCTTCAGGTCGAGCAGCGCGCGAGCGTGCGCGACCGCGGCGTCGCGTGCCGAAAGCCACACCCGCCGCGCTTCCTGCGCTTCCTCACCGCGCAGCACTTCGCTCGCCGACATCCCCGTTTTATTGCGCCCCCATTCGAGCGGCACGGCCGGTTCGTTCTCGACGCGCTCGATCAATTTTGGGGTTGGCACGGCACGCGAGCTCGCAGAATTTCGAGAAAAAGTGCGATGCGTGTTAAACTCCGCGAGAACGAACCGCGGAAACGTTACCTCGAGCGTGGCGAGCCGAACTCCGGCCGGGCTGACGGAGTCCAGCAACACGCGCGCGTTGTAGGCCACGAGGACCTCGTCGAGATCCTAGCCGCGATAGCGCAGGAAGGCCGGCACGTCGATGTCGTCCATCGTCACCGGAGCGACCGTGTCGAGTTTGCCTGTCTCGAACGCGTACCCGCCCTGGGCCGAGCGATAGCTGCGCCGCGATCCGAAGCCTGCCGCGAGCACCGTAACGCGAACCTTACCGGACATCGCCGGATCGATCGATGCACCGAAGATGATCTGTGCTTCGGAATCGACCGCACGGCTGATCATCTCGGCCGCCTCGTTGACCTCGTACATCGCCATATCCGGGCCGCCGGTGATGTTGAAGATGACGCCGTGCGCGCCCTCGACGGTCGTCTCGAGCAAGGGCGACGCAATCGCCTTCTGCGCCGCGTCGGCCGCACGATGCTCGCCGCTTCCCTCGCCGATGCCCATCATTGCAGAGCCGGCGTCGGTCATGATCGCCTTCACGTCGGCGAAGTCGAGGTTGATTAGCCCCGGCTGTGTGATCAGATCGCTGATGCCGGCAATCCCCTGGCGCAGGACGTCGTCGGCGTACGAGAACGCTTCGTTGAGCGGCGTCTTCTTCTCGATCACTTGCAAGATGCGCTCGTTGGGAATCGTTATCAGCGTATCGACTTTGGCTTCGAGCTCGGCGATACCGTTCTCGGCGATCTGCATACGCTTCTTTCCTTCGAACGCGAAGGGCTTGGTGACGACCGCGATCGTGAGCGCCCCCGCTTCGCGCGCCAACTCGGCGATGACCGGCGACGCGCCCGTCCCCGTTCCGCCGCCCATGCCCGCGGTGAGAAAGACCAGGTCGGCGCCCTCGAGGATCAAAGCGAGATCTTCGCGCGACGCTTCTGCGGCCTCGCGCCCCAGCGTCGGGTTCGCGCCGGCACCGAGACCTCGCGTTTGACTCCCGCCAACGTGCACGCGGTTCTCGGTGAGCGCGCCGCGTAACGCCTGCACGTCGGAGTTCACGGCAAAGAAATCGACCCCGGCAAGGCCGGCCGCGACCATGCGGTTAACGGCGTTACAGCCGCCCCCGCCGATGCCGATCACCTTGATCGTCGCTGCGTGCTCGGGTTCGGTTACAGAACGTCGTACGTCAGCCATTGCTTCGGGTTCCTCCGTCGAAAATAAGTTTAGGTCCACAAGTCCGCCAACCATCGCTGTATGCGGCCGAGGATCGCGCCACCGCGCCGGTGCGTGCGCAACGCATCGTCACGATCTCCGTTTACGCCGAATAACACCAATCCGATCGCCGTAGCGTACTGTGGTGCCGCCATGGCATCGGTGAGTCCTCCAATCGACTGCGGCGTGCCGACCCGGACCGGCAGGCCGAAGACGTCTTCGGCTATCGGTTCGATATTCGGCAGCAGGGCGCCGCCTCCGGTAAGCACGACCTCTCCCAGGACCAAATCTCGCGGCACGTTCTCGACGATCTTCTGGCGCGCCATCCGCAGCGTCTCCAGGACCCGCGGAACGACGATCTGCCTCAGCTCGGCCGTCGTGTGCTCCCGTGTCGCGCGTCCGTCGAGCGTCCGGACCGCGAAAGCCTCCTCGCCGCCGTTGCGCACACCGGTCCCCAAGCGCTTTTTTACGTCCTCGGCCTCGGCCAAGGTCGTCTTGAGACCTAAGGAGATGTCGCTCGTCAGCATGTTTCCGCCGATCGGAATCGTCGAGGTGTAGATCGCGCTTCCCAGAGAGTACACGGCGATGTCGGTCGTGCCGCCGCCGATATCGAGCAAAACGACGCCGACCTGCTTCTCCTCGGGCAGCAGGGTCGCGGCGGAGCTGGCCAGCGGCTCGAAGACGACGCCGGCCGCCTCTAGGCCGGCCCGTTGAACGCACTTGAGCACGTTGGTAATAAAGCTGGTGCTTCCGGTAACGATGTGCGTGTCGACCTCCAACCGGCCTCCCGCCATGCCGATCGGGTCGCTGATGCCTTCCTGACCGTCTACCGTAAAATAGCGCGGCAGTGCGTGGATGATCTGCCGGTCGCTGGGCAGGTTGATGATCTTGCTTGCGTCGATGACGCGCCGCACGTCGCCCGCGCCGACCTCGCGGTCCTCGCCGGAGACGGCGACCACCGCGCGATTGTTCGTGCTTCGGATGTGCTCGCCGGTAATCCCGACGAAGACTTCACCTACGTGGGCGCCCGCCATACGCTCGGCCCTCTCGGTCGCCGCCTCGATCGACTTGATGGTCTCTTCCAAGTCGACGACCACGCCTTTACGCATACCGAGCGTGGGCGCTTCACCCACGCCGACGATCTCGAGCCCGCCTGGCCCTTCGACGGCGACGACCGCGCACGTCTTCGTCGTCCCGATATCGAGGCCGCAAACGGTCTCGTGCTTCATGTTGCCACGATATATTGCGGTCGAATCCCTCGAATCCTACTAGGGGTAGCACGCTTGAAACGCTCTCCGCGGAGCTTGGCGTACCGTCTCGTCGCTCGTCGAAGGGACCGGCCGGCGCGAGGGAACGCTCGTGGCTTCTCCCGCGGCCGCCGCGATTTCCCATACAGGGGTTATCAAAAATACCTCAAAGTAGAGGGCCTCAGAAAGCCCGGTCGCGTTGTTGAAGCGTGGGCGGGACTTGCGCTGTCGTTCTTTATCAACCGTCTTCTGCTACTCGGAGTCGCACGCGTGAATCGAAACTTATCGCTCGTAGCCCTTTGCTTGGCATCGCTATTCCCCGTCGCCGTCTCTGCGGCCATGCTCGACCCGTCGTCGATTCCAGACGGCACTTATACGGTCAAGGTGCAAAAAGTCGTCGATCCAAAGCACGTCGACGTCGTGATGGACAACGGCAAGGAGGCGCTGCTAAGCGCGGGCCGCGAGACCGTCGACTTTTCGAAGGTCCAGCCGAACGACCAGCTCAAGCTCTCCCTGATCAAGGGCACGGTCATGGTCTACGCCGACCTGACCACCCATTAGCGGTAAACGAGCACCGGTGTAGCCGGAGCGCGCAGGTCGATCGCCGCGACGCGCCCTTGCTCGCGTACAACCTGAGCGAGGATCGGATCGATCAGACCCAGCTTTCGGTCGAACTCGTTCTGTCCGCCCAGCAGCACCCGTAATCCGCCGTGCATCGTGGCGACGATGCCGCTGTACCGATCGACGGATAGGGAAACGGGCGTAATATGCCGTGCGATCATTGCGTCGTACGCGTCTCGCAGGACGAACGCGTCCCGCACCGTTACGAAGCTGCCCGGCTCAAGATCGAGATCCGGCCCAAGCACGATGACCACGTTTTGCTCGTCACCCGTTGCCGGTGCCAAAACGCGCATCGCGCGATCGACGACGACGCTGACGGGCCCGCTCTGAACGATCGCAAACGGCTCCCGCTCGCTTACGGCAATCGCCACCCAACCCGGCGGAAAGCGGTGTACAGAGGCGGAAGCGATGTACGGAATTGCTTCGATCCGCCTGGCGATCGCGCCGGTGTCTTCGAGCCAGATGCTTCGGTTCGGGGCGATCTCGGCGCGGGCGAGTATCTCGCCGCGCGAGATGCGCTGATTTCCGCTCACGCTAACCGCTCGCGGATAGAAGCCGGGCCAGATCGCCGCGACCGCCGCGGCGCCCGCCAGCAGCGCAACCCCCAAAGCGATCGGCATCCAGAACGGCCGGATGCGTGCGGCCGCCGACGGCCCGCGCCGGCTTGGCCGGCCCGAACCGCGCTTCACGTCAGCACGTATTTCTCGATTGCCTCGGCTACGCCGTCGTGCGCGAGGTCCGCGACGACTGCATCGGCGACGTTCTTGAGCTCGTCCGGGGCAGAGCCCATCGCGACCGAGAAGCCCGCCGCCCGCAAAAGCGGTGCGTCGTTCCAGGAATCACCGATCGCAACCGTCCGATCGAGTGGCACGCCCAGACGCTCGGCGACAAAGCGCAGCGCGCTGCCTTTGTCGACCTTGGGATCGAGCACTTCGACGAACTCCGGTAAACTGCGCGTGACGTATGCCCGTTCGCCGAAGTGCGCCTGGAGCTTTGCGGCATAGGCCTGCGCGACCGGCGCATCGGCGACGATAACGGCCTTGGTAGCGTCGCTGTAGGCGAATGCCTCACGTAGCGACGGAACGACGACCGGCTCGATTCGCGCCAGCGAAGCGTAGAGTTCCGAGAAACGATTGCGTTCCTCCGCATAGTACTCGTCGTTTCGGTAGAGCTGCAGGTGCACGCGATCGCTCTCCGCTAGGCCGATCAGTTCGCGCACGATCTCGTTTGCGAGCGCGGCGTGGCTGAGGACTTCGTCGGTATCCGGATCGATCACGGCGGCACCCTGATAGCAGATGATCGGGCTCTCGAACCCGAGCTCCCGCGCGAACGGGAGGGTTGCGCGATACATGCGTCCGGTGACCAGACACCCTTCGACTCCTGCCGCTTGCATCCGCGCGATCGCCGCTCGAACGGCCGGCGAGATCGTGAGCTCCGCGCCGACCAGCGTTCCGTCAACGTCGAAGGCGACGAGGGTCCTCAGCTTCCGTGCCTCATGCGCGCGGTCTGCGCGTGATGCGGAAGCCCCTCGAACTCGGCGAGCGCCGCCAGGGAGTGGGCGTCGCTCGTCATGCGTTCGGCACTGTTTTCGACGACGCTAAAACTGCGCATGAAGTCGTCGAGCGAAAGGCTCGACGAAAATCGCGCCGTTCCCGACGTCGGGGCGACGTGGTTTGCACCGGAAAGATATTCGCCGCTTACCAGCGGCGTCATGTCGCCGACGAAGACAGTGCCGGCGGAACGCACGCGCTCGAGATACGCCGAAGCGTCGCGCACCTGCAGGCAGAGAAACGCCGGCGCGAATCTATTCAACACCTCGAAGAGCTCGTCTCGCGTGCTTGCCGCGATAAGCTGACAGTGGCTCGGAATCGCCGCGCTCAGCAGCTCGCTGCGTTCGAGCCTGCGAAGGTCGAGCGTATCGACCAGCTGCGCGACGGCTTCGAGAAGCGCCCGGGACTCGGAGAGCACTGCTAAGCGCGTAACGCCGGCCCGCTCTGCCTGCGCGAGGAGTTCCCCGACGACGTATTCGCTGTTCGCTCCTTCGTCGGCTACGATCAGCACTTCCGGCGGCCCTGCGAGCGAATCGACCCCGCACCGCCCGAAGACTTGGCGTTTTGCTTCGGTGACGTACTCGCCGCCGCGCCCCACGATCTTCTCGACCGGCGCGATCGATTCGGTGCCGAAGGCTGCGGCGGCGATTGCCTGCGCACCCCCAACCGCATAGAGTTCGTCGACCCCGCAAAGAGCACAAGCGAAGAGCACCGGCGCGTGCAGCCCTCCCGGCTGCGGCGGCGTGAGGACGATCACGCGGTCGACTCCCGCGATCTTCGCTGGAACCGTCCCCATCAGCACCGATGATGCCGCGCCTCCCCGCGCGACGTACGCGGCTATCGAGGCTAAGGGACGCCGCTGCAGCGCGTAGCGCGACCCGTCCTCCTCGACGTATGCGATCTCAGGTTGGCGCTGGCGCTGGTGAAAGCGGGCGATGCGCTCTTTCGCGAGCTCCAGCGCTGCCCCGATCTGCGCCGGGACGAGCGCTCGCGCTGCTTCGAGCATTGGAATGGGTACGCGCAGTTTCGAAAGCTCGAACCTCTCATCGTCGAAGCGGCGCGCGTACTCGAGCAGCGCCGAGTCTTTCCGAGCCCGGACTTGCACGATAATCTCGGCAACCTCGTCGACGACCTTTTGCGGTGGATCCCAGCCCGCGTCGAGCATCGCGGCGAGCGCGCCCCGATCCGACGCCGAAACGACGTTCATCCGTAGGCGTCCATCGCGCCTTCGCGGACACCCGCAGGGGCGAAGATGCGCTCCAGCTCCGCGCGCACGCGGGCGTCGCCCGCGATTGCCCGCCCGACGCGCTGAGACCGCCCTTGTACGTGCATCATCACCGGAACCTCGCCCGGCCACTCGTCGATCAGTCGCGCCAAGCGATCGATCTGTTCGCGCCTGGTGACCTCTACGTGCCAACCGCGGGCGGCTGCGGCGAACGACCTCTCCGATGGAACGAACGGCGCGACGTCGCTCGCCGCCACCGTTAGTTCGACCCGGGGCTCGTCGCCAGGAGCCGCGCCCGGACGCTCGCGCAGCCTTACCCGCCCCTTAACGATCAAGACCGCGTCGTTCTCGAAGAGCTGCTGCATCTGCGCGTAGAGCTTCGAGAAGAGGATCACGTCGCAAGCGCCGGTCGTATCTTCGAGCTGCGCGATCAAAATCTGTTGCCCGGCCTTCGTCAGCGTGCGGCGAGCGCCGGTAACCGTGCCGCCGATCGTAACCTGCGCATCGTCGCCGGCATTGCGCAGCTCTTTGATCGGCAGCGCGCCGGCGCGCGCCAGCTGCGGTGCGATCTCTGCCAGCGGATGACCCGAGACGAAAATGCCCAACGTCTCGCGCTCCCACGCGAGCATCTGGCGGGTCGTCGGGGCGATCACTCCGGGGAGCCTCGGCGCGAGAGCCGGCGCCTGCGCGGTCGCGGTTCCGAAGAGCGAGACCTGACCGACCTCGGCATCGCGCGTCGAGCGCGCGGCTAGCTCGAGCGCCCCATCCAGCGCAGCCAGCATCTGGGCGCGATTTCCGGGCAGCCCGTCGAGCGCACCGCATTTGATCAGCGCTTCGAAGACGCGCCGGTTCACCTGCTTGGCGTCGATTCGTTCGGCAAGATCGAAGAGATCGGTGAATCGTCCGTCCCGTTCGCGCGTCTCGATGATGCTGCGCACCGCCCCTTCGCCGACGCCTTTGATCGCCGACAAGCCGAAGCGGATCGCTTCCCCTACGACCGCAAAGTCCGTCAGCGACTCGTTGACGTCGGGCGGCAAGACTTCGATGCCGAGCTTCTTCGCCTCGTCGATGTACTCGACCAGCTTTTCGGTTTTGTCTTTCACCGAGGTCATGAGCGCGGTCAAATATTGTAGCGGATGATTGGCTTTGAGGTAGGCGGTTTGATAGGCGATCCACGCGTACGCTACCGCATGGGACTTATTGAACCCGTAGCCGGCAAACGGTTCGATGAAGTGAAAAATGTGCTCGGCCAGACTCCGGGTGATTCCCGATGTCTCGATCGCGCCGCGGATGAACTTCTCTTGATAGAGAGGGATCTTCTCCTTCTGCTTCTTGCCCATCACCTTGCGCAGCTCGTCGGCCTCGCCCATGGTGAAGCCGGCGATCTCCCGCGCCATCTGCATCGCCTGTTCCTGATAGACGGCGGTGCCGTACGTCTCGGCGAGAATTGGCTCGAGTTTGGGATGCAGGTAGGAGGGCTTCGAGCGTCCGTGCTTGTTGGCGATATACTGCGGAATCCAGTCCATCGGTCCGGGCCGATAGAGCGCGACCAGCGCAACGATGTCCTCGAAGCGCGAGGGCTGTAGCTCGCCACATACCCGCCGCATCCCGTCCGACTCGAGTTGAAAGACGCCCATCGTCTCCCCCCGGCCGAGCATCGCGTACGTCCTGGCATCGTCCATCGGAATCGTCGCGAGATCGAAGCCCTCGAACCCCGTGCGCCTGATCTCCACCACCGCCTTCTCCATGACGGTGAGGTTGCGCAGACCCAAGAAGTCCATTTTGAGCAGGCCGATGCGCTCGATCCAGTCCATATCGTACTGCGTGTTGATCCCGCCGTCGCCGAAGCGGACGAGCGGCGTGTACTCCACGAGCGGTCCGGAAGAGATCACGACGCCCGCGGCGTGCGTTCCCGCATTGCGCGCGAGGCCTTCGATCTCTTTGGCGGTCTCGAGCAGTTTGCGGATCTCCGGCCGAGTGGCCCAGAGCATCTTCAGCTCGGCGATCTGCTCGACGGCGCGCTCGATCGAAAGGCCTCCGGGGCCCGAGGGAATGAGCTTGGCCACGCGATCGACATCGGGCAGCGGCACGCCGAGCGCTCGGCCGGCGTCGCGAACGGCAGCCCGCGCCGCCATCGTCCCGAAGGTTACGATCTGCGCAACGCGATCTTTGCCGTACTTTTGCGTAACGTAGTCGATCACTTCGTCGCGCCGGTCGACGCAGAAATCGGTGTCGATATCCGGCATCGAGATGCGGTCGGGATTGAGGAAACGCTCGAAGACCAAGTTGAAGCGTAAAGGATCCAGGTCGGTGATCTTTAGACAGTACGCGACCAGCGAGCCGACGGCCGAGCCGCGGCCCGGCCCGACCGGAATTCCGTGATCGCGCGCGTACTTGATAAAATCCCAGACGATCAAAAAGTACGACGAGAAGCCCATCTTGGTAATGACGCCCAGCTCGTACTCAAGCCGCACGCGCAGCGCCGAGTCGCCGCGCGCTCGTTCCTCGCCGTAACGTTCGCGCAAGCCCTCTTCGCAGAGCTCCCGCAGATACTCGTCGTCGCTGCGTTCCGGCGCACCCGCACTCTGCGGCACAGGGAACTGCGGCAGATGAAAGATCTTTTCGGGGATCCGGATGTCGATGCGCTCGGCGATCTTCAGGGTGTTTTCGCAGGCCTCCGGAAAATCGCGCCAGAGCTCCCCCATCTCGTCGGCTGACTTGAGGTAGAACTGATCGGAGTAGAACCGCATGCGGTTGGTGTCGGAGACCGTCTTCCCGGTTCCGATGCAGAGCAGGACGTCGTGCGCGGACGCGTCTTTCTGCTCGAGGTAGTGCGAATCGTTGGTTGCCACGATCGGGACGCCCAGCTCGTGCGCGACCCCCACGAGGCCCTCGTTGATCGCGTCTTGCTCGGGCATGCCGTGGCGCATCACCTCGATGTAAAACCGGTCGCCGAAGATTTCCAGATAGGTCTTGGCGTTGCGCACCGCAACCGCGCGGTCGCCGCGCAGAAGCGGTGCCGCAACCAGCCCCGACATGCAGCCCGAGAGAACGATCAGCCCCTCGTTATGCGTAGCGAGCAGTTCCAAATCGATGCGCGGCTTGTAGTAGTAGCCCTCCAAGAACCCCTTCGAGACGAGGGCGGTCAGGTTCCGATAGCCGGTCAGATCGGCGGCGAGCAACGTGACGTGAGCTTCCTCGCGAGCGGTCCGATCGAGCCGGCCGCGGGGCGCCAGGTAGGCCTCGCAGCCGAGGATCGGGGTCAGCCCAAACTCGCGCGCCTTGTAGTAGAACTCCATCGCGCCGTACATGACGCCGTGGTCGGTCAAAGCGACCGCCGTCGCTCCGCCCTCGGCGGCTCGGCGGCACAGCCGATCGATTCGGCAGGCGCCGTCGAGCAATGAGTATTCCGAATGGACGTGCAGATGGACGAACTGACTCAACCCAGGTGCCTTTTACCGTAAAGGATGGATGCGAACCTGTCCGCCGAGCGGCTGCGAAAAGTCGTGGCAGGCAGGTGCGACGCGTAGTAGCCTGGGAGGCGTGATCAAGCACGACGTGGTCGTCGTCGGCGGCGGCCTTGCCGGTATGCGGGCCGCGGTGGAGGCAGCCGAGGGCGGCGCCGACGTCGCCATCGTCTCGAAGATGCATCCGGTTCGAAGCCATTCGGGAGCCGCGCAAGGCGGCATCAACGCGGCCCTCGGCAATCGCGAGGAAGACTCTCCCGAGGCCCATACGTTCGATACGGTCAAAGGATCGGATTATCTCGCCGACCAGGACGCGGCTGCGACGATGTGCGAGGACGCACCCAAACAGATCATCTGGCTCGAACACCGCGGTTGCATCTTCTCCCGCGTTTCCGACGGGCGGATCGCCCAGCGCCCGTTCGGCGGCGCCGGGACCCCTCGGACCTGTTACTCGGCCGACGTTACCGGCCTGGTTATC
The DNA here is from genome assembly GCA_963739845.1 of Vulcanimicrobiota bacterium. Taxonomy (GTDB): domain Bacteria; phylum Vulcanimicrobiota; class Vulcanimicrobiia; order Vulcanimicrobiales; family Vulcanimicrobiaceae; genus Cybelea. The sequence continues at coordinate 574,035 of CAVUBQ010000001.1, read as the reverse complement.
CTCCACACGCTCTGGGAGCAGCTCGAGCGCTTCGGCGTGAAGGTCTACGAAGAGTACTTCTGCACCGCTCTGGCCGTCGAAGACGGGATCGGCGGCGGTGTTATCGCCTATAACCTGCGCAACGGTGAGCTCGACCTGATCTCGGCCAAGGCGACCATTTTTGCCACCGGCGGTGCGGGCCGCATGTACCTCAAGACGACCAATGGGTACGCCTCGACTGCCGACGGCATGGGCGTCGCCTATCGGGCCGGCCTCCCCCTGATGGACATGGAGTTCATGCAGTTCCACCCGACGACGCTCAAAGAGAACGGCGTACTGATGACCGAGGGCGCTCGGGGCGAGGGCGCTCACCTGCTCAACGCCCTTGGCGAGCGATTCATGTTCAACTACGCTCCGAACAAAGGCGAACTGGCCTCGCGCGACGTCGTCTCGCGCGCCGAGTGGACGGAGATTCTTGCGGGGCGCGGCGTTGATGGCTGCGTTCTCCTCGACATGCGCCACCTCGGGCGCGAGAAAATTCTCGAGCGTCTGCCGCAGATCCGCGAGTTGGCACTGGACGCGACCGGAAAGGATGCGATCGACGACCCGATCCCAATCCTGCCCGGCGCGCACTATACCATGGGCGGGATCGAGACCGACAAAGATGGCGCGACGCGCATTCCCGGCGTCTATGCCGCGGGCGAGTGTGCGTGCGTCAGCGTTCATGGCGCAAATCGCCTCGGAGGCAACTCACTGCTCGAAACGATCGTCTTCGGGGCCCGCTCTGCTCGACGCGCAGTCGAGCATGTCAAGAGCGTTGGCGACGTGCGGCCCGCCGAGCGCGCGCTCGCGCGGGAACGCGAACGCATCCGCGAGCTCCTTTCGCGCACTTCCGGAACGAGAGCGCCGCAGCTGCGCCACGCGATGAACGTGACGCTGAGCGAGAACGCCTTCATCTTCCGCGACGAGGCTGGCCTGAAGAGAGCGGTCGACGAGATGGTTCGGATTCGCACGGAGTTCGACGCCGGCGTCTACGTCATGGACAAGTCCCCGACGTTCAACACCGATCTAACCGGAGCGCTGGAGACCGACGCGCTCATCGACGCCGGCCTGGCCCTGGCCGCGGGAGCGCTGGCGCGCAAGGAGTCGCGCGGCGCGCAGGCGCGAACCGACTTCCCCGAACGCGACGACGCCAACTGGCTGAAGCACACCCTCGCCTGGCGCGAGGCCGACGGCAGCCCGCGACTCGACTTCTCACGTCCGGTAACGATCACGACCTTCGACCCTATGGTGAGAGCCTACTAATGGCTTCGATCAAGCTCGACATCTATCGCTTCGACGAAGCGTCCGGCACCCCACCGCGTCGCGACGTCGTAACGGTTGACATTCCCGAGACCACCACGGTTCTCGACGCGCTCGAAGCGGCCAAGGCCGAGGTCGACGGCTCGATCAGCTTTCGGCGCTCGTGCCGATCCGCGATCTGCGGCTCCTGTTCGATGAGCATCAACGGCACGACGGCGCTAGCTTGCAAGACGCCGTGCAACACGGTCATGGACGCCGCCGGAACGATCGCGGTGGATCCGATGGCGAACTTCACGCCGATGAAGGACCTCGTCGTGCACATGGACCCGTTCTGGGACAAATACCGGCGCCTGCGGCCCTACCTTCAGCCGGCCGACGCCGACGACCGCCACGAGCGAGAACGCCGCGTCTCACCCGACGACATGAAGAAGCTCGTCGACGCGGCCAACTGCGTGATGTGTGCGACCTGCTACTCGCTCTGCCCGGTTGTGAGCGTCGATCCATCGTTCGCCGGACCCGCCGCGATCGCATACGCGTATCGCTTCATCGAAGACGTTCGCGACGCAAAGCGCACCGAGCGTCTGGCTCAAATCAACGAGGACTATCTCTGGCTCTGCGCGCACTGCTACGCCTGTTCGGCTTGCCCGAAACACGTCGATCCGCACGATCGCATCATCGACGTGAAACGCGCTACCGTGAGCGATCGCGTTATGATGAACGAGCGTGGACCGCGCCACGCCCTGGTCGTCAGCAAAACCATCAAGCAGACCGGCATGCTCGCCGAAACCGAGGTCATCCAGGGCACGATCGGGCGATTCAACGTGCGCGGCCTGCTTAAGGTCGCGCCGCTCGGCCTGCGCATGGCGGCCAAGGGCAAGATGCCTCCGCCGTTCGTGCGGCCGATTCCCAAAGTCCAGGAGGTTCGGACGATTTTCGACACGCTCGAGGTTTCGGTAAAGTGATGGTGGCGACGCGCTCCGCCCAGCCCCGCCGGTACGGTTTCTTTCCCGGGTGCGTTGCAAAGGAATCGTGCAAGGAACTCTTCAACGCCACGCTCCTGCTCGCCGAGAAGCTTGGAATCGAGCTGATCGAACTCACCGCCGCCTCGTGCTGCGGTGCCTCGGTCCTCAACGACGTGAACCGCGACATCGCGCGCGTCCTCAACGCACGAACCTACGCCCAAGCCGAGGCGCTCGGCCTGGACGACGTGATCACCATCTGTTCGACCTGCACCGGCCACATGCGCGCCGCCAACAAGGAGTTGCTTGAAGATGCCGCGCGAATGGACCACGCCAACGCCGTCCTCGCCAAGTTCGGTGCCAAGTATCAGGGAAGCGTTACGGTTCGCCACCTGCTCTGGTTGCTGATCGACGATATCGGGCTCGACCGTTTACGAGCGATGGTCGTTCACCCGCTCAACGGCTTGCGCGTCGCCCCCTTCTACGGGTGCCACATCATCCGGCCCGAGAACGTCAACGGTTGGGAGTCGGCCCGGAATCCGCACTCGCTCGAAGACGTGATCGCTGCAATCGGCGGAGAGCCGATCGATTATGCCGGAAAGACGCGTTGCTGCGGCTTCCACATCCAGCTCGAGAAAGACAACGTCGCGGCCGACATGGTCGGCCAAAACATGGCGATGGCGCGGGATCAAGGCGCCGAAGCGGTGATCACGCCGTGCCCGCTCTGTCATCTCGCCCTCGACGGATACCAAGCTGACGCAGCGGCACGTTGGGGCCGCACGGATCTTCCCACGTTTCACCTTCCGCAGCTGGTCGCGTTCGCGCTCGGCGTTCCCGCCGACCGGCTCGGTCTCAACAAACACCTCATCGATCCTCGGTCGATTCTAGTCGAGCGCGAGCTGATCGCTTAGCCGCAGCGCACGCCGCCGATACTCGCCCGGCGTCATCGCAAAGCGCCGCTTGAAGAGGCGCGCGAAGTGGCTTTGATCGGCAAACCCTCCTCGCTGAGCGACCTCGGCTAGCGAAAGCGACCGATCCTCTAACAATTTGCGCGTACGCCAAAGGCGTACGTCGCGCAAATGGTCGCCAACCGACTTGCCGTACGCCCTCCGAAAAGCCGTTGCGACGTAACTTGCCTCTCGACCGACGCCGGCTGCAATCGCCGCGAGCGTTGGCGGCTCCGCATACTCGTCTTCAATTCGATCGCGCACTTGACGAATCCACTGCCGGCTCGCCGGAGTAAACTCGCACTTCGAGCGTACCCGCCCTACGAGTTCTGCGCTCAAGCCTTCGATTGAAAGCTCCGCGGCGTGGTCGTAGGCATCTAGTTCCGCCGAGAGCCGGCTCGCAACGCTAGGGACCTGTTCGTCACGGATTGCAAACGTTTCCAAAGGAGCCTGCTGGCTAGGCGGCAACCGGATGCAGACGCAGACCGTCTCTCGCTGATAGGTGTCGACGTGCGCGTCGTGCGCCTGCCGGTAGATCGCCGTCTCTGCGTCGAGTTGAAATTTGCGCTTTCCATACATGGTAGCGAATCCGCCGCCCAGTGTGAGAACGATGCGGTCTTCGGCGTGCGCGTGCCATCCGAGTAAACACGAAGGTATGTACGTGCACCTGGTAACGACGTAGGCTCCGGCCCGCCGCGTCGCGTATCCGGAGCGCGGGCAGCCGCATGCCAGCAACTCGACACGTGCCATCCCGCTTAGTTTTATTGCCTCGCGCGTACTCCTTGATAACTCTCCGCCAACAACGCCGTTCTCGCATCTATGAGTGCCGCAGCGTTGGCGACCAAGTTCGCCTCGTTTGAGAGGTCGATACCGAGGAAACGCTTTTCCAGCGCTGTCGGCGTATCGTTGAAGCCGTTCTTGAGCAAGGCCACGTACCGCTTGGAGAATCCTGCGGGGTCTTCTTGCAACTCGGTGAAGTACCCAAGCGCAAGCAGCCCGGCGTAGAGATAGTTCACGTCGTAGAGCGGGTCGGTAAAGAACAATCTATCGCGCGCCCAATAGAGTGCGGTTTCGGGATCCTTCGCCGAAGCCGGGTCGTGACGGGCGAAGACCGCGACCGTAAGAGCGTTGAGATCGCCGGCGGTTCGGATAGCGCCGGTCTCGACGCCGCGGTAGATCGAACTTTCAAGTTCGGTTTCGATCGCGGATCCGAAGACTTGAAAGGTTGCGTCTTTGAGAAAGTAGCGCAGGTAGTAGGCTCGCTGCGCGCGACTCTTGGCCGATTGATAGAGATGATCGAGCAAGAGCAGCTCGTTAAAGACTGCGAACGACTCGAACATGAACGCAGGCCCTTGGTTGTACGCCGCGATCCGCTGACTGCGGCTCATGAACTGCCGGTGAACCGCGTGGCCCGACTCGTGGGCAATGGCGCGAACGTTGCTAAGGCTGCCTCCGTAGCCGCCGAAAAAGACCGCAGACTCGACTCCGGCGAACCCGAGCGAGAAGCCCGCGTCGTCGCAGTTCGTTGCCGTGCAGATTTCCAAGCGGCGATTCTGTGGATCGAGGAGCGCAGCGTACGCGCTCGCGTACTCTTCCCCCATCGGCTGCTCCGCTGCCAAAATCACCGGAATCGCATCGGCGATTTCGCGGGGCGGCGGCGAGAACTCCGGGTCGGGCGCCAGCGCCGCGACGCGGAGATAGCCGGCATAGGCCGGCGACTGCCCAACCGCGCGCAGCGTGCGTTCGACCGACTCCGGCGGGATCGACTTGTCGAAGTATGAAGCCTCGGAGGCGCCCGAAAAGCCGCGAACGCGGGCGACGCCGTTTCGAGCCGCTGCAATCGACACCAGCAGAGCGGCGTAGGCATCTTGGCGGCTCTCGATCGAGCCGGAGGATTTGCGCAGCGCCCGATAGCTCGCCGCTGCGGTATCGAGCACCGGCGCGATCGCGAGATCGACCACCCTAGACTCGCTCGCGGTCAGGCGGTGCGCTGCGCGCGCGAGCGCGTCCTTAAGGAGATACCGGAACTGGGCTAGCGACGACTCTTGCGTCATGCGCTCGATACGCTCTCGGCCGAGAAGCTGTGCCGCTTCGACCACCCGATCTTCGAGTCGGTCGTCAAGCGCCCCAAGGGCAGCGTCCGCCTTTGCATCGACCGTATCTTGGTCGTTCTCTTCCGCGCGCAGGTAGACGTAAATGTCGTGGCGCTCGAGCCGTTCGAGAAGCACATCGTAGCTTTGTAACCAAACTCGCATCGCTTGTGTGCTGCCGGGCGTCGCCGAGGCGAGGAAGGCTTGTGCGTCCGCCGTTACCTTCGTTCGGCTCTCGAGTTCCGCGGTGGGACTCGGAAAGTAGCGAGCTTGGTCGATTTGGTACTCTGTCGCCGAGCCGGCGCCGAGCAGCAGCGCCGCGGCAGCTCCCTGGAAAAGCGCCCTCACGCGAGCAATTCTAATGGGAGCACGGGTCAGCGTCTAGAACGGAGTTGTGATAATCCTCAGTATCGATCGCCCGTGCTCTCGTCTCGTAACGGATCGGGCTCCGCGGCGTTTTCATCGCGATGCTCTGCCTTGGAGCGCTTGCGGTTGTAGCGCTTGAGCGATTCGTGTGGACCGGCCGGTCGAAGATTCGTCGCCGGGCCGAGACGCGGCACCGTCTTGGGCTTTTTGCGCCGGCGCTTCTTTGCGGTCATCGCGCAGCCGCAAGCATTTCCGAGATCGGCGGAAGATCTCCGGGGTGTTCGCCTCGGTGGATCCAGCGAACGATGCCGTCGCCGTCGATAAAGGCCGCGCCGGGGAGTTGTGCTGCGTTGTGCAACTTCGTCGCGCGCCAGTTTTGGCGAAAGCCGGCGGCTCGGTTTTCGCCCCGGCGGCGGCGCAGCGCGTGGTTCGCGAAGAGTTGGCGCAGATCGAACGCGCCAAATCCCATCGCCTGGTAGGTACGTCTCTCCGGGTCCGCCAGACAGTAGCTCGGATCGACCAAGGGTCCGCAAAACCGGGTGGCTTCGGCGGGCGTACCGATCACGACAAAGCGCACCGTGACGCCGGCTTCTTTGATCTCACCTTCAAGCTCGCGCAACTGCGCGAGCGGCTCCAGGAAAAACGTTCAACCAACGTGCCGAAGCCAGATCACCAGCGCCGGAAGCGGAATGGCGAGCCGAGCCACCACGCCGGGGATGTGCGAACCAACCATCACTTCTTCGCTCACGATGACTGCTTCGCGATGGCAGCGAACTCTCTTACGTGAACCTCGACACCGACCTGGAAGCGTTGCGCCGCGGCGCCCGCTCCTGGTCCTCCCTTCCGGTCGAGCGCAAGATGCAGCTCCTTTCGCAATGCCGGTCGGCCACCAGCCGCATCGCGGCGCGCTGGACGCACGTCGCAAGCCGGGCGAAGGGCACGGCCGGAACTCCGCTCGAAGGGGAGGAGGCGCTCTGCGGACCATGGGCCGTGATCTCCGCGCTGAACCACTTCCTGCGGACGTTGGGCCAGATCGAGCGTTTCGGCCGCCCGCAGCTCGATCCGCGATGCGTGCACGTTCGTCCCGATGGACAGCTTGTCGTGGAAGTCTTTCCCTCCGATGGGTACGAACGCGTCTTGCTCAATGGCCTTCGCGCGCAGGTCTGGATGGATCCTACGCTTTCGCGCGCGGAATTGCCGGAGACGATGGCAACGTTCTATCGTCGAGCGAGCGCGCAACCGCGAGTGGCGCTGGTGCTCGGCGCCGGCAACATTGCCTCGATTCCCGTCCTCGACGTCCTCTCCAAGCTGGTTGCCGACGGCACGGTCTGCATGCTGAAGCTCAACCCCGCAGCGGAGTATCTCGGGCCGTTATTCGAAGAGGCCCTCGCCCCGTTAGCATCCGAGGGGTACGTGAGATTCGCGTACGGCGGCGCCGATCTCGGCAAGTACCTGTGCGACCACCCGCTCATCGACGAGATTCATATCACTGGAAGTGCCCGCACCCACGATGCGATCGTCTTCGGCGATGGAGCCGAAGGCGTGCAGCGCAAATCGCGTGGTGAACCGGTCCTGACCAAACCCATCTCGAGCGAGCTGGGATCCGTCACGCCCACGATCGTCGTGCCGGGCGAGTGGAGCGACGCCGACGTTCGCTTTCAAGCCGAACACATCGTGACTCAGAAACTGCATAACGACGGCTTCAACTGCATCGCCGCGCAAGTGCTCGTGCTGCCGGCGCAGTGGGATCGCACGCCGGCGCTCCTCGATGCCATCGCCGGCGTCATGCGCGACGCACCCGACCGGCCGGCGTATTATCCAGGCGCGGCGGAGCGTTGGCAGTGCTTGGCTTCCAATCGCGCGAGCGTCGAGACCTTCGGCCGCGCCGGCGATGGCTTCGTTCCACGCACAGTCATCGCGGTCGACGCCCGCGACCCCCGCGAGCCGGCATTTGCGACCGAGGCCTTCTGCAGCCTTCTGGCGGTCGCGACGATACCGGGCGAGACCGAAACCTACCTGCGCGACGCCGTGCGCTTCGCCAACGAGCGTCTGTGGGGCACGTTGGGCGCGAATCTCATCGTTCATCCCGCAACGATGGTCGAGCATGCGCCGGCGATCGATCGCGCGATCGCCGAGCTGCGCTACGGCTGCATCGGCGTCAACGTCTGGAGCGGCGCCGGATTCTTGCTTCCGCCAATTCCTTGGGGGGCGTATCCGGGACATACGCTCGCCGAGCCCGGGAGTGGCATCGGCGTCGTGCACAACAGCCGTCTCTTCACCCGAACGGAGAAATCGGTGCTCTACGGGCCGTTCGCGCCTTTTCCGCGCAGCCTCGTCGGCCGCGGCGCAGCCCTGATGCCGAAGCCGCCGTGGTTCATCACCAATCGTAATCAGGCGGCAATCGCCGAGCGTTTGTGCGCGTTCGAGGCGGCCAAATCGCCGCTGAAACTAGCCGCTATTCTGCCGCTCGCGCTGACCGGATAAATCGCTACCGAACGGCGCCCGCCGCTTTGAGCATCTCGAGCACGCGATCGGTCGGCAGCGCGAAGACCGTAACGCCGTTGCGTCCGGTCATCGTCGTCGCTTCGAAGAGCGCGTCGTAGATCGCCGCCTGCGTCGCTTCGGCCGTCGCAATGTAGAGCTCGTCGAGCGCATCGTCGTCTTCGAGAATCGGCACTTTGGGCGCCGCGACCGTGAAGTTAGCGACGCGTTCGAAGACGCGAGAAGTCGAAAACGCGACGATCAGATCGCCGCTGCCGACCGATGACGTCAAGCCGGTGCGAGCCATGCCCATTGCAGCACGCAACGCTACGGCGCGCAGCTGGCGGCCGTCGAGCGGTGCGTCGGTCGCGATCACGATGATGATGCTGCCTTCCCCTAGGCGTCCTTTTAGCGAGATCTTGTGCGGAAAAATCGGAAGATACTCGCCTTTCAGTCGCTCGCCGACGGGAACGCCGGCAATCGTCAGCTGACGGCGGCTGCTGCCCGTGTTGTCGTTGACCAAGACGCCCACATGGTAGCCGCCGAGATCGCCGGGAAGAACGCGCGACGCCGAGCCGATACCGGCGCGGAATCCGAACGCGTTCATTGCCGTGCCCGCGCCAACACTGCCCCGTTTGAACTGACCAGGTGCTGCGGAGTCGAGCAGCGCGACGACGTCGGACGGCGTCACCGCACGCGCCTGAATGTCGTTGAGCAGCGCGTCGTCGCACTCGCCGACGACCGGGAGCGGAACGTCGTCGCCGCGGCCGACCGCGGGATGGTGCGCGATTACCCAGCTCACGACGCCGTCCGCAGCCCGCCCGACATCGAGCGTGTTGGTCAGTACGACCGGCTCCTCCAGGTAACCCGATTCGTCGATCCAGTGCGTCCCGGTCATCTCGCCGTTGCCGTTGAAGGCAAAGAAAGCTGCCGAAACCTTGTGGTCCCATGGGTCTTCGTTGGGCAGGACCGCGGTCGCGCCGGTACGGATGTCGCTGCCCTCGATCTTCGTTACGTGCCCGACCCGTACGCCGGCTACGTCCGTGATCGCGTCGAGCGGACCCGGGGCAAGGAAGCCGAAATGAAAGGGCAGAACCGCGCAGGCCCTGCTCGCCAAACCGAGCGTTACGAGCACGAAGCCCGCGAATAAAAGCATCCACCGCATGGGCCTTGCATTTGGACCCGGCGGAAGGCTCGCCTGCAGGCTCGCTCGCCCGCCGCGGGAAAGCAACGGCGTAACCCTACCACGTCAGAGGAGAGATAGCTATTCTTACCGTTCCGCAGAGAGTTAAAGCCGTTAAGCTGTGGGAGAACCTCTCGGCTCCCGAGCTCGTCGAGCATGCGATCGCGCGAAGTGAAGGGTTTCTCGGTTCGCAGGGACAGCTGATCGTCGATACGCGGCCGCATACCGGGCGCTCACCGAAAGACAAGTTTTTCGTCCGCGAGCCATCCAGCGAGGAGCACATCGACTGGGGCGATACGAACCAGGCGATCGATCCGGCTCGATTCGAGGCTCTCTGGGAACGCGTGATGGCCTATCTCTCGGAGCGGGAAGTCTACTCTCTCGACTGTTACGTCGGTGCCGACGAACGTTACCGCGTGCCGTTGCGCGTTTACACGGAGCTCGCGTGGCAGAGCCTGTTTGCGCGCCACCTCTTCATCACGCCGGAGCGTCCCGAGCCGGGCTTCGTTCCGGAGTTTACCGTCGTCGACGCCGCGCTCTTCTCCGCCGATCCGGAACGCGATGGAACGCGCTCCTCGACTTTCATCTTGGTCAACTTCGAACGCCGCGTCATCTTGATCGGCGGCACGCGCTACGCGGGCGAGATCAAGAAGTCGGTGTTCACCGTGATGAACTATCTCTTGCCGCTGCGTGAGACGCTGCCGATGCATTGCTCGGCAAACGTCGGCGCCGACGGCGACGTCGCGATTTTCTTCGGACTTTCGGGCACCGGCAAGACGACGCTCTCCTCCGATTCCCATCGTCCGCTGATCGGCGACGACGAGCACGGATGGTCGGCCGACGGCGTCTTCAACTTCGAGGGCGGATGTTACGCGAAGGTCATTCGCCTCTCGCCTACGGCCGAACCGGAGATCTGGGCCGCGACGCAACGATTCTCGACGGTACTCGAAAACGTCGTCTACGACGAGCGCACGCGCGCACTCGACGTCGACTCCGATGCGAAGACCGAGAACACGCGTGCGGCATATCCGTTGGAGTACATTCCCAACATCGTGGCCGGCAGCCAGGCGGGTCACCCGAAATCGATCGTGATGCTGACCGCCGATGCGTTCGGCGTCCTTCCGCCGATCGCTAAACTTTCGCGCGAGCAGGCGATGTATCACTTCCTTTCCGGCTACACGGCCAAGGTCGCGGGTACCGAGCGCGGCATCAGCGAGCCGCAGGCGACTTTCTCGAGCTGTTTCGGCGCGCCGTTCATGGTGCACCATCCGACCGTCTACGCGCGGTTGCTCGGACGAAAGATCGAGGAGCACGATGTCGAGTGCTGGCTGGTGAACACCGGTTGGACCGGCGGTCCCTACGGCGTCGGCCGGCGGATGTCGATCGCGCATACACGCGCGATGCTCAACGCGGCGATCGAAGGGCGAATACCGCGCGATTACCAGGCCGAGCCGTATTTCGGGCTGATGATCCCCAAGAGCGTACCCGGCGTACCGAGCGAGCTGCTCAACCCCCGCAACGCCTGGGCCGACGCCGCGGAGTATGACGAGCAAGCGAGAAAGCTCTCGCAGCTCTTCTTCGACAACTTCAAACGCTTCGAAATGCACGTCGCGGCCTCGGTGAATGCGGTCGCGATCAAGCCGCTTGCTCGGTCCTAATCCTTGGTTCAGGCGCCACGGCCGGGGAAGGGCTAAGATCGTCGCATGAAGTTCAATCTATTGACGATCGGTGGCTTGGCGGTCGCACTGGCGATGCCGATTGGCGTCTGCGCTCAGCAGAGCCAGCAGCCCCCGCCGTCACAAGCCCAAGGCCACACGACCCCCAGCGGAACGAAGATCCAGCATCGCTGGATGAAGCGGTTCGGAGACCTCAATCTCTCGGGCTCGCAGCAGCAACAGATCCAATCGATCATCGACCAATACTCGCAAGCGCACCCTGCCGGCAGCCCGGTCGATCGCGACGCAGCGCGCTCGCTGCGCCAGCAGATCATGGGCGTCCTCACGAGCGATCAGCAGAACCAGTTCCGCGCCGAGCGCAAGGCGCACCGTCAGCAGATGCAGCAGCGGCGCGCGCAGGGGCAGCAGCAGCCTACCCAAGGGCAGCCCGACCAGCAGCAGTACCAGCAACAACAGTACCAGCAACAGCCGCCCAACCAGCAGCAGCCGCCCAACCAGCAGCAGCCGCCCAACCAGCAGCAGCCGCCCGACCAACAGCAGCCGCCTGACCAACAGCAGCCGCCTGACCAACAGCCGGCCGGCCAGCCTCCAGCGTAGCTTCCCTCGACCACCAACGGCGGTCGCGACCGAGCCTCCGGCCGCCGGGTGATTGCTTCCATTCGTTAGAAGTAGTCCCTAATGCGCGCCGGAATCGGGCAATCAGTTCCGCTCGTCCTCGTCGCGTTCGCCGCTTGCGCCGGAACCACAAGCGCGCCGCGTAGCGCGGTAACCGCGATGCAGGCGCCGCCCATCGCGGGAAGGGTCGTTCCCTGCGGTGCGACCGTCGACGCCGGCCCGTCCGCCGTCGAGCCGCAAGCGCCACCCGGACTGATCGTACCAAAGGGCTTTGAAATCGCGGCGATTGCGAACGTCGGCGGCGCGCGCGAGCTCGCCGCGCTTCCCAATGGTGACCTCCTGGTTGGAACCGAGGGACGGGACGTCTACATCGTGCCGGCCGCCGAAGGGCGCCCTGGCGAGCCGCAGAGGTTCGCACACATTGACGACGATCAAGCCGCAGGCGTCGCATTCTCGCTCGAACGCTGCGAGATCTATGTCGCGACCACGCACCACATTTGGGCAATTCCGTATCGTGGAGAACGTTCAGCGCAGCACGTCAAGCGGATCGCCGATATACGAAGCGGACCCATCGCGCCCGGAACCGATGGCGATATCCACACTACGACGTCGGTTGCCTTTACCGGCGGCTCGGTCTATGCCGCCGCCGGTTCCTCGTGCAACGCCACGATGGACAATGGCCGCAAGCCGTGCACAGAGCCCGACCCGACGCGTGCCGCGGTTTCGGTGATGAAGCCCGACGGGTCCGATTTCGAGCAGCGCGCGAAACGCATTCGCAACGCGATCGCGCTTGCCGTAAACCCGCAGACCGGATCGCTCTGGGTCGGCGGCGCCGGACAAGACGCCCTGCCCTTCGGCCATCCCTACGAATACCTTGACGACCTTTCGGCGCATCCCGGCGATGCCGATTACGGTTGGCCCGAGTGCGAAGAGAACCACCATGTCTACTGGCGTGGCTATAGCTGCGACAAAACGGTCGAACCGCTGGTCGAGTTACCCGCGTACTCGACCATCGTCGGAGCAGCTTTTTATCCTCTCCATCACGACGGCGCGTTCGCCTTTCCGCCGGCCTACCACGGCGGGCTCTTCGCCGCGGTGCACGGCTCGTGGCATACCAAGCCCGACGGGTGCGCCGCCGCGCCGCCGCGCGTCGTCTTCGTCGCGATGCGCGGCGATCAGCCCGAGAAACCGGTCGACTGGGACGATCCACACACGCAGTGGAGAGACTTCTTAACCGGTTTTCAAAGCGGCTGCAGAGACCGGATCGGGCGACCCACCGGCATCACCGTCGGCTTCAAAGGCTCGCTCTTCGTGGCCGACGACGACGCTGGCCTGATCTACCGAGTTCGCCCGAAGACGTAACGCCGACTCAATGCCTGACACGCTCGCGATCCTTGTCGGCGGCGGCCCGGCACCCGGCATTAATGGCGTCATCGCTTCGGCCGCCATGGAGGCTTTCCAGTGCGGCCTGCGCGTGATCGGCATCTACGACGGCTATCGTGATTTGGCCGGCGGCCGTACACCGCGAACGATCGAGCTGACCTTCGACGACGTCTCCCGCATCCACACGAGCGGGGGCTCGATCCTGCGCACGTCGCGCACCAATCCCGCCGAAGACGACGAGACGCTCGCGCGTTGCGTCGCCGCGCTCGACAAGCTGGACGTCCGTTACCTCGTCTGCATCGGCGGCGACGATACGACCTTCGGCGCCGCAAAGATCGCCGAGAAGACTCGAGGTCGCATCGGGATCGCGACGGTTCCTAAGACCATAGACAACGATCTGCCGCTGCCCGATAACGCACCGACTTTCGGCTTCGAGACCGCTCGGTCGGTCGGTGCCGGCATCCTTGAAAGCCTAATGGAAGATGCGCGGACGACGGCACGTTGGTACATCGTCGTCTGCATGGGACGCAAGTCCGGCGCACTCGCGCTGGGCATGACCAAAGCCTCCGGAGCGACGCTAGCGGTTCTGCCCGAAGAGTTCCCGGCTAAGGCGACGCTCTCCGCGGTTGCCGACACGATCGTCGGCGCCGTCGTCAAGCGCCGTTCGGTCGGTCGCGAACACGGAATCGCCGTCGTCGCCGAGGGCGTCGCCGAGAGCATCTGGGACGACGTCTTCGCCGCGACGGAGAGTTTCGGGCGCGACTCCTTCGGCAACGTCCAGCTCGCCGACGCGCCGCTCGGCATCATCCTGCGCGACGCGGTACGCCGCCGGCTCGACCAGGTCGGCGTCGTTTCGACGGTTCAAGCAAAGGACATCGGTTACGAGCTGCGCTGCGCGAAGCCGGTGCCGTTCGACGTCGACTACACGCGTACGCTCGGCTTCGGCGCGGTTCGCTATTTGGTTGCGGGCGGGAGCGGCGCGCTCATCGCCCTCTCCGGTGGGCACGTGCAGCCGATCGACCTCGAAACGCTGCTCGACCCCAAGACCGGACGCATACGTACGCGCCACGTGGAGCGATCGACCGAAGCATACCGCGTCGCGCGAGACTACATGGTTCGCCTCGAACCGGCCGACTTTACCGACGACGCCAAGCTGCGGCAGCTAGCCGCGCAGACAAACCTTCGTCCGGAGCAGTTTCGTGCCATTTTCGAGCGGGTAGCGCTGCCCTAAAAAACGATTACTGCGGAGCGGGTGAGGCACCGCCGAGCGAATCGAGCAGCGCTTGCGCCTTGGCTGCGCCGGCGGCGTCGTTAGCGATGCGGTAGTGGCGCAGCGCGTCGGTCGCCGATACTCGCGCGTCGGCGGTCTTTCCCAGCTTTGCCTGGACTTGCGCGCGCAAAAGGTAGCCGTCGGGATCGTTATCGGTACCGGCGATATACCGATCGACGCTCTTCAACGCGTCGGCGTAGGCGCCGGCGCCCTGCTGCGCCATGGCCAGCCAGTAATAGGCGTTGGTATCGGTGGAGTCGATCTTCAGTGCCGCGGTGAAATCGGCCGCCGCAGCGTTCCAGTTCTCTTGGCGCAGCTCGAGGCCCCCGCGATAGAAGTAGGCGTAGTCGTCGTTCGGACCGAGCGATGCCGCGGAGTTGCAGTCGGCGAGGGCATCGGCATAGCGGCCGAGCGCCGAATACGCCCGGCAGCGCATCACCAGCCCATTGGGGCCTTCGGGAACGAGCCGCACCGCCTGGTTCGCATCGGCTAGCGCGGCCTGCGGGTCTCCCGCACCGAGCTCGATGACGGCACGCATTCGATACGCATAGGCGAGCTTCGGATCGAGCTCGATCGCCTTGTCGCAATCTTCGAGCGCGGCCTTGGTCTGGTTGATCTCGAGGCGCGACTCGCAACGCGAGGCGTACGCATACCCGTAGAGCGGATTGATCGCGATTGCCGAGCTGTAGTCGAGGATCGCCGACTTCTGATCGTTGAGCGACTCGTAGGCATCGCCGCGATCGGCGAACGCACGGGCGTCCTGCGGATGCTGCTGAAGATACTTGTCGAGCGCCACAAGCGATTCGCGATACTTTCCGTCTTTATAAAGGCTCTCGGCTTGCAGAACGTCGATCGAAACGGTCGTCTCGTCGGCTCGCGCCAAGCCGTTCAGCATCGGAAATAGGAACGCGACGATCAGAGCGATCGGAGCCGATCTGCGGATCATCGGCGTCCCTCTTCCTCTGCGGCTCAGCTGCGCCCTACGATAATGCACCCTGCCTGGGGCAGCCTTTCGACGGTTGCTAGATCGAGGCCAAAGTTATCGGCAAGCAAGCGCGACGGGTTCGAAGCCAACCATGACGAGATCGAGATCTCTTGATAGTCGGGGCTGTTGAACGCAACCAGAATCTCGGTCTCCTCGTTACCGATCTGCCTAATGTAGTGCCCGAAGCCGCGATTGATGAACGCGACGTCACCGGGACCGAAATCGTCTTGGCGATACTTACCGTTGGCTCCGAAGACGCCGATCTCCGAACGTCCCTTGATGTAGTACTGCCACTCGTCCGCGTTGGGATGCCAGTGAAGCTCGCGCAGCCCACCCGGCCGCAGCTTTAACAGGACGCCCGTGATCGTCGATGATATCGGAAACTGCTGCTGCGAGACGAGCTGTTCGCTTCCGCCCGCGAATTGTAAAAGCGGTGCGACGCCGAGGCGAAACTTGTGCCGCAGCTGGCTCGGGGCAAGATGCGGATTGAGGACGTCGGGCAGCGCCGGCGGTGGCACCTCTCCCTGGACGATGTAGACTTCTTCTTTCGGCAGCTTTTCGATCGCCGCCGGCGGAAGGCTGAGGTTTTGTGCGAGCACGTCGGCCGGCGCGTGCGCCATCCAGTCGGTGATGCTGAACGTTCCGAACTCGGAGAAGCGTCCGTCGTCGAAGACCAACAGAAAGTGACACTCGCCCGGCCCGAGCCCTTGAATCGAGTGACCGTGCCCCTTCGGAAAATACCAGACGTCACCGGGTCCGAAATCCGATATCTCGGCATCGCCCGACGGCGCGATCACGGTGACGCGGCACCGTCCGCTCACGACGTAGGCCCACTCTGCGGCGATCGCGTGCCAGTGGAGCTCGCGCAGCGCTCCGGGCTCCAGGCGCATCGAAACGGCCGCGAAGCTTTGCGAGACGGGGAACTCAGTCACCGTATGCTGGCGAGCCGAACCGGCTGCGCCGCTCCAGCCCTTCGCCTTCTCGAGTTCGAACTTGAAGTTCGGCAGGTCGCTCATCGATCGAAAGTCTCCGCGCATAATAAAAAGTTCGCCGATTATCTCAGCGAGCCCTTCCTTTACCAATTCGCCTTCGTCCACCCCTGCGCCGGCGTTAGCACGCCCTTCACCGCGACGCTTTGCCGTCGCGGTACGAACGGCTCACCTTGAACGGCCCCAGCCGACGGAGCTTCGTATAACGCATCTCGTATTGAAGCCTGAGCTCGACCGTCGCTACCGCCGCTGTTGCGGTCTAGCCATCAACTCTTGCGCGATGTTTCTCGACTGACAGAGGTCTTTGCGCCAGATTGGTAGCGGCGTCCCGTAGGGTCCCGGCTCAGCGTTGCTCCAGGCCATCTGCATGCTCGGTCGTCCGACGCGGTGAGCGTCGATCCATAGCCTGACACGAATACGTTCCGTCGCTGCCGGCGCGATCGCTGGACCGGAGCCCGCACCGAACGTGCGGCGTCACGTCGTTACTTTGTGCGTTTTGGAGTTGTAGACCGATCGTCGCCGTCGTTTCCGCTCGCGCACGAAGGATCGCCATAGTCCGTCGGGCACAAAACTGAGACGGTTTCGGTGGCGCCGAAGACTCCACCGGGGTAAATGCCACTATCTTGCCGCTCGGGGTGATGCGCCCGTAGCATTGGAGACGCCGTAAGGCAAACGAAACGCACTTTCTTGTCGTTCGCCGGACACGGCGGCGTGCAGCCAACCGAGACGGAAACATCGTAATCCTTACCCGAAGACGGATCGAGTCGCCCAATCGCGTTTCCGGACGACTGCGCAAACCACACTTTTCCATCCGATCCCGTGGTCACGCCGCCGTATTGATTTGTCGAGAAACCGCTTGGGTATGGAAACTCCGTGATCTTGCCGGCCGGCGTGATCTTACCGAGTGGTTATACACGCGAACCACATGTTGCCGTCGGGTCCGAGCGCTAAACCGTCGATTGAAGTTTATCGCTCCGCTATCGGAAAGGACTCTGCGACGCCCTTCTCGGTAACGCGGACCACGTTCGGCGACTCATCTAAGATGTAGACTTCTTGTCTGCTCCGACCGCCATCGAGACCGCATTGCGGTGAGCACCCCGGAGAGCGAGAACTCCTTGTTCGATCCACTTTCGGTAATGCGCGCCAAGCTGGCCCCATTCTCGTCGAGGTACCATAGGTTGTCGTCGGGCCCGAGGACGATCGCGCTGTAGAGCGCTCCAAGCGTCGGCGGCATAAAGCGAATCCATTGCGCGCCATTTCCCTTTTGCACTACTGCCGGTCGCGCGCCCGCCTGGCTCAAGGTTGCTCGGCCGTCGGGCGGCACCGCGGTGCTCCCGAAAGCGCAACCGGCGAGCACGGCGGCGAGTAGGCGCCGAGCCCCGAACGTGGAGCCATTGGGAAGCCCTCCTGGGTGAAGATCAGGCGTTCTCGCGATCCTCGAGACGGCCCTGGCCGCGACCGCCGTGGAGCGCAAAGCAAAGAGCCCGCCGGATTTACCGCGGGCTCTTTCCTTGGAAGATTAATCTGGCACCGTCCTACTTTCGAGGGGCCCTGCGGCCCGACTATCATCGGCGCTGGCGGGCTTAACTGCCGTGTTCGGGATGGGAACGGGTGGGACCCCGCCGCCATGGGCGCCAGAAACTTTGATCCCCGTCGCGATGGCGAGCCTGAGCTCTAGCCGATCGCGCCGGGAAAACTATACAGAGAAGAACTTCCAGTGCAACCGGCGAGCGGTGCGTATTTTGTTAATCAAAATTTCCGAGCGATTAGTACCGGTCAGCTCCACGTCTTGCGACGCTTCCACCTCCGGCCTATCAACGTGGTAGTCTACCACGACTCTTCACCCTTACGGGATTGAGATCTCATCTTGGAGTCAGTTTCACGCTTATATGCTTTCAGCGTTTATCTGATCCGAACATAGCTACCCGGCTATGCTCCTGGCGGAACAACCGGTTCACCAGAGGTTCGTTCGACCCGGTCCTCTCGTACTAGGGTCCAATCTCCTCAAATCTCCTACGCCCACAGCGGATAGGGACCGAACTGTCTCACGACGTTCTGAACCCAGATCGCGTACCGCTTTAATGGGCGAACAGCCCAACCCTTGGGACCTATTACAGCCCCAGGATGCGACGATCCGACATCGAGGTGCCAAACCTCCCCGTCGATGTGGCGTTCTGCAATCTCTTGCAGCGCAGACTATACCTTCATCTCTTTCGAGATGGCATGGCGTGTTATGGACGCGATAAATTTGCGTCGATGCCGACGCCGCACGTTTACCATCTTCTCGCCGGAAGCGAGAAGTCGTTACAGGGTAGAGTTTGTATAGCTATACTCGGCAGCGTATGATTCTGCACTAATCGACGAGTCGTCTCTGTTAATCGTCATATGCCGTAACTTACTGAGACTATGCTCTTCCACTCGCGTATTGCCCTTTCAGGGTTTCACCGATATGAGCCACTGCGTTCATCACCCGATCGCTCGAGTGAGGAGCCCTTCTGACTCTTGGGGGAGATAAGCCTGTTATCCCCGGAGTAGCTTTTATCCGATAAGCGACGGCCCTTCCATTCGGAACCGCCGGATCACTTAGCCCTGCTTTCGCACCTGCTCGACCTGTCCGTCTCGCAGTTAAGCTCCCTTATGCCTATGCACTCTATACGAACGGTTTCTGACCGTCCTGAGGGAACCTTTGGGCGCCTCCGTTACTCTTTAGGAGGCGACCGCCCCAGTCAAACTGCCCACCTGACCATGTCCTACCACCAGATTATGGCGGATAGTTAGAATCCCAAGACTATCAGGGTGGTATCCCAACGTTGCCTCCCCGACAGCTAGCGCCATCGGATCATAGGCTCCCACCTATCCTGTACAGACAATCTCAAAACCCAAGATCAGGATACAGTAAAGCTTCACGGGGTCTTTCCGTCCTGCTGCGGGTAACCAGCATCTTCACTGGTACTGCAATTTCGCCGGGATCCCCATCGAGACAGTGCCCAAGTCGTTACTCCATTCGTGCAGGTCGGAACTTACCCGACAAGGAATTTCGCTACCTTAGGACGGTTATAGTTACCGCCGCCGTTTACTGGGGCTTCAGTTCGCCGCTTCGCTTGCGCTGACGACTCCCTTTAACCTTCCAGCACCGGGCAGGAGTCAGCCCCTATACGTCTGCTTTCGCATTCGCAGAGACCTGTGTTTTTGTTAAACAGTCGCTTGGGCCTATTTTGTGCCGCCTCCCTCAGCTTTCGTGGTAAACACTAGACCGAAGAAGGCACCCCTTCTCCCTAAGTTACGGGGTTAATTTGCCGAGTTCCTTAACAGGGATTCTCCCGTCGCCTTAGCATGCTCTGCCAGTCTACCTGTGTCGGTTTACGGTACGGGCACCTACGATCTACCTAGGGGCTTTTCTTGGCAGCGTGGAGTCGATCACTTCGGCTCCGAAGAGCCTCGCATTCGCTTCTCGGCGTTACGTGTTGCGGATTTACCTACAACACCGCCTACCAGCTTGGACGCGCACATCCATCGGCGCGCTGACCTATCCTCCTGCGTCACCCCCTCGGCTCATAGACCTGAGTTAACGATGGCGGCCTCATAACAAAGCCGACACTGTTCACCCAAGTCTAAACGGTCGTCGGTGGTAGCAGAATATGAACTGCTTGTGCATCGCCTACGCTTCTCAGCCTCGGCTTAGCTCCCGACTCACCCTGAGACGATTGACGTTGCTCAGGAAACCTTAGACTTCCGGCGTGCGGGGTTTTCACCCGCATTTGTCGCTACTTATACCTGCATTCGCACTTGTGGTTCGTCCACACGTCCTTACGGTCGTGCTTCGGCCTACGCCACAACGCTCCCCTACCGATTATTTTTAGTAATCCCAAAGCTTCGGTTCGATGCTTGAGCCCCGTTGGATTTTCGGCGCCTCATCACTCGACTAGTGAGCTATTACGCACTCTTTCAAGGGTGGCTGCTTCTAAGCCAACCTCCTAGTTGTCTGAGCGACAAGACTTCCTTTACCACTGAGCATCGATTAGGGACCTTAGCTGTTGATCTGGGCTGTTTCCCTTTTGACCATGGAGCTTATCCCCCACAGTCTGACTGCTGCGCAGTTCGCCGCGGTATTCGGAGTTTGATTGGGTTCGGTAATCCGGTAAGACCCCTAGCCCTGTCAGTGCTCTACCCCCGCGGGTTAACACGCAACGCTAGTCCTAAAACTATTTCGGGGAGAACCAGCTATCTCCGAGTTCGATTGGCTTTTCACCCCTATCCACAGCTCATCCAATGTTTTTTCAACAACAACAGGTTCGGGCCTCCACGTGAGGTTAATCACGCTTCACCCTGGCCATGGATAGATCACTCGGTTTCGGGTCTACTGCAACGGACAAAACGCCCTATTCAGACTCGCTTTCGCTACGGCTCCGGCTCAACACCTTAACCAAGCCCGTTACAAGTAACTCGCAGGTTCATTCTTCAATAGGCACGCGATCAGCCTTGCTTGCGCATGGGCCTTTCACGGTTTGTAGGCATGCGGTTTCATGTTCTATTTCACTCCCCTCCGGGGGTTCTTTTCACCTTTCCCTCACGGTACTATTACGCTATCGGTTTCCACAGAATATTTAGCCTTGGAAGATGGTCCTCCCAGTTTCAGACAGGGTTTCCCGTGCCCCGCCCTACTCACGAACAGCTCCGCGAGATCGATGGCTTTTGTCTACGGGACTTTCACCCTCTATGGTGCGGCTTTCCAGCCGGCTTCTACTAGCGATCGATTTTTTGACTCGCGTTCAGAGATTCGGCTCTGAAACGGCTGCCGTACAACCCCGCTCATGCAACGCCCGAATGCTTGCACATGAACGGTTTAGGCTCTTCCCTGTTCGCTCGCCACTACTAGGGGAATCTCGTTTGATGTCTTTTCCTCCGGCTACTTAGATGTTTCAGTTCACCGGGTGCGCTCACTCACGACTATTGAATTCATCGTGGTGTCCATGCCCATGACGGCATGGGGGTTGCCCCATTCGGATATCGCCGGATCGTAGCCTCTTAGCGGCTCCCCGACGCTTTTCGCAGCTTGGCACGTCCTTCGTCGCCTGTGGAACCAAGGTATCCACCTGCATGCCCTTATTAACTTTGACTAACGCAAAATTGCACCATCAGACTCAGGAAGCCTGATGGCCGCTCTCATGTGCCGTTTGCACATGAAAGTTCTTCTCTATACAGTTTTCAAGGATCGCTCGCGGCGGCTCGCTTTGTCGCGCGCCGCCTCACGTACCGTAGTACGCTTGCGCAGCTCGCTTCGCGCGATCCATCCGCAATCAGTAAATGATTCGCCTCGAGGCCGAACCCGAAGGGTCGGCATAAAGGCGAGGTTCATTCCCTCAAAGCTGAACAGTGCATCTTCCTCAAGCGGACAGCGTCCTCTCTAAGATAGAGAGACCGTTGTCATCCTGAGTTTATCGAAGGACCCCCATTGCGGGAGCCGCGCAGAGAATGGTGTCGATAACCATTCCCGCCGGCGCACCTCCGGCCTTACGATCGAGATGATCGATAGACTCCTTGGTACGACGGCAATCGTCTGTGGTCGACTTGAATGTACGCCGTCACAATCGTGGAGACCACGATTCGACGACATGTACTCCTTAGAAAGGAGGTGATCCAGCCGCACCTTCCGATACGGCTACCTTGTTACGACTTCGTCCCCCTTACCTAGCATACCTTAGACGCCTTGCTCCTTGCGGTTGCACGGGCGGCTTCGGGTACACTAAACTCAGGTGACGTGACGGGCGGTGTGTACAAGGCCCGGGAACGTATTCACCGCAGCGTAGCTGATCTACGGTTACTAGCGATTCCGACTTCATGAAGGCGAGTTGCAGCCTTCAATCCGAACTGAGAGAGGGTTTGTGAGATTAGCTTGCCCTCGCGGGTTCGCGACTCGTTGTCCCTCCCATTGTAGCACGTGTGTAGCCCGGGACGTAAGGGCCATGCTGACTTGACGTCATCCCCACCTTCCTCCGGCTTGTCACCGGCGGTCCCGCGTGAGAGATCTTGCGACCAACACACGGCAAGGGTTGCGCTCGTTGCGGGACTTAACCCAACACCTCACGGCACGAGCTGACGACAGCCATGCAGCACCTGTCTCTGCGTCCGGTTGCCCGGAAACCTAGTCTCCTAGGATAGCGCAGGATGTCAAGCCCCGGTAAGGTTCTTCGCGTTGCGTCGAATTAAACCACATGCTCCACCGCTTGTGCGGGCCCCCGTCAATTCCTTTGAGTTTTAACCTTGCGGCCGTACTCCCCAGGCGGGACACTTATTGTGTTAACTGCGGCACAGATGGAGTCGATACCACCTACACCTAGTGTCCATCGTTTACGGCTAGGACTACCGGGGTATCTAATCCCGTTTGCTCCCCTAGCTTTCGCTCCTCAGTGTCAGAATAGCCCCAGATGATCGCCTTCGCCACTGGTGTTCCTCCCGATATCTACGCATTTCACCGCTACACCGGGAATTCCATCATCCTCTGACTACCTCAAGATCGGCAGTATCCACACGGGTTCCCGAGTTGAGCCCGGGTCTTTCCTTGCGGACTTGCCGATCCACCTACGAGCGCTTTACGCCCAATAATTCCGGACAACGCTTGCCCCCTACGTCTTACCGCGGCTGCTGGCACGTAGTTAGCCGGGGCTTCCTCCAAGGGTACCGTCAATATCGTCCCCTTCGACAGTGGTTTACGACCCGAAGGCCTTCTTCCCACACGCGACGTCGCTCCGTCAGGCTTTCGCCCATTGCGGAAAATTCCTCACTGCTGCCTCCCGTAGGAGTCTGGACCGTTTCTCAGTTCCAGTGTGGCTGGTCGCTCTCTCAAGCCAGCTACCCATCGAAGTCTTGGTAGGCCATTACCCCACCAACTAACTAATGGGACGCAGTCCCCTCTCCGTGCGGATTACTCCTTTCATCGCCAAGGGATGCCCCTCGGCGATCGTATGCGGTATTAGCTAACCTTTCGGCTAGTTATTCCCCACACGGAGGCAGGTTGACCACGTGTTACTCACCCGTCTGCCACTAGGTATTGCTACCTCGTTCGACTTGCATGTGTTAGGCACGCCGCCAGCGTTAGTCCTGAGCCAGGATCAAACTCTCCATAAAAAATTATGGAGCCTTGATGATGGCTCTCAATCTCTTGTTTGTATGTACGAAATCTCGCGACTCAAAAGACATTGCCAGAATGACGTTGTCTTATGACGTCGGAGACCCACAGACTTTTGCGCTGCTGCACTGTTCAGTTTTCAAGGAGCGAACCTAAGCCCGCAGCGATGCGAGACGAGCGACCGACCGCGCTGGCCGGCGCACGCTCTCAAGTTACTGCGGGTCTCCCCAGCCAACCTCAGCCGGTCAGGGCACGACGGCTATCATAGCGCCGCCTTAGTGACGTGTCAAGGAAAGCTCGCTTTGGGTTTTTCCACCGCGCTGCGAACCCCCGACCTAGTTCTAACGCATCCGGCGCCCGAATGGTTGCACTGCCCTTGAAATCGCCTTCTGGCCGGGCATTTCGGCGGATGCTTGCTCGGCTGGCGATCCGCGACTCCGCCGCCAAGACCACCCGAAAAGCACCAATTATAACGGAGGCGGCGATGCTCTTCGACCACGTGGACCTGCGGGTCAGCAACCTCGAGAAGGTTCGCGGCCTCTACGACGCGCTGCTCGGGGCGATGGGTTTCACGCTGACCGGGCAAGATGCCACCGAACTCGCCTACTACAACCCGGACGCCCCGCGCTCGAGCCCCTTCCTCTCCCTCGCCCTCGATCCGAGTCACCGGCCCAACGGGACGCGGATCGCCCTTCACGCCCGAGATGAGGCGACGGTAGATCGTCTTGCGGCGGTCGCCCGAGTGGCCGGCGCCTCGGCCTTCGAAGCTCCGCACGTCTGCGAAGGGTACACGCCGTTCTACTATGCGGCATTCTTCGAAGATGCCGACGGCAATAAACTCGAGAATCTGCCACCGCCGACCTCCAGCGTAGCCGGTCCCCGTTCGATGAAGGGGACCCGTCTACCTCGTAACTTAGACCTTACGTGAGATCGTCTTCGCTTGCATGAAGAGCAGCAGATAATCGCGGCCGCCGGCTTTGCTGTCGGTACCGGACATGTTGAATCCGCCGAACGGATGAACGCCGACCATAGCCCCAGTGCTCTTGCGATTGAAGTACAGGTTGCCGACGAAGAAGTCGTCGCGCGCGTGGGCGATCTTCTTCTCGTCGCTCGTGTAGAGCGAGCCGGTCAAGCCGAACTCGGTGTTGTTCGCGATGTTCATGGCATCGTCGAAGTCCTTGGCCTTGATGACGGCTAGCACCGGACCGAAGATCTCCTCCTGTGCGATGGTCGCGTCGGGCGCGACGTCGGCGATGACCGTCGGCTCCAAGAAGTAGCCGGTCTCTCCAACGCGCTTGCCGCCCGCGACGACCCGCCCTTCGCTACGCCCGCGTTCGATGTAGCCAAGGATCGACTTGAACGCAGCCTCGTTCACGACCGGGCCCATGTAGTTTTTACGATCCTCGGGATTGCCGACCGCGATCGTCGCTACGCGTTTGCGGAGCTTCTCGACGAACTCGTCGTAGACGCGCTCTTCAACGATTGCGCGCGAGCATGCCGAGCACTTCTGCCCTTGGAAGCCAAAGGCGGAGACCGCGACGCCTTCCACCGCGGCGTCGACGTCGGCGTCGGCGGCCACGACGATCGAATCCTTGCCTCCCATCTCCGCGACGACGCGCTTGATCCACTTCTGCCCGCGCTGCGGCTTGGCGGCCAACTCGTTGATTCGCAGGCCGACCTCCTTCGAACCGGTGAACGAGATGAAGCGAATCTGCGGGTGCGTAACGATCAAGTCGCCGATCTCGCTGCCCGAGCCGGGGACGAAGTTGACGACGCCGGGCGGCACGCCGACTTCGTGCAAAAGATCGACGAACCAGGCGGCGATCACCGCGGAGTCGCTCGACGGTTTCAGCACGACCGTGTTGCCGGCAACGATGGCCGCCGATGTCATGCCGATCATGATCGCGCCGGCAAAATTCCAAGGCGGGATCACCGCGCCGACGCCGAGCGGAATGTAGATCAGCTCGTTTCGCTCGCCCTCGATTGGGACGACCGGCTGCGGCGCCCCATAGCGCAACGCTTCGCGCGCATAGTATTCTACGAAGTCGATCGCCTCGGCGATGTCGCCGTCGGCCTCGACCCAGCTCTTCCCGACCTCGAGCACGAGCAGTGCGTCGTACTCGAAACGCCGGCGGCGCAGTGCCGCGCCGACCTTGAACAAGTAGGCCGCTCGTTCTTGGAGCGTCAGCCGCCGCCAGCTCTCAAACGCGCGAGCTGCGGCTTCGATCGCCTCATTCGCCTGCTCTTTCGATGCCGCGCTCGTGAGGCCGATCACTTCCTGCGGATTGGCCGGATTGAGCGAACGAATCTTCTTCTCCGTTTCGATCTTCCGGCCGTCGATAACCAGAGGGTACGCTCGTCCGAAGCCGCGGCGCACGGCCGCAAGGGCGGCCTCCATCGCCGCGATGTCGGAGGGATCGGTGAAGCTCTTTACCTCTTCGTTTGTAAAGGGAGCGACGCCGGGCGCCGCAGTCGTCATCATCGTCATGGGTCTTATACTACCAGGCCGCGCGCCGGGCGCCTTTGAATCTGCCGGTATGACGCAGCTGCGCGCCGTAGCGATCGCTGCCTTCTTTCTGGGCCTCGGGATGGCAGGCGAACCCTTCGCCCCGCTGCACGCCCTGCTGGCCGCCGCGATCCTCATGCTGGTCGCCGTCGCGCTCGAACAACGAGCGACGCCGCTGATCGTCTTTCTCTTCGCGCTCGCGGGCGTGCTCTTGACGTGCAATCTTCAGCACGGCGAGATCTATCCGGGTACCGGTGTCGTCGGGCTGGGCCTGGGCGGGCTGGCCGCCGCCTCTCTCGGGCGCCCGACGGCGCCGGCTGCGGTCGCGGTGCTGGGCACGCTGGTCGGAACCGGCCTCTTCTTTCTGTTATAAGAGCGGCTAGCCGGCGCCGACGGGGTGGTACGCCGCTCCACGCCGCAAAGCGGCGATCAACGCCTTTGGATCGTCGGAACGCATCAACGCTTCACCGACGAGAAAGCCGCGAGCCCCCGAGGCGCGCAGGCGCGCGACGTCCGAGGCATTGCGCATCCCGCTTTCGCTAATCGGAAAGACGCCGGCCGGAACCTTGGGCAGAAGATGTTCGCTGACCGCCAGATCGGTCTCCAGCGTTCGCAGATTGCGGTTATTGATGCCCACCAGCCGAGCTCCCGCAGCGATCGCTCGCTGCAAGTCGGTTTCGTCATGTACCTCGACCAGCACGTCGAGCGCGTAGAGCGCGAGCCTCGTCGATCGAGTCGCGCAGCGCCGTATCGTCCATTCCCGCAACGATCAGCAGCACGCAGTCGGCGCCGTACGCGGCCGACTGCGCGACGTGATACCGTGTCCACAGAAAGTCTTTGCGCAGCAGCGGGCGCGACGTCGCCGCCCGAACGGCGTCGAGATAGGAGAGGTCCCCGAGAAAATGATCTCGCTCCGTGATCACGCTGATCGCATCGCAGCCCGCTTCGTCGTAGGCGCGCGCGATCGCGACCGGATCGAAGCTTCGCGCGATCAGGCCCGCCGACGGAGAGGCGCGCTTGATCTCCGCGACGATCGCCCCGCCGTTAGCCGCTTCGAGCGCGGCGAGAAAGCCTCGCCGCTCGCTCATCCGCTCGCGCGCTCGCACGCGCAGCAGCTCGTACGGTTCGCGCGTCTCTTCCTGCTGCAGCGCCGTTGCCTTGGTGGCGTAGATCTTCTGCAGCGCGTCGGTCACGTCGGTGTAGCGGTCGGTCCGGGCGAACCCGAGGGCGTGATCGAGGGTGTCGGCGTGGGCACCGGAGCGGGCCCGACGGTGACGGTCGACCCAGACGCGTTCCGCACGATCGTTACGTTGCGCCCGAACGTGCCGGATCCGAAGGTTATCTTCCTTAAGTATTGACCGTTGCGATTAGCCCGTTGCTGATTCGGATTCCACACGTTATCGAGCGCACTGACCGTTTCGAAGTGGCGCGTAATCGAGATCTCCGTCGTTCGCGCGCCGATGAAGATGTTGCCGCCGGGCGAGCTCGCTATGCCTCCCCCGAAGTCGATCGCACCGCGCGTGGCGGACGAGAGAATCGGCGGCAAGGAATCCTCGAACGCGCGCGCGACTCCGAGCAAAGGTCTGCCCCGACGATGTGACGTCGACGTTGCCATCGGTGACGATGTCCACGAACCTTTGCGGCCACGGCGCTGTCCCCGCCCGAATGGGTCAGCGTAATCGATGGGAAGACGACCGATGGCGACGAGGTCGCAATCGGCACGGCGATCCCCCCGACAGCGAAGGCGTTGCCGCGGATCTCGCACGAACCGCAGCTGAACGAACCGCCCGCGTCGAGAACCGCACTGGCGTTGCGCTTTCAAGGGAACGATCCCGGCGCCGAAGGTCGCCTCCGTGACGACCGACGTGCCGAAGTTGTCGAACGACACGTAGGCGGCGCGCGAGCTCGGGAGCGAGAGCGACGTCGCGCCGACGTAGACGTTGTTCAAGGTGAGGTCTACACCGGGCGCCGTCTCGAGCGTCGCGAAGTAGCTCCGAGGCGGCGCAGCCACCGTTCGTTCGAAATTGGTATCCTCACCGAACCCGCTGATGAACGAACCGGCTGTAGCGCCCCTTCCAGTAATTGGTCCCGGCTATCGTCACGCTCTTGGGCACGACGATCGGAAACGACTCACCGTTTGCCTTAGTATATTCACCGCTCATTAGAGAGATCGTCACCCCGTTCGGCGAGAGCACCTTGGCCGCCGCCAGCACGTCGACCGCTTTGGTCAGCGTCTTGTACGGCTTCGTCTGAGTGCCGTTTCCCGTGGCGTCGCTTCCGATGTGCGGATCCACGAAGAGCGTCATCAGGGGTGCTAGCGACGGAATGGCCGGAGCGGGCTGACCCCAGCGCGTGCAAGCCGCGCCGCTAACGAGCCCGGCGACCGCAATCGCCGCGACGACTGCGAAGAAGAGACGCGATGGCCAGGCACTCTGCATTGCGTCGGCCATTTGCCGAAGGTCGCTCGGGAACCTCGGGGAGTCGCCGCCGATGCTCCGGAAGAGATGAAACGATGGTTAGGAACCGCTCGGTCCAGAGCACGATGCGCCTGCCCGTGCGCGAGATCGTCGCCGCTATCGACGGCGCGGCGGCCCGCTGGAGCGACGCTTCGTTTTCACCGAGAGTCCGCGCCGGCACCGCGGTATCGGAGCGTACCGGATACTCGCGCCCCGTTGTCGAGTATGCCCTCGATCGCCTTTTCGGCTCGCTCACCGGGGAGGCGATCGAAGCGGTGATCGTCGACGAGCTCGGTTCGCTCGACGTTCTCGATGCGTTCACCGGCCGGCGTGGACGACCGCGAGCTCACGCGCTTCCGATCGGCCGAGTCTGCGTCATATCCAGCCGAATGACGATCGGCGTCGCGCTCGTCCCTGCGATCTTCGCGCTGTGCGCGAAGTGCAGCGTGCTCGTCAAGGATCGCGAGGATCACCTCGTCACGGCCTTCTTTGAAACGCTCGTTGCGCAGTGCGGCGAGCTGCGGCCCGCGCTCGCCGCGGAGAACTGGAGCGGTGAGCGCGAGGTGGGCCGCCTGGCAGAGTTCGATGCCGTCGTCGCGTTCGGGAGCGACGCGGCGCTTGCGCAGATTTCCGCCGCACTACCCTTCGCAACCCGCTTGATTCCCTTTGGCTCGCGCGCCAGTGCCGGATACGTCACGCGCGGCCGCGCTCGATAGCGAAAGATCGGCCCAGGCGGTCGCCGCCGGTGCGGCGCGCGA
Organism: Vulcanimicrobiota bacterium; assembly: GCA_963739845.1. Lineage (GTDB taxonomy): Bacteria > Vulcanimicrobiota > Vulcanimicrobiia > Vulcanimicrobiales > Vulcanimicrobiaceae > Cybelea. The sequence continues at coordinate 544,964 of CAVUBQ010000001.1, read as the reverse complement.
CCTCGCGCTCTACGACAGCGAAGGCTGTCTCTCGCTGCACGCGCTCTTCGTCGAACGCGGCGGCGCGGTTTCACCGGAACGCTTTGGCGAGTTCTTGGCATCTGCGCTCGATCGGGCCGCCGTCGAACTCCCGATCGGCCGGCGATCGCACGAACCCGCCGCGCGCGTGGCCATGGCTCGCGACCTGGCAACGTTTCGCGCAAGCACCGGCCGCGTCTACACCGATGCGGCCGGGAGTTATCTGCTCGTCGTGGAGCCGCCGGACGACGAGCCGCCGCTCTTTCTGCCGCGAACGCTCGGTCTTTGCCCGGTCGACGCGCCGGCCGATGCCGTATCCTTCCTCGATCGCCATCGCATCGCCATCGAAGCCCTTGCGGTGGCCGGCCCGGCGACGGAGATGCGCGAAATCGCTTGCGCGTTACGAGCCGCCCGCATCGCGAACTTCGGAGCGTTACAGGCGCCCCCGCTCGGCGGCTTTCACGGCGGCGCGGCCGCGCATCGCCGAGTTCGTTCGCTGGATCTCCGACGAAACGTGAGCGGCGACGATCTCGATCTGATCCAGGGCCCGGTCCCTGGGCCGCGGACGGCTGAGTTGGCGGCTCTGCTCTCTCGTCACGAATCGCGCAACGTTACCTTTCTTAGCGCCGAGTATCCGGTTTTCTGGGCGTCGGCAAGCGGCTCTACCGTCACCGACGTCGACGGCAACCGCTACATCGATCTGACCGCGGCATTCGGGGCGGCCAATGCCGGCCACTCAAATCCTGCGGTCGCTTCGGCGATTTCGGAGCAAGCTGGGCGGTTGATGCATGGCCTGGGCGACGTGCATCCGAGCGAGATCCGCGTTCGACTTCTCGAACGGCTCGCCCAAATCGTCCCACGGGGTCTCGCCAAGACCTTTCTCGCGAGCACCGGATCCGAAGCGGTCGAAGCGGCGCTCAAAACCGCAATGCTGGCGACCGGCAAGTTTCGTTTCGCGTCGTATGCGGGAGCGTATCATGGGCTCTCGCTCGGCACGCTCGCCGTTGGCGGCATCGAGCGCTTTCGCGAGCCGTTTGCCGCGGCGTTGGGCCAGCAAGCGCTCCTGCTCGACTATCCCCGAGAGGGCGCGAGCGACGCGAGAGAAGCCGCCGCGCAGGCGCGCGAGCTCCTGGTAGACCACGACGATATCGCGGGGCTGTTGATCGAACCGATTCAGGGGCGCGCCGGCTGCATCGTGCCGCCCGATGGTTATCTGACGGCGATGCGCGGAGTCTGCGACGAGCTCGGGATCCTCATGATCGCCGACGAGATTTACACCGGCTTCGGACGAACCGGCGAGTGGTTCGCGGTCGATCGCGAACGGGTCGTTCCCGATATCCTGTGCGTGGGGAAAGCGATGGGCTCGGGCTTCCCGATTAGCGCGGCGATCGGCCGAGCACCCGTGATGGAGGCGTGGCCGCTCTCGACCGGCGAAGCGCTGCACACGTCAACGCATCTCGGGAATCCGCTGGGCTGCGCCGCTGCGCTGGCTACGATCGACGAGCTCGAACGCGGCAATCTTCCAGCGCGAGCGGCACGCCTAGGCCGCACGCTCGGCGCGCGCGCTCGATCGCTTGCGTGCGTTGCCCGCCGTTACCGGAGTCCGCGGCCGCGGGCTCTTCTGGGCCGTAGCGCTGCGCGACGACGCGACGTCGCGCGCCGTCGTCGTCCGCGCGCTCTCGAACGGCGTCGTGCTCTTGCAGGCCGGACGAGGCCGGCGATGCGATCGTCATTGCGCCGCCGCTGACCATCGGTGAGGAGCAGCTCGACCGGGCGATCGAGATCCTGGAGGTCGCCCTGCGGGCGACGGCATAACGGCGAGAGGTGAAGCCCTACCGAATCGGCATCGTCGGCGCCGGCTTCGGCGTCGTCGCGCACCTTCCGGCGCTGCGCGCGAATCCGCAGTTCGAGGTCGTCGCGCTCGCGTCACCATCGAGCGCCGACCGCATCGCGCGCGAGGCCAATGTTCCGCACGCCTTTGCGTCGTGCGAAGCGATGCTTGCCGGCTGCACGCTCGACGCCGTGACGATCGCTTCGCCTCCCCACCGCCACCGCGACGACGTCCTCGCTTCGCTGGCGGCAAAGAAGCACGTGCTCTGTGAAAAGCCCTTTGCGCTCGACGTGGAGGGAGCTCGCGCGATGGTCGAGGCCGCCGCCGCGGCAGCCACGGCATGCGGAATCGTGCACGAGTTTCGCTTCGTTCCGCAAGCGCACGCACTCAAGGAATTAATCGTCAACGGCCACCTCGGCCCTCTTCGCAACATTGAGGTCACGCTGCTTCGATCGTCGCTGCGGCGCGACGAGCCGACGCCGCGCCGGTGGTGGTTCGAACGCGATTCGCGGCGGCGGCCTGGGCGGCGCGGTTCTCTCGCATCTCATCGACTACGCAAGCTGGCTGGCCCATCGCCGGCCGACGGCTACGGCCGGGTTTCTACGAACCGCCAATCGGCAGCGACGCGATGCCGATGGGAGCTTCGAGTCGAGCGCCGACGACGGTGCATTCGCGCTGGTCGACTACGGAGAGGGCTTGATCGCCCGGCTTTGCGCTGACGCGACGACCGCCGTCGAATCGTACGTCTGCGCGGTCCACGGTGAAACGCGCACCGCGGTTGCGAGCGGCCCGAATATCATCGACCTCACCCTCTATACCGTAGACGCGGACAGCACCGACGAGCTGACCTGCGCGGCTTCACCCCATGCAACCTTTGCCAGCGTCAACGGCAACGTTCCGCTGCTGATGGAACTCTACGACGAGTTTGCAAAACGCATCGAAGGGAAGCCCAACGTCCTGCCGACCTTCGAAGAGGGGCTCGTGACACAAGAGACGCTTGCCGCACTCGGCTACGGACGCTGACGCGCCAGATACCGCCAAACGATCGCCAACCCGATCGTCGTAGCTCGCCGCACGATCGCGTCCCGATCGCCACGCAGTAGTATGCGCCGGCTTTGCACGCTTCCGTCGGCATCGCTCAACCCGAACCAGACCAAGCCGACCGGCTTTTCGGGCGTACCCCCATCCGGCCCGGCGACACCGGTAGTCGAAAGCGCGAGATCCGCGCCCAAGCGCGTCCGCGCCCCGATCGCCATCTCCAACGCGACCGCTTCACTTACCGCGCCGGCGGCTTCGAGCGTCTGCTGGCTGGACCCCGAGTTGCTCGACCTTCACCGCGTTATCGTACGCGACGATCCCGCCGACGAAGCTTTTCGAGGATCCCGGAACGCTGGTGAGCGCGGCAGCGAGCCGCCCGCCGGTACACGACTCGGCAAGGGCAATCTTCCTGCCCCGTGATTGAAGCAGGGCGTGTATCGCGCTCGCCGGCGACTGCTCGTCGGTTCCAAAGACGTGGCCTCTCAATCGCCCCTCGATTTCGGCTTCGAGCGGCGCGATAAGCGACTCCGCACGATCGGCGGAGGGCGCCTTCGCCATGATCTTTACGTCGGCGCGGAAATCGTGCGCGAGGACGGCGATCTTCGGGTTTTCGCCAGCGCGGAAGAGGTCGCCGATACGATGGTCGATCTCGGACTCACCCAGGTCTATGGTGTGGAGGACTCTTGTGTAGATCGACTCGTTCGCGCCGAAGCGCTCGCGTAAGAAGGGCACGACTTGGTCGGTCAGCATCGGCTTCATCTCCCGCGGCACGCCGGGCAGCGATGCGACGAACCTGCCGCTCGGAGTAAACGCTACGAACCCTGGAGCTGTGCCGTTAGGATTATCGAGGGGACGACTCCCGCGTGGAAGCTCCGCTTGTTTGCGATTGTTCGGACGCATCTCGCGCCCCGTCGAACGGAAGAGCGCTTCCATGTGCGCCAGGGCCGGTTCGTAGAGCTCCACGTCTAAATCGAGCGCCAGGCAGACCGCCTCCTTCGTAAGATCGTCGACGGTCGGGCCAAGTCCGCCGGTCGTGATCACACCTTGCGCGCGTTCTAACGAGCTGCGGATCGCGGCGGCGATTCGCTCGCGATTGTCGCCGATACCGTGAGTGGCATGCACGTCGATTCCCGCCTCCGCGAGCCGCTGCGCAATGAACGGGGTGTTGGTATCGATCAGCTGGCCGAGCAGCAGTTCGGTACCGACTGCGATCAGCTCAACGCTCGGCATCGTGCTCCTCGAACCACGGCGGGTATTCGAAACGTACGCCGGCGGTGAATCCGCGTGCGGCGTCGATCATCGCGCTGCGGCGCAGCGCCGAGTCGGACGGAGCGGGATGCTCGGCACGAGCCTGCTCGCGGCGCTCGGCCAATCGCTCGATGAAGCGCGCAAACTTTTCGTCCATCGCCGATTGCAGCGCGCGTTTGAGGATTTTTCCGACACGCGGCGCGAGTCCAGCGGTCGAAATCGCGACTCGCACCGGCCCGGCTTTGGCAATCGCCGCCATGGCCACGAAGCCGTAACGCGGCTGATCGATGCAGCAGAGCAGGAATCGCTCGCGATCGGCGAGCGCGCGCAGCCGCGCCGAGAGCTCTTCGTCCTGCGGCGTAGAAATTACGAAAAAGACGCCCGTCAGCTCCTCGTCACGAAGGAGCGCGGGATCGTAGATGCTCCGAACGGTTGCGCCCGCCTCCCGAAGTGCTGCACTCTTTTCGACCGCCTCGCGATCGTCGGCCGGCCCGATCACGACGCAGACGCGTCCGTCGAGGTTCAGGCTCACCGGAAAGAACGCCTTACGCTGCGCCACGTGCCGGCGGTCCCTTAGAAATCGACCGGACGAAGATAGAACTCGTTAATCGCCGTGTTGGTAAGCATCGCCGTGGTCGGCAGATGGCGCTTCCAATGCGTGGCGTCGACGCGCCCGCGCACGAGCGCGACCTCGGCCGCCCCAAAACCGTGTTCCGCCAACTGCGCGTCGGAGTAGCCGAGCAGAAGCTGCGCCAGGATCGCGTCGGCGCGCGGATAGCTGATCCCGAGATCTGCCTCGTCGGTTTGATCGGCCTCCAGGTCGGCGCTCGGAGCTTTCTCGACAATCGGCTCGGGCACGCCCAAATATCGAGCCAGCGTCCAGACTTGCGTCTTGAAGAGGTCTCCTAGCGGATTGACCGGAGGCGTATCGTCGGCGTGCCAAGTAAAGTATCCCAGCAGACGCTCCGTTTTGTTCCCAGTTCCGATCGGTAGTGCGTCGAACTTCGCCGACTGATCGAAGAGCACGACCATGCGCGTACGCGCCATTACGTTTCCTCGCCGGCGCGCATCGGCATCGGGTTCGAACGCGAGATATCCATCGACGGCAGCGGTTATCTCGATGGTGCGGCCGGCGATCCCCAGTGCGTCAACCACGACCTGCGCGTCGCTCAGACTCGAAGCGCTCGACGTGCGATAGGGCATCCGAATCGCATAGACGTTTTCGGGCCCAAGCGCGCGCGCGCACAAAAACGCGGTCACGGCCGAATCGACGCCGCCCGAGAGCCCGATCACCGCGCGCCCTATGCCGCGCCGAACGATCAGTTCGTCGCGTAGAAACGTCTCCAGCCACTGCGCTGTTACGGCCGCATCGATCCCCGGCGGAGCCGGTACTCCCGCCGGAGCGTCAACGACCGGCAGCGTCACGTTGCCCTCGGGGCAGCGGGAGCTCGTCGTCCAAGAGCAGGTCGGACAAGACCGCTCCCAAGTCTCCGAGCAACGGTAGACCGGCGCGCGCCAGCTCGACCTCGCGCAAATCCAAATCGGCCCGCACGATGCAAGCTTGCGACGGCGGAGCCTCTACGAGGACCTTTCCGCGCGGATCGATCACGCAGGAGGAGCCCGTCATCCCTTTCCCGCCTTCGAATCCGGTCAAGCCGGCGTAGATCACGTAGATTCCGTGTTCGAGCGCGGCCAAGCGCAACATCTCGCGCCACTGCGCGATGCTGCCGAGCTCACCCCCATGCTCGATTCCGCGCCCCGGTGAAGCGCTCGGAACGATCAAAATGCGTGCGCCTTTGATTGCCGCCAGCGTCGGGACGATCGCGTGACACGCATCCTCGCAGATCAGCAGAGACATGCAGCCGAAGCGCGTCTCGAACACGCCGAGTTTGCGTCCGCGCGAGAGATAGCGCTCTTCGTCGAAGACGCCGTAGGTCGGCAGGAACATTTTGCGATGCAGATGCACGATGCGTTCGGCATCGCGCTCCACGTGCACGTACACGGCGCTGTTGTAGTACGTCCCGTCGTCGTTTTCAAAGAAGCCTGCGGCGAGGTCGACCGATCGCCCCCCAGCGGCCTGACGCCAAGCGTCGGCCAAATCGCGGGCGAAGCGCTGCGCGGGCAGCGCCAGATCGTAGACCGCACCTTCTAGGAAGTAGCCGGTAAGCGCACCTTCGGGGAGTACGACGAGCTGCGGAGAATCGTCCGCGAGCTGCCCGAATGCGTCGGCAGCCGCACGCAGGTTCTCGGCGTAACGGCCTTTCATGGGTTTGGTCTGCACGATCGCTACGCGCAGCCGGTTCTCCTTACTCACCAGTGACACTAGCTACGCTCGTCGCCAACTCCACTTGCTCGTCGCCGGGAATCCGCATGCCCAGCTGTGCCGCGCACGCCTCCGCCGGATAGGTCCAAATCTCCGAGAGCGTCGGGTGCAGATGCGGAATGCGCATGAACTCGTCAACGGTGGCGCGATAGTTCATCGCCACGATCACTTCGTGAATCAGCTCCGAGCCCGCCGGACCGAGGACGGCAGCGCCGAGAATTTGTCCCTTCTCGGGGTCGGCCATCATCTTGACGAAGCCTTTGGTTTTTGCCAGGCATTGGGCCTTTCCGTGCTCGGCGAAATCGTAGCGGCCACTCACGTAGGGGATGCCGCCGCGGCGCAGATCCTTCTCGCTCATTCCGACGGCAGCGACCTGCGGATCGCTAAAGACCGTGTACGCGGAGACCACGCGATAATCAGCCTCTTCGCCTAGGCCCAAGCACGCATTGCGCGCCGCTACTTCGCCCTGGTAGATCGCGACGTGGACCAGCATGTACTCGCCGGTTACGTCTCCGACCGCGTAAATGTCGGGATTGCTCGTCCGCATCGTTGCATCGACCGCTACGCCTGCCGGCCCGTAGGCAACGCCGGCAGCATCCAGGTCGAGACCGTCGACGTCGGGCGCGCGGCCGAGCGCGAAGAATATCTCGTCAGCCACGGCTTCGCGCTTCTCGCCGCCCAACCCGTAAGTGACGACCTTCTGATTGCCGCGGCGCTCCGCCCCGATCAGCGTCGTCTCGGTCACGACGTCTATTCCGTCCCCGCGGAAGTACTGCGTGAGCGCGTCGCCGATGTCGTCGTCACTCTGGGTGAGCAGATGCGTGCTGCGAATCACCATCGTGGTGCGCGCTCCCATCCGTGCGAGGAATTGTCCGAGCTCGCACGCCGTGTACCCGCCGCCGAGCACGACGACCGAGCCGGGAACGCTCTCGAGTTCCAAGATCGCATCGCTATCCAGATATCCGGCCTCCGCCAGCCCGGGCAGAAGGCTCGGCTTAATGACGCTCCCGGTCGCGAGGACGAACTTCCGCGCCTCCAGCGTGACGTCGTCGCCGACCGAGATCTCGTGGGGCGAACGGAACCGGGCCGCGCCGCGGTAGAGCGGAAACTCCTCGATACCACCGATTCGGTAATCGGCGAACTCCTTCACCAGTGCGCGCTTGCGCGCGGCGATGTACGGTACGTCGACGTCGATCGCGTTGACGCCGATTCCCAAAGCGCGAGCTTCACGCGCGTCGGAGAGGGCGTCGCTCGAGGCCAGCAAGGTCTTGCTGGGCATGCAACCGCGCAAGACGCATAAGCCGCCAAGGGGGCCGTGATCGACCAGCGCAACATCGCAGCCGACGTCGCGTGCGGTCCGCGCGGCGGCGTAACCGCCCGAACCCGCACCCACCACGATCAAGTCGTGGCTTCGACGCTTCATCTTCAGAGGTTCCTTCACCGCCCGGACGGGCGAGCACCCAGCCGGTGAGTCGATTCGATAAAGCGGACCGTGCCGCTGGAGTGAACGAGGATCGAGTGCGTTCGCGCTTTGTTTCCGAAGAAACGCACGCCGCGCACCAAGTCGCCATCGGTTATTCCGGTTGCGCAGAAGATCACGTCGTCGCTTACGACGAGGTCGTCGAGCTCCAGCACGCGCTCGAGATCTCCAAAACCCATCTCGATGGCGCGCCTTGCCTCCTCTTCGTTGCGGGGTTGAAGGCGGCCCATAAAGTTTCCGCCCAGGCATTTGATCGCGGCGGCAGCCAGAACGCCTTCCGGGGCGCCGCCCGTCCCCATCGCCACGTGAATTCCCGTTGAGTCGATCGCGGTCGCGATGCAGGCGTCAACGTCTCCATCGGAGATCAGTCGAATTCGCGCGCCGGCGGCTCGCACTTCGCGAATCAGGTCAGCGTGGCGCGGCCGGTCCAGGATTATCACGCAGACGTCGTTGATCGGTTTTTCCAGCGCGTTGGCAACGGCCTCGAGGTTCTCGCGCACCGGCGCGTCGATGTGCACGTACGGTGCGGCTTTCGGGCCGACGGCAAGCTTCTTCATGTAGGTGTCGGGTGCGTGCAGCAGCCCGCCACGCTCCGAGATCGCCATGACCGCGATCGCGTTGGGCAGCCCGTTCGCGACCAGGTTGGTCCCCTCGACTGGGTCGACGGCAATGTCCACCTCTTCGCCGCCGCATCCGACTTCCTCACCGATATAGAGCATCGGCGCCTCGTCACGCTCGCCCTCGCCGATGACGATGCGGCCGGTGATCTCCATCTCGCTGAGCGATTCGCGCATCTTCTCGACCGCGGCACCGTCGGCCGCGTCCCGCTCGCCACGCCCCATCCAACGCGAGGCGGCGAGTGCCGCACTCTCGGTGACCTTCACGAAATCGAGCGAATGAACGGGGTGATCGAGTACCGTGCGCATGGTCGACCGTGCCATAACTAGTGCCCTACAAGGGAAGCGGCTCATTTCCTGTTAAAAACGAGACCGCGTGTCTGCCGGTGCCGATCTCTCACGACCATTGCCGTTGCGCCTCTTCCGCCCGGGCGATCTGCTAGCCGCAGGCTGGGCGGCGCTGATCGCCGTTGCGTCGGCGGGCCTCACGCTTGGTTTCTTCGGTTGGTACGCTGTGGTCGTGCCACGCCATAACGCGATCTTAAGCGAACTCGGCCTCATCGCCGGGGCGGCGGCTGGGATCGCCATGGCGACGGCGTTATGGACGGGATACGCGCGCTACTTTTCGCGGCGTGCCGGCATCACGCTCGTGCGCTCGCTGCAATACGATGCTTTGACGTGGGTCCCGTTTCTGATCTTGTGGTTTACCTTCGTCCTGGCTCCCCAGCTAACGCATGGTGCGCGGCTCTTTCTCGTCGCGCTGATTCTCTTCTGCACCGGTAAGATCCTGATTGCGGCACGTTTCAACCAGACCGTACGCGAGGTCGCAATCGACTTCGCCGCAACGCGTCTCGCTATCATCGTCATCGCAGCGTTCGCCGCGGTGATCATCGGACAACGCGCCGGACCGCACGTCCAGGAGTCTTCGCACCTCCTGCTCGCGGTTTGGGGACGGTGGGACGCGGTTCACTATCTGAACATCGCGATGGCCGGATACCAAGGGACGGATATGGCGTTCTTTCCGCTCTATCCGCTGTTGATCCGGATCGTCGGCTCGCTGGCGGGCAACCACCTCGTCGCCGGGCTGCTGATCTCCAACGCTTCCTTCTTCTTCGGCCTGCTCTACCTTTATAAGTTGCTGGAGCACGAGTACGACCGGGCAGTCGCGCGACGGGCGATCTTCTACGTCTCGATCTTCCCCACGTCGGTCTACTTTTCGGCGGTCTACACCGAGTCGCTCTTCTTCATGCTGACCGTCGCTTCGTTCTATTACATGCGCGCACACCGCTGGTGGCTCGCGGGCCTGCTCGGCTTTTTCGCAGCGCTCACGCGAGTCGAGGGAATCCTCCTGCTGGTGCCTTTCGTGATCGAATGGTACGCGCAGGAGCGCCCAATCGGCGTGCGGGCGGCTCGCGATCTTCTGCCCGCTGCCCTGATCCCGCTCGGTCTCGCGCTCTACATGGGATATCTTTGGGTCTTACGGGCCGATCCGCTCTATTTCTCGCACGTACAAGTCCACTGGAATCGACATCTCGCGCCGCCATGGGTCAGCCTCGTCAATGCGTTCGAAAAGATGGCGCACGCCACCACCTCGCAGCTCGTCGCCAATCAAACGCTTGAAGTCGCCTTCACGCTACTCATGGTCGGAGTCTTGCTCGCCGGATGGCACAGCTTGCGTCCTTCGTACATCGCCTACATGGCGCTCTCGATTCTCGTTCCAATGTCGACATCGAACCTCATGTCGATGCCGCGTTTTGCGCTGGTGCTTTTCCCGATGTTCGCGATCCTCGCCCGGTGGGGCCAGCGGCCCTGGGTCAACAACGTCATAATCGCCTTCTCGCTCCCGTTGCTCGGACTCTTCACCGTGCTTTTTGCCGATTGGTATTGGGTTGCGTAACGACGCGGCGCCGGGATTCGTGCGCGATTTGAGCCGCCGGCGCGGCGTGCGCCAGTTCTTTAAATTCGGCATCGTCGGCGCCTCCGGCACGGTGGTCAACTTCATTACCGCGCACGTGCTCGAAAAGACGACCACGCTTTCGTGGTTCGCATGCTTCGCGATCGGCTTCATGCTGGGAGGCGTATCGAACTACGTGCTCAACCGGATCTGGACGTTTGGCTCGCGGCGCAATCCGCTTATCGAGGGCCTCCAGTTCCTGGCGGTCTCGGCCGTCGCGCTCCTCCTCGGCAAAGTCGTCTTCGGCATCGCCGAGCGCGTAGGATTCCACCACTTTACGACCACCTGGTTCGTGGCGACCATGGCGGGCGTTTTCATCAACTTCTTTCTCAACAAGTATTGGACGTTTCGCCACCTCAACTGAGCGGCGCGCGCCTTTGGTACGCGTCCCTGCTGGCCGTGGTCGCCTTGGGATTGGCGCTGCGGCTACACGGAATTCACGATCCGCTGCTCGACCATCCCGGCTGGCGCCAAGGCGACACGGCGACGATCGCGCGGAACTTCGCGCGCCTCCAGTTCAATATCATGTATCCGCAGACGAGCTACAACGGGGCTCCGCCAAACTACGTCGAGCTCGAATTACAGATCGTGCCCTATCTCGCCGCCATCCTCTACAAGATGTTCGGGGTTCACGAGATATTTGGCCGCGCTATAAGCCTTGCGTTCAGCCTGTTGACGATCGCAACTATTGCGTATTTTGGGCGCTGGCTCTTCGGCAGTGCGGTGGCTGGGATCGCGGCCGCGTTCTTCTATGCAATCTTTCCGGGAAGTATTTACTACGGCCGGACGTTCATGCCCGATTCGGCGATGGTCTTCTTTCTCACCGCGGCACTCTACGCCGCGGCGCACTATCTGACCGGCGATGGCCGCCGGCCGCGCGGCCTAGGCACGGCCACCGCACTGCTCTCGCTCGCCTACCTCGCCAAACCAGTCGCGGTCGTCGCCGTCGTGCCTCTGATCGCCCTGTGTTGCGAACGGCTTCGCCGAGGACGCAGCCTGCCGCCCGCCGGGATCGCAACGCTCTTTGCCGTCCCGCTGTTCGTGCTCGCGCTCTACGACCTTCGCGTCTCGTCGTACGCCGAGTGGCACTGGGCGAGCGGCATCACGAGACTCCACGTTCTGCCCGCACTGAGCGCTGCGTTGCATTCGCCCGAAGCGTTCGTTGCAAAGCTCGTTGCCTTCCGCATCGCGCTAGGGATGCTTCGCCAGACGATGCTTGGCAACATCGGCTTCCTTCTCAGCGTCGCGTCGTTTATCGCCCTTCCCTGGATTCGAGCCAAGAGCAGCTGGTTTCTCTGGGGCTGGCTCGCCGGCGCCCTTTCCTACATCTACGTCGTCGTCACCGTCGAGCGCGTCGACTATTACATGTATCCGCTGCTGCCTCTCTGTGCGTTGGCGATCGGCGGCGCGCTCGCGTACTATGCCGGCGTCGTCGCTCGAGTCGATGCTGCTCCGGCGGTGCGATACGCCCTCCTCGGCCTCGTCGCGATCGTTGCCGCGGCCGCACTCGTGCGCAGCGGTGCGGCGATCGCACCGTACTACCTTTACAACAAACAAGCCTACCGGAACGCGGTCACGCTCGCCCACACGCTAACTCCAAACTCGCTGGTCGTGATCGGCCACTACGGACCCGACGTTCAGTACTACATCGACCGCTTCGGCTGGGAGGAGGATCCGGCCATCTGGACTCCGTTCGACGAGGAGAGCGCAATCGCCAAGGGCGCGCGTTATTTTATCTCGATCGAGGACGGGCGCTTGCGCCACAATCTCGAGCTGTGCGCGTGGCTGCAGCGCTTCCCCGTGAGCAATGGCTCCGCGCAATGGCCCGTCTACGAGACGGATCCGGCCAAAGAACTACCCCAGGCCGATCGCTTCTGGCGTGCTTTCCGGCGGGCCGAACGGATCGGCGCCGGCCGCGCGTTCCTCAACGCAACCGAGCGCTGCCGGGTTACGAGCGGCTGACTCCTGCCCCGTGGAGGAAGGCTCGAAAAGCGTTTGGCTCGACGGAGATGCTGCCGCGATACGGATAGTCGAGCGCGATCACCAAGAAGAGCACGAGGCCGATCAATAACGCCAGGCCGCCGATCATCAGCTGCTGCATGATCGTGCGATCGAACCCGAAGAGATAGGTAAACCCGACCGTGACGTAGCCTCCGACGATGAGCACCATCCACATAATCACGTTGATGCCGGTAGCGTCTACGGTAAGCCTGGCCTCGCGGTTGAGCATCAGCGAGTCCATCGCCGAGAGCATCTGCAGATGAATGCCCTCGAGGTGCATCGCGCCGACCGGGAGCCCTCGCACCTCACTATCCGCGGTCGCGATCAATGCGTCGGCCAGACTCGATCGCTGTCCGAACCGCATGCGCGGCCACTCATCGTCAATGACCGCTCGGACGTACTCGCGCAGGGTGGCGCGCAACGCTCCGCCCGTCGGAAACGACTCCGAGTCGCGGTAGAGCGTGGCGACCGCCCCGGCCTCCTCGTAGCTGCGCGTCTGGGCCTGCTGAAAGCGGTCCCAGACTCCAATCGCGACAAAAGCGAGCAAGACCGCGTAGATGACGCCGATGACGGCCAGGATGAAGCCCGCCTGATCGTTGTGCGCGGTGCGGACTTCCGTCGACGTATACCGCCCCACGATATACCCGAGCACGAGCGTCGACCCGACGAACCCGCCGACGATGAGAACGCCGGTAACTGCCGTTGGGAACGTCTCGAGCCACGCGATGATCAAAGGGCTCTCTCCTCTCGATTACGGAAGCGGCAGCAGCGACGCAGCACCGAAGGTCGTGGATTGAGATGGTGCTTCAGGAACGCCTGAGGTCACCAGCTGACGGTAGACGATCAACCGATTCGTGTTCTTGGCCGCATCGAGCTGGAGCTCGTAACTCCTCTTGATCGCCGCCGTCAGATCGTCGCTGTCGAACGTGTAGCCGAAGCGCTTGAGGCTGCGCAGCAGCAGTGCATTGGTCGCGTTGAGCTGCTGGTAGGCACGCTGAATCTCCAAGCCGGCAGCGTGATAGGTCGGATAGTTCGAGACGACGATCTCGCGCTTCAGCTTCGCCTGGTCGATCGTCGCCTTCATTGCTGCGAGTGGAGCGCTCTGCGGGTCGACGGCCAGCCCGCGGTCGACCGTGGCCAGAGCGTCGTCGAACCCGCCTTTGCTGTACTGCACGCGCGCCAAGGCAGCGGCGGCCTCCACGTACCCCGAGCGCGCTTGCTGATCGTTGGGATCGACGCGCAGAGCCAGACGGTAGGCCAGCGAAGCGTCGCGGACGTTCCCCCGCGCCATCGCGACGTCTCCTTGATGGACTCGTGTGTTCACGATCCAGCGTTCGATCGAGCCGGCGCATCCGCTCAACAGCATCGCGGCGCAGATCGCCGCGAGGAATCTAAATGTGAATGTGCGACGCAAAACGTGCGACTACCTCGATTAAGACCGCGGCCGGGTAAAGGATCGCCTGGGAGAGCAGCGATCCGACGATGGCCGTCAGGGATAGATAGAACACCATGGAACGCACCTCCTCGACGCTGCGCTTCCCATGGATCGCTTGGTCGGTAATGATCGCCGAGGTCGGATCGACGAAGAGCGTGAAGGCGATCGTCCCGAACCCGTTGATGACTCCCGACAGCCCGATCGAGGTCCGCGCGACCGCGACGTTGAGCACTGACGCCAGGTACGATGCCTGCACTCCGATCGCGTAGACGCACATCACTACCGTGTTGAAAATCAGCAGGCGCTTGGGCAGCACGCGCCAGTCGAATCGCCGCAACTCGGCCAGCCGCGGCCAGCGCGCCGAGCGCAGCACCTCGGCGATCACCCTGGGCGAGCCCAGCCGCACGAGCGAGTGCGGCACCGACCCGCGCGCTTCAAACGAATGAACGCCCCGCCTAAAAAGGTACGTAAACATCGGTAGGAAGAGGGAAAACACGATCATGCCGGCCGTGCCGGCAAGCACGATCAAGCGCAGCTGCAGCTCGAAAACGTGCTGCCACGCTGCAGCAGCCGCCGGATCGCTTTGGAGTCTTGCAACTGCGTTTCCGGCTTCGTCCGAGAGCGGCCCTACGAAGAATACCATGAGGAGGTTGGCAAGTCGCCCCGCCGTGACGAAGAGATTGAAGAGCGATATCGACGTCGCGATCCGCTTTGTTTGAACGCCCGCGAGTCGAGCGGCATAGGCGCCGATCGTGACGCCCTGCACGACGAAGGTGATCGCCATCGCCCCCACCAGCTTGCCGTTCCACAGCTGTGGCACCAGCGAAGAGGCCGCAACCGGATGCATCACCCAATCACCCGATCATAACCGTGCGACGCAAGCGTCCGCAAGACCGGGGTGCAACCGCGTACCGGTGACAGCACAACCCTTACGCTGCGTGTCTGCTCCATGCAATGGCAGATTCGTCGACCGGGCCGATGATGCAGAGGCCTAGGTTTTCGTCGGAGAGCAGCTCGCCGGCGAGCTGCTGCACGTCCGATGTGGTCACGGCGTCGATGCGGTGTTCGATCTCTTCCGGGCTCACGTTACGGCCGAACGCGAACTCGTTGCGGCCCAGCCGGATCATCCGGCTCGAAGTCGACTCGAGCGAGAGCGTGAGATTGCCTTTGATGTGCTCCTTCGCGAGGAGGAGCTCGTCGTCTCCGAGCGGCGTTGCACGAGCGCGGCCGAACTGCTCGACGATGACGTCGATGCAGGCTTGCACGTTCTCGGGCGACGTCCCGGCGTAGACGCCGAAGAGCCCTGCACCGCGGTACGCCGCCTGGAACGAGTAGACGCTGTAGACCAGGCCCCTCTGCTCGCGTATCTCTTGAAAGAGCCGGCTCGACATGCCCCCGCCCAGAATCGTATCGAGCAGCGAGAGCGCGTAGCGGCGATCGTCGCGCACGTCGATGCCGCGCGTTCCTACGATCACGTGGGCCTGTTCGCTATCCTTGTACTGAACGTGTGCCGCGGGGGTCGTCGTCGGCCGTTCGGGCTCGGGCAAGGTGCAGCTCCCATCGAATGCCGCGAACTGCTCGCAGACGAGCTCGACGAAGCGATCGTGCTCGACGTTGCCGGCCGCCGCCACGATAACCGAGTTCGGCGCGTAATGGGCGCTCATGTGCGCGCGAAGATCGTCGGAGGTCAGACGTACGACCGAGTCGGCGAATCCGATCGTCGGCTCGCCCAAGTTCGAGCCGCTCCACATCGTCTGCAGGAAAACGTCGTGGATGAGCTCGTCGGGTGAGTCTTCGTACATCTTGATCTCTTCCAAGATGACTTTCTGCTCTTTGCTCAGTTCGATCGGGTCGAACGCCGAGTGCAGGAACATGTCGGCGAGTACGTCGAGCGCCAAGCCAACGTGGCGATCGATGACCTTGGCGTAGTAGCAGGTCGTCTCTTTATCGGTAAAGGCATTGAGGTTGCCGCCGACGCCGTCCATCGTCTCGGCGATCTGCCGGGCCGTTCGGCGCCGCGTTCCCTTGAAGAGCATGTGCTCGACGAGATGCGAGATGCCGCGGCGCTCGTGCGACTCCACCGAGGAGCCGACATCGGCCCAGATGCCGACCGTCGCGGAGCGTACGGCGGGCATCGTCTCCGTCAACACCCGCAAACCGCTGGGTAGAACCGTCCGGCGATACATTAGGTCGTCCGTTTGAAAGCCAGCCGCGCCCAATCCTCGTCCCAGAAGACGCCCTCGGTGGAACGGGTGGCGCGCGAGAAGAGCTCCGACGGGCTTTCGTCCCGGCGGACGGTAGCGGTGAAGACCGTGCGGGTCGTCGGCTTTGCCAGGTCGCCGTTGACGATCACCGACTTACCCACGCTGATCGGTACGCTCGCCCACACGTCGATCTCCTCGGCGTCCGGAGCGGCAGCAAAGGCCTTCTGCACCAAGGAGACCACTTCGTCGACGAACGCCTCGCGGGTGAGCGGAGTCTCGAACTTGACGCCCCAGAGGCGAATACCGACGATCAGATGTCCGTCGACCTGATTGGCCGAGATTTGACTTACTTCGGCGGGCCAACGGCTGGTGAAGATGGATTCGCCGATGTGCTCGGCCAGCTCGCGGCGGTTTCCTACCGAGCGCGCTTCGGCGTCGAGGTCCGCGATGCTCGGCGAGTACGCGGCGGCGATCCCCCCAGCAAGCGCTGCAGCGAGCGCCGCGGCCAAGGCTGCTCTAGTAAGATTGCGCAAAATAGGCCCTCGATTTTGCCGGCTCCCCGCACGCGATGCAGCGCTCGTCGCCCGGCTCGAGCGGCCGCAAAACGCGCGTCGTCGCCGTCGTCTCCGCCTTTACGGAGGCCTCGCATTCGGCTCGCTCGCACCACGGAATGTCGATCATGCCGGCGCGGCTCTTGCAGAGCTCCAAGAACTCATTGCGGTCTTGCGCGCGCAGCGTGTGGCTCGTGAGGAACGTCTTCGCTTGCTCGTACAGCGACTGCTGAATCTCGTCGAGCAGCGCACGCAGCGAGTCGCCGAGCGTTGAAAGGGCGACGCTCTGCCGGTGGCCGGGATCGCCCGGAGCCCGATCGCGTCGAGCCAAGACTGCGCTTGCGGCATCGACGTCGCGCGGTCCGATCTCGATGCGCACCGGAACGCCGCGCAGATCCCACTCACCATACTTCCACCCCGGCTGCGCGTCGCGAGCATCGACCCGCGCGCGAAAGCCTCGCTCGCTCAACTCGCGTCCGACCTTGGTGCAGAGCTCGATCGCCCGTTCGTCACCCGAACGCACGATGGGCACGAGGACGACCTCGATGGGGGCCATCTTCGGGGGAATGCGCAAGCCGCGATCGTCCCCGTGAACCATGATCAGGGCGCCAAGCATCCGCCAGGAGACGCCCCACGACGTCGTATAGACGTGCTTGATCGCTCGGTCGGCATCGGCGAACTTGATATCGTATGCCTTGGCGAAGTTCTGACCAAGATCGTGCGAGGTTCCCGACTGCAAGGCTTTGCCGTCCGGCATCAAGGCTTCGATCGAGAACGTCTCGACCGCCCCCGGAAAGCGTTCGCTCGCGCTCTTGCGACCGGAATAGACCGGAACCGCCGCGACGTTTTCGGCAAAGTCGCGGTAGAGATCGAGAATCAACAGCGTCTCCTTGCGCGCCTCCTCGGCCGTAGCATGCGCCGTGTGCCCTTCCTGCCAGAGAAATTCCATCGTGCGCAGAAACGGACGCGTCGCCTTCTCCCAGCGAACCACGTTCGCCCACTGATTGATCAAAATCGGCAAGTCTCGGTACGACTCGATCCACTGCGCGTACATCGTGCCGACCATCGCTTCGGAGGTCGGGCGAATTGCCAGGCGTTCCGTTAGCTTTTCGCTCCCGCCTTGCGTCACCCACGCAACCTCCGGGGCGAAACCTTCGACGTGCTCGGCCTCGCGGATCAACAAGCTCTCCGGAATGAAGAGCGGGAAGTAAGCGTTTTCGTGCCCGGTCGCCTTGAAGCGCGCGTCGAGTCCCTTTTGCAGATTCTCCCAGAGCCCGAAACCGTAGGGGCGGAGTACGACGCAGCCTCGTACCGGCGAGTACGAAACCAGCTCGCCCTTAAGGCAGGCGGCCGTGTACCATGCGGAGAGGTCAGCCGCCTTTGGAGGTATCTCCTTGACGACGCCCCGGACCAGACGCTTCGGACATGACCGGCCCCGCTTCGCGCGCAGCACCGAAACGGCCTCCGTCCGCGCAAGAGTTGGCTCGAGCGATGCCGCATACGGCTCGCATGCGCGCCAGCCGCAAGCTCTCGGGCGCCTTTGCGTTCGTACTCCTGATCGGCGTGCTGAGCTTCTTCGCGGACTTCGCCTACGAAGGCGCGCGCAGCATCACCGGCCCGTTCCTCGGCGTTCTCGGCGCGACCGGCGCGATCGTCAGCATCGTCGCTGGGCTAGGAGAGTTTCTCGGCTACGGCCTGCGCCTGCTCTCCGGCCCATTGGCCGAGCGCACCGGGCGTCTCTGGCCAATCACGATCTTTGGGTACGTCCTGCAGATGACCGCCGTCCCTCTGCTCGCGCTGGCTGGCAACTGGGAGACCGCGGCCGCCCTCATCCTGCTGGAACGAATCGGCAAGGCGATCCGGAACCCGCCTCGCGACGTGATGCTCTCGTACGCTGCACGCGATATCGGGTACGGCTGGGGATTCGGCGTTCACGAGGCGCTCGACCAGTTCGGCGCGCTTTGCGGCCCGTCTGCTAGTCGCTGGAGTGCTCGCGTTACGCCACGCCTATCACGAGGCATTCGCGGTGCTCGCCATCCCCGCGCTGATCACGCTCGCGCTGCTCGCGGTCGCACGATTCACCTATCCATCGCCCCAAGGTACCGCGCGCCGCGCCCACCACACCCGAGGATCACGAGCGATTTCCGGCGACCTTCTGGCTCTATCTTGTCGGCGCGATGCTCGTCGCGGCCGGTTTTGCCGACTTCTCGCTCGTCTCGTTTCACCTTCAGAACGGGGCTCTCCATCAAAGCCAAGCATGGCTGCCGATTTTCTACGCGATAGCGATGGCCACCAGCGGCACCGGATCGCTGGTTTTCGGAAAACTCTTCGACCGTTTCGGCCTCATCGTACTCGCGCCGCTCACGCTCGCCGCCGCAGCGTTCGCACCGTTGGTCTTCTTCGGAGGGTTCGGGCTGGCGTTGCTCGGATCGGCGATCTGGGGGCTCGGGATGGGCGTTCACGAGTCGATCATTCCGGCTGCCGTCGCGCATATGGTCGCCGCGCGACGGCGCGCAAGCGCCTACGGTATCTTTACCGGCTCCTATGGGATCGCATGGTTCGCCGGCAGCGTCGTCATCGGCTTGCTCTACGGACGGCATGGCGCGTCGCTTCGTGCCGCTCGTCGCATTCTGCGTCGTCACCCAGCTGATGGGAATTCCGATCTTCGTCGTCGTCAGTCAACGTCTGCGCACCCAGGGAGGATAGCCATGCCTAAGCTCACACGCATCTATACACGCACCGGTGACCAGGGAATGACCGGGCTTGTCGGGGGTCAGCGCGTCAAGAAGAACGCGCTACGCATCGAGACCTACGGAACGGTTGACGAGCTTTCGAGCGCGATCGGCATGGCGCGCGCGGCACTGAGGCCGCTGATCCCGAGCGTTGAGCGAGCCGCACGCCTCGATGCTTGGCTGGCGTGGACGCAAGACGCGCTCTTCAATCTGGGGAGCGAGCTCGCAACCTTACCCGCCGACCGGCGCGAGGGGCGTCCCGCCGTCAGCGAACGCGACGTGCAAGCCCTCGAGCGCGCGATCGACGAAGCGCAAACCGATCTCGAGCCGCTGGCGAACTTCATACATCCCGGCGGAGCGCCGGCGGGCGCCGATCTGCACTTCGCGCGCACGATCTGCCGGCGCGCAGAGCGGCTCGCAGTCGCGCTGTTCGACGGCGGCGAAGGGCTTCCGGAGGAGGCGCTTCGCTACCTCAATCGCCTCTCCGACGCACTCTTCGTTTGGTCGCGCTGGATCAACGACGCGCTCGGATTTCCCGAGCATCTCTGGAATCCGTCGAGCGGGCCTCCCGTAGGTCCGCAAAGCCTCTAGTCCGAAGCGACGCGGGAATGTCGTTTCTCTCCCGGCTCTTCGCTACGACTGACGTTGAGAAGCTGCGCGAGCTCGGCACGCGCAAAATTCTTCGCCGGGCGCTCACCGCGAAAGACCTCATCGCGATCGGCCTGGGGACGATGATCGGCGGCGGGATATTCACGACGATCGGAACGGGAGTCAAGGGCGCCGGTCCTGCGGTAATCATCTCGTATCTGCTAGCCGGGCTGACCTCGTTCTTCGCCGCGCTCTGTTATGCCGAGCTAGGCGCGATGGTGCCGGTCGCCGGCAGCGCCTACACCTACGCCTATGCGACGATGGGCAAGCTCTTTGCCTGGATCATCGGTTTCGCATTGATCTTCGAGTACGGCATTAGTGCGGCGCCGGTCGCCCAGCAGTTCTCGGCGGCGATCCAGGACGTCTTCAAGGGCATTGGGCTTGACGCTGCCAGGCTGGGCGCAGGAGTCGAATCTCATCGTTCACGGCGCGTGGTGGCTGCCGTCGAGCTGGGATCTCGCGCATTCGCAGTACGATTTCGTCGCCGCGCTCTTCGTGATCGGCCTCAGCCTGCTGCTCTCGATAGGCATCCGCGAAACTGCGACCGTCAACAATATCTTCGTCGTGCTGAAGATTTCGGCGCTCGTCGTCTTTGTCGTAGCGGGCATCTTCCTCTTTCACGCGGGCGAACCTGCATAATTTCATTCCGGTCGGCTGGGGAACGCTCACGCCATTCGGCGGCATGGCCGATACTCGTCGTCGGCGCAGCCCTACGGCATCATCGCGGTCGGCGCCTTCGTCTTCTTCAGCTACATCGGCTTCGACACGGCGACGACGACGGCCGAGGAGTGCAAGAACCCTCAGTTCGACGTGCCGGTTGGAGTGATCGGCGCGCTCGCGATCGGAACGTTGATCTACTGCGCCACGGCGATCGTCCTCGTCGGAGCGGTGCCCTGGGATCAGGTTCCGATCAAGAATCCCTTAGTCTACGCGCTCGCGCCGCTGCACGTGCCGGCGCTTAACTGGGTGATCACCATCGGCGTCCTCGCCGGCACCACGAGCGTCGCGCTCGCCTCTCTGCTCGGTCAGTCGCGAATCTTTTACGTCATGGCGCGCGACGGCATGCTTCCTCCAGCCGTGGCCGCCATCCATCCGCGTTTCAAAACACCGTTCGTCACGACGCTGATCACCGGTGTTGCCGTGGCGGTTCTCGCGTTGATCGTACCCTTAAACAACCTGCTCAATCTGGTCAACATCGGCACGCTCATCGCCTTTTCGGTCGTCTGCGCCGGCGTGCTCTATCTGCGCAAACGGCGCCCGGAGCTTCCACGAAGCTTCCGCGTGCCATTCGTTCCGCTCTTTCCGATCCTGGGGATCGTCTGCTCGCTCTTCCTAGCGATCTTCGGTCTGTCGCGCGCAACCTGGACGTGGTTCGCCATCGCGCTCGTCGCGGGGCTCGTCTTCTTCTTCGCCTACGGCTTCCGCAAGTCGAACCCCGAAGAAGTCGTGCCGGTGGAAGAACCTGCTGGGCTCAGCGAGTTCGCGTAGCGCGGTCGTTTCGAGCTACTGGGTCTGCGCCGCGCCGGCGCTGCCCGCTTCCCCGATACCAGGCGTTATCACATCGATCCGGGCATTTCGCGGATCGTAGCGCGCGCGGACGTTGAAAGCGCTCGCGATCGCGTCGAGCGAGATCATAACGCGCCCTCTCACGCGAAACGGCGCGTGCCGCAGCGTCAGCGGCGTACCATTGAGCATCGCGCGCGTCTCCCCGATCTTGAGGCGCAGCGTCTGCGGACCGAGCACGACCACAACGTTCCCGGTCTTAGCATCGGATTCGGTTTCGGCGCCGAGCGCATCGGCGATCGACCGCAGAGGAACGAACGCCTTCTCGCTCGACGTCGTCACCGGCGCCACGTCGCTATCTACGCGCTCGCCGTCGACCAGCATCTCGATGGGTCTCGAGAATGCCAGGAGTGCCGAGATCACCAACGCGCAGATCGCAACCAACGCGAGCTCGCGCCACGTCATACGGCCGACTCGACGATCCCCGGCGCGCCGCCGATCTCGTTCAGGTAGGCGGGGTACTTCTCGGCGATGACCTTCTCGATCTCGAGGCGCAGCATCCCCAAGAGGTCGCTCTCGGGATAGGTGCCGACGAGCTCGCCGGCGCGATAGATTGCGCCTTTCCCCTTTCCTCCGGCCACGCCGACGTCGGCCATCTTCGATTCGCCCGGCCCGTTGACGACGCAACCCATAACCGCCACCTTGACCGGTGCGCTGTACGACCGGGCAATCGCCTCGACCGCGCGGCCGAGCTCAAGCACGGAGATCTCCGCACGTCCGCACGACGGGCACGCGGTGATTTCGAATCCTTTCTCGCGCAAGCCCAGAGATTTCAGGATGCCCCAGCAGACCGGCACCTCTTCGATTGGATCGTCGGCAAGCGAGACGCGAAGCGTGTCGCCGATGCCTTCCCAGAGCAAGATGCCCAGGCCGATCGACGATTTGATCGTGCCGTCGCGCAGCAGGCCTGCTTCGGTGATCCCGAGGTGCAGCGCGTAAGGCGTCTTACGCTCGCGCAACCGCTCGTCCATAAGGCGATAGGCTTGCACGGTCGTTGCCACGTCGTGAGCTTTTAGCGAGATCACGATTTCGGTGTGGCTGTGATCTTCGAGGATCTCGACGTGCCGAAGTGCCGAGAGGACCATCGCCTCTGCGGTGTGTCCGAGCGATTTCTCCAGATCGGGCGCGAGCGAACCCATGTTGACCCCGACCCGAATCGGGATGCCTCGCGCCTTCGCTGCGGTTACGACCTCGCTGACTTTCTTCGGATCGCGAATGTTCCCGGGATTCAGCCTGCAGCTTAGCAACGCCGGCCTCGATCGCAGCCAGCGCCATTTTGTGGTCGAAGTGAATGTCGGCAACGATCGGCACGGGCGAGCGGTGAACGATCGCGGGCAGCCCGGCCGCATCGGGCGGATCCTTCACGGTGACGCGAACGACCTCGCACCCTTCCATCGTAAGCCCGTAAACCTGTTCCAGCGTTTTGTCGGCATCGGCGGTATCGGTGGTCGTCATGGACTGCACGACGACCGGATGATCCCCTCCGATCCAAACGCCTTTCGCGTCACTCTTTCCGGTTTGTTTTGGAGGAAGACAGGCTTGCTCTTGACGGCGCACCCTTCGAGGCCACTACATCACTCCCTGACCGCTGACGATGCGCGCGATGTCGTGAAAGGCAACCAAGACGATCAAGGCCATTAGCGCCGCAAAACCAGCGATGTGAACCATCGCCTCCTTTTCGGGATCGACCGGCCGCCCGCGGATGAGCTCGGCGATAATGAACGCGGCTCGTCCCCCGTCCAGCGCTGGAATCGGCAACAGGTTGAAGAGCCCGAGCGCAAACGAGATCGTCGCCGCAAGGGAGAAGTATGGGCCCCAACCCCAGTCCTGAACGGTCGCGGCAACTTGGCCCATACCGATCGGGCCGGCTATCTGCGGCGCATACTTGGCGAATTGCGTCACCAGCAACACTATGCTGCTCAGCGTTTGATTGGCGATCGCTACGAACTCTTCACCGCTCTCCCTAACCGCGCGGCCGAAGCCGACTCGTTCGTAGGCCGGCACTGGCGCGAACCCGATGCATCCGAGGTTCTTGCCGACCGACGGCGGACAAGGCCCGGGCGAGACGTAGATTTCGTTTCTGACGCCATTGCGCTCGTAGACCAAGTCGAGCCGTTTGCCCAGCGAGGCGTGAATTCGATCGACCAGACTTCTGCCGTTAACGATCGGAGTGCCGTCGATCGCGACGATCCGATCGCCCGGGCGAATCCCGGCGATCGAGGCGGGCGAGTTTGCCAAGACCTCGCCGACCACAGGCTGAGCGCGATCGCTCGCGACGCCGAACGCGAGAGCGGCGACGAGCAAGATCACGTAACAGAGGATGAAGTTTGCAAACGGCCCGGCCAAGATGATCGCGAGCCGCCGCCAGGGCGACTTAGCCTGAAAGTTGTCGTCCGCGGGACGTCTCTGCGAGAGGAACTCGCGCTGCTGCTCCGCCTCGGAAACCTTGTTGTCCTCGCCCTCCATCGCGCAATACCCGCCGATCGGCAGCGCGCGCAGCGAATATTGGGTACCGCTGTTCGGACTCGTCCAGGAGGCGAGCTTGGGACCGAAGCCGATGGCAAACTCGTTCACCCGAACGCCGTTGCGGCGAGCTAGCACGAAGTGGCCGAGCTCGTGCAAGACGATCAGCACCGAGAGCATCACGATAAACGTAATGACTTTCCCGAATCCGACCAGGGTGACGGCAGCTAACAGAATCAACGGTGGGGCCTTTCGATGGCTTCTACGATACGTTCGGCGGTTTCGCGAGCCTCCCGGTCGGCTGCTCTGACCCCGCTGAGGGTTGACTCTCCGGCAACTGCCCGATTCATCGCCTCCTCGATGATATCGGGAATCCGGCCGAAAGTTATCCTTCCTTCGACAAACGCTTCGACGGCGACTTCGTTTGCGGCAGAGAGCACCGCAGGCAGGGTTCCACCCCCGGCAAGCGCCTCGTAAGCCAGCCGGACGCAGGGGAAACGCTGCGGATCGGGCGCCTCGAACTCGTATCGTAGGACTTGCTCGGCCCGCTTGCGCCCGAGCGCTTGGAGCACGTCGGTTGACCCGTTTCCCTCCCCACGCGACGGGAGCCGGTTGGGGTAGCCGAGCGCGTAGCCGATCGGGACGCGCATATCGGGGGCGGCCAACTGCGCCTTGACGCTCCCATCGCTAAACAGCACGAAGCCGTGTGCGATCGATTGCGGGTGTACGACGATCGAATCTCGCTCCCCCGGAAAGCCGAATAGGCGGCTCGCCTCGATGACTTCGAGGCCTTTATTCATCATCGTAGCCGAGTCGATGGTATTCTTCGTCCCCATTCGCCAGGTGGGATGGGCGAGCGCTGCCGCGAGGTCCGCGTGCTCCATTGCCTCGCGCGACGTGCGCCAAAACGGACCACCAGAGGCGGTGAGCACGATGGTAGCGACGCTCGACCGCTCTTCGCCGACGAGGCATTGAAAGATCGCGCTGTGCTCGCTGTCGACGGGAAGCAGTCGCGAGCCGCTGCCGCGCGCCAGCTCGACGAGCAACGCTCCGGCGGCGACGATGAGCTCTTTGTTCGCCACCGCGATGTCGACGCCGCTTTCGACGGCCGCGATCACCGCCTCGAACGCGACCGAACCGTCGGTCGCAGCCAGCACGATGTCCGGCTCGCTCTCGACCGCAACGCGCGTGAGCCCGGCCGCGCCATCTTGCGCGGTGCTCGTCACTCGGGCGCCGAATCGCCCGACCTGCTCGCGTAGCAACTCGACGTTTCGTCCCGCCGCCAATCCGACCACCTCGAACGCTTCGGGATGGTGCGCGATGACGTCGAGTGCCTGCGTTCCGATCGATCCGGTCGATCCCAAGATCGCGACCTTCTTACGCATCACTGAACCTGCAGAACGCCCAAGAGGTGAAGCGTTGCGAAGAACGTGACGCCGCCCAAGAAATACGAGTCGAAACGGTCGAGCACGCCGCCGTGCCCTTGAATCATGTCGCCGGCGTCTTTGACGCCCGCGTCACGTTTGAACGCCGACTCCACCAGGTCCCCGAACTGCGCGCCGATGCCCGTGAAGAGACCGAGCACGGCGCCCTGCCACCACTGCAGATGGAGCGGCGGGAACCAGGTCGCAACGGTAGCGAGGACCGTTACGATGAGCAGCGCGCCGACCGATCCCTCCACGGTCTTATTAGGTGAGATTTTCGTAAGGCTGTGGCGACCTAGGCTCGTCCCGACGAGCATGCCGAAGATGTCGGTCAGCGCAATCACCGCGATCACGTAGAACGTCAGCCACATCCCGTTGGGTACGACCTGACGGATGAAGACGAAATAGGTAAGCAGCTTGCCGATGTAGATGACCGCGAGCAGCGTGTAAGCGGTGCGGGCAAAATACCCCTTCTGCTCGCCATACATGCCGATCGAGAATGCAACGATGACGATCCCGGCGAGCAGCACGCCTTCCCATTTGTGCAGTATGCCGAAGACGGCCATCGCGACGTAGGCGCAGACGCCCAGCACCGCGACCGGATACTCGAGGGGCTGTCCCTTGATCGCGCAGAGGTAGTTGAACTCGTAGATGCTGGCCAGCGCGATGGCGAGCAGCAGCAAGTAGAACGCCCAGGGGAAGACGACGCAGAAAAGACCGATCGCCGCGACGATCAGGCCGACGACGACCCGGCGTTCGGTCAAGCCCCCCCGAACCGCCGTTCCCGCTGTTGAAACTCGATCAGCGCTCGTACCAAATCATCCTTTGAGAAGTCGGGCCAATAGACGTCGGTCATCAGGAGCTCGGCATATGCCGCCTGGTAGAGCAGGAAGTTCGAGAGCCGATGCTCTCCGCCTGGGCGGATGAGCAGGTCCAGCTCGGGCAAACCCGCCGTATAGAGATAGCGCGCGATAACGGATTCGTCGATGCTCTCGGGTTCGATCCGGCCGCGCGCGACGTCGACGGCGATCGCGCGGACGGCGTGCTCCAACTCGGCGCGCGAGCTGTAGTTGACCGCGAGGTTGAGCAGCAGTCCCGTGCTGGCCGCAGTCTCGGCTTGCAGGTCGGCGAGCGCGCACGCGCGGCGCGGCCGGCAGCGACTCCCACTCGCCGATGACGCGCACGCGCACGTTGTTGCGCCGCAGCTCGATCAGCTCGTTGCGCGCAAAGTGAACGCACAACTCGAAGAGCAGCGAGATCTCGGAGGCGTCTCGGTTCCAGTTTTCGGTGGAGAATCCGTAGACCGTCAGCGCATCGATGCCGAGATCGCTTGCCGCGCGGGTAACGCGGCGCAACGCCACCATGCCGCGCCGATGTCCTTCGATTGCCGGCAAGCCGTGCTCCTTCGCCCAGCGCCGGTTTCCGTCCATGATGATCGCCACGTGACGCGGGATGGTTCCCAGATCGAGCGCGAGGCGAGAGCCCGCGGCCAGCGAGATGCTCATCGAGGCTGGTACGAATCGTAGCCGGCTATCAAGTCGGCAGATTTATCGTCGTGCATTTTGAGCCGAAGAACGCGTAAAGCACCGCAGCCAATCCACGCGCCGTACGGAGCGAGCACCTGCAGGCGTACGGAACGATCCCGCAGCGAGCGCCGCGCCAGAACTTCCGGCACGAGCGTAAGGTCCTCGCTCACACTTCCATGATCTCTTTCTCTTTGGCGGCAACCAACGCGTCGATCTCCTTTACGAACCGGTCGGTCAATCGCTGCAAGGAATCTTGCATCCGCTTGTTGTCGTCCTCGGTGATTTCGGCCGCCTTCAACTGCACTTTGAGCTCGTCGTGTGCCTTATGCCGGACGTTACGAACGGCGACGCGTCCGTCCTCGCCCTTCTTCTTGATAATCTTGGCGAGGTCTTTGCGCCGCTCTTCGTTGAGCGGCGGAATCACCAGGCGAATAGCGGTCCCGTCGATGTTGGGCGTGAGGCCGAGATCGCTCTTCTCGATCGACTTGCGAATCTCGCCAACGACGCCTTTATCCCAAGCCGTGATCAACAGCGTCCGCGAATCGGGCGTTGAGACCCCGGCGACCTGTTTGAGCGGGACGGTCTGGCCATACGCCTCGACGTGAAGGCGGTCGAGCAGCGCCGGCGCCGCCCGCCCGGTACGAATCGACGCGAACTCGCCGCGTGTAGATTCGACGCATTTGTACATGCGCGATTCGATCTCTTTAAAATATGCGTCTGTCATCTGTTACTCGCTCCTCGCTCCAACCGCCGCCCCCAGCGGCCGCCCGACGTAGGTTCCGATCGGTTCTCCCCAGATGACGCGCCGGATGTTTCCCGGCACGCCCATGTCGAATACGATGACCGGAAGGGCGTTGTCCATGCAGAGCGCCATCGAGGTCGAGTCCATGACTTCCAAGCCCAGCTGCAAAACCTCCATGTACTCGAGGCGCTCGAAGCGGGTCGCGGTTGGGTGCTTCTTCGGATCGGCCGAGTAGATTCCATCGACCTTTGTGGCTTTGAGGATCGCCTCGGCGTTGACTTCAACCGCTCGCAGCGCCGCCGTCGTATCGGTCGTAAAGTACGGATTCCCGGTCCCCGCGGCAAAGATCACGACCCGGCCCTTCTCGAGATGCCGAATCGCGCGCCGCCGAATATACGGCTCGGCGATCTGATGCATGGCGATCGCCGTCTGTACGCGCGAAGCGACGCCCATCCGCTCGAGCGAATCCTGCAGCGCGAGCGCGTTGATCACCGTTGCCAGCATTCCCATGTAGTCCGCGGTCGAGCGATCCATCCCGGCCTCTTCGTGGACTTTTCCTCGCCAGATGTTTCCACCGCCGACGACGATCGCGATGCTCACGCCCGCTCGGCTCACCTCGGCGATCTGCTCGGCCATGACCCGCGTCGTGTTGACGTCGACGCCGTTGCCGTCTCCCGTGAAGGCCTCTCCCGATATCTTCAAGAGCACGCGAGAGAATCGCGGCCCGCTGCGCTCACTCACCCAGGGCATATCGGGCGAAGCGACGGACTCTGATCTTCTCCCCGAGCGCGCCGATCGAGCGGTGCAGCAAATCTCCGACGCTCATGCCGTCGTCTTTGACGAAAGCTTGCTCGAGCAGGCAGTGCTCCTCGAACCATTTGTTGAGCTTCCCTTCGATGATCTTCTCCCCGATCTCGGGCGACTTGCCCGCCGGAACGGCGGAACGAAACTCCTCGCGGAGCCGTTCGACGACCTCGCTCGGCACGCTCTCGCGATCGAGGTAGGCGGGAGACATCGCGGCGATATGCATCGCGATGTCGCGCGAAAGTTCGGAAAACTTTGGATTGCGCGCAACGAAGTCGGTCTCGCTGTTGACCTCGACCAGGACGCCGATCTTGCCTCCGGCGTGGATATAGCTGACGACTAGACCCTCTTCGGCCGTGCGCTCGGCTTTCTTAGCGGCCTGCGCGGCGCCGCGCTCGAGCAGCAGCGCTTTAGCGCGCTCGGCATCGCCGGCGGCATCGATGAGCGCCTTGCGGCAGTCCATCATCGGCGCGCTCGTCTCCTCGCGCAGGGTCTTGATCTCTTCGGGCCTCGGCTGATAGCTGATCAAATGCCCGCCTCCGCAAACGTCGCCGGAGTCTCTTGCTGGGCGAGCTCGCCGGAGGGGGCCTCGTAGGCACTTTCGTCGTACGCGCTCTCGCTCTCGGTTTTACCCTCAATGATCGCGTCGGCGATCTTGCCGACCATCAGCTTGACGGCGCGTATCGCGTCATCGTTTCCGGGAATCGGGTAGTCGATCTCGTCGGGATCGCAGTTGGTGTCGATGACCGCGATGATCGGAATCTTCAGCTTCCTCGCCTCGAGGACCGCGATCCGCTCCTTCTTCGGATCGACGATGAAGACGGCATCGGGGAGACGGTGCATCTCTTTGATTCCACCGAGGAATCGCTCGAGCCGGTTCATCTCGTCCTGGAGTCTCGCGACCTCTTTCTTAGGAAGGCGATCGAAGTCGCCTTGCATCTTCATGTTCTCCAGTTCGCGCAATCGGGTGATGCGCTTCTGGATCGTCGAGAAGTTCGTCAGAGTGCCGCCCAGCCAGCGCTGGTTCACGAAGAACGCGCCCGCGCGCTCGGCCTCTTCGCGGACGACGTCTTGGGCCTGTTTCTTCGTCCCCACGAAGAGGATGATGCGGCCCTCCCGGGCGAGCTGCTTGACGACCTCATAGGTCTCTCGCAGCTTCTGCACGGTGAGCGCAAGATCGATGATGTAGATGCCGTTGCGCTCCTGAAAGATGTACGGCTTCATCTTCGGGTTCCAGCGGCGCGTTTGATGGCCGAAGTGGACTCCCGCTTCGAGGAGCTCCCGCATCGTGACGACGGTCATAGCAGCGTAACCTTTCTGACCCCGGCCGCCGGCCATCCTGGCATTGCGGTCCTGCTCTGGAGCCATAGCCACCCCGCCTCCTTGCAGGGTGTAGTGATAGACAACCGCGCGATTATAGCACGAGACCCGGCCGCCTCCAAGGGCGGCCGGGCTGCCTGGTCCGCCCTGCCTAGCGACGGGCCTCGTAGACGAGATTGAACGGGGTGGCCGTCGCCCGCCGGAATTGGGAGAACCCGGCCTGGCGAACCACCTCTCGGGTCCGGGCCTCACCGGCTTGCGCGCCGAGCGCGAGCCCTACGTCTTGCGCCAACCATTTCGCTTGAGCGCATCGCGCGCGCGCCCCGGCTCTTCATCACGGTCGAGACGCATATCGCCGCAATCTTCGATCGCTTCGACTTGACCTCGCGGCGGCAACTCGCCGCACTCTTCGATGAGTCGGGTGAGCAGGTCGCACCCAGACCCCCTGCGTAGAGCGCCAGATGCGCTGGCTCGTGACGGGTGGACTGGGGTTCATTGGGTCTCACTTTATCCGCCTTGCCCTGCGCGAGCGTCCGCGGCTTGAAATCGTCAACCTCGATGCGATGACCTACGCCGGAAACCCGGCAAACTTGCGCGACGTCGAATCCGAGCCCCGCTACCGGTTCGTCAAGGGCGATATCTGCGACCCCGGCGCTGTGCGCGAGGCAATCGGCGAGGGGGCCGACGCGATCGTCAACTTCGCCGCCGAGACGCACGTCGATCGCTCGATACGCGATCCCGAAGCCTTTCTGCGCACCGACATTCTCGGAACGCACGTGCTCCTCGAGGCGCAGCGAGCGCACGCGATCCCGCGCTTTCTGCAAGTCTCCACCGACGAAGTTTACGGCGACGTGCCGTCGGGTCAGTCGCTCGAAACCGACCCCTTGCGCCCGCGCAGCCCCTACTCCGCGAGCAAAGCCGGCGGCGATCTCCAGGCCCTCGCCTATCACGCGACCTACGGCGCGCCGGTGATGATTACGCGGGGCACCAACACCTACGGTCCATATCAATATCCCGAGAAGATCGTGCCGCTTTTCGTGACCAACCTCATCGACGACCGGCCGGTGCCGCTCTACGGCGACGGCTTACAGATCCGCGACTGGATTTTCGTCGAAGATCACGCGCGCGCGATTCTGCACGTTCTCGAACGCGGCGAGATCGGCAACATCTACAACATAGCCGGCACGACGCCGCGCACGAACATCGAGCTGACGCGGCTCTTGATCGCAGGCTGCGGCTGCTCGGCCGAGACGCACCTCGCCCACGTCGCCGATCGTCCCGGTCACGACCGCCGCTACGCGGTCGACGCCGCAAAGCTGCGCGCCTTAGGCTGGCGTCCGCAGATGGCTTTCGAAGATGGCATCGCGCTGACGATCGCGTGGTACCGCGCCAACGAATCGTGGTGGCGTCCGTTGCGGGAACGCGATTCTTCGATCGAAGCGTTGCGATGAAGGGCGTCGTGCTCGCCGGCGGCCTCGGCACGCGGCTGCGCCCGCTGACGAAGGTGACGAACAAACATCTGCTTCCCGTTTACGACCGGCCGATGATCTACTATCCGCTGGAGACGCTCTGCCGAGCGGGTATCCGCGAAATCATGATCGTGACCGGAGGCAACTCGGCCGGTGACTTTCTTCGCCTGCTCGGCAACGGCGGAGAGCTCGGGCTCGACGGCATCGCCTATGCCTATCAAGAGGGCGAGCGCGGGATCGCCGACGCGCTGCGCCTCTGCAAGCATTTCGCGGACGAACGGCCGATCGTTGTCGTGCTCGGCGATAACATCATCCAGGGCGATATCGCACCCTACGTCGCGAAGTTTCGCGAGCAAGGCTCTGGCGCGCGCATCCTGCTCAAAGAAGTGGATGACCCGCAGCGCTTCGGCGTCCCGGTCTTCGATGGCGGCCGGATCGTCGCGATCGAAGAGAAACCGGCCGAATCCGAAGAGCCGTTACGCGGTCACCGGCGTCTACATGTTCGACCGGCGCGTCTTCGACTTTATCGCCGCGCTAACGCCCTCGCAGCGCGGCGAGTTGGAGATCGCCGACGTGCACAACCGTTACATAGCCGAAGGCGCGCTCGAGTACGACGTGCTCGAAGGCTGGTGGACCGATGCCGGTACGTTCGAGAGTCTCTTTCGCGCCGGCGAACTGATCGCTGCGCGACCGGAGCGAGACGCGCTAAGCGCTAGCCCTTTGGCGTGCGGGCAGTAGATCGGCAGCAAGCGACAGGGCGACGACGACCAGCACGCCTGCGAGGCGCTCCGCGGAACCACCGCTCCGGCAGCCTCGTCACCAGCGCCGATCCGACGAAGACGCCCGGAATCGAGCCTAGCAGCAACCACCCGGCAATCGCCGGATTGACGTCGCCGATCTTCCAATGACCGAGCAGCGACGGGACGAGCACGACCACGGCAAAGGCGAGATCGGTACCGACCAGCCGGCGCAGCGCGACGGCCGGCGCGACGAGCAGCAGCAGCGGAAGCGTGAGCGAGCCGGCGCCGATCGATGTTATGCTCACGGTCAAGCCGACGAAGAAGCCGATCGCCGCCAAGCGGAGCGTCGGCAGATCGTTCGGACTGCCTCGAGAGATTCGCCGGCGAGCTTACGGTTGAAGATGATTCCCGCGGCCGAGATCAGCAACGCGCCCGCGACGGCGATGCGCAGCACGTGCTCGAGCTGTTTGATATCGAGATGGCGTGCAGGTACGCGCTTAGCGCGACGCCGATGATCGCGCCGGGAAATCCGCCGATGGAAAGCCGCCAGAGCACCGACCCTGTACGGTCGTTTCTGAAGGTGCGCGAACATCGCGACGAGGCGCGTGCCCAGCGCGAAGAGCAGGTCGGAGCCGATCGCCTTGTTGGTGGTGACGCCGAGGAGAGATCAGCAGCGGCGTCGTGATGGCGCCTGCGCCGACGCCGCTATACGCCGTGCACGCGCCGACGACGAATCCGACCAGCACGAATCCCCAAGATTGCCGCTCACGGCTTCGTCACCACTCAATACGCTCCAAAAGAACCTAGGTCAACATTCAACGCGGCCCCTGGCCGGTCCCATCGCCCCCGCCCGCTTCCGGGCTTGCGCCCCCCTGCCCGCTCCGGCGCCACTTGGCCGCGCCCGAAGCGTCGACGCGCATCGCAGAGGCGGCCGAGAGAAGCGTCGGTTGAGGGCATCAGGGGGTTTTATCGGCTCGGGCAGACGCTTTTCCTACCGCCCCAGGTCGGCAGGCTCAGTCGCGGAGGCGGCCTGCGGCCGAAACTTGCCGGCGAGTTCGGAGCGCGCAACCGGAACGTCGCGCGGCGCCTCGATCCCCAGCTTTACCTGGTCGCGGCCGAGTTCGACGACGACGACGCGGATGTCGCTACCGATCGTGATGGACTGGTTCGTTTTGCGGCTAAGTACGAGAATGGCAACCCTCCTTGGCTGACCCTAATGCTCGAGCCGCACGCTCCCTTCGGCGCCAGGGTTTGGCTGCCTTCGTCCGCGAACCGGCGGTGCGGGAGGATTTCCAATGGTCAAAGATATCGCGTTCTTCGCCTATTCCGTGCGCGACGTGCCGCGTGCACGCGCGTTCTACACTGAGACGCTGGGACTCCGACCGGGCGCGTCTTTCGGCGATCATTGGATCGAGTTCGACGTCGGCAACACGACCTTCGGGATCGGAAACGGCGAGCCGCTCGGATTCGAACCAGGCGCCTCTACCGGCGCCGCCTTCGAGGTAGACGACATGGAAGCGATGCGCGAGCGGTTGAAAGCAAGCGGCGTCGAGGTCGGCGACGTCCATGAGTTTCCCAATTGCGTAACGTGCTTTGCGCGCGATCCAGAGGGAAATCGCTTCGCGCTGCACCAGCGGCGTTCGGCATAAAAGAATGGGGCTTAGGAAGCTCCTAAGCCCCATCGCCTATCTGGAGAACGGGCTCGGCTAGGCCGAAGCCGTTTCGCGCGATGCTTCGATTAGGATCTGCGCAACCTCCGGTCGTGAGAACTCCTGCGGCGGCAGCTGCCCGGCACGCAGCATCTCGCGCACCTGCGTACCGCTTAGCGAGACGTGGTGCTCGGTGTCGTGGCTGCAGGTCTTCTTCGAACCCATGCCCTCGCAGCGCAGGCAGTAGAAGCTGTTCTCGAACTTCAGCGGGATGATGCCCAACTCTTCGGGAGCGAATTCGTCGAAGAGCTTCTGGGCGTCGTAGGTTCCGTAGTAGCTGCCCACGCCGGCGTGATCGCGTCCGATGATAAAGTGCGTGCAGCCGTGGTTCTTGCGCATGATCGCGTGGAAGATCGCCTCGCGCGGCCCGGCGTACCGCATCGCCGCTTGCAGCGTACTCAGAAGAACTCGATCCGACGGATAGTAGTTCTCGATCAGCGCCCGGTAACAACGCATCCGCACGTCCGCGGGGATATCGTCGCTCTTCGTCTCTCCGACCAGTGGGTGGAGCAGGAGGCCGTCGACGATCTCCATCGCGCACTTTTGGATGTATTCGTGCGCGCGGTGGACCGGATTGCGCGTCTGAAAGCCGACGATGGTCTTCCAACCGCGCCGTTCGAACTCGGCGCGCGTCTCGCTGGGCGAGAGGTTCTCGGGATCGTGTTCGCGCTCAAACACCCAGACGGGGCCGCCGATCAGCACGTCCTTGCGCTCGTACAGCGCCGCGACTCCGGGGTGCTTCTGCTCGTCGGTGCGGTAGACGTTCTGCGCCTCGCGCTGCTTGTCGTATTCGAAGACTTCCTGTACCTCGATCACGCCGCGCAGGCCGCCGTCGCCGTCGTACAGCGCGGCGCGCGTGCCGGGGCTCGGGGCTTCTTCACGGTCGACCGCAAGAACCACCGGAATGCTCCAGGGCAATCCGTTCGCTAGGCGCATCGACGTCACGACGTTTTCGTAGTCGGCACGCGACATGAAGCCGGTCAGCGGACTTAGCGCGCCGTTGGCGATCAGCGCGAGATCGTTGAGCTCGCGATTGCTGAGCGTGAGGCTGCGAAGCCCTTTCGCCTCTTCGCGCAGGTCGCGTTCGGCCTGGCCTGAGTCGACCGTTCGATTGATGAGTTTGCCGCCGTGGGGTGCGATCATAGCTGCGCCTTCACCTCGGATTGGAGGTATCCTCGCTTCGCCAGCTCGGCGAGAATCGTCGAGACACTCTCCTCGACCGTTTCGTGCTCGCTGTCGACGATGACATCCGGCTTCTCGGGGATCTCGTACGGATCCGAGACGCCCGTGAAGTGTGCCAACTCGCCGGCGATGGCTTTTTTATAGAGGCCTTTAACGTCGCGCCGGACGAGCTCGTCCAGCGAGCAGCGCACGAAGACCTCGACGAAGCGGGCGCTTCCGATGCGCTCGCGCGCCTCGGCTCTCGCGTCTGCGTAGGGCGAGATCGCCGCGGTGATGACTGCCGCGCCGTGCCTGACGAGCAGTGAAGCCACAAACGAGATGCGCCCGATATTGATGTCGCGATCTTCGCGGCTGAAGCCAAGTCCCTTGGAAAGATGAGTGCGAACCTCGTCGCCGTCGAGCACCTCGACGCTGCAGCCGCGAGCGCTCAGCTCGGGTGCGAGTCGCTCGGCAATCGTACTTTTGCCCGCACCGGAGAGGCCGGTAAGCCACACGGTGAATCCCTGGTTCAACTGAAGTTCCTTTCTGGAGGCTATTTTAAAGGGGCATCCATCCACTCAGACGAGGAACCTCGAGCCCGGATGTCCCCAGACGGGCCGCTCTCTTCGCTCCCATATTGTTGATTTCCGGCAACTTCTCATACGATTTGCCAAGCGTTACGGAGCCCTAAACGAGAACTGCGCGGCATGGAGGCGAGCGTACGCTCCGCCTTGGGCCAGAAGCTCGTCGTGCGTGCCGATCTCGACGACTCGGCCGCCTTCGATAAACAACACCTTGTGCGCTCTTCGCACGGTCGATAGCCGGTGCGCGATGATCAGCGTCGTGCGGCCAGGGAGCAGACGGTCGAGGGCTTGCTCGATCATCGCTTCGGAGTGGCTGTCCAGGGCGCTCGTCGCCTCATCGAGGATGAGGATGCGCGGGTCACGCAGCACGGCGCGCGCGATCGCGATGCGTTGGCGCTCGCCGCCCGAGAGTCGCGCGCCGCGCTCGCCGACCTCGGTCGCGTAGCCGTCGGGGAAGCTCCGAACGTACTCCTCGACGTTCGCGTCGCGTGCGGCGGCGTATACCTCCTCGTCGGTCGCGTCGAGCCGTCCGTAGCGAATGTTCTCCAAGATCGATCGGCGGAAGAGCTGTACGTCTTGCGGTACGATCGCGATCGCCGCGCGCAGTTCGGCCAGGCGCATCCGCGCGCTATCGATGCCGTCGATCAGCACGCTGCCCTCTTGCGGTGAGTAGAATCGCGGCACGAGATTAACGATCGTCGTCTTGCCCGCACCCGACGGGCCGACGAGTGCGACGATCTCGCCGGCTTCGATCGTCGCGTTGACGTGATTGAGCGCCGGCGGCTCCCCAGGTGCGTAGCGGAAGGTGACGTCGGAAAAGTCGATGCGTCCGCGCAAAACCGGAGCTGCGACGGCGCCCGGCGGATCGTTCACTTCGACCGGCAGGTCGAGCAACTCGAAAACGCGTCCCGCGCCGACGATCGCCTTGCTGATGTCGCCGAAGAACGCCGCCACACGATTCATCGGGTTCATCAGATTCACCAGGAGTCCCCAGTACATGAAGACCTTGCCGGTGTCGAGGCGACCGACCAAAACCTCGCGCACCGAGAGCCACATAATCGCGACGACCGCCGCGACCATGATCGTCGAAATCACCAGCGGCTGCGTCTGAATGAACTGCGTGAGCTTCATGTACGCGCCGAAGAAGGCGTCGTTACGGTTTCGAAAGCGGTCGACTTCGGCCGCTTCGCGCCCGAACGATTTGACGACGCGCTGACCTTGGAGGATCTCGGAGAGGTTTGCGGTAAGATCGGCGATCCTCTGCTGCGCGCGATGCGTGCTCGTCGAGATCAAACGTTGGAATTTCGAGACGGCAAACGAGACGAGCGGCGCCACCAGCACCAGCGAGAGCGTTAGCAGCCAATCGAGATAGATCATCGTCGCGAACGACGAGGCGAAGGTTGCGAGCGCCACGACGAGCTGCGGCACGGAAACGCTAACCGCGTCGATCATGATCTGCAGGTCGGTCGAGAAGCGGGCGATGAGCTCGCCCGGCCGCCACTTGTCGAACTCGCCGAGCGGCAAGTTGAGGAGCCGTCCGAAGAGCCGGACCCGCAGGCGCGCAACCAAATGCTGGCCGCTCCACGCGGTCAGGTAGGTCTGGCCGTAGATCGCGGCGTTGCCCAGGACGAGCGCGATCGCGGTTAGCCCGAGGGAAAGGTAGAGCGCTCGCAGGTCGGGCGCGTGGCCGGCCGCCGGTATGAGCACCTGGTTGATGATGATGCGAAAGGCCAGCGGCGGGACGATCGAGAGTACGCCCGCGAACACCCCTAGCGCCATCGCAACGGCAAGACGCGGATAGTACGGACGGGCCTCGCCTGCCAGGCGGTACAGGATCGTACGGCGGCTCATCGGCGGCACCGTCTTGCCGCCGCCGCGCGCGTGAAACCTCCCGCCGCGCGTACCGGTACGTGGAAATGCATAACGCAGGAGGATCGCGAGAACCAATATGGATTGCTACTTTCACTCGAACGTCCCGTCGGTCGCGCCTTGCACCGATTGCGGGAAGCCGATTTGCGCGACGTGTCGCGACGAACGCGGCGGCTGCCCGAGTTGCCGGCTTGCCGCAAAAGTCGAGGCCGCGACCGCCACGCGCCAGCAAATTCCCGGTCAGGTGCCGCCGCGCCCAGCGCCGGCCAGCGTGCGCGGAGCCGCTACCCTCGCCGAGCCGCCCGATCCGGTCGAGTCCCGAGCGCTCGTCGCGCTTGGTTACCCGCTCTGGCCGCTCGCTCTCGTCTCGCTCCTCGATCGCAAGCAATCGCGCCATCTGCGCCGCCAAGCGTTCCAAGCACTCGGCTTCAACGTCGCCTTCTTCGGCTTCTGGGGCCTGCTCTCGCTGATCGCGCAGATCCCGTTCCTCGGATTCTCAGCCTGGGTGCTCGTCCCGCTTCTAGCTCCGCTCTTTCTCGTCGCCAGCGTCTATTACGGCATCAAGACGTGGAACGGCGACGACGTGCGCATCCCGGTCGTGACCAGCTGGCTCGACGAGCGCATGCCTCAAGGCGATACGAACGCCCGATAGCGCGCGAGAAACGCTCGCGCGGCTTCACCGTGATCGAGCACCGGTTTCGGATAGCGACCGGCGGTGAAGAGCGCGAGCGTCAGCTGCCCGGACTCGGCAGCGCGCCCATACCAAGTTTCGAGCGGCATCTGCCGCAGCTCTTCGACCCACCGCCGGACGTAGAGACCCGCCGGATCGTAGCGCCGGCGCTGCCGCTCCGGATTGTAGATGCGCGGATACTGCGCCATGTCGGCGCCGACGCCGGCGACCCATTGCCAGTTTCCCGTCGCTAGCGCAGGATCGTCTTCGACCAGCCAGCGGTCCCATTCGTCGCGACCGATCTGCCAATCGACGCCGAGGTCGAAGCAGAAAAACGATGCCGCGACGGCTCGCACGTGCGGATGCATCCACCCGGTTTCTTGCAACTGCCGAATCCCCGCATCGACCAGCGGGTAGCCGGTCTGTCCGGTCCGCCACCCCTCGAGCGCGGCGTGAGATCGCTTCCAAGGAAAACCGCGCATCTTCTCTTGCAGCGGCTCGTCTTGCGTGCGCGGATAGAACCACGAGAGCTGCAAGAAGAAGTCGCGATGGGCCAGCGCGCGCTGGAAGAGGCGCAGCGAGAGACGTTCTTCGCTAAGCGAGAACGGATCGGCGAGGCGCTCGCGAACCCGCCGCACGATCGTCCGAGCCGAAATCGTGCCGAACGAAAGGTGTGCCGCCAGGTGCGACGTCCGATCGTCGTACGGAGCGGTCGCTGCCGCCGAGTACTGGCCGGCTCCGTCGCGCAGAAACGCCTCGAACATCCGGCGGGCGGCGGCGGAACTTGCCGCCGACGATTCGCACGCTCCGAACTCGTCGGGCTGGGGAAGGGGCTCGTCGGCGAGTTCGCAGGGTGCGAAGCGCAGCAACAGCGGGTATTCGTGCGAGGCGACCGGGCGCTCCGACCACGCCTCGAAGTAGGGAGCAAAAGCGCGGTAGCCGAGGCCCGCGACGCTGTGCACGGCAGCAGTCTCCTCCGGCGGGATCGCGGGCGCATCGTGCACGGCCAACGCAGTGACGCCGCTCTCTTCGAGCGCGGACTGCAGGCGCCGGTCGCTCTCGATCGACGGCAAGTCGTACGAAGCAGCCCAGGCGACGCCGGCCGCGTCGACCGCGCGCGCCACATTTCGTACGGTGCCCAAGAGCGATCCGCGCCGGACGAGGAGGCGGCTTCCGCGCTCGCGGAGTTCGGCATCGAGGCCGGCCACCGCGCTGCAAAAAAACGCGGCCCGTCGCGGGGAGGCTTTCAGCCGCGCCTCGAGTGCACGGTCGATGACGAGCAGCGGAACGACCGTGCCGCGGGCCGCCGCGGCGGCGATCCCGGCGTTATCGTCGAGGCGCAGATCTCGTGCAAAGCGATAGACAAACGGCCGCTCTGCCATGGCAGGGGCGATTTCGGATGGCCGGCGCTCTTCCCCCCGCCTACCTTAGAGTCTCTTGCTACTGGCCGTCGCTCGTTCTGAAGGTGAACGCGTCCCGATATTCGCCCGGCACTGCCCGGCCGTTGAGGCGGCGGGGTGAGTACCGCACCTGCATCGCGGCACGGCAGACCGAAGCGTCGAGAACGGCGTACCCCGAGCTCTTCGTGATCGTACAGCGGACCGGTTTGCCATGTGCGTCGACGCTCACTTCGAACGCCGTCGTCCCTTGTGCGCCCTCGCTATACGCGATCGAGGGCGGGCGCGGAACGATTGCATCTTCGCCGCCGAGAGGGGCTACGTCGGCCACGACCGGAGGCGCAGTACCCACCGCGAGCGATTCGGCGCGGTTTTCGAGGCGCGGCGCGCGCTGCGTGCCGAGCTCGGCGACCGCGCGATCTTCGCGCTCGGAAGCAGGCTTGAGCGTTATGACGTTGTGCACGACGACGATTTGGGGGGCAACGTTCATGGCCGGTGGCCGGCTCTGCACGATTCGTGCGCCGATGAAAAACGCTACGAAGACCGCCGCGGCGGCCGCTGCTGCGCGCCAGCCCCGATCGCCGCGCCACGCGCCGCGAGGTGCCGCGCGCAGATCCGGTTCCCAGCTCTCCAAGTCGCGAGCCTCGCGCACGATCCCCATGACGCGCTCGATCTCTCGCTCGCCGCCGAGGCTCGAAAGGCACCGCGCGCAGCCGGCGATATGGCGCCGGTAGGCCTCTCGTTCGCTCTGATCGGCTTCGCCCAAGGCGATTGCGCCGGCCAGCGCTTCGGCCTGCGGGCAATCCGCTCGAGTCATCATCGTTCTGTACCCTCTTTCATCACCGTGCGCAATATCTTCATCGCGCGACAAACCCGCTGCCGAACGGCGTCGGAGCTCGTTCCGAGAATATCGGCCGCCTCGGATGAGGAGTATCCCGCGTAGCTGGTCAGCAGCAGAGCCGCGGACTGATCCGAGGGCAGGCGCGAAAGCGCGTTCTGAAGATCGACCGAAGCGGCGCTGCGCTCGTCGATCCGCCACGCGCTGCGGTCGATTTCGCGATCGAGCGGCAGCATGCGCAAGATCTTCTTGCGGCGCATGAACGAGATTGCGCCGTTGGTCGCCGCGCGATAGAGCCATCCGGCGGTCAGCGCGTCGCCCAGGATCGGCTTGAAGCATCCGATAGGCCGAGAGAAAGACGTCCTGCGTCAGGTCGAGCGCGACCTCGGCATCCCCGACCATCCGGCGCAGATAGCGCGCGAGCTTGGTCTGGTACTCGCAGCACCAATGCCTCGACCCGCGCCTGCGCTGCGGCGGTTCGTTCGGTCGTGACGTAGGCCTCATCCACAGTTGCTCGCTTACTCCGAAGAGCTCCTCACCGCCTCAACGGCCGGCCGCCCCCGGCTGTGACTCACCCGCCGATCTCGGAGAAGGCGCGCATCCGCGAGGCGGCCTCGCCGAGGCGGAGGTGATGGCGCTCGGGCTTGATCAGCATCGCCGAGCGCAGCAGGTCAGCGAGCTCCTCGGTCGTCGCGCCGGCGCGCAGCGGCGTGCGCAGATCGAGCGCGTGATCGCCGAAGAGGCAGAGCCGCAGCCGCCCGTCGGCGGTCAGGCGGACGCGGTTGCAGCGTTCGCAGTAGTCGTGCGAGAGGGGGCTGATCACGCCGATCGCGCCGGCGGCGCCGGGGAAGGCGAAGTAGCGAGCGGGGCCGTTCCCGGCGGGTCCGCTCACCGGAAGCAGTTCGCCGATCGCCGAGATGCGCTCGAGTATTTCGGTAGCTGAAACGTACGCGTCGCGCTGCAGCTCGAGGTTCTCGCGCACCGGCATCACCTCGATGAAGCGCACGAAGACCGGCCGGTCGCGGGTTAGCATCGCAAAATCGAGCATCTCGTCGTCGTTGCCGCCGCGCATCACGACGCAGTTGATCTTCAGCGGCCTCAGCCCCGCGGTAATGGCTGCCTCGATACCGCTGCGGCACGAGTTCGAGACCCGGGCGACGCGCGATCGCTTCGAAACGATCGCGTCGAAGCGTGTCGAGCGAAAAGTTGATTCGACGCAGCCCGGCAGCGGCCAGCTCCGCGAGCTGCTCTTCCAGCAGCAGCCCGTTGGTCGAGAGCGCGATATCGTCGATGCCGTCGATCGCCGAGATGGCTGCAACCAAACGGCTTAGGTCGCGCCGCACCAGCGGCT
This sequence comes from Vulcanimicrobiota bacterium, assembly GCA_963739845.1. GTDB lineage: Bacteria > Vulcanimicrobiota > Vulcanimicrobiia > Vulcanimicrobiales > Vulcanimicrobiaceae > Cybelea. Next base: position 503,254 of record CAVUBQ010000001.1, on the reverse strand, counting down.
CGCCGCCGGTGAGCCGAATGGCACGAACGCCGACCGAAGCAGCGGCGCGAACGATCTCGGCGATCTCCTCGTAGCTCAGAATCTCGTCGCGCCGCAGCCACGGCAGACCGCTCTCCGGCATGCAGTAGACGCAGCGCAGGTTGCACTTGTCGGTGACCGAGACGCGCAGATACGTGATCGGCCGGCTGAAGCCGTCGAGCAGCGAGACGGCGCTAGCGGTCACTGTAAAAACACCGTCCGGCAGCACCGGATTGATTTTGTAGCCGTCGATCGTCGAGGTGATCTCGGCCGAATAACCCGGCTCTTGCACGACGCCGGTCTGCGACTCGACCAGGACGTTGCCGTCCACGCGTCCGTACCGGTTGGTCATCTCGGCAAAGCCGCCGTTCTGGTAGTTCCAGCGCATCGAGCGGACCGTCGCGGTGTGGTCGTCGACCGTGGCATCGATGTGATCGACGTTGCCGTGCTTGCGAGGCTCGAGCTTGAAGACCGTGGTGCTGCCGTCGTCGGAGACGACCGTGACCTTGTACAAGCTCGCGCCACTGCGACGGACTCTCGATGTGTGCGTAGAGCTTATCGAACTGCTGCGCGACGGCCGGAACGCCGCCGGTAAAGACCACTTTGTTCTTGTCCGGCTCCTTGTGATAGTACGTCCCGACGAGCGCAAACGATAGGAACGGGAACGACTTCATCGCGACGTCGGCGTGCATCGTCGCGGTAAACGCGTGCAGGTTCGGGTTGAGCGCCGCCATGCGGGCGAGCAGATCGTCGGCCGAGGCGCATTGGGCCGGCGCGGCCAAGGAGCCGGTCAGTGCCAGGAGCATCGCCGCCAGAGCGATCGGTCATCGAATCATTTCTAAAGTTTCCTACTCGTCATGCGCTCGAAGGGTTCGAGTGCCGCGCGAATCTCGGCGCGGACCCCCGTATCCCCTTCGACGCCATACTGCCGCCGCAATGCCGAGATTGCGCTGGGAGAGCCGATCCGGCCGAGCGCCCAGGCGGCGTGACCGCGCACCATCGGGTGCGGATCCTCCTCCAGGCTCTCGCTCAACGCGGCGACCGCCGAGCGGTCGAGCGCGTTGCCGAGCGCGACGGCAGCGTTGCGACGCAGAACGGCCGCGCCGCGCCAGCCCATCGCCGTACGCCGGTAGCGCCGCTTGAAGTCGCCGCTGCGCAGACGCAGGAGCTTGACGAGCGAGCGGGTAGCGCGGTCTGCGCATCGAGCGGTGCAGAATCCGCGCCGCCGCTGAACGCCGGCGGCGCGCGGTCGGCGGACAGACCGTTTGGCAGATGTCGCATCCCCAGACCCAATCGCCGACCAGCGGGCGCAGCGCCCGCGGAATCGCGTCGGTGCGCTGGGTGAGATCGGAGATGCAGCGCTTTGCATCGATCGTATAGTCGCCGCGCAGCGCGCCGGTCGGACACGCTTCGACGCAACGCGCGCACGCGCCGCACGTTTTGCGGATCGGCTCGTCGGGCGGAAGTGCGAGCGAGGTGACGATCTCACCGAGGAATACGAACGAGCCGAACGACGCGCGAGATCAGGTTGGTGTGCTTGCCGATCCATCCCAGACCGGAGCGTGCCGCGAAGGCGCGCTCGGCCAGCGGGCGAGTATCGCAGGCGATCGCGGTGACGGGTTGCCCGGCGGCCGCGTCGATCGCGCGCGCAACCTCAGCCAGCACCGCGCGCACGCGCAGGTGATAATCCGGCGACCACGCGTAGTTCGAGACGCGACCGCTCAGGGGCCGGCGTTCGTCGCGACCGGCGTGGCGTATGGAAGCGCGACGCAAATGACGCTGCGCGCTTCGCGCAGTACGGCGCGCGGATCGGTTGCATCGCGCGCGTACTCCTCGTCCTAGCCCCACGTGTCGAGATCGCCTCGCTCGAAAGCCGCCAGCATGCGCGTGCGCGATTCCTCGTCGGCGAACGCAGCGAGCGACGCGAACGTCGCCGGCGCCAAGCTCGCGCGGCTTTGCGAATCGCGAGCTCCTTGATTGCGCCTGGGTGAGCTGCGGTGACGGTCATAACGTCGCCAGCGGACGCGACGGACCGCGCGGGAAGGCCGCCTCGATCGCGGCGATATCGTCGGCGTCGAGCGCAACGCTCGCCGCCACCGGCGTTCTCTTCGACGTGCTCGACGCGGGCCGCTTTCGGAATCGTGAAGACGTTGGCTTCGCGGACCAGGAATGCGAGGACGACCTGGCGCGGCGTCGCGCCGTGCTTGCGGCGCTACCCGCTCGAGTCGCCTCGCGTCTCTTGCCAGCGACGCGGAATTGCCCGCGTCCGAAGGGCGTGTATGCGACGACGGCGATGCCGTGACGCGCGGCGGCCGGAATCAGCTCGTGCTCGATCCCGCGCTCGCCGAGATGGTAGAGCACCTGGTTGCACGCCAGCGGAACCGCGCGCAGATACGACGAGCCGCCTCGAGCATCTCGCCGGCGTCGAAGTTGCTCACGCCGACGAACCGGGTCTTCCCCTGCTCGACCAGTGACTCCAGCGCGCGCATCGTCTCTTCGAGCGGATGCGAGCCCGGCCAATGCAAGAGATAGAGATCGAGATACTCGCAGCGCAGCCGCTGCAGGCTACGCTCGGCCGCGGCCAGCGTGCCGCGATAGCTCGCGTTGCTCGGCAAAACTTTGGTGGCGATGAAGAGCTGGCGAACGCGGCAGATCCGGCAATCGCCTCGCCAAGCAACTCCTCGGCGCGGCCGGCACCGTACATCTCGGCCGTGTCGAGGTGCGTCATTCCGAGTTCGATGCCGCGCCGCATCGCGCGCTTGGCCTCGGCGAGGCGCGGGCCGCTCTCGGGCATGTTCCAAGTACCCTGGCCGATGACCGGCAAGTCGACGCCCGTTCGGCCGAAGGCTTTGCGTCGCATCATCGTTAGAAAAACTCGAACTCTTGGTGCCGCGCGGCGTAGGCCAGCAGGCCACCATGCAGGTGTTGCAGTCGCCTGAATCCAGCATCGCGCAGCCGGCCGATCGCCCACAGCGACTTCGACCCCGACGCGGCACGCAACGACGTAGCTGCGCGGCGCTGTCCAGCTCGTGCATGCGCGCCTTCGAGCTGCGACGCCGGGATGCAGATCGCGCCGTCGATCGAGCCGAGCACGGCTTCGTGCGGCTCGCGCACGTCCAAGAGCGTCGCTGTGCTAAGCGCGTCCTCGAGTTCTGCGGCTTCGATCTCGGCCACCGAATCCCGCGCGGCGGGCTCGTCGAACGCGCCCTCCACCGCCGACAGAATCTCGGGGCGTTCGCCGCAGAGCGCGCAGTGCGGGTCGCGATCGAAACGGACCTCGCGCGTTCGTGCCGACAGCGTGTCGATCAGCATCAGCCGGCCGTAGAGCGGTTCGCCTATACCGAGCAGCACCTTGAGCGCCTCGTTCGCCTGCCACGCACCGACGATACCCGCCAAAGCGCCGAGCACGCCGCCCTCGGCGCACGTCGGCGTGCTGCCCGCAGGCGGAGCCTCGGGATAGAGGCATCGATAGCACGGCCCCCGTTGCGCGGCGAAGACGCTGACTTGACCGTCGAAACGAAAGATCGAACCGTAGACGTCGGGCTTGCCCTCCAAAAAGCACGCATCGTTGATCAGGTATCGGCTCGGAAAGCGATCCGTGCAGTCGAGAACGACGTCGTAGAGACGCACCAACTCGCGCGCGTTGCTTTGATCGAAGCGCACCGGCAGGGCGTCGATTGCAATGAGCGGATTGAGCGCACGCAGACGTTCGGTGGCGACGAGCGCCTTGTTGCGTCCAACGTCCGCGGTCGTGAAGATCGTTTGACGCTGAAGGTTCGTTTCGTCCACGGCATCGTCATCGGCGACGCCGATGCGCCCGATTCCGGCCGCCGCGAGGTACTGGAGCGCCGGCGATCCCAAGCCGCCCGCGCCGATCACCAGCACGCGCGATGCGGACAACCGCTCCTGCCCGGCCAAACCGACTTCCGGAATCAAGAGATGGCGGCTGTAGCGGCGCAGGCTGCGCGCGCTCAGCTCAGGCGCGTGCGACGGCATCGACGGGATCACGCTCGTTCAACCATTGCAGCACGGTTGCGCGCGACCGCTCGGCGGCGTAGGTGTGATCGCTTTCGATCGTTGCAAACCATTTCGGATCCGGCGCTCGCTCGTAGAGCTCGCGGACGCTTTTCGGGCTGACCATCGCGTCGCGATCTGCAGCGATGAAGAGCGACGGGCGTCCGGCCAGCCGGGGCAGCATCGAGTCGTAGCGCGCGTCGACCCCCGCGACGAGCTCCGGAAGGGACGCCCGACGACGTACGACGATCGAAAATCGCTCACGCCGATCTTGGTCAGCGCCTCCAAAGAAGTCGGCCGGCCGTATCCGGTTGCGATCGCGACGACGCCGATCAGACGTTCGTCGAGGGCGGCGGTAAAGATCGCGGTCATTCCGCCCATGCTGTGCCCCAGCGTGTAGATGCGCTCCTCGCCGCGCCCTCGTGCAAACTCGATTCCGCTCGCCATCGCGTCGATGCAGTCGTCGACTCCGCGCAGTTCGCCGCCGCTCGCGCCCAGCTTGTGACCGGGAAAGTCGAGGCTGTACACGCTAAAGCCATGGCTCGCGAGAAACGAGCAGAGGAAATCGAGGTTGTGCTTGCTCGACGAGTATCCGTGGCCGGCGACCGCGCAGACGCCTCGCGGCCGGCGGGGCTGGTACCAGAGCAGATTGACCGGATTCCGCTTACCTTCGATGCGGAAGAGTTCGACGTTGCTCACGCCGGAGCGTTCGCTCTCCATCGGTCGTAACCGTCGGCGTAGAGCTCCTTCTTCCAAATCGGCGCTCGCTCTTTGATTTGGTCGATCGCGTACTCGCACGCGTCGAACGCCGCGCCGCGATGAGCCGCGGCCGCCAGCACCGCGACGGAGATCTCGCCAACCGAAAGGCCGCCGACACGGTGGACGATTGCCAGCCGCGCTCCGCCGAAGCGATCGTTCGCCTCCCGCGCGATCGCCTCGAACTCCGCGACGGCCATCGGCTCGAACGCTTCGTAGACGAGCCCGCGTACGCTCCGGCCGTCGTCGGCCCGGTCGCGCACGACGCCCAGGAACGTAACGATGCCCCCATCGCCGCGAACGCACGACGCATTCGAGCGCGCGCGGGTCGATGCGCTCGCCCTGTATGCGGAACACTACCCGCCCCCGACCGGTGGAAGCAGCGCGAGCTCGTCGCCGTCGGCGAGCGGCTCGTCGAGCGCGGCTAAGCGGCCGTTGCGCGCAAATCGAGTCGAGCGATCTCCGTTATCGAGCGCGGGATGCTGCCGTGCAAGCGCGACCCACGCGTCGCGCACGCGTGCGCCGTCCTCCAAGTCGAGGCTGCGCTCGGACGATTCCAGCAGTTCGCGTAAGCTCGCAAAGGCAAGAACGTGAATTTGCATCGGAGCCCTCCTTCGACGGGTACCCTTTCGATTCGTACCGAATTGCCTCGGAGAGAGTGAAGCAATGAGACCAACGCCGGCGATCCTCGTGCTCTGGATGGTTCTAGCCGCTCCGGGCGCGATCGCAGCGACGCCGTGCAGTCAGGAGACGCTCTCGGTCCGCGGCACCCTGGTGGCGATCGGTTACTGCGTCAGTGGGACGCCTCGCTCGAACGGCTCCGACGAGGTCATCGTACCCGTTGCGGCCTCGTACTCCGCTGTGGGGGGCTCGGTGCGCCGCTCGATCGAGTTGCATTTCGTTGCCGGCGAAGGCACCTCTCGCGTCCTCGAAAGCCTCGATCTTGCCCCGCTCGGGCTCGCCGGCACGCTGCATCTTACGCTGGCCTATTCGCGCGGAATCGTCCGGGTCGAAGGGGCGCTGCTCACCCCCGGCGCGATCACGATAAAATGACGGCGCTGGGGGCCGCGGGGAGCCTCGCTGCAACCTCCGTTCCCCGCTCCTCGTTTTAGGGTACTGTATGCGACGGCGCTACATCGCCTTCAACAACGCCAAGATTCCCGACGGCTGTCGATAGAGGAGACGGTTCTTTCTATATGCCTTGTACGGCGACGATCCCAAATCTCACGGCTCGCGAGCAAGCGCACCACCTCTACGAAGCGATACCGCCCGGCCTCTTCCGGGTCGACGACGAAAACGAGCGTATCGCCTGGCGCGTAAGCCCCGAGCCGTTTTCCTTGTCCGCCGAACAGGTCAACGTCATCGAGCGTCTCGGCAGCGACCTTCTCGCCTTCTATCGCGCCCTCAACAACTTGTACAACCGCAGCGCGCGCGGAACCGCGCCGGCGTTCATCGCCGAGTATCTCGACCATGGTAAACCCGAGCAAATCGTCAAGCTGAGCCGGCAGAACCGCTTCAAACAAGAGCTTCCTGGCGTAATTCGCCCCGATTTGATTCTGACTGCCGACGGCTTCGTCGCGACCGAGCTGGATAGCATTCCCGGTGGAATGGGCTTCCTCGGTGCGATGACCGAAGCGTATTGCGAACTCGGCCTCGAGAGCATCGGCGGCGATCACGGAATTCCGTCCGGCTTCGCGGCGATGCTGCGCCACGCCACCGGCGTCGCGCATCCGACCGTCGCGATCGTGGTCTCGGACGAGTCGGCCGACTATCGTGCCGAGATGGCTTGGCTCGCCGGATCCCTACGCCGTCTGGGCTTGGCCGACGCGTGGCTGCGCCGGCCGCAAGAGATCGTTTTCACCGAAGACGGTCTCTTCATTCGCCACGACGACGGCCGCGAGGCCCGGCTCGATGCGCTCTACCGGAACTTCGAGCTCTTCGATTTGTTCAACGTCCCCAAGCAGGAGCTGATGCTCTACGCCGCGCGGCACAATCGCGTCAAGATAACCCCGCCGCCGAAGGCTACGCTCGAGGAGAAACTCGGCTTTGCGCTCTTGCATCACCACGCGCTGACGCCGCTGTGGCGCGCCGAGCTCGGCGACGAGCGCTTCGAACGAATCCGGCAACTCTTCCCGCAAACGTGGGTGATCGATCCGCGCCAGCTCCCGCCGCAAGGCGTCATCGAAGGCTTGGAGATGGGCGGCAAGGCAATCTCCGACTTCCGGCAGCTGGTGACGCTGCCCAAGAGCGAGCGCGCCTACGTCGTCAAGCCATCGGGTTTCTCGCAACTCGCTTGGGGTTCGCGCGGCGTGAAGATCGGCGACGACCTGACGCGCGAAGAATGGACCGCAACGATCGAGACGGCGCTCGCCGCGTACGATAGCACGCCGTACATTTTGCAGCGTTTTCACAAAGGAAAGCTCTTGCGGCAACGCTACTTCGACCGCGAACGCGACGAGATTCGCGAATACGACGGACGCGTGCGTCTATGCCCCTACTACTTCGTCACCGGCGAGGAGAGCGTGGTGCTCGGCGGCGTGCTCGCCACCATCGCGCCGGCCGACAAGAAACTCATTCACGGCATGACCGACGCCGTGATGAGCTCCTCAATCTTATCTAGGCCTACGCCAGCCCCATCCTAATCGCGTGCACCGCGGCCTGTGCGCGCGCGTAGATGTTTAGCTTGGAGAAGATTCGGCTGATATGATTCTTCACCGTCTTCTCGGAGAGGTGCAGCCGCGCACTGATCTGCTTGTTCGATAGGCCCTCGGCAATAAGTCGAATCACTTCGGTCTCTCGTTCGGAGAGCTCGTCGAGATCGGGGCGCCCGTGCGAGAGGCTGCGCCGCCGCAAGAGGCCACCCGCGACGCGCGGATCGACGTACGTTTGTCCGGCTGCGACCATCTTCACGGCCCGCATGAGCTCGGCCGGCGTTACGTCCTTGACGATATAACCGTCGGCGCCGGCGGCAAGACAGCGCTGCATGAGTTCGGCCAATGGACGCATCGAGAGCACGCAGATGCGGGCGCTCGGGACCGCTTCACGACAGAGGCGCAGCGCCTCGTCCGACTCGACGGCGCCCCCGTCTACGTCGAGCAGAATCAAATCGGGGCGCGCCTTGGTGAGCGCTGCCCTCGAGATCGAGTCCGCGTCGCCGACGATCGCGACGTCGGGCTCAAGACCAAAAACTTGGCACAACGCCTTACCGAAGAGCACTTGCACTTCGATGACGTAAAGCCGAATGACCCTTCGAACGGCAGCTATCACGGTGCTCCTATGCCTCGCGACCGATCTTGCTCCAGGGTTTATGATAGTACGAAGGCACTAGGCCCGAGGCCTATCGGCGCACAAAAAAAGAGTCCATCGGCAGGGTTCGCGGGACGGGAGCGGGGCAAGGTTCCCCAATGATCGTCCTGGTCCGACACGGCGCCACCGAAAGCAATAGCGCGGGGCATTTTCTCTCTACGGGCGATCCACCGCTCAGCGCGCAAGGACGAGAGCAGTGCCTTCAACTGCGCGCGTCACTGCAAAAGCTGAACTGGAGCGCTGTCTTGTCAGTCCAATGCGGCGGGCGCGAATGGTCGAGCCGCTGGAACCGGCAGAGGTTCGAATTCTAGGCTAGCGCACCCGCGTGAGGACGGCGTTCTGCGCCGGCACGATAACCTTGTCCGGCACCATCGTCCCGGGATCGTACCAAACGGTAAACGGTATCTGGCCCCCCATCGAAACCTCGGTGTCCTGCGCCGGCACGTCGCTGGGCGGAGTCCCTGGTGCGGCCGAGCCGGCCGGCAGCGGCTGGACTTGCGCGGTAATCGGCGAGATCCACGTCACCGCGGGCTCGCGCCAGGTCTGCAGCTGCGCGGGCAGAGCGAACAACCCGGCGAGCAAGCCTGGTTCGATCACGACGAAGTGTTTCGTGTTCGCCCCCAAGGCGAGCGTCCGAGGACCGACGATCTCAGAGCTGACGACCGTCGCCGAAGCTGGGGTCAGGGCGACCGTGACCGTCGGCGTCTGGCCGGCCATTCGGTAGTTCCCGTTATATTGCGTCGGCGAGAGATCCGGCCCGAGCATCAGAGTGGCCGTCGCTGAAGCCTCCATCCCGCCAATCGACGCTGCGGAACTCTCGTCGATCTCGGTTCCAATGCCGTCGCGCTTGACGTTTACGGCCCACTGTCCGACCGATTGGCCGTTCAGCGAGGCGGTGTAGCGATAGGTCCCTTGTGCTGGGAACATTGCGGTCGCGGCGGCCGCAAGCATCAAGCCGGGTAGCATGAAGACCCGCCGTTCACTCCACGCCGACCATGTCCTTTGTATGCCATGCGATGTTGCCGGCACGGTCGCCGACGCGTTCGAGCGACGCAAGCACGAAGAGGTAGCGCGTTCCCGGTCGGACGATCTCGGGATCGGCGCGCATCTCGACCTGCAGCAATTTGATGCTTCGCTTGTAGAGCTTATCGACTTCGTCGTCCCGCGCGATCACGGCGCTCGCCAGCGCGTCGTCGCGCTCCGTGTAGGCGCGCATCGCATCGAGGAGCATGCCGTGCGCAACGCTGGCGATCCGGTCGATCTCGACCTTCTGCGGGCGCATCGGCTGATCCGAGAGCTTGATCGCGTTCTTGGAGATGTCCACCGCATAATCGCCGACGCGCTCCAGGTCGGTAGCGATCTCGAGCATCGCGGCGACTTCACGGAGCTCGCCGGCGACGGGCTGCTGGCGCCAAATCAACTCGATGCAGTGCGCCTCGATCCGGCGCCGCAAGTCGTCGACCACGTCGTCTCCTGCGACGACGCGCGCTCCCGCCGCGGCATCGCGCTTGTCGAGCGCGTCTACCGCTACGCGAATCGCATCGCCGACGAGCGCACCCAGGCGCACGACGTCGAGCCTCGTCGCCTCCAGTGCCTCGTGATACGCCGTCCGGACCGCCACTGCCACCTCCCGTGAAATTCGTTCCTAGTATAAGGCAGAGGTCACTTCCTTGCAACGCAACGAAGGAACCTGCAATCTTTATCTAACCATAAGGTTGAGGTATGTCACCGACCGATATTCTCGTCACCGTCGAAGAGCCGCTAGGTCTCATCACGTTCAACCGGCCCGACGTTCTCAACGCTCTTCGCTCTCAACTCTTGCGGGAGGTCTCCGAGGCGCTCGCCGAGATGGAGCGCGACGCCCGCGTGCGCGCCGTCGTGATAACCGGAGCGGGTGAGAAAGCGTTTGCGGCCGGCGCGGATATCGCCGAGCTCAACGCGCTCGCCAACGCGGGCTCGGGCACCGAACAGGCCCGCTTCGGACAAGCGTTGACGCTCCAGATCGAGCGGTTCCGCGTCCCGGTCGTCATGGCCGTCAATGGATTTGCGTTGGGCGGCGGTTGCGAGATCGCCATGGCCGGCGACATCCGGATCGCCAGCGAGAACGCGAAGTTCGGTCAGCCCGAGGTGAACCTCGGGTTGATCCCCGGCTACGGAGGGTCGCAGCGCACGACCCGTTTGCTCGGCAGAGGCATGGCAATGTACTTGTGCCTCACCGGTGAGATCATCGGCGCGCAGGAGGCGTTGCGCATCGGCCTGGTTCAAAAGGTCGTGCCGCTCGCGGATCTGATGAGCGAGGCAAAGCGCGTCGCGACCACCATCGCGGGCAAGGCGCCGCTGGCCATCGCCGCATGCAAGCGCGTCATCAACAACGGCGCGCATCTTTCCATCGACGACGCGCTCGAGCTCGAAGCACTCGAGTTCGGTCTGCTCGTCGATACCGAAGACATCAAAGAAGGCACCGGTGCGTTTCTCGAAAAACGCAAGCCCAGCTGGAAAGGGCGCTAGCGGCCTTCCTAGAGTTGTTGTGCGGCGTTGGTCATCGCCAGCGCTATCGCGGGATTGAGACCTTCCCACTTGGCGCGAACGTGGCCGGTGGCGTCGACGACTACGATCGTCGGGAAACCCTCGACGCCAAAAAGCGCGCGCGAGCTGCTCTGCGGATCCAGCGCGACGTTGGCCAAGCGATAGCGTTGCGCGAACGGCCCAGCAACCGAACCCGGCTCGCCAACGTCGATCGGCACGACCAACGCATCGGGATGCTTGCGCGACCACGACTCGACTAGAGGCAGCTCGATCTTGCACGGCTCGCACCACGTTGCGTAGAAATCGAGAAAGACCAGCCGCCCGCGCTGATCGGCGACTCGAAACGTGCCGCCGTCGAGGCGCGCGAAGGCCGCGTGGGGCGCCGGATGCGCACCGGGAGCGTTAAAAACTCGCGGCGCGAAAAAGATCTTCCACGCGGCAAACGCAATCGCGGCCACCGCAAGTGCGTCGAGCGCGCGACTTACCCCACACTAAAGAGGGCCGCGATGCCTTGGCCGCCGCCGATGCACGCCGACGCGATGCCGTAGCCGCCGCCGCGCTGCGCGCAGATCGTGCAGCGCCGTCATCGCCAGCCGCGCGCCGGAGGCGCCGAGCGGATGCCCGAGCGCGATCGCGCCGCCGTGCGGATTCAAGCGTATCCGAGTTGCGTGCCCATCTCGCGCAAGACACGCGAGGACTTGCGGCGCGAAGGCTTCGTTGATCTCCATCACCGCGAGATCGTGCTCGCCCAAGCCGGCGCGCTGCAACGCTTTCGGAATCGAAAACGCCGGACCGATCCCCATGATCGACGGGTCGACGCCGACGACGCTCGAGGAGACGATTCGGCCGATCCAAGGCACGCCGTCGGCCTTCGCGCGCTTCACCGTCGTCAGCACGACCGCAGCCGCGCCGTCGGTAATTCCGCTCGCGTTGCCCGGCGTTACGACGCCGTTTTCGACGAAGCGCGCCGGCAGTTTGCCGAGCTTCTCCATCGTGAGACCCTGACGCGGGCCTTCGTCCTTCTCGACCGTCACGATCGAGCCTCTCGGTCCGGCCACGTCGACCGGAACGATCTCCTCGGCGAAATAGCCGTCCGCCTGCGCCGCGTTCGCGCGCTCTTGACTGGCGAGAGCGAACTCGTCGCACTCTTCGCGCGAGACGCTTGTATTTTTTCGCCAAGATTCTCGGCCGTAATCGCCATCGGCGTGTTGCCGTAGGAATCGATCAGCGCGGTCCAAAGCGAGTCTTCGAACGCAACGTTCTGCGCCGAGATGGAATCCCTTGCGCGCGCCCGCGTACGACGTGCGGCGCCTGACTCATATTCTCGGTCCCGCCGGCCAGAGCGTAGGTTGCATTTCCGAGCGCGAGCGACTGCGCCGCGGAGAGAATCGCCTGCAGGCCCGAGCCGCATAGGCGGTTGACCGTCAGCGCGGGAACGCCGATCGGCAATCCGGCGCGCAAGCCGACGTGGCGCGCTAAGTAGATCGCGTCGGCGCTGGTCTGGATGACGTTGCCGAAGACGACTTCGTCGATCGATTCCTTCGGCACGCCGCTGCGGGCGATCGCCGCTTCCGCGGCGACAACGGCAAGATCGGTGGCGGAGATGTCGGCGAGTGCTCCGCCGAGGTTGCCGAACGGGGTGCGGGCGCCCGCGACGATGACGATGTCGCTGTCCTGGAGTGGAATGCTCATATTTTTCCGCTATTCTGTGCGCTCCGCGCCGCGTCCCGGCAGGCGCCGTCGCGCGAAGCCCCTAAGACGGCACGAGTATGCCGATCAATCGACCCGCCGCGGCCACGCTCGATGCCCGGTCGCTGCAGCCTGCGACCAAGACCGACGCATATTCTCGAGGCGTTCGACAAGCTGCAGCTGGGAAGCGCTTTGGAGATCAACGAGGAGACCGACCCTCGCGCGCTGCGCAACGAGATGACGCAGTTGCGTCCCGGCCGCTTCTCCTGGGACGCGCGCAACCTCGGGCGCAACCGCTGGACGGTTCGGCTCGAGCGAATCGACGAACACGCCGACGGCGAAGGCTTCCTCACGCACGTTGCGGCCTTTACCTCGGCCAGGGCGGCGACGATCAAAGACCTTGCCGCGCAAATCGGCGAACGCACCTACCGCAGCGGCGATACGATCTTCGACGAAGGCGAAGTCTGGCCGTACCTCGGCATCGTCAAGAGCGGCAAAGTCATTTACACGCTGCTCTCGCCCGACGGCAAGACGCACACGATCGGCGAGCGCCTCACACACGACACGCTCAACGAGAGCGGCACGTTCGACGGCGGCGGCGCGACGACGCGCGCCGAGGCGTTGACCGACGCCACGATCGTGACGCTGCCGAGCGAAGCGGTCATTCATGCCGCGCGCAACGACGCCGAACTCGCATTGGGCTTTCTGATCGCGTCGTCGCAGGCGCGCCGCCGCTCGATCGACACGATTGCCGACCTCGCGTTCGCGCACGTCCTGCAGCGAGTCGCGAAGTTCCTACTCGGCTACGCGCGCACCTCGGTCGGTATGGCGCGCGGTCTCCCCGGCGTCGAGAACCTTTCGCAAGCGCAGATTGCCGCCGCCGCCGGCACGGTCCGCGACATGGCCGCGCGCGCGCTCCTACGGTTGAAGAACGCCAGCGCGCTCGAACTCGAGCGCGGCCGAGTTAGGGCGATCGACCGCGCTAGGTTGGAGGCCTTCGCTCACAACGTCGAGGCGCCGCCAGTTTAGATTCTGTAAACGTCGGCCGTGGCGTTCGGATCGACGAGCGCCGGGTGGACGCGCGGACCGCTGCACATGACGGTATCGTGACCGATCACGATGCGCAGGTGCGCCACTTCGCCGCCGATGACGTCCTCGACCGCGCAACCTTGGACGCTTTCCGGAAACCTCGCCATGATGATGTAACGCCCGGGATCCAGCGTAATGTCGCTGAAGAAGCCGCGACCGTTCGTTTGCAGCGTCATCATGTGATTCGGACCCTTCTCGAGATAGGGCGCGCGGTAGTAGTAGAGCTGCGCGTTCGGGATGGGCTGCCCGGTGTTCGCGTCGACCACCGTTCCGGCTAATCCGCCGAGTTCATCGGCGACGGCGCGGCAGCGCGAGCAAGCCTGCGAGCGCGAGCATGATTATCGGAAGTTTCATGGCCCACTATTCCCAAAAACGGCCGCCTCTTGTCATCCTGAGCCCTTCGACTCGCTCCGCTCGCTCAGGCCAAGCTCCGGGAAGGGCTAGACGGATTCCAGCGCTGCCGTCTCCTCGGCGGCCGCTTGCATGTCGAAGGCCGCCCGCTTGCTCTTTGCCGCCGCATCGGCCAACGGTTGATCCGCCGGCGGCCGCTGGCGCTCGAGCGTCTCGCGTCCCTTGCGAACCGCACCCAGCGCGTTGGCGAGGCGCGCTTCCATCTCGGCCAGCACGTCGCCCGCGTAATGGTCGGCGCCGTCCCGAATCTTTCCCGCGCGTTCCTCGGCTTCACGCAGCACGACGTCGGCGGTCGTACGCGCGCGCGCGACGATCTCGCTATCCTCGACCAGCTCCTCGTGCTTGCTGGCCGCCTCTTCCACGATCGCTTGCGCCTTCTCGTGTGCGGCGCGCATCACGCGTTCCTGATCCTTCGCGATGACCTTCGCGCGGCCGACTTCCTCGGGCAGCGAGGCGCGGATCTTCTCCAGCAGCTCGAGCAGCCGTTCTTCCGATAAAATTCGATAGCCGGCAGGCAACCAGGTGCCTTCGTGAACGTAAGTCTCGAGCTTATCCAGTACGCGATAGACCGACATTGCTACCTCCGTTGTAAAGTTGTACGCTTCTCCACCATGACGCGGAGTACCGGTTCAGGCACGAGTGCGGCGACCTCGCCGCCGAGAAAGAAGACCTCTTTGACCAGGCTGGAGCTGACGAACGAATACTTCTGGTCCGACATGAGAAAGAACGTATCGACGTTGGAGAGCGAGCGGTTCATCAACGCCGCCGACATCTCGCTCTCGAAGTCGGAGACGACGCGCAGCCCCTTGACGATGACGTCGGCGCGAGCCGCCTTGACGTAATCGGCGAGCAGGCCGCGAAAGTGCTCGACCCGCACGTTCTCGAGCCCGGCGACGCAGGCTTTCAACATCTCTTCACGCTCGACCAGCGAGAACATCGGCGCGCGCTTCTGTGGGTTAACGACGATCGCGACGAGCAGTTCGCCGAAACAGCCCGCGGCTCGTTCGATGACGTCGAGGTGACCGTTCGTCGGGGGATCGAACGAGCCCGGATAGACGGCGCGCGTAACGCGCATCGGCCTACCGTTCGTCAAGTTTCCGGCGCCAGGAAAGCCAGAGCGACATCGCCGTAGACTTCTTCGCGTTCCGAGCGATACCCGGGTATCTCCGGCAAGATCCGCTTCGCCGGGTGCTCGTAGACGACCAGCGCTCCCGGCGCGAGCAGCTCGCGCTCGCGCATCAGGCGGAAGAGCTGCAGGGGAACCGGATCCGCGTACGGCGGGTCGAGATAGACGATATCGAACGGCCCCTCGAGCCGGTAGAGCGCGCGCTCGGCCGGCGCGGCAAAGACCGTGACCACGTCGTCCACGCCAAGGTTTTTCGCCGCTTCTTCGAT
This sequence comes from Vulcanimicrobiota bacterium, assembly GCA_963739845.1. GTDB lineage: Bacteria > Vulcanimicrobiota > Vulcanimicrobiia > Vulcanimicrobiales > Vulcanimicrobiaceae > Cybelea. Next base: position 488,050 of record CAVUBQ010000001.1, on the reverse strand, counting down.
CGCTTGCGCGACGTCGCGCGCTGCCTCAACCGAAACGACGCGCGCCGCGCCGCGCGACGCTGCCTCGAAACCGATCGCTCCGGTGCCGGCGAAGAGATCGAGCACGCGAGCGCCCTCCAGGCGGTGCACGAGAATCGAGAACAGCGACTCTTTGACGCGCCCGGGCGTCGGGCGCACCTGCGTCCCCTTCGGTGAGCGGAGCTTGCGGCTCCCCAGCGATCCGCCTGTTATCTTCGGCACGGCGTTATTGGAAGGCCCGAGGCTCGATCGGCTCGAGCGTCGGCCGGAGCCACGTATCGTCGCCGAGCCACTCGTAGCGAATCGTGGAAAAGGGTACCGTCCCGTAGGAGAGCAGCTGGTCGTTGAAGCTGCGCAGCGAGAAGTTGGCTCCTTCGCGATCTTGCACCAAACCCATGAGCGTCTCGATCTGCGTCTTACCGACGAGATAGTCGATCGCCTGTCCCGGGCCCATCGCGAACCGGGTCGCCTCGCCGCGCGCCGTATCGTAATCGATTCCGGCATTCTTTTGAAAGTACGCGATCGCTTGCGGCAGCGTCATCTCACCGGTCGCCAAACCGACGTCGACGCCGATGCGCGTCGCTCGGTGACGCATCAAATGGATCACTTGAAGGCGCGCTCCGGGATCGTCGTCGTAGAGTCCTTCGCGCATCAGCATCTCCTCGCCGTTGAAAGCCCAGCCTTCGGCGAAGACGCCGTCGTCGGCCACGTGCCGAATGAAGTCCGGGTTGTGATACGCGTACGTAAACTGCAGAAAGTGGCCGGGGATACCCTCGTGGCCGAGCAGCGGCAGCACCGATTGGCGAGCCTGCTCGACGAAGAAGCTCTTGTTCGTCGGGCTGAAGTCGGGAACGAAGTAGAATCCCTGCGGATCGGTCGAGAACATCGACGGCGGATTCATGAAGCCGCCGGGATAAGTGGCGGCTAACGCCTTCGGCACCTCGACGATATGGAACGGACCGATATATGGCGGGATGTCGACGATTTGGTGAGATTGGAGAAAATCGGTTAGCTTCGCCAAGCTTCGTTCGTAATACGCGAGGAAAGCCTCTTTCGAATCGAACGAAGGCTCGGCAGCGCCGGCCGGTTCGTGCGCGTCGCGGCCGTGCTCCCAGACTTCGAGCGCGCGGTCGCGGGCCAGCTCGGTGCGACCGATCTCCGCTACCTCGTGCGAGTCGTACGGCAACATCAATACGCGGCGCAAGTACCAATCGTACTCCTTCCGCCCGACCGCAAAACCCCCGGGATGAAAGCGCGCCATGTTCGAATCGAGCCACGCACGATAGGCGTGCAGCGCGTCGAGCGCGACCTTTTGCGCCGCGTGCAACTCGGTTCGGGTCGCCGGGGAGAGATCGCGCGCCACCTCGTCGAGCGTCGTCGTGTAGAGCGCGTCCCCGTCGCGGATATCCTCCGAAGCAATCTGCGCGAACTCCCGCACCGTATCGGTGAGGTTCGCTCGGCCTTGCTCGAGTACGCGCGGACACGCCCGCAGCCGGGCGATCGCGGCCCGAATGCGCGTCTCGTCGTCCGCGTAGCGCCGCTTCACGATCGAGAAGATTCCGTTCGTGCACTCCCCCTCGTAGACGCTGGGATTGCGCTGAAGACTACGCAGGATGCTTCTACCCCACCAGTCGCCCTCGAGGCTGGCGCGAATCAACAGATAGTCGACGCGTTCGTGAGCCGGCGCGCCCGCTGCCGGGATGAGTGCGATCAGCTCGCGCCGGTAATTTCGAAGGCGCGCCATCTGCGCGGCCTGCGTTTGCGGCGAAAAGTCTGACAGGCGCGAATCGTATGTGTGAACGCCGGCGTCGGTGGCCGAACTCGGATTCTGTTCGAACGACCAGTACGTGTAGTCGCGGTCGAGGGCGATCAGCTTCTTCTCATTGGCCGACTGCGGCGCGCTCGTCTCCTGGCCGGCCGACCGGATATCCGCCCAGCGACGTGCACGCCAGGGCGAAAGCGGCGGCCGCGAGCGTCCAGCGGCGCATCAAGAGCGCACCGGCTCCGGCACGATTTCGAGAAGCTCCTCGAGCGAGCCGATCGTGCGCCCGGGCGGCGGCAGGTCGGGCGGATAGGTCTTCTTCTCCCAGTTGATCCAGATGGTACCGAGCCCCACCGCTTGCGCGCCCACGACATCGCAGCTCGGATCGTCTCCGACGTACCAGGTGCGGTGCGGAGGCGTTCCAAGCGTTCGCAAGAGCATTTCGAAAGCTTCGGGCGCCGGCTTGAGCGCTCCAATCTCGGCGCTCACCAAAACCGGTCCGTCAAAGCCGGCCTGCTCGGCTTTGCGCTGCTGCAGTGGGTTCCATCCGTTGCTCAAGACGGCCAGCGCGCAGCCGCGCTCGCGCAGCGCGCGCAGCGTCTGCTTAGCGCCCGGTAAGGGAATCACGAACTCGCCTACCATCTCGACGGCATTGGTCCGAAACGACCGGACGTGCGATTCGCCGGGCGGCATGCCGTGCTCCGAGACGAAGCGGCGCACCGCCTCGTCGATCGAAAAATCCCCGTCCCGCTGCCGCTCGAGCAGACGGTCGATGCCGTCCATTTCGTCAGAAAGCGTGCCGATCGTCCGCGCGCCCTCATCCAAGAGCGAGTCGAGCAGGCGCAGAAACGCGACTCGTTCGAGCCGGTTGTCGATCGCAAGCGTATGGTCGAGGTCGAAACCGATCCCAACGGGCTCCATGCTCGGCGCGTTCGACGCCGCGCGCCGCCGGCCCTTAGGCCCTCTTAGCGGGGTCCCGGTCCGGTAACGACGCGCACGAATGCGCTCGGCCGCAGGTACTTCGCCAGGGCCTCCTGGACGCTGGCGGCCGTGGCCGAGAGCTGCGCCTGCGCGTCGACGACGTTCTGATCCAACGGCAGCCCGAACGACGCATAGTCGAGGAACTGCGCGGTAACGCCATCGTAGCTCGACTCGCGAATCGGCACCTCTCCCATGAGCAGCGCCTTGGAGCGCAACAGGCGATCCGCCGCAATCGGCTCTCGCTGGAGCTGCTCGAGGATGGCCCTGACCTGCGCGTCGGCGGGAACGATGTTCTGCGGTTCGCAGCCGTACTTGACGCTAAAGGTCGACCGCACGCGTCCGGCCGAGACGCGACTCCCTACCGAGTAGACGTAACCGTGGACCTCGCGCAGATCGTGGTAGAGCAGCGACGAATAAAATCCGCCGGTCAGGACCGTGTTGGCGAGCGAGAGCTGTGCCCACGCCGGATCGGAGCGCACGAGGGGCAGCGTCTCCACGAGTTGCACCGACGATTGCACGCGCCCCGTCGCCGGAACGTTCACTTGACTCGGTGCGTTCGGCGGCACGGCAGGTGGATCGATGTTCGGCTTCGGTCCGGTTGCGTGCCAGCCACCGAAGTAGCGCTCGAAGATCGCCTTCGCGGCCTCGGGCGTCGTGTCGCCGATGACGACGATGGTCGTGAGGTCCGGACGATACGCCGTCGCAAACCACGACTTGACGTCGGGGAGGGTGAGCGCGGAGACGCTCTTGGGCGTCGCAAACCGCTGCGCGGGATCGCCGGCCGGATAGAGCGCTTTGGCCAGCGCGACGCCCGCCAAATGGTCGGGTGTGCTCATCTCGCCGGTAAGCGCGCCGGCCGCTTGCTGCTGCACGATCGAGAACGCGGATGGATCGAAGGCCGGATGGAGCTCTTCGTCGGCGAGTAACTGCACGCCGCGCTCGAACTGCGACGAGAGCACGTCGAGACCGAAGTCCGTGCCGGTCGACGTCGACGCGGCGATCTTATCGAGCTCGCGTTGCAGCGCGACGCGATCGTAGGTCGTCGTTCCGTACGGCAGCAGCGCTTCGGTGACATCGGCGACGCCCTCTTGATTGGGCGGTTCCTGAATCTCCGGCTCGCTGAGAATTTGGCCGTCAACGACGACCGTGTGCGTGATCCGTTCCGGTTGCACGATCAAGCGAATGCCGTTCGAGAGCGTCATATCGACCGGGGCGAGGGTCTGCTCCGGTACGCGCAGGTGCTCGAGGACGCTCTGCGCCCAAGCCGGAAGCGGCTCGTGCGACGTGGGTGGAATCGCGTTGTTTTCTTTCGCCAGTTCTCCCCCGGAGCTCGCCGCGCCGGCATTCTTCGGAACGGCATAAGCGACGACCGCGCGATTGTTGTCGAGATAGGTCCGCAGCACGCGGTTCACATCGTCGACGCTGACTCTCTCGAAGTGGGCGATCATGTCGTCGGGCGAGGAGAGACCCTGCACGGCCACGGCCTGGCTCCATTCCGTCGCTTGGCCTTCGATCGAGTTCGCGCTAAATTCCAGCTGCGAGATCTCGCGCAGCTTCGAAGACGCGACCAAGTCCGGCGGAACGCCGGTCTTCTTGTAGCCATCGATGATCGAGCGCAGCTCGCGATCGATCGTCGCCGGAGGCGTCGTGATCGGAACCGCGCCGAAAGCGAGCGCGATCGCGGCCCTCGGGTACGCCTGAACGAAGAACTGCGTCGCCAGCGCCTTGCCGGTAAATGCCAGACCACCGAAGTCGCTGCGCTGGCTAGAGAGGACGTCGCCAAGTATCTGTCCGGCTGCGTAATCGGGACTATCGTAACCGGGGAAACGATAGCCGAGCAAGACGCTGGTAAAGCCCTGGTCGGACGCGTCGTGATAGAGTGCCCCGTGCAGCGGCTGCAGCCGAACCGGAGCGCGAGCCGGCAGTTTTGCGCGCGGCAAGTCGCCGAAGAGCTCTTTGACGCGAGCGATCGTCGCCGCCGGATCGACGTCACCGGCGATCACGTAGATCGCGTTGTTCGGGTGGTACCACTCGTGGTAGAACTTCAAGAGCTCGGCGCTGTTCACGTTCTTGGCGAAGTCCGACACGGTTCCAAGACCGTTCTTGGCGTACGGCGTCCCGCCGAGCATGCGGGTCTGCATCTTGATGAAGAGCCGGTAGAGGGCGATGCTGTTGTCTTGCTGCACCTCTTGCGTGATTGCGCCGCGCTCCTGTTCCCAGAGGTTTTGGGACATCAGCAGCCCCGCTCGCGCGCGACCGCTCGGCGCGCAACGCAATATCGAGATATTGCGACGGAACGGTAAAGAAAAACTGCGTGACGTTGCTCTGCGTATCGGCATCGAAGTCGCCGCCGGTGATGCCGATCGAGTCCATAAGCTGCGAAGACGAAAGCGTGCGGCTCCCGCGAAACATCATGTGCTCGGTAGCGTGGGCGAGCCCGGGGATCCACTGTTCGTCCGAGCCGACCTCGTAGTTGAGCATCATCGTCACCACCGGCGCAAGCGTGTTGCGCACGACGATGACGCGTAGGCCGTTGGGAAGCGAGGCGCGCATAACGTCGTCGCCGGCGGCCCGCACGCCACCGGGCAGCGTTGCGAAGGCGGCAAAGACGATCGCGGCGATGAGGTTGCGGCGATGGTGCATGACCGCTGGATATTCGCCCGACGGGGGAGTAACCCTCACGACGAAAGCAGCAGCGCCCGGGTACTCGGTTGTGCCTCCAGCAGCGATCGCAAGCCGGCGTGCTCGGGCTGCGCGAGCGCCGGATCGCGCTCCACGATTCTTTCGGCGGCAGCCTTGGCCGCCCGGTAGACGCTGATGTCGCGCACCAGATCGCCCAGCCGGATGTCGGCTGCGCCCGACTGAAGCGTTCCGGCCAGCTGTCCGGGACCGCGCAGACGAAGGTCTTCATCGGCGATCTTAAAGCCGTCGGTGGTCTGCGTCAGGATGGCAAGACGGTCGCCGTCGCCAGCGTCGTCAGGGTAGACCAGGACGCAAAACGAAGCGACCGAACCGCGCCCCACGCGTCCGCGCAGCTGATGCAGTTGCGCCAAGCCGTAGCGGTGCGCGTCGAGAACCACCATCACCGTCGCGTTCGCGACGTCAACCCCCACTTCCACGACCGTCGTCGAAACGAGCACGTCCAGCTCGCCTCCGGCGAAGCGAGCCATGACCGACTCCTTCTCTCGCGACGCGAGCCGTCCGTGCAACAGGCCGACGCGAAGGTCCGCAAAAACGTCGTTCTTTAAACGCTCGGCTTCGGCTACCGCGCTGGTTAACGCGTTTTCACCTTCGTCGATCGCCGGCGCGACGATATACGCTTGGCGTCCAGCGGCAACGTTCTTGCGAACGAACTCGTAGACGCGAGCGAGCCGGCTGCTGCGCACGGCAAACGTTTCGATCGGCCTGCGCCCAGGCGGAAGCTCGTCGAGGACGGAGAGGTCGAGGTCGGCGTAGACCGATTGGGCCAGCGTCCGCGGAATCGGCGTCGCCGTCATATGGAGCGTATGCGGCGAGACTCCCTTGGCGCGCAGCCGCGCGCGCTGCTCCACGCCAAACCGATGCTGCTCGTCGATGATGACCAGGCCGAGCCGCTCGAAGTCGACGCCGTGCGTGAGCAACGCGTGGGTTCCGACGGCAAGCGCGGCCTCGCCGCTGGCCAGCCGCTCGACCGACTTGCTGCGCGAACGCGCACCTTGGCTCCCAAAGACCGCTTCGACGCCGAGACCGAACGGCAGAAGCAGCGGCGCGAGCCGGCTCGCGTGCTGCATCGCGAGCAGCTCGGTCGGCGCCATGAACGCCGACTGCATCCCGTTGCGTGCTGCGAGCAGCACGGCCGCGGCAGCCACCAGCGTCTTACCGCTACCGACGTCTCCTTGCAGCAACCTGTTCATCGGGACGTCGCGCCGCAGATCGTCCCATACTTCTAGGATCGCGCGCCGTTGCGCGCCGGTTAGAGCGAACGGCAGAGCGCCCTCGAGGCCCTCCAGCAGATCCGGCGGAATGCGTAGCGCCCGCGCGTTGTGGTCGCGCTCTCGCTCCGCGCGGCGCAGCTGCGCGCCCGCGGCCAGCGCCAAGAACTCCGCGAAGACGAACCGCTCGCGCGCGCGATCGGCCTCCTCCGGCGTGCTCGGGCGGTGAACCGCGCGGTATGCGTCCGCTAGCGGAAGATATCGTCGTTCGGCGGCAAGCGTAGTCGGAAGCGGATCGGGCGGCGCCAGCTCCAGCAAGCGCGGCAAATTCTTTTGGACCACGCTTGCGATCTTGCGCGTGGCCAAGTCTTTGCTCGCGCGGTAGACAGGAACCAGCTCGCCTCGATAGGCTTCGCCCTCGCCGAGCACGCTGTGCTGGGAGACGCGAATCACCGCCCCGGAGAGCATCCGCTCCGCGCGGCCGCGGACGAAGAGGCGCATCCCCTCGCGAAAACGCCCGTAGACGTAACGGTTGCGTCCGATCCATTTGGCAGCAAACGGATCGCCTGCATCGTCGTGAAGTTGCACGTCGACGATCTCGAGCCCGCGCACGCGCCGTTCTTTCACCGCTGCCACCGTGCCGACCGCGTTCTCTTCACCTTCCGCCGTGCCGAGTTGCGCGGCCGGCGTCGGGAAGCGTAGATCCTCATAACGGAACGGGAGATACTCGAGAAGCGCCTCCGCCGTGTCGAGCCCGAGCTCCGCGAAGAGGGCGGCGCTCTTCGCCCCCACGCCGCGCAACGCAGCGATCGGTATGCGCGCAGCGATCTCGGATGTCACAGTGACTTAGCTGCGGTGGCGGTTCGCAGCGCGTCGTAGGCATCGCGCAGCCGAGGAACCTCGACCTCGTACCGTTCCGCAAGCTCGATGACCGCACCGAGGATCGGATCGAGTTCGAGCGAGCGCCCCAGCTCGTAATCTTGGAGCATCGACGTCTTGACGTCGTCAAGGCGCGCCGCGTACTCGATGCGCGCGTCCACGTCCACCTCGGCAACAACTCCCATCGCCTGACCGACGTGGAGCGTCTCGATCATCAACTCGCGTACCAGCGACCTCGTCTGCGCGTCGGCAAGCATCGGTTTGATCGTCATCCGCTTCAACACGCTCACCGAGTTGAGCCCGCTGTTATTGACGAGCTTGAGCCAGATCGGCGACCGGATGTTCGCGTCCGTCTCCACCGCGAGCCCGGCGCGGCGAAGCGTCTCGACGAGCGCATCGAGGCGCGTACTAGCGGCGCCTTCGACCTCGCCCAGCACGTAACGCAGCCCGCCGCTCTGCCGGATCACGCCGGGCTCGCACGATCTTTCCGGAGACGTGCACCACGCCGCCGATCGTCTGCACGTCTGAAAAGATGCTGCCGATCGTTCCGCCGGATCCACGCAGCGCAGCGGCGGGTGGCGCACGTACCAGAAGGGCAGACCGTTCTGCAGGGTCACGATCGGCGTGCACTGACCGGCCAACGGCCGCAGCTGCGCGAGAAAGTCCGGCCATTGATGCGCTTTGAAGGTCAGCAGCACGGCGTCGAAGTCGCCGAGCAGACGAAGATCGTCCGCGGCATCGACGCGTGCCGAAAAGTTACCGAGATCGCTCTCGACGCGGACGCCATGACGGCGTATCGCGCAGAGATGATCGCCGCGGGCGACCACGGCGACCGCGACGCCGGCTCGCGCCAACGCCGCGGCGAGGAACCCGCCGATGGCGCCGGCCCCGACGACCGCTATGCGCATCATGAGTTAAGGAAGTTCAGGCGACGGGCAGATTCGAACTGCCGAATGGGGCTTTTGCAGAGCCCTGCCTTACCACTTGGCTACGTCGCCGTCTTGCCGCTGAGCGGGTAGTGGGAATCGAACCCACGCATCAACCTTGGGAAGGTCGCAGGCTACCATTACATCATACCCGCGCGCCAAGCGCCCTTCCGTTCTAGCACGTCCACACTCCGTCCTACAACCCGGAATTCGCCCTTGGAGTTCGGGCGGCGGCAAAAAAGGCGCCTCCTACGTGAGCAGGCTGATGGAACGAGCGAGCACGATCGCAATGGTGATCAGCGAGATCAACGCCTCTACCCCCATAAGGGCTTTGGCCCAGCGGCTCAGGGGCATGACGTCGGCCGGGCTGAACGCCGTCGCGTTCGTAAGCGCTAAATAAAGGTAGTCGAAAAACTGCGGCTTCCAGAGCGGATCGAAGCACTTGATCTCTTGACCGCTCGCGATCGCCATCTGCATCTGCGGGAAGAGAAAATCGGCGTTCTCGACCTCGAGCGCCCCGCTGGCATGGGCGCGCGAGTCCGGGCCGTCGCCGTCCAGCTCCCAGAACCACAGCGCGAAGACCAGGATGTTGGTCAGCCAAACCTGCGACCCGATGCGCAATAGCGCGCCGGCCGAGTGCGTGAGCGCCGTCTCGGGATGAAAAAACCCGCGCACGAGCAGCAGCACCGAGGCGAGATTGAAGAAGTTGACGATGGCGATCAGCAGGATGCTCCAGAACCGCGTGCGGCGCGTCTCGCGATGACGGCGCGGCGCGAGGATCGAGAGCGGGACGAGCAAGACTAGTACCGTGAGGGGAGCCGCCCAAATCGGACCGATCACGAGGCGCGGCGGCAGGGTGATGTACAGAATCATGGCGGCGATCACCGCTAGTGAAGCGTGCCAGCGCGGCTCGTGATGCGCCAGATCCCTTGCGATCTTGCATGACGCAGCGTTCGCTCGGCTCGTGCGCGCAACCCGCCGCACTCGGGGTGGATTATACGGGCCATGCCAACCGATTTTCGCGATGGAAAGACCTTTCCGCGTCGTGGACGCGAACCGATGGGCGAAGCGTTGTGGCTCTTGCGGGTCTCCGACAAGGGTCGCGCCGCAGCCGCCGGAACGATTCACGACTACATTTATCCCTGCCCGATCGACCGGGGCGTAATGGAACGCTGGAAAGTTACTCCAGCCGAGTTCGAAGACGCGCTACGGCGCAATCCAACCGACGACCAGCTCTATGCATGGTTCGCGCAGCGCGTTGCGGAGCCCGATATTCGCGCGGCAAACGCGTGGCTGCTGCAGCGAACGCTCCGAGAACCTCGACCGTCAGGACGCCGAAGAAGGGGCCACGGCCGCGCGACCTTGATGGGCACCGCGATCGAGTATTCGCGCCCTGATGGAGGGACGACACCGGGATATTTCTGCCCGGCGCCACCTCCGCACGGACCGGGCGCCGCAGGCGTCGTGGTGATCCCAGAGTGGTGGGGCCTTGACGAGCGCATAAAGGCTACCGCCGATCGGCTCGCCTCATACGGGTTTAACGTTCTGGTTCCCGACCTCTTTCGCGGGCGCAGCGCAGCTACCGGCGATGAGGCCAATCACCTTATGGAAGGCTTGGACTTCGGCGACGCCGCGACCCAAGACGTCGTCGGCGCCGCTCGCTACTTACGCGATCGCGGAGCAAAGCGCGTTGGCGTCATCGGCTTCTGCATGGGCGGCGCCCTCGCGTTGATCGCGGCCATGAACGGCCGCGCGTTCGACGCCGCCAGCCTCTGGTACGGCTATCCGCCGCCCGAAGCCGGCGATCCGGGAACGATCGGGATTCCGATTCAAGGCCACTGGGCGACCGGGGACGGGTTCTTCACGATCGCCGGCGTCGACGCGCTCGAGCAGAGATTGGCGGATGCCGGAGTCAAGCACGAGTTCCATCGCTACGATGCGCAGCACGGCTTCTACAACACCGGCGAGGTTGGTCGCGGCGGTTTAGGGCACTACCATCGCGAGCACGCCGAGACCGCCTGGCAGCGCACGGTCGACTTCTTCGACCGCACGCTGCGACGAGCACGCTGAAAGAGGTACGGAACGGACCTCTCTGATGTGCCAAGGGCGCGAATCGAACGCGCGACACCGCACTTTTCAGGCGCGTGCTCTACCAACTGAGCTACCTTGGCTCGGTACTCGCCGAGCGCACCGCTTCTGCAGTGCGCTCGACGCACGATGGCGACGCTGATGGGGCTCGAACCCACGACCTTCGCCGTGACAGGGCGACGCTCTAACCAACTGAGCTACAGCGCCAAGGCCGGCACCGCCGGTCTGGGGTGGTGGGCACGGCTGGGCTCGAACCAGCGACCCCCCGCGTGTGAAGCGGATGCTCTCCCGCTGAGCTACGCGCCCACACCGTGACCGCTCCTTGGACAAAATCGCATCTTAACCTACCGCAACGCCGCCTGTCCAGCGCGGACTCATCTCGCACGTGGTGGAAAAACCGTTACGTGAGCCTCACGACGCTCCTGCTCGCCACATTAACCGCTGCCGCGCCGGTACACTTACCGGTATCGACGAACGTTCCGCAGGTCCAGACGGCGATGGATCGCGGGCTCTTCCTTTATTATGCGTACAACGGCGAGGACGCGGCGCGCGCGTTCGCGCAGGCCGGCGAAGGCGATCCGCAAGCTAGCGATGGCGTACTGGGGCATTGCTCTCGCCGACGGACCGGATCTCAATACGCCGGTCACGGCGGAACGATTCGCCCTCTCGGCAAAAGCGATACGCCAGGCGGTCGCCATTGGAATCGAATGCAACGCCGCAGGACCGGCACCTGATCGATGCGATGGCCATGCGTTATCGCGGCACGTTTGCTGATTGGACGAGCAACGAGGCCGACTACCGACAAAGCATGCTTGCGCTCGCGCAATCTTCAAGTAGCGAAAACGTGCAGCTATTAACGGCGGAAACGCTGCTCGAGGACGGAGGGCTGGCCTGGAGCGGTGGTACGCTAGCGAGCGACGAATCGCGCCACGGGCTCGCATTAGTTACGAGCGTGCTGGGCACGAATCCGGCAAGCGTAATGGCCAATCACCTGTGCATTCATCTCTACGATCTCGCGCCGGATCGTACCCCGGCGCTCGCGTGCGCTCGCCGTTTGGATGCGCAGACGTTCGCGCCGGAAGCCGAGCACTTGGCGCACATGCCGGCGCATTATTGGATAGAAACGGGCGACTACGAGGCCGCTTTGGCTTCGAGCGAGCGAGCATACACATTGCTCGAACGGCTCAAGAGCGGCGAGGGCGGGGTGGAGCACACCCGCCGCTACGCTAAGCACGACGTCTCCGTTGGATACTCGGCTGCCATGATGCGGGGAAACTACGCACTCGCGCAGACCTGGGCGGGACGAATGGCCGCCGCTTACGATCTGCGGTTCGATGCGCTCACGGCGCTGCGCTTCGGCCGTTACGCCGATGCCTATGCCGCCGCCGGAAGCCAGTTCGGGAATCCGAGTGTACGCGGGCTGGCCGCAATAAGCCTAGGCCGCTTGAGCGAGGCGCACGAGCTGGCCACCCGCGTTCGCGCCGCAGCAAATGCGGGCAATGGATACCTGCCGCAGCTCTTCTTGGCCAGGCTGGCCGAAGCAGACGGCAAGTTCGACGAAGCGCGGCGTTGGATGGCGCAAGCGGCGACCAATCAGCGCGCCAGTTTTGGCGGCGAGCTCATTCCCTTCATTCCCGCGCAGGAAGCACTCGGCGGTTTCTACTTGCGCCGGAACGAGAACGCTGAAGCCGCCGCGGCCTTCAACGCGGCACTAGAAGCCTATCCGAACGACCCGCGCGCGCTCTTCGGCCTGGCGGCCGCGCTGGCGGCAGATGGAAAGAGCGCGCAAGCGGCCGACGCCCGAGCGCGTTTCAAAGCAGGATGGAACGGCGCCGACACCTTTTTGGACGGCGCCGCCATCGAGTAGCACGTTAGGCGGCTTCACCGTTGCGCAGACTGCGTGCCACCGCAGCCAGCGCGTCGCTGATCGCCTGCGCACCGTTGGCGATGCGAATGCGAGCTCTCGTACTTCGTCCGCTCGCAGCGAGGCGTCCTAGCCGGCTGGAGCGGGTTTTTTCCGAGGCATCGTCATGGCGCATCTTGATTTCGGCATCAAGCCAAAGATCCATGATTTGCCTCGCTGATCAGAAGTGTTGAGTGAATTAAAAAGGCCCCCGTCGTCGCGGAGGCCTTCGTCCTTCGAGTTCGCTCGCTGTGCGAGCGTTGCTCAGGATGACAAGGACGAAGGTCCAAAGCGCGTCGACCCGCTGCCGACTTGCGGCGCGGTGGAGCACAGCTGACTCATTTGATTCATCTAGTCTCCTCGCACAAAGATTGGGTGATACTCGCGCAACTCTACCACGCACCCAAGAGCCTGTCAAACGCACGCGGGAGGTTGGATGACCTCGACTGCGAAGCCTCGCTAGCTCGGAGCTTCGAGACCGAGGGCGGTTAGCTCAGTGGGAGAGCGCTTCCTTGACACGGAAGAGGTCACATGTTCAATCCATGTACCGCCCACCATAACCACGGCCATAAACTATATGGCTTTTTTGTTTGGCTGTGCTTGCCCGCTCTCGGGGCTGTGTACTAGCGCGTGTACTAACGGGGTCACCGTCCCTTCCGGGGGCCCCTCGCGGATCGACACAAAGAGGGCTTCCAGCCGAACCGCAACGTCGCGCTGCATACTTGGGAAGACGTGCCCGTAGGTGTCGGCTGTCAGTTTGATTGAGCCATGGCCGCACCGCTCCCGAGCAACCTCAAGCGGTACGCCCGAGAGCCCCATGAGCGCGTTGGTAGTATGCCGCATGTCGTACATGCGAAGGTTCGCCGGGAAACGTACGTCGAGTCGCCTGCCTCGTTGGCGTCCTTCTCGGCCAAAGCCGCCGCTTTCTTGACCAGCGGCTTCCACCAGCGGTGCCGCAGCGTCGAGTACTGGCTCGTGCGCGTACCAAAGCGATAATCGGCAGAAGCCGTCGGCCGGGCATCGGCAGCTTGTGTGGGTCGTTGTCCGTGGTCGGCGGTCCCGAGCGGGCGTAGACTTGGTTCCAGGACGAAGCGAGGCGTCACCGGCGCCAGGGAGCTTAGCTATGCGAACTTCAATTCCGGCTCGGCATGCACTAAGCATGTGCGTGGCCGTCGGTCTGCTTTCCGGCTGCGGCGGATCGCAGGGGCCGAACTCGCCAACGCCCCATACAGCGATAGATACCAGCTCGGCTCGCACTGGGCTGGCTGGTAGCGGCGCGTTCAGCGGCGCTTACTCAGGCCGGTATCGGTACATATCCTGCACTCATCATCAACCCGGCGGAAGTTTTAAATTTGGTGGCAGCGGGCAGGGTTCGTCTCTCGGTTGGAGCCATGAGAACGGATCTCTGGGTGGCTCCTACGGTCAGTGCTTCTGGAGTGGCTCCGTTAGCTTGACAAGCAAGAGACACAGCCACGACGCGATCGTTGCATCTTTCGCAGGCGGGCCGTTTGGCAGTCCATGTGGACATTCGTTTTCGTACACCATAAGTAGCGGCAGCGGCAAGTTTGCTGGAGCGACCGGCAGCGGAACGGTCTCATTTGGGTGCCTCGGCAAGCATAAGTACTCAGATAGTTGGTCCGGCACGCTGTACTATTGATCTAATCCGCACACACATCACAGCCTCGCAGCGCCCGGCTAGGGGGCCTCGTTTCAAAGCGCTCTCGATCGCATGGCGCAGCGCAGCTTAGACCTCGAGCGATAATCGGCAGAAGCCGTCGGCGGGGCATCGGCAGCTTGTGTGGGTCGTTGTCCGTGGTCGGCGGTCCCGACCGGGCGTAGACTTGGTTCCAGGACGAAGCGGAGGATTGCGTCATCGACGCCAAGGAGTGGAGCTATGCGAATTTCAATTTCGGCACAGTACGCGCTGAGCATCTGCGCGACTGTCGCCATGCTCGCAGGCTGTAACAGCACGGCGAATGTAACCCCGGCGCGGGGCGTTGGTTTGGGGGCAAACTCGAACTGGGCAGCCCACACGGTCGCTGGCGGATTTGCGGTAAGCAGTATCAAGGGCCCAGAAACACTCAACTCGACTGCCGGCAGCGGTAGCGCGGGTAATTGCGCTAATAATCTTGTAGCTGCAAGAGTAGACGTAAGCGGTAATACGGCGGGACCATATCCCGGAACGTTCATAGGCAAAGGCTCGTTTAGTTTCTGTAGTGGTCTCTTTTCGGGAAGTTTCACGATAACCTCAGGCTCGCAGACCATCACTGGCTCGTTCCGCGGAACGGGGTATGGCAGTTGTAATTCTAGAAGCTGTTACATGGAAGGCAAACTATCTTACCAGGCGACGCTGTGGCCGGGCGGCAAGACCTTCTCAGCGCATGGGCACGGACAGTTGAGTTTGGGCCATCCGGCTGCCCGGATGGACCTCACTCTACACGCCATGTAAAACCGCGCTATCGTGATTTGTTGAGCTAATCGACCATCGTAACAAGAGTGCATTCTTCATCGCTGCGCGGAGCCAACTGTACAGCGCCTGGGCCTTCGCTCGCAGCGCCCGGCGTGGGGGCCTCGTTTTGAAACGCCTTAGCTCCTTGTATGATGGTGATAGGGCAGGTCACGCTGGTTGAACTCCTTGGGTCGTAAGCCCGCGGGATAGATAGGCGGCCTGCCCGTTGGCGCCCCCGGAGATCGGACGGTATCGTGAGCACCGCGTCGCCGGTTAGCTCGAATGCACAAGGTCGATCGCGAAGGGTGCCGTTACGGGAGGTACGCTCGGTGCCATCATTTTTGGGAATCGACTTCTGAATAAGGATGAGCGGACTCTATTCTTTGAGCTTAACAGCCTGCGAAATCGCCTCGCTCACAAGTTTGGCTCGCGATTGACAGAGGCAGAGGGGGAAAGAGTGCGGCGCATGATGGCGGGGTTGCTACCTCCTATTGAGAAGGCGGAGTACCGCGAGACTTTTCAGTGGCTAATAGCGCTCCTCTTCGCCATTGTCTTCACAAGGGGGAGGCTTATCAGCGGCAAACAACTGCCACTCATCGCCAAAGAGTCAGGTGAAGAGTACATAAAGGAAATCCTCGGTAGCATTTACGTACCGCTGATAGCCGGACTGGACCCAAACAAAGCCGACTCGACAACGCTACTTGCGCTTGGTCTGATTACAGTGCTAGGCGCGTTGAGCGGTCGCGGCGATGTGTAGTGCTCCCCGTCCCTGACACAGAAAGAATGGCTTGCCTACCCGCTTGGAGGGAGTCATGCCAAGGTCCTACCGTCGCTTCAGCCGCGAGTTCAAGATGCAGATTGTCGAATCGATCTTGAAAGGCGCCGTCGCCAGCCAAGTCGCCAAGGCGAACGATCTGCATCCCGAAGTTGTGCGCAAATGGGTACGCGATTTCAAAGCATACCAGAAAGATGCGTTTGCCGGCCGCGGCAAAGCGTACACCGATAACGCGAAGATCGGCGAGTTGGAACGCCAGCTGGGGCAGATGGCCGCCGAAAACCTCGTGCTAAAAAAAGCGTTGCAGCGCATCAAGGACTTAGCCCGCGACAAAGGCGCATAGCCTGCCTCGCGCTGGCCAAGGAGCTCACCGGCACGGTGGTTCCAACGCCATACGGTATGGTGCGCTTGACGATCACGATCTTTTCGCGGGCGTTCAACATTCCTCGATCGGCCTTCTATCGCCCGGCGCAGCCGCCGCTGCGCAAAGGCGATCTGCGGGTCGTCGCCGCTATCAAGGATATTCTGATCAAGCATCCGCGATACGGCTATCGCCAAGTCACGAATCGCCTTCGCCGAAAGCGCATTGTTATCAACATCAAAAGGACGCTGCGGCTTATGCGTTCGCACGACTTGCAACATAAGCCGTTGAGGCGCCCTAAGTGGCGGGGCGGACACGCAGCCGGCGAGCTTGCGAATCTTTCGCGGTTTAACCCAACGGCCCCCGATCAGCTGTGGGTCACTGACATCACCTACGTGCGATTGCGGTCGTACTGGATCTACTTGGCCGTCATGGTCGACGCATTCAGTCGGAGATGCGTCGGTTGGGCGCTCGGAACAAGGATTAGCACTGAGTTGACGCTCGAGGCGTTGCAGATGGCGATTGTCTCCCGTCGACCCAAAGCGACGCTGGTTCACCATTCCGATCGCGGAAGCCAGTACGGAAGTTCCGGCTACCAAGACGCATTGCTTGAGCGAGAGCTGAAGCAGAGCTGGAGTCGGCCGGGCACACCAACCGATAATCCGGTGTGCGAGCGCTTCATCGGAACGCTTAAACGCGAAGAAATCTGGGTTCGCGCCTATGTCGACGTCGAGGACGCTGGCAAATCGATCGGTGCGTTTATCCACGACTACAACGAGAATCGGTCACACAGCTCGCTCGGAAAGCGGTCTCCGGCCGAGTTCGAGAGAATGTATCATCAGGCCGAAGCCGAACTGAGTGTTCCATAAGCGGGGAGCACTACATAACAACACGATGAAAGTAATAGGGACCCTTTTGCTTGTAACGGCTCTGGTGATTGCGACAGTGTTGCTAGTCGCGATGGGAGTGAGTCGCATCCGCAGCGCTGTTGATGATCGAAAGGAGCGTGCCTTTATCTCTGAGCTAAGCGTGGGACTAACAAGAACTCAACTTTACAATATTGCTCACAGTAACTATTTAGAACTAAGAAATCCCGACCTGGTAATGTGGCATGATACGCTCTCATCGCCTGGCGAGGCCTCTATTGACATCGGAAAGCCAGGACACCGATACATTGCAATAAATCGAGGGGAGTTTCCCACCCCAACTGCACAATATAAACACCCGATCGTGAGTTTATTTATTGCTAAAGCAGGCGGATTATTACTATGGCCCTACGACCGCGTGGATGTCTACTTCGATTCCTCGGACCGCGTAAAATCTTGGAAAGTCAGTTCGAGCATGACCGGCATATAAGGCCCCTTCCAGGACAAGAACAACGCGCTTTGGAGTTGACCCGGTTTGGTGGACACTTTCGTTCCTACAGCTGACCTGAGGGGCAAGACGGCTCAGGTTGCAACGGTGGATTCCGGCGGTGTTGAGCCAATTCAGGCTTGCTGATCTGCCTCGGTCGCCGGCGAGCTGGCCGCCGGTCGACGCTGTGAAATAAGCAGAACGCCTTTCCGTCTAACAGCCGTCTAACAAACTGTACGGGATTTACGGAGAGTTGAAGGGACAACCCGGGACGCGAGCAATCGGAAAACCCATACAGGAAAGGACTTTCGGGTATTTCACGGGACCGGCCGGGACTCCGATTCAAGGGTTCGATTCCCGTTGGTGCAAGCAGAACGCCCTTGATTAATATCTAGTTTGGCGCGATTCGACTACTTGACGTCGCGAACCGCCCGCGCGATAATTGAGCTAGAGCACTTCGCTCGCCTTTTACCCGCATTTAAATGCGTGTAAAAATCCTCGAATCAGGTTGCAAAGCGGGTCCATCGCACCATTGACGCGGCTGATCGAACTGTGCCACTCAAGCTAACGATAGAGTTGCGACGAATACAAATGTCGCAAGTTCCATTAGCGATATTCAAAACGAGACTACTTTTGCGCTTCGGGCCTTTTGCTGTGTACGTTTTGATCGACGCACAGCTTAGCGACTCCGTAGCATCGCCACTCCGCTCGCGTTGAAGAGCCGCTCCTTTCTGACCGACCTTCCCCAGCATTTTCGTAGTGTGCAGCTACTAGCCAAACAAAAACGCTCAATAGGAAAGAGCCAGGAAGGCAGCGAGGGTCCATTATTTAGTACCTCCTCGCTTGGTCCACTTTCACTGCCCAGGGGAAGCCGCCTAGACTGGCGGTTTGTTGTTGTCCGATGCCACCAGAGGAAACTAAGGAAATTCTGATCGACGGTGATGGCATCCTTGAGGTCTTGGGACTTGTCGAAGCCGCGATTCTAGCGCGCGAGGTGGATGAGGCTAAGGCTAAGGCGTCCTGATCGAACGGCTTAACACGCATCGACCTCCTAGCTAAGTCCAACGCTAACCTGTCTGTCGCGCAAGCCAAGCGGAAGATCGCATTGCCAGCGATCGTGGATAGGAACGCTGCTTTGTGGCCAGAAACGATTCGATTCCAGCGTGCTAGCGAAGCCGTCCCATTAACGAACGATTTAGGGACGCTGCCCCGCCGCCGCGTCCCCTTCGGGAGACTGTGCGCCAACCTGTTGGCACTTTGCCCCGGTAGGATCGCATCATGCAGCAGAACTTCGAGGGGCACCTCGTCGGTCCCGAACGGCAGTGCCGGCGTAAAGATGGCACGCCCAAGAAGGTCTTCAGCGAGGACGAGATCACGACGTGGAGCGCCAAGTACGGCGGCGGGCGATACGAGGCGTATCGCTGCGCTAATGGACACTGGCACATCGGCAACAAGCTGCGCCGCCCGATCGTGACGCACGACTAGCCGATGGGCTGGCACCCGTTTCGCGACGCAAAGACGCGGGTAGAGTGGCGCGAGCTGCTCTTGCTCAAGCAGAGATCATTGTGTGCGATCTGCGGCCACCGGTTCGCAAAAGAGAGTGAACCCAACCCGAGCGTTCGCGCGCAGTTCGTCGCGACGTTCGATCACGTCGTTCCGCGGTCTCAGGGCGGTCAGGACGAACTGGCCAACCTTCGGCTCGTGCACGCCGGCTGCAACCGCGCTAGAGGCGACGGAAGCGGCTCAAACGCGACGCCGGCGGTGCCCAAGTCGTTGCGTTCGTCAGTAGCCTCGAAGTAGAGCGTTTGTAGGGGCGCAGTACGCTCCAGTCGCGCCGCTTTCTACTTTAGCGCGGCTGCGCTGGGCGCTCCGAGTAAGCGCAGTAGGTACCCTGATGCATGCGGATGGAACCTCGGCCCTGCGTGTGAACTCTTAACTCGTCGATTGTTTCTGGCCTGGGGTCTAACGTAATCGCCACCTGAGCCGAGGAGCGCTCAGGTGGGAACCAGGCGACTAGAACAGAGGCGCGCGGATCGTAGGATCCCTTTCCGCCCGCGATTCGATAGCCGTCCTTAACGACGCGAAGGTACCCTATTGCTTCTGTGGGGCAATAGCGAGCACCGCGCGCTTCGACCTGAACGGAGATAGTCGTAGCGAAGAGCGCCGCTAGTACGTGAACCACTCTGGTAGCCTGTTGGCCATGGCGGAGCGTTCCGCATCGTGGCCGCTTCACCATGCGTCGATGGGGACGACGGTATCCCCCGCACGATGCCTCTTAACGGGGGCGGTTTGCATTCTCCCACGCTGGAGGGTGGCGGAGCGCTACCGGGTTCCCGGCTTGGGGCGCGAGGGACTTGGGCTCAGGCCTGTGGCCTCCGTGGCTGCGCGGATTCTGAGCAACTTGTGTGGGCTGTTGTCCATGGTGCCCAAGCCTGAGCGCTGCTAGGCTGGATTTAGCAGAGCCTCTCTCTGCGAAAGGAGCAACGCAGATGAAATCAGGTGATTCTAGTCGTTATGCGCTGGCCGCTTGCGCATTCGTTATGGTCCTCACGGCTTGTAATAGCGGCGGAGCCCAGGTCACCCCACAAGGTTCAATGCAGGGTGCCACTTCGTTCGACACGGCGAAGAGCCAAACTTCAGTCGCGCACGGCACCGAAAAGGTCTCGCCAGACGGAATTGTCTACACGCCTGCTCACGTGCGGATCGTGAACTCGCAATACAACCTCGATCTGAACAACGACGGGACGACCGACTTCGTCATCACTGAAGGCAACAGTACGGTTCCGTCTGGCTGCAGCGGCCGTGGTGGTCCATTTTACGACGTACAGGGGTCTCTTTCGTTGACGGCCGAAGGTTCCAACGGCTTCGAGGTCAACGGCGGCGATGCTGCAAAACTTACCGGCGGCTCCCTGATTGGTGCAAGTCAAAGTTTTGCGTCAGGCGCGTCGTGGATAGAAGACCGTTTTTCAGAGTACGACACGCATTGCGTCCACTACGGCGGAGTTATTGGGAATTGGCCACCCCCCAGCAGAGGCTATCTGGGATTGGCGTTTTTAGTAGAAGGCGAGGTTCATTACGGCTGGGCGAAGATCACCGTCGATGGCAAGCCGTTGGGCCAGTATCTCAACGCGACCCTTACGGGCTACGCCTATCAAACCGAAGCCGGTAAGGCAATCAGGGCTGGCAAGAAGTAACACCGTACTACGACAAACGTTTAGCCGCTGATCTCTCGGGAATCGCCGAACGTCACGCCCGCCTCGGCTTAGCCGCCCGCAGCCCAGGCTGGAGCGGAGAGCCGCAAATCATTCTCAGGCAGGGCGGTCGGCCGACATCGGGATCGGGCCCCACACTCAACACCTTAAACCTAAGGTTGAGCGCTATGTAGAACGTCCGGGCTGCTATTGCGCCGGGGACGGACGGTCTCACGGCTTTAAGCGAGCCAGCGGAACGCGTAGGTTAATCGGTCAGTGGGTCTGTCTTCCCAGATCAATCGGCCAACCTCCCCCTAGGTCAAAGAGCCGACAAGCCCGCGTCAACGCGCCCCACCGAGGGATCAATAGACCCACTCATCCCGGGTCAATAAGCCCACTCTCCCAAGGCCAAACGGCCCATGTCCCCCAGGTCAATCAGCCCATCGCCAAGAAAGTTTTCCGCCGGTCCGATCCCCAAAAGGATTATGTCGACATGGCTTCATCATGCCTTTTGCGCCTAGGAAAACGATTCGGGCGGCTCGGCGCCCCGGCCGGAGCACTTGCCGCACTCGCGTGCTTTTCTGCTTGCGGAGGCCCAAGCTCGACAGCAACTAGCATCGGGGCCGTGCCGAACGCGTCGGCCGTAGCCGATCCGACCCGCTCGTTTCCCAAACCGTCGCCAACCCCTTACGTATTCAAATTCGAAACGGTCAACGATCCAGGAAGCCGTTCTTACACGCAGGTCATGGGCGTCGAGGATCTGGGGCAGATCGTGGGTGGTTACCGAACCTCCGCATCGGGGGCCTCAAGGGGCTTCACGAGCCTGGAGCCCTATTCAAAATTCAAGGGCATCGACTATCCGTCGGCCATCAGCACCGTTCCAACGTCGCTCAGCAATAATCGTCTTATCGCCGGCTACTTCACCGACAACTCGAGCGGACATCATACTTGGGGTTTCATCCGCGATCGTGGAGTTTGGACGCAATACAAGGATCCCAAGACGCCCAAGGGCCCGAACAGCGTCAACGAGCTTCTCGGTATCAACGACTCCGATATCGCGGTCGGTTTTTACGTGGACAGCTATGGCAAGGACCAACCCTACGAGCTGTACGGCGGGCATTACCAACCCCTGAAACCTCCAGGTGCGCTCAGCGCCGTCGCCTCTGGAATTAACTGGCGCGGTGACATCGTCGGCAATGAGACGCTCTCCGACGGAACGACCGAAGGATGGTTCCTGCGAGACGGCACCTACTATCAGCTCTCGTACCCCCGCGCGAAGCAGACGCAGGCCCTAGCCCTCAACTTCCAAGATCAAATCGTCGGATCGTACGTGGACGGCTCGGGCGGTGTGCACGGGTACATTCTCACGGATCCGAAAAGCAACGTTAACCGTTATTGGCAAGCGATCGACGAGCCCGATGCCGTAGGGACGACCGTCATAACCTCGATCAACGATCATCACGCCATCTCCGGCTGGTTCGTCGGCAGCGACGGCGACACCAACGGGTTCACGGCGACTCTCAAAGAGTAAGCCGTCGTGCGGCGATCGGTGCGATCGTTCCAGAGTGAGCCGACCATGCACCGAGGGGTATTCCTTTCCACCCTCGGTGCCGCGTTGTCGGTAGCCGCCACAGCGCTCGACGCGGCCGCAGCGCCAGGTGATATCCAAGCGACCCTCGCCGCACTGGAACGAAACAGCGGGGGAAGGCTAGGCGTATTGGCCAGAAACGTCGCGACGAGTGCGCGCATCGCATACCGGGCCAACGAACGCTTTCTGATGTGCAGCACGTTCAAAATCCTGGCGGTCGCGGCCGTCATGGCGCGGGTCGACGCGGGCGTACGAGCGGCTCGACCGGCACGTGGAGTACGGCAACGCCGACTTGCTCGACTACGCGCCCGTGACGCGCGCACACGTCAAAGACGGATATATGACTCTCGGCGAGCTTTGCGCGGCTGCCATCGAGTACAGCGACAACACCGCCGCAAACCTCATTCTCGGAATCATCGGCGGACCGCAGGCCGTAACTCGCTATGCGCGAACGCTCGGCGACCGCGTAACGACCCTCGATAATACCGAACCGAAGGTTAATCGGCCGCTCGCACCTGGCGAGATTCGCGATACGACGTCGCCGGAGGCAATGGCCGCCGACGTGCAGGCGATTGTATTGGGAAATGCGCTTTCATCGGCTTCACGAAGGCAGGTCGCGGCATGGCTGCAGGCCGGTCTCACGGGTGCAACGTGTCTGCGCGCCGGTTTCCCCGCCTCGTGGAGGGTCGGCGACAAGACTGGACTCGGTGGCGCGCTCAACGCTACCGGTGATAGCGACACGCGCAACGACATCGCAATCGCGTGGCCCTTGACGGGCGCTCCGATCGTCGTCGCGGCGTACCTTACCGGTTCCACGCTCGCGGCCAAACCGCGCGATGCGATACTCGCCTCCGTGGGCCGCGCAGCAACGTCTCTAGCCTCGTCCTAAGCGCTGCCGACGCCCCTTACCGCTCGGTGCTTGCGCACCGGGGAATCCGCGCGTTCGGGGGCGGCTCGTACGGATCTTTTGGTGAGTACATGTCGCGATCCGGCTTTCGCCCATCGACCGTAACGTCGTAGGTCGGTTCGCGACCGCACCAAGTTCGAAAGTCGAACTGCTCGCCTTGCCGGCTCAACTTCGTCACGGTTAGTTTGTCCGACACGAACGGAGATTCGGGTCGATCTGGACCGCCGGCCCTCCGCGAATCAGGAACGCCGATCCGCCCGGGCCTTGCAGCAAGAGCGTGCCGATGCCGTTCTTGTCGATGACGATCCCGCTACGTTCGTCCACGCCGATGCCCAAAACGGTGGGGCGGCCCCGTCGGACCTTGCCGTCGGCAATTTGACGTGCCATAAAAACCGCCGTTCGCCCGAAGCGATCGCGCGTGACGAAATGCATATCGGCGATGGAGTCGTGCAGCGCCGGAAAGTGCAGAAAGTCGTACGTGAAACTGATGAGCTTCTCATACGGGTGGTGCACCGCGTTTCTAGACGTCGCGTCGCGCCGATCGTCGTTGATCGCGTCGAAGACGTATTTGGATAGAATCGCTTCGCCTGCGCTCGTCCCTCCGATAACGCCGCCCGCGTCGTAGAGCTGCTGCACGGCGTCCTGAATCGGCGTCGCCTTCCAGATAACGTAGTCGGCCTGATCTCCGCCGGCAAAGAAAACCGCTGAGGAGGCCTTCACGATCTTCGCCGCCTGGCGCAGCGTCGCGGGCGAAGAGCACGTCGGGAGCAGCAGCGTGCGAACCGAATGGTACGGCGCGCGACGATAGATATAGCGGTCGTAGTCATTGTTGCCGGTCGCGCGAAGGACGACGAGATCGCCGCCGCGCTTCGTATGCGACCCGACGACGGTGTCGTGAATCCATACAAACTCGCCCTTGACGTCGGTACCGCCGCCCCCAAGTACGAGACCGGGCCCGTGCAGCTGGATCGGTCGAGGCCGCAGCGCCCCGACCGGGCGGTAAAAGATCGGGTGGCAAACAGCTCCCGCCGCCGCAACGGCGGTCGTAGGCATCGTCGAGCCCGATTGCATTGCACACCCGGCGAGCACCAGCAGGAGCGCGAGCGCGGGGCCCGGGCCCCGCAGCGCACCCATCCTGGGACTTTCGGCATTTCCGCTCGGCTGGTTGCAGGTCGTAAACTTCATTAGCCGCGTGAACCATGTCGCACGTGGTCAGGTTCCGGCGGCCTCGGACCTGCCGCCGGAGCCTCCCTTTTCACGAGGATGGGGCGTACGTTTTGCACAACCGCGCGAGCGGAGGTAACGCCTTTATGTCTCGCCTGGTTCTCGCTGCCATTATCGCCCTCGTGCCGGCGGCCTGCGCCCAGGACCGGCTTGATGAAGCCCCGCCCGCCGGACTCGCTCCCGCCGGTTTTGCCCAACAATCTCCCACCGGGTACTCGCGGCGACATCCCCTCGTACGTTCTAAGATCGATCACGTCATCATCGTTATTCAAGAGAACCGCTCCGTCGACGATCTCTTTAACGGTCTCCCTGGCGCCGATACCGCCCAATACGGCATGAAATCGAACGGCAAGAGCATCAAGCTGGAACCGATATCGTTAACTGCTCCGTACGACATCTCCCACAGACACGACGCTTTCGAGACCGAATACAACCATGGATCGTTGAACGGTTTTAACCTGGTTGCATCCCATTGCGAAGATCTCAATCGATGTCCCCTCAAGGGCCAGCGCGCCTACGGATACGTGCCTCAGAGCGATATTCAACCCTACTTCTCGATGGCCGAACAATATGCGTTCGCCGACGAAATGTTCGAAACGAATCAAGGGCCCGAGTTTTCCGGCCCACCAGTACCTGCTAAGCGGAACCTCGACGGTGAGCGCCGGTTCGTCGGAACGCGCCGCCGAGAATCCGTTGACGCCCGGGGGCGATTTTACTGGAGGCTGCGACGCACCGCAAGGCTCGCTCGTCGCGCTGATCGACCCGACGGGTAAAGAGAGTCAAGCGGCGTTTCCGTGCTTCGACCGTCCATCGCTTACCGATCTGATCGACGCGCAGTCGTTGACCTGGCGCTACTACCAGCAGCACTCCGGTGCCGGCCTGTGGAACGGGCCGGACGCGATTGCGCACATTTGGGATAGTCCGGAGTTTAAAACCGACGTCGTGACGCCGCCCTACCAAGTCGTCACCGATATCACGAGCGGGCATCTGGCGACCGTCTCCTGGGTGACGCCGACGGCGGCCGAATCGGATCACGCCGGAACCAACGACGGTTCGGGGCCGTCCTGGGTCGCCACGATCGTCAACGCGGTGGGTCAGAGTCCCTATTGGAACGACTCGGCGATCTTCGTCGTCTGGGACGATTGGGGCGGATGGTACGACCATGTCGCACCGCCTCAATACAACTCGTACGAGCTCGGCTTCCGCGTGCCGCTCATCGTGATCTCGCCGTATGCGAAGCGCGGATACGTCTCACACAAGCAGCACGAGTTCGGCAGCATCCTCAAGTTCGTCGAAGAGACCTTCGCGTTGGGATCGCTCGGCACGACCGACCTCCGGGCCGACGACCTTGCCGATTGTTTCGCCTTCTCGAAAGAGCCGCGGCGTTTCACGCCGATCGCCACACGATATCCGCCGAGTTACTTTAGGCGCCAGTCGCCGTCAGGCCCATCGCCCGACGACGACTACTAGCGACCCTTCGGACCCGCAGCGGTGCTCGTGCTAAGGCTGGTGCTGATGCTGGTGCTCACGCTGGCGTTAGGCGGACGGCCGGAACAGTCCACCTTATCGTGAGTCACGCGGCAAACCTGATGCGTGATCCGGTCGACACGATAGACGGTGTGCATGCTCTCAAAGTAGTCGTAGCGCAGAAACAGCTGAAAGATCACGGCAAGGCCCGCGATAATGGCCACAGCGTAGAAAAGGGGTTTCGCCCTTGCCAACTTTCTACGATTGCGCCACTCCGGGAAGGAATACGTTTCTAGTTTAAGTTGCTCTTCCATCACTTAAATGCTCGCACTTAAATGCTCGGTTACTTAAAATCGACGTATGGCTTCGGGTTGGCGTAGAATGCGAGCAGCTCGTCGGGCTTCCCTGCAAGCGTCTGCAAACAACGCCGTGCAGGTTAAGCGCGATTAACGCGCGTTACCAGAGCCAGCAGTATCAATAGCAGTAAAGGGCCTGCTTGGTATTGCGTACCAGCACCCCGCCGGCTACGAGATGTGGCTATGCCTGCTTTGTAGAATGAACGGCGATGCGCAATTTTCTTTTCGTCCTGAGCGCCGGCGCGTTGTTGGCCGGTTGCGGCGGCGGAGGATCGCCTTCATTGCCCCTCGGCGCTCGATCGACGTCGGCCTCGTCGGGGCCATCTACGCCAATCAACCACGTCGTCATCGTCATTCAAGAGAACCGCAGCTTCAACAACTTTTTTGCCACCTACCCTGGAGCGGACGGGACGACGACCGGAAAGCTCTCCAACGGCAATTCGATCACCCTAAAAAAGGGCTCTCTCGTGTTTCACGTCGACCTCAATCACACGTACCAAGCGTTTGCGACCTCGCGCGACGGCGGTAAGATGGACGGCTTCGATCAAGTCCATCTCGCCAACGGAAAGCCCGAAGGGCACGAGCCGTTCGAGTACACGAATCCCAATCAAATTCAGCCCTATTGGGACCTAGCCGGCCAATACGTGCTTGCCGAGCACATGTTTCAGACCCAGGGCAGCAGCAGCTTTACCGCTCACCAAGACCTGATCGCCGGGGGCACGACGATCGCTTCGAACAAAGCCCTCGTGAACTTGCCCTCGTGCACGGGTTCGTCGTGCATCTGGGGATGCGATGCGCCCAAGAACACAAAGACATCGTTGATCACGCAGAACGACGACGTGAAGCCTAAAGCCGGGCCGTTTCCGTGCCTAACGTACGAGACCATGCGCGATCTGCTCGACGCAAAGAGCGTTTCGTGGAAGTATTACGTTCCCGAGATGTGCTGCGATCCATACGGGCGATTCATGAGCGCGTTCGACGCGATCAAGGCGGTACGAAACAGCTCCGAATGGACGACGAATATCTCGACCCCGCAGACCAATATCTTCTCGGACATTTCGAACGGGCAGCTGCCCGAGGTTTCGTGGCTCGTTCCCGACGCGAAAGACTCCGACCATCCCGGAGCCAGCTCCGACACCGGCCCGTCCTGGGTCGCTTCCGTGGTGAACGCGATCGGGCAAAGCTCGGCCTGGAACTCGACCGCGATCGTCATCGTTTGGGATGATTGGGGCGGCTTTTACGACAATATGAATCCAAAGCAGTACGGGTACGGAAGCCTCGGCTTCCGCGTGCCGGCGCTCATCGTCTCGCCATACGCCAAGCCTGGATACATCTCGACGACGAACTACGAGTTCGGCAGCATCCTTAAGTTTATCGAAGATAACTGGGGACTCGGAAGCCTCGGTACGAGCGACGCGCGTGCCACCAGCATCGCCGATAGCTTTAACTTCGGTCAGCGCCCGCGAAAGTTCAAGACGATTTCTGCCAAGTACCCGGAGTCGTACTTCCAGCGCCGACCACCGTCGTACCAGCCGGTCGACACCGACCTTTAAGGAACGTCGGCGGTAAAGCGCCCCAACTCGGCATACTCGTGCGGAGTCAACTGCAGCTTGGCAGCGGCGACGTTCTCGCGTAGATGTTCGACCGAGGACGTGCCGGGTATCGGAAGCAAGACCGGCGAGTGCGCTAGCAGCCACGCGAGTGCGACCTGCCAGATCGTCGCGCCATGCGCGTGTGCGACCGATTTCAGCGCGCCGACCGCTTCGATATCTCCACCGTCGAGGGGAAAGTACGGCAGAAACGCGAGGCCCTTCGATTGGCAATATTCCAAGACCGGCTCGCTGACGCGATTCGCCACGTTGTAGCTATTTTGAACTGAGACGATCTCGACGATCTGCTCGGCCCGCTGCAGCTGCTCGAGGTCGACGTTCGAGAGTCCGACGAAGCGTATCTTTCCCGCATCCCTCAGCTCGCGCATCGTCCCGATCTGCTCGTCGAAGGGAACATCGCCATCGATCGCGTGCAGTTGATAGAGGTCGATGCGATCGACGCGCAAGCGGCGCAGGCTTCCCTCGCAAGACTCAACGAGGAACGCACGGTGCCCGTCTCGCGTCCACTCGCTCGGACCGCTCCGCGTCAGGCCGCCTTTGGTCGCGATCGTCAAACCGGCCGGATACGGATAGAGCGCCTGTGCGATCTGCTCCTCGTTGATGTGCGGACCGTACGAGCTGGCCGTGTCGATGAAGTTCACCCCAAGTTCGACGGCCGTGCGCAGGACGCGTAAAGCATTCTCGCGATCCGCCGGCCAGCCCCAAATGCCCGGTCCGCACAGGCGCATCGCGCCGAACCCGAGGCGCCGTGCATCGATCGCACCGGCGATCGTTATCGACTCTGCAACGCTCATGACGCGCCCTTCGGCGCGAGACAATAAAAGACCGCCCGTCGTTACGACGAGCGGTCTTTTCGGATTTACGCTCTAGTTTGCGGTTTACTTCGCAGCCGGAATGTTCGCAGCCGGCTTGTTCGCGGGGGCCGTCGCTGCCTTGATGTTCGCTTCGGCTTGCTTCTGCGTCTCGACCATCATCTCGGCGATCTTGAGGGTGAACGCCTTGCGCATTTCGAGAAGCTGGCTGGCGAACCCGAACGAAAGCTCGACGAGCTGGGTCGGGGTGGGCAGGTTCTCGAGCGCCGGCATGGTGCCGGGCTTCTCGGCGAACTCTTTGCTCATCTCGCGGAACGCGCTCATTGCGTTGAGGCTGGCGTCCTGCGTGCGCTTGATCGCGGCAAGACCCTCTTCCTGAAACTTGTTCATGTACTCGGACACGTTGACGGACATTGTTTTTATCTCTTCTCCTGTTCCCTAACTAAGTTGTGCTAAGTATACCAAGCACATGCTATGCCCGTCAAGCCTTCAACTCGGCTCAGGCTGACATTTCTCCCGACTAAGCGGCAGAGCGCTCGCTTACTCCTGGCCGGCGAAGCTCCGGTAGATTCGGATCAGCGCCTCCTTCTGGTCCACGGTCAAACGGGGGTCGAGCTTGATCGCGTGCTCGACGCCGTGGTGGTTCTCCTCGCCGGCCCGGGAATCGTCGAGCAGGCCGGCTTGCGTGTACATCGTCTCAGCCGAGATATGCAGCGCGCGGGCGATGCTCTTGAGCACCTCGGCCGATGGTTTGTAGAGCCCCCGCTCGACCTGGCTCAGGTATGGATTGGAGATTTTCGCGATCTCGGCGAGTTGCCGCATCGAAAGATTCGCCAGCTCGCGCTGGCCGCGGATGAAGTCGCCCAGGCGTACGCCACGCTCCGGCGCCGCCTTTCTCTTCGTCGCTCACGATCGTGCCTCGACTTTCGGCGCGAACGGTGTCCCGGTTTCGTTGCGCACGTAGCGACCGGGTGCCGCTTCACCCTCGGGAAGAGGATAGGGCGCGCGCATTGCGCCGCCGTGAGGCTCGGCCCAGACCGCCCAATCTTCCCACCAGGATCCGTTGTGCCGGTCGGCGGTCTCGAGCCACTCGTCGGCGCTCTCGCCGCGCGGCGCGACCGGCTTGGTGTAATGCCAAGTCCTCTTGCCGCCCGGGGGATTGACGATGCCGGCGATGTGGCCCGAGTTCGTCAGCACGTATTTGGCTTCGCCGCCGACGTGCTGCGTGGTGAGATAGGTCGCGCGCCACGGCGCGATGTGATCGTTCTCGGCGCCTAAGACGTAGATCGGGGCGACGATTTTCCCTAGATCGATCGGTGTATCGTCAATGGTAAACGCATTCGGTTTAGCGATCGCGTTGTTCAAGTAGCAAGTTCGCAGATACTGCGAGTGCATTGCGACCGGCATTCTCGTCGAGTCGTTATTCCAGGAGAGGATGTCGAACGCCGGCGGCTGCTTCCCCTTGAACCAGTTATTGACGACGTAGCTCCAGATCAGGTCGCTCGAGCGCATCCAATCGAACGTTCTTGCCATCTCGGCCGGCTCGAGAAAACCGCGGTCGCGCATCCGCTTCTCGAGCCGCGCGATCGTGTCTTCGTCGGTGAAAACGCCCAAATCCCCGGGCATGCTGAAGTCAACCAGCGTGTTCGTGAACGTTGCTGCTCCGATGCGGTCGCCCTGACCGTGCCCGGCTAAATAGGCCATCGCGACCAGCGCGAGCGTTCCACCCAGGCAGAGGGCTGCGATGTTTACCCGCGGCGCGCCGGTAATCTCTTGGACGGCGTCGAGTGCCGCCAAGACGCCCTCGCGCAGGTAATCGTCCATCGTATACTGCGCCATCGACGCATCCGGATTGCGGTACGAGATCATGAACGTCTGGTGGCCGTGTTTGACCGCCCACTCCACAAACGAGCGGCCCGGGCGCGAGGTCCATGATGTAGTACTTGTTGATCCACGGCGGGCTGCACAGCAGCGGTGTCTCGTGTACTTGCGGCGTCTGGGGATCGTAGGCGATGAGTTCGATAAGCGCGTTGCGCATCACGACGCGCCCGGGCGTCGCCGCCAGGTTCACGCCCAGTTCGAAGCCTGAACGATCGACCTGGCGCGGATAGCCGCCGTTGTTCGCGACGTCGTCGAGGAAGTTCTCGAGTCCGCGGACCAGGCTCAAGCCCCCCGTCTCGGTCGCCTCTTTGACGACGCCGGGGTTCAGCCAGGGCACGTTGCTGGGAGCCATCGCGTCGCACATCAACTGCATCGCGAAGCGGGCCTTCCGGCGCGTGGCCTCGGGCAGGCGCGCCGAATCGACTAATTGCATCGCCGCTTGGGTGCGGACCCCGTAATCTTCGACGAAGCCCGCCAGCAGCGGATTCGCGCTCCATTCCGGGTCGGCGAAGCGCTTGTCGCCGACTGACTGGCGCCGGCGATGCCTCGCCGCCAAGCCGGCGCAGCATATTCAGGCCGACGTTCTGTTCGGCTAAGGCAAACCCCGAGAGCCAGGTGCTCATGCGCAACGGATCCATCATGACGTCGGCGATCACGGCACGCAGCGCATCGGTCAACGACGCAGGATCCAGGCCGGTTACGTCGATGCCGTAACTCAGCTCCTCCGGCGCAATACTTCGATTCCGCTCAGCGCTTGCGTCCATCTACATGTACCAGCCGCCGTTGATGTTGTAGACCGCACCGGTGATGTACCCGGCGTTCTCGTCCAGGAGCAGACGCACGACGCGCGCCACCTCATCGGGGCGGCCCAGCCGCCGTCCGGGAGTCTGTTCGATCGCGGTCTCGATCGCCGCAATCGGCATCGCTTTGGTCATGTCGGTATCGATGAAGCCGGGCGCCACGGCGTTGACGGTGATGCCGCGCTTGGCGACCTCGAGCGCGACGGTCTTGGTCAGGCCGATCAAGCCGGCTTTAGCGGCGGCGTAGTTCGCCTGCCCGAAGTTCCCGCTTTCGCCCACGACCGAACTTACGTTGACGATTCGGCCGAAGCCCTGCTCGACCATGGTGTCGAGCACCGCTTTAATCATAAAAAACGGCCCTGAAAGGTTCACTTGCAGGACCGCTTGCCATTCTTCTACCGTCATCTTGCGAACCGTGTGGTCGCGCGTAATCCCCGCATTGTTGACGAGGAAGTCGATTCTTCCATGGTCGCGCACCACCGCGGCCACTGCCGCCTGGCACTGTTCGTAGATGCCGACGTCGGTTTGATAGAAATGAATCCGCTCGGCGGCGCCGTTCAGGCTGCCGCGCAGAGCCTGCGTGCGCGATTGGTCCTCGGGCAAGCCAAGCACGGCGACGACGGCTCCGTCCTGGGCGAGCACGCTGCTGATCGCTCCGCCGATTCCGCGAGCGCCGCCCGTGACGATGCCCACCCTTCCAATGAGTGATAAACTATCCACGCGCTAGATTTACCCAACTTCCGGGCGGTTCCCTTCTGCGCCGCGGCCCTCTCGCGCCGCGTGTCGAAGCATCGCTCAATCGCCGCACGCCGATGAGGATTCGCATGGACGACGCAACTTCTACGATCGCGGGGCTTTTGCATCAAGCCGGCGACGTGCACCACATGGTCTTCTCCGATACCGACGGCGCCGACGATGATTGGGCGACGTTCTATTCGGAGTGGCTGCTGCATCACACCAAGCTCGCGCAACTACTCGGACGCAGGCCAGTGCGCGGTCATCTCACGCGCGATCTGATCGAGCTCGACGAGCGGTACGAAAGCGAGAAACCCTCGGAGCCTTGGCCGACGTGGTACGCGCAGCGCCTAATCGAGACGTACCGCTAAGCGTCACATGTCCAAGCCGCCGTTGACGGCGAACATAGCGCCCGTGATATAGCTCGACTCGTCTTCCAAGAGAAAACGCACGACCCGTGCGACTTCGTCGGGACGCCCCAGCCGGCGCTGCGGGATCTTCTCGACCACCTTAGCCAGCGCGGCCGCTGGGATTGCGGCGACCATCTCGGTCTCGATGAAGCCGGGCGCGACGCTATTGACCGTGATCCCGCGCTGCGCCATCTCGAGCGCGAGGCTCTTGGTGAAGCCGAACAGACCGGCCTTCGAGGCCGCGTAGTTCGCCTGCCCGACGTTCCCCGTCTCGCCGATGACCGAGCTGATGTTCACGATCCGGCCCGAGCCGCGCTCGATCATGTGCTCGAGGACCGCCTTGGTCATCTGGAACGAACCCGAAAGATTCACGTTGAGCACTTGGTGCCAGTCATCGCTGGACATCTTTCGCACCGTCTTATCCACGGTGATTCCGGCGTTGTTTACGAGGTAGTCGATCCGGCCGAACCGATCCATGACTTCCTTGGCAACCCGATTGCAATCGTCGACGTCGTCCACGCGCCCTTGATGGATCGAGATCTCGGCGCCCTTGGCCGCCATCTGCTCGGCGAATCTTTCGGCGCTCTCTTTGCCGCGGTTGTATCCGGCCGCTACCGACGCGCCGCTCCCGGCGAGCATCTCGGTGATCGCCGCACCGATACCACGCGTGCCGCCGGTAACTAAAGCGACCCGACCCTCAAACATCACTGCCTCCTCCCCGAGCAAAAGCGCGGCATGGAAGCTTCCGCTCCGCGCCGAGCGTTCCTCGGGCGACCTAGAACGTCAGGCGCGCGCGCAGGCTGAAAACGTTGAGGACGGTCCGGCTCACGGCGAGTGTAGGATGGTAGAGCAGCTGGTAATCGGGTGTGAGTGCGACGTTCGGGATCAAGGCGAAGCGATAGAAGACTTCGCTCGTCGTCTGACTCCTCAACTCGGGGATCGGAACCGGGACCGGCAGCTGAACGTCCGGCAACGACGGGTTCGTCCAGCCCATCGCAATGCCGAACAGGTCGCGCGGCCGGTTAGTCGGACGCCACCCGATGCCCCCGGCCAGTGCGCCCGTGCCAAAACTGCTTCCAGTACCGACACCGCCGCGCAAGAACCACATGACGTTTTCGCCGACTGTGTGGTTCGCGCTAAATGCGACGCCGTAGGCTTCTGGGCTGGGCCGTAACAGATCTCCCGGGCCGCGAGGCGCGAGCGGATCTCGATACCAGAACGTTATGTGAATGTTGTTGCTGTCGAGCGGCCCGCGGGCATTGATCGGTACGCCCGCCCGCGCGAAGCTCGTTTGACCGGCTTCAACAAAATAAAAGTGCTCGGGACGGGAGAAGAAATCGCCGATCGTCGACCCGGTGTCGCTGCTGTTCGAGGTAAACATGCCGCCGGTGAGATAGACGTTGTTCTGGCCCGGATAGCCGGCTAGGACGAAGCCGAAGCCCCGCAGCGGCACCGCGATCGTCGGACTGGTAGCAAAGGCAAGGTTGAGAAACTGACGGTTATCGTCGAAGAACGGATATGCGTCGACATAGTTCGGAGCGAAAAGCTTCCCGATCGTCCATTGAAAGCGATTGCCGGCTAAGCTCTGCCTCAAGTACGCCTGGGTAATGCCGATATCGAAGTTTCCCCAGGTTGCCGCGGTCGGAACCCCCGATCCGGCGAGGATGCCCGATTGAAGCGGCGCAAAATCGGTGCCGAGCGGTCCGCGGGCCTCGACGGCCATGTCGAACGTGAGATTGTTCGGCTTGCCCTGATTGGCGATCGGCGCGTTTAAGTCGAAGGCGAATTTGCCGCCATTCGCTTGGCCTTGGCCAACGATCGTGCTCGAGTATCCCTGCCACAAAACGCCAAACGATCCGCCGAACGTGATCCCGCTTCGTTCTTGGAAACGCTGCTTTGCGGCAGCCAACGGAGGTAAGGGCGATTGCTCTGCGGTCGCCTCGTCCTCTTCGAGTTCGCCTTTGGCGGAGAGCGAGCCGTCGAGCAGATCGGGTTTGGCGTTCTCTTCGGCGTCTGGCGATGGTGAAGCCGTCGGTGTCGCAGTGGATTGCGGGGCGGGACCCGTCGACTGCTGGTCCTGGGCTCCCAACGCGGCGATGGGCGCAGCAAGGACCATCACGCTCACCGCAAGGATCCGGATAACCCGAAGAATCGTTGGAGTCTCCGCGATAGACATCGCGCTCCGAAACGGAGGGTAGCGAGACGCAGCTTTAGGTTACGCCTAGCCTAGCACCTTAGCTTTGAGGGCGTCGAACTGCGCCTGATTGATTGCGCCGCTGTCAAGCAGAGCTTTGGCCTTCTCGATCTCGCTGGCCGGGCCACCGCCGCCGCCGCCGCTGACCGAGCGGATATACTCGTCGAGTTGGCCCTGCGCCGCCTTTGCGTCTTTGATGCGCCGATCGTTCATGCCGTCGTGATTGACGATCAGATAGATCAGCACGCCGAGCCATGAGAGCACGACGATCGCGATAACCCAGGCGGCTTTGGCCCATCCGGACATATCGCGGCGCCGAAAGATGTCGATCAGCACCGTGATCGCGATCCAAATGTAGAGAATCCATGCAAAGACGAAGAGCATGGTGACGAAGATATCGAGAAATGGGTACCCAGTCGAAAACGACGTAATATCCATGGAAATGCCTCCGTGATCTTACCTTGGTGAGCGTAGTTACGCTTTCCCTGCTCCCTCGCTGGATCCGATATCGCTGGAGGCGCTAGCCGAAGCGACCGGTGATGTAATCCTCAGTTCGCGGATCGGAGGGCTTGGTGAAGAGCTTTCCGGTGTCGTCCACTTCGATCAGTCGCCCGATCTCGGTCTCGTCGGCCAGCATGAACGCCGTTACGTTGGAGACGCGCGCCGCCTGTTGCATGTTATGGGTAACGGCGACGATCGTAAACTCCTTAGTAAGTGAGAACATTAGCTCTTCGATGACGGCAGTGGCGATCGGATCGAGCGAGGCTGTCGGTTCGTCCATGAGCAGCACTTCGGGCTCCGCGGCGACCGCGCGCGCGATGCAGAGACGCTGCTGCTGGCCGCCCGAGAGTCGGAGCGGGCTCGTCTTGAGCTTATCTTTGACTTCGTCCCAAAGGGCCGCCGAGCGCAGCGCCCGCTCCGCCAGTTCGAGCCGCTGGTTGCGCGTCAGGCCGCGCGCGCCGCTAGCAAGCGTGTTATCGAGAATCGAGAGCGTCGGGAACGGATTGGGCCGCTGAAACACCATGCCGATCCGGCGGCGAATCGCCATCGGATCGACCCCGCCGGCATAGATGTCCTGACCGTCGAGCATGACGCGCCCTTCGACGTGCGCGTCGAAGCCGACCTCATGAATGCGATTGAGGCAGCGCAGGAACGTCGTCTTCCCGCAACCGGAAGGACCGATCAGCGCCGTTACCGCCTTGCGCCGGAAACCGATCGAGACCTGACCGACCGCCTTGCGGTCTCCGTAGTACGCGCTGAGATCGTCGGTCGAGAGGACGTCGGCGGTTGCGATCACTGCTCGAGACCTCGCATCGCCCGATGCAACATGAGACGCGCGCCCAAGCTCAAGATAAAGACCGCCAGGATCAGCAGCAATGCACCGCCCCACGCCTGCGCCTGCCAGCTCGGATACGGCGAGATCGCGTAGGTGAAGACTTGGAGCGCGAGCGCCGCCATCGGATGATTGGGATTGCTCTCCCAGAACTGAGTACCAAAAGCGGTGAAGAGCAGCGGCGCGGTCTCGCCGGTAACGCGCGCGATCGCCAGCAGCAGCGCGGTCACGATTGCCGGCATCGCGGTTGGAATCACGATCTGCAAGTCGCGCGCACGTTCGACATCCCGAGTGCCAGGGCGCCTTCGCGCACCGTCTGCGGCACGGATCGAATGGCCTGCTCTGAGGTACGGACCAGAAGGGGCAGCATGAGCATCATAAACGCAAACGAAGCCGAGATCGCCGAGAAATGCTTGAACGGCGCGACCAGTACGGCGTAGGCGAAGAGCCCGATCGCGATGCTAGGAACTCCCGAGAGAACGTCCGAGAGAAAGCGTAGCCCCTCCGGAACGGGTCCGCGTCCGAAGAGCGCAAGATAGATTCCCGTCAGCAGGCCGACCGGAACGGCCATCGCGGTCGCGAGCCCGATGATGATGATGCTCCCCCAAATGCCGTTGCCGACGCCGCCGCCGGACACGCCGATCGGGTGGGGTAGCTGCGTGAGAAACTCCCAGTTGATCGCGCTGGCGCCTTGGACCACCACGTAAACGAGGATTGCAAGCAGCGCCGCCGCCGCGAGTCCGGCACAGAACAGCGCGAGCGCCGTCCCGAGCGATGAGTAGACCCGCCTGCGTCTTAAGCCTCGGTATCGCGTCGCCACGTCTTACGTTCGCTCCGAGCCCCGTACGCTCCAGATCATCACGCGCGCAAGCGCGTTGACGATCATGCTCACCACGAAGAGGATCAAGCCGAGCTCGATCAGCGCGCTGATGTATATGCTGGTCGTAGCCTCGGTGAACTCGTTTGCGATGACGCTGGCCAGAGTGTACGAGGGAGCGAAGAGCGAGGCGGAGATCTGCGGCCGGTTGCCGATCACCATCGTGACCGCGATCGTCTCGCCGAGCGCGCGCCCGAGCGCGAGCACGCACGCGCCGAAGATACCGACTCGGGCTGCCGGCAGGACGACGCGCGTCGCCATTTCCCACTTTGTCGATCCGAGCGCCATCGACGCTTCGCGCAGATCGCGCGGGATCGCCGCGATGACGTCGCGCGAGATCGCGGTAACGGTAGGTACGATCATCAGCGCGAGAATTATGCCGCCCGTCAGCAGGCCGACGCCGTAGATCGGTCCCGCGAAGATCGGCGTCCATCCAAGGATCTTTTGCAGCACGGGCCCGAGCGCCGTTCGCACGAACGGCGCCAGTACGAAGAGCCCCCAGAGGCCGTAGACGACGCTCGGTACGGCCGCCAGCAGCTCGATCAGGAACGAAAGTGGCGTCGCCAGCCAGCGCGGAGCGAAATCCGCGAGGAAGACCGCCGCCATAATGCCGACGAACGCGGCCAGCGCGATTGCGATGAACGACGTTACGACGGTCCCGTAGATCATTGGAAGGGCACCGAAGTTGCTCGTGATCGGATCCCACGAGCTCTTCCAAATGAACGATGGTCCGAAGGCGACGATCGACGGCCACGAACCGAGCACGAGCTCCACGAAGAGGCCCACGATCAGCAGCGCAAAGAGAATGCTGCCGCCGTAGACGATCGCGGCAAAGCCGCGATCGGCGGGGCTTACGAAGCGTACTACGCGCCGAAAGCGCGGCTCAGCGTTATCCATCATCCCCTGTCGTAGCCCCGCTGCCTTGAGTTTGGGCGGGCGACGCCGTGGACCTAGAGCTGCATCTGTTTGAGGGTTGAAGTAGCGCCGGCCTGCACGTTCTCAGGCAGGGGCACATAGTCAACCGATTTCGCGTTGGCCTGCCCCTGCGGGCCCACCAGCCAGAGCAGTATCCCGTTGAGCGCTTGACCGCGACTCTTGTCGGCCGGCTTCTTATAGAGGACGACCCACGAGTACCCGGAGACCGGATACGAGTTCGCGCCGGCGGCATCGACGATCGAGAAGTTGGTCGGACTCACTTCGGGCTTCGTTGCAGCCGCGGCAGCGACGGTTTCCGGCGTGATCGCGACCCACTTTCCGGCTTTGTTTTCAACGACCGCTGCGGGCATGTGGTTCTCGATCACGTACGCAAGTTCGACGTAGCCGATCGATCCCGGCGTGCTCTTGACTTGGCCGGCAACGCCTTCGTTACCCTTCGCACCGACCGCGCTCGGAGCCGGCCACGAGACGCTCTTCCCGGTTCCTACTTTCGCTTTCCATTCGGGTGAAACGTGGCTCAGAAAATCGGTGAAGATATAGCTTGTGCCCGAACCGTCGGAGCGGTGCACGACGATGATCGGCATATCGGGGAGCTTAACGCCGGGGTTCGTCTTGGCGATCGCCGGGTCGTTCCATTTGGCGATCTTGCCGAGGTAGATGTCGACGATGTTCTGGCGCGTGAACCGGAGACTGTTGACCCCGGGCAGATTATAGGCGATCGCGGCGCCACCGAGGGTAACCGGAACTTGGAGAACGGGTTGTCCGGCGCGCGAAAGCTCGTCGGCGTTCATCGGGACGTCGGTCGCACCGAAATCGACGTTCTTGGCGATGAACTGCTGGATGCCGCCCCCGCTGCCGATCGACTGATAGTTGACCGTAACGTTCGGATTCTTCTGATTGTAGACGTAGAAGGCTTTTGAAAAGAATGGGTAGTCGAAGCTCGATCCAGCTCCCGTTAGCTGCGTGGCTGCGGCCGCCGGAAGGGTCATCGCGGCCACGACGGCGAGCGTCGAAAACCGGCGAACGAACGATCGTATCACTGAGAACTCCTTGTAGCGAAGGCAGGTTGGCCCCTCGATCTTTGGCGCCGAAGGGTACGTCCTAGTTGTAATCTAGGCCGATTAACGTGATGTTAAGAGTCGGGCGTAGCGGAGTCCAAGGTCGCTCGGCGAAGGAAGGGCGCTCCATGATCGCTCAATCCGGGGTTGACGACCCCCGGCCTTCGCTTGCCGAGCTGCGCCACACCGCAGCCCACGTGCTGGCCTACGCCGTGCAAGATCTCTTCCCCGAGGCCAAGCCGACCATCGGGCCGGCGATCGAGAACGGTTTCTACTACGATTTCGAGCGGGCCACCCCGTTCACGCCCGAGGACCTGGAGCGCCTCGAGCGCCGCATGAGCGAGATCGTCGCCGCCGATTTCCCGATGGTTGGGCGCGAGGTCGCCCGCGAGGAAGCGGTCGCGGCCTTCGAGAGCAACCCATATAAGGTAGAGATCGCCCGCGAGATTCCCGAGGGGCAGCCGATCACGCTCTATTCGATCGGCGCCTTCACCGATCTCTGCCGCGGCGGCCATGCCGTTTCGACCGGCCGCATCGGTGCGTTCAAGCTCACCAGCGTCGCCGGCGCTTATTGGCGCGGTGACGAGCAGAAACCGATGCTCCAACGGATTTACGGCACCGCCTGGTACGATCGCGAGGAGCTCGATGCGTATCTCAAGCGACTCGAAGAGGCCCAGAAGCGCGATCATCGCAAGCTGGGCGCCGAACTCGATCTCTACTCGATCGAAGAGGAGGCCGGTGGTGGCCTAGTCTTCTGGCATCCGAAGGGCGCCGTCATTCGCGGCATCATCGAGAACTTTATTCGCGAAGGGCTGCGCGAGCGCGGTTATCAACCGGTCGTAACGCCGCATATTGCGAGCGAGCGCCTCTACCAAACGTCCGGACATCTCGAGAACTTCGCGCAAAACATGTTTGGCCCAATCGAAGCCGAGGGTCAACGCTTTCGTCTGAAGCCGATGAACTGTCCCGGCCACATTCTGATCTACGCGAGCCGCCTGCGCAGCTACCGAGATCTGCCGTTACGTTTCTCCGAGTTTGGAACCGTCTACCGGTTCGAGCGCTCCGGCGTACTCCACGGGTTGAACCGAGTGCGCGGCTTCACGCAGGACGACGCGCACCTCTTCTGCACGCCCGAACAACTCCAGGGCGAGTTCGAACAGACTCTCGATGAAGCGATGCGGCTGATGCACGCCTTTGGGTTTGCCGACGTCACCTACGTGCTCTCGATCAGAGCTGCGCAAGAGCGCGGAGAAACAGACGCCATCGCCGAGGACGCGATTAGGAAAGCATTAGAGGGACACGGTCTTCCCTTCGAGATAGACGAGGGCGGCGGTGCCTTTTACGGCCCGAAACTCGACATCAACGTGCGCGATGCGCTCGGGCGCCCCTGGCAGCTCGGCACCGTTCAGGTCGACTTCATTTTGCCTGCTCGCTTTGAGCTGCGTTACCGCGGGGCCGACGGCCACGACCACCGTCCGGTGATGATTCACCGCGCTCTAGCGGGATCGCTCGAGCGTCTTTTCGGCAACTTAATCGAGCACTACGGCGGAGCGTTTCCCGCCTGGCTGGCGCCGATCCAAGCCGTCGTCGCTCCGGTTTCTGAGCATCACCTGAGTTACGCACGCGGGGTAGCCGACCGCTTGAACGAGGCGGGCTTTCGGGCCGTTCTCGACGAATCGAATGAAAAACTCGGGTATAAGATCCGGCATTGGAAAACACAGAAGGTCCCCTACATTTTGGTCGCCGGTAACCAAGAGGTCAGCGACGGAACGGTGAACGTCAACGAGCGCGGCACCGATCAAAAGCGAACCATTTCGGTGGGTGCCTTCGTTGAAGAGTTGCACGGAATTATAGATGCTAAACGGTAAGACGATGAAATTTGACGCCCGCGCTCTCTTTGCGGCGCTTGCACTCATG
This sequence comes from Vulcanimicrobiota bacterium, assembly GCA_963739845.1. Lineage (GTDB taxonomy): Bacteria > Vulcanimicrobiota > Vulcanimicrobiia > Vulcanimicrobiales > Vulcanimicrobiaceae > Cybelea. Next base: position 447,348 of record CAVUBQ010000001.1, on the reverse strand, counting down.
CTCGCCTCATGCCAAGGCTCCGGGCTCGACAGCGGTATGGGCGATATGGGGCCGCCGGTCTCCCAGCCCGGCCCGATCGGCGCCAACGGCGGAATGAATGGCGGGATGGGCGGCCAGCTGGCATCCGGCGCAAACGTCGGACCAAATGGCCAAGCTCAACTCGCAAATCCCGGCGCAACGCTCGCGCCCAACGAAGCGCAATATTCGGTCTCCCAGGGTCCCAGCGGGATGAAGTGCCCGAACGTCTCGCAGATGAACGAACAGTGGGGCTGCAACCTGGCGTTCAACATTCCCTCGCCATCGGCGAGCGGATCGCCGGGTGCAAGTCCGAAGCCGACGCCTACTGCAACGCCGACACCCCAGCCCAGCGCATCCTCCGATAGCGATGACAGCAGTGACGACAGCGACGACACGCCGACGCCATCGCCCGGACCGCTCGGTATGCTGACGTTGCAGATGGAGCCGCTCCCGAAGGACGTACCAGCGATGACTAATCCCGATCCGCGTCTCATGCGGGTCACACCGCTCGTCGCGATTCGCTTGCAGAGCAGCATGGACTTCCAACTCAACGGCGGCGCGACGGTTCAGTACACGTTGCCGGCGATTCAGTCTGCCGGACGCGTCTTCGGTCTTCAGCTCTACAACGAAACGTATCTCCACGGAAAGCGCACCGACCAGTTCCTTGCGAACTACGGCAAGTGGACCTCAACCGGCAACTCGACGGTCCAGTTTACGTTCACCGTGCCGAAGCTAACGGTCAGGCACTCGCAGATCTGGCTGCTGGCAATGTACGGCGCGCAGCTCCCACCGGGCAGCACGCCAACGCCCTCGCCGTCGCCCTCGTCGTCGGCCAGCGCATCGCCCTCCGCTTCTCCGTAAGCGCTAGGGAAGGACCAAGGGCTCAACTTCCGGGGGCCTTAGCCTCAAGCTACGGTGCTTGCCTTGCGCGATACTTGTAGCTAACAGCTTTCACGATGAGGGGTCACCTTGGAGCCTACTCGAATTTCCTCGTTCCTCGCAGTTCTCGTTATCCTCGGTGGGTGCAGCAGTACCGGAGTTTCTCCCGCTGGCGCGTTGCCGTTGGCACACGAGCTCGACGACACACCTAGTCATCTCCGGGTCGCGAGGCCCCAGCCGCGACCTCTACGTGGCTTCGTCATCCCCGTCACTTCTCGACGAGTATCGCCTCCCGTTGCGCAGCGGCGAAGAACCGGTCTTGACCGAGACTGGCGTGAACGAGCCGGTCCCGATCACCGACAATGGCCGTGAGCTCTACGTCGGCAGTTTCAACGATGGCCTGATCTACCGATATCCGCTGCCGCTTATCGTGCAGCCGCCGGGCGATGGTTTCTTCCCGGGCATGAGCGACCTGAGCGCGCTCGCACTGGACGGCCACCGTCTCTATGTGGCCGGGCGCGGCAACGACGGATACGAAGTACGCGAGTTCCGGCTGCCGCTGAAGTCCGGCGAGAAGCCGTCGAGATTCATTACCGGCTTCTCCTTCTTCGACTTTCTCGGCATGGCGACTCGGAAGAAGACGCTATACGTCGCGTCGGCGACGGCCGGGACGATAGCGGCATATCCATTGCCCCTTCGCGCACACGAAAAGGCGGAGTTTACAATCCTGACGACGCCTCAGGACGACGGCGCGACCGGCGTGGGCCTCGATCGCAATGCCAGCCATCTCTACGTGTCGCTCTTCGGCACGGGCAAGGTCTACGAATATGCCCTGCCCTACAACCCCGGAGACATGCCGAAAGTGCTCGACGTATTGGCCCAGACCAACCAGTTTCCGTACGGCGTTGCCGTCGGTTCCCGGCGCCTCTTCATCACGACGAACGGCTCTCTGCTCTCCTATCGGCTTCCGTTCACGTCGCACATGAAACCGGTGGCGAACCTGCCCTTCGCAGGGAGCCCAGCCGGCGTAGCCGTCGACCAGTAGAGTAACGTTCGGGCGCGATCAGACCGGCGGGGCTAACGCAGACGTCCGGCTCTCCGCGCGCACGAGATAACCCAGCGCGCTGAGGACCACGACTACAACGAGGACGGTGCCGACGACGCTCGCCATCGCCGCACCGAAGTTGTGCGCGCCGTTGGGCAAGACCAGCCGTTGGGCCATCGCGGCCTGAATCTGCGCAGTGCCGGCCGCGATGAGGTTGCCGACCTGATAAGTGAAGCCCGGGAACGTCCCGCGCGCGTCGCCGGGAGAAAGCTCGTTGAGATGAGCGGGGATCACGCCCCACGCGCCCTGTACCATGAACTGCATTACGAAGGCGCCCACCGCCAGTACCGCAACCGTCGGGCTGAAGGCCCAAAGCGGGATCGTGCAAAAGGCGAGCGCGGCACAGATCATGATGACGGTGCGTCTTCCTAGACGTTGGGAAAGCGTACCCCAAACTATACCACCGGAGATCGCTCCGAAGGCGGCGACCACGGAGAGCGCCGACGTAATGCCTGTCGAGAAGCCGTGTTGCTTTTGCAGGAAGGTCGCATAGAGATCCTGCGTGCCGTGCGACATCGCGTTCAGCGATGCCATGAACAGCACCGCGTAGAGAAAGAGCGGCCAGTGTGCGAACAGCGAACCGGACAAGGAACGAGGCCGCAAGGCGATCGGCCGCGCCTGTCCCGATAGCCAGACCGGAGACTCCGGCACCTTCGCACGAATGTAAAAGATGAGCAGCGCCGGCATCGCGCCGATGACGAACAAGCCGCGCCAATCCCAATGCGTGAAGTGGAAGACGAGAAAGAAGGCCAGCGCCGCCAGCAGATAGCCGGTCATATAACCGCTTTGAAGGAGCCCACTGTAGAAGCCCCGGCGGTGCGGGGGGAGCGCTTCCATCGCCAAGGCAGCACCGAGTCCCCACTCGCCGCCCATCGCGACTCCGTAAAACGCACGCAGCACCAGAAAGACGGCGAAATTCGGAGAGAACGCAGTTAGCAGTTGGATCAGCGAGTAGCAGGCGATGTCGATCATCAGCGGCGTACGCCGGCCGAACTTATCGCCGATCCAGCCGAACAGCAGAGCACCGATTGGACGGCACATCAACGTCAGCGTGATCGCGAACGTCACGTCGGCGATGCCGCGCTCGAACGTCGTTGCGATCCGAGAAATGACGAAGGTTAGCAGAAAAAAGTCGAACGCGTCGAGCGCCCATCCAAGGAAGCTCGCGACGAACGTCGCTCGTGCCGCCGAACTCGTCATGACCTCCCTTTTTCATCTGAGCAGAGGGGCGAAACCAACCTCTCGCGTTGCGCTCAGCGCTGCGGTCAGGTCCGCGATGAGATCGTCAATCTCCTCGATTCCGACGGCGAGGCGAAGGAGGTCGTCGGTGATCCCGAGGTCGGCGCGTTCGCGCGGAGTCAGCGATCCATGGGTCATCCGCGCCGGGCTGCAGATCAGCGACTCCACGCCGCCCAGCGAGACGGCCAAACTAAAGATCGAGGTCGCTCTCGCGATCGCGTGGGCGCGCTCGGTTCCACCTTTCGGCCGAAACGAAACGATGCCGCCGAATCCTCGCATTTGGCGCGTGGCCAGTTGGTGCTGCGGATGCGAGGGCAAGCCCGGGTAGTAGACTTCGGCGACGTCATCGCGCTCGGCCAGAAACTCTGCGACGGTCTGCGCGTTGCGCGCATGGGCTTCCATGCGCACGGCCAGCGTCTTTGCCCCGCGCAGCGTTAGGTACGCATCCCACGGCCCCGGCACGGCGCCGACGCAGTTTTGATAGAACGCGACCCACTCGGCGATCTCGCCGGAGTTGGTGATAACCACGCCGCCGACCACGTCGCTATGGCCGCCGATGTACTTCGTCGTCGAATGAACGACCAGGTCGGCACCCAACCCGAGCGGCTGCTGCAAAAACGGCGAAGCGAACGTGTTGTCCACCGCAACGAGCACGCCGTGCGGCTTGCGCGTCGCGAGCGCGGCGATGTCGCAGAGTCTCAGCGTCGGGTTGCTCGGCGTCTCGAGCCAGAGCATGCGCGTGTTCGGACCCGCCGCCGCCCACGTCGCGTCAACGTCCGCGGTGTCGACGAAGGTTACAGCGATCCCGTAGCGCGCGTACTCCTGCGTAAACAGCCGGTGCGTGCCGCCATAGATGTCGCGCGTCGCGAGGATGTGGTCGCCGCTGCGCAAGAGTGACGTTGCCCCCGCGACCGCCGCCATTCCCGAGCCGAAGGAACACGCGAACCCACCTCCCTCGAGAGCGGCCAACTGCCGTTCCATCGCCCGGCGAGTGGGATTGTTCGTACGTGAATAGTCGAAGCCGCGCGTTACGCCGACCTCCGGGAGGGTAAAGGTCGCTGTCTGATAGATCGGAACGACCGTCGCGCCCGTAGCCGGGCACGGCTCCTGCCCGGACCAGATCGCGCGGGTGGCGAAACCGCGCGACGTTGTATCACCATTCATTCTACTCCAGCCTCCTGTTGCGATGGGAAAGCGAAGAAACGAAGCGCCCCTCGCCAAGTGCGGCGAGGGGCGTGAGAAGCATTTGTTGCCGAGTTTACCTTGCGCGCTTCACGACGACCCTGCCCCATGCATTGGCATGCGGTCCATGGTAAGCATCATGTTGGCGCGAACGAACATACACCAAACGATAACACGCACCCGTTCGGTCGTCAAATACGCGGTTGGCCCGGCAGCAATCGCCGGCGACCGGTCGCAGAGGACTCCCGCGCCTGGTCGGAGTAGGCAAGCGGGTTGGCCCTCCGGGCCCCTCTTTTTACTTGACCAAGGATAAGGATGACCGTTCAGACAGCGATTCTATCCGGATTGATCGGCGGCTTGCTCGCCGTCCTTTACGGCGTGGCCCTCACGTTCTGGGTGTTGGCGCAGCCGGCCGGAAACCAGCGCATGCAAGAGATCGCCGCCGCCATTCAAGAGGGCGCGATGGCCTTCTTGCAGCGCCAGTACCGAACCATCGGAATCGTCGCGATCGTACTCGCGCTGATAATTCTCTTCGCTCCGACGCTCGGCAAGCAGGCCGCGGTTGGATTTCTCATCGGCGCAATTCTCTCGGGCGCGGCCGGCTTCATCGGGATGATCGTCTCGGTGCGAGCCAACGTGCGCACCGCCGAGGCCGCTCGCGGCGGGCTCACCCCGGCGCTCAACGTCGCGTTTCGCGGTGGTTCGGTTACCGGCATGCTCGTCGTCGGGCTGGGGCTGCTCGCCGTCTCCGGATACTACGGGATACTGCTGAAGCTCAATAACGGCGACCCGACGAGCTCGTTGAATGCAATGGTCGGGCTCGCCTTTGGTTGCTCGTTGATCTCGGTCTTCGCTCGTCTCGGCGGCGGCATCTATACGAAGGCTGCCGACGTCGGCGCCGACTTGGTCGGTAAAGTCGAGGCCGGCATCCCCGAGGACGATCCGCGCAATCCAGCCGTCATCGCGGACAATGTGGGCGACAACGTCGGCGACTGTGCCGGCATGGCGGCCGACCTGTTCGAGACGTACTGCGTAACGACCGTCGCCGCAATGCTGCTGGGAAACCTCATCTTCGGGTCGACGCTTCCCGAGGCAACGACCTTCCCGCTCCTGCTCGGCGCGGTTTCAATCGTGGCGTCAATCGTGGGCGTAATCGCGGTCGGGATAGGATCGGTCAGCAAAGGCAAGATCATGGGCGCGCTCTATCGCGGCATGATCGTCGCGAGCGTCCTCGCCTTGATCGGCTTCTACTTCGTCTCGCAAAAGATCTTTGCTGGAGCCAGTGGAATCAGCGCAACGAACGTCTTTATCTGCTCGTTGGTCGGCATCGTGATCACTGGTTTGATCACCTTCATCACCGAGTACTACACCGGCTCGCAGTTCCCGCCGGTTCAACGCATTGCCAAAGCCTCGATTACCGGTCACGCGACGAACATCATCGCCGGGCTCGCCGTTTCGATGCAGGCGACGGCGCTCCCGGCGATCGTCATCGTCGTCGGGCTTCTCGTCAGCTACGCTATGGCAAACGTCTACGGCGTCGGCATCGCCGTCATGGCGATGCTCTCGATGGCCGGCATCATCGTCGCGATCGACTCCTTCGGCCCGATCACCGACAACGCAGGCGGCATCGCAGAGATGGCCGATATGCCCGAGGACGTACGTAACGTCACCGATCCGCTCGATGCGGTCGGCAACACGACCAAGGCCGTCACCAAAGGTTACGCGATCGGCTCGGCCGCACTCGCCGCGATCGTGCTCTTCGCCGCGTTTCTGGAGGAGCTTACGCGACACAAGTGCGGCGTGGAGACCAGAGAGTGCGTCGAAGGCGTACGCAATCTCTTTGCCCTGGGTAATCCGTTCGTGCTCGCCGGGCTCTTCATCGGCGGGCTGCTTCCGTATCTCTTCGCTTCGCTTTCGATGGAGGCGGTTGGTCGCGCCGGCGGAGCGGTCGTCGAAGAGGTGCGCCGTCAGTTCCGTGAGATTCCGGGAATCATGGCCGGTACCACCCGACCGGACTACGGCACCACGGTGGATATCGTGACCCGCGCCGCGCTGCGCGAGATGATCCTTCCAGCACTAATTCCCGTTGGCGTTCCCGTCCTGGTCGTCTTGCTCTCGTACTTCCACGTACTCCCCGGCGACACCGGAGCGCAGATGATGGGTGGAATCCTCGTCGGATCGATCGTCACCGGTTTCTTCGTCGCGATCTCATTTACGTCGGGCGGCGGTGCATGGGATAACGCCAAGAAGTACATCGAAGACGGTAACTACGGCGGGAAGGGCTCGATCGCTCATCAGGCCGCGGTTACCGGCGATACCGTCGGCGATCCCTATAAAGACACGGCAGGTCCGGCGATCAACCCGATGATCAAGGTGCTCAACATCGTCGCCCTTCTTCTGGTGGCATTCCTAGCACACTAGGCCGCGTTACCCAAGTGAAGGGAATGTCAAGGCGTGGCGCTCGGCGTAGCGCGCAGTGCAGCGCCATCCTGGCGCTCCAGGGCCAGCCCGACGTAGCCGTCGGGCCTGACGAGATAGGCCGCGTCGCGCCGTAGGCCGGCGCCTTCTGCGACCTCGTCGCACGTGAACGTTTCCAGCGGAAGGCCCAAATCGGCGCAGGCCGATGCGAAGCCGGGCTCGGCCGTGCCGTAGACGTGCACTTGCCAATCGAGCGATCGCAGCGGCGCGAAGTTATCCGCACCGTTCGAGTTCACCCACGGCAGCCGGTCGCCGCCGTGTACCTCTCCGGCCTTCCCTTCGCTCAGCGCGCTCTCGGCGTAGTGAACTTCGGTCTGCGAGAGCAGCCGGAACATCGCATGGCGCGACCACGCAAAGCGGGTCGCGATCGTAAAGAACATCGGCATGATCAGACGCCGAACGGCCTCACCCGGCGGACCCTCGGCGATGATGGCGGTGAACGCACGATCGGTCGTTGCGACTAGCTTGCGCGCGAAGGCGATTCGCTCTGGCTCGTAGGTGTCGAGCAGTGCGTCCGGCGCACGGCCGCGCACGACGCTTGCCAGCTTCCATCCCAAATCCATCGCGTCACCGATGCCGGTGTTCATCCCCTGTCCGCCGACCGGGCTGTGCACGTGTCCCGCGTCGCCGAGCAAGAACGCGCATCCCTGCCGGAAGCGGTCTGCGACGCGGTGGTGAACGTGATACGCCGAGAACCAGTTGAGCTGCTCGATGGTGACGCCCAGCAGCGCCTCGGCACGGCCGCGGATGTCGTCGAAGTTCAGGTCGGCCTTCTGGGTGAGCTCCGGCGGCACGAGGCCGATCAAGCGCTGCATTCCGCTCGAGCGCACCGGCAGCATGAGCACGAGGATATCCGAGCCGAGGTTGAGGTAAAGGTCCGGCACCCAGCCCTGCGCCGTCTTGACGTCGGCAACGTAGAACATCTGATCGTAGGTTCCGCCCGAGAAACCGATGCCCAGCGATTGGCGCACCGCGCTGTGGGCACCGTCGCATCCGCAGACGTATGACGCGCGAATCGTTTCGCTGCTCCCGTCGCCGCGCGTAACGGTCACGCTCGCGCCCTCGGTATCCGCAACGAGCCCCGTCACCTTCGCGTTTCGCTCGACCTCGACGCCCATATCGCGCAGCTTGGCGACCAAAAAGCGCTCGTGGTCGTCTTGCGGATAGGCCAGCGCGAACGGATAGGGGCTCAGGCCGGCACCGATCTCCGTGAACTGGACCGTCCTCTCGTGCTCGCCGCGTTCGGTTGCCGAGCCCGTGCGCAAGTGCGCTGAACGTACGATAACGCCGGCGTTCACGACCTCCTCGGCGATGCCGAACTGCCGGTAGAACTCGAGCGTGCGGGCTTGCACCGCCATCGCACGCGAGTGCTCTCCCGGCCCGGCATTCTCGTCGAGCAGCCGGAAGGTGACGCCGCGGCGGGCGAGATTCAAAGCCAGCGCGAGCCCTGTCGGGCCCGCGCCGCTGATAAGAACTGGCAGATCGCTCATCCGAGGGTCTTCGCAAAGACCGCCCGGGAGGCTTGTCGCCGGCCGTTACTCTTTTGGAACGGCGAGAAACGTAACGAGCGTTGGGTTGGACGACGGGCAACTGCCGCTCACGAGTTGACAGGCTTGCCCGGCGATCTCACCGCGATCGTTGATCCCTCCCACGCTGACGAGGCGTAGTTTCGGATAGGCTTTTAGGAGGGCCAGCGTGAGGTCGGTCATCGTTCCGTTCTGCCAGACGAAGACGTCCGAGCTCGGGAACGAGACGCCGAGCACGACACCCTCGTTGTTGATTGCCGTCGGCTCGCTCAGCGCATCGCCTGGTAACGTACCGATCTTGGTCGGCGGCGAAGCCGGATCGTTCCAGATGACCGAGATGAAGTTCGGATTACCTTGACGATCGGCTTTTCCGCGCCGGTTGAGGAACCCGACGATTTGTCCGGCGTCGTTGATGGCGGTCGGCGTGTTCCACGAGACGCCGCCGATTGTTTGCAGCTTCATCGGCTTGTCGTTTCGCCAGAGCACGGCGTGCCGCGCGGTAAAACGCCCCACGGCCTGATCGCAGATGCCCGAGATGCCGACCACGTCGCCGGAACGGTTCACCGCCGTCGCCGCGCCGTCCGGATCCATTTTCCCCTTTACGGTCAGCGTTGGAAGGGCGGTGGCTTTAAGCGTCCTCGCGTTCCATCTCGCCGGGAGAAACTGCAGCTGCTGCGGCGCAATGCACGTGGAGTCGGGAACGTTCGTCTCGGCCCAGCCGACGACTTCGTCGTCGTCGTTCATCCCGGCACCGTACCCGTTATTTCCGCCGAGGGTCGGCAGCGCACGCATGGTATTGCCATGCCAGACGAAGCCGACGCAGGTGTCGCCCGAGGTGCCTCCGTCCGGGAGGAACGCGTGGCAGCTCCAGCTCGTGCTTTCGCCGAGCGGATCCTTCGTCGACGTTTCGGAGATGCCCGAGACGTAACCGTGATCGTTCTCGACCGGCCACTCGACGGCGCTATTCGGCCCCCCGAGCGTCTTGAGATCAACGGCACGTCGCCCGCGCCAGAGGGCGGCGTGCATAACCGAGTTGCCGGATAGAAAAGACGTTCCCATCGCCCAGCCGTGCTGGTTGATGGTATTGGCTGCGCTGTTCGTTCCACCCAGCGATTTGAGGACCCGTACCGAATAGCTACCGCTGGAGCTGCCGGCCGGCTGAAGCCGGCTCGGCACGATCGCACCGCCGCCGTTGCCCGAGGCGCAGCCGCCTGCGAGCAAAAGGAGCATGACGGACGCCGTGGTTCGTTTTCTCATAATAACCTCCCGAGCGCGAACTTCCACCAAGCGTACCGGCCGGCGGGCGCCGCGTCGCTCACGTTCCGACGTTCTCGAACAGAATCGGACGCTGTCCGGCTGTCACGATCGACCGTGCTGAAGCGTTTTTAGGAGTTCGTATGTGGCAGGAGCGCGCGTGGACCCGGCACGACGATCGGGAGATGACCTTTGCGGTTCGCGCGAGCAGCACGAACCGGCATTGGGATGGCTTTGAAGCGATCCTATACGAAGCGTCCGCCGGCTTCTCCGAGCAGGCGTTCGTGCGCCATAACGTCAGCATGCAGATCGGGCGTCCGCTGCTCGTCACCAGCCGCTGCGACGGTAAGACGCTGCGCCGCCTTCAGGTGCCGGGCGACGTAAAAATCGTTCCGCCTGGCGTCGCGCGCGTTTGGGAGACCGAGGCGGCGACGCTGAAGCTCTCGATGTATCTGAGCCCTACGCTGATTTGCTCGGCGGCTGAGGCCATGGACCTCGACCCCAGGAGTATCGACATCGCCCCGCAGCTTCACGTTCGGGATACGCGCATCGAGCACATCGGGTGGGCGGTAAAGGCGGAGCTCGAAGCACTCGACCCGCTGGGGCGTCTCTATGGCGATGCTCTCGGCCTTGCGCTTGCGGCGCATCTCTTGCGCGCGTATGCGCCGGCCGGAATCCGGCCCGTCGACGCGGCCCTATCGCGACGTCGCCTCAGACGCGTTCTCGAGTATATCCAAGCCAATCTCGCGGGCGACCTCTCGTTAAGCGAGCTGGCTAAAGTTGCGAGCGTCAGCCCGTCGCACTTCAAAACGCTCTTCAAACGGAGTGTCGGAGTGCCGGTACATCAATACGTGATTCGGCGGCGCATCGAGTACGCAGCCGAGCTCTTACAGGGCGGCGATCCGCCGTTAGCCGACGTGGCGCTGCAAGCCGGTTTCGCCAATCAAAGCCATCTCGCGCGGTCGATGCGCCGGATCATGGGCGTTACCCCTCGCGCGTTGCGCGATTAGCTCCGGCGAGCTCCTCGTACTTGCGGAAGATCACCACGTAACTCGCGGCGATAAACGTGACGGCGAAGGCCAGGAGGCCGTCGCCGAGCGTCGCGGTCAGGCTGCCGTGTTGCGGCATCAGTAAGCGAATTCCAGAGCGCAGGCCAAAAGCGGCAAGCAGGATTACCAGCGTAACCCACGAGGAGCCGAGGTACATCACGCCCGGACGATCGGTGGGGCGGACGTCGGTGTGCACTCCGCGCAGGATGCCGAACGGAACGCCGCAGACCGCACCGACGACCAGGCCCAGGGCGATCTCCCATGGCGAGGCCGGGTTGATCAGCGCGTTGGCGTAAATCGCCCAAACGGTAAGCCCGCAGAGGATGATCGGCGTGATCCACATCCGGGTCACGCTGATCTTCTGCGGGCGAACGAGACGAACCGCGAGCAGCACCACGACGATCAGCAGCGGGAGCAGCTGCAGCCATCCCGGCATGCTGATATTCGGCTGCTGAGTTATTTGATCTCGACCTTAGCGCCGGCTTCTTCGAGCTTCTTCTTGACCTGCTCGGCTTCGTCTTTGGTCACGCCCTCTTTGACCGCCTTGGGCGCGCTCTCGACAAAGGCCTTCGCCTCGGTCAAACCGAGGCTGGTGAGTTCGCGTACCGCCTTGATGACCTTGATCTTCTCCGGGCCAATTTCGGCGAGGACCACGTCGAACTCGGTCTTCTCGGCTTCGGGCGCTGCGGCCGCGGGAGCAGCGGCCATCATCGCGACCGGTGCGGCCGCGGAGACGCCGTACTTCTCCTCGAGCTGCTTGACGAGGTCGGCCAGCTCCAGGACGGTAAGTTTGTCGATTTGTTCGATGAGCTCGGCTACTGCCATGATCTGTTTAAATCCCCTTATGCGTTTGATGCTGCTGCTTTTTGCTCGCGAATGCGCTCGAGCACGCGCACGAGACCGCTCTGATTACCCGAGAGCACGGTGACCAGACCGCGCAACGGATTCGCGAGCGTGCCGACGAGCGCTGCGATGAGCTCGATCTTCGGTGGAAGCTTGGCGAGCGTCTCCACCTGCCGCGCGTCGACGACTTTACCGTCGATGTAGGCGGCCTTGATCCCAATTTTCTTGGTCGTGTCGCTAAATGTTTTGAGCGCTTTGGCCGGTGCGACCGGATCTGCTCCGGCGAAGACGACGCCGGTCGGTCCGGCGAGAAACTCGTCCAGCTGGGCCGCGAGATCGCCGGCGGCGATACGGAAGAGCGTGTTCTTTACGACCGAGTAGGTGCTTCCGCCCTTACGAAGCTCGCCGCGAAGCTTCGTGATCTCCGCGACGCTCAACCCGGCATAATCGGTAAGGAAGAGATTTTGCGAATCGGCGAGCCGTTTGGTCAGCTCTGCGACTGCGGATTCCTTACGAGCGGTGGGCATACGTTCTGCTTTCCATCAAAGGCGACCGTGCGATGAACGAAAAACGCGCCCCAAAATGCGAGGGCGCGCCAAATATGACGTACGCGTCCTCTGCAGTCCCCTTCGCTTAGGCTCGGGGATTAAGGCCTTGCGGCCGGCTGCGGTCTTCGGAGCCGTCGGTTAGCCTAGCACAGGACGGCCCGGGAACGCAAGGACCTAGGCGAGAAGGCGCTCCGCCGTGGCGAAAATCGGGGGTAAGGGCCCTTGAAAGCAGCCGTTAGCTTCGTCTGCGAGCGCCTCTCGCTGGCCGTCGTCGGGCTTGGAACGATCCTGATGGTGCTGGTCTTCGTCGTGATCCAAGACAACGCGACGCACCTCGGCCTCTATCCGATCGTCTTCGAGGCCAATACCAATCAAGTTGAAGTGATCGCCGGCTCCTCGGTCGGAAACGCACTGCAGACCGGCGATCGCGTCAACCTTCAGATGCTGACGCCCGCCCAGCGCTTCTCGCTGTTGCGCGGGGCGCGCGCCGGCCAGAAGATTCTGCTCGTCGGCACCGGCAGCAACGGAACGCACGGCGTAGTGCTGAAGGCCGGCTCGCCCGACCTTTCTCCGCGCGCAAAGTTAACCCGCGACGTCGGCGTCCCGCTCTGCTTCTTCCTCTCGCTCGCCCTGGCCAGCGTGCTCTTCCTCATGCGGCCACGGCCGATCACCCTAGCGTTCTACATCTACACGATGCTGATGCTGGTGAAGGTCAACCAGTCAGCGCTCGACCTTGCGCCATGGCCGATTAGCGTTGCGAGCGACCTTGCGATCCAGATCGTCTATCCGCTTACACAGTTGATGATTCTCGTCTTCGCGCATCGTCTCTATGGCCGGCCAAGCCGAACTTGGCCGTGGATTTTCGGGAGCGCGGTCTTCCTTTCGATGCTCGTCTTCATCGCGTGGGTAAATCCGATCGTCTGGATCGTCTACCAGCACTATGGGTTGCCCGGGCCGACCAACCTGTTCATGAGCCTCTCCGACGTCTTGCTCCTGATCGTCGTGCTCATTGGGCTCGCCTACATCGCGTCGGGCGCTACCGCGATCGACCGCTCTCGCGTCACCTGGGTCGTCGCGGGCATCGCACTCGCTCCGATCCTCGACTTGGCTTGGGCGATCGCCAATCTACTCAACACGTTGATCGGAAATACGTCAACGACGCTGCTCGCGCTCCAGCACTGGACCGACGCGCTGCTCCCGTGGTTCGGCTTGATCGGCTCGATCTTCGTCGTCTACGGCTTCCTCTCCGAGCGCGTCGTCGACTTTCGCTTCGTCATTGGGCGCGCGGCGATCTACGGCGCGATTACGGCCATCCTGCTGCTTCTTTTCGGCGTCGCGGAATGGTGGGCCGAACAAATCTTCGAGAGCACGCGGCCGGCAATTTACGTCAGCCTCTTCGCGGCGCTGCTGATCGGCTTCTCGTTGAACGCCCTGCACGGGAGAATCGAGGGCTTTCTCAACGCATTCCTCTTTCGCGAGCAACGCCACGCCGAAGAGGCGTTACGCCGCGCGTCGCGGACGCTGGCGAACACCTCGTCGGAGAAAACCCTGCTCACCTTCCTCGTCGACGAACCCGTTCGCGCGCTGGGCCTCTCCTCGGCAGCGCTCTTTCTCGCTCAAAACGATGGCGGGACGTTTCGCCGGGTTGCCGATTGCGGCTGGAACGATCAGGAGGCCGAAGCGATCGATGCTGAGGATCCGCTCATCGCGCAGCTGCGCGCCGATCAGTCATCCATCGTGCTCGACGGGCACACGCGCGTCGATACCGTGCTCCCCGGGGGCGCAAAGGCGCCCTCGCTGGTGCTGCCGATCGTCATGCGCGGCGCGGTCGTCGGCGTCGTTCTCTATGGATCGCGAGCCGGCGGCCTGCCACTCGCGCCCGACGAACGCGGCCTGCTCGAGTCGATCGCGCGCAGCGCCGCGGCCGCGTACGACCACATCGACGCCGACCGCTCTCGCGCCCGCATCACGCGGCTCGAAAGCCGGCTGCGCGAGGTCGGTGCGGCCGTCCCAGAGTAGTTACGCGGTCGCTTTGACCCGGTTCGGATCGACCTTGACGCCCGGGCCCATCGTGCTCGCCAGCGTTACGCTGCGAAGATAGGTTCCTTTTGCCGCGGCCGGTTTCGCGCGGACGATCGCATCGAGCAGCGTGGTGACGTTTTCGAGGAGATGCTGCTCCTCGAAACTCGCCTTGCCGACGATCGTGTGGATGATGCCCGTCTTGTCTAACCGGAACTCGACCTTACCGGCCTTGATGTCGCGAATCGCCGCGCCGATATTTGGCGTCACGGTGCCGGCTTTGGGGTTGGGCATCTTCTGGGCGAGGATGCGGCCCAGCTCCTTACCGACCGACGCCATCATATCGGGCGTCGCAACCGCGACGTCGAACTCGGTGAATCCACCCTTGACCTTATCGATGAGATCCTGATCGCCGACGACGTCGGCGCCGGCCTCTTGCGCCGCTTTCGCGTTGTCGCCCTTAGCGAAGGCGATGACGCGAACGGTGCGCCCGGTTCCGTGCGGTAGGAGCACGGTGCCGCGCACGGTCTGGTCGCTCTTCTTCGGGTCGACGCCGAGCCGCACGTGCGCCTCGACGGTCTCGTTGAACTTTGCGTTGGCGTTTTTCTTCACGAGCGCGACTGCTTCGGGCGTCGAAAAGAGGTGCTTGCTGTCGAAGCTCGTGGCCAAGCGTTTTGAATCGTTTACCGTGGTGCTGCGGCATCTTATGCCTCCACCTCTACGCCCATCGAGCGCGCCGTACCCGCGATGATCTTCTTGGCCGCGTCCATGTCGTTGGCGTTGATGTCGGGCATCTTCACCTTCGCGATCTCTTCCACTTGGGCTTGGGTCAGCTTCCCAACCTTGTTGCGGTTCGGCTCTTTGCTGCCCGATTCGATCTTGAGCGCCTGCTTGATCAAGAACGACGCCGGCGGCGTCTTCGTGATGAAGGTGAACGTGCGGTCCTCGAAGACCGTGATCTCGACCGGAATGATCATGCCCGCCTGCGAAGCGTACGTTCGTTGTACTGCTTGCAGAAGTCCATGATATTCAGGGAGTAGGGTCCGAGTGCCGGACCGATCGGCGGAGCCGGAGTCGCCTTGCCCGCCGGAATCTGTAGGCCGATCTTGCCTACGACCTTCTTAGCCATCGAATCTCTCCTTTGTCGAAGCGACCTTCGTCACTTCTCCTCCACTCGTTTTTACTCCCGATGTCATCCTGAGCGGAGTCGAAGGATGACCGGAAACGAACTTAGACTTTTTCGACCTGGAAGAACTCGAGTTCGACCGGGGTTTCGCGGCCGAAGATCGAGATCAGCGCGCGCAGACGTTCCTTCTCCGGTGCGATCTCGTCGACGACGCCGGTGAAGTCGAAGAACGGCCCCGACGTCACCTTGACGCGATCGCCCTTCTTGAAGTCGATCTTGAGCTTCGGCGCCTCGATGCCCATCTGCTTGAGGATCGTCTTGACTTCCTTATCCTGCAGCGGCACGGGCTTCTCGCCCGGCCCAGGGCTGCCGACGAAGCCGGTGACGCCCTGCGTGTTCCGGACGACGTACCAGGATTGATCGTCCATGATCATCTCGACGAGCACGTAACCGGGAAAAACTTTCTTAGGCGTGATCTTGCGCTTGCCGTCTTTGAACTCGACTTCGTCCTCCATCGGAACGAGCACGCGGAAGATCTTGTCCTGCATGCCCATCGAATGGATACGGCGCTCGAGATTTGCCTTAACTTTGTTCTCGTAGCCGGAGTAGGTGTGGACGACGAACCAGTTACGGTTGTCCTTGGGTTTGGCCGGTGCCCGCTCGGTCTCGGTTGCGGCTTCGCTCTCGGCCTCCGGCGCCGCCTCGGCTTCCGGTCGCCGCCGTCGGCTTCCGGCGCCGCCTCGACGTTCTCCGCTACGTGCTCCTCGGTCGTTCCGGCGAGGTCGCCCATCTGCGTGTCGTCAATGGCGCTAACTTCCTCGGCCACCGTGTCGGCGGGGGCTATTTCCTGAGGATCGATCTCGAACATGGCGTCGTGCACTATCCCGTAGCAGGATGAATCAGGCTGAAGAGCCAGCCGAAGAGCTGGTCGAGCACGAACGTGAACAGGCCGATGCCGACGACCAGCGCAAGCGTCAGGATCGTCGCCGAGATCCACTCGTCGCGTGTCGGCCACGTGACGCGCCGGAGCTCCGCGATGACCCCGCGGACAAAATCGCCGCCCGCCATCGACTGGGCCGTTCTCTTCTGCTGTTCGTTCACCAAAGGTTCACTTCCAAAGACTGGCAGGGCGGACAGGACTCGAACCTGCAACAACTGGTTTTGGAGACCAGGACTCTACCAATTGAGCTACCGCCCTATGCTTCGTCTCTCTATGAGGCTTGTGACAGCGGCAGAACCGGCAGTACTTGCTGAGTTCCAGCCGATCCGTGGTCTTCTGCTTATTCTTTTGCGTGTTGTAGTTACGGCGCTTGCATTGGGTGCACGCCAGGACGACCATCACGCGTGTTTCTTTCTTTGCCATCAGTAGTCTACCACAACATGAATAAAACGGACCGCGGGTCCGTTCCAAGGACCCATCCTAGCACACCGGGGTTGCCTCCGCAACGGCTTTCGGGGCCGGTCGCCCGCCCGGCCAAGCAACCTTCCAGCCCTTGCCTCCCCGTGCGCCCAAGGGCCGGCCATCCCCAGCGGAACCGAAGTCGCCCCTAACGCGATGCGGCTTCGCGAGCGCGGCGGTGGCGGGGGTATTAAAACCTCGGCACGCGACTGAATGCAGCTCCCGTACCTCCAATCGGGAGGTCGGTCACGAGTGTACCGCTGGGATAGTCGTACACGCCGACCGTATCCTCGGAGCATGTTTCGGGGACATAAATCTTGTTCTCTATTTTGTTGATCGCGGGGCGGTCCGGGCACGGGACCGAAATCGTCGATGACGGCGAGGTCTGCCCGAGCGGATAAGTGAGGATTTCGTTCCCGTCAAAGTCCGTCACGATGAGATCGTTGTTGGCGACCATCACGCCGGCGAGCCTGCCAACGAGGCCCCTCAGGCCGAGATTCTTGCCCGATCTCGTCGTGTTGGTGTATTCCACAACGGCCGGCGTGTAGGAGCTATAGTCGCTCTCACCATCGGCGTAAACGTGGTTAGACGAAGTCACCGCGACGCCGGCCACGCGGGTGAGGCTCGGGTTGGTTAGTCGCAGCCTCGGTGACGTAGCACCGGGCCGATAAACATCGACGGCCCCGGCTTCGTCGCCGACATAGACGTACCCGTTGATTCCGACGGCAACGTCGAGGGGAGGATCGGGCACATTCAACGTTAGCGAAGGCCTCGTACTCCGCGGCCGGTAGACGGTGACCGCGTTTGAGTCAAGATCTGCAACGTAAAGGTTGCCTTCCGTGTCTCTGGCGAGTCCTTCGGGCTTGTCAATCCCATCGGTGATCCGTCCGACCAGCGAATATTCCGGAACCGAAAAGACGTCGACGAGCCCTGCTGATGATTGCGACGGCTCAGAGACGTACAGAAGCGTTTTCGTCATCTTCCTGTTCGGCGACATCCAACCGCGCAGCGTAGAAACATGTGATGCTTGCGTTGGACTAGCAGACCCGGGAGTTACGCCCGTCAGCGCGTTGCTCGAAGAGCACGCGGTGACCGCAATCCCTAGAACGCAAGCCGTACCTAATGACCGTAAGCTTTGCATAAAATCGACTCCAGTGAGCTATCGTTCGCGTCCGCCTGCGAATTCTTCTCCCTCCGTACTAGCCCCGGCTCACCGCCGCGAGGCCGTGGCCTCCATGATGACTTGCGTGGTAGCTAGTAGACGCCTAGCCGGCGCCGAAGCGACGGTGGCTCGACGCGCTCTATCGAGCGTGCCGCCCGCGATTACGGTAAAAACAAAAACCCTTACGATATAAGGGTTCTTGTTTTTGCGCCCGGCCAGAATCGAACTGGCAACCTTGGGCTTAGGAGTCCCCTGCTCTATCCAGTTTGAGCTACGGGCGCGCACGTTATTCCCTTATTCCATACGGGTTTGCGCCCCACTCCCTACGCTTGACTGCCTTCGAATCGAGTCTTACAGTGCAGTTTCGGTGCAGTGGTACGACCCTTTGTGGCTTTTCGAGGCGGTTCACCGCCGAGAACTCTCCCCAGCGGCACGCCGCGCTTGTGCTGCCACAATGGCATCCCCGATCCCCGCAACGGCCTTCTCCTGCGCTCCGGGAACCACGTGGGCATAGGTCCGCAACGTCACCGATGCGTCCGCGTGCCCCAGCAGGGCGGCAACCGTCCGAATGTCGTTTCCGGCAACGAGGGCCTGCGTTGCTCCGAAGTGCCAGCACGAATGCAAGCTGATGCCCTTGACTTTGATTAAGCTACGTTTCCGAGCGAAAACGGTACGAATGAGACGCGAACAACACCGGGAAATCGCGATGCCGGCCCCTCGCTGGGGAGAGACTCCCCCGTACCCATCGCACCAATAGCCGCGGTTGCAAGGTCGAGGTCACCGATTTTGAGCTGAAGCGATGTTAGAGCGACTGCTGCTAGCCCTCCCGACGGGGCCGATGCATTGGCCTGCTCATCTCGGGCAACATCGCAACGCGCGCGAGCATTTCCGCTGCTTGGCTCGATGCTGGCGTCTTCGCGAGGCCCAGTTCATACGCAGTTGCCAGCAGCTCCTTCAGTGCTTTGAAATTATATCGCTCGGCTTCCCGATGAAGAGCTATATCCAGAAGTAGTGACGCAACGGCATCGCGTTCGAACCTATTAAGGTGATCATACTCGTCGCACCAATGAGGCCGCCGTTCCGCGCGAGCGAGGAATGGAAGAATCGCGTCGGCACTGCCCGATCTGCACGCATCCTTTGGAATATTTACGGGAGGGAGCCGATTCGGATGGAGTGCAGCCGCACAGAGCAGCCCCATCACAAAGATCGTGTGGTATGCCGTTGCGAGAAAGTAATCAAGACGATCATGGCCGTGCAGCTCGTTTAGGCGCTGCACTCGGGTAGCAGCGGTCGGCAGGAACCCGGTCGCATCTTCCACGGATGCGAGAACGCGAAACCCGAACGCCGCTGCAGCATTCCAACGGGCCCCCGTTAGAGGCCACGCGAGCAAAAGTTCTCCCGCGAGGTCGTAATCTTCTTCGTCGAGCGATCTCGCAAGCGCCGAGGCCGCCTCGCCTAATATCGCAGAGCGCGAGCGCGGCAGGTGTTGCGTGCTGAACGTTTCGAATTCAGAGACGTATAAAAGTGCGTGAGTGAAAGCGTATACGTCATCGCGTGCGCCGGCCAGAAGATCAATGGGCCACTTCAGGACCGAGTCCAAAAGTGCCGACGGTGTGCGCACTGCTGAGCGGCCGTTTGAATCTCCCCAGAGTTTGATTAGCCAATGCTGCTCGAGCCGGCGGTGCGGCGGTCGCTCGCGTCCACACCAGAGCCGCGACGTGAGAGTCTGGCGAAGCAGCGCATCGAAGGCGGCGTCTCGGTAGCCAAGCCTGGTTAGGTAGATATGCGCCGACGCATAGTCGAGCGCAAGGGCAGGTTTCAAGCAAACACCGAGACGCATACGGTCATGTCGTGCAAAGGGTATGAGAAACCGCGCAAGACGAGTGACGTGGGTTTGGACGTCCGGGCATTGACTCACCGAAGAGGCCGCGAGTAGTAAAAGTCCGGCCTCTGCCACGACCTTCTCCGAGCGCACGTTATTACGAGGTTCCGATGGATCGACGTAGCCGCGCGGCGCCAATCTTTCGACCGCGCGCATCGCAATGCGTAAGGAGCGACAGAGGCGTCGCGCTAGGTCATGCGCATCCCAGTGGTCGCCCAAATCGCGAGGCCCGCTTTTCCTGCTTCGGGCTTAGAGACTATTCTACTACTCTTGGAGATCCGCCGTCGACGCGTTTCAGTTCACCGAGCGACTCCAGCGGACCCAACGGGTCATCCACCCAGAAGACACGGATGAATCTCCGAATGGTACCGCAGAACCCGTCTCCCTCGAATTCATCGCTGAGCGAGAGCGACGGCCCGACCTCGGCGAGCACCCTGCCGATGGCGGCGAAATCGACAGCCTTGGCGTCGAGGAGTTTCTTTACGATCTCTTGATGGCGACGTGAAGTCGTACTCATGCCGATCCTCCATTATCTGGCCTTGATGGCGGGCAACCAGCATACACCCCGCCTGGGGGGGACGCAACCCTCAGGAAATTGAGACAGCCTCATTCGGCGTAGGATCCGAGAACCGCCGCCTCCGGCGATCTCGGTTGCCATTCGGTTGCCATACCCATCAATGGCGGATTCTGCGACGGACTAGGCGACACCGGATGACATGAGCAATGACCGAAAACCCCTACGCGATAAGCCTTTTCGTCACTCGATGTCATTGGACGACACTCGAGCGCGACCACACCTGGACGCTCTAGGAGTCCCCTGCTCTATCCAGTTTGAGCTACGGGCGCGCACGAGAGAGTCGTCCTTATTCCATGAAGGCTTGTGCCGCACTTGCCTTTTGTCGGGCTCTCCCCTGCGCTCGGGAACCACCCGTCGCGTAGCTTAGCAGGTAGCGGATTCCTTGGATCGCCCTCGCGGTGCAACCCGAAATATCCGCGCCGTTACATCTTCCGATCGATGCAACGGCGCGGCCAAGTTCGTTCGGCTATTGGCCGGCGTGTCCAGCCATCGCCTTTTCGACCATCGCTTTTACCTCCTCAAGGTTGAAGGACGCACCCTTTTGCATCGGCGGGAACGCGATGAACGTCTGTGCAGCCTTTCCGACAACTTCCTGGACGAGGACGAAGCGCCAGAACTGGTAGACGAACAAGTTGTAGAAGTTAAGTGAGCCGCTCATGCCCGTGCGCTCGAACGGATCGAGCCGCAAATTGCAAAGGATCGGCCAATCCACCTTCACCGTGCCCCCAAGCCAGCCACTGGGCTGATCGATGAAGCGGTACTTGAAGTCGTTGACGCGGACCGCGCCCAGTGTCCCTTCGGCGAAATAGAAAATCTCGCGCCGATTCGACGGCCCTTTGCCAGTCAGGACGTTTGTTTGATCGTAGCCGTCGAGGTGGACCTTGTACGTCCGATCTCCGAGCTGCTTACCTTTCTGGAGCTCGTCGGCGATGTTCGGATTCCCGGCAATGGAGACGAAGGTTGGGAACCAGTCGAGCCCTGAGAAGATGCCGTTCTCGACTTTGCCCGCTGGTATTTTGCCCGGCCAGCGCGCGACGCACGGTGCGCGGAAACCACCTTCAAGTACGGTTCCCTTCCCACCGGCGAAGGGCGTTTGTCCGCCGTCCGGCCAGGTGAAATTCTCCGCCCCGTTGTCCGTAGTGAAGACGACGATCGTATTGTCGTCGAGGCCGTCGTCTTTCAGCTTCTTCAAGACGCCGCCGACGACGTCGTCGAGCTGCGCCAAACCAGCCTCTTGCTCGGACCAGCCATTTTCGGACGTACGCAGGCTCTGATATTTATCGGAAAGATGCGTGACCACGTGCATACGCGTCGGGTTTAGCCATAAGAAGAAGGGCTTGCCGGCGGCCTTCGCGCCGTCGACGAACTTTAGCGCATTCGCCAATATCTCATCGTCAACGGTCTTCATCCGCTCGGGATAGAGCGTGCCGGCGTCCTCGATCTTCTGCTTACCAACTTTTCCCCAGCGCGGATCCACGGTTGGATCGTCTTTGTCCGTCGCCCATGAGTGCACCATGTTGCGCGGGCCGACCTTATCTTTGAGGGCTTGAGGGTAGTTGGGATGCGCGGGATCCTCCATCGCGTCGAGGTGATAGAGGTAACCGAAGAATTCATCGAAGCCGTGAAGCGTCGGCAGGTACTCATTGAGGTCGCCGAGGTGATTCTTCCCGAACTGACCGGTCGCGTACCCCATTGACCGAAGCGCGGTTGCGATCGTCGGCGCTTCTGCCGGCATTCCAACCTTCGCACCTGCTTGCCCAACCGTGGTTAGGCCGGTCCGTATAGGCAGCTGACCGGTGATAAAGTTCGCGCGTCCGGCCGTACAACTAGCCTCGGCGTAATAGTCCGTGAAACGGATCCCTTCGGATGCCAATCGGTCGAGATTCGGCGTTCGGCTCGCCATCATGCCCTGGTGATAGCAGCTTAGGTTGAACCAACCAATATCGTCGCCCATGATGAAAACGATATTGGGTTTGCCTTGTGTAGGAGCCACGATTTTCAAGAGTCCTTTCCGCGCTATGCGCTTTTCCAAGACGCCGGAGTGCGAGAACCGCCCGACGGCCTAAAATATGGCAGAAGGCGGTCGCCTCGACGGGGAAAAGAAGCTACCACTTTTGCGACCAATGCCCTTCGAAAACAAACGAAAAGTGAATTGCCGTTTCGTTTTAAGAAAGGTTAAGATCGGGCGAAGCTATTAAGCGCCTGTTTGACACCTGCGCCGCGCGTCGCATGTTGGCGCTGGTTCGGCGAAGAAAAGCCGCAAAATGGTTCGCATGCTGATCTCTTTTTGGCGCGGACTGCTGTTGGTGTTAGCGGCCTGTGCGACGGTACTCGCCGGGTATTCGCTCGCGCGACCGCAGGTGCAGGGGGATTTCGGTATAGTTTGGCGGCCCGATCTGAGTCACAGCGGCAGCTTTGCCGTGCGAACCGTCGCGGGTGAAGCGGCCCAAGCCGGCATCCGCCCCGGCGACACGATCACCGTGCTGGAAAAGGACCATTTCCGCTGTGCCGTCTTTGTGCTTGCGGGTGCGCGCTGTACGTTCAGCGTGGCGCGCAACGGGCAGGCGAAGCAGATCACCCTCGTTGCGCCCGTCGCAGCAAATCAAAATCCGCTTTGGCTGCGCGTCCTGCAGACCATCCTGCAGTTCTCGTTTCTCTGGCTCGGCGGCTTGATCGCGTGGCGCTGGTTCGATAAACCAGCGGCGCGTGCTCTAGCGTGTTTGCTCGTAACCTTCGGCTGCACGATGTCGCTCTCGGGGCACGACTTCCCCGGCATCGAGGGTCCGATCCTCGGGCTGCAGCAGATGTTTTTCATCGCGGGCAGCGCATCTGCCGTCTATTTTGCCACGCTTTTCCCAGATCGCGCCGATGACGGCCTCTTGGCGATGCTGCGGCGGCTGACGTTGCCCATTGCACTCGTGACGATCGTGCTGTCCTGGATGCAAATCGTCGGACGATCGACGCTCGCGACCCTTGTCGCTCTCATTCTGTGTCTCGCGTACTTTGTATTCGCCACCGTTACCGGGCTTGCGATTTCGTTTGCTAGGTCGCGCGGCGCCGACCGCCCGAGAATGCTCTGGGTGTTGGCCAGTTTTGCTGTTGCTTTTACCGGCCTGGGCGTCGGTCATCGTTCAGCAGCTGAACGGACAGAGCGATTGGGCGTCCTTCGCGCTGCTCGCCATTCCGTTTGGGCTTACCTACGCAATTCTGCGCCACCGCGTTTTCGGTGTGGTCTTCGTGATCAATCGCGCCGTCGTTTATGCGGTCGTTTCGGCGGTAGTCGTCGCTGCATTCCTCATCGCCGAATGGCTACTGTCGCTGGCATTCACGCAGTACGATCGAACGGCGAACCTGATCGCCGAACTCGGCGTTGCGCTCGTCCTCGGTTTCTCTATCCGCTATATCCACGCGCGCGTGGATCGAGTCGTCGACGACCTCTTCTTCCGCGCGCGCCATCTGGCCGAAGCGGCGATCCGGCGGTTCGCGCACGAAGCGGACTTAGTGACCGACGCGAACGACCTGCTGGACAAAACGGTCGACGTCGTCTCGCATTATGGCGATGCGAGCGCCGTCGCCGTCTATCTTTGGCGCGATGACGGCACGTACGAGCCGGCGCGCTCGACGTTCGACGAGGCCAATCCGATCGGCGAAAATGACTGGGCATTGCTAGAAATGCGCGCGTGGCATCAACCGGTCGAACTGCCGGGCCTGCGGTCGGACCTGCCGGGCGATTCGGCCTTCCCGATGAGGGTCCGCGGCCGGCTGGCGGGGGCCTTGGTGTGCGCCGCCAAGCGCAGCGGCGAAAGCTATGCGCCGGACGAACGCGACGCTCTGCGCGTCCTAGCCCATGCCGTCGGCGTGGCGCTCGATACGTTGGAGGTCGAAGCGCTCCGCCGAGAACTTGCGGGCATCACGCGGGTGCTTAAATCGGAGGAAGCATCGTGACAACGGGAGCCGTTGGCTCGGCTTATGGTTTGTGGCTGGCGACCTGGGACGTCGTAACGGCTGACGCGTGATTGTCGCCAAGCGAACCGCGGATGTACGTGATGACCGCGGCAATCTCCCCATCGGAGAGCGTACCCTTCCAGGGCGGCATCGTTCCGTAATACGTCCGTCCGTTGATCGCAATCGCGCCCTGCAAACCGTCGAGCACGATGCCGATGACTTTGTTTGGATCACCGGTGACGACCGGATTCTTCGCCAGCGGTGGGAAGGCCCCGATGCCCTGGCCTTGGGCGCCGTGGCACGGCGAGCAGTTGGTCGAATAGATCTTCGCGCCTCCTACGCCACCGCTCACGGTAGCAGCCTGCGCGCGTGTGGCGCCGAGCACCACCGACTCGGGCGGAGACGGCGGACCGGCCGCTTGACGTTGCCTGATGCCGACCTGCCCATAAATCGAGAGCCCGACGATCGCGATGAACACAAGCGCCGTCGCCCACAGGATGCCGGCCCGCGAGCCGAAGGCGCGCGTCGTGCTGCGATCGAGCCACGGCACCAGCAGCACGGCGACGCCGACGATCGTCGGGACGATGATCGTCGCGAAGAGCTCGGTGCTGATCGTCAGCTGTCCGAGATGCACTTCCGGCGGCACGAGCGCGAGCAAGCCGAAGAGCGACAAGAAATACCACGCGGGGTAAGGCGTAAAAGTTGAAACCGTCGGATTGGCTTTAGCGTCGAGGTAGGGCGGCACGAAGAGCGCGAGCAAGACGATGCCTACGAACACGATGAACGATACGGCTGCATCCATGAACAACTGTTCCGGCCAGAAGCGCCCCGGCGGCAGGCTGTGGCGGTCGTCGATAGCCGGTCCGGCCGGCCCTTGGCGACGGAAGATCGCAAGTGCGCCGCGACCAGGACGAGCAGCGCCGCCGGCATCAGCCAAACGTGCAGGCTGAAGAAGCGATTGATCGTCTCGGTGCCGATCGTACCGCCTCCCTGCGCTATGTTTTGAACAATCGAACCGCCCGGCGGCAGACCGACGATGTTGAGCGACACCTTCGATGCGAAGTACGCATTCATATCCCACGGCAACAAATAACCCGTGAGGCCAAGCACGAGCGTGACGAGTAGCAAGAGTACGCCGACGACCCACTGCAGCTCGCGCGGCGACTTATACGCGCCCCAGATCAGCACTTGCAGCAGATGCAGGAAGACGAGCGCGATCATCGCCGACGCACCCCAGTAGTGCACGGAGATGAGAAAATGGCTCCACGGATTGAGGTAGATAGCCCGGGTCGACTCCCACGCCGTCACCGTCGACGGGGCGTAGAAGAGCGTTAGAAAGATGCCCGTGACGATCTGCACGATCATCGCGAACAGAGTCGCGCTGCCGAATACGTACCAATAACTTGCGCCACCGGGAATATCTTCGGTCAAGAAGTTCTGCGTCATCGACACGAAGCCGGTGCGTTCTTCGATCCACTTTATGATCGCACTGCGCATTCGGTCCTCCGGGTGGCTTACTTTCGGTGATCTAGTCCTGCGTCCGATCGATGAAGGCTTCTGGCGGTAAACACTCAACAGCAGCATTAATAGCAGCGAGCACGCTGGGCGGCGTATGCCTTTGATCGAGCAACCAGTGCACTACGGCGTTGTCGGCATCGCGCGCCTCTGCATGCGTCATAAAGCATTCGTCGCTTATCTCCGGCTCACACGCCAGCGCCTCACGCAGATCGGCCAGCGCGGCAGCGTTGTAGGACAGTTGCGAAGCATATGCTTGCCGTAGCACGTCAAGAAACTCATCACGGGATACTTTACTGCCTGGAAAAATACGCGATCCAGTGGACAGTCAAAGAACCGATATGGACCCAACGTTCCGCTGAGAGCGGCGCGACCTTTATCAACGATGCGCGCCAAGAGCTTTACGCCGCAGAGCCTCTCGTGAGCGCTGCGAGGTTCGTCAGTCCGTAAGTCGATTGTATAAAGCATGGCACGTTCTTCGCCTCTAGGCATGGCTAATAGCCTTCTTGCGTCGATCGTCTGAGGATTCTCGCGGTTTCGAAACCATCGTCCGAGCCGTCACTCGCACTGAGAACGTTCATATCACGTACGGGCTCCTCTATGAACGACGCGTAGCCCAAAGTAACGCACACCTTCGTCCGCGTGTGCGTGGTTTTGTCAGCCGGAACCGTGCGTCAGTATACCCATGGATCACCCGGGCAAAACTGAAAAAGAGCCCTTAATATTGCCGACGCGCCGGCGTAGCGCATGTAAAAATCGAGCGTTCGGAAAGTTGTTGCGCAATGCATTATGGATTGCTAGAATTTCTGCCACACCATCGGAGCTCCGGGAGGGAAAACCTTGAAGATCGTCGTCATCGGCGGCACCGGTCTGATCGGCTCGAAGACCGTCGCCGTTCTGCTCCAGGGCGGCCACGAGGTCGTCGCCGCAGCGCCGAACACCGGCGTCAACACTATCACCGGCGAGGGCCTCAAGCAGGCCATTGCCGGCGCACAGGCGGTGATCGACCTTGCCAATTCGCCTTCATTTGAAGACAAGCCGGCACTAGAATTCTTTGAGGCCTCCGGCCGCAATCTGCTCGCCGCGGAGGCCGCAGACGGCGTCGGGCGGCATGTCGCGCTCTCAATCGTCGGCATCGACCGCAATCCCGAAATCGGTTATTTTCGCGCCAAGGTCACGCAAGAGAAACTGATCGAGAGCTCTGGCATCCCCTACACTATCGTCCGCTCGACCCAGTTCCTGGAATTCCTCCGCGGCGATCGCCGATTCGAATACGGATGGAAACGTAGTCCGGATATCGCCTGGCCTTTTCCAGCCCATCGCGGCGGAAGACGTTGCTGCCATCGTTGCCGATGTGGCGCTTGCAGCGCCGCGAAACGACATCGTCGAGATCGCGGGCCCCGAACGAGCCCCGTTCAACGAAATTGTCGCGCACTATCTGAAAGCGATCGGCGACCCACGAGTAGTTGTGAGCGACCCCGAGGCCCGCTACTTCGGCGGACGGGTCGAGGAGTGCTCGCTCGTGCCGCTGGGCGAAGCGCGCCTCGGCCGCATCGGTTTGGACGAGTGGCTCCGCCGCTCCCTTGTACGATCATCTCCATAGCGTTAAGAAGAAGGTACATGTTATGAGCGCTCTTCCGAATATCGTTCTAGTTCACGGTGCGTGGACGGACGGATTCTAGCTGGAGTGCCGTTATCGAACGGCTGCAGGCCAAGGATTACAACGTCACTGCACCGCAGTTCGCGCTGGATTCGATCGCGCACGACGTCGCGCGCCTCCACGAGGTGTTGAACCGGCAGACGGGCCCTACCATCGTAGCCGCACACTCTTACGGCGGTCAAATTATGACCGCGCTTGGGACGGACGCGCCGAACGTGGTCGGCCTCGTCTACGTCGCTGGATTCGGGCTCGATCAGGGCGAGTCAATCGGAGCGCTGCTCTCCGGCGCGCCGCCAACGCCCGCGCTCGCGCATATAGAAGTCGATAAGCAGGGCTTTGCCTGGATTCCGGAAGACGACTTCGTTAATCATTTCGCGGCCGACGTTGATCCGGTAAAGGCCAAAGTGATGTACGCGGTTCAGCAGCCGTTTAACACATCGGCCTTTTCCGATGTGATGGGCACTCCCGCTTGGAAAACAATACGTTCGTGGTTCTTAGTCGCGCAGAACGATCAGGTAATTCCTCCGGACGCGGAGCGCCTATTCGCAAAACGCATGGGCGCGAAGACCATCGAACTAGCCTCGAGCCACGTCGCGCTGGTCTCTCACCCGGACGATGTCTGTAAGCTCATCGAGACCGCCGCAAGTACAGCGCCGGTGGCAACGTTGGCCTGATCCCCCGAAAAGCAGCCAAGCTCGCTTCCCTCAGAGCCGGGAGAGAGCGAAGGGAGAGCCCTAGAGATTAACGTCGGGGGTGGCGCCCAATGTTGAAGATCGCCACAAGCAGGGTCGCTCGCGAGTCGCAAACGGCAAGCGCATCCAAGAGAAGCGCTGAGCCCATCGTCGCGGAGTCGCCGGCAAAGGCCATTGCCGGCCGCATCTGCGCGGGCGGCTGCGATTGCGGCTGCTCTCCGCCCTCCTTCTCCTTTGAGAACGTAGACGTCTATCCGGCGGCCGGCGCACAACAGCAGCCGACGCAAACGCAAGCCACAGGCGGTACACAAGGTGCAACGGGCGGCGGGCAGACCGCCGGCGGGCTTCCGCAACTCTCCACGCCCTCCTATTCTATCGCCGCGGCGCAAAAGAAATCGGCGAGTTCCTGGATTCCGGATCCGAAAGGCGGCCTGCTTTTCGGCCTGACTGCCCTGCCGCAATACACGGCGCCCGAGTTTCACGTCGATCCGGTTCCCGGCGGCAAAGGGGTTACCGTCCGACAGACCCATGCCGATCTGCAATCCGTCATCATGCAATTCTTGGCACAAGGCCAATACCCTGATTCGACCCCATTTCAGTGGCAGTGCGACGTGGGCGTCGACAACTCGTGCTATCCGGACGGCAAAATGATCAAACCGCACGTAATCTGGAACGTGACGCAAGCCGGATCGGACCTCCTTGCGGCCGGCGAGCAAGAGCACTGCAACGACTATCAGTTCGCGTTCTATGCCATCTTGGGACGCGCTGCCGAGATCGTTAACGCGCTCGCGACGGCAGGCACGCGTCTTCGCGACCGAGGCAGCGGCCTTGGCCGAGCTGCGCAAGACCATCCAACTCGACCCGCGGGACTGGCGAAAGTACTTCGAGTGTTTGGTCATCGCTTCGATCAAAACGCGCGACGATCGCCCGAACAGCTGGCACACGCCCCTGCCGCCAACGAACCCCGCAGTGCGCAGGCAGTCGCGGCTGGTCTCGCGCGGACAGGGGCAGTACGACGCTTTCGTTGTCGTGCTCAGCCCGCAGACCGGCAAGCACTCCACCTTTGAGGTTGTCAACGCTGCAGCCGCAACGTGCAATGCAACGGCGCAGGCTTCAACATCGAACCCGCCGGCGAATCCCGGCCGCGCGCAACCCGATGACGATAAAAAGCAGAAGGCTGAGGCCGATCCATTTAACGACGATCCATTGGCCGATTTCGACGATCCGCAGGCGATTCGCGTGCGACCAGGCCCGGTGCGCACGACACTGATTCGTCCGCCGCGCCTGCTCGATCTCGAGGGCGCTGCCTACCCCGGCAGGCAGCCGGATCCCGGAGTTTGGATTCAAGACTTCTTGGCCTTCTTCAATCTGTGGCCGGTACTCTCGCTGGGCACGACCGACCGCTATCGCTTCATGCGCGCACAAGCGCCGCAGCCCGATCTTACGATGACGCAAGTCGTCGACAAAACCATCGAGCAAGGCGCCCTCGACGGCCACACGCTCGATCGCCAAGCCGTAATCGGCGGCATCATCGCGCGGCTGCCCAGCGTTCCCGGACCCACGCAAAGCACGAGCCGCGTTAGCTTCTACCTCACGTTTTCCATCGTGCGTACCGGCCACTTCGACGTTACGACCGGTCGGCTCGCTCCGCCCGACGCGCCGGGGTTTCAGGCGGCGGCACAGATCACGTGGGAGCTCCACAAAGAGAACGCGTCGGGACCCGAGTTTACCTGGGCCGGCCAGCTTACGACGTTCAAAGACCCCGCCGCTTCCGGTCAAGCGGATAGCGGACCGTTTCAGCTCCAGAGCGCGTACACCGGATTTCAAGCGGCTTGGGTATTCTCGTTCCTTAAAGGTTCGCTACAGGTCGGGCCGCTGGCGCAAGCGCTCACCGGCGTTGCGCGGGCGCAACAAGCCGCCGACGGCATGATCAAGTTGGTGCCCGCGGGCCAGGTGGCGGCCGGCGGCCAGATCCTGTACACGGTCCCCGGGTTTGGCGGGCATCTGCAGATCGGCGGTCAAGCCGCAGTGGCGTTCACTGCACCGGCCGGCGCCCACTCGACGATCGATTTTGCGCCGAGCATCGTCATGCAGTGGAAACTTAACTGACTTGCGAGCGAAAGCGTCGCATTTGCAAACGCCCTTCGGTCACCGCAATGCCTTGGCGAATCGGTCGCTACAGATAGGCAACGATCGCAACGGCTCCGCCGATGGCAATTGCATCTTCCACGATCGCGGCGGGAACGCGGCCGATAAGCGAGATGGCACGCGTTCGCGCGGCCAGCCCGCCGTAGGCACCGATTAGGGCGCCGATTGCGCCAAGAGCAACCGCAATCAGGAGCGAGCCGCCCGACATAATTGCCAGCGACCCTCCGCAGAATCCACCGCTCACCAATCTCGCCAATAGCCCGGGAATCGACGTGCGCGATGGCGTTCTTGGGTGCAGGTCGCCGGCCAACTCCAGCAGCGCGAACGCGGCCAGGAAGTAGGCCAGCGGGCCGCGGTGGCGCATCAGAAAGAGCACCGCGGGCGCGGTAAGGGTTCGCAAACCGGCGACGATACCTAAAAGCAGCGCGGCGATGTACGTCTCATGCATCTCCGAAGGCTTCGGCGAAGTGGCCTTTAGGCTTTCTTCATTCGGGGATGGCAGGCTGGGATGACGAAGGAGGCATTGCCATGCGCCGACCCCTAGCGCTTTTTGCCCTCTGCCTCGCTACCGTCGCCGTAGCCGGCTGCAACGGCGGGTCGCCGGCCGCTCCCGTGCCGCAGGCGCCGCAAGCGCGCGCCGTTCGGCCACCGTGGTGGCGGGAGGCCCCCGATACGGTGCGATCCGGCGTCTACGTTGCGCAGGCAAACGGATCCGGGGACGGGCTAGTCCTCGCCTACCCGGCCCAAAATAAAGCGAACAAGGCCCCGGAGTGCTCGATAACCGGGCAGAGTTTTCAGGAGACGCAAATCGCCGCCGACTCGACCGGGAATCTCTATCTGCCCAACGTCGCCACGGGCACTGTGAACATCTATGCGCCCCATTGCGGGAACCTTTTGCGCGCCGTCCCGGATCCGAACCGTTCCGATCTCTCGGTTGCGGTCGACGGCGCAAAGTTTTACGCTGCGGGCGGCACTCACGTCTCGATCTGTTCGATGAACGGCTGCGCCGCCGCGCTGACGGATAACTCGATCCTTCAACTCGAATCCGTAGCAGTCGATCATTCCGGCAACGTGTGGGCATCGTACTATAATCAAGGCGCCCGGCCGTCACTGATCGTTTGGGTCGGCGCTACGATGCCCGGACGGGTGGTAAACGGCTACGACAATCAGAACACACCAGGCGGTTTGCTGTTCGACCGGCGCAATACGCTTATTTCCGTCCAGACGCGGTTCACCCACGTTTATGTTTACCACTGTAACGCGGGCACGGCCAGTTGCATTAACGCGGAAATTTTATCGCTGCACGGTCCGACGGTCTTCGGTACCCTCAATGCCAAGAATACTGCCTTTCAAGCGACCGATTATGCAAACGACTCGGTCGACGTCTACGCCTATCCGAGTTTTCGGTACAAGTACAGCTACAGCAACGGCCTGAACCAAGGCGACAGCGTCGAGGGGATCGTCGAAACTCGTTAGGGAGCGACGATCTCGTACTTGTTGCCGTCGGCGTCTTCGCAGAAGACCGCATAGTACTCGCCGTACTCGGCGTGCACGCCGGGGCCTTCAACGGCCCGAGCGCCGGCCAAGCGCAGCGCACGCGCGGCCTCAT
Source organism: Vulcanimicrobiota bacterium (assembly GCA_963739845.1). Lineage (GTDB taxonomy): Bacteria > Vulcanimicrobiota > Vulcanimicrobiia > Vulcanimicrobiales > Vulcanimicrobiaceae > Cybelea. The sequence goes on along the minus strand of CAVUBQ010000001.1, from coordinate 415,493 downwards.
CGACCTCGCCACGTGTTTGGACTGAGAAAGCCAGCCGCATCGAGCCTGCTCGATGCGCTTCATCGAGGATGAGCCCGATGCGCGGCCTCCCGCCTTGGCTCGTCTCATAGCCGATAAACCCGGGCTCATCGTCGGAAAGTCTGCGATATCCAACGATCGCGGCGAATGCTTCGAAGAACCGACCGGCGGAGTTAAGCTCGCGAACGTGGACGTCGACGTGGTGCAGCATGGACGCCGCTTTTCGCTGGGTGGTAGTATTCTCCGGTGGAGCAAGCGACACAACCTCGCGTTTCGCTCGCGGCGCTGGTCGGGTACTTCCTGCGTCTCGGGCTGACCGGATTCGGCGGCCCGGTCGCGCTCGCGAACTACATGCGGCGCGATCTCGCCGAGAACCGTCGCTGGATCGAGCTCAGCGAGTACGACGAGGGGCTGGCGATCGCTACCGCGTGTCCCGGCCCGCTCGCCTATCAGCTCGGCGTCTATTGCGGCTACATCACCCACGGTCTCGGGGGCGCCCTCGCCGTCGCGATCGCGTTCGCCGCGGCGCCCTTCTTCATCGTCGTCGCCGTCGCCGCGCTCTACGTGCATTTCGGCTCGACCTGGCAGCTCCGCGGGATATTTTACGGCGTCGGACCAGTAGTCATTGCAATTATCGTACGATCCTGTTGGGACTTGGGCCGCAAGACGCTGCGCGGAGAGTGGCTCGCCTATCTCATCGCGGCGATCGCCTGTGCGATCACGATCGCCGTGCAGCAAGAGCTCGTCGCGCTTTTCCTCGTGGCCGGCGCGCTCGGCATCGTGCTCTTCAATCGTCCAGGACCGCCGCAGCCGCCCACGCAATCGCCGCCACCGTCGACGCCACGAGCTACGCTTTCTTCGATCGCCTCGGTCGCCGCAACCGGTTACCAGAGCGTTGCGGCATCGAAGCTCTTCTGGTTCTTCTTCAAGACCGGGCTCCTCGTCTTCGGCAGCGGCCTGGTCATCGTTCCGTTTCTCAAAGCCTACGTCGTCGACCAGTATCATTGGCTCTCGAATCAGGCCTTTCTCGACGCGGTAGCGATCGGTATCGTCTCGCCGGGACCGGTCGTGATCACCGCAACGTTCGTCGGTTATCTCACTCATCGGTTCGCCGGCGCGCTCGCCGCTACGGTCGGGATATTTACGCCGTCGGTGATCTTCGTGCTCGCTGGCACACCGATCTTACGGCGCTACCGTCAAAACGGCCGCGTCCAGGGATTCGTTCGCGGCATCACCGTTGCGGTCGTCGGCGTGCTTCTCGGGACGTCGTTTCTCGTCGCGAGAAGCACGCTTCATGACGCGTTCGGAGTCATCGTCTTAACCGCGGCCCTGGTCGTGCTCTATTCGAAGCGGCGCATCCCCGAACCGCTGCTCGTTGGAGCGGGCGCAGCGGCAGGATTGATTGCGGTCGTCGCTAGGGGAGCTTACTGAGCGTAAGACCAAACGTGCCTACGGGTATTGCAGGCCCTCTAGGCGCCGGATTTGCGCAGAATTCTCCCCGTCTTGACCACCTCGAATGCGGTGTTCGGCACGTTCTTGAGCTGGTTGAGGTCGTTGTCGTCCCAGCACGACGACGCTGTCCCACCCTCGCCTTGAAAGTACCAGTTCGAGCCGTTATCGGCGACAAACATCCCGTAGGCCTTCATCGCGACGGCGATCACGTAGGCTTGCCCGGTGAGATGGGAAATGTCGTATGAGGCCTTCATGCGGATGCGCAGTCCCATCGGCGGCAACGTGGCTTTGCGGCTGTAGCTAGCATAGTGCGTCGCCGGATGGATGTAACCGCGCTGTGTCTCCTCAAATGTGACGCGCAGCGCGTGGTTGATGGCGCCGGCTTGCACCTCGGCGCACTTCACCAGCGCCGGGAGAATCGGCAGACCGGCCGCATCGGCGGACGTCCAGCCGTTCGGGCGCAGCTTGTTGGAATCGAGGTGAAAGATCGCGCCGGAACCGGCCCGCCAACGTTTGCCGCCGTCCAGCGGATGCGCGTTCCACATCTCGTAGAGCTTGCACTTCACTTGCTGCAGCACGAGCACGTGGCGGTCGCCGGTCGAGTGGCGGCCGCCTTCGATCTGCGCGTTTGGCGGGATAGGATATGGCCCCGGGTTGCTCTGCGATTTGTAGAGGAAGTGCACGGGCACGTTCTTTTGCGTCTCCGGCACGATGTTAAACGGAATGCCATAGTGCGGATCCTGCCCAAAATCCGGGTGCAGATTTCCGGGTAGTGCGGCGATGTACGCGTCGGATCGCTTGTCGACCGGGTAGCTCGAGATGTCGGTGTTCCACCAGTTGTCGGCCGGGAAAATCTGGCACCCACCGACGACGGGCACGCCCGCCGGCGACGCGCGCCCGGCAGCTCGCAATTCGGAAGCCACTGGGCGCGCCGGGGACATTGCTGCGCCCGCAGCGCAGAGCAGTGAAGTCGCAAGCATCAGCATCCACACGCGGCGCATGGCGGACCCTCCTTGCAGCGCTACACCACTTCCGACGCCCCGACGAAGGCCCCTCTCATGACGGCGTCATAACCAAGGCGCCATGCTGCATCTCGCCTTCGCTGTGGCGCTCTCGGGAGCGACGCCCGCGCCGAAATGTTCGGTTACCGTCTTTCCACGCTACGGAACGTACGTCGCTACGCGCCGCCTTCACGGGCCCGGCCTCCTGCTCGACGGCGGAGGAGCAGAGGACGCGCCCGACTCGTCGCTGGCCTGGCTGCACCGCCGGCTGGTCGGCGAGGGTGCGCCACGCGGCGGCAACGTCGTCATCCTGCGCGCCTACGGCGCCAACGTTAACGACAAGCACTTCTACAAGTTTGCAAACCTCGCGTCGGTGCAAACGGTGCTCATCCCGCCCTGCGCTTCACGCTCGCAGGTTGACTCCGTCGCGCCCATCATCGACAAGGCCGACGCAGTCTTCTTCTCCGGAGGCGACCAGGCAAACTACGTGATCTGGAAGGGAAGCGCTCTGATCGCGGCGGTGAAGCGCGTGTACGCGCGCGCCGGAGTGGTCGGCGGTGGAAGCGCCGGACTAGCAATTCAAGGCGCAGTCGTTTACGACTCGGTCGCCGGCGATCGGCTCGATAAGGAGACGCACACGCGAGACGCCGTCGCCAACCCGCTCGAGCCAACGATCAGCTTTACGACCGGTCTCTTCGCGTGGCCGGCGCTCGCCGACACGATCACCGATACGCACCTGGTCGTTCGCGATCGCTTCGGGCGAATGGTCGTCTTTCTCGCGCGCATCTTGCACGACTATCTTCTCCCGGGCGCGACGACCGTCTACGCGTTGGGTATCGACGAGGCGAGCTCGGTCGGCGTCGACCCCGACGGCATGGCAACGGTTTTTAACGGCCCGGGTGGTCGCGGCGCGTATCTGGTTCGAGCTGATTCGTCGCCGCAGCTTGCAGCGAACGAGCCGCTGAAATACACCGTATCGGTCTCGCACGTCGCGCGCGACGGCGAGCGCTTCGATCTGCTTCACAAGCGGACGTCTGAACCATGGTTCACGGAGACGATCGACGGCACGAAAACGCCGATCTACAGCCCAAGCCCTTACCGGCGGTGAGCGTTTCCTACGAGCTGCTCGAACGCCAGGCCCGCGACTTATTAAACGGCGAGAGCGACTTCATCGCGAGCGCCGGGAACTTCGCGGCATTCGTCTATCACGAGCTGCCCGAGATCAACTGGGCCGGATTCTACCTGCCCACGGCCACGGGCGAGCTCGTGCTTGGCCCATTCTGCGGGCGTCCGGCGTGCTCGCGGATCCCCGTGGGCCGTGGCGTCTGCGGCGCCGCTGCGGCAAAACGCGCGACGCTCGTCGTTGACGACGTCGGGGCGTTTGCCGATCACATCGTCTGCGACGCAGCCTCGCGCTCGGAGATCGTCATCCCGTTCTTTTTCGACGGGGCGTTTGGGGGCGTCTTCGACGTCGACAGCCCCCGCCTCGCGCGCTTTAGCGAAGACGACCGGATCGGGATCGAACGACTTCTTGCTACCTTTGCGGCGGCGGTGCGCCCATGTGCATCATGAGCGGTCCCATTGCGTGGAAACCCATGCCCATGAGCGGATGCGGCGAGAGTGAAGCCAGCAGGAGCGTTCCCGCGTCGAGCTGACGGGGCGCGGGCCGCGTCATATCCGAATGCCCTCCCATGAACGGCGGGTGCGACCCGGCGGGCAACTCATTCTGGAGCTCGGTACGCATCTGGTCGTGGAGCTGACGGCTCTGCGACTGGAACGTCGCATGCGCCTCGAGGATGCGCTGGCGCTCGTTGGGAGAGAGAATCGTGTCGATTCGCTTCGCCGCGGCCTCGGGGTCAGGGCTCGGCTCGATGGCGAGGTTCCCGATCTCGGCGGCCACCGCGCGGCGATGGATCGGCGTGAGCGAGGCAAGAACCTGAGAGCGCATCTGGTCGTGCAGCTGGCGTTCTTGCCCGGCAAAGCGTTGGAACGTTTGGTACATCGCCTGCCGTTGGGTTGGCGTCGGCGGGGTTGCATTCGCGTTGTCGTCGGCGAGCGCTGAAATTGGAAGCACGCTGAGCGCTAGGGCCAGCGAGAGAAAGCCTTTGTTCATAGCGCAATCGTACGGCCGCGTTCCGAGATTTCGCTGAGAAGTTGGAGCAGGGATGGCGGGTATCACGCAGCATTCAGACTTCGATGCCCGCTTATGTCATCGTCAACGTCGCAACCGTCGACCCAGCGCAGTACGACACCTATAAGGAAATAGCGCAGCGGACCGTCACGCAATACGGCGGCCGCTACATCGTGCGCGGCGGCCCGATCAAGGTGCTCGAAGGGTCTTGGGAGCCCACGCGCATCGTCGTCCTGACGTTCGAGAGTTCTGAACGGGCCCTGGAATGGTGGAACTCGCCCGAGTATGCGCCGGCAAAGGCGCTACGCCAAAGGATTAGCGAGACAGATCTCCTCGTCGTCGAGGGCTACGACGACTCGCTTCACCTCTAGCCTACGAGGTCGTGCCAGCTCGTCGCTTTCATGGCTATCCCGTAGTAGCCAGCCGCAGCTTTGATATTCGCAAATGCGGCCGCGCGTTCGGAGTCGCTCACGCCGCGGACGTCTGCGAAGCGGCCGATCGCGCTGCGAACGTGAGCCGCGTCAATCAACGGCTCCTTGCGTTCGTTCGGAAAGGCGAAGGCGCTTGGGGGCAGCTTCGCTCGAGAAGTATCGCCGCCGTCTCGGACAGGCTTCCACGTTATCTGCATATGCCGAGGATAAGCGCGACCCCGAGACGCGCTATGACCGTCACGTTACCGGCGTTTTATCGCTGGAAATCCTCAAGGATCGCGGCGGCAGCGCGCTTGCCGGGAAAACCGCTAACGCAACCGCCCGGGTGCGCTCCCGACCCGCAGAGGTAGAGTTTGCGCACGGGCGTGCGCGTAGCAAAGCGCTCCTCGAAGATCTGGCCCGGCAAGAGCTCGCCGTGAAAAATATGACCGCCCACCAAGCCAAAGCGCGACTCCAGGTCGGGCGGCGCCAGGATCTGGCGATGCTCGATCGCACTGGGAAGATTCGGCGCATGCCGGGCGAGGATCGCCACGATCTTGTCGGCGGCGGCTTCGCGCTTATCCGGCGACCAGCCGTCGGCGCGATCGTGCGGGAAATACTGCGCGAAGATCGAGAGCACGTGTTTGCCGGGAGGCGCGAGCGACGGATCGGTGGGCGTTTGAAGAAAACATTCGATCAGCGGCTCTTCGCTCTCACCCGATTGCCGCGCATCGTTGTAGGCCTTCTGCAGGTAGTCGATCGTGGGCGCCACGTGAATCGTCGCGCGGTGGTGGGGCTGCGGGTTCGCGTCCCGGACGTGACGTGAAGTTGGGAAGCTCACCGAGCGCGAGGTTCAGCTTCAGCGACGATCCAACGCTCTTCCAGCGCTTCGAGTTTGCCAATGAACGAACGCTCCAACAGCGCGGAGTCGACCAGGTCGAGAAACGTCGTCCGCGGATGGGCGTTTGACGCAACCGCGCGCGCCTGCACCAAACGCTCTCCGTCGAGCTCTACGCCGCACGCGCCGTCCTCTTCGGCGACGATCCTGCTCACAACCGAATCGGGGAATATCTCCGCACCGTGGGCGAGTCGCGGCGGAGGCAAGTGCTTGCGAGACCGCGCCCATCCCGCCGCGCACGTAGGCCCACGCGCCTTGCGCGCCCAGCAATCGTCCGGCGAGATGGTGCGCCAGGACGTAACCGGTGCCCGGATCGCGCGGACCGAGATACGTGCCGATCAGGCCGTCGTTGACGAGCTCGGCCCCCAGCACCGGCGTGCCGACGTATCCCTCGACGAGATCCGCTGCCGAGCCGCGCAGCAGATCCGCTGCGTCTCTGCGTCGAATCGATCGAAGCGCGGGTCGCGATCGGAGAACGTGTCGAAGAGCGCTTCCCCCAAACGGTCCGTGCGCTCGACGTAGGCCTCGAAGCCCGCCACGTCGCGCGGATCGAAGGCCGCTATCTCGCGCGCGTTGGCGGCGCGGTCGGTTCCCAGCAGAAGCGATCGCCCGTCGAGTAGCGGCGTGAATGCGTACGGATCCTTCCGATAGTACGAGAGCCCGCGCGCGTGCAGGTCGAGCTCCGTCGACGAGCCACGGGTCGAGCAAGCTGCAGACGTACGACGCGGTCGAGAGCGTGTAGCCCGGCCAGACGTCCCGTCTCGCTGACGGCCGCGCCGCCGACGGTGCCGCGCCGCTCGAATACGGCGACCGAACGTCCGGCCTTTGCCAGCAGCGCCGCGCAGGCCAAGCCGTTATGGCCGGCGCCGATTACGGCGACGTCGTAGGAGCTCTTCGGAGACCGGTGCGGGTTCAGCGATACGAAGGCCGAGAGGCGAAGCAATCCCGGCAGTAGACCGGCTTGTCGCCGCGCGGATTGAACGGAACCTCGGCGACGCCGCCGCAGTTGCTGCACGTTGCGGTGAACATCTCGCGCGGACGTCCCGCGCGCTCGCCGCCCGCCCCGTTACGAGCGCATCTGCTTGCGCGCTTGGCGGCAATCGGGGCAGCGATTCGGCTTGTTTTGAAATCCTTTTTGCTCGTAAAAGCGTTGTTCGCCCGAACTGAAGACGAACTGGCGTCCGCAGTCCACACAGTTGAGCATTTCATCTACGTACACGAAACGAGAAACTCCTTAGACTCTGCCGAGGTTCACGTGACGAGAGCAGCATTGTGTGACCCGCTTCTGCGACCTCGGCGTTGCCGGTCCCTGCCGCCCTTCCGGCGAATCCCCGCAGCGTGGCCGATACGATTCCCGACGTGGTCGACCCCGCCTCGCTGGCCGAGTATTTCGAAGTGATGACGCGAGCCGTCTTCCAGGCCGGCGTGAGCTGGAAGCAGATCGCGCAGCACTGGGACGCCTACCGAACCGCGTTCGCAGAGTTCGATCCGGCAGCGCGTCGCTGCGTACGATGACCTCGACGTCGAGCGCGTGCTGGAAACCCCGGGCGTTCTGCGCATGCCGCGCAAAGTTCATGCCACGATTCGAAACGCGCGCGCGCTGATCGACGCCGATCGCGAGTTTGGCGGCTTTAGCAACTACCTCCGTGCGCACCCGTCGTATGCGGCGCTCGTCAAAGGACTTCAAGAAGCGCTTTGCCTTCATGGGCGAGATGAACGTCTGGTACTTTCTCTTCCGCACCGGCGAAGCCGTGCCGCGCTTCGAATCGTGGGTCGAAACGATTCCCGGCGAGCATCCGCGCATGCGCGAGATGGTCGAGCGCGCCCGCGCCGCCGGACGCTCGCCCGAGCGCTAGGGCGACGCCGAGGCCTGCGGTGAGGGTGAGGCGAGCCGGCGCACCGCCGCGGTTGTTGTTCGGGCGGATCAGGTAGAGGCCGAGGCGGGCGCGTAATTGAGCTCCGGGACGGTGGCGCCGCCGAAGCCTCGCTGCGCCAGCTCGTCGGCCGTCGTCGCAGCGACGCGGCCGCAGAGCAATGATCGCCGGGATGACAGTCGGATCGCCCGGGTCGAGCTCGTACCACGTGCCCGCCTTGGCGGCATGCGCCGTGATCGTCCAACTCGCGGATTTCGCGCCGCTGGCGAAGTGGCTCTGCAAGCTCGCCCAGCGCTTGCGTCGCGAGGTTTTGCGCTTCGGTCCGTGCACGTCGTGGCCGCGCGCACCTCGAACGGGTCCTTCGGCGGCGTCGTCGGCAGCTTGTAGACGCGGAACGTCTCTTGCCCGGCCTGCGGCTGACGCGCGACGAAGTACAGGCCGACCGACGGCATGAAGTTGAGCTGCGGCACGAAGAAGAGCGGGCTCGACGGCGCGAAGAGTTTGCGCTGCGTGACGTCGTCGGCGCGCGCGATGTGCAGCGACAGGCAGCCGGCGAGCGCGCGCAGCGACGCCGGTGCCCTTCGGCATGATCGCCAGCGCGTAGGTCGTGCCGAGTCCGTGATAGGTGATCGTTGCATCGGTCAAACACCGGCGCCTGCATCGTCGCCGGGTAGCCCGCTGCGGTGCGCGCCGCCTCGATCTTGCGCGACGAACGCTTTCAGTTCGGCCGAGAGCTGGCGCGCTTTCGCGGCGTTGTCGGCGCTGCACGTTCGCCGCGTTGGCGCCGACCGCGAACGGATCGGCCGGCGGCGTCTGCGGCAGCGGCGAGAAGAGCGAGCCCAAGCCGCGGCCGCCGCCGCCAGGCCCGGCCGCCACCGCCGCCCGGACCGCCGCCGCGGACCGCCGCCGCCGACCACCGGACCGCCGCCGGGACCGCCGCCCCGCGCCGCGCGGCACGAAAGGTCGAGGCCGTCTGCGACGAACTCGCCCCTTGACCGAATCGCGCCGAGTAGGTCAGCGAGTACGTGCGCGGCGGCAAGCGGCCGCGCGATGTTCGGAATGACGTAACCGCCCGCGGTCGTGAACGCCACCGCGTTGGCGGGGCTGGCGAAGACGCCGCCAAAGGTGTTGGTGATGTTGCTCGCGGCAAACGTCAGCGTTCCGCGCGTAAGCTGCGCGGTTACGCCCGCGTCGAAGGTCGTGTACGGCGGCAGGTTGTTGGGATTATTCGTGCCGACGTGCTGCGCGTCGGCGAGCCACTCGAACATCGAATGCGGCGCCTTGTAGTCGAGCACGATGCCGCGCCCTCTGCAGCGGCACGTTCGGCAGCTGCTCGCCGGGAATCGTGATCGACCACGGATTGTCGAACAGGTAACTGCTCGAGCTCGCCTGCGCACCGGTGAGGTTGTAGTACGGCTGAATCACGAGATTCCCGAGCGTCGCGTACCCGGTGATCGTCGGCGCCCTGGTAGAGGCGCTGCACGCCCGAGACAGGCGTGGTGAAGTAGAGCTGCTGGGCTAGAAACGGCGTGCTCGACCGGCGTGTTGCAGCCGGCCGGCGAGTTGTAGATCTGCGCGACCTGGGAGAGGTAGCTCGGACGGAAGCTGATCGAGTCCCGTCGAGCACCGACGCCGTTGACGTAGACCGGCAGCAAGCACGCCGTTTTGCACCTGGCGGTAGAGCGTCAGCGACACGTTGCCGCCGTGAAGCTGCGTGCGTGTAGCTCACGCGCACGGAGTTCGAGTAACTGTGCTGGGGCTCGTCGCCCGGCGCGTTGCCGTACGCAACCCTGACCGTTGCAATCGAAGCGCAGCGAGGCGGGATCGCTGAGAATCTGCAGGCGTCCCTGGCGTCGCCGCCGCGCCGCCGAGCGCAAACGATGCGCTGTAGGTGTCGTGCGGATTCGGCCGCCAGGCTAGCGCCGACGCTGGCGAGCGCGGAGAGGCCGGCGTTACCGGTCGCGGTGCTGATGCCGGCCGATCCGGCGAGCGTGAGCTTATCGCTGGAGTGGATCGTGTCGGTCGCCTGGAGACACGTCGTACTGGGCATTCTCCGACCCGCTGTAGAATTGCGCAACTTCCGGAACCAGCGGCGTCGTGTTGAACTGCGACGACGTGCCGTACGCTTGAAACGAGATCGTGTGGCGCTGCTGCGCCGGCAGCGTGGCGTTCACCACGTACCCGGTCGAGGTCGCTTGCGTCGAGAACCCGCTCGGCGAGGGGGTCGCGTTCACGTAGCGGGCCAGCTGATTGAGGACGCCGCTCGTCGAGCTCGAGTAGACCGAGGCCTGCAGCTGCGTCGCGCCGATCAGTGCGTTGTCGGTAAGCGAGTAGAGCTGCACGTTGCTGCTGTTGGTGTTGTTCGGACCGTAGCCGCACGGCAGCGTCGTCTGCGGATCGCCGCTGTAGCGAAGGCAGACGAGGTTGGTGTTGCGCGTCGAGTTCATGAAACGTGCCGGTGAGCGAGTTCGAATCGCCGAACTCGTAGCGCGCGGTGATGAGATTCCCTGAAATCGAGCTGTCGCCGTCGTGGACGTAACTCAGGCCGCTCGCATCCTCGTAGAGGTCGCCGTCGACCAAGCTCGGATTGAGGCGGTTGACGGTCTGCACCGCGATGCCGAGCTTCCCAAGCGAACCGGTCTCGGCCAGCGAGTAGTTGTAGCGGCCGTTGCTCCCGGTCGCGAGCTGCAGTTGCGGAGGTCCAGCTCAGCGTCGGCTGCAGCGTGCTGAAGTTGACCGAACCGCCGAGGCCGCCGAGCGACGGGCCCATGTGCACCGAGGCGCCTTGGAACAGATCCGTCGCGAAGCCCCCGAGATTTCCGGCCGAGCCCGGGGCGTTGAGCGGAATGCCGTCGAGCGTGAGCTGCGTTTGGCTCGGGTCGTGTCCTTCGAGGGAGATCGTCTGGGTCGCGTCGCTGTCGTCGCTCGAGGTCGAGACGGTTACGCCGGAGAGCTTATTGAGCGCGTCGGCCAAATCGGTCGAGAGCCGCCGCTGCGGCGAGTTCTGATCGATGCTCGTCGCCGAGATCGTCGCCGAGGCTTTGGCGGTCACCTCGCCGATGACTTTGAGACCGCCCGTATCTTCGGCCAAGCGCAAAGCTGACCGTCACGACCCGGCCGTCGAGCACTTCGAACGATGCCGACGTCAGGCTTGTGTAACCGCGCCGGACGATGCGCGCCCGATAGATGCCGTCGGGGACGTCGGTAAAGGTTACCTTGCCGTTCTTGCTGGTCAGTTCCGAGGTGATGACCGGTCCGTCGAGCAGCACGCGGGCCAGTTCGAGCGGTTGCTTGGTGGCGGCGTCGACGACGACGATGTCGATCTCGCCGGAATCGGATTGCGCCCGCACTCGCTGCGTCACGCCGGCGAAAAATAGAACCAGACAGACCGCCAGCGCAGCGCCTCGTCTCGCCATATCCTGGCGATTATAAAAGATCGGACCGGTGTTAGTGCTTGAACGTGCTGTGAAATCGGCCAGGACGAGCTTCGGCCGGGTGTTAATGCGACGCTCGCTTGCGGCTCGGTACTAAATCGTGATGGTGACTGCGGTACCTTGGCCCGGCGCGCTGTCGATCGCGATCGTCGCCGCCGGCGCGTTCGACGGCGCGCTTCGCGATGGCTAAGCCGAGCCCCGTGCCGGCGATCTCGCCGCGCTGGTCGCCGCGGTAGAATCGCTCGAAGGCGTGAAGACGCTCCGCCTCCGACATGCCCGGACCCTCGTCGCGAACCGTGATCACCGAGTGACCGTTGTTGCGCGTCGCGCGCAGATGGATCGGCGCGTCGGGAGCATACTTCAGCGCGTTCTCGATGACGTTCCAGACCGCTTCGGCCAGCTCGCCTCGGTCGGCCTCGATCGTCTCGACGCCGTCGACGCTGTAGTCGATCATTCGCCGGTCGTCCAAGCCGGCGCGCCGCGTCGCATTGGCTCGCGCAACAGCTCGGCGACGTCGATCTGCTCGATCTGCGGCGCCGCCTCCGAATCGAGGCGCGCCAGGCGCATGAGCCGGTCGATCAAGCCGCGCATGTGCTCCTTCTCGAGCGACATCGTCGCGAGGATCTGGCGAGCGATCCTCGGTCTCCTCGATCGCGCCGCGGCGCAGCACGTCGATATAGCCGGCGATCACGGTGAGCGGCGTGCGCAGCTCGTGCGAGGCGTCGGCGGCGAACTGCCGCATGCGCTCCTCGGCACGGCGCCGATGGTCGATGGCCGTTGCGACGCTCGCGACGGCGTCGTTGAAGGCGGCCGTAAGCGAGGCGACCTCGTCGCCGCCGGCCATGACGAAGCGCCGCTGCGTGTAATCGCCGTCGGCAAGCGCGCGCAGCGAATCGCTCACCTCGTTGATCGGACGCAGCGACTGCTGCGCAAAGAGCCGGCCGACGAACCACGAGAGCAGGATCGCGGCGAGCGCGATCGTCATCACGATTCGCCAATACGGAATCAGCGAGACTAGCAGCAGCGGGAACGACGGCTCGAAGCCAACGTACCCGCCCTCGACGTAGGTCAACGAGAGCGGCTCCAGCCGCGTCGGATCCGGCGGCACGGGCGGAAAAGGCCCTCGGTAGCTGTAGACGTGAACCGTACCGTGCGCCGAACGATAGTGAGCACTTGCGGAATGCGCAGCGATGGCGGAATAAAGTGCTGCATGCCGCCGGCGGCCAGGACGCCGGCGAGCGGTCGTCGGCCGCAGCGTCTTGTCGCCCGCGAGATAACGCCCCTTCAAATCGAAGACCGTGACGCGCAAGCCGATGCCGCTGAGCGCGTTGACGATCTCGGGCGCGGCCTGCGTCAGCGTCATTCCCTCGCGCCGGTACTGATCGACGAGGATGCGGGCCTCTTCGTGCTTGGCGATCATGACGTCACCGGAGAACCGCCACAGCTCGAAGACCAGCGCGATCGACGACGCCAGAATGACGATGAGCACCGTGACGCCGAGCAGCACGGCGTAAAGGGCGGAGAGGCGCGCGGCGAGCTTCACGCTTGGGGCCTGCTGCTACTGCGAGAGGCCGTAGCCGACGCCGCGAACGGTTCGGATGAACGAGCCGGGCTCGCCGGGACGATCGATCTTTGCGCGAAGATACGAAATGTACGTCTCGACGATGTTCGGGCCGCCTTCGAAGTCGTGTCCCCACACGATTTCGAGCAGATGATCCTTGCTGAAGACGCGCCGCGGCTCGCGCATGAAGACTTCCAGCAGGTCGAACTCGCGCTGGGTGAACTCGAGCGGTTCTTTTCCGCGCCAGGCTTCGCGCGTCGCCGGGATTGATCGAGATGTCGCGCCAGCGCAGCACGTTCTCTTCGATCAGCTGCGGTCGGCGCAGCTTCGCTTGTAGGCGCGCGATGAGCTCTTCGAAGACGAACGGCTTGACGAGGTAGTCGTCGGCGCCCGGAGCTCAGCGACCGCACCTTGTCTTCGGTGCCGCCCTTTGGCGTAAGCATCAGGATCGGCGCTTGCGTGATTTCGCGCAGCCGCGGCAAGCAGCGTAACGCCGTCGATCTTCGGCATCATGATGTCGAGGACGATCAGCTCCGGGTCGAAGACCTTGACGAGCTCGAGGGCGGCCAGGCCGTCCATGGCCGTCCGCACCTCGTAGCCTTCGCGGGAGAGTCCAAGTTCCAACATCTCCCGCACCATGCGGTCGTCGTCGATGACCGCAACGCGGGCATTGGGCATATGTAACATTTCTACGCTGCATCGTGCTTTCTCACCCTTGGAGGCGCCTGAATCGCTAGGCTGCGCGAACGGCGCACGCCACCGCTCGAGGCGCTGTCCCGAGACGAGCGCGGCCTGGCCGATCGCCTCCAGGGGATGCGCTCGAAGCCGAATCCCGCGCTCCTCCAGGCGGCGACGGTGGTATCGTCCGGGACCCAGCGGGCGAAGAAATCCACCTCGGCAGCCCCGGTCGCGCTCGGCGAGCATCGCGATCACGTCCGCGAGCGAGCACTCGCGCTGGCGAGTAAGGCAGCGGCAACCTCCGACGCGGAACTGCGCCGCGGCCCAGCCGGCCGCTACGATCAAGAGCCGCGAGAGCTCGCTGGAGCGGGCGGCCTCGAAGTCGATAACCGCCGCCCGATCTGACCCGCCAAGCGGCTGCCGGTTTGTGCGTGGAGCGTCGCCGGCGGTCAGCGTTGCCTCCGGCCCCGCCGTCAGGAGCGCTCCGGCCCCAATAAAGTACTCGTCCATGCCGCGATTCTGGCATGGACGAGTGCCAACTGGGTGGCGCACAGCGCCAGGCGAGGCTCCCGGTCTGTCTCCTAACAATGGATCCGGCGGCGTGACCGCCAGAGCCATTATAAGCGCGATGAATAAGCTGAGCATGGCGATTCCTCCTCTCGAATGGCGAGCAACTGACGACCAGAATAGGCTGCCTACGACGTCAGACCTAGTCAAATTGCTTGGCGTGCGCCGTTTGAGCGCCTCTAAATCAAGCCCAGGCGCCGCGCTTCTCGGACCGCCTCGAACCGCCCGTGGCACCCGAGCTTTGCTATCGCATTCGCAATGTGCGCGCGCACCGTATGGACGCTCCGCTCCGTTCGCGCCGCGATCTCCTTTGGTATCAGGCCCTCTGCCAGCAAGCGAAGAACTCGAGTTCCGTCGGCGTCAGCTCGATCCCTGTATTGCTACGCATGCGCATTCGACTTAAGTACCCTCGAAACCGCGCAAGAGACGGGCACATCGGCGTAGCCAAGCCCTTCTAGCTCGTCGACGATTCTACCACGAACGTGTTGCCACGCTGCTCAGTTCGCGCCTGCGAAGCGCCATAGCATGTCCTTCACGGCGTGGCAGGCGCTTCTGATTACCGATATCGTGCCTGGTCAATACGCCTCAGTAGCATGCGTCCGCATTGGTTGGCCGTCCGTTGACCGCCTCGGCGAGGCGCACAGAACGTCTGGCTGATCGCAATGTCGATCGCCGACTCGAACAGGCCAGTTACTCTGCAACGCCCAGGAGAGGCTTACGATATCTCTTAGTAAGTCTGATCGACTCTTCTCGGCAGCCATCGAGCGCCATAGAAAAGTGCGTGCTTGCGCGCCACATGAAATCCGGTCCACGTCGAACGTGCATGTCGCTCCAGGACGATGACATCAAGCCGGTGAGCCTCGCCAAACCGCCCCTCCCAGCGCAAGGCGCACCGACTCGGAACAGCGTCACATATCGCGTTAGCTAGGTCGCCTTTTCGAGTCGCTGTCAAGCCTCTGCTCAATGATAATGCTCTCTTCTATGTCGCCTTGCCGCATTTCGCGCACTGAGCATCTGAAGCAAGGCGGTCTGAAGCGCAAAGGCATCGCCTGCCTTAGTCGCGGCGGCCGCGGCTAGCTTCGGCGTATTGCAGCTGCGCGCTCACATCGTCCTCTTCATGAAGCGCCAAGTTCGACAGAACGGCATTTGCGCGGCTTGCAAGCCCGTACAGGTGCAACTCTGCAGCCAACTCACTGATTGGGTCAACGTCCCAAATGGCTCTGTCACTTCGCCAAGGTGCGTGAAAGCGATCCCCACATGGTGAAGCACCTTCGCCCGAGTGACATCTGAATCGACTCGAGCAACAGCGCTCCTGATCTGTTCAGCGAACGCTTCTCGCCGAAGCATCTGTCGCCCGCAGATCGCTTGGCGGGCCGCAATCAGGGAGAGCGCTTCAGCCCGGTGCGCGCCGCTCTGCTTTGGTCGCTATCGCCGGCCAACGAATCGAGGACCTCAGCATACGTCGCCACCTTGGTTTCCGATGATCGAGGCCAGGCGCAGGCTCGCTGTCGCAATGAGTTCGCGATCGTTTGCAGCACGTGCGAGTGAGCGGCGCAGAAGTGATTCGGCACGGGCGAATTTGCCCGCAATCGCTTGCAGGGACCCGTGAAGCGCAAGCACGGTAGCGTTGTCGCGCCGAATCTCGTCGCTGAGCGCTTCGATCGCCCGCGCCACTACGTCACCGCGGGCTCGCTCGAGAAGATCGAAGCCGCTGCCCTCGAGAAGGCGTACGACATCCGTCTGGGATCCCGCGGTCGCAAACGACGCGATGGCGTGTTCGACGTCGCCGCTTGCCTCGAGTGCACGCGCGGCCCGCTCGTGCACAATCTTCTGGGCCTGGTTTCCGGCCAGCGCGCTTTGATGGTGCAGAAACTCGCGAAAGAGGTCGTGGCATTGATAGACGCCGACCGATTCCTCGTAGATAAACGCCGTGCTTTCGCGCAGGCGTTCGACGATCGTCAGAGCACGATCGAATCCGGCCCGCTCGAGCACCTCGACGTCGATTGCCGGCAGCGCGATCGCGACCTCCAGCAAGGCGCGCTCGTCGTCGTCGGAGCGCCTCGTAGACCTGCTCGGCGAGAAACCGATAGATCATCTCCCGCGTGAGCGCCGAGACGTTGCGCAGATCCGAAGAGCGTGTCGACGTGCGCAGCGCGAAGCTCACTGCCGCCGGCCAGCCTTCCGTCAGCGCCAGAAGATCGGTCAGCTCCTCATCGCGAATCGGAAGTCCGAGCGCGGCTGCTGCCTCGCGCGCTTCTTCCAGCGTAAAATGCAGATCGCCGCTCGTCGATGCAGAGGTCGGCATCGCGATACGCCAGCCAAGTGCCGACCGGGAAGCCGGTCGTCGACCGCGAGGCCAAAATCCAGCGGATGCGCCCCTTCGTGCGCTCGATCAAAGCAGTTAGAAATCGCGCGACTTCAGGGTCGCCTTCAGCCACGTGGAGATCGTCGATCGCAATTACGCCGCGAAACGACTCGAGGTGAGCGTGCATCCAACGGGCCAGATCCGGGCCAGGCTTGGGCGACGCGGTGTTACGCTCGTATGCGCCGGCTAGCGCGGTAATCGCGTGTGGAGCGCTATCCCGCAGCGCCTCGGAAAACCCGCGCAAGAAGCCGAGCAACGTGGCATGCTCGCCGAGTGTGAAGCGAATGTAGGGCTCATCGAGCGTGCTCAGATACTGACGCAAGACAACCGACTTACCGTAGCCTGCGGGAGCAATAAGCAACGCGATCGGATACGTCGCCGCGCCGGCCAGCCGCTCGACCAAACGAGATCGGACGATCGGCGCAAACGCGCCGGCGTCGCTGCGGTCATTGGCCGGGATGGTACGAATCATCGCTCTGCGCTATATCGTCCGGGGTCTGGTACGTTGCCTTTGCCGATGCGCTGGCTCAAGAAGTGCGCTATCAGCGCTCCTTCCCACTGCAGCCGCGGTGCGAGCCATGCGTGCTGTGCCGAGCAAGTAACCTCGCCGAGCTCGAGCACGAGGCTGCCGTCCGCGGCGTTGACTTGGCGAAAAGCGTAGTACTCGCGCAGACCACCAGTAAAATTATCGGGTTGGAAGCCAAACGGCCAGTAGCGCGCGTAAAGCTCGCGCCATGCGGCCGCAGCCGTCGAATCGTGCGCGTTTCCGATAGCCGATCGAGGCGCTGCTGCGGCACGGCGGGCTCGATCCGTCGAAATGAATGAAGACCGCGGCCCCCACGCGATACGACCCATCGAAATCGGCCGGGAGGCGCGCTACGCTCACACCGTGACTGCGCAGAATTGCCGTCGCGGCGTCGGCGACGATCGGCGTCCAGGCACGTTCGCCGTTCGCTCCAAGGTTGCAATGGTGCTGCGGGAAGTGCGCGCAGCTCGCCGGCCGCCCTTCGTGACCAGCCGAGATCAGTACGTCGAACGTGGAGAGCGCGGCGACGAGCAGCAACGCGTGCACGTCACCAGCTGCCCGAAGCGCCGCCGCCGCCGAAATCCCCGCCGCCCGCCGAGAATCCCCCCGAAGCCGCCGCCTCCAGACGACGAGAAACCACCGCCGATGAATCCGCCGCTTCCAGCGGCCCACCAGCCGCGCATGTCCTGCTTGGCCTTCTTGGGGCCTTCGCGCATCACCAAGTACCCGTAGCGAATGGCGCGGATCACCTGCATGACGACCGTCAGGATCAGAATCCCGAAGAAGAGCGCGAAGATGACGAAGATGAACGTGCCGATGCCACTGCTCAACGCGCCCGAAGCCTCCGGCGTTTGTGGCGGCGGCGTCACTCCGGCGTACGAAGGGGTGATCGTCTTTAGTATGGCCGCCACGCCCGCACTCACGGCGCCATCCGCATCGTTCGCACGCATCCTCGGCCGGATGTCGTCCTGGATAATACGCGAGGAGTCGGCATCGGTCAGCGAACCTTCGAGCCCGTAGCCTACCTCGATGCGGATATGGTGGTCGCGCATAAACAAAAATAGGATCGCGCCGTCGTCGTGACCGCGTCGCCCAACATGCCACTCGTGCGGCCGTTTCCGTCGTCCACGTCTCGAGCGGCACGTCGCCGGTCGTATCGCCGATCCAGACGATCACTTGATGTCCGGTTGCCTTTTCGTAGGCGGCGAGCTTCTCTTCAAGCCCGGCGCGCGTCTCGCTGGACAGCGCGCCGGCGTTATCGGTTACGTAGTGATCGGGCTTGGGCGGTACTTTGAAATCATCGGCCTGCGCGGGCAGCGCCGCGGCGAAGGCGATCGCGGCCAGTAGTCCCCAAAGGATCCTCATTCGTTGCCCCGCGCTGCGGACTCGGCAAAGTGGGTCCGAAACGCCTCGCCGAGTCGCCCAACCGCATGGATGATGCCCTCGCGCACTGCCCCGCGCGCGAAGTACGGCCGGCTCTGCTCCACGATTTCGCGCCAAAACTCGTCGCCGACGCGCTCGTGCAAGGCGCGGTCCCCGATGACGGCAAAGCGGCGCGCCTGCGGAGCGACGAGGATTAATGCGGCGTTCCCTTCGGGGTGCCGGCGAAGGCCAACTCGTTCGAACTCACGCTTCGCTCGCTCGTACGCGTCAACGGTGCGATCGGGAATCACGCGGACGGCGATCCGGCCGGTCGTCCCTTCTTCGGCGGCTGCGAGCGCGTCGGCGATCGCGGCACGCTCGTCGCGTGTCATGGCGAGAAGTTCACCGCCGGCGGTTTCTCCGAGCCGGGCTGCGCTTGGAAGTACGGCTTCTCGTTGAACCGGCTTCCAAAAAGGCCGGCGATGAAGACCGAAGGGATCGTGTCGCGCTTGGTATTGAACGCGCGCGCGACGTCGTTGTACTTCTTGCGCTCAAAGGCGATGCGGTTCTCGGTGCCTTCGAGCTGGGCTTGAAGGGTCTGAAAGTTTTCGGTCGCTTTGAGCTGCGGATAGTTCTCGACGACGGCCAGCAAACGCGAAAGCGCACCCCCGAGCTGGTCTTGCGCTTGGGCGTAACGAGCAAAGTCTTGCGGATTGTTCACCGCATTTTGAACCGCTTCGGGCGATAACTGCCCGACGCTCGCGCGAGCTTTCGCCACGGCTTCGTAGGTGCTCGACTCGAAGTTCGCGGCGCCCTTGACGGTAGCTACCAGGTTGGGGATGAGATCGGCGCGCCGCTGGTAGACGTTTTGCACCTGTCCCCACTGCGCGTCGACCCCCTGGCCGAGCGTGACGAGCGAGTTATACGTGCCGCCGACGAAGAGGAGAACGATAACGACGATCGCGGCGACAACGATCGGTCCGAGATACGAGCGACGTTGCTGCATGGCTGCTCCTTGAGGGGCGGCTTTTACGCCCAGCGATGAAAAGCTCCTCGGCCGAATGCCAGGCGTATGGCATGGCGCGCGGCTAAACTAGGCCCGTGCAAGTCATCGCAGGGCGACCGGTCTATTCGGCCTCCGACCTCAACGATTTCCTCGAGTGCGAACATCTCACCGAGCTGGAACGCGGCGCCTCCCTCGGCGAACTCGTCCGCCCCGAGGCCGACGCTACGACCGCGCTCTTGGCGTCGAAGGGCGAGGAGCACGAGCAGCGTTACTTCGAGCGCCTTCGCGAGCTCCACGGCTCCGATCTCGTTGCCTTCGATGCCCCCGAAAACACCGCCGAGGCCTTGCGCAGCGCCGACGCCGCCACCCGTGAGGCTATGGAATCGGGGGCCAGCATCATCTATCAGCCCACCTTTTTCGACGGCAAGTTTCTGGGTCGCGCCGACTTTCTGCGCCGGGTGGAGCGGCCGTCGGCGCGTCTTGGCTGGAACTACGAAGCGATCGACACGAAACTTGCGCTGCACGCCAAGCCGTACTTCCTCGTGCAGCTCTGTAACTACAGCGAGCACGTGGCGCGAATCACCGGAACCTTTCCCGAGTATGCCGAGATCGTGCTGGGCAGCGGGCGCGAGCAGCGCTTCCTCCTCTCCGACTACGCCGCGTACTACCGGCGGCTCAAGCACTCGTTTTTAGAGCGCGTCGCTACCCTTCGGGAAACGTATCCCAACGTGTGCGCGCACTGCCCGATCTGCCGCTGGCGGCCGCTCTGCGAGCGCAGGCGTGATGAGGACGATCATCTCAGCATCGTCGCCTGGATGCGGGGCGATCAGATCGAGCGGCTCGTCGAGGGGGGAATCGGGAGCGTCGCTACGCTCGCGCAGGCCGCCGACGAGCAGCGGCCGCGCTCCATGAGTGAGGGTACGTTTGTGAATTTGCGGGCGCAGGCTGCGCTGCAACACCGTCAACGCCGCGCGTTTGCCAATGGCGCCTCCGGGCCGCGTCATTTCTACGAGTTTCGCGACGCGGCCGACGGCGACGGTTTCCACAAGCTCCCGCAACCTGCGCCCGGCGACATCTTTTTCGATATCGAAGGCGATCCGCTCTATCGAGCAGACCGCAAACTAGAGTACCTCTTCGGCGCGTATCTACCGAACGAAGATCGCTATCTCGCGTGGTGGGCAAAGGATCCGCAAAAAGAGCGCGAGGCCTTTGAAGCGTTCATGGACTTTTGCGCGCAGCGGCGCCTAGAGCATCCGCAGATGCACGTCTACCACTATGCGCCCTACGAGCCCACGGCGCTCAAGCGTCTCGCAGGGCAGTTCGCCTCGCGGGGCGAGCTGCTCGACGATTTCCTGCGAACCGGACTCTTCGTCGATCTCTTCCCAATCGTCCGCCAATCGATGCGTATCTCGCAGCCCAGCTACTCGCTAAAGAAGGTTGAAGCGTTTTACCAGATGCGGCGCGAGACGCAGACCCAGGCCGGGGACGAGTCGATCGTGATGTTCGAAACGTGGCTTTCCACGCGTGACGACGCGCTGTTAGCCGACATCGAACGGTACAACGGCGACGACTGCCGCTCCACGTACTACCTGCGCGAGTGGCTGCTCGAGCGGCGCAGCGAGTTGAACGTGCGCCTCGACGAGCCGATCCCGTGGCGTCCCAACCCCGATTCGAAGGCCCCGGCGGCCGAACCGGAGCGCTCGGCGCTCGAGGCGCGGCTTCTTCGAGGGCTCCCGCCGATCGACTCGGCCGACGATCTGCGCAGCGCGGCCGAGAGCGTTCGGGCGCGATGGCTGCTCGGTCACCTGTTGACTTACCATCGGCGCGAAGCCAAGCCGGCATGGTGGAAGCACTTCGACCGAGCTCGCCAATCCCAACGACCTCGAAGAGCGCGACCGCGAGGCGATCGGCGGCCTCGTGCTCTGCCCTGAAGTAGCGCCTTACAAACTCAAGCCCTCCGACAAGAACTCGGTCATCACGTATCGCTTTCCGCGCCAGGAGCATCACCTCGACCGCCGTCCGGTCGATCCGCACAGCGGAAAGGACGCGGGCGAGCTACTGAAAATCGACGACGCGGCTTGCACTCTCGAAATCAAGCTCAGCGGTTCGATCGAGCCGACGAACTTGCGCGCCCTGATCCCCGGAAAGCCGCTGCCGAGCCAACGCTCAACGCGCGGCGATCGAGCGAGTCGCGCAGCTCTATGCCGACGAGCGGCTCGCGCGCGAACACCCCGCGACCGACGATCTGCTCGCTGCGCGCCCGCCGAAACTGCGCGGAATCGTGCCCGGCGGCGTCATCCAACCGGAGAATGTCGATCGGGATTCGATTTCCGCGCGCATCGCAGCCGTCGATTCAAGCGCGCTCTTCATTCAAGGGCCGCCCGGCTCCGGAAAGAGCAGCAAGGCTGCGTACGCAATCGTCGATTTGCTCGCCGCCGGCAAGCGTGTCGGGATTCTGGCCGCAAGTCATCGAGCGATCCACGTGCTGCTGAAGAAAATCGAATCCGAGGCTGAAAAGCGCGGCGTCCGGTTCCAAGGCTGTCATAAATCGAGCAAACAGACGGAGGATTCGGCCTTCGTCTCGCAGCTCGCGGATTCGATGGTCGTCAGCGACGACGATCTGGCGGGCCTTACCGACGAAGCGTGCCGCTTGGGGTCGGGCACGGCCTTCGCGTGGTGTGACGAAACCTTGATCGGTACGTACGACTACCTCTTTATCGACGAAGCCGGCCAGGTCTCGCTCGCCGACGCGCTGGGAGCCTCGCTGGCAGCCCGCAACGTCGTTCTTCTCGGGGATCCGCTCCAGCTCAAGCAAGTCTCGCAGGCGTCGCATCCGGCGGCCACGGAACGCTCGATCCTGCAGCACCTGCTCGGCGACGAGGAGACGATCGACGTGCGGCGCGGAATATTCCTAGACCTGACGTATCGCATGCATCCGGAGATCTGCTCCTTCATCTCCGAGATCGTCTACGAAGGAAGGCTTAGCGCCGACCAAACAACTCGCCGGCACCGCGTCGACTCCCCGGGGCTCTCTGGAAGCGGTCTGCGTTTTATCGGCGTCCCTCACCAGGGATGCGAGCGCAAATCGTCCGAAGAGGCCGACATCGTGGTTGCGGCCATCGCAAGTTTGCTATCCGGAACGGTCACGGTCAAGGCCTCCGGACCCCGCGCGTTTACCCAAGACGATGCACTCGTCGTGGCGCCCTACAACGCGCAGCGCCGCCTGATCTCCGAGCGCCTCGCGGCAGCCGGGCTTAGCGGCGTTCGGGTTGGCACCGTCGACAAGTTCCAAGGGCAAGAAGCGCCGGTAGTCTTCTACTCGATGGCGACGTCGAGCGGCGAGCAGATGCCGCGCGACATGGAGTTTCTCTTCGAGAAGAACCGTTTGAACGTCGCTATCTCACGCGCGCAGTGCTTGAGCGTTCTGGTCTGTTCGCCGCGGTTGCTCGAGATTCGCTGCAAGACGCCCGAGCAAATGGCACTCGCCAATCTGCTCTGCGCGTACGCCGAAACGGCCTCCAGCTAGGGCCGGCACGTTGCTGCGGCTGCTCCTCGCGGCGATCCCAATCATCGCGCTGACGATCGCCATTCCTTTGGCGAACCACGTCGAGCCGCGCATTTTCGGCCTGCCGCTTCTCTTCTTCTGGGTTCTCATCTGGGTCTTGCTGACGCCCGCGTTTCTTTGGACGATCGGACGCCTGGACCGGCGCTGGTGAGTGAAGCGTTCGTCGCCCTCGCGATCGTTGCGGTCGTCGTCTTTGGAACGATCGCCTTCGCGCTGTTCAGCGTGCGGGGCGTTAAAATGGATCCCCAACAATATATCGTCGGGGGCCGGTCGTTCGGCACGCTCTTCTTGTGGGTGCTCCAAGCGGGTGAAACCTATACCACGTTCACCTTCTTAGGAATTGCCGGACTGTCGTACGCACAAGGGGCGCCCGCGTTGTACGCGATGGCGTACGGTGCGGTCGCCTACGTCATCGCCTATTTCCTGACGCCGGCAATCTGGCGCGTCGGCAAAGAGCACAGCCTGCTCACCGGTGCGGATTTCTTCGAAACGCGCTTCAATAGCCGCGCGTTGGGAGTCTCGGTCGCCGTTCTACAGTTCATCATGGTCGTCCCGTACGTCGCACTCCAGCTCAGCGGCCTGCAGATCCTCTTGCGGATCGCGGGTTATGGTGCATACGACGCGACGGCTGCGGTTGCGATCGGATTCATGGTGCTCGCACTCTTCGTCTTCACCGCCGGTCTGCGCGGCACGGCGTGGGCGAGCGTCGTTAAAGACGTCATGATCCTCGGGGCGGTAGTCTTTGCGGGAATCGCGATTCCGGTCCACTTCTTCGGATCGCCGGCCGCGATGTTCGATCGGGTCATCGCGCTGCACCCGCATGTGCTCGTCCTACCTCAGGGAAGCGCCTTTCACGGCACCGTGTGGTTTGCCTCATCGGTGCTTCTCTCGGGAATCGGCTTCTACATGGGTCCGCAGGGCTTTAACGCAATCTATAGCGCGCGCAGCGGCGATACGCTGCGCCGAAACGCAATGCTTCTGCCCTTCTATCAGCTCTTGCTGAGCATGATGATCTTCGCCGGTTTGGCCGCCGCGTTAATCAAGCCGGGGTTGACTGGAACGGCAGTCGACCAATCGTTCATGCTCGTCGTGCAGCACTACTACCCGTCCTGGGTTCTCGGATTGATCGCCGGCGCGGGCGCGCTCGCGGCACTCATCCCTGCCTCCGGGCTGATTCTGGCCGGCGCAAGCAGCCTCACCAAGAACGTCGCGGGCGACGCATTCGGCCTGGCCACCAGCGACTCGGCGCGAACCATGCTTACCCGCGTGCTGGTCCTGGTGGTCGCATTGCTCGCGCTGCTAGTCTGGCTTGTCGCGCAGCGCACCGTGGTCGAGCTGCTCCTGCTCTACTACAACGGGATCACGCAGTTTGCGCCCGGCGTCTGGGCGACGTTCCTATGGCGGCGGGTGACCGCTTGGGGCGTCGGCGCGGGAATCGCTGCCGGCCTGGCGGTCGCGCTCCCGCTTGCCGCGCTCAACGTCACTCCGCTGGGCATCAACGTCGGCTTTTTGGGATTCTTGGTCAACGTCGCGGTCATGGTCGCCGTCTCACTCGTCACTCCTCGACCGCGGGAACCCGCTATTCTTTAGAGCGCGGGTTGTATGCCACTCCGCCGATATCGCCGCTTTCGCTCGCCCCGGGGAAGCTGTAAAGATACGTCAGGTTTTTCGGGCCGTACGAGTAGATGTCGACAGTAACGTTTTCGTTGTTGGCGACGGCGAATAGCGTCGACCTCTTATTGAGATGACCGAAGACCGGTAAACCGCGCATGGGGAACGGACCGCCGATCGTCGCACACCTCGGATTACATCCCTTGTATACCCAGAGATTGGCGTCATAGATGCTGACCGAGACCAGGTTGCCCTGGTCGTCGATATCGAGACCGCCGTAGCTATAGTTCTGAAAGCCGACCGCGGGGCGTCCCGATCCGGAACAGCGTTTGAAGTATATCAAGACCGCCTCGTTTTTCGGATTCGACGCTGATGCCCAGCAATCGCCGTTCTTCGCCAGAGCGACCCCTGCGACGAGACTCATCTTCGGATTCGTGAGGTTCGTCGTGCAACCGTACTTGAGCGTGCAGAGCGAAACGCTTCCCGGAAGACTCCTTGCTGCCCGAACCATCTTCGATGTTGCCAACGACGATCGTCCCGGTCGCAGCGTCGGCGCTCGCCGCATCGCTCGGCCGCCCGTACGGATCGACGATCGACCCGAAGCCGGCGCCGCACATGCCCGGACCGCGGAAAAGTTTTATCGTATGGCTGCCGCCGTCGGGAACGATCAGGTTGCCTTCAATGTCGAGCGCGATGTCCTGGACGGTCTGCACGCCGGAGACTTGGCAGAATGGCGGTTTGTTGCGCCGATTATCGTAGGGAAAGCCAAAGATGTCCGCGCCGTAAAACTGGCTAACGTAAATGCCCTTCTTCGCCCAGTCCGGTGCCGGAACTTCGCGGAAGGCGTGCGCCGGCCTAGAGATTGGTGCAAGATGCGATACCTCAACCGGTGGCGCAACCGGCGGGGCTGAAGCCCCGCATCCGGCGAGCAGCGCCAGTGCGGTCAACGCTGCCACGTTCTTCGCTCTCAATGTATCCATCTAAAACATATCCCCAAGACTGTTTGCGCGCACGTCGGTCGCACCTAAGCTCCCGAGGCCCCAGTTCTCCTCGATGAACTTTAGAATGCTCCCGAACTCATATTCGGTGTGGGATACGTATCCGTGCTTAGCGAGAGGCGAAATCACCACCAGCGGCACGCGAAATCCTAGGCCCATGGGGTCGAGCTGCGGCGGTGCGACGTCATCGTAGTATAGACCGTTACCGGGGGTATCCCAGACGACGACAATGGCCGCGTGCCGCCAATACGAGCTCCGCTCGAGTGCCTGCGCGATCGAGCTGATCCACTTCGGGCCGCCGCCGTTGCCGGGGGAATCGGAATCTTCCCGAGGAGAGCTGACCCAGGAGACGGCCGTGAGCTTCCCGTTCGCAATATCGGCGAGCACGTTGGTAGCCGGGACGCTCATGTCGCGCGCCCAGTCTGGTCCTTCCCGCACGTTCTCGATCGCGTCGAACGGATTCCACACCTCGCTACCCTTACCGTCGTAGTAGAACCGCCAGGTCACGTTGGCTTTATCGAGCAGGTCAGCGATCGTCGGGAACTGCGTGAAGCAGGGGAATGGTCCTTGAAGCACCTCGATATGCCCGTTCTTCAGCAGAGACGTTTTGGTGCCGGGCGGTGAGTCGCATCCCTCGTTCACGCCGTTCACCGGATCGATCACGTAGGTATTCTTCTTAATCTGCGTCGTCCCGGCGATCAAGTAGAGCCGCTCGACCCATTCCCCGAAGCGAGTCGATCCGAACGCCTTGTCGGCTATGGCGAAGCGCTGCGCGAACTTCCAGTAGGGGCGCGTCTCATTCCGTTTGACGCGCGTATACGGGCAGAGCGGATCGCTCGGGTCGAGCAGGTTCCAGCCATCCATCTTGCCGCCGTCGTAGACGACGTCGAACGCAGACAGCTGGTCGATCTTGCACGCACCGTGCCCCAAGCCAATCGGCTTTAACGGCACCGTCGCTCCGGTGCTCGTCAGCCCTTGCGTCGGGGCGTCGGCCCCCGGATATCCAGAAAACAGATTATCGAAACTACGGCTCGATTGGATGATGACGATAAGATTTTGAAGCTTTTGGTGCCTTGTGACGGCTGCGCCGTGTCCGGCGAGCCCGACCGGCGGGGGTGTCGGTGACGACCCTCCGCTGCAGCCGGCCAGAATCACGGCGATGGCGCACGCACCGAGCGCGTAACGGTTCATAGCGTTGAAATCGTAGCACGGGCGAGCGCCCGGGTGAAGGCGGCTCTACGAAAAAAGCCCCGCGTCTGCGGGGCTTTTTTCTGCGTTCTGCAGCCGGCTAGAGGTCTTCCGGGTTGATGCCCTTCAGCCGGTCGTACTGGGTCTTCTTCGGACCGGCGTGCGGGGTCGCGTGGTCTTCGATCTCGCCCTCGTACTGAACCGTTAGCGGTTCGCGGTTGCGCTCGTAGGCGGTGACCAGGCGGCTCATCCCGTCGCCGTTCCCGCCCATGACCTCGGCGAGCGCGGCATCGTCGGCAGTCATGGTCGTGTACGGCATCTCGAACTCGTGCCGCGGACGCCCGTCGTCGTCGACGTCTTGGCCTTCCGGCACGATCTCGACGTTGCGATACCGCGACATGCCCGTTCCGGCTGGGATGAGCTTGCCGATGATCACGTTCTCCTTGAGGCCGAGCAGCGGATCGTACTTGCCCTTGATCGCCGCGTCGGTGAGGACGCGCGTGGTCTCTTGGAAGCTCGCAGCCGAGAGGAACGACTCCGTGGCCAACGAGGCCTTCGTGACGCCGAGCAGCACCGGATTGGCCGTGGCCAACTCCTTGCCGGCCGCGCGCATGCGTTCGTTGGCTTCGTGGAACTGCGCCGCCTCGATCAATTGGCCGGGCAGCAGCATCGTGTCGCCGCCTTCGACGATCTTTACCTTGCGCAGCATCGAGCGCACGATCACCTCGATGTGCTTGTCGTTGATGTCGACACCCTGCGAACGATAGACCTTCTGCACCTCTTGAACGAGGTAGTTCTGCAGCGCGGTCTCGCCCTTGACGCGCAGAATGTCGTGCGGGTTCAGCGAGCCTTCGTTGAACTGGTCGCCCGGTTCGACGTGTTGGCCTTCCTGCACCGTCAAGTGCGTGCCCGGAGGGATGTCGTACTCGTGTTCCTCGCCGCCGGCGTCGACCACGTAGACGATGCGCTTGTTGCGCTCGTCGCCGTGCTTGATCGTTCCCGCGACCTCGGAGATCGTCGCTTGGCCTTTCGGTTTGCGCGCTTCGAAGATCTCTTCGACGCGCGGAAGGCCGGTGATGATATCCTCGGTCGCGACGCCGCCGGTGTGGAAGGTCCGCAGCGTTAGCTGCGTGCCCGGCTCGCCGATCGACTGTGCGGCGATGATTCCGACGGCCGTGCCGATGTCGGCATGGCTGCCGGCCGCGAGATCCCGCCCGTAGCAGAGCGAACAGACGCCATACTTCGACTGGCAGGTCAGCACCGAGCGGATCTTAACCTCGCCGATGCTGGCCCCGATAAGCGCCTTGGATTTCTCCTCGTCGATCTCTTCGTCACGCGTGACGATCGCCGTCGTCGGACGCTTCGGATCCAAGCGGATCTCCTCAGCTGCGCGCCGACCGATGATACGGTCGACGAGCGGCTCGATGATCTCCTTGCCGACGCGAATGTCGCTCACGATGATGCCGTTGTTCGTGCCGCAATCCTCCTCGCGGATGATCACGTCTTGTGCGACGTCGACGAGACGGCGGGTTAGGTAACCCGAGTCGGCCGTGCGGAGCGCGGTGTCGGCGAGACCTTTGCGCGCGCCATGCGTCGAGATGAAGTACTCGAGAACCGTCAGGCCCTCCTTAAGGGAGGCCTTGACCGGAATCTCCAGGATTCGCCCGGAAGGGTCGGACATCAAGCCGCGCATACCGCCCAGCTGCTTGACCTGGGCGATGGAGCCGCGCGCTCCCGAGGTCGCCATCATGAAGACCGGGTTGAGCGGATTCTGCGAGCTCTGCATCGCCGTCGTCACTTCGTCCGACGCCTTCGACCAGATGTCGATCGTTTTGTTGTACCGCTCGTCTTCCGAAATGAAGCCTTGCTCGTAGAGCCGGTGCAGCCCGTCGACCTCGTCTTGCGCCTTGCTGACGATCTCGTACTTGGCATCGGGCACGACGACGTCGTTGATGGAGACGGTCGTTCCGGAGAGCGTCGCGTAGTGGAAGCCGAGATCCTTGATGGCGTCCAAGAAGCGGGCCGTCTCCGCATTACCGTAACGGCGATAACAGTCGGTAATCGTCTTGCGCAGCAAGCCCTTGTCGACGATGCGGTTGACGAACTCGTGGTTCCACCGATCTGGGAAGGCCATGTTGAAAATGACGCGCCCGACGGTCGTCTTGATCAGCTCCCCATTCCAGCGAACGTATATCCACTCTTGAAGGCCGATCTGCTTGGTCTCGTAGGCCATGACCGCTTCTTTGGCGTCGTAGAACGTCGGAATCGCTCCCGCGGCGTCGGGCGCTGGTGCGTTCGCGTTCTTGACGCGCTCGAAGTCCTCGTAGTCCTCCGTGATCGCCGCTTTCGCCGGACCGCTATACTCGTCGCGTTGGAACGTGAGGTAGTAGAGGCCGAGCACCATGTCTTGGGTCGGAATCGAGACCGGGTTCCCGTACGCCGGCAACAAGATGTTGTTCGAAGACAGCATCAGGATGCGAGCCTCGGCCTGCGCGCCCGCAGAGAGCGGCAGGTGAACGGCCATCTGGTCACCGTCGAAGTCGGCGTTGTACGGCGTGCATACGAGCGGATGCAAGTGTATCGCCTTGCCCTCGACGAGCACCGGCTCAAACGCCTGGATGCCGAGGCGATGGAGCGTAGGTGCGCGGTTGAGCAGCACCGGATGTTCCTTGATCACCTCTTCGAGGACGTCCCAGACTTCCGGGCGCACGCGCTCGACCATGCGCTTCGCGCTCTTGATGTTGTGCGCGAGCCCGCGGTCGACGAGCTTCTTCATAACGAATGGCTTGAAGAGCTCGAGCGCCATCTCTTTGGGAAGGCCGCACTGGTGCAGTTGCAGCGTCGGGCCTACCACGATGACGGAACGGCCCGAGTAGTCGACGCGCTTGCCGAGAAGGTTCTGCCGGAAGCGTCCCTGCTTACCTTTGAGGATGTCCGAGAGCGATTTCAGGGGCCGGTTGTTCGGGCCCGTCACCGGTCGGCCGCGCCGGCCGTTGTCGATCAGCGCATCGACCGCCTCTTGGAGCATGCGCTTCTCATTCTTGATGATGATCTCGGGCGCGTTGAGCTCGAGCAACCGCTTCAGGCGATTGTTCCGGTTGATGACGCGACGGTAAAGGTCGTTTAGATCGGAGGTTGCAAAGCGTCCGCCGTCCAGCTGCACCATCGGGCGCAGCTCGGGTGCGATGACCGGAACCGCCGCAAGCACCATCCACTCCGGCCGGTTGCCGCTGGCGAGAAAGGCTTCGACCACCTCGAGCCGCTTGATCGCCTTGAGGCGCTTCTGCCCACTCGTTTCTTTGAATTCTTTACGCAGGTCTTCTTGAAGGCGGCGCAGGTTCAGGTCGCGCAGCAGCTCGCGGATCGCCTCCGCCCCCATGCCGGCCTTGAACCGGTTACCGAACTTCTCGCGCGCCTCGCGGTACTTCTGCTCGGAGAGCACTTCGCGCTTGGTCAAGGTCGTGTCGCCCGGATCGATGACGACGTAGGCCGCGAAGTAGATAACTTTCTCGAGCTGGCGCGGCGACATGTCGAGCAGGATGCCGATGCGGCTCGGTACGCCCTTGAGATACCAAATGTGGCTGACCGGGGTGGCCAGCTCGATGTGGCCCATCCGCTCGCGCCGAACCTTCGCGCGCGTGATCTCGACGCCGCAGCGATCGCAGATCATGCCCTTGAAGCGAATACGCTTGTACTTGCCGCAGTGACACTCCCAGTCTTTGGTCGGACCGAAAATCTTCTCGCAGAAAAGCCCGTCGCGTTCCGGCTTCAACGTGCGGTAGTTGATCGTCTCGGGTTTCTTTACTTCGCCGAACGACCAGGCACGAATTTGCTCGGGCGACGCGAGGCCGATGCGCATTGCGTCGAAGTTGTTGACGTCGATGAGGTTCAAGAGGACGACTCCGTCCGGCCCACCGCTGCCGCCGCCTACGCAGGGAATCGCGTCTCACGTCGTCACGTAAGGGTTCCCACCGCCGCTGCTGACCCGGGGCACGGAGAGTCAGTATACCACGACGCCCGCGCCCTCACAAGCGCCATAGCGGCAGCGCTACCCAGCGGTCCGGCCAGGCGAACGCCGGGCCGGCCTCAGCCGGCCCCCAGAATAGCGGGGAACGACCCTGGCATGATTATAGGAATCGTTGGCTCCGACGACCGAGCGATCGCGATCGGCCGCCTACTTCGGAGCGGTGGACACACCCTCAGTTTCAGCGATCCGACCTCCCACGAGCGAGCCGACCGGGTGGCGGCGATGCTTGGATCCAACCGCGACACCCCTTACCAGCAGGCGATGCGCTCCGATCTACTCGTCTTCGCGGTGAACCGCGCGCAACTCGACACGGCCGTGGCGGCCGTTGGCTCGGGCGCCGAAGCGGTGATCGTCGACGCGATCGACGGCGGTCGCAAAAGGTCTCCGGTGAGCGGAGCCGAGCTGGTCGCACGCAAGCTCGATTCGCATCGCGTTGTGCGCGCGTTGATCAATATGCCGCAACCGGGCGCAAACATCCCGATCTGCGGAGACGATGCCCTGTCGAAGCAGCTGGTCGATCGCGCGCTACACTCCTGCGGCTGCGTCACGACCGACCGCGGGCCGCTGTCGAATGCGCCCGAGCTCGAGCCGCCGGCCTAGCGCGCCGGGCTAGGGTTTCGGGCCGCGCGCCTTGATCAGATTGTAGATGACGAGAATCACCACGACGATGAGCAGCAGATGAATCAGGCCGCCGCCAAAGTGGAACAAGAATGCGAAAAGGTAGATCACCAGGATGATGACGATGATCGCCCAGAGTATGCCTCCCACGCCGCCCTCCTCTTACAATAGCAATGAGCCCTGGCTCGGGGTTTCGTTCCCACAAATGTGGCCAGCGCCTTTTTCTTGGGTAAAGAGGCACCCATGAAAACGACATGGCAACCCCACGAAAAGCACGGACGGTTGACCGAGCAGAGCGATCTTCCCGACAGCGTTTTTGCATTTCCCAAGCAACGCAAAGAGCCGATGACGGACGCCAGTCACGTCCGCAACGCGGTTGCACGGTTCGACCAAGTCCAGGGCATCTCCGACGAAGACCGGGAGCTCGCATTTGCCAACATCAAGAAAGCGGCCGAGCATTACCGCGTCGAGCTTTCGGAGACGTCCTGGCGCCAACTCGTCTAGTCCAAGCGCTGGAGCTCGATCACCGCGAACCCGAGCGCGTCGACGTCGAGTGCAACGCCGCGATGCAGGTCGTCGCCGGGCGCATTCTCACGATTGACCCACTCGCCCAAGAGGCTGGTAAAGAACCGCACGTGATAGCGTCCCTTTAGCGGCCGCCGAAACCTCAGCGGCGTCGTGATCGTACGCGCTGAAGTGTTGCCCACGAAGATGACCAGGTTGCGGCCACGGCGCAGCGCGATCTCCGTGACATCGTCACTCAGGTGCAGCATCGGCGTAACGTCTCGGTCGTAAGCGTGAAACTCGAGGTCGGTGGAAAACCCGAAGTTTGAGTAGAGCGTGGGCTGCGGAAGTCGCGCAACGAACCAGCTGATGCTCGCGCCTCGAAACGGCAGGTTGCGTACGCCGAGCCACTTCCAATTCGGCGGCAGGCGAGGATTGCAAGCCGGCTGATCGTGACGGACCTCCAGCCCGCAGGCACCCTCGACCGCCGACCAGATGTATCGCGGCGGATACCACGGGGAGAGCATCATGCCTTGATTGGCGAGCGTCTCGCCGTGAAGCCATTCCGAAAACTGCCCCGGCACGGTGTTGTTCCTGCCCGGATCGCGCGAGTAGTGCTGAAAGCTCGTGCCGAGCGCGTATGCCATGAAGCTCGGGTTGAAGCGTCCGGCCGCCTCCGCAAAGAGGAACGTGACGCCGACCCATACACCGCCCACCAGGCCCCAGCCGTGCGTTGGGCTATACTCGAGATCGTCGCGCGGGATCGTGCGAATGCCGGCCTCCGTCCAGAACGACGACGCACTCAGCCGGCTCACGATTCGCGCGGCAGTTTCGTGGTCGGCGACGCCCAGCACGACCGGAAAGAGCATGTCGCAGGTCACGTTCGAACGCCGGCATCCGTCGACGTCGATGTTAAGGTAGTAGAGGCCCGTCTGGGGGTCGCGCAGATGTTCGTTGATCGCCTCGCGCAGCGCGACCGCCTCGTGCTCGAATCGCCTCGCGTCCTTCTTCTTTCCCAAGGCTCCGGCCAGACCGGCGATCGCCACCAGCGCCGCGTAGCCCTCGGAGTTAACCTCGGTCGACGCGCCTGATATCCGGTAGTCCGGGATGATATTGCGCCAGCCGATGATGCCTTCCATCCCCGTCTTGGTCGAGGTGCACCAGATCAAGCCGCGCGCGTCGCGCTGATCGAGCAGATGCTCGACCGCGCGCTTCGCCGCTGGGTACGACTCGCGCGCGAACTCGAGATCGCCGGTCACGAGGTAGTGGTGGGCGAGCGCTAGGACGACCAGCGGCGTGTCGTCGTTCACGTTCAGACCGTAGTCGCTCGCCTTACCGTTGCGGACGTCGTAGTATTCGACGATCTTTCCGCTCGGGTCGGCGTGTTTTAGGTACCAGCGCAGCGATTCGCGCGAGAAATCGGGGGTTACGTAATCTGATCCCAGCGCAAAGACGGCGGTATCACGGCCGACGCTGTTGTTCGAGCGCATCGGGTCATTGACGAAGCACCAACCGGTTGGCGCGAAGAGTTGGGTGCGCAGCATGTTCGCTTTGGCCCAGAGCACGCCGCGGTTTACGTTCGCGTCGGGCGTGACGACGATCGAGCGAGAGAGCACGCTCTCGAAGTGACGCCGCGTCTGCGACAGCGCCGCAGGAGCCTCGGGTACGCTGCGATACTCGCGTCGCGCCCCGCGTGCCCCTTCCGGCGAGGCGGTCATCGCGAACCACAAGCGCTTCTGCGTACCGGCCGCGAGGCGGTGGCGATGATGGAAGAACGCGATCGGGTCGGCCAGGCCGCGCGTGACGCGGTCCGAAAGGCGCCCCGCGAAGTGCGGGCGATCCATCTTGCCGTGATCGGCCGTCACCTCGAAGCTCTCCGGCGGACGCGAACAGCCGATCGCCCGACCGAAATCGGGCGCCGAGGCGTTCCAGGCGACGACCGCATAAAGCGCCGAGTCGTAGGAGGCGCGAACGTCGCGCTCGGTGTCACCGCGCAGTAACACACCTGTTAGACTGTCGAACTCGAGGTTCTCCTCCGAGTCGTTTCGTATCTCGACCATCAGGTACGCCGTCATCGGATCGACCAAGTCGCCAATCGGATGACGATTGAGTACGAAGATCCGTTCCGTTACCGTCACGCCGTGATCGATGCGGTAGACGTACTCTTGCCGGTCGGGATGCAGGCGAAAGCGTCCGTCTATCTTCGTTCGAGCGGCACCGGTCGGGCCATCCCAAAAGCCAAGCGAAATCCCAGAGAGCAGCGTGACGCCTAGATCGCTTGAGTAGAACCGCTCGATCGCACCAGACGCCTTGATTACGATCGCTCCTTTCGGGCTGCCCAGCGTACTCCCGATCGCGAGCTCTGTATCGTCTACCTCGTAGACGGAAATCCGTTCGCCGGAACCAAAAATGCGAGCGCTCACGTCGCCCCGATTGCTTGCTTTGGAGGCCGCCTCCTCCCGAGCGCTAACATCAGCGGCGATGCTGATCCTCGGAATCGAAACGTCGTGCGACGACACCGCAACAGCGGTCGTACGCAATGGACGCGACGTGCTTTCGAGCGTTGCGACGAATCAAGACGCCTTCCACGCCAAGTACGGTGGGATCGTTCCGGAGATCGCCAGCCGCCGGCATGTAGCGCTGCTCTCGGCCGCGGTCGAAGACGCGCTGGCGCGCGCCGATCTCGCGTTTACCGATGTCGACGGTATCGCGGTAACGTACGGACCGGGCTTGATCGGCAGCCTCGTCGTCGGCGTAGCTGCCGCCAAGGCGCTCGCGTTTGCGCTCGATAAGCCGCTCTACGCCGTTAACCATCTGCACGGGCACGTCTTCGCGCCGTTCTTGGATCGTGCCGATCCTCCGCCGTATCCATTTCTCACGCTGCTCGTCTCGGGCGGTCACTCGCAGTTGGTAGCAGTCGAATCCGCGACGCAGATGCGCGTGCTCGGGCGCACCCACGACGATGCTGCCGGTGAAGCCTACGACAAGACCGCCCGACTGCTCGGGATTCCCTACCCGGGCGGACCGGAGCTGGATCGACTCGCGCGCGACGGCGACGCCCACGCATACGCTTTCCCGCGCCACCGCCCCGCCGGCGACTCGCTCGACCTCTCCTTCTCGGGACTAAAGACGTCCGTACGCTACTTTTTGGAATCCGACGCCGGAAGCGGCGCGAGACGGCAAGACGTCGCGGCATCCTTTCAAGCCGCGGTCGTCGATGTGCTGATCGCGCGTCTTCAATCGGCGTTCGAGCGCGGTCACTACGACGCAGTGGCGGTCTCGGGCGGCGTCGCCGCCAACTCGGCGCTCCAAGCGGCGCTGCGCGGGTGGAGCGAACGTAACAGCGTCGTCGCCTTCATTCCCCCGCCCAAGTACTGCACCGATAACGCGGCGATGATTGCGGCCGCCGCCTATCATCAGCTCGACGCGGCCCGAGCCGATCCGCTCTCGCTCTCGGCCGACCCCGACCTTCCGTTCGTCATGAGTGGGGTCGAAAGATAGAGGTCGCGGCGCGTCGGCGGCAGTTCGACGCGGCCATCGTCGTACGAGCGCCCCAGCAGCGCTTGAAAGACGCCGATTCGACCGGTGCGAAAACCTTGCGCGCTCCCGGCTAAGTAGAGACGCCAGACCCGGTAGCTCTCCTCGCCGGCCGCCGCGATCGCGCTCTGACGAGAGTGCTCTATGTTGGCGACCCAAGCCCGCAGCGTACGCGCGTAGTGCTCGCGCAGATTCTCCAAGTCGCGCACCTCAAAGCCGGCACGTTCGGCAGCTCCCAGCGCGTCCGAGATCGTAACCAACTCACCGTCGGGAAAGATGAACCGTCCCAGGAATCCAGTCGTCCGGCCGCCGGCGCCCCCGCGGGCTCCCGCGGCGATGGCGTGGTTGAGAAAGAGCCCACCGGGCCGAAGCGCGTCGTAGATAACTCGAAAGTATTCGCCAAAGCGCGCTCGCCCGACGTGCTCGAACATCCCCACGCTGACGACCTTGTCGAAACGCTCGCCCCGCAGATCGCGGTAATCGCGCAGCTCGACGCGCGCGCGATCGCCCGCGCCGGCCGCCTCGATACGGCGCTGCGCCTCTTCGCACTGCTTTCGGCTCAGCGTGATGCCCACCGCCGTCGCGCCGAAGCGCTGGGCAGCGCGAATCACCAGCGCGCCCCAGCCGCAGCCTATGTCGAGCAATCGCTCGCCCGGGCGAAGCCGTAACTTGCGCAGCGTGTAATCAAGCTTCGCGGACTGCGCCTCGTCGAGCGCGTCGACTCCGTCGTCGTAGTACGCGCACGAATAGACCATCTCGCGATCGAGAAAGGCCCGGTAGAACTCGGCCGGTTGATCGTAGTGAAAGTCGATCGCGGCACGATCTCGCACGCGCGAGTGAAGACGCCCGCGCAGGCGCGCTTGGCGAACGCGCGGGACGGGAATCTTCGGAAGTTGTCGCAGGAGCCGTATCAGGCGCAGCATGCGCGCGGGATGCAGGGATTGGCCGGCGCGATAGAAGGCGTCGACGGCCGCCTCCAGGTCGCCCTCGACCTCGAGAAGCCCGGCGCCGAACGCGCGGCCGGCAGAGAGATCGATCGGCGGGCTAAGGGCCGAGCGCAGTGCGCCCGGGGCGTTCACGAACAGAAAAAAATCTTCTCGTCCCGTTGCTTCGATTCGCGTGCCGTCCCAGAGCACGATGCCGAACGTGTCGGCGTACTCCTCGGCGAAGAGCAGCCGCAACGCAGCGACCGCGATGCGCGCGTAAGGATCGTCGGAGACGAACCGTTCAGCGCTGGAATGCGACGATCTGATTCTCCTCGCGGTGATTCGTCCAGAACTTCGAGCCGTCGTAAGCGAGCGCGCGCGCCGCAAAGGGTATTCGAGCCAGGTCCTCCGCGACGGCTTCGCCATTTACCGAGACCCGCGTCAAAAAGTAGTCGTTCGAGTCCTCTTTATCGGTGGTAACCAGGTAGAACGTTCCGTCGACGTAGCACTGCCCGCAGACTCCGTGCGGGAGATCGATCCGCCGAACGACCGCGCCTTGCTCGTCGATGCCGAGCAGGCACTGGTTGTACCATTGGCTCACGAAGAGTCGCACGCCGTCGTAGCTCAGCTGCGAGCCGGTTCCGTCCGGGCAGCGGATCGCGCCCTGGGTCTTAAAGCCGTGGCCCGGCACGCAGCGGCGAATGACGCGATCGTCATCCGCGCCCTCCCCGCAGATCACGCGCAGCTCGTCGCCGACGATCGTCATGCCCCACGGCATGCCCGGCGCGTGCTCTTCTTCCACGATCGTCCACTGGTTCGGATCGATGGCGTAGAGACGATTCGTCTCGATCGATCCCATCCAAATCTTCTCGCCGTCGAACGCGATCGACTGCGGGCGTGGCGCGGGCGACGGCAGCCGCAGCGCCTCAATCACGTCTTGCATGATACAACCTCGCTACTCACCGCCGCTCCTTCCGCCCGCCGGATAGTTGGGCCTGCGGCGCCTTGACGCGCGGGAGACCCCGTGTTATCGTACGGGCCATGTCCCTTAGCGCCGGCAAGACGATGTTTTCCATGGGTTGCATGCCAGCTCCCCACGCGGGGTCGTCGTGAAGCGCACCGGGTAACTCAATAAAGGTAATGCTTCTCGCGCCCCTCGCCGGATCCGGTGGGGGGCACGTCTTTTCCTCGCTTTCCCATCGCAGAAGGAGGCCGGGAGTATGAAAGTGACCGTAGGGGTCGGGTTGCTCGGGTGCGGAACGGTCGGCTCGAGCGTTGCCGAACGACTGCTCAGCGAGCGCGATGCAATCGAGCGGCGCAGCGGCGTGCGGTACGAGCTTCGCGCGGTAGCAATCCGCGATCTGAACAAGCGCCGTCCCGATTCGGTCGATCGGCGGCTCTTCACCCGCGACGCGCGCTGTGTCGTCGACGACCCGCAGGTCGATCTCGTCATCGAGCTCGTCGGCGGAACGACCGAGGCAGCCGAACTCGTCGAACGCGCGCTCGATCGCGGGCGCCACGTCGTCACCGCTAATAAGGACCTGCTTGCCACGCAAGGCCCGCGCCTGCGCGCGCTCGCCGCGTCGCGCGGCGCCACGCTGCGTTTCGAGGCGGCCGTCGCGGGAGCGATTCCGATTGCTCGCACGCTCGACGACGCCCTCGCCGGTGACGAAACGCTCTCGGTCTCCGGCGTGGTCAGCGGGACCTGCACGTCAATACTCTCGGCCATGGAGCGCGGCGCAAGCTTTGGCGACGCCCTCGCGCAAGCGCAGAGCCTTGGATACGCGGAGGCCGACCCGTCGAGCGACGTGGATGGTGACGACGCAGCGCACAAGCTCGCCCTGCTCGCCCAGATGGCCTTCGGGCTCGCCGTCGTCTCGCCGCGCATTCGCCGCACCGGCATCACGTCGATCTCGCGGCACGACGTCGCCCGCGCCAGATTGCAAGGGTTTCGTATCCGCCTCGTCGCGGCCACGGAGCGCACGCCAGCCGGGGTCCTCGCCGAGGTCGCGCCCGTGCTCGTCCGCGAGGATCACGAGTTCGGGCGCACGCTCGGGGCCGAAAACGTGGTCCACGTGACGGCTCGGGACGCCGGCCGGCTCGTCTTGCGGGGCTCCGGTGCAGGCGGTGCGGCGACGGGCTCGGCGGTGCTCGGCGACGTCGTCGCCGTCTTGCGCTCGCTGCGCGAGAGTCCGAGTCTCGCTCCGCGCGGTCGCGCGGCGGCACTCGAACCGGCGGTTGAAATCGCGCCGTTCTTCGGCCGGCTCGCAACGGTGAGTGAACTGCCGGGCTATCCGATATGGAGCGACCCTGCGGCAAGCATTCCAGCGCCGGCCGTCGCGCACGCGTGATGCGCGAAGAGACGCTCGCGGTCGGCCCGCTGCCGCTCGATTGCGGCGAGACGCTCGCGGCAGTGGACCAGCGCGTGACGATCTATGGAACGCCGCGCAGCGACGGCTCCAACGTCATCATCGCCGAGCACGCGCTCACCGGCTCGAGCCGTGTTGCCGAGTGGTGGCCTGGAATCGTCGGGGAAGGCGCGCTCTTCGACCCGGCACGCTGGTGCACGATCGGCGTTAACGCGCTGGGCAGCTGCTACGGTTCGACTGGGCCGCGCTCGCCTGCGCCCGATGGAGCTCCTTACGGCAGCCGCTTTCCGCGGGTCACGGTCCGCGACATCGTTCGAGCTGAGATGCGCGCGCTCGACCTGCTTGGAATCGAACGCGTCGAGATGGTCGTCGGCGCCTCCCTCGGAGGGATGCGCGCGCTCCAATGGGCGATCGACGCACCCAGCCGCACGCGCGGTTGCGTGATGATCGGCGCACACGATCACCATAGCGCGATGGGCATCGCGCTCAACGCCGCGCAGCGCGAAGCGATCGAACTCGACCCCGAGCGCGGCATTCGCCTCGCCCGAAAGATCGCGATGCTAACGTATAAGAGCGAAGAGCTCTTCAATCGCCGCCACGACCGCCGTCCGGACCGCAACGGCAAACCGTGCTTCGACGTCGAGGGCTATCTGGAACGGCAAGCCGACCTGATTGAGGCGCGCATAGATCCGGCCAGCTACACCGCCCTCACCCACGCGATGGACTCCTTCGACGTTCGCGACGCACGTCCGGAAGGAGCGTCGCCGGCGCTCATCTTCGTCGGAATCGCTTCCGACTGGCTCTTTCGAGCGCCCGACGTCGAGCACGCGGCCCGCCGTCTTGCGCGGCACGGCTTTGATGCGAGCCTACCTCGAGCTACGCTCCGATCACGGTCACGACGCGTTCTTGGCCGAACCAGACCTCCTGCGTGCGGTGCTCGAGCCGGCGATCGCCGCCGCTTTCGCGCAACGTCAGCCGACTTAGATTCCGGTTCGCAACGTAAGCCAATAGGTCCGGAACGGAAGCCCGTAGGCTTCGTTGCTCTGCTCCAGTCCGCTCGTCGCGCCGCCCTGTGCCGCAAGCCCGTAGAAGTTCTGCGGGATGTAGACGCCGTAGCCGATCAGCCCGTACTGCTGCGCGACGCTGTTGAATAGATTGAAGATGCCGAACCCGATCGCGACCTGGCCGGTGGTCTGCGAGACGCTGCCGTTTGCGTACCAGAACGGGTTGCGGTTCCACGCGTTGTTGCTGCCGACGTACGTGGTATCGAGACGTGCGCCGAAACCGGTGTTGTTCTGATAGGAGATGCCAGCGTTCCCTTGCCGCAGCGGGATGCCGTAGATTTGTCCGCCGTCGAGCAGGTTGGTGTTGCCGATCAAGATGTCTTGCGGAATTCCAAGATAGGCGGCCGACTGAACGCCATACGAAGCGTTGAACGCGACCCCGTGAGTGATGCCGACGTTGGTCGAGAGCAAGAAACCGCGATACCGCGCCGCAGCGGCGTTGAAGGTCGTCGTAAACGCCAGATTGTGGACGGACGGATGAAGGCCGGGGCAGGACCCGAGGCGATCGAGAGCTTTGTTGATGTAATCTTGCGGCACGGTGATGCCCGGAAAGCCCACGATCGGCACGTTGCCGTTGAGGAGTGCTTGGCTCTCTTGCGATTGATAGATATCGGCCTGGAAATTCGTCGTCGCGTTGAAGCGATGTCCGTACGCCAGTTCGAGATCCCCAGCCGTCTCGGGCTGTAGCGCCCGGATTTGCGACCGAGGCGATCGAGACCAGCGCTCCGGTTCCGGTAGTCGTCGGCGGGCAGTTGATGCTCGACGGCGCTCCATAGATCGGCGGAGAGAATGCGATCAGCGACGGATCCGGCTCGCTGTACGAGCGCCCACCCGTGAGTCGGATCACGTCGCTGCTGTCGG
Source organism: Vulcanimicrobiota bacterium (assembly GCA_963739845.1). Lineage (GTDB taxonomy): Bacteria > Vulcanimicrobiota > Vulcanimicrobiia > Vulcanimicrobiales > Vulcanimicrobiaceae > Cybelea. Next base: position 374,942 of record CAVUBQ010000001.1, on the reverse strand, counting down.
GCCGGTAAATCAGCGAAACGCGCGGGTCGAAGTGCGTCGAGGCGGTCGCGAGCGATCGCTGGATCCAGAAGCTGCCGAAGGCCGAGAACTTATCGTTGGGCGTCCAGGAGTCGCGCGCGAAGTAGCTCGCCGTCGCAAGATAGAGCGGCGGGTTCGTTCCGAACGTATTGTACGTCGTTCCGTTCGGCAGCGAGTATGGGAACTGCCCGTTGGTGTTTGCCTGATGCAGCCACGTGTAACCGAACGCGAAATCGTTCTTGCTCATCGGAAAGTCGTCGCTAATCAGGTAACCGCGATTGTTGTAGAGGTAGAGGAAGTTCGGACCCGGACCGTAGGGGCCGATGGCCGCCCCCGGCCCCTTCTGCTGGTTGATGTTGTAGGCGTCGACGAAGCCCTCGACGGTGATCGTTCCGGCACCTAGCTGCTGGGTGGCGCGCGCGTCGTAATCTTGATTGCCGAGCGTGCGCCAGCGATCGATGCTTCCGCCAAACGGTCCGTAAAAGGCGATCGCGTATTGGGTCGGCGTCATGCACGTAAAGCCTTGCGCGTTGTCGAGCAGGACGGCGATGCTGTTGTGGCACGAGCGCGGCTTGCCGTTGACCAGGATCGTGTTGAGTCCGCCTTTGCTCTGCTCGATCGATTGCAGCGTCTGCTGCGCGCCAAAGAGGATGTACGGGAACGTCGCGTAGTCGTTGTCGCCCTGGCCGGTCGAGTTCGACCATGTGTTCGTCGAGTAGGCCGTGAACTGGATTGACGTTTTGGGCGAGAACGAGTAGATGGCTTTGCCGACGAAGTTGCGCTGGACGTAACCGCCGCTGACCGGATAGTAGTTGACGAGATTGTACGCGTTGGCATGCGTGAGGTCGGGCGGCGGCGGGCTGGCGCCGATGCCCGGATGCACGACGCTCGTCTGCAGAAGGGCGGGCTGCTGGATGAATCCGCCCGGGAAGCTTCCAGTCGTGCCTTGCGTGCCCCACGCAACGGCGTAACCGAGTTTGCCGAGCGTGCCCGTGCCCAGCAGTCCGGTCATTGCCTTGTCGTGGTTTCCGACGCCCTGGGTGATCGAGACGTGATTCTCCGGCGTTGGGCTGACCGACTGAAAGTTCACCGCGCCGGCGATCGTGGTCGCGCCGAACAGTCCCGTCGCGCCCGAACCGAAGATCACGTCGGCCCCGCTGAGCCCCCAAAACGGCGAGACGTTGTAATTGTAGCCGTTGCCGAACGCGCCGATCGGGCCGATCGGGTGGCCGTCGAGCAGCGTCGCCGTCTCGGTCGAGTCGAAGCCGCGGATCGAGAGTGACATATCGTCGCCTATCGACGAGCTGGTGAAGGTCGTTACGCCGGGGACGGTCGTCAATACGTCGCCGAGCCGCTGGAAATTCTCGCTCTGGATGACGTTGGTGTCGACGTGCGTGTTGATCGTCGTCGTCGTCTGCAACGCCGCGCGGCCGCCGGCGACGACGTAACCGATCTGTTTGAGACCTTGCCGCTGCCGGCTGATCGCCATTTGGAACGAGACTTCCGAAACGTCGGCCGCCACCAGCAGGTCGGGAGTGAGCCGAGTAGCCTGGTAGCCCGGCGCGTCGATCAGAACGACGTACGTGCCCGGAACCTGGTCGGGAATCCGGAAATTTCCGGCGCGCGTCGGTCTGGGCGCTGCCCACCCGAACGCCGCCGCGCTCGAGGACGACGGTCGCATTGGGTATCGGCAGCCCTCCCTGCGTGTCGAGGATCCGCCCGCTGACCGTCGTACCGCCGGCCGCCAGCGCGGGGGGCACCGCGGCCGCCAGCACGGCGAATAACAGCCCAAGTGCCAAGAAAACGCGCGCGTTCTTGCAAGTCTCCATAGGCCGACTTTGGAGCACTAAGCTTATGGATGAATTATGCTCCCGTTAAGCGCCGAGATAAGAGTATCTTCATGCTCGATTCATCTGCCCGGCGTAGACTGTTCTGATGCTTTTCGCGGCAGTTTTAGCGGCGCAATTCTTGGCGCCGAGCGCGATCGCAGCCGATCGTGACGACCTTCTCGCGATGCTGCGTTCGCGAGTCCGTCACGTCTTCGTCATCTATCAGGAGAACCACTCATTCGATAACTACTTTGGAACGTTTCCCGGTGCGGAAAATCTCGCGAGCGCCGATGCACAGAGCCATGGCTTTCGGCAGTACGACCCGCTCGGCAAGACCTTCGTCACCCCGTTTCGCATCGCCGATCCGGATACCGAGTCGCCGTCGCAGTCGCGCGGAGTAATCTACGACAAGATGAATGGCGGCGCGATGGACGCGTTCGTCTCGACCCAGGAGAGCCTCTCGGCGAAGAAGTTCGACGCGGCCGGCGCGCGCGACGTGGGCCTTCTGACTATGGCCCATTACGATTGCGATACGATCCCCTACCTCTGGAAATACGCCGGTACGTTTTCGCTCTTCGACCACATCTTTAGCGCGATGGTCGGCCCCTCCACGCCCAACGCCGTCGCATTGATCGCCGGGCAGGCGGGAAATATCACGAACGACCTCGATCCGGCGTACGGGCCGTATTCGGAGCCCGACAAGGCCTATCAGATCCCGCAGCGCTACGCTACGCTGATGCTCGCCCTCGCCGGCAGTGACGCCACCCAGGCGACGAACGAGACGCAAGGCGTCGCGGAGGACCTCGGCGCAGCCGCGGCAAGCGGTCGCGGACCGATCCCGTGGGGCTGGTATCAGGAGGGTTACGTCTCGCCGACGCTTGCGCTCCCCGGGTACGAGACGCACCACAACGCTCCACAGTACTTCGGCTACCTACGCCAGAACGACGTGTTCTGGAAGAACGTCCACGACGCCCGGACGGTACTCGGTCAGCTCCAGGACGGCACGCTTCCCGCTAGCGGCATCTTCTATATAAAGGGCGGCTCGCGGAACCTTTTCGGTTGGAAGCCGGCAAACCAGGATCGCTACGTTCAGTCGAACTACCTCGGCGACGACGACCACGCCGGCGCGGGCGATTCCGACGCTCAAGTAAGCGAAGCTTTCGTTGCAACCTTCGTGAACGCGATCGCGCGCAGCAAGTACTGGAACGATTCGGCGATCGTCCTTACTTGGGACGACCCGGGCGGCTTCTACGATCATGTGCCACCTCCGTCGTTCGAGAAGTGCGCCGATGGCCGGCCCTGTGGGGACGGTCCGCGCCTGCCGTTCATCGTCATCTCTCCGTACGCCCGCAGCGGTGCGATCGTACACGACGCCGGCGATCAGGCCTCGATCATGAAGTTCGCAGAAGAACTCTTCAACGTGCCGCCGCTCGCGTCGCTGCCCGACGAACGCCCGCATCTGCCCCAAGGTCCACGCGACGCCAATCCGGCCGTCACCGATCTGCTCGGCGCATTCGATCCGGGGCGTTTGGCCGGCTCGACGCCGCCGATTGCCGGCTCGGCCGCCGAGATTCCCGACGCGATGGTCAATACGTTCCCCGCGGCGATGAACTGCCGCTCGCTCGGAATTACGCCGGTAACTCTCCCCAACGCACCGCCGGCCCCGCCGCCGAACTTCAATCCTCGGCCGCTTCGCCCGCGCGGGGCGGGCTAAACGCAAGGAGTCCAAGATGCCGATCTCGTTAGCAGTGCCCGCTCAGCGCGTCCCGGTCTTCAGCGGGTTCGATTACGTCACCGTGGACGAAGCTCGGAACCGCGCTTATGCCGCGCATACCGCGAGTAAGCGATTGCTCATCGTCGACACGTCAACCGGGCGCGTACAGGGGCAGGTCGACGTCGGACCGATGCACGGCGTCGCGGTCGATCCCGAGAGCGGCGACGTCTTTACCGGGAACGGCACAGATCGCACGCTCTTCAAGGTCAATCCGGCGACCATGCAGGTCGTGGCCAAACTCGACGTCCCAGGCGATATCGACGCAATCGCGTACGACCCGGTCCGTAAGCGCGTGTACGCCGACCAGGATGGCGGCGGTTCCGTCTACGTCATCGACGGCGCAACGATGAAGCTCGTCGGTACGATCGCCATGCCCGCAGACGACCTCGAATCACCGGGCGTCGACCCGGCGACCGGCATGCTCTACCAAAACTTGGCCAACGGGGGCGGATTTGCCGTCGTCGATCCAGCCTCGCTCAAGGTCGCGAAAGTCGTCGCGACCCCGCAGCTGACGGACAATCACCCGCTGCTCTTCGCGCCGGCGGCAAACCAAGTGATCGTGGGAGGCGTCAACGGCGTGCTCTCCGCCTACGCGCCTAGCGGCACGCACGTCGGCGACGCACAAGTCCAACCCCACATCGATCAGTGCAGTACCGGGGCGCAGGGCAACCTGGTCGTCTGTGCGGGGCGAGGCATCGTCACCGTAGTCGCCGTCAAGAGCGGCGCGGCGCCGCGCGTGGTCGGCCGAATCGACACGGGTCACACCGGCCTGCACACCGCCGGTATCGACGAGCGAACCAACGATATCTGGGTGGTTTATTCCGATCCGCACGGCGACTGGGTGCAGCGCTTGAAGTGGAGCCCATGACGCCGCGAGAATAGCCGACCGGTGCGCATCCTCCTCATCGAAGACGATGCTCCCCTGCGCGCACTGCTGAAGCGCGGCCTCTCCGAGAACGGCTGCGTCGTCGATACCCTCTCGGATGGAGCTGACTGCGAAGCCTACCTGGCAGGCGCTCACTATGACGCAATGGTGCTCGATCTCAACCTTCCGCGCGAAGACGGGCTCTCGATCCTGCGCCGCTTGCGCGGCAAAGGGGTTCGTGTCCCGGTGCTGATCCTCACGGCCCGCGACGCCGCGGGCGACGTGGTCGCCGGGCTCGACGCCGGTGCCGACGACTACTTGCGCAAACCCTTCGCCTTCGACGAGCTGGAGGCGCGTCTGCGCTCGCTCGCGCGGCGGCCGCCCAGCTGGATCGATACCGTGCTGCAGCTCGGCGATTTGGTCTTCGATTCGGAGACCCGTCAAGCGCATCGCGGAGACCGAGACCTCCTGCTTACCGCGAAGGAAGGGCTTTTTCTCGAGGTGCTGATGCGCAACGCCGGGCGAACGGTTACGCGTCGCATGCTCGAGGAACGCTTGTGGGATCGCGAGAGCGATCGCGTCTCCAACGTACTCGACGTCTACGCTCGGCGGTTGCGGAAGAAACTCACCGAGCAGGGCGAGCCCCAACTGCTGCACACGCTGCGCGGATTAGGCTACCGCTTGGAGCTTCCGTGAGCGTCCGCACCCGTTTCACCTTCACGGTCGGCGCGATCGTCGCGGTAACAGTAATCCTTTTTGCCGGCCTCTCGATCGTGGTCCTCGACCGAACGCTGCGCTCCGGCTTCGACGCGCGACTGCGATCGGCCGCGCAGAGCATTGCTTCGACCGTCGACGTCCATCACGGGCGCGTCTCCCTCGACCCCAGCGACTTACGCTCGATCGCCTCGCTCCATGCCGATATGCCGTTCGCCGTTTATGCGGCCGACGGCAGCCGCGTCGCCGGCGAACCGCCGCGCGAGCCAACCCGCGGACTGCAGAGCGCCAGCGTCCCGATCGCTCGCGACGACAACGTCTTCGGAAAGGTAACGGTCTGGCAATCCGACTTGTGGATTGGCGACTTCGATCGCGATGCGGCGATCGTCTCGGTCGTCGTCGGGCTGCTATTGATCGCACTCGGTGTTATCGCATCGCGCCGGGTCGCCGGACGCGTGCTCGCGCCGGTCGGCGAGATCGCGTCGCTGGCCGAGCGCATCGAAGCTCGCGACCTCTCCGGACGGCTTCGAGCCGACGGTAAGGACGAACTGGGACGCCTCTGCGCTTCGTTCGATCGCATGCTCGATCGCCTGGAGGCCGCGTTCTCGCGCGAGCGCCGCTTCGTGGCCGATGCCTCGCACGAACTGCGCGGTCCGCTCGCGGTGCTGCGAGCCGAGACCGAGTTGGCGCTGCGGCGGGATCGGACCAGCGATGAATATCGCGCGGCGCTCACCTCGATCGCGCGTGAAGCCGTTCGCTTGGAGGAGTTGACCGACGAGCTCCTGGCCGCGGCGCGCGCCGAAGTCGACGCGCGCGATCGTGAGACGCTCGATGCCAGCGAGCTTGTGCGCCGGCTCGGAGAGCGTATCCGCCCCGCGGCCGCGACCCGCGGCATCGACGTGCGCGTCGAAGCCGGTGGACCAGTGCTTGCGCGCGCGAACCTCACGACGCTCGAGCGCGCGCTCCTGGCGATCGTGCACAACGCGATCGCATACGGGCGTAACGACGGTCTGCTATACTTGCGCGCCGTTCGCTTCGACGACGCCGTGCGAATCGAGATTGCCGACGACGGTCCGGGGTTTAGCAACGAGGCGCTCGCGCACGCAACCGAGCGTTTCTGGCGCGGTGATTCGGCACATCCTCGTGGGGGCACGGGGCTCGGTTTGGCGATCGCGCGCACGATCGTTGAGGCGAATCACGGGAGCCTGCAGCTCTCTAACGCAAGCGAAGGCGGCGCGATCGTCACCATCGAGCTAACCGCATTGCTCGATGATTCACCCTCGTTCACGTAGCGTTCATCGTCGCGCGGTATGCTGACCGGATGAACCTGGCTCGGTTCTCGCTCCGTCACGCGCGCGCCGTCGCCTTCCTCGTCGTGGTCCTCACCGCTGCGGGCGTCGTGGCCTATCTGCGCACGCCCGCATCGATCTTTCCCGAGATGCGATTCTCGCGCATCGACGTCGTCGTCGACGCCGGCGATCTGCCGCCCGAACAAGTGCGCGCGGCGATCACCCTGCCGCTCGAACGCGCCTTTCTCGGATTACCGTCGGTGCAACGCGTACTCACGACCTCGGCACAAGGCAGTTCCGAGCTCGTCGTAAACTTCGATCCGCGAACCGACAGCGTGAGCGACCTCCAATACGTTAACGCTGCGGTCTCGCAGACGCGCGATCAGCTTCCAGCCGGCGCGACCGTCCAAGCCAATGCCGTCACGCCCCAAACCGAACCCGTCCTCTCGTACGCGCTGACATCCAAACGTCTTTCGCAAACGCTGGTGCGCGAGTATGCGATCCGCTCGGTGATTCCGGCTCTCTACGGGATTCCCGGCTTGGCGCGTATCCTGGTCGTCGGCGGCGCCCAGCGCGAGTATCGTGTTGAACTCGATCCCGCCGCACTCGCCAGCGCGGGTCTCTCGGCGCAAGACGTATCGTCGGCAATTGCGTTGGCAAACGACGTCACAGGCGTCGGTTTCGAGCAGAACTCGTCGCAACGCAAAGCAGTCCTCGTCGACGCAGGCGTGCGCGACGCGTCGCAAATCGCGCGCATCGTCGTTCCAACCGCCCGCGGGGCCGGGGTTAGCGTCGGCTCGCTCGGCAACGTGCACCTCGGCGTCGGGCCGCTGACGTCGCAGATGTCGTTCGAGGCAGGCCACGCCGTAGGCTTGAGCTTTTACGCGCTGCCGGGCGCGGACAGCGTGCGGATGGGTCGGCTAATCAAGGAACGAATCGCTGGGCTCGGCGATCGGCTTCCCGATATCGTCGCACATCGCTACTGGGATGCGACCGATCTGATCGTTGCCTCCCAAGTGAGTCTGCGCGACGCGATTCTGATCGGTGCGCTGCTCGCGCTCGGCGTCATCTTCTTCTTTCTACGCAGCGTAAGGATGACGCTCGTCGCGGCGCTGGTGATACCGGCGGCAATGGCGATCGCCATCCTGGCGATCTCGCTTTTTGGGGAGACGCTAAACATCATGAGCGTCGGCGGACTGGCAATCGCCGTCGGCCTGATTATCGACGACGCGATTGTGGTCGTCGAGGGTATCGCGCGAACGCTGCGCGACGACCCGGCAATGCCGTTGACCGGCGCGGTTGTCGCGACGATGGGACGCTTAGTGACGCCGATGACGGTCTCGACGCTCGCGACCGTCGTGGTCTTCGTGCCGCTCTCGTTGCTCAGCGGCGTCTCTGGCGCTTTCTTCCGAGCTCTCGCGCTGACGCTCTCCTGCACGCTCTTCGTTTCGCTCGCGCTCGCGATTTTCGTGACACCGTTGCTTTTCGGCATCGTAGTGCGCGGCCAGGCGCAGCGCCGGCAGGACCCCAAGACGGAGCGGCTGCTCGAGCGGTACGAGCCCGTTCTGCGCTGGGCGCTCGAGCGCCGCTCGGCAATCTACGTCGTGACCGGCGGCGTGCTCGTCGTCACCATTGCCTTGCTAATGGCGTTGCCGAGCGATTTCTTGCCGCGCCTTGACGAGGGGCAGTTCGAGATCGCCTACCGCATGCCGGTCGGCACGACGCTCTCTGCGAGCGACGCGGCCGCCTTCGCGCTCGAGCGTGCCGTCCTAGCCGATCCGGCCGTCGCAACCGAAGGTCGCGTCACGGGAATCGACACCAACGGGTTCTCGCCGACGCCGGCCCGCGCCGGGATCATTCGCGTGCGGCTCAAGCCGCTCGGCCAGCGATCCTCATTTGATAAGATCAGCGAACGGCTGCGCGCGAGGCTGAATCAAACCGTACCTGCGGCCAGCCTCAACGTGCATCAGATCCTCGAAGACTTGATTGACGACGTTTCGGGAGCGCCGTCGCCGATCGAAGTCGTCGTTGCCGGCACCGATCAAGGGACGCTGGTCGCAGCGGCATCCCGCATTGCCCGAGAGCTTTCGTCGGTACCGGGCGTTACCGACGTCTTCTCCGGCGTTGACCGCGACGATCCGGCGATGCACGTCACGCCCGATTTCACCGCATTAGCGCGCACCGGAACGAGCGTCCAGGGATTGGCGGCCGGGATCGCTGCCGCGACGCAAGGGAGCGTTGCGACCGAACTGGCCGAACCGGCGATGGTCGTTCCCGTACGCGTGACGCTCGCCGGAGCGCAGAACGCTCTACCCGAAACGCTCGCGCTCTCCGACGGAGCGGTTCCGCTGAGCGAACTCGCGCGCACGCGCGTGGATCGCTCGTCGACCGACGTCACCGCGATCAACGGCGCGCGTGTCGTTTTGGTAACTGCCAACACCACCGGGCGGAGCCTCTCCGCCACAATCGGCGGAGTCCGCGCGGCGATCGGGCGATCGAACCTTCCGCCGGGATATCGAGCGAGCGTCGAGGGCGCCTACCGGGCGCAGCAGCAGACGTTTGGCGAATTCGCCGTCGTGATCGCGCTCGCGATCGGGCTGGTCTTTTTCGTAATGCTCGCTGCGTTCGGTTCCTTTCGCCAGCCGCTGGTTATTTTGGCGGCAGTGCCGCTCGCGCCGATCGGCGTCGCAATCGGCCTTACGATTACCGGCACGACGTTCAATGTCTCGTCGTTCATGGGTCTCTTGCTCCTCGTCGGCTTGGTGGTAAAGAATGGAATCCTGTTGATCGATGCCGCGAATCGGCGCCGTGCCGAAGGCAATGCGCTTGTGGACGCGCTCGTTCTCGCTGGGCGCGAGCGATTACGCCCGATCCTCATGACGACCCTCGCCGCAATCGGCGGTCTGCTGCCGCTTGCCTTTGGGATCGGTGCCGGAGCGGCGATGGAGCAGCCGCTCGCGATCGCGGTCGTCGGCGGGTTATCAACGGCTACGTTCTTTACGTTGGTGCTCATTCCGGTGCTCTACGCAACGTTCTGTGCGAAAGAAACGGCGCAGGCGTGATCGCCGCCGCGCTCCTCGCCGCGATCCCGGCGTTCGCGCAGCTTTCGCTCACCGACGCGCAACAGCGAGCGGCAGCGAACGCTGTGGATGTGAGCACGGCGCGAGCGTCGGTGCGCGCCAAAGAGGCGGAGCTGCGTCTCGCACGGATCGGCGGCGTTCCCCACCTCGTCGGCGACTACTCCCTCTCGCCCCAGGCCGGCCCATTCGATCAAGGCACCGTCGAACAGCATTTCTTCACCGTCGGAGCGGGGGTCTCGATCAACGATTTGATCGCAAGTTCGAGCGCGACGCGCGTTGCAGCCGACGATCTACTCGCCGCACAGCGCATGGCCGCAGCGGCCGAGCTGGCGGCGCGCGAGAACGCGGCCCAGCTTTACTTCGCAGCGCTGCAGGCGATCGCCGTCGAGCGGATTCGCATCGAAAACTTAGGCGGCGCTCAGCGCGATCGTTCCGCCGCGAACTTACGCGCACGTAGCGGCGAGTCACCGAACCTTGACGTCGTCCGAGCCGACGTCGCGCTCGCACAAGCACGCGCAGAGCTGGCGCGAGCTCACGCCAATCGAGCCAATGCAGTCGACGCACTGGCCTCGGCGACGGCGGTCGATCCCGCGACGCTAGCAAACCTCGCGGCCGCGCCCCCCGGCCCACAACCCGCGACGCTCGACGAAAAACGCGCGGTTGCGCGCGCCCTGGCTGGAAGGCCCGAGATCGCCGCCTTGTTGGCAACGATCGACGGGCGCGACGCCGCAGTGGCGTCTGCTCGTCAATCGGGCCTTCCCGCCGCGACGATCGCCGGCGGATACCAAGCCGGGGTCGACACGGGAGTGCCGGTCCGCGGCGCGCAGGTAGCCGTTCATCTCGACGTGCCGTTGGCGTCCGGCGGCAGCGACCGTGTTGACGCCGCAAAGGCGCAAGTCGAGGCCGCGCGCGCCCAGCTCGTCGAACAACGTCGTACGATCGCGCTCGCGGTCGCAAGCGCGGTGCGCGACGTTCGCGCCGGATCCGCTGCGGCTGTCGCCGCCGTGCTGGCGAGCGAGGAAGCCAAGCGCGCGCTCAACGCCGTCGAGCTCGGCTACCGCGAAGGCGCGAGTTCGAGCCTCGACGTCGCCGACGCTCGACGCACGTACGTCCAAGCCTCGGTCGACTCGTTGGTCGCCGAGTATGAGCGGGCGCTGGCGATCGCGGTTCTAGAGGTGATCGCGCCATGAGCGCGTCCGTGCGACGGCTACTCGTCGTAACTATCGCGATCTTAGCCATCGCTGCGATCTGGCTTGTGATCGCGCGTCGCGCTCAAACGCCGTCGCAGTCGATCGCGCAACCGCAGATTACCGTAACGGCGGTTCGACAAAGCAGCGTCGACGAGACGATCGAGCTCGCAGGTCGGGTCGGGCCGCCGGCTGGAACGCAGGCGAAGCTCGCCTTCTCGGTCCCGGGCGTCGTCGAGAGCGTCAGCGTTCGGCTGGGCCAGCGCGTCGACGCCGGTGCGCCGCTCGCGCGGCTCGACGCAACGTCCTATTCGTTGGCGGCGCAGCAGGCGCAAGCGGATGCGCAGGCGGCGATTAGCGGAGCCGCCGGGGCGAGCACGGATCGGTTCACGGTGAAGCTGCGCGTTGACGAAGCCGAGCTCGCTCGTCAGCGACGGCTTTATGCTGCGGGGGTCGTCGCGCTGCGCGACGTTCAGGCCGCCGAAGGCGCGCTCGCAGCCGATCGCGCCGACGCGCGAAGCGCGCGCGCTCTCGCCGCTCAAGCAGCGGCGCAATCCCAAGCGGCGAACGCACGTGCTGCCGGCGCGAGCTACGACCTGGGACGAACGGTGCTGCGAGCTCCATCACCCGGCACCGTCGTGGGAATCTTCCTCCAACCCGGCGCGACGGTCGATGCGACGGTCGCAGTCGTCGCTCTCGCGGCAGATCGGCAGAACGTCGCGACGCTCGACGTTCCGGTCTCCGATCTTCCGCGCGTACGAACCGGCGATCCGGTAGTGGTTCGCTCCGGCAGTGCCCGCTGGGAAGGCCGCGTCGCCGGAATAGCACCAGCGGTCGATCCCGCTACCGGTTTAGCTCTGCTCAGCGCGTCGGGTGTTCCGGCCGGCACGCCACCGGGGACGCCGGTCAGCGCAACCGTTACCGTCGGATCGGCAACGGGCTTGGTCGTACCGCGCAGCGCGGTCGTCGAAGATCCACAGACCGGTGCAACCCTGGTCTTTGTACGCAAACGCGATGGCCACGGCGTGCGCTTTGAAGCACGCAAGGTTAGGCTCGGCGCACAAGACGCGCGCCTCTCGCTCGTCGTCTCCGGCCTGCACGCCGGAGAGACGATTGCGGCGCAAGGGGCAATCGATCTGCTCGCGCAGCCGGACGGGGGAGACTGATGCGCGCGCGCCTGAAGCGATTAAGGGGAAAACTCGAATACGGTCCCTACGCCGCCTTTCGGACCTTTCACGTTGCCGCCCCATATCGTCGTGCCATAGAGCGCCCCACTCATCGCGGTTAGGTTCGCATAGGGAACCCGACCGCCGGGGCCACCGGTGAAATTATGGACCACTTCTTCTGAGCCCGATGGCGTTATTGTGTAAATCGTGCCTTCGCTCGTTGGCTTTCGCGATGTCCTTGAACCCCGGCCTGACCCCTTTGTCGTCGAGCCACCGTAAGCCGTCGTCCCATAGAGCTGCCCGTTGAGGACCGTTAGGCCCGCGAAGGGTTCGATGCCATCCGTCCCCGCGCCGAAGCTGTGCAGCACGTTCTCCGAGCCCGACGTCGTGATCGCGAAAACCGTTCCTTTTTTGTGTTCGCCGCCTTGCTGCGTGGTTCCATAAAGCGTACCGTTCAACTCCGTCAACCCAGCAAAGGGGAAAGCGCCGTCCGATCCGCCTTGGAAGCTATAGAGAACGCTGTAGTCCGCACCGGTTGGACTGATCCTGAAGACGGTTCCCTCATTGCTCGTGCCGCCCGAGGAAGTCGTGCCGTAGAGCATGCCGTTCACGTTGATCAGCGTGCCGAGTGGCAGCGCCCCGTCCGCCCCGCCCTTGAAACTATGGAGTACTTTCTCGGCGCCCGAAGTTGTGATTGTGAAGACCGTGCCGGTTTCCGTTGAACCACCGTAATATGTGGTGCCGTAGATCGTGCCATTAACGCTCGTCAGATTCGCGCGCGGGTCGTTCCCATTTTTTCCGGTGAACGCGCAGATCACCGTCTCGGAGCCCGCCGTCGTGAGAGCGAAAACCGTTCCTTCGTTGTGCTTGCCGCCCGTCTGCGTGGTCCCGTAATAGGTACCCTTAACGTCGATCAATCCTGCGTACGGCCGCGTACCGCTCGCATCACCCGTGAAGCGATAGAACACGGTCGCCTTGCTCGGCGGAATGATTGCGAAAACAGTCCCGCATCCTTTTCCGGGATAGCAATCGCCGCTGGGATCACCACCGAAGTTCGTCGTGCCGTAAAGTGTGCCCTTGACCGCGAGCAACGTGCCAACCGGGACTCTTCCATTACGTATACTGTTGAACACATGGAGAATCCGAAAGTTCGAGCTGCTCGTTGCTGCCTGACTCGTCGCGGGAAGTGACGAAGTGGCCGGCATGTGCGAGCAGCCAGCCAGGATGATGATACACAAAGCTGAACCGACTCTTCGCATGACGTTCTCTCCCCATCGTCCTGATGTAGCGCTGCAGCCTTCTCAGCTAAGATTCCGAGCACCTGTTCCGACGTTGCCCTTTCCGATAGTGCTTTAATCGTCGCCGGGCGTTGTACGGCAAGGATTCAGCACCCAATCGCAGAAAGCCGAACTATGACGTCAATCGGCACGACCGAGGGGAGACAACGTCATGTTAAGAGTCATTTCCGTTTCGTCTATCATCGCGAATAGGTCCGACGGAAGTCGTGGCATGGCGCTTCGCTCTTACCGATCGATAGTGCCGGTCGCGGCGATGCTGTTGGGGGTCTCGGGCTGCGCAGCGCATACGATCCCGTCAAGCGGCGACGCAGTCAGTCCAGCCCTGCCGGCGTTTAGCTCAAGCGCAAGGCACACTCGGCAGCCCGACACGAAGTCGATTCTGAAAGGACTCACGAAGGACGTCGTCATCGGATCAACCGTCGACGCGGGTAACGGTGACGAGGGGCCACGCGCGCTCTCAATCGCGCACGGGAGTCCTCATGGCGCGTTGACCAAAGGCCAGCTTGTCTTCTGCAATTTCGAAGACTCGGTGGGGAAAGCCGGCAACGGGACCACGATCGAAGCGCTGAATCCGACGCCAGGCTCGAAGCCGACACGCTTTACGCAAAGCGATCTGATCAAGGGCTGCGACGGAGCCGCGATCAATCAACATGACGGTACCGTATACGGCGCAGGACTTACCAGCGGCAAGCTCGTTGCGTTCGCCAAGAAAGGAGCAGTTGCCAAAACCTACACCGGTAAACTGATCGACGCGCCTTTCTCCGACAATCTCGCTGATCCGACGCAGAACTTCTCTCCACTTTACGTCTACGCCGGCACAACGTATGGAGGGATCGTCAGCATCAGCGTTGGCTTCTATGGTAACGGGGTGGCGACGCAAGTGGCCAAAGGCTTCGCGGTGAGCAATGGCTCGCAAGGTGAGATGGCGCCCTCGGGATTACAGTACGATCCGGACAGCGATACCCTCTACATCGTTGACGGTGTAACCAATACGATCGTGGCCTTTTCCAACTCGAGCAAGCTTTTGGCTAAGGATGAAATCATCGTCAAGCCGGGGGGAAAGACTTTCAAGTGCAAATTTCCTAAGACCACGTGCGGGAGTCTCGTTTACAGCGGCTCGCCGCTGGAGGCGCCGATGGCTTCCGCGTTGCTTCCCAACGGTAATCTCGTCGTCGCCAATACACAAGGCACGGCAAATACGCTGGTCGAGCTGACGCCCCAGGGCCAGGTCCTCGAAACGAAAGTGGTCGACCAGAGCTCGACACAAGGCGTCTTCGGGCTCGTCGCTCGCGGAACGAACGATTCCAACACCGTTCTCTTCTTCACCGATACGAATTCCAATACCGTTCAAGAGCTCGAGCGGTAAGAACGCCCGACGACGCGCGCTATCACAGGGTGGTTTGTGGCGAAAATAGACCCGAGCGAGTCTGATGCTCTTTTCACCTGAGATTACTGGTGCGGTAAAGCAACCCCGCATTGCCAGGGTCGTGTCTTCGGTTCTCACCGCCGCCGCACTTAGCACGGCGGGATGCACGTTTTCTCCCGGCGGTCCCTCGGCGGCGTCGCGCGGCTTAGCGGGTTTGCCTCCCGTGCCGCGCCGCGCGCGATCGTTGGAAGAACCGTCAGGCGACCACGTTATCAAGCACGTCGTGGTCATCATTCAAGAGAATCGCACGCTCGACAACATGTTCAACGGGTTTCCCGGCGCCGACACCATTCGGTCTGGCAGGAACACGTACGGTCAAATGATAGAGCTAGTCGCGACGTCGCTCACTGCACCGTACGACATGTCGCACAAGCACTCGGCATGGTTGCAGGACTACCACGGCGGCGATATGGACGGCTTCAACACAGAAACGGAGAAGTGCTACGCGAGCCCCTCGCAGTGTCCGCCGGCCGACCTCGCGGCGTACGGCTTCGTGCCGCAAGCCCAAGTTCAACCGTACTGGGACATGGCCCAGCAGTACACGTTCGCCGATCGCACGTTTCAAACGAATCAGGGTCCCAGCTTCCCAGCGCACCAGTACATCGTCAGCGGGACCTCGAGCATCAGCGACAGCTCCCCGCTTAAAGCCTCCGAGAATGCGACGGATCCGCTCAACGCTCCGCACCAAGGTGGCTGCGATTCGCTGCCCGATTCGACGGTCGCGACGATCGACCCGAAGGGCGTCGAAGGAAACCCGACGTTTCCGTGCTTCGACCGAAACTCGATCTTCGAGGTCATGAACGACCAAGAGGTGACCTGGCGCTATTATCAAGAGTTCGGCGATTCCGGCTCATGGCACGCGGTCGATGCGCTCAAGCCGATCTGGAGCGGGCCTACCTACGTGAATGTGATCTGGCCTTCTAAACGACTTCTCAGAGACATCCAAGCTGGACACCTTGCGGACGTGACCTTCGTTACCCCGAGCGCCGCGGAATCGGATCATGCCGGCAAGACCGACGGATCGGGACCGTCATGGGTTGCTTCGATCGTGAACTCGATCGGTCAAAGCTCGTATTGGAAAGACACCGCGATTTTCGTTACCTGGGACGATTGGGGCGGATGGTTCGACCACGTCAAGCCGAAGGTCTACAATTCGTACGAAGACGGCTTTCGAGTTCCGCTCATCGTTATCTCGCCGTACGCAAAGAAAGGCCACATTTCTCACACCACTTACGAATTCGGCAGCATTCTAAAGTTCATCGAGCAGGCATTTGATCTGCCATCGCTGGGAACGAGCGACGTACGAGCTCACGATCTGAACGACTGCTTCGACTTCCGGCGGCAAGGGCGCGCGTTTACTTTGATCCACGCGCGTTTCCCCGCGTCCTACTTCGAAAGCTTGCCGATCGACTACGAATCGCCCGACGACGACCAATAGGCCGGCCCTCGCAAATCGTTTGATTGCCGTTGCCTTGTGTACCCTGGGAGCCATTATCAGACCCGGTTGTAGATTTGGCGCTCGTACAGCTATCTTGGTAGCGCCAACGGGAATCGAACCCTTGAATCGGAGACCCGGCCGATCCCGTCAAATACCGTTACTTCCTCGTGAACGTGAAATGGAAGGCCCTCGGTGTGAGCCGACGAAGCGCCTTTAGCGCACAGCGCACCGTCGAATTGTGAGGAATCGGCGTTATGTTTAAGCTTCCCACGTTGAGCCTCTTCGTTGCTGCCGCCTTGCTCGGCGGATGCGGCGGATCGCAATGGTCTGCGCCGCTTCCTCCGGACTCCACGACGATAACGCGGCGCCACGCGCACAAACATACGCCAAACTACATCTCTCACATCATAGTGCTCGTTCAGGAGAACCGTTCGTTCGATGACTTCTTCGCGACGTTTCCCGGCGCCGACGGAACGAAGACCGGAAAGCGTGGAAACCAAACCGTCAACCTCGTAAAAGTCGACCTGCGCGGCGGCTGCGATTTCCAACACTCGCGCGGAAACTTCTTGAGCGATTACGCCGGCGGCAAGATGAACGGGTTTGCCGGCGGCGCGCTGCTGTGCAAAAAAGGCAACCCGTACCAGTACGTCAATCCAAGCCAAATCGCGCCCTACTGGGACATCGCCAAGACCTACGTTCTTGCCGATCATATGTTCCAGACGCAGGGCAGCGGCAGCTTCACTGCGCACCAAGATCTCATTCGTGGCTCGACGACGATCGACCAGACCCAGATAACGAGCCTCGTCGATTTTCCCACGCTCGCTCCATGGGGTTGCGACGCTCCCACCGGCTCGGTGACCTCCCTTCTGGTAAAAACCGGCAGCGGCCTTAAGGAGGAGCCGCACGAAGGCCCGTTCCCCTGCACGAACAAGTTTCCGGCGTCAGGCGCCTATTACGAAACGCTGCGCGACCTGCTCGACGCGAAGTCAGTATCGTGGAAGTACTACGTGCCGGCGATCTCCGGCCACAGCTCCGGGAACCTTTGGAACGCGTTCGATGTGATCGCGCCGGTGCGCTACGGCAACGAGTGGACGAACAACGTGGACTCGCCGAATACCAACTTCTTCAAAGATATCACGAAGGGAAACCTCCCTTCGATGTCCTGGGTGATCCCGCTCGGGCCGGACTCCGATCACCCGGCCGATAAAACCGATACCGGCCCGTCGTGGGTCGCTAGCGCCGTGAATGCGATTGGGAAGAGCTCGTATTGGTCGTCGACCGCGATCGTCGTCGTCTGGGACGATTGGGGCGGCTTTTACGATCACGAGCCTCCGCCGTTCTTCGATAAGTGGGGTGGTCTGGGATTCCGCGTCCCCATGCTGATCATCTCACCGTACTCGCGCGAAACCTCGGCGAAACAGCCTGGTTATATCTCGCACACACAGTACGAGTTCGGCAGCATCCTGAAGTTCATCGAGCAGAACTGGGGCCTCGGTTCGCTCGGTACGACCGACTCGCGGGCCACAAGCATCGTCGATTCCTTTGATTTTAGGCAGAAACCGCGGCCATTCGTGACGATACCGTCGGCGCATTCGCAAACGTACTTTGAGCACGAACCGCAGTCGAACGAACCCATCGATACGGAATAGGTCGACCAGCCCGACATATGCGAGCTGTTACCTTCGCGGCACGCCCTAGATTCCGTCCGGTCATCATTTACTGCCTGAGCCGTTCGGGCACCAATCTGACGGGCGGGCTCGCGGGCCAAAGAAGGCGTCGGTGTCACCGAGCACGTGGGATCGTTCGATCTCACCGCCGGAAAACCGGCACGCCGAACATATCAAACAGCCGTTAGAGGAACAAGCGCTACCTCTATCGGTTTTTGGACGGCGTTGTTTTTGCCGCCGCGGGTCCACCCCCTCTCAGGAGCTGCTTTGGAAAACTGACATCGGCGCGCGGAGAGTTGTCGGCAATCTTCCAGTAAGGGCTCAAAAGAGGGGTGGCCGTGATCCCTATGCGGATAAGGCTTCTGATTGGTAGCGCCAACGGGAATCGAATCCTATGGCGAAGGGCTGGCGAGCGGCACGCTGCTGCTGCAGAGCGCCGCGCTCGTCATCACTGCTTTGGCGGCATCGTTCTCGCGTGTCGCCGTCTGGTCGATCGTCCAGTGCAGCGCTTCGAGCAACCGTGTCACCGGATTGTAACCGAGCGTTAGGCCGGGGACGTTCGCTAGATCGATGCTGTACGGGTTTGGCGGAAGGCCGGCATAGTTCGGATTGTAGGTCAGCGCGCTCGGGGTTGGCGTCGCCATGCCCGGTTTGTCGGGCTGGTTCATCGAGCTGATGTACTCCTGACCGGCGTGCTGCAAGTCGGCCATTTGCTGCGTATCGACGAAGCCGCTGATGATGTCGAGCGAAGCGTTCTGAGCGGCGAGTGCCTTGAGCAGCTCTTGCCGGATCGCCTGGAGCTGCTTATCGTCGTCGGCGCGCCCCGTTCCGTGCATGAGCTCGGGCGTATCGAGCATCGTTTGGATCGCGATGATGTTGTTTGCGATCGGACGGATCAGGCTCTCCATGCCCAGCAGCGCCATCTGCTGCGGCATGTTCGAGCCCGCCGCCCCCGGGTCGCCGGCCATCGAGCTGCCTTGGCCGGCGTCGGCACCGTAGAGCGCGGAGGTGTTGTACTGCTTGAAGAGATCCGGACTCTTCTTGATCGTCGCGTCGTTCTGCAGCATCATGCCGATCGCCGGAGCGATGCGCTCGTGCAGCTGCGTGCACAGCGGGCGAGTGATGATGTGGTAGATCTGCGGGGGGGGAGTAATTCCCGGAGACGGTGACGCCGCCGTACCGGCGGCGTTGACGGGGAACGCCGGCGCGAGCGCGACTGCTGCCATGACTGCGAAGAGAGCTCGTACCATCTGCGTTGCCTCTTACTCCCAGAGCGGCCGAGGGTGGCTGCTTGTGACTGAAAGGCTCACAAGTGCTTCTTTAACCAGTCCAGGATGATGTTCAGGCGCTCGACTCGATGGATCGGCGAACCGGTCCGCGAGAGATCGTGATTCTCGTCGGGAACCGCGACGTAAACGACGCTCCGGCCCAGGACTTTTAGCGCAGTAAACTCTTGAATCGTCTGATCGATCGGTGCGCGCGTGTCTTCGTCGGCGTGAAGGATCAGCACCGGCGTATGCACGTTGGCGACGTACGTCAGCGGGGAGAATTTGGCGTAGTCGGTGCTGGCCGGATCCCATGGCGGCCCCCACGTGTAATAGCCGCCGCCCAACCCGTTCTTTGCCGCAAAGTCCGCCACGAGATTCTCGCTCTGCAGGTTGCTCACGGCGCGCTCGGCGACCGCTGTCTTGTAGCGATCGGTATGCGAGATCACCCAAAGCGTCGCATAACCGCCGTACGATCCGCCGAGAACCGCCAGACGAGAAGCGTCGACGTCAGGACGGCGCGCCGCAGCGTCCATCACCGCCTGCACGTCTTGGAACATCGCGTCGCCGTAGTTGTTCTCCAGGGCTTCTTCAAACGCGTAGCCGTGCCCGGTGCTCCCGGCCGGATCCGCGAAGACGACATTGTAGCCCATCGACGTATAGAGCTGAAACTCGCCGAAGAACGTGTCCCCGAACTGGGTCTCAGGACCGCCGTGGATATCGAGCAGTGTTGGATGCTTCTCACCGGCTGCTCCGACCGCCGGCATGAACCAGGCTTGCACGTTGAACCCGGCCGGATCTTTAACCGTGAACTCCTCGGGCTTCGAGAGCGTTGCCGATGCAAGATACGCGTCGTTGACGTGCGTCAGTTGACGGGGAGTTCCGTTGCCTACGTTCGTGACGTAGACGTCGGCCGGATGCGCGAAATCGCTGTAGAGGTACGCGACCTGCTTTCCGTCACGCGAGACCGAGCACGACCAGGCTTCGCCTTTGGACGGGGTTACGTCGGTGAACGAACCGCTACCCAGGTCGAGCGTGCGCAGGTTCGAGTAACCCGGGCCGTCCATGTTGAGCAACGCCAGGTTGCCCGACTGCAGGGGCCACGCGCACAGACCGCCCCCCTCTTTCATATCGGCCAAGAGCGAATCTCCCCAAGGAACCGTATCGCGCGCGACGATCGTCCGCCGGTCGGATCCGTCGCGATTAGCCGCAACCAACGCCGGCTGCTCGGCCGCATCGGTGACGTCGCCGCTGAGGAAGTAGACTCGGCTTCCGTCGCCGTTGAAAAAGAACCCGCCGTTTGCGGCGACCGGCGAGGCAACTTTCTGCATCGCAGAGCCTGCGCTGAGCGGAGTCGAAGCGCCGATGGAGGGAATCGTGTAGACGTCGCTCGCGCCGGAGTTGACCGATTCGTATCGCAAGGAATCGAAGAGAATCGTCGCGTCGTCGGGCGACCACGCGTCGAACCCTTCCGAGTACTGACCCGAGGTCAACTGGGTCGGATGCGAACCGTCGGCCTGTACGGTCCATATATGCTGATGGTCCCGGTAGGTGTATCCCTGACCATTAGCCTGAAAGAAGAGCCCGTCGATCGACTGAATGTCGCTCTTCTTTTGCGAGTCCTTGGGCGTAAAGCCGGCCTTCGAGAAATCGATATACGCGTTGGGCGCCGGATCGGTCTCCGTCACCGTCAGCGCGATCCGGTCGCCGCGGTGCGAGACCTGCGGATTCGCGACGCCCTGCGCGATGCGCGTGAGCTGGACGACCGAGCCATCGGCGAGCGTATAGCGGTAGAGCTGGGGTTTGGATTTCCCGGCCGTGCGGACGAAGACGAAACTCCGGCCGTCGGGCATCCATGCAAAATCGCCGTCGCCGACGTGCTTGGTAACGTCGTGAGTAAGCTTCCCGCCGGTTACGTTGACGAGCTCGATGGTGCGATCGTAGGTGTCCTTCGGCCCGTTCATCCTCGACGCTTCGACCAAGACGTGCGTGCCGTCCGGCGAGATCGCCGCGCTGCTCAAGAACGTTAGCTTGAAGAGGTCCTCGGGCGCGACTGGGGCCGCCGGGAGCGCGACCGGGTAGAAGGCGAGTAGCAAGGCTGCCAAGCTTGTAAGGCGCATACGCTCCATACCCGGCAGTTCGACGACGGTTTCGCGCGGCCCTCACCGGCCGGCCGTGGTGACCGGCGCAGGAGCTCGTCCTCCGACAAACGCACGAAGAGGTCGCATGAACCGTATACTCACGACCGGCGTTGCACTCGCCCTGCTCGCCGCAGGCACGAGGTTTGCGAGCGCGCAGCTTGCCGCCGCCGGCAGTGCGGCGGCGACCGATCCGTTCGTCTGGCTCGAGGACGTGCACGGCGAGCGCGCCATGCAATGGGTGAAAGTCCAGAACGAACGGACGCTCAAGATTCTAAGACAACGATCCGAACTTTCCGGTCCTCTACGCCGGCGCGCTGAAGATCGCCCAGGCGAAGGACCGCATTCCCTCGCCGACGTTCGTCGGCGGGCAAATTTACAACTTTTGGCAAGACGAGACGCACGTCCGGGGGATCTGGCGCAATACGACGCCGCAGAGTTTCGGGAGCACTTCGCCTGCCTGGACGACGACGCTGGATTTGGATGCCCTCGCGAAGGCCGAAAACGCTAACTGGGTTTGGGAGGGCGCCGATTGTCAATGGCCGGCGGAACGCCGCTGCCTGATAAGCCTATCCGACGGCGGCGAGGACGCGGTAACGGTTCGCGAGTTCGACGTAACCGATAAGCGCTTCGTTCCCGGCGGGTTCTCCCTGCCCCGAGGAAAGCAGGACGCGGCGTGGGAGGATGGCGATACGCTGCTGGTCTCGCGCGAATGGTCGCCCGGCGATCTGACGACGTCGGGTTATCCCTATATCGTCAAACGGGTTAAGCGCGGTGAGCCGCTATCGGCGGCCATCGAGGTCTTTCGCGGAAGCAAATCCGACGGCGGGTACGGCGTTGCGCCGATAGCTTTTCACGACGCAGCCGGAGAGAGCGCCGTCTTGATCTCACGCCCGCTTTCGACGTTTACCGCCGAGTACTACCTAGTAACGCCGAGCGGGCCGCGGAAGCTTGGCCTTCCCTTCAAAACAGAGCCGGTGGCACTGCTCGCCGGCCGCTTGATGTTCACGATCGCGCAGCCTTGGAACGTCGACGGGTCGGCATTCCCGGAGGGTTCGCTGATCTCGATCGACCTCGCGTCTGCAACGGCCGATCCGGCGAACCTTAAACCCTCGCTGGTCTATGCGCCCGGCCCGCGCGAAACGCTCGACGGAGTCGATCAGACCGCCGCGCATTTGCTGCTCACGACCTACCAAAACGTTCGGGCGCGCGCCTGGACGTACACGCCAACGGCCGGCGGCGGCTGGTCGAAGCGTCTCCTCGCACTCCCTGACGATGCCTCCATCGTCGTCAACGGTTCAGACGTTGCGGGTGCAAGCGCATACCTTACGGTCACGAGCTTTCTAACGCCGCCGACGCTGTGGCGACTAAACGCGGAGAGCGGCGAGCTGACCGTCGCCAAGAGATCGCCGGCCAGGTTCGACGCATCACGCGAGGTCGTCGAGCAACGCGAAGCAGTCTCGGCGGACGGAACGCACGTACCGTACTTTATCGTGCATCCCAAGAACATGAAGTTCGATGGAAGCAATCCGACGCTGCTCTACGCCTATGGCGGTTTCGCGGTTTCGATGACCCCGAACTATAACGCCATCCTCGGCAAGCTTTGGCTCGAGCGTGGCGGCGTGTACGTACTCGCCAACATCCGAGGCGGCGGCGAGTTCGGGCCGGCGTGGCACGACGCCGGCCTTACGATCCATCGCCAGCGCATCTACGACGACTTTGCAGCGGTAGCGCGAGACCTCTTTGCCAAGCGTGTCACCAGCCCGCGCCGCCTGGGCATCCAAGGTGGTTCCAACGGCGGCCTCTTGATGGGCGTCGAGTTCGTCCAGCACCCCGGATTTTGGCGCGCGGTCGACATTCAGGTTCCGCTGCTCGACATGCTGCGATTCGAGCAAATACAAGCCGGCGCTTCGTGGACCGGAGAGTACGGCAGCGTTTCCAATCCCGAACAACGAGCCTTCCTCGCCTCGATCTCGCCCTACAATAACCTAAAGGCCGGCGTAAAGTATCCCAAGCCGTTTATTTGGACGACGACCAAAGATGACCGCGTCGGACCGCAGCACGCTCGCAAGTTCGCCGCCAAGCTCGACTCGATGGGAATCCCTTTTCTCTTTTACGAGGTCACCGAAGGGGGACACGGCTCCGGTGCCAACCTGCGCGAACGCGCCTTCACCAGCGCGCTCGAGATGACGTACCTGGTGCGCACGTTGATGTACTAAGAACCATCTACTCGCTCAGGTCCCCTTCTGCGCGCCCGCGTAGAAGATGATCTTGAAAATCATTTGAGGTACCGTAATCAGCGCGTTCGGATTGCCATAGGCAATATAGAGCTCGCTGCGGCGCATTCGCAGGTGGTAGGCGACCGAGACGTTCGAGCAGGTGCCCATGCAGTCGCCGCCTCCGTTAGGAATCGGCGGATAGCCGACGACGCGGCGCAACCCGATGGCAAACGAAGAGTTCCGGCCGATCTGATACGCGTAGCTGAGCAGCTCGAACCACTGGATGTTGTCCGGCCCCGGCGATGGAATCCACTGCGCCGTATCGTCGAGAGCGAGCGTTAAGGCGCCATGATCGCCGATCCGGATCGTCGTCGAGCGGAACCACGTGTCGAGCACGCCCGTGCCGTAATGGCCTGTGTTGTAGCTGATCTGCGTCGGCGTCGACGAGGTGCCGTGATAGGGAAACTGTCCGGGATTGTTGGTCTGTAATCCGCTATCGTAGGTAAGTTGGAAGCCTGCGTTCTGTGAAACCGGCGTCAAGACGTCGCCGAAACGCCAGTAGTTCGATCCGCTGAAGAGCTGGAGATCGATCGCGCTCTTGGTCAGGACGTCGAGCACCAGCGAGTTGTCGCTCTGAGCGATGCCTTGTTCGGGCCCTTGGTAGCGATCGACGAATCCGGCGACGCCGATAGACTCGAGCTTGCTGTTCGCGTCGAAGTCCCAGATCTTGGCGCTATAGAGCGCGTAGCCGGCGATTCCCGGATGAGAGATGAATCCGTCGACCGGATTGTAGTACTCGCCGACCTTGCGCGTCGCCCCGAAGAAGCCGAAGGTCTGGTTCGCCCAGCCCCCGCCGAAGTCGTAGTACTGCGCTCGATCGGGGACGAGCACGTTCGTTCCCGCGTCGTTGCCGTAGTTGAAATAGACGGACATATGCTTCAAATCGGAGTAGTTGAGGCCGGCCGCCGTTACATCGTCGGTTAATCCCGGCAGATTTACCGCGACGCGCTGCACGCTTGTATTCCAGCGCGTGTCGGGCGTCGTGTAGCTGAGCGAGCTGGCGACGTCGGTGCGATCGTCGCCGATCGAATCGAAGGCCGCCAGACTGAACGGCCCCTGCTTCCCCTCGATCGCGTACCCCTCGCGCGGCGTCGGAATCGCCGGCGTATAAAGCGACTGGATATTCGGACAAGCGTCGCAGTTGAAGTTGTTGTAGAAGTTGGCGGCCTGCGTGAAGAACGGGCGAACCTCGCTATAGTAGCGCTGGTAGACCGTCGGCGCTATCGACTGCTGATCCAGTTCGACGTTCGAATAATCGGGATGAAAGGTCGAGTAAAACGACGCCGTCGGCGTGATCGGAATCGAGAGATCGGCGCCCACGCGCGACGTCGAGCCGCCAATGCTCTTGCTCGCCGCTTCGCCCAACGCGTAGATGGCGGCGCGCGGTTTCGGGCGGGCAGCCCCGACGACCACCGATGGCAGCGCGATCGCCCCTGCGTGCGCGTAATCCGCTTGCCCGAAGCCATCTGGTTGCATCTGAACGCGATCGAACGACCATACCTGCTGCTCGCCGGTCGCGTGAACGTAGCGCACGAACTGCGCCCTCCACGTCCCGCCGTGTGCGTTGCGCATGACCTCGAACGGAATCTTCATCGTCACCGTGTACCCGGCGGCGTGCGCCGCACCGTGGGACTCCCAGTCGGGCGAGTAGGCCGTATTCTCCGAGGAGTACTCGTAGTGCGTCCCATTCGGCGTGGCGTAGAACTGATAGAAGTAACCGTTGACTCCGTTGGGCCACAAGTCAATCCAAACTTCATCGTCGTTACCTTGGCCCACGTCGTTGGTATGCTGCGCTGCAGCGACCGGTTCGCTCTGCGTCGCGTCGAAGCGGACGAAGAGCGCGTGACCGTCGGTTGCGATCCAAGCCTTAGTCGCTTCGCTCGCCGGGCGCGAGCGAAACGCATCCCAGGCGAGAGTAACGGTCGAGGCGTGCTGCCATGTCGTCACCGGTGCGCTCGGATCGAGCGGTGGGTCCTCGACTTGCGGCACCACGACCTGGGTCGTCGCCGCCAGCGCGCACCCGGTGTTGCCCGCGATCAGCGCGCGCCAATGCTACCGCCGCGACCTTTGCCTTCATGGCAGCGTCGCCCCATCGAGGTTCGATTTCGTCAGCCGGCGCAGGGTGCCGGCATCGACCGGCGTGCAGCTGCGCGGCTCGTGTCCGCCGCCGCAGATCAGCACGCCGCGCAGGTCGGCGCCGTGCACGTCGGCGCCCTGGAAATCGGCGCAGCCGGCGCGCCCGCCGGAGGCATCGTCGCCTCTCCACTTGTCGTCGTGCGAGCAGAGCCGCGCGTTGCGGAGATCGGCCTCGCGCAGATCGGCGTCGCGAAACGAGACGCCCTCGAGGTCGGCGTTCTCGAATCGTACGCCGCGCGCTTTGGCTTGGCGTAGATCGCCGCCGATGATCGAGACGCCCGACAGGTCGCGCCCGGCGATGTTTGCGCCGCGCGCGTCGCAGCCGACGCAGCGGCCGAGCAGGCCGCGCGCGTCGGCGTCGCTCGCGCCGTTGAGGACGCCGCGCAAATTCGCACCGGTCAGCTCTGCGCCGGCGAATGCTAGCGCCGGCGATCCGCGCGTCGCTGAGGTTGACGCCGATCAGCTTCGCATCGCGAAAGTTGGCGTTGCGCAGGTCGGCTTCCCGAAAGTCTGCTCCGGTCAAGTTGGCGCTGCGAAAGTTGGCGCCGTTCAGATTGGCGCGTGCGAAGTCCGCGCCGACGTACGAGACGCTGGAAAGGTCGGCGCCGTGCAAGTCGCGACCGGCGAACGAGCAGCCGACGCAGTTGCCCGGCAGCCCCGACGCAACCGCGACGATGAAGGCGAGTGCGGTCAGGAGATCGTTCATGGTGGTCCTCGGCTTTCTTTACGTTGGCGCAGAGCGTAGGGAACCAAGGCCTCCTTCCGCGAGGCCCTCGAAGTCGTGCCGGTTGTTTGCGCGCGGCTGCGCGCGGGTCACCTTACGGTGGCGTCTGTGATCCCGAGAGGTCGGTACCGATCAGCTTGGCGTGCGATAGGTCTACGTGGGTCAAATCGACGCCCGTTAGATCTGAGCCATTGAGCGTCGCGCCGGCGAGAGTTTGCTCCATCCATCCGTGCGTGACTGAAGTCGATTCCGGTAAGCGAAGCGCCCGAGAAGTTCGTGCCGCGGAGGTCCGCTTTGGTAAAGTCGTCACCGTTGGCGCGGATGTTTGAAAGGTCGAGGCCGCGGAGGTCGGCCTTGGTGAAGTCGCAGCCGCTGCAGGTATTCAGAACGTCGCGAAGCGCAGCCGACGTGAGCTGCGCGTTCGTAAACTGTCCGCCGGAGAGTCGCGCCCCGGTGAAGTCTACGCCGTTGAGGTTCGCCTTCGAGAAGTCGCAGCCGGTGAGGCGAGCGTTTCGAAACGACGCGTTGCTCAAGTTCGCTCGGCTGAAGTCGACGCCGCTGAAGTTGCCGCCGGAGAAATTCGTTCCGACCAGCTTGGCGCCGCTCAGGTCTACCCCGGTAGTAGTGTACGCCGTGCAGGTCTTTCCCCGACCAATCGACGTTCGCAAAGTTGCAGCCCGAGCACGACGCTCCGCTCAGCGCGACGTGCGAAGGGCCGGCACGCAGTGGGAGGTTGTCGTTGATATCCCGATTGACTTCCTTCTCAATGCTCTGGGCTAGCTCTTTGGTGTCCTTGGGCGCCATTAGAGGTACGGGAACGTCGATCTCGGGCGTCTTGATTGCAATCCGCGGGACGTGCACGGTCAGCGGCCCGACGTGCGTCGAGGTCGGTGGAACGTGGACGACCGGCGAGACAGCCGGCCTCGGCTGTACCGGCGGGTGCGTCGGGATCGCGGCCGTTTCGGTGCGAGTAACACGATCCACGATCGTTTCGCGTACCGGCTTGGCCGAGGCGGCCACAGCCGGAGTTGCTTGCGGATGCGCTGCAATCGGCGCGGACGGTGCGGCAATCGACGGCGCTACGACGGCAATCACCAGCGCAACCGCCGCGACTGCCGCGACCGCCGCCGCGGCCGGCACGACCGCAAGATTGGTCGCGATATTGCGTCCGGCTCCGAGCAGGCGTTCGATGCGCAGCGAGATGTGTTTGCGCGTCGCGAAAACGCCGGGAGCCGGGATTGGATTCCGCGGCCAGGCCGCACCCTCAGCCATTTTGGTCAGACAGAGCGCGTACGGGCCGTACCATCCCGACCAGCGAGAGCACCCAATCGTCGCACGCGACTTCGCGTTCCAGGTCGAGTTGCTGCCCCATAAACTGCGCAGCCGGATTCCAGGCCAGGAGGGCGTTGATCACGCGCTGCAGACCGTTGGTCCAGTCGTCGGCGCGGCGGAGATGCGCGAGCTCGTGCAGACAAATCTGATCGACCTCTCCCTCCGAGAGGCGATCGAGCAGCGAGTGCGGGATGAGAATCATGGCGTCGAAGAGCCCGACCGCAACCGGAACGTCGGTTTCATCGCTGACGCACAGGCGTACGTCGCGCGCGCCCTTGTTCGCGCGACCCCACTGGGGCATCGCGTCGCGATACTCGACCGGCAACGGAAGTGCGTCACGTTTGAGCTGCTCGAGCCGAACCAGACCGATGATTAAACGCACGAGCGCGTAACCGGCGAGCAGCATCCATGCCACGAAGACGGCGAGTGCGACCGGCGTCGAGAGCGTGACGCTCAGACGCCGGGGCAACTCCGGTGCTGCGTTCGGAACGCTCTCCGGCGAGATGCGCCGGGGCGATCGCTTTACCGCAGCGCGCGGGGCAATCGACCGAGTCGACGGCGGCGCCGCCTCCGTGCTCGTGGCCGAGACGCTGGAAGGGGCGATAAAGAACGGCAGGGTCGTAGCGACCGGTACGACGATCGCGGCGGCGAGCGTTACCGTCCAGACGGTATAGCGCGTAGCGGCGTTGATCCCGGGCCAAAGGCGCAGGATCAGCCACACGCAGAGAAGCAGCAATGCGTCCTGCCAAAGCGCGTTCAGCACGGTCGCCGCGACGGCGCTGGCAAAGGTGATGAATCCTTGCGGTATCTCGTTCATTCGGGGGCTTCCTCGTACCGTTCGATCAATGCTTTGAGTCTGGAAAGCTCTTCGTCCGACGGGCGTTCGTTCGCAATCAAGCGTAACGCGAGCGTGCCGGCGCTGTTGTCGAAGAATCGTGAAAGCACGTGCCCAACGGCGTGTTGGGCAGCGTCCTCGCGGGCGACGACCGGACGATAGACGAAGGCCCGGCCGGCTTCCTGGTGGACGACGTACCCTTTGCGCTCGAGGATGCGCATCGTCGTTAACACGCTGTTGTAGGCGATCGGCGGGGGCGGGAGGGCGGCGGTCACTTCAGCGACGGTCGCCTGCTCCAGCTGCCAAACGATCTCCATTAGGCGAAGCTCGGCCTCGGTCAGGGTATTGGAACGTCGTCGGGCCATCTTAGACGGTCGGGCCCCAGCCCTGAAAGAGCCTGGTGCCGGCGGCCGCGTCGGGCAACCGAACCCGGGTCCGTGCGGTCCGGGCGAGTTCGCTGGGGCAGAATTCGGGCTTCGATATCATCTCGTCTCCTTGGTCTATTAAATCGTTAGTTGGATGATACTTCCTCCCGTCCAGCCTGTCAACTAATTGTTTAGGATTAGAAGACCGGGAGGGCTTCCGGAGCCGCCGGCGACGTTGGGGGAAAGCGTGGGCGGTCTGCCAATATGGGAGGGCTGATTCCCATCGCCCCTAGGACTCGAGGAGAATAGATTGTTGCGAACGGCGCGCCTTTTGCTTGCGCCCTTAACGGCCGCCATTTTGACCGCGTGCGGAGGCGGAGGCTACGGCATCGTTACCGCCGGAACGCCGTCTCCCTCACCGACCCTGCCGCCGCGGGTCACCGGCCAGTTTCCGATCCCCACCGCTTCGAGCCGGCCGGCCGGCATCGCGTTGGGAGTCGACTCAAATCTTTGGTTCACCGAGTCGGCAACGAGCAAGATCGGCCAGCTCAACACCGCCGCGCAGATATCCGAAGTCGTGACACCGTCGAAGAATGCCGGCCCGAACCAGATCGCCTCCGGACCGGGACCGAACCTGAACATGTGGTTCACCGAAACCAACATCGGCAAGGTCGGGCAGATTACGACCGCCGGACCACCCTACAACGAGTACACGCTACCAGACGCGGCAGCGAAGCCCGTCGGTATCGCGCTGGGCGGCGACGGCAACATGTGGATCACGGATCCGGGGTCCAACTCCGTTTGGCGCATCCGCCAGACCAAGCATCGGCCGTTCGTCAAGTTCACGCAGTTCCACCTAACCGGCAACGCGCAGCCGATGGGAATTACCAACGGCCCGGACGGCGCGCTTTGGTTTACCGAGCCCGGAACGAACCGCATCGGACGCCTGCCGGTCGGAGGCGCGCCGCTCAATGAGTATCCGTTGCCGACCGGGCACGCGGGGCCAACGGGAATCACAACGGGTACCGACAACTCGCTCTGGTTCACCGAGCAAAAGGCAAAGCAGCTCGGCCGCATGGCGACGACCGGTGCGGTGATCGCGGAGTATCCGCTCAACGGCGCGATGACGCCGAACGCACTGCTTCAAGGCGTCGATGGAAACTTCTACTTCACCGACACCGCGGCCAATAAAATCGGGCAGTTCTTCACCCGGCAGCATAACGTCAAGTTTTATTCGATTCCGACCGCAAACTCGGAGCCGACCGCGATGACGCTCGGACCCGACAGTCAGATCTATCTGATCGAAACGGCCGGAAATAAGATCGCGCAGTTTAGGTACTTCAACGTCTAAGCTCGTCGCGCGATTCCGGCTCCAAATCTGCCGGCGTTAGCTCGGCGAGGGTCGAGACTCCCGCGTTTCCGCCACCGAGCAAGAAGTAGCGCCGGCCGGCCCGCAGCACCCAAACGGCGGCATGCTGCGAGAGCACGACCGACCCGATTATGCTGACGCGGCGCCGTCCGGCGAAACCGTGACGACCGCGCCCTAGGCGGCGCGCAAGCGCATACAACGCGCCGAGCACGAGCGCGACGACGGCCAGTTTCACGGCGTACGCCGTCCAAAAACCGGGCGGCACGTCGTTACGCATCCTGACGCGGCGCGTAGATGCTCCGTTTGAAGGCAACGACCTTGCGTTCGATCTCGTCGAGCCGCTCGCGAACGACCAGCGCGTTTCCGGTCGTCAGGGTGACGACGGTCTCGCCGTTGCTTTCGACCGATTCGATCAAATCGCAGTTCACCAAGACGGTCTGGCCGTTCAGGCGCGTGAGAGCGATCACGTAAGCCTCCGATTCGCTGCGCGGGCGTTGGCTTCGTCGAGCTCGAGCTCTTCAAGGCGTGCCTCGTTCCACGCGAAGGCGCGGCGCCGTCGTTCCTCGAGCATCTCGAGCACCCGGCATGCTCGGCTCGCCGCGACGAGTTCCACGCCGGCGCGATCGCGCTCCGACCGGAGACCCTCGGCGAAGCGGCTGCGTGCGGCGATGCTTCGCTCGAGAAAAGACAAATGGTCGTCGTACTGGCGCAGATCGAGTGCCAAAGACCGGCCCGAAGTCCACAGCGCAGCAGTTCGCATTTGCAGGGCGTAGGTGAGCCGCTCGCAGCGCACCAGCTCGGCGTCGAGTTCCGATCGCCGCCGCACGAAGATTCGCCGCTTCTCATCCCGCTCGCGCGAGCGTACTTCGAGCAGCGGCTGCAGGCGGCGTTCGAACCTGGGCATGTTGCTATGATCTCCCGGCGCGCGGGCTCAGCGAGCCAACTGGCTGCGCTCGCGCCCGACCGAGACGAGGTCGATCGGTACGGCGAGGAGCTCTTTGAGCCGGTCGAGGTAGCCGCGCGCCGCCTGCGGCAGATCGGCGATCCGCCGGCACTCCCCGATCGGCTCGCTCCAGCCGGGGAGCTCTTCGATCTCTAGCTCTAGTTGGGGGTCGCCGGCCGCCGCGAACCCGACGGGCGCACCCCCGATACGATATCCGGTCACGATCCCGATGCGTTCGAAACCGCTCATCACGTCGAGCTTGGTGATCACCACGCTGGATAGACCATTGAGGGCGACGGCGTACTGCCCGGCAACCGCATCGAACCAACCGCATCGGCGCGGTCGTCCGGTAACCGTCCCGTACTCCCCGCCTTGATCGCGCAGCCGCTCGCCGCGTTCGTCAAACAGCTCCGAGGGAAACGGTCCGGCACCGACGCGCGTGCAGTAGGCCTTGAAGACGCCCATGACGCGGCCGATCGCCGTCGGGCCGATTCCGAGCCCGGTGCACGCTCCGCCCGCGATCGTATGCGAACTTGTGACGTAGGGATACGTGCCGTAGCCAACGTCGAGCAGCGTACCTTGCGCTCCTTCGAGCAAGACCCGCTTTCCGGCCGCGAGCCGCTCGTGGATGAAGGCCACGCCGTCCACGACGTGTCGTGCGATTCGCTCCGCCGCCGTCAGCGTCTGCGCAACCACAGCCTCGTCGCCACCGTGGGCCGCAATCTTCTCCGCGAGGAGCTTGGAATCGCCGAGATCGCAGAAGCGAATACCGCTGCGCGCGACTCGGTCGACGTAGGCCGGACCAATGCCGCGGCCGGTCGTGCCGATTGCCTGCGCGCCCCGCGCACGTTCCGCGAGCTGCTCGCGGGCCGCGTGATAGGGGAAGACGATGTGCGCGCGGTCGGAGATCTTCACGCGGGACGTATCGACGCCCAGGCGCGCCAAACGGTCGAGCTCATCGAGGAGCGTCGCCAAGCTGACGACGGTTCCCCCGCCGATGAAGAGCTCGACGTGCGGATGCAAGACCCCCGACGGGACGATGCGCAGCGCGAGCTCCTGGTCGCCGACGACGATCGAATGGCCCGCGTTATCGCCGCCGCCGAACCGCGCGATGAGATCGTACTCTTTGGCGAGCAGGTCGACGATCCGGCCTTTGCCCTCGTCGCCCCACTGCTGCCCGACGATGATGTCGGCCTTTGACGCCACCCTTACTCTCTTTCCCTATCCGAACGGATACGCGCCCTTGGGCCCTCGGCGTGGACAACGAGAAGTCTCCAGCTTCTTCGTTCTCCCGGAGAAGTGGAGAAGTAGGAGCGGAGCTGGATGCGGAGCGACGGGCGTCTTCGAGTTGTCCATGTCGAGGGTCCTAGGGACAACGCGTTATTCGCTTCGAAACTCTAGGTCGCTGGTATCGCCCATGGGAATCTCGACCGTTCCCCCAAACTGGGTCATGACGAATTCGGAGAAGAGCGCATTCGGCCATCCAAAGTTCTGCCGCGTATACTGCCTGGGATCGTCCGGATTGAACGACTCGTGCAGCAGGTGGTCGCCGGGATCGCTGGCGAGCAGTTGCGCGAGCACGTCTTGCTTCTCCGAGCCGCTCGTCGAGGTAATGCCCTCGACGATCAGCGCGAGCGGCCAGACCCAGTGGTCGGGCGTGTGGTAACTGCCGATGCCGCGCGCCACGTGCCCCTGATAGAACGACGGATTATCCTGAGAGAGTAGAAAGCGGCGCGTGTTCTGATAGTAGCGGTCGGCCGGCGTCGTGTAGCCGAAGTACGGGGCCGCGAGCAGGCTGGGGATGTTCGCGTCGTCGGTCAGAATCGCGTGGCCGAGCCCGTCGACCTCGTAGGCATAGATATAGCCGTACTTCGGCACGAGGACGAGCCCGTAGGTCTGGATGCCCCGCTGCACTTCGTCGCGCAACGCCTTGGCTTGGCGTGCCTTGACCACGTTGTGGTAGACGTTGAGTTCGATCTGCGACATGTCGCCCAGCGCGACGACGGCAAACATCTCCGACGGTATCAAGAAGTTGTAGTAACTAGCGTCGTCCGAGGGCCGGAAGCCGGTCCAGATCATGCCGGTATAGCCGACCGGTCGACCTTTGCCGTCGCCGGGCAGTTCCTTGTGGGCGTAGCGAGAGTCGCGCGGATGGTTTTGCTCGCGCTGCATCGTGGCCAGCACGTTGTCCAGCATCGTGGAGAACTCGGGGGTAAAGATTGACGTATCCCCGGTTGCCTTCCAATAGCTCCATGCCAGCGCCGTTGGGTAGGCGAGCGAGTCTAACTCGAACTTTTGCTCCCAGACGCGATAGTCGAGCGTGTATGCGTTGGCGTACGGATCGATGTTCACGTATTTCACCATCCGGGCGATGATCGCGCGCAGAAGGCTGCGCACGTCGGGATCGTCCTTGGCGAAGAAGAGATAGGGCCGGGCCTGCGCGCTAGCATCGCGCAGCCACTCCGCCGGGATGTCGCCGGTCTTAATGTAGGCCGTTCCGTCCGGCGCGTACTCCGCAAGCCGGCTCGTGTCGAGCAATGCGGCGCGGAACATCTCTTGGAGGTGTTCGTTCGGGTTACGGTACTGTGCGGCGGCTTGCTCGATCGATCCGAGTTCGAGTGCCGACAGACGTAGCGGAAGCAGGATCAAAACGCCAGCGAGCAACGCGCGTAGAGCGCTTCGTCGAAGGTTGCGGCCCATTTTTACGTTGGCCAGGTTCCGTGTGCGTACAACGCAGGGAGCTCCCGATAGCGTCCAAGATAGTCAAGACCGTAACCCACGACGAATACGTCGGGGACCTCGAAGCCCCTATACTTGATTTCGACCTCGGCAATCCTCCTATGCGGCCGGTCGAGAAGGGTGCAGACGGCCAGGGAGGCAGGCGCTCGGGCTAGCAGGGTCTTGACGACGTATTGGAGGGTCAGCCCGGTGTCCACGGTGTCGTCGACGAGGATCACGTGGCGCCCCTCGAGCGGGATCGCGAGGTCCTTCTGGAACGCGATCCCATCGCCGTCCCCGTAGTTGTTCACCGAGATGAAGTCGAGCTGGCAAGGGATCGTGACTTTGCGGGCCAGGTCGGCGAGAAACGTCGCGGCCGCCGCCAGCAGCCCGATCAGAATCGGTGTCTTTCCCTCGTAGTCGAGCGAGATTGCAGCCCCGATAGCCGCCACGCGTTCTGCAATCGAGTCGGGAGTCGAAGAGCGGCTCCCCGATCATGAAGCGCGCTTCATGCCCCTGGAGAAGACGCGTTCGACGTCCCGGCGCGTGAAGAGCTTTACGTTGATGCGAGGGTGATGCGAGCGCATCAACCGCACCTTTCGGTTTTTTCGGCTGTTGCGCGCCGGCTTGGCCACGGTTACCTCGATATAAAGATTGTACTCCGGGAGATAAAAGTCCGGAGTGAAAAACTCGACGGGGCGACCTTGCTCGTTCCAAACAATCGGGAAACTACGCGGTTCGTACTGCCAAGGGATTCGATAGAAGTCGAAGAGGTGGGCGAGTTGGGCTTCACTCGCATGTGCGAAGGCTGCCCGGGACATAGTCACGGACCGTTATCTACGACGAACGCGCTCCGTTATCCCGCCGGAAAGCGCAAGACGAACCGGGCGCCGCCCAGCGGCGAAGGCTCGACCCCCACGTCGCCGCCGGCACGCTGTGCGATCGCCTTCACGACCGCAAGCCCGATACCGCTGCCCGAGTCGGGCGGACCCGCCACGAACGCCCATGTCGAAGATCGAGCGGCGCTCGGCACCGGCGATCCCCTTGCCGTCATCGTCGACTGCAATGCGCACGAACTGCTCGTCGCGTGAGCACGCTATTTCGATCGTACCGCGCTCGCTGCCGTGCTTTACCGCGTTCTCCAGCACGTTCGCCAACGCATGTACGCAAGCGTCGCCGTCGACCCGGGCCGGCGCCGATGAGGGCAGCTGCGCCCGAATCGTGACACGCCGGCCGGCGGCGATCGGCGCGAGCATCTCGATCGTTGCGCAAATCTGCTCGACGACGTCGCACGAGGCTCCCGAGGGGTGCGCCGAGAGGTCGAGCATCGAGAACGCGAGCATTCCCTCGATCAGGCGTCCCAGACGGAGCGCTTCGCGGTGAGCCGTTTCCAGGAAGCGGCGTACGGTGGACGGATCGAGCTCGTCCTCGAGCAAGGTTTCGATATATCCGCGGATCGAGGTGAGCGGGGTGCTTAGCTCGTGACCGACCGTCGCGATGAAGCGCGCCAGCTCTTCGGGGTCTAGCACGACGGCGCGGTTGGATCAGAAGCGCGCGAACTTATAACCAAATCCATGGACCGTTCGCACGAGCGGCGGCAGACGCCAGCGCTCTTCGATCTTGGCGCGGAGGCGGTGTACGTGCACGTCGATCGTGCGTTCGTCGCCGCCGTAGTCGTAGCCCCACACCTTCTGCAGAAGCCAATCCCGGGAGAGAGCGACCCCGGCGTTTCCCGCGAGCTCGGCGAGCAGCGCGAACTCCCTCGGCTTGAGCTTGGCGTCGGTCCCGTCGACGCGTGCCTCGCGCGCTCGTTCGTCGATCTCCAGCCGGCCGAACCGAAGCACGGTACCAGCCTCCACGTGTGCTCTCCCGCTACGGCGCAGAATCGCTTTGATTCGTGCGATGAGCTCTCGCGGCGAAAACGGCTTCGGTATGAAGTCGTCGGCGCCGAGCTCGAATCCGAGGACCC
Organism: Vulcanimicrobiota bacterium; assembly: GCA_963739845.1. GTDB lineage: Bacteria > Vulcanimicrobiota > Vulcanimicrobiia > Vulcanimicrobiales > Vulcanimicrobiaceae > Cybelea. The sequence goes on along the minus strand of CAVUBQ010000001.1, from coordinate 339,118 downwards.
GATCGATCTCCTCGCACCGCCCGGTCACCATCACGATCGGCACGCTTCGTTGCTCGCGGCGCAAGGTTCGGGCGACGTCGTAGCCGTCAACGCCCGGCAGACCGACGTCGAGTACGACCAAATCCGCGGCGCCTCGAGCGCGGCGCAGCGCCGCGTGACCGTCGGCGACGCCCATTGTATTGAAGCCTTCGCGTTCGAGATTATGGGTGAGCAGTTCGCGCATCGCAGGATCGTCTTCCGCGACCAGAATCGTTACCGGCATGCCGGAACGAGTGCCCGTTCGCAGTATGCGCTGAGACCCTCCGCAGACGCGAAAAGACCCAGAGAAATCGTTCCCCAGTTTTTCGACTCTAGCTGGACCTTTTCGGCCGCCTCGCTGCGTTCAGCGATCTTTCCCTCTACATGACGGCACATTAGAAACGCAGGAGCCGACCAAATCGTTCCGCGCGTGATGCTACTCGAGCCGGCTCAGATCCACGCCTGCCAACGGTCCAAACTTCGATGCGTGATCGCGCAGCACGCGATAGATCGTATTCGCCGCGAAGCCCAAGCGCTCGAGGCGGCGTGCCGCCGTCGGGTAGGCGGTCGAGGAAGCCTTCGCCATCAAATGCTCGAAAGCGGCGACGCAACGCGACCCTTCGTCGTCTTCAAGTGCGGCTACGGCTTCAGCCGCGGCCTCGCCGTCGATTCCCTTACGAACGAGCTCACCGACAAGGCGTTCGTTCCCCATGGGTTTCTGCTTGCGCTCGACATAGAGCCTGGCATAGAGGCGATCGTCGACGAATCCTTCGCGCTTGCACCGTTCCACAGCTTCGCGCGCGGCGTCGTCGCTGAACCCTTTGCGCTCCAAGTGCCTCCAGAGCCGAGCCTCCGTCAGGCGCTCGCGTGCGAGCAACGCGAGCGCCACAGAGTAAGCCCGCCTAGCAGGCATAACTCACCCTCCTGTCATCCTGAGCGGGGTCGAAGGACTAATCGACGACGGCGGCCGGGGCCTTCCCGTTGCTCGAGGCCGTTTTGCCGAGCGCTTCGCGAAGCTTCGCTTCGATCTCGGTCGCCAGATCGAGGTGCTCTTCGAGGAACGCCTTGGCGTTCTCGCGCCCTTGACCGATGCGCTGCTCGCCGTAGGTGTACCACGAGCCGCTCTTTCCGACGATGTTCTGCTCGAGCGCAACGTCGAGGATCGAGCCCATCTTCGAGATGCCGTGGCCGTAGGTGATGTCGAACTCGGCCTGGCGGAACGGCGGCGCGACCTTGTTCTTCACGACCTTCACGCGGGTGCGCGTCCCGACCACGTCTTGGCCGATCTTGATCGTCTCGAGCTTGCGGACGTCGAGGCGGACCGAGGCGTAGAACTTCAGCGCGCGGCCGCCCGAGGTCGTCTCCGGGCTGCCGAACATCACGCCGACCTTTTCGCGCAGCTGGTTGATGAAGATCATCACTGTCTTGCTGCGCGAGATCGCCGAGGTGAGCTTGCGCAGCGCCTGCGACATCAGCCGCGCCTGCAGCCCGACGTGCGTGTCGCCCATGTCGCCTTCCAACTCGGCCTTGGTCACGAGCGCCGCGACCGAGTCGACGACGACGACGTCGACCGCGTTGCAGCGCGTCGAGCATCTCGGCGATGTCGAGCGCCTGTTCGCCGGTGTCGGGCTGCGAGACGAGCAGGTTGTCGAGATCGACGCCGAGCGCTGCGGCGTAGGTCGGATCGAGCGCGTGCTCGACGTCGATGAAGGCCGCCGTGCCGCCGGTCTTCTGCGCTTCGGCGATGACGTGGAGCGCGAGGGTCGTCTTACCGCTCGACTCCGGCCCGTAGATCTCGACGACTGCGGCCGCGCGGGAAGCCGCCGACGCCGAGCGCGAGGTCGAGTGCGATCGATCCGGTCGGCACGATCGTCGAACGCCATCCGCTCTTGGAAATCGCCCATCTGCATGATCGAGCCCTTGCCGAATTGCCGCTCGATCTGCGCGAGCGCGTTGGTTAGAGCGAGTTGCCGTTCATCTGCAGTTGCCATATTCGTTCCTTTCGGGTGCTGCTATCACGCTCTCACGGCGGAGTGCCAAGGGTATGGCATTCCGGGTGCGACGATCACGGCGCGACGGTCGGTTCCGCGCTCTCTTCGAAGAGCGCGTCGATGAACTCGCCGGGCGAGAAGTCGCGCAGGTCCTCGACCCCTTCGCCCAGGCCGACAAGCTTGATCGGCACTTCGAGTTCGTCGACGATCGCGACCAGCACGCCCCCTTTGGCGGTGGAGTCGAGCTTGGTCATGACGATGCCCGTGAGTTGGGTCGCTTCATTGAAGAGCTTCGCTTGCGAAATCGCGTTCTGACCGCTGGTGCCATCGACGACGAGCAGCGTCTCGGCGGGCGGTTCTCCGCTCTCGCGTTCGATCACACGGCGCATTTTTTTGAGCTCTTCCATGAGGTTGGTCTTCGTCTGTAAGCGCCCGGCGGTATCAACGATCACAACGTCGGCATTGCGGGCTTTCGCCGCGCGCAATCCGTCGAAAACGACCGAGGCCGGATCCGCGCCTTCGGCGCCGCGCACGAGGGTGGCCCCGCTGCGTTCGGCCCAAATGGCGAGCTGTTCGGCGGCCGCGGCGCGAAATGTATCGGCGGCGACGAGCAACACCCGCTTTCGCTGCTTCCGTAAGCGCGTCGCGAGCTTACCGATCGTCGTGGTCTTTCCGCTGCCGTTTACGCCGACGATGAGCAGCACTGCGGGCGCGCCGACGAGCTGGAGCTCGGCTCGCGGCAGCGTGAGAAAACGTTCGACATCCTTGCCGAAGCGCGCCACGGCTTGGTCGGTCGTCTTCCACTCCTCCTGCTTCGCGACCGTCCGCAGGCCGGCGATGATCTTCGCCGTTGTCGGCACGCCGAAGTCCGCCACAATCAGCGCCTCTTCCAACTCGTCCCAAAATTCGGGCGTTAGCGGCCGTTCCGGCGATCCAAGGCGTGCGACGGCCGAGAAGACCTCGCGGGCTCGGCCGAGGGAGGTGCGAAGCCGCGAAAGCCAGCTCACCCGAGGCTCCCCCACCTGCTCACGTCATCGACTCTATCACGCGAACGTATGTTCGGTCAAATCGTCACCGGCATCCCTCGCACGGCGCGTCACTGGTGGATAGACTCCGTCGCGCTTTGCAGATCTGGGAATCGTCGAAAGTTCGAGTACGCGATGACGACCGTTCCCGTGCCTGCAAAAGGGCCGTAGCTCCCTTTATATTGCTGCGTCTCCTGCGTCACCGTCCAGAATCCCGGGAGCACCTCGGCACGCTGGTCGGTGATGGTCCCGGAGGTTGCGTACGGTGGCAATGCGCCCGGCTGGTAGGTGTAGGAGAGCACGTTGCCGGCTGGATCGTACGAGAAGCTCCCGTTACCGTGGGCCGAATCGTGGAGGCTTGAGCTAAACGCGATCGCTCCCGGGTCGCGGCTCTGATACTGGTAAGCGTCGAGATAGCGAGAGTCGAACGGCGCCGCAAAGGCGTCGCCCGGCTTGGGGTGCTCGTACTGCGCGGCAATCGTATCTTGATCCGCTACGCTCGCCGGCTTGCCGTCGATCGTGTCGCTGACGATGCGCACCTTGACGATGGTCCCGTCCTGCGAGACGCCCTGCAGCACGAGATCCTCGTGACGGCTGCGAAACGCCGCGTGAACGTCGAGCGTGCGGTGCAGGTCGAAGCCGACGACGCCTTTGCCGCTCTCCGCAAATCGCGCAGCGATCTGCGAAAGCATGGGAGGTGCCCCGGCCGGCAACGTCACCTCACTGCGCCGGAATAAAAATCGCGCGGTCGGGGAGGTCGAGCGTAAAGGTCTTGCCCCCCCAGAAATCGTTGCCGACACTGCAGTCGTAGATCAGGTTTCCGAAGGTCGCGGTCGGGCCATCGATCTTCGTCTGCGGTGCACCCATCAGCGCGATCGACGAGATGCGCGCGCGTACGGCATCGCCGCTGGGCGTGCGTTCGTGCTGGAGTCCCGGTGCATTGAGGTTCACGCCGAGCATCGGCGCAAGCTCCCGGTCGATCGTGATACCGCGAGCCCCGGTGTCGATCTCGCACAGGCCCGTCTTACCTCCACCGAAATCGAAGCGCGCAAAGACGCCAAGGCCGATCCCGAGATCGTCTTGCAGCGTCAGCGGGATCTTCACGGCGTTGAGCTTTCGCTCCGGAAACGTCGTGGCGTCCTCGATAATCAATCTGTTATCGCGGAAGTTGAAGGTCGCGGTGATATTCCGAAACGCCGTCGCCGAGACCAAGCCGCCGAAACGCGTGCCGTCGAGCCCGTTCCAGACTCCGACGTGCGGGGCCTCGATGGGGACGCCGCCGATCGAGAACGAAACGACCGTGCCGATCGGGAGGTCGACGCGCTCGCCGGTCAGCCGCAGGCTCACGTACTTGCCGTCTATCTTCACGAAGCTGTCGACCGAGTGCGCTCGAAAGGACGTCGACACCGGCGCCGAGATCGATCAGCATCGGAACCGCCGGTCGCCCGTCCACCGAAGCCTGCACTTCGAGCAGACCGTCGTTGGTCCGCGTAAGGGGGACCGTGTCGACCGCCGCTGCGGTGCGCGGCAAGATGGCGATCAGCGCAGCAGCGGCAGCGACGGCCCCCCAACGGTTCATGGGGCGCGACTTCGCACTCGCCGCACCGCGCCCTTCGTGCAGCGAGCGCGCGTTCTTCGTTAGAACGCAGCGATGCCGTTCGGAGTGCCCAGTCCGGTCGGGCCGTCCCACCCCGTGCCGGCCTTGCAGAGCGGTGCGCCGCAGTTGCCGTTGCTCCCCGACGTCACGTCGTTGAGGCTCGACGCGTGCGAGTAGAGGTTGCTCGGTTGTTCGCGCCGGTGTTGCCGGCGAGCGCGAAGACCGATGCGACGATCGGCGTCGCGACCGACGTTCCGCCGAAGACGAGCCAGCCGCTCTGCCTATAAGAGTCGTAAACCGCAACGCCGGTGCTGGGATCGGCGATCGGCCGACGCGTCGGCCTGGGCGCGCCTCGAGCATCCGGTGTTGATCCCGCTCTGGAAGCTCGGCTTCGCGTAGACCTTGCTGCAGCCGCTCCCCGCGCCGCGACCAAGCCGACTCCGTGCGCGGGTTGATCTTGAGTTAGACTCGTGCCGCCGACGGCGATGACGCGTCGGCAGAATCGCGGGCCACTGCGCCGTGCGGTTGTAACCGCTGTCGCCGGTCGCGGCCGTGATCGCGACGCCGCTGACGTTGTAGTCGCCGTCGTAGCGTCTTCGTAGCCCTCGTTCCCGCTCCAGCTGTTGCTCACGTAGTTCGCGTGCGCGGTTGCGTACTGTTCGGCGGTGCTGAGCGCCGAGGTCGCGCCGACGCTGCTTCGACCAAGCAGGATATTGCAGTTCGGGCAGATCGCCGAGACCATATCGACGTCGAGCGATTCCTCTTCGGCCCACCCGGCGTTGCGTCTGCGTGCCCTACTTTGCTTTGCGTGAAGCAGCCGCTTGACGCGTGCACGCGCGGAAGTCCGTACTGCGCGCGGTAGACCGCCAGGTCCGACGCGGCGTTCGGATCGTCGTAGGCGTCGACGATCGCGACGGTCTCTCCGCTGCCGTTGCTGCGCTGTATGGCGTCAGGTTGTACGCCGTTTGCAGGTCGCTCGGAGCGTAACCGTTCGGCGTATCGGGGCGAATCATGCCGTGCATGTCGGTGCGAACCCAGGCTTGGCAGCGCGCGTATCCCTGCGCGCACCGCACCGCAGACGCGCTTCGCCGGACCGGGAGCGCGGCCAGAGCCCGAGTTCGGCCGCACTCGCATGAAGGCGTGCCGCGGGTCCGGCCGTCTCGGGAGAGCCGCCGGTCGGCACCGAGCTGTGCCGCTGCACGCCGCCAAGCGCAATAACCAAAGTTACCGAAATACATGATGAAAGCCGCATATGTGTGCCGCTCCTTTCGATAGCAGGCAAGCTGCGACAAGTTTCGAGGGTTTCCTGCGTCGAAACCTACCCGTAACGGAGGTGCTCGTGAGACGGCGACAGATCTTTTTCGTTGGTATCTTTCTAGTTTCGCATAACCGGATGCAGCGGTACGGTAACTGCCCCGCCTACCGTCAAGCCGATCGCGGCGCCGCCGCATTCGATCTCGCACGTCATCATCATGCTGCAGGAGAACCGCAGCTTCGAGAACCTGTTCATGGGCTTCCCCGGGGCGGATACGCAGAGCTGCGGGCACTGCGACGAGCGGCTCGCCGCGTGCAAGAGGGTCGGGGGCCGAGTCAACCTCAAGCCGATTACCCTGGAAACGACGCACGCCGTAGGCGGCAAGGATATCGATCACTCGCACCGCGCCTTCGAGACGCGAGTACGCCGGCGGGAAGATGGACGGCTTCGATCTGATCGGGTATCGGACAAGAGGGTAGTCGGGGGCCGGCCGGACTCTATCCATACTCGTACGTCAATCGAACCGAGACCAAACCCTATTGGAACCTCGCCGAGCGGTACGCGCTTGCCGATCGTATGTTCTTCACCGCGACGGCGAGCAGCTTTATCGCGCATCAGCAGATCATCGCCGGAACGACGCAGATCAGCTCAACCGAATCGCTGACCGATCAGCCGAATCAGATGCCGTGGGGCTGCGACGCCCCCGCGTTTCCCGGGTCGCAGGTCACCTTTACGCCGGTCATCGATACCGCGGGTAAGGTCAATCGGCTCGGTCCGTTTCCCTGCTTCACGTACGCGACCATGGCGGATCTGCTCGACGCCGCCGGCGTTTCGTGGAGATATTACGTCGAGGCGATGAACGGGCCGAACTTCGACTTCTCCGGGGACGTGTGGAACGGATTCGACGCGATCTAAGAGAGTAGCGTGCCCTTCGGGGTATTATAAGGGCAGCGTGCATTTTTGCAATCGCGGAAGCGACTGGTCGCACATCCGCCATCCGAACACGCGTGTCTTCGACGATATTGCCGCGGGCACGCTCCCGTCGGTCTCATGGGTCATACCGACGCTCTGCGGCTCCGATCATCCAGCCAGCGGGAGCAACCAGGGCCCGCGCTGGATCACGAAGGTCGTCAACGCCGTGGGCCGCAGCAAGTACTGGCGCAGCACGGCGATCGTCATCCTGTGGGACGATTGGGGCGGATGGTACGACAACGTTTCGCCGCCGCAGATCAACTACACGAGTCTCGGATTCCGCGTACCGATGATCGTGGTCTCTCCCTATGCCAAGCCGCACTCCGTGTCACACACGCAGTACGATTTCGGCAGCGTCCTTAAGTTTGTCGAAGAGAACTTCGGGCTGGGTTCGTTGGGGACCAGCGACGTCTCGGCGAACTCGATCGGCGACGTTTTCGACTTCTACCAAGCGCCGCTACGCTTTAAGGCCGCAGCGCTTCCACCGATCGTTTCGTGTCCGAAATTCAACTCTGCGAGCGAACTCATCGAGCGCGACGGCGGCGTGCCCGAGTAAGGCTTCGCCGGCAGGCTCCGGGTGCGAGCGTGCGAAAGAGTTGCGGTGCATCGTTTAGGAGGATACTTTGGTTCGTTTTCGCGCGTTCTTAACTCTCGCCGCAGCGGTTTTCTTTGGCGGCTGCAGCGGCACGGTCACCACCCCGGCCGCACCGCCGACGCCGTCGGCGCCCGCGCATTCGATCTCCCACGTCATCATTCTGCTTCAAGAGAACCGCAGCTTCGACAATCTCTTCATGGGCTTTCCCGGAGCCGACACGGCCACTTCCGGCGCGTGCGCGCCGGCTCCGTGGTGCAAGACCGGCACCGTGCGGCTCAAAGAGGTCACCCTCGAGAGCACCGGCAAACCGAACTTCGGGACGGACATCGACCACAGCCACAACGCCTTCAACGTGGAGTACGACCACGGTAAGATGGATGGCTTCAACAAGATCCGTTTCGGCGCCGTCGGCCAGGGGGCTCCGGCCAAACTCTACCCGTACGCTTTCATCGAGCGCAGCGAGACCAAGCCGTACTGGGATCTGGCGAGCTCCTATGCGATCGCCGACCATATGTTCTTCACCGCGACCGCGAGCAGCTTCATCGCTCACCAGCACATCATCGCTGGGACGACGCGGCTCAACGCGAACGAATCGCTGACCGACCAGCCCAATAACACGCCGTGGGGATGCGACGCGCCGCCCGGCACCGTCAGCGCGATCATCAAGACCAACGGTCAAGTAAGCGAGTTCGGCGGCCCCTTCCCGTGCTTCACCCAGTACGGTACGATCGCCGACTTGCTCGATTCCGCGGGCGTCAGCTGGCAGTACTACGTGGCGAACTTCCAAGGCAAGGACGCAGATTTCTCCGGCGCCGTCTGGAACGGCTTTGACGCGATCAAGAAGATCCGCTTTAGCCCGGACTGGAAGAACCACATCAGCCGGCCGAACACCAACGTGCTCGCCGACGTCAAGAGCGGCAACGCTTCCGTCCGTATCGTGGGTCATTCCGACGCTCTTCGATTCGGACCATCCGGCCAGCGGCTGCAACAATGGCCCCAAGTGGGTTTCAAACGTCGTCGACGCAGTCGGTAAGAGCAAGTACTGGCAGAACACCGCCATCGTGCTGCTCTGGGATGATTGGGGCGGATGGTATGACAACGTCGCGCCCGCGCAAATCAATTACACCAGCCTCGGCTTCCGCGTTCCGATGATCGTCATTTCGCCGTTCGCGAAGGCGCATTTCGTTTCGCATACCCAGTACGACTTCGGAAGCATCCTGCAGTTCATCGAGCAGAACTTCGGCTTAGGCTCGCTTGGCACGAGCGACGCAACCGCCAACTCGATGGACGACATGTTCGACTTCAATCAGGCGCCCAACACTTTCCACCCGCCATCACCCGCGCACGTCACGCCGTGCCGGGGTGCCGCCAGCAACCAAGAGATCATCGAAAAGGACGGTGGCGTCCCGGAATGATGCGCGACCGCGCGGACGCGGGCGTTCGTCTCGCGCAAGCGCTGGGGGCCTATGAAGACCACGCCGACGTCATGGTGCTCGCCCTGCCCCGTGGCGGAGTCCCCGTCGGGTACGAGATCGCCAAGCGGCTTGGGGCTCCGCTCGACGTCTATTTGGTGCGAAAGCTCGGCGTGCCCGGGCACGAAGAGCTGGCGATGGGCGCGCTCGCCGGTGATGGCACGTGCGTGATCGACCGCGAGCTGATCGCGTCGCTCGGAATCGATGAAGAGACGTTGAGCGCGGTGGTCCGCCGCGAGATGGCGGAGCTTCACCGGCGCGAGCTCGCCTACCGCGACCGGCGCCCACAACCCGATGTTGCCGGTAAGATCGCGATCGTGGTCGACGATGGCCTCGCCACCGGGGCGACGATGCGCGCCGCGGCGAGCGCACTGCGCCGTTGCGATCCAGCGGCGATCGTCGTCGCCGTTCCGGTCGCAGCGGCTCGAACCCGCGCGAGCCTCGAGAGCATCGTCGACCGCGTCGTCTGCCTCTTTACCCCCGAGCCCTTCCACGCCGTTGGCCTCTACTACGCCAATTTCGAACAGACCAGCGACGACGAGGTCCGGCGCCTCTTGGCCGCTGCGGCGGCCGGCGAAACAGGGCGACGCATGAGTGCGTAGTATCAGCATATGATGAAGCGCAGATCGCTTGCTGCAGCAGCATTCGCCCTCCTGGCCGCCCTCGCGGGCGGCGCCGCTCCCGCCGAAACAATTCTCTACACCTTTGCCGGTCTTCCGGGCCCGGTCGACAACTGCAAGTGGTTCAACGATTTTCTAAACGAAGACCGCTCCATTGGCGCGCTCACGCGGCAAACCGACCTGCTTTACAATCGCGTTGCCCTTCCGGCCGGCGAGCCGGTTGCGATCCAAGGACGAGCGACCAGCGCCGCCGGCGAGCAGCTGGTCGATTTCAATCTCGGCCGGCGCAATATCTGCACCGGCGCCGAAGCGATCTATGGTCCGACGCCGGAGCCATCTGCGCCGGCCCCCGCGATGTAGTCAGGCCGCAGCGAAGCGCATGCCGCGCAGGCCGATATAGAGCAGATCACCGTCGCCGATCCGGTACCCGTAGTGCGCCACCATCGTGGCGTGATAGCCGGCGCGAAAGCGCGCCGCCTCGATCGTCGCCTCGTCCACGCCTCCATACGCTTCGAAGAAGCGTTCGCGCATCGGCGGCGCTAGTATGCTGAAGGCGATCGAGAGGTCGACCGCCGGATCGCCAAAATGCACGTCTCCCCAGTCGATGATCGCGATCGGTACGAACCGCTCGTCAACCAGAATGTGACGCGCATAGAGGTCCCCGTGGACCAGGGCTCGGGACATCCCGCCTTGGCCCGGAGCAACTCGCTCGACGAGCGCGAGCATCCGCCGCGTCTCGTCCAAGAAGCCTGCGCTCTGCAGCGTCTCCAAGCGGGCCCGCATCTTCGGCAGCATACGCGCTCGATCGAGACGCCCAAGCGTATCGCTTGGAAGGCCGGCTTCGCGCAGCGGAGCGCAATCGAGAGCGTGAAGCGCGCGCAGAAACTCGCCGAGCGGCGCCGCAAGGCGTCGGTACTCTTCGTCGCTCGGACGTTTCTCCGAAAGCGGGACGCCGGGCAGTTGAGGATATCCGGCGAACCGCCACGGATACTGCGGTGATGGCTGGCCGCGCAACGCCGGAACCGGAACCGCGAGCGGCAGCTGCGGCGCCGCGAGTGGGAGAACACCGCACTCGTGCGCGATAAGTTGCGCCGCGATCTCACGCCGAGGAAAGCGAAAGACGTAGGCGCCGTTCACCAAGAATGCCGCGTTATCCCAGCCTTCGCCGAGCAGCGTGGCCGTCGCCGGAGCGAGCTGCGGAAACTGCGCGAGAATGAGTCTCTGCGCGAGCGAATCGCTCATCTCGAACTCCGCCATCCAGGGCGCCGCCTCTCGACTCGGTTCCATCTCCTATGCCGGACGCACGCGCAGCGCGAGACTGATTCGAGCTCCGACCGGATCGCGCATCTTAGGGATTCCGTGGTCGTAGTGCAGCTGCGTCTCGTAGCTCATGAGCAGCAGACTGCCGCTTTCCAGATCGAGATCGAAGCTGCGGCGAGGCCTCGCCTTGCTGCGGATCGTCATCAGGCGCGTCGCGCCGAGGGAGATCAGCGCGATCGGATGTCCGGAGACGATCTCGTAGAGACGGTCGTTGTGGGGCGCGACGCTGTCGTGTCCGTCGCGGTAGAGGTTCAAGCCCGCACGATTGAACGGCACAACGGTGGCGTCGCGCGCGCGGCGCCCCGCTTCCCGGACCGGCTCGGGAAGATGCTCGTCGTCGAGGCGGTAGCTTGCGACGAGGCGCGGCACGTCGACGTCGCGGTCGTACATCCGGCGGCGCTCGCTGCGCCACGGCGCCTCAGCTAGAAGGAGCTCAAACCAGTTTCGTGCGGTCGCCGAGTCGACGAAGGCCGGAACGTAGGCGATCGTTCCGGTCTGATCGTCGACCAGGGTGCGCCTTCCGGCGCCGAAGAGCCCAAGTTGCGTCAGGGATAGAGGCCGCGGAGTTTCGTCGCCTCGGCGACTCGAGATACGGCGACGCAGTACGCCCCTTTACGCATCGAGACGCCGTGACGCTTCGCCTGTTCTTGCGTCTCGCGAAACGCCCGCGTCATCTTGCGCTTGAGACCCTCATTGATCTGTTCTTCTTCCCAGAAGTTCGCTTGAAGATCTTGGACCCACTCGAAGTACGAGACGGTCACGCCGCCCGCGTTGGCCAGGATGTCCGGCAGCACCATGACGCCGCGACTGAACAGAATGTCGTCGGCATCGGGAAGCGTCGGGCCGTTGGCCGCCTCCGCGACGATTTTTGCCCGCACGCGCGGAGCGTTCTCGCGCGTGATCACCTTCTCCAGCGCGGCCGGCACGAGCACGTCGCATTCGAACTCGAGGACCTCGCGGTTGTCGGTGCGTTCGCCGCCGGTGAATCCGACGACCGAACCGGTCTCGAACTTATGCGCAACCAATCCCTTGACGTCGAGCCCGCGTTCGTTCGCGACACCGCCGTGCGAGTCTGAAACGGCTACTACTGAGTAGCCACGTTCGGCCATCAGCGAAGCCGCGTACATGCCGGCGTTGCCGAACCCTTGGATCGCGACGCGCGCTCCTTCGACCGGCATTCCCAGCGTCTCCATCGCTTCGTCGACGACGTACATGCAGCCGCGTGCCGTCGCTTTGTCGCGACCGAGGGATCCGCCGATCGCCACCGGCTTCCCCGTGACGACGCCGGGAATCGAGTATCCGTGTTGCATCGAGAACGTATCCATGATCCATGCCATGATCTGCGGCGTCGTGTACACGTCGGGGGCAGGGATGTCTTTCTCCGGGCCGATGATGATCGAGATCTCGCTGGTAAAGCGCCGGGTCAGATTCTCGAGCTCCTGCATCGACATGTGCTTGGGGTCACAGATGACGCCGCCTTTGGCACCACCGAACGGGATGTTGACCAGCGCGCACTTCCAGGTCATCCACATCGCCAGCGCCTTGATTTCGTCGAGGGTCACGTCGGGATGGAAGCGTATGCCGCCCTTGCCGGGTCCACGCGCCATGTTGTGCTGCACCCGGTAGCCGGTAAACATGCGAAATGCGCCGTTGTCCATGCGTACCGGCACGGAGACTTCCAGCACCCGCTTGGGCTGACGCAGGTAACCGTGGAGAGATTCGTTCAAGCCGATAAGCATGCCGACTTCGTCGAGCTGGCGCTGCGCCATATCCCAGACGTTGTCGCTCGCTTGTACGGCGGAGGGGTCTTGAGCCATGATCTACGGGCGCCCTCCTAGTGCGTCGGCGGGCCGTAGATCGAGCGGCGAAGCGCCGGCAGATGCGGATTCTTCCAGACCGATCCATCCACGAAATGGATCTTCAACGGTATGCATTCGACGTAGCTGGTTTGCAGGGGAAAGACGTTCTTGCTGATCCCGAACTTGTGCTTGATCTCCGCGCCGGGCGAGAACGTGCCGACGTCGCGGACCTCGGCGACCAGATTCCCGCGCGCGATCAAACCGAACTCGATGTCTTTCATGACGGTGTCGGTGATGTTTACGTAGTCGATCGCCAGGGTCGGCTCGCCTTCAACGGGATATTGGTAGTAATTGAGGCCGTAAACCGACGGCCAGCCCCAGTACGGGCCGTATCCTCCCGGATAGAACGCCGGCGTATAGCCCACCGCCGAGTACGTGTTTTGTTGAGCGTGGCAGTTGTTCACTTTGATCGGGTGTGGCATTGCCAGATGGGCGGGCTTCGCGTGGCCCGACATCATCATCGGCGCAGCCGTCGCTTGCGCCAGGGATGCGGCAGGCATGCCTGCCGCCAGCGCGAGCGCTGCGGCGCCCAGCGAAAAACGTACCGTTTTCATCGATTCTCGTTGCTCCTTGTTGAAGAGATTGCCGAACAGTATCGCGCTCGACGTTCTGCAACGCAAAGGGCGGCGCCTTGGCGCCGCCCTTATCTGTGGCCGAGTTCCGTCTAACGCGGCGGCCTTCCGCCTCCTCCGCCGCCGCCGCCGCCGCGCGAGCCTCCGCCGCCACCACCACCGCCGGAGTGCGGTTCACCTCCACGAGGCGCCGATGGATACGAACCTCGGGAGTTCGATGGAGACGAGGGATACGATCCGTGCGAGTACGATGGAGACGACGGATAGGAACCGCGCGAATACGATGGATACGAGCCGTGCGAGTACTCGTCGCCGTGCGAGTACGACGGATACGACGAGCCGCCGCGCGAGCTCGAACCGCCGGTCGCACTACGACCGTTCGATCCGCCGTACGAACCGTGTTGACCGTTGCTTACCGGCGCGGAAACGTTTCCGCGCTGGCTCGAGAAACGGCCCCACGAACTCGAGGGTGCGTTCCCCGCGCGCACGGCGTCGCTGCGCGGAGCGTTGCCGGCTGCATTTCCGCTTGCACGCAGAGCGTTCGAGTCTGAGCTGGGACGCGCACTGAAGCCGCGATCCCCGGCGCCGCGATCCTGATTGAAGCGTTGCCACGGATCCGACGCGAGCGTGCCACGCGTCGCGCCAGAGTTGTCGCGCGGCGCAGCGTCGCTGCGCGGAGCAGCGTTGTCGCGGAAACCGCCCGCGTTCTCATGGATCGTGCCGGAACTGTCGCGGCTGCTAACCGGCGCGTTCTGATGGCCAACCGGAGCATTGACGTGGCCCACCGGAGCGTTGTCATGAACGACGTTGCCATGAATCGCCTGAGAGACCGCTCGCTGCTGATCTTCGAACGGCGTACGAGCCGCCAGCGCGCGATTCGACGCGAAGCGCGGCTGATCGAAGCTCCTCGAGAGCGAGACCGGCGCAGAAGGCGCGTGGCCGTTGAAGCGGAGGTTCTCGCGGGTCGGCGTGACCGGCACCGCTCCGCGGATCGTTCCGATGTGCGTCGTGGTCTTGGGATCGACGGAGATCGTGTGCGAGAAATTACCGTGCTGGAAGTTGCCGACGAGCGTGCCGCTTCCGCCGCCATGATGGAAGTTGTTGTAGATGTTCGTGATGTTGGTCACGTGCACGATGCGCGTCCCGCCCCAGAACGGATGCCATCCCCAGCCCCAGCCGGTCCAGGCCCAGCCCGGATACCACGGATAGTACGGGGCGAAGGGCGCGAGCGGACACCAGCCGATGCTCGGGAAGCCGAAGCCGACCGAGAGGCCCCATCCCGGGCCGCCGGCACCGAATCCGAAGAAGCCGACCAGAGCGGGCGACCAAACCGGCGCGACCGTGTACGACGGCGGGTACCAAGCCCAGCCTAAGCCGTTCGCGTAGAACCAGCGCCCGTAGTGATACGGAACCCAGCCCCACGGTTCGCTTCCGACCCAGGTCCAGCCATAGCCTCCGGCCCAGGTCCACGATCCGTTCCGATACGGCGCCCAGTTGGAGGGCTCGTTCGGCACCCAAACCTGGCCGTATCCGGCAACGTCTTGCCATTGGCCGTACTGGCCGAGATTGTCGTAGCCGGCGATGTCGGGATTCAAGTTTGAGTTTGCGTTCATTGCCGCGACCATCACCTGATCGCGCTGCGCATTAAAATCGTCGAACGAATCGTAGGCCAGAGCGGAGCGGTACGCGATCGACGGCGTGGAGGCCGAGCCCCGCGCGACCAGCGTCTTGCCCGACTCGAGCGTGTAGGTCTGCTGGGGCGTAACGATGTCGGCCTGACCGCGACGAACGGTAACCCACGTCGAGCCATCCTGATAAATGGTTACGCGGTAGTCGCCGGCCTGCTGTGCCCGCACGCTCACCGAGGGCGTATCGACCTGAAACGGCGCTGCGTTGTGAACGAGCGAAACTTCGACCGTTCCGTCGGCAAGCTGCATCTGGCGGTTGTTGGGATCGTTCGAGGTGAGCCGCGCCTGGACGTTCCCGGCCAAGCGCACCGCGCTGTAGCCGTCGAACTGCAGCTCGGCCCGCGACGTGGCGCCCGTCGAGATATAGTCGCCGGGTAGCAGCGGGGCGTTGACCGCGGCATCAACTTGGGTGTTACTGTCGCCGCGCTGAACGACGGCCGAGCCATGCAGGACGCTAATCCGCGCGACGGCCGGTCCGTTCTGATCGGGCGCCTGTTCTTGCGCCGCCGCCGGAAGGATGTTCCCGAGGGTCATCCCCATGAGGGCAGCCCCGGAGATCAGGCTAGTGAACCACTTGCTTGTCATCTTTTGTTATCTTACCCCTCACCAACCATTGAAACCGATTGGGCCATGCAAAGCATCGAGCCGCGATTAGCGTACCATTAAGGCAAAATGAGAGGAAAATGGCACGGTTGCCGCCCGTCCGAGGCAAGAGATCGGCTCGAGCGACGCCAAGACTGACACCGAAGGGAGAGCAACGCAATGAGGGAGTCAGCCAACCCGGTGACGCGGCGCGAGTTCGTTCGCGGCGCGATCGTGCTTCCCGCCCTCGCCGGCTTGATGATCGCCGGGACGACGGCGGCGCAAGCGAAAGGCTCGCAGGCGCAGTTCAAATATCAGAGCAAGCCAAGCGAAGGGCACAAATGCTCGGGATGCACGTTCTTCATCCCTGGGAGCTCGGCCACGGCCAACGGAACGTGCAAGATCGTTGACGGCTCGATCAGCCCCAACGGTTGGTGCACGGCCTTCGCAGCGAAGAAAAGCTAGGCGTCCCTCAAAGAAGGCTTCTTAGGCGACTTCGAAGAGGGCGGCGGCGCCCATGCCGCCGGCGACGCACATCGTGACGACGACGTACTTCTCGCCGCGCCGTTTGCCCTCAATGAGCGCGTGCATCGTCATCCGCGCCCCGCTCATGCCGTACGGATGCCCGATCGAGATGGCGCCGCCGTCTACGTTGAAGCGATCGTTCGGAAGGCCGAGCGTATCGCGGCAGTAGACCGTCTGCACCGCGAAGGCTTCGTTGAGTTCCCAGAGCCCGATATCGCCGACCGAGAGCCCGTGCGCTTCGAGCAGCATCGGAACGGCGTACACGGGAGCGATCCCCATCTCCCCCGGCTCGCAGCCGGCAACGACGTAGCCGCGATAGAATCCGAGCGGCTGCAATCCACGCTGCTTCGCCGCCTCGCGTCTCCATCACGACGACCGCAGCTGCACCGTCGGAGAGCTGCGACGAGTTGCCCGCGGTGATCGTCGCGTCGGCCACGCCGGTGACGGCCCCCTTGAGCGAGGCGAGGCCCGCCAGAGTCGTATCGGGACGATTGCCCTCGTCCTTGCCGAGTTCGACGCGCTCCTCGCGTACCGCGCCGCTCTCCTTCTCCTGCACGTACTTCCACGAGGCCATGGGCACGATCTCCGCGTCGAAACGGCCGGCGGCTTGTGCCGCCGCCGTGCGCTGTTGGCTCTGCAGCGCGTACTCGTCCTGGCGTTCGCGCGAGATGGTGTACTTCTTGGCGACGAAGTCGGCGGTGTAGAGCATCGGCGTATAGAGATCGGGTTGATGACGCAGCAGCCACTCTTCGGCAAAGAAGTGGAGGTTGAGATCGTTCTGGACCATGCTGATCGACTCGACCCCGCCCGCGACGACGACGTTCGCGCCGTCGGCGATGACGCGCTTTGCGGCCGCCGCGATCGCGTCGAGCCCGGAAGCGCAGAAACGGCTTACGGTCTGCCCGGGAACCGTAACCGGACACCCGGCGCGCATCGCCGCGGTGCGCCCGACGTTATTGCCGGTCGCGCCTTCGGGCAATCCGCAGCCGATGATGACGTCCTGCACGTCGTGCGGCGCGATCGAGGCGCGCTCGATCGCGTGTTTGACCGCATGACCGGCCATCGTCGCGCCCGGCGTTTGATTGTAGGCGCCGCGAAAGGCACGGCCGATCGGTGTGCGCGCCGCCGAGACGATCGCCGCCTCACGCATGGACGAGCGCCTTTCCGCTGCCCTCGGCAAGCTGCGCGAGCAGCGCCGACGGCGTCCACCGCAGCCCATACTCGGCTTCGAACTCACGGATGCGATCGTAAACACGCGCGATGCCGATCTCGTCGGCGTACCACATCGGCCCGCCGTGGTGCGGTGGGAACCCATAGCCGTAGACGTAGACGATATCGATGTCGCCCGGCCGCAAAGCAACGCCCTCCTCGAGCAGGTAGGCGCCGCGATTGACCAGCGCGTAGAGCAGGCGCTCGCGAATCTCGGCATCGCTCGCCTCGCGCGGCACGATACCCGCCGCGCGCGCCGCTTCGGCGAAGATTCGCTCGACCTCCGGATCCGCGATCGGCTCGCGGCCCTTACCGACCGACTTGTCGTACTTATGGAAACCGGCCAGCGTCTTCTGCCCGAGCCGTTTGCGCTCGACGAGCTGCTCGAGCACGTCGGTACGTCCCCGGCCGGCCGCACCCTGGAGCTTTTGCACGTGGAGGCCGACGTCGAGCCCGGAGAGATCGCTCATGGCGAACGGACCCATCGGAAAACCGAAGGCTTTCATGACCGCGTCGACGCGCGCCGGCGCAATGCCCTCTTCGGCGAGCGCGAACGCCTCGCGCAGGTAGTCGAAGACCATGCGGTTGCCGATAAAGCCGAACGCGTTGCCCGAAAGCACCGCCTTCTTCCGCAATCTCTTTCCCAGCGCAAACCCGGTCGCCAGCGCTTGCGCGGACGAGTCGCGTCCGCGAACGATTTCCAGCAGCGGCATGATATTTGCGGGCACGAAGAAGTGCAGCCCGAAGACGTTCTGCGGACGCTTCGTCGCCGCCGCGATGGCGTCGATGTCGAGCGTCGAGGTATTGGTGGCGAGCAGCGCCTCCGGCTTCACCGTGGCATCGAGCCGCTCGAAGACGTTGCGCTTGACGTCGAGGCTTTCGAAGACGGCCTCGACCACGATGTCGCAGTCGCCCAGCTCGTTCCAATCCTCGGTGAAGACGATCGATTGCGCGCGCTCCCAGGCTTGTTCTTGCGTGAGCCGGCCCTGCTGCACTTGATACATGAACATGCCCATGACGGTCTGGCGAGCCTTCTCGACCGCTTCGTCGTTGGTGTCGACGACGACGGCCGGAATACCAGCCTGCGCGAAGGCGATCGCGATGCCGCTTCCCATCGTACCCGCACCGACGACCCCGGCTTTTGCGATCGGCAATGGCTCTGCGGGCGCTAGCCCCTTAGAGAGATCGTGCTCGGCGAAGAAGACGTGGCGCAGCGCCATCGACGGCTTGGATCGCACCAGCTCGTCGAAGAGACGCGTTTCGCGCGCGAGCCCGAAGGCAAACGGCAGCTCGACCGCGGCCGCAACGGCGTCTATGAGCTTGTGCGCGGCGAATCCGCCGTTGCTTTCCGGCGGCACCATCTTGTGCGCCTGCGCGACGACGAACGGTCCGGCTTGAGCGGAAACGCCGGGCGCGATCGCCACCGGCAAGTGCGAAGCGCGACGCTTCGCCGGACGCGTTCTGGCCAGCGCGACTGCACGCTCGACCACGCTGCCGTCGACAATCTCGTCGAGAATGCCCAGCTCGAGCGCGCGGACCGCCGAAGCCGAAGATCCTTTGAGCATGAACTCGAGCGCGGCCCGCGCACCGATGAGGCGAGGGAGACGCTGCGTGCCGCCGGCGCCGGGCAGAAGCCCGAGCTTGATCTCCGGCAGCCCGAGCTTCGAGCCGGGCGCGACAATACGCCAGTCGCAGACGAGCGCGAGCTCGAGGCCGCCGCCCAGACACGTGCCGTCGATCGCCGCGATGAAGAGTTTCGGACTCCGCTCGATCGCGGCGATTACGTCGCGGATCGTCACCGCCCCGGCCGGCATCTCGGTGTTGAAATCGTTTACGTCGGCGCCGCCGCTGAACAGGCCGTTGGCACCGGTCAGCACGACCGCTTCGACCGCTTCGTCGTCATTTGCCGCCTCGATCTGCCCGAGCAGCGCCGCGCAGTAGGCAAATGAGAGCGCGTTGACCGGCGGATTGTCGAGGGTGATGAGGCGTACAGCCTGCCCTGAGCCTGTCGAAGGGTCGTCGCGCCGTTCCTGCGGAATCATCAGACCCCGGCCGTCATCTTACGATCGAGCTCGAACTGCGCGTCGGAGAGCGCCATAACGTCGCCCGAGCCCTCGACGATCTGCCGCTTGTACCAGGCGCACCGCGAAAGCACGTGCGACGCGTAGAAGGCGGCCGTCGCGAGCTTCGCCCGGTAGAACTCGGCCTCGGGATCATTTGCACCGGTTTTCCGCGCTGAGATCAGCGCGGCGCGCGCCATCTGCCAGCCGCCCGCGACCGTACCCCACAAAAGCAGATACGGTACCGAACAGGCAAAGGCTTTATGCAGATCGCCCATCGCGTTCATGCCGATCCACTGCGAAGTCTCGTTGAGCACCTCGAGCGCCTCGCCCAAGGCTTCGCCGATGCGCCTGACGGTACCATCGTCGGCGGCAACGCACTCCTTGGCGACCGCCTCCATCTGCTTGCCGACGGTGCGCGCGGTCGCGCCCATGTCGCGCAACAGCTTACGGCCGACGAGGTCGAGCGATTGAATGCCCGTCGTACCTTCGTAAATCGTGATGATCCGGACGTCGCGATACTGTTGCGCGATGCCTGTCTCCTCGATGTATCCCATCCCCCCGAAGACTTGCAGTGCGACCGAGCAGAGCTCGACGGCGTTCTCAGTGCACCAGCCCTTGACGACCGGAATCATCAGCTCGACGAATGCCTTGTGCTGCTTGCGCACCTTATCGTCGGGATGACGAAGGGCGAAATCGAGCGAGGCCGCGGTCACGTAGGCGAGTGCGCGCATAGCCTCGATCGTTGCCTTCTGCCACATCAGCATACGGCGCACGTCGGGGTGCTCGAAGATTGCTTCGGGAGCGCGTGAACCGGGCCGCAGGTCGCGCCCTTGCACGCGCTCTTTAGCGTATTCGAGCGCGCTTTGATAGGCGCGGTCGGCCAACGCGATGCCTTGCACGCCGACCGAGAAGCGCGCGGCGTTCATCATGATGAACATGTACTCGAGGCCGCGGTTCGGCTCGCCGACCAAATAGCCGACGGCGCCTTTTCCCTTCTCACCGTAGTTGAGCGTGCAAGTCGGGTTAGCGTTGATGCCAAGCTTATGCTCGATGCTCGCGCAGACGACGTCGTTGCGAGCGCCCAGCGATCCGTCGGCGTTGACCAAGAACTTCGGCACGATGAACAGCGAGATGCCTTTGGTTCCCTCGGGCGCATCGGGCAAGCGCGCGAGCACGAGGTGAATGATGTTCTCCGCCATGTCGTGCTCGCCAAAAGTAATGAAGATCTTCGTGCCGCTAATGAGGTAATGGTCGCCGTCGGGAACGGCGCGGGCGCGGACCTGCGCCAAGTCCGATCCGGCCTGCGGCTCGGTGAGGCACATCGTCCCCGTCCACTTGCCCGATACCAGGTTCGGGATGAACCGCTTCTTCTGTTCGTCGGATCCGACCAGCTCGATCGCTTCGATCGCGCCCTGATTGAGCAGCGGACCATTGGCGAAGCCGATGTTTGCCGCGTTCCACATCTCCAAGGTCGGGCCGAGCAGTGTCTGGGGCAAACCCTGCCCGCCGTACTCCTCCGGTACCGGCAGCCCGATCCAGCCTGCCTCAGCGAACTTTCGGTACGCCTCCTTGAAGCCGGCCGGCGTAGTAACCTCGCCCGCGTTCCACGTGCAGCCCTGCTTGTCGCCGCTGCGGTTGAGCGGATCGAGCACGCCCGCGGCAAATGCCGCCGCCTCCTCGAGCACCGAGTCGAGGACGTCGAGGGTCTCCCCGCAACCCGGCAGGCTTGCGACCTCGTCAATGCCGGCAAGCTCGCGCAGGGCGAACTGCATGTCGCGCAGTGGCGCTCGATAGGTGCTCATCGACCTCTCCTCGCGGTGGTGGTATCGGTATCGTACTGGACCTGGGGCTTCTCCGCGATACTGATAAATCATATTATATTAAAAATAATATTTCAAGCGCTGGGGCCTTGGTGGCTAAGAGTCCGCCCGAGCGGGCATTAGAAAACGTACAGAAGCCTCTGCCCGCTTGCGTGCCGGCGCAACACTTCCGGTTATCCTATCCGTAACACCAATCGTATACCCGTCTACCATCAAGGTAAGGAGACCAGAAGATACCGATGTTTTTGATGTCATTTCTCTTAGCCGCGCTCACCCTCAATCCGGCCGTCGCAATCCATCCCTCGATCGGAGCGACCGAAGGCTATATCGAAGCCGAGCCGATGGGCGTTACCAACTGCAAGCCCGGCGCGATCTGTGCCTTCAAGAAGACGACGCTTCACGGCTGCTTCATCAATAATGTTTGGAACAACAGCAAGGGTGGAACGCCGCTCGCCATCGACGTCAGCGAGACCGGCGGCTCGGGCACGACCACGTGGGTCTACTGGGTCAACAACACCAATAAGACTCTCGGCATCACGGGCAAAGCGACGGCGCACTTCTACTGCCCACCCTCGTCCTAGCTCAGCCTTTCACGTTCACATCGCTCCGCGGCGGGCTCGTCCATACGAGCCCGCTTCCATTTCGGCGTGCACGTTTTTGACCTACGCGGTCGTTGGAGGAACGGGACGTTTCACGCGCGCGGCGGGCAGCGGAACCGTCGTCTCAGACTGCAACGGCAAGGATTACACCGACGTCTGGGCAGGCTCGCTCTACTACTAGCTTTCACTTAAGCAGTTTGACCTCGCCGCTGGCCAGCTTGTAGACGCCGCCGACGATTTTGACCCGGCCGTCGGCGACATGCTCGGCGAGGACCGGGTGACTTCCTCGCAGTTTCGCGACTGCGGCTCGAACGTTCGCTTCGACCGCGGCGTCGATGCCGCCGTCGCTCGCAACGATGCTCGCAATTCCAGGACCTATCGACGACGCGATCGCCGAGAGGTGTCGGGGCACCCGCTCTTTGTCCTTCAAGGCCTCATAGACGGCCGTTACCGCACCGCAGCCTTGGTGGCCGAGCACCATGATCAGCCTGGTGCCGAGGTGCTCGTTGGCGTACTCGAGCGATCCGGTGACCATATCGTCGGGATAGTTTCCGGCGACGCGCACCACGAACAACTCGCCGATCCCTTGCGCGAAAACGAACTCGGGTATCACGCGCGAATCGGAGCAACCCAGGATCGCGGCGAACGGCGCCTGCCCCTCGACCAAGAGCGCGCGCTTTTCGGCCGTCTTGAAAATCGTCGGAAAATCGTTGTGAACGAACCGCTTGTTTCCGGCCATCAAGCGCGCCAGGAGCTCTTCGGTTGAAGCGGTCGCCGGCACCGGCGCCGAGGCCCGTGCGTTCACAGCCAAGCCGCTCGCCGCTGCGACCGAACCCACTAAGAATGCCGCTCGGTTGAATCGCATGTTATTCACTCACCTGTAACGTGGCAGCCGCGCTGCGGCCGAACTGCTCGGGCGCGTCGCGTAAGTATGCATGTGCGCCCGGCCACGCGAACTTGCCGGGCGTAACGGAACGCACGAGGTAGTGCATCTCGTAGACGCCGGGGCCGAGATGCTCCGCGTAGGCGACGACGCGATCGCGATAGATCTGGCGCGCGTCGATCTCCCAGCTGTCGCTCTGCGGCACGACTGCTTGGAGCGACGTGCGGAACGTCGTGTCGACCGCTTCCAATCCGGCCGGCAGCGGATCGTCGATCACGAGCCGGTCGACCGGATGATCGACGATCACGCGCACGCCGACATCGAAGACGCGTCCGGCCGAGACGTCGACCGGCTGCGTCGCCGCGAGGTCCATCGTCGCCAGGGACCCGGCGGTCTTCGAGCCGGCCGCGCTTGGGTCCGCGAGCGTGCGAACGACGCGGAATGCGGCGAGCTCGCCGGGAGCCCCGGGCGGCACGGGATAGGTGTAGAGCAGCACGTAGTGCACCGTTCCGCCGCGCGTTCGCACGACGACCGCGTTGCCGTTCAGCGACGAGGCCGGCGCGGTGAACGTTTGCGACGACGCGGTCGATCCGAAGCTCGCCGTGCCCAGCGTGACGCCGCCCACGCTGGCCGTTGCGCTCCCGGGCACGAGCCGTTCGGTCGCGGCATAAGCGGAGAGCGCGACGAGCGCACCGGCCGTATCGTCGGTCGTCGGCCAGCCGCAGCGGCATTGCTGCGCGACGAGCGCGCGAACGGCGCCGTCGAGCTGCTCCTGCGGCGCGTGCCGCTCGATCAGCAGCTGGAGCATCTGCGACTGCGCATCGACGAGCGAACCCAGCCAGCCCCAACGCGTCGACACGTTCGCAACGGCGTAGCGCCCGGTCACGTAGAGCGTCTGCTCGAGGCGGTCGGCCATCGCCGCGCCTTGCCCTTGCCAGCCCGGCGCGCGCAAGAGGTAGCGCGCGAGCCGAATCTGCGTCGCGCTATCGAAGTTCTCTTTTTGCGCCACGATCTCGGCGAGGAAATCCGTGCGCGGTGCGCTCTGGAGCGAGAGCGCCCAGAGCGCCTCGAAGCGGAGCTGCGCTTTGCAGAGCGCGTCGCTCGCACACCACTTGAAGCGCCCCGGATTGGCGAGCGCCTGCGTCATGAACGTGACCGCCCTCCCGACCGCTCCGTTCCCGACCGTAACGCCGTGCGCGCGCGCAAAGAGCATCGCTTCCAGCGCCGCAGCGGTTACGAACGGATCGCTCTCGCCTGCATTCGCAAACTCTCCGAAGCCGCCGTCGCCGCGCTGGAACGAGAGCAGCCGCTGGAGATTTGCCGTGGACTGCGCCGATGGATCGAAGTCGAGCTTGAGCCGGTACGGCCCGCGCAGCCGCCCGAGCGCGCTGGCGATCACCAAGCGCGACGCCGCATCGTCGGCGAGCGGCAGTCCGTCGCCCGTCATCAGACGCTCCGACGGAACGGCGAACTGCGGAACGATCGAGTTCGCCAGCGTAATCTGACCAGCCTCCCGCCTTGCAGCGCGATCGGAATCGAGCTCTCGCCGGCGGTCGCGCCGCTTTCGATCACCGAATCGGTGGTCGCGCGATCGCTTGCGCTAAACGGCACGTCGAAAGCATCATGGTGATCGCGCAAGGAGCTCGCGGCTTGGAACATCGTCGGCGCCGGCGTGCCGACCGTCACCGGGAAGCGGAATGCCTGCATTCCGGTCGCCGCCTCCTGTGTCGCTTGCTGGCTCTGCGGATCGCCCTGCGCGAATGCGAGAGCGCCGGTGAGCTTCAACACGAAGTCGAGCGCGCCGCCCGCGCCGGTTTGATTCGCTACCGAAACGCCGAGATCGAAGCGATCGCCCGGACGCGCGAACTGCGGCAGCAGCGGATTGGTCGATCAACGGCTGGGTGGAGATGAACGTCGCGTCGCCGGTTCGCAAAGTGCGCGTCGTCGGCCGCCAGCGCCACGGCCATCACGCGCCACGTCGTGAGATCGTCGGGCATCGTCAATGCGGCGCTGGCGCGTCCGGACGCGTCGGTCTTCATGACGCCGTAGTAGGCCATCGGCTGAAAGTTCGCCCGCACGCGCGTGCTCGCGGCGCCGGCGAGATAAGCCGCCGCCGTAGCCGAAGCCTTTCTCGAGCGGCGGCGTCTGCGTCTTGAGCGTCACGTTCTCGCGGTTGTCGGAGAAGATCGTGGCGATCGGCTGTTGCGGCAAAAACGGTCTGCACCAAATCGGGCAGGCGGTATCCCGAGAGCTGCAGGATCGCATCGTTGACGACCATCGCGACGATCTCGCCGCGCTGCCGGCGAGCCGTTCTTATCGGTCACCGCGAAGGTGACGCGTTGCGCGCCGCCCGGCGTGACGGTCGCGTTTTGCGGCGCGATCGCCAGCTTCAGATACCGATCGGCGACGTCGACGTCGAAGCCGGTCATGCCGGTGCGCGCCAGCGTGTCGGGCGGATGCTGCTCGAGCGGGCGAGGCCGCGCCGCACGACGACCGCTTGAACGGCAGCGTTCGGCAGCATCTCCGGCGTTACCTTGAAGGTCGCACGAACCGTGCCGTTCGCGCCGCGCATCGTCGTCCGATAGATCGTATCGCCGCGCACGACCGCGAGATAGACGTCGGCCACTGCAAACGGCGAGGCGATCAGCGCGGTCGCCGTGTCGCCGATCGCGTACTGCTTCTTGTCGAGCTTGACCGCGACGGCGTTGGGGTCGGTTAGTCCCCAATCGGCCTCGCCCGCACCGAACGCGAAGACCTGAATCTCGGTCGCGCTGGCGTCGCCGCGCGCGTTGGCGAAGTTGGCGCGAACGCGATAGGGTCCGGCGTCGCTCGGCGTGAGTTGCACGGATGACCGGCTGGTCGCCCGACGTGACGTCGGCGGTCGCGACGGTGTCGTATTTGATCGCCTGCTGCGCGCTCTCGCCGCCCTCGACTTCCTGCGTCGCCGACGTGTAGGTCATCTTCTGCAGCTCGAGGTGGATTGCGCGCCCGGCGACGGGCTTGCCGTCGGCATCGGTGACGATGGCGCGAATCGCCATCGGCGTGCCGGCCTTGCCGACCACGTCGGAGGCGAGTCCGATCGCCGCGTCGCCGGGCAACGCCAAGAAACTCTGCGAGTCGGCGACCGAGAGATGCGAGACGTCGGTCGTCTCCATGTCGACGCGATAGGTCATCGGAAACGGCAGATCGCTCGGGACGGCGACGTCGAGCGAAGCGGCGCCCTTCGCGTCGAGCGGAAGATCGCGCTGCAGCACGTCGGTGTCGAACGACGGCGTCTCCTCGGGCCAGAACCATTGGCGGCCGAACCAGAAATCGTCCCAGCCCTTCGGCTGCACGCGTCGCGAGGTCGCGCGTGACGTACGCATGTGCGCTCCCGCCCTGCAGCGGCGCACCGAAGAGATACGCTGCGGCGACGTCGGCGCGCAGGCTCGAGCCGGCCGTCGCCGACTTTGCAGCGAGCGTCAGCGTTAGCTTGAAGTTCGGCGGCTTGAACTCGGCGACGCGCAGCGATCCGCTTGATGTCGTTGCCGTTGGCGCCTTTGGCGTCGACCGTGTAATATCCCAGCGCCTGCTGCTTCGAAAACGCGATCGGCATCGAGAAGACGCCGAACGCGTCGGTCTTGGCGCGTGCCGAGCGGCGTCGTCGTTTTGCTCGGATCGACCAGCGTCACGCGGTACACCGCGTTGGCGTCGGCGACGACGCGGCTGCCCTTGACGTAGTACGCGATGCCGGTGATCTTCCCGTGCTCGCCGGGCTGATACATCTGCCGGTCGCTGAAGATCGTGCCGCGCGAGAGCGGCGCGCCGCTCGTCCATCCGCCGTTCACGTCGAAGCGCGTGATCCCGCTCCAATCCCACGTCGTCACGCGTCGCGACGTCGGCGCCCTCGCGTGACGACGACGCCGAGGTTCGGGGCCTGGCTCGGCCGGCGCCGAGGCCGAGCAGCGCTCGACGTCGACGCCGGAGAGATCGAGCTCTCCGTCGGCATCGGTCGACGCCGCTCGCGCATTGCTGCCGGCGCGGTCTTCTCTGATCGCTCGAGGCGGTAGACGGTGACGTTGGCGCCGCGCACCGGCGCGCCGTCGCTAAGATGCTGGACGAGCACGATGCCCTGCGCCGGGAACCACTGCGCGAAGACGCCGAGATTCGTCAGCTGCACGATGCCGGTGAGTCACGGCGTCGCGCCGGGCACGTCGAGCGCGGTGCGAAAACCGTACGCGAGCGCGCCGTACGGGCCGCCGAGGTTCGACTGCAGCGGCACGCGCACGACGCTCTGCGCGTTGCGCCGCGCGCCGCGCAGCGTCGAACGACCGGCCACGCTGGAGGGCGGCGGCAAGTTCGCGAGCGCGTCGGCATTGCCCAGCAGTTTGCACCGGTGCGACGCGCGCGTACGCGCGTGATAGCGAGTTGCCGGGAAGATTCGTCGCATAGAAGTTCAGCGCGATCGGCGCGCCCGCCGGGATGACGCGTCGTGCCGCTCGGCGCCCACGCGCCCGGCGCGAAGCCGGAGGTGCGAATCGTGACGCTCTGCTCGTGCCCAAGCGTTTGACCGAAGACGTCCTTCACGCTCGCCGGCCACCGTCGCCGAGTACGTTGCATCGGGATCGAGCGCGTACGGATCGATCGCGATCGTGTTCGAGTCGTCGGGAACGGTGACGAGGTCTTCACCGATGCCGGCGCCGGCGAAATCGTGACCGCTCCGGCGACCGACTTCGGGATCGAGCGGATTGCTGAACGCGATCGCCGGATCGCCGTCGGCGAAGCGGCCGCCGCTATTGGGGCTCGGCGCCGGCGTCGGCACGATCGCGAGCGGGCCGTAGGTGCGCATGCCGCCGTTGGAAGCTCGCGTTGGTCGCCAGATTGCCGTAGAGCGGCTTCGACGCCGGGCCCGATCCGCAGCGCGTACGTCGTACCCCCGCGCAGATCGCGCGCCGGACGCAGATCGTAGACCCACGTGTTCAGCGATGGATCGAACAGCTCTGGCCGCGTTGCTGCCCGGAATGGGCGTCGGCGCAGTTTCGAGCGACGGCGTCGACGGGGACGCTCTCGCCGCCGCCGACCAGTGCCGCGTTGCGCGGCCAGCGATGCCGCGTCGACCGCGGCGTTCGCGGTGACCTGAAGCTTCGGGACTCAATCCGACCGGCGCCGGGCGACGGTTCGTCGTCGCTTCCTTCGAGCTGCGGCAAGCCGCTGAGCGTCGAGCGGCTCGGTCTCGAACGTCCACGCGAGATCCGCTCGCGAGCGCGTCGCCGGCGAGATCGCTTCAAGCCCGGCGCCGAGCGTCACGCGCACGCGCGTGCCAATCGGCAGCGCCTGGTCGGCGACGAAACCGATCATGCGCGGCGTCAGCACCGTGAAGTGGCCGCGAGCGTCGGCTCGATGCGTAACGTGGCTCGAGGATGTCGCTCGGCCCGGCGTCCGGAGAGCGCCTGCGACCGGCGCGACCGGCTTGGCGAAGATCACCCGAATCTGCGCCAGCGTCTGAGCCTTACTCGTCGGAGAGATCGAGACGATCCACGGCGGCAGCGACGGGTTTGGGGAGCGCCTCGACCGGCGCGAGCTTGGTCGGCGCCGGAGCCTGTCCGGTGCACGACGCGATTGCAAAAGCGGCGGCGGCGGCGACGGCGATACCCAAAGAGCGCAACGGCGATCTCCTCGCAGGCAGCAAGAGAGCCTGCGCCGTCGTACATTCCCTTGGTCGAAATGAAACTCTTTGCGTGCGCTCCTCGCGGCTGGGCATCGCTCGGCACATTGATGGCTCTCTATCTCTACGGCATCGACGCCGCGACGCTGACCTCGCCGCGCGAATCCGTCACCTTTACCGATCGCAACGGCGCCGTGCTCGGCACGGTCCTCGGCGCCGACTCGGCGCACGCGATCGGCGTGCCGCTCCGGCAGTATCGCCGGACTTTCTGCGGGCGATCGTCGCCGCCGAAGACGCGCGCTTCGCACGCCACGGCGCGGTCGACGTTCCCGCGCTGCTGCGCGTCGCCGCGAGACTTCGCGATTTTCGGCGAGGCGCGCAGCGGAGGTTCGACGATCGAGATGCAGCTCGCGCGACTGATCCATCCCACGCCTTCCACCGCTGCGCGGAAAGCTGGCGCAGATCGCGATCGCCGAGCGCATCGCGATCGCTTCGAGCAAATCCGCGATCCTCGAAGCCTACGTCAATCGCGTGCCGATGGGCGGCAATCTCTACGGCGTCGAGGCTGCGTCGCGCACGTACTTCGGCGAACCCGCGGCCGACCTCGATCTCGCGCAGGCTTCGCTGCTCGCCGCAATTCCCAACGATCCCTCCCGACTCGCGCCCGACGTCGATTGGCAGCGACTGCGCTTGCGCCAACGCTTCGTCCTCCACCGCATGGTCCAGCTCGGCGTGATTACGCGGCGCGCAGGCCGATCGTGCGTTCGACGAAGAGCTCCACGCGCGCCGCCACGACGTCGGGATCGCCGATGCCGCCCATGCGCTCTTCTTTCTCTATCCGACGCGCGGCCGGCCGCGGACGCGTCCGCACGACGATCGACCGTAAGCATGCAGCGTTTCGTTCAGGCGCAAACGCAGGACGTGGTCGCCGCGCTGCAAGGTTATCACGTCACCGACGGCGCCGCGCTGGTCGTCGACAACGCAACGGGAGACGTGCTCGCCTACGTCGGTTCGCCCGACTACTTCTCCGACGAGGCTCTCGGGCGCAACGACGGCGTGCAAGCCCTGCGGCAGCCGGGCTCGTCGCTCAAGCCCTTCACCTACGAGCTCGCGCTCGAGCGTGGAACGATCCGCTCGACGTCGATCCTCTCCGACGCGCCGGCCGCGTACGCGCTTCCCGGCGGAAGGCTCTACCAGCCCGGCGACTACAGCGGCCGCTTCAGCGGCCCAGTGCGCGTTCGCTACGCGCTGGCAAACTCGCTCAATCTTCCAGCGGTGCAAGTTCTCTCGCAGCTCGGCGTTGGAACGTTCCTCGAGCGGCTGCACGATCTCGGCTTCGTCCACCTCGATCGTCCCGATTCGTACTACGGGCTCGGATTGACGTTGGGCAGCGGCGAGGTGAGCCTCTGGGAGCTCGTCCAGGCGTATGCGACGCTCGCGCGAGCCGGCGAGTATCTGCCGCTTCGGCTCGTCGCCGGAAACGCGTCACCGCGCCGCACCGGCGACCCGGCCGACTGGGAGCTGATCACCGACATTCTCGCCGACCCGCACGCGCGCGCCAAGTCGTTCGGCGTGCACTCGGTGCTCGAGATGCCGTTTCCGGCCGCGGTCAAAACGGGGACGTCGTCGGATTTCCGAGATACGTGGACGGTCGGCTTCACGCGCGATTATACCGTCGGCGTCTGGGTCGGCAACTTCGATGGCAGCGCGATGCGCGGCGTCTCTGGCGTCACCGGCGCCGGACCGCTGTGGAACCGCATCATGCTTCATCTATACGACCGGCGCGACGAGCCGCAGCCGTTTCCGCCGCCGCGGGGCTTCGTCCGCCTGGCTATCTGCGCGACCACCGGCCACGCACCGGGAAAGGGCAAGAGCGGGTGTCCGGTCGTGCAGGAGTGGGTGCCCGCGCGCGACGTTGCGGCCGTACGGCACACCCTGCCGCAACGCGAGGCGACCGAGCTGCGCATTCTCTTTCCGCGCGACGGCGACGTCTTCGTGCGAAACGCCGCGTCGAGTGCGTTGGCCGTTCGCGAACAGCAGCTGGCCCTGCGCGCCGCCAACGGAGGGCGCGCCTTACGCTGGAGCGTTAACGGCTCTCCGCTTCCGCTCGATGCGAGCGGCGGCGCGTTCTGGCCGTTACGGTTCGGGAGCTGGACGATCGAAGCCACCGACGGCGTGCGCCAAGACCGCGTGACGATCCGCGTCGTACGCCCGCACGGCGTCACGCATCCCGGCTTTACTCTGTTAAAAGGGCGCTAGTAAGAAAACTGCTGCAGCTGGCTGAACTGCGGGCCGAACGCCCAGCCCGTTCGCGTGCTCGGGTTGATGACCGGGGGCGGTTCCCCGATCGCGAACTTGAAGCCGGTGATCGTCTCGACGACGTTTCCGCTCTCGTCGTAGACGAGTAACGCGCTGCCCTCGCTTCCGTTGCAATAGAACGGATCGGTTACAAGAAAGAGGCCGTTGACCGGATCGTTCGCGACCCCCGCACCGCTATTCGACTGCGAGGTGTCGCCGGTGCAGGGAAGCTGCACGGCAAATCCATTCCTCTGTGCCAGATTGTAGAACTCGACTTGCGCGTTGAGTTCGGTCGTCGTCGCCGCCATGCCCGTATTTGAATCGACCGCCAACCCGTTGACGTATCCGGAACCGAACGCACCGTTGTTCAGCCCGACGAACTTCGTCTCTTTACCGGTCTTCAAGTCGATCAGCACGTTGAGCGGCGGCTCGCCGCCGACGCGGCCGCCGTCCGGCGAGAGCGCGATCACGGCCTGCTTCGTCGCGATATCTTGCCCAAATTGCGGCGAGTTCCCCAACCCAAAGAGATTTGGATCCAGGTGGAAGGCCTTACTGCGGCCCTTCCGCGTTAGGTCGGTGACGACTACGTCAGGCTGATCTTGGTTCTTCAGCTCGATGGCGAAGAGCGCCGTCGTGCTGGTCGACTGATTGCGGCCCGCGCCGAGCACGTCGATGTCGTTGACCGGCGGCTTCCACGTGCCGGTAAACTTCTTCGCCGTGACCGGCTTCATCACGTTGTAGAAGCGATCGGCATAGATTTTTCCGCTCGGGACGACGTAGCGCGTGATCAGCGCGATGTCGCCGGCGAATATCCCGTCCATCCCGTACGAAGTCCCGGGAGGCGTCTTCTTCGGAAACGTCTTCGTGATCGTTCCGGTCGTTTGGTCGAAGGTTTCGACGTCGGTCGCCGTTGCAAGAACGCCGTCGGCGCCGTTGCTGTTGATGTCGAAGCCGAATATCTGCCCGTGGTTTTTGGTCGTGAGGATCTTCCCAAGCCCGACGGCCTGCTTTGCCTGCGAACGCACCGGGGTAGAAGGGCCGAGCAGCGGCGTCGAAACGCCGCTGCCGCACCCTGCCAGGACGGCCGCGGCGCACAGCTGTGCTGCGTGCCGGGCCGACTGTGAGAATCGCAATCGAGTTATTTTCTCTCTAAGACTCGTAGATCGTTGTGGTTATCGTCGTTAAAATAGAGCTTCGTGTTGGCGGCGTTCGTACCTGTTGCGACCATGCCGAAGAGCGAACCGGAGGCGCCTTTGTCGACGTTACGAACGTCGAGCACCTTACCCATCGGCGTGAGCTCGACCATGATATTGTGGCCGCTTGGATTTCCCGTGTTTCCGATCACAATGTTACCGTTGAAGAGCAACGCCGAGCTGATCGGGCCGTTGAGCGGCGAGCCCGCAAAGACGAGCCGCGCATCGCTGGCCGACGGACCCTTGAACGTCATGCCGCCCTTTTCTACGGTGATCCCACCGTTTGGAATTGTGCTGACGTTGGAGAAAGCGACGACCGTGTTGTTCGTGCCGTCGGCAACGTAGAGCTGGTCTCCCTTTGGATCGTAGGAAAGTCCCGACGGGCCGAAGATGCTTCCCGGCTTACCGTGGTTCACCGCAAACCCTTTGGCGATCACGTCGTAGGTAAACGTCGAGCCGAGATTGATTCTGACGACCGTGCCGTCACCGGCGTTGCTCTCGTAGAAGGCCGGGCTCCCCGACGTCGGCTGGGCAAAGATCTGGCCGAACGGGCGATCGAAGGGCTTGCCCTTGATGTTGTCCTCCAACTTGCCGGTAGGCGAGATCACCGGATTATCGTTAGCTGAAAATGACGCGGCCCAAATATCGTCGGCCGGACCGAGCGCGAGTGCGTTGCAGCCGAGGAGCGTCTTGCTCGACGAAACGAGCGTCGGCTTTGAGCCCGGCATGGGATGCAGTGCAACGATCGTAAAGCCGGTGCCCTGGACGTTGCTTTTTGCATTGAAGTTGCAGACGACCAAGTCGCCTTGCGTAAAATCGCCCGTCGTGGACGGAGCCACGGTAAGGCCGTAAGGATTGAGTTGATGGAACTTTGGGTCGACCGTCGAGCCGATGACCGCTTCCTTGGTCAGCTGCTTCAAAATCGAGCCTGAGTTATCGGGCTGGGATAGCACCGATTCCGGAGCCGAGAGCCCCGGTTGCACCGGCAGCGCATTGCCGGCGTCGCGAGCGCAACCTGCGGCCAATGCCGCCAGCATCGCGATGGTGACCCGCCCCCACGTGCGTAGAGTCATGAGAACCTCCGAAGTGGAGCGAAGTGATGGAGTTTTACGCTAGTCCAGCCGCATGAAAGAACTCTGAAATGCCGGCGCCACGTCCCGGCAACGTCGTCGGGCGACGATGGCGGCGATGCAGCAGGACGCGCTCTCCACCGCCCGCCGCCTCTTCGACTGCGACCGGCGGCGTCCGGCTGAGCCGCAAGTGCTCGAAACGCTTCTTCGTTTCGGCCGCGGGGCGCTCGCCTACGCGTTGCGCAGCCGGATCCGGGTCATGCTACTTCGCGCGCGCGAACGCTACGCCGAAGCCTCTCCCGCTTTGACGCGGCTGGGCATCGACGTCGACGCCTGGCCGGCACCGCCGGCGGGGCTCTTCGTCGTCGAGGAACGGGCGCTCTATCTGCGTTCGCGCAGTCCGATGACCGTCGCTCACGAGTTCGGACACGCACTCGACTGCGCGCTCGGCGGCGGCGTCTATCGGAGCGGAATCGATCCGCAGGTTCGCACGCTCTTCGCCAACGCGGTTTCATTCGTGACGCCCTACGCGGCAACCGGCGTCGACGAATACTTCGCAGAGTCGCTGCGCGCTTACGTTGAGGCGAACGACCCGGCGTCGCCATGGCCAAGAGCGACCCGCGCGCGTCTACGCCACGGCGATCTCGGCATGTACGAGTTCGTCGAGCGGCTTTTCGAGTGCGAGTTCGGAGAGCGCCACGAGGACGGTCGCGTCGTCTCTATTTGATTGCGCGAACCTCCGCGGCGGTGACCGGTGCGGCACGATTGTGCCACGAACTTCGGATGTACGTGACTACCGCGGCGATATCGTCGTCCGAGATCACACCGCCCCAACGCGGCATGATTCCACTATAGAGCGCGCCGTTCACGGCGATTCGGCCCTCGACGCCGTTCTTCACGATCGCAATCACGGCGGTCGGGTTGCCGGTGACGACGGGATTGCCCGCTAATGGCGGAAACGCGCCGGGCACGCCCTTCCCGTCGCGTTGGTGACAGCTCGAACAGTTGGTGATGTAGACGACCGCGCCGTCGCTCGCCGAGGCGGGGTTGTTCGCAATCGCCGCCGACGCCGAAGCCGAGGCGGCGGTGCCGTTTGACGATTTGGCACAACCCACGAACGCGATGGCGAGCGCGGACGCAACGAGCAGTGCCCTCATGCCGGCGCCCGCGGACGCGCGCTCATCGCCCAGACGAGCGCAACCAGCAGGAAGTTCGCAACCAGTGAGCTGCCGCCGTACGAGATGAACGGCAGCGTGATCCCGGTGAGCGGGAGCAGCCCGATCACGCCGCCGACGATGATCACGACTTGAAAGCCGAGGGTCGCTCCGAGACCGGCTGCGAGCAGCTTCGTGTAAAGGTCCGGCTGCTCGAGCCCGGTCGCAAAGATTCGCCGGACGAGATCGAGGAAGATGGCCAGGACGAGCAGCGCGCCGATCAATCCAAACTCCTCCGAGAACGCGGCGTAAATATAGTCGGTCGCAACGTCCGGAATGAATTCGGGATGGCCGAGCCGGTACCCGCTGCCGAAGAGCCCCCCGGCGGCAAGCGAGTAGTACGCCTGCGAAGATTGATACCCGGCGCCGAGCGGATCCGAGAAGGGATTGTGCCAGACGCTGATGCGTGTCTGCACGTACGGATAGTGATGCATCGCCCAGAAGGCGCCGGCACCGAAGAGCAGCGCTCCGAAAAGGACGATGTCAAGGCGCCGCGTCGCCACGAAGAGCATCGTCGCAAACGTCGCGAGCAGCAGCGTCGCCATCCCGAGATCGCGCTGCAGGACGAGAATCGCCATCGAGGCGCCCCACCCGATGAAGAGCGGACCGAGGTACTTGAGGTTTGCGCGCAGCGACCACGGCCGGGCGTTCGCGATGACGTCGGCCATCTCGGCGAGATAGGCCGCCAAAAAGAGCACGATGAAGAGCTTGATAAGCTCGATCGGCTCGTACTCGATCGGGCCGAGCCGGATCCATAGGCGCGCTCCGTTCACCTCTTCCCCGAAGATGAGCAGGAGCACGAAGAGCGCTAAAGACGCGATGACCCACAGGTACTTGTACGATGCGAATCGGCGGAAATGCGAGAAGGCCGGCGCCACGGCGATCGCGAGCGCAAGCGAAACCAGCAGCCACCACTGCTGACGATGCGCGAGGACCGGGGAGAGCCGCGCGACCATCGCCAGCCCGATCGCCGAGAGCACGACGGCGAGCGCGGGCATCGCGTCGTCGCGCAGGCTGCCCGACGGTTGCCACGCGACCCAGAGTATCGCAAGCGCTCCCAACGCGACGAGCATCCACCACGGGCCGATCGCGTGCGGCGGCGCAAAATAGAGAATGAGCGCCGCAACCGCAAGCGCTCCGAGCATCGGCAGCACGCGCCGAAGCACCAGCGGGATCAGTGGACGTAGACCGATGCGATGATAAAGGCCGCCCCGGCGATCGCACGCGCGAGCGACGGCCCGAATGCCGCACTCCGCCTGCGGACGATACGCTGCGCCTCCTGTTCGGCGACGTCGTCGTGTTCGAACCGGGCGATCAGTACGTGTTCGCGTGGATCGCCGGTCTCGCGCGGCGTCAACAAGGCACGGCAATCGGCCTCGCTGCGCACCCGTCGCCCGAGCAGGACGAGGACGTCGCCCTCCTCGAGCGAGGTGCTCGAGACGGTGACGTCCAGCACCGGCGCCGCGACGAAGGCCCGCGCGAGCAGCGGCGTTTGCAGCTCGTCGAAGAGATCGTCGCCCGAAAGCGCGAGAATCTCGCCGTCGCGCACCAAGTACGCCGCGGTCGCGCCGGCGTGCATCACGTAGGCACGCCCTTGCACGACCAGCAGCGCGGTGAGCGAAGAGGCCGCGGTTACGTAGTCGTCGTGGCTCGCGGTGCTGGCGAAGAGATCGCCGTTGACGCGCGTCAGCACCGCCAGCATCGCGGTCGCCGCGGCTTGCGGGCGATCGATCGCTCGGCGAAAACGCGCGCTGCGGACGCGACGCTCGCATTCGGACCTCAAGCGCGCGAGCAGCACCGATTCGGTCGCCATTCCTCCGACGAAGCCGAAGCCGCGCGCGACCGCCAGGAGCCACGTGTGCGGGCCGAGCTGCATGCTGAGGCACGAGGCGCGGTCGCCCCGGATTGCGAGCGTCACCGAGACTCCACTTCCGTAACGACGAGGCGCGTCGTTCCCACGTCGATTTCGTCACCCGCGCGGATCTCGATCGCGTCGGTGACGCGGCGCCCGTTGAGGAACGTGCCGTTGCTGCTCTTAAGGTCTTCGACGTAGACGACGCCGTTGGCGCTGGCAAAGCGCGCATGGCGCCGGCTTACCTCCGGATCGTGCAAGACGAGGTCGGCCTGTTTCGCGCGTCCCAGCTCGAACGGCGGATACGCGAGCTGCGTCCGGCTTCCGTCGCGCTGGCGAATCTCCAGGCCCACCTGCATCGGCGTCAATCCGCCGATTTCCGCCGCGGCACGCACGCGCGGGCGTGCGGCCAACAGCGCGACGAAACCGAGCGCCGCCGTGATCTCCACCGAACCGACGCGCATCTGCCACTCGAGGCCCTCGACCACGCCCAGAACGATCATTCCGACTCAAATCTCATGCGCGTTTTTCCAAAGAGCAGCTCGTCACCGTTGCGCAGCGACTCCCGTTCGACCCGCCGGCCGTTTACGAACGTTCCGTTGGTCGAGCCGAGGTCGCGAACCATCGGTTCCCCCGAGTCGACCTCTACGATTGCGTGTGCGCGCGAAACGCTTGGGTCGGCGAGAAGGATTTCGCACTCTTCGCTGCGCCCGATTCGGCTCTTCTCTACGATTGAGTATACCCCGTCCGGAGGCATGCCTTCGATCGTCCGCAAGCGAAAGCGGGTGGCGCTGTCGCCGGCGAGCTCGATTACGATCGCGCCGGCCGGGACGGTCGGACGGGGCGCCATCGTCACCCGCGCGCCGCCGCCGGGGAGCGTCACGCCAACCCGGCCGGCGAGGTCCCGGAGGAGCTCCGCCCAGGCCCGCTCGAGATAGCTTTGATGCTCGCTCAGCCGCTCGAAATCGACCGGGCTCACGTAGACGGCGTAGGCGCCCGGCGCAGTCGGCCGCCCATCCTCGCTTCGCGTCTCCGCCTCCATCGTCGCGACGAGCTTGCGCGCAATCTGCGCCGGCTCCAAGTCGCTCGGGAAGGTTTTGGCAAACGCCCGCTCGATAAAAGCCGCGCACGCCTGCTCGATCTTGGCGAAAAAGCTCACGAGCTGCGCTCGACCCGAGCGATATAGAATCCGTCGCGGCCTCCGATACCGGGCGGAACCCGCACGTCGCCGTCTGCGGTCAGCAGAGGACCGTACGCCGCCGGGATCAAGCCGCGCTCGAAGTTCTGCCGAGAGAGAAACCAATCGATCACTTCGGTCGTCTCGCGTGGATCCGTCGAACAAACCGCATAGACGAGCGCACCGCCGGGGTAGACGTGACGGGCCATCCGCTCGAGCAAGGCTCGCTGCGTCAGCGCGAGGCGTTCGCCATCCGTCGGCTGCTTCTTCCAGCGGGCCTCGGGATGGCGCCCAACGACGCCGAGACCCGAGCACGGCGCATCGATCAGAATGCGGTCGAAACGCCGATCGGGCGGCAGTAGCTCTTCGGTCGCATCGCCGGCCACGATCCCCGCAACGACTCCCGCATCTGCCAACCGCCGCTCCAGCGTTGCGACCCTGCGCGCGTCGCGTTCGATGCAGAGCAGGGCTCCCTCACCCGCAAGCCGCGCCCCGATCTGCAGCGTCTTATTTCCGCGGCCGCTGCAGACGTCGAGGATAGCTTCGCCCGGCTGCGGGCCCAGCACGTCCACCGCCATCGCCGAGCTCTCCGATTGCGGCCACCAGAGCCTCGCCGCCCGGTGGCCGCACGAGCGGCCCGCGTTCGACGAGGAGAGACTCCGCAACGACGAGCGAGGGCTGCGCGCTCACTCCCAACGCGCCGAGCCGTTCGGCCGCCTCCTCGCGCGACGTCTTCAGCGCGTTGATGACGACGGCGTTCTGGGCGGGCTGGTTGACGGCGGCGCAGATCGCTTCGGTCTGCTCCGCGAAGGCACGCCGCCATTGGCGCACCAGCCAGGTCGGCAACGAGTAGCGCGTCCCCAGATATTCGTCGTCGTCAATGAAGTCTTCGCGTCGCGGAGCGATTGGGCGCTCGCGCAAGAATCCGCGCAACACGGCGTTCACCAAGTTGGCGAGTCCGCGATGGCCGAATCGCTTTGCTAGGTTGACGAACTCGGAGACGGTCGCGTACTCGTCGGCCCGCGTATAGACCAGCTCGTAGACCGCGATGCGCAGCAGCTCGCGGATTACTCCATTGGTGCCGAGCGGTGCGCCGAGCGGAGTCGAAGCGCTGCGCTGACCGATAAACGGGTCGAGATACCAATCGAGCGCGCGTCGCATCTTGATCGCGCCGTATGCCAGCTCCGCGGCAAAGGCACGGTCGCGCTCGCTCAACTGCGCGTCGCGGACGCGATAATCGAGCGATGCTTGAGCGCCGCGCTCGGCTCCCGGCGCCCCCGGCGCGGGAAAGACGTCGCGCACGACGCGCAGCGCAAGCTCACGGGCCGTCACTGCGGCTCCTACTCGCCCGCAGACGCTCGAATGACTCTCCGGTCATCTTGCCGCGATTCGGCGCGATCACTTCGTCGATCGCGAGCCGTCCTTCGGCATCGACGTGCGCGCGAAGAATCTTCACCATCTCGCCGTCGATCGCGGCGCGTGCTGCCGGTTGCGGCGAGTACGCGCGCACCACGGTGACGATTCGCTGGGGCGGCCACGCCCAATCGACGGCCAGGTCCGCTCGTTCAATCGGCTTGGTCAGGGTCGGCTCGCCGTGCTGCGGGCTACGCTTGAGAGCGCCGCGGCTCCGCTAATACGATTGCTTCGGAGAGCAGTTCCGCGCCTGCCGCGGCCAGGCGGTCGTGCAGTTCGCCATAGGTCTCGTCGGGCTCGATCGCGATGCGTCGCTGGAGAACGACATCGCCGGTATCGAGCCCTTCGTCCATCAACATGATGCTCACGCCGGTCTCGCGCTCGTCCTGTAGAATCGCACCCTGGATCGGCGTCGCACCGCGGTACTTGGGCAGCAGCGACGGATGGACGTTGAGCGCTCCGAGCCGCGGGAGGTCGAGAAGGACCTTGGGCAGGATGCGGCCATACGACGCAAGCGCTAAGAGGTCGAAGCGCTCGCCGGCGATCTCTGCCGCGAAGTCGCGCAGACGCACCGGTTCGCAGACGCGCAAGCCCAGGCTCGAGCGCAGCAACCTTTACCGGACTTGGCTGTAAACGCTGGCCGCGCCCGGCCCGGCGATCGGGCTGCGTCACGACCGCGGCGAGCTCGGTCTGCTCGGCGACGACGACGAGGCTCGGCACTGCGAACGCGCTGGTGCCAAGAAAGAGCGTCTTCACGCCTCGGCGGCTTCCGCCGTCTCTCTCTCCTCTTCACTAACCGCTGGGCGCAGGTTCTGCGCTCGGTCGATATAGAGCTTGCCGTTGAGATGATCGATCTCGTGTTGCAGGCATTGCGCCAGCAGCCCCTCGCCTTCGATGCGAATCTTCTGCCCGCGGCGATCCAGGCCGCTAACAACAACGCGCTTGAATCGCGTGATCTCGCCGACGAGCCCGGGCACGGAGAGACAGCCTTCGCGCAGCTCGATCTCCTCTTCGGCTTCTTCGAGCTTGGGATTGATCACGACGGCAGGGTCGTGCTCCTCGTCGTGCACGTCCATCACGAAGAAG
Organism: Vulcanimicrobiota bacterium; assembly: GCA_963739845.1. Taxonomy (GTDB): domain Bacteria; phylum Vulcanimicrobiota; class Vulcanimicrobiia; order Vulcanimicrobiales; family Vulcanimicrobiaceae; genus Cybelea. Next base: position 299,506 of record CAVUBQ010000001.1, on the reverse strand, counting down.
CGTTTCGAGACGTTGACTTGGGGCGCGGCCAGGCCGACGCCGGGCGCGGCGTACATCGTCTCGAACATGTCGTCGATCAGCTGCTGAAAGAGCGGATCGCCGATCTCTTTCGGATCGACCTTTTTGGCGACTTTGCGCAGCGCGGGATGGCCGTCGGTGATGATCTCGCGGATATAGGGCATGGCAGGCGGCTATTCTCTTCGATAGCCGCCCGCTACTCCGGGCGCGCCCGCTTTATGCCCCTGCTAGCGCTGCGTGCGAAAGGAGCTGATGACGACGTGCGGCGAGCAGCCCGTTCCGCCGTCATTCCAGAGCAAGCTCACCGCCTGATTCGGTCCGATTATATAGCTCGGCGGGAGCGACGAGGCGTAGTAGACCGCGTTCGAGTAGCCCGGCGTCGCGTGCGGCGAGGGTATCTGCGACTTGCTAATTCCGAAGAAGACGGACGTAAACGTCTGCGCACCGTTCGCTTGAGCCAGGAAGAGGTTGAACTGATTGCTCGGCGGCAGTTGTCCCTTGGTCGAGACGTAGATGTTTCCTAACGCCTGGGGAGCGTTGCGCGAGTTGGGGATCGGATACAAGACCTGGAGCTGATTCGCGCTGGGCGGGCCCCCGCAGTTCGTCCCGACTCCGGGCGGCGGGTTATTGTTGCCGCTGCTGCCGTTACATCCGGCTAGCAGCGCGGCGCCGGCAGCAAAAGCGCCGAGCACCCCGATTAGCTTATTCATCTTGCAAACATCCTCGTTACCGCGCCCGGACCCTCCTGGACGGGATGGGAATTACCTTAAAGAATGTACCCTGAAAGGTCGGCGTTTTCAACGACGTCGGCCAAGCGAGCCCCTCACATAGGCGCCATCGATGACCACGGTGCCGGTCGTCTCCGGCGCGTCGAAACTGATGTCCTCGAGCACGCGCTCGAGCACGGTGTGCAGGCGGCGAGCGCCGATATTTTCGGTCTGCTCGTTTACCTGCATCGCGAAGGCAGCGAGCTGCTCGATTGCGTCCTCGCGGAAGTCGAGCGTGACGTTCTCGGTAGCCAGCAGCGCCTTGTACTGCTCCACCAACGCGTTCTTCGGCTGCGTCAGGATCGTCTTGAAGTCTTCCGCCGTCAGCGAGTCGAGCTCGACGCGGATCGGAAAGCGTCCCTGCAGTTCGGGAATCAGGTCCGACGGCTTGCTGATGTGAAAGGCGCCGGCCGCGATGAACAGGACGTGGTCGGTCTTGATCGGGCCGTGCTTCGTATTGACGGTCGAGCCTTCGACGATCGGCAGAATGTCGCGCTGCACGCCCTCGCGCGAGACGTCCGGGCCGCCGCGCTGATTCGAACCGGCGACCTTGTCGATCTCGTCGATGAAGATGATCCCGTCCTCGCCGGCGCGCCGCAGCGCTTCGCGCTTGACGGCGTCCATGTCGATCAGTTTGGCGGCCTCTTCTTGTTCGAAGATGCGCCGCGCCTCCGCGACCGTCACGCGCTTCTTCGTGCGCCGTCTTGGGCAGAATTCCGCCCAGCATCTCGCCGATGTCGCCGCCTTGATCGATCGCCGCCGATCACGCCGATCGGAAGGCTCGGCGCTTCTTCGACTTCGATCTCGATCAGACGCACGTCGTAGAAGCCGCGCTCGATTTCGCCGCGCGTCTGATCTCGGACGTGCTGCGGCGTCGGCCGACGGTGCGGCCGAGGGTGTTGCAGGCGGCCGGATGCGCCGAGAAGCCGCTTCCGAAAATCGAGCCCAGCGCGTTGCCGAGACGGGTTGCCTTGCTGCGCTGAGGGCGGTCGCGTCTCCGGATGCAGCACGTCGATGACCCGCTCGACCGCCTGCCGTGCTCGGCGAGCTCTCGCACTTCTTCGCGGCGCTCGTCGGTGACCGATGCGGATCGACGCCTCGACCAGATCGCGAACCATCGACTCGACGTCGCGGCCGACGTATCCGACCTCCGTGTACTTCGTCGCCTCGACCTTGACGAACGGCGCGCCGACCAGCGCAGCGAGGCGCCGCGCGATCTCGGTCTTGCCGACGCCGGTCGGACCGATCATCAGGATGTTCTTGGGGGTGATCTCTTCGCGCAGATCCTCGCGCGCGCGCGCGCGCCGGTATCGGTTGCGCAGGGCGATCGCGACCGCGCGCTTCGCCTGAGCTTGCCCGACGATGTACTTGTCGAGCTCCGCGACGATCTGGCGCGGCGTCAGCGTCGCCGGATCGAGGATGCTCGTGAGCGCGCTCGTCACACCAGACTCTCGACGGTGATGTCGTCGTTGGTGTAGATGCAGATCTCGGCGGCGATCTCCAGCGCCTTGCGCGCGATCTCCTCGGCGCCTAGCTGCGTATTTCGTATCAGCGCCGCCGCGGCGGCCTGCGCGTAAGGGCCGCCGCTGCCGATCGCGGCGATCCCTTCGTCGGGCTCGATCACGTCGCCCGTTCCCGAGAGCAAGAACAGATGCGCGGGATTGCCGACGATCAGCAGCGCCTCGAGCCGGCGCAGCGCGCGATCCTGCCGCCAGTCCTTGGCCAGCTCGACGGCGGCGCGCGTCAGGTCCTTGAACTCGGCGAACTTCGCCTCGAACTTCTCGAGCAGCGTGATCCCGTCGGCGGCCGAACCGGCGAAGCCGGCGAGCACCTTGCCGCCGGCGATCTTGCGGACCTTGCGGGCGCCGTGCTTGACGATCGTTTTGTCGAGCGTAACCTGGCCGTCGCCGGCGATCGCGAGCTTGCCGTCGCGGCGAACGGCCACAATCGTCGTCGATCGAATCATTAGCTTCCTGGATTACCCGGCCGGTGCGAAGAGAGTTTCAGCGGCGAAGGTTTCGATCGCCGCCAGCGCGCGCTCGGCGATCAGCCGGCGCCGCTCGCGTTTCCCCATCCGCCTGTCATCCTGAGCGGAGTCGAAGGACTGAGCGGAGTCGAAGGACGCAGGGGCACGGATGTATGCCCATGTGACGTTGGCCGGCTGAAAGTCGGGCGTCGCGAGGTTTTGCAGGTGCGCGACGACCGCGCCGAATGCGCTCTCCGCGGGAAATCGACCGGCGGCAAGCCGAGCATTGCGCGCGCGGCGTGAATGCCGGTCATCGCGCCGCAGGCGGCCGCCTCGACGTAGCCCTCGGCGCCGGTGATCTGACCGGCAAAGTAGAGCCCCGGCTGCCGCGCAGCTTCAGGCGCGCGTCGAGCAGGCGCGGCGAATCGATGAACGTGTTGCGGTGCATGACGCCGAGTCGCAGCCACTCCGCCTGCTCTAATCCCGGAAGCTTTCCGAACGCCTCGCTCTGCGCCGGCCACGTGAGGCGCGTTTGGAAGCCGACGAGATTGTAGGCGGTGCCGTCGGCGTTCTCTTTGCGCAGCTGCACGACCGCGTAGGGCGTCTTCCCGGTGCGCGGATCGCGCAGACCGACCGGCTTCAGCGGGCCGTAGCGCAGCGTCTCATCGCCGCGGTCGGCCATCTCCTCGATCGGCAGACAGCCCTCGAAGTACGGCGCCGCCGTCCTCGAACTCCTTACCGTGGTGACGATCGAGCAGTGCGCAGGTCGGCGAGGAACGAGGCGTAGCTGTTCGCGGTCGAGCGGAATGTTGAGGTAGTCGTCGCCGTCGCCTTTATCGTAGCGCGACTTGCGGTACATCGGCGATTCGTCGATCGAGTCGGCGGCGACGATCGGCGACGCGGCATCGTAGTAGTGCAGCCGCGGCTTCGCTCCGTGCTCGTGGGCGCCGGCGTTGGCGAGCAGGCCGTCGAGGGCGGCCAAGACTCGTCGCTAGGCAGCGGACCGCAGGCAACGATCACCGGCCGGTCGAGCGGAATCTCGCGCACTTCCTCGCGTCGTAGCCGGATACGCGGCTCGGCCGCGATCCGCGCTTCGACCATGCCGCGAAGCGTTCGCGATCGACCGCCAGCGCGCCGCCGGCCGGCACGGCAGTCTCGCGCGCCGAGGTCACGATGAGCGAACCGAGCCGCGCCAGCTCTTCCTTGAGCAGACCCGACGGCGTTTTCGAGCGCCGCGCCGCGCAAGCGAGTTGCTGCAGACCAGCTCGGCGAGCGCACCGGTCGCGTGCGCCGGACCGCTTCGCTGCGGCCGCATTTCGTAGAGATCGACCTCGACGCCGCACCGCGCCGCCTGCCATGCCGCTTCGCACCCGGCGAGGCCGCCGCCGATGACGGTCAAGCGCTGCAGACTAGTATACCGTCTCCGTCCCTAAACCTCGACGAGTTCGCGCTCCGCAAGGCCGTGCGTACGGTCGGCGGCACACTCGAGATGCGTGTTCCCGCCGCGGCGCGTCTTGGCGACGACGTACGAGCCGCAGACCGGGCAACGCTCCGGCGACGACGCGGATCCCACGAGACGAAGTCGCACTTCGGGTAGTTCGCGCAGCCGTAGAACGTGCGTCCCTTCTTGCGATCGCCGCTCGACGATCGCGCCGCCGTCCTTGGGGCACTTCGCGCCGGTCTCTTTGACGATCGGCTTCGTCGTCTTGCACTCGGGATAGCCGGTGCACGAGATGAACCTGCCGAAGCGGCCCGGTCTTGATGACCATCGGCCGGCCGCAGTTCGGGCAGATTTCGTCGGTCGGCTCGTCGCGCAGCTCGAGCTGCGGCAGCTTCTCTTCGGCCGCTTCGAGTTCGCTCGCGAACGGGCCGTAGAAGCGCGCGCAGCAGGCCGACCCAGTCTTCGTGTCCCTCGGCGACCCTGTCGAGGTCGCCCTCCATCGCGGCGGTGAAGTCCAGGTTGACGATCTTTGGAAATGCTCGACCGAGCAGATCGTTGACCGCCATCCCGATCTCGGTCGGCGGGAAGCGGCGCTCGCGCTGCTGTACGTAGCCGCGCGCCTGGATCGTCTCGACGATCGTCGAGTAGGTCGACGGCCGGCCGATGCCGTTTTCCTCGAGCGCCTTCACCAGCGCCGCTTCGGTGTAACGCGGCGGCGGTTCGGTGAAGTGCTGCTTCGGCTCGATGCTTGCGGCACTCGAGCGGCTCGTCCAGCGATCAGTTCCGGCAGCAGCGGCTTACCGTCGGACCGCTTTGCCCGGCAGCACGTCGTCGTCGCTCGCCTTCTTCATAGACGCGGGTGAAGCCGGCGAAGCGCATCACCGTTCCGGTCGCGCGGAAGCCGTACTCGTTCGCTCCGACGTCGACCGTCGGTCTGGTCGAAGATCGCCGGCCGCCATCTGCGAGGCGACGAATCGCTCCCAGATCATCGTATAGAGCCGCAGCTCGTCGCGTTTGAGGTGACCCGGCGAGCCGCTCGGGGCGTCCGGAGCACGGACGTCGGGCGGATCGCTTCGTGCGCGTCCTGCGCGCCCTCGCGCACCTTGATGCCTGCGGCCCGCCGTGGAACGCTTCGCCGTACGTCGCCGACGATGAACTCTCGCGCCGCTTCGCGCGCCTGAGTCGCTGATGCGCGTCGAGTCGGTGCGCATGTAGGTGATCAGACCCGACGGTGCCCTCGCTGCCCCCGAGATCGACGCCCTCGTAGAGCGCCTGGGCCACCTGCATCGCCCGGCGGACGCGCATCTTCAGCTTCCGCGAGGCCTCCTGCTGCAGCGTCGAGGTCGTGAACGGCGCCGGCGCGTTGCGCCGCACCTCGCGCTTCTTGACCGAAGTCGACGCGGTAGGCCGCGTCCTTGCAGCGCCGCGAGCGCTGCGTCGGCTCGCGGCTTGCGTTTCGTTACCTCGAGCTTCTCGCCGCGATGGGTGACCAGAGTCGGCGGAGAAACGGCGGCCTCGGGATCGCGCTCGCCGGCGAGCGAGCGCCGTGATCGCTCCAGTACTCGCGCGGAACGAAGGCCTCGATCTCGCGCTCGCGGTCGACGATCAGCTTCACCGCGACCGACTGCACGCGCCCGGCCGAAAGGCCGCCGCGGACTTTCGCCCACAGCAGCGGCGAGATCTTGTAGCCGACCAGCCGGTCGAGAATCCGCCGCGCCTGTTGCGCGTTGACGCGGTCCATGTCGATCGTGGTGCGGGTCGCGCAGCGCCGCCAGCGCGGCGTCCTTGGTGATTTCGTGGAGCTCGATTCGCTTGGGATTCGGCGAGCTTCAGGAGCTCGGCCAGATGCCACGCGATCGCTTCGCCTTCGCGGTCGGGGTCGGTCGCGAGATAGACGTCGCTCGCGCTCTTGACCGCGCCTCGAGCTCTTTGATGATGTCGCCCTTGCCCTTGATCGTCAGGTATTTCGGCGCGAAATCGTGCTCCACGTCGACGCCGAGCGTGCTCTTGGGCAGATCGCGGACGTGCCCCACCGACGCCTTCACCGCGTAGCGCGCGCGGCAAGAAACTTCTTGATCGTCCTGGCCTTCGTCGGCGACTCGACGATGATCAGGGGCTTTTTCACGGGGCCTTAGTATACTGCCTGGCGGTCAAGCCCCCGGCAAATGCCTCGGCGAGCCCGCGTTTTAACCGCTCGGCCGGCGCGAATTTGCATCATTTAACGAAATCCTTGTATGATGCGTTCAAAAGCGCCATGAAGCGCTGTCCACATAACAGCTTATCGTCCCCGGGGACGAGGAGGAATGAATGGACTCGGATTCCACATCAAACGGCGGCCCTGAGCTGAGGCAGTAATGGCAAAGCCGCGCCGCAAAGCGCGGCGCCGCAAAGCTGCCGCGGTCGTCGCCGTGAAGAAAGCGGTAGGCCGCAGAAAAGTGCGCAAAGCCGTAGCCAAGAAAGCGGTCGCGAGCAGGCGGTACGCCGGAAAGCGGTCCGCAAAGCGGTACGCCGGAAAGTGGTCCGCAAAGCGGTGCGCCGGAAGGTAGCCGCGCAAGGTCGTTCGCCGGAAAGTCCGCGCAGGAAGGTCGCGCGCAAGGCCGTGCGCCGAAAGAAGCTCGCAAGGCCGTTCGCAAGAAGGCTCGCCGCAAGGTGGCCCGCAAAGCGGTCCGCCAAGAAGGTCGCACGCAAGGCCGTGCGCCGGAAGGTCAGGCGCAAGAAGTAGCGCGCCGAGCGTCACAGCAAACGAGAGAGGCGATCGCCCTGCGGTCGCTCTTTTTCTTGATCTTGCGAGACGCGGACCGTGGTGAGGTCGGGCGCTTGGCCGCCGTGCTCTTCGACCCAGTGGCACGCGGCGAAGTGTCCCGGCTGCGTACTCGTTGAACGGCGGCTCCTCGACCGTGCAGCGGTCGAACGCGATCGGGCAGCGCGTGTGAAAGCGGCAGCCCGACGGCGGGTTGACCGGCGACGGAATATCGCCGGTCAGGACGATGCGCTTGCGCCGCGTCTCCAGCACGGGGTCGGGAATCGGGATCGCCGAGAGCAGCGCCTGCGTGTAGGGGTGGAGCGGGTTTTGGTAGAGCGTGTCGCGGTCGGCGAGCTCGACGATCTTGCCGACGTACATCACCGCGACGCGGTTCGAATGTGCCGGACGACCGAGAGGTCGTGGGCGATGAACAGGTAGGTCAGCCCGAGCTGCTGCTGGAGATCCTCGAGCAGGTTGATGACCTGGGCCTGAATCGAAACGTCGAGCGCCGAGACCGGCTCGTCGCAGACGATGAACTTCGGATCGACGGCGAGCGCGCGCGCGATGCCGACGCGCTGGCGCTGGCCGCCCGAGAACTCGTGCGGATAGCGGTTGGCGTGGTAGGGCTGGAGGCCGACGAGCTCGAGGCAGCTCGTGAACGCGCTCGTCGACCTCTTTGCCGCGGCGCCAAGCCGTGGATGCGCAGCGGCTCGGCGATGATGTCGCCGACGGTCATCCGCGGGTTGAGCGAAGCGAACGGATCCTGGAAGATGATCTGCATCGCGCGGCGCAGCCGGCGGATTTCGCCGCGGTTCATGCGCGAGCACGTCGCGCCCTTCGAAGTCGATCTCGCCCTTGGTCGCGGGCAAGAGCCGCAGGAGCAGCCGGCCGATCGTCGTCTTTCCCGAACCCGATTCGCCGACGAGCCCGAGCGTCTCGCCCTCGTCGGATCGAAAACGTCGACGCCGTCGACCGCCCTGACGTCGGCGACGTGCCGCGACATCAGCCCGGCGTGGATCGGAAAATACTTGTAGAGGTCCTTTGACCTCGACCAGCGGGCCGTTGCTCATACGCCGGCGGGCCGCACCGTCGGGAGCGTCTGGACCGCGGCCGGGCGCTGGTCGTCGCGCTCGCTCGTCGTAGAGGATAGCAGCGCGCGACGTGCCCGTCGCCGAAATCGTAGAGCGGCACCGGCTCGGCGCAGATCGGCATCCGGTAGCGGCAGCGCGGCGCGAACGCGCAGCCGGGCGGCAAGCGCAGCAGGTTCGGCGGCTGTCCTTCGATCGGCACGAGGCGCCGGTGCTCCGTCGTCGAGGCGCGGCAGCGACGCGAGCAGGCCCTGCGTGTAGGGCATGCGCGGGTCGCCGAAGATCTGCTCGGCCGTGCCGTATTCGACCATGTTGCCGCCGTACATGACGAGCACGTTCTTGCAGATTTCGGCGACGACGCCGAGGTCGTGCGTGATCAGGATGATCGCCGCCCGGTCTCGCGCTGCATCTCGTTCATCAGCTCGAGGATCTGCGCTTGGATCGTCACGTCGAGCGCCGTCGTCGGCTCGTCGGCGATCAGCAGCTGCGGGTTGCACGAGAGCGCCATCGCGATCATCACGCGCTGGCGCATGCCGCCGGAGAACTGGTGCGGGTAGTCGCCGAGCCGCTTCTCCGGTGCCGGAATGCGGACCTGTCGCAGCATCTCGATCGCGCGCTCGCGCGCCTTCGCGCTTGTCGAGCGCCGAGGTGCAGGCGCACCGCCTCGGCGATCTGCTCGCCGATCGTGAGCACCGGATTGAGCGACGTCATCGGATCCTGGAAGATCATCGCGATCTTGTAGCCGCGAATCTTGCGCATCTCGGCTTCGCTCTTCTGCTGGCAGGTCCTCGCCGTTGAAGGCGATGCGATCGGCGGTCGACCGCCGCGGTGCGCGCCAGCAAGCGCATGATCGAGAGCGCGGTGACCGATTTCCCCGAGCCGGATTCGCCGACGATGCCGAGCGTCTCGCCCGCGCCGAGCGAAAACGAGAGCCCGTTGACCGCCGTTACCGGGCCATCTTCGGTCCGGAACGTCGTCCGAAGGTTGCCGACCTCGAGCAGCTCCACGAGGCTCTTCTCGCTTACCTAGCTATATGCCGGTCAGCGAGAGGACGAACCCGAAGACGACGAAAGCGACCGCCGAAACCCAGTGATTCGCTTGAGTTGCTCCTCGGCTCCGAGCCGGCCGCGATAGGAGCGACTCGACGCGGCCGCCGATCGTCCCGGTCAGCCCCTCTTGCTTCGTCGTCTGGACCGCGAGCAAACAGATCAGCGCGAGCGCGGAGACGATGAAGAGTCCGGCCATCGTGTGGGTCAGCCAAGGCGCGTGTGCGGCGATCGCCGTCTGAGGGGCGGGACCAGCGGGTACCGGGGCGGGCACATTCGGCGTGGCGCCGCGGGGCAAAAGCGTCGCCGCGGCCGACGGAACGACCTTGGTCGTAGCAGCGGCGGCAAGAACGAGTAGGTTCAAACGAGTCTTTCTCTTCCTGTAAGGATAGGGATGGCGGCATGCTCTCTACGACCGCGACCCCGCGCGCGCCTGCCCGAGGACCGCCGGCAGGCCGACCGGACCAAGTATTCGGCGGCAGGCGGCCGAATCACGCAAAGTGCCCGAATCAGAGCGGCTGCAGGAGCCGCTCGGCGCGGTCGTCCCGATCAAGAATCGCCGGGTCTGGCGCGATCTCGCGCGGATTCTCTCGACGATCTTCAATCCGTTTCTGACGGCGCTCGCGCTCTTCGTCATCCTCGCCCATATCAGCGCCCGCGATACGCTCGACTTCTGGCGGCTGCTCTTCGTCTCGACCTTCTTCACGTCGATCGGACCGATGCTCTACGTCTTCTGGCTCTACGCCACCGACCGAATCTCGGACCTCGATATGTCGGTGCGGCGCGAACGCGAGATGGTCTTCAGCGCATTCGTCATCTTCGATCTGTTCGGGGCGATCGCGCTCTGGCTGATCCACGCGCCGCCCTTGATGATCGCCGCGATGCTGGGCTACTTCGTCTCGACGCTGATCGTCCAGTACATCACGCGCTATTGGAAGATCAGCACCCACGCGCTCGGGATCACCGCGCCGCTAACCGCGCTGACGCTGCTCTACGGCCGGCAGCCGCTTCCGTTCCTGGTCTTGATTCCGATGGTATGCTGGGCGCGCGTCTACCTCAAAGCCCACACCATCATGCAGGTTCTTGCCGGCGCCGGCCTCGCGATCGTGACGACCGCGTTCTTCTTCTCGCTCTTCCACGTCGGCCTCATCTCAGCGCACTAGCGATCCCATGATGCGCGCCACATTGGTCAGGAACGGGCCTTCTTCGCCGCTGGTCACGTAGGCCGCGCTTCCACCGCCGCCGACGCGGTCGCCGAGCAAGAGCGCGGTGCGCTCGGCTTGCATGAGCGCGGGGTCGATCAGCTCGACCTCGGCTCCGAGGATCGCGCGAAAGTGCTCCCCGAGCGCCGGGTAGTGCGTGCACCCATAGATGACGGCATCGATGTCGAGCGGCAGATGGGTGCAGATCCCGGCGACCGCGTCGCGCGGCACGTCACCGCTCACCACTCCCGCTTCGACCAGCGGCACGAGCGCCGGCGCTGCAACCTCGACGACGTCGATGCCGCCGATGCGGTTGCGCAAGGTGCGCCCGTACGAGCCGGCGCCGACGGTGGCGGCGGTCGCGACCACGGCCACGCGGCGGAATCCGCCGCGTTCGACCGCAATCGAGGCCGATTCGATCAGGTCGACAACCGGCGCGCGCGACTCGGGCCATCCGTACCGTTCGGCGATCGCGCACGAGGTGTTGCAAGCCATGACGATCGCGTCGACGCCGTAGCCGTCGAGACGATCGAGGTTCGCGCGCAGCAAGCGAAGCAGATCGTCATGGGGGCGATCGCCGTATGGCACGTGCGCCTGATCCGCAAAGAAGAGCGTGTCCGCGGCCGGCAAGCGCTCGCGCACCGCCCGTACGACCGTGAGGCCGCCCAGCCCGGAGTCGAACAGCCCGATCATCCTTCAGCGCTCGGGACGATTATTGGGCGGGTTGGTTGGGGACGGGATACTGCTGCGTGTACTCTCCGATGCCGTCGGCGATCTCTTGCGCGACCTTCTGGCGCCAAGCCGCAGACGTAAGCAGTGCGTAATCGCTGGGATTCGAGAGGAAAGCGGTCTCGACGAGGACGGCCGGCATGCGCGTGTGCAGGGTCACGTAGAGATGGCTCTTGACGATGCCGTCGTCCTTCGTTCCGTCGGCGGAGAGGTGTGTTTCGACGATCCGCGCCAACGCGACGTCGTCAGGCTTGGAGATATAGGTGGTCGTACCATACGGGCCGGCGTTAATGAACGCGTTGACGTGAACGCTCACGAAGAGACGCGCCCCCGCTTTGTTGGCGACGTCGACGCGCGCCTGCAGCTCCTCGTGAGCGGTATCATCGGGCGCGTACACGTCGACGTCGGTGTCGTGCGTCATCTTTACCTGCCAGCCGCGGGCGACCAAGATGTCGCGCAGGCGCTTGGCCATATCGAGCGTGAGATCGGCTTCGCTGACGCCCCCATGGATTGTCCCTCGATCGCTGCCGCCGTGTCCGGGATCGATGACGATCAAGCGCGGATTGGTCGGAACGTAGTTGCTGCGCGGGCCGAACTTCCAGCCGCTATCGCCCGAGGATGTCAGACCGGGTGCGGACGCGTCGCTCGGCGCAGGCGTGACGAGTTCAGTGTTATCCTCGCCTGCAGCGACGACGCTTCCCACGCTGCCGCTGCCCGAACGCGGCTGATCGGCGACGTCTTGCGCGCCGACGACGATCCCAACACCTGTGGTCGAGGGCGCGATCGAGATCAATTTCGGTCCGCCCAGCGAGAGTGCGACGCGCACGGTCGTCGGATCCACTTGACGCACGCGCAACGCGAGGAGCGGGCTCGACTCGGTCTGATCGATGGGAGCACCTTGCAGCTGTGCGTTCGCGACGTCGAGCCAGAAGCGATTGTCCGGCGCCCTGAGCCGATGCCATTGATAGTTCGCGTTCCCGGAGACCGCGACGCCAACGGTCACACCGCCGCCCGGCGCGGGTTGGATGGTGACGCCGGTGACGACGGCCTGGGCCGGCGCGGCCGGCTGCGCGCCCTCTTCTGCACCCCCGGGCACCGGGGTGGGAGAACCTTGTGCGGCGACCGGCGCCGCGTTCGTTGCGCTAAACGAGAGCAGCACGTCGCGATCGTCGCTGTTCTGCGGTGCTTGCACCGTTGCGCCCGGGGCGAGCGCGACGGTGACCAGCGTCGTCGGGTCGCGTACGGTGCCCGACTTCGCAATCTGTACGCTGCGCACGCCGGCCGCGCCGATCTGACGCGTACCCGCCAGCGTCGTGCCGACACCGTCGAAGGCATAGACGATCGCGGTCGGGCCTTGCTGGACGATGCGCGGACGGATCGGGGCTCCGCCGTGCGCGAGCATGGTTACGCGATTGGCATCCTGGTGGACGTCGAGCGACGCGAGCTGCGGCTGCAGCACCGCCACACTCCCATCTTGCCGCAGCGCGAGGTCCAGCGACCGCAGCACTTCGTCGAGTGGGAGATAGGCCTCGTTACCGCGCTGGAAGGGCGCGAACGTCGCCTGAAGCGCGATCGGTCCGACGTCGTAGCGACGGTCGCCGAGCGCAAAACTGACGACGACCGGAGCGGCGGTCGTAATCAGGACGTAACGCTCGCCGGGCTTCCACGTCAGAATCGAGTTGGTGCTGCGCATCAACGTCGCAAACCCCGGATCGTTGACGCCAATCGCGACGGCGCCGCCGGACGAAGCTACGTGTGAGAAGACGATGCTCTGCTTCTGGTAGACGGCGTTGATCGGGGCATCGGCGAGCGCCGGTACCGCCGAAACCAGCAGCGCGGCTAGCGCCGCGATGCTACCAGTCCGAACGATGAAGCGGTTGATCGAGTTCAAGATTTCCCCCCGGTAGATTCGGAATCGTCTCCCCAGCAACCGTTATTTTGACGGCGTCGATGCCTCTGTTCCCCGTGACCGTGTAAACGAGGCCTTTGAACTCGCCGTTTTCGCCGAACGTTCCCCCGGCTTGGCGTTCGACTTCCTTCGAGAGGTCGATCGTCGCGGTCGAGCCGTCGACGCTCACGCCCAAAACGCGCGTTCCCGCCGGAAAGCGAATCGCTTCGATCCCGTTCGGCGGTCCTGCGACCGCCTCGACCGCAGCGTAGAGCACGGTGTTGTGCAAGTGTTCGGCGTCGCTCTCGCCCGGCTGCGCCGGCCGGACCGAGACGTTCGAACTCCCAAGGCTCGTTCCGTCGACTTTGGTGAAGTATACGGCGATCGTTTCGCCTTTGACCGCGGAGCGATGAGAGAGAGCGTACCAGGTGCCGGCAGCTACGAGCGCCAGGAGCACGATGAGGATGGGCAGCCGCGTCGATCTCACGTCTGCTATTCATTCGCGGGGGGCAGCCGAAAATCCCCGTCGAAACTCGCCGCGATGAGCGCCCTCGTCGAACGATTGCAACGCGAACGCGCGCATTGGTGACGCTGCATGCGCTCTGATGCCGTAAAATGGCTGGCTCAGACGCTCCGCAGAGAGCAGCACAATCTGGAACGCACGCGACGCCGTTTCGTCATCAAGCCCACCGAGAAGCGCCTCCACGAGCTGCGCACCACCGGGCGCCGCTTGCGCTCGCTGCTCGAAGACGCTGCCGACTTGATCCCTTCACGGCGGCTGTTGCGGCGCGTGAAAAGAGCCTCCGCGGCGACCGACGCTGCCCGCGACGCATCGATCATCCTGCGCCTGCTGCAGAGCAGTGCCGCGGAGGGCGAATCGGAGCTTGCACGTTCACTTCTCGAGGAATTGCGACGCCGCGAGCGGCTCGCAATGCAGCGCGCGCGCAGTTATCTGCGCCGAGTGCGCTTTTCTTCGTAGCGTGCGTGGAACCATGAAACCGGAGCCGATCGCTTTGGACGGGGTCGCCGACGTGAGAGAAGTAATCGAACGGGTACTCGATGCGCGCTTGCGCGAAGCGCGAGGCTTTGCGGCGGGCCTCGCACGGCGCGATCCGCAGGGGCTCCACGATTTTCGCATCGCGTGCAAGCGGCTTCGATACGCGCTGGAACGCTTCGAAGGAGTCGAGCCTTCACTGCAAAGCGCCGCCGAGCGTCTCGCGCTGCTGCAAGATGCCCTGGGCGACGCGCACGACCGCGACGTGCTGTTGGCGATTCTTCCGCCGCCGATGGAGCGGACGCAACGACGCTTGCGCGGGGAGCGGGAAGCGTGCGTCGATCGTGCCGCGGCGCTGTGGGATTCGCTTCGCACCGTAATGGAGACGAGCAACTCTCATCGATTCTGAACGCGCCTCTAATCGTCGTCGTGCGAAGCGGCCGGCCGATCGTGGTAATCAAAGAACATGATGAATCTACGAAGCATCCTCCTCGCGTGCGCGCTCGGCGCAGCAACGGCCGGCGCGGCGCTTCCCGCAGCCGCGCAGGTCTATGGCGGCGCTTACGTACAGTTCGGACCTCCCGCACCGATCGTAGAGACTGCGCCCGCGCCGCCCGGCCCGGGCTATTACTGGACTCCCGGATACTGGCGTTGGAACGGATATCGCTACGTCTGGGCCGGCGGGCATTACGCGTACCCTCCATACACCGGGGCGGTCTGGCATCCCGGACATTGGGCAAGGGGCGCATACGGCTGGTCCTGGCGCCCAGGTCACTGGGGACGCTACTAAGCAGACTGCTAGCCTAACGAGTCGCCCGCCGACGGGAGAAAGGCGACGGTGGGCGACTCGCACCCTTTCGTGGAACGACGCACTCCCATGCAACTTCGGCGTACGCTGGGTTTACTCGACGTCGTCCTTTTTTTCGTCGTCGCCGGATCGAACTTGCAGTGGGTCGCCACGAGCGCCGCAGCGGGACCGAGTTCGCTTCCGATCTGGGTGATCGGCTGCCTCGCGATGTTCGTACCGCTCTCTATCGCGGTGGTCTTTCTCTCCTCGCGACATCCCGACGAGGGCGGTCTCTACGTCTGGAGTAAGCGCGCTTTCGGACCGTTTGCGGGCTTCATTACCGGATGGACCTATTGGGCAAGCAATCTTCCATACTTTCCGGCGCTGCTGTATTTCGCTGCTGGAAACGCCCTCTTCATCGCGGGCTCGAACGGCCGCGCGCTGGCGGCTCGTCACCGGCATACTTCATCGCGATCGCCTTGGGCGGCTTGACCCTCGCGACGATCGTGAACGTCTACGGCTTGGAGATCGGAAAGTGGCTGAATAACGCGGGAGCGGTGTGCCGCTGGGTCGTCACCCTGCTCCTGATGGCACTGGGCGCGCTCGCGTGGTGGAAGTTCGGCCCCGCGACGGCGATTACACCGGCGACGATGCGCCCCGGCGTACACTTCAAAGACGTCATCTTCTGGTCGGTGATCGCGTTTGCGTGGACCGGCCCGGAGGCGATTGCGTTCATGGGCGGGGAGATCAAGCAACCGCGCCGGACGGTGCCGCGAGGCTTGGCGATCGCCGCACCCGCGATCGCGGCGATCTATATCTTAGGCACGCTCAGCGTGCTCGTCGCGCTCGCGCCGCACGCCGTCGACGCATCGTCGGGCGTGATGCAGGCGGTATCGCAAGTCGCGGCGCGGTTCGGCTGGAACCTGCTCGTGCCGGTCGCGGCGCTCATGGTCGCGGTCAGCTGCCTGGGCAGCACTGGCGCGTGGCTCGGCGCAGTCGCTCGTCTTCCGTTCGTCGCGGGGCTCGACCACTATCTTCCGGCCGCCTTCGGACGCATGCACCCACGTTGGGGCTCGCCGGTCGCCGCCCTGGTGACGCAAGCCGCGATCGCGGCAATCTTCATCTTCCTCGGCCAAGGGGGAACGAGCGTCAAGGGGGCCTACGACGTGCTCGTCAGCTCGACCGTCATCATCACGATGGTCCCGTTTCTCTTCCTGTTCGCTTCGGCGATTAAGCTCTACGCCGAACCCGCGACGGCAGAGGCGCTCCGGTTTCCCGGCGGCCGGTTTACCGTCGTTGCCGCTGCAGCGATCGGCTTTACGACGACGCTGGTCTCGATGATCCTCGCCGGCTTCCCGGCCGACGACGATCCCAACAAAGTGCTCGCCGTCGTCAAGGTGGTCGGACTGACCGCGCTGGTTGTTCTCAGTGGCGTTGCGATCTATCTGACTGGACGCAGGCGAGCCGCGGCGGCCGCGCGGGAGAGCACGTAGCGATCGGCAAACAGGCATTCGCCATGAAGATTATTCCCGCAATCATCGCCTTCGTCATCGCCGCAGCCGCGGCATCCAGCCCCGCGCACGCAACGATCCCGCGTCCCGCTAATATCCAACCGCACGCACAGAGCGTTGTCGTCGTGATCATGGAAAACCGCGACTATGCCCTCATCATCGGGAGCTCGCAAGCGCCATATATCAACGGCACGCTCGTGCCGCAAGCGGCACTCATGACCAACAGCCACGCGATCGGTCATCCGAGCCAGCCAAATTATCTCGCCCTCTTCTCCGGATCGACGCAAGGAATCACCGACGACTCCTGCCCGCATAGCTTCGGGACGCCGAACGTCGGCGAGGAGATGCTCTCCGGAGGGCAGAGCTTCGACGGCTACTCCGAGTCGATGCGGTACGACGGCTTCACGGGTTGCTCCTCAGCCGAATATGCACGCAAGCACAACCCTTGGGTCGACTTTACGAACGTGCCGGCTGCTTCGAATCTCGTCTACAACGGCTTTCCCGTAAGCCCGCCAGCGCTTTCGTTCATCGTCCCCAATCTTTGCAACGACATGCACGACTGCAGCACCCAAACCGGCGACGCGTGGCTGCAAAAAAGCCTCCCGCCGATCCTTCTTTACGACCAGTCACACCACGGGCTCCTGATTCTTACTTGGGACGAGGCCGACCCCGATGCCAACGGCACCAATCAGATCGCGACGCTGCTCATCGGGCCGATGGTCAAGCCGGGCTCGTATAACCAGCGCATCGACCATTACTCGGTACTGCGCACGATCGAAACGATCGCCGGCGTTCCTTGCACCGCGAACGCCTGTCACGCTGCGATCGTCAAGAATATCTGGCGCCGGAAGTAGCGGCTAGAAGCTCATACGTGTTATCTCGAGGCTGGGGCTGACTTCGGCGGCGGGTCTTCCCCGAGAAGCCTCGAGGTAGATATACCGGCGATCGTCGGGAGCGATGCCGTCCAGTTCCCACTGGCTGACGCGCGCGTCGGGAAAGTGCGATTTCGCGATCGCCTCACGCGCCGTCTGCTCGAGCCGGGCGAATCCGATCGCTTTTGGATCGAACGCGCGCTGCTCCACGTCGGCCGCGGTAATCGGACCTCCGGTGAGGGACATCAGCCTTACCGGAGTCGGGCCGGAGAGCGTTCCGTCGGGCGCGACGATATAGCGATCGACGTCGACGTGCTTCGCAGGCTCCACGACGTCCACCGAGAGACCGTTGGTCGTGTCGGCATTTAAAGAGGTAACGAGAAGCGGCGTTCCCGACCGGGCGGCGATCGCATCAAGCGCGCGAAGAACCGCCTGCCCGTTGGTCAGAAACGGATCGATTGGGCCGCCGCCCGGGTTGGGCGCGGCGAGGTTCGGGTCGCCGGGACCGTAGCGCGAGCTCCCCGACGAACTCGTGCACGAAACGAGTGCGAGCCCGATTGCAGCCAGCGTTAGGCCCGGCCTTACTGCTAAAAGCATGATGCCTCCCGTCGAAAGACTTCCTTTTACCGGGGTGGTTGCTGCCGGCCTGCCGCACCGCGAAGAGGCGCCGTCCCTGGCGGCGCCGTAATCGCGGCTGTCACTGTGAATCAGAGTCTCGAGGCGAACGCGTTCGGCCCGATCCCGTTAGTTATCGGGGTCACGGGTCACCGCGATCTTCCCGACGACGTAGGACCGCTCGAGAGAGCCGTGCGGAGGATCCTTCTCGAGTTTCGTGAGAGCCACCCGTGGTCCAAGATCGTGCTGCTCTCGTCCCTCGCTGAAGGCGCCGATCGCCTCGTGGCCCGGATCGCGCTCGATCTCGGTATCTCACTCGTCGTGCCGATGCCCCTGGAGCAATCCGACTACGAAGCCGATTTCGTCGCGGCCGAGTCGCTGCAAGAGTTCCGGTCGCTGGTCGCACGTGCCGACGCGGCGTTCACCGTTCCGCCCGCTTATGCGAACCGAGGCGACGGCTCGCGCGATGCGAGATCGGTCGCCTACGCAAACTGCGGCGCCTACCTCGTTCGCAAGAGCATCGAGATCATTGCACTCTGGGACGGCGTCGCGAATCCTGTCCGAGGAACCGCCGAGGTGGTCGCCTTTCAGCTCGAAGGGGTGCCGGCGCCGTACGTCGCCGAGCGTCGCGAGCTCGACCTCACCGTCGTCGGCCCGGTAAGGCACGTCGATACTCCGCGCGGCACCGAGGCCGCAACGCCGGCCAGCGACGAGCCCGGGGCGCGAACGCTCTATCCGCGCGTGCTGGCCAATGGCAAGGGCGCTACGGCGTTCGAAAAGGCGAAGGCCGATATTGACCGTTTCAACCGCGACGTAGTCGTCCTCGCGGCGCGGGATCCGAGCGCTCGCACCGTTCGCGACGAGGCGGCTGCAGTCGCCGGCGAGTATGCCTCGCGCACGACGCGTGCGCTGACCGCGATCTTCGTTCTGGTCTTTCTCTCGGTCGTCGGTTTTAACGTCTACGCCGACATGCCGAACCATCCGGTCTGGGTGCTGAGCGCGTATTTGGCCTGCATTGCGCTGGCGTTCGGAGCTTACTACATCTCGAAGCGGGGCGACTGGCAGAACCGCTATCAGGATTGCCGGGCGCTCTCCGAGCTCTTACGCGTCGCGCACTACTGGAAGATCGCCGGCGTCGACGACTCCGTCGCCGACATCTTCGCCGAGAACCACCGCGCGGAGATCGACTGGCTGCCGTTTGCGATTCGAACGGTAACCGAACCGCCCGTCTTTGAAGTCGAAAAAGAACGGTCGCGGAGCGCCGGCGCGGCCGATGCTTTGCGCCGCGTCTACCACGAATGGTTGGTGCACGAGCACGAGTACTTCACGTCTTTCGCCGGGCAGCGCGAACGGCGTCGCAGCGAGATATCCACGCGCATCGTTTCGATTGCGCTGCTCTTTTCGATCGTCCTGACCGTCTTGATGCGCCTGCTTCCGCCGCTCGGGATCTCCGAGGGTGCCGACCAGATCGCGCTCTTCGCGGCTACCCTGCTGGCGCTCGTTGCGGCTCTTCTGAGCAGTTATGCCGATAAACGGGGCTGGGCAGAGCACGTGCGGCGATACGATATGATGGCGGTGCTCTTCCGGCGGGCGCGCGAGCGCGTGGCGGAGCTGCTGGGTCAAGGCGAGCCCGACGACGCGGCGATTGCCCGCGTCCGGGAGATATTGCGCACGCTCGGCGAAGAATCGATACGCGAGGGCGCGACGTGGTTGAGCTTGCATCGCTCGCGCCCGATCGATGTTCCCAGAGCATGATTTTCATCAGCTATTCGACCAAGGACAAGGAGATCGCCGAAGATCTCTGCACTCGGCTAGAGGCCGCCGGGGTCGAGTGCTGGATCGCACCACGGAATATCCAGGCCGGCGAGGATTGGTCGGCAGCGATTCCTCCGGCGATCGACGCCTGCAAGGCGATGGTTCTCGTACTCTCCTCCAACGCGAACGCTTCGCGCCAGATCGCGCACGAAGTCCACCTGGCCCACAACATCGGCGCGTCGATCGTCCCGTTTCGCGTCGAGGACGTGCGGCCCGAGGGCGCCTTACGCTACCTGCTCTCAGGGATTCACTACATCAACGCTTTCGGCGATTCGCGCGAACGTGTAGACGAACTCGTTTCGCTCTTCCTTGGACCCGACGCGGAGCAAGAGGAAGCGCCGGCGCTGCAGCGGCCCTTTCAATCGCGCGCGCCACGTACGAACTTGCCCCTTCAACTCACCACCTTTGTCGGTCGTGAGGACGACCTCGAGCGACTTCGCGCCGTCGCCTCGCAGAAGCGACTTCTTACCCTCGTCGGCACGGGCGGGGTCGGCAAGACGCGCCTCGCACTAGCGCTGGCCGGAGAGTCGCTCGATCGTTACGAGCACGGCGTCTGGTTTGTCGATCTCTCCCCGATCGCCGACGGAGATGCGGTCGCCTCGGCGGTAGCCGCGAGCTTATCGGTTCGAACGTCACCGGGCCAGACCGTTACCGAGGCGCTCGCCGAGGCCGTACGCGACCGTCGCATGCTCGTACTCTTCGACGGGTGCGAGCGCGTTCGCGAAGCGGCGGCGGACGTAGTCGAAGCCCTTCTGCGCGCCGGTCCGAACGTCCGCGTGTTGGCGACGTCGCGCCAAGCACTCGGCGTCGAAGGGGAGTTCGTCGCGCACGTCGAGCCGCTCTCGGAGACCGGCGCACTCGCGCTCTTTGCCGAGCGCGCGCACGCAGCGTCGAATAACTTCGCCGCGACGCCCGAAAACGCGGAGACGCTCGCGCGTATCTGCCGGCGCCTCGACGGCATCCCGCTGGCACTCGAGCTGGCCGCGGCCAAGATGCGTGCGATTGGTCCGCGCCAGCTGGACGAGCGACTCGACGCGCGCTTTCGTATTCTCGCTCAAAGCGGGCGCGGACGCCTTGCGCGCCAGCAGACGCTGCGCGCGACGATCGACTGGAGCTTCGATCTACTTGGCCAGCCCGAGCGCGTCTTGTTCGGCCGGCTCGCGATCTTCGCCGGCGGCTGCACGCTGCAAGCCGCAACCGAGGTCTGCGCAGACGAGGAGCTCTTCGACGAGCTCGAGCTGCTCGACGCGATCTCTTCCCTGGTCGACAAATCGCTTCTTGTGGTCGAGTCGTTCGGCGACGATCAGCGCTACCGAATGCTCAACTCGATCCGCGAATACGGGCTCGAACGTCTGGCCGAATCGGGCGGGCTCGAAACGACCGCCGGGCGGTACGCGAGCTACTATGCCGGCTTCGTTCGCTCGCTGCGGCCCCTCGTTGCAGCCCTAGAGGACGCGCAGTGGAGGCGGCTCGTCGTCTCCGAGCTCGAGAACGTGCGCGCAACGATCGAGCGGACGATCTTCGAACGACGGGAGCCCGCAGTCGGACTCGCTCTGCTCGCCGATCTCGAGTGGCCGGAGCTGATCGCGACCCCGCAGGAGGCGCTGCGCTGGTACGAATCGGCCGCCGATCTCGCCGAGGCGATGCCGGACGCGCTAACTCATGCCCGGATTCTCCGCCACCGTGTCTTGCTCGAATGGCTGGTCGGGCGCTCGATTGTCGAACTCGAGCAGACTGCGCTGCGCGCCCTCGACGTTGCGCGGACGGCTAACGACGCGGACGAGATCGCGCGCGCCCTCGCCAACTTGGGAGCCTGCTACCGTTCGGCCGCGCGTTTCGAGGAAGCCGATCGCGCGTTTACCGAGGCCTACGAGAATCCGGCGCTCCTTTCTCGCATAACCTCCAATGCGGTCCTGCGGCTCTGGGCGGTTACGGATCTTCAAAGAAGCGACGTCGCGCTCGCGCGCCAGCGCTTCTCCCAGCTCGTTGCCGCGGAGCGCCCGGGAAGCGAGGCGCACGCCAGCGCGTTGCTCAACTTCGGCGAGCTGGAATTTGCCAGCGGCAACGTTGCCGCCGCGCGCGAGGCCGCGCGTTTGGCGAGCCAGACCTACGCGCGGCTCAACTCCGTCTATCTCGTTCTGCTCTTGTCCAATCTCGGTGCCTACGCGATCGCCGAGGACGATCTCGACGATGCCCGCGTGCATCTGCGTGAGGCGCTTGTGCTCCAGCGGACCTCACGATCGGGCTGGCTCGGCTCCGTTCTCGAGCACCATGCGCTGCTCGCTTGTCTTCTCGGGTACCACGAGCGAGCCGTCGTGCTCGTCGGATTCACAGACGCGCATTATCGAATTCAGGGCGAAGTGCGTCAACACACCGAACGGCATGGCTACGAACGGCTGATGCGATTGCTAAGCGAAGCGTACGCCGCCGAAGAGCTTGCGCGGCAGATGAGCGCGGGCGCCGGCATGACGCAGGAGCAGGCGCTCGACTATGCGGCGGCGATACATGAACTTGTTGACAAGGCGGCAACTCTGCCGCCGAAAGGGGAGTAACGCTAGCTATGGTCGATGTTAAGTCCGAAATATCCCGCGCGTTCGAAGCCCATGGGCACTTGATCGATGAGGTTCGGCAGAAGCTCGTCGCGATCGAGGGGTGTGATAAGCAACGCCTCGAGCATGCGGTCGAAAAGCTCAAGGCCGCACACAAAGCGTTCCACGACGACGCCCTCGGGTGCGTGGGCTTCTGAGCCGCTAAGCGCCTTCGCGCAGCGCGCGTTCGAGCGCGACACCGACTGGGACGCCCAGCCCGGTGCTTGGATTCCAGCCGGCCGCGCTTTTAAAGCGGTCGTTACTTCCCACTGTCACCTGGCGAAAGAGTCCGCCGGCCGGTGAACGGTTGTAGAGCAGCGGCGCGAAAAATCCGATCGGCGTGCCGATTTGCTGGTTCAACCGCGCCGCAAGAGCCGCCCAGGCCGGTGCCGCCGCACTCGTTCCGCCCATAGCAAACTTCGAGCCATTGAAGAACACGGCGTACCCCGGCTTGACTTCGGCGGCGACGTCGGGCACGCCGCGGCCTTCACGCGCACCCTGCCACGTCGGCGCCGCGGCGTGCGCGCTAAAACCGCCGCCCGTCTTATCCCATGCGATCTCTGCATCGGCCGTAATCTCCGTTCCTCCGCAGGCGTGCGCAAAGGGGCTCGAAGCGGGCGCAAGGACGTGAGGCTTTCCGTCGTAATCGAGCTCTGCTCCGTTGTCGCCGGACGCACAGAAGACGCTCACGCCGATCAGCGCGGCGACCGTGAAGAGCTCGTCGAGAACCGTCAACGCGACCGGCGTCCATAAAAACTCCGGGAACCCAAAGCTGATCGAGAGGATCGAGGGCCGGTTTTCCTCGTCGAAGAGCGCCGTACGGATCGCATCGAGCACGCCGCGCTCGTCGTCGGGTGCCGCGTAGACGACAATCTGCGCGCCAGGGGCAAGCGCGGCGGCGACCTGCGTGTCGATCGCAGACTCGACGTCTTTGGCCGTTTCGATCTCGTGGGCGAGTTCGGCGTTATCGACCCGCTTGACGATCGGCAGCCTCGACGTGACGCCCTGATCGCGCATGCAAGCGGCGAAATCGTCCGGCCTAAAGACGCCGCGCAGTTGCAAGACGGCGATCGTCTCGCCCGACCCCTCGCCGGCCGGGAACTGATACCGTTCGACGACGTCGCTTGCCGAGAGCGGGGTTGTGTTGTTGTGAAGCGTCCCAAGCGCATGCGAACGCGGCCACTGGTGAATTCCAAACGGCCCGCGAAGCATCGCGGCGATCTCGGGCGGCGCGTGGAGCGATTCGGAACGGTGGCGAAAGCGCCGCTTGTCGGGAGCCTCGTGGATCGCCGCCGTCGCTCCAAAGGCCTTGATTAGCTGCCGGATCGACCCGTTTACCACGACCGATCGCCAGTGCTGCGCGGTGACTTCGATCCCGAAGCGCGCGCAGTATCGGCGCAGAAGCTCCACGTCCTTTGCGTCGGCCGCAGTTTCGTCGGCGAGTTCGTGGCGATCGACGTACGTGCGCTTTCCGGGTGGCGTCGCCCCGAGAGTGCGAGCCCGTTCGATGTCGAGCGCGCCGCCGCGCCGCGGACGCAGCCACGCCGTCAGCAGCGCGCCGGCGTCGGATGAAAGCTCCGCTGCTTGGGTCGTCCCAGGCCAGACGCTGCGATGAGTCCCCGGTATCGGCACCCTCTCTTCGGCCACACCCACGTGCTTCGCTACGTGCGGCGGGCCTTTCCCGGCCCACGCGCCAAAGAGATCGGCCATGAGGCACTCTTCAACGATTTTCGCCGCCGCCGTCTGCGCGCTCGTTGCTTGGCAAAGCGCACGTGCCTGCACCGGGATCCGCTTGATTGCCAACGACGGCAGCGTCGTCGTCGCGCGAACGCTCGAGTTCGGGCTGGACATTCAATCGAAAATCGGCGTCTTTCCGGCCGGCACGCCGGTCGCCGGCAGCCTGCCGAACGGCGAGAACGGCATCGCCTTCAAGACGAAATACGGCATCGTCGGCGCGAACGCGTTCGGCCTTTCGACCGTCGTCGACGGGCTCAACGACCAAGGGCTCTACGTAGGCGAGTTCTTTTTCCCCGGTACGGCGGGCTACGCGAACGTTACTCCCGAGAACGCCGCGCGCGCGATGGCCGGCTATCAATACTCGATGTGGCTGCTCGGCAACTTCGCGACGACTGCCGAGGTCAAGGCGTCCTACGATCGCGTCGTGCTAGCGGCGACGGTGGTGCCGCAGATGGGGATGGCGCCGCCCGTGCACTTTCGCGTGATCGACAAGACCGGTGCTGCCGTCGTCATCGAGCCGATCGGCGGGAGGCTCGTCATCTATGACGATCCTTTCGGCGTGCTCACGAACTCGCCGGCGTTCGATTGGCATATGACGAATTTGAACAACTACATTGGGCTCTCACCCGTAAACCGCGCGCCGGTGACGGTGCAAGGAGCGACGGTGAGCGGCTTCGGCCAAGGCTCGGGGTTCTACGGCCTGCCCGGCGACTTCACCCCGCCTTCGCGCTTCGTTCGTGCCGTGGCGTTCCAGGCCGCGGCCTCCAAGCCCGCGACGGCCGGTGACGCCGTGCAGCAAGTCTTCCACATCCTCAACAACTTCGACATTCCGGTGGGAGCCGTGCGCGACGTCGTCGACGGTAAGGCGATCGACGAATGGACGCTCTGGACGTCGGCCGAGGATCTCACCAACGACGTCTTCTACTTCCGCACGTTTGGCGACCAATCGCTGCGCAGCGTCGACGTTCGCAAGGCGTTGGCTAGCGCGGGCTCAACGACCGCCTATCTCGAGATGGAGTCCGGCCGATCGACCCCGATTACGAGCGTTCTTCCGTAGCGTCGCCCGCGCCGGCGTAGACCCGGCACCCGGCAAAGTAGGTGCCGACGATCTCGGTCTGAAGGATCCGGTCGGGCTCGACCGTCATCCAATCGTGGTCCATGACGACGAAGTCGGCATACTTTCCAGGAGTAATCGATCCCGCTACGCGCTCTTGAAAGTTCGCGCGCGCGGCGTGGATCGTCATCGAATCCAGCGCTTCGCGGCGTGTCATTGCCTGCCCGTCATCTCGCGAGATCGAGGCGTGAAAAGTTCGCAGCGGGCTGATTGGTTCGACCGGTGCGTCGGTCCCGTTGGCGACGACGGCACCGCTGTCGAGAAGCGATCGCCAGGCATACCCGGCGCGGATGCGCATCGGACCGAGCCGGTTCCGCGCCCAGCCGATGTCGCTGGCATAGTGTGACGCCTGCATAGACGCGATGACCCCGAGCTCCGCGAACCGAGGAACGTCGTCGGGGTCGATTACTTGAACGTGCTCGATGCGCAGCCGCGGGTCGTCGCCGGACGCCGCGAAATTCTTCAATGCCGTCTCGAACGCGTCTAAGACGCCGCGATTCGCGCGATCGCCGATTGCGTGCGCGCAGAGCTGAAAACCCGCGCGAAGCGCCCGTTGGGCCAGGCGTGCGATTCGCTCCGGTGGGGTCACGATCAAGCCCTGGTTTGCCGGATCGTCGGCATACGGTTCGAGCAGCGCTGCACCGCGCGAGCCGAGCGCGCCATCGGCAAAGGTTTTGACGGCGCGAATCGAAAGCCGCCCGCCGTAGGCGCCGTCGACGACTCCTTGCGCAAAGCGCGATTCGAGCAGTCCTTCGTCGTCGTAGAGCATCGCGTGGTTGCGAAGCGTGTACTCGTCGTGCTCGATCAGCGCGGTATGGGCGGCGAGCGTCGCTTCGCTCACCCCGGGCTCGGCAACCGCGGTAACCCCCCACCGATTACATTCGGTAATCGCCGAGCGCGTCGCCCGGACGAGCCGATCGATCGTTGGATTTGGAACCGCTCGAAAGATCAGCTCCTGCGCGGTGTCGACGAAGAGGCCGGTCGGATTCCCGCGAGCGTCGCGCACGATCACTCCTCCGGAGGGCTCCGGCGTCGATGCCTCGACGCCGGCGATCGCCATCGCGCGCGCGTTGGCCAGAACCGCGTGGCCGTCGATACGTGAGAGGGCGACGGGCCGGTCGGCGATAGCATCGCTCAGCGCGTGGTGCGTCGGAAACGCTCCGCCGGGCCACGAATCTTGGTCCCAGCCGTCGCCGAGAATCCACTCCTCCGGAGAAGTGGTCGCAAATGCAGCCGTGCGCGCTACGAGCTCTTCGGACGATCGCGCACCGCGAAGGTTCACTTGGCCGAGCGAGAGCCCTGCGCGGGTGAGATGCAGATGCGCATCGATCAAGCCGGGAAGAATCGTTCGCCCGCTCAGGTCCAGCACCGTCGTAGCCGGACCGCGCAGCGCCATCGCGCCCGCGGCTGCCCCGACGTAGGCGAAGCGACCGCCCGCAACCGCAAACGCTTGCGACGAGGAATACCCGTCATCGGAAGTATGAATCGTCGCCCCGACGACGATCAGATCGGCAGGTCCCCTATCCATCGCTCGAGCGGTTTCGAGCGCGCGGTCGCGAATCCGCTGCTCGCTCTAACCGAACGTCGCTCGAATGGTGCCATGCAAGCGTGGTAGCGAGCTTTTAGACTCGGTAGTTCTTCGGCGGGTCCTTCATTTGGAGGATCGTGCGATTGAATTTAAATCGCCTCGATCCCGCTGCGCGTCGCACCGTCCAGCGCGAGGTCGCTCAGGATGCGGCCGAGGACGCACGTGAACTTGAACGCGTGGCCGGAGCCGACGGCAACGCTGACGTTCGGATGCCCGGGGATCGTGTCGAGCACAAAGTCGCGATCGGGCGTCAGCGTGTAGAGACAGGTCTTCACCAGGTGCACCGCTCCGAGGGCGCCCGGCAGATAACGCTCCAAGAAGCCGGTGACGCGCGCGGTAATTTCCGGGTCCTCTTCGAAGCCGCGCGTCTGCGGATCGACCGTCTTGCCGCCGGCATCCTGCGTGATCTTCACGGCGTCGGGTTCACCGAAGACCGGAAAGCCGTAGAAGGACGGGTCGTCCATCCAAATCCAGATCGGAAACGCACCGAACGCAAAGCTCGCGAGATCGCGGGCTTTGAAGTAGATCGCCTGTTCCTTCGTCACCTCGAGCGGGAGGGTAACCCCGAAATGTGCGAGCGCACGATCGGTCCACGGACCGGCTGCAATGACGAGGCTGGCGGCTCGATAGCGCTCGCCGCCCGCTTCGACCTCGATCTCATCGCCGTCGGCGCGCAGCGCGGTAACCGGCGTCTTGTCGCGAAGCGTCGCTCCGAACTCCTTGGCGGTGCGGCGGTGGGCGGCGGTCGCGCGCTCGGCCGCGACGATGCCGCCATCCGGCTGGAAGACGCCGTGAATCTCGTCGCCCACCTGCCAGACCGGCCAGCGTCTGCGAATCTCGGCCGCATCGAGTTCGTCGAACGGCACGCCGCAGGCGCGCATCGAGTTGGCATAGTTTGCGAGGGGAATGGCGCCCTCGCGCGGACCGATGTCGAGGCCGCCGGTTTTAAAAACGACGCGTTCGCCGGCATCGCGTTCGAGCGATTCCCAGGCCGCGTACGCTTCCTTCGCAAGCTCGACGTAAGCCGGCGTAAAGTAAGAGAGACGAATGATCCGCGAGTGATCGTGCGATTCGCCGCGTGCGTGTCCCGCCTCGAACTGTTCGAGCCCCAGCACGCTTGCGCCGCGTTTGGCGAGCCAGTAAGCGGCGCCGCTGCCGATGCCGCCGAGCCCCAAGACGATGACGTCGTACTCGCGCGTCATGACAGAGCGTCGTCGCCGAGCCGCGACGCGATGTAACGGCGGATATCCAAGCTGGCGTCCTCCATCGGCGCGTAGTAGCCGTGCACGAATGCGCGCGAACGCATCCCGTCCTGTACGCTTTCGCAAATCTTCCAATCCTGGCGGTTAACCAGGTCCCAGAAGTCGACCGCGTCGCTCGGATCGAAGCCGGGCTTTCCGATCTCGTCGGGATGGAAGAGAAAGTCGCAGACGATCGTCGTCTTATTCGGCGCGTTCGGCCAGAGCGAGAATGCGGCCACGTGCTCGGCCGAAAGGCTAAGCATGAAGTTCGGATAGATCAGCTCGCCCTTGTGCCGGGCGCGTTCGTCGTCGTTGAGCGTCGCGAATGGAGCGCGGCTGGTCGTCCCGCTCGGCGTAAACGTCCAGGCGCCGTCACGATGCGGAATGCCGCGCTCCCAGTCGAGCTCGCCGCCGCCCTGTTGCTCGAAAGGCGGGGACGAGACGGCAGAGCTCGGGATGGACGCCCGCGCAGTGGTAGCACTCGTTGTAATTCTCGAGGATCACCTTCCAGTTGGCCTCGACCTCATAGCGCAGAGAACGCCCGATGCGCAGGTCGGCGAGCGGATAGCGCGCGAGCCGCGCGGGAATCTCGCCGAGCTGTGCGCCGAGCGTCGCTCCGGCGCCCTCGGCGCGTTCGGGCGACAGATGCACGAAGACGAACCCGCCCCATTGCTCGACGCCGACGCGATGCAGCCGTCGCGCCTCGGGCGGAACGTCCTCGGGAGCGACGAACGGCGACGCGATCAGTCGCCCGTCGAGCGCGTAGGCCCACGAATGATAGGGGCAGCGAATCGCGCCGCGCACGTTGCCCTCGCCGCAGAGCAGACGGCTGCCGCGATGACGGCAGAGATTGAGATGCGCGTGAAGGCCTTCGTCGCCGCGAACGACGATGACGCTCTCACCGGCGACGTCGAGCACGCGAAAGGCGCCTGGGCGTCGAGCGCTTCGGCTCGGCCGGCGTAGAACCACTGGTCCCAGAAGATCGCCCGCTGCTCGCGAGCGTAGAAAGCCGAGTCCCAGTAGGCTGCCTGTGCAAGCGAGCGTTGCGGCTCCCGTGCTCTATCTTCCGAAGGTTTCATCGTTGAGACTTGCCAAAAGCCAAATGAATCGCTGCTTGTGGGCGGATTCCGTCAAACATGCAGGAACCCTTCGCCGTCCCCGAACCGGGGCAGCAAAAAGGATGGCGGATGAGATGGATACCTTCGTAAAGCCGAGTGTCGGAGGCGGCGCCAAAACGCTCGCGGCTTCGTGGTACATGTCGCCCGAAATCTTTGCGATGGAGCAGGAGCGCATCTTCGCGCGCGAGTGGCTCTGCGTCGGGCGCGAGGAATAGATTCGCGAATGCGGGCGATTTCTTCACGGCCGAGCGCGCCGGCGAGAGCCTCATCGTCACGCGCGACGGCGCCGGCGAAATCCACGCCTTCTTCAACGTCTGCCGCCATCGCGGCACGCGCATCTGTCAAGAGCCCTCCGGACGCTTCCAAGGCTCGATTCAATGTCCGTACCACGCCTGGACCTACGGGCTCGACGGCGCGCTGAAGGTCGCGCGCAACATGGCCGAGGTTCCGGGATTCGATCGCGCCGAGTATCCGCTCAAAGAGGCCGCGGTCGCGTCGCTGGGAGGGCTTCATCTTCGTCGAACCTGACGCCGATCGCGAGCCGTTCGACGACGTTTTCGCGCCGCTGATCGGACGCTTCACGCGCTGGAATATCGGCGCTCTGCAGACGGCGCGGAGCGCCACCTACGAACTCGCCTGCAACTGGAAGCTCGTCTTTCTGAACTATTCGGAGTGCTATCACTGCCCGCTGGTTCACCCGCAGCTCGACAAACTCTCGCCCTCGGACAGCGGCCGCAACGATCTTGCGGAAGGACCGTTCCTGGGCGGCTACTCCGAGCTGCGCACGCACGGCACGAGCCTAACGATGAGCGGACAGAGCGCGCGCCGCCGCTCGGAACCGTCGACGGGCGAGGACCTCGACCGCGTCTACTACTACACGATCTTCCCGTCGCTGCTGCTGAGCCTCCACCCCGATTACGTCATGGTGCACTATGCCAAGCCGCTCGCCGCCGATCGCACCGCACGTCGTCTGCGCCTGGCTCTTCGACCCGCAGACGATCGCGCGATCCGTACTTCGATCCGAGCGACGTCGTCGATTTCTGGGATCTGACGAATCGGCAGGACTGGCGCGTCAACGAGCTCACGCAGCTCGGTCTACGTTCGCGCGCCTACTCGCCGGGGCCGTACTCGAATGCCGAAGGGCTGCTCAGTGCTTTCGACCGCCACTACACTGAGCAGCCATGGGAGCGTAGGCGAAACGCTCGGCGTCGCTTCTCGCCGCCGGCGTCGCGTTGCCGTCGCTGCAGAATCTCGCAGTGGCGAAACGTCGGGCCGGCCGTCGCCGGCGGCCGCACTTCGGGCGTCGCCGGCATCGAACGCCGATCCGAACCTCTACTACTTCGGCGGCGCCGACGGCGGCGTCTGGAAGACGACCAACGGCGGACTGACGTGGCCGAACGTCGTGGCCGGCCGGCGCAGTCGGCGCGATCGGCGCGATCGCGATCGATCCCACGGACAGAGAGACGGTCTGGGCCGGCACGGGCGAGCCGAACCTGCGCAACGACGTCTCGTACGGCGACGGCATCTGGGTGACGCACGACGGCGGCGCGCATTGGCGCAACGTCGGTCTGCGCGGAAGCTGGGCGATCGCGCAGATCGTCATCGACCCGAAGAACTCCAAGCGCCTCTGGGTCGCGGCAGTCGGCAATCCCTATCGCGACAGCGAGCAGCGCGGCGTCTATCGTCACCGACGACGGCGGCCGAACCTGGCGGCGCACGCTCTATCTCGGGCCGGCCAGCGGCGCGTCCGACGTCGCGATCGATCCGCGCGATCCGCGCATCGTCTACGCCGGCATCTGGCAGTTTCGGCGCGTACCGTGGAGCTTTACCAGCGGCGGCCCGCTGGACGGCCTCTTCAAATCGAGCGACGGCGGCAGCGACCTGGCGGCGGCTGCGCGGAAACGGCTTGCCCGGCGGGACGATGGGACGCATCGGCTTGGCCGTCGCGCCGAGCGACCCGCGGCGCGTCTACGCGCTCATTCAATCGAAGGAAGGCGTCGCTGTGGCGCTCCGACGACGCCGGCGCGCACTGGCGCTTGATGACGCGCGACACGCTGGTCAACCAGCGTCCGTTTTATATGAGCCGCCTCGCGGTCGATCCGTCGAATCCGCAATCGCGTCTTCTTCTCCTCCGAAGATCTCATCGAGACGCGCGACGGCGGCACGACCTACAGCGACGTTCGCGGAGCGGTTCATCAGGATCACCACGGTCTGTGGATCTCGCGCGACGGAAGGCGCATCATCGAAGCCGACGACGGCGGCGCGCCGATCTCGATCGACGGCGGCAAGACGTGGGACTGGCGTTTCAACGTCGTGCTCGCGCAGATCTACCGCATCGGCTACGACGAGCAGAATCCATACCGTCTCTGCGGCGGCATTCAGGACAACGATTCCTACTGCGGACCCTCCGACTCGCTGAGCCCGCTCGGCATCGAGAACTCCGACTGGCGCGCCGTCGGCAACGACGGCGACGGCTCGTGGGTTTGGCCGCAGCCCGGCGATCCAACGTCGATCTGGAACGTCGGCGTCAACGAGCTCAACGGACAGCTCGGCATCTTCGACCTGCGCTCGCGGCAGAACTACGACGTCTCGCCCGACGTTACCGACACCAACGGCCGCGCGCTCGCGGGTCTTGCCGTATCGCTCCAACTGGGAAGCGCCGATCGCCTTTCACAGATCGGGCACGGTCGCGTACTACGGCGCGAACGTGCTCTTCGCGACGCGCGATCGCGGGCGAACCTGGAGGGCGATCAGTCCGGACCTCACGCGCAACGATCCGGAGAAGCAGCGCGTCGCCGGGCGGCCCGATCAACACCGACGTCTCGGGTGCGGAGTTCTACGACACGATCTTCGACATCGCGCCGTCGCCGCTCGATGCGGCGCGCATCTGGGTCGGCACCGACGACGGTTTGGTTCAGCTGACGACCGACGGAGGCGCGCACTGGCGCAACGTCACGCCGCCCGGCAGATCGCGCCCTGGGGACGCATCGACACGGTCGAAGCATCGCGCGCCGATTCCCGGCGCGCGTACGTCGCGATCGACCGTCACGTCATGGGCGATGCCGCACCCTACGTTCTCGCCACCGACGATTCGGGCGCGACGTGGCGCTCGATCGTCGAACGGCCTTCCGCGCGACCAGTACGTGCACGTCGTGCGCGAGGATCCGCGCAATACCGACGTGCTCTACGCCGGGCTCGAGCAAGGCGTTTGGTTCTCGCTCGACCGCGGCGAGCACTGGCAGAGCCTGCGGCTCAACATGCCGCAGGTAGCGATCCACGATATGCGCGTGCAGCCGCAGCGCGACGATCTGCTCGTGGCGACGCACGGCCGCGGCTTCTGGATTCTCGACGACCTCAGCGCCGCTTAGCGGCCTTTCGACGGCCGCTCGTCGCGCGGCACGGCCGCAGCTCTTTCCGCTGCGGACCGCGTACACGTGGTATCGCTGGTGGACCGACTACTACGGAACGCAGCCGGACGAGTGCTGCTTGAGCGCCGGCGCCTACAGCGGCCCCAATCCGCCCGACGGCGCGGTGATTACGTACTACCTTCCCCGGGCGGCAGCGGGCCGCGCTCGAGGTGCTCGACGCGAGCGGCAAGGCCATTCGCCTGCGTCGACGCGATCCGGCGACGCGGGCATCGATCGCACGTCGTGGGACCTCACGAGAGCCCGCCCGTCGCCGTGGATTCGCGCGCGCGATTGGAACCGCGGCGGCGACGGCGCCGACGGTCGTTCCGGGACGCTATACCGTTCGGCTCCAGGCTGCTTCGACGACCGCTTCGCAGCGCGCTCGACGTCCAAGCCGACCCGCGCGCCTCGTGGACGCAAGCGCAGTACGTCGCGCGCTACGACTTCGTCGAAATCGCTCGACGACGAGCTCTCGGCGATCGACAGCGCGCTCAACCGCCTCGACGCATTGCGACGCTCCGCGCGCGACGCGCTAGTGGAGCACGACATCGCCACGTCTACGCGCAGTTTACGTCGGGCGTCGTCAACTCCGAGGACGACCTGCTTCGAGCCCGACCACTTGCGCGAGCGCCTGACGATTCTGCAAGGGGTCATCGCGCTTTCGCAAGGTCCGCCTCTTCCGCCGCACGAGCGCGAAGCGGCGGCGATCCGCGGGCAGTTCGACGCGCGCGATGGCAGATTATCGCGCCTTCCTCGCGGCGCACAACCTCGCCCCCGATCCATCACCGAAGGTTGTGCGAATGAGATATCGTACGCTAACGCTGCTCCTGAGCTTCGCTCGTCACGCTCTGCGCGCGCGCCGGCACGACCGGCGGCATCAGCGGCATCGTCGTAGAAGCCGGAACGTCGACGCCGCTCGCCGGCGTCAAAGTTACCGTGACGAGCCCGTCGCAGAATGCGAGCACGACCACCGACGCCGCGGGGCGCTTTGCCTTCGTCTCGCTCGCGCCCGACGAGTACTACGGTCGCGCTGCAAAAAGACGGGTACGCGCCGCTCTCCTATGCGGGCATCGCCGTACTCGCCGATGCGCAGCAGACGCTCACGTTCTCGCTTCACGTGGCGCTCAAAACGATCGCCAACGTCACCTCGCGCAGCGCTTCGAGTTTGGTGCGCCCGGGCACGACCGCCGATATCTACTCGATCAACGCGGCGCAGCAAGCGCGTACGGCGGTGCTCGGCGGCGGCGGCGCGCTCAACAGCGCCTACTCGGCGATCGCCTCGGTTCCGGGCGCCTACGTCCCGGCGAATCAAAACGGCTACCTGCAAGCGGTGCACGTGCGCGGCGGCGACGCTTCGGAAGTCGGCTACGAGTTCGACGGCATTCCGGTCAACCGCGCCTTCGATAACTATCCATCGGGTTCGCTCTCGTCGCTCGGCCAGCTCGAGCTGCAGGTCTACACCGGCGCGACGCCTTCCAACGCCGAGGCGCAAGGGCTGGCCGGCTTCGTCAACCAGGTCATCAAGACCGGAACCTTCCCCGGATACGCGAACCGCGAATCTGAGCGTCGGGACGCCGACCTTCTACCACAGCGCCAACGTCGAGTTCGGCGGCGCGACGCCCGACCGAAACTTCTCCTACTACGTAGGCATCGGCGGCTACAATCAAGACTACCGTTACGTCGATCAGTTCGGCGGCGCGTCATTTGCCAACGAGTTCGGGCAACAGCTCGGTTCGTGCCCCGCACCAAATGCGCTGGCGGCGACGACGCTGCCATCGTGCTTTACCAACGGTGCTCCGAACGTCGGCGCCAACGGAACGCCGGGATGGATCCTCGGGCCGATCGGGTTCGGAACGATCAATGCCGCCAACGTCGCGACGCGCACGTCGGTCGCCAACTTCCACATCGGCATCCCGCACAAGCACGACGGTCTGCGCGACGACGTGCAGCTGCTCTACGACAACGACGAGATCTTCACGACGTTCCTCAGCTCGGTCAACGACGAAGGCTACAGCAACTGGATCAACACGGTCGGAAGCTTTCCACCCTACTATCTCGACGCGTACCAGTACCGTGGGCCGATCGGAACGTTCCTGCCGTCGAACTACACGTCGCTCGTGACACCCTATCTCTATCCGTCCTCGCCGGCGCATCCGCTCTTCGGCGCGATCCCCGACCCAAACAATCAGCGCGACCGCGGCTACAACGGACAGGCGATCTTCAAGCTGCAGTACCAGAAGAACTTCAGCTCGAGCGCGTTTTTACGGCTCTACGGCTACACGTACTACTCGGACTGGATCGAGAACGGACCGATGATGTCGCTGCAGCCGTACGCGTACTACGACTCGGGCGACTACGAGATCAACAACCACACGCGCGGGATCAGCGCAGCCTTCACCGACCAGCTCAACCCGCAGAACCTGCTCGAGGTCGAAGCTACATATACCACCTCGACCGGAGCGCGCATCTACAACGAGCAGATGTTCCAGTTCGGCAACTTTTACGGAAACGCGTTCGCCGTGCTGGTCAACGCCAACCATCCGTTCAGCGGCACCTGCTACCACCTTTACGGCAGCAAGAGCGGGCCGCACACGACGCCGACTACGTGCAGCGACGGCCAGGGCGGCGGCGTCAACTACGGTCTTCTTCCGACCTTCCTGCAGCTAAGCAATCCCACCGCTCACTCGGGCGGTGTCAACGCGACCTGCGGCGGCGGCCCGTGCGCCTACTACGTGGTCGAGAACGGGGCCTACGGCCTGAACAATACCGTCACCCCCTACTTCTCGGGGTACTCGATCACCGATCAATGGCGTCCCAACGACCGGCTTTTCGTCAACGCCGGCCTGCGCGTCGACAACTACAGCTTCGTCGGCGCGAATACGCAGTTCGGCGCGGCGCGCGATTTCTGGTTCAACGCCTTCAATCAGGACACGTGCTACGACACCGCCGACGCTGACGCTGGTCGACCGCAGCTCGCTGAGTTCGAGCTGGAGCACCAACTCGCAGAAGCCTTGCTCGGCCTTCGGCAAGCAGTACGTCGCCGCGAACCTCCAGAACGCACCGGGGAGATTCGACTACAACATCCCGCAGCCGCGCGTAGGCGTCACCTACACCGTCAGCCCGAACACGGTTCTCCGCGCGAGCTACGGCCGGTACAACGAGCAGCCCAGCGCCGCATACGAGCAGTACAACTCGCTGGAGCAGAACCTTCCCGATACGCTGGCGCAGTTCTATTCGCTCGGCTTTACGACGCCGGGCCACCAAGTCGCCCCGTCGGTTTCGTACAACAGCGACCTGTCGATCGAGCATCACTTCCAGGGCACCGACATGTCGTTCAAGCTCACGCCGTTCTTGCGACAGACGCAGGCGCAGGTCGAGAACTTCTACATCAACTACACCGCCGGGATCACCTCCGGGCTCAACGCGGGCTACCAGACCTCGTCCGGCTTCGAGTTCCAGTTCGACAAAGGCGATTTCAGCCGGAACGGGTTCTCCGGGCAGCTCTCGTTCGCGTACACCTACGCGACCGTGAAATTCAGCACGCTGCCGAACGGGACGAACGTGCTCTCGCCGATCAACTCGGGCATCGCGCAGTACAACGCCTATACGAAGGCCTGCGCCCCCGGCGGCAGCGCCTACGGCAAGAAGCAGTTCGGCGAGGCGCTGTGCGGCGCGCCGAGCTACGGGCAGTATGCCTCGGCCTGCTACCTGCCCAACGGAATCCCCGATCCGTCGTGCAAGGGCGCGAACGTGATCGCCAATCCGTACTGGCTTTCACCGGCATTCTCGCTCCTTGACCCGACGGCTTCATACCTGCCCTATTCGATCTTCCCAGGCGGCGTCGGCTCGGGCGTCAATGCGTTCAACTATCCCTACGTCGCAACGCTGCTGCTCAACTACAAGCACGACCGGCTGACGGTGACGCCGTCGCTGCAGTTTGTGGCGGGCAATCGTTACGGGGCTCCGCTGACGACCCCCGGCATCGATCCGGCACTGGGTTGCGGCAAACCCCTGGCCACGCCGATTGCCGGCGACCCGCGCTATCCGTACGGCGCGGCCGGCGGTCGCCCGTTCAACGCCAACAATCTCTCCTGCGCCGCAACGCTCTCGATTCCCGACCCGTATACCGGGCAGTTCGACGGCATCGGCGCCTTCCGAGAACCCGCGCAGCTGCTCGGTCACCTGCAGATCGGCTACGACGTCTCACCGCGCGTGAGCCTCTCCGTCACGCTGGCGAACCTGCTTCAGACGTGCTTCGGCGGTCAGCATACCGCGTTCACCTACTTCTGGAATAGTCAAACCTGCTCGTACACGAACCTTATCGGCGGCCCCAGCTCGCCGCCGGTCGGAAACGCCTACAATCCCGGCGCGAACGTGCAGACGTTCCTGCGCTATCCATACGAACCGTACTTTGGAACCTACAACGATCAGACCAGCTCGTTGAACGAACCGTTCAACGCCTACTTCAGCCTGAAGGTGAAGATTTAGATGAACTCGGGAACGTACGATGCGATCGTCGTCGGCGGCGGCCATAACGGCGCTCGTCACCGCGTGCTATCTCGCCCGCGCAAAATGGAGAGTGCTCGTCCTCGAGCGCCGCTATCTCGTCGGCGGCGCCTGCGTCACCGAAGAGGTCTTTCCCGGCTTCAAAGTCTCGACCGCGGCCTACGTCAACAGCCTCTTTCGGCCCGAGATCATCGCCGATCTGCGGCTGGGCGAATACGGCTTCGAGGCGATCGAGCGCAACCCGGCATCGTTCTCGCCCTTCCTCGATGGCCGGTACCTGATGTTGGGAACCGGCAGCGCGAAGGACGTCGACGAGATCGCCAAGTTCAGCAAGCGCGACGCCGAGAACTATCCGAAATACGAGGCGATGCTCGAGCGCGTCGCTTCGGTGGTCGAACCGACGCTCACGCAGGTGCCGCCGAACCTGATTCATCCGACGCTTGGGCAGCTGCTCGAAGCCGGGAAGATGGGCCGCGCGCTGCAGCGGCTGGGCCCCGGAATGGGCGAGGCGATCGAAGTGCTGACCGGAGCCGCGCGTCCGATCCTCGATCGCTGGTTCGAATCGGAAGAGCTCAAGGGCACGATCGCCACCGACGCGATCATCGGCGCCTTCATGGCGCCGTCGATGCCCGGGCACGGCCTACGTGCTCTTCCATCACGTCATGGGCGAGACCAACGGCAAGCGCGGCGTGTGGAGCTACGTGCGCGGCGGAATGGGCGGTCTGACGCAGGCGCTCGCGCGCGCGGCGGTCGATCTCGGCGTCGAGATTCGAACGCGAAGCCGAGGTCGCGAAGATTCTCACGCGCAACGGGCGCGTCACCGGCGTCGCGCTCGCCAACGGCGACGAGTTTCGCGGCTAAGCGCGTCGCCAGCGGCGTCGATTGCCACCTCACCTTCGAGAAGCTGGTCGATCCGGCCGAGCTGCCCCCGGAGTTCAGCGACGCGGTGGCGCGCATCTCGTACAGCAGCGCTTCGTGCAAGATCAACGTCGCGCTCGAGCGGCTGCCGAGCTTCACCGCGCTGCCCGGGCACGACGCCGGTCCGCAGCACTTCGGGACCGTGCATCTCTGCCCCGATCAGGACTTCATCGAGCGCGCCTACGACGACGCGAAGTACGGCAACCTCTCGCGGGAGCCGGTCGTCGAGTGCACGATGCCTTCCTCGCTCGACCCGACCGTCGCGCCGCCCGGCAAGCATCTCATGTCGATGTTCACGCAGTATGCACCGTATCGTCTCAAGGAGGGGCCGTGGACCGACGCATTGCGCAACGAGTACGCCGATCGCTGCTTCGACATCGTCGAGCGCTACGCGCCGGGCTTCAAGTCATCGGTGATCGACCGCCAAATTCTCACGCCGGTCGATCTCGAGGCAACCTTCGGTCTGACCGGCGGGAGCATCTTCCAGGGAGCGATGCCGCTCCACCAGCTCTTCGCGTTCCGCCCGGTGGCCGGGTTTGCGAGCTACGCAACGCCGGTAAAAGGGCTCTATCTCTGCGGCGCGGCGGCGCACCCGGGCGGCGGCGTAATGGGCGCCGCCGGCTGGAACGCGGCGCGCGTCATGCTTCGCGGAGGATAACCGAATGCTGCACGCTTTCTTGGAGCTTCGTCCGCTGCTCGCGCTGGGCGTCGTCGTCAGCACGGCCGCCACGGACGGAGTCTACGTCTTCTTCACCGCTGCGGTCTCGGGCCGGCGGCGTTTCTCCGCCGCGTCGTGGAGCAGCCTCTGGTATCTGCTCTCCTCGTTCGCGGTGATCACGTACACACGCGACTGGCGGTACGTCGTCTTCGCGGCGCTGGGATCGTGGATCGGCGCGTACATTTCGATGTCGTTCCTGCACGCGCCGCCACGTAATCCCCCTTCACCGGTCGCTCCCGCTTTGGAGTGAGGGCCGGCTAGGCTACTACCAGCCGCTGCCGCCACCACCGGAGCCGCCGCCTCCACCGCCGCCACCGCCACCGCCACCGCCTCCGGGCGGCGGAGTGGCTTGGACGCCGGGCCGCGCGTTCTTGGCGACCACGATGACGTCGTGCATGCCGTCTTTATAGTGGAACGCACAGCCGATCTCGTAGGTGCCTGCTTTGGCCAGTACGACGGTAACCGATTTCCCCGGCTTGATCGGACCGCTCGCGAAACCAATCTCGAGCTTATCGCTGCCCTTCTTGTCGACCGGGAGCTTCACGTTCTTCCCGAAGATGGCCGGCGGCCCGGAGATTTCCTTGACCACGTCGAGCGTATGCGTAACGCTCTTGGAAAGATTGCGAATCGTGAGTTTCGTCCCGGGCGGGAAGCCGAGAGCTTGCGAAAAGTTCTGCTGCGTGAAACCAGCGAGGTTCGCGCCCCAGTGAGACGACTTGATCGTTCCGAGACCCTCGCTGCCGAGCTTCTCGCCGATCGTGTTCTTCGGCACCGTCGCGAGCATCATCATGTCCGGGCCGAGGGCTGGTAGCCGGAACGCGTTGGGTGCCATCGGTACGACGTTCCCGCCGGCAGCATGGCCGCCGCAGCCGGCCACGGTCAGGCCGGCGAGCACCGCGGCAGGTGCGATCAGTTTTTTAAGCATGGGATTTCCTGGTAGCCTCCTCTACTCGGCCGAGTATACCAAGGGGCTAGTGAAAAAAGTCTGAAGCAGTTGCGCCCGCCTGACGATGGAACCGAACGTGGTTAGCCGAAGCTATTGATTATGAAGACCCTGCGCTTCGGTCGTTCTGTACCGGTTCTTTGCATGCTTGCCTTGCTTGCTGGTTGCGCCGGACCGGCAACTTCAACAGGCGGGCTTTCGACCAGCCCACTCGGTTCAGGCTTACGGAGCTCACCAGCCGCGCAAGGCGGTGACCTGCAGCGCTCCCTGCGCGCGCGCAAGAACGTTGGCGAAGGTCAGCAGCTGCTCTACGTCGGCGGCGACACCGAATCGTGGGTCTTCTCATATCCCGATGGGCAGTTCGTGCAAGGCTTGGCCAACGGCTCGTTCGGCATGTGCTCCGATAGCAACGGCAACGTTTACCTAACCCGGCCCCAACAGATCCTCGAGTACGCGCACGGAAGCCGGGACCCGATCGCGACGATTCCCGTCTCCGGCACCCCGCTCTCGTGCGCCATCGATCCGACGACCGGGGATCTCGCCGCCGTCGTATCATGCTTTGCCACCTGCACGACCGAGGTTGTCGTCTTCCAGGACATCTCGCAGCCGCCGGTTACCTATCAGGCTCCGGGCTTCAATATGCTCTACTGTGGTTACGATAACGCCGGCAACCTCTACGTTGACGGCACCGGGGGGAGTCAGCTCGGATTCGCAGAGCTTCCCCTGGGCGGAAGCGCATTTCAGAACATCTCGGTGCCGATAAGCGTAACAGCGCCGGGTCAGGTTCAATGGGACGGCAAGTACATCACGGTCGAAGGGCGCCTTCATCCGGTCATCTACCGAATCGCCGTCACCGGCTCGTCCGGCGTGGTGGTCGGCACGGTGAAGTTCAAGACGATCGGTTTGAAAGCGGGTCAGTCGTGGATTGCGGGAAAGAGCATCGCCATCCCGGTCGCCCCAGCTCGTAAGCGTCCGATCGACGTTCGTCTGTGGAACTATCCCCAGGGCGGCACTGCGAAGCTGAGCATAAAGTATTTCATCGAGCGTAACCAGGTGCTCGACGGGTTGACCGTCAGCGTCGTGCCTCCGAAACGATAGGGGAATATGTTCGTACGTATCGTCTTGCTAGCGGTTTTGGCTTGGGCTGCTAATTTATCCCTCGCGCTTGCCGCGCCGGAGGAACCGATGCTTCCGCCTCAGCCGAGCGTGCATCCCGCCGGGATTCCCGCCGACGCGCTCTTGGTCTCGCCCTGCGTGGCAACGATGGGCGAGCACTGGGTGAACCCCAAGAACATGCCGGTCGGGCCGATCTATGGAGTCTGGCAGGGCAAACCGGTCTTTACCGAGATCATGGTGAGCGTCGATCGGCTGCAAAAAGGCTTCAGCTACGCGGATCTTCACGCGCTGCCCGGCTACACGATCGACCACGTCGATTTCAAGTACGAGCCGCAAGGACACCCAGGCTTGCCGATCCCGCACTACGACCTGCATGCCTACTACGTCTCACCCGCGGTACAAGCGACGATCTGCCCGGACGGCATTCCCGATCCGGCGATGAAGGCGACGAACGAGTAACGCCCCTCGGGCGAAACGTTACGGTTGTACGACCACCGGGATCATGATGTGCGCATATGGCGTGGCCGCCCACATCACGTACGGCTTCGTCGGGTCGGGATCGTCGCTCATCGGATAACCCATCGTCTTGACCGACGAGCCCACGATCATCACGTGGGGTCCGGTCTTGACCCAATGGTTGCTCGACGTTGCGGCCATTGCATACGGATCGGTGTTGCTCGCGCCGTTGTCGCCGGCTAACATGTAGGCGAACCCAACCGAGTCGGGCGGCGTTGCGTGCGTCATGAGCGCCTGCATCCAGGCAACGGCGTTCTTATCGCCGCACATCGGCGTCGTCGGATCCACGAGCAGGCACGTCCACCCGTTCGTTCCGCTCTGGACGGTACGCATCGCGCCGCCCTTCTGCATTTGCAGGATCGTCGAGCCCTTAACCACAGCGGCCGGAGCGGCCGCCATCACCTTTGCGATATAGTCGGAGTCGGACATCGCCCCCGTATCCTGAGCCTGGGTACGTGCAGGCGCGGCCGTCAATACTGCCGCCAGACCCAAGGCCGCAACCAAAATGCTGTAACGTCGCATAGTTCCCTCCATATTGGGTGGTCCTCGCGGAATAGATGATCAATTGTTTCGGCCCGGGGGCGAGCCTTCCCCCGGGCCGAAACGATGGCTAGGAGCGCCGGGTGCCGCTTATCGCTCGAGCACCTGCACGTTGTTGTCGTTGTCGTCGTTGAAGTAGATTTTCGTATTGCTGTTCTTCGTACCGGTCGCGACCATGCCGAAGAGCGTGCCGGCCGGCCCCTTATCGACGTTGCGTACGGCGAGCAGCTTTCCGGCAGCGGAGATCTCGATCATGAGATTCTTACCGTCGGGGTCCAGCGTGTTGCCGGCGACGATGTTGCCGTTGGGCAGCAGAGCGGTGCTGATCGGACCGTTGAGCGGCTTGCCCGAAAAGACGATCCGCGCGTTGGCGGCCGAAGGACCCGCAAACTTCATGCCGTGATCCTTTGCCCGAATGCCGCCGGCTGGAATCTTCGAGACGTCGTTGAACGCGACGAGCGTGTTGTTCTGGCCGTCCACGAAGTAGAGCGTGTCGATGCTCGAATCGTACGCAAGACCGGACGGCGCCAAAGCGGTACCGGGTTTCCCGTGATTGACCGGAAAGCCCTTACCGATTACGTCGTACGTGAACGTGGCGGCGAGATTGATTCGTACGATCGTGCCGGTGCCGGCATTCGTCTCGTAGAACGCCGGCGCGCCAGACTTCGGCTGGGCAAATATCTGACCCCACGGCTGGTTGAACGGCTTGCCGGAGATGTTGACGATAAGTTTACCGGTCGGGTCGATGACGGGATTGTCGTTGGCGACCATCGATGAGGCCCAGATCGTGTCGTCGCCGCCGAGCGCCACGGCGTTGCAGCCGCCTAGCGACTTGTCTGCCGACACATGCGTCGGGCTCGAGCCGGGCTCCGGGTGAAGCGCGACGATCGATTTACCGGTTCCCTGGACGTTCGATTTTGCGTTGAAGTTGCAGATGACTAAGTCCCCGGCCTTGAACGCACCCGAATCGATCGGGGCGATCGCCAAGCCATAGGGATTCTGGGCGCCGTTCTTTGGGTCGACGGCCGAGCCGATCACGACCTTTTTGGTCAGCAGTTTCAGCATCGAAACGTCGGGTGAGAGGTCTGCGCCTCTTACTGCATTTTGTGCGCCGCTGATTAGTGGGCCGGCCGGCGCTACGTTCTGCCCGGCTCCGTTGCAGCCGCTCAGAAGCAGCGTTGCGGCGAGCGAGGTAGCGGCAAAGCCCACAGCGTTTATCCGTGTGTTGAACATAGGAGCTCCTCAAGGTAGTTGGCGGGGTAGGTGCCACAAGACGCTACGCCGCCCTATGAAGAAACTCTGAAGCTCAAGCCCCTCGGTGAGTTCGTCGATAGGGGATCGCGACCAGCGCGATCGCGGCGACGGCGATGAGGGCGAGAACGTTCGAGATCAGCGTGAAGCGATCGTTCAGCGCCATCGAGCCCATCGACATGCCGCCTGTCGTTCTTCCAATCAACCGCTCCATGATCGCACCGGCGAGCATGGCCCCGAGGGTGAAGAGCGCGACGAACGTCCACGTGACGCGCGGCGGGAAGGACTTACGATAGATCGCGATCAGCGGCAGAATCAACAGATCGCCGTAGATGAACGTCGTG
Organism: Vulcanimicrobiota bacterium; assembly: GCA_963739845.1. Classification (GTDB taxonomy): domain Bacteria; phylum Vulcanimicrobiota; class Vulcanimicrobiia; order Vulcanimicrobiales; family Vulcanimicrobiaceae; genus Cybelea. Next base: position 256,379 of record CAVUBQ010000001.1, on the reverse strand, counting down.
TTCGCGCCGAGCGGGATGCCGGCGTCGGCGAGAAAGCGCGCAACGGGCACGTTCCCCATCGAGCAGACGAAGGTGGCGATCGCGATCAACAGGCCGAGCGCAAGTAAGAGCACGTAGCCGACTAAGGGAACCGCGCCAACCGCGTGCAGTGCAGCGGCAAGCCAACCGGTCGGGATCAGCGCCGCGGCAAAGCCGGCGATCAGATAGCCGACGACCAGCTCGGTCCGAAGCATGCGAACGTCAGCCACGGCGGTCGCCGCGACGTCCGCCCACGTTTGGGCCGTCTTCAGCGACGCGCGGCCCCGCGTCTGCGCTCCGTGCATGTGGTGGTGGCCTTCCTCTTCATCGCCGGCCCCGGCGGAGCCGATCGCCTGGCGTTGTAACCGATCGAGCTCGCCGGGTCGAAAGAGCAGCGAAAACCCGGTCGTGACGACCGCGATGATGATGACGCCGCCGAAAAATTCCGCGAAGGCGAACTTCCAGCCCAGCAGCGACCAGAAGAGAATGACGATTGCGACGTTCATGTTGGTCGAGGAGATCAGGAAGGCAAAGATCGAGCGCACGTCGCCGCCGCTGCGATAGAAGCCGCGTGCCGCGGCCGCCGCTCCGTAGGAGCACGCCGAGGAGATGATCCCGAAAGCGGTGCCATACAAGAGCCCCTTGAGGCCCGGCCCTAGGTAGCGATGCATCGTCGCCGGCGTCAACACGACCTGAACGATCGCCGAGATGAGGAAACCGAAGATCAGGCCGAAGAGGCTATCCCAAAAAAAGCCGGCCGCTTGGACGATGCCGGCAAGCAGCGCGTGCAGCAGCGTGACGAGCATTAACGGCCTGCTAGCCACCGACCGCGACCGGCGCGTGTCCGAACAGCGGCGGAATAAAGTGCCCCGCGAGATACGAGATGGCGAAGACCCCGCAGCCGTAGAGTGCCACCTCGATTCCCTTGCGGACCGGGCTGCGTTCGCTCAGCGTTCCGGCGTAATAACCGACCGCGAATAGACCGACCAGCGCGAAGATCAGCGAGACGAGCGTCGAGCGGACCATCGAGATCGGCAGCATGAAGGCGAGAATCGGAACGAGCGATCCGACGGCGTACGAGGCGCCCATCGAGAGCGGGGCGCGCAGGCCCACGTCTTCGGCCACCCGCGGATCGATCCCGAATTCGTCGCGCACCATCTCGTAAAGATAAATCTCGGGATGTTGGGTCAGCCGCCTGACGATCATCTCCGCCTCTTCGGCGCTGAACCCCTTGAGTTTGTAGTACGGCGACCTGCTCGGCGAACTCGCCTTGCGGATCGGCTGCCATCTCGCGCTTCTCCAAGTCGATCGTAGCCTGCACGACCTCGCGCTCGGCCTTGCGTCCGAGATACTCGCCGACTCCCATCGAAAGCGCGCCTGCCAACAACGCGAGAAAACCGGTGATAAAGACCGCCGTTCGTTCGCCCTCGGCAACGCCGACGCCGGTGATGATGCCGAGCGTCGTGAGGATCCCGTCCTGCACCCCGAAGACGATCTCGCGAATGCTGCGGCGCTTCTCCAGAGAGCGGCGCTGCTGCGTATCCGGGATGCGCGGCCGGACCTGCTGCCAACCGGGAACGTCAACGATGACCTCTTGGACCGGCGGCGTGAGATCGGAGGCATTGCTCGGCTCGGCCATAGCCAGAGCTTGAAGGTCTTTCGGCCGAACTCCTACGACCTGCCAGGCGTTTGCTGTGCCGCGTCCAACCCTACGCGGATGGCCAGAGCAACTTTGATGGCCGTCATCGCCGGCCTGATCTTCGCGACGATTCAACCCGCGTTCGCCGACGATTGGCCGCTCTTCGGATACGATCCGGCGCGTAGCGGTTTCAACAGCGCCGAGCATACGTTGAACGTATCGAACGTGCACCGTCTGCACGAACGCTGGCAGATATCGCTCGGTGCGGTCGCCGACTCGACGCCGATACTGCTCGACCACGTCAAAGTCGGACAACGTTTTCGTGCGGTGCTCTTTCAAACGACCAAGAGCGGCATCACGCTCGCGATCGAGGCATCGTCGGGACGAATCTCTGGCGCTTCGCGACGCACGGACCGAATATCACCGACTCGACCCCGGCTGCGGATCCGTCCGGAAAGGCGATCTACGTCCCCGGAGTGGACGGGAAAGTCCACAAGCTCTCGGCTTCGAAGGGCCGCGATCTGCACGCGCCGGGCTTTCCGGCAAAGATCACTCGCATGTCGTCGAGCGAGAAGGATGCATCCCCGCTGAACGTCGCCAACGGTTACCTCTACGCCGCGACGTCGGGGTATATCGGCGATGCGCCGCCGTACGATGGGCACGTCGTCAGCGTTAATCTGGCCACCGGCAAACATACCGTCTTCAACTCGCTCTGCAGCCAGTACCGAAAACTCCCGACGCAGGGCTCCTGCTCTCAGCAACGTTCCGGAATTTGGGCGCGAGGCGGCGTCGTCGTCGATCCCGATCCTTCGATGAACGGCCGCGTCTACGCGGTCACCGGTAACGGAAAGTTCGACGCCAACTCTGGCGGCAGCGACTACGGCGACACGGTGCTCTCGCTCAGCAACGATCTCTCCGACCTGCTCGGCACGTACACGCCGACCAACTATCAGCAGCTGCAGGACGACGACACCGATCTGGGCAGCACCTCGGCGACGATGTTACCGACGCAACCGTCGAGCACGACCCCCTATATGCTCGTGCAAGGGGGCAAGGACGCTATCCTCAAGCTCCTCAACCGTCAAGCGCTCCCCGGCGTCGGCGGCGAGCTGCAGATGGTCGACTTGCCGAACGGACTCTTCTCGACGCCCGCGGTGTGGACCGACGGTTCGAACAACCCGTGGCTCTTCATGGGGTTCCCCAACGTGGTTCAGGCCTACCGTCTGCAAACGAACTCAAACGGCGTTAGCCAACTGCTCGGCGTCTGGCAGAATCAGGCGGGATCGAGCTCGGGCGAGGGCAGTTCGCCGGTCGTCGCCAACGGCATTGTTTTCGTCGCTTTCAACGGTGCGATCGTCGCATTTAACGCGATCAACGGCACCGAACTATGGAGCAGCGGGATGCCCAGCGCCGGCCATACCATCGGACGCATTCATTGGGAGAGTCCCATCGTGGTCAATGGCTCGGTCTACTGCTCCGACGAAAGCGGCCAACTCACGGCATACTCACTGCGCTAACGCCTGACGGCCGGCGCCTTTGGGCGCGCGTGGTGATGATGGGAGGCGCCTTCGGCCGCGGTCTGCGGACTCGACTGCGGATGGGCCTTAAAGTACTCCAGCGACCGGCCGACGTCTTCGAGCAGCGCAGCGGCGAGGTCGAGGCTAAACCCGTGACGCACGAGCACGCGCATCACGGCCATCTCCTCGACGTTGGGAATCATCGAGTAAGCCGCTACTTGCCAGCCGCGCGCGCGCAGGCGGTCGGAGAGATCGAAGAGCGAGTATCCGGGATTCGCGCCCGCGCGCATCGTCCACGAAACGGCCGGGATTCCGCCGGCGCTGTCGCCGTCAAAGAGCAGCTCGAAAGGTCCGAGCTCCGCGATCCGGCGGCCGATATGCTGCGCGACGTCGTAGCAGCCCTGATGGATTCGCCGGTATCCTTCCATCCCGAGGCGTAACATCAAGTAGTATTGGCAGATCACCTGACCGCCGGGCCGCGAGAAGTTGAGCGCGAACGTCGGCATGTCGCCGCCGAGATAGTTCACGTGGAAGATTAGACCGTCGGGGAGATCGCTCGCTTCGCGCCAGATCGCCCACCCGACGCCGAGCGGCGCCAGACCGAACTTGTGTCCCGACGTGTTAATCGATCGCACGCGCGGAAGGCGGAAGTCCCAAGGGATATCCGGACGCACGAACGGCGCGATAAACCCGCCGGAGGCCGCGTCCACGTGGATCGGAATGTCGAGCCCCGTCTCGCGCTCCAGGTTGTCGAGCGCTTCGGCGATCGCCGCCACGGGCTCGTACTGACACGTAAACGTTACGCCCAGCGTCGGCACCACGCCGATCGTGTTCTCGTCCAGGTACTTGACCACTTCCTCCGGCGTCAAGCCGAGGCGATCGCGCTCGATCGGAATCTCGCGAAGCTCGACGTCGAAGTAACGCGCAAACTTGTGCCAGCAGACCTGAACCGGTCCGGTAACCAGGTTTGGCTTATCGCTCGGTTTGCCCAACTTTGCGCGCTGCTCGCGCCATCTCCACTTCAAGGCGAGGCCGCCGAGCATCGCGGCTTCGCTCGACCCGGTCGTCGAGCACCCGATTGTCGAAGAGGCCGCCGGTGAGTTCCAGAGACGGGCTAACAAGCTCACGCAGCGTCTCTCGATCTCGGCCGTGGCCGGATACTCGTCCCTGTCGATCATGTTCTTGTCGAGGCTGCAGGTCCATCAACTTATGAACGCCGTCGTCGAACCACGTCTGGCAGAAGGTCGCCAGATTCTGCCGCGCGTTGCCGTCGAGCATCAGCTCGTCCTCGACGAGCTGTAGCGCTACGTCTGGGCGCAGGCCTTCGGCAGGTATGCGATGTTTGGGAATCGTCGCGTCCATCGCGCGGGTCGCGTAGGTGTCGGAATCCGCGGAAGCGCGTGCATCTCTTAACTGATGAAGCGGCATGTCGTCTTCGATTATCTGCGCGCGGGCGTTAAACCCCCAGCGGATGCGGGAACGCGGCATCCAGCGCGGTGCGTTCTTGCGCGCTCAGGGGCACGAGCGGGGGTACCGGGCGCTCCCACGCCGGGTCGGCCCGCAGCGTTGCGGTGAGATAGCGCATCGCCGGGACAAGCGGCACGCCGTCGAGGGCCGCACGCCGGCGCTGCAGTTCGGCTGCCTGACGTTCGTCGCCGCCGGCAAAGACGGCGCCGGCGAGCCGCGGCCAGAGGGCAACGCTGCCCGAGATGCATCCGGCTGCCCCGCGAGCGCGCGCCGCTCGCAGCTCTGCCTCGGAGCCCGGCAGGATCGCAAAGTTGGGGTGACGGGCCAAAATTCCCCTTTGGAGCTTCGCGTCGTTCGAGCTATCCTTCATCCCGGCGATCGCCTCTGGAAATGCAGCCATCAAACGATCAACGAGATCGGGATGGAACTCGACACCGCTCATGCGCGGGAAGTTATAGAGGAGAGTGCGTTGCGGGGGCGCGTTCGTGCGCGCGAGCAGCGCGTCGAAGAACGCGAGGATCCCGTCGTCGGACGCGTCGCGATAAAAGAACGGCGGCATCACCAACGCCGCGGCGAAGCCGCAGTCGAAGGCATGCCGCGTAAGGCGAACCGCGTCGCCGATCGAGGCCGCGCCGGTTCCGGCCATGACGCGCTCGACCGGTAGATCGCTCGAGGCAACGGCTTCCATGAACTCCATGCGCCGGCCGACGTCAAACGACATCGCTTCGCCGGTCGTGCCGAGCAGGTTGATGCCGTCGCAGCCGCAGCTTAGCAGGTCGCGATAGTATGCGATCGCTCGGAACGCGTCGGGCGTGAACCCGGCGTCGACGGGCGTCAAGACGGCCGCCCAAATGCCGGAGATCATCGCCGTGCAAAGGCTCCTTTCACGAAGAACGCTACGTTCGCCGGGCGCTCGGCCAAGCGGCGCATCAAGTACGGAAACCAATATGCGCCGAACGGAACCGCGAGCCGCACGCGATAACCGCGCTCCACGAGCCCGCGCGCGAGCGGCGCGGCGATGCCGTAGAGCATTTGAAACTCGAACCGTCCGCGCTTGGATAAGCCGCGCGCAGCGGCAAAGCTCGCGATGCTTTCGACGATCGCCGCATCGTGGGTCGCGATGGCGGTATACCCGTCGTGTGAGAGCGCGATCTCGGCCAGCTTGAGGTAGTTCTTGTCGACGTCGCGTTTCTTCGGATAGGCGATCGAGTCAGGTTCGAGGTACGCACCTTTGACGATGCGGAGGTTGGGAGCGAGGGGCAGCATGGCGGCGAGGTCGTCCTGACTGCGGTAGAGATAGGATTGCAGGACGAATCCGACGTTGCCGAATTCCGCGCGTAAACGGCGATAGACCTCCAGCGTACGGTTGACGTAGCTGGACTGTTCCATGTCGAGCCGGATTGAATTACCGGTCTCGCGCGCCGTCGCCGCGATGCGCGCTGCGTTTTCGTAGGCGAGCTCGCAATCGATGTCGAGGCCGACGTGCGTCAGTTTGAAGGCGACATTTGCGTCTATGCTTCGTTCCGCAAGGCGTTTCAAAAGACGACAATACTCCTGTGTGACGGCCACGGTCTCTGCGCGGTCGCGCACGCTCTCTCCGAGCATCGTTGCGGCAACGGCGAAGCCTCGGGCGTTAACGGCCTGAGCAACCGGTAGAAACTCGTCGGCACTCTCACCCGCCACAAAACGGCGTGCACCCACCTGCATCCCAAAGCGCGTCATCGTCCGTTGGACGAGCGGAGCATTTGCCGCGGCTAGGATCGCCGCCCGCAAAGGGCGGTCGAGCAACGAGCTCATGGGGCATCCTTCGGCGAGTAGGAGCTGCGTGCCCCGGAGGGAAGGCGGCGTGGTGAACGTGAGGTGGGTGCTGGTCGCCGCGATTCTCGGTTCGGCGATGACCTTTATCGACAGCACTGCGGTCAACGTTTCGCTCCCGGTCCTCCAGCACGACCTCAACATGACGACCGCCCAAACGCAATGGGTCATCGAGGGGTACGCGCTCTTTCTCTCGGCGCTGATCTTGACCGGCGGTGCGCTCGGCGACCTTTATGGGCGCCGCCTCATCTTTGCGATCGGCATCGGGATCTTCGCGATCTCCTCGCTGGCATGCGCGCTGGCAAACAGCGCCGAGCTGCTGATCGCGGCACGCTGCGTCCAAGGCATCGGCGGGGCGCTCTCGACTCCGGGAAGCCTTTCGCTGATCAGCGCCGCCTATAGCGGCGAGGCACGCGGGCGAGCGATCGGCCTTTGGTCGGGCTTCTCCGCGCTGACCTCCGCCCTGGGGCCGGTGATCGGCGGGTGGCTCACCCAGAACTTCTCGTGGCGTTACGTCTTCGTGATCAACATACCGGTCGCGATCGCGGTCTTATTGATCCTGGTATTCTACGTTCCGGAGAGCCGCGACGAGTCGGCCGACCGAAGGATCGACGTTGTCGGCGCGACGCTGGCGACGCTCGGTCTCGGTCTGCTCGTCTACGGTCTGATCGCGATGAACGCCGGAAGAATTTCCCTCTTCGGCATCGCGGTGACGCTCGCCGGAATCGTCATTCTGGCACTCTTTGTTGTTTTCGAATCGCGTGCCAAAGATCCGATGGTTCGCTGCGACCTCTTCGCGTCACGCAGCTTCAGCATCGCCAACATCTATACGTTCTTTCTCTACGCCGCGATTGGTGGAAGCCTCTACTTCGTACCGTTCGTTCTGATTAACGTGCACCACTACTCGCCGACCGCGGCCGGCGCTGCGCTCCTCCCCTTCATCTTTATCATGGTCGTGGCGTCGCGTTGGTCGGGCGGCCTGGTAGCGCGAATTGGCCCGCGAACGCCGCTCGTGCTCGGCGGAATCCTCGCCGGATTCGGCTTTCTCGCCTACGCGCTGCCCGGCACGGATGGCTCGTATTGGACGACCTTCTTTCCGGCAGCGACGATCCTCGGTCTGGGCGGCGCCCTCTTCGTCGCGCCGCTCACCACGACGGTCATGAACGCGGTGAGCGTCGACCACTCCGGCGTCGCCTCCGGCGTAAACAACGCCGTCGCGCGAACCGCGGGCTTGATTGGAATAGCGGCGCTCGGCATCCTGGTCACCGCCGCGCCGACGTATCTCGCCGGGTTTCGCGCGGCGATGGTCGCCTCGGCCGGGCTGGCCTACGTCGCCGCCGCGATTGCGGCGCGTGGATTCCCGCGATCGAGGCCGGCCCAGGAATAGGCAACCCGTATCTTTTTGAATATGCCCAGTCGTCTTTATACCAGACTGCCAATCTTCTCCAAGGAGACCCGTAATGATCGACCCGAAATTGAAGCTGCCTCCAATCGTTTCGGCCCAAGAGTGGGAGGCGGCGCGCCAGCAACTGCTCGTGAAGGAAAAGGCGCTGACCCACGCGCGTGACGCGCTGACCGCCGAGCGCCGGCGGATGCCATGGCTTGCCCTAGAGAAAGAGTACAAATTCGAGGGGCCCAGCGGCCAGGTGGGCTTGCGCGACTTGTTCGACGGCCGCCCTCAGTTGATCGTCTATCGAGCATTCTTCGAGCCCGGCGTGTACGGCTGGCCCGAACACGCTTGCATCGGCTGCTCGATGATGGCCGACCAAGTGGCCAACCTCGCCCACTTGAACGCTCGCGACACAACGCTCGTCTTCGTCTCGCGCGCCCCCCAGGCGGATATCGAGCGCCTGAAGGCGCGGATGGGATGGACGATGCCCTGGTACACGATCACGGACGGCTTCGACGCCGACTTCGGCGTGGACGAGTGGCACGGCACGAACGCATTCTTCCGCGACGGCGAGCGCGTCTTCCGCACCTACTTCATCAACAACCGAGGCGACGAGGCCTTGGGCAGCACGTGGAGCTACCTCGACGTGACTCCGCTCGGACGCCAGGAGCAATGGGAAGACTCGCCGGAGGGCTATCCCCAGACGCCGCCATACAAGTGGTGGAACTGGCACGATCAGTACGCCGACGCTCGGCACGATGAGCAATGGAGTAAGGTCGTGGAGACCGCGCAAGCGCTGCTCTCGTGATCCTGATCGCTCACGTCCTCGGGTTGCCGGTTGAGGAACTCCTCGGGACGCCGCTGGCCGGCGGAATGATGGCAGGAATGCTACTAGGACTCGCCTCGGTCGTGTCGCGTGTGCGCCGATCGCGCTAGCGAAGACCCGACGCGCGCGTTGTTGCCTGCGATGATGGAAGCGCGCGACCGTTTCATGGAGCTCGTCGACGAACTTCGTCCCGAGCTCCACCGCTATTGCGCTCGCATGACCGGTTCGGTCTTCGACGGCGAGGACGTCGTCCAAGATACGTTAGCAAAGGCCTACTACGCCCTGGGGCAGCTGACCGAGCCGCCAAACCTAAAACCTTGGCTCTTCCGGATCGCACACAACACTGCTATGGACTTTCTCAAACGCTACGAGCGCAAAAGCGTGGAGCTCGTTCCCGACGTGCCCGAGCAAGCCGCACTCGAAGAGCGAAGCGTCGATCCAGCATTGGTGGAAGCGGCGTTGACGGTCTTCGTCGAGCTTCCCCCGGTGCAGCGAGGCGCCATCATTCTTAAGGACGTCCTCGGGCACTCGCTTGAGGAGGCGGCGGCGACGATGGGAACGACCGTCGGCGCGGTTAAGGCGGCCCTATCGAGGGCGCGCGGCAACGTCGCTCGAGCGTCACACGCCGCATCCGCCCAGCACGGTCAGCCGATATCTGCGAACGAGCAGGCGATGCTGCGACGCTACGTCGATCTCTTCAACGATCGTAACTGGGATGGCTTGCGCGAGCTTCTCGGCGAGGAGTCGCGCCTTGATATCGTCTCGCGCGTGCAGCAACGGGCGGCCGTCGCGGGGTACTACGATCGTTACGCCGCGATCACCAAGAGCGAGGAGCTTCGCGCCGAGGCCGGCTTGGTCGACGGCGTTCCGGCGATCGCGATCTTTCGCCCCCCATCGAGCCCCTTGCCCGCGTACTTCATCTTACTTGAATCGAGCGGTGACCGCATCTCAGTTATCCGCGATTTCCGCTACGTCCCGTATATCGCAACCGACGCACGCTTCGAGCGCGGCTTAATCCAGCGATAAGGTTCGCGGGTAGCGCGTGACGAATGGCGGCGGCGTGAAGATTCCGCTCTACCATCTCGATGCGTTTACCCGCAACCCCTTCGGCGGGAATCCGGCCGCGGTCTGTCCGCTCGAGCGATGGCTCGACGACGCCAAACTGCTGGCGATCGCGGCCGAGAACAACCTGCCCGAAACCGCCTTCTTCGTACCCGATGGAGACGATTTCCAACTGCGTTGGTTCACACCGACGGTGGAGATTAAACTCTGCGGTCACGCCACGCTGGCCAGCGGTCACGTCATCTTCAATCGGCTCCAGCCGGGGCGCACGCGCGTTCGCTTCAACACGCTCTCCGGCTGGCTCGAGGTCGAGCGCGAGGGCGAGCGGCTCACGCTTGACTTTCCGGCGCTCCCGATCGAGAAGGAGCACGACCCGGTAATGGTTGCCGACGCGATCGGAATCAGGCCGGCCCAGCTGTGGGAGGCCGATCGCGGCGTCGCCGTGCTCGAGCATGCCGCGCAAGTGCGCGACTTGAAACCAGACATCAAGAAGATCGCGGCGCTTCCGTTTACGAGCTTGATCGTGACGGCGCCGGGGTTCGATGGGGACTGCGACTTCGTCTCGCGCTTCTTCGTACCCAAGTACGGCATCGACGAGGATCCCGTGACCGGCTCGGCCCACTGCGTTCTAACGCCCTACTGGGCCGGCGTCCTGGGAAAATCGCATCTCTTTGCGCGTCAACTCTCGCCGCGCGGCGGGGAGCTTTGGCTCGAGCACCGCGGCGATCGCGTTCGTCTCTCCGGTGAGTGCGTCCCGATGATCGAGGGAACGCTCTCGATCCCCTAGACCTACGGGCTCAGCTCAGAGAAGGCTTGCTCGAGATCTTCGAGCAGATCGTCAGTCGACTCGAGGCCGATGCTCAAACGCACGAGACGATGATCGTAGGGCGGCCGCCCCGGCGCGTGCGCGAACCTGTAGGCAACCGCGAGACTCGTCGTGCCGGCCCAGCTATACCCGACCTTGAAGAGCCGCAGCGCATCCACAAACGCAAAGACCTGGTGCTGCGATGGCCCCGGATTGAGAACGATTGAAAAGAGCCCTGACGAGCCGAGAAAATCGCGCTTCCAGAATTCGTGTCCCGGACACGAGGCGAGCGCCGGATGGAGCACGCGCTCTACCTCGGGCCTTTCGGCGAGCCATCGCGCGATCGTCAGCGCCGACGTTTCGATCGCGCCGAGACGAGCGCCAAGCGTCTGCAGCCCGCGCAGGGCGAGGCTGCATTCGTCGGGCGAGACCGCCGCGCCGATGACCTTTCGGGCCACGCCGAGCCGTTGATAGATCGCTTCGTCGCGAACCGTAATCGATCCCAAGAGCAGGTCGCTGTGTCCCCCGACGTACTTCGTCAGCGCCTGCATCGTAACGTCGACGCCGTGAGCGAATGCATCGAAGAGGACTCCAGCCGACCACGTGTTGTCGAGAACGACCGGCACGTCGCGCGCGTGCGCGGCGGCGGCGATCGCCGGGACGTCTTGAACTTCCATCGTGACCGAGCCCGGGCTCTCGGTCCAGATCAGAGCGCGTCTTGTCGCGAATGAGGCTCCCGATCTCGCCACCGGCAAGAGGATCGTAAAAGGTCGCGGTCACGCCAAATCGCGAGAGCAGCTCGGTCGTGAGCAAGCGATTGGGCCGGTAGACGCTGCTCGGAACGAGCACGTGGTCGCCTGCGCGCAGCAGAGCGAGGTCGATCAACGCGATCGCTGCCTGGCCGCCAGGCGTCAAGATGGTCCGCTGGCCCGACTCCAGCTCGCAGATGCGCGCGGCCAGTTCGAGCGCGGTCGGCGTACCGTAGAGGCCATAGGTGTAGCCGGCGCGCTCCTGATCCCAATCGTCGGTTACGGCCGACGCTGAATCGAAGAGCGTGGTCGAGCCGCGATAGACGGGTGTCGCTAGCGAACGGTAGCCTTGCGGAACCGTCGCGTCCGGATGAATAAGTCGCGTCTGCCAGCTCTTGCCCATGGGTGCCCGCCTGGTTTTCATTCCCTCATCGCGCAGGCCTTTTCATCGTTTCTGGGGAGTTCGCTGGCCGGGTGACGTAGTTGACGGGTGATGAACTGTTATTTCTTGCGTCACGGGCTCGCAGTAGAACCCGGCCAATGGAGCGGGACGGACTTCGATCGGCCGCTCACGCCGGAAGGCTGCGATCGGATGGAGCGGGAGGCGAAGTCGATCGCCGATCTCTCCCTCGGCCTCGATCTCATCGTTACGAGCCCGCTCCTTCGCGCCAAGCAGACCGCCGAGATCGTCGCCATCCGGCTTAAGATGCGAGGCAAGCTGATCGAAGACGGCCGGCTCGCCAACGGTTTCAACCTCCAACGGCTCGGCGAACTCTTGGCCGAACACGCCGACGCCGGAGCGGTGATGCTCGTCGGTCACGAACCGACGATGAGCGCAACGATCGGGCGACTCGCCGGCGGTGCCGACGTCGAGTTCAAAAAGGGTGCCTTGGCTTGCGTGCGGCTTCCGGACCCTACTTCGCGCAGCGGCGTGCTTCTTTGGCTGATTCCTCCAAAAGTGCTGGCCTCGTTCGCAAAGCGCTAGCGGCCGCAACCGTCGGCGGTTTGGCGGCGTCTCTGGCGGTATGCAAAACGTGAATGAAGTACAACGCCATCCGTCGCCGGGCGCCCGGCCTCAGCCGCTCGCTTTCTATAACGGGCACCTCTGGGTAGGCGCCTGGGAGACGGAAAAGCTCTACGCTATCGACCCGCAGAGTTGGTCGGTGGCGCAAGAGGTAACGCCACCCGGAAAACCATTCGGCCTCGCCGTCTTCGACGGCGCGCTCTGCGCGGTCGTTGCGCTAGCCGATGACGACCGGTACCTCGTCCGCTACACGGCGGATCGCGGCTTCAGCGAACCGCAAGCCTGCCCCGATTTTACCGGCTCGCACCTCGCTTCAGATGGAAAGACGCTCTATCTCTGCCAGCAGGGAAAGCACCGCATCCTCGCGCTCGCTGCGGACGGCAGCGTTGCGCGCGAGATTGCACTGCCGACGCGCTGCGCCGGGTTCGCCTTCGGCGCGGCGAGCGAATCGTACATCATCTCCGCCGACGAGGAGTTTGAAAACCTGACCTTCGGCACGATCGACTTGGGCGAAAGCAATCCCGCGGTTACGACGATCGCTAAAGTGCCGATCGACGCGCGCGGTCTCACCTTCGACGGCGCGCTCTGGTGGACGAGTCACCGCGATGCCAGCGAGATCGTCGCATTTTCAGTGTGAGGAAGCGATCGAATCGGTCAGCGCGTGGAGCGCTGCGTCCATCGCCAAGATCGGCTTCTCCGTGCCGCTGATGCCGTAGCGCGCTGCGATCTCGGCTGCCGGAGTGAAAGCGACCTTGACGTCGCCGCCCTCTTCCCAGATCAGGAGTTTGAGCGGCAGATCGAGCGCAACCAGCGGATAGGTCTCCATCAACGGCGTACCGCCCTTCGGATTTCCGAACAGGATCAACAAGGTAGGCCTCAGCGCGAGACCGACCTCGTTTGCCGCAGCCGCTTGATCGATGGTCGCAAATATCCGGTTCCCCGAATCGGCCATTGCCTTCGAGAGGCGCGCCACGGTCTCGGAGTACGCGTAGAGGCTCACCTTAACCGCCATCTTCTCCGACCTTCACGAACGTGGAAGCAGGTAACGCGCGAGCTCGAAAACCTCGTCCCGCCCAAATCCTAGACTTGCGTAGAACTCGGCCAAGTGTTCCTCGCGGCGGGGCAACTCGACCATGATGCTCGAGGCGTTCGTCTCTTTCGCGTACGCGATCACGCGTTCGACGAGACGCCTGCCGAGGCCGCGTGCGCGCGCCGACTCCTCAACGTAGAGATCGCTGAGGAACCAAATCCTGCGGCAGTACCAGGACGACCAGAGCGGATAGAGCTGGATGAACCCGGCGATCGCGCCGTCCGTTCGCGCCACGAAGACGACCGATTCCTCCCGCGCAAAACGCTGCTCCAAAAATCGACGCGACTCGTCGTCGTGCCCACCGGCGAAGAAGTCGCGGTAGGCATCGAAGAGTGGAGCGATCGCCGCGATATCGTCGGCGGTTGCGAGTGAGACCGTATACTGCGCTGGCCGCACCCGCTGCCGTTACTGATTCAACCGAAGCTGCAACGACTGCTGCGTGCTCTGCGACGTCGACGGATCGGTCGCGGTAATCTTCACCGAGACTGCCTGCTGGCCCGGCATCGTCGTGAGCTCCACCGAGATGCGAAAGTTCCCTTGCGGACCGGCCGTCGTCGTACCGTTGAACTCGCCCGTATACGAGGGCGTCGCACCGGCGGTAATCTTGATGTTGGCACCGCCGGTTGTATTGCCTTGGACGACGAAGCTTCGGCCGACCGCAGAATTCGCAGGCGGCTGGTTGATCGTCAGGTGCATCTCGGGCGGCCCCGAGCGAATCACCGAGAACGACCACGAGCGATCGAACGGCGTTCCCCCTTGACCGCGCCCGATGACCCGAACGGTATGCGAGCCGTAGTCGAGCGGAGCCGGCGGCTTATACGAGAAGCCGGTCGCAGAGACGCCGCTGCGCGTGGTAATGTCGTTGCCGTCGAGCTTGACCCGGACGCTCGGTGAATCGGCGTTGCGGTTGAACTCAGCCGAGATTACGGTGAAACGATCGCTCACCTTCGCGCCCGGAACCGGCCGTTGATTGCGCAGCTCGATCGGATTCTGCGGCGGCGGACCGCCGGAGACCGTGAACGACCACGAACGGTCGAACGTACCGCCGCCGAAGTCGCGGCCGGTAACGCGAACCGTGTGCGAGCCGATGCTGAGCGGCGAAGGCGGCCGGTACGAGAACCCGGTAGCGGTGACGCCCGCGCGATAGGTGATGTCGTTTCCGTCGAGCCGCACGCGAACGCTGTCGGCATTGACGCGCAGCGTGAAGTCGGCGGAGACCGTCGAGAACCGGTCGTGCACGACCGAGCCGGGCGACGGCTGATGCGCGCGCAGCTGGACGATGCTGACCGGCGGTCGCGGCGGCGGGGGCGGCGGATACGGCGGCCGCGGCGGTGGCGGATAGGGCGGCCGCGGGGGCGGCGCGCCCCCTCCGCCCGAGTGGCCACTATTGATGGTAATGACCCGCGTGTTCGCATCGTAGCCGACCGTCTTGCCGAGCGACTGGGCCACGAAACGCAACGGAACGTACGTGGTCGATCCAATGATGAAGGGCGCGACGTCGAGCGTCTGCGGCTGACCGTTCACCGTCGCCTGCGTCGAGCCGATCCGCAACGAGATGGTCGTGCTGCCCTTGGTGGCGTTGATCGTCCCGGCGTTGTAGACGACGCCGGCGCCGAGCCTCTCGAAGATCTGGCGCATCGGAACGAACGTCCGTCCGTTGCGCTCGATCGGCCCGGGATTGAGATAGAGCGGCTGTCCATCGACGATAACGGTGATGTTTTGAGCCGGTGCGACAGACGGGAAACCGACAATCGCGAGCGCCGCGATTAGGCCGGCAATCAACGCGCGCCGAGAACCTCCAAGCATGGTCACGCCTCCTCTGGGGACGGTGAACGTCAGGTAGGGAATCCACCTTTGGGGAGACCATTCCTGCGGCCGAGCAACGACGAGCGCTTAGTCGCCCGAGGCGCGATGGCGAGTCCGCGCGAATCGCTCCCCAATGCCCGACCACATTGAGGTTGAGCCGCACCGGCTACAAGAAGAGATCGCCGAAGCGCAGCAAGAGCTCGCAGAGGAAGCCGCCCGCGATCGCGCCTCGCGTTGGCTTCGTTACGTCGGTTTGAGCGCCGCGATCTTCGCGGTCGTCGCCGCGATTGCGGCGCTGCGCTCCGGGGCGCTCATCAACGAGGCGATGATCCATCAGATCCAGGCCTCGGACAAGTGGGCCGAGTATCAAGCCTCGCGAGAGAAAGAACATATCTATACGATCGCGGTCAACGACCTGGTCGATCGTGGATCGCGCAACCCGGCGCGAATCCGCGACTATCGCGCGCAGATCGCCAAGGAGCTCGCAAAAGAGAAGCCGCTCTCGGGACAAGCTACGAAGCTGGAAGAGGATTCCGCGTCCGAGGTGACCCGGCATCACGCGTTTGAGTATGCCGTCGCGTTGCTGCAGGTCGCCATCGCGCTCGGGGCCGTCGCTGCGCTGGCGCGCTTCAAACCCGCTTGGTACGTGAGTCTCGCCGCCGGCGCGATCGGCTTGGCAGTCTTTCTCTGGGGCTTCGTTCTCTAGTGCCGGAGAAGAGTAAATGCGGCCAACACGACGACGACGCCTAGGATAGCCCATTCGACCGGCTTACGCATTGGCTTGGGGAAAAGAGGGCCGCGCCTGATGCGCACGATGCCGACGACAAGAACCGCCGCTATGCAAAGGGCGATGATGACGTCTTTCGTGATTACTTGCATGTTTTGAAATCGTTGCCTTCCCTCACCATGACAGCACGGCCCCCGCCGCGGCGCCCTTTGCGCATCGCCCTTGCGATTCGCCGGGCTCGATGATAGGGTATTGAGTTGGTGGAGCTGTCGGGGTACTGCCCCCCGAGTCCAAGAAGCCCGACCGGCGCGTTCTCCAGGCTCAGCTTCGAGTTTGGCTTATTCGCGCGGACGCCTCGAAGCGTGGCTTACCGTGCGCTGCAGATCCTTGTTCTTACACGGGCGTCGAATCACGCGTCCGTGCCAGCCCGAGTTGATGACCGGAGGGCAGAGTGGTTCGGGCCGACTCTCTGCGTCCGGTGACTAGCCTAGATTAGGCAGCCAGTGCGTATTCGTTGTTGGCAGATATTGCCGTTGCGATCGTTTTAGGAGAGCTCGCAACTCCGCCTGCTGACGCCGACCGCGGATCCTCCTGTCGAACCTGTTTCAGCCCCGCGACCGTCTGCCCACCCCGTGGGCGACAGATAGTATAACACGCCGCGGCAACCTCGTGGTTTCGGCGCCGCCCGGGTGGCGGCAGCTGCCCTAGGAGCCGGCGCGCGACTCGCTCTTGCTGCCCAGCACCATAACGGTCGAGACGAGCGTCATGATGATCGCGCCGTACAGATTGGCAAGCCACGGGTTGATTTCGCCGGTATTGTGGAAGCCCGGAGCGATCCAGACCGTGACGATGAAGAGAATGTAGTTCACGACGAACGAGAAGACCCCGTGCGTGAGCCACGTGAGGGGTGCCGAGATCAGGCGCAGGATCGGGCCGAGCAGCGCGTTGACCACTCCGAAGATGATCGCCGCAAGGATCGCCGACCAGACCGTGATGTCGTGGTTGAACCCCGGAACGTACTTGGCAATGAGGTAGAGCACGATCGCGTTGACCAGGAACCGCAGTAGTAAGCCCATAGCAACTAACCTCCTTCCAGCTCCTGTTTTACTTTTGCTGCCAAAGCGGGCGTCATCCCTTTGACGGCCGCAATTTCGTCGAGCCCGGCGCGGCGAATGCCGGCCGCGGAGCCGAAGGCGGTCAAAAGCCGTTTCTTGCGCACCGGGCCGACCCCGGCGAGCGCGTCGAGCGCCGATCTCGTCATCGACTTGGCGCGCCGCTGGCGGTGGTACGTCACGGCGAAGCGATGCGCTTCGTCGCGAATTCGCGCAACGAGGTGCAGCCCGGGCGAGTTGGGCGGAAGAACGATCGGATCCGACTGGTTGGGAAGGTAGAGCCACTCGTGCTCCTTGGCCAGTCCGGCTACGGGCAGACCGGTCATGTCGAGCTCTTCCATCACCTCGATAACCGCGCTCAACTGCCCTTTTCCGCCGTCGATCAGCAGCAGATCGGGCTTCTTATTGAACGTTCTTTCTTTGCAATCTCGCGCTCGAGCGGAGTCTCGGCGTTGTCGGTTTCGCGCCGCAGGTAGCGCAGACGCCGGCGCAGCGTTTCCTGCATCATCGCGAAGTCGTTCGGGCCGCGGTCGTATTGAATCTTGAACTTCCGGTACTCGCTCTTCTTGGCGCGCCCCTCGACGAAGACGACCATCGACGCGACCGGATTGGTGCCCTGGATGTTCGAGACGTCGTAGCATTCGATGCGATGCGGCGGCTCCGGCAACTCGAGCGCGTCGGCGAGATCGGTCAGCGAGCGCGCGTGAGCCGTCTCCTGCACTTCTTGATGGGCTAGAAAGGCTTTGAGGTTCTGCTCGGCGTTCTGCCGCACGAGGCGAAGGTACTCGGCGCGTACGCCGCGCCTGGGCTCGAGGATTCGGACCCGCTGCCCCTTGCGCGACGAGAGCCAGGATTCAATCGTCGTCCGCTCCTCGGGCAACGCAGCGACGAGAACTTCTTTCGGAATCGCCGCGCTCTGGGGGCGCGCCGCCCGCTTTTCCGGAACCGGCGATTGATTGTCGCGTGCGATTCGTGCCGGCGAGACGGCGTTCTCCTCGGGCGCGCCGGCGGTGCGGGCGGTGTAGAATTGCTTGAGAAACTCGCCGGTCAGGAGCTCGTTTGACTGCTCGTAGACGCCGTCGAGAATGAAATGCTCCTGGCCGATTAGCTTTCCGCCGCGCACCAGGAAGACTTGCATGCAGGCTTGGCCCTGCGCCCGCGCGATCGCCACCAGATCCATGTCGAGCCGCGATTTCCACACGACCTTTTGACCTTCGGTGACGCGCCGGACCTGAACGATGCGATCGCGAATTCGCGCGGCGCCCTCAAAGTTGAAATGCTCCGCGGCCTCGGTCATCTCGTGCTGCAGCCGCGTCAGAAGCGACTCCTGTTTGCCTTCCAAAAAGAGCACGACCTCGTCGACGGTTGCGTCGTAGTCTTGTTCGGTTTGATAACCGACGCAGGGCGCGAGGCAGCGCTTGATGTGGTATTGCAGGCAGGGCCGCTTACGCCGCCCATCGATCGGCTCGCGGCACGTCCGCAGCGGAAAGACCGAGCGCACCAGGTCGATTAGTTCGCGCAGACCGTGGGCGTTGGTGTACGGGCCGAAGTAGCGAGCGCCGTCGTTGCGTACAAAGCGCGTGAAGACGACGCGCGGGAACGGCTCGTTGGTGACCTTGAGGTACGGATAGCGCTTGTCGTCGCGCAAGCGAACGTTGAACGGCGGCTGATGGCGCTTGATCAGGTTCGCTTCGAGAATCAGCGCCTCGACCTCGTTGGTGACGACGATCGTTCGGACGTCGGCAACGCGCTCGACCATCGCCGCCGTTCGGACGGTGTGAACCGCGCCTTCTTGAAAGTACGACCGCACGCGATTGCGCAGCGAAACCGCTTTGCCGATGTACAGGATCTCGCCGTCGGCGGCGACCATCAGGTAGACGCCCGGCGCATCGGGGATCTGCGCGAGTGCGGGAGGAGTCTTCACCCCGCGCCGGCGTCGTCGCGCGTCGACCGCATGAGGGCCGGACGGGCGCGACGCACCACTAGGACGATGGCCACGATCGCGACGACCGCGGCGGCGAGTAGCAGATAGGCGCTCCGGTGCAAGAGCGGCAGCAACTCGCTAAGATGCGATCCGAACGCGTGCCCGAGCAGGATAAGGAGCGCGCAGAAGATCAACGAGCCGAGAAACGTCCACAGAAAGAAGAGTGCAACGTTCATCTCGGCAATCCCGGCCGGAATTGCCGCAATGCCGCGCAGCACCGGCAAGAAGCGGCAGATGAAGATCGCAAACGTCCCCCAGCGCTCGAAGAAGCGGTGGACGACCATCAGCCGATCGTGCGTAAAGTGAACGTACTTGCCATAGCGCTCGATGACCGGCACGCCGCCGAAGCGCCCGATCGCGTAGCCCGCGGCGTTCCCGGTCAGTTCGCCTGCGAGCGCGACCCCGATGGTGAGCCACAGGTTGCTCAAATGCCCGGTTGCCGTGAGCGCGCCTGCAACCGGCAGGACGACTTCCGTACCGATCGGCACGCCCAGATTCCCGAGCGCCAAACCGATGAAGAGCCCGAAATAGCCGTACTGGTCGATCAGCGAGACGATGGCCTGTTGCAGATGCTCCACTAAGAGCCCTACTCCATCGCCGATGTTGTGTTTCGCAGCGCGGCGCGCCGAAGGATCTCCGCCGCCGAACTCCCGCCCTCCGAACGCAACGCCTCGAAGAGGTCGATTGGCGCGACCTCGCGCGTGCCGGCCGCCTCCTCGGCGAGCGCGATGATTCGCCGGACGCGCGGGGTGATGAGGATTCCTTCCCACAGGCGGTCTTCGCCGGTGCCGAGCGCTCGGCGAACTTCCGCGTGGACCTCGGCGGCGTCGATTCGATCGGTGCCAAGCGCCGCAAGCGTCGCCGGATCGCGCTCTTCGAGCAAGGCAACCAGCAAGTGTTCGGCGCCGACGTAGTAGTGACTATGGTTTCGGCACTCTTGCTCGGCTACCCGAAGCACGCGTCGCGCCGCTGGGTTAAATTTGGAGAACAAGCGGTCTTCCGAGCCCTTGAAGGAGAGAATATCGGGGCGACACGATTTGAACGTGCGACCTCTTCGTCCCGAACGAAGCGCTCTACCAAGCTGAGCCACGCCCCGAGAGACTCTGGGCTTTCACAGAGCCGCGCTGGCCTCCTTTACCCACCTACCCGGCCGCGAAGCGCAAGGGTAAAACCGAGCGAGCTCTGAAGCAGGGTCGTTGCTCATGAGATACCTGATCGTCGGGTGCGGGCGCGTCGGATCGGCGCTCGCAAAACTCCTCGACGCCGACGGGCACGAAGTCATCGTCGTCGACGAAAACGCCGCCGCATTCAAGCGGCTTCGACCAAAGTTCAAAGGTCACGAGGTCGTCGGAACCGGGATCGACTACGACGTGCTCAAGCGCGCCGGCGCCGCGACGGCCGATGGCTTTATCGCCGTAACCAACGGCGACAACCGCAATATCATGGCCGCCCTGATCGCGCAGCGCATGTTCAAGATCAAACGAATCGTCGCGCGCATCTACGATCCGCCGCGCGGCCAGATGTACCGCGAGCTCGGCGTGCAGACGGTCTGTCCGACGACCATCGGCGCGAAGCTCATCCGCGACGTACTGTTGGAAGCCCCCTGGGATACGCAACATGCGTTCGATTTCGGACAGCTCACCTCGGTCTCGGCGGTCGTGAGCCCGAGCGATGCCGGACGGCGCGTCAGCGAAATCGAGCAGGCCGGCCGCATCCGCATCGCCGCCGTACGCCGCGGCACGCGCGAGATCATGGTCGCCTCCAACGATCTCGTCCTCGAGGAAGGCGACGAGCTCAGTGCGGTGGTCGCTCCCGACGCGATCAGCGATCTTTGCACAGCGTTTTCGCACGTCAGCCGTTCGGCCGAAAGTGACAGCCTAAGTGTTCGTTCTGATCGTCGGCGGCGGCAAGGTCGGCTCGTATCTCAGCCGCGCGCTGCTCAACCAGGGGCACGAGATCGTCGTCGTCGAGAAGGACGAGCGGAAAGCGAAGATGCTAGAGCGCCTCGTCGACCGTCAAGTAACCGTCACCGGCGACGGCTGCGATCCGGTCGTTCTCGAAGCCGCCGGGCTCGCGCGCGCCGACGTCGTCGTCGCCGACACCGGCGACGACGAGGATAATCTCGTCGTCGTGCTGCTCTCTAAGCGCAAGTCGAAGGCGCGGTGCATCGCGCGGGTCAACAACCCCGCCAACAAGTTGATCTTCAACTCGCTCGACCAAGACGATCCGGTAATCGTGATCTCGTCGACCGAGCTGATCCTCGACGTCCTCAACGAGCACGTCAACGCATCGAAGTACCGCTCGATGCTCGAAACGATGCATCTCTTCGGCAAGGGCGATATGCAGCTCGTCAAGGTAGCCATTCCCGAGCAGTCGCCGGTCGATGGGAAGCGCATCGCCGAGATCGACTTTCCGCACAACTCGGTCGTCGTCGCGGTCGACCGTCCCGATCGCGACCTCGAGATTCCGACCGGCGATACGACGTTGCGCGCCGGCGACGCGATGATCGTGATCGTTAAGAATGGCGCTGCCGAACGCGTCCGCGCCCTAATCGGCGGCGGTTAACTTCTAAATGTAGCCTTTTCGCAGCGCGACGACGGCGGCTTGCGTGCGGTCTGCTGCGGAGAGCTTCTCGAGAATGTCGCGCATGTGGCCCTTTGCCGTTCCCAGTCCGATGTGCAGCATCTCGGCGATCTCGGCGTTCCCTCGGCCGTCGGCGATGAGGCGCAGGATCTCGGTCTCGCGCGGGGTTAGCGGCGAGGAACGCTGGTCGGCCGGCGTATTTCCCGAGAAGCGGGCCAGCACGACGTGCGCGATCTGCGGATCGAAGTATGCGCCGCCTTCGCTTGCGATGCGCACGGCGTCGACGATCCGTTCCGGCTCCGAACTCTTCAGACAGTAAGCGTCGGCGCCCGCGGCTAAGGCCGCGAGAACTTCGTCTTCGAGATCGATCATCGTGACGATGACCACGTGCGTGGAGGGGAGATCCGCACGCACGCGCTTGGTGAGGGTAACGCCGTCGATGCCCGGGATGCCGATGTCGATGACCGCAACGTCGGGGCGCTCGCGAACGATCGCCTCCCAGCCGCGTTCGCCGTCGGCAGCTTCAGCGACGACGTCGAATGCGACCGCGAGCGCGGTTCGCAATCCGGCGCGCGTCAAGGCATGGTCCTCGACGATCACGACGCGAGCCCGAGCGGCCGGGTGCATTACGCGGCGCTCGCCGGCAGGCTCATCGTAAACGTGCTTCCTCGCGGCTCGCGGGGTGCGTATGCGACGCCGCCCCCGTGTTTCTCGGCGATCCGGCGAACGATGTAGAGGCCCAATCCCGTCCCAGCGCCGGGCCGCGCTCGCCCGAAGCGCTGGAAGAGCTCGTCGCGGCTCGTCTCGGGCACGCCGTAGCCGTCGTCGTCCACCGCGATTTTGATCGTGTCGGCGCCGCGATAGCCTCGCACGGTGACGTGACCGCCCGCAGGCGTAGCATCGATTGCATTGGCCAGCAGGTTCGCGATCGCTCGCCGGATCTCGTGCGGATCGCCCATCGTCGGCAGCGGATCCTTGGCGAGGTCGGCGCGCAGCTCGACGCCTTTGACGTCGGCGACCGGCCGCAGCTCGTCGACGACGCGGCGCACGAGTTCGTCGGCCATAACTCGTTGCGCGTACGGTGGAGGCCTCGCCGGCCTCGTAGCGGGCCACCAAGAGCAGCGTTTCGACGATGCGCCGCTGATCGTCGTTTGCCGCCAAGGCCGTGCGAAGAATTTCGACGTAGCGCTCCGGCAGCTCGCCGTACGCACCGGCGAGGGCCTGACTCATCGTGACGTCGGCGGCGGCGAGCGGCGTGCGCAGGTCGTGCGCGAGCGCGTAGACGATATCGCGAATGACGTCGCTGCGATCCGCCAGCTCGTCTTTCTGCCGCGCGATCTCCTCGTTGCGCTCTCCGAGCTGAGCGAAAAGGCGGGCCTGTTCTAGCGCGATCGCCGACTTGGTCGGCAAAGGCGCGCATCGTGGTGACCGCGTCGGCCACGAACGTCGTCGCGGCATCGACCGAGACGATCAGCAGATGCTCCGTCGTTGCGCTCGTCGGGATCGCCATCGCCAGTGCCTCGCGTGCATCCAAGCGCGGCCAGCGTCAGGCGCCCGAAGAGTCGTCGGCGGTCAAACGAACGATCTCTCCGGCCTGGCCCGCGCGAACGGCGAGCGATGCGATCTCGGCCGGCAACGGGCGCCGCTCGACGGAGATCTCCGCGTCGCCGACATGGTACGAGAAGACGAGCGGCGCGCCAAAGGGCGTATCGCGCACAACCAGCATCGCCTTCGAGGCGCCGAGCAGCTCGACCGACTCTCGCGTGATCGTCGCGCTGCACCAGCTCGACATTGAGCGTTTCGCGCACGCGGCCAGTAGCTTCGCGTAGCGCCTTCTCGATTTCAACCTGCCGCATCCGCCCTGCCGAGACGCCCGCCTCGCGCGCGAACTCCTGCGTCTTGATGCTCAAGTAGCCAACCAGCACGAACGACGCCGCCAAGAGCAGGCGATCCCCGATCGCAACGCCGTCCCAGTGATGACCCGCCTGCACGCCGTTGACGTAGCCCGCGACCACATTCGCGACCAGTGCGGCGATGACCAAATTTCGTCGTCAGCCTGCTCTGCAGCGCAAGACTGCTGAGCGCTATCGGCCCGTTGAGCAGAATTGCCGCGATGAAGAGCTGCGGAGTAACCAGATCGACGATCCACGCGGCGACGAGTAACGCGTAACAGAGCAGGGCCACTGACGCGCGTTTTCGGGCCGCTCGGCGGGGGCGCCTTGCACCTTCGCGAAGGCTGCAGCCGTGGATCGTACGGCGAAGGCGGAGGAGCTGCTGCGCGAGCTGGGCGGACGTGCGCGACTCGTCGTCTACGTCGCAAGCGCGCCCGGTTCGGGCAAGACGCGACGCCTCTTGGAGGACGCGCGCCGCCTTGCGGCCGACGGCAAGCGCGTCACGATCGGTTGGATCGAAACGAAGGGGCGGCCGGATCTGGAGCGCACCGCCGCCGGATTGCCGCGCATTCCGCCGCGGCAAGTGAGAATCGGCGATCGGACCTTCGAAGACTTCGACTTCCAAGCGGCGCTTCGCGAAAAGCCCGATGTCGTGCTGCTCGACGAACTCGCGCACGACAATCTCGGCGACGCGCCGCACGCCAAGCGCTGGCAAGACGCGCTCGCGTTAAAGCGGCGCGGGAATCGGCGTCATCGGCGCCTTCAATATCCAGCACCTCGAAACGGTCGCACCCACCGCCGAAGCGCTGATCGGGTATCCGGTTCGCGAAATCGTTCCGCTCTCGTTCCTGCAAGCAGCCGATGAGGTCGTCGCGCTCGACGTCTCGCCGCGTCTGCTTCAGAGCCGCGTCAGGGCTGGGAAGATCGTCAACGAACAGGATATCGACCGCGCGCTCAACGGGAATCTTCAAAGAGCAGACGCTCTACATGCTGCGCGAGCTGCTGCTGCGCACGGTCGACAGCCTTACGCTGCCGGTCGTAAAGGCCGGGCGCACCTCGATGGCCGCGGCGTTCGTCTACCCGAATCTCGATCCGGCGCCCTATCTCAAGCGCACCGCGGCGATCGCGCACGCGCTCGACCTGGGCCTCGAAGTCGTTCCGACCGATGGCGTCGATCGCGTCTCGCTCGAGCGCCTCGCGCGCGAGCTCGGCGGCGAAATTCTGCACGAGGCGGTCGACCCGGCCGAGCTCTCCGGCGACGCGCTGCGCGCCTCGCTGGTCGCGCTGCCGCAACGGGAAGCCCGCGGCCAAACTTGCGAACGCGCCGCTTCCGTACGATCTCTTCATCGTCGGCGCGGGGCAAACGTATCTTGGCGAGAACCCGGCGCGCTCGCCGTATTCGCAGACCGCCGGCGACCGCTTGCGCGTCGGGTACGGAAAGCTCACGGTCTACCTCGGTGCCGCCGCCGGCGCCGGGAAGACCTACGCGATGCTCGACCGCGCCCATCAGCTGCAAGCCGAAGGCGTCGACGTCGTGGTCGGCTTCGTCGAAACGCACGGCCGCAAGGAAACCGCCGCGCTGCTCGACGGACTGGAGGTTCTGCCGCCGAAGAGTCGTCAGCGCCAACGGCATCACGTACAGGGAGTTCGATCGCGACGCGCTGATCGCGCGCAAGCCCCAAGTCGCGCTGATCGACGAGCTCGCGCATACCAACGCGCCGGGCTCGATCGCGCCCAAACGCTTCTACGACGTGCTGGCCGTCCTACGCGCAGGCATCGACGTCATCACGACGCTCAACATCCAGCATCTCGAAGGGCCTGGGCGATACGGTCCTGCGGCTTACCGGAACGGTCGTGCGCGAAACGCTGCCCGACGGCATCCTGGCGCTGGCCGACGAGGTCATCCTGATCGACGTCACGCCCGAGACGCTGCGCCAGCGGCTGCGCGAAGGAAAGATCTATCCGCCGGATCGCTGCGAAGCGGCGCTCGCCAACTTCTTCCGCACCGAGAACCTCTTCGCGCTGCGGGAGCTGGCGTTGCGCGAAGCGCTGCGCGCGCGGCATCGCGAGCGCATCGCGTCACCGTTCGAGCGCATCCTGCTCGCGGTCGGCTCGCGCGCCGATCGATCTGCCGATGATCGCGCGCGCCGGCCGTATCGCGGCGCGGCTGGCGATCGAATTCGCCATCGCGCACGTCGTCGCGCCGCGGACGCAAGTCGATCCAAGCGTGCGTCGAATCGCTGCGCGCCGAGGCGCGCAAGACGAACGTCGAATGGATCGAAGAGACCGCCGACGACGTGCCGCGGCGCTTGCTCGAAATCGTCGCGCGATGCGTCCGAAACGACGATCGCGCTGGCCGGAACGCAAACGCGCGCCGCGCTGGCTTGCGCGTCCGTCGTTCGCTCGCGGCTGCTCGATGCCGGGGCGCGCGAGCTGCTCGTACTCATGCGCAGTCCCGAACCGCCGCTGCCGAGCTCGCTCGAAGGAGTAGGTTCGCCTATTGCGGTTTTAGCGCCGTCCAGAGCGAGGTTGAGTTCGAGCACGTTGACGCGCGGCTCGCCGAGAAAGCCGAACGTTCGCCCTCGCACGTGCTGCGCGACGAGCGCGTCGACCGCCGAAACGCTCATGTGACGCGCTTTTGCGACGCGCGGCGCCTCCCAGTACGCCGCTTCGGGGCTGATGTCGGGATCGATGCCGCTGGCGCTCGAGGTCACGAGATCGATCGGCGGCGGCCCGCTGGCGCGTCCGGGGTTCTCCTTTTCGAGCTGCGCGATCGTCGCTTTCGTCGAGTCGATCAGCTTCTTCGACGTCGGGCCGAAGTTCGTTCCGCCGGTCGACGTCGGGTCGTAACCCTTGCCGGCAGCCGACGGGCGTCCGTGAAAATATTGCGGCTTCGTCCAGAGCTGGCCGATGATCGCCGACCCGACGACCTTGCCGTTGACGGTGACGAGCGAGCCGTTGGCCTGCCTTCGGAAAGAGCACTTGTGCGATTCCGGTCATCGCCAGCGGATAGATCAAGCCCAAGCAGAACGACCGAGACGATCGTTACGCGAAGGGACGTGCCGAAATGCCGTAATCATTCGCTTCGAATCCTATGTGAGATGGAGCGCCGCGAGGATCATGTCGATCAGCTTGATGCCGATGAACGGAACGATGATGCCGCCGACGCCGTAGAGCATGACGTTCTCGAAGAGCACGCGTTGGCGCCCTTCGGCTCGTACCGCACGCCGCGCAGCGCGAGCGGAATCAGCGCGACGATGATCAGCGCGTTGAAAATGACGGCCGAAAGGATCGCGCTCTGCGGCGTCGTCAGGCGCATGACGTTGAGCACGGCCATCGCCGGATAGGCGACCGCGAACATCGCCGGCAGAATCGCGAAGTACTTCGCCACGTCGTTGGCGATCGAGAACGTCGTCAGCGCGCCGCGCGTCATCAGCAGCTGCTTGCCGATCTCGACGATCTCGATGAGCTTGGTCGGATCCGAGTCGAGATCGACCATGTTTGCCGCCTCTTTGGCCGCCTGCGTGCCCGAGTTCATCGCGACGCCGACGTCGGATTGCGCGAGCGCCGGCGCGTCGTTCGTGCCGTCGCCGGTCATGGCGACGAGCCGGCCCGAGGTCTGCTCGCGCTTGATCAGGTCCATCTTCGTCTCGGGCGTCGCCTCGGCGAGAAAATCGTCGACGCCGGCCTCCTTCGCGATCGTCGCGGCGGTCAGCGGGTTGTCGCCGGTGATCATGACCGTGCGAATGCCCATCGCGCGCAAACGGCCGAAGCGCTCGCGTCATGTTCGGCTTGAGAATGTCCTTGAGATAGATGACGCCGATGACCAGCGTGTTGCGCGCGAGCAGCAGCGGCGTGCCGCCGCTGCGCGCGATGCGCTCGATCTGCGGCGAGAGCTCGGTCGACGGCGTCGCCGCCCTGCTCGCGCACCCACGCGAGCACCGAATCCGGCGCGCCCTTGCGAATCTTCGCGCCGTCGGCCAGGTCGAGCCCGCTCATGCGCGTGTACGCGCTGAACGGAACGAACGTCGAGCCCGCGGGCGCCTCGCCGTCGCGCGCACCCTGCTGCTGCGCGAGCGCGACGATCGAGCGCCCTTCCGGCGTTTCGTCGGCGAGCGACGAGAGATACGCGATGCGCGCCGCATCTTTCGCGTCGATGCCGGCGGCGGTAATGATCTCGACGGCCTGCCGATTGCCCAGCGTGATCGTTCCGGTCTTGTCGAGCAGCAGCGTATCGACGTCGCCGGCTGCCTCGACCGCTCGACCGCTCATCGCCAGCACGTTGCGCTGCATCACGCGGTCCATTCCGGCGATGCCGATCGCCGAGAGCAGGCCGCCGATCGTCGTCGGAATCAGGCAGACCAGCAACGCGATGAGAACGGTTACGCTCTGATGCGTGCCGGCGTAGAGCGAAAACGGCGCCAGCGTCGCGACCGCGATCAGGAAGATGATCGTAAGCCCGGCGAGCAGGATCGAGAGCGCGATCTCGTTGGGCGTCTTTTGCCGCTGCGCGCCTTCGACCAGCGCGAATCATGCGATCGAGGAAGCTTTCGCCGGGATTCGCGGTCACGCGAACGACGATACGATCGGAGAGCACGCGCGTTCCGCCGGTTACCGCGCTGCGGTCGCCGCCCGATTCGCGAATGACCGGCGCCGATTCGCCGGTGATCGCCGACTCGTCGACCGTCGCGGCGCCTTCGAGCACGTCGCCGTCGGCCGCGACGATCTCGCCGGCTTCGACGACGAACCGGTCGCCCTTGCGCAGGCTCGTGCTGGCGACGCGCTCCTCCGTCTCCGTCGTCTGCGCAGCAGCCGCGCAGTACGTATCCGATTTCGTGCGGCGCAGGGCCTCGGCTTGCGCCTTGCCGCGCCCCTCGGCCACCGCTTCGGCGAAGTTGGCAAAGAGCACCGTGAACCAAAGCCACGCCGCGATCGCGAAGTCGAAACCGGCCGAGCCGGTATGCCTGACGCAGGTCGCGCACGAAGAAGATCGACGTTGCCGCGGCCCCGACTTCGACGACGAACATCACCGGGTTGCGAGCCTGCCAGCGCGGATCGAGCTTCTTGAACGAATCGCCGAAAGCGCGCGTGACGATCGCCCGATCGAAGAGCGAACGCGCTTTGGGACGGCGCTCCAAGCGGCGTCTGACTCAGCATCTAGAACGTCTTTCCTTGCAGAACGAGGAGATGTTCGACGATCGGGCCGAGCGAGTCGGCCGGCAGGAACGTCAGCGCGCCGACGATGACGATCACGCCGATGAGCAGCGCGACGAAAATCGGCGAATGCGTCGTGAACGTGCCCGAGCCTTCGGGAACCGCTTTCTTCCCGGCGAGCGCGCCGGCGAGCGCGAGCGCCGGAACCGCGACGGCAAAGCGCCCGAACATCATGTTGACGCCGGTCATCAGATTGTAGAACAGATTCGGTCCGAGCCCGGCAAACGCCGAGCCGTTGTTCGCGTTGGTCGACGTGAACGCGTAGAGGATCTCCGAAAATCCGTGCGGGCCGCCGTTGTTGAGCGTCGCCAGGCCGGCCGGCAGCACCGCCGCGATCGCGGTCGGCACCAGGCAAAGCACGGGCGTTACCAGCGCCGCCAGGATCGCGAACTGCACCTCGCGGCGCTCGATCTTCTTCCCGAGATACTCGGGCGTGCGCCCGACCATCAGGCCGGCGATGAAGACCGTCAGCACGACGAAGACGATCATGCCGTATAGGCCGCTGCCGACGCCGCCGAAGACGATCTCGCCGAGCTGCATGTCGACCAGCGGAATCGAGGCCGCCGAGCGGCATGAACGAGTCGTGCATCGAGTTGACCGCGCCGCACGACGTGTCGGTCGTCACCGTAGCGAAGAGCGCCGAGGCCGAAACGCCGAACCGGCACTCCTTGCCTTCCATGTTGCCGCCGGCGACGCCCAGCTGATGCACGATCGGATTTCCGGCGGCTTCCGCCCAATACGCAACCGCAAAGCCGGCGAAAAACAGAATCGCCATCGCAGTGAAAATCGCCCACCCCTGGCGCGTATCCTTGACCATCTTGCCGTACATGTACGTCAGGCCCGCGCCGAGCGAAAAGATGAGCAGCATCTCGACGAGGTTGGTCAGCGGGCGTGGGATTTTCGTTCGGCGAGGCCGAGTTCGCGTTGACGAAGCCGCCGCCGTTGGTGCCGAGCTCCTTGATGACCTCTTGCGAAGCCATCGGGCCGCCGGTGATCGATTGCGCGAAGCCCTCGATCGATTTGACGCTCTTGGTAAGCGTGGAAGTTTTGCGGCACGCCCTGCGAGACGAAGAAGAGCCCGACGACGATCGAGATCGGCAGCAGCACGTAGAGCGAGCAGCGCGTGAGATCGACCCAGAAGTTCCCGAGCGTCTTCACGTTCGTGCGCACCAAGCCGCGCACGACGGCAACGGCGATCGCGATGCCGACGGCCGCCGAGACGAAGTTGTGCCAAGCCAGGCCGGCCATCTGCGAGAGGTAGCTCATCGCCGCCTCGCCCGAATAGAACTGCCAGTTCGTGTTCGTCGTGAAGCTGACCGCGGTATTCCAGGCGAGATCCGGCGCCATGTTATCGATGTGCTGCGGATTGAACGGCAGCCACTTCTGCGTCCGCAGCAGCACGTAGAGATACGCCAGGCCGATCACCGAGAACGCCAGCATCGAAAGCGCGTAGACGTACCAGGCCATCTCTTCGTCTTCGCGAACGCCGCAGAGGCGATAGATCAGCCTCTCGACCGGTCGCGAGCACCGGCGTAAGCCACGTGCGCTCGCCTTGCGAAGACGCGCGCCATGTACGAGCCGATCGGCTTGGTGAGCGCCAAAACGATCAGGAAGAAAACGATGGCCTGCAGCCAACCGATTGCGGTCATGCTACTAAAACTTCTCGGGGCGCAGCATCGCGAAGACGAGATACGCCAGGCCGGCGACGGTGAGGACGAGACCCAAAGCGTCGTCGAAGCCCATCGGTGCTATACCCTCTCGCAACCGATGACGTAGAGGTCGAGCACGACGAAACAGACGATCGAGAGGACGACGATTCCGATCTCGAGCAACATGCCTCGAGCATAGCGGAGCTCGAGCGAACCGCGCCATCCGCCGAATGGATGATCCGAAAGGATGATCCAGATGGATGATCCTGCCGGCGGTTTGCCGACTCAGCCCGCGCCCTGTATACTTGCGACGTTATGCTTCAGACGCGGCTCATCGCCTTGGCGCTATTCACCGGCGGCCGTGACGCTCACGACGTGCGGCGGCGCTGCGCTCAGACATCGCCGCGCGCCTTCGAGCTCTCCGTCCCCGGCTGCCTCGCCGACGCCGAGCGCCCCAAGCGATCCGTGCGGATCGATCCTCTCGATCGTCAACCGGCCGACGGTACGACCGGCGTCTGCACCGTTCGCACCGGACACTTCGACGTCGAGAACGGCTACACGAACACGACGACGACCGGACCCGGCGGCGGCAGCAGCGCCAACTATCCGCAATCGCTCATTCGCATCGGCACGGCCGATCCGCACTTCGACTTCGAGTTGGGCCCGCCGAGCTACGAAACGTCGTCGGTCGGAACGCCGCCGATCGGCGGCTCGAGCGACGTCAGCCTCGGCGCGAAGTACGAGCTCGGCTACAGCTCGAACGCCGACTGGGGCGTCAACGGCGTCATCACGTTCCCGACCGGCAGCCACGCCTTTACCGCCGGGAACGCGCAGTTCACCGGCAACCTCAACGGGGCGTACACCATCAACTCCGAGTTCGCGCTCGCCGGGACGCTCAGCTTTAACGCGTTCAGCGCGCTCAACGCCGGCGGCGTCCCGCAATCGTACTTTGCGTTCATCCCAAGCCTCGAGCTCACGGCGGCGCTGCCCGGCGGCCCGTCGCAGATCATCGGCCGAGTACGCCTACTTTTCGGCGGCCGGCCCGAACTTGGGCGGCAAGAGCCTCGTCGACTTCGTCTACCAGCGCGACTTCGGCGGCCACGTGCAGTTCGACGTCGAGTACGGCTTTTCGCCGACGCTCGATCAACGGCCAAACGCAGCACTATGTCGGAGCCGGCCTCTCTTTCATGAACTAGCGGAAGCAGACAACGCTTGCATCCTGAGCGGAGTCGAAATGGAGGAATGTGAATGGGCGCCGCTATCCCCAGGTCAATATCGGAAACACCGGTTTCATGCTGCTCTGCGCGAGCCTCGTCATGCTGATGACGCCGGGGCTCGCATTTTTTTACGGCGGCCTCGTTCAGCGCAAGAACGTGCTGACCATCATGATGCAGAGCTTCATGTCGCTGGGCTGGACGACCGTCTTATGGTTTGCTTTCGGGTATTCGGAGAGCTTCGGGCCCGATTGGCACGGCATTATCGGCAATCCGGCCACGTACGCGTTTCTGCGAGGCGTCACGCTGCATACGATGTTCACGGGCAACGACGCCGGCATCCCGCTCGTCGTCCACATCGCCTATCAGATGATGTTCGCGATCATCACGCCCGGCGCTGATCACCGGCGCGTTCGCGAACCGCGTGACGTTCAAGGCCTACTTCCTGTTTCCTCACGGCTTGGCTCGTCTTCGTCTACTTCCCGTTCGTGCACATGCTCTGGAGCCCGGACGGCATCTTGGCGAAGTGGGGCTGCCTTGATTTCGCGGGCGGAATCGTCGTGCACGCTTCGGCCGGCTTTGCGGCATTGGCCTCGGTGCTCTACGTCGGACGGCGCCACGTCATCGACAACCGCCCGCATAACGTTCCGCTGATCGCGTTGGGCACCGGGTTGCTCTGGTTCGGATGGTACGGGTTCAACGCCGGCTCCGAGCTGCGCGTCGACGCCGTTACCGCCTCGGCCTTTCTCAACACCGACATCGCGGCTTCGTTCGCCGCCATCGCGTGGCTGATGGTCGAATGGGCTCGCGGACGTCAGCCAAAGTTCATCGGCTTGCTCACCGGCGCCGTCGCCGGTCTCGCGACGATCACGCCGGCGGCCGGCTACGTCTCGCCAACGACCGCGGTCGATCATCGGCATCGCGGCCGGCGTCGTCTGCTACTTCGCGGTCACGCTCAAGAACCAGCTCGGCTGGGACGACGCGCTCGACGTTTGGGGCGTTCACGGCGTCGGCGGCTTCCTCGGCATCATGCTGCTCGGCGTCTTTGCCTCGACGCTGTGGAATCCCAACGGCGCCGACGGCTTGCTGCGCGGAAACCCCGCTTTCTTCGGCAAGCAGTTCGTCGCAGCCACCGTCTGCAGCGCGTGGGCCTTCAGCTTTACCTACGCGATGCTGTGGCTGATCAATCTCGTCACGCGCGTTAAAGTCGACGAAGCCGCCGAAGAGCGCGGGCTCGACGTCGAACTTCACGGCGAGGAGGCCTACCCGCTCGGCGTCTAGCGGGTCAGGTCGAGCCGGGAGACGCGGCGATCGAGCGTCAGTGCACCCGCCAGAATCGTCAACACGACGACTGCGAACGCCGCAGCGACGACGAGGTCGCGCCCGGGGAAGGCTGCAGGCACGGCCAGCGCGAGGGCGAGCGAGAGTGCGCCGCGCACGCCGGCAAGGCGAACGACGCTCTTCCACGAGCGCAACATCCGCGGAACGAGTCCAAGCAACCCGTACGCGACGAGGACGCGAGCCGCAAAGACGGCGGCCAGCGTAATCAGCACGACCTGCGCGTGGGCGACCAGTTCGCGTACGTCGACGGCCGCGCCGATCAGAAAGAAGAGCGCGACGTTCGCTAGGGTTCCGGCGACGTGCCAAGCGCGTTCGACGCCCTCAGCGACGGCCAGCGAGAGGCGGCGGCGTTCGATTTCGCGCATCGCAATCGCCGACGCGATCACCGCGAATATCCCCGAACAATGCCATCGTTCGGCCAGCAGGTAGCCGCCGTACGCGACGACGAACGTCGCGGCCGTCTGAACGACGAAGCCGAGTTGGCGGTTCAAGGTTAGTGCGGCGAGCGATCCGATCGCGGCGCCGAGCGCGATTCCCCCGAGAGCGCCCGCGATCGCGAGCAGGGAGATGCGCCCGATTTCAACTCCGGAAGCGCCGGCAAATATCCCAGCGATGACGGCGCGGTAGAGCACGACGGCGACGGCGTCGTTGAGCAACGCCTCGCTCTCCACGATCGTCGAGAGCAGTTTGGGGACCTGCAGCCTTCGGAAGATCGCGACGACTGCGACCGGATCCGTCGCGCTGAGGATTACGCCGATCAGCAGCGCCGTTGCCGCCTCCACGCCGCCGGTGCGATGGAGCACGAGTGCGATCAGCGCCGCGGTCATCGCAACTCCGGGAATCGCGAGTAAAAGCGATCGGACGCCATGCGCGGCACATCAGCTCGAAATCGAGGTTCCATGCGGCTTCGAAAATCAACGCCGGGAGAAAGACGTAGAGCGTGAGCGCGTGGAACGAGCCTGTTAGGAGACCCGGTGCGATCTCGCCGACGACCAACCCCGCGCCCAGGAGCAGCGCGATGTGCCAGAGCCTCATAGCGTCGTTTCGGTCAGTGCACGTGCGTGAAGTTGCCGATCGCGCTGAAGCGCACGCATCTTCTCGAGCGCGACGCGCATGCCGAGTGGAGCGCGCGGGCGACCTACCGCTTCGAAGTAGCGCTGCGGATCGATGTTTAAGCGTGCGCGTCTGGACCATCGCTACGGGAACCTCGGAGAGAAACGCCTCCATGGCGGCGACCTCGCCGGCGTCGTCGGTCACGCCGGGATGAGTGAGCAGGTTTAGGCTCACCTGCAAGCCACGCTTCGTCGCCAAGCGCACCGAGGCGAAAACCTCGTCGAGCCCGTACCCCTGCGGGCGATAATATGCGGAGTAGACGTCCGGGCGAAACGAGTTGAGACTGATGCGCACGGCTTGCAGCCCGGCGTCGATGCAGCGCTCCAGCGCCGCAGGTTGGCTTCCGTTCGTATTGAGGTT
Organism: Vulcanimicrobiota bacterium; assembly: GCA_963739845.1. GTDB lineage: Bacteria > Vulcanimicrobiota > Vulcanimicrobiia > Vulcanimicrobiales > Vulcanimicrobiaceae > Cybelea. The sequence goes on along the minus strand of CAVUBQ010000001.1, from coordinate 221,982 downwards.
GATCGTGCCGTTGCGTGCGGCGCGCACGAACCTGCTCGATCGCGCGCGCGATCGTCAGGGAGCGTAAGAGCGGCTCGCCTTCGCAGCCCTGACCGAACGAAACGATTCCCCCCTCGACCCGCTCCAAATGGTGAATCGCGACGCGTGCGAGCTCTTCGGCACTCGCTTCGGCGGCAATTCGCGCCTGTGGCGAGGGCACGCCGGCGTCCGGCTCCTGCTCCGAGATGCACCCGATGCAGCGTGCGTTGCATCTCGGCGAGACCGGCAGCGCGGCTTCGCCGCGCTCGAGGAAGACGTTCTGCGCCGTGAAGCACCCGTACTCACGCGAGCAGAGCGCAACCTGGGCGAGCACGCGGTTGTGCGGATCTTCAGCGATCCGGCGCGCCAAAAGCCCCTCCAACTCGCCGTCGCCGAAACGGCGCGGCTGCCAATCCTCGCTCTCATCGGTCTTCATCGCGGCGACGTGGAGCCGATCGTCGACGACGCACGCAAACGTGTAACCGAAGAGCGGCAGCGCCGGCGCGGTTGCCGACGCGGCGTAGGCCGGCAAGAGCAGACGCGTGTACCCCGAAGGCAACGCGACCGCCAAGGCCGCGCGGCCGTCGATCGGTCCGATCGTCGTTAGCGGCGCTCGGCCGGGAAGCATCATCTCGACCGTTCCGCCGGGCGCAGGAATCAACTCGTCGGCGAGCGCCTCGCGAACGGTGCCGCCGTCGGCGAGCGGAACGATTGCGGGATCGTAATAGATCGATCCGTCGCGATCGCACGATGCGAGTCCGGCGGACGACGCATCGCCCCTAGGCAGCGTCATCGTCAACTTCGGTATCGAAGACGCGCACGGCCGGCCCGACCAAATACGCATCGTCGCGACCGTCCCATTCGATCGTAAGCTTCCCGCCGGGGACGAGGACCTCGACCGGCGATGCGACCCAATGCCGATCGATCGCGACCGCCGCCGCGGCGACCGCACCGGTGCCGCAGGCCATCGTCATGCCGGCGCCGCGCTCCCAATGGCGGACGCGTATCGTGCGCTCGTCGTGGCGCGCGACAACGTGAACGTTCGTCCCGGCGGGGAACGCAGGATCGCTCTGCAGCGCCCGCGCAACGTTCTCGAGGTCGACGGCGTCAACGCTGGAGTGCAGGATCACGACGTGCGGATTTCCGAGGTCGACGAACGATGCGTCGCCGATCGACGCCAGCGAGAGCGGCGAAATCTTCGGACCAGGCATCGCGACGCCGACCAAATACTCGGGATCGCGCGCTACGACTTCGGTCCGCACCGTCCCGGCATCGGTTTCGAAGGTGAGCCGATCTCCCTCGCCGGCCTCGTCGAGCCAGCGAGCTGCGCAGCGCACGCCGTTTCCGCACATCTCCGCCTCGCTGCCGTCGGCGTTGATCGTGCGCATCCGCGCATGCGCGAGCGCCGAAGTCTCGAGCACGATCAGACCGTCCGCGCCGACTCCGGCGCGGCGATCGCAGGCCCAACGGGCGAACCCGATGAGATCGTTTATTCGCGCCGCGCGCCGATCGAGGATCACGAAGTCGTTGCGGGCGCCGTGCATCTTGGTGATCGGTACGCGCATTCCTAAACGCTCCCGCGCATGCCGGCGCGCTTCGCAGACCATCCGAGGTTTTCCCGTACCGCCGCCGAGACGTCTTCGGGCGCGAGCCACCGCGTCGCCGGCTCGTTTCGAAACCACGCCCGCTGCCGGCGAGCGTAACGTCGCGTCGCACGCTCCAGGAGTGCTTGCAGCTCTGGCCGCGTGCACCACCCGCGAAGGTAGGCGAGCGCGTGCGGATAGCCGAGCGCGTTTGCCGCCGCTGCATCGCCGGCGCGCTCTGCCTCGGCGATGAATCCGGCCTCGATCATGCGCGCAGTCCGCTCGGAGATTCGGCGATCGATCGCACTCCAGGGCAGATCGAGAAAGATCGTCAGGGCGGCCAAACCCTCGCTCGCAAGCGTCCCCGGCGAAGCCTCTTCGCGGCCTTGCTTTGGCGCGGCCAAAGCAATCTCGAGCGCTCGTAAGACGCGGTAGCTATCGCTCGCGTGAAGCTTGGCAGCGCGATCGGGATCGTGCGACGCGAGCCAGGCGTGAAGGAACGCCGGTGGATGGATCCGCGCTTCGCGGGCGAGCCGGAGGCGCAGCGCGTCGTCGTACTGCGACGAGAGGGAGACGCCCCCGGTGAGCGCGCGGATGTAAAACCCCGTTCCGCCAGCGACGATCGCGCGTTTCCCGCGCCGCTCGATTTCACGAATCGCCGCAAGCGCGTCGCGCGCGTAGCGCGCGGCCGAGTAACGCTCGCGTGGATCGAGAAAGCCGATCAAATGATGCGGCACGGCGGCCAGTTGCTCGGCCGACGGCGCAGCCGTGCCGATCGGGAGACCGCGATAGATCTGCCGGGAATCGGCTCCGACGATTTCGCCGTCGAACTCGCGCGCCAGCTCGAGCGCAAGTTCGGTCTTTCCGCTCGCGGTAGATCCGGCGAGGATCAAAACGCTCGCTCGTTCAGACACGCTTGAACATGCGCGCGATCTCCTCGTGCGCTAGGCGCACCATCGTAGGACGGCCGTGCGGGCAGTGCATGGGATTGTTGCAGCGCTGCAGACGCTCGACCAGCGTCGTCATCTCGTCGGGTTCGAGACGCTCGCCGGCGACCGTCACCGAATGACACGCGAGGGAGGCCCAGACGCGCTCGCGGACGTCGCGCTGCTTCGGCTCCTCGGTGAGATCGTCGAGAAATCCCGCCAGATCGAAGGAGCGCGCGCCGTAGCCGGCCGGCGTTGAAACAACGCGGTAGGTACGCTCGCCGAACGGCTCGATCTCGAGACCCGCTTCGGCGAGAGGCTCGAGCACGCGATCGAGCGCGACGCTGCGCCCTTGATCGAGCTCGACGACGTGTGGAACGAGCAGCGGTTCGCTCGGCGCCCGAGCGCGCGCGGCCGCAACGATCGTCTCGTACGCGATGCGCTCGTGCGCGGCGTGTTGATCGACTAAGAGCAAAGCGTCGCCGTCGCTGGCCAGGATAAATGTCCGGTGGAGCTGCTCGAGGACGCGCATCCGCCCGGAGAGACGCTCCTCGCGTGCGCCGTTCGTCGCAAAGAGCGGCGCCGGGTATTCGCTCTCTCCGTCGCTCGCCGCCGGCGCGAAAGAGAGACTCGGGCTTGCGGTATGGTCGCGAAAGCGGGCCTTGGCATGACCGCTCAACGTGGCGGAGATCGTCCGGCGAACGACGTCGAAGACTTGCGCCGCGTGGCGTAGCCGTACGTCGCTCTTGGTTGGATGCACGTTAGGATCGACCTGACCGGCCGGCAAATCGAGAAAGAGCGCACCGTACGGATAGCGTCCGGACATTGCAAAGGTCGCGTATCCACTCGACCACGCGCCGGCCAGGAGGGAACCGCGCAAAAGCCTGCCGTTGACGAAGAGCAGTTGCATCCGCCGGTCGGGGCGATCGTGGCCCGGCGTGCTGACGAAACCGCGCAAGCGCCCGTCGAGCATTCGAGCGGCCTCGCCTTCGAGCGGAAGCAGCCGTTCTGCCGCGCTGCGGCCGAAAACCATCGCGAGACGCTCGCGTTCTTGCGCGCTCGCGGGCATCGCCCAGACGTCCTTGCCGTCGTGACGCAACACGAACGTGATCTGCGGGTAAGCGAGCGCGAAGCTGGAGAGCCAAGCCGAGATGCGATTGAATTCTGCCGCCGCCGAACGGAGATGCTCGCGCCGCACAGGCACGTTTTCAAAGAGCGCCTCGACTCGGACGCGCGTCCCGGGCGGTGCCGGCGCCGGCTCGGCTGGACCGATCTCTTCGCCGTGCGCGCGAATCCGCGAGCCCACCTCGGCCGGCCTGCGGCGAGACGTAATTTCGACCCGCGAAACGGCGGCAATCGAGGCCAGACCTTCGCCGCGGAAACCAAGCGTGGCGATCGACTCCAAGTCGGCAGCGATGCTCAACTTGCTGGTCGTGTGGCGGAGCACGGCAAGCGGCAACTCTTCGGGCGCGATTCCGGCACCGTCGTCGATCACTTCGATCAGCGCGAGACCGCCCGACTCGACGTTCACGGCGATCCGAGTTGCGCCCGCATCAACCGCATTTTCGACGAGCTCTTTAACGACCGAAGCTGGTCGCTCGATGATCTCGCCGGCCGCAATCTGGCCGATCGTGACGGCATCCAGCTCGCGTATCTTTGCCACGCAGAGTAGTTACCTCGCTCGGTTGACAAAAGCATCCAGGAGAGTATCCTGGTTGAGGATTCCTCGTTAGGTGAGGCGTCTGCACGGAGACATGCCGCTGCCCGGAAAGGTCGAGAGACCCCAACGGGTGACCAGATCCCGCCGAATCAAGGCGGAATCTAACGCGGCTGCCTGATCCTTCGACTCCGCTCAGGATGACAAATCCGCTCGGGATGACAGGGAGAAGTGCTACGGCGTGCAGTGCTAAAGCTCGACGTTTGGGGAAGTCTGGCGGATCGACTCCGCCTGGGCCACTCAGACCGTCGCGCGCGAGGAAGCAGCGACGGTTTTTACTTTTTTGTTGAAGGGAGGAGGTGAGCCTTGGCAATCGGCGTCGTTTTACTCGCCGCACTCGCGGCGACGGCTCTCTCATCGCCGGCCCCCGCGCCTTCGCCGTCGGCCAGCCCGCGATTTTCGTTGAGCGTGGCCGGCTCCAACGTTTTCATCGATCAATCGACTAATGGCCCAGGAACGACGCCGCCGGAGGCTTCACTCTTTGCACGTGGTCTGCCGATCTCACCGATGTCGCCCTACGACTGGTTCACGAGCGCTCCGGTTACGCCGGGGATCGCCGGCGTCGCACAGTATGTCCTTTCCGGTACGTACCACGCGTACGGCTTCGACCTCGAAGCCTCGCTCGGCTTAGGCGGACTGACCGGAAGCACGACCAACGCGCTCTACTGGGGCGAGCCGTCGATTCCCAACCTCAACGTTCACGCCTTCTCGCGAGCCGTTCCATATGCGATCGTCTTTCCGACGCAAGCCGGGCAGGACGATGCAAACGTCCTCAGCGCGAGCCTGCTCGAGGCTTCGGTAGCCGCGCCCGACGGAAGCTGGAAGGTGCGCGGCGGTTACTTCAACCTCACGCAGACCGACCGCTTCGTCTTCGCTCCACCCCCGCTTACGAGCGTTATTCCGTCGGCCGGTCTACAGACGGCCGAAAGCCTCGGCCCCGGCGTTGCGACAATTGACGCCTGGCCGGCGAGCCCGACATCGCTTCCGCTGCTCGGAGCCGACGGGCTCTGGCACCACGGAAGTGCGACGGTCGAACTCACCGACGCGCTGCTTCCGGCACTTCCGAATAGCAACGTACGTCTGACGATGGGCTCGATCGTCCTCGATCGCGGAGACTACGGACGCTTTTCGCTGCAACTCGCGCACCTGTGGACGAGCGGCGACGCGATTTCGACGACGACCTTCTTCGGAACGCAGCGCCAAGTCATCAGCGGCCCGCAAGGGCGCCTTTTTACCAGCCTGCTGGCAAACCAGGAACAGACGATTGCCGGCGCCCGCGCGCTCGTCCATCCGTTGCGCGGATGGGATGCATTGGTAGAGCTCGGACGAGCCTGGTACAACGCGGGAATGGTCTCCTATCCCGGAACCTCACGTTTCGGAGACTATCAACATTTCAGTCTCGCTAAGCACGTAGGAACGGACGTCGCAACGCTCGAGTACAATCGCTTCGACCCGACCTACGCGACGATGATCTTACCCTATGGCATCCCCGAGAACGTTTGGAGCATCGCGTGGTCCTGGCCGGGCGTCTGGTTGAAATCAACCTACCAGCTGGTCGACAATAGCGTCACCGGGGCGAACCGAGCCGGCTTTCGTCTCCGATACGATCACGAAAACAAGCACGTCGATGTACGCGCCTCGTACGGCGATTGGACGCAGCTCGTTCCAGAGACGGTGGCGAATGCGTCGCAAGTCGGCTTCGTCGACGGCTTCTTCCTCCTGCAGAAGAACGGCTTCGGTACTATCGGGCACGATCGCCAGCTCGGACTCTACGTCTGCTGGCACCTGCCGCATGACGACGTAGCGTTCGACGGCATCGAGGATTACCTTAACCGCGACGCCGATCTAGGGCAGCCGATCGACACGGTCGCCACGCGCGCGCCGCAGCTTGTTGCCAGCTGGACGCATCATTTTAGCGCGACGATGCTCGCGGTCGGCGGTTACGGCCGCTACGAGATGATCGGGACGTGGGCGACGACGCCGGTCGACGCGATCTACGGAATCGGTTTCGGCGGCGTCCAGTTTGCGACCGGCCCGCAGACCGCGCTGCTCGTCGAAGCGCGACATTACGCGCTGACCGGGCTTCCGTCAATACCCGGCGGCCATCCCCCGACGATGCGCGGCACGGCACTGATCGTCGACCAGCGGGTCGGATTATGACTCCCGCAGCGCGCCCCGCTCGGCCAAGCATCTGGCGGTCGGTGGTGATGTTCCTCTCGATCGTCGGCCCCGGCATCATCACCGCCAACGCCGACAACGACGTCGGCGGGATCCTGACGTACTCGCAGGCCGGAGCCCAGTTCGGATACTCGCTGCTTTGGCTGCTGATTCCGGTGACGATCGCGCTGATCGTCATTCAGGAGATGTGCGCGCGTATGGGCGCGATCACCGGCAAGGGGCTGGCCGACCTGATTCGCGAGAACTTCAATATTCGCGTGACGTTCTGGGTGCTGCTGCTCTTCGTGCTCGGCGACCTCGGAAACACCGCGTCGGAGTTCGCCGGCGTCGCTTCGTCGGCCCCGATCTTCGCCGGATATCTGCCGGCGCTCAACGCCGAAGCGTTCAAAATCGCGCTCGTCGTCGGTTCCGCCGTCTTCGTCTTCACGATCGTAACCCGCGGAACGTACAAGATCCTCGAACGCATCTTCTTTGCCTTCTGCTCGATCTATATAGCCTACGTCGTCAGCGCATTCCTCGTCCGCCCGAACTGGCACGACGTCTTGCGGCAGACCTTTCTGCCCCATTTCACACCGACCAACGCCTATCTCGTCATGGTCATCGCGATCATCGGGACGACGATCTCGCCCTGGATGCAATTCTATATTCAGGCGGCCGTCGTCGACAAGGGCGTGCGCGAGCAGGATTACAAGTTTTCGCGTCTCGACGTCGTGGCCGGAGCGATCTGGACCGACATCATCGCCTACTTCATCATCGTCGCGTGCGCGGCGACGATCTACGTTCATAACTTGCACGCCGCGCACCCGATCGTCGTGAACGACGCCGGCGACGTCGCGGTGGCGCTCACGCCTCTGGTCGGGCGCTTCGCGTCGCTGCTCTTCGCTATCGGCCTCCTGAACGCTGCGGTCTTTACCGCATCGATCCTGCCGTTATCCACGGCCTATTACGTCTGCGAAGCCTTCGGATTCGAGCGCGGCGTCGACCAGCGGTTCGGCAACGCGAAGGTCTTCTACATTTTTTACCTTGCGCTGATCCTCATCGGCGCGGGTATCGTTATCATTCCGGGAGCGCCGCTGCTCGGCATCATCTTCTACTCGCAGGTTCTCAACGGCATGCTCTTGCCGATCGTGCTCGTCCTGATGCTGCTGCTGATCAACAATCGTCGGCTGATGGGGCGCTACATCAACTCGGGACTCTTCAATGCGATTGCCTGGGGGACGGTCGGCATCGTCGCGCTGCTCACGATCGTCTCCGTGGTACAGGCGATCGCTCCGAACATCTTCAGAACGTCGTAGGTTCCTAGGAGAGAAAGGTCAGCTGACGATCGGGCGGCGGCGGCTTAGGCATCTTCTTGCGAAGCGGGACCTGCAGTTCGATGTCGGCGTGCCCGGAGAGTGCGTCGGCGATCTCTTGGGCGCGTTCGACGACCGCGTCCGGCAGGCCGGCCATGCGCGCGACCTCGATGCCGAAAGAGCGCGAGGAGCTTCCGGGCTGCACGCGATGTGAAAAGACCGGCGCGCCGCCGCGTGCGGTGTTCTCCACGGCGGTAATGTGGTGGTTGGCGACGAGACCCCAGTGCTCGGCAAGCGCACAGAGCTCGTGGAAGTGCGTCGCGAAGAGTACCATCGGCGCCTGCTCCTCGAGACCGAGGAGAAACTCGCAGATCGCTTGTGCGATCGCGAGCCCGTCGAGCGTTCCCGTGCCGCGTCCGACTTCGTCGATCAACAGGAGCGAACGCTGGGTGCTGCGCCGCAGGATGTTTGCCGCTTCGGCCATCTCCATGTAGAACGTCGATTGGCCCGAGGCGAGATCGTCGCCGGCGCCGATGCGCGTGAATATCCGGTCGATGACTCCAAGTTTCATCGTCTTCGCCGGCACGAACGAGCCGATCTGCGCCATGATTGCGAGGAGCCCGGCTTGGCGTAAGTAGGTCGATTTGCCGCCCATGTTCGGTCCGGTCAGCAGCACGAACCGGTGCTCGGCTAACGTGCAGGCTGAGATCGTTCGGCACGAAGTTGGTATGGAGAACCGCCTCCATGACCGGATGGCGCCCGTCCTCGATCTCCACGATGCTCTCCGGTACGAACGCCGGCCGCACGTAGCTGCGTTCCGCGGCTGCATGCGCGAGCGCCCCCAAAACGTCGATCTCGGCGATCGCCGCCGCGGCGCGCAGCAGTTCGTTCGCTCCTTCCGCGATCCGGCCAAGCAGCGCTTCAAAAAGCTGCTGCTCGAGGCGTTCCTGACGGATCCGTGCGGTCGAGATAGCGAGTTCGAGCTCTTTGAGCTCGGGGGTGATATAGCGTTCGCCGGTGGTTAGCGTCTGCTTTCGCACGTACTCGGGCGGAACCGCGCCGGCGTAGCTCTTGCTGACCTCGATCGCATACCCGAACGCACTGGCGTATTTTATCTTGAGCGTCTTGATGCCCGTGCGCTCTCGTTCGTCCTGCTCCAGCTGTGAGAGTTTCGACCGCACGTCGGTGCGCAGCACGACGCAATCGGCAAGCTCGGCGCTGGCTTCGGGCCGGATGGCGCCGCCGTCGGCGAGCTGGGCCGGCGGATCGTCGACCAGCGTCGCGTGCAGATCCTCGCAGCATCTCGGCGAAGTCGCCGATCTGGTCGAGCAGCGGCCCAATCGCTGGCGGCGCGACTTGACGCAAGGGGCCGAAGCAGCTCGAGCGTTCGGCGCAGCGAGGCGAGATCGCGCGGCGTCGCGCGGCGAAAGCGCACCTTCTGCGCGATCCGCTCGAGATCGAACGCGCCCTTCAATATCTCGCGCACGCTCTCGCGCCGGCCATGCTCGTCGCGCAACGCTTCGACGATCTCTTGACGCTGCGATATCGCTTCCTCGTCGACCAGCGGCGCGAGAATCCACCGCGACAGCATGCGGGATCCCATCGACGTCGCGCAGGCATCGAGCGTCGCGAGCAGGGTGGCGCGCGGATTCGCTCCCTCGGCCCGCGTAAGCTCGAGGTGTTTGCGCGTCGCCGGATCGAGCGCGAGAAAATGCTGGCGCCGGTAGAGCGACGGCTCGCCCAAGCCGCGTTCGCCGTTGGTGACGCCGGTGCGCCTGACGAATGCCCCGAGCACGTCGAGCGCCCGGTGCATGGCCAACGACTCGTCGATCGAGAAGCCGTCGATAATCCGCCGTTCGCGCGACTCGACCGCTTCGAGCGACGGCGTCGCGAGGCGCGCGCCAAACGATTCGACGGCGCTCGTAATCATCGAGCGTAGATCGACCGGCACGTCGGCGACGATCTCTGCCGGTCCGATCCGCGCCAGTTCCGCGAGCAGCTCTTCGTAAGCACCCTCGCCGCCGATCGCCGTAGCCGCGCAGTAGCTGGTCGAGACGTCGGCATAAGCGAGGGCGAACGTATCGTCGATCGCGGCGATCGCGGCCAGGTAGTTGTTCTGCTTGCCGTCTAGCAGCTGCTCTTCGATCAGCGTGCCGGGCGTCACCAGGCGTACGACGTCGCGACGAACGAGGCGGTTGGGCTGCGGCACTTCGAGCTGCTCGGCCAGCGCGACGACGAAGCGCTGCTGTACGAGCCGGGCGAGATACTGCGCTAGCGCGTGGTGCGGGACGCCCGCCATGGCGACCCGTCGTCCGGCGCCTGCTTCTTTGCTAGTCAGCGCAATCTGCAGCGCGCGGGCAATCGTCTCGGCATCGTCGCCATAGGCCTCGTAAAAATCGCCAACGCGCGAGAGCAGGATCGCTTCAGGATGCTTGGCCTTCATCCCAAAGTACTGCTCCAGCATCGGCGAGTACTTGGCCACCGCGCGTGGAGTTAGCCCTTACGTCCCGAGTGCCTTCGAGATAGCGTGAACGTGACTCTCCTTCCTTAGACTAAGCGGTGAGATCCACCATCGGCCGCATTACCGTCGCTCCCGAGTCGCCGAAGGCTTCGGCGCGGCGCAGGATCGTGCCGGTGCAGCCCCAGACGTGCGCGGTCTCGATCTCGACGTCGAGCCAGGGCGTGCGCGCGTAGGGGTGCGGCTGGCTCAACCCGGGTGGGTAATCCGCCGGTTTGGGCGCAACGACCGTTACGTTGTCGAGCGTCTTAGCGGAGAGCCGGCTGGGGTCTTTCTTTGAATCGCCGACGATCAACGCTCGGACGATGGAGCCGACCTTGCGCTCGTGATAGGCGCGGGTCACGCGGTTCTGCGCTTCGAGCAATCGCTCGAAGCGCCCCGAGGCTACGTTCTTAGGCACCTGTTCCCAGCGAGCCGCCGGCGTTCCACGCCGCATCGAGTAGATAAAGGTAAAAGCGTTCGCGAAGACGCCGCGGTTCACGTAGGCGAGCGTCGCTTCGAAGTCGTCATCGCTCTCGCCCGGGAAGCCAACGATGAGATCGGTCGTGATCGCGCAATCCGGGAGCCTGCGACGAATCCCTTCGAGCCGTTCGTGGAAGAGCGCCATCGTGTACTTGCGGTTCATTCGCCGAAGCAGCGCGTCGCTTCCCGACTGCAGCGGAAGGTGAACGCGGGGATTGACCTGCGGCACGCCGGCAAGGTCGTCGAGGATCTTCTCGGTGAAATCCTTGGGATGCGGCGAGATAAACGTGAGCCGCTCGAGCCCTGGTAGCCGGGCCACCTCCCGGCAGAGATCTCCGAAGTCCGCTCCGGTCGCGGCGTCCTTCCACGCGTTCACCGTCTGGCCGACGAGCGTGATTTCGCGAGCCCCTTGCGCAAGACGCTGACGGACCTCGTCGACGATCGCCCGAGCGCTGCGGTGGTCGAAGCGTCCGCGCACGTATGGAACGATGCAGAAGGTGCAGTAGTACGAGCAGCCTCGCTGGACGGTAACGAAGGCGCGCAGGTGCGAGAACGGACCGGCGACCGCATCGGCCTCGCCCCCGAGCGCAAAATGAAGCATGTCGTCGCTGAAGTCGCCGTCCCGCCCGGCGTCGTGAAGCTCGGGCTGCCAGCGGGCGAGCTGATCGCCGAACTGTACGAGCTCGCGCGTTCCGAAGATCGCATCGACGTGCGGCGCGAGCTTGCGCATCCGGTCGCGGTCTTGTTCCGCTAGGCAGCCCATCACGACCAGCCGCATGGCCGGGTCGTGCTCCTTGAGCAGCTTGAAATGGTTCATCCGGCCGTAGGCCCGCCGTTCGGCGTTGTCGCGCACCGTGCAGGTATTGAGGACGACGACGTTGGCTGCTTCGGGCGCGGTCGCGACGCTGTACCCGGCGGCGACGGCACGCTCGGCGATGTAGCGCGAGTCGGCTTCGTTCATCTGACAGCCGAAGGTCTCGATATAGAGGCTGGGCATTGGCTCCACGCAGTTCGCGCGACGCCTCGGCCGTTCCGGCCCGATGGGTCCCTCGCAGCCCGCTTGCGAAGTGAACTGCGTGCGAGCCATCGAGGAGACCCAGGCCGGCGGGATGCTCCGCCCGGCGACGGTAGCGATCGTCGGGCGCCCCAACGTCGGAAAGAGCGCGCTCTTCAACCGCTTGATCGGCCGGCGTCTCGCGATCGTCGAGGATACGCCCGGAGTGACGCGGGACCGGCTCTACGCGCTCTGCGATTGGCGCGGCCGCGTCTTCAGCCTGGTCGATACGGCGGGGATCGATCCGCGCGCCGACGTGGCGCACGGCGCAGAGCTCGCCGAGGCGACGCGGCGTCAGGCCGAGGCGGCGGCTGACGAATCCGACGTGATCGTCTTCGTCGTCGACGCCCAAAGCGGTCTGCATCCGCTCGACGACGACGTCTCGAAAATTCTGCGCCGCAAGCGCAAGCCGATCGTCCTGGTCGCAAACAAAGCCGAATCGCCCAACGCTGCAGCGGCGGTCTACGCTGAGTTTGCGCCGCTTGGCTTCGGCGAACCGGTCGGCGTTTCGGCGATCCACGGCGAGGGCACCGGCGACCTGCTCGATCGTATCGTCGACCAGTTGCCGCCGCAGGCGCCGCAAGCCGAGCCGGAGGACGAACTGGCACTGGCCGTCATCGGACGCCCCAACGTCGGGAAGAGCTCGCTGCTCAATGCGCTGCTCGGCGAAGAGCGCACGCTCGTCTCCGACACGCCCGGAACGACCCGCGATGCGATCGACACGCTCTTTCGCTGGCACGATCGCCCGTTTCGTCTGATCGATACCGCCGGTGCGCGCAAGAAGCCCGAAGCGCACGGCGCGATCGAATACTACGCGGCGCTGCGCTCGCTGCGCGCCGTCGCTCGCTGCGACATTGCGTTACTCGTCTTCGACGCGATGACCGGCGTGACCGCGCTCGACCGGCGACTCGCCGGTATCGCGATCGAGGAGCGCAAAGGCTTGATCGTCGTGGGCAATAAGTGGGATCTCGTCCGCGAGCAGAGCGGCGAGTTCAGTCAGAACGAGCTGGCCGAGGCGATACGCGAAGCGATCCCGTTTGCTAAGTTCGCGCCGATCACGTTCCTCTCGGCGAAGACGCATCGGCGCTTGGGAAGCCTGATGCCGATCGTGGCCGAGGTCGCCGAGAATCTCGACCGCAGAATTCCGACGCCGCAGCTCAACGCGGTCGTGCGCGCTGCAATCCTCGCCCATCCGCCCGCGGCAATCGCCGGACGGCTCTCACGCCTATACTATGTCTCGCAACCGGGTACGCATCCGCCGGTCTTCGTCTTCCACTGCAACGATCCCGAACTCGTCCAACCGCACTACAAGCGCTTTCTCGAAAACGTGCTGCGCCAACACTTTGACTTCAAGGGCGTTCCGCTGACGCTCCAGTTTCGCCCGCGCCGCGAGCGGGACGAACAATGAGCGACGTCGGCCTGCCCGACTCTACCGCTTACGCCTTGCTGGCATTTTTGATCGCGATCCCGGTCGTAACGTTCATCGCCGCCTTCTTGATCGGGTCGATCCCATTCGGCTATCTGATCGGGCGCTTCTTCTATCACATCGACATCCGCAAGCAAGGGTCGGGCAACATCGGCGCAATGAACGCATTGCGAACGATGGGCCGGTCGGGTGCGGCGGCGGTGCTTCTGCTCGACGCGCTCAAGGGATTCGCTCCGGCGCTCTTCGCCCTCGTCTTCTTCAAAGGCATTTGGACCAAGAGGGCTGGCCCCCAAGCGAACAGATACTCGCATCGATCGCTGCGACCGGGGCGGTGCTCGGTCACTGTTTCTCCCCCTGGCTGCGGTTCAAGGGCGGCAAAGGTGTTGCCACGTCGTTCGGCGCGATTTTCGCGCTCTGTTGGCCGGCCGGTCTCCTCGCGGTGGCCGGTTGGCTCGTCGGAGCGGCGCTCACACGCTACTCGTCGGTCGGCTCGATTCTCGGCAGCGTGCTCGCCGCCCCGGCGATCTGGCTTATTACCGGTTCGCTGCCCGAAACGGCGTACGGGATATTCGCGGTGCTGCTGATCCTCTTCACACACCGCGAAAACATCGCGCGGTTGCGCGCCGGAAGCGAAAGCCCGATTCGCCTCTTTAAACGAGCGAGTTAAAGGCTTGCGCAGGGCTCGCCGCGCCGCGGACCGTACTGTGTGACCCCATGATTTCGTCAAACGATCTTCGCAACGGCGTGACCATCGCCGTGGACGGCCAGCTCTGGACCGTCATCGAGTTCCTGCACGTCAAGCCCGGCAAGGGATCGGCGTTCGTGCGCACCCGCCTGAAGAACGTCAAGACCGGCACGACGCTGGAACGCACTTTTCGCGCCGGAGAGAAGCTCGAGCGAGCGACCGTCGACAACCGCCAAATGCAGATGCTCTATAACGACGGCGACGGCTATCACTTCATGGATCAAGAGAGCTTCGAGAACGTCACCCTGCAACGCGACCTGATCGGCGGCCCCGCCGACTTTCTCAAAGACGGCATGGTCGTTGACGTCCAGTTTCACGACGGTGCCGCGATCGGCGTCGACCTGCCGGCACACGTCGAGCTGAAGATCGTCGAAACGGATCCGGGCTTCCGCGGCGACACCGCGACGAATACGACGAAGGCGGCGAAGCTCGAAACCGGAGCGACCGTCCAAGTGCCGCTCTTCGTCGAGACCGGTGACGTCATTCGCATCGACACGCGCGACCGCCGCTACATCGGACGCTCGACCTAATCCCACCGTCCTGACGTCTCGCCGTGCGCTTTGAGTTCGAGCTCTTTGCGGCGGCGTTCGTCGCGAGCGTCTTCGGTTCGATGGTGGGGCTCGGCGGCGGATTCATCCTCGTCCCGATTCTGCGGCTCTTCATGGGCTTCACGCCGGCCTACGCAGCCGGCACGTCGTTGGTCCTGATCGTCGCCAACAGCGCGAGCGGCGCGTTCGCCTACCTGCTGCAGCGCCGCGTCCATTTGAAAATCGGCTTGCTCATCGCCGCCGGCGGACTCCCTGGAAGCGTGCTGGGAGCGACGATCTCGCTTCACATCTCGGCGCGACTCTTCGACACGATCCTCGCCGTGCTGCTGGTTGCCGTTGCCGTCGATATGGCTTGGAACGCCCAGCGCCGGATCGCGGGGCGCATCGAACACGATCGCGTCTCGAAGATAAAGGGGATGTCGTACCGGGCCGCGGTCGCGCTCGGCTTCCTCGTCGGCATTTTCTCGAGCCTCTTCGGCCTAGGCGGCGGGATCGTGCTGGTGCCGAGCTTCCTCTACTTCTCCGAGCTGCCCGCCCACGCGATTAGCGCCACCTCGCATTTTGCGATTCTGCTCACCTCGCCGGTCGGGCTGGTCGTGCACGCACTCCAGCGCGACATCGTCGCGAGCGACGTGATCCCGCTAGTGCTCGGCGGTCTGCTAGGCGGCCCGATCGGCGCGCGCCTCTCGCTTCGCCTTCGGTCCCCGCAACTATTGATCGTCGTAGCGATTGCGCTGGTCACCGCCGCGGTCTCGCTCGTCTGGCGGCAGTTATAGGCGGAGCGGATCAGGCCGGTGAGGTCATCTTCCTTGGGACGACGATCCGATCGTACTCGTCTTCCGTTACGTGCCCCAGCTTGAGAGCCGCGTGTTTGAGCGTCGTCTTCTCGTGGTGCGCCTTCTTGGCGATCTCGGCGGCTTTATCGTAGCCGATGTGCGGCGAGAGCGCGGTGACGACCATGAGCGATTCGTCGAGATACTTCTTGATCTGCTCTTCGTTGGCTTCGAGCCCTTCGACCGCGTGCTCGCGGAACATCGTGCAGGCGTCGCGCAGGAGCGTCGTCGAGTGCAGGAAGTTGTAGATCATCACCGGGTTGAAGACGTTGAGCTCGAAGTTGCCCTGCGACGCACCGAGACTGGTCGCCAGATCGTTGCCGAAGACCTGAACGCAGACCATCGTCATCGCCTCGGATTGAGTCGGATTTACCTTTCCGGGCATGATCGAACTACCGGGTTCGTTCTCCGGAAGAATCAGCTCGCCGATCCCGGCGCGCGGGCCGGACGCGAGCCAACGGATGTCGTTGGCGATCTTCATCAGCGCCGCAGCCAGCATCTTCAACGCGCCCGAAGCGAAGACGAAGTCGTCGTGCGAGGCGAGCGCGGTAAACTTGTTGGGGTGCGAGCGGAACGGCAGCCCAGTCAGTTCGGCGACTCTCTGCGCGACGCGCTCGCCGAACTCGGGATGCGCGTTGAGACCGGTGCCGACGGCCGTGCCGCCGATCGCGAGATCGTAGAGCGGCTTCAGGGCTTCCCGACAGGCGGCGATCGCGCGGTCGAGCTGCGTGACGTAACCGGAGAACTCTTGCCCAAGCGTGAGCGGCGTCGCGTCTTGCAGGTGAGTGCGCCCGACCTTCACGATATGCGACCACTGCTTCGCCTTTGCGGCGAGCGCGTCGCGCAGCGCTTCCACCGCGGGGAGCATGGCGACCATCGCTTCGGCGCCGGCCATGTGCATGGCGGTCGGGAACGTATCGTTCGAGGATTGCGACATGTTCACGTGGTCGTTCGGATGGACCGGCTTCTTCGACCCCATCTCGCCGCCGGCGAGCTCGATCGCGCGGTTCGAGATCACCTCGTTGACGTTCATGTTCGTCTGCGTGCCCGAGCCCGTCTGCCAAACGCGCAGCGGGAAATGCGCGTCGAGCCGGCCATCGACGATTTCGTCGGCCGCGGTAACGATCAGCCCGGTTCGCTCGGCGTCGAGTTTTCCGAGGTCGAGATTGACCAGCGCGGCGGCCTTCTTGAGCGTCGCCATCGCGCGAATCACCTGACGCGGCATGACGTCGCGCGGCCAGCGGCCCTCGCCGATATCGAAGTGAACGAGCGAGCGCGCAGATTGCGCGCCGTAGTACTTATCGGCCGGTACGTCGATCGTTCCCATCGAGTCGCTCTCGACGCGCGTGGCTTTGGTCGTCTCCATACTCGTCATAACGCCACTAGGTTCGCCGCGGCTTCGATCGATCCGGCCTCGACGAAAGTCGCACCGCGGCGCGCATCGCATCGATCGTCGTCCCGGCCGCGCGCATCTCCACGATTTCGTAGATCGTAAGCGGGAAGCGTGGATCGAAGCGGCTCGGATTGCAGCGTGGGCAGCTCGAGGGTTTGCCCGGGCGCCGGCGACGCAGCGCCTCGAACGAGCAGTGCTCGCAACGCAGAACGTAGCGCTTAAGCGATTCGTTGAGCGGGGCGACGCTGCCAAGGTCGTGGTAGATCGAGCCCAAACCGCACTCCCGCAGCTTGCGCTTGAAGCGCTGACCGTGTCCGGTTTCGCCGAAGTGGGCAAAGCACCAGGCGTGAATCATCTCGTGGAGCACCGTCTCCTCGAGCGCTTCGGGGTACTTCCGGAAGTGTTTCGGCGAGAGCTCGATCGCCATCGGACGCGTGCTGTAACTGATACGTCCGGCCGAGTTCGAGAAACGCTCGTTATATCGGATCGCGCAATCCGGAACTTCGCCGTTGAAGTACTGGTAGTTCAGGCGAGCGAAGAGCAATTGCAGGTCCGCCTCAGTCGGGAGCGCCACAAATGAATTCTTCGGCGCGCGTCCAACCGATTCTTGGTGTCGCAAAACGCTTCGAGCGGCCTGCCACCCCGGATATATCTGCCGATTGTCGCGGTCCTCGCCGCGCTCTTTCTTGGCGTGATGGCCTATCTCGTCGCCGATGGATTCGGCGTCACCGGCTCGGTCTTCGGCAAGGCGGCTAAGCCTGGTGCGAATGCCGCAATCCAATCGCAAGGCTCGCAGAACCGCGTCGAAGGCGGTCCGCCGGCCCCGGTCGTCGCGCAGCTCCAAGCGCTTCGAGCGCGCATCGCCGCGCATCCCAACGACGACGTCGCGCTCACCCAGCTCGGCGATATGTATTTGGCGGCCAACCGCTTCGACCAGGCGATTCCGTTCTACCAGCGCGCGCTGCGTGCCAATCCCCATAACGTCGCGGCCCAGGCCGGCCTCTCCGAAGCCCGCGAGGCGTTGCGCCAACAATGAACGTCTACATTTCCGCCGACATGGAGGGAACCGCCGGCGTCTGCGCGTGGGACCAGTGCGACCCCAGCAACGCACACGAGTATCCGGTCTTTCGCCGCTACATGAGCCGGGAGGTTCGGGCGGCAATCGAAGGGGCGCGCGAAGGCGGCGCGCGGCAAATACTCGTCAACGACTCGCACTGGTCGATGCACAATCTCTTGCTCGAGGAGCTTCCGGACGACGACGATCTGCGCGTGATCTCTGGAGCGCCGAAGCCTTGGAGCATGGCGCAGGGCCTTGACGCCGGCGCGCACGGCGTCTTTTTTACCGGCTATCATGCCAAGGCCGGCGACCTCGGTACGCTCTCGCACACGTTCAGCGAGGCGATCTACGCGGTCACGATCAACGGAACGGCTTGCAGCGAAGCGCTGCTGAACGCCGCGTTGGCCGGCAGCTACGGCGTTCCGGTCGTGCTCGTCACCGGCGACCGCACGATCGTCGACGAGTGCGCTCGGACGATGCCATGGATCGTCGGCGTCGCGGTGAAAGACGCGATCGGCTACTCCGCGGTAGACTCGATGACTCCCAAGGAGGCCTGCCAAGCGATTCGCGCCGGCGCGCGCGACGCGGTCGCCGGAATCGAGCGTGCCCGACCGTTCACCTTCGATCCGCCGTTTCGGATGACGATCGAGACGGCAAGCGTCGAGCAGGCGGCGTTCATCGAGCTGATGCCCGGCTTCGATCGCACCGGCGGACGCGCCGTTGCCTTCGAGGCGGCAGAGTATCCCGCGCTCTATCAAGCCTTCATCGCTGCCACCCGGATCGCCGCTGCGGCGGCTCCGACGGGATGAAGCTTTACATCTCGGGCGATATGGAAGGCGTCGCGGGCGTCTGCGCGTGGGAGCAAGTCGATGCGCGAACGCCGCATCCGGAGTATTCGATCTATCGCCGGTACTACACGCAAGAGATTTGCAGCGCGATTACCGGTGCGCGCGACGGGGGCGCGAGCGACGTAGTCGTCAACGACTCGCACGGCCCGATGCGCAACCTGCTGCTCGACGAGCTCCCCGGCGGCGTGCGCGTGATCTCCGGAAACCGCAAGCCGTTTTCGATGGTGCAGGATGCCGACGGCGGCTTCGACGGCGCGTTCTTCGTCGGCTATCACGGGGGCGCGGACGACGCCGACGCGGTGCTCTGCCATACCTATACGCCGTCGGTCATCTACGACGTCCGCGTCAACGGCGTGACCTGCAGCGAAGCGACGCTGAATGCCGGGCTGCTCGGATACTACGGCGTCCCGCTCTTGCTGGTAACCGGCGATCGCACTACGGTGGACGGCGTGCGCGCGACGATGCCGTGGGTGCGCGGGGTCGCCGTTAAAGAGTCGATCGGTACGTTCGCCGCGAACTCGATGACGCCGGCCGCCGCGCAGCGCGCCATCGAACGCGGCGCTCGCGAGGCGATCGCCGCTGCCGCGCAGGCAAAGCTCTTCTGCTTCGATCCGCCGATTACGCTCGACGTGACGCTGGTCAAGACGGCGCAGGCCAATCTGGTTGCGACGATTCCCGGCTTCGAGCGAACCGGCCCACGCAGCGTCCGATTCGTACACGACTCCTATCCGGTGCTCTTCAAAGCGTTCGTCGCGACCTGGCGCCTCGGCGGCCAAGCCTAACCCCGCATTCGGCCGATTTGCGGGCAAAGGCAAACGGGTGTATGCTTGCAAGCCTGAGCGCCCATGTCAAGGAGGTCCGCATGCGGTATTTCAGCTTGCCCATCCTGCGCGGCGGCAATCGTCGTCGCTTTCGCACTCGGCCGGGTCACGGCTGCGCCCGCCCCAGCGATCGCGGAGCAGCCATACGTTACGACGTTCTCGCATTTCGAGTGCTATCAGGCCACGTTCAAGGGCCAGTTTGCAGCGACCGTCGAGCTTACCGATCAGTTCCAGCAGTATCAAACCGGCGTCGGCGCGCCGCAGCTCTTCTGCACGCCGGTGACGAAAAAGGTCGTATCCGGCCCGCACCTTAAAGCGCCGAATCCGGCCGACCACCTCACGTGCTACGCGATTCAAGGACCGACGATCCAGCAGACGCGCAGCATAGCCAATCAGTTCCTGCGGGGCTCGGTAACGGTCGGGCAGCCGACGTTGTTGTGCGTCCCGACGCACAAAACCGGCTAGGGAAGCTAGCTAGCTACTGCGGGTCGCTTGGAGCCGAGCGCGATCGCAATGTCGACGACGTCGTCTTCGTTGAGCGAGAGCGCCCGCATCGCCGACTCGTAGAGCTCGATCGTCTCTTCGCTCTTGCTCGAGGCGGCGCGCTCCTCGCGTAACCGCTTTACCTCGTCGGTGACGCGGTGTGCCAACTCGGGGGTCGGCTCGATGCCGGCGTGCGCGAGGCGCTCGCGCTGACGGCGAAGCGTATCCTCGACGAACGCCGCGCCGGTGTGCTTGCCGAAGACCCAGCTGGTTCGCGCACCGACCAAATCGGCCGGAACCGCTTCGTACATGCGGTGGTCGATCAGCATCGCCTGGGTGTGGATGCCGGACTCGTGAGCGAAGACCTTCGAACCGACGATCGGCTCGTGCTGCTGCATCGGGATGCCGCTCATCCGCTCCATGAAGCGCGCCAGCTCGCGCAACCTGTCGTACTTGAATCCCGGAAGCTCGATCCCGTAGAGCACCCGCAACGCGACGACGAATTCGTGCAGCTTGACGTTGCCGGCACGCTCGCCGTAGCCGTTGGCGGTGACCGAGACCACTTTGAACCCGCACGAGGTCGCGGTAATCGCATTGATCGTGCCCAACCCATAGTCGTTGTGGAGGTGGGCGACGATCGGCAGACCTTCGGGGAGCGCCTCAACGATGCGCGAGCAGTACCAGCGCGTCGCCTCGGGCGTCAGCGTTCCGACCGTGTCCGGCCAGGCGGGGCGCGTCCCGCCCGCCGCTAATCCGGCTTTGAAGTACTCGATGAAGTATTCGACGTCGCCCCGGCTGCCGTCTTCGGCGCCGAACTCGATGCGTTCGATCCCGTGCTCGCGGGCATGGCCGATCGCGTCGCATTGCAGGCGGATGTTCGCTTCGCGATAGAAGCTCAGCGGCAGCTCCAGCCACTCCCTCTCGTCGCGTCCTTCATAGCGCAGCAGCGTCTTGCCGATCTTGTATTTGAGGTGCAGATCGCTCCCGCTGGTAAAGATAAAGAAGGTTACTTCGCGCGGCTCGACGCCGGCTTCGCGCAGCGTCCTGACCGTGACGTCGATATCGTTGCGGTTGCTGCGGCACATCACCACGATCTCGGCGTCTCCGAGCTCGCCGCGCCGCTTGGCGGCCATGACGAGCTGCAGCGTGCTGCGATCGCTCTCCGAGGCGGCTGGGAAGCCGACGCTCATGATGTGCACGCCGACGCCGGCGAGCGTCTTGGCGATCTCCAGCTTCTGGTCGGGCGTGTAACAGACGCCGGGCATTTGCTCGCCGTCTCGCAGCGTTTCGTCGTAGATGCGGATCTCGGCCGGATCGGGGAAGCCGACGCCGCCGGTGAACTCCTTGGGATCCCGTATGAGGCGTTCGATCGGCTCGCGAATCATAATCGACCGCTTCTACGCGCGCCGGATCATCTCATCGTGACGACCCTTCTCGCCTTCGGATTCACCGAATCGCAGCTCGGCGGTATCGGGCGGGAAGAGCAGGTCGAGCGTCCAGTCGAACGCTACGCGGATCTTCCGGTCGAGACCGGGAAGGCGCAGCAGGTAGTACGTGCGCCAAAAGAACCACGCGATGAAACCGGTGATGACCAGATGGCCGGGCAGTTCCGCCACGCCCTTACGCCCGCCCAGCGCCGCCATCATCCCCAGCGACTGTGTAGCGGAACGGCTTCGTCGGACGGCGGCGCAGAACGGCAACAATGTTGTCGGCGACGCTCGGCCCTTCGCGAATCGCGTGCTGCGCGGTCATCGGGTAGACGCCGCCTTCGCCGTCGGGTATCGAGGCACAATCTCCTAACGCCCAAACGCCCTCGACGCCGAGAACGTGCATGTCTTCGCCGGTCTCGACCGCACCGCGCCTGGTTAGCGGCAGGGCGATCTTCGCCACGGCCGGCGACGGCTTGACGCCGGCACTCCAAACGATCGTCTCGCTCTCGATGCGACGCCCGGTCTGCAGCGTCAAGCCGTATTCATCGGCGCCGGTTACGCCGTTGCCGGTCAGCACTTCGATGCCGCGCCGTTCGAGCACGCGGCGCGCGTACTCGCCCATCTTCGCAGGAAGTCCGGCCAACAGCGTGGGGCCGGCCTCGACCAGAATCATCCGCACTTCGTGCGTGCGCAAGCGCCGATAGAATCGTAGGACGTGGCGAATCATCTCGACGATCTCACCGGCAGCTTCGACGCCGGTGAAGCCGCCTCCGACGACAACCAAGGTGAGCAACCTCGTACGCCGTTGCTCATCGCCGATGGTGTCGGCGAGTTCGAGCAGCCAAACGAGATGATTGCGCAGAGAATCCGCATCTTCGAGCGTCTTGAGTGGCCAGGTATACTCGCCAATCCCGGGCAGACCGAAGGTTGAGGTCGACGAGCCGAGCGCTAGCACGAGCTGATCGTAGGGCTGCACGACGCTCAGGCCGGTGAGCACGTGGCGGTACGTGACCGTGCGGTGCTCGATCTCGATCTCGTAGACGTCCGCGAGCACGAATCGAGTACGCCGCAGCTGCTGCCGGATCGGGGTGACGATGTGACGCACCTCGAGCTCGCCCGACACCACCTCGGGAAGCATCGGCGTGAAGAGCGAGTAGTTCTCGCGACTGAGAAGGACGACTTCGGCCTCGGCTGGACTCAAGCGCTGCTCGAGACGCCGGGCCGCCGCTACGCCTGCGAAGCCTCCCCCGACGATAACGATGACCGGCACGCGACGCGGTTGAAGATCAGGAGGCTCTGAAGAAGTCGGTATGTCGATCGCAGCAGGCATTTTCGGTGCAGGTCAAGGCGCGCCCGAGGGAGCATAGTCGCGCGCTCTGTGACCGAGGGCGGAACGCAGAGATGCGCCGAAAATGCCGCTGCCCGGAGGGTTTGCCCACAATGCCATCATCTGCTTCGTCGAATGCTCAGTCACAGACCACCTCTCGTATGCTCCTTCGCACTCTTCTCGCACCTGACGGCATTGTGGGCCAAACGATCAATACACTGACTTCTTCAGAGGCTCCCTAGTGGAATACCTCCCGCCGCCGTCGCCCGACGAACAGTCCGAAGAGCCCAAACCGGTACAGCGCCGCCGCACCGGCGGGATCGGCGCGATCCTCGCCGCGCTCGCCGCGTTCGCCTTCAAGTTTAAGTTTCTCTTGCTCTTCGGCGCCAAGCTCTTCGGCGTCAGCTGGACGTTCCTACTCTCGCTCTGGATCTACGTCCTGATCTTCGGCTGGAAGCTTGCCGTCGTTCTGATGCTCGTCTTGCTCGCGCACGAACTCGGACATTACTTCGCCTTTCGCGCTTACGGTCTGCCGGCTCGGCTGCCGGCGTTCGTGCCGCTGCTGGGAGCGTACACGGTCGGAGGCGCCGCTCCGGATTTGGAGCAGGACGCCTACATCGCGCTCGCCGGGCCGTTGACCGGACTCGGGCTCGCGGCCGTCTGTTACGCCTTCGGTCAGGCGACCGGCGATCGATTCTGGTATGCGTGCGCCGATCTCTCGGCGTTCCTCAACCTTTTCAACATGATTCCGACGCCGCCGTTCGACGGCGGACGAATCATCGGCGCGCTTTGGCCGCCGTTGTGGATCATCGGCTTCGCGCTCTTCGTCGTGCTCGCCGTTACGCTGCACATCCCCATCCTTTTTGTCGCGATCATCGGTTTGCTCGGGCTTCCGTCGATGCTCGCGGCTTGGCGCGGGCACGTCGATCCGCGAGCCGAGAGTATGACCTTCGGCGCTCGCGTGCGGGTCAGCGTGTGGTATCTCGCGACGCTGCTCGGCCTTTTCCTGGTCATGGCGCAGTCGCACGCGATCGCCTCGCCAGGCGCGGGTAACGTCGCCTGGTAAAACGAGGCATCCTGCTGGCGGCCGCAGCCATTGCCGTCGCCATTGCCGATATTCGCTGCCCGGCCGGCCGCGACGCCGGGGCCGTTTTTGCGCGATTTCGAGGCCTATTGGAGCGCCGGCTCGGCGTGGAACGCGCACCAAGACCCGTACGGTCGCGCCGTTTGGAACGCGGAACGCACGGTTCCCGGCGTCGACGCGCAACGCGACGAGGTACTGCCCTTCGTCGGACCGCCGGCAACGCTGCTTGGCTGGGCGTTCTTCGCGCGCTTTCCGTACGGCGTCGCCGCGTGGTTGTGGTCGGCTATTCTGGTCCTTGCGCTGCTCGCGCTCGTTGCCTGCGTCGTCGCCGCAAGCGGTGAAGCGATTGCGCCGTTTCCGTTTTTTGCGATGCTCTTGCTGGCGATCGCCTGCGGCCCGATAACCAGCGATCTCGCGCTCGGCCAGCTCGCGCTCCTCTCATTTCTCGCCGCCGTTGCGGTCACGCTTTTCGCCGAGTCTTCGCTCGTGCTCGGGGCTGCAGCAGCCTGCGCTGCGTTCGCTCAACCCAACGCCGCGCTGGGCCTAGCCTCGCAGCTCGGACGCAATCGAACGACCCTAGCCATCGCGATCGCCGTTGTCGCAACCTACGCGGCCGGCGCGATCGCATGGAACTGGGCATGGCCGCTGGAGTACGCCCACGCGCTTGCCGCGCACGCGTCCGCCGAGCGTTTCGTCGCGATTCAGCTCACCCCGGCTTCGATCGCCTACGGCTTCGGCGCGGCGCCCCGGGCGGCGGAACGTAATTGCGCTGATCTTTGCCGTGCTCGCGATTGCAGCGGCGATCGCCGTGATCACGTGCGTTCGCGATCGCTTCGCACGCTTTGCCGCCTTCGCCGCGCTCGTTCCGTTCGTGGCCGGATTCTTCCACGAGCACGACCTGATCGTCGCATTCGCTGCGGCCGGGTGGACGGCGTTACGGACGCGCGATTTGCCGCGCATTCTCGCACTCCTGGGAACGCTCTTGGTCTGCATCGATTGGCTGGGCATCGCGCAGCGCCCGACCGGCCTCGCGCAAAGCCTCCTGCTCGCGATCGCAGCCTTTGCTGCCTTCGTTGCGCTCGGAGACGAGCGCGAACTCCCTCGCTCGCTGCTCGCGGCAATTCCCATCGGCGCGCTGATCGCGGTCGCCGCGTCGCTGGCGTTGCGTTATCCAGCGCCGATCTGGCCCGATGCGCTCGGACCGTTTCACGCCGCCGCTGCGGCGCCGATCGCCAACCTCTGGCTGGCCGAACAACGCGCCAGCGGGCTGCTCGCCGCCGTCCCGGCCTGGGCGTTTCTGCGCACGCTCTCGCTGTTAGGCTGCGCGCTCCTCGCCTACGCTATATATCGACATTCATCATGTTGTCGAACGGCGTGATCGCGTTGGGATTGAAGTTCTTGAGATCTTTGTTGTACCCGTAGATGTCTTCGCGTAGCGACGTGACCACGGAAGGAACGTCTTTCGTGAACTCCTGCTGAACGACCAGGACGTCCTGGTTGCGCTGCGGCTGCTCGAAGTGTCTGAACAAGGCATCCATCGCAGCTTGCGCGCGCCGATTGCACCAGCGTACGTTGTTCTGCCCGTTAGGCGGAAACGAGCGGCACGAGTAGATCGGCGACATATCGCCGATCGCGTCGTTCAGCCACGCGAAGAGGATGACGTCCCACTTGGTGGGCGAGTAGACGATGCCGCCTTGTTGTAAGGGAGCGAACATCACCGCCGTCTGATAATGGTGAACGGTAATATCGACGCCGATTTCCTTCCACCACGAACGGATCAGCTCGATCTGCTCGTCGGTGTCGGACGCCCCGGCGGCGGTGGCGAAGTCGAGCGAGAGGCGGACGCCGTTTTTCTGCCTGACGCCATCGGCCCCGCGTGTCCACCCGTCTCGATCCAGCAGCGCGTTGGCGCCCGCAATGTCGAAGGGCACCGGCGGTATGGAAGTCACCGCATACGGCGCATCCTTTGGCGTGGTGACCTCCTGGAGGATGCCGACGCCGCGCCCGATCTTGTCGATCAGCGTCCGGCGGTCGAGCGCCATCCGCAACGCCTCTCGCACGACCGGATCGCGCACTGCCGGACGTTGCGTATTGAAGTCGAGGTGATTCCAATAATAGCTAGGCTGCCGGCGGATCGCGATCCCCGCAATCGCCTGCACGCGCGCCAGATAGGCTCCCGGCACGAGGTCCCACATATCGATCTCTTTGGCTTCCAGTTGCGAAAGCACGGTGTTGCGGTCCGGAATGATCTTGAAGACTGATCTTCTCAAGCCGTGGGCGTCCGCGCCAGTAGAGCGGGTTGGGTACGAGCACGACGTCCTGCGCGCGATTCCAGCGCTCGTATTTAAATGGCCCGATGCCGACCGGCAGCGAATTGTACGCCACGTTGTTGATGTTGGGATATTGCGCCAAGAGGTGCTTGGGGAGGATGCACGGATTAGCGCCCGCGGTTGAAAAGAACGTCTCGATGAACGGCGAGTACGGCTTCCTCATATGATAGACGACCGTGAATTTGTCGGGTTCGTCGATCTTGGTGATCTGGTCCCAGCCGAGGCGCCCGACCTCGTTGTTGGCTGGATTGAGCACGACGTTGGTCGAGAAGACGACGTCGTCGGCATCGAACGGCACACCGTCCGACCAGCGTACCCCTTTGCGAATGTGGTAGGTGATGGTCAGACCGTCTTTGCTGACGCCGCCGTTGGACGGCGTGGGTATCTGCGTCGCGAGCTCGGGATAGGCGTTGTTGTGATCGTCCCATTTCACGAGCCAGGCCATCGTCATCGACGAAAGATGGCCGACGTCGGAATATTGCCCGAGGTGCGGGTTGAGCGTATTGACGTCGCCCGCATCGGCGAAGGTCAGGACGTGCGGCTTTGTCCAAGCGTTGGCGCGCCCACCGGTTGTTGCCGCGCCGGGTCCCGTTTTGGTGCAGCCGCCAAGAGCTACCGTTGCGGCGAGTACGAGCGCTGACGAGCAGAAAGCGTGCGTACATCGTGTGAAGCTCCTAGATCGAGTAGTTCCAGGGATCCCAGAATGCCGAGATGACGGGAGACGGATCGAAACCCTTCAAGTCGCTGTTGTAGACGATACGGGAAGCGGTTGAAGTAGAGGATGATCGTGGGAACGTCGAGCGCCAGCTGCTGCTGCACGATGACGTAATCGCGTTTGCGACGCGCTTGGTCGACGGTGTTCAGCGCGTCGGTCATGCCGGCGGTCGCGACCTTGTTCGTCCAAAACATCGCGTTTTGTCCGTGCGGAGCCAAGTTGTAGCCGGAGTAGATCGCGCTGTCGTCGGGATCGGCGGCGCCGATCCAGCTGAAGAGCGCGACATCGTAGTGCCCGCCTTGCAAAATCCCGCTGGCCGAGTTATCGAAGAACTGCTGCGTCGGATAGTTCTTGACGTCCGCTTGAACGCCGACTTCTCGCCACTCGCGTTGCAAAACCGTTTCCACGGCCTTGCCGTTGGTCGACTCGGTCTGGGTGCTCAGGGTGAACTCCAGCCGACTGGCCGTTCTTGACGCGTATGCCGTCGGGACCCGGCTTCCAGCCGTCGGCGTCCAACGTCGCCTTCGCCTTGGCCGGATCGTACGGATAATGCGCGATGTCGTCGGTGTGTGCCCACGAGTAATGCGGCTGTTGGTCGGTATCGGCGGCAATCGCCGAGCCGTGCTGCACCTTCTCGATGATCTCGCCCTTGTTGGTCGCATAGGCAAGTGCCCGGCGCACCTGGACGTCGTTGACGATCGGGTGTCTCAAATTGAAATCGGCGTGCTGACCAGGCGAAGGCATCGACGCGAATGGCGCGCAGACCGTTGCGCGGGTCGGCGGCGAGCGCCGCGTACTCGGGCCACTTCAGCCCGCTACCCATCGCAAGCAAGTCGAGCTCGTGTGTCTGCAGCTCGGTCACCGCCGTATTTTCGTCGGGCAGGATCTTATAGATGACTTCCTTGAGCTTTGGCTTTCCGAGGTAGAAGTCGGGGTTGGCGACGAGTCGGACGTCTTGCCCGCGGTTCCACGCCACGACCTTGAACGGCCCGCTCCCGACCGGCAGCGAGTTAAACGGCGCCGAGTTGAACGAGCCTTTATCGTCGTTGTACTTCGCCAAGATATGCTCGGGAAGGATCGGGGCGTTGCCGTTCTCGCTCCAGAGCTGCTGGAGGAAGGGCGCGTAGGGCTTCTTCATGTGAACGACCGCGACGTAGGGATCGCTGCAGTCGATGCTGCGATGTCTTTGAAGCCGTCGGTCGTGATGACGTTGTTGTGGGGATTCATCACGACTTGCCAGGTGAACTTGAGATCGTTGCAGGTCAGCGGCGGGCCGTCTTGCCACTTGATGTTGTGGCGCAGCTTGTACTTGAGGGTCAGCCCATCTTTGCTCACGTCGCCGTTGGCGATCGTCGGAATTTCGCTGACCGCGTCCGGGACGGGATGCGCGTCTGCGTCGTAACGCACCGTCCAGGAAAAGACGAACATCGAGAGATCGAGCGTCGGCGAAGCCGAGTTGAGCAGCGGGTTGAGATTCTTCGGATCCGAGAACTCCGAAAAGCGCAGCACGCCCGGCTGCGTCCACGGGTGCGACCCGGTGGCCGCGCTACCATTTTCGTTGGAGACTTTGCTGCATCCGGCAACGACGATCGTGGCAACGAGCGCAACGGCACCCGCTCGAAGCGACTGAGCGTTCAGGCCGATGCTCCTTCCTCGCCGTCTTCGGCGCGCATTGCGTCCGGGTCGATGCCGTGAGATGCGCAGAATGCACGATAAGCGCTCGGCGCGATCTCGGACGGCTTGATCTCGCTGCGTCCGCCCCAGAAGACGTTGGTATACGTAAAGGCGATGCCCGCTTCCCGCAGGTGCTCGTCGATCGCGGCCTTGTGCGCCAGCACGGCCCCTTTCTCCATGCCGTGCGCGACGGCCATGACGTTCACGTCGTGGAACTCCGGGCCGCCCTCGCGCCAGTAGGCGTGCGTGATCACGTAGTGGCGCCCGACCTCGCAGCCGGCGTCGATCTCGCGTCCCGGCGGAACGGCCCAGTGGAAGAGCGCGTTGTAGCGCGTCACGCGCTCGTTTCCGGCGGTCGGCTTCACGTGCTCGAGGAAGGTCGAGAAGCGCCCGATTACGCCTGCGCTCGTCGAGGGAACGGGCAACGCCCGCAAACGCTTCCAGATCGACGCCCGCTTCGCGAGCGCGGGACGCCCAAAGATCGCGCACGATTTCGTCCGGCGCGAACTCGCGTTTGAGCGCGACCAGCACGCGCCACTCGAGCTTCCGAAAGCTCGACGAGTCGACGTCCCAAGCGGGCGCGCCGGCTCGTCGGCCCGCGCTCCGGGCTCGAGGCCGCGACGGCGCACGTGACCGACGCCGAGCGCGAAGAGCATCTTTGCCGGCATCAGCCGGAAGCGCTCGGCGCCGACTCTGAGCGGCGCAGCCACTCGCGCATGCTTGCGCAGCGAATAGCCCTGCGGCACTTTGAGCGTCGTCCACAAACGATAGCTGCTGCCGCGCGAGACCGCGTCGGTCGTACGGATCACGACGTGTCCCGAGAACGGATCTTCGCGAAACATGATAATCGAACGCCGCGATCGAGACGTTCGGGCGGGACCTCCCACGCGCACAGCGCGCCGCTGCGCCAGGCTCGTCGAGAGCAGCGTCTGGCGGACGCGCCGGATCGTCCCGGCGCGCAGCATCGCGACGATGCGCTCGATCACGATATCGACCGCGATCCCGGTGCGTGCGGCGATCTCGCCGAACGGGTCGGTTTGAAAACCGCTCAGGCGATCCTCGGATACCGCGAGGATCGCCGCATTGACCGGATCGGAGACGGTTTTTGGAACTTCGAGGCTAGAGTTGGACGTCGCTCACACCCGTCGCATACAGGTAGTTTTGCTCGGCGGTACGCACGCCGTAGAGCGCCGAGATGTACGCGGATTGCGCCGTCGTGAGGTTCGCTTCGGCGGTGACGAGGTTGAGGACCGTCGTGGAGCCGACTTGATACTGCGCCTGCGTGGCGTCGAGCGATACCTGCGCGGAGGTGAGCTCGGAGCGCGCCTGAACCAGCGATGACCGCGCCGAGATCAGCGTTGCCAGCGCCGAACGCACGTCGGACTCGACGGTAAGCCGCGTCAAGTTGAGGTTCGCGATCGCCTGATCGAGCTGCGCCGCCGCGACCGCGACGTTGAAATTCGTCACGCCTTGGTCGTAGATCGGAATCGTGAGATTCAGCCCGAGCGCCTTATTGTTGGCGTAGCCCTGCGGGCCTGGACAGGTCGAAACCTCGACGCCCTGGATGTTGGGGCCGACGAAGCAATTGACGAACGTTTTGCCGATGTCGTCGCTCGCCGCCGCGCTGAGAATCGGGAACCGCGCGAGTTTGGCGAAGCGGACGTTCTCCTGATCCGACTGCACGGTATATGCGGCGGAAATATAATCCGGACGCATGATCAGGGCCCGGCGCAGAGAGCCTGCGTAGGTCGGGTTCGGCGTCGCCGGCTGCGCGCCGACTTGTTTCGGCACGACCTCGGCGTCCGCGTCGAGACCGAGCGTGGTGGCAAAGGTCGCCTGCGCGCCGATTGCTGCACCTTGCGCCGTTACTAAGTTTCCGCGCGCCTGCGCGGTCTGAAACTGCGCGGCCGCAATATCGGAACGCGCCGCGGCGCCGTTGCGAATCTGCGCGGCGGTCGATGCTTCGTTTACCTCGAACTCATGCACGAGCTGCGCGTCGGCGATCACCGTCGCGTTGATTCTCAAGAACGCCGTAGTAGGTATTGGCGACGTTGAGCGCGAGCGTCTGAAGCTGACGCAGCAACGTCGCTCGCCCGGCGATGTCGGCCTCTTTGGCGGAGCGAATGCTGGCGATCGTACGCCCGCCGTCGAAGATCAACTGCGTGACCGTGATCCCAACCGACTCGTTGCTCACCGTGCTCTGCGTATAGGTTCCGCTAACGACGCCGTTGGGGGCAGACGCAGACGTACCGTTGCTGTATTGTTTGTTCGCCGTTGCGGTGCCGCTCAGCCCCGGGTAGAGCGCCTGCACCGAGGAGGTGTACTTCGCATGGATCTCCGCCCACTGGGCGTTCTGCGTAGCGAAGGTCGGGGAGAGCGCGACGGCGATCTTGATCGAGTCGGTAAGTCCGACCGAGACCGGAACGCCCTGCTTGGGCGTAAGCTTGGCAACGTCGGGAGCCGGCGTGCCGTACGCCGGGTACGGTAACGGCGTGCCGCTGATCGTCGGCTGCGGCGCTGGAGAGGGCATCTCGATCGGCGGGAGTCCCGGCTCCTTGATCTGCGTTGGCGGGGCGTTCTGCGCCAGCGCGGCGCCGGTCACAAGGATACCCAGCGCGACCGCGGAGAGGAGCGTTCGCGCGGAAAGGTCGAGTCTCTTCATGCTTTAGTGCGCCGAGCCGGACGGGCGCAGCCGCCCCGGCGATCGCGACGGTGCTGCCGTCTTTGAGCGCGTCCGGGCGTGTGGTCACCACCATCGTGCCCGGCTGCACCCTCGAGCTGATCACCTGTGAGAGCGTATCGGTTTCGAACGCCAACCTTCACCGGTACGGCCTGCGCCTTGTTGTCGGCGACGATGTAGACGAGGCTGCCGTTGGGCGTATCGGCCACGGCGCTGCGCGGCACGACGACCGCGCCCACGGCCCGCTGCTTGGTGATCGTTACGGTCACGAGCATGCCGCCGCGCAGCACGTAGCCGGGATTTAGAAGTTGGAGACGCGCCAGATACGAAAGCGTTCCCGAGGTGGGAACCGCGTTTACCGTCTGAATCGGTCCCTGAAATTTCGTCCCGGCAGCGACGTGGATCGGAACGCTACCGTCATCCCGGGGCGAACGTAGGAGAGATCTTCGTCCGGAACGTTGATGTTGATCCAAACCTTGTCGATGCGCGCAACCTGAAGCACCGGCTGCGAAGGCGATGCGAAAGCGCCCGGATCGACTAAGCGGTTCGCGATCGACCGCGTCGTACGGAGCGTAAAGGTAGGTCTGCGAGAGCTGCGTGCTCAGCACGTGGGCTTGCGCCGCAGCCGATTGTGCGCTGGGCCTGCTGCGACTTCACGTTTTGATAGCTGACGCCGTTGTTGCGCAGGCCGACGACCGCGTTGTTGTAGGTCTGCTGCGCCGAGACGTAGTTGGCTTGCGACTGCTGCAGCGTGCGTCTCGGAGACGTAGCCTTGTTTGTACAACTGCTTGTTTTGGTTGAAGACGAGCTTGGCGTTCTCGAGCGACGCTTTCGCCGTCTGCACCGCCGCTGCGTTGGTTTGCGTCTGCACCGGGTAGCCGGCGACCGCGCCCTGCGCGGCCGCGGAGAACTGCGACGCCTGGGCTTGGGCCTGCGAGAGCTGCGCCGTAAGGGTCGAGGGATCGATCGTGGCGAGCAGATCCCCTTGTGGACCATGTCGCCGATGTTCACGTTGATGTGCGTGATCGTGCCGCTCTGCTGGAAGGCGAGGGTTGATTGTTCGAGCGGCGCGATCTGGCCGTCCAGCGTAAGGTAGGTCGCGATGTTCTGGCGCGTCGCCGCCGCGGCGTCGACGCTAAGCGGCGGCGGCCCCATGGGTGCTTTCTTCCCGCACGCGCTGAGAACGGGCAACGCAACCAGCGCGCCCAGCACCAGCGGCGTCACCCGGCGGGCAGCCGAAGGGAGTCGATTCTGCATCTCTGTCCTAACCCGGTCCTTCATGGTGTGATATACGGCGCCCGACGGCTTTTGATTCAAAGCGCAACGGTACCCTATCGTAGGAACCTCGGCATGAGGTCATCGGCTGCAGGGCGTATCTCCCCGGGGCATGAGCGCAAAACTCGACATCGGTCGCTCGTACAGCCTCCAGAGCCGCGTCGAGGAATGGATGACTGCCGAGAAGGCCGGCAACAAGGGCGTAGACGTCCTCTCTACGTCCATGCTGGTCCAACTGGTCGAGAGCGCGGCGATCCACTGCGTCGACGCCGCTCTTGGGACCCGGCCAGATCACCCTCGGTACGCACGTCGATCTCGAACATCAAAAACCGGTGCCGGTCGGCTTCATCGTGCGCACCGAAGTCGAGGTGGTCATGCTCGACGGCCCGCGCGTCAGCTTCGCCGTCCAGGTCTTCGACGAGCAGGAAGCCGTCGCCGAAGGTACCCACGAACGCTACATCATCGAGAAGGCAAAGTTCCTCGCAAAGCTTCGAGAAAAGCTCGCCTAAGAGGGAAACCTGCAGTATCGCCTCCCACGTGCAGGGGAGGCAATCGGCAAGTCCCCGAAGAGGAGGTCCAGAGACGTGCCAGACCCGGCCCCCAGGGGCCGGCCCGAAGGCAGCCTGAGTATCATTTCAACAGCTAGGAGGACACATTGAAGCGACTGAGCACTGGGGTCCTGGCCGCGCTGATAGTAGCCGGCTTGGGACTCAACGCAGTCGCAGCCCAGCCCGGCGCATCGCATGGCAACATTGGAACCAACGCGATAGCGCAGGACCAGGGCGCGACAGGTGCTGCTCCGCCGGCGAACTTCGGTTCCCCGCCGTCGGGTCAGTATCCGATTCTCTTCAATGACCACCACGTCTATGCCAAGCCCGATATTCTGAAGCAGGGTCGCGTTCTCGCCGCGTTAGTCCGGGGCGGAACGCTCCTTGATCCCGCTACGCTCGATGTTCGAGCAAATGGGTAACCCGACTGTGTCGTACGACGCGGGCAGCAAGACTGTGACGGTCAGCAAACCCGGAGCCGAGGTCAAGGTGACCGTCGGTAAGCCGGAAGTCATCATCAACGGCGAGTCGCGTCCGCTGGACGTGCCGCCGATCCTCTATCAGGGCACCGTGCTGGTGCCTGTCCGAGTCATTTCGGAAGCCATGGGAGCGTACGTCCTGTGGGTGCCGGACCGGCGTCTCGTCGTCGTGCGGTACATCGTGGCGACGCCGCCGCCGCCTGCACCTCCGCCGCCTCCGCCCCCGCCGCCGACACCGACTCCCACGCCGATGCCGACACCGTACTTACGACTTCTACGTCGGCTGGCGACTATATCATCTCGCCGCGGGTCTACAACGAGTTCGTCCCCGGCGCGAACAGCAACAACAATAATGGTACGGCTTCTCGTACCGTCTCCACGGTGCGGCGGAGTTCCCGATCGGTCACTTCCCGTTCATGGTTGCCGTCGACTACCGCCAGTATAACTGGGCAGCACCAGTGCGGCGGTCAAGACTGCTTCGTGACCGCGATCGGCGGGCTATTCCAGACCTCCGTCCCGGCCTTCAACGGGCGCACGTTCGACTTCGACGCGCGTCTCGGTGTCCGTCTCCTCAATCCGCACCTCTATCTCGCCGGTGCGTACATGTGGCGCGGAAACAACTACGGCTATCCGCAGCAAGAAGGCGTCGGGCGTTGGGCTCGAAGAGCTGCCCGACCTCGAGCACGCGTTCTCGTTCTACGGTAGCGCTTACTACTTCTTCGGTGTAAGCGGTCAGTACACGAGCACGTCGGGCGTCGTCAACTCGCAGTTCCCCAACGGGAGCTGCACGGTGGCCGCTCCGTGTGACTACAGGGTCGGATACGACATCCTGAAGTACGACATCGGCGTGGCCTACGCGTTCCCGGGATTCCGTTCTTCGTCGAAGCCGGTTTCCTCGGCAGCCGCGGCTATAATCAGGATGCGGCTCCGATCGGATTCTCGGAGAGCGGTCCGTATGCAGGTATCGGCCTGAAGTTCTAAGCTTCTGCCTCAGTACCGAATCGAAAGCCCTCGGCAGTGCCGAGGGCTTTCTTTATGTAACGGGGTTCGCTGTTGCTGTTAAGGATTCGTGCTAGGTGAGGGCTGCACGCACGGAGGCGTGACCACCTCGACGGGGGGATGTCCGGCAACCGGCGCCGGCGACGGCGTCTCACTCGGCGACGGCTCGGGCTTTGCGCCGCGCGGGAGCGGCGTCGGGCAGGCTCGGCCTCACCCATCACGTGCTCGGTGAAGCCCGCCATCTGCGTCTTGGTCGTCTTGCCGAAATACGTCTTCGGATATTTGGTGACGAGAATGTGCATGAACTGCCAGGCCATATCTTGCTCGGCCTGCGTGTAGACCTTGCGCATGACGATCACGCCGAGAAAGTACGAACGCGCGAGCTGAGGATCGTTGGGGTATTTAGCGGCCCAGCGGCGCAGCGCTTCGGTCGCGAAGTCTATTTTCGCGATCAGGTGCGGATCGGTGGTGTAGTCGCCCGCGCTGACGGCGCCATCCTTGTAGGTGTTGTCGATCCCGAGGTAGCTGATCTTCATCCGGCCGAAGTACTCGTCGCCGGGCGCCGAAGCGTTATACGATTCGCATTCGGCGTGAGCCCATTTGCTCTTGGCCGACTCGCACGGATCCTTCGT
The DNA here is from genome assembly GCA_963739845.1 of Vulcanimicrobiota bacterium. Taxonomy (GTDB): domain Bacteria; phylum Vulcanimicrobiota; class Vulcanimicrobiia; order Vulcanimicrobiales; family Vulcanimicrobiaceae; genus Cybelea. The sequence continues at coordinate 186,907 of CAVUBQ010000001.1, read as the reverse complement.
GGATGTTTTCGACGAACTCGACGCCGGCTTTGGCGTTGGTGTTGGCGTCGCCGACACCGACGGTATGGGCGCAACGGACAGAAGGCCCGGGCTTGCGATCGCAACTGCTAGCGACAACATCGGTAGGGCGCGTCTCACGTTTTACGATTCTCCCTTCGGGCGCGCCTTGCGTCTGCGAGCGCCCATTGGGGAGAATCTCTTTCCCGAATCCAGCCTGACGGCCTTCTTGCTCGCATTCCACAGGCGCCCGCTTTGACGGCGCGAAGCACTCGGCCAGGATGAATCGCTCCATTCGCGTCGCTGCGCTGCAGCTTCAAGCGCACGATCGCGCCGATTTTGCAAGCAGGCTCGATTCGATCGTTCATTCCGTGCGTGACGCAGCTGAGCAAGCCGAGCTGATCGTGCTGCCGGAAGCTACCTTCCCGGCGTACGTGCTCGGCGCCGCGTCACTCGACGCGAGCACGATCGAATCGGCGATCGAGCAGCTGCGCGAGATCGCCGCAGCGACACGCAGCGTCATCGTCGCGGGTGCCGCCGTCCCCGACGGCGCCGTGCTGCGCAACGGCGCGATCGTCATCGACGCAGATGGCTCGGTCGCAGGGCGCGCGGACAAGCTCTTTCTCTGGCACTTCGACCGGCGCTGGTTCGGCAGCGGCGAACGGCTTGCGCCGATCGAAACCGCGATCGGCAAGCTCGGCGTACTCGTCTGTGCGGACGGGCGCCTTCCCACGATCGCCGGCACGTTGGTCGACCGCGGCGCGCTGGTGTTGGTGATGCCTACCGCGTGGGTGACGAGCGGCCGCGATCCGAACGCGCTCGAGAACGTCCAAGCCGACCTTCTCGCGCGAGTCCGTGCTTACGAAAACGACGTTCCCTTCGTCGCCGCCAACAAATGCGGCGCGGAGCTCGGCATGGTGGCGTACTGCGGTAAGAGCCAGATCGTCGATCGTCGCGGCGAGGTCGTTGGGCTCGCGAGCCAGCAGCAACCCGAGACGCTCTTTGCTACGATCTCGCTCGAAACGCCGCAGCCGCGGCGCGCAGCTCATTGCGCTCGCCGGCGCTGCCGCGTATCAAAGAGCGAACGCCCGGGACGCATCGCCATCTCGTTCGATCCCCTTCCCGCCGACATCGACGACCGGCTCGAGCTCCTCGACGACGCGTACGCAATCGCGCCGGGAAACGACGAGCGCCTTGCGCTGCTCGACGGCGCCTTCGGCGCAGCCGTTGCGGCCGACGAGCTCGTGCTCGATCCGTTCGGTTTAGTGCCGTACCGGACGGCCGGATACTCGCTGATCTGCTGGACCGCCGACATTGGGCCGCCGTGGACGCAACGCATAGCTCGAGCACGCGCGCTCGAGCTGCGCCTCTATTTGATCGTCTTCGATCGCGTAGCGCGCCGCGCGTTCGCGGTCGATCCCGACGGTGCGATCGTAGCTGGTACCTTCGATGGATTTCGCCTCGCGAGCTTCGCCCTCGATCCGCGTAAGGTTGCCGAAACGGCCGTCGCGCCCGGGACCGACATCGGCGACGGTCTGCGGCACGTCGCCTCGGTCCTCGCAACGTGAACGAGGGCGCGGCGAAAATCGTAGCGAGGATCGCCCTACTGTTGCTGGCCTGGACAACGCTGGCCGGAAGTGCCGCGCGCATGCCGCAGGTTCGCCGGGCGACGGGAAAGATCGCCGCAACCGGGTGGCCCTATCTTCCCGGCAGCCTGCTCCCGGTGAAGATCGATGGCTTCGCGCCTCCCTATCACGTCGCGCTGCTCGGCCCAGGCCGGCTCTTACCGGATGGGGCGTATCAGATCCCGCAAGAGACGGGCGCTGGGAGCGCACTGCTCGTAGCGGGCAACGCCGCCGGTTTGGCCGCTCGAAACCTGCACATCGCAGCCCCTCCGTCCGCGCATCGCTCGTTTCTCGTCGTCGCCTCATACGATGATGGATTGATCTTTCACGACGAGGCCGATTTCTCGGTCTCGGGCGTCCTGGCTACCGGCGGCACCCCGAGCGACGCGGCAATTGACGGACTGGGAAGAATAGCCGCAACCGATACGCAGGGCTCTACGCTCACGCTCGCGTCGCTCTCGCCTTGGAGCGTTAACCGTATCGAGGGGGTCTTGCTCGGCGACGAAGTCGAGATCGACGAAACGACTCACGCGATCTTCGTCACCGATCGCGATACCAACGGGAGCGGCGCCCTAACGCGCGTCAGCCAGGATGGCGAGGTGGCGCGGATCGTCACCGGCCAGACGGCCGAAGGAATGGCCATCGACGAGCGCCGTCAGATCGTCTACGTGGCCAACGTCAACGACGGCACGGTTGCGGCCGTCGACGCGCGTTCGATGCGCATCGTGCGGCGCTTTGCCGCGGTACCGCGCGTCTTCTCGCTCGAGCTCTCCGCCGACGGAACGATTCTGTACGCCATCTCCAACCAGAGCGCCGGCTCCCCCTTCGCGGCTCCCGGCTCGGCCGTAGCGATCGCGCTGCAAGGATCGGCGCCGCACGTTGTAGCGCGTAGCGGCGATCTCACCTTTCCGCTTGGAGCAGCGCTCGATCCATCGACGCAGACGCTCTTCGTCACCGACGAGGCATTAGGCCAGGTCTACGTTCTCGACGGGCGCACGCTGCGGGCCAAGCACGCTCCTCTGCTCACCTGTCAAACGCCGTGGAAGCCGATGCTCGATGCGAAGCGAGCGCGCCTCTACGTTCCCTGCGCCAGCGCCGATCTAGTCGATGCGTTCGATGTGCGAACGCTGCAGCGGATCGCGCGAGCGCCGTTCGCGACCGGAGGCTATCCGCTCGCGCTCGCCGTTTGGCATCCGCGATGACGGTGCTCCTCGGCGTCCTTCTGGCGCTGCTGCTGCCGGCTCGAATCGACCCGGGCGCGCCGTTCCCGCACATTACGCAAGAGGCACCGACGGTCGAGAGCATCGCCCCCGGGATCGAGTACGGCGAGTATCAACTCGTTACCGACGACGGACCGCTCTGGGTTCACGTCGTCGCGGTCGAGCCGCATCGCAACGACGTGCGCGTGGGCAGCGTCTTGGCGGCGAACGCGCTCGAATCTCACGGCGAGACGATCGGCTCGATGGCGCGGCGCACGGGAGCCGTCGCCGGGATCAACGGCGACTACTTCGACATCGGCAACACCAATCGACCGCAGAACATCGTGATCAGCGGCGGCGCGCTCCTTCAGCTTCCGTACAAACGCTTCGCGATCGCCATTACCCGCGATGGCCTCCCGCACATCGCCGAGTTCAGCTTCTCGGGGCAACTCGAGATCGACCAGCGCATGATGCCGCTCGACGGAATCGACCGCATGCCGCCGCCCAACGGCGGCCTCTCGTTGCTGACGCCGGAGTATGGCCGCGTTCGCCCTTCGGATAACGTGACGTTGGTCTCGCTCGCGCCGCTCGACGGCACGCCGCCGCTGGCCCGCTATCGCGTGACCGGCGTCGCGGATAATCTCAGCGCCCAGCCGCCCGGCTACTACGTTGCGATCGGGCCGAACGACTACGGGGTCGTTGACGTGCCCGACGTCGACGCGACCGTCACGGCGAGCGGCGATCTCGCGCCGCTCGGACTCGATTCGATCGTCGCGGCGATCGGCGGCGGCCCGCATGATCCTGCACGGAGGTCAATGGTACGACGACGGCGATGGCCCCAGCGGTCGCGAGTACGCAAAACGAATTCCCTCGTCGGGCGTAGCGATCGCTCCCAACGGCCGGCTCTTTCTCATCGAAGTGGACGGGCGCCAACCCGAAGTCAGCGTCGGTTTGAAGCGCCCCGAGTTTGCCGCCCTAATGCGCTCGCTCGGAGCAACGGAGGGTCTCGCGCTCGATGGAGGCGGATCGTCCACGCTCGTCGCTCGCCGCTTGGGCGAGAGCACGCCGGACGTCACCAACTCACCCTCGGACCGGATCGAACGCCCCGTTGGCGATGGTCTCTTCGTCTACAGCACCGCCCCGGCCGGGCCGCCGGTGCGCTTGGTCTCACTGCCCAGCACGGTGCGCGCGATCACCGGCGCGGGGGTGGGGCTTCGCGTCGCCGCCGTCGACGCCGCCTATCATGTAGCGGAGGGCGCGACGCCGCTAGCCGCGAGCGTATCGCCGCCATCCCTGGGCGTCTTTCGCGACGGGACGTTCGTCGCGCTTCATCCCGGATCCGGTCATCTGGTGCTGCGCAGCAATCGTCTGACCGGCGACGTCCCGATCGAGGTGAGCGCGACGCCGGCTCGCATGCAGATCACGCCGCTTCAGCCGAACGTCGACCGTAACGCGACGCTCGCACTGCTGGCGCGCGCGTACGACGCACGCGGTTACCCCCTCGTCCTGCCGCAGACGCTGCGCTGGAGCACGACCTCGGGATCGATCGACGGACGCGGCCTCTTTCACGCCGGTTCGCAGAACGCCAACGTCACGGCGCGCATCGGCAGCTCCGCTGCGGTCACGCAAGTAACGGTCGGGACGCACGAGGTCGCGCTGCCGTTCGCCGACCGAGCGCACTTCGTGACGATCCCTGCCGGCGGTGGTGGCGCGCTGACCGCGCATGCTGGATGCGCTTCCTGCACGCAGCTCGACTTCTCGTTCAACGGACGAGAGCGCGCGGCGTATGCGATGGCCGACCTCGCATTGCCGATGGGGACGTTAGGCCTTTCCTTCGATCTTCAAGACGACGGAAGCGCCGGACGCCTGCGCGTCGCCCTGCGCAACGCGATCAACGAAGACGTTCTGCTGGACGCCGCTGCGCTCGGAAGCGCCGGATCGCGCCACGTGGTCATCCGCTTTCCGTCCGGTACGCAAGCGGCTCGGCTGATCGCCATCTACGTGCTACCGCGCCAAGGGCATGAATCTCTCGAGCGGCAGCATCGTGCTGAGAAACGTGCGCGCCGTCGTGGGCGGCCAGTAACCGGGCCTCATCGCGCGACCAGCGCGACGAGGCCTCCGAGCACCAGCAGGGCACCGAGGACGACCGCAACGAGCGCGGGGACCGCGATGATCTCCACGGCCGGATATGTTGCGACCGTTCCGCGCAGCGCAAGACCACCGGCCCGCACCTCCTTACCGCCCGTACTCAGGGCGATCGCGTGCGGCAGAGGCCGATCGTTTTCGTCGTCGACCGCAAAGAGCACGGCCGCGTCGCCGCCGATCGCCGCGTCGTGACGCAGCAACGCGGCCTGCGCGGGGGTAAACATCACCGCTTTGACGATGCGCTTGAGCGCCGGAACGCTGAAGGAATCGTAGGGCAGGTTCATCTCCGCTATCGTTTGACGCTGTTCCATCAAGAGCACGGGCGAGAGAAAGGTCGCGCCGCTCGGCTGCGTGATCGTCAGACGGTTTCCGCGCAGGTCGCGTGCTTCGACCGAGACGACGTCACGCGGGGTCGCATGGAGCACGAAGTTGCCGGTATCGCGCGATCGCACGCCGATCGCGAGCGGCGAACGGCCGGCTCGTTCCAACGTTACCGGGGCCGTGCCTGGCGCATCCCCTCCAATGAGCGGAAAGACGAGGAGACCGCCGAGCTCGTCGACGTGAACCTGCTGACCGGGCGCCCCGATGACGGTGCGGTTGTCGGGCGCGAGCAGTCCGTTAGCAACGCCGGCTAGGCCGGTAATGAGAACGCCGGCCGCGATGGCGACGATCCCCCACCGCGCTTGCACCGTACTCGCGGCGCGAAATTGCTGTCGCGCGCCGGCTACGACGACAACCAGCAGTGCAGCCAGCGCGACGTTATACCAGCCCGAGTGGTACAAGTCACGACCTGGAAAGGCAACCTCCGCCGCTACCGCCGCAACGACGACGATCGCAACGATGATGAATCCCGTCAACGCGTCCGAACCAACCCGTCTACCGCCGATCGCATCTGATCGAAGGTGAGCGCGCCGTCGAAACCTCGCGTTACAGCGCCCCGGCGATCGACGATCACGGTCGTCGGGAGACCGAGGGCGCCAAAGGCGCGGCCGTAGCGTTGGTTGGCATCGATCCAAATCGGAAACCGAATTCGCAACGAATCTGCAAAATCTCGCGCGCTTTGCGCCGACTCGCCTTCGTTGACGCCCACGATCGAAAGTCCGGACCGTCCGTAAAGGTCGGCCAAGTGCTGAAGATCGGGCATCTCTGCGCGACACGGCGGACACCATGTCGCCCAAAGATTCATGACGACGACCCTTCCACGGTACTCGCGCAGCGACGCCGGGAGGCCGCGATCGTCGAGCAGTTCGAAGACCGGCGCGGTCCGCCCGGCCAGCCCGCCCGGACCTGCCGTTACCGGCGCGCGCGTATCGAAGAACGGCTTGAAGATCACAAAGGCAACGACGAGGGCGAGCACTGCAATCAGCCAGACGAAGTACTTGTTGATACTGGAGCTCGTCAGTGTAGGTCCCCTTCCTTCGACGGACGAAACGGCGACGGCGTGCCTGCCTCGATTCTCGATGGAAGAAGTCTCGCCGCCGATCTGCGCACCGAACTCATTGCTCGTACGAGTGCGCTGCGCGAGCGGGGGATTCATCCCAACCTGGTGATCGTCTTCGTCGGCGAGGACGACTCGAGCGCCGCCTACGTGCGGAACCTCATCAGAGCCGGGGCGCGGGTCGGCATCGACGTCGCGGTCGATCGCCTCGCCGAGCGCGCCACGACGGCCGACGTTCGCGCGCGGCTCGAGCGTCTTGCGCACGATCCCGGCGTCCACGGCGTCCTGCTACAGCAGCCGCTTCCGTCGCATCTCGCAATCCGCGAGATCGCCGACGCGATTCCGGCCCACAAAGACGTCGACGGCGCGCACCCCATGAATCAAGGCCACCTAGCGTTCGGCAGCGGCACGGAGTACGTCCCGGCGACGCCCGCAGCCGTCATGCTGCTGCTCGAGCGAAGCCCCCACTGGCCTCTGCGCGGCAAGCGCGCGACGATGATCGGGCGCTCGATCGTCGTCGGAGCACCGGTCGCGATGCTCATGCTCGCGCAAGACGCGACCGTGACCGTCTTGCACAAGCGCTCGGCAAGCCTTCAACCGTACGTAAAGCTGTCCGACGTCGTCGTCGTCGCCGCCGGCGTACCCAGTTTGATACGCGGTGAGGATTTGATGCCGGGCGCGACGGTCATCGACGTCGGCACGACGCTCGTGGACGGCGTCCTGCGCGGCGATGTGGAGTTCGAAAGCGCCGCCGAGGTTGCCGGTGCGATCACGCCCGTTCCCGGCGGCGTCGGCCCAGTTACCAACGTCGCTCTGCTGCGCAATGTCGTCAAGGCGGCGGAACGCGCCAACGCGCCGTAGAAGGCGCACGTCGTGATCGAGCGCTACCTCGAGACGGCGCATCCGCCGCCGCATCCGCTTCTGCTCGAGCTCGAGGAGTACGGACGCAGCGAAGATGTTCCCGCCGTTGCGCGTGAAACCGGGCGCCTCCTCTCGACGATCGTAACCGCGATGCAGGCGAGTCGCATTCTTGAAGTCGGAACCGGATACGGCTACTCGACGCTCTGGATGGCATTAGCGCAGCCGCGCGCGGGAAAGATTTGGACGATCGAGCCCGACGTCCGGCGGACCGACGTTGCCCGTTCGTTCTTTTCGCGCGCCGGCGAAGACGATTACATCGAGGTCTTCAACACGCCCGCACTCGAGCTGCTGGAAAACTTTCCGCATCGGAATCTCGACGTCGTTTTCATCAACGCGGATAAGGAACGGTATCGCACCTACCTCGACCTCGCGATCCCGATGCTCAAACTCTCCGGTCTGGCCATCGTCGACGGTTGCCTGACCGACCTCGCGACGACGCGCGACTTCAATGCGTATTTCCTCAACAACCCGGCGCTGGATTCGACGATCCTCCCGGTCGGAGGCGGCACCGCGATCGGCGCTCGGCGGCAATGATCAGCGCCACCGATTTCAAGCACGCGATGCGACACGTGCCGACCGGGGTCACCGTCGTCACGAGCCTAAGAGACGGCGAACCGCGCGGCATTACCGTCAACGCTTTCGCCAGCGTCTCGCTCGAACCGCCGTCGCTCTTGATCTGCATCAATCGCGAGGCGCGCAGCTATCTCTTCATCTCGACCTCGCGCATCTTCTGCGTCAACGTCTTGGCGGGAGAGCAGCGCCTCTTGGCCGAGCATTTCTCCGGAAAGGTGCGAGAGCGGCAGTTCGCCGAGATCGGCTACGAGATTGACGTAACCGGCGCCCCGGTTCTGAAAGACGCGATCGCGCATTTCGACTGCGAGCTGACGGAGGAGTATCAGGTTGGTTCGCACTCGATCCTGATCGGCCGCGTTCTTTCGTGCAGAGCGCGTCCCGGTTCTCCGCTCGGATACTTCAACGGCGGCTTCCACGACTTCGGCATCCACGTCGATTAGAGAGGGGACCTCGAGATGGTCGTAACGACGTTTCCGGTCGGACCGCTGGCATGCAACTGCACGATCGTTGCCGACGAAGGCAGCGGCGAAGCGATCGTCGTCGACGGCGGCGACGGCGTTGACGAAGTACAGGCGTATCTACGCGAAAAGGGCTGGCGCGCGGGAACGCTGGTTCATACGCACGCGCACATCGACCACATCGGCGACCTTGGGCGTTTGCGCGACCTCACCGGCGGGCGCGGCCTGCTCCATCCCGCCGACGTACCGCTCTATGAAACGCTAGCGCTGCAAGCGCGCTGGATCGGCCTGTCGCACGTGCCCCGCGTGGTCGCGCTCGACGGCGAGCTGCTCGATGGCGACGTGCTGCGCGCCGGCGACGTGCGCTTCGACGTTCTTCATACGCCCGGACACACGCCTGGAAGCTGCTGCTTTTCGGTTCGTGAGGGCGAGAACGCGCCACTGCTGCTGACCGGCGATACGCTCTTTGCCGGTTCGATCGGGCGCTGGGATCTCGGCGGAACGTCGACGGAAGACATCGTGCACTCGATCGATACCAAGCTGATGCCGTTCGACGACGCGACCCGGGTCATTCCCGGCCATGGTCCCTCGACGACGATCGGCACCGAACGAAACTCGAATCCCTACCTTCGTGGGTGAGCGGCCGTCGCCGAGCCGCCGGCTCTTCGTCGGCGTCGCTTTAGACGACGCCGCGCGCGCCGCGTGTGCCGACGCCGCAGAACGGCTACGCTCGACCGGATTCGCCGCCCGCTACGAGGCGCCCGAGAAGCTGCACATCACGCTGGCGTTTCTCGGTAACGTTGCGCACGATCGTTACGACGCGATCGCCGCTGTGTTGCCGGCCACGGCGGCGCGCTGCAAACGCCTCTCGATCGCCTTCGATCGGGTCGGCGCCTTTCCGCACGAGCGCAAACCGCGCGTCGTCTATCTCGGCGCGCGCAGCCAAGGCGCTCCGTTTCGGATGCTTTCCGAAGCGCTGCGCGGAGCGTATCTCGATCTTGGCTTCTCGTTCAAGGACGATGCGGTCGCCCACGTCACCATCGCGCGAGTGAAAGACGCGCACCGGCCGCTCGCGGCAATCGAGTTCGATCCGATTCCGGTCGAGGTCGACCGCCTCACGCTCTTCGAATCGATCTTCGACCCAAAGGCAAACACCACGCGCTACGAGATCGCGGAAAGCGCACCGCTGTCGAAAAAGCTAATGGAGTTTGATTAGCAGTTTGCCGTTATCGCCGTTGGCCGAGACGGGTGCCCCGGCAGGCACTGCCGGAGCGGAGTTGACGGCGCGCGGCTGCGAGGCATAGTCGGGAATCGTGCCTGCGGAGACTTTTTCGCGGTAATCGGCGAGCGCGACGTGGAGCGCCTCGAGCGCGCGCTCGGGATAGTCCTTCTTCTTCTCAGGATAGCCGTCGAGCTGTGCTTCGATCTCGGCGGGAGTGATCGCCGCGGCTTCGTCAACGGTCTTGTCCTTGACCAGGTCGACGACGAGGCTACAGGTCGCGGTCCCGAACCCGCAGCCGGTCGTGAAATACGAGATGTCCTCGATCACGGCGCCCGGGCCGACCTTCAAGAAGAAGTTGTACATGTCGCCGCACGAATCGCTAAAATACTCACCGCTGGCGGTAGGTTTCTCCATCGTGCGGAATCCGGTGCGCTCTTCGACGAGCCGCTGAAACTTCGGAAAATCCATGCTAACTAGTTAACTCCTGTAGGGTCGGTTCTTTCGGGTGGAGCTCGAAGCGGCACTCTTTGCCGCCGTGCGCGAGCGATTCGGTCTGCGCGTGGTCGCCGCCGAGCGTATCGTCGATCACGTCGTGGATAACCTGGCAGACCTCGGGATGATCTTTAGCGGCGCTCGAGTACGGGCAGCTGTGTTCGTGGATGGCAAAGCCTCCATCGATCAAGCTGTACTCGGCGACGACGCCTTGCTTGCGCAGCATCTCGGTCAGCTGCGCGACCCGTTGCTCCGGATCGGTCGCAGTAACGCGTCTCGCGCGCGCGTTCGATCGCGCGCCGCGAGAGGCCGGCGAATATCTGCTCCACAGCCGGGGTACCGAGTTGCTCTCGCACCTCGCGCAGCACCGCGGTAAGCATCTTGTCGTAAGCTTGCGGAAAGAGCCGATCCGCGTCGGGGGTTAGCGAGAACTCGTAGGTCGGTTTGGTCGGTCCGCGCCGCACCGGGGTCTCGGCGACGAGCCCGTCGCGCTCGAGAACCATCAGCTGCTGGCGCACCGCGTTGGGTGAAAGCCCGAACGAGCGAGCGAGGTCGGCAGCCGAGGCGGAGCCGCGGCGGCGCAGCTCGCTCACGATTTTTCCGCGGGTCGTCTGAAAGAAGCGGTCAGCGTGCATCTTCGGCGTTATCCTAGCACGACGGCGGGAGATAGTAAAGTTTTTCCTTGACTTTCTAAGAGAGCCTCGGCTACGATAAATCGCATGTCCGACCAAGGCCTTCGTATCGTCAACCTTCGTGCCAGCGTCGCCGGCAACGAAATCCTCAAAGGAATCGACCTCACCGTCGAGCCTGGGAGCGTCGCCGCGCTGATGGGGCCGAATGGCAGCGGCAAGTCGACGCTTGCCTTCTCGCTTACCGGCCATCCGCAGTATCAGGTCAACGGCAGCGTCTTCCTCGACGGCGAGGACCTGCTGGCGCTCGCGCCCGACAAGCGTGCCCGAGCCGGCCTCTTCCTCTCCTTTCAATACCCGGCTGCGATTCCGGGCGTTAAGGTCGCCAACTTTCTTCATGCCGCTCGCCAAGCCGAGCGCCCCGGCGATCTTCCGCCGGCGAAGTTCCGTGCGCTGCTGCTGGAAAAGATGGACCAGCTTGGGATCGATCCGTCATTCATGGGACGCTATCTCAACGACGGCTTCTCCGGCGGCGAAAAGAAGCGGCTCGAGATGCTCCAGCTCGCGGTGCTCGCGCCGAAGTATGCGATCCTCGACGAGACCGACTCCGGGCTCGATATCGACGCGCTCAAAGACGTCGGAGATTCGATCGCCGCGCTGCGCGCGAGCGAGGAAGGACGCAACACCGGTTTCCTTATCATTACCCACTATCCGCGCATCCTCCAGTACGTCGTGCCCGACGTCGTGCACGTGATGATCGACGGACGGATCGTCAAGACCGGCGGCCACGACCTCGCGCACCGCATCGAGGCCGAAGGGTACGACACGATTCGCGAGGAGACGGGAGCCGTTGTCTAGTCCGGCAGTAGCAGCTCTGCCCGCACTTTACGACGTTCTCGCTTCCGTCGGTGCCGCGCCGATCGCTATCGACGAGCGCTCGCGTGCACTCGACCGCTTCTTCTCGACCCCAAGCGGACGCGAGAAGCCGGGACGTTTTTGGAAGGTCGACTTCGAAACGCTCGAGCCCGATGCGAGCGCGATCGATACGGGCTCGGCGAATATGCGCGTCGAGCATCGCGATCCGCGAGTCCTCGTCTGCGATTTGGCAACCGCGTCACGCGAGCACCCGGACCTGTTCGCCCGCGCGTTCGGCGCAACCAGCATCCAAACGACGAAGTTCGGCGCGCTGGCGACCGCGTTCTCGCGTCTCGGACTCTTCGTCTGGGTTCCGGCCGATCACGCCTGCGGCGAGCCGATCTTCATCGAGTACAACGCCCCCGGCGACGCGGCGATCTTTCCATATACCGTCGTCCTGGCCGAGCGCGGTTCGTCCATTACGATCGTCGAGCGCCTCGCGGGCGACCCCGGTTCGTTCATCTGCAACGTCGCCGAGGTTGTGACCGAAGAGCTCGCTGACGTTTCCTACGCCTCGCTGCAGCGAACCGCCGGAACGCATGCGATTTCGAACCGTGCGGTGCGCCCGGGGCGCGACGCGCGGGTGGCGTGGGCGTGCGCGGAACTCGGCGGCGACGTCGCGGCCGGCGACATTCGCGTGGCGATCGAGTCTCCCGGATCGCAAGCCGGCGTAACGACGCTCTTCTTTCCGCGAGCCTCGCAGCACGTGGACGTCGTGAGCACGATCTCGCACCAAGCCGGCGAAGCGACCTCCGAGACGCTGGTCAAGACGGCGGCACTTGAAAACGGACAAGCGCGCTTCCTGGGCAACATCGTAATCGCGCCGCACGCGCAAGGCAGCGACGCACGCCTGCGCGACGACGCGCTCCTGCTCTCACCGCAGGCGCACGTCGACTCGGTTCCGGCCCTCGAAATCGGCGCGAATGACGTCAAAGCCTATCACGGCGCGACCGTCGGGGCGCTCGATGAGGACGAAATCTTCTACATGCAGAGCCGCGGCATCGAACGCAGCGCGGCCGAGCGCATGATCGCACTCGGGTTTTTCGAGCCCGCGATCGAGCGGTTTCCAACCAACGGACTGCGCGACGAAATTCGAACGCTCTTGGCGGCAAAGCTAACATGACCAACGCAATTGTGAACTCCTCCTTCGACGGAGTTCACCCTGAGCGCGGTCGAAGGGCTCAGGAAGACAAGGCGAAGGTCGAGCGGATTATTGCCGATTTTCCGATTCTGGCGCGCCCGACGTCGCGCGGGAAGCGGCTGGTCTATCTCGACTCGGCCGCCACGTCCCAGAAACCGCGCACCGTAATTCAGGCGCTGGTCGACTACTACGAGCAGTACAACGCCAACATCCACCGCGGGGTGTACGAGATCGCGGCGCGAGCGACTGACGAGTTCGAACAAGCCCGCGTCAAACTGGCGCGCTTTATCGGAGCCGACGTCAACGAGATCGTCTGGGTGCGCAACACGACCGAAGCGATCAATCTGGTCGCGTACTCGTGGGGCGGAACGAACCTGCGACCGGGAGACGCGATCTTACTCTCCGAGCTCGAACATCATTCCGACCTCGTCCCCTGGCAGCAGCTGGCCGAGCGCACCGGCGCGGAGCTGCGTTTCATTCCGATCGACGATCGCGGCCGGTTCGTACTCGACGACCTGGATGATCTCTTGGACGGCTGCAAGCTCGTCGCGATCGCGCACGTCAGCAATACGCTCGGCACGATCGCACCGCTCGAGACGATCGTTCCGCGCGCGCATGCCGCCGGGGCGGTGGTGCTCGTCGACGGCGCCCAAGGCGCGCCGCACCTGCCGCTCGACGTCAAAGCGCTCGACGCCGACTTCTACACGTTCAGCGGACACAAGATGCTCGGCCCGACCGGAATCGGCGTGCTCTACGGCAAGCACGCGTTGCTCGAAGCGATGCCGCCCTTCTACTTCGGCGGCGACATGATCCGCAAGGTCGGCTACGCGCACACGACCTTTAACGACCCGCCGCGCAAGTTCGAGGCCGGCACCAGCAATATCGCCGACGCGATCGCCTTCGGCGTCGCCACCGAGTATCTGCAGGGACTTGGCATGGAGTGGGTTCGCGAACACGAAAAGTCGCTGACCGGGTACGCACTCGAGCGGCTGGCCGAGTTCGAGCCGCGCGGCCTGGCGATCTACGGGCCACGCGATCCGGAGCTCATCTGCGGCGTCATCTCGTTCAACTTCGCCGACGTCCATGCGCACGATCTCGCCTCGATTCTCGATACCGAAGGCGTCTGCGTCCGGGCCGGGCATCACTGCACGATGCCTCTGATGGAAAAGATGGGCTGGGCGGCGACCGCGCGCGCCTCGTTCTACGTCTACAACACGCAAGCCGACGTCGACGCGCTCTGCCAGGGAATCGAGAAGGCGGCCCGCGTCTTCAGGGTGTAGAGGGCCGGGGCCTCATGGACGACTTCTACCGCGACTATATCCTCGACCACTACCGCAACCCCCGGAACTTCGGCAGTCTAGACCGCTCCGATGTCGAAGCGGAGGATCTGAACCCGCTCTGCGGAGATCAGATTCGAATGCAGCTCAAACTCGACGACGGCGTCGTTAGCGACGTCCGCTTCTCCGGAAAAGGCTGCGCCATCAGCCAGGCCTCGGCATCGATGCTGACCGAGAGGATCAAGGGCATGAAACTCTCCGACGTCGCCAAGCTCTCGAAGGATGTCGTGCTCGAGAACGTCGGCATCGGCATCAGCCCGACGCGCATGAAATGCGCGATGCTCGGTCTACGCGTTCTGCGGAGCGCGGCGATCGGCGAGCTCGCCGGCTGGCCCGACGAGGAGTGATGCAGCACGTTAAACCGACGCAGTGGGAGGAGCTCGCCGAAGAACCGGAATTCCGCGCGCTCTTGCGTGCCCGCCGCCGGTTCGTCATTCCGGCGACGATCTTCTTCGTCATCTACTATTTCGCACTGCCCGTTTCGGTTGGATTCTTTCCCGAGTTTATGAGCCGGCCGGTCGCCGGTCCGCTCACGCTGGCCTATGCCTTCGCGCTCTCGCAGTTTGCGATGGCGTGGATTCTGCTGGGGGCTTATCTCTGGCGCGCGCGCGAGCTTCGACCTAGCCGCGGCTAAGGTTCGCAGAGAGGAGACCCGAGAAGTCTCAAACGGAGAGCGATGAGAACGCAAGAGACCCTCGTGATGTTCGCGATCTTCGTCGGCATCACGCTCATCGTGACCTTTTGGGCCTCCGAGCCAGAGCACGACCAGCCGCGGGTTCTACACCGCCGACCGCCGGATCGGCGGCTTGCAGAACGGCTGGGCGATCGCCGGCGACTATTTTTCGGCGGCATCGTTTCTAGGAATCACGGGGCTCGTCGCATTCTACGGCTTCGACGGTTTCATGTACTCGGTCGGGTGGCTCGTCGCGTACCTGGCCGTGCTCTTTCTCGTCGCCGAGCCGCTGCGCAACACCGGCAAGTACACGCTGGCCGACCTCGTCTCGTTCCGCTTGCGGGGACGCGGCGTTCGCGCGACCGCCGCGCTATCCACCCTGGCGATCACGCTCTTCTACATGATCGCGCAGATGGTCGGCGTGAGCGCGCTGGTCGATCTGCTCCTGCCGCGCGTCTACGATATCGCCGCGATCGTGGTCGTCGGCGTCTTGATGCTGACCTACGTCGTTTTCGGCGGGATGCTCGCGACGACGTGGGTGCAGATCATCAAAGCCGGCCTGCTGCTGCTTACGGCGCTGGTGCTCTCGGTGCTGACGATGGCGCACTTCAATTTTTCACTGGGAGAATTCTTGCATGCCGCTTCGGCCGTGCAGCTTCCCGGCGGATCGACCAACTTTCTGCAGCCCGGCCTCTTCTTCCAAGGCAGGCTCGGGGCTTGGAACCTGATCTCGCTGGGGCTCGCGCTGGTCTTAGGGACGGCCGGACTTCCTCACATCCTGATGCGGTTCTTCACGGTGCCGTCGGCCAAGGCTGCGCGCACGTCGGTCGCGTGGGCGATGGTCTTGATCGGTGCGTTCTACCTGACGACGTCGTTCATGGGCTTGGGCGCGGCGACGCTCGTCGGTCAGGAACACATCGGCCGGCGTATGT
The DNA here is from genome assembly GCA_963739845.1 of Vulcanimicrobiota bacterium. Classification (GTDB taxonomy): domain Bacteria; phylum Vulcanimicrobiota; class Vulcanimicrobiia; order Vulcanimicrobiales; family Vulcanimicrobiaceae; genus Cybelea. The sequence continues at coordinate 171,210 of CAVUBQ010000001.1, read as the reverse complement.
ACGCGGGTCAAGCGATCCAGTACATCGCACGTCATCCAGCGCAGCAAGAGCTGCTGAACGGACAGCTTACGCGCGACGGCTACATCGTTCCCACGACCGATAGCAACCTCGCGGCGCCGCTGTTAGCGGCGGACCTGGGCGGATCGCTCCTGGCGGCATTCGTCGCGGCCGTGGCCTTTGCAACGATTCTCGCGGTCGTCGCAGGCCTGACGATAACGGCCTCGTCGGCGTTTGCACACGATATTTGGTTCAGCCTGGTCCGAAACGGTCACGGTGCCGAATCCGAGCACCTTTTCGTCGCGCGCGCGGCGGCGTTCGGCGTCGGCGCGCTCGCGATCGTCCTCTCAATCGCGCTGCGCGGATACAACGTCGCGTTTCTCGTCGGTCTCGCCTTCGCGGTCGCGGCAAGCGCGAACGTGCCGGTCATTCTCCTCTCGCTCTTTTGGAAGCGCTTCTCGCGCACCGGCGCGATCGCCGGCATGCTCTCCGGCTTGATTTCATCGCTCGCGCTCATCGCGCTTAGCCCGGTGATGATGGGCCAACACGCGATATTCCCGCTCGAGAACCCCGGGATCGTCTCGATTCCCATCGGTCTGCTCGGTGCGATTCTTGGAACGCTGCTGTGGCGCGATCGCGAATCAGAGCGCATGTTCGATCAACTGCAGGTTCGCGCTACGACGGGCCTGGGCGCGGAGATCTAAGCGCGCCGCTATTGCGGCTTGATCGTGTAGTGGTCGGTAATCTGCAGACCGCCGGGCCCTTGTTGTAGCGTGAAGGTCACGTAGTACTCACCGGCAGGCGTGTGCACGTCGGCGGTCACCTGGTACTGCTGCGTACCGATGCTCGTCGACCGAATCGTCTCGATGTGCGCTTGGGCGTTCATAAACGGTTCGTTCGGCGCGCCGTGCGCGAGGTAGGACGTCGCAGTCGCGCGGTCGCCGCGCGCAAGCGCGCCGAGATAGGACCGCACGACCGATGCGCCAGCGTCACCCGGCGCAGGTGTCGCTGACGTTGGTGTGGCCGTTGCACGCGGAAGCGGCGTTGGAGTATGCGCTGGGGACGGCTTCGGCGTCGGTGAGGCAATCTTCGAAGGCGTCGGGCTGGGTCGTGCGATCGTCGGCGTTGGAGATGGCTTCGGCGTCGGAGACGGCTTTGGCGTTAGCGTCGGCTTTGCCGTCGGAGACGCTGAAGCGGTCGGCGAAGGCGTGCTCGTCGGTGCTCGTGTGGCGGCCGGAGACGGCGTGCTGGTAGAAGTGGGCGTCCGCGTCGCGAGCGGAGTTGGCGCCTCAGTGTAGACCGGAAGCGCCGCGATCGAGGCGGTCGCCGACGGCGGCCGCGACGTTTTGGCACCCCCGAAGAAATGCGCGAGCACGCCGCCCAAAAGCAGCCCAGCCAACACGACTACCAGGACTAAGGGGAAGAGCGGCAGGCCGCCGCCGCCGTTTGAATCGTCGTCCAGCCGCCGGCGACGCGGGGGCTCTCTCATTCCTTAGGGGAGACTCTGCGCGAGCCGTTGAGCTAGCGCGTTCCGTAGCATCTCGGGCAGTGCCGTGACGAGATCCGGCCGCTGCTCGACGAACAGGGTTGTTGCTTCCTTGAGCAGGTCCGGGTTGGTGCGCGCGTAGGCAAGGAGGTCGTTGACCGCTCGCCCGTCCTGGCTCGCGATGCTTTCGAGCGTCGTACCGGCGCCTTCGGCCGCGTCCTCCGAGGACTCGCCGCGTTCGCGAAACGCGGCGAAGACGGCTTCAACGAAGGCGCTGTACGCGTCCGGCGGCATCGTCGACAACTCGCGTGTGTACTGGGCGGCGAGATCCGTCTCGTCCATCTTCGCGAGAAGCTTCTCGACTGCGCCTACCAGCATGTCGGCCGGCACGTTCCCGAAGGACATTGGTCGGTTCATTTATCCCCGGCAGCAGGCAGCTCCTCGATGCGGCAGAAAATGATTGCTGTGATCCGAGTGAAGGTCCCGCTCGATCTCCACGCCATCACGCTCGCCGGCTCGGGCGCGTTTGCGCTTGCCACGCCGCTGCGCGTCCGCGATCTTCTCCGTTTCGCCGTCCGCGAAGCGATCGGCGCGCGGGCGCCGTACGACAAGTTCGCGCGCAGCGTTCGCCGCACGCTGGCTGGACTCGCCGCGGGTGATTTCACGATCGACGTCAACGGGCGCAGCTACGGAGACGCCGACGCGGTGGTGCTCTGCGAGGGCACGGCCGACATTCGCTTCTTCCTCTGCCAGCGCCGGCGCGCTGCCTCCAGGCGGCGGTAACGCCGAAACCACGAAACGGAGCTCTGCAATTAAGTTTGGCGTCGCTCTGGTTGCCGCGCTCGTTTTGGTGTTGCGACCCGCCTACGCAGATATGCAGTACGAGACCACCGGCGAGGACGTCTATCGCGTCCAACCGTCCGGTTCCGTCTCACGGGTCGCGTACCGCGGAACCGAGAGCCTCACGATCACCCAGGAGGGCAGTTCGCGCCGTTTCGAGGCGCGCGCTCACTATCTTCGCGATGCGCCCGGCGAGCGGAGCAACGCCGACGCCAGCTTCGTTCAAGTCATGCGGGCCGACGGCTCGTTCGAGGACCGCATCGACGACGATCCGGACTTCTTGACGATCCTCAACCAGCCGTTCGCGGTCGAGCTCGACCCGGCCACGCTGCGCGACCTGCGCGAACTGCGCGGTCGCGTGCCGTTCGACGCCGCGTCGCCGCTCGGCGGCGAGACGATGCTGCGCGGATTTCTTCGTCCCGGGCGAGCGGACCGATTCAAGGGCGCCCGACGGTCGCAGTGCGCTTTGAAGCGCAGGGGCCGATGACCGGCGAGCTGCCCGGTCACGCCGGTGCGACGGTCTCCGGCAGCATGCGCATGGACGGAACGGCGTACTATGCCTTAGACGACGCGCTGCTCTTAGGGCTGAATGCGACGCTCACCATCGAGGCACGGCTGCACGATCCTTCCAGCTCTCCGATGCCGGTGCACATTACGTATCGCCGAACGATTCGCGCCTCAAAACCTTTAGGAAAGCACTAAAACGCGCCGACCAGCTCGACTTGGAGAGGATGACGGAAAGGTTCGGCGCGTAGCTCCGTCAGCGGCGTAAAGGCCAAATGATTCTGATGGCAGTCGATCAGCATCTCGATGCCGCGTTTGACGCAACCCGTCTCCTCGACGTATTTCGCGAGCTTCTTCCTAAAGTATCCGCGCGGATCGCGCAGGACTTTTGCGTAATAGGGGTCGTCGGTCAAGCCTTGGGGATCCACGCCGCCCTTGGGAACGAGCCAGACGAACCACGGATCTTCGCTCTGACGGAAACCGATGAGTGCGAGCGGCAGGGCCCGCATCGAGTCGAGCTTCGGGACGAAGCTGCACATCGTGTACGCGTCGAGCGATATTTCCGTTGGTTCGATGGCTTGCTGCATAGACCGCACCTTTCAATCGGCGAAACCGGCGCAAACAAAAAACCGCTTCGTCTCATCGCGAGCGAAGCGGCCTCCGGATTTTGCGGGCCCCGCGGCCCGAGCAAAAGCGCCATGGCGAGGCTTTAGAAGCCGCCGCCGAAACCCCTGCGCCGTCCGGCGGAGCAAGCGACCCTCAGGAGTTTAGGCCCCCAGCGTGAAACCACGGCCCTAGCAGTGGTGGTCCGGGGCACTGTATGAGCGCGCTCGCACCACTCCTTCAGGGAGCCTACGTGCCAACAGCGATTACCTCCGGGCGGACTGCGGGCCTCCCGGCGGCCTCCGACTCCGCGCCGAGCGTAGAACGGTTCGAGCGTATCGTCGACGAGTACCAGCGCCGGCTCTACGGCTTCGCGCTGCGGATGACCGGCAATCGCGAGGATGCCGAGGAGATCGTGCAGGACGCCTTCGTGCGAGCCTACCGCGCGCTGGGCAAGATGTCGCCTGAGCAACGGGCCGATCTTCGGCTCCAGCCGTGGCTCTACACGATCACGCTGAACGTGACGCGCAACCGCTTGCGCAGCAAGCGGCCGTCTAACGTCGCCCTCGACGCGCTCGCCGATCCCGACGCGATCTTGCGCGAGTCGAACGAAGGGCCGCCCCAACCCGAGGCGATCGTCGAGCAGAACACCGAGATCGCACTGGTCGAGCGCGCGCTCTTACAGCTGCCGATGCACCTCCGTGCCGCAGCCACGCTGCGCTTCATCGAAGGACGCAGCCATCCCGAGATTGCCGAGATCCTCAACCAGCCGATCGGCACGGTCAAGTCGCACGTCCACCGGGCCGTGCGCATCCTGCGGCGCATCCTAGGGCCGCAGATCGGTCGCTTTACCCCCGAAGGAGTCCCGTTACATGCGCTGTCGTGACGTAGAGGCGTTGTGGGACGAGCTCCGCGGCGAGTGCCAAGCCTCGCTGAAGGAGACCGTTCACAACCATCTTCGAGCCTGCCCATCCTGCCAGGTTATGTTCGAGCAATACGAAGGCGTAGCGTTTTGCCTCTCGTGTTTGCCGCAACCCGAGCCTTCGTGCGACCTGGCCAAGAAGGTCATTCAGCACGTCGCCACGCTCGGCGGCAAGGCGCGCACGCCGATGGTGCTCTCCGCGATTACCACCCCGGTCGGGCGGCTCTACGTCGGCTTCATCCAGAGTCGCATCGCCTACATTAGTCTCGATACCGGTGAGTTGCCCGACGAGGTCGCCGCTCGAGCCGAGCGCCGGTTACGGCGACACGTGATGCTGGGCGACGCCCCGGCCTGGCTGGTCCAGACCCTCGAGCGCTTCTTCAGCACGTGGATCGTCGACGACGCGGTCGTGGACATCAGCGAACTCACGCCGTTCGAGCAAGCCGCTCTTCGCGCCGCGGCCCGCATCCCGCCCGGCGAAATGCGTTCCTATGCTTGGGTTGCAACGCAGATCGGTCGCCCGAAAGCGGCGCGAGCCGTCGGACGGGTGATGGCGCGCAATCCGCTTCCGCTGCTCTTTCCGTGCCATCGCGTCGTCGACTCGTCGGGCGATCTGCATGACTATTACTACGGCCTCGAGATGAAAGCCCGACTGCTCGAGATGGAGGGCTACCGCGGCTAGACGCCAACCTTAACGAAGGTGGCGATTCCTGTCCTTATTAGTCTTCGAGAGCGGCTCACTTCGAGCCGCGCTCTTTTGGTCTGCCGGGTCGCATGAGCGATCCGCGGATCGCCGCCATTCCGGACGTTCACGGCCACGCCAAAGGCGAACACCGGGCGTTTGCCGAGGAGCGGCCGATCGCGTACTCGGCGCGCATGCTCTTTTTGTGGTTCTACCACGCGTGCCCGGCGCGAGTCGCCGCGCTTCCTCATGGTCGCCGACCACGCCAACTACCTGACGTTCGAAGATCCAGGCGCGGTCAACACCGTGCGGCGAGCGCTCAAGCTCGCGCAAGCCGGCGACTTGCTCGGCGCCGCCGAGACCGCGGGCGTCGACCTGGCGCATGCCGCGGTGGTCTCGGAAGGCCTGCGCCGCGGGATGCGCTTTTCAATCGGCGCGGAGGTCGACAACGACCCGCGGGCGCGCCCCGACGCGCAGAACATCGTCGACGCGATGCGCCCCGACGGGATCATCCGCTCGGTGCACTTCGTTCCGATCGCTCACCCGGAGAAGGGCGCCGACTGGCTCTGGCCGTTCGATAACGAGGAGTTTGTTGGTTTCTTCGAGATCGTCGGCGCCGAGAGACTCTGGGAGCTCTACATGGCCAAGCTGCTCGACGACCTCGAGAAGCTCCCGGCGCAGATCGTCGGCCACTTCTACGTTCCGGCCCGATTCGGCCACTGGCCGGCAGCCAAGAAGCTTGCCGAGTACGAAGACCGTCTGCTCGACCTTTGCCACCGGCGCGGCCTGGCGGTGGAGATCAACACGCGCTTTCTCTATCGCGATCACACCGAAGAACGCAAAAAGAAGTACCTCGAAGCGAACATGCGGCTAGCGCGCAAGGCCAAGGCCCGCGGCGTCGGGATCGCGATCGGTTCGGACGCCCACAGTCCGAAGGACCAAGGCAACGGCTTCGACGTCGTCCTCAAGCTCCTGGACGAAGCGAAGGTCAACGAGATCGTCTTTCCGGTCGGCGGCCGGCTTGCGCGCGTCGCCCTGCGCGCCACACGCGAGCATCTCGAGGCGCAGGCGCAAGCCCGGCGGCAAACGAGCGCTCCGGGTAGCAGCATTACCGGATACAGCCGCGCCGAACTCGGCCTCCCCGAGGAGAGCGAGGCTACGGCGGCTGGGCGTCGCGAGACTCGCGTGGCCCGCGCGGTGGGACCGAAGAAGCGCGCCGCGGCCGCGCCGAGCACCTCGCGACGAAGCGCCGAGTCCTCATCGGCGTCCACCAAGGCTAAGGCTGCGCGACTCGTCAAGCCGAGCGCTGCGCCAAAGAAAAACGCCCCGAAGAGCGCACCGCCGGCCGCCAAACGGCGCATACCGGCCGTTGCTCCGCCGGTCAAGGTCAAGGCCAAGAAGCCCGCGGCGAAGCCGCGCGCCGCAGCGAAGAAGAGCGTGCCGGTGCGAACGGGCGCGGGTCCGCAAAGAAAGCCCCCGCCCGCAAGGTCTCGGTGAAGAAGGCGCCCGCACGCCGGCCAGCGGCAAAGAAACCGGCAACGAAGAAGCCGGCGCCCAAGCATCCGGTCAAGCCAAAGCGGCTCCAGGCCGGTTCCGCGAAGAAGGTCGTCAAAAAGAAGAAACCCACGGCGAAGCGCCGTTAACAACCACTCTGCAGAGGACAAAGCATTGGCGGATACCGAGCGCCTTAGGAATATCGCATTCGTCGGACCGCACCACGCCGGCAAGACGACGTTGGTCGAGGCGATCCTCGCCCACACCGGCGCGATCGGCCGGCGCGGCTCGATCGCCGACGGTACGACCGTCACCGATCACGAACCCGAAGACGCGGCGCACCTTCAATCCACGACGGTAGGGTTCGCGCACGCAAACGCGCGACGAGGTCGACATCACCCTCGTCGACGCCCCCGGATTCGTCGACTTCTTCGAGGAGACGAAACAGGCGCTGGCCGGCGTCGATGCCGCGGTCGTCGTAGTCGAAGCCGATCCAGGCCGTCTCGTGCAGACGCAGGCGATCGTCGACTATCTCGAGAGCTCGCGGATGCCGCACATCTTCGTGATCAACAAGATGGATCGCCCCGGCGCGGATTTTGCTCAAACCCTGGCCGCGCTGCAGAGTGCGTACGGCCGCCACGTCGTCGCCGAGCAGTGGCCGCTGGGGAACGCCGAGCAGTTTACCGGCTACGTGGACCTCGCTGAGATGAAGGCCTATCGCTATGAGTCGGTGGCCGGCTCCGGCCAGGTCACCGAAAAGGAAGAGCCGATTCCCGCCGAGCTGGCCGACGTCGTGCGCAAGATGCACGGCGAGCTGCTCGAAGCGATGGCCGACTTCGACGACCACCTTATGGAGGAGCTGCTCGAAGGCGTCGAGCCCCCGTTGGAAGAGATCGAGCGCGATCTCTGCAGCGAGTGCGCGCACGACCAAGTCGTTCCGGTCCTCGTCGGCGCGGGCATCTCCGGCGCCGGCGTCCCCGCGCTGGTACGCGCGATCGAGAAGTGGTTTCCCTCGCCGGCGCAGGCCCCGCACCTCGACGCCGAGGGCCGGCCGATCGAACCCGACCCGAGCGCTCCGGCGGTCGCGCGCATCATCAAGACGGCGATTCATCCGCAGAGCGGCAAGCTCTCGATCGCGCGCGTGCTCTCGGGAACGATCAAGTCCGATGCGACGCTGACCAACGTGAGCAAGCGTGACGAAAAAGTGCGCTTGGGCGGCCTCTACCGGTTGCAGGGCAAGAAACAAGAGGCGATCCCCGAGGCGGGCCCGGGCACGATCGTCGCCTTCGCGCGGCTCGACTCGGTTTCGACCGGCGATACGCTGACCTCGAACGGTCACAAAGTGCTGTTGCCGCGCGTGCCGGTCGCCGAACCGGTCTTTGGCGTGGCGATCAAGCCGAAAGAGCGGATCGACGAGGCCAAGATTTCGCAGATGCTCGCGCGCATCGTCGACGAGGATCCGGCGCTGCGCCTCGACCGCGCCGAAGTTACTCACGAGCTTCTTCTGCTCGGGAGCGGTGAACAACACGTCTCGATCGCCGTCGAGCGCCTAGCGCGCAAGTACAAAGTTGAAGTCGAAACGGCGGCTCCGTCGATTCCGTACTTAGAGACGATCACCGGCGGGACCGAGATTCACTCGCGCTACAAGCACCAGACCGGCGGCCACGGTCAGTTTGGCGACGTTTGGCTGCGCTTCGAACCGCGCGAGCGCGGAGCCGGCGTGACCTTCGAACAGAAAATCGTCGGCGGCGTCGTTCCGCGCCAGTTCATTCCTGCAGTCGAGAAAGGCGTGCGCGAGGCGCTCGCTCACGGCGGCAACGGCTATCCGGTCACCGATCTTCACGTGACGCTCTTCGACGGTCAATACCACGACGTCGACTCGAGCGAACAGTCGTTCAAGACCGCAGCCGGCATGGGCGTTCGCGAAGCGCTTCCGAAATGCAACCCGGTCGTGCTCGAACCGATCGCCCACGTAACCGTGATCGTCCCGACCACCTATACCTCCACGGTCATTCAGCAGCTCACCGGCAAGCGGGGACAGATCCTCGGGATGAACCCCGCCGAACGTGCCGGCTTCGACACCGTCGAGGCGTACGTTCCGGCAGGTCGAGCTCTCGCGCTACATCACCGAGCTGCGCACGGCAACACAAGGATTAGGCACTTACTCGTGGAGGCACGAACGTTACGATCCGGTCCCGGGCAATCGAGTTGGACCGAAAGCCGCGGTCTAACGCGCGCTATCTCAAAGTCGTCCTCATCGCACTGGCATTCGCGGGCTGCTCGAAGGTTTCGAATGAAACGGGGGCCGGGCGCCACCCGTGGACGCAAGCCGGCACGCTGCGGGTCGCGGTTCAGAGCGACGTCAAGAACCTCAACCCGCTGCTGAACTCCAACACGACCGACGGGTTCTTTGCGAACCTGATGTTCGAGCCGCTGCTGGCGGCCGACGACAAAGGCAACCCGGTGCCGATTCTCGCCACATCGGTCCCGACGATCGAGAACGGCGGCGTGAGCAAAGACGGCCTTACCGTTACCTACCGTCTGCGCCGGGGGGCGAAGTGGACCGACGGGGTTCCCGTCACCTCCAAAGACGTCAAATGGTCGTGGCAAGCGATCATGAACCCGAACAACAACGTGGTTTCGCGCCACGGATACGACTACGTCAAGAGCGTCGATACGCCCGACGATCACACCGTCGTCGTCCACCTCAAGGAGCAGTTCTCGCCCTTTGTCAACACGTTCTTCGCGATGAGCGACCAACCAATGCCGGTCGCCCCGGAGCACGTGCTCTCAAAGTATCCGGACATCAACCAGATTTCGTTCAACGATCGGCCGACGGTCAGCGACGGGCCGTTCAAGTTCGCCGAGTGGGCGCGCGGCGACCACATCACGCTCGTCCGCAACGACGGGTTCTTCATGGGAAGACCCCGCCTCAATAAGATCGAAGTGCGAATCGTCCCGGACGAGAACACTACCGTCAACCTCCTGAAGACGCACGCAATCGACTTCATGTTCCAGGCCTCTCCCGAGACCTATCCGTCGTTGAAAGGGACGCCGGACGTCCTGCTGCCCTTCGTCAACGTCAACGGCTACGAGCGGATGCAGTTCAACACCGCGCATCCGACCTTGGCCGATCCCCGCGTCCGCACGGCCATCGCCTATGCCATCGACAAGCGCCGGCTCGTCGACACGCTCACCTACGGGCAGATGAACGGGGCAACCGAGGATATTCCGGATTGGCTATGGGCCTTCAATCCGGCCGTTCGCAGCTATCCGCACGACGTCGCGATGGCCCGCGAGCAGCTGCGCGAAGCCGGCTGGGCGCCCGGCCCGGACGGGATTATGCGTAAGAACGGCGACCGGCTGAGCCTCGTGCTGGTTACGAACAACTCAAATGTGACCCGCCGCCAAGCGAGTTTGGAAGTCCAGGCGATGCTGCACCAGGCGGGCATCGAGACGGAGATCAAATCCTACCCGGCACAGATGATCTTTGCTCCGGCCGGCATGGGCGGAATCTTGCAGCTGGGCAAGTTCGACATCGCCCTCAACGGATGGTACGCGGGCATCGACCCCGACGACAGCGCGCAGTATATGTGCCGGAACGTTCCCCCGGGGGGATACAACTACTCGCGCTTCTGCAATCCGGAGATGGAGGCCGCGCAGAAGGCGGCGCTCACGCACTACGAGCGGAGCGATCGCATGGCGGCGTATTACCAGTCGCAGCGGATTCTCGCACGCTACAATCCGGAGATCTTCTTCTGGTATCGCCGCCAGATGGAGCCGATCAGCGTCGATTTCAAAGGCTTCGACCCCAACCCCGTCGTCGAATCATGGAATGCATGGCAATGGAGCATTTAGCCCTTCCCGAACTCGCCTGGCTACGCAAGATCATCGTGGAGCGCGCGCTGACGCGCGGCGATTACGTGCTCGCCGGAGGCGTGCGCAGCGACTACTACATCGATAAGTTCAGCCTCTTTTCGGACCCGCTGGTGCTGCGCCGGATCGCGCGGCTCTTTACGCCGATCATCGCGGAGCTCAATCCCGACCTCATCGCCGGAACCGAGCTCGGCGGCGTCGTCATCGCAACCGCGGTCTCGCAGCTCTCCGGCATTCCGATGATCGCCGTGCGCAAGAAGCCGAAGGCATACGGCGCGTTCGCCAACGAGTACGTCGAGGGCCCCTATGAAGCCGGCCAGCACGTTCTGCTCGTTGAAGACGTCGTCTCCAACGGGCGCGACCTGATGGCGGCCGCTGCGCGTTTGGGCCAGCTGGGTATGAAGGTCACCCCGTACGCCGTGATCAGCCGCGGCGTCACCCCGATACCCGCGCTGATTCAGTTCTCGCTGCCACGCAGCGACCCGCGAACCGAAAACTAAGAGCTCGACTCGTTAGAGTGAACGTCATTCCGTCTTCGGCCACGCTGACCGGGCCGGAGAAACGCCGCTTTGCGGCCGCAACGAGCGCATCGGTCGTCTCGCCTGCGCCGTAGTGCGTCAAGACGAGCTGGCGCGCACCGGCCTGTTGTGCCATCTCGCCCGCCTCCTCGGCCGAAGCGTGGCCGCGCTCTCCGGCCTCACTTCCGAGCCCCAAAGCGGCCTCGCAGAGAAAGAGCGCGCTGCCGCGCGCGTGTTCGACGACTGCCTCGCACGGTGCGGTGTCGGCCGAGTAGGTAAAGACCGTTGCGCCGTGCTCGGCGCGAATCGCAAAGGTGCTAACGTAATGACGGGTCGGGCGAAACGCCAAGCGGATGCCTTCGATCAGCAGCGATTGTTCGGGGTCGTACTCGCGCACCGCAAAAACCTGATCGAAGAAGTCGCTCCGTCCCTCCGTGGAGACGAGGTCGCGCAGCGCGCCGAGTACGCGCGCACCGCCGGGCGGAAGCCAGAGCGGTATTCGCCCTGCGCGCGCGAGCGGGCCGTACTTCAAGCAGTAGCGCAGCGGCACGAGATCGAGATAGTGATCGGCGTGCATGTGCGAGACGACGATCGCGGTCAGTCGCGTATACTCGATCGCGAGCTGGAGCTTCCCAGCTGCGCCGTTGCCGATGTCGAGTAGAAGCGCGGTCTCGCCGGTTCGCACGAGGTACGAGCTGCAGGCGCTTCCCGGCCGCGGCATCGCCGGACTTGATCCGACGACGTGCAGCTCCAGCGCGCCCGCTACGGCAGCGACGCCAGAACCTCCTCGGCGTGCTCGTTTACGTTCACCTTCGGCCAGACTTTCACGACCTTGCCGTTCTCGTCGAAGAGGAAGGTCGTGCGCGCGTTGACGCCGAGCGCATTGTAGAGCTTCGATTCGGTATCGGCGAGCAGCGCGAACGGGATCGAGAACTTCTTCTTGAAGCGCTGGTGCGACTCGACTGAATCGCGGCTGACGCCGACGATGCGCGCGTTCTTCTTCTCAAACTCGCCGTAGATATCGCGAAACTGCGAGGCTTCGCTGGTACATCCCGGCGTGTCGTCCTTCGGATAGAAATAGAGCACGAGCGGACCGCCGAGATAGGCCGGTCGTTTCGACCGTAGCGCCTTGGTCGTCGAGTACCGTCACCGCTGGGAGTTGGTCGCCTTCGCGAAGCATCGTTTCGCCCTTTCTAGAAGCGTGGGTATGTGCCAGAGCCGCCTGCTTCGCCACAAGGGCAAGCCTCCATTGTCGAGCCGCACCCGCTGACCGTGCTCTTGATCGAGCGCCTCCGGGGTGCTCCGGGCAGCCGCGTGCTCGACTTTGCCTCGGGGCGGGGCCGCAACGCCGTGGCCCTGCGACGGGCCGGCTTTACCGTTGTGGCCGTTGACGACTCCGTCGCCGATTCGGCGCAGCCGCTGGCCGGAATCACCGGGCCCTTTGCGGCAGCGATCTCAACCCACGGCTTTCTCCACGGCCGCCTCGAGGCGATCGAAGCCCGGCTGTACGCGGTCGCCTCGCGCCTCGAGGAGGGTGGTGTGCTCTACGCCACCTTCGGTTCGTCCCGCGACGCGCGTTTCGGACACGGGCGGCGACTCGATCAGAGCACGTTCGCGCCAACCGCCGGAGACGAGCGCGGGCGTCGCGCACACGTTCTTGGATCGCGATCGGTTAGCGACTCTGCTCGCGCCGCACTTCGTCATCGAGTCGCTCGAGGAACGCGGCGTCGACGAGATCGCCGGCGCGTGGGCCCATCGAGAACGGCCGCTGGAAGCGGCCGCTCATTGGTTTGCGATCGCGCGAAAACGCGCTAAGGCAGAATGAATGCGGAGATGAAGGCGACGATCAGCGTCACCGCGATCACGCTGCGCGTCGTGTTCTTGTTCGGAGGCTTGTGCGGGTTTTGCTCGGGGCGCTCGTGGTGCTCGTGTTCGCTCGTCTCGTGCTTGCTCCAGGGGATATAGACCACCAGCCAGCCGAGGAAGATGATGAGCGGCGGTATGATAAAGCGCAACGGGTGATGGATGAACATCGTGCTTACTTCGCTGCCGAGGAGATCAGATCGTGCATCGGGCTCGATGCCTGCGCGTAGAGCCGCTTCTCCATCCGCCCGGCGAGATAGGCTTCGCGCCCGGCGAGCACCGCGTGCTTCATCGCCGAGGCCATGAGCACCGGATCGCGAGCCGCGGCGATGCCGGTGTTCATCAAGAGGGCGTCGACGCCCAGCTCCATCGCAATTGCGGCGTCGGAGGCGGTGCCGACGCCGGCGTCGACGATCACCGGCACCTTGGCGCGCTCCTTGATGATTCGGATCGAGTAGGGGTTGCAGACGCCGAGCCCGCTGCCGATCGGCGCCGCCAGCGGCATGACCGCGGCGCAACCCAGCTCTTCGAGCTGCTTGCACGCGATCGGATCGTCGCCGATGTACGGAAGGACGGTGAAGCCGTCTTTGACCAGCCGCTCGGCGGCGACGAGCGTTTCGCGCGCATCGGGGTGCAGGGTCTGTGCGTCGCCGATCACTTCGAGCTTGATCAGGTCGGTCTCCAGCAGCTCGCGTGCCAGCTGTGCGGTGAGCACCGCCTCTTTCGCGGAGTAGCAACCGGCGGTATTCGGCAGAATCGTGTACCGGGTGCGGTCGACGTAATCGAGCAGGGTCTTCCCCGAGCGATCGTCGATGTCGATGCGCCGGATCGCCACCGTAACCATCTGCGCGCCGCTAGCTTCGTGCGCAGCTTGCATCATCTCCATCGAGGGGTACTTTCCGGTTCCGACGATCAACCGCGAGCTCAGCTCGTGCCGGCCGACCCGTAACGTATCGTTGGCCACGCTATCCTCCGGCGACGGCTTCGATGATCTCGACGCGATCGCCGTCGCGAAGGCGATGCGCGTCGTACTCGGCGCGCGGCAACGACGCGATCGTTTCGCGCGACCGCGACACCGCTCCGGGGCGAACCCAAGAACTCGAGCAGCGCGCCGACGGTTAGCTCGTCGGGAAGCTCGCGCAGTTTGCCGTTAATCGTTGCCTTCACGTCACCCCCATTCTGCCCACGCGTGCTTCTTCCGTGCTAAGGCGGGCGAGCAGGAACGGCTCGCAGTGGCGCCGCGTGGCCTTCAATCGCTCCGGCGAGCAGACGAGCGGTCGCGGGGGCAAGGAGCACGCCATTACGGTAGTGGCCGGCCGCCAGGAAGAGGCCCTCGATCGGCGTGGGGCCGAGAAATGGAAGCCCGTCGGGCGTGCCCGGGCGCAGGCCGGCCCAGCTTTCGCTGACCGTGAATCCGCTCAAGGACGGCGCCGCAGCAAGCGCGGCGTGGAGCAGCTCGGCGATTCCCGCTGCGGTTACGCGCTCGTCGAAGCCGGCCGATTCGACCGTCGCTCCGACGAGCAGCCGTCCGTCGTCACGGGGTACGAAGTATGCGCCCGGCACCCACGTCGAGCGGGAGACGAAATCGCGCGGGACGGCCAGCGCGAGCATCTGTCCCTTGATCGGAGCGACCGGCGGTACGCACGCGGGCGGCAGACCCGCGAGGTGTGCAGCCCAAGCCCCGCACGCGTTGACGATCGCGCGCGCCGGCACGAATCCCAGATCGGTTCGAAGGCCGAGCACGCGGCGCCCGTCGCACTCCACGGCGATCGAGGAAGCGTGCACGATCGCCACGCCGTTCGCCTCGCATGCTGCGACGAGCGCGCGGCCGAGCCGGCGATTGTCTACGTACCCCTCATGCTCGATCACTAGTCCGCCCACGACGCCCGACGCGAGCCAAGGCTGGGCCGCCAGCAGCGCGCGCCGGTCGAGCACGCCGCACGCGACGCCGCGTTCGCGCAATGCGTGCGCGCGATCTTCGAGGCCGCGAAAACTTGGCTCATCGAAGGCCGCGTGAACGACCCCTTCCAGGCGTAACTTCGGATCGACTGCGCTCTCGGCGCGCACGCGTTCTACGAATCCCGGATACTCCTGCGAGCGATGAGACGCATAGCGCGCGCAGATTCTCGTCGCGCACGCTCTCGGTGTAGGGCGCCAGCATGCCGGCGCGCGGCCCACGAAGCGGCACCGCCTGGCTCTCCTCGCTCGTAGACGCGGACCCGCGTGCCGCGCTGAGCGAGTTCGAAGGCGATTGCAAGACCGATCAACCCGGCGCCGACGACGACGACGTCGCCGTCCGATCGGTTCATCACTACATGCCCGTGTAGACGGGGCCTTCGCCGCCTTGCGGCGGAACCCAGGTGATGATTTGATAGGGGTCGGCGATGTCGCAGGTCTTGCAGTGCACGCAGTTCGTGAAGTTGATCTGCAGACGGCCCTCGAATCGGCCGTCGGTCTTTTCGAACAGCGGCTCGTAGACCGCCGCCGGACAGAAGTACTGGCACGGATTGCCGTACTCGACGGTGCAGCGATCGCGGCAGATATTGGTGTCCGAGACGTTCAAATGGCACGGCTGGTTCTCTTCGTGCATCGTGCCGCTGTTGTAGACGTCGGTGAGCTTGTCGAAGGTGAGCACGTTGTCGATCGCGGCGCGCGGCGTCTGCGCAGGGCGCCAACCCATCTTCTCCATGCGCTCGTATCCGGGTTCGCCTTTTAACTTGTCGATTACACCGAACCCGCGCCCGCCGGTGAGCGTCGAGAGGCCCGCGTTGAGCAAGCCCATCCACATGCCGCGCTCGAACCCTTGGTGGAAGTTCCGCGCCGTTCGCAGCTCGGCATACGCCCACGATTCTTTAAACCGCCGTTCGTAGGACGAAAGCGTCGCACGATCGCTCTTTCCAGTTTCGAGCGCATCCCAGATCGTCTCCGCGGCCATCATCCCCGACTTCATCCCGAGGTGAATGCCCTTGAGGCGCATGCCGTTGAGGAAACCGCCGGTATCGCCGACCAGCAAGAGTCCGTCGGCGTAGAGGCGCGGCATCGCGAAGATGCCGCCTTCCGGAATCGCTTTCGCCCCGTAGCGGATCAGCTTGGCGCCTTCGAGCATCCGGCGCACGGCGGGATGCTCTTTCATGCGCTGCAGCTCGTTGTGCGGATCGGTCGTCGGATTCTTATAGTCGAGACCGGTAACCATGCCGATGTCCAGGATATTGCCGGCCATGCCGTAGATGAAGCCGCCGCCGAACGTCTGCGCGGGAAGGGGATAGCCGAGCGTATGGATCGCGGTCCCCGCTTTGAAGCGGTCGTCGGGGAGCTGCCAGAGCTCCTTCACGCCCGCGGCGTAAACTTGGGGTTGCCGATCGGCGTCGAGGCCGAGTCGCGATGTCGCCTGCTTTGCAAGCGTTCCGCGCGGGCCCTCGCCGAGCACGACGACTTTGGCCAAAATGTCGGCGCCCAGCTCGTAGTTCGATTTCGGTGTGCCATTGTGGTCGAGGCCCTTGTCGCCGGTGCGCACGCCGATCACGCGATCTTCGTACCAGAGCAGCTCTTGGCCGGGAAAAGCTGGGAAAACCTGAGCTCCAACCTCCTCGGCGCGATCGCCCAGCCACTTGCAAAGCTTTTGCAGCGACGTGACGTACTTTCCGTGATTGTTCAGCGGCGGGCGGCGTAAGCGGCGCCTTGATCTTGCCGTTCTTGGTGAGAAACCACATCTCGTCGACGGTGACCGCAGACTCGACCGGCGCGCTCTCGCGCCACTGCGGAAGCAGCTCGTCGAGCGCACGCGGATCCATGACCGCACCCGAAAGCCCGTGATTCCCGATCTCGCCGCCCTTCTCGATGACCAATATCTCGAGCGCGCGGCCGGCGCTCTGCGCGAGCTGCCCAAGCCGAATCGCTCCGGCGAGGCTCGCCGGACCCGCGCCGACGAAGAGCACGTCGACTTCGAGCCTATCGCGTTCGGGCATCGCTCGGACCGTTCATACGATGGCCGTTCGTTCGGGCTGGGGGCAGGTAGGTCCCGTCCGTCATCGTCACGCATCGTTGGAGCCATGAAGGTCCAAATCGGCGTCATGGGATCGGCCGGCGGAACGATCTCAGCAGACGAACTCGCGCTTGCACGCCGTCTTGGAGAACGCATCGCGCAACGCGGCTGCACGATCGTCACCGGAGCGTGTCCGGGCCTGCCGCACGCGGCGGTGCTCGGCGCGACGGCGGCGGGCGGGGAGAGTCTCGGCATCTCGCCGGCGCTCTCGCGCGAAGAGCACGTCAACGTCTACGAATCGCCGCTCCAGCCGTACACGACGATGTGCTTCACCGGATCGGGCTTGATGGGGCGCGAGACGCATAACATTCACAGCTCCGATTTCGTCATCTTCGTCGGAGGGCGCAGCGGAACGCTGGGCGAGTTCTGCATCGCGTACGATGAAGGCAAGCTTATCGGCATCCTGACGCATTCCGGCGGCCTCAGCGATCAGTTCGTTCCGATATCCCACCTCGTGCAGAAAGACACCGGCTCGATACTTGATCACCGACGACCGGCCCGAGGAACTTGTCGACCGCTGTCTCGACGAGTACATCAATGCCTCGCTGCCCAGCTCGCTCTCGTTCAACCGTCACCTCAGCTACGCGATACGCAGGCCCGCGGTTACGCAGGAGACGCGCTCGTGATCGCCGCGCGTAACGCCGAGCTGACCTTCGTCGGCGCCGCCGGCACGGTAACCGGAAGTAAGCATCTGCTCACGATCGACGGGCGGCGAATAT
This sequence comes from Vulcanimicrobiota bacterium, assembly GCA_963739845.1. Classification (GTDB taxonomy): domain Bacteria; phylum Vulcanimicrobiota; class Vulcanimicrobiia; order Vulcanimicrobiales; family Vulcanimicrobiaceae; genus Cybelea. Next base: position 153,664 of record CAVUBQ010000001.1, on the reverse strand, counting down.
TCGTAGACTGCGGACTCTTTCAAGGCGTCGTCGACGTTCGCGCCCTCAACGACGTTCCGCTCCCGGTTCCGGCGGCGCAGATTGACGCGGTCGTCATCACGCATGGCCATCTCGATCACGTCGGTTATCTGCCCAAGCTGGTGCACGACGGCTTCGAAGGCCCGATCTTCTGCACGCCGCCGACGCAAGCGTTGATGCAGATCGTCCTCGACGATGCCGCGCACCTGCAGAAAGAGCTGCACGATCGGGGATTCGACCACGAACGGCCTCACGCGCCGCCGCCCTACTACGACGCCAACGACGTCGCCGCGACGATGCGCCGGGTTCGGCCGGTCGCGTTAGGAAAGCCTTTCGACGTCGCGGGCGCCGCAACCGCGACCTATTACAACGCCGGGCACATTATCGGATCGGCCTTCGTCGCACTCGAGTTTGCGGGCAAACGCATCGTCTTCTCCGGCGACGTCGGGCGCTATGACCGCCCGCTGCTCTACGATCCCGACTCGATCGGCGCCGCCGACGTCCTGGTGAGCGAATCCACCTACGGCGATCGCATCCATCCGCCCGATCCGAACGAAGACCTCCGCACCGCACTGCTCGAAGGAATCGCACGCGGCGGCCCAATCATCATGCCCGCCTTTGCGGTCGAGCGTTCGCAAGATATTCTTCTTACCATCGCTCAGCTTCAGGCGCACGACGATCGCATCGCCAAGCTTCCGGTCCACCTCGACAGCCCGATGGCGGCCGCGGTCGACGCGCTCTTCGAGAACTTCCCCGACGCGCATAAGCCGATACCGAACGATGCGCCCGGTACGCCGTTCGGCGTTCGGAACTTCACGCTCCACGTCACCGCTGATGAGTCCAAAGCGCTCAACGCGCTCAAGACGCCGGCCGTGATCGTCTCCGCCTCGGGGATGGCGGCGGGCGGGCGCATCCTGCACCACCTGCACAACCACCTCGCGGATCCTAAGACAACGGTGATCTTTCCCGGCTATCAAGGCGCCGGAACGCTGGGCTTTCTGCTGACGCACAACGCGCACAGTATCCGCATCTACGGCGACGTCATCCCGGTGCGTGCCCGAATCGTCCACCTTTCGGGATTCTCGGCGCACGCCGACCAGAACGATTTTCGGCGCTGGTTCGGCACGTGCACGTCGAAGCCGCATCTCTACGCCGTGCACGGCGAGGTCGAATCGGCGACGGCGATTGCGACGCTCGCCGCCTCGGCGTTGGGGTGGCCGGCGGACGTCGCCCGACGCGGCGTCACCGTCGAGCTATGACCCAGCGCAGCTTCGCCAGCGACAATAACGCGCCGGTGGCGCCGGAGATTCTCCAGGCGCTCATCGACAGCAACGCGGGCGACGCCGGTGCGTACGGTGACGATGCGTGGACGGCGCGTGCGACGGCACGCTTTCGGGAGGTTTTCGGCGCCGCAGACCGGCGTCTATCTCACGTTCAACGGAACCGGCGCGAACGTGACGGCGCTCAGTTCGTTCTTGCGCCCATGGGAGGCGGTGCTCGCCCCCGCAAGCGCGCATCTGCAGACCGACGAATGCGGAGCGCTCGAGCGCTTTAGCGGCTCGAAAGTGATTCCTATCGCGACGCCCGACGGCAAACTTCGTCCCGCCGACGTGGCGCCGTACCTCCGCGCCGAACAAGAGGTCCATTTTCCGCAGCCGCGGGCAATCTCGATCTCCCAGGCCACGGAGTTCGGCGGCGTCTACGAGCTCGACGAACTGCGCGAGCTTTGCACGTTTGCGCACGAGCGCGGCCTGGCCGTGCACGTCGACGGCGCGCGCATCGCCAACGCGGCCGTAGCGCTCGGCGTCTCGCTGCGCGATCTCACGGCCGGCGCGGGCGTCGACGTGCTCAGCTTCGGGGGAACGAAGAACGGGTTGATGCTGGGCGAAGCGATCTGCTTTTTCGACCCGGTGCTTGCACGCCGGCGCGGCCCCGTTCGTGCAGAAGCAGGCGATGCAGCTCGCCTCGAAGATGCGCTATCTGGCCGCGCAGTTCGAGGCCCTGCTGAGCGATAATCGCTGGTCGAAGTACGCGGCGCACGCCAACGCAATGGCGGCCTACTTGCACGAACGCGTTTGCGCGATCTCCGGAATCCGCATTACCCGGCCGGTCCGCTGTAACGCGGTCTTTGCGACGCTCGACCGCGCAGCGATCGAGCGCGCTCAACGCGAGTTCTCATTTCTGATCTTCGACGACACGCTTCCCGAGGTGCGCTGGATGACGCACTGGGCGACGACCCGCGAGGACGTGGACGAATTCGTCGCCTGCCTCGAACGCGCGGTAAGATGAACAATAGCGGCGCCCGCGCGTACGTGTGGCATGAAGGTCGCGCTTGCGTTGGTGTTACTGCTGGCACTGCCGCGCGCGCCGGCGCTTGCCGGTAGCTCGCTCCTGTTGCCCGGACTCTATCGCGCACCGAGCGGTCATCTCATGTACGTCGGGGTCGAGCACGAGCTGCCGGATGCAGCCGTTAATGAATATTTCGATCCGAAGACCGGGCGCTTCTACGATAGCCGTAAGGGCTCGCTCGTGCTGGTCGGCGTCAGTGCGCCAGGAACGCCGCATGGTCAAGGCGCCCGAAGGAGCTCTTGGCGTATCCCTTTGGTATGGCGGACCGGGCGCTCGTCCGACCATCATCCTGATTCACGGGAACGATCCGGAGACGCGCGAGATGGGATTCCTCGTTCCGTTTTTCGTCACCAACGGGCTCAACGTCGTGACCTACGACCAGCGCGGCACGGGGCAATCGGCTGGTAATTGGTTTCTGAACGGGCCGCCGGATCGCGCTCGCGACGTCGATGCCCTCTACGACGCGTTTGTACGCGATTCGCACGTGGATGCGCACCGGATCGGGCATCTGGGGATTCAGCAACGGGGGATGGACGGCGCCGATCGTGGCGACGCAGCGTCCGATCGCGTCCATGGTGCTCAAGAGCGCTCCAGCCGAAACGCTGGAAGAGAACGTCATCTACGAAGTTAAAGAGCAGATGGCGCGCCATCACTTCGATGCTGCGGCAACGGCCGATGCCCAGGAGACATGGCGAACGCTCGTTGATGCTCTTAACGGCCGCACGTCAATGGAAAACGCACGGCGCTCCTACGAATCGGCTAAGCGTCAAGTGTGGTTCGGCGCATCGCTTCTCCCGGATCTGCATTTTCCGCTGCCTGCCACGATGGTTGAAGGTTTACGCCGACTCGTGACCTACGATCCGGGGCCAACGCTAGAACTCGTGCGTAGGCCGACGCTCGCGTTATTCGGAGCGCGCGATCGTAACGTGGACGTGGCGCACGCGACGGTGGCCTTTACAGAAGTGTTCAAAAAAGCGGGAATGACCGACTTTACGATGCGCGAGTATCCCGATGCGGGACACAGCCTCGAGGTTTCCGCAACGGGTTACGGCGGAGACGTTGAAGCGCAGGAGCGTTTTGTGAACGGCTACCCGCAGATCGTGCTGAGCTGGCTGCAGCGTCGCGGATTCGCGGCGGCGGCAGGAAGCGTCAGCTCCGAGCGAAGATCGCCTGGTGTCCGGCAATAATGCGCGTCTGCGCCGCAAGGTCCACGGCCGTCGACCAGTTGCCGCGGTCGAACGTGCCGCCCAGCACGATGCCGTCCGATCGCGGGAACATGTAGAGGGTTCCGCTTAGGTAGGTGTAGTCGATCGCCGGTTGCGGTTCCAGAATCGAGAGCTGACCGCGCACCGGCTCGAGGCCTCGGTCGTTAAAGAGCGCACGCGCTCCCAGGCCGGTGCAGTTGAAGACCACCGGTTCGCGCAGCGCCGCAACGTCCGACACGCTTCGGAACATGCGCACCGCGATCCGGCCGCCCTGCAGCAGAAAATCGCGCTGCACCGCGGGCAGGAACGTATTCGGCTCCATCAGCATCGTCGCGAACCGGCGGACGTTCGCGTAGCCGACGAACGGCACCGTCGCCGGATCGATCGTTTCAACGTCGGCGTAGAGATCCGCGATGCCGGCCCGTTGCGCGTAATCGAGCTCGCCGCCGGTCGATTGCGCGTCGCGCTTGAGGACGTAGTTGTCGATCCACCGTACGCCGTAGGTCGGCCCAACCATTAGTTGAAAGGCGCGGTTCGCGATGCGCGCCGCGTCACGAAACGTATCGAGAAAGGCTGGCGTGGCGTTCTCCCACGCGAAGACGGTCGTCGGCGTCCATTGAGCCCCGGCGACGTTTGACGTCGTCGCGGGAGGAAGGGCGGCCGCGTAAATCGTCACCTGCCATCCGCGGTTCTGCAGGATGCGCGCCGTCGTCAGGCCGATGACGCCGCAGCCCAGCACGGCCGCTCGCGCGGGCGAGCGATCCGCTACCAAGTCGGCAGCGAGCGTTGCGCAGCCCCACGATAGGCTGAAGCCGCCGCCGCCGTGGCCGTAGTTGTGCACCAGCGCCTTCGACCCTAACGGCTCGGCGCGAAGGACGAACCCGGCGGAACGATATGGGCGAAGGCCGACCACCGTACGGATCAGCAGTCCGGGATCGACGCGTACGGGGGGTATCGAGGGCCCGGGCGCCGCTGCGGCGATCGCCGTCGCAGGCCAACGCGCCGCGGCCAGCGTCGTGACGCCGAGTGACGAGGTCAAGAACGAGGCTCGTGAGAGCGTTGCGCGATCCTCGCGAGCCCTAGACGTAATCGGCCAGCGTCAGCTTCACCGTGCGCTGCGCGCCGTCTTTGCCGGTGACTAGCAGCGTCACGACGGTTCCGGCTGGTTGCGCGAACGCTGTGCGGACGTCGGCCAGCGACATCCCGCTCGCCGGCGAACCGTTGAGAGAGACGATCACGTCGCCCTTACCGATGCCCGCGTTCGCCGCCGGCGTCCCCGCGCGCGAATCGACGACGACGATGCTGCCCGCGCGCTTGATTAGAAAGAGCCCCGAGCGCTCGTAGGCGTCCGCCTCGCTCAACGTTGCGTTGGGCACGAGGGTCATCGTGCCGTTACCGTAGTCGAACGTTACGGTAAAACGGCGCAGCAGATTGCCGCCGATGTTTGCCGCGACGAAGGGCGCCGCGAGCGCGCCGGCTTTCTGCGTGGAGAAATCGCCGACTAGATTGGTCAGCTGAATATCGTCGATGCCGACCGATGCGACGCGGCCGAGCTTACCCAGCGCGGCGCCGCCGAACCCGAAGCCGTCGACGCCCTCGGCGGTCATGACCGCGGGAACGATTTGCGGATGCGCCGCGACGAACGGCGTCATGAACGTGATCGTGTCGCGCGCGCCCGTATCGATCGTGCATTCGCCGGCGATGCCGTCGATCGTGCACGCGATCTGCGGCTGCGTGCCGTAGAACACGAACGGCACGACGTGCCCGTTCTCGATCGCCGGAGCCGAGCCCGGCATGCTTAGCGTAACCTGGTTGCCCGCGTAGTCGAACGTCGTCACGAACCGCGCGAGCACTTCCCAGCCGATCAGCCCGTCAACTGGTCGGCCGGCCGAAACGCCGAAGCCCTGTCGGGTTGGCGCGACGGCAAAGAGTTGATCCTTGAGCACCGCATCACCGACTTGGAGCGTTGCGACGTTGGCAAAGCTGAGCCCCTCGGTTTGCGAGCCGACGCCGCTGCCTTGCGCCAATCCGCTGCCGAAGGCGCCGATCTCTTTGGCGACTTCCGAATCGACGACGTTCGCGCCGCCGGTGTCGAAAATGAAATGGTATGGGCCCTTCCCGTTGAGCATCACGTCGAGATAGACGTGGTTCTCACCAAGCGCGATCGGGACGGTCGTCGACGTCTTCCCGTTCGCAATGGAGAAGTCGCTCGGGCGGGTCTGCGGGCGCGCCAGCGCGGCCTGCGCGCCGGGAGGATTGAAAATCACGCGCGTGACCTTGACGTCGGAGTTGTTCCCGTCGCTGGAGTCTGTGTGAACTGCGTAGGCGACGTTGAGCCCGCGGAAGCGCCGGTAGTCCGAGTACGTGACGGTCGAGCTCGTGATGTTGTTCACGTAGTGCGCGCTCGCTGGGAGGTGGGTCGTGCGGTCGAACCAGAGTTCGAACGGCACCTTCGACCCACTCGGTGTGATGCGTAGAGCGTCGTAGGTGTTGGCCCCGGCGCTTTTGGCGCCGAGCCACTCAACAGCTGCGCCGCCGGCTTGTGGACGCCACAGCGCATAGGTCGACATATATGCTGAGTCGATCGCGGACGCGCGGTCGCTGTCGCCGCCGTCATTCCAGGTCAGCTGGGTGCGGTCGGCATTCCACGTGACGGTGCCGTCGTAGCCATCGTTCTGAACGAACGGCGCGAGATTCGCCTTCTCGGCGAACCGGCCGTCGCGAAGGCCGGCGTACTGAGTGCCGGTCCCATGGAGGCCGACCGCCGACACGGTGCCGTCGAACTGCAAGGTGTCGACCGAGGCCAGCGATGGTATTCCGAGTGCTTTTCCGGACTCCGCGATCAGCTGCTGGGCGCGCGGATCGATTTGCGCTGCGTGGGAGGCGGCTGTGGCGGCGAGGACTGCAACGGCGAAGGCGCCGGCGGCGAGACGCAGGTACTTCATGGCTCTCTCTACGGACTTGCGCCGCCCGGTGTTTCAGTAAAGGGGCTAAGGCCTCGATTCCAGGAGCCCGACGCTCTCTTTGGGATCGACCAGCTTGAGCTTTCCGCCGGGAAGCGGCGAGGCCCCGTCGACGATCAGCGAACGAACCTGTTCGGGCGTCAGCTTCGGATTGAGCGCGAAGAGTTTGGCCGCGAGGTTGGTGACGTTCGGCGCGGCCATCGACGTGCCCGAGAACTTGACCGTATAACCCTCGGGGAATCTTGCTAGGCACGTGAAAGCCGTCGGCATAGACGGCGACCGTCGGGCCGTAACTGGTAAAGCCCGTAGGGTCTCCGGCTTGATTGACCGCCCCGACGGTGATTAGGTTCGCAAGCGTCAGCGAGGCAGGGACGTCTTGGGCAAACGTCGCGTCGTTGTCGCCGTTCCCGGCGGCGGCGACGAAGAGCGTGCCGGGCGTTTCGCTAATCATCTTCTCGATCGCCGTTCGCCAAATCGAGTAGAGCTCTTCAGCCTTCTGCTTGCGCGCCTGCGGGTCGCTTACCGCGTCGGTCTTCGCAAGCCACTGCTCGAACTCGCTGACTTGGTCGCCCCAGCTCATGTTCACCACCCGGACGTTGTGATCGCGAAAGAATGCGCCGATCTGCGCGAAGTTCGCCGCCATGCGATTCGCCCACTCGGTTGTCGGCGCAAACGGTAAGTTCGTGATGTTGTCGTCGAACCGCGCGACGACGATGCGCACGCCCGGGTTGCCGCGGGCGGCGATTCCAGCGACGTGCGAACCGTGCGAGTATTCCCCGACGTAATCCATCGCTCGTTCGAAGGCCTGCTCGTGTGCCGAGTCGAGCGAACGGAAATACGACTGTGCGGCGGTTGCATCGGGCGAGGAGATGCCGCTCTGCATATCGCTCATCCCGGTCATCAGCGCAACCAGCTTGGGGTACTCTTGCGAGACGTCGGCCGGAATGGGATAGAGATCGGAGGTAGACGGCGCACCGTCGTCGGCAAAGGCCAAGCCGTGCTGCGACGCCGAAGCCCCGCCGTACATCAAATCGCCGTAGTCGTGCGGATCGACGCCGGAATCGAGTATTCCGATGAGGACGGGCTCCTTGATTTGCGACACGTCGAGCGTGACGTCGCGCGCCGTCCAGATGTCCGGCTTCGTAACGTTGTGCTTCGCGATGTAGGCTTGAAGAATGCTCGCGTCTTGTGGCAGGACCGGCAGAAGCAGCAGCTGGCCACGAGCCTGAACGAGGGCCCGCGCGCTGGGTCCGTCGAGCGTGCCGGTCTTGGCGGCGATTGGGTCGAGATCGTGAGCAATCTGTCCGATCGCCGCACCCCGTGTGGCAACGGGTTCGAAGCCCGCTTGCGCGATCACGGAGTCCTGGACGACGTTCCACGGCAGCGCATCAACGGCGGCGCGATCGACGGTGGCGAACTCGGTCGCGAACTCTCCGCTTCCCGATGCCTTGGCCGTGGAGTAGGCCAAGGGCAGCCGCCCCGCGATCAGGGCGCGGTCGGGTTTCGATTGGGCGGCGCGCAGCTGCGTCACCGTAACCCGCACGCCGGCAGCATCGCCCGACAAAAGCTGAGCGTAAAGGCGCGTTGCGAGATAATCGGCCAACGTCGCCTTATCTTGAATGTCGTAGGTCGCGAGCGTCTTGTCGACGTCGGCTTCGACGGCATTGAGAAACGGGGCGAATTCGGCGCCGCTTGCGGTGACGAACGTCGACGGTGCCACCGGCATGGGATAGGCAACGCGCGGCAGCTGCGTCTCGTCGGTGACCGGCGTTCGGCCGGTCTGTGCTTGAGCCGGTAACGCGAGCACGCACAACGCGGAAAAAATGATAGATAAAGTCCTCAGTGCCATGGCCCTAATTAGGCGGTCCAATCGAGCATCGCCTGCCATTCCGGCTTGGGAAAGCGCTGCTTGGCTTTGATCGCTTCGACGTACCGCCGTTTGCCGGCGCGGTTTCCTTTGCCAAGCATCAGTCCTCCGACCAGGCGCTCCTGCCAGAAGAAGAGTGCACGATACCAGTTCTTCTCCCGGTCGATCTTGCGCGCGATCTCGAGATCCGGGCGCAGGTCGGTTCCGAGGCCGAACTGCGTGATCGTCTGACCCTTGAAGAGCAGCGACGAATACTCCGGCACGTCGTGATACTTCTCGCTTCCACCCATCATGTTGAGCGCGACGACCTTGCCGTGCGCGCCTGCGTTATTCCAGGTGCCCATCCGGTAGCGAAGCTCGAGGATCGGATCGTAAAAGTCGGCCACGTCACCCGCCGCATAGATGCCTTTGACGTTGGTCTCGAGATGATCGTCGCAGAGAATTCCGTTCTTGCTCGTCTCGATACCCGAGCCGTCGCAGATCTCGGTGTTCATCGTCAGCCCGAACCCGTAGCCGTAACATTGCGCCGCGATCTCCGCGCCGTCGGTCGTGCGCACCTTCTCAACGACGCCGTTGGAGCGCACGAAGCGTTCGACTTCGACGCCGTAGTGCATGTGGACGCCGTCCGCCGCGGCCGCTTCGTGGAGTAGCGCCCCGGCCTCTTCGTCGATAATACGATGAAGCCCGCGCGGGCCGCGCATCACCCAGTGCGTTTCGAGGCCTCGAGAAGCGAAGGCTTCGGCCAGTTCGTAGGCGATGAACGATCCGCCGATCGCCACCGCAGCTTTGCTTTCATCGATTTGCTGCGAGATCGCGCGCGTATCGTCGAGATACTGAAACGGAAAGAGGTTCGCAGCACCCTCCGAGCCCGGCTTTCCCGTTGGGTTCGGACGGCCTCCGGTCGCGATCAGCAACGCGTCGTACGGATAGGAGCGCCCGGCAACCTCGACGACAGACTCCTCCGGTACGATCCGCTCGACATGCGTGTTCAAACGTAGATCGATCCGATGCTCCTCGTGCCAGGCGAGGTTCCGAATCATTACCTTCTCTTCGGGAATCTGCCTGCGCAGCATCGGGGGTAGGGAGATGCGGTTGTAAAGGGTGTAGGGCTCGTCGCCGAAGAGCACGATTTCGCACGCGGGGTCGTGCTTGCGGAGCTGCTCGGCCGCCGTCGTCCCGGCAAACCCGTTGCCGACGATGACATACTTACGAACGTCTGAACTCGCCACAAGGCGGAGCTTCGCCGCCGGCAGAACTCGTCTTGCCGATGGACGTGCGATTGGTGCAGCTGCTCGGTTCGTTTATCGGCGCACGCGCCGCATACACGCTGGCGCGGCTGGAATTCGCTATGCACGCCCCCAAGGGTCCGGTGCCGCCGGTAATCGGCAGGGTCGCCGAACCCTCCGAACGCGTGCTGCGCGAGGATTGGCCGCAGATCGAGCGCGAGCTGGAAGAAGCATTGGCCTTTGCCAAGGGAGTCGAGCGTTCACCGCGCGCGGCTACCGAGGCGTACCGGCCCCTGCAGCGATCGTTGCGCGAACTCGATCAGTATGCCCGCGCCATCCGCTGGGTGCTGACGGTCACCGAAACCCCCGAGTACGATATTTAGCCGCCGGCGCGGCGCGCATTAAAATCAAGGCTTCGAGACGAACGAGTCGCTGCTTAGGTGAAAATCGAACGTGGAATGCCCCGAGCCGCTGCCTCCAACCGACTCGGCGTCATCGTGAACCGCGGTCGGAACCTCCATCGAGCGATCGTATGTAACCTCGACGTCTTCGCTTTGACTCCCGAACCCACCGTTGTGCATATCCATCTTCTTCTTCTCGCGAATGACCGGGTGCTTGTCATCGCTGCCGCTGATGAGAGTGAAGTCCTCGACGAGAAGGTACTGCCGCGTATCTTCGCGGCGCTGCCAGTGGTGTTGAGCGTCCCACGGAGCTGCATCCACGAAGTCTCGGCCGAGGTAGCTGAGTAGAACCCACTCGGCCTGGCTGGGGGCCGGCACCGAGGGACAGACCACGGCGGTATTGCCGTAGGCGGTACACGTGTACGCTTGACCCCGACGCGGTTCGTTTTGCACTTGTTCGGATATTCTCACGACCAGCGCACCGTCAGGAGCAATTGATAACACGTCCACGCTCATCGTTCCGCGGCCGCCTACACTGCTGGACACGCCGGCCAAACCGCTGCTGGTTGTGACGCCGTCGCCGATTCCGTTGTAGTGGGACTCGGAGACGCCTTGCTCGTCAACACTGAACGAGTATTCCAAATGGCGCAGCACTTTTGCGGGTTGGTCTTGGGCCGGCGTCTGCGCCGCTAAACCGCCGTATGAAAAGAAAAAGATCGTTAAAACGATCGCAATAGTACGCATGACTCGCCCGCTATTCTCGTGCGTTCTTCCGAATCCTCGCGATAAAAACGGGGCGGTCCTTGCGTAAATCACCAGGGCGCGTAAGCGCAATCTTGGTCTGCTTAACAGGAGCGGGCGTCGTTACCCCGACAGGGCTAGGCCGACCATCATGTCGTGCCCGACGCGCAGCGCGCGCTCGTCGATATCGAAATGCGCGCTGTGCTGCGGCACGCCGCCGATGCGCGGACCGCGGGCGCCGAGCAAAAAATACGCGCCCGGGCGTTGCTCCTGCATGAACGACATGTCCTCGGACCACATGACGAGTTCGTGCGGGTCGACCACCTCGGCCGCGCCGACAACGAGGCGGCCGACCTCACGGACGACGTCGTTGATCTCGGAATCGTTCACGGTCGGCGGGTAGACGAAGCGGTACTCAAAGCGGTACTCGAGGCGCATCGCCTCGCTCAACCCGGCGACGATTCGCTCGATGCGCTCGGGCAGCGATCGGCGGACGCTCTCATCGAAGGCGCGCGCCGTTCCCTGCAAGTACGCTCGTTCGGGAATCACGTTGAAGGTCGTGCCGGAGTGCAGCGCGCCAACCGTCACCACGACCGGATCTTTCGGCGCGATCTCGCGGCTCGGGATCGTCTGCAGAAGCGTGACGAGCTGGGCGGCGGCGACGATCGGATCGACCGTCATCTGGGGCATCGCCCCGTGGCCGCCTTTGCCGATGAGCTCGATGTCGAAACGATCGGATGAAGCGAAGAACGGACCATCCCGCACGCCGATCTTGCCGGCATCGAGACCGGTATACAGATGGAGCGCAAACGTGCGATCGACGTGCGGGTTCTCGAGCGCGCCGTCTTCGATCATGAGCTTGTTCCCGGCATAGCCTTCCTCGCCGGGTTGAAAGCAGAAGACGAGCGTGCCCGGAATCGCCGCCCGTTGCCGGCGCAGCGTCCGAGCCGCCCCGAGTAAGATCGCCATATGTCCGTCGTGCCCGCAAGCGTGCATGACGCCGGCGTTGACCGAACGATACGCGACCTCGTTGAGCTCTTGAACCGGAAGCGCGTCCATGTCGGCGCGCAGCAGCGTCACCGGACCCGGCTTGGCGCCTTTGAGCGTCGCGAGAATACCCGTCTTGCCGATCCCGGTTCGGATCTCGTCGAAGCCGCCGTCGCGCAGCTCGCGTTCGATGAACGCCGCGGTCTCGCGCTCCTCGAGCGAGAGCTCGGGATGGGTGTGAAAGTGCCGCCGGTAGCGGACGAGCTCGTCGGTCATTTCGTCTCCACGATCGGTTTGAACCAAAGCTGACGGTTCGCGTAATCAAAGATGAGATTGAAGTCGCTCAGCGTGTCGCGCCCGATCAGCCCGTCGTAGTCGCGTTCCTGCGCATACGAAGCCGTCGGCACCACGACCTGAACGTCGCCGAAGACCCATTCTCCGAGGACGAGGCTCTTCATCGTGATGTGCGTGATCCCGAATGGCTTGCCGCCCAGCGTCACCATCTCTTCTTCGTCCGGCATGTGCGCAGGAATCTTATTGGGAAAACGCGCGAAGTAGTGCGGGTAGAGCGTCGAGTAGTCGGCGCCAAGATCAGCGATGAAGTAACCGTCAATGCCGCTGTACGTTGCCTTAAGGAGTGGAACGCCGTAGTCGAGGCGCAACGGAAGCGGCGACCAACCGCGAGCCGCCAGGTCCCCCGGCGTCGATCGCAGCAGCGTTACCGTTTTGTTTCGGAAGTCGATCTCCAAAGCTCCGCTGGCGATGAAGTCGGTGCCGAGCAGTCCGACGACGCGCTGATCGGTCAGTTGCTCTTCGAAACGCGCGGTCGAAAAGGCAACGTTCTGCGCGGATAAGCCTCCCACCGAAAGCTCCGAGCGCCCGGGCGTTGGCGATCTGATAATCGCCCGCAAAGCTCACGCGTACCGCTCCACTCGACGCCATCCCCAGTTCACGCGCGACGTCGGGATCGATCAGCAGATCCGACGAGCCGGAGTCGAGCAAGAAGTCGAGGCCTCGTCCGGCGATCGTCGCGCTGACGATAATTCCGTTATCGGTAAACCGTGAGGGAATGGTCACAGCGTCACGATTCCCGAGATCGAAGAGCGGCTTCGAACGTGGAATCGCGAGGTCGGCGTCATCGGCCGCCGTGCGCTGGTAGCTGACGAGCTCGGTTCGCGAGGTGACGGCTGCTCCATCGCCCTCGTACGCGATCGAACGAGCGACGGTTCGTCCGAAGACCGATCCGTAATTGGCGTACTCCCAAACCTGGCGGTGCCCGTCGTAGTCCGTGAGCTCTCTCCGTGTCAGAAGATAGGTGCGTGCGTCGTAGTAGCGCCGCTCGACCAGGCCGTTGGCCGGCGTCACCGCAACGACGAAGGCCGGCGAAGAATCGCCCGTCAACCCGAGTAGTTTGACGCCGCTGGTTGGATCTTCGGGCTTACGCAGCGCGTTGATGAATGGATCGACCTGCTGCGCGTAGTTCGTGGACGGCATGACCAGACCGTTGGCGTCTTGATGCCATCGCTGCCCGCTCGCGTCGCCGTAGGCCCACGTAAAGCCCCCCTCCCGGACCGTCGTCCGGTAGTCGCGGTCGTTCCACTGCGTCTCCGACGTCCAGACGTCGCCGTCGCTGGAAGTGGTACGCGTCGTCATGCGGTAGGCGCCCGGCACGAACGCACCGGCGGCGTGCCGGTTGCGCTCGAAAAGCTGCGCGACGGTGATCGTGGCCGGCTGATACGGCTGCGGCGCCGCGCCAAGCAAGAGCGGGACGGCAAAGGCTGCTACGCCTAAGCGAATCATGTTTTTTCTCTTCGGGCGAGGCGGTGCCGGGTACTTCCCGGCGCAGGATTTCGCCCGACGGCAACGAGTAGGAAGCTCTGTGGCCTTGAGACGGGGAGCGGCCGCCGGTCTTACCGACGAGCAGCTCGTTGCAATGTTCCGGACGATGGTGATGCAGCGCACGCTGGAGAACCGCGGCTTTCAACTGAATCGTCAAGGAAAGATTCCGTTTGCTTCGGCCAGCGAAGGGCACGAGGCCGTTCAGGCCGGTGCGGCGATGGCCTTCGAGCGCGGGAAAGATATCTTGGTTCCGTACTACCGCGACCTCGGCCTCGACTTGGGCATCGGCTTGACGCCCTATGAGGTGCTGCTCTCGCTCTTTGCGCGTGCTGCCGATCATTCGGCCGGTCGCCAATTTCCGCACCACTACGCGAGCCGGCGCTTGGGCCTGCACACGATCAGCTCGGTCATCGCGGCGCAGCTTCCGCACGCCGTCGGCGCGGCCTACGCTTTGCAGTATCGCGGTGAGGAGGGTCGCGCCGTGCTGACGACCTTCGGCGACGGCGCGACGAGCGAAGGTGAGTGGCACGAGTCGGTCAACTTCGCCGCCGTGCACCGGTTGCCGATCGTCTTCCTGTGCGAGAACAACGAATGGGCGATCTCGACGCCGCTCTCCAAGCAAATGGGCCAGCCCGACGTCTACCTGCGCGCCCAAGGGTACGGGATGCCGGGCGTTGCGGTCGACGGGATGGACGTGATCGCTTGCTATGCGGCCGTCAAAGAGGCGCTCGAGCGCGCGCGGACCGGCGGCGGCCCGACGTTGGTCGAGGCGAAGTGCTACCGATTCCTCGCCCACACGACCGACGACGACGACCGCACCTATCGGTCGCGTGACGAGGTCGAAGCTCGCCGCCGGGGCGACCCCGTGCCGCGTTTCGAAAAGCTTTTGGTCGAACGCTCGATCCTCGAGCGCCGACGGCGTGGAAGCATTGAAGCGTTCCGTCCTCGAAGAGGCCAACGACGCGACGGACCGAGCCGAAGCGATGCCCTATCCGAGGGCCGAAGAGCTCTACGATCGGGTCTACGTACAGAGCTGGCAGCCGTGGCGAGAGACGACCAGAAGCGAGAACGGAAAGATCGATGGCTAGCACCGATATACAAGCCGGGACGCTCGAGCGACGTGGGCTCACCGACGAGCAATTGCGAGCAATCTTTCGCAACATGCTGCTCCAGCGGCAGCTCGACAACCGCGGATTTCAGCTCAACCGCCAGGGGAAGGTTCCGTTTGCGCTGGGCAGCGAGGGACACGAAGCGCTGCAAGCCGGCGCCGCGATGGCCTTTAACCGAGGCAAAGACATTCTCGCGCCGTACTATCGCGATCTCGGACTCTGCTTGGGCATCGGCCTGACGCCCTACGAGATCCTGCTGTCGATCTTCGCGCGCGCCGCCGATCACAACGGCGGCCGGCAGTTTCCCAATCACTACTCGTCCAAGGCGGCCGGTCTGCTCTCGTTCTCATCGATTCTCGCCGCGCATCTTCCGCATGCCGTCGGCGCCGCGTATGCAATGAAGTATCGCGGCGAGAAGGGCGCGCCGTACTCGCGACGTGCGGCGACGGAACGACGAGCGAAGGCGAATGGCACGAATCGATGAACTTCGCAGCGGTTCACAAGCTGCCGTTCGTGATGCTGGTCGAGAATAACGAGTGGGCGATTTCGACGCCGCTCGACAAGCAGATGGCGCAGCCGGAGATTTAGAAGCGCGCCGACGGTTACGGCATGCCGGGTCGCCGGTTCAACGGCTTCGATCCGATCGAGACGTACGCAGCCGTCAATGAAGCGATGGACCGCGCCCGCGCCGGCGGCGGACCGTCCCTGGTCGAGGGAACCTGCTACCGCTATCTCGCCCATTCGACCGACGATAACGACATGACGTATCGCTCGCGCGAAGAGGTGCTCGACCGGCGCCGGCAGGATCCGGTTCCGGCCTTCGAGGCGGTGCTGATCGAGCACGGCGTGATGCGCGCCGATGATGTCGCGGCGATGCGCAAGTCGGTACTCGCCGAGACGAACGAAGCGACCGACGCGGCCGAAGCGCTCCCCTATCCCGAGCCGGCCGACCTATACAAGCACGTCTACGAAGGAGCGTGGCAACCGTGGCAGCCGTAAGCAACACGAGCTCGACGGTGATGAACAACGTCGAGGCGGTTCGCGCGACGCTCTACGAAGCGATGAAGAACGACGACCGCACGGTCATTCTCGGCGAAGACGTCGGCGCGCGCGGCAACGTATTCTTGATCACCAAGGACTTCATCAACGAGTTCGGCCCCGATCGCGTCATCGACACGCCGATCGCCGAAGCCTCGATCGTCGGCATCGCGATCGGGATGGCGATGGAGGGTCTTCGCCCGATCGCCGAGATTCAGTTCGCCGACTTCATCTATCCATCGTTCAATCAGATCGTCGGCGAGGCGGCCAAGACGCGCTATCGCTCGAACGGCGAGTATACCTGCCCGATGGTGATCCGCACGCCTTACGGCGGCGGCGTACGCGGCGCTCTGTCGCACTCGGTCTCGATCGAAGCGCTCTTCTATCACGTGCCCGGACTGAAGATCGTCGCGCCGTCGTTTCCGGCCGACGTCAAAGGCCTGCTCAATGCCTCCATCGACGATCCGGACCCGGTTCTCTTCCTCGAGCACAAGAAGACGTATCGGCTCATCAAAGGTGAAGTGCCCGACGGCCACTACACGATCGAGCTCGGCAAAGCCAACGTCTTAAAGGAAGGCCGGCAGCTGACGGTGGTCTCGTACGGCCTCTACGTGCACTGGGCGCTCGAGGCGGCACAGCAGCTCGAGCAGGACGGTCTCTCGGTCGAGGTGATCGACTTACGTTCGATCCGTCCGATGGACAAGACCGCGATTCTGCGCAGCGTCGAGAAGACGCGTAAGACTGCTGATCATTCACGAGGACAACAAGTTCGGCGGCATTGGCGCGGAGATCAGCGCGATGGTCGCCGAAGAGGCGCTCTTCCATCTCGACGCGCCGATACGGCGACTCTGCGGCCCGGACGTCCCGGCCATGGGGTACGCGTTACCGCTCGAGGAAGAGTACATGTCGTCGCCGGCACAGATGGCCGACGCAATGCGGGAGATGGTGAAGTTCTAATGGCTACGACGATTACGATGCCGCAGCTCGGCGAGACGGTGACCGAAGGCACGGTCGCGCAATGGCTCAAGAACGTCGGCGACGCCGTCGACAAGTACGAAGATTTCGTAGAGGTTTCGACCGATAAAGTGAACGCCGGCGTCCCGTCGCCGGTCACCGGGACGATCCGCGAGCTTCTGGTGAAGGAAGGCGAGACGGTTGCGACCGGCACGCCGATCGCCGTGATCGACGAAGTCGGTTCTGCACCGGCCCCCGCGCCCGAAACGCCCGCAACCGCTGCGACGCCGGCTCCCGCGGCCGCGGCACCGGCGCCTCAGGTTACCGCGCCGCCTTCCGGCAACGGCGCCGCCGCGCCGGCCGCCGTCGAAGCCGAGAGCGCGCTGCGCGGAGCGTCGCCGGCGGTGCGCCGCCTTGCCCGCGAGCATCGCATCGACATCCGCGCGATTCAGGGAACCGGCGCCAACGGCCGCGTGACCGCAGAGGACGTGCTCGCGGCCTCGCGTACGGTTGTCGCGGGAGCGCCGCCCGAGCCGCAAGCTCCGCCGCCGCCGGGACGCACGTCCACCTATGCGCAGCCGATTCCCGGAACCGTGGTCACCCTCAGCCAAGCGCGGCGCATCATCGCCGAACGCATGGTCGAGAGCCGGCACACCGCGCCGCATGCGTGGTCGATGGTCGAGATCGACGTCACCGACCTCTGGACGTGGCGCACGCGCGAAAAGGACGCCTTCGAGCGCGAAACGGGCTACAAGCTGACGCTGTTACCCTTCTTCGTCCGCGCGGTCGTCGAATCGCTCGCGGCTTTCCCGTTGATGAACGCGCGCTTCGTCCCGGCGACGGATTCGAGCCCAGCGGGCATCTACGTCAACGAGGACGTCAATATCGGCATCGCGATCGGGCTGCCTACCAACCTCGTCGTGCCGGTCATCAAGCGCGCCGATCAGCTTTCGATCAAGGGCCTCGCGATCGCCGCCGGGTAGCTGATCGATAAGGCACGCAAAGCGAAGCTCGGCGTCGATGATTTGGCCGGCGGCACGTTCACCGTGAATAACAATGGCGCCAACGGCTCGTGGGCCTCGGCGCCGATCATCAACGGCGGCCAGGCCGGCATCGTCACCATGGAGACGATTGTGAAGACCCTCGTCGTCCGTGACGACGATACCCTCGCGATCCGGCGCATGATGAACTCGTGCCTCTCGCTCGACCACCGCGTCGTCGACGGGTACGTGGCGAGCGGCTTCCTCGCCGACCTCAAGCGGCGCCTCGAAAACATGGGGCCGGGCGGAGAGCTCTAGCACGCAGATTCGCAAACAGTTCCAGTTCGAGGCGGCGCACGTTCTGCCGTTTCATCCCGGTAAATGCTCCCGGATGCACGGCCATTCGTACCGTTTGGAAGTCGGGCTGCGCGGTCCGATTCGCACGCGCGGTCCGGCGCGCGGCATGATCGAGGACTTCGAAAAAGTCGACCGTGTCGTTCGCGAACGCGTCGTCGACGTGCTCGATCACCAAACGCTCAACGACTTCATCGAGAACCCGACGGTCGAGAAGATCGTGCTCTGGATTTGGAAACGCCTCGACGGCGCGCTGACCGGCCTCGACGAGCTGACGCTCTGGGAGACGCGCAGCGCACGCGTCGTCCTCCGCCGCAGCGACCTCGCTTAGCCTAAGATGTTGCAGCTGGCGGAGATCTTTTACAGCATACAGGGCGAGGGGACGTGGACGGGGACGCCGGCGGTGTTCGTGCGCTTGGCCGGCTGCAACTTGGCGTGTGATTTCTGCGACACGGATTACGCGACGAAGTTCTTCGCGAGCGTCGGCGAGGTCGTGCGCACGGTGCGCGAAGCGGGCGGAGATTGTCCCATGGTCGTCCTCACCGGCGGCGAGCCGCTGGCGCAATCCGAAACGCCGGCCTTGATCGAGGCCTTGCGGCGCGACGGCCGGCGGGTCCATGTGGAGTCGAACGGAACGATCTTCACCGAGCTGCCCGAAGACGTCTGGCTCTGCGTCTCGCCGAAAGAATCGGTCGATCCGCGCATGGCGGCTCGCGCGAACGAGGCGAAGCTGATCGTCGACGCGCGCGTTCCCGAAGAACACCTCGCGCTTTTTGCCGACAAACCGACGATCCTGCTGCAGCCTGAAGGTAACAAGCCATCGAACGTTGCGCTCGCACTCGATTATGCGAAAGCGCATCCCCAGCGTTTTCGACTCTCCTTGCAGACGCATAAGTTCATCGGTGTACCGTGATCTTGCTCGCCTACGCCGTCGCCGAGGAACTCGCATCGTGGCCCGACCGTGCGGGCATCGAGCGGCTGATTACCGGCGTCGGTCCGGTCGAAGCCGGATGCGCGATCGCCTCCGCCTTGGCGCGCAAACGCTACGAGCTCGTGGTTAACGCCGGCATTGGCGGAGCGTTCGACGGCGCGGCACGAATCGGCGACGGCGTCGTCGTCGGCGAGGATGCGATCGAGCTCGACCTCGAGGACGGCGCGCCGATCGAACTTCCGCGCGGAGAGCGCCCGATCGAACGAGCGCGCTCCGATCCCAACCTGGTCGCAGGCCTGCGCAATCAGGGCTTCGCGGTCTTGAACGGCATTACGGTCTCGCGCGTAACGGCGACCGTGGCGACCGCCGGCCGTTTGGCGCGGCGCGGGGCGCAGGTCGAGACGATGGAAGGCTTTGCCGCGCTGCGCGCCGCCGAGCTCGCCGGCGTTCCGGCGATCGAGCTGCGCGGCATCTCGAACCGGTGCGGCGATCGCGATACGAACGGTTGGAACTTTGCCGCCGGCGCAACGGGCCTGCGGCGCATCCTCGACGCCCTCCTCGAGCTGCGATGACGTACACGCTCGCGTATTCGCCCTGTCCGAACGACACGTACATCTTCGCGGCGCTGACCAACGGGCTGCTCGCCGATTCACCATCGGTGAGCGTGAACCTCGCCGACATCGAGGCGCTCAACAACGCGGCGGCACGCGCCGAGTTCGAGTTGACGAAAGTGAGCTATGGGGCGATACCCTTCTTGATGGACCGTTATCGGATTCTGCCTTGCGGGGGCGCGGTCGGCCGCGGCTGCGGCCCCCTGCTGGTCGCGCGACCGGCCGGGTCGCCGGAGCTGTTCAGCGATTTCGCGCGCAAGCGCATCGCCATCCCCGGAGAGCGCACGACCGCGTTCATGCTCTTGCAACTGGCGCTTGGGACGCGTCCGAAAACCGTTGCGATGCGCTTCGATAAGATCATCGGCGCCGTTGCTCGCGGAGAGGTCGACGCCGGACTGATCATCCACGAGTCGCGCTTCACCTACCGCGACGCCGGTCTGATCGCGATCGCCGACCTGGGCGAATGGTGGGAGAACATGACGCTGCTCCCGATTCCGCTAGGCGGAATCCTCGTTCGCGACGACGTCGGCGAGAACGAAACGCAGGCGATCGCCGAGGCGATCCGCCGCAGCCTCGCCTTTGCTCGCGCCGACGAGGGTGCGGTCATGCCGTACGTTCGCGAGCACGCCTTCGAGATGAGCGACGAGGTGATGCGCGCGCACATCGGCCTCTACGTCAACGAGTTCTCGGACGATCTCGGCGAGAACGGCCGCGCTGCGATCCACGCGCTCTTCGCACGCGCCCACGACGCCGGAATCCTCCGGCACGAAACGGAGCCTCGATTCACCTGAACGAAGTCCCCGGCATGAAGCGATGCCGCTTTCTTGCCGTCAGTGCTGCGCTCGGCTTAGCTTGTACGGCGGGCATAGCCGCCGAGCCGTTGCCGCAGGCGCGCATCGAACTCGGTGACGAGGTTTTCTTGCGCGAGACGTGGCGCGAGCTGCGCGGGCGCACGGTCGGCGTGATCGCCAACCAGAGCGGCGTCACCTCGCGTATGGAGTCGATCGTCGACGCGATTGTCCGTCGGGGTCAGGTCAAGATCGTGGCGATCTTCGGCCCGGAGCACGGCTTTCGCGGCGACCGCGGCGCAGGTGCCTCGGTCGCGTCGTATGTCGATGCGCAGACGCACTTGCCGGTCAACAGTCTCTACGGCGCGTCGCGCCATCCCAGCGCCGAAATGCTCGACGGCATCGACGTGCTGCTCTTCGATATCCAGGACGTCGGCTCGCGCGCTTACACCTACATCTCGACGATGGCCTACGCGATGCAGAGCGCGAAGCAGTTCAACAAAGAGTTTTGGGTGCTCGACCGGCCAAACCCGATCGGCGGCGCGGTCGTCGAGGGGCCGGTGCTCGAGCCGGCCTACGAATCGTTCATCGGCCTCTATCCAATTCCGATGCGCCACGGGATGACGGTCGGCGAGCTTGCGCAGCTCTTCAACGACCGCTTCGGGATCGGTGCGAAGCTGCGCGTCGTGAAGATGAACGGCTGGCACCGCTCGACGATCTGGCCGGAAACCGGCTTGCAATGGGTTGCAACGTCGCCGAACGTTCCCGATTGGCGGACAACGTTCGTCTACGTCGGCACCGGTCTGATCGACAACGCCGGCATCAATAATGGCAGCGGGTTTACCAAACCGTTCTTTCTCGCCGGAGCGCCGGGGGTCGATGGTGCGAAGCTAGCGTCCCGCTTGAACGCGCGCAACCTCCCAGGCGTCTGGTTTCTTTCGAGCGCCTGGTCCCCGCTGACCGGCTTTTGGAAGGGAAAAGAGCTCACCGGCGTCGAGCTGATCGTCTTCGACCCGCGGCGTTTTCGCGCGGTGCGCACCGCTGTGGAGAATCCTCGTCGCGGTGCGCGACACGTCGCCGAAAGCGATTCAAATCCCCAGCATCTCCGCGCTCGACCGGGATTGGGGAACCGACTCGCTGCGCCAAGCGCTGCTCGCCGGCAAGAGCGCCGATGCGATCGTTGCTCAATGGGCGCCCGACGTCGCGGCCTTCCAAGCCATGCGCCAGAAATACTTGCTGTACACGTAGAGGCGAAGCGATGAAACGTTTGGGTATGCTCCTCGCCGCGTTGCTGGCCTTTGCCGGCGAGGCTCCTGCTGCCCCGGCTCGCCATCTTGAATACGCGTTCGCCATCTATCCGACCCCCGTAGGCAACGCCGGCTACTACAACGGCACCCTGAGCGTCGATATCCTCGGCACCGCGCCCGACGGCGGGATGCTGGTACGAGCGAGCGAGTGGTGGTACTACACGCTGAGACCACGCCAGCCTCGACAATGCGAAGTCTATCCGGGCGGAGCGGTTCGCTGCGACGATGTGCCGCCCTATCCGTCAGAGTCTGAGTTGGCGCTCTTTCCGCTGCTCGCTCGCGACTTCTTCAGCGGTGGTCTGACCGGTACGGCCTCGTCGTGGGAACGGTCGTTCCCACTTACTTTTAAGAATGGTCTCTACGTAACGACCGTCTCGATGAACTTAAGCGCAAAGCCGCAGAACAACGGCGGAGTCGTCGAGGTCACCTCGAGCGGCGTCTTCCAGCAACTCGATCGCCGCAAGCAAAAGTCGCTCGAAGCCGGGCGCTTTCTCTACGACCAGGCGGCGTCAGTCCCGGTCCTCGTTCACGAAGTTCTTTCGCCTACGCCGACCCAAACGATCTTCAGCCAGACGGCCGTCGACCTGCAGCTGACCAAGGATTCGGCGATGGCACCGAACGACACGGCGCTTACGCAGCTCGGCAAGCCGCGTTTCCAGATCACCCAGGCGGGGATCGAGCGTCCCGCCATCCGTCCCGGCATGCCTTCGCCGGCCGCAACGACCGGTCCAGACGCCGAGTCGCCGCGCTAGCGCATGTTGCGAGAGCGGCTGGTTGGCGTGCTCGGCGAGGAAGCGGTGAAGACCTCTCCGGAGGATCTCGCGGTCTACTCTTTCGATGCATACACCGACGGCGGGCTGCCGTCGGCCGTGGTACTGCCGAGCTCGACAAAGGACGTCTGCGCGATCGTCAAAGCCGCGCGCGACTGCGGCGAGCCGGTTGTCGCGCGCGGCGCGGGCACCGGCTTGTGCGGCGGAGCGGTCCCGGCCGCGGGCGGCGTCGTCATCTCGTTTGCGCGGATGAATCGCGTGCTCGAGTTCGACGTGCGCCATCGCCGCGCGCGGGTGCAGCCCGGTTTGATCAATCTCGATCTCTCCCGTCACACGGCGTCGAGCGGGCTCTTCTACGCGCCCGATCCTTCGTCGCAGCAGATCTCGACGATCGGCGGCAACATCGCGACCAATGCCGGCGGCCCGCACTGCCTCTCCTACGGAACGACCGTCAATCACGTGCTCGGGCTAGAGGTCGTCGACGAGCGTGGCGAGGTCTTCACCACGAACATCGACGACGGCGGTTACGACCTGACCGCGGCAATGGTCGGCAGCGAAGGCACGCTGGGCATCGTCACTGCGGCCTCGTTGCGTCTGATGGATATCCCCGAAGCGGTGCGCGTCTGGCTCGTCTCGTTCGACGACATCGAGTCGGCGACCGAAGCCGTCTCGGCGATCGTCGGCGCCGGAATCGTGCCGACCGCGCTCGAGATGATGGACGCGGTCATTACCAAAGCCGTCGAAGCCGCGTTCGGGGCCGGATATCCGACCGACGCCGCCGCGATACTGCTCATCGAGAACGCCGGCTTCGAAGAGGACATGAACGCCTGCGAGGCGGCAATTCACCGAATCGTCGCGCAGCACGGCGCGCGCTCGTGGCGCAGCGCGCGCTCGGAGGCCGAGCGGGACGCGCTCTGGGCCGGCCGTAAGGGCGCAGCCGGCGCGACCGGGCGGATCGCACCGAACTACTACACCCAAGACGTCTGCGTGCCGCGCAGCAAACTTCCGGCGGCGTTGCGCGCCGTGGAGACGGCGGCGCGCGCGCACCGGATTATCGTCGGCAACGTCTTTCATGCCGGCGACGGGAACCTGCACCCGCTGCTCATGTACGACAAACGCGATCGTGCCCAGGTCGCCGCGGTCGTCGAGACCGGCAACGCGATCCTGCAGTCGGCGATCGATCTCGGCGGCACGATCAGCGGCGAACACGGCATCGGCTGGGAGAAGCGCGACGCGATGACGCGCGTCTATACGACCGCCGACCTGGCGACGATGGCGCGCGTCCGCGACGTCTTCGATCCGCAGCGCCAGCTCAATCCCGAGAAGATCTTTCCCAGCGGCACGCGCTGCGCCGAAGTCACCCCGCCGTGAAAGCCCCCAAAGGCGAGGTTCCGGAATCAGCCGAGGCGCTGCGCGAGATCGTCGCTCGGTGTAACGAGGCCGGCGCGAAAGTTGTGGTCGCCGGCGGCAACACGCTCTCCGGGATGGGTCTGCCGCCCGAAGGCTCGGACGTCACCCTGCTTACGATCGGTCTGAATGGCGTGGTGGCCAACGAGCGCGAGGATTTAACGATCGCCGCGCTTGCCGGCACGCCGCTGCAAGACATTTCGTCGCTGCTAGCCGCGCAAGGACGATTCATCCCGTTCGACGCGCCGCATCCAGAGTACGCAACGCTTGGCGGAACGCTCGCTGCCGGCTGGCTAGGTCCACGGCGCCATCTCCACGGCCGCGTTCGCGACTATCTCCTCGGCACGACCATCGTACTTGCCGACGGAACGCTCGCGCGCGCGGGCGGCATGGTCGTCAAGAACGTCGCCGGCTACGACATGAGCCGCCTGTACGTCGGCTCGTTCGGCACGCTTGGCGTGCTCGTTCAAGCGAACCTCAAGACGCTGCCGATGCCGGCACAGGCGCGGCTTTTTCTCGCGCGCCTTCCCGAGCGGACGCGAGCGCGCGCATGCGGGCAACTCGCGGCGCTGCCGATCCGGCCCGCAGCGGCATTCTGGATCGACGGCTTCTCGAAAGCAATCGATGGCGAGGACGGTGAGGAGGGCCGGATCGCCGTGCTGCTGGAGGGCAGCAGTGCGCTGCTCGAGCGCGCGACGCGCGATCTTCGCTCGGCCCTCGGGCGTGCGGGCGTTCCCGAGACCAGCGTCGTGGACGCCGGCGCGCGCGAGTCGTTCCAGCGGATCGTCGACGCGTACGTTGCATGTCTTGGCCGACGCTCGGTTACGTACCGCCTCTATCCACTCGCCGAGGAGTCGGAGCGCAGGGTGTTGGCGCTACAGGAGCTCGCGAGACGCTTCGCGCTACGTACCGAGACGATCGTTGACGTGATGAATGGCGATATCGTGCTCCGCGTGAACCATCCCGAATCGCGCACCTTCGCCGAGAGTGTCGAGAACTACGACGACTCGCTGCACGAGCTGGAACCGCGGGCGCAAGTGGTCGCAAGCCAATATCCCAATCGCGCCAATCTGCGCGTCTGGGGCGAAGCTCCGGCCGCAGTCGAGCAGATGCGCGCGCTCAAAGCGCGCTTCGATCCGAACCGAACGCTGAATCCCGGCCGCTTCATCGGCGGAATCTAAAACCGAGCGCGTTAACCTACACTTGTCATGACAAGGGCTCGAGGGGGCCGTCGTAACCGGGGTCGCCGATCGGAATCAACGCCGGAGCGCGGCCGCCCCAGAGAATCAACGCACGGCCCGCGAGCGACTCGTCGGTGGCGAGACGCACGACCGCGTCGGCCATCTCGTCGAGCGTGATGAGAACTGACGGAACGCCGAGCTCCTCGCGCAGCGCCGGCGTAAGCGAATCGTAGTACTCTTTCGGCCCTGGGCTCGCGACCCAGTGCGGGACGACGCAGTTCACCCGAATGCGTTCGTCGGCAAGGTTGCGGAGCATCGTCGTCAGATGGAGAATGCCGGCCTTTGCCGCGTCGTACGACGGAGAGCCGCCCGGACGAAGACGCCCGAGCTCGAGCGCGGAGGTCGAGCTGATGTTGACGATCGCCCCGCCGCCGTGTCGGCGCATCATCTCGATCGCATAGCGCACGCCGTTCATCGCTCCGATCAACTCGGTCTCGACGATCTCGTTCCAAAAGTCGAGCGGACGATCGGGCCGGTACTCCGGGCCCGAAGCGTTGTTGACCATCACCTGCAAGCCGCCGTACATGCGCTCGGCAAACTCAACCAGCTGGCGCACGTCGTGCTCGTTGCACACGTTGGCGCGCCGGTAGATCGCCGTTCCTCCGGCGGCTTTGATCTCGGCGGCGGTCTGCACGCCGCCTCGATCGTCGATGTCGGAGACGACGACCCGCGCGCCCTCGCGAGCGAGGCGCTTGGCGATCTCCCGCCCCGAACCGGCTCCGCCCGAGCCGGTAACGATCGCAACCTTGCCCTCGATCTCCATCGAGCGATGCTCCACCGCGGCGGGAGCGATCTCCTCGGAGGCCCAAAGGCACGGCCATGAAGGTTCTGCTCCTGGGCGGCTCAGGGTTCGTCGGGAGGCATCTCGCGGCGGCGCTGCGAGCGCGAGGCGACGAGGTCGCGATTACCTCGCTGCGTGACCCGCCCGATGCCGCGGCAACCGCGGCACCGTACGACGCGGTCGTCAATCTCGCCGGGGAACCGATCGCGCAACGTTGGAACGCGCAGGTCAAGCAGCGCCTCGAGCAGAGCCGCGTCGAGCTCCCGCGCCAGTTTCTCGAGGCCCTCTCATCCGCTCCCCGGCGGCCTGCGGTCTACGTCAGCGCTTCGGCGATCGGCTATTACGGCGCGAGCGAGACGGCGACGTTCGATGAGTCGAGCCCTCCCGGAGGCGACTTTCTAGCGCGCGTCTGTGCGGAATGGGAGCGCGAGGCCCGACGCGCCCAGGATATCGGCATGCGCGTCGCGATCGTTCGTGTCGGCGTTGTGCTCGGCACCGATGGCGGGGCGCTTCCGAAGATGCTGCCGCCTTTTCGCGCGGGGATCGGGGGCGTCATCGGGAACGG
The DNA here is from genome assembly GCA_963739845.1 of Vulcanimicrobiota bacterium. Lineage (GTDB taxonomy): Bacteria > Vulcanimicrobiota > Vulcanimicrobiia > Vulcanimicrobiales > Vulcanimicrobiaceae > Cybelea. The sequence continues at coordinate 127,232 of CAVUBQ010000001.1, read as the reverse complement.
TCGTCAGTGGTTTTCGTGGGTGCACGTCGACGATATCGTCGGCATCTACTTGTTCGCGCTCGATGGAACGGACGGAGTGCTAAACGGCTGCGCGCCGAATCCAGTGACGAATGCCGAGCTCACGCGCGCGCTCGGCGCGGCGCTGCACCGCCCGGCGGCGCTTCCGGTTCCGACGATCGCGTTGCGGATGATGCTTGGCGAAGGTGCCGACATGCTCTTGAACGGACAGCGGGTGCTACCGCGACGAACCCAGGAGCTTGGCTACACGTTTTCGTTCCCCGAGCTTACAGACGCGCTAGAGAATCTACTTTGAACTCCTGCGCTTCGAGGTATTTCTCGGCGTCCATCGCCGCGCGACAACCGGCGCCGGCCGCCGTAATCGCTTGACGATAGCGAGAATCGTTGACGTCGCCGGCCACGAAGACGCCGTCGACGTTCGTCGACGTACCGTCGGGCGAGGCGATGTAGCCGCGTTCGTCGAGATCGAGGTGACCGTCGAAGATGTTGGTGTTCGGCGTGTGGCCGATCGCGATGAATATCCCGTCCGCGGGCAAATCGTAGGTTGTGCCGTCTACGACATTTCGGAGGCGTGCGCCGGTCACGTGGTGTTCGCCTAATACCTCCTCAACGACCGAGTTCCAGATGAAGTCGATCTTCCCGTGTGCCGCGGCGCGGTCGGCCATGATCTTGCTCGCCCGCAGGCGGTCGCGCCGGTGGATGACGGTAACGTTCGAGCCGAAGCGCGTGAGAAAGAGCGCCTCTTCGAGGGCGGAGTCACCGCCGCCGACGACGACGATCCTTTTGTCGCGAAAGAATGCTCCGTCGCACGTCGCGCAGCTGGAAATGCCGCGCCCGCGCAGGCGTTCCTCCCCAGGGATGTCGAGCCAGCGCGCGTTCGCACCGGTCGCGACGACTACGGTCTTCGCTTCATGCTCGGCGTCGGTGGTGCGCACGATCAGCGGCTGCTTTGAAAAGTCGACCGACGTTACGTCCACGTTTTCGATCCGCGCGCCGAAACGCTCGGCTTGCTCGCGAAAGCGGATCATCAGGTCGGGACCCATGATCCCCTCCGGAAATCCTGGATAGTTTTCGACATCCGTCGTGAGCATGAGCTGGCCTCCGTAGAGGCCGCCGGCGAGCACGAGCGGCTCCAAGTTCGCGCGTGCCGCGTAAACCGCCGCGGTGAGGCCGGCCGGGCCGGACCCGATGATGATGACGCGTTCCATTCCGGCGGCTTCGACCGCTCGGCGGGCCTTTCCGGTTGCAGCCGCCTGCGTGCTTATGTCGAAGCTGTGGAGCGTGGACGAGCAGCGGCTGCCCCTGGAGGACACGTTCGGCGACGTCATTCGCAAGGCGATGCTCGGGACCGGGATTAGGTCCGCGCAACTGGCCGGCGCGACCGGCATCGCCAAAAGCGACGATCGCCGCTTGGGTGAAAGACGATGGCGCGGCCGACGAAGCGCAGGCGCGCGCGATCGCCGCGGTCTTACGCCTGGACGGAGCGAAGCTCGCCGATAGCGCCGCGCAGCGCTGGTATCCGCCGCCGATCGCTCGACCCGGAGTCAGTCGCCACGCACAGAAGCCTCAGCCGAGCAATGGGTACGTCTTCTTCCTCGAGGGCGGCCGGCGAGCCGCGCTGGTCGACCCGGCCGGCATCCCGCAGAATCTTCTGCGCATCCTGCGCGACGGCGATTACCATCTGCGCTACATTCTGATCACGCACAAGCACGCCGACCATTGCGACGCGACCGGCGAGTTGCGAAAGCTTTCCCCGCGGCCCAGATCGTGATGCACGAGCTCGACGTGGCCGCGATCGGTGCGCTAGCGGCGAAAGCGCTCCTACTTCGCGACGGCGAAGGCCTGCCGTTTGGCGAGAACGAGAGCATCGCGATGCTGCATACGCCCGGCCACACCGACGGCTCCTCGTGCTACGTCTTCCGCAGCACGCTCTTCTCAGGCGACACGCTCTTTGCCGCCAGCGTTGGCGGGGCGTACGGCGACGCCAGCACGTACGCCGACATCCTCAACAGCGTTCGCAGCAAACTCTTTACCCTACCCGACGACACCGTCGTCATGCCCGGCCACGGGCCGCCGACGACGGTCGCACTGGAAAAGCAACACAACCCGTTCTTCTAAGAAGCCCGATTTAGTTCAGATCGAAGCCGAGGTCGGTCTAGGGTAATGGACCCGAGGCACAGGATGGGCGAAACGGGTTTCATTGGCGGTAGGCTTCGGGGACGATGACCGAGGCGCCGTCGTTGCCGGCGATCGTGGCGCCGCTCTTCTTCGGCGCGGTCTCGGATTCACGGATCAGCTCGAACTGAAAGATCGCTTGGCCGGAGTGCGGGAGCGCTACGTCGATTCGCTGCGGCGAGCAGAATTTGGGCGTGCAGAACGCGGCGAGCCAGCCGTTGGCGACGCCGCGCGCCTGGAGGTGGACCGTCGTGTTTGGCTTGCCGGTTACTTCAAGACGGTACTTTGCGGCGCTTACCGCGGTGTCTTGGAAATCGGCCCCGGTCCACGGTTGGATCGACAGGTGGGTCGGGACCTGCGCGAGCGCGAGCACTAAAGTGATACCAGCGAGCATTCGTTCTCCTGTAGGCCTCTACGTACGCAGTTTATAACCGTTGCGGTCATGCGCAAGACGACGCCGAGCGCGAACGCGGCGAGCAGCACGATCATTGCAATCGAAAACACCGGGGCGAGGTAGCTCTCGCCGGTATAGCTGCGACGGAACGCGTCGATCGTATAGAAGATCGGATTGAAGAGCTCGAAGTTGCGCAGCGCCGGCGGCAGCATCGTCGCCGACGTGAAGACGCCGCCGACGAAGGTGAGCGGCGTGATCACGAAGGTCGTCAAGATCGCGATGTGATCGAACTTGTCGGCGACCAGCCCGAAGATCAGTCCGAGCGCCGAGAACAGGATCGAGACCAGCGCAATCACGCAGAAGTAGAGCAGCCAGTTCTGCGGCGCGATGTGCACGAAAACGACGCCGAGCAGCGTGATCAGCCCGGCGATCAGCAGCGCGCGCGCCAGACTGCCAAGAATGTAGCCCGCGACGATCTCGACGGCCGACATCGGCGCGATCAGCATCTCCTGGATCGAGTTCATGAAGCGGCCTTGAAAGATCGAGCTCGAGCACTCGCCGTACGACGAGTCGATGACCTGCAGCATGATCAGTCCGGGAATCAGGAACTGCGCGTAGCTGACGCCCTGCACGGTCGGAATTCGGCTGCCGAGCGCGAGACCGAAGACGAAGACGTAGAGCAGCGTCGTGATGATCGGCGGCCAGATCACCTGGTTGATGATCTTGAGGCTGCGCACCATCTCACGCTTGACCAGCGTCCACAGCGCGACGGTATTCAATTTCGCGTCAGCTCCAGAAAGACGTCTTGCAGCGACGCGCCGTCCGCGACGAGCTCGTCGGTCGGCTTCTCGGTCACGATGCGTCCGGCGCGAATGATCGCGATGCGGCGGCAGAGCTCTTCGGCTTCTTCCAGATAGTGCGTCGTCAGGAAGATCGTCAGCCCTTCGGCGTTGAGCACGCGCAGCCACTCCCACAGCTCGATCCGCAGTTCGACGTCGACGCCGGCGGTCGGCTCGTCGAGAATCAGCAGCTTCGGCTCGTGGATCAGCGCGCGCGCGAGCGAGAGCCGGCGCTTCTGACCGCCCGAGAGCTTCGTGTACTCGAGGTGCGCGTGCGACGTCAAGCCGAAGCGCTCGAGCAGCACGTCGGCGCGCTCGCCGATCTCGGGCCCGCGTAAGCCGTAGTAGCCGGCTGCGTAGATCAGCACGTCGCGAATCGAGAGATAACGATCGAAGTTGTACTCCTGCGGCGAGAGGCCGATCAAGCTCCGCGCCTCCCGCCACTGCCGCTCGTTGTCGTAACCGAAGATGCGGATCGCCCCGCTGCTCTTGCGCGCCAAACCGACGATGGCGTTGATCGTCGTCGTTTTGCCGGCGCCGTTGGGACCGAGAAACCCGAAGAACTCGCCGGCTTCGACGCGCAGCGAGATGCCGTCGACTGCCGTGAAGGCGCCGTAACGCTTCACCAGCCGATCGACTTCGATGGCTGGCTGAGAAAGGTGTGAGCTTACGGAATTGAGGTCTTTAATTGCTTGTACCGGTGGCGGCGAAGCGTGGCGATGAGTTCTCCACTCTCCGGAATCCCGCAATCGGCCAGTTGGGTTGCGACTTTCTTCACGTCGAACGCGACGCGGCGGTGCTTGACCTCCCAGCCGCCGTCGCGTTCGGTGAAGATCGCGTAGCAGGCGCGCGGATCGCCGTCCTTGGGTAAGCCGGCCGAAGCGACGTTCACGAGCAGCTTGCCGCGCCACATCCGAACGTAGGGGAGGTGCAGATGCCCGAAAGCGATCGCGGTCGCGCGTTCTCGCTTCGAACAAGTTCCGCAGGACGCGCCTCGTCGGCGTCGGGCCAGAGGTGCTCGTCGTCGTTCTTCGGGTTGGCGTGGACGATCAGCAGCTGGTTGTCGTCTTCGCCGATGCGCAGCGCAAACGGCAACTCGGCAAGCCACGTGAGCCAGCGCTCGCCGAAATCGCGGCGCGTCCACGCGATGCGCGCGGCTTCGCTCGGCGAGAAGCCGCCTTCGCGCGCGTTGTCGGCGATATAGCGATCGGTGTTGCCGCGAATGCACTGCGCGCCGATCTCCTCGAGACGCTGCAAGACCTTCTTCGGCTTCGGTCCGTCGAGACAGAGGTCGCCGGCGACGATGACGGCTTCGGCGCCGCCCTGCGACGTGAGATCTGCCAAGCACGCGTCGAGCGCCAGGAGATTTCCGTGGATGTCGGAGAGGACCGCGATGCGCATCAGTCGCGCTTGAGCGCGAGTGCCAGCATCGACGGCGTCATCCCGATCTTCGTAAACTCGTAAAGATCGATCGCCTCGACGACGATGCCGGCACGCCGCATCGCCGAAAGTGAGGTTCGATAGCGGATATCGGCGAGCACGTGGCCGTCGTCGAGGCAGAGCACGCCGGCGGCGAGTTCCTCTCCCAGTTCCAGCAAGATCGTCCGGAAGCCCTCGAATGCAGCCGGGTCGGCTTTACCGGCGCCGAGCACGATCGTGTCGCTCGAGACGGCGCCGGCGACCGCGCGCAGACCGGGTGCGTCGTCGGCAAGCGCGACCTCGACGGGACGATAGCCGTGAGCGCGCGCCACTTGCGCGAAGCCTTCGCGTCCGAGGTCGTTTCCGCGCGAGTTGCGCCCGATGAATGCGGTGTCGCCGGCGAGGAGCACGTCGTTGCCGTCGAGCAGTCCAGGCGCGGCGATGTGGCCGGCCAGCGGCACGTCGAGGCGGGCGAACTCCGATTCCATACGATCGACTTCGGCGCGACGCGACATAGCGGTCGGTGCGCATGAGCATCGCGCCGTCTTCGAACGTAACCGCCGCATCGGATACGGCCGTCTCGTAGGGATCGGATCCGCGCGGCTCGAGCACGATCGTCTCGACGCCGAAGTACCGCAGCGTCGCGCAGAGGATGCCGTGCTGTTCGAGCGCACGATCAAAGATCGCGCCGGGTTCGCCGATGAGCGGGCGCGCCCGTTCGATGCCTTCACCCGGTTTGATCAGAACGGCGCTGCGCAGCTGACCGGCCGGCGTTCCGACCAGACGGGGCCCGAAGTGAACGGCGGCGTGGGTCATCGCGCTTCGTACGGTTCGGGAACGGGTGCGTCACCGAAGAAATCGGCCATGTCGGAGGCGAGCAGATCGTTGAGCGCCAGGGGCGGAAGCCCGAAGATCTCTTCTTCGGTCTTTACGACGCTGGCGACGCTGAGATGCCCGTGGCCAACGTAGCCACGCTGGGCCAGCGGCGAGACGACGAGAGCGTAGCTGCGCATGGCGTTCACGTGGTCCGTGGCGCCCTGCAAACCCTCCGGCACGATGAAAATCGCGGTCGAGCTCCAATGCGGTGTGCGCGAGATAAAATCGACGATCTGGCCCAGCGCGCGGTCGGCGTCCGTGACGCCGCTCGTACCCGGTCCGGTCGGCAGCCAGACGTACGTAAAGCTAGGCATTCGATCGGCCTGCGCGTACGACTGCATGTCGCGAACGAACTCCTCGGCGCGGGCCTTGTCGGTTATCAGCGGATTCCAACCCGGATAGGAGAGGTCGACGTTCCCGTTGAGCGCGGCAAGCGCCGGCACGTCGAGATGGTAGACCGCACCGTCGTACCCCGAGAGACGCAGCAGGCCGCCGTAGTCGCGGAACGCCAATCCGGCCCTGGTCAAAGCGTTGAAGAGATAACCGGCTCGCTCGTAATCTTCGGGGTCTGCGCCGCGATCGTTCATCGGCGCTCGAGCCGCACCGACGGCGGCGACCATCTGCTGGTAGAGCGTCGCGTCAGCGGCAATCGCGAACTCCTTGGCAACGTCCGGATCCGCGTCGGACGCGTAGAAATTGTCCGCCAACGCGTAGCGGCGCGCAAGCGCGTGCAGGTTCGGGGTCACGCTCTCGGGATAGAGGTTGAAGGTATCGTTGCCGTTGCCGTGCGCCGCGCCGGAATCGTCCTTCAGGTCGCCGAGCATCGCATCGTAACTCTGCGTTCCGACCGCAATGTAGACGACGTGATCGATGACTTCGCTGCGCTTATTCGAGCGCAGCGGCGGAATCACCGGATTGAACTTGGCGACCGTCGGCGTCCGGTTGTAGCGCAGGGCGGCGAGCGTGGCCTTCACCAGCGAGGTGTGTTTGAGATCTACGCGCTGGAGCATGCCCCAGCCGTCGACGCCTTTGCTGTCGGCGACGTAGAGATAACGGCCGTTGCGCGAGATCGCGAGCGCGGTCGGATACCAGGCGGTCGGAATCAATCCGTAACGATAGCGGCTCGGCCGGCGTGCGTCGAGCACCGCGACCGAATTGAGACCCGCAAGCGCGACGTAGAGGCGCTTTCCGTCGGGGCTCAGCACTTCGGCGCTGGGCTGCGCGCCGTAGGGCGCGCCGGGATAGAGGCGCAAATCGAGGCCGCAAACCACGCGCGGCTCGCGTTGGAGCGAAACCACGGCGACGCGATCGACGTTCGAAAGCGCGACGTACGCGAGCGAACCGTCGCTACTCAGCACCGTCGCGCCCGGCGCCGCGCCGCCGACGACCTGCGTACCGTCCGGAGCGGGATCCATGGGAACGGTCGCGGGGTCGCCGATCGATGAGCTTCCTGGAAGATCGAAGACGGTCAACGACGACGACTTCGACGGGTCGAATGCAGGCGATGCGAACTGCGGTTGTCGCGTCGGTGGATCGACGCCGGCGTACGTCGAGAGGCCGCCTCCAGTTGCCACGACGCCGTGCATGCCGGTGGCAACGTAGAGCGGAAAATCGCCTACCGGGACCGAGCGCTGCACGGTTCGGGAAACGAGATCGATGACCACAACGCTGTTGCCGAGATTGTCGGCAACATAGGCGGTGCGATTGTCGGGCGAAACGACGATCTGCGCCGGGAATGCGTGGCGCCCGGGTGCGGCGGGAAGCGCAATCGTCAGCGGTTCTGGGAGAAGCTGACCGTTAGCGTCGAGATCGAAAAGGCGTACCGCGCCGGCAGCGCCGTCGGAGGCGAGCACGAGCGTTCGCGACGGATCGGTTGGATTCGCCGCCGCGGCAACGCCCATGAAGAACGTCGCCGAAGGATCGTCGTAGACGCTGGCGAGCTTCATCGCCTGCGTGTCGACGACCGCGAGCGAGTGGCCCGCGCTCAATCCGGGCGGCATCGTGGCCGGCTTCCAGTTCGAAGCGCCCCCGTTGGAGAGAATCGCGAAGCGGCCATCCGGGGAGAGCGCCAACCCCAGCGGATTGGTTCCGACGAAGAGGCTCTTGCCGGCAGGCGCAGCGATGCGCCCGTTGGGGAGAATGGCGTCGGTGGGCTGGACGCGATCGGCGCCGGCCGGGCGCGTTCCGGCAGGTGCTGAATAGATGATGAGAGGAGTGGGTCGTCCACTCGCACCCAATAAAGCGGCTGCTAAGACCGCCGCTGCAATTGACCTAAACGACACGGGAGGTATGCCATTACCATCCAGGCCGCGGGTACCCTGCCGAAAAGGCGGAACCTTGTGCGCATGACCAAGGCTCCGCGCGTGCTCGCGGTCGCAACGGCGGTGCCGCCTTTCGCGCTCGGCCAGAGCGAGGTGACGCGGCGATTCGAGCTCGCGCTCGGACCGCGCTCCCACGAGATCGTTCGGCTGCTTCCGATGTTCGGCAACACAGGCATCGAACGCCGCTATTCGTGCGTGCCGATCGAGTGGTACGAGCAGCTGCACGATTGGCCGGAGCGCAACCAGGTATATCTCGAATCCGCGCTCGATCTGCTCGAGTCCGCAACTCGGCGTGTACTCGAACAAGCAGGCCGCACGCCCGAGGAGATCGATGTCGTCGTCGCGGTTTCGACGACCGGCATCGCGACGCCCAGCCTGGACGCACTGTTGATGGAACGCATGCAGCTTAGGCGTACGGTTAAACGCTTGCCGATCTTCGGCTTGGGCTGCGCGGGCGGCGCGATCGGACTGGCTCGTGCGGCGACGATGGCGCGTTCGGCGCCTGAGTCGCTCGTGCTCTTTCTGGTCGTGGAACTCTGCGCGCTCTGGTTTCGACGTGACGATTTTTCGAAGAGCAACATCGTTGCGACCGCGCTCTTCGGCGACGGCGCGGCGGCAGCGCTGCTCTCGTCGACGGGTGAAGGGCCGCAGATCGTCGCGGGTGGCGAACACACCTGGCCGGACACACTCGATGTCATGGGCTGGGATGTTACCGGCGAAGGGCTCAAGGCGATCTTTTCGCGCGACATCCCCCAGCTCGTCACGACCAAGCTTCACGACGTCGCCGTGGCTTTTCTCGCCGAGCACGGTTTGACATTGCGCGACGTCGACAGCTTCGTCTGCCATCCGGGCGGAGCAAAGGTGATCGAAGCGCTCGAAGTCGCTTTCGAGCTCGAACCCGGAGCGCTGCACTCGGCGCGCGAGGTGCTGCGCGACTACGGGAACATGTCGGCAGCAACGGTGATGTTCGTCTTAGAGCGTCTGCTTGCGGGAAGGGAGCAATGGAAGCGTGCGCTGGTCAGCGCGTTGGGACCGGGCTTCACCGCCGGCTTCACGCTGCTGGCCAACGAGCCGACCTCGTAGGGGACGCAGCACGAGCATTCTCTGGATCGTTCTCGGTCTTGTCGCGCTTCAGCGCCTCGTCGAGCTGGTGTATTCGGCGCGCAACACGCGCCGTCTGCTTGCGGCCGGAGGAGTCGAAATCGGCGCCGCCGGCTACCCCCTGCTGGTCGTGCTCCACGCCGCGTGGCTGGTAAGCATGGCCGTCTTGATTCCACCCTTCACGGCTCCGAACTGGTGGCTGCTGGGCCTCTACGCACTCCTTCAGCCGATGCGCGTCTGGGTAATCACTACGCTTGGCCCGTACTGGACGACGCGCATCATTACCGTTCCGAACGCGCCGCTGATTCGGGGCGGCCCGTATCGCATCTTTCGCCATCCCAACTACGCCGTCGTCTGCGCCGAGATCGCCATCCTTCCGCTCGCCTTCGGCGCGGTCGAGATCGCGATCGTCTTCTCGATCCTCAACGCAGCGCTGCTCTCCTGGCGCATCCGCACCGAAGAGCGCGCCCTTCAAGCGCGACGCAACTTGTCATCCTGACAATAGCTTGTTCAGCGCACGGCCGAGGCGGGAAACGCCTTCTTCCGCTTCTTCTATCGGAAGATGGCCGAACGATAAGCGCAGCGCGGGCGGGCCGCTGCGCGTTGGATAGAACGGATCGGCCGGCATAACGAGCACGCCTTCTCGCGCACACGCGTCGAACGCCGCTTGCGTCGAGATACGCGGCGGCAGCGAGAGCCACACGTTGACGCCCGCGCCGGGTGAGCGCACCTCGGTCCACGGCACCGCTCGCGCCAGCGCGTCGAGAAAGGCGTCGCGCCGGTCGCGATAGAGTGCGCGCGTCGAGCGCACGTGGCGCGAATAGGCAGGGCTCTCCATGAATCGCCACAGCGCGCGTTGCGTGAGCGTCGAGGTGAAGACGTCGGCCCGCACTTTCGCCGCCTCGAGCGCTTCGGCAACACCACCTTTGGCGTAGAGATAGCCGATGCGCAGCGCCGGGAGAATCGACTTCGAGAGGCTCTCCATCACGATCACGCGTCCATCGGTATCGTAGGAAGCCAGTGGAGGCGGCGCCGGTGCGTCGTAGGTCAGCTCCCAGCCCGTTTGATCCTCCAAGACGACGACGTCGTAGCGCCGCGCACAGGCAACGATCTGTTTGGCTCGCCGCGCCGGAAGCACCGAACCGGTCGGATTCTGCGCGATCGGGTTGAGGTAGAACAGGCGCGGGCGGTACTCGGCGAAGACGCGCTCGACGTCGTCGGTGCGAACGCCGTCGTCGTCGCTGCGAACCTCGACGTAGGTCACGCCGCGCGAGTCGAAAACGCCCAGCGTTCCGGAATATGTTGGGCTCTCGCTCGCGACCACGCTGCGTTCGTCGAGCACGACGTTGGCGACGATGTCGGCGGCCTGCTGCGCACCGGAGCAGACGATTACGTCGTTCGCCTCCGCGCTGCAGCCTCGCCGGCGCAGCGACGAGGCCAGCCGCTGGCAGAGCTCGCGATCTCCGGTTGAGGAACGGTACTGCATCAAGTCGGGTGGGTCGTCGAGCAGCGTGCGATGGAACGCGCGCGCCAGCTCGTGCAATGGAAAGGTCTCCGGCGCCGGATGTCCGGTCGCCAGCGAGATCGCTCCCGGTTCCGTGGCGCGCATCAGCTGCTCCATCACGCCCTCGAGCCGCTGCGCTCGATTGAAGCGACCGATGTCGGGCTCCCATCGGCGCGCAAAGGGTTCGTCGATATCTGGGGGCGCCGCGACGAACGTTCCCTTTCCGGCACGGGAGACGACGCGCCCACGCGCCGCGAGCAGTTCGTATGCCTGCGAGACGGTGACCAGCGCGCATCCGAGCCGGCGAGCGAGATCGCGCATCGCCGGAAGGCGCTCGCCGGCCGTTAGGCGGCCGCTCTCAATCGCCTCGACGACGCGATCGGCGAGCTGCACGTAGAGCGGGCGCGGGTCGCTTGGAGCGAGCGTGAGCGATTCGAGAAGTTGCGCGGAGCTCTCAGACGCTCGCAGGGAGATCTTCTCCCTCGTTCTTCGAGAGCGTCCGGCGCGCGACGCCCTCTTCGATCGCCGCATTCGCGACCGCTTTGGCAACGGCGTCGACCACGCGCGCATCGAAGACGCTGGGGATCACGTATTCGGCGCTGCGTTCGTCCTCCGAGACGGTTCCGGCGATCGCGTAGGCGGCCGCGAGCTTCATCTTCTCGGTGATCCGTCGCGCGCGTACGTCGAGCGCACCGCGGAAGATGCCGGGGAAGGCGAGCAGATTGTTGACCTGATTGGGGAAGTCCGAGCGGCCGGTGGCGATCACCGCCGCAACGGGCGCCGCGACGTCGGGCATGATCTCGGGTGTTGGGTTGGCCATCGCGAAGACGATCGGATCGCGCGCCATCCGGGCGATGTGCTCCGGATGCAAGATGCCCGGCGCCGAAACGCCGATGAAGACGTCGACGCCTTCGAGCACGTCGCGCAACGATCCGCGGCGATTCTCGCGATTGCAGTGCTCGGCCAGCCAGCGCCAGTGCGGATTATCGTAGCGGTCGGCACGATTGAGCGCGCCGCTGCGATCGACCGGAATCACGTCGCGGACGCCGGCGCCCAGCAGCATCTTTATCGTCGCCGTACCCGCCGCGCCGCTCCCGGCGACGACCACTTGAAGCTCTTCCAGCGACTTGCCGACGACGCGCGCAGCGTTGATCAGCGCGGCCAAGATCACGACCGCCGTGCCGTGTTGGTCGTCGTGCATTACGGGGATGTCGAGCGCCTCGATCAACCGGTCCTCGACCTCGAAGCAGCGCGGAGCGCTGATGTCTTCCAGATTGATGCCGCCGAAGACCGGGGCGATGCGTTTGACGGTCTCGACGATCTCGTCCACGTCTTTCGTGTCGAGGCAGATCGGAAACGCGTCGATGTCGGCGAACTGCTTGAAAAGCATCGCCTTCCCTTCCATCACCGGCAACGCGCCGAGCGGACCGATGTCGCCTAGCCCAAGCACCGCGGTGCCGTCGGTCACCACGGCCACCGTGTTGCGCTTGATGGTCAGTTGAAAGGCTTTGTTAGGGTCGGCTGCAATCGCCATCGAGACCCGAGCGACGCCCGGCGTATAGATCGTCGAAAGATCCTGCCGGTTCTTGACCGCCATCTTCGGGTGGATTCCGATCTTGCCGCCGACGTGGGCGAGAAAGGTGGAATCGGACGAGAAGATCAACCGCGCCCCATCGAGCGCCTCGACGGCCCCCCGCACGTCCTGGGCCACGCTCTCGGAGGGAGCGCCGATCGTGACGTCGCGCACGACGCGCGTCTTGCCGACGGTATGCATGTCGACCGCGCCGATCACGCCGCCGGCATCGCCGATGGCGTTGGCGAGCAGGCCGAACGCGCCGGGCTCGTTCGGCATCTCGATCCGAAGAACCATCGTTAAACTGATCGCCGGCTGCGCTACCATCTCGTCAACGTCCTCAATTTCCGCTCACGGTCATCTCGGCGACACGAAACGACGGCGAGACGACCGAAGCATCGAAACGCAAGTCGTTTGCGACGGCATCGACCCCGGCGAGCATTTCGGCGTAGAGCCCGGCAATAGTGAACTCATCGATCGGGTAAGCGATTTCGCCGCCCTCGATGAAAAAACCGCGCGCGCCGCGACTATAGGTTCCTGAGGCATGCTCGGTGGCAAAGCCGATCGTATCGAGCACGAGCACGCCGCGTGGGGTCGAGGCGATCAGCTGGTCGAGCGAGAGCGACCCCGGCTCGAGGTAGAAGTTGTTCGGGCCGATGCCGCCGCCGGTCGAGTTGCCGGTCGTTGCGGCGCCCAGCTTGCGTGCGTAGTAGGTATCGTAGAGAAACGTGCGCAGGACGCCGCCCTCGAAGACGGGCGTGCGGCGCGTCGTGACCCCCTCGCCGTCGAAGGGCGAGGTACCGAGCGCTCCCGGCAGGCTGCCGTCGTCGACGATCGTGACCAAGTCGCTGCCGATCCGCTCGCCGGCGCGACCGACTAGCCATGAGTTCCCCACGGCGACGTTGGCGCCGGAGACGGCCGAGAAAAGGTCGTCGAGCAGTGCCGCGGCGACGTCCCGCTCGAAGATAACCGGGACGTGCATCGTGGGGGGCTTGCGCGCCCCGAAGAGATCGACGGCGCGGCGCACTGCAGTCGACGCGACCGATTCCCGGCCTTCGAGCCTGACGAGATGACGCGCCGACGTCCCGTAGGTCGCGATTCGCCTGACCGTGCCATCGAGGGCGACCGGTCCGGTCACCCGCCCGACGCGCGTCCAGGAATAGGCAGCGGCGAAGCCGTTGGAGTTGGCGAGCGCCGTAACCGCGACGGCATCGGTGTAGTGCGAGCCGCTCGAGTTGACGACGCGCGTGTCGGCCTCGCGGATCAGACGCTCGAGAGCGAGCGCCTCATCGACCTTCTCGGCGCCCTCGCGCCGTTCGATCTCACCATCGAAGAGATCGAGGCCGGCCCGGGCGCCGGCGACCTCCTCGGGAAGGCCCGCCAACTCGTCGACCGCGACGAATTCGGCGCGCGCGACGGTGCGCCGCGCGCCCTCGCGCAACCCATCGGCCGAAAGATCGGAGGTCGAGAGCGAGGCTCGGCGACCGTCGCAGAAGACGCGAAGGTGCAGGCTCTTGCCGGTCGACTCTTCGAGCCTCACGATCGCGCTCTCGCGAGCCTCGGCGTGGAAGCGACGGGCTATCGAGACCGCAGCCTCGGCGCTCCCAGCGCCGGCCTCTCCAGCGAGCGCGACGGCCTGTCGCGCCAGCTCGATCGCAGCCGTTTCATCCATGCTGCGTTCCACCCACGGTGATCGAAGAGATTTTGACGGTCGGCATGCCCACGCCGACCGGGACGTACTGACCGCCTTTGCCGCAGGTATAGTGGCGACGCGCGAGCCGGCTGTCGTTGCCGACCGCGACGACCTTCATCATCGCGTCCGGACCGTTTCCGATGATCGTGGCGTTTCGAACCGGCACGGTGACCTTGCCGTTTTCGACCAAGTAGCCCTCGCCGACCATGAAGACGAAATCGCCTTTGCCGATCTCGACCTGGCCGCCGGCAAACGATTTCGCATAGATGCCGCGCTGCGTGGAGGCGATGATCTCTTCAACGGTGGCGGTGCCGTTAGGCATGTACGTATTGCACATGCGCGGCTGCGGTTGAAAGCGAAACGACTGGCGGCGACCGCTTCCGGTCGATTCGACGCCCATCAAGCGCGCGTTGAGCGTGTCCTGCATGTATCCGCGCAAGACGCCGTTCTCGACCAAGACTTTATGCTGGCCGGGCACGCCCTCGTCGTCCACGTTGAGGCTGCCCCGCTCTTCGCGCAGGTTCCCGTCGTCGAAGATCGTCACGAGCTCCGAGGCGACGCGTTCGCCGACGCGACCGCTGTAGAGCGATGTCCCGCGCCGGTTGAAATCGCTCTCGAGCCCGTGTCCGACGGCCTCGTGGAGCAATACGCCGCCGCCGCCTGCGCCGACGATCATCTCCATCTCGCCGGCCGGCGCCGGCGTGGCGCCGAGATTCACCGTTGCGATCCGCGCGGCATCGGACGCCAGCATCTCCGGAGTCTGCCGATCGAAGTACTCCATCGAGCTTCGCCCGCCGTCGCCGACGTGTCCGGAGCCGCGTTCTTTCTTGTTGCTTGCAACGACTTGAATTGCGAGCGTAACCAGCGGGCGCCGATCGCGGACGAATCGTCCCTCGCTGGTGGCAATCCATACCTCCTGAAGCTCGTCGACGAGGTGAGCGTTGACGGCGGCGACGCGCGGGTCGTAGCGCCGCGCCGCCGCATCGGCGCGTTCGAGCAGCGTAACGTAGCGCGCGTCGTCCGCGTGATCGCTGCGTCCGCCGTCGTAGAGCGATTCGACGTTCTCGGCGTGCAACGCGGCCGCGCGTATCGTTCCGTCCGGGGAGCCACGCGCGATCAGCGAGGCCGAGTCAGCGGCCTGCATCAAAGCGTCAACGCTCAAGTCGTCGGAGCTGGCGTAGCCGGCCGACTCGCCCACGACGACGCGAATGCCGACGCCGAGCGTCACCCCGTACGACGCATCGTGGATTCGCCCGTCTTGCAGGCGGTACGAGAGCGTACTACGCCGCTCGCAGAAGACGTCCGCGAACGCGCCGCCACGCCGCAGCGCGCGATCGATCAGACGGGAGAGCAGCGTTTCGTCGAACATCGCTTAGAACGTCGCCAAGCCGTCGACGGCGCGCACGATTGCGGCGTCGGGATCGGCCGGCGAGCCGTCGATTAGGAAGGCGAACGCAACGCGCCCGTGATGCGGCGTCGTGACGTAGCCGGCGAGCGACGAAACGTCGGCGAGGTGTCCGCTCTTGGCGCGAACGCGACCCAGCGCGGTGGTGAAATCGTAATCGGCGAGCGTTCCTTGACGACCACCGAGCGGCAAGAGCAGGTAGAGCGACGGTTCGTTAGCCGCCAAGAGGCGTGCTAACGTGATCGCCGCGACGCGATTATCGGGCGAGAGACCGCTGCCGTCGAACAGCTTCAGACCGGGCGCCGGAATCGCGCGACCCGCGAGAAACCGGCGTTCGGCTTCGATGCCGCCGGCGTCGTCGGGCGAACCCGTAACTTCCGCGCCCAGCGTTCGCAGCAGCTGTTCCGCGTAGTGGTTGTCCGATACGAAGAGCATGTGCGACTCGAGGCTTTGCAGCGGAGGCGAGCGATGGTCCCACACCGCGACGGTCTCGAGCGGAGCGGCAGCGACGCGTGGGCGCGCAGCGGCCGCGATGCCGCGTGCGACGAACATGCTCTGGGTCAGCCCCGCGACGTAGCGCGCCGGATCTACCATCGGCGACCAGAGCGCCTGATCGACGCCATTAATCGTTTCGTGCGTTGCGATCGTGTTGCCGTCCACGGAGATCGCGCTCACCGGTGCGGCGTAATCCTGGCCGTCGTCGTCGCGACCCCAATGGGGATTGAGCCCGGGACCACTCAAGGCCGTGGCGTCGACGACCACGCCGCCGCGGATCCGCCGCAGCCCCGAGCGCGCGAGCGCCGCGACGCCGTTTCGAATATCCGTAGAGTTCAGCGACGGGTCGCCCGACCCAACCAGCCAAACGTCTCCCTCGAGGGTGCCGTTGGTGCCGATACCGTCGCGCGCGGCGAAGAGCGTGTGATAGCGATAACCGGGACCCGAGCGCGTCGAGCGCGCTCGCCGCGACGATCAGCTTCTGAACCGAGGCCGGCACGACCGCGCGATCGGCGCGCCTATCGTAGATCGTGCTACCATCACCCGAAACGACGGCAAAACTCCACGCCCGCGCCCCGCTGACGGCCGGGCCAAATGCGCTTCCCAATTCCCCATTCAGCCGTTTGCGATCGGCTACGCTCCATGGAGAACTCGCGACTGGAGCAAAGCTACGTTTCGCTTCGGGGCTTCTCAGTTGTCGGGCAACACAGGATGTCTTCTTCAAAGCTTGCTTTCCCGAAATTGAGCTGAGCGACCGCAGGCCGCGATGGCCTGCGGGAGCGACCCCGAAGCGGAATGTAGCTTTGTTAGAAGCAGCACAAGCACAAGAACCACCGCAAGCGGCAGCCCGATCGCAAACGCGCGGCGCCTAAGCCCGCGCGAGCGCCTCGATCTTCTCCTGAAGCTTTCGTTGATCTTCACGTAGTTCGTTGAGCTCATCGCGCAGTTCGGTAACTTGAGCCGGGACCTTGGCGGCTTGGCGGATGCGTACGGCAGCCTCCATCGCGTCACGCCGCATCCGCCCATCGAGGGCCTGATAGGCAAGGCGGTCGAGTGCCGGCAGCAGACGCGCATCTCCCAGCGTTTCGGCAGCGACGATTGCATCGAGCGCTACCAAGAACATATCGTCGTCGAGGTACTGCCGCAGCTCTTCGACCGCGCGCGTGCGCGCCGCCTCGACCAGCATCCCGACGCGCGCCAGCGCGCCGACCGCGGCGCGACGCAAACCCTCGTGCTGCCGCGGGCGGCCCGCATCCGCGATCGGCGTCATCGCGCGCTCGTCCGCGAGCTCCGCCAACCCGCGAACTGCACCGGCCTCGACGACGCTGTTCCACGTCCGTTCTTGCACCGCCGCGGCGAGTACGTCGAAAGCGCGCTCGTCGCGCGTCTTCCCCAAGGCCGCGAGCGCCGCCGCGCGCACCAGGTACGAGGCCTGGTGCCGGAACGCTTCGATAAGCGCCGTCGCCGCCTCGGCATCGCGAAAGTTCCCGAGCGCCTCGGCCGCGGCTCGCGCAACCTTTGGATGCTTATGCCGCAATGTCGCGATCAACAGATCGCGCGCCCACGGTGCGCGCGTCGCCCCGATAGCTGCCGCCATCTCGGTCAGCACGCCCCAAAACGGCTCGCGTTCGAACGCTTTGGCAATCGCGTCGCGAGCGACGTTGCCGCCGTCCTTCGCGAGCTCGCGCGCGGCCCGAATTCGAGCGACGACGTCGGGTTCGCCGAGGAGCGCGGCCGCGGCAAGATCGGCGCCCATCCGATAGCTGACGTCGGCTAAGAGAAACGCGCCCGGGTCGAAGCGTACGAGCTTTGGTTCGGCTTCGAGCGGCACGGTCATCGTTTCGTGTGCGCGCTCGACGTGCGCGTGAATCAGCCGTTGGTCGAAGCCGACCTCGACGTCGAAGGTAAAGACGGGATGCTCGGCGTCGATCTTCTGCTTCTGATCGATCGTCACCGTTGCGACCTTTCGCTTCGGATCCCAGGTGACGCCGACTTCGACCACCGGGTGACCGGCCCGGAAGACCCACTGGTCGAAGAACCCGCGCAGATTCCGGCCGGTCGCTTCTTCGATCGCGCGTATGAGATCGATGGTTTCCACCGAGCGCTGTGCGTTCTGCTTTACGTAGCCTTGAATCGCTCGCCAGAAGCGCGCGTCGCCGAGCTCGCCGCGCAGCATGTGCAGCACGGCGGCGCCTTTCTGATAGAGGTGACGGTCGAATATCTCGATCGGATCGCGATACGTATTGCAGACGATCGGCCGGCTGTAGCGATCCGCCTCCTCCTTCAAATATGCCGCGACGCACGCAAAGATGTCGTAGAGATACTCGTCGCGACCGAGGTCGGCTTCGCGCCAAACGGCTTCCATGAACGTGGCAAAGCCTTCGTTGAGCCACGCATGCGACCAATCGCGGCACGTGAGCAGGTCGCCGAACCATTGGTGCGCGAGTTCGTGCGAGACCAGCGGATCGCTCGAGAAGTCGAGGTGCGCGATTTCGTCGTGAAGCGTGCGGTCGGTCTGAGTCGTCGCCGACGTATTCTCCATGCCGCCGAAGATGAAGTCGGAGACCGCAATCTGCGAGTACCGCGCGTACGGATAGGGGGCGCCGATGCGCTTCTCGAAGAGCTCGATCATCTGCGGCGTCTTGCCGAAGGAACGCTCGCCGTCGGCTTCGCGGCCGGGCAGGACGTAATAGTAGACCGGCACGGCGTTGCTTCCGACAGTTCCCTGCGCGACCTCGACGAACGGTCCCGCGACCATCGTCATGAGATAGGTGCTGTGCGGCACGTCCTGGCGGTATCGGAAGATCGTGCGCTCGCCCTCGTCCCTGCGTTCGACCAGTTCGCCGTTCCCTAGCGCGAACGTCCCTTTCGGCACGACCAGCGTCGTGGTCGTGCGCTGTTTCTCGGTCGGATAGTCGAGACACGGAAACCAATAACGGGCGTACTCGTCCTGGCTCTGCGTCCAGGCGTGCACGACCTTCTCGGGATGGGCGGCGGTCGGTTTAATAAAAAAGAGCCCGTGGCGCGGCTTGGAGATCCGATAGCCGATCGCAAAGGTCGCTTCTTGGCCGGGAGCGATCGCCGGCTCGAATTCGATCTCCAGCTTTCCGTCGCGTCGCGTAAAGTTCTCAGCGCGACGCCCCTCGGAGCCCGAGAGCCGCTCGACGCGCGAAACCTCGAGGTCGATGGCGTCGAGCGTCAAGCGCGGCACCGGCTCGTCGAGCGCGCGTACGGTCGTGGTGCAGACGCCGTCGAGCGTTTCAGCTTGCAGATCCGGAGTGAGGTGAAGGTCGATGTGCTCGACGCTCACGAGTTTATCGGGCCCGTACTGGGGGCGCGCTCCGGGCAGCGCAAAAGCGTGATGTTCGTTCGTAGTGTCGGGCATCGTGTCAGGCCGACCTTACGAGCAAAACGAAGCTATGTCCTGTAGAGCCCTCACTCCGCGGCAGTTTGCAGGCCGCCGGTCACTTCGAGCACGGCTCCGGTGATGAAATCGCGCTCCGGAGCGATCAAGAATCGAACCGCATCGGCGACGTCTTCGTAGCTGCCTTTGCGGCCGCGTGGGTTGGCAGCTTGTACTTCGAGCGCTCGCGCGCGGTCGAGCGTCTTCTCGCGGATGTCGCCCGGGGCAACGACGTTGACGGTGATTCCGTGTCGAGCTTCTTCGACGGCGAGGCAGCGCGCAATCGCGACGAGCGCGCTCTTCGCGCCTTGGTAGAACGAGAAGCCGCGGAAGGGGCGCGTCTCGCTCGATCCGAGCATTCCGAAGAAGACGATGCGCCCGAACCCGGCGGCGCGCATCGCCGGGAGCGTCGCACGTGCCGCTAAGACCGCGCTGCGGACGTTTCCATCGAAGGCCTCGCGATATTCTTCGAGCGTCGCGTTGGCGAAGCGTTTGACGACCAGTGGACCGACGGCGTGCACGAGCGTGTCGAACGGACCGTGCTCGCGTACCGCCGCGTCGAGCGCCTCGTCCACGGCGAGGGGATCGGCGAGGAAATCGACACGCACTGCCGCGGCACCGGCCCCGGCCCGTTCGATGGCGGCGACCGTCGCGTCGGGCGGCGTCGCTCGATAGGTGATGGCAATCTGCGAGAATCCGTCGACGGCAAGGGCGGGAGCGATGCCGGCGGCAAGACCGCCGGCAGCTCCGGTAACGAGGGCGCGTCGATTTAGAGCGACCGCGCTACGCTCGGGCTGCTTCGGCGGCCGGCTGCGACATCTCGGCGGCGATCGCGCGCTGGTCGGCGCGCCGCTCGAGCCAGCCGATCCACGTCTCGTAGACCATCGGCACGAGGAAGAGCGTGAGGATCAGCGAGCTCGATCAATCCGCCGATGATGACGGTGCCCATCGCTTGGCGCCACTCGCCGCCCTCGGCGAAGCCGAGCGACGAGCGGCAGCATGCCGAAGATCATCGCACACGTCGTCATCAGAATCGGACGGAATCGCGTGCTCGCCGCTTGAAGCACCGCGTCGTGCACGCGCATGCCGCGGCGGCAGAGCGTATTCGAGTAGTCCACGAGCAAGATTCCGTTCTTGGCGACCAATCCGAAGAGCATGACGATGCCGATCATCGAGATGATGTTGAGCGACTGCCCGGCGTTCGGCTCGATGCGGTGCATGATCGAGAGCGCGACGAGCGCACCGATCGACCGCCAGCGGCACGCAGAACATGACGATCAGCGGCTCGAGGAACGAGCCGTAGAGAATCACCATCAGCATGTAGACGAGCATGAACGAGGTCAGCAGCGCGACGCCCATGTTGGCCATCGTCTCGATCATGTATTGCGTGTCGCCCTGCGCGGTGAGCTGCACGCCTTCGGGGAGGAAGCCCGGCTTGCGCAGCTGCTTCTCGAGCGGACCGGTAACCGCACCGAGCGAGTAGCCGGGGAGCGTGCCGCCGTAGACGTCGACGACGCGCTGGCGGTTGAGACGCTTGATCTGCAGCGGCGCCTTCGTCCATTCGAGCGTCGCGATGTCGGCGATCGGCACGAGCGTTCCGTCTTCGGCGCGCACGCGCACGTCCTTGAGCTGATCGACCGTCTTGCGGTCGGAGAGCGGGAACTGCACGCGCACGTTGACCAGCCCGTTCTCGGCGCGCACGCGCGTCGCAACCGCGCCGTCGATCGCCAGGCGCGCGGCATTGGCGGCCGTCGGCCGGCGAGACGCCGAGAATCTCGGCCTTCTGCGCGTCGACGTTCACGTTGAGCCGCGGCGCGGCGGCCTCGTTGCTGGTCTGCACGTTCACGCTTCCCGGCGTGGCGCGCAAGAACTGCGCGACCTTCTCGGCAGCCGGCGCGATCGCGTCTTCCGGCCCCGAGAGCGAGTAGAAGATCGTCGCGCCCGAGCCGCCGCCGCTGTCGCCGGCGACTTGGAAGTCGCCGCCCGGCACCAGGTAGCCGAGCTTGCGAATCTGGTCGATGATCTTGTAGGTGTCGTGACGGCGGTCCGGGAGCGTTTGCGCGTCGAGCCGCGCGTAGTTGTCGCCGATCGCCGAACCCCAGCCCTGCGGCTTGCGGCCGACGGTCGAGCTGACCGACTTGATTCCGTCGAGCTTCATGATCCCGGTTTCGAGCGCGGTCACGTACTTCGAGGTCACCTGCAGCGGCGTTCCGGGCGGATAGGTCACCGTCATCGAGATCTCGCCGGTCTGCACCTGCGGCACGAAGTCGAAGTCGATCGGACCGAGCAGCGGAAGCAGGATCGCGAGCGCGATCGGCAGACGCGAAGGTCACGTAGGTGAGCTTTCCGCCGCGGCCGGTCGCGTAGAACCAGCGCACGAAGATGCGCGGCACGTTCTTGCAGCGCGTCGCCGCCGCGGCGCAGCGTACATCGCGCGCTCGCGAGCCGTTGCGGCGATGGCGACCAGCGGTAGGCGATGCCGTTCCTCGGGCATTCGGCGGCGCAGCATGAAGCCGACGCCGTGCCAGATGGCGGCGAGGACCAGAATGAGCACGTTGAGCGCGATCGTCGTCGTGCCGGCGCCCATCGCCAGCGTGAGCGCGTTGAAGACGAGCACGGCGCAGACGAAGACGACGAAAAGCCCGTGCGCGAGCGCGTAGGGCAGCGCGCGCGTCCGGTACCAGTTCAGGATGCGGTCGTAGCGCTGCACGAAGAAGTTGAGCAGGAGAACCGCGCGCGACCATGACCGGCAGGATCTGGCGCAGCTCGGCGATCGGCCACGGGATGAAGTAGGCGACGACGCGCTCCCACGCAGAGCGCGAGGTTGACCTTCCACGAACCGAGCGCTTCGAGCCACTTGGGCTTCGCCTGCGAACGCTGCTTGACGCTCCACCTCGCGGCGAGCAGCGGCGTGAGCGTGAAGGAGACGAGCAGCGAGAAGAGCGTCGCGATGACGATGACCGCGCCGAACTCGCGCAGGTACGCGCCGACGATGCCCGGCAGAAACGCGATCGGCAGGAAGACGACGACGTCGACCATCGTGATCGCGACCGCCGCGCCGCCGATCTCGCTGCGGCCGTTGATCGCCGCATCGATCGGATCTTCGCCGAGATCTCGATGGCGCGTGATGTTTTCGAGCACGACGATCGAGTCGTCGACCAAGATGCCGATGATCAGCGAGAGCCCCATCAGCGACATCGATGTCGAGATGGAAGCCGAACATCTTCATCAGGATGAAGGTCGCGAGAATCGAGCGTTGGGATCGCGATCATGATCGACGATCGCGTTCCGCCAGGCGTGCAGGAAGAGCAGCATCACGAGCATCGTGAGCACGATGCCCTCGATCAGCGACTGCCAGACGCCGTTGAGCGACTTCTGCGTGTAATCGGCCGGCGCGTCGATCTCGTTAAAGGTCAGGTCGGGAAACTGCGTCGCGATCTGCTTGAGGTGCTCGCGCGCGATCTTCGTCGACGTGATCTCGTCGGCGGCGATGTTCCGGTCGAGCTCGACGTAGATGCGCGGCTGACCGTTGTAGTGCGAGATCGACGTCGGCTCGATGTGGCTGTCGAAGGCGTAGGCGACGTCGCCGACCCTCATGTTCTTGTTCGAGCTGCCGGGCACCATGAGCGGAATCCCGAGCAGGTCTTGGGCGGTGTTGATCTCGGCGTGCACCGAGACGCTCGTCTCCGGCGTGGGCTGGCGCAGGATGCCGCCGGGCAGGTTGGCGTTGTTGGCCGCGACCGCAGCGAAGACATCGCTGAGGGTCGCGTTCGCGCCGACGAGGCGTTCCGGGATCGGCTCGACGTGGAACTCCCGATCGCTCGCGCCGTAGATGTCTGACCGCTTGAACGTTGGGAATCGCCTTGAGGATCGGCTCGAGCTTGTTGTTGACGAAGTCGGCGAGCTGCGTCTGATTGAGCGTCTTGGAGCTGACCGCGACGTCGATCAACGGCTGGGACGCGCCGTTCTTCTCGACCGTGGGCGGGTCGAGGTCGGCGGGCAGATAGACGCGGGCGGTGTCGACCGCGCTCTGCACGTTGATCGCCGCGACGTCGAGATTCGTGCCGAGCTTGAACTGGACGATGATCGATCGCGACGCCCTCCTGGGCGGTCGCGCTGAGCTGGTCGAGGTTGTCGATGCCGTCGAGCTGGTCTTCGATCGGCTTGACGACGAGCCGCTCCATCTCCTGAGGCGAGGCCCCGGGATAGGCCGAGTAGACGACGACGATCGGAAAGTCGGTCCCCGGCGGATTCGAGCTGCGCCCGATCTTATAGAAGGAGACGGTTCCGAAAATGGCGAGCGCGATGAACACCATCGCGGTGATCACCGGGCGGCTAATCGAGAAGCGGGTCAACCACACGATGCGATTTCCATTATTGCCTTGGTTTACGCGGGGGGGCCGGACTTCTGTTTCAGGGCCGGCCTCAAAAGTTCCTCAGAGCAACCGGCCAAGGGCTTTTTGCCCGCCAGCACCCTGACCGGCTTCAGCTCCGCTCGCCCGTGAGGCCGCCCACGACCTTGGAGCCGTCCTCCTCTTGGTCCGGCATGCCCTCGAGGGTTCGCGCCGACGGCCCAGTGACCCTGACGGTTAACCACGCGTGAACGGCAACTCGCGAATCCGGCGCCCAGTAGCGGCAAAGATCGCGTTTCCGACCGCCGGCGCGATGCCGGGAATCGCGGTCTCTCCGATGCCGGTCGGCGGCCTTGTGCTTGGAACGAAGTGGACGTCGACGGTTGGCGCCTCTGCCAGCCGCATCAGGCGATAGGAGTCGAAGTTTTGCTGCTGCGGACGACCTTGCGCGATCGTTATCCGCTCGTACATTGCCGCCGAGAGGCCTTGGTAGATGGCGCCGGTGACCTGTGATTTGACGACGTTGGGATTGACCACGGTGCCGCAGTCCATGACGGCGGTGACGTGCCGAACGCCGATCGTGCCGTTCGCGGAGGTTGCGACTTCTGCAACGATGACGCCGATGCTGCTCCAGACGGTTAAGGCAATGCCCAAGTTCCGCTTATCGCGGGCACGGTCGCTCCACTCTACTATGCTCGCCGCAGCACGCAGCGCGCTTGTGATGCGCGGCGCGCGATGCAGCAGGGCGAGGCGAAACTCGATCGGATCGCGATTTGCCTGATGAGCGAGCTCGTCGATGAACGACTCGACGACGAACTCGTTCCAGTTCGCGTTCGGCGCTCGCCAGGGACCGACGGGCACCCCGTACTCGACGTCCGCATATCCGACCGCGTAATACGGAACGTCGTATACGAAGTCGCTCACCAGCCCATCGAGCGAAGCCTCGTCGATATAGCGCGCTCGGCGAAAGTCCTCGATATCGAGGGTTCGAATAATCGATTCCGATGCGACGGAGTGCGAGAGGCCGATCAGCGCGCCGTGCTCGTCGAGCATCCCCTTGATGATGTTGACGCTCATCGGCCGGTAGTAATCGTGCGCGATGTCGTCTTCCCGCGTCCACGTGACCTTTACCGGGGCGCCGATCCGCTGCGAGAGCGCCGCTGCTTCCTCGACGTAATCCGCAAGCAGCCGGCGGCCAAATCCTCCGCCGATCCGAGTGGGATGGACGATGCACTTTTCAACGGGAAGGCCGGTGACGCGTGCGGCGGCGAGCTGACTGCGCGTCGGCGCCTGCGTCGGCGCCCAGATCTCGCACGAGTCGCTTCTCACGTCGGCCGTCGCGTTCATGGGCTCCATCGTGGCATGGGCGACGAATGGTGCGACGTACGTCGCTTCGATCGTTTGGGCCGGCTCGTGAGGGACCGTGCCGCGATTCCTCACTCGCGTCACCTTCGACGGATCCCTGAGGACTCGCGTCGCGTCGCGCACCATCGCCGGCGAGTCGAGGGCGCGAGGATCGCCGGAGCTCCACTCGATCTCCAGTTCCCGTTTTCCGCGCATGGCCGCCCACGTGTTCGAAGCGACCACCGCGACACCGTGTGGCGTCTCCACGACGTCAACGACGCCCGGGACCGCCCTTGCCCGGCGATCGTCGAATCGAATCAGCTTTGCACCAAACCGCTCCGGACGAGCGATTGCGGCGTACTTCATCCCCGGAACGACGACGTCGATGCCGTACTTCGCGCTCCCGTCAGTGATCGCGGGAATATCGAGTCGATCGATCGCCTTACCGATGAGCTTATGCTCCGCGGGCTTTTTTAGTGCAATCGACCTAGGAACCGGCAGCGCCGACGCTGCGGCGACGAGCGAGCCGTATGTCGCCTCTCGCCCGCTCGCGCGGTGCGTGACCTTGCCATTCGCCGTGGAGCACGACGCTTCGTCGACGTTCCAGTTCCGCGCCGCCGACGTCACCAGCATCGTGCGCGCGATCGCTCCCATCTGCCGCAGAAAGAGCCACGACTCTTCCATGCTGGCGCTTCCGCCGGTCGACATGCGCGTCAAGCCCGGATAGTAGTAACGCGGATTGGAGGGAGCAAACCCAACCTCGAAGAGATCGAGCGGTGCCTCGAGTTCTTCGGCGACGAGCGAGGGCAGCACGGTCGTGACGCCTTGCCCCATCTCGGACTTGCTCAGTAATAAGAGGATCGTGTTGTCGTTACGAATCGTCAGCCACGCCGACGGCTCGAAAGCCTCCGTTGGCTTCGCGCAGCCATGCACGCCCGCCATGAGAAAACACGACGACGTCAGCGCTAGAAACTCGGCACGAGAGAGCGAGCGCAGCACCGCCTACTCGTTTGTGAGCGACGCCGCGTGCGCAATCGCCGCGCGGATCCGGTCGTAGGTCCCGCATCGGCAAAGGTTCGTCATCGTGCGATCGATGAGCGGTTCGCCGGGCGTTGGATTCTGCTGCAGCAGCGCCGCCGCCGCCATGATCTGCCCGGCCTGGCAGTAGCCGCACTGCGGCACCTGCAGCGCGACCCACGCCAGTTGAACCGGATGCGATCGCTGCGCGCTGAGGCCTTCGATCGTGACGATCTGCTTACCGGCGACCGCCGACACTGGCATCAAGCAAGAGCGTGTTGCAACGCCGTCGATGTGCACGGTGCAGCAGCCGCACTGCCCTATTCCGCAGCCAAACTTTGTTCCGGTCAGCCCGAGTTCGTCACGCAGCGCCCAGAGCAGCGGCATCTCCCCGGGAATATCCAGCTGATACGTCTTGCCATTGACGAGCAGCTCCATCCCGCCACGATACCACGGTACCAGACCTCAGGATTGTATTTTTAAAACTTTTGATACGCGAGAGCGCGTGCTATTTGAACTCTAGCCTAACCGCCTTGGGAAACGGCGATTGGCAAACATAAGCCTGGAAGGTTGACCCTGGGCGGCGTTGGTATGTGCCTCCGGCGCAGACGATCTCTTGGTTCGTCCAGTTGCCGGAGAGTTTCACTTGCCCTTTCGGATTGGTCTTGCCCTTCGCGATCAGCTTGCCTCCGGGCCACGACTTGCGAGTCAAGGTGATCTCTAATTTGGGAATCGGAGTTTTTCCGAAGACGGCTGTAACCACGACGTCGTTGGCTGACGGCGCCATTCGATCCGCGGCCGGCAAGCTCGCCAGGCCGGTTCCCGGGTTTGGGCTGCCGCACGCGGAGAGAAATAATGGCGAGAGAGTCGCGACAAGCAGAAAAACGCGAAGATTCATGGGAGCTTCCTTTCCGAATACCGCAAAAATAGAATAACGGCGGCCTACGAAGGCGCCGAACTAAATGCGCAAGACTGGACTCGAACCAGCACGAGATTGCTCCCGCTAGCCCCTCAAGCTAGTGCGTCTACCAATTCCGCCACTTGCGCACGGGCCGGTCCGCCATGTTCTCCGGGGGGTGGCGCCTCGCCCTTCGACTCGGGCGCGAAGCGCTTCTAGATCATGTTGGGGTCGAGCGCGTCGCGCAGTCCGTCGCCGATGTAGTTGATCGCGAGAACCGTCACCAGGATGCAGAGGCCGGGAAAGACCGCCGCCCACCAGGCGGTTTGAAGATTGCTCGACGCGTTCGCGAGCATGTTGCCCCACGACGCCGTCGGCGGCTGAATGCCAAAGCCCAAGAACGAGAGGGTCGATTCGAGGACGATGACGTTGGCGACGTCGAGCGTCGCTTGAACGACGATCGGCGCGACCGCGTTGGGCAGCAGGTGCCGGAAGATGATGCGCCCGTCGTTGTTGCCGACGGCTCGCGCGGCTTCGGCGAACTCGCGTTCGCGCAGACTGAGGAACGAGGCGCGCACGAGACGGGCGACCGGCGGCCACGAGAGCGCGCCGATGATGATGACGATTACCCCGAAGCTCAGCGCTGCCTTCGATGAGCTGGCGGCGACGATCGCGGTCAGCACGAGCAAGAGCGGCAGCAGCGGAATCGAGAGAAAGACGTCGGTGACGCGCATCAGCGCATAGTCGACCCAGCCGCCGTAGTAGCCGGCAATCGCGCCGAGCGTCGTGCCGATCAGCATCTCCATGATGCACCGCGAAGACGCCGACCGTCAGCGAGATGCGCGCACCGAAGAGCAGGCGCGAGAGCAGGTCGCGCCCGACCTCGTCGGTTCCCAGCGAGTGTCCGCCGCACTGCGCGGCGTCTTGGAAGCACGGCGGCAGCGGCGTTCCTTGCCAGTGGACGTTGTCGATCGCAGTTGGGATCGAACGGCGCGAGCTGGTTGCGCGAAGGTCGCCGCCAGCACCATCAGCAGCAGCACGACCAGCCCGGCGATCGCGAGTTTGTGGCGGCGCAGCCGCGTCCAAAACGTAACCTTGTGTAGGCGAAGCTCGTCTTCGATGACCGTGTTGCCCGGAAGCGGAAGGGTCGGTGCGGCCATGCTCGGCTCCTCAGTCGTACTTCACGCGCGGATCGAGCCACGCGTAAACGACGTCGGCGAGTAAATTCGAAAAGACGACCAAAAACGCGACCAGCAGCAGATAGCCCATCAGCAGCGCGAGGTCGCTCTGGTTGAGCGCGTTGATAGAAGAGCCGGCCCATGCCGGGCCACGCGAAGATCGTTTCGGTGATGATCGCGCCGGCGAGCAGGCCGGGCAGCGAGAGCGCGACGACCGTTACCACCGGAATCAGCGCGTTCTTCAAGCCGTGCTTGAACAGGATCGTCCGGAATGAGAGCCCCTTGGCCGCGGCGGTGCGCATGTAGTCGGTTCCGAGAACCTCGAGCAGCGACGAACGCATGAAGCGGCTGAACAACGCGATCGAGAGCAGCGAGAGGACCATCGCGGGCAAGATCAAGTGCTGGAGCCGGTCGCCGATATCGAACGTATCGCTGGTCGAGATGCCGGCCGACGGCAATTGGATCTGGTAGCCGAAGGGCAGCGGGATGCCGTGCACCGCGAACGCCAGCTGCATCATCAGCGCAAACCAGAAGACCGGCATCGACTGCCCGAAGAACGCGAACGTCGTGATCGCGTAGTCGAGCGCCGAGTAACGATAGACCGCCGAGACGATGCCGGCGGTGACGCCGACGGTGATCGCGATCAGCAGCGACGCGCCCATCAGCTCGAGCGTCGCCGGGAACCGCTCGATGAGCGCCTGAAAAACCGGCTCGGAGTTGCTCGTCGAGTAGCCCATGTCGCCGGTGAGGATCGTGCCGAGCCACTTCAGGTACTGGATCGGGACCGGCTGGTCGAGGCCCAGGTTGTGTTTGAGGCGCGCGATGTCGGCCGGGGTGATGTGCGGATTCTGCAAGTACGGCGCGAGCGGGCCGCCCGGCATGTTGTAGAGGATGCCGTAGAGGATGACCGAGATGACCAGCAGCAGCGG
Organism: Vulcanimicrobiota bacterium; assembly: GCA_963739845.1. GTDB lineage: Bacteria > Vulcanimicrobiota > Vulcanimicrobiia > Vulcanimicrobiales > Vulcanimicrobiaceae > Cybelea. The sequence goes on along the minus strand of CAVUBQ010000001.1, from coordinate 98,298 downwards.
AATCGCTTGAAGCGTCCGGCGCACGACGTAGGTGAACAACCCGCCGCGTTATTGGACGGAAACGCCCTCGCCCCTCGCGGAAGGAGCCGGCAAGCCTAAGACCTTGCGCGCTTGCTCGGGCGTCGCGACCGCTCGGCCGGCCTCCGCGGCGATGCGAGCGACGCGTGCGACCAGCTCCTCGTTGCGCGCCAGACGCCCCCGGCTGTAGTAGAGGTTGTCCTCCAAGCCGACGCGGACGTGGCCGCCCATCGCGATCGCCGCCATCGCCATCGGCAGTTGCTGACGGCCGATTCCGGCGACCGACCAGGTGCAGCCCGCGGGCAAGTCGTCGACGAGGTCGCAGAGGTTCTGCACCGTCGCCTCCAGGCCGCCGGGAACGCCGAGCACGAAGTCGACGTGCTGCGGAAACGTGAGCAGACGCTCGCGGGCGAGCCTGCGCGCGTTGGCGAGATGGCCCTTGTCGAAGATTTCGAGCTCCGGACGCACGCCGAACTCGTTCATCTTGCGCAGGATGCCGCGCATGATCGGAAAGCTGTTCTCGAAGATGTCGTCGCCGAAGTTGACGCTGCCGCAGGTAAGCGTCGCCATCTCCGGCCGCAGTTCGAGCACGCTTGCGCGTTCTTCGGGGCGTCATGCCGATCGCGCCGCCGGTCGAAAACTGCACGATCAGATCGCTGTTCGCGCGAATCGCGTCGTAGGCTTCGCGAAAACGCTCGACGCTGTGCGTATTCGTGCCGTCGTCGTTGCGGCAGTGCACGTGGAGGATCGAGCCGCCGGCCTCGCGCACGGCTCGCGCGGTTTCGCCGAGCAGCTTGGGCGTGTACGGCAGATGGGGCGTCTGCTCGGGCTTCACCTCGGCCCCGACCGGCGCGCAGGTGATGATGAGCGGATCCATCTCTCTATTCTACCAGCGCACGGTAGGCAGCCTCGACGAACTCGTCGTCCAGGCCCAGCAGAGCGGTCAACGCGATCGCGTCGGCCCCCCAGACGTCATCGGCGGTCACTTCGCCGATCGTGTAATCCATCGATGCGGCCAGTGCCTGCAACGCCTCGTCAAGCTGCGGCGCCGCCGGGCGCTTGGGAATGCCGCGCAGCCCGCGCACCGCGAAATGGCGAACGCCGGCCGACGCCGCGACGCCGCTCAAATGCGTGGCGAGCATGCCGCAGGCGCGCCGCTCGCGCAGACGCGCGAGCAAAGCGACCAAGAGCGCCTTGCCCTCGTGCGGCGTCGTCGTTCGGGCGAACTCGTCGATCAGCGCCAAAACCCGGGGCGCCTTGCGCTCGAGAATCTCTTTCAAGCGTACGACCTCGCGAGCGAAGGACGAGAGCAAGCCGCCGATATGGTCGTCGCGCCCAACGCCCAGCCACGCGATCTGGTCGAAGAGCCCGGCACGGGCGCGCGCTGCCGGAACCGGAAACCCGAACGCGGCGCAAAGCGCAACGAAACCGCAGGTTTGCAGGCAGACGCTCTTGCCGCCCATGTTCGGTCCGGTCAGCACCGCGGCATCGCGCAGATCGATATCGAGCGGAGTGAATGCGCGCCCGGCGGCGGCGAGCTCGACCGCCAGCGGAAGAAATCGCGCCTGCTCGAAGGCCAGCATCGGCTCCGGCACGATTTCGGCGGGAACGCAATCGTAGCGCTTGGTAAAGCGCGCAGCGGCAACGAGCACGTCGAGCTCGACCAAGCGCCGCGGCGGCCGCATCGAGTCCGGCGCCATGTTCGCGCACCAGCGACGAGAGCCTCACGCGCACGCGCTCTTCGGCCAATGCGACGCGATCGGCGGCGGCGTCGCGACGGCGCAGTGCCGCGAGCGAAGCGTCGCCGTAGTCGAGCGCGCAGAGCAGGTAAGTCGGCGCTTCGCGCACGATGCGCACGCCGGCGCGGCAGCGCGCCGCGAAGATCCTCGCGCATCACGATGAACTCATCGCTGAGATCGTCGCGCGCGAGGCTTGCGCGCGACGCGTTCGATCTCGCGGCCGCGCGCGGAGTCGAGATCGGCCTGCGCGGTCGTCAGCTGCATGCGCTCTCTCTCCAGACTCGGGATCGAACGCGTCGGCGAGATAGAAGCCCATCTTCTCGCTGCGCCCGGCGTAAAGCGCCGTTCCGACCGCGCGAACCGCATCGTCGAGGATCGCCGGCAGCGGCGCGCCGTCGAGCAGTTCGTCGATGCGCGCGACGATCTCGCAGAAGCGCTGCAGCTCGAGAAAATTCGGGTCTTCAAGAACGTCGCCCATCGACGCGCGCGCGATCGCCGGCGCTGCGTCGGGAAGTTCGGCCAGCGCGCCGCGTACGGCGTCGAGCCGGCTGCCATCGAGCCTCGCAACCTCGGCGATTAGGCCGGCGCGGCGCTGCTGCTTCGCGCTCTTGACCCGGCTGAAATGGACGCAGCTCCGCCAACCGGCGCTCGCCGTACGGTGAGACCGGCGCGACGGCATTCGCCAGCCACTCGAAGCCGAGAACGCGCGCGCTGGGCGCATCGAGCAGGCCGTCTGCCCTCACGCGGCGGCACTCGCGTAGACGTCGAAGGCGGGCAGCCCGGTCGCCGCGGCGACGGCACCCGCAAAGCCGCGCGGTTCGAAGGTGCGTTGCGGACCGATCGACGCAACCGTTACCGCAACGACGCGCAGCGGACGCCGGCAGCGGACGCGAAGCCTCGCCAAGGCCGTCGTCGCAGCTTTGCCCCTCAACGCGATCTGCGTCGGATCGCCGACGACGATCTGCCGCGTCTCGCCGGCGGCGATGAACGCCGCAGCCGCTCCCGCGGTCAGCGCTCCCTCGATCTCGACGGTCGGCTCTCGCGGATCGAAGGGCGCGATACTGAGCCGGGCAACGAATGCGGCGACCTCGTCCACCGCTTCTTGCGGCGTGTGCGCCGCGGCCGCGCCGCACGCAACGACGATCGCCGCGTTGCGTCCGGCGAGCGCCGCGACGCGATCGACCGCACCGTCGACAATCGCGATTTCGCTGAGCTCCAAGAGCTCGTCGATCGTTTCGTGCGCGCCCGACGCGGTCGGCGGTCCGGCCAGTTCGTAGAACGCGCCTGTCACGACGCGCGCGTAAACGAGCTCGCCCGCGGCGCTGCGCAAACCGGAGAGTTTGAGAATCTCGCTGGCGGGCGAGCGGGGTAGAAGGGCGCGTGCCGTGACGAGGACCGTCGATGGCCGCAGCCAAAGGCGCGGCTTCGCTTTTAGCTCGCCGCCCGGCCCCGCTTCGCTATCGCGACCGATCGAGGCGAGGCCGGTTCGCAGCGTCTCCGCGCAGGCGGCCTCGTAGATCGCTCGCAGTGCGACCGTCTTTCCGACGTTCCGCCCGGTTCCGACGACGAAGACCGTTCGTGCGCCGGTGCTGCGCGCAAGGTCCAGAAGCTCGAGCCCGACTCGCATCTCGCTCCCTTCAGCTAGCCGAGGTGGAGCGCCTTGAGCACGGCGAAGCCGACGCCGGTCAGCACCAGCAGCAAACCGCCGATGAACGCCGCGTTGCGTTCGGCGTATCCCCCGAGCCAACGTCCGACCGTGAGGCCCAGCGTCGTCGACGTGACCGAGACGATGGCGATGACGATCAGCGAGATCGGAAGCGGAACGCCGATGTAGAGAATCGAGAAGCCGATGCCGAGCGAGTCGAGGCTGATCGCCAGGGACGCCAGCACCAACCCGGGGCCGCGCGTGAGATCGAGCTGCGAGGTGGCGCTCAAATCTGAGCGGCTCTCCCGCATCATGTAGAGCCCGAGCCCGATCAGCGCCGCGAATCCAAAGTACCCGGCGGCACCGCCGATCAGGCGTCCGGCGAGCAGACCGAGCCCGGCACCAAGGACATTCATCACGACTTCGGCGCAGGCAAAGGCGATGCCGATGCGAAGCTTGTGGCGCGGGGAGATGCCGCGAACGCCGACCCCGACGCTCACCGCGAAGACGTCGAGCGCAAGCGCCAAGGCGATGACGAGGACCTTGAACGGTGCGGCGCCCATGAGGACGCTTTGCGCGATACCTTGGTGAAGCTTCCTGCATGACGCGTCCGTCTCCGGGGCCGATCTTTGCGGTCGCAGCCTTCGTGCTGGTCGCTGCCCTGGTCGCGCCGGTCGCCGCGGTGCTCGTCGCGATGCCGCCGAGCGAAGCGATCGCGATCTTCGCCCGGCTCGGCGGCGAGGCGTTGCGCGTCTCGTTGCTCGCCTCGGCCGGCGCGACGCTGGCGGCGACGCTGCTCGGCGTTCCGGCCGGCTACTACCTTTCGCGCGGCGGCTCGAAGCTTCGCGCCGCGACGATCTTTCTGCTCGCGCTCCCGCTCGCGTTCCCGCCGGTCGCTTCGGGGCTGATGCTGATCTACGTGCTCGGCACGAATGCTCCGTTCGGTGCGTGGCTCGCCGCGCACGGCGTAACGGTCCCCGATTCGCTGCTCGGCGTCGGTGTCGCCGAGTTCTTCGTCTCCGGATCGTTCGTCGCGATCGCGGCGACCGCGGCCTTCGGCAGCCTCGATCCGATCTACGCCGATGCCGCGCGCACGTTAGGCGCGAGCGAATGGCGCATCTTTCGCGCGCATCGCGCTTCCGGCGCGGCGGGCGGCATCGGGGCCGGCATCGCCTTCGCGTGGCTGCGCGCGATCGGCGAGTACGGCGCGACCAGCATCGTCGCGTTCCATCCGACGTCGCTTCCCGTCGCGCTCTACGTCACGCTCTCGGCTTCGGGCGTGCGCGAGGCGCTCGCGCTTTGCTACGGGTTCATCGTGCTTGCCGCGTTCGTGCTCGCCGTCGCCTGGATTCTGCGGCGCGGCGTCGTACAGTAGGGCTCATGTCGGCGACCGGCGTGATTCAGAAGAACTTTTACTTTCTTGCGCGACGCTTCGTTGCGGGCGAGACGATCGATTCGGCGATCGCGGCCGTGCGCGCGCTCAACGAGGCCGGCATGTCGGCCACGCTCGATTTTCTCGGCGAAGACGTGCTCGAACGCCCGGCGGCGCTCCACACGCGCGACGTTTACATCGAGATGCTCGACGCGATTCGCGCGCGCGGCGTCGACTCGAACGTATCGGTCAAGCTCACCGCGATGGGCCTGCTGCTCGACGAAGATTTCGCCTTCGAAAACCTTCGCGCCGTCGTCGAGCACGCGCGCGCAATGCCGACCCGTTCGTGCGCATCGATATGGAAGGTTCTTCGGTGGTCGCCGGGACGCTGCGCGTCTTCGAGCGTCTTTTGCCGAGCACAAGAACGTCGGCATCGTTCTCCAAGCCTACCTGAAGCGCACCGCCGGCGACGTGCGCCGAGCGATCGAGCTGGGCGCGCGCGTTCGCCTCTGCAAGGGCGCCTATAACGAACCGCCCGAGATCGCCTATAAGACGATGCCCGAGATCCGCGGGCACTACCTGGAGTCCGCGCGCGAGCTGCTGCTGCGTGGAAACTATCCGGGCATCGCCACGCACGACCACCGCCTGATTGCCGCGGTCAAAGCGTTCGTCAGCAACGAGCGCATTGCGCGCGACACGCTTCGAGTTTCAGATGCTCTATGGTTGCCGGCCGAACGTTCAGCGAGAGCTCGTCGCGCAAGGCTATCGGTTGCGCATCTACGTGCCGTTCGGAACGCACTGGGCCGGGTATTTCTATCGCCGCGTCCTGGAGCGGCGCGAGAACGCGCTCTTTGCCCTCTCCTCGATCTTCTCGCGGTAGCCGGGTCGCAGGATGCGCGCTGTCGTTCAGCGGGTATCGCGGGCCGCCGTCCGCGTCGCCGGAGAGACGATCGGCGCGATCGGGCCGGGTCTGCTTGCCTTGGTGAGCGTCGGCGTCGACGACGGCGAACGGGACGCCCGCGCAATGGCCGAAAAGATCGCCGGCCTGCGCATCTTTCCAGACGACGCGCGGCTTGATGAACCGTTCGGTGCTCGAGGTCGCCGGCGCCGTGTTGCTCGTCTCGCAGTTCACGCTGCACGGCGACGCCCGGCACGGCCGCCGCCCCTCTTTCGTTGCCGCAGCCAAGGAACCTCAGGCCCGTCTACTGTACGCACTGATAGGCACCGCGCTCCAGGAAATGGGGTTGCCGGTGGCCTTTGGGGAGTTCGGCGCGCAGATGGAAGTCGAGCTGGTCAACACGGGTCCGGTGACGATCCTTCTCGACAGCAAGCGGACGTTCTAGTGGCTGCTTGCTTTAATAACCTCTCACCCCGCTCTAAACGTTTGTCAAACTTTCCGGCCGCCCGGTGCGTTCTACTAGAGTGGAAAGGGACCGCCGCCCTTGTACGGCGGAACGAGGAACAAGGTGAATAGGATAATGTCAGGGACAACGGACCAGAACAAGCGCGGCGGGGGGATGTCCGTCCGCGAAGCCGGCCAAAAAGGCGGCGAGACCGTCAAGAACAAGTACGGCGCGCAGTTCTACGAAGAGATCGGCCGCAAAGGCGGACTAGCTACTAAGCAAGCTCACGGCCACGAATTCTACGAACAGATCGGTAAGAAGGGTGGAAAGAAGGGCGGCGAAGCCACGCGTGATCGCTATGGCCCAAATTTCTACGAACGCATCGGACAAAAAGGTGGGCAAAAAGTCAAGCAGCTCATCGAAGAAGGCAAACGCGCAGCGCAGAAGCAGCAGCGCGCCAGCTAACGCTACAAGGCTCGGCGTAAGCCTGAGCCTTCTCATCTTCGGATTCGTTACGATCGGCGTGGGCACGGCCGGAGCCTATCCAACACCTCCGACCCCCATGCCGAAGGCGACGCCGAACCCAACGGCTCCCCCTCCCGTTAACGTCTTGCCGTTCGACTCGACGCTAATCTTCGTGCTCGACGATCCGATCTCGTCGAAGTCGGCCAAGGCCGGCGACGTCGTGCGCGTGCATCTCAAGAGCCCGATCGTCGTGGGAGGGCGGGTCGTCGCACCCGCTCAAGCGCCGGCTCAAATCAAGATCGTCTCCGTGTCGCCATCCGACATCGCCGACACGTACGGTTTTGTCGACATCTTCTTCGAGCCGCTCCAGCTAGGCGACGGGCGCAGCTTGCCCTTGCGCGCGCCGACGGGCCGTTTGGCGCCAAACGTTTCAGCGGGACACGAATCGACCGTCGCGACAGAAGACACGGTCGGCGACATCTTCGTGCCCTACTACGCGCTCTATCAGATTTTCCGCAAGGGGAAGAACTTCGTGCTCGGGCCGGTTCGGAGATCCCGGCGCGTACCGAGGCGACGATCAGCGCCCAAAGCAACGGCACGATCGCGATCGTCACGCCCCGTCCGCTGCCGCAAGGCGTAGGGACGCCAAACCCCATCTTCCCCGTGCAGCCGATGGCAACGCCCTTCGGTTCAGACTCCTCCGGCCACGCGCGGGGGCATACGCCGGCCCCACCGCCAACTCCAGCCTCCTCAGCCGGCTCCTACTACGTCGCCATCGCCCCTGAGAAAGTGAGGTTCAGCTCGTGCTCCTTCGCTTAACGTGCGCGCTCGCAATTCTCGCACTCTCCACCACGGCCGCATTCGCCGCCACGCCTGCGCCCGGCCCCACGCTTAACCCGCAGCCCCAGGGCGACGAAGTCGCGTTCGTGCAGGGCATTCAAAAGGATCTCATGGCGCGTTTCCCGACGCCGGCGGACGCCGAGAAGGCCGGCTATTTCCGCTTCGGCAACGAGGACTCGGACGGCGCGATCAGTTACGCGAACCTTCAGTGGCAGAGCAGCGACCCGCAGCATCCCAGCCAGCTCTGGTACGACGTGCATGGCAACCTGCTCGGCGCGGATTTTTCGGTTCTTCAGAGCAGCTCGCCCGAGCCGCCCGCCATTTGGGGCGTCAACTATCGCCGGTGGATCTCATTTCGCGAACACCTCCACTACATTCTCGACGGGCCGAACGGGACGCAAACCTACGGCGGTCTGCGCGCCAAGAAGTTCGCCGCTGCCGGCGGCAACGTCGACAACCCGCAGGCCGCAACGCTGGTGAAGATGGGCATCGCCAAGAACACCGCCGAGGTCAAGCGCATATTTCTCTTCCCCTCGATCTGGGACTTGATCGTCTGGGTGAAACCGAATCCCAACGGCGCGTTTGCCCTGAAAAACCCGCTCGTGGTCCCCAGCGCAAACGCCGAAAAAGACGACATGTAGCGCCTGAAGTGTGAGACGGCTCCGACGTCGAGCGCTACAATCGGGGTATGCCGACTCTGGATAAGGCCGCCTGCGCGCTGCTCGACGATATCGCCGACATCTTTGGGGTCAGCGAAACCGAGCTCGCCGACCTCTTTGGGGTACGCCGGCCGTCGCTCGCCGGATGGCGCGAGCACGGAATTCCCCAAGCGCGGCGCGCCAGTGTGGAAAGGCTGCACGACCTCGCAGCCGTCTTCGCCCGAGAGGTAATCGCATCGCGCATTCCGGAGGTCGTGCGGACCACCGACGAATGGCTGGGCGGGCGAACGGTTCTGGAAACGATCCGCCGCGACGGCACCGAACCCGTCTATGGGTATCTTCGCAGGCTCTTCGCGTACGAGTAGGTGCTCGCAATCACGCGGGGCGGGGAGTACTTCCGCGTCTTCAAACCTGAATGGAGCGATCCGCTCGATCCGACGTTTTCAAAGACGGTAGGTGGCCGGTGGAACGCTCCGGGCGCGTTCGGCGCCCTTTACTTGAACGCGACCCGCGTCGTGGCTGCGGCCAACGCTCGCGTGAAGCACTACGGTCGAGCCATCGGACTCTTCGACTTGCGCCCCGAGCGGCGTCCCCATCTCTCGCAGCTGCACGTCCCTCGGAGCGCCTCACTCGACGTCGTTCGCGCCGAAGGTCTCAGTGCTCTACGCCTGCCGCTGCACTACCCATGGAACGTCGGGATGGAACGCTGCCGCCCGGTAGGATTTCGGGCTATCATGCGGGCGATCTTCGCGGCATCGCGTGCCGCTCCGCTGCAGAATGCACCCGCTCCGAGTGGCTCGGAGAAGAACTGGCCTGGTTCGATATCTCCCCACGCCTCCGGGAGAACGCTGGGCGCTTGGCGTTTGCGCGCTGGTACCCGGACGCGATCCCGTAGTCGGAACGGCTTACTTCGTGCAGTAGGTTTGGGCGACGGCGTAGGCGATGTCGACGGCTTTGCCCTCGTTGTCGGCGATGACGTCGCGCTGGCCGTCGAAGCGCAGGTACGTCTTGATGTTGAGCATGTCTGCCGGCTCGGTCATCTCTTGCGGATCGAAGCCGCCTAGCGCGGGATTGACGCGCGTGATCGGGTAGCGCAGCATCGCTTGGTACATGTTTCCTAGGTCGATGGCGAGCTGCCGCTGCTTGTCGTAAGCGGCTTGCAAGTCTTGCGCCGCCTGGTGGATTTGCTCCGCGGCCGCCGCGTCGGTGGTCAAGCGCGACCCCTCGCGCAGCTGGTTGATCTCGCCCTGGATCTGGTTGAGCGAGGAATTGAGCACCGCCTCCTGCTTGCCCAGCGTTGTCCGGGCCTTCACGAAACGCTGCACGTAGTCGGGCTGGCTAAAGAGCGCGTTGATACTCTCGAGCTGCACGTTAACGCCGTCGAGCGTCAGGTCGTTGGCGAGCATCGGAACCATCGCGCCGTTAAAGTGTTGTGAGAGCGACTTACAGTACGGCGACGAGACCACCGTAATAATCGTTTTCGGCGGTGTCGGCGACGACGATGGCGTCGGGCCTGGCAGCGTGACCGCTAAGAGCGCGGCGAAGAGATTGAGGATGAGCATTCTTTCAGGCGATCGCTTCCACGCAACGTGCTCCAGTGGAAGCCCTTTCCGGCAACGAATTATTCGTTCGTCCAGTAGTCCTTCAAAGCCTTGCCGCGCGAGGGATGGCGCAGCTTGCGCAGCGCCTTCGCTTCGATCTGGCGGATCCGCTCGCGCGTAACGCCGAACTCTTGGCCGACCTCTTCGAGCGTTCGTTGGTGACCGTCTTCGAGACCGAAGCGCAGCACCAGCACCTTGCGTTCGCGCTCGGTCAGGTTCTGAAGCACGTCCTGCATCTTCTCTTTAAGCAGCATGACGGAGGCCGCTTCGGCCGGCGCAACCGCTTCTTGATCTTCGATGAAGTCGCCGAGATGCGAGTCTTCTTCTTCGCCGATCGGCGTTTCGAGCGAGATCGGCTCCTGCGAGATCTTCATGACCTCGCGCACCTTTTCGGGCGTGAGCCCCATCGCTTCGGCGATCTCCTCGACCGAAGGCTCGCGGCCGAGCTCCTGCAGGAGCTGACGTGAGACCTTGATCAAGCGGTTGATCGTCTCGACCATGTGGACCGGAATGCGAATCGTGCGGGCCTGATCGGCGAGCGCGCGGGTGATCGCTTGGCGAATCCACCACGTCGCATAGGTCGAAAACTTATAGCCTTTGCGATAGTCGAACTTCTCGACGGCGCGAATCAGGCCAAGGTTTCCCTCTTGAATCAAATCGAGGAAGAGCATGCCGCGGCCGACGTACTTCTTGGCGATCGAAACGACGAGCCGCAGATTCGCCTCGGTGAGCTGACGCTTCGCCTCTTCACCGCCGTCGACGAGCCGCCAGTCGGCGTTACCGTCGCGGCGCAGCTCGAGTTCGCCGGCCTCGATCCGCATCGCCAGCGACTTCTCTTGCTCCATGGAGAGCAGCGGAACGCGGCCGATCTCCTTGAGATACATGCGGACGGGATCGTCGAGCGAAAGCCCGTCGGCGATCGTCTGCTCGACTTCTTCTTCGCGCTCGGCTTCGGGCTTCTCGTCCTTCTGCTCGTCGACGACCTCGATGCCCAGGCGCGTAATCTCTTCGAAAAACTCGTCGAGCTGCTCCGGGCGTCACTTCGTCCAGCGACGTCGAAGGTGGTGTTGATCTCTTCATAGGTCAGCGAGCCCTGGGCCTTCCCGCGCGCGATGAGCTTCTTCTTTAGCTCCTCCAGCGTCGCGGGCGGCGCCGGCTCTGCTACCGTTGCTCCGCCTTTCTTACGTGCCATATCTTCTCTTTTCACCTCCTCTCATTTGGATTCTTACCGCTTCAGCTTCGCGACGAGTGCTTCGAACTCGCCACGAAGCTCCGCCGAAATCGACTCTCCGCTCGTCAGCCTGTCGTCGATTTGATGCGACAGCTCTTGGTACCGCTGCCGCTCGTCTTCGAGCTGCAATCGCTCGACCACCCGCTCCAGGTGCGCGCGGCGATCCTCGGAATCGCCGTACCGCACCGCCGAACTTCGGTCGCGCTGCCCGAGCTCGGCGAGCACGTCGAGGCTTCCCTGATCCTCGGCAAAGAGCCCGAAGACGTCCGCCGTGGTCGCATGCTGCGCCGGCGGCCTCGACCATCCGCTCGTAGATTCGCCGATAGACCTCGTTGCGAAAGCGTGCGGCGCCGATGCGACCGCCATACTCTGTTCCCAGCGCTGGCTCTTCGAGTAGAATGCTCACGACCTCGCGCTCGAAGGAGAGCGGTTCCACCGACGCTCGCACGTGACGGCTTCCGGAGGTCGCCGTCTGCGTGCGCGGTGCGAAGTTGGCGCTGTTGGCGAGGAACCGGCTATTCCGAAGGTCGTCCACGCTCACCTGCAGCCGTCCCGCTACGTAAACGCGCCAACGGTCCCATTCCTCTCGCCTGGCCAGTCCGCGAATCATGCGCCTCGGCCTTCGGTGCGACCTTAGCCGGAGAGTCGAATCCGGCGCGCAGCTGCTCGATCTCAGTATCGATCTTAAACTGGAGTGCGGGCTTGGCGTCGTCGAGGAGCCGGCGAAAAGCCGCGGCACCCTGGACGCGAACGAAACTATCGGGATCCTCTCCGGGTGGAAGCAGCACGATGCGAACCGAGGAGCCGGTGTGCTCGATGCCTTTAGACGCAATATCGACGGCTTTGGTTGCAGCGGCACTCCCGGCCGCGTCGCCGTCGAAGCAAAGGTAGACGTAGTCGGCATACTTGCGAAGTTCGGCCGCTTGCTCCGGCGTGAACGACGTGCCGAGCGCTGCCACGGTATTCTCGAAACCGCCCTGGTGGAGCGCGATGCAGTCGAGATAGCCCTCGACGACGATGAGCGTGCGATCGCGACTGGGCCGCACGTCGCGCGAGGTTGAGCGCGAAGAGGTGCTGACCCTTGGTGTAGACGGGCGTCGTCGCCGTGTTCAGGTACTTCGGCTCGCTCTCGCCGAGCGCGCGTCCGCCGAAGGCGATCACTTCGCCGGTCGTCGAGTAGGTCGGCACCATCAGCCGGTCGCGGTAGAAGTCGTAGTAGCCGCGCTGCCCGGGCTTGACCAGACCGGCCCGCGCGGCGAGCTCGAGATTCACGCCGTTGCGTTCTAGTTCGGCGACCAGGCCGCCCCATGAATCGGGTGCGTAGCCGAGCTTGAACTTCTCGATCGTCGCGGCCAGCAAACCCCGCCGCTCGCAGTACGCTCGTGCCGCTGCGGCTCGCTCGCCGGCGAGCATGCGCGCAAAATACGCGGCGGCGATCGCGATTGGCATCGTAGATCTCCTCGCGCTCGCGTGCGCACGCGCGCCGCGTGCGGCGTCTCCGGCTCGAGCTCGATGCCGGCCTTGCTCGCGAGCATCCGAACGGCATCGCCAAAGGACGCGTTCTCCAGCTTCTGCACGAAGGTAATCACGTCGCCGCCCGCGCCGCACCCGAAGCACTTAAAGAATCCGCGATCGGGATGAACGTGAAACGAAGGCGTCTTCTCCGAGTGAAACGGGCAGAGGCCCACGAGATCGTTGCCGCGCTTGCGCAGCGGCACGTACTGCCCGATGAAGCTCGCGATGTCGATGCGAGCGTGAATTTCGCTGAGAGCGCCTTGGTCGAATCGCACGTTTACCCCGGTTTCGTCGCGGCTCGCGTTTTTCCATCGGGGAGCGGAACGCCCGCACCGCGGCGGGAAAGCAGGAGGAGCAACCGCATGAAGCGCATCTTCGATCCCGATTCACCACTTTATCGAGTTATCCACAGCGGAAGCGCGGCTACTCGATCTTCCGATCATGCAACGGCTGCGCCGGTTGCGCCAGCTCGGGCTGGCGTACCTCGCGTTTCCCTCGGCCGAGCATTCGCGTTTTACGCACGCGCTCGGCGCGCTTGCGATGGGGACCCAAGCCTTCGACGAGCTGGTTCGGCACGGTCGTCAGTTCTTCGGCGACTCGGAACGACGTCGCGTACCAGCGGCGCCTGGTGCGCGCGGCGCTGCTGCTGCACGACGTCGGGCACGGGCCCTTCAGCCACTCCTGCGAAGCGGTCCTGGGCATTCGTCACGAGCAGCGCACCGTCGAGCTGCTCGCGCTCCCAGAGGTCGCGCGCGCCGTGGCCGCGCTCGAGGTCGACGCCGGCGACGTGCTCGGGCTGATTCTCGGCGATCCGGCGAGCCGCTATCCCGCGCTGCGCGAGCTGGTGAGCGGGCCGAACCTCGACGCCGATCGGATGGATTATCTGCAGCGCGATGCCTACTTCACGGGCGTTGCGACCGGGCGCTACGACGCCGAGCAGCTGATCGCGTCGCTTCGGCTCTACGAAACGCGAGCGGGCTCGCGGTCGGCATCGACCAACGCGGCGTCGTCGCGCTCGAGTCGTTCGTGATGGCTCGCTATATGATGTTCGCCTCGGTCTACTTCCACCACACGACGCGGATGTTCGAACACGTCCTGCACGAGGTTCTGCGCGAGCTCTGGCCGGATCCGCGCACGCTCGACCCGATCGACGAGTTCCTCCGATGGGACGATTTCCGCGTGCTCAACGCCCTCGGCGATGCGCAGAGCGACGCAGCGCGCGCCCTGCGCAATCGCGAGCGCGTCTACGCCCTGGCGGCCGAGTTCAACGCCGAGCGCGAGCTGCGCCTGTTCGAAGCGTGCGAGAAGGCGCTGCGGGAGCGTTTCGGCGATGGCAACGTCTGGGCCGATTCACAAGCCGCAGCTGCTCCACCGTCTCCCGCTCGGAATCGGCGAAGAACGCACCGTCTGGGTCGGCGGCCCGGGCGGCATCGCCGACGCGCGCGAGGTCTCCGACGTGATCGCCAAGCTCAGCGGCAAAGCCTACTGGCGCAAGCTCTTCGTTCGCCGCCGGCTCGACCGGCGACGACGTCGTCCGCGAAGCTCGGGCGATCTGCGCCCGCGCCCTGTCATCGCTGAGCGGAGTCGAAGGATCACTTTAACGTGCCGAGGGCGGATTGGGCGGCGGCGAGGCGCGCGATCGGCACGCGATAGGGCGAGCACGAGACGTAATCGAGGCCGAGCTGGTCGCAGAACGCCACGCTGCTCGGCTCGCCGCCGTGTTCGCCGCAGATGCCGATCTTGATCGCTTCGCGCACCGACCGCCCGAGCTTGACGGCCTGCTGCATGAGCTCGCCGACGCCGCGGCGATCGAGCACCTGAAACGGATCGTCTTTGAGGATTCGCTTCTCGAGGTAGACGGGAATGAACGAGGCTTCGGCGTCGTCGCGGCTGTAGCCGTACGTCGTTTGCGTCAGGTCGTTGGTGCCGAACGAGAAGAACTCGGCGCAAGCGGCGAGTTCGTCGGCGACGACGCAGGCGCGCGGAAGCTCGATCATCGTGCCGATATGGTATTCGAGCGCGACGCCCTCGCGCGGCAAGCACTTCGTCGGCGACGCGCTTGGCCGCGTCGCGCGTCGTCTGCATCTCTTCTTTCGTGCCGACGCCGGGAATCATCACCTCGGGACGCGCGTCGACGCCGCGCTTCTTTAGCGCGCAGGCGGCCTCGAAGATCGCGCGGACCTGCATCTCGTAAATCTCGGGAAAGACGATCCCCAGACGGCAGACGCGCAGGCCGAGCATCGGATTCTGCTCGTGGAGCTGCTGCACGCGGTGCAGCAACGCGTCTTTCGCCTTGTACTCGGGCGAATCTGTTGCCCTTGGTGAGGCGCAGTTCGGTCGTCTCGACCAACAGCCGCTGCAGCGACGGCAAAAACTCGTGCAGCGGCGGATCGAGCAGGCGAATCGTGACCGGCAGCCCTTCCATCGCTTCGAGGATGCCGCGTGAAATCGTCGCGCTGAAACGGCAGAAGTTTAGCGAGCGCTTCGGCCCGCTGCTCCGTGGTCAATCGCCATGATCATGCGATGGACGATCGGCAGACGCTCCTGCTGCATGAACATGTGCTCGGTGCGGCACAGCCCGATGCCCTTGCGCGCCGAGCTGCCGCGCGCCTTGGCCGCGTCTTCCGGCGTGTCGGCGTTCGCCCAAACCTGCATGCGCCGCAGATCGTCGGCCCACGAGAGAAACGTCGCCAGCCATTCGGGCAGTTCCGCCGGCGGCTGAATCAGCCGAAGCTCGCCGACCGCGACGTTGCCGGTCGTGCCGTCGATCGTGATCCAGTCGCCTTCGCCGAGCTCTTTGCCGTCGAGCGTGGCGTGTTTGGTGCGCAGATCGATGCGCAGGGCATCGCAACCGGCGACGCACGGCTTGCCCATGCCGCGCGCGACGACGGCGGCGTGCGAGGTCGCGCCGCCTTTTGCGGTGAGGATGCCTTCGGCAGCGATCATCCCGTGGACGTCGTCGGGAGTCGTCTCGGTGCGGACGAGGATCGTCTTGTGTCCGCGCTCCCTCCACGCCACCGCGTCGTCCGCGGAGAACACGACCTGCCCCGCAGCGGCTCCCGGCGAGGCGTTGAGGCCTTTGCAGGCGACGCCGGCCTCCTGCGCGGGATCGATGCGCGCGTGAAAGAGTTGGTCGAGCGACTGCGCGTTCACCATCGCGACGGCGCGTCGCTTGTCGATCAGGCCTTCGCTGACGAGATCGCACGGCGATGCTGCACCGCTGCCTCGGCGGTGCGTTTGGCGTTGCGGGTTTGCAGCATGAAGAGCTTGCCGCGCTCGACGGTAAACTCGAGGTCTTGCACGTCGCGATAGTGCCGCTCGAGGCGCGTCGCGATCTCGTCGAACTGCGCGTAGACCTCGGGTTGCTGCTTGCGCCAGATCGGATATCTTCTGCGGCGTCCGGATTCCGGCGACGACGTCTTCGCCCTGCGCGTTGCGCAGATACTCGCCGAAGAGTGCGTGCTCGCCGGTGTTGGGATTGCGGGTGAACGCGACGCCGGTACCCGAGTCGTCGCCCATGTTCCCGAAGACCATCTCCATCACGGTGACGGCCGTGCCCCAATCGTCGGGAATCCTGTTGTACCGGCGGTAGTCGATGGCGCGCTTGGAGTTCCACGAGTCGAAGACCGCCTCGATCGCACCCTTAAGCTGCTCGTGCACGTCCTGCGGGAAGTCCGTGCCGGCACGCTCGCGGACGAGCGCCTTGAACTGCCCGACCACGTCTTTCCAAGTAGCGGCGTCGATCTCGGGATCGCTGCGCACGCCGAGCTTGTCGCGCGCGGCCTCGACCAGCTCTTCGAAGTCGTGCTTCGGCAAATCGAGCACGACGTTGGAGTACATCATGATGAAGCGCCGATAGGCGTCCCAGGCGAAGCGTTCGTTTCCGGTCAGCTTGGCGAGCGCGGCGACGGCTCGATCGTTGAGACCGAGGTTCAAAATCGTATCCATCATGCCGGGCATCGAGACGCGCGCGCCGCTGCGCACCGAGACGAGCAGCGGATTCTCGGTCGAACCGAAGCCCTTGCCGGTGCGCCGTTCGAGCTCGGTCATGGCCGTGTCGACTTGTTCTTGAAGACCCTCGGGAAATGCGCGGCCCGCGTCGTAGAAGCGCAAGCAGGCATCGGTCGTAATCGTGAAACCGGAGGGAACCGGCAGACCGGCGGCGGTCATCTCGGCCAGACCCGCGCCTTTGCCGCCCAGCAGCTCGCGCCACGAGCCATTGCCCTCTTCGAAGAAATAGACGTACTTCACAGCCGCTCCCGCATGAGCTCTTCGAGCCGATCCCCGTGCACGCGCTCCTGCTGCATCGAATCGCGAGCGCGGACGGTAACCGTGCCGTCGTCGAGCGTCTCGTAGTCGACGGTGACGCAGAACGGCGTGCCGATCTCGTCTTGACGGCGATAGAGCTGCCCGATATTTCCCTCATCGTACTGCGTGCGGTACCGGCGGCGCAGCGCGGCTTCGATTCCCGTTGCTCGCTCGACGAGATCCGGCTTGTTGCGCGCCAGCGAGAAGATCGCGACTTGCACCGGCGCGAGCGACGGGTGGAAGCGGAGCACGGTACGCTCCGTCTCCTTGCCGTTAGGATCGACGCTGCGCTCGCGATCGTAGGCGTCGATAAGGAAGGTGAGCAGCGTTCGATCGATTCCAGCGGAGCTCTCGACCAGCAACGGCGTGTAATGCGTCTTGGTTGCCTCGTCGAAGAAGCGCAGATCTTTACCGGAGAGCTCCATATGGGCGTCGAGATCGTAGGTTCCGCGATGGGCGATCGATTCGAGCTCGCCCCAGCCCCATGGGAACAGGTATTCGACGTCGACGCCGGCTTTGGCGTAGTGCGGGCGTTCGGCTTCGCTCAGTTCGTAGAAGCGCAGCCGTTCCGAGCTGATCCCGTATGCAGCGTACCACGCCTTTCGCCGGTCGACCCACTCGCGAAAGGCGTCCATGTCCTTGCCGTCGTCGGGGACAAAGTACTCGAGCTCGGCTTGTTCGAACTCGCGCAGCCGGTAGGTGAAGTTTCCCGGCGTAATCTCGTTGCGGAACGACTTTCCGATCTGCGCGACGCCAAACGGCGGTCGCTTGCGCGTCGTCTGATAAATGTTTTTGAAGTTTACGAAGATGCCCTGAGCCGTCTCCGGGCGCAGGTAGGCCAGCGCCGAGGTGTCTTCCATCGGACCGACCGTGGTGCGCATCATCAGATTGAAGTTGCGCGGCTCGGTAAACGAATCTTTGCTTCCGCAATCGGGGCACTTCGAGCGATCGGGAAGATGGTCGGCCCGAAAGCGGTGTTTGCAGACTTTGCAGTCGATCATGACGTCGTGGAACGCATCGATGTGTCCCGAGGCCTTCCAAACCTGCGGGTGCATGACGATCGACGAGTCGAACGCGACGACGTCGCTGCGCAGCTCGACGGTGTCGCGCCACCAGGCGTCTTTGACGTTGCGCTTGAGGACGGCGCCCAGCGGACCGTAATCCCAAAAGCCGTTGATCCCGCCGTAGATCTCGCTCGACTGAAAGATGAAACCGCGGCGCTTCGCCAGCGCCGTAATCTCTTCCATCGTCACGCGCTTAGGCGAGGCAGCGGTCTCCATTGGGAGGCTAGATTTGTCCGCGACCGTAAAAACCCCCGCTCACTTCGAACCACTCACGGCGAGACGCGCTCGCCGCGAGCCTGCCGCACATCACGGTTGAGCCGCTGCTGGATGCGCGCGTGCCCGAAGACGAGGTCGATAAAGCCGGGGAAGAGCTTGGCGATTGCGACCGGCAAGACCCAGATCGCCGGCACGATCGTGCGGCGGCGCGGCCGGGCGACGGCGCGCACGATCGCGCGCGCGACGATGTCCGGGCTGGGCAGGCCCTCGCCCATCGAGGCATTTATATTGCTTCGGACGAAGCCCGGTTCGATCAGCGACACATCGATGTTCCAGCTGCAAACTTCCCGCCGAACCGTGTCGCTCAGTCCGCGCAAGCCGAACTTTGAAGCGGAGTAGATGCCCAGCACGCCCGCTTCGCCGCCAACCGAACCGATATTGATGATCGATCCGCGCCGTTGCTTCTTCATCACCGGCATCACCGCGTGAATCGTCCGAGCGCAGCCGATCAAATTCACTTCGATAACCCTGCAGAGCTCCTCGTCGGTTGTATCCCAGAGCGCAGGCGGCGAGCCGATCCCGGCGATATTGGCCAGCACGTCGATCGTCTTGAAAGCTTCGAGGGTGGATCTGACGAGATGGTCGATCTCGGCGCGAATAGTGACGTCGGTCGGAACGACGAGCGCGCGGACGCCGAATCGTTCCACTTCGGCGGCGAGTCGATCGAGCGCCGCAAGCTCGCTTTGCGGCGCGGCGAGCACGACGTGCGCGCCCGCCGCGGCGAAAGCCCGCGCGGTCGGGGCACCAATACCACCGGACGCGCCGGTAACGATCGCGACCTTGTCTCGCAGCTGCATGTTACGGAGGTCGGCGTTTTCGTCCTAGCGGCGGGTTGGGCCTTTACTTACGACATTCGACGCGCGCCGGGCGGGTAATCGCCGTGCGGGTGCGCTTCGATCCAAACCTGTGCTCGGGCGGCGAGCCATTCGAAGTTCTCGAAGTTATAGGGCCGAGTGCGCCGCGCCTGAACGATCACGTCCCGCAACAGATCCCAATAAAGGCTGACGTTGTACCAGTCGGTTTGCAGGTAGACGTGCTCGTCGATCAGCCCGCTGCGAACGAACGAGCCGATGTGATTGTACATATCGCAAAGAAAGAGCTCGGGATGTTTGCGACGGTCGATCGGAATCGCGGTCAAGCTCTCTCGAAAATCTTTCTCTTTCATACGATCGCCCAAGTCGTGCCGCACGTAGTTGATCAACTCGCGCACCCCGGGATCTTTGATCATGTCGAAGATGCTCTGCAGGCCGGCGAGCTGATTCGCGCGGCGGATGTGCCGCAGCTGCACGAACGCCGCAATTGCGGTAACCCCGATCACGACGAACGTTGCGAATGCGGCAAGCGTGCTCCAGAACTCGAGGCTCATGCGATCCCTTTCTTAGCGCTTCCGGTCGCGGCGCTCTCTACGTACGCTGCTTTACGCTGGTGAAGGGCGAAGCGATTTCCATCCGGGTCTTTGGCGAAACAGACCGTACAGGTTGGAAAATCGTAGATATCGCTGACTTCGACGCGGTTTCTGAACGAGTTTCTCGCGAGAAGCGACAATGTCGTCGACTTCGAAGTTTACGCCCGAACACGTTCCTGGTTCGTAGCCGGGCGGGTCGGCGTCGATGGCGAAAACGCCCGAGCCGACGTTAAATTCGGCGTACCGGTCGCCGAAAGGTTCGCCCGCCTGCAGGCCCAAGACGTCCCGGTAAAAAGCTACGGCTTTGGCGAGATCGCGCACGGAATAAGCGACGAACGCAATATCGTTTATCATTAGATGAGCCTCGGTGTCAGAGGATGGCGTGCGATTTGGGCTGGGTTTCGGCGCGGAGCTGACCGCAGGCGGCGGCGATGTCGCGTCCCATGTTCTGGCGCACCGTAACCGGCACGCCCGCCGCGTCGAGGATCGCGGCAAACTCCCATATGCGGGCTTCGGGGGTTGCGGCGAACGGGCGCGTCGGGCGTCGAGTTGTAGGGAATCAGATTGACGTGATAGAGGTGCCCTCGCATCAGCGCGGCGAGCTCGCGCGCGCATTCGGCGCTGTCGTTGACGCCTTCGAGCATGACGTATTCGAAGAAAATCTTGCGATTGGTCGTTTCGATGTAGCGTTCGCACGCGGCCATCAGCGCAGCGAGCGGGAAGCGCCGGTTGACCGGCATCATTCGCGAGCGGAGCTCGTCGTTGGGCGCGTGGAGCGAGATCGCCAGGTTGACTTGGAGGCGCTCGACGGCGAAGGCGTCGATCTTATCGACCAGACCGACGGTCGAGATCGTAATGTGGCGATGCCCGAGTCCGAACCCGGCGGGATCGTTAAGCAGCGCGACGGCCTCCATGACCGCTTCGTAGTTGTGAAAGGGCTCGCCCATCCCCATGAAGACGATGTTGGTGATGCGCCGGTCGCTGGGCGCGAGCCGGCGCGCGAAGAACCACGCCTGATCGAAGATCTCGCCCGCGGACAGATTGCGATTGAAGCCGGCTTGTCCGGTCGAACAGAACGCACAGGCGAACGCGCACCCGGCCTGCGACGAGATGCAGAGCGTCGTGCGATCGCCGCGATGCTCCATCAGCACCGCTTCGACTTCTTTGCCGTCGTGCAGGCGGAAGAGTCCCTTGGTAGTCTGCTCGTCCTTCGAGCGCTGCAACGCGACCGGCTCGATCGCGGAGAAGGCGATGCCCGCGCTGCGCGAGCGCCGCGCGCAGCTCCTTGGGAAAGGTCGTCACCTCGTCGATGTTCCCGAGCAATTCCTTGGTGGCGGCGCGATAGAGTTGCCGTAACCGGTACGGCTTCAGCTCGTAGTGATGCGCAAATGCATCGATATCCGAGAATCCGGCGCGTTCGACGACGTCGCGAAGCCAGGCTGCGGTGGGATCGCGCGTTACGGCGGCCATCGCATCAAAGGCTCGTGCTCTCGAATAGGCTCGCCTGACGCTCTTCGGCTGCCTCGGATTGTTCGTCGCCCTGCGGCAACCTTGGAGGTTCCGGGCCTGCGTCCAGCCGCGCTCGCACGGCTTTGAGGTCGGCCCAGACCAAACGCTTGACCCCTTCGATCTCCCCGCCGGTCTGGCGCAAGATGTACGCGGGATGAAAGCTCACCATTAATGGAGTCTCGCGCGGCCCGGCGTACCAGCGCCCGCGCATCCTGGTGATTTGAAAGTCGTGTCCGAGAAACGACTTCGCGGCCGGCGCACCGAGCGCGAGAATAACCTCGGGCGCGACGATCTCGATCTGTTCGTCCAAGAACGGGCGGCAGTTTGCCATCTCCATCGCGTCGGGCGCGCGATTGCGCGGCCCGTTCGGGCCCGCAATGGTCGGCCGGCACTTGACGGTGTTGCAGATGTAGACTCTCGGCGCGTTCCAGCCCGATCGCTTGCAGCATCGTGTCGAGCAGCTGGCCTGCGCGGCCGACGAACGGGCGGCCCAGCTCGTCTTCGGTCTCGCCCGGGCCCTTCGCCGACGACCATTAGGCGCGCGCACGGATCGCCTTCGCCGTAGACGTTGTTGCGCCGTTCGTATCCGATCGCGCACTTGCGGCAGCCGCCGGCGGCGCTCGCGGCTCGCTCGAGCAGCGTTTGGCGCTCTTCGCGCGTCACGGCACGCTCTCGGCTTTGCTTGACCGAGACGGCCTCTCCGAACGCCACGACCTCGCACGAACCGTCGCCGCCTTCCGAGACGTGAAATTGCAGGCCGATGACGGCGTTAGCGCCGAGCGCGTCGGCGCGCCGGCGCAGCGCCTCGAGAGCCTCGCTGCGCAGCTGCTCGGCGTCGCTCAAGAACTCCGTGCCAGCCAATCCGATCAGCATGCCGAGGCTGCGAAAGGTCGAGCGCAGCCGGTTGCGCGGACGCGATGCGCTGCCCGAAACGTGGCCGAAGCTTCGCACCGTCCGGTAGCCGTCGAGCCGGTCGAAGGTCACGACATCGTCGTGCGCGATCATCGGCAGGCAGGCCCCTCGGAAACGACGGTCGGAATGAACGGGCATGCCGAGAGTTTCACCGTCGGTGCTGATCATCCGCCTCGATGCGATCGGCGACGCGCTCGCGTTGACCCCGCTGCTGGCGGCGCTGCGCCGGCGCGCGATCCCGGTCGACGTCGTCCTGCAGCGTTCGAACGCCGGGATCTTCTCTTCGCGTGCCGTCCGCAGCGTCGTCGTCGCCGACTTCGAGCTGCGTTCGAGCGCGGCATTCGAACCTGCGGCGATCGAACGGCTCGGCCGGGACCTGCAGAGCCGCGGCTATTCGCACGTCCTGGTCGCGACCGAGGATCCCGGCGGCTATCGTCTCGCCGGCGCGAGTCGGAGCGCCGGTTCGGATCGGTTTTACCGACGCGTGGGGTAAACCGTTCAAGGCGCTCTGGTCGCGCGGGCTGCTGACCGAAACGATCTATCGCAGCGCCGGTCTCGACCGCCGCGCGCCCGCACGAATGCGAGGTGCTCTTTCGAGCTCGGCGCGTTCATTGACTCGGCGCCGAGCCTCCGACGCGCGACCCAGCCGAGCTGCGCCCGCTGGTGCTCGAGCGCGAACCTCCGCCCGACGATCGCGTCGCCGTGCAGATCACCGAGAAGTGGGAGCGCCTCGGCATCCCTTCGACGACGTCGTCGCGCTCGTTCGCAGCGGTCTGCGGCACAGCGGCACGCTGCGACTGCTCTCGGCGGCGAGCGAAGCGGCGTTTGCGCGAACGCATCGCGCAATCGACCGGAGTCGCGGTCACCTACTTCGACGAGACTCGAGCCGTGGAAGGAAGTCGATCGGCGCGGCGAGCGCGATCGTCACGCCCGACACCGGTGCAATGCACGTCGCGGGCATGATCGGCACGCCGGTCGTCGCGGTCTTTCCGCCGTCGCGCGAGTACGCGCTGCAGGTCGCGCGCTGGGCGCCGTGGGCGGCGCCGCATCGGATCGTGCGCGCCGACGCAGGCTGGCCGGCCCGCGCGAGCCGACGCGCTCGCAGCGCTACTCTGAGCGTTTACCGGCGGCAAGCCGCGGCGAGTCGATAGAGCTCGATGCCGCCGCTCCGCTTCGACCAGCGCGTAGCGGTGCTCGCGCACCAGGCGCGCGACCGCATCGCCGTATTCCTGCAACCGCGCCGAGTCGGGAAAGTCGCGATCGATCAAGACAAAGCAGGCCGACTGCGTCTTCGGCGGCCGATCTCGGGGAGCAGACGCGCGTTGCGGATCGGTGAGCGCGAGATGCGTGTAGGCTTCCTCTTGCGTCGCCACGCTCGCGCCGCGCGGGCAACGTGATCAGGAACGCGTCGAGCGCGGCGTCGCGCGGCTCGCACCGCGGCGCAAATTCGAGCCCGGGGTGCAGCGGATCGGCGACGGCAAACTCGACCACGCAGAGCGCCACGCAGAGCAATCAGCGCGGCGCGCGCGCGCGGCGGCGCGATCGTCCGCGAGATCCGAAAGCAAACGCGACCAGGACGTATCCGATCCACGCGCCGGCGTAGTGCGTGCCCAGCGTGTAGGTCGGTCGGCATGCGCGAGAGCAGCACTTCGGCCAGCGGCGCGACCGCCAAGCCAGACCATCGCGCGAGCGGAACGGCAGAAAGAGCAGCGGCACGAAGACGAGCAACAAGAACCCGATGCGCGCGAAAATGCCGTCCCGAGAGCGTCGCGCACGTCAGCGGCGCTCCACGCGTAGAATCGCTCCGGCTGCCACGCGGGCGACGCCGCGCTCGCCGCGTGCGGCTGGAGAAAGGCGAAAAAGTCGACAGCGACGCAGAGGGCGATCAGCGCAATCGCCGCCGGCGATGCGGCCCGGCTGCGTTCCGCGGAAGCGCCATGCCCCGAGAGCGCCCGCGATGCGCCAGAAAGATCGCCTGATCTTCCTTTACCGCCAGCGTCAACGAGCGCGCCGCCGAGCGTCCAACCCATCGAGCCCGGCATCGAACGCGTAGAGCGTCCACGCGACCGCCGCCGGCGCGAACCCGTTCTCGTGAAAGTCGCCGAAGATCAGTCCGGCCAGCGGCGGATAGAGCCAGACGACGAGCGCGGCAAGCCGCGCCGCCGCGACGTCGTTCGCTGCCCGCAGGACCAGCGCGTAGATCGGCGGCGCGACTAGCGCGCCGGCGATCGCCTGCAGCGCGACCAGCGCGAGCGGAGAGCGCACGAGCGCGAGCGCGATGCCGAGCGCGATAGAGGATCGGCGAAAAGTGAAACGCCCAGTGGCTGCCCTCGATCGGATTGCAAAAGCAGCCGAACGCGCTCGCGACGGTTTGGGCGAAGATGCCGAAATCGACCAGGTTGCGATGGACGGCGAACTTGATCGCGCCCAGCCAAGTAAAGAGCGCCGCATAGACCGAGGCACCCGATCCAGAGAACCTTATCGCGCACGCGCTATAAACGGAGACAGCGTGCGGCGCTGCTGCAAGTAGGGCCAGACGAACGTGTCGATTCCGCCGTCGAGCACGTTCGGCCACGTTGCCGGTTTCGACACTCGGTGCGATGATCCTTGACCAGCTGGTAGGGCTGCAGGACGTACGAGCGGATCTGCGATCCCCACTCGTTGGCTTGCCGCTCGCCGCGCAGATCGGCGAGCTTTCGATCGCGCTCTTCGGCCGCGCGCTGCGACGAGCTTCGCGCGCAGGATGTCGAACGCGACGTCGCGGTTTTGCGCCTGCGAACGCTCCTGCTGCGACGCGACGACGATGCCGGTCGGTAGATGGATCACGCGCACCGCCGATTCGGTCTTGTTCACGTACTGGCCGCCGGCGCCGCCCGATTTGAACGTCTCGATGCGCAGGTCGTCGGGCTTGATCTCGACCTCGCGCTCTCGCCCGCTTCGACCTCGGGAATCACGTCGACCGCCGCAAACGACGTGTGGCGCCGGTGCGCCGCATCGAACGGCGAGAGGCGCACGAGACGGTGCACGCCGCGCTCGCTTTCGCAGCAGCCCGTACGCGTTGCGCCCGCGCACGAAGAACGTGACCGATTTCAGTCCGGCCTCTTCGGCCGGCGATTCGTCGACGACCTGCGTCGAGAAGCCCTTCGCTTCGGCCCAGCGCAAGTACATGCGCGCGAGCATCTGCGCCCAATCGGCGGCGTCGACGCCGCCGGCGCCGGCAAAGATGCTGACGATCGCGTTGTGCGCGTCGAACTCGCCGCTGAAGCTGGCCGCCATCTCGAGCGCGCTCGAGCGCCACTGCGCCGCTTCGGCGATGCTGCGGTCGGCCTCCGCTTCGGCAGACGGCATCGCCGGCGAAGAGCGCGAGCAACTCGCGCGCTCGCGCAGCGCAGCGGCGATCTGCGTCGAACGGCGGCCGCCTGCTCGCGCAACTCGGCAAGCTCTTTCATCACGCGCTGCGCCGAGTCGGGATCGCTCCAGAACTCTTGCGGCGCGCGAACGCTCGTCGAGTTCGGCTATGCGGCGGCGCTTGGCAGCGTCGTCAAAGACGCTCCTTGAGCGCCGTCGAGGCGCTCGTCGAGACGGGCGATCGTCGTGAGTTGCGTGTCGCTCATGTGCGGCATCGCGTTTTTCGCGCGACGCCGCCACCCTTGTCGCGGCGCCTGGCGGTCGTGATCGAGCGGCAACTATCACGACGGAGGTATTCATGTACGTTCAGCCGCTCGACGGCCCGCTCAGCCCGAACCCGCTCGCGTCGCAACCGGAGAGTTTCGAGGGTCAGGGCGCAGCTTTTCAGGGATCGCTCACTGCCGGTGCGCCCGGCGACAACATCTCGCGCTTTGCTCCGCCCTGGTCGAACGCAGCAGGTCCCTTCGGAGACGGCGCGTCAAACTCGCTGCAGGGAACGTTCGGGCCGCTCATGGGGATGCTGCAGCAGCTGATGCAGATGCTGCAGTCGTTGATGGGTTACGGCTGCAACCCTCCCTACGGCGGCGGCGGATGCCAGCCGTACGGCAACGAGCGCTACTTCCAAAATGCAAACGGCTCGAGCCAAGGCGATCCGCACCTATCGTTCGATGGGCAGACCTGGCTTCTGGTAGCATGGAGGAGGCGACCCGAGGGCATATGATCGTCGCGCCATGCCATCGGAAAGAAGTGATTACGCTGACAACATCATAGCTCGGATACGCAAGGGTCTCGATGGGCGAGCACAAGTTGTATGACCAGAGAGACGCCTTACGGGCCGTCGCGCGATCAACTCTTCTGCGGCGCTCGGGCCGCAACGACCACCCCAACCGACCTAGAAGCCGCGGTCGCGGCCCGAAGGCCGGCGATACTCCGGTGGTCACGCGCCTCCATCGGCTGGGACGCGGAACGCCTCACGTTATGGCGACGCTTCAGGGATATCGCTGCGCATGGCGTGGGCTTAGAGAGCCTAGCGGGTGCTTAAAATCACAGGCCGCGCTTGTCTGAAAAAGCACCCACGGTCAAATCAACCCACCTTCACAACTATCCGTGGCCTGAAATTGCCTTACACGTCAATTGCGACATTGAACCACGCGGCCGAACGTTCTAACGCGATTCAGGCTGGTGAACCCTGACTCGACTGCGGAACATGCGTGATACGATTACGCCGCGTCCCGACGGCTAATAACAATTTTCGGGATCGGTTGATGCCCGCAGGTATTCTGATCTGCTCGAATATTTCCATTGACGCACTGGCCGCCAACCTTGCATCAGTGAATCGAGCAACCCCCATGAGTGCCCGGGCTCGAATATGTAAAGTCTCGGCGACGCACCGTAAGCGCCCCATTCCTTGAAAGTGGTTCTCTAGCACTTCGGAAAGGGCTAAAGCCTTCCTATAATCTTGGACAGTGAGACTGACTGAAGCCTCAACAAGACGCGCGACGTCTTGTAAGCTCTTAAGCCCTCTCATATACGGATAACCTTCTTCGAGTTTCGATAACGCATCATACGACCGTCCTTGAAGCTGATCAACCATCGCATGTTCTATAAGTGCACACGCAAGAACATCACCCGAAGTATTTGCTCTGGCAGCCGAGAGCGTTGTAGCAAGTATGGAGTGTGCGCGTTCTAAGTCGTTAAGTTTTCGGTACAGGGAGCCGGCTTTCACTCTGATACCCAGCGCTTCCCGTACTAAATTTTGTCCTATGGCTTGAGCGTAGCACTCTGAGAGGCTCTTCGCATAGTATTCATGGTCTCCATCTTTGGTCATGCGAATTAATCCTGCTTCTAGGCGCAGGTCTAAAGAAACTGTGGCATCTGCGTTAAGACTCTTATTTAGCACCGAAAGACCTTCATCTACGCAGTTTTGCGCGTCCTTAAGGCGGCCGTGGTCATAGTCAAAAATCGAACGAGTGAGTAGCGCCTTCGCCAACGCGTCGAAGTTCCTCCAATCCAAATTGAGAGCGCTCGAGCGACGTAGCTGACGGAGGCCTTTATTAAGCAGCCGTTCGGCGTCTTGGTCGTTGCATTCATCCCATGCCACCTGAGCAGCTGCCAAGTCGACATAATCCGCTATCCAACTATCCACCTCAACGTCCCGGCATAGTGCTCGGGCTCGCTCAATACTGTGTTTTGCAGATTCTATTGACCCGGCTGAGACGTATAGAAAGGCAAGGCGTGTTTCTACCCGGCAACGGTTGAATGCATCCGATATATTCCGGACGCCTGTTATCAGCAGCTCCGAAGCACGCCTTGTTTCGCCGCTTTGCTCGAGAGAGCGTGCTAATGCGAGCAACAGCTCCGTGGAGTCGTCCACCGCGATTGGAGTAACAGCGGATGTTAAATCGGCGGTGAGAACAGACGACGCGATCCATGCGAGGGACTTAGCCCGCTCACGAAAAAGATGCCGTTCCGATATTCCAATATCATTTGCAACGATGGAAAATCGCTCGCCACCAAGATCGCAGCGGAGAAGGACAGCCCGTTGGCGTGGTGTCACTAGCTCAAGTGCCGCTTCGATGACTCTTCTGAGGCGATGAGAGAACGCCGGACACGCAATCTCATAAACGGGGACATGCCGAAGCAGGATATTATTCCTAAGGACACGTGGGTGGTCGACCTGTCGGAGCAATTCCCGGCACGCGCGGAGGGCCTGCCTAGAGACCCGAGGGCTTTCTTGCTTGCGGTTCATCATCTCGCGTGCCGTTCACGTCTTTGTGGTACGTAGATGGGGAAGCTTTCTCGCGCTACGGTAATCTAAGGTCGTTTTCGGCGATTTTTTGCCAGCGAACGAACCAACTTACCTGTGGGCACTTTTGGTCAGTTTTACTGACGCGGAGCAGTACCTCCTGCGACGAACGTTGGCAGCTATACATCGCGCCGGCGCAGCGTCGCGACGCACTTTGCTCCGTCTATACTTCTAAGGAGATTCCATGCCTATCCCAACCGCCAGCAGATACCTACTCAGCGTATCCTCTTGCGTCATTCTGCTCGTCGGCTGCTCCAGCCAGCAGACCGGCCTCACACAACTCAGTCTATCGAATCAGTCGACACAATTACCCCAAAACACCTCGCAGCCGAGTTGGATGAAGGTAGCCCACTCAAACGCTCTGGAGGACGCTAGGTTACTGGTCGGCGAAATCCCCACCTCGTACATTTTTTCGTATCCAGAAAACAACAGAAAAAACAAACCTCCAGTCGAGTGCGTACCCGGTGCAATCGGGGGCTTTACGAGTGGGCTGGCGGTCGACCCCGCGGGCAACATTTGGACCGTCAACCAAAGCTACAGCGGCAATCCTAACTCCATCGAGTACTCGCCGAATTGCGGTGCGCAGAAGCTTACGATTCCTGACATGAGCGGTCAACCAGGTATGATTTCGTTCAATAGCAAAGGGAAGATCTATATATTGGACGTGCTGGCCAATTTGGGACTGCCCGTGGTGAACGTGTACAACTCGGCGGGTAAGCAGATCAAGACTCTGTCCGATAGCAGAATAGGCGAAGGTTTTGGCATTGGAACCGATGGCAACGACAACATCTTCGTGGCCTACGACGACCCCCATACCACGCACGGCGCAGTCATCGAGTTTGTGCATGGCACAATGCCGGGCACGCTTCTCTTCAACACTCCTCTCGGACCGGGTAATCCAGTGTTCGATGCAAAGAATCGTTTGATATTAACGGACCCGACCGCAAAAACCATAAACATCTATGCGCCACCGTACACTGCGCACCCGACGACAAAGCCTTTGCAGGGCTATGCACAGTACTGTGTGCTTGCCCATAGTGAGCTCCGGTTATATTGCGCCGATCCTTTCAACAATGCGGTCGAAGTCTACAGCTATCCTGGTATTACCTATCTCTACAGCTACACTAATGGCCTCGGTAAGAGTGGGGCCCAAGCTTTTACCATAGCCACTTCTCCAGCCGCCCCACTCTAATACAAACCATATCCCGTCAAGGGTGCCTGCTTAGCGATTGTGCGTAACGGGGACGCTGCGTTGGGTCCCCGTCACGTTTGTGAGCAAGCCCAGACGTTTGCATACCCTCATGCTGTAATGCTTGGTAAAATCTTATCGCATTGATTTGCAACCGGACGCATCAAGTAAGGACTCGGATTACCACAAGGGGCAGTTCGACTAGGCGATGCGGTCCGATGCGTCGTGCAATGAGGATGCATCGCGAGCTGACGTAAAATTCCCTTACGCCATGTAAGGTTTGTCGATGTAAGACGATCTTTGCAAATGTGCGCTGCAAAGTCCGCTATGCGCGACGCCGGATCGCGAGATTCTGCAAAGTCCTTATTTTACAGGCTTTTTTCGCGAGGTACGTGGTTCCGATCGCGGGAGGGGGGTGCTGTTTCGGGGTGCTTCCTCTATGCCCACAACGCTGCGGCAGCGTGGCATTTCGTGTATTTGCGCGCACTCCGCAAACGGCGCACCGAAACAACGGATCGTTTATGTAGCACCCCGCGGCACGGCCGTCGTATCAAATGACTTGAACCGCGCTGCATATTCGGCCCGGCCAGCTCCAATGTTGCCGGATAGATTTAGCTTTTGGTAGCATAAGGAAACGCCCCAAGGAGGTCTGAGCGTCAGGGCCATACCAACGAAAAACTTTGCCTCAGACGACAACATCATCATATCTCCGATACGCAAGGGTCCCGACGCGCGAGCTGCCGCTGGATGCCTGGAAAGACGCCTTACTGGCAGCAGATCGCGTTCAAAATTTTCTCTGACGCTGCAGGCAACGACCACGCGAACGGGACCCGAAAGCCCCCGTCGCGCCCCGACAGCCGGCGACACGGTGGTCGGCGCACCTTCGATTCGGGTTCGGACGTCCTACGCCGCACCGTGTGACGGCGGTTCACGAGCCCGCTGCGGATGGCGGCCGGCCTCAAGAGCCTCGCGGACAACCGTACAGCAAAGGCCCGAACGGCGTACCGGCTTAGGCGCGGGTGGTTCAATCCCGTCTTGGCAGTAGGGCGAACGCGGCCGCTCACGACGCCTTGGGCTCGTCGGCCTCGCGCGCTAGAATCGCGGCCTCGACCAGCCCCAAAACCTCGACGATAGCCTCGCCATCGATCAGAATCTCGCCGGTCTCTGGTGGCACTGGGCAATAAAAAAGCGCCTGTTTAGGCGGTCTCTCCTAGGCGGTGAAAGGGGCTAAGCGAGGAGGTTCACAACGGACTCGCCGCTGTGGTTGAGCGATCCGAGCGTCGACCTTGTTCAACTGGGCTTTGCGCACTTCGAAGAACTCGGAAGAGTCGCTCCGAGCTCGGCCGCCCGGGCCGGCGGCACCGAGAGAAAGTCGTCCAAATCGGCTTCGATCAACAGTACGTAGCAAACACCCGAAGCAAAACGGGGGCCTTAACGTACGCCTTTTGCCTGCATTATAATGCGGGCAAAAGTCGCGCGAACTCTTACACCCCAATTATCCCGCGAGTCTCGGCGGTCGTCAAGCGGCCGTCGCCGCGTGAAGCCCAGGTGCGACTTCCACGGGGCCTTCGGTACCGAGGGCAAACGCCGATCGTACCTTTTCCGCAGTCCGTTACACGATTGTTAGATTTGGTGGTCGCGGGCCGCCAAACGCGCGAGAACCCAAACAGGATAAGGACTTTTTTGGTAGCGCCAACGGGAATCGAACCCGTGTATCGGGGTCCCGGCCGCTCCCGTCGAATACCCGAAAGTCCTTTCCCGTACGGGTCTTCGCGTTTTTGAGTTCCGGCTAGTCCCTTCGAATCCCGACGAGTTTTAGGTAATCCGTTAGATCCTTGTTAGAGGAGCGAGTGCTCGCTCTACCGCCTCGGCGCACGAGAGGCGACACTACTATTGAACGGAAGCTGGCCTGAGGGTGACATGTTACGCAGCTGACAACTGCGAGAACTGCTTAGCTTTGAACTTGTCGGCAAACTCCCTTGGCGATCGGTGGTGAAGCGAGGAGTTGAGGCCGTACCCCGCTGTAGTCCTCTGCCATGTAGCGGCACTTCGGCGAGCTTCGAAGATCGGGGGCTTTTAGGCGCAGGGGGGACCTGTACTGATCCAACCGAGAGCAGAGCACCCCCGCAAGCTAGTGCTTTGAATATCCTGGCTTTGGTAAGCATCCCGTAATAGAGCCCATCGCGGCTATATGCCTGCTTTGCTGACTACGGCGCCCTGTGCGTCCTTCACGCCCTTAACAATCGCTTTTGTCGCCCTTCCGCCGGCAGGGTAATTGAATAAAAGAGCGTCCGATCGCAAGCGGTTTCCAAAATACACGTTCGGCGCAATAACGGCGTGATTCTCGATCCAGAACTGCTTGACGTACTGCGCGCCACTGTCCATGTGAGTCGTGCCGACGATCGTTCCTGTGCTTCCATTAATTGCGAACTCATAGATATTCGTTGTCTGATCCCCGATCGCCACATGCTTTCCGTCCCACTGAACGCCCCCTGGAAATCCAATGTACTGGTTGAGCGCGATTTCGGTAAACGTGGTGTTGCCTTTCGGAAGCATCGCGAAGACAAAGTCTCCCGTGCCCCCGGGAGCGCGTACACCATCGACGAAGAGGTTCCCCTTGTCGTCGTATCCGCAAAAATACATTTGCTGGAACGCCGAATCCTGGTACGTTGTTGCCTTACCACGCGCGTTCTTATAAATGGCAACGGTGGCAGCTGAGCCAAACCCAAGGCTGGCAACAGCAAGGTTACCGGTTGTCGGATCAATGGAGCACCCTACGGGATCTTTAGTCGGACTATCCAAGGTGGCCGTCCGCTTCGTACCGCCGTGAGCATACTCAAAGACCTTAGAGTAACCACCGTCAACGATGAAGACATCGCCCTTCTTATCGACGCACATCCCCGTCGCAATATAAAAGTGCCTGAGGGTTCCTTCGAATTTGCCCCGCGGGTAGGAATAGACGGTCACGGTCCTGACGTCGGAGACGTAAAGCAGATCCTGTGCCTGCGCGTCGGGCGCCATCGAGGACGGTCGGTCTGCCTGCGCAGTGATTGCAGCCGTGTTGACAGGGGCGCTACCACTCAGTCCTAACAGGCCGAACTCTTGCTGAAGCGCGGCGACGCGGGCTACAGTAGGACCGAACGCCTGCTGAGACGCTTGGCTATTACAGCTACTCAAGATGGCAACTGCGGCAGAAATCTTGACAGTCGATATAAGAGAAACCCTCACTGGGATCCCTCCTTGCGTTAAGGTTAAGTTTTTTGGCTCGTTGTAGTGCTCCCCGCTTATGGAACACTCAGTTCGGCTTGCGCGGGTTGGCTCTTAGCGGCCTGATGATACATTCTCTCGAACTCGGCCGGAGACCGCTTTCCGAGCGAGCTGTGTGACCGATTCTCGTTGTAGTCGTGGATAAACGCACCGATCGATTTGCCAGCGTCCTCGACGTCGACATAGGCGCGAACCCAGATTTCTTCGCGTTTAAGCGTTCCGATGAAGCGCTCGCACACCGGATTATCGGTTGGTGTGCCCGGCCGACTCCAGCTCTGCTTCAGCTCTCGCTCAAGCAATGCGTCTTGGTAGCCGGAACTTCCGTACTGGCTTCCGCGATCGGAATGGTGAACCAGCGTCGCTTTGGGTCGACGGGAGACAATCGCCATCTGCAACGCCTCGAGCGTCAACTCAGTGCTAATCCTTGTTCCGAGCGCCCAACCGACGCATCTCCGACTGAATGCGTCGACCATGACGGCCAAGTAGATCCAGTACGACCGCAATCGCACGTAGGTGATGTCAGTGACCCACAGCTGATCGCGGGCCGTTGGGTTAAACCGCGAAAGATTCGCAAGCTCGCCGGCTGCGTGTCCGCCCCGCCACTTAGGGCGCCTCAACGGCTTATGTTGCAAGTCGTGCGAACGCATAAGCCGCAGCGTCCTTTTGATGTTGATAACAATGCGCTTTCGGTGAAGGCGATTCGTGACTTGGCGATAGCCGTATCGCGGATGCTTGATCAGAATATCCTTGATAGCGGCGACGACCCGCAGATCGCCTTTGCGCAGCGGCGGCTGCGCCGGGCGATAGAAGGCCGATCGAGGAATGTTGAACGCCCGCGAAAAGATCGTGATCGTCAAGCGCACCATACCGTATGGCGTTGGAACCACCGTGCCGGTGAGCTCCTTGGCCAGCGCGAGGCAGGCTATGCGCCTTTGTCGCGGGCTAAGTCCTTGATGCGCTGCAACGCTTTTTTTAGCACGAGGTTTTCGGCGGCCATCTGCCCCAGCTGGCGTTCCAACTCGCCGATCTTCGCGTTATCGGTGTACGCTTTGCCGCGGCCGGCAAACGCATCTTTCTGGTATGCTTTGAAATCGCGTACCCATTTGCGCACAACTTCGGGATGCAGATCGTTCGCCTTGGCGACTTGGCTGGCGACGGCGCCTTTCAAGATCGATTCGACAATCTGCATCTTGAACTCGCGGCTGAAGCGACGGTAGGACCTTGGCATGACTCCCTCCAAGCGGGTAGGCAAGCCATTCTTTCTGTGTCAGGGACGGGGAGCACTACAGACCCCGATCCTAATGGGATAGGCCCCATTATGCGGCCAGTGATTTCTGTGGCGGGTTAGTAATTTCGTAACGAGCGAGGAACTCCTCGGGAGTCATCCCGCCCAGTGAGCTGTGGGAGTGCTTGCCGTTGTATTCGCTGCGCCACTCCTCAGCAGCAACGCGCGCTTCAAAGATCGTTCGAAAACGATTTGTCATAAGGAGCTCGTCTCGAACGCGAGAATTGAATGACTCGATGAACGCATTCTGCGTCGGCTTCCCAGGTTGAATGAAAAGCAGCTCGACGTTGTGATCGAGAGCCCACGTCTCAAGAGCCGAAGCAATGAATTCCGGCCCGTTGTCAACGCGCAGGCAGCATGGATACCCCTGGTCCCGAGCGGTCTGCTCCAGCGTGCTGACAACCGAAGCGCTCGGACACGAGAACTCGGGTTTCACCGCTAGCGCGTATCGACTGCACTCGTCGAGCAGGGTAAGCGCGCGGAAGACACGACCGTGCAGCAGCCGATCGGAAACGAAGTCCATGGTCCAGATGTCATTGGGCCGATCGGAGCGGCGCAGTGGAACTCCTCGAACATACTTAGCCCGACTCCGGCGCCGGCGCTTCGAAATCTGCAGATTTCCAAGGCGATAGAGGCGTCGAAATCGCTTGTAGTTCATGTACGGATCATCCTCACGAGCCTCACGCTCATAGCGATCGTACAAACGCTTGCAGCCGCGGCGGGGATAAGCTTGGGCGAGCTCCGTGATTCGTTTGATCAACGGTGCGTCCTCAAGAGATCTGATGCCCGGTTTTTCGTTGGATGAACGGCGCCGCGCGCGCATGATCTTGCATGCTTCGCGTTGGCTCAATCCCCGATTTTGCAAGGCCCTCACCGCTTCTTGCCGTTGTGAGGGCCCCAGCCGTTTTTTCGGATCAGCTCTTCCATCGCGTCAGCCTTGAGCGTGAGCTTGGCGATGATGCGCTGCATCCGAACGTTGTCGGCCTCAAGCTCCTTCAGGCGAACGACGTCAGCGACTTCCATCCCGTTGTACTTTGATTTCCAAAGCCGGATCGTGTTGGCATGAATGCCGTGCTTTCGAGCCAACTCTGCGACCGACGTGCCAGCATCATATTCTCGGACGATCGCGATGATCTGCGCCTCGGTGAAACGGCTTTTGCGCATGGTGGATCTCCTTAGCTGCCCGTTTGGGCGGAAATCCACAGTTATCCCTGGCTCCGTTTTCAGGGCCTATCCCACAACCACTCGAATACGTCGTACCGTATTGGGGAAAAAGCACGCACGCTGAAATAAATGCGGCGAACTGGGCGGTTGAGAACGGTTTCACGACTGGAGCGTTTGGCTCAACGCCCGCGGGTTGCCCGGGTTGCATCGTCCAATTTGTTTTCCGCTTTAATGGCACGCTAGGCACTTCTTTCACACACGACAATCCGGAAAATACCTTGCGAGAGATTCTAGACGGGTTCTAGATACCGCGCCCAGATCGACACTCTACCCCGGGCCTGTCAAGCCCCGAGGAGTTTTCCCGCTCTTTCGCAATAGTTAATCTACAAAAACTCGCCACTTATTTTCGGTGGCATGATGGTGATACCGTCACTAGCTAAAACGACGAATCATCCACGATCAAAGCCTTCGCTTCGTTCGCGGAAGCGAGCACTGAATCGCACCGCCGAGCGTTTCTGCTCTGAATCCCCGGCCGCCCGGCGCAAGAAGTCGGCTGGAGTGACCCCCGCCGGGGCTAGACACCCGATAAGCGAAATGATCGCTAGGAAAGTGTCTCATGCGAAAGCGGCAGCAAACGCCGGCAGCGGAGCCGGAGAAATTCGAGCGCTGGACCGCGCAACGTAAGGTTGCGATCATCCTCGAAGTGCTCAAGGGCCAGGTCTCTGTCCCCGAAGCGTCGCGGCGGTATGGCTTTACCCAAGGTGAGTACCGCAAGTGGGCCGATGAGTTCATGCGCGGCGGTGTCGACGCGCTCAAGGTCAATCGCAAAGGGCTCGACGCGGAGCATCGCGCCGAGATCCGGCGGCTCCAAGCTAAGATCGGTCAGCTCGTGATGGACAACGAGATTGCCAAGGAGGCGTTGCGGATTATCCCTTTGGACGAAAGCGAGCAGCGTTCGATCGACTCGCTGCTCGGAAAAGCTTCACGCGAGTCCCCGTCTGCCGAGTCTTAAGCGTGCCGCGCAGCTCAACGTACTACCAATCGCGGCCGCGCGCGACGAAGGTTGATGAGATCCTCGCTCAGCGGATCAAGCACTGATCGACGATGAGTCGTATCTCGGCTATCGGATGGTCTGGGCCACACTGCGCAGCCAACGAATCTTCGCCAATCGCAAAGCCGTGCAGCGGATTATGCAGATTAAGCGCTGGCAATGCCATCGGCGGCTGCACAAGAGCTGCTACCCTCGTGTTGAAGCCAGCTCTAGCATCGCGGCACACTCCGACCGCGTTGGGCGACCGACTTCACCTGCATCTGGACCCGAGACGACGGGCTGGTCTACGTCAACGAAGTGATCGATTGCGCCGATCGGACCGTCGTCGGCCGCTGCATCAGCAAGAACTGCCGCGCCCAAGAAGCGGTATGGGCCCACGAGGATGCGAGCATCAGCCGCTTCGGTGTTCTTCCTCACGGCGACGCCGGCGTGGTCGTGCGCAGCGACAACGGCCTGGTCTTCGCCTCACGGCTGTATCGACGTCTCCTCGCATCGTATGGTCTGCGCCAGGAGTTCATCCATCCGCATACCCCCGAGCAGAACGGCGTGGTCGAAGCCTATCACAAGACCTTCAAGCGCGAATGCGTTTGGCAGCACCGATTCGTGAACCTCGACCACGTGATTCGCGTCGCTCTCCCGCGGATCGACCACTACAACAATAGCCGACCTCATTCGAGCCTGGGCTACCTCACGCCGGCCGCATGGCGGGAACGCGACCGGGCAAGAATAACATCACTCAGTGTCTAGTTTTGACGGGGTCACTCCACGGCCTCGATCGAGAGCGCCTTCACAGGATATGAATGAGCGGAGGATTAATGGCCATCGACGATCGCGAGGCATTTGAGACTCTGCGCCGCCACGGCAAGCATAATTTTGCGGGCCGTTACGAGCGCGCTATGGCCAACGCAACGCCGCCCCAAAGCGCGGCGCGACCTATCTCGCCCCTTCTTCTACTTGACCCTCACCCAGTTCGTAGACCGACACGACCGCTAGAAATCGGCTTCTGGGCTAGCAATGTCGCCGAGTCAAACGACCGGCTTCGCGAGACGTTGAAGCGGCTGCACACTCTAGGTTTCATTGCCAAATCGTCCTGAGCGACGTGAAACCTCCCGTGAGAAAAACGATTCTTCTCACGGATTTTCTCACCACATAAGGTAGGACAGGCATCGATAAGGATCGATTGGTTGGCTTCGCATGCTTAAATGAAACTTGCGAAGACTTAGCGAGGTTAGCTGCAAACATTTCAAGACCGCCGCATTCAACCAGTCTGCCACGGTTTCCAACCCGCGCCAACCTTATTTTATGCGTCGCGTTCCCCTACTGAGGTTTTCTCACAAAGCAAAGTCGGTCCACCCCAATTCCTCAGATTTTCTCACCGCTGCTGCTCGGCCGGCGCCTGCGGAGAGAGCAAGAGTGGGACAGCGTGCAATGCGTGGCACCACAGCGAAAGCCACGGTCAGGGCGCGGCGCCAGGCTTCAGCCTCTGGTCAGCGTCGACGTGGAGGCCGCCCAACTCGACCGAGACGGCTCGCGCGATCTTGTTCTGCTCGTCCACGTTTGCCCTACAGAATATCTGCGCGCCGCGACGGATCAGCGCCTCAGCATCGCGCTGCTGGCTTGTGGTAGCCTTCGCGACCGCAAGCTCTTGCTGAACCGCGGCAATGCGATCTTGTACCTCACCTCGTTCCCGAGCGAGAGCGTCTAGGCGCTCTTGCACATCTTCGGCGCGAACTTTGCCCGCGGCGTGCAGTTCCCAGGCGACGTCGCGCTTGCGCGCGAGTTCATCGAGGCTAGCCTTTTGCTCCCTAAGCCCGCGTTCGAGCAGCTGAGGAGAAGCCGTGAGAGAACGGCGGCGGTGGCGTTCGATCAGTTGCGGGGAAGCCTCGCAGGCGACCGAGTAATGCGACGAACTGTTCTTCGAGCTTTTCGGCTCGAACGAGGCGCAGCCGACCGTCGTGGTTCCACCGAGCACGGCATCCGTAGTATCTGTATCTCCACGGCTCGACCCCGCACGCCTGCCCGAGCATCGCGCGCCCGCAGTAACAGCGTAGCGAACCGGCGAGCGGCCATGGATAGCGACGGCGCCGGTCATGTTTGCGATCGTTCGTAAGAAGGGCAGCAGCTCTCTGCGCGCGCGCATATGTGGCTTCGTCGACAATCGGCCCGACGTACGCCCTATTTAGCAAGAGGTTCCTGACCCGAGTGGGCGTCCAATTCACGACGCGAGAGGTTCCATTAAGATATTGGTGCGGCAGCGCGATTGCGGTTAAGCGTCGAGCTATAGCCTCCAGCCCCTTACCCTGCGAGCGAAGTTTAAAAGCTTCGCGAACGATCGGGGCCCGCGCGCGGTCAACGGAGCATTTGTTATTCTCGTAGTGCAGGCCATAGGGAGCCTTGCCCATCGGCTCGCCAGCCTCCCGTTTGCGGCGGCGGACTTGCCGCATCTTATCTCGGCGGACGTCATTTTCGTGACGGGCGACGGCCAACGTAGCGGCGGAGATCAGCTCGTCCATCGCCGAGTCGAGTTTTACTTCGCCCTGGTCGCGAGTGAACACTGAAACACCCAGCTCACGCAGGTCGCGCAGGACGATCTGAGACTCGACGATCGAGCCGCGGCCTAGCCGGTCGGCCCGGATCATCAGGAGCCGGGCTGGCCTGGCCTCCGCATCGAGTGCCCTAATATCGGTAAGCAGATCGCGGACTATGCGACGGGGGCCAGCTTTGCCGGTGGCGACGCCCTCGATGATGCGCGTGAGGCGCCAGCCCCGCGTCGAGGCGACCTCCTCGCCCCAGGCGCGTTGATGGGGGAGCGTCTCGACTTGCCCCTCCGAACTTACGGCGGCGAGGAGCCAAGCTGAGGGACTGTTCGCACCCGGGGCGCGCCCGGCAGTCATGCGCTTCGCCATGGCAGTAGAGTATCACGTCTATGCTACCCCGATCTATTACTACGGTGCCAAATGGAACAGCATGGCCTCACAACCCGATCTCCTCCACTCCGACTCGTTTGCCGGCGGCTTTCAGATTTCGACGCAAACGACGCCGCCCAACGGCAAGGGCGTCACGTGGAATCAGTCGGCGACCGTCTCGCTGAACAACGGCGCGACGACGATCGGGATGAATAGCAACGGCGATCCAACTATTACCAACTGCGGCCGCTCGATCTCGATCGCGCGCGGCCAGACGCTGCAGCTCGGCGACGGAGACTCGGTAACGTATGAACAGAACGGATCGCTGCTCGTCACGGCACAGAACGGCGCGGGCGGACGAATCGACACGACGCTGACCGCTCAAGGCAAAGGCGTCAACGTCGACGTAAACGCGCACGACGTCGATCTCGGCGGTGCGCTCGTCAACGGTTACGAGCGCGAGCCCGGGCCGACGCCAACGCCGATCTTGACCCCCAATCCGCTGCCGTTCGCTGGACCGATATCCGGCATTCCAATCATCGCACCGAACCCGGTTCCGGTCGCGCCGCCGGAGCGGCCCGCATACGATATGTGAGCGCCTGCCGCAAGCAGCAAATCAAGCGCGCGGTGAACTGCCGCGCGCTTTTTTTGGCATGCGAGCGGAGGGAAGGTGGGTGCAGTGGCCAAGTGGGGCACTTTCTCCCTTGCTAGGTACCCTCTAGCTACTCCAAAAGAGGTTGATGCGTATCATGTATAGGCTCTCGCGGCTCGCCGGTGCCCTAGGGTGCGTGGCGTCGCTTGCAATGGTGGGCTGTTCAGCCAATGGCAGCGTTGCGCCCTCGCTCGGCTCGACGACGCAGCAATCGGCACAGCACACGGTCCCATCGGGTCCGAATTGGATATACTCCGGCGGCGTTCTCTACCACCGTCCGCACGTGTTGCCGCCCTACAAGGCGGGCGCACAGCGGCAAGTAAGTCCGGACATCATGCTGACCTACTTCGGTGGGCCGGTTCTCGTAAAGCCCAAGATATACTTGATCTTCTGGGGATTCCAAAAATACGGCGATCCCGATGGCGTAGCGAAGCTGCTCAAGCAGTACGCCAAGGCCATCGGTCACAGCGGTCACGACGCGATCTACACCCAATATTACGAGACCGTTAGCAGCAACAACATCAACATCAAGAACCAGCGCAGTCAATTCGGCGGCGCCTGGGACGACGAGACCAATGCCGTACCGAGCAGCCCGTCTGACGCTCAGGTTGCGCAGGAGGCGCTCAACGGCGTCGCTCACTTCGGGACGTTCGATCCCAACGGCTCGTACGTCGTTGCCACCCCGCACGGCCACAACAGCCCTGGCTTCGGCAGCAGCTTCTGCGCCTATCATAGCGCGGCGTACAGCGGTGCGAACACCGTTTCGTACACGAATCTGCCGTATATGCCGGACGCCAACGATTGCGGCGGCAACTTCATCACCCCGCCTTCTGACGAACAAGGAGTCGACGAAGGCGTAACGATCGTCGAAGGCCACGAATACGGCGAATCCGTTACCGACCCGGTGCCGGGCTCCGGCTGGTACAACTTCGCCGACGGCGAAATCGGCGACATCTGCGCGTGGCAAGACATCGAGAACGATCCCTTCCACAAGAAGTCCTACACCTCGCAGCCGATGTTCAGCAACGCCACCGCATCCTGCGTGCAGTCATATCCCTAACCAGCACGTGAATGCCGGCGGCGCAAAACCGCCGGTGCGGTGATCCTCGATGGGCCGCCCGATCTTCGGGCGGCCCATCTCACGTTGATAATCTGAGCTGCGTTAGCCGTAGTTTTTGACTGCGCGCTCGATCGCGGGACCGGCCTTCGCGAGATCGTCCAGCGTCATTACCGGCCGAGCGGTAATGCGGGCATTGAACGCCTGGAAGAAAGGTTCGGCGATTCTCGGTAAGTCTGATGGCTCGGCCATGTCGAGCACGAGATAGGCCGTGCGCTCGCCGTCATCTTCCCCAAAGTAGGCGGCTTCGGGCTTGAGGTCGTCGAGGATCTGCTTGATCTTGGTTGCGAGGGCTCCGGTCTTAATCGCCGCGTTGCCGGGTCCAACTGGGATGTTCGCCTTGAGCAGCATGCGCATAAAAGAACCCCTTTTCAAAAAAGAGCCGTGATGGCCAACCGGTTCCGCGTTTGCCGACCCTCGCCTGCCCGCCTCGCTGAGCCGCCAAGCGGTGCGTATCAAGACTTTTCAAGGTAGCGGCCGCCCGCCGCCGAACCTTTGCCGTCGGTCCGTGGATACCGGCGCAACGCCGGCAAC
This sequence comes from Vulcanimicrobiota bacterium, assembly GCA_963739845.1. Classification (GTDB taxonomy): domain Bacteria; phylum Vulcanimicrobiota; class Vulcanimicrobiia; order Vulcanimicrobiales; family Vulcanimicrobiaceae; genus Cybelea. Next base: position 57,017 of record CAVUBQ010000001.1, on the reverse strand, counting down.
ACTTTAGGAAAGGCAGCCAAGATGAAGCATGCAGCACTAGCGGTGCTTGGTGTAGTGGCCCTGGTTTTTGCGTTTGCGTCAACGCCTCTGGTTTCCAGCGCCGCCGACCCGGCTCCGACTCCGGTTCCCGTACAGCATCCCGACTTTTCGTCGATGATGTTCTTGACGGGCACGTGGGCGTGCACGCAACCGTTGCGTGGGAGCACCCGCCCCGACTCGTCGACGACGACGGTCGGAATGGACGGCTCGTGGATGGTGACTGAAGATACCGCCCCACCGTTCGACCAGTATCGGACGTACGCGATCAAGGGTACGACCTACACGACCTACGACGCCACCCTCAAGCAGTGGGTTCAAGTTGGAGTCGACAGCTCGGGCGGCTACGGGGTCACCACGTCGCCAGGCTGGAACGGCAACTTAATCACGTGGACGACGAAAGGTCTGGACGGGAGCAGCGGTACGGACAACGTCACCAAGGTCAGCGACACGGAGTACAGCGACGCTTCGTCCGCAACCGATGCGCAGGGAAAGACCACCACGACCACGATCCACTGCAAGAAATCGGGCAGCTAGCGTAGCGCCGCCTCAGGCGCGGCTGTTAAAGAGAAGGGCGGGGGCGGATGCTCTGCCCTTCTGACATAAGAAGCCTTCGTGAGCTCGTTTGCAATCGGCCTGACCGCGTTTCTCTGTTTTATCACCGGCGCGTTCGGGGGCATGGCGCTTCGCCGCGCCTTGCCCGAACATCACCTAAGCGAGGAATCCCGAAACCTCCTCGGGCTCGGGCTGGGAATCATCGGGACGATGGCCGGCCTCGTGCTCGGCCTGCTCGTCGCGGCCGGAACGACGTCCTACACCGCGCAGCGCAACGAGGTGCTGGACGCCTCCTCGAAGATCGTCTTGCTCGATCGCCTCCTGGCACATTACGGGCCGGAGGCGGCGCCGCCGCGCCGGGCGCTCCGCGCGGCCGTCGAGACGACGTTGCAGCGCGTTTGGCCGACCCAAGCCTCGAGCGGCCCACAGCTCGCGCCACTCTCAACTCCAGGCGAGAAGCTGCTCGACGCGATCGAGGAACTCGTCCCGAGGAGCGATCTGCAACGTGCGATCAAACCCGAGGCGGTCGCCATGGTCGTGGGCCTCGGTCAGATCCGCTGGCTGATGTACGAGCAGAGCGGATCGTCGATTTCGGGCCCGATGCTGGTCTTGCTCGTCTTTTGGTTTACGATCACCTTCGTGGGATTCGGTCTCTTCGCGCCGCGCAACGGCACCGCGATCGTCGCGTTGATTCTGGCCGCCCTTGCCGTCTCAGGGGCGATCTTCGTCACGGTCGCGATGTACACACCGTTCCAAGGCATCGAACGGATACCGAGCACGCCGCTTCGCGAAGCGCTCGAACAACTGGGCCGGTGACGTACGCAGTCTAGTGCCGGACGCAGACCTCGTGGGCGGTCACGTCCTTGCCCTGCGGATTCGGCCCCACGCTATCGATCGTATAGCGCGTGAACGCCGTCAAATGCGTAACCGCGGTGCCGTGCCGGTCGGGATAGCCATCGTGCCATTTGGCGCCGTCGAAGTCCGACGCGTTGCTGTAGTTCACGTAGTAATCGCCCGAGGTACCCGCTCCGGTCACGATCCAACGTCTGTTCCTGGCATCGTAACCGAAGAACGCCGTCCCGGTCCCCGCCGGCGCTCCCATCTGCGCCGGATAGGTGCTGACGATCTTGAGCCACTTGCCGTACATTGTATCGACGTCGCTCTCCTGGAACGTCGCGTTGTCGCTCGAGTGCGAGACACAGGTCCAGTTTCCGACCAAGCCTTGCACGGTCGCCTGCGGCGATCCGGCCGCCGCGGATATACCCGCGGAGATCGCAACGAGCGCAACTGCGCCGGCGGCGATCGTAGCAAAGCGGCGATATGCTCCAATCATAAGCTTGTTAGACCTCCTTAGCGCTACGATTCGGGACCACTCCGGCCTGACCTTGGCGAGGCCTTCTTAGGATGTTAAGATTGGGCCCATCTGAGATGGACTGGCTCTCACAGATTCCGATTTTGATCGCGCTCCCGCTCTTCATCGTCGCTCCGGCGGCGGTTGCGGTCACGGCGCACTTGATCTTTCGCCATTTCGTTCCGCCGGAGGCGCTCATCGAGCAGCACGAGGTCGCGGGATTTCTGGTCTCCGTCGTGGGCGTGCTCTACTCGGTGGTGCTTGGGTTTTTGGTCGGGACGGTGTGGACGGGATTCGCGACCGCGCAGCAGACGACGGACTTGGAGGCCGGCTACGTTGCCGACGCGTACGGCTTCGCAAGCAACATCCAAGAGCCGCAACGCACCGAGCTGCAGCGGATCCTGGCAATCTACGCAATCGGCGTCCGCGACCTCGGCTGGTCGTCGGCTCAGATTCGCGAGCAGAACCCGAAGGAAGTTGCTTTGTTGAATGAAGCCATCGGGATAGCGGTGTCGATGCCTATACCGGTGAGTGCCGGCGCCGGAAAAGCGCTCGAAACGTCGGCGATTCGAACCGAGCTGCTCAACGGCATCCGCAGCATCGGCGATACGCGGCGGCTGCGCTGGGTCCAATCGCGTAGCCGGCTGCCGGCTGGAATGTACGAGGCACTCGTTCTGGGTGCGATCATGGTGATCGCGTTCGCTTTCTTGTTCGGCGTCAAAAACATTCGTAGGCAAATGTTGATGACCGCGCTCGTCGCCGGTTCGATCGGCCTATTCTTCGGGCTCGTCGTCGAACTGAGCACTCCGTACTCAGGATCGATCCACGTATCGCGCGATGCGTGGAATTTCGTGATCGAAAACAACGATTTCGTGAGGTTCGCAAAGTAACCGGCGACCACGGGCCGGCGCTGGGCCGGCCCCGGCTCGCTCGTCGTTACATCTTAGCTTGGCCGATCGTGATGACCGTCTTACCGCCGGCCGTCGTGATCGTGACCGATGTCTGGCCCTGACCACTTCCGCCTAGGGTAAAGACCGCGTTGGGCATCGGTACCGTCGTGTGCGTCTTTTCCGAGCCCGCGGGCAGATGCTGTTGATACCAGCCATAGACTTTGTCGAACGAATCGTCGGTCGACTCGACTTTACCTGACGCGGCGGCTCCCATTTGGTTACTGCTGCCGGAGGCTTGCGTCGTGGCGCCGGGATAGTCGGGTATGTCGCCCGCAGCAGCGGTGGTCGCAGCGGCGTTAGTCGCTTCGGCTCCGCTGGTCGCAGCGGCGTTCGACTGATCGGAAGAGTTCGATGAGGATTTGCTCGAGCACGCCGCTATGGCGAAGAGCGCCGCAACGACGAGCAGAGTTGTCCCGAGAGAACGCATCTAAAAGTCTCCTTCCCAGTGGGTATGCGCCCTGACTATAGCAGCAACCGGTCCAATTAGCCAAGCTCCCGGCAGCCACGAGCCTCGCCGTACGCTTGCGCGCCGGTCGGCCACCCGGTTTTCCAAGAAACTGAGCGTTCCCCGTGAACGATGGCGGTCGCATTTGGGTACGGGATCCGCGAAGGGAACGAATAGCATGCGAACCATCTCACTCTTTTTCGTCGCCCTCGCGCTGACGGTGCAGAGCGCACAAGCGCGCGACCCGTACGCCGACGTGGCCGCGATGCGGATTGCCTTCGCGCACGTCCGTTCGGTGGTGGCGATCGAACGCTTCAGCAGCGGCCAACTCGCGACGATCGAGTATACGTCGCCCAATCGCTATCACATCACTATGCCGGGCTCGCAGATCGCCCTCACGGGCAATCGAGAGTATACGAAGCCGGCCGGCGGCACGTGGAAGCGAGCGCCCGACGGGGGCGAGCACCAGGCCTTGCTCAATGCGACGTGGCAGCTGGCCGGGCCGCCGAACAGCGATATCCGGAAGCTCTTCACAATTACCGCGCTCCAGCCGAAAGTGCTGGACGGCGCGCCGGTTCGGGGATACATGCTTCACGACGCAGCCGGCGCCTATAACGAAATACTCTGGATCGGCGCGAACGCGCTGCCGGTCGAGGCGCGTCTCGAGATGCCCGACCAAAGCGTAACCATTCACTACATCGCCTATAACGCGTCGGTTCTGACGGCGAGACCCTAGCGCACCTTATCTCTGCAGCGGCGTCGCGTTCGGGTGGCGCAGCAGAATATAGGCAAACATCAGCGCGATCGCGGGGAGCATGAAATAGCTGGCCTCGGTCCCCAGCGGACCTCCGTTCGCCCAGGCCGGGCCGGGAAACGTCACGTTGAGGAGCCGGCCCACCGGCTCGGCGCCCCCGTTGCGTGTTCCAATAACGAAGAACTGCATGAAATCGAAGCTAAAGTGAAAGCCGGCGGCCAGCCAGAGCGAACCGGTGCGAAAGAGCATCAAGCAGGTCAGCAAGCCCAACGCGATGATGTTTGCGATATCAATCGCGTTCTCATCGGCTTTCGTTAGGTGCGCCGCACCGAAGAGGAGCGAGAGCAGAATCGCCGCCGGCCAGAATCCCATGCCGCGCGTCAGCGCCTGCAAGGGGTAGCCGCGAAACATATACTCCTCGTTGACGCCGACGAGCAGCATGACGAAGAACCAGAGCGCGGTCTGGAGGATGAGGTCGCTGCCATGCAGCGCGAGACCATGCACGACCATCGCTCCGGTCGCGATCATCGCGATCGTGACGAAGCCTGCGGCGAGCACGCCGATCGCAACGCCTTCCCAGAAAAGGTTGCCGAACGCGAGGCGAACCGGAAGGCCATACGAGTCGAGTCGCCGTCGCTCGAACCACGCCATGATTGCGGTCGCGCCGAAGACGGCGACGCCTTCGAGGATCTCGGAGACGACGAACGCCGGTGCGTTTAAGGTGTTTCCATGGAGGCGCAGAGCGTTGTCGACCGGCGGCTCGACCAACGCTTGGAGCCCTTGGAGCAGCCCGATAAGCAGCGCGACGTAAGCGAGAAAACGCCATCCGGCGCGAACGCCGTTGCGACCGACGAAGATCGCTCGGAGGCTATGTCCCATAGCGCCGCTGACGCAGCGCGAAATCGTCGAGCGCGGCCTTGAAATGCGCCTCGTTGAAATCGGGCCAGTAGGTGGTGGTAGCCCAAAACTCCGCGTAAGCCGCCTGAAACAAGAGGAAGTTGGAGAGGCGAAGCTCGCCGCCGGCCCGGATGATCAAATCCGGGTCGGGAATTCCGGCCGTATAGAGTTTCCCGGCAAGCGCGCCTTCGTCGATCGACGAAGCGTCGCGCAGGCCGGCGCGAACTTCTTCGGCCAGAGCTCGCACGGCATCACCGATCTCGCGCCGCGCGCCGTAGTCGATCGCCAGGTTCAGTAAAATTCCGCGATTCTGCGACGTCTCCGCGACGAGGTTCTCAATCGCCGCACGCGTGCTCGCCGGCAGACGGTCGGTCCGGCCGCACGTTCGCACCCGCACGTCCTCCTTGGCGAGGCGGCGCAGCTCTCCGCGCGCGGCGCGCGCGCAGAGACTCATCAATAAGCCGACCTCGCCGGCCGGACGGTCCCAGTTTTCCTCCGAGAACGCGTAGGCGGTCACGACGCGGACGCCGGCCGCGTGCGCGGCACGCAGCGTGCGCCGGAGCGCGGTGATCCCACGCCGGTAGCCGCATGCAATCGGCAAGCCGCGTTCGGCGGCCCAGCGGCGATTGCCGTCCATGATTACGGCGACGTGCTGCGGCGTCACGTCGTTGCCAGCTTCGGCGCGCGCAGCGGTTGCGTGCGAACGCTCGTGGACGTCACGCACGACCGCCTCGAGCTCGTCGACATAAGCGAGAAACCGTTGACGGCCGCGCTTGGTGATGCGATAGACGGTCTGTGGCCGTCCCGACCCGCGCAGCTTGGCGGTTGTTACGATTCCGAGATCGGCGAGCGCGTGGACGTGACGGTTCAAGTTTCCGTCGGTTAGATCGCAGGCTGCCTGGAGCTCGGTGAAGCTCAGGCCGTCCGGATGCGCGATCAAGCACGTGCAAATCGCCAAACGTCCGCGCTCGTGAAAAATTCGTTCCAGGCCGGGATAGGAGAACGGCGCTTCGCGTACCTCGCTCACGACGAGCGCTCCCGCCAGATCAGGCATCCGATGGCGATCTGGCCAAGGCCGAACCCAAGCGGCATTACCCACCACGCCAGCGCGATTGTTTGCAGCGGCGAGAGGAGAAAGAGCGCGGCGAGCGCGGTGAAGCCGAGCGTAACCGGAAGGGTCGCCGCGGGGATCGCGCCGCGCGAAGCAAAGAGGCCGATCGCGTAGAGCGCAAACCACGTGCCGGGCAGCAACGCGTAGACGGAGCGATCGATCAGCGCGAACGTCAGCAAGCCGCCGAGAACGATGCTGGGAGCGATCGAACGCGCCGCCGAGCGAAACCGGCTGGCCGCGCCGGGCCCGCGATGCTTCCAAGCCCAAATGACGACCGCACCGTAGTTGAGCGCCAGCGCCGCGGCGAGGCACGTCATCCAAATAACGACGTACCGGTGCAGCTCCTCCGGTCTCTCCGGTAGCGCGGCGGTTTGTTTTTGAACGTAACCGGCGATCAGCGCGCCGATGCCGCTGGCCACAGCGGCCGGCGCGGAGTAGCCTTCGAATCGCTGCACGCCGACCAGCCGGTCTCGAACCTCGGCCAGGTCGGACAGCGCACGCTCGATCTCCACGCTTGACTCCTTCGCTTTGCAGTACAAAGCCACCTACTTTGTAGCACAAAGCCTCCGGGATTGCAACCTCGGCCAAAGCGGCTAGTGCATCTGAGAGAGCTGAATCCTGATCGGGTCGAGATTTGTGTGCACGAAGCCGGTCTGCGGCCGGTCGAGATCGATGACCATCACGATCACCAGCGTGGAGGCTGCTCCCGGCTCGGGCAAAGCCGAACCCGATGAGCGTGGCCGTACGGCCCGGAATTTCGACCGCCAGCCAGAGCACCAAGAGCAATCCGATCGGGACGACCCACGGGTTCGGGTTGAAGTAAAATTGGGTCAATATCACCAGCGGAATTCTCGCTCGCGGGATGAAATCATCCGCATGCGGTTTGCCCGAATTGCCTGCGCCGCGTTGGCGCTCCAAGGTTGCGCGTTCCCGCCCGCCCCGCCGAGAGCGACATCGTTTCCGCCGCAGCAGCCGCCTCAACCATCGGTCGTGGCCGTTCCGATCTCGGTGCGCCTGCGTAACGTCGCGCAAGCGCTTGAACCGTTCTGGGACGAGCACCGTCTTGAGCTCCGGCTGGCGCGCCGTGCAGAGCTCGTCGGACGACGGCTTCGCCGACGTGCGCACGATCATCGCCGACTACATCAACACCAAGATCGGCGGCTCGAAGTACGTGCCGACGGAGTTTCGCTTGACCGCCCGGCGCGGCAACGTTAGCGCCGGTCCGGGTCAAGGCGACGTCATCCGAATCGGTTTTAACGAGCGCTTCGAGCTCGAGCTGCGCTCGCGCGCCGGGGAGTATATCTGCGGTCCCCGAGCGAGCCGGGCCGCAAGCGCCGCTGCACGCGTGGCCGCAATCGCTGCGCCCGACGGAACGCTCAGCACGAACATCTCCGACGTCTCGTCGCGAATCGTTGCGTACTGCAACATCGCCAACACGGTCTTAGAGAACGGCGGGATCGACCTGACGCCGGTTTTGCGCGAGCCGTATCTGCGAGCCCTCAAGACGGTCTCCGAGACGCTCGCCGACGTGCTGCGACGGGTCGTGGATACGGTCATCCGGGTCAAGTTCGCGTCGGTCGCAACCGCCCTCGCGCAACCGATCCAAGTCTCGTCCAACGCTTGGCTGACGCCGAACTTGCAGAACGCGACGGTAAGAAAGCTGGAGTTCGCTGCCAGCGGCAACGATCTGCTCGCGAACTTCGACTTAGCGCTCGCGGTGCGTCCACAGGTTTCGATTGGCGTCCAACCCAGCCCGATGCCGGTCTCGGTTCCGAGTTTTTCGAATCTCCCCGTCCCCGACGGCTTTCACCTCGCGGTTGACATTCACGTTCCGTTCGATCTGCTCGTCCAGCGCGCGCGCTCCAGCCTGGTCGGGAACGAGATTCCGGTCAAGTTCATCGGCACGATCCGCATCGACGACGTCGATATCTACGCGACCGATGGCGGAACGCCCGACGCGCCCAAACCGAAGGTCGTCGTTCAGATCGGCTTCTCTGGAGGCGCCTCCGGGAAGCTCTACGTGTGGGGGACCCCGACGGTCGATCCGGCAACCCGAGTCATCTCCTTGCCCGACCTCGACTTCACGACCGACACGCGCCACACGCTGGTGCGCCTGCTCGCACCACTGCTGCAATCGAACCTCGTCATGAACAGGGTCCGCAGCGCGGCGACCTTCGACGCGTCGAACCTGATCGACCAACAGACCGCGCAGTTCATGAAGCCTTACGATTACACGTTCACGACCAAGGACGGAACGCAGGTCGCGCTGCACGGCGTCCCGGCGCCGATCGGCCTCAACGGGGTCTCCGTCGACGCTACTTCGCTGATCGTTCACGCGGTCGTCAACGGGACGCTGACCGCTTCGGTCGAGGCGCAGGCCGACGCACTCAATCTCCGCTGAGGCGATCGAGGCGGCGCGCCGCCGGATCGGCGGAACGATCGTGCGGACGCCGCTGCTGCGGCTTGCGACTCGCGCGGCCGCACCCGAAATCTATCTAAAGCTCGAGAACCTTCAGCCGATCAACTCGTTCAAGCTGCGCGGAGCGGCAAACGCGGTGGCGATGTTGCCACCGGAACGCAGAGCGTTGGGCGTCTGGACGATCAGCGCGGGGAATGCCGGCCAAGGCGTTGCATACGCCGCCCGTCAAGCCGGCGTTCCGTGCACGGTCGTCACGATCGAGACGGCGCCCGAGACGAAGGTCGAGCGGATGCGCGCGCTCGGCGCGCACTTGGTGAAAGCGTCGTTCGACGCGTGCTGGGAGGCGATGGAGCGGCGCACCTTTCCCGGCGTCGAGGGCACGTTCGTCCATCCTTTCGACGACGACGACTTCATCACCGGAAACGCGACGATGGGTTTGGAGATCGTAGAGGACCTGCCGGAGGTCGAGACGGTGATCACGGCGATCGGCGGAGGCGGGCTCGTGACCGGCGTCGCCTTGGGCGTACGCGCGCGCAAGCCGGGCGTGCGCGTACTCGGCGCGGAACCCGAGACGGCCGCGCCAGGCGCGGTCTCCTTCGCCAACGATCGAGCCTCCGCGTTTCCGCAGTGGGAAGCGACGTTCGTTGACGGTGCCGGAGGCAAGAGCGTCTTCCCACGAATGTGGGAGCGGATGCGACCGGTCGTTGATGGATCGATCGTCGTTACCCTCGACGAGACCAAACGCGCGATGCGCGTACTCGCCGAGAGAGCGCGCGTCATCGCCGAAGGCGCCGGCGCGCTTGCCGTCGCGGCTGCGTTGAGCGGGAGGGCCGGCCCGGGCCCGATCGTCGCCGTCGTCTCCGGGGGGAACGTAGAGCTTTCGACCTTTTGCGAGTTGATCGGCTCGGTCAGCTCCCAAGGATATTGATCGCTCTCGCGCCGACGGCGATTACCGTGATCAGCGAGATCGTGCTTTGCGCTACCATCAGCATCTTCGCGCGCGGCGTGAGCGGAAGCACGTCGGTGGGGCTGAAGGCCGCTGAGGTGTTGAACGCGAGCGCAAAGTAGTCGGCGAAGATCGGCCGCCAATTCTCGGGAACGCCGTCTGACGGATCGCCGCGCGAGAAGGAAAGGTCCGCCCAGCCTTTCCATCCCAGGCGCCGGCCGGCTGGGCCTCCGCGATCGATCTGCCAGTAGACCAGCGAGAAAATCAGGATGTTACTCGTCCAGATCGCGATCGAGGTCGTAAGCAGGGCGAGTCCCTCGACGTGCGCCGAAGTCTGTACCATGGCGCGCAGGAGCATCGCGAGCATCGCCAACTGCATCGCCGCCGCGAGCGGCAGGATGACGATCGCGACGACGCTCTCGACGCGCCTCCAAAACAGGCTTTCGGGGGCGAGCCCTGCGCCGAGCATCGAGATCGCCATTACGGCTCCAGCAACAAAAGGAACGCCGACCGGCAAGAGCCGGTAGCGCGCCGGAAGCAGCGAGAGAATGACCGGGAGCGTAAAGACTACGAGCGCCGGAAAGATCGGCGACTCGCGTTTCACCGTACGAGCAGTAGGCTGGTTCTGCATCCTTTCGCTCCTCCGTTAGCGGCCATTCTAACACGCCGCCGAAGATTGCAAAATATAAAGGAGACCGCTCTGATGTTGAAGGTACAACGCGCACTCATTCTCCTGGTCGCAGCATCCGTTCTGGCAATGGGCACGGCGATGGCCCAAGCTCCGCCGCCGGCGCCCGCGCCGGGCCAGCCAAGCAGTACACAAGGGCATGGGAAGTGCCACAAACCGAACGGGAAGTGCCAAACGAAAAAGAAGAAACAGCAGCAGAGCCAGGCTCACGGCCAGCCTCCGCAGGGGATGTCTGGTGCGCCCCAAGGCGCTCCACCGATGCCTGCACCCACTCACGCACCGCTGAGGTAATTAACTCGCGTACGTCGCTTTCGGCCGCGATCGCGGAGCTCCAGCGCCGCGATCGCGCGCTGGCGCGCTTTATCGCACGCGCCGGGCCGATCGGCTATCGGCCGCGCCATCCGGACGGCCACTTCGGCACCCTCGTGCGTGCGATCGTCTTTCAACAGCTCTCCACGCGGGTCGCGCACGTCATCCTGGAACGCGTTACCACCGCCGCCGGCGGCAGCCTCAGCCCAGAGAGCCTGGCGGCGCTCCCGGACGAACGTCTTCGTACCGCCGGTCTCTCCAGGAGCAAGGTGGCTTCCCTGCGCGATCTCTCGACCAAAGTTCTCGACGGCAGCGTGAAGCTTACCTCGTCGTCTAAGCGCAGCGACGACGAGATCGTGGCCGAGCTCGTGACGGTGCGCGGCATCGGACGATGGACCGCCGAGATGTATCTGATATTCGAGCTGCGCCGGCTCGACGTTTGGCCCGTCGACGACCTCGGAGTTCGCCAGGGCTACGCATTGATTTGGGGGATCGATCCACCCACGGCCAAGCAGTTAGACCCGCTCGGCGAGCGTTTTCGTCCCTACCGCTCCCTCGTCGCGCTCTGCTGTTGGAAGGCGGTGGCGCTCTCCCGGTCAGGATGACCGGAGGGCTTTATTGGAGAACGCGTCACTGCGAGCGAAGGAGGTTCAAAACGTGGGTTTCCTGATTAGTTGGCTACTCAACGCGATCTCGTTGGCAATCCTCGTCTATCTAATAGCCCCGCTCTTTCACATCGGCGTGCACGCGGACACCTGGGTTGCCCTCGTCATCGCCGCCCTCGTCTTCGGCGTCGTCAATGCCATCGTCCGTCCGATCGCAATGATCATCTCGATCCCGCTGATCATTCTGACGCTCGGGCTCTTCTTGCTGGTACTCAACGGCTTGCTGCTCTGGCTCGTGGGAGCGATCGTACCGGGGTTCCACGTGGATGGCTTCTGGGCCGCACTTTGGGGCGCGATCTGGCTGGGCATTATCTCGTGGATCGTCAATGCGATCGGTCTGCGTACCGCAGCGAAAGCAGCCTAGCAGCTAAGAGGGATGGTAGGCGCTCGAGGCGGTGCCCGCAATGATGAGGGCGCTGACGAAGGCGATGACGAGTAAGAGAACGAGCACGTAGTTGCGGCGTCCGGTACGGGCCTGCAGCCAGCCGTTGGCCGTGCCGAGCAAACCGGCGATGACGACGAGCGCGAATGCGACGTTCATCTTTCCCATGAAGGCAGCGGCTGACGGGTCGCGCTCGAGCACCCCGGCTTGCGACAAGAGCCGATCGACCCAGAGCCAGACGCCGCCCATGAAGATAGCGAGGAAGACGCCGGCACCGAAAGCCCACCAGCCGCGGCGCTTCGCGCTCTCGAGCGTCGTCAGCTTGCCGTCGCACCTCGCGCATCGCTCGCTCTCATTGCTAAGCTGATTGCAGCGCGTGCAGACCATGGCCATGGCGGGGTATTCTACGGGCGATTTTTCGCCCATTTGTCCGTACGCGGCCCGCTCGAACGTCTATCGGCCACACAAACTCGAACAGGAGGTATCTCATGAGCGAATTTCTCTACCTCTACCGCGGTGGCCGGCGCGGCCAGTCGGCGGAAGAGTCGGATCAAATCATGCAAAAATGGCTGGCGTGGATGAAGGATCTAACCACCAGCGGCAATCTCAAGGACCCCGGACAACCCCTCGAAGGGGAAGGCAAGGTCGTCAAAGATAAGGGACGCACCGTAACCGACGGCCCGTTCGCCGAGGCCAAAGACCTGGTCGGCGGCTTCACCTTGATCGAAGCAGATACGCTGGCGCGTGCGGCCGAGCTCGCGCGGAGCTGCCCGATCCTCGAGGTCGACGGGAGCGTTGAAGTGCGCCCGATCCTGAAGATGGATATGTAAATGGAACCCAGCGACCGTCTCTTCCGCCGCGAGGCGGGACGCATGGTCGCGGCGCTCACGCGCCTCTTCGGCCTCCATAATCTGGCACTGGCAGAAGACGTCGTACAAGACGCCTTCTGCCGCGCTTTGGAGGTTTGGAAGCTCCGCGGCATCCCCGAAAACCCGTCCGCGTGGCTGATGAAGACGGCGAAAAATCGCGCGCTCGACCTCCTGCGTCGCGAACGGACCGCACGCACGTACGCGACCGATCTCGGGCGCCTCTTACAGACCGAGTGGACGCTTTCCAACGTCGTCGCGGAGGTCTTCGAACCGACCGCGATCGCCGGACGACCAGCTGCGCATGATGTTCTCGTGCTGCAATCGGCGCCTCCCGGAGTCGACGCAGATCATGCTGGTCCTCGCCCTGGTCGGCGGTTTCGGCACGCGCGAGATCGCAAGTGCGTTCGTCATGAATCACGCCGCCGCGACGAAGCGCTTGACTCGCGCAAAGCAGACCCTGGCGGAATCGGGCGTGCTTTTCGACATCGCCGACGGCGCCGACTTTGCCGCCCGCCTTCCGGTCGTGCAGCGCGCCCTCTATCTTATCTTCAGCGAGGGTTATCACGGCGCGTCGGCTCAAGCGGTCGTGCGCACCGAGTTGTGCCGCGAGGCGATTCGGCTGACGCGCCTGCTGGCTCAACATCCGCTGGGCGCTACTCCTTCGACGCTCGCGCTCGGCGCGCTGATGTACCTCGACGGCGCGCGCCTGCCGGCGCGGCTCGACGCTTCTGGGAATCTCAATTCGCTCGACGATCAGGACCGCTCGCACTGGGACGATCGAATGATCCTCGAGGGCCGCGCGTGGCTAGAGCGTTCGGCGACCGGATCCGAGATCAGCCGTTATCATGTCGAAGCCGCGATCGCCGCAGTGCACGCCGATGCCAAGAGCTTCAAAGAGACGGATTGGCGCGCAATCGTGTCGTTCTACGATACGTTGATGACGATCGCGCCATCGCCGGTGGTAGAGCTAAATCGTGCGATTGCGATCGCGCAGGTCGACGGGCCGCGTCGCGGGCTCGAAGCAATCGAAGCCATCGCGATGCGCGAGCGGCTCGACGAGTATCCTTTCTATCATGCCGCGCGCGGCGAACTCGAGCTGCGCTGCGCAAACGGTGCAATCGCGCGCGAGCACTTCAGCGCCGCGCTGGCGCTGGCACGAAACGCCGAAGAGCGGAGCTTTTACTTGCGCAAGCTAACCGCTACCGCAAACGGCTAACATCGGGAAGTATCGAAGACGACCTGGTCCCATCGCCAGAGCTGTTCGAAGAATGCCCGCGCGAGGCCACGGTCCTTAGGACCATCGCAGATTTCTGCGATGGTCCGTTCACCGTCGACCGCGGCCAGCAGCCGATCCTGCGTTTGATCGATCGGCAGGTAGAGATCCGTGTACGTGTGATTTCGGTTAATGAGCACGGCAGCGGCTCCGTCCGGCAAGCGTTCGCGCACGGCGACCGTATCGGGCAGGCGAATCGGAACGTAGTCCAGCCAGTCCTCGCCTTCGAAATCAACGCCGTTGTGCTGCGTGCCGTCCTCGCGGTATGCGACGAACGTGTGCCGTACCATCGTTCCGCGAAAGAGCTCGAGCGAGGCATACTGCGTCCGTTCCGGCAGGGCTGTGAGCAACGCGCCGTGCGGCGTTGATGCGACGGCGCCGCACCACGGCAGGTATGGCGCTTGGCGTACCCATCGCCCGAAGATCAACCCGGCGCGTTCCAAGAACTCCATCAATTCCGGGACCGAGTACGCGCGATCTCGAGGATGAAGCAGCGCGTCGGCGAGCCCCGCCCGGTCGGCAAAGTCCGGAGAGTTGCGCAGCAAGCGGCACGATCGGGTGGTCGGGCGGAAGCGCCTTGAGGCGTTGCGGCGAGATCGGCGATCTCCGCCTCCGACCATCCGATGCCGAGGCGGCGGCAGTAATCCTGAAGCATGTACACCCCGGCGCGCCCGTACGGCGCGTAGACCATCACGTTAAGGGTGCCGCTCGGCGCGAGCACGTCGCGCAGCGCGCGCAGACCGGCATCGGGGTCGGCCAAGTGGTGCAGCACGCCGGTACAGACGACGTGATCGAACGTTTCGCCGAGTTCAGCCGCACGCTCGACGGCAAGCTGACGGACCTCGAGGTTCTCGAGGTTATGCTTGCGTTTCAACTCTTGCGCGAACGCGAGGCTCTTCGCGCTGACGTCGATCCCGACCACGTTGGCGCGGGGCCAGCGGACGGCATAGTGCGCGGCCTGGGTCGTGCCGCAGCCGGCGACGAGGATGCTGCGATCGTCCCGGTACGGTTCGCGACGGCCAGAAGAGATGCGAGTCGGCGCGCCGCCGGCGGTCGTCCCAGTGCCGGCTATAGGCACCGAGATCGTCCACCGGCGGCGGATAGGGGTTGCTCTGGTAGAAGTCGCCGACGGACACGCTACCCGTGCGGCGTTTTCACCTGTTCCATCACCGAGTCCAGATTGAACGAAGCGGGTTTCTGGCGCGGCGGGAACTTTTCGAAGTCCGCGATCTGCCCCGCGATCACCGCCTGCATCACATACATCTGCGGCACGTGGTCGACCATCCAGTCGAAGTAGGTGTTCGAGTTGAAGTCGGCCCGTTCGAACGGATCGCGCCGCAAGCTCACGATGTGCGGCAACCGCAGCTTCACGAACGGCTCGGCCCACTGTTGCATCGTATTGGCACGCTGCACGCGACAAATTGAACTTCCAGTCGCCGACCCGCACCGCGATGACGTCGCCGTCGTCGCTGAAGTACACGATCGCGTTTCGCGGGCTTTCGCCTCACCTGCGCCGCGAGAAGTACGGGATCATGATTGTAGCCGTCGAGATGGACGTTGAACTTCTTGCCGCCCACCGTGCAGCCGTCGAGCAGCTGCTTCGTCACGTCCGGATTGCCGGCGGCGGCCAGCAGCGTCGGGAACATGTCGATGTGCGAGACGATGCCGTTGTAGACCGACCCGGGCTTGATCGTCCCCGGCCAGCGCATGAAGCACGGCACGCGCCAGCCGCCTTCCCAGTTGGAGTCCTTCTGCCCGCGGAACGGCGTGTTGGCGCCGTCCGGCCAGGTGTCGTTCTCCGGGCCGTTGTCGGTGGAGTACATGACGATCGTGTTGTCGGCGATGCCCAGCTCGTCGAGCTTGTCGAGCATCATGCCGATCTGCTCGTCGTGCACGACCATGCGATCGCTGTACGGATCCTGACCGCTCTTGCCGATGTTCTTTTCGGCGACGTGCGTTCTGAAATGCATGGCCGTGGAGTTGTACCAGAGGAAGAACGGCTGATCGGCTTTGGCCTGCTTCTCCATCCACGCGAGAGCGCGGGCGGTGATCTCCTCGTCGATCGTTTCCATGCGCTTCTTGGTGAGCGGACCGGTGTCTTCGATCGTCTGTTTGCCGACGCGCCCAAAGCGCGGGTCGACGGTCGCGTCGTCTTTGTCGGTCGCTTTGCAATGCAGCACGCCGCGCGGGCCGAACATCGCCTTGAACTTCGGGTCCTTGGGATAGTCGGGCAGTTCGGGCTCTTCCTCGGCGTTGAGGTGATAGAGGTTGCCGAAGAACTCATCGAAACCGTGCACGGTCGGCAGAAACTCGTTGCGGTCGCCCAGATGGTTCTTGCCGAACTGGCCGGTGGCATAGCCCTGCGGCTTCAGCAGCTCGGCGATGGTCGGGTCTTCCGGCTGCAGGCCGACGGTGGCGCCGGGCATGCCGACCTTGGTGAGGCCGGTGCGGATCGGGTTCTGGCCGGCGATGAAGCAGGCGCGGCCGGCGGTGCAGCTCTGCTGCGAGTAGTAGTCGGTGAAGAGGCCGCCCTCGTTGGCAACGCGGTCGATGTTGGGGGTCCGATACCCCATCATGCCGTTGCTGAACTTGCTGATATTCCAGATGCCGATATCGTCGCCCCAGAGAATGAGGATATTGGGTTTCTTATTAGGCATTGCGTCTCTCTCTCTAGTAAGCTTGCTTGATCGTTTCGGTTAACAAGAAGACCTAGTGGGTTCACACGCTCGATTCGCTTTCCCTGGAAGCATGGAGAGCCGCCGGTCCGCGTCGAACTATTGAAACCCCGGAGATGTTGCACACGAATGCGAGGAGCAATAGATGAAAATCCTCAGTTTTAGCAGCCGCGCGTTGGGTATCTGCGCGGTCGCGGCTCTATTGGCCGGTTGTGGTGGTTCGCACGGTTCGCTCGGCGGCCCGACGTCGCTAGTGCCCAGTGCCGGCGGATTCGCTGCCGGCCCGGCAGCGAGCAAAGAGCAGGTTCTCTACAGCTTTACCGGGGGTACCGACGGGGGAAACGCAGCCACGGGCCTCGCTTTGGACGGCCAGGGCAATCTCTACGGCACGACCGTGATCGGTGGAAACGCCACCTGCGGCACGGTTTTCAAACTCGCGCCGCAATCGAGTCCCCCGTGGACCGAGAGCGTACTCTATAACTTCGGCTGCTTCGCCGATGGAAAGAGTCCGCACGGCGGCGTCACTTTCGATAAACATGGCAACCTCGATGGGACGACGGTCGCGGGCGGTTCCGGCGGCCCGTGCTCGAGCGACGGCTGCGGGCTCGTCTTCCAATTGACCGGGACCAGCGAGAGCGTGTTGCACAGCTTCACCGCCGGCAACGATGGCTTCGGCCCGGGGGCGGGCGTCGTTTACGATAAGGCCGGAAACCTCTACAGCACGACTCCCGACGGCGGCAGTCTGTACGTCGGCGTCGTCTACGAAATCACGCCCTCAGGCAGCGGAGGAAAAGAACACATCATCCACACGTTCACCGGCGGCAAGGACGGCGGTGTCGGATCGCTCGGCAGCCTGATGATCGACAAAGCCGGGAAGTCTGTACGGCGTCACCGAGGAAGGCGGCGCGCACAACGCGGGCGTTGCGTTCAAAATGACGCGCGCGTCAGGGAATCACTGGAAGTTCACGACGCTCTACGCTTTCAAGGGCGCGCCCGACGCCGGCTCGCCGTACGGCGGCTTGGTGGCCGATACGTCGGGGAATCTGTTCGGAACGACCTATTACGGCGGGAGCGGCGGCGTAGGGACGGTCTACGAGCTAAGTCCGGGAAAGAAGGGCAAGTATCGCGAGCACGTGCTCTACAACTTCAAAGGCGGCAAGGACGGCAGTTCGTCCACGACGACGCTGGTCTTCGGACCATCGGGCAATCTCTACGGAACGACCTCGGCCGGCGGGGGCACCTGCGACTGCGGCACGATCTTCAGCGTCAATCCAACGACCGGAGCAGAGAAAGTCTTGCACAACTTTGGCGCGAGCGGTGATGGCGCGTATTCCTACTACGGGCTTACCGCCGGCAAGAGCGGACACTTTTACGGCACGACCGTAGCCGGCGGTCTTTTCGGTCAGGGAACGGTCTTCGAATTCACGCCATAGCCTAGCGGAGGGACGTCATGTCCAAGGAACCCACGCGCGAAGGCACGCCGGACGTGCTGCCGCGGCCGGATTTTCATTTCCCAGGCGAAGTCGGCCGAACGTATCTCGAATCCGACCCGCCGCAATTTCCTCAACCGGTCGAAGCGCCGAAGGGCGCACCGAACATCCTTCTCGTCCTGATCGACGATTGCGGCTTCGGTCAATACGGCACGTTCGGCGGCGGCATTCCATCACCGACGATGGATAGACTCGCGGCCGAAGGGCTTCGCTACAACCACTTTCATACGACGGCACTCTGCAGCCCGACGCGCGCGGCGCTCATCACCGGTCGCAACCATCACTCGACCTCGTTTGCCGGAATCACCGAACTTGCGACCGGCTACGACGGTTACTGCTGCATTTTGCCGCGCAGCTGCGGAACGGTCGGCGAGGTGCTGCGCCAGAACGGCTACATGACGGCGTGGATCGGCAAGAACCACAACACCCCGACGTGGGAGACGAGCAAAGCCGGGCCGTTCGACCGCTGGGCTAACGGCCTCGGCTTCGACTACTTCTACGGTTTCAATGCCGGCGACATGAATCACTGGGATCCGATCCTTTATGAGAACCGCGATCTCGTGCCGAAGTCGCCCGACCCGAACTATCACCTCACGACCGACATTGCCGACAAAGCGATCGCCTGGGTGCGCAACGTCAGCAGCATCTCGCCAAGCAGACCATTCTTCCTCTACGTCGCGACGGGCGCGACGCACGCGCCGCACCAGACGCCGGAGGAATGGATAGCTAAGTTCAAAGGCCAGTTCGACGAAGGCTGGGACAAGTATCGCGAGATGACCCTCGAGCGGCAGAAAAAGCTCGGCGTCGTTCCGAAGGATACGAAGCTTACTGTTCGTTCCAAGGGCCTGCCGGCTTGGGACTCGCTTAACGCCGATCAGAAGCGCCTCTACGCGCGCATGATGGAAGTCTTCGCCGGTTATGCGGCGCAATGCGACTACGAGATGGGTCGCGTCGTCGACGCCGTCAAACAGCTCCCCGGTGCCGACAATACGCTCATCGTTTACATCGCCGGAGACAACGGTGCGAGCGCCGAGGGCGGTTTAGAGGGATCGCTCTGCGAGAACTTATTCTTCAATGGTTTCTCGGAAAAGTGGCAGGACAACATCAAGGCGATCGACGAGCTGGGCGGCCCGAAGCATTTCAACCATTTTCCGGCTTCGTGGGCGCACGCAATGAACACGCCGTTTCAGTGGACCAAACAAGTGGCGAGCCACTTCGGCGGGACGCGCAATCCGATGATCGTCTCTTGGCCGAAGCGGATCGAAGACAAGGGCGGCCTGCGGACGCAGTTTCTCCACACCATCGACTTGGTTCCGACGCTCTACGAGCTCTGCGGCGTCACGGCTCCGCGCGAGCTCAACGGCGTGCAGCAGAAGCCGATCGAAGGAAGGAGCTTCGCTTCGACCTTCGACGATGCCAAAGCGGCGGCTCCGAGAAAGACCCAGTATTTCGAGTTAGCCTGTAACCGCGGGCTCTACCACGACGGCTGGATGGCCTCGTGTCCGTCTTTCGTACCGTGGGATCCGAATCGCGAGAACTGGGATCCCGATACGGCGCCATGGGAGCTGTATAACACCGCAGAAGACTTTTCGCAAGCGAACGACTTGGCCGCGCAGCATCCCGAGAAGCTTCGGCAGATGCAAGATATGTGGTGGGTCGAAGCCTCAAAGTATAGCGTTCTGCCGCTCGATTGGCGCGGCACCATCAGGATGAACGCCGAGGCGATGGGGCGCCCGAGTTTGATCGCCGGTCGAACCACGTTGACGTATTACCCCGGAACGATCGGGCTTCCCGACGCCGCATCACCCCCGATGTGCAATAAGTCGTGGACCATCGCGGCGGATATCGAGCTTGCCAACGGTGACGAGAGCGGCATGATCGTGACGCACGGCGGCCTGGAAGGAGGCTACGGTCTCTATCTCAAGAGCGGCGTGCCTACGTTCGTCTATAATTTTCTCAGCATCGATCGCCCGACGTTCACCGCGAAAGATCCGCTACCGAAGGGCAAGACGAAGCTTGCCGTCGACTTTCAGTACGATGGTGGCGGCGTCGGGAAGGGAGGCAAGATTACGATCTCCGCCAACGGAAAGACCATCGCAGAGGGTCGGATGGAGCGTACGATTCCGATCGCGTTCTCTCTGGGCGAAGGTCTCGACGTCGGCATGGACATCGGTTCGCCGATCGACTTCACCTACGATCTTCCGTTTGCGTTCACTGGAAAGATCGAGAAGGTCGAGATCGACCTCAAACCGGCGTAACGAGAAGGCGCGCGTTACTCTTTCGAACGCGGGTTGTAGGCCACGCCTTCGATTTCGCTGCTAGGACCTCCAAAGGGATTGAAGCTGTACATGAAGGTGAGCGAAGTCGGCGAGTACCGGTAGATATCGAATGAGACCAGACGCGAAATCGGCGCCGGCAAACTTCGTGGAGTCTACGTTTAAGTGACCGAAGACCGTTTCGCCCTGGAGCGCGAACGGGCCGCCCACGAGCTTGCACCGAGGATTACAGCCCTTGTAGACCCAGAGCGCGCCGGTGCCGGTTCCGATGAGATCGACCGAGACCAGATTGCCGTCCTTGTCGATGTCGAGCCCGCCGTAGAATACGTTCTTGAAACCGGTCGCGACTCGACCGGATCCGTTGCAGCCGGCGAAGTACGTAAGCGTCGGAAAGCCGCTGGAGTCGATTGCCGACGCCCAGCAGTCGCCGTTGCGCGCTTGCGCGACGCCCGCGACTTCGAACATCCCCGGGTTCGTGAAATTCCTGGTGCAGCCGCCGGCGAGCGTGCAGACCGAGATGCTTCCGGGATTCCCGCTGTTGTCGAAGATGTTCCCCACGACGACCGTGCCGGTCGCCGCATCCGCGCTGGCCACGTCGGCCGGTTGACCGTATTGATCGGCGAACGAGCCCATCTCCGGCCCGCACATTTTTGGTCCCTGGAAGACGACAACCGAACGGCTCCCTCCGTCCGGAACCATCAGGTTTCCTTTGCCGTCAACGGCGACGTCGTTGGAATAGCTTGGGCCTTGCACGGTGCACGTCCGTGGCCGGCCGCGCCGCTCGACGGCGCGGTAACCGATAACTTCGCTCCCATCGGTGACGTAGAGCCCTCTGTGCCGGATGTCGGGGCCGGCAAAAGCACGCGCCGGCGTCTGCGTTACCACCTGCGATCCGCCTGGTACGAACGTACCCGGCGAAGAGCTGCTGCCGCCGCAGCCTGAAAGAACGAGCGCAGCACCGATCGTAGTTAACGTCGCGATTCGCTTCATAATCAAGCTCCTTTGCAACAATCATATGGCCGGCTGTGGAAGCTCGGCAACGCCTGACTCATACGCTTGACCTACACATTTAGGCCGCTTCGGAGCGGGCGAGCAAGCAGGGCTTTGGAACCCGATTATCGTACGCTTGAAAAACCTTGAATCGCTCAGCTTCCGGCTTCGGAACGCTGCTCAAGCAGCTGCGCGTGGACGCAGGCCTGTCGCAAGAAGAGTTGGCGAAGCGCGCGCGGGTCAGCGTGCAAGCGATTGGAGCATACGAGCAGGGCACTCGCCGCGCCCCGCACCGTGAGACGTTCGTGCTCATCGCGGAGGCGCTGAACCTCAACGGCGATCGCTACAAAGAACTCGTTGCTGCCGCCGAACGCGGGCGCCTGCGCGGGCCGGAGCTGCCGCGCGAGACCCATAACTTTCCCCTGGCGTTGACGGAGCTCATCGGGCGAGACGACGTCGTCTCGGCGATACGCACGCTCGTTCCCGACTCTCGTCTCGTGACGCTGGTCGGCGCGGGAGGGATCGGTAAGACCAGGACGGCGCTGGCGGTCGCGTCGGGGCTCATCGAGCGCTTCCCCGACGGAATTTGGTTCGCCGAGCTGGCCGCAGTGAGCGATCCGGCGCGGGTTGCGGGAACGATCGCCCTCGCGCTGGGCATCGAGCAGCAAGCGGACCAACGGGTGCTCGAGACGCTGCGAGCGCGTCTTCGCGAAAAGAGTCTGCTGCTCGTGCTCGATAACTGCGAGCACGTCGTCGACGAAGCCGCTCGCATCACCGAGGCGATCCTGCGCGAATCTCGCGGCGTCAGGGTTCTGGCGACGAGTCGAGAAGCGTTGCGCATCCCGGGCGAACGCGTCTATCGCGTTCCGCCTTTGGAAGTCCCGCCGACGCAGACGCTTACCGCAGTAGAGGCGGGTCGCTTCGGCGCAGTCGCGCTCTTCACCGAATCGGCCGAGTCGTCGAATCAGTCGTTCGCTCTCACCGACCGCAACGCTTCGAGCGTAGCCGCTATCTGCCGGCGCCTCGACGGCATTCCGCTGGCGATCGAGCTAGCTGCGGCGCGCGTGACGGCACTGGAACCCGCGCAGCTCGTGGACGAGCTCGATCAACGCTTTCGCATCCTCGTCGGCGGGAGTCGAACTGCGTTGCCGCGTCAGCAGACGATGCGCGCGCTCATCGACTGGAGCCACGACCTTCTCTCGGAGAAGGAGCAGCGTCTCTTTCGGCGCCTCTCGCTCTTCTCTGGCGGATGGACGCTGAAAGCAGCGACGGCCGTCTGCTCCGATCTGACCCTCGCCGGCGACGAGGTTCTCGATGTGCTCAGTTCGCTGGTCGACAAATCGCTCGTCGTCGCCCAAATCGGCGGTGACGAGCCGCGCTACGACATGCTGGAATCGATGCACGCCTACGCGCTCGAAAAGCTCGATGCGGCCGGCGAGCGTCAGGAGATCGCGCGCCGTCACGCCCAGTTCGTCGCGTCGTTTGCTGCGGCATCGCTCCACGTTACGCCGTCGGAGCGGCGTCGTGCCAAGCTGCGCGCGGACGTCGAGAACATCCGGACCGCACTCGCCTGGAGTCTGACCAGCGACGACGCCCTTTCCGTCGCCGCGCGCATCCTTATCGACAGCGGGACGTTCCTGGCGCAGAGCTTACGCAGCGAAATGCTCGAGACGACGCGCAAGGTGCTGCAGAGCGGCACGCATCTCGATCGCGAGTATAGCGCGCAGCTGTTCATTCAGATATCGGGTTCGACGGTCGGATCCGAGTCGCTCGACGCCGCAGAGCAGGCGATCGCGCTGCTGGAACAGGGCGGAGTGCGCGGTGCATCGCTCGTACGGGCCTATCAGCGAAAGAGTCGCGCCCTCGCCCAGCTGCGGCGGATACCCGAAGCGCTCGAGACGAATCGGCTCGCGATCGACCTGGATCGCGAGCTCGGGGCTACCGATGCCTGGAGTCTGCGCGCGCTGCACTTGACGCAAGGATATCTGCTCGCCTTCCAACGCGATTTCGAAGGCGCGCGCGAAGCTTGGGGAAAAGCGCGCGAGCTGGCGCCCGACGACGCCGCGGCCGGCGTGGCCCACTTAAATATCGCCGAATCGTACTACTTAGAGGGCGACGTGCAGACCGCGACCCGCCTCGCCCAAGAGTGCCTCGAGGTGTTTCGGCGCGAGAACTTTACCTATCTCGAAGCGATGACCCTCAACAACTTGGCGAACTATCGGCTCGAGGCCGGCGATCGGCCCGGCGCAGCTGCGGATCTGCTCGCTGCCGTCGACGCGGCGCAGAGAGCCGGCGATAACGGGCTGATGACCGCGCGAGCGATCCGGCACACCGCGATGCTCAGTGCGATGGAAGACGACGTTGAGACCGCGGGCCGGCTGCTGGGATACTCCGCGGCGTCGTTTGCAAGCCGCGGCTTCTCCGATCCGGGAGACGAGCACGCATTCGAGCGACTCGAAGCTCGTCTGCGGGCCAAACTCGGCGCCGAGGAACTCCAGCGCTTGATCGATGAGGGGGCTAACCTCGACGAAGGCCGGGCATGGAACGCGGCGCGCGCGGTTATTAGGCGAGTGGCCAAATAACTTGTTACTGCGCGGGGCGGAGCGTAGTTGCAGGCCGATTGCGGCGCCGGACACTCGGTTGTGCCACCCGGTTGGACGATGGCGTTGATAAAAAAGCTAAATGCGAACGGCGGCGGAAACGTGCTGCTCGTACCGACGTAGCCGCCGGCACCGAAGAATGCGCGCCAATTGGGCGGACAGTTCGGTCCGCACGGATCGCAGACTTCGGGGTTCGAGCCGTCCGCCGCCGGGTCGACGGTCATCTCGGCGACCTCGTGGCTCAGTTGCCACGCGTAATTGTCGCCGGCGTCCTGGACGGTCAATTTCTCCCCGAAGACGTTGACGAAGCAGTACGGCAGATTCGCATGACCGTGATATCCGAGGACGCCCTGCGTGCCGTCGGCATCGGTGTTGGTTACGCCCTTCGGGCTGAGGACCACGACGCACGCGGATGAAGCGTTGAGCGCGTTCTCCTTGGCGATCTCGTTTACCCAGCCTTGCAGCGTTTGATCGTTGAACGTGGAGGCCGGGAGCTTCACCGAGTAGCTCAACGGCAACGCGGAGACCGCGAGAGCGTTCTTTCCGTAGGCCGACGCATACGCGGAGATCGGCCTGACGGCCAGAGTCAAAAAGTCGATTGCGGTTGCGATATCCGCTGCCGGCACGGAGATGCTCTTCCCAGTACTTTTGCCCGCAGTCGTCGAGAAAGTGATCTGCGCGACGTAGATCGTTCCGCTGAAGAGAGGCGGTGACGGCACGGCCTGCACCACCGGCAGGGCTGCGTCGGCGATCTGGGCACGGAAATGGCCGGCGAGCGTCGCCTCTGGATCGGATTCGCGATGCAGCCGGCTGAGCACCGAGAACGGCACGATGCTGCAGAACCCGGCCTCGGGCTCCTTCGCCGGGAAGAGCTTGGGCAGGTGCTTCTGAAGGTATCGAGCGTTCTTGAGGGCGCGGGTTGCGCAGAGCATGAACTCTCCTTTTACTCCCGAAGCATTTGCCATGCGTAAGAGAATTGCTTCGGGAATCCTCGGCGGCGCGATACTCGCAGCCTGCTCGCACGCCGGCGGTCCCTCCCCACTGCCTGCCACGTTTGCGCAGCAGTCAGCGATGCGTCCCGATGCGGGCGGCTTCAAGTCCCTCTACAGTTTCGGGTCGCTTCCCGACGGCGAATCGCCGGCGGCAGGCCTCGTGGCGTTGAACGGCACGCTCTACGGAACGACGCAGGTCGGCGGAAAAGGCGCGGCCGGCACCGTCTACGCGAGCAGCACCACCGGCAAAGAACACGTCGTCTACAGCTTCGGCAGCAACGGTCCCGACGGCGTTCTCCCCATCGCAGCGCTCGTCGTTTCCGGAGGCGTGTTCTACGGCACGGCGAGTTCGGGCGGAACGAACGGGTTCGGCGCCGTTTTCAAAATCTCTAAGACCGGAGACGAGCACCTCATCTACAGCTTTAAAGGCGGCAACGACGGCGGTGATCCATACGCCGGCCTCATCGTTTATAAGGGCGCGCTGTACGGTACGACGATCGAGGGGGGCGGCAGCTCCAACTGCGTCTTCGGGTGCGGCACCGTCTTCGAAGTGACGACGGCGGGTAAGGAGCACGTCGTCTATGCCTTCAAGGGTGGTAACGACGGCTCGGGTCCGGTAGCGAGCCTGATTGCGGTCGGATCGTCGCTTTACGGCACGACGGCCGACGGCGGGAAGAACGGCGTCGGTACGATCTTCAAGACGAGCACGGCTGGCCACGAGCAGGTGCTCCACTCCTTCGGAGACGGCTTCGACGGCGCAGAGCCGGAAGGCGCGCTCATCAACGTCGGTGGGAACGCTCTACGGCACGACCAACGGCGCCGGAAAGAACTTCAACGGTACCGTTTTCAGCGCGACCACCGGCGGCGGTGAGAAGGTGCTCTACAGCTTCAAGGGCGGGAAAGACGGGGCGAATCCGGAGGCGGCGCTCGTTGCGGTGAAGGGCGCATTGTACGGGACGACTGCCGGGGGCGGAACGCCCGGGTTCGGGACCATCTTCACCGTCAGCACGACCGGCCACGAGCACGTGCTTCACGCCTTTGCGGCGTCGGAGGGTTCGGATCCGCGAGCGCCGTTGGTCGCTGTAAACGGAACGCTCTACGGCACCACTTCGCTCGGGGGCGCGAACTCAGTGGGAACGATCTTTAAGATCTCGCCCTAAGAAGGACGGCCCAGAAAAGAACCGCGCGTAACGCCTGCCGTTACGCGCGGTCTGCTTCCTGGCTTTATACTTCCCTCCTCGTCTAGTTTGATGTGGAGTCTGTGCCGGGGTCGAGCTGCAGGTCGTACTGTTGCGTCTGGTCGGCGAAGACCTCATAGCCGCCGAGCGAGCGCGCATAGTATCCGGTCTTCTGTGCGGTCAGCGTGTATTGATCCGGCTGAAGCGCGAAGACGACGAAACGACCTTTCCCGTCGGTTGTCGTGGATACGGTCTGCGACCCGGAGCTGATCGACATGCGTACGCCGGCGATCGGTGCACCGGTCTTGGCGTCGCGTACTATTCCCGCGATGTTTCCGCTCGTGCCGGCTAGTGCCCAGCTTGCCTGACCGGCAAACGCGGCAAGCAAACCGACGAGGGTCAGGGTACGCCGCAGGAACGATGGGTTCTTCATTTTGGTTTAACCTCAACTTGGCTTTTACAGAATGCTCCTTGACTCTACGGTGCTACGCAGGCAGCTCGGCTGCAATAGGAGAGCAATCAAAAGCTTTTTGGTGTTTTTGTTTTGATTGATAATATGGCGCGCGCCATCGTAACCGGGTGCGCCAGGACGGTCGTGATCTTGCCGATCGCGGTCTGCGGCTCGTGAAAGACGCCAAGTTGGCGGAGCACGGTTGCCCGGTCGTAGTAGATTCGTTCGCCCGCGATGCGATCGTTGTCGTCGAACGTGAAGACTCCGCAGAGCGGAAATGCCAGCGAGCGCCCCGTCGCGGGTAAACCTCGCCACGCTCCCAGGTGCGTACCGGTTATCAAAACCTCGACGATCACGGCATCGCCGGCGACGTGCCGGCGTTGCACCTCAATCCGCAAGTCGGGGAGGCTTTTGAGCAATTGCGTGTAGTACGTTTCGACGCCGTCGCGGCCCGTAAAGTGCTCGAGCCACGGCACGTCTTCGTAATCCGCTACCGGCGAAATCGTCTGCATGATGGCCGCAAGGTCGTGCCGGTTCTCGCAATCGATGTGTTCCTCGACCCGATTCACTCGGGCCTCGATCCGGTTTTGATCGGTCTCTGATGGCATCTGAGCCTCCATAGCGGGGGTCCGTGGCGCCTGCTTCTTTTATCGCCGAACTCTGGCCCCTCGTGACGCGGCCTCAACAGAGTGCGGAGTTACTTCAGGAAGCCGCTCCGTTGCTTGCGTCCGCCCTCGACGTGATAAAATGGTAGGTACGGAGGAACCTTAATGCACCGTTACTTCCTAGCCGCCGTTCTTGCGGCACTGCCGATCGCCGTCTCGGCGGCAACGACCTATGCACCATCGGCGGTCGTTGCCAACCCGACGGCGGTAGACGGACAGACCATCACGGTGACCGGAACGGTATCGAACTTCAAGTCACAGAGCACGGCTATGGGCCAATGGTCGGGCTTCCAGCTCTGCGACGCCAAGTGCATCGTCGTGATCGACAAAACGAATCAGACGCATGCCAACGGCAGTTCCACGACCGTCACCGGCGTATTCCACGCAACGTTCAAAGGTCCGCACAAAACCTGGACTGACGCTCTCCTTATCGGATAAAACGCATCCCGTCTTACATAGCATAACGGTACCAACGAGAAGAGGCCGCGCACGCGCGGCCTCTTCTTCCTTCCGTGCTTCGACCGAAGCAGGCAGGGGCTGCTTTACGAGGCAGCAAAGCCGCCCGGGTGCCAGACGCCAGCTCGAACGTAGGATTCGCTCACGATTTGAGCGCGCACGACGAACCCGCTTCGCCGAACAAGCATGCGAAATTACTCGGCTTTACGGAGGCGATCGTCCTCGCCATCGTTGCCGTCGCCACGGCTTGGAGCGGATATCAGGCCTCTCGTTGGGACGGCGTCTCGACGAACGCCTACGCTCTGTACGAGCGTTACACCGTCCTCTCGCAGGCAAAGTCCACGCTTGCCGGGCAGGATCGTCTCTACGATATCGTCACCTTCAACGGCTGGGTTGGAGCGAAGGTCGCGGGGCACAACAACCTGGCCGAGTTTTTCCAGCGGCGATTTCGGCCCGAATACGCAGTTGCGTTCAAGGCGTGGTTGCAACTCGACCCGCTCCACAATCGTTCGGCTCCGGCGGGGCCGATCTTCATGCCGCAGTACAAGAGTGCCCACCTGGAAGAAGCCGATCGGCTCGAGGCCAAAGCCGCACGGTACTTCGAAGCCGGCGTGACTTCGCGCGAGCGCAGCGACGACTACGTCCGGGTGACCGTCCTTCTCGCGACCGTACTCTTCCTCACCGCGCTCAGCCAGCGGTTCGAGTTCGTCGGGCCGCGAATCGTCATCGTCGCAATCGCCGCGATTCTTCTCATCTTCAGCATGGTCGGCATTTTCACGCTCCCGAGAGTGTAGCGACGTCGACGACCGCCTGGGCAAACGCCTGCGGCGCTTCCTGCGGCACGTTGTGACCGATGCCGTTCAGGACCCGGTGCGCGTACTGACCCGTAAACTTGTCGCGATAGGCTGCCCCGTTCGCGCTCGACCCGTCGAAATCGCTGGCGATGGTGATCGTCGGTACGGAGATCGGCGGCCCCGCGAAGAGCTTGGTTTCTAGGTCGTCGTACTTAGGGTCGCCCTTGGCCAACCCGAGCCGCCAGCGATAGTTGTGGATGACGATGGCAACGTGGTCGGGATTCGCGAACGCAGCCGCGGTGCGTTCGAAAGTAGCGTCGTCGAAGTGCCAGGTCGGTGAAACGATCGTCCAAATAAGTTTATTAAAATCATTGCGGTTTTCACTATAGCCGAGTTCGCCACGCTGGGTCGAAAAATAGTATTGGTACCACCAACCAAGCTCGGCCTTCGGCGGCAAGGGTTGTTGCTGAGCTGGAACGTTGGTAATGAGATAGCCGCTGACGGCGACGAGCGCCTTGCAACGTTGCGGCCACAGCGCTGCCATGATCGCCGCCGTGCGCGACCCCCAATCGAAGCCTCCGATAATCGCCTGCTTGATATTGAGCGCGTCCATGAGCGCGATGATATCGAGAGCGACCACCGATTGTTGCCCGTTGCGAAACGCGGTCGCTGACAGAAAAGCGGTCGATCCGTAGCCGCGCAGATAGGGCACGACCACTCGGTACCCGGCGCCGGCCAGCAACGGCGCGACGTCGACGTAGCTGTGAATATCGTAGGGCCAGCCGTGGAGCAGAACGACGGCGGGGCCGTCGGACGGCCCGGCTTCGGCGTATCCGACGTTCAGCTCCCCGGCATTGACCTGCTTGAGCGTTGGGAACGTCGTGTGCGTCCCCGGCGTAACCGGGGGCAGGGCCTTCCCTGTGCCGGATTGCGCCTGCACAGGCCTCAGCATGCCGAGCTGAGCGCCGGCAAACGTCATCGCCGCCGCACCAAAGAACCTACGGCGGTCGAGGTTGAATCGTTCAGGCATTCATACCCTCCTTTGCAATCTCGCCCCCGATTGGGGTCGATGCAGCACGCTTCGGCGCGGCTAAAACGTGCGCCCGTAGGGCGTGCCGGTTGCCTGGCGACCAAGCACCGGCTCCCAAAGGGATGAGGGTTCAGAGCGGAAAGACTCGGCTCGCCCGAAGGTATCACCCTTCGCGGATCCCTCAGAACCAATCGGATTGGAGACGCACACGTGCTGAAACAACGATCGCTCCTGGAGTCCATCGCCGCGCTCGCGTTCGCGGGCCTCGCGCTTGCGAACTGCAGCGGCGGAAACTCTCTACCAAATACGACGGCCTCGACGCTGCGGTCTCCGTCGCTCTTGCAATCGCTCGAGCGGCCGGCTGCGGCGAACGCGCTCTACGTCAGTGACTGGTTTGGCAAATCGGTCTTTCGCTATACGCGCAACGCAGATGGTTCGCTGGTAACGCCGGCAGGCTCGTCGCTCGTCCTGTCGTACAATCCCGGTCCGATCGCCATCGGCGGAAACGGCAGCCTTTTCGTTACCGATGAGAATACGACCGCGCTCTTCGTCTACGGCAAAGGCGCGACCGGGTACAAGCAGCCCAAACGCGAGCTCGTCCTTCCGTTCGTACCAAGCTGCGTCGCGGTCGACGCGGCCGGCCACGAGTTTGTGGGCGGCTTTACCAACGGCTACGTCGCCGTCTACGCGCCTGGAGCACAAGGCAACGCCAGTACGTTGCAACGCATCTCGTTACCCGACGGCCATCCGGACATCAACGGCGTTGCAGTCGACGCCTCCGGCAACCTCTACGTTTCCGACACCAACGAGATTAGCGTTTTTACGACCCCGGTCACGAACCCGACGCTGTCGCGCGCAATCGTCGGGACCGGTCAACAAAACTCTCCGACCGGGTTGGCTCTCGATTCGAATGGCGAACTCTATGCAGCCAATGCCGGCGATAACAACATCCTTGCCTACTCTTCCACCGCCAACGGCAAGAGCGCTCCCGACCGCACGATCTCCTCGCGTAGCTCCGGCATTGATTGGCCCGGTCGGCGTTGCCGTAAGCGGATCGGTGCTCTATTCGACGAGCGGGACGAGCGTCGCCGGGCCGCCTTCGATCTTTGTGCTCAACGCGCAAAAGAAGCGGCAGACATCCAAAACAGGTTGTTACCGGACCCTATCTGGCGCTCCCGATCGGCGTTGCGCTCGGCCCCTAGCGGCAAGAGCCGTTACGTTCGTAGCTCTGGAGTCTAAGGCGAGCTCGCGCCATCGCCGGGTTCCTCGAAGAGCCGCGCAAAGACGGCACCGAAGATGAAGCCGCCGACGTGCGCGAGATAGGCAACGCCACCGGTCTCCGCGGTCGCGATCTGCCCGGCGTTCCAAAGCTGGTAGAGAAACCAGACGCCGATCAGCGCGACCGCGGAGATGTAGGTGATCCGCACGAAGACAAAGATTATTAAGATCGACTTGATCGTGTCTCGTGGG
Source organism: Vulcanimicrobiota bacterium (assembly GCA_963739845.1). Classification (GTDB taxonomy): domain Bacteria; phylum Vulcanimicrobiota; class Vulcanimicrobiia; order Vulcanimicrobiales; family Vulcanimicrobiaceae; genus Cybelea. The sequence continues at coordinate 26,300 of CAVUBQ010000001.1, read as the reverse complement.
AACGTGACCAGAAACGCACCCATGACGGCGGCGATCGCTCCGCTCGCGCCGAGATTCGGGACGGTCGAGTGCGGATTGAACGCGACCTGGGCGAACGACGCCGCTAGGCCGCCGAGCAAGTAGAACACCGCGTAGCGCGACGGGCCCATCGCGTCTTCGATCTCCGGTCCGAAGGCCCACAAAAAGACCATGTTGCCGATGATATGCGACCAGCTGGCGTGCATGAACATCGACGTCAAGATCGTGATCAAGTGATGTCCGCTGGAGACATCTGCCGGCACGAGCGACCATTTAGTGACAAACGCGTCGCCGTTGATCAACTCGAGCACGAAGACGATCGCGTTGATCGCGATGATCGTCAGCGTGACGATTGGAAAGTTCGTCGGACGACGCGAGACGTCGGTCAGCGGAATCATGGACTGATTCGGTTAGTTCGAATAAGCCTTGGCCTTGACGCGCGTCGTGAGGAATTCCAAGATATCGCCGTTGAGGCGGTCCTTCAACGTCGTGGGCAACCCGTGAGGCGCGCCCTGGTAGACTTTCAGCTCCGCGTTGGGGACGAGTTTTGCCGATTTCAGCGCGGCGGCGACGATCGGAACGATTTGGTCGTCGTCGCCGTGTACGATCAAGGTCGGAACGTCGAACTTTTTCAAGTCTTCGGTCTGATCGGTCTCCGAGAATACCTTGATGCAATCGTAGGCAGCGTTGAAGCCGGCCAGCATGCCCTGAAGCCAGAACGTGTCGCGCACGCCCTGTGAGACCTTCGATCCGGGACGATTCGCACCGTAGAACGGCGCGCTCAAATCCTTGAAGAACTGCGAGCGGTCGGCCTGAACGCGCGGCCCGCAGCTGGTCGAAAGCTTCGATCGGCGTCCCCTCGGGATTCGCTCGGGGTCTTGAGCATGAGCGGCGGAATCGCGCTGATGAGAATCGCGCCGGCGACCCGGCTCGTGCCGTGTCGTCCGATGTAACGGGCGACCTCGCCGCCGCCGGTCGAGTGGCCGACGTGAACTGCATCGTGCAGGTCGAGCGCTTCTACCACTGCCGCAAGATCGTCGGCGTAGGTATCCATGTCTTGGCCGGTCCACGGCTGACTCGATCGGCCGTGGCCTCGGCGGTCGTGGGCGACGCAGCGATACCCGCGCGACGCCAAGAAGAACATCTGGTCTTCCCAGGCGTCGGCGTCGAGCGGCCAACCGTGGCTAAAGACGACCGGTTGACCCGAACCCCAATCCTTGTAATAAATCTCGGTATTGTCGCTGGTCTCGATCGTAGGCATGGCGTCACCTCCTCAGCGTGCAGACCTCGAGTGTACACACAGCAGGTGGGCGCTGCAAGCTAGCGGGCGTCCCATTTTTCGACGCCGACCGGAATCCAGAGCATATTGAGCCCGTATCCGCTGACGCGTTTGCTCAGTCCAATTAATCGGTCTTCATAGTAGAGCGGAATGACGGGGACGTCATCGCGGATTAGGCGCTGGATTGCGTTGAAATCGCGGTCGCGCTGCGTTCGGCTCGGCGTGCGCGCCTGATCGTCGAAGAGCGCCTCGAAGCGCTTCGAGCAGTAGAACGAGTGGTTCTCGTCGCCTTTGACGGCTTGAACGCAGCGGAAATTCAGCGACTGCTCGGGGTCGCCGCCTCCGACCCAGGTCTCTCCGGCGATCGTCGCCTTGCCGTTGCGCAACAGGCCGTCGGGGCTAAACCAGATGCGGGTTGGATTCGCCTTGATCGTCAGCTGCATGCCGATCGCTGCGAGCTGCTCCTGCACGAGCGTGGCGATCCGGACGTTGATCGGATCTTCGGAGTTGATGCCGATCAGGCCGCCGAGTGGCGTACCACCGTTGACCCGAACGCCGTGCTGCATGCGCCAGCCGGCGGCATCGAGCAGCTTGCCGGCCGCGCTGGGGTCGTGTACGAAGGCCGGAATCGAAACGCTCTTCCAGCGCGCGATCGGCGGCGGAAGAAACGACGTCGCCGCAGGGTATTGACCGCGCCATGCATCGGCGAGGGCGGTATAGTCGAGCGCGCCCGCGATCGCTTGACGGACGCGAGGATCGCGCGTCGGCCCCATCTGCGTCTGAAGGTAGAGCAGCTTGGTCGCATTTTCGGGGATCCGCACAACGCGAAGCCCGGGCGTACGCTCCGCCTGCCCGACGTTATCGGCGCTCAACGTGCCGACGTCGACCGCGCCCGATTGGAGCGCGACGAAATTCGAGTTCAGGTTCGGCACGATTTGCAGGACGATCTGACGGAGCTTCGGCCGCGGGCGATAGTAGGGGTTCGGCTCCATTACGATTCGATCGCCGCGCAACCAGGTCTTGACGCGGAACGGCCCGGTGCAAAAGGGCGCATCCTCCCACGGCGTACCGACGACTTTAGTATCGGCGAACGCATGCTTCGGTAAGATCCCGTAGACGTAGTCGGCCTGCGCAAAGAGCACGCGGACCGCCGCGTTCCAGGGCTCGCGCAAACGGATTACGACCGTGTGGGCGTCTGGTGTTCGTAACGAAACGATGCGGCGATAGGGCTCGACCGACGTCGCGCGATTGCGCGGATCGAAGATTGCCCGGTACGTAAAGGAGACGTCGGCCGACGTCAATGGGACGCCGTCGGCGAAGCGCACGTCTGGGCGCAAGTGATAGGTGATCTGCGTTCCATCCCGTGAGATATCGCCGTTGCTCCGCGACGGAATGCGGGTGACGAGGATCGGGACGTCGCGGTTATCTCCCGAAAGGCCGACCAGCGTCTGGCAGAACAGCGTGTCGAGGGCGACGATCTCCTGGTCGATCGCGATCAGGGGAACCAGCGATGCCGGATCGCCGGCATAGGCGATGCGCAAAACGTGCGCCGGGCCGGCTCGCTCTGCGCCGCTGCGCGTGCATGAAACGAGGCCTGCAATCAGCAGAAGCGTGATGCAAACGGCACGCGCGCGATATCGCATTTCCTGGCCTTCGCGCCGGCCGCCTGGGGGTCCGCCTACCTATGCTTACTCGAGAGCGTGCGAGAGCACGACGGTCGCCCCGTACTCAAATCCGGCGTACAGCTCTTCAGGATGAGCATCGCGCGGATAGCAGTCCGCTGCGTAGCCGGATTTCAAAGCGCACAGGCGATACGTGCCAGGCAGCAAGGTTAAGAAGATAAAGTGCCCCTTCGAATCGGCCGTCGTCTGCTGCACGTCTGCGTCCGACATAGCGTAGACGGTAGCGCCGCCGATGGCGCCACCCGTTGTTTCATCAACGACGGCCCGCGAATGGCCACGTTGCCCTGGCTCATCTGCCAGTCCAGTGGGCTCGGCCAGAAGAGAAAGTGGGAGAGCAGCAACAGTATCGCGAGGTGCATGGCTAAACCTTTCATTGTTGATGGCTTCAAAAGGGGGCGCCCCGACCTGCAGCCGGAAAGGAACTCGGCAATTTGCATCGCAAAGCTCGCATTCTAATCGCCCGGTCGAGCTTAACTACGAGGAGGCAGGCAACCCATGGCGCAGGGCAAGAAGCCCAGCATTCTCGTCATCTTCGGCGACGACATCGGGACTGGAACTTGAATCAAATTGGTGCGGTCTACGGTGCCATGGATGAGGTTTTTAAGTTCGCCGACACGTTCGTCGCATTTCCGCCGCGCTCGTTCCCGCCGAGCTTTGTCCCCTCCACGATTCTAAGCGGAATTTTCGACGGAATCAAAGAGAAGCGCGCTGAAGATGCTGCGACTTAGGGCATTACTCCTCGTCGCGGTTCTCGCGGCGGCATCGGCAGCGGAGCCGCCGCGAGACCCTTTGCCGGCTTGGAACAACGGGGCCGCCAAGCACGCCATCCTCGACTTCGTTCAGGTTACGACCGATCCGTCGAATCCACGGTACGTTGCGCCCGAGCATCGCTTCGCCACCTTCGATCAGGATGGCACGCTGTGGGTCGAGCATCCCGTCTACACGGAGGTCGTCTTCACTTTGGATCGAGTCGCCGCGCTTGCGCCGACGCACCCCGCGTGGCGAACGACGCCTCCGTTCAGCACCGTCCTGTCGGGCGACAAGGCGACGATGGCAAAGCTTAGCACCAAGGACCTCGAGGCACTGGTGGCGGCGACGCATAGCGGTTTGTCGGTCGAGCGCTTTCACGACGTTGTGAAAGCGTGGATCGCAAGCGCGAGGGATGCTCGTTGGCATCGTCATTATACGGATCTCGCCTACGAGCCGATGCTCGAGTTACTGAAATATCTTCGCGCGAATGGGTTTAAGACGTACATCGTCACCGGCGGCGGGCAGGAGTTCGTTCGAACCTTTGCGGAGGCCGTTTACGGCATACCGCCGCAACAAGTGATCGGTTCGGCGGGTCAGACGACGTTCGACTATTCCAACAGCGGACATGCCCTTCTCATGAAGTCCGCAAAGTTGCTGCTGAACGATAACTTTTCGGGTAAGCCCGAAGATATCTACCTCTTCCTCGGGCAGCGTCCGGAGGCCGCGGTCGGCAACAGCGACGGCGACCGGCAGATGCTCGAATACGCGCACGGCGGCGGCGGCGGCGCAACGCTCGCGATGCTCGTGCTGCACGATGATGCCGCGCGCGAGTACGCCTATGGACCGGCAAACGGTCTGCCTCCCACGAAGATCGGCACCTTCCCTCAGTCGCTGTACGATGAGGCGACCGGCCACAACTGGATCGTCGTAAGCATGAAGCGCGACTGGAGCCGCGTCTTCCCCTGGAGCCCATAGGGTCGAAAGGAACGTTTACGATGACAACTGACGAGGCTCGCGAGCTCGCACGCGAGGCGTACGTGTACCTGTTTCCGCTCGTCATTATGGACGCTACGCGACGGCAGGCGACCAATACGCCCGCCGGTCAAACGATCGGGCGCGGGCCGGCCAATGAGTTCACTCACGTGCGAACGTACCCGCCGGCGGACTTCAGAGACGTTGTGCGGCCGAACTTCGACACGCTCTACTCCATTGCGTGGCTGGATCTTAGCGGCGGACCGGTGATCGTCTCCGTTCCCGATACTGCGGGCCGATACTACCTGCTGCCGATGATCGACCTGTGGACGGACGTCTTTGCATCGCCCGGCAAACGAACTACGGGAACGAATGCCCAGAGCTTCGCTGTCGTTCCGCCGGGTTGGAACGGTACGCTTCCGAACGGCGTCGAGCGCATCGATGCGCCGACGCCGTACGTTTGGATCATCGGGCGCACGCAGACCAACGGCCCCTCCGACTACGCAGCCGTCCATAAGATTCAAGACGGCATGTCCATCGCGCGCTTGCAAGACTGGGGGCGTCAAGCATCTTCCGCGCCGGCCTTCCAAGCCGATCCGGACGTGGATATGAAGACACCGCCGATGCTCCAGGTTGAAGCGATGCCGGCGGGCATCTTCTTCGCCTGCGCAGCCGAGATATTGAAGAACAATCCACCGCATCTCGTTGACCAGACGATTCTTTCGCGGATACGGCGGATCGGCATCGTACCCGGGAACTCGTTCGACATCAAGGCGCTCGACCCGGGGGTTGCAGCGGCGGTCGAGGCGGGAGCGAAGGAAGCGCTCCCGGCGATAAAGAGTAAGGTTGCGACGCTGGCGCGCGTGGTGAATGCTTGGCAGATGAACACCGACACGATGGGCGTCTACGGAACCTACTATCTCAAGCGCGCCTGCGTGGCCCTCATTGGTTTGGGAGCAAACCTACCCGAGGACGCCGTCTATCCGTTCAATCTCGCCGACAGTGACGGCAAGTCGCTGGAGGGTGCAAACGCCTACGTATTGCACTTCGGCAAAAAGGAGCTTCCGCCGGTCGACGCGTTTTGGTCGGTTACGCTCTACGATCCCGATGGATTCCCGTACGCGAATCCGTCGAAGCGATGCGCAATCGGCGACCGCGATGCCTTACAATATAATGCCGATGGCTCACTGGACCTGTACTTTCAGCACGAGAGTCCCGGCGAGAACAAGGCGTCGAACTGGCTGCCGGCCCCGAAGGGGCCGTTCAATCTCACGATGCGTCTCTACGCGCCGCAATCAACGGTGACCGATGGTAAGTGGGCGCCGCCGGCCGTGAAACGCACGTAAATAAAGTGGGAACTCGGTTTTGAGTTCCCACTCCTCTGGTTACTGCTAATCAGCCTTTCGGTGGTCTGCCTCCGCCACCGCCACCTGGATGACCGCCGCCGCCAGCCGGATGACCGCTGCCACCAGTGATGACCGCCGGACATACTGCCACCACCCGGATGGCCCCCGCCACCACGGATGACCGCCGGACACGCTGCCGCCGTGAGAATCCTCCGCCGCTTGGGTGACTGCCGCTGGAGTGACTCCCGTATCCGACTTGCGAATGGCCGCTGCCCGAATGGGCATTCGACATGCCGAAGTTATAGCGGTTGCCGCTGGCCGAGTGGGCCCCGTGCATCGAGCCCGACGAAGCTTGGCTGTGATGCGCTACAGTCGCCGGCGCGTTGTGGTGTGAGGACGCCAACGTTCCGTTGTGTGCTGCTGATGTAGGCGCGTTGTGACGAGCAGCGAGCGTCGAGGCGCGCATCGTGTGGCCCGCCGTTCGGCGATCGGCCGCCGTGATTGTGTGCATACCCGCCGGATGATGGGTCGCGCTAAACGCCCTCTGCGACGCGGCTACACGAGGATGGCCGTGGTTCACCGACGCGAGCATTCCGCGATCCCGTCCTGCCACTCGCGAGTGAGCACGTTGTGCCGGCGTTGCGGCGATGCCGCCTCGACGCGCAGCGCGTTGCGCCGCCGTCGGTCTTGCGCTGATGCCGCCGTGACCGCCGTTGAAGCTCACGCGCGAGCGATTGATCGTGGTCCGGTTAATGATGGTTCGATTGAACGTGTTGTGGATCACCGTCCGATTGACGTTGACGACGGCCGTGTTGTAGTTGAAGGCACCACCCGACCAGAACCCGCCGACGAAGCCGGTGCCGAAGTAACCGAACCCGTAGTTAATTCCACCGTAGAAGCCGACGGTCGGACCCCAATAGCCTGGATTCCACCCGTAAAGACCGTTGACTGCGCCCCAGTAGCCCGGCGTCCAGTAGAGGCCCACCGCCGGCGGAGGCGTCCAATAACCGGGGATCCAGTAGTATCCGCTAGCTCCCCAACCCCAGTAGCCCGGAATCCATTGATATCCCGGATATGGCGCTGCAGGCTGCGCGTACACGGGCAACGCCGGCGGAGCGTAACCGACGTTACTGTAGCCAATGCCGACACCCCACCCAGGGCCGCCGAAGCCCACGCCGAGGCTAAGGAACTGCGCCGAAGCTGCCGATGGCGCGGCGGCGATCAGGATGGCTGTGATTATCGCAGCAAGCGATCTTTTGATTCGCATCGTTGCCCCCTTTCGGAGATGCAAATTTCGATGTCTTCTTACCCGCTCGGACCAGATTGCCAACGCGACCCAACCAGATTCTCACGCAAAAAGCGAGCGTGGGTTCGCATGCCCCCGGATACTCGTGCCACAGCACCGAACGTGGCCGCGATGAACATCACGACCGCCGTCTCCTTCTTGCACGTTCTGCTCGCGTTTGCTGCAATCGGCTTTCTGGTCGTGCCCGGCTATATGTTAGAGAGGGTGGCGGAGACGCGCGACGTACCGTTCATCCGGCGGGCCTACCGGCTCGGCAAGTTTCACGGCCAGATCGGTGGGCCGATCGCATTGCTGGCGGCGATCGCCGGACTGATCGCCGCATGGCGTTACGGAATTCCTCTCACCAGCGGCTGGCTGGTGGTAGCGTACGTCGCATTCGTGCTCGTCATCTCTCTCGGCATTGGCTATCACGCGCGGCGCGAGCTCCGTATCGCTGCGCTCGCGCAGACGTCGCCCGATAGTGCGCCATCTCCGGGACTTGCGGCGGCCATTGATGAACCGATGAGGTGGCCGCTCTATTGGGCCAGTGCGTTGTTATGGATATTCCTCATCTGGGTGATGGTTGCGAAGCCGTTCTAGTCAACGCGTACTCGGCGACGACCCACGAGGCGCCCGTAATCAGGAACGTCAGGGCGAACTCGGACCAATTGAGATGGGCCTGCGGGTGAGCGATCAAACGCGGGACCCAAACTAACAGGCCAAAGAGCGCGAGCATCAGAGTCATCAGGCGTAGCGCAAGCTGCGCCTGACGATTGATGAGAATGGCGATAGCCGCAAGTGCGAACGCCACCGTCGTGAGCACCGCCCAAAACATCTGACTCGGCGGAATCCACGTTGGGACCAACTCGGCCGTAAAGCGAAGGTAGAATACCTGGGCAAGTGTGAACGAAACGACGCTGAGCCCGAGCCCAAGGCGTGCCGCTTGGTGGAGCGCGACCGACTTTGCGGCATTCGTCTCGGTCGCCGCATAGACCGCAACGGCGCCCGACAGTAACGAGAACTGCTCGAAGAAGCTGCCGTATTGCGCGTAGACCGCCGGCGCGGCGAGGATGCCGGGAACGCAGGCCAGCGAGAAAATAGTGTAGACGACCGCAAGAACGATCGACGCCAAGCGCATGGTCTGCGGAAATATGATTCCGATTCCGCCGGCGATCTGAGCGACCATCAGGCATCCGCCGATGAGCGTGCCGAATGGAAGCCTCCAGATCGTATGCAGGCTTTGCCAGGTATCGGCGTCGTGCCACATCAGCGCGATGACGCCGAAAAGCACTGCCGACGCGCCAAAGACGATCCGGCTGCACAACGCTGCTCTCATGCGAACTGCAACGCCCGCGTGCCGGGGCTTGTGACCGGCCGCCGCCAGGAAGTTACGACGTCAACCTACGAATAGAATAAAAGCGTGAAACCTTCCGAACAGATCGACAAGATGATCCGAGATACGGCCGACTGGCGCGGCGACGTGCTGGCTAGGATTCGAAAGCTGATCAACAGCGCTGACCCGGGGATCGTCGAGGAATGGAAGTGGATGGGCACTCCGACGTGGTACAAGAACGGTCTGATCTGCTGCATGAATCCGCACAAGGGCAAGGTAAAGCTGACCTTCGACCACGGTGCTGCGCTTGAGGATCCGAACAAACTTTTCAACGCAGGCCTCGAGGGAAATCAGCGCCGAGCGATTGACTTTCTTGAAGGCGACAAGATCAACGAGCGCGACCTGAAGGCTCTTCTTAAGGAAGCCTTGGCCTACGATGCGTTGAAGGCGAAGAGCTCCGCGAGCAAAGGAAAGGCTAAGCCTCGAAAGTCAAAATAGCAAGACAGTAACCGTGAGGTAACGAGGAGCGGTATTCCAAGCCAAAGGTCGTGTCGATTGACAGACCGAAGCGGCTCTACCTCTAGGAGGGCTCCTTATGTACGGGTTCCCGTGGCTACTTGGATCGCTGCTTCTCTTGCCATATCACTTTACACCCGAGGACTTTGATGAATGCTCCGGACAGCTCTTGCCGATCGGAGACGGCAAGCTGTTCGAGTTGCTCGGAACGCAGTTCGGAGGCGATGGAACGAAACAGTTTGCGTTACCCGATCTGCACGCTCAAGAGCCGGTCAAAGGCGTAAACTTTTATATCGCGACAAAGGGCGCTCCCCCCTCATGAAGCGCCAAGCATTTGTACTGAGCGGCGCCGGCGCGGCGCTCGCCGGCTGTGCGGGCACAGCCTTGGTTCCCAACTCGCTCGTCGGCTCGGCGGCGCGTCCCATGACGCGAAACGGTCCCGCGGACCGCAATACGCAACTGCTCGGTTCGCTCCTGTTGAGCCCGTACGAGTTCGTCCCCCAACACTTCGAAAAGAGCGCCGGACAGATCATCCCGATAAAATCGAACCTCCTGCTCTTCGCGCTGATAGGGGATCGGTTCGGGGGCGATGGAATAACGACGTTCGCTCTGCCCGACATGCGCAAGCACGAGCCGATCAAGGGGCTATCGTACCTGATTGCAACCGCAGGCATCTTTCCGGACCGAAAGGCCTTGCAGCCAAACTACAGCATAGCGCCGCTGCTCGGCCAACTCTTACTTGTGGCGTACCTTCCCAAGTTCACGCCTCCATCCGGTTGGGCCAAGTGCGACGGCCAGCTTCTGAAGATTCACGAACATGTAGCGCTCTACTCCCTATTGGGGACGAAGTTCGGAGGCGACGACATAACGACGTTCGGCTCTGCCCGATTTGCGCGGAAACGAGCTCCTGAAGGGTATAACCTATCGTGATCGCACTCAACGGCAGGTTCCCTACCGTACACTGAGACCTACGTAATCGACACACCGTTGGCCATCAGCGCGGCGCAGAGTGGGATAAGGACCAAGAGGCCGATCTGAACCCAAAGAAAGGCCCGCAGCCGGCTATACTCGCCCTCGTCTAGCAGAATTGACCCGTCGGCCGCCTTGCGTTGATTCCAACGCAGGTACGCAACCGTTGGTACGATCGAGACGATTGCCACCGTCACGAAGAGCGTCATTTTTACCCAGAAAATCGCATTATGCGCGTAGTATACCGAGCCTTTTGCGCCAAAGAATACCAGTGCCAATCCCGTGATGATGACCAGGCCCGCGAAGATTCCATACCAGCGGTCGACGATTTGGATCTGCGTGACGCCTACGCGCTGAGAGCGATCTCTTGAGCAAGAGCGCTTCACCGGCCAAGAGACTGACGAGCCCGAAGATGCAGAGGAAGTGGGCGAAGTGAAGCAGTGCATCGCGTACCATAATCGACATGCGATCCTCTCCGGTTCAACCTTCCCAGGTTGGCTTGTCGCCGCCACGTACAGAGACGAGCGGCGTACGCCACCGCCCGGGCGTCTTGGAAAGCTTTACCTGCGGAGCCAGGCGACGAACCTCGCCGTAAGGAGTCTGTGCCGTGATTGTTTCGGGTGCGATCATACGGTGCTCCGGATCGCTCGGATCGAAATCCGTGGTGTTTGGGAAAGAGCCGAGACTCATAAACCACATGGCCGCCCGCGTCAGGCTGATGCGCACGTGGTAGCTGCCTCCCTCCTTCGCGCGGCGTCTCAGCGCGGCAATCACGCCCGCAGCGCCCATATAGCCTGCGATGAAGTCATTGAGCACCATCGTGGCAGGAAACCTCGGTCTGTGCCCCCGACCGCCGGCCTCCCTAATCGTATATCCCGAGACGGTGAGCGCTTCCATGTCGAAACCGGGGCGATTCCACCAGGGCCCGTCCCAGCTGTAGCAGCGTATCGTAAGGTAGATGATGCCGGGCTTTTTCGCCGCCACTTCCTTCACGCCGAAGCCGAGCTTTTCCATCGCCCCTCCGCGGAACCCCTCGACGAACACATCCGCGTCCGGGATAAGCGTCGCAAAATGGCTCCTCTGATCTGGATTTTTTAAGTTCACGAACGCCGACCGCATGCCGACGGTGCAGTCAGTTACAAAGAGCTCGTGCTCGAACGATTGATCGCGCGCAATATGCAGGATCTCCGCCCCATATTCGGCAAGCGTGCGCGCAGCAACACTACTGGCGATGACATGCGTGCACGACAAGGACTTAATCCCGGAGAGCGGTTGTACGGGATTGGGCTTGAAGGGTATCGGATCGGTCTCATTGATCTTGATGATTTCGATTACCGGAACTTTGGCGAGATGCTGACCCTCCGGGGTCTGTGCCCACTCCTCGGCGGTCCGGTGCAGGCCCAAAACATATCCCTCGGCGGCTGCAGCGTCGTCGAGTTCCTGGCCATTCCATTGCTTGACGGTCCTGGTGATTGCCTCGTTGTTGGGTGGCAGAGTTGATAACGGTAAGAAAGCCGGTCATATGATGTGGATAGATGATGGTAGGCGTCACCCATCGGCCGTCCTTTGTCGGAAGCACGGCGAAGGAGAGTGGAGTATCGAAGATCAGTGGCGCCTGGTACCAGAGGCCGTTGATGGTTGGCACGAAGGTGAGCGTTTCGGGGATCGGGTCATCCGGATCAAACAGACCAAATGCCCGCTTCTGCTGCATGATGATCGCGATGGCGGGATTGACGTTGTAGATCGCTTCGCGCAGATCGATCGTCGCATCCTGGCCCGCTCCCGTGCGCTCCTTCCAGATTGCCGCAGCGCCGACGCCGGCCGCCATCGCCGGGATGGCCATGCATGCCCCGATGCGAAAGTGGCTGCGCAAGATCGGGTCGCTGCCCGTGAACGTGACCGTCCCACCTCCATCGGATGGGCTCTCTCCGAGGTCCTTCATGAAGGCCGCAAAGGCGCGCTGCTATGTCAAAGGTACCTGTTGCGTCCGTCTGGGCGATCTCGGGCAACTTGGATGTTATCGCCGTACCGAGTGCCGCGTAACCGGTACTTTGGACGAACTCGCGTCGATTCAGACTCATGGCAACTCTCCTACATGGCTGAGGCGCGGGGGTCAGTGCTTAGGTCGTGTTTCGGGAAATTTCCAGGTGCTTCCTAAGCCTTCGCGGGCGAGACAAGTGCAAACTCCAGCGTGAGCGCCACTGCAAGAACCGATGCAAGCAGAAAGCCTGTTGGGCTTTTCATGGTTGCGCCTCCTCGTACAACAACCTTATACTGAGCAAAGCCCCACGGTCAAGGTTTGCCGCTGCGGCCAGTGGGCCGCCGGAAAGACGAAACTACAATGGCCAAAGTCGTCGTCGTTATCGGCGCTGGATCCATTGGAAGGCGATCGCGCGACGAGTCAGCGCCGGCAAACACGTCTTGCTAGCGGACCCGCGTCAAGAGCTCCCCGATGCGGGTGTAAAGGTCTTGAGCGATGCCGGATTTGAAGTGAGCCGTCCACGCGCTCGTTGATAGAGCGATAGCGCTCGGCTATGTCATCAGCGTTATCCATGCCGCCGGCGACCATTCTGTCGGTCGATGATGCTCCGGCCGGATCAAATCACAGACTCGTTGCCCGCGTACCAAATCTCCAAGCGAGCTCGCCCCCCTTGCGAACGATGAATTGACCGGGCCGCGAGGCGAGGGGTACCGACACTATATTGAGGGGTCGGCGGCCAGGCACGCCGGCACACCGGACGAAGTAGCCGCCTAGCCGCGCTCCTTTTGGGCCCGGACGGCGCCTTCTCACCGGCGCTCCATGGCGGGGTCACCGCCGCCTATTGGTTCGGCGAACTCGGCCCGAAATGACCGTCCGTCTGAGAGCTTGCTTGCTCGCCTGAAAATCACATATGTTTAGACTTTCTTCATCCCCAATGGCTACGATGCGAGCAAGGAACACCCGTTCCCACGGAGATATCAATGTTAAGAAAACTGGCGGCGTTCTCGGTCGCACTCGTCGCAATCACGGTAGTCGCGTGCGGCAACCGCAACGGCGGCGTCATGCCGACGAGCAACGTAGTTACGCTCCCAAGTATCGACTCGGACATGTCGATCACGGCCAATCTTCCCGCTCATACGATCGGCGAAGAGCTCCCGAGCGCGGGCCTAGGCACCGTAAGGTCAGCGTTTTGGAAGGCCGTGCTCGGCGGATTCACGCAAACCAAGTACTCACAAGCGCTGGGCTTTCCGCCTGGCACGAAGATCACGATCCGAAATCTCTCTAAGACGACCCCGCATACGCTCGACGTGGTCAAAGAAATCCACGGGCCGCCGGCAGATTTCCCGAAGAACCCAAAACTGTCGATCGACGCAAAGGGCGGCAAAAAGCTCCAAGGCGGTTACGCCAGCGGCGAGATTCACCCGGGTAAATCGGTGACGGTAACGCTGGCGAAGCCCGGCATCTACCTCATCGGCTGTGCCTTCCACTATGGCGAGGGAATGCGCGACGTTCTAAAGGTTGCCAAAGGCGCGAAGCCCGGACCGCAAGCGACACCGGTCCCGAGTTCCAGGCCGTCCGCTTCGCCAACCGTCCGTTCCAGCTACGACCCCGCTGACTGAAGCGACTGCCGGCACTCCGGCCAGGTAAGACCGAGTCGCTCCCGGCTGTATGGCCCGGAGCGACTTCCATTATCGGGCGCGCATCCAACGTTGGTTGAGGCTGGGAGCCGAGCATAAAGCGCCGAAGCTCCCTAGCGGCGGCGATCCTTCTCGCCAAGGAGCAAAGCAGATGAAAGGCTTGGTCTTGGCCCGCTGCGTGCTGAGCCACTGCGTGGCCGCGGCAATGCTCGTCAGCTGCGGCCAACTCGCGCAGCTTGCAAACGCGCCCCAAAAGGCCGCTAGGGAGAACGGGGCTGTGGGCGCAGCGCACGCCAATCGTGGCGACCTTATTTACGTTTTGTCGTCTCAACGCGAAAGCGGTGGCTACATCCTTGCATACCCAAGCGGCCAGCTCGTGGGACACTTTGGATTTCCGTCGCCACACTTTTTTTCTTACGGCATCTGCTCGGATACCAAAGGCGATGTTTTCGCCACTGTAGGGGGCGTGGATGAAAACTATATTTTCGAGTACGGTCATGGTGGAACATCGCCGATCGAGACGCTGACCACCTACGCTTTGCCGGTTGCCTGCGCCGTCGATCCCAACACCGGCAATCTCGCCGTCGTGAACGCTCCGTACGGGTCGGGCGGAGCCAGCATCGCCGTCTATCGGAACGCTCGCGGTACGCCGCATCTGTACAATGATAAATCTTTCAACTTCTACGCGTCCTGTGACTATGACCGACGTGGCAATCTCTTTGTTGTCGGCTCCCCGCTTAGCGGCGGAGAATTTGCCCTCGCAGAGCTGCCGAAAGGCGGGAACACATTTACGAACATTTCGCTAAACAAGAAGCTCGGCCACCCCGGTGCGGTCCAATGGGACGGCACCAACCTCACACTGCAGGATCGGGCATTGGTTAAGGGTCATCTCGGAGCCAATGTGATCTACCGAGTACAAGTGGCTGGTTCAAAAGCACGGATTCTTGGCGCGACGCAGTTTAGGGATTGGCGGAGACGCGGCGGCTTTACAATACTGCGGGGTTCATTTGTGGGTGTGTGGGGCGCCCAGGCAGAGAGCATCGGATATTGGCGATATCCCTTGGGCGGCCAGGCGTATAAAGTCACCAAAGGCTTCGGTTATTCACAACTTGGTGCACTGACCATTAGCCGCGCACCACACTAACACCGGCGTACGCTACGCCTGAGTCGCCCGAGGCGGCTCCCAGAGCTCGACGCGATTGCCGTCGGGGTCGACGATCCAGGCGAACTTACCGTACTCGTGCTCTTCGCTCTGGGAAACGATCTCGACGCCCTCGCGCCGCAGTTGCTCGCAAAGCGCATCTAGATCGTCGACGCGGTAGTTGATCATCCACGGCTGGCCGGATTCCCCAAAGTAGTCGGTGTCGGCTTCGAAGGCTGCCCACACGGTCGTGCCGGAGCGATTGGGTTCGTCGCTTTCGCGCCATCGAAACATCGCGTTACCGTCCTCGCCAACCGGTAAGCCGAGTCGATCGCGATACCAGGCTTGGCTTGCGGCTGGGTCCTTCGCGCGGAAAAAGACTCCGCCGATCCCAGTGACACGTTTCATATGAGGCTCCTCCGTATCCGGGCCATTTTGCGTTCATCGGTCCGCTTATCTTTTTTTATTCCAAGATTGGATGGCACCTCGCAGCCACGGAGGGCAGCGGCAAAAATGGCATAGATGAGCCCGCCGAAGCGGGCTCATCTCTTTGATTGTCGCTGCTCTATCGCGGAATTGCAGTTTTCTGCGAAGATCCCAGAACCGGGCGCTGGAACTCCGAAGTCGCGTCCGCAGGCTTTCGGGTAGCGTAACCTTAGGCGCGGACACGCCATTAGGCAAAGCGTCGCCCGATCCGCGAGGGACCAACACGACCGCGCGCTCTAAGCCCTGTTGGTTGACCGTTGCTCCGGTGATCTACCCCGCTGTCGTTAATGTTGCTGCCGAACGGCATAATCAGGTTCATGCTCGGCGGGATGAACGTATTGAGATCGGTCATCGACCCGTTCTGCCAGAGGTAGCCTCGGCAGTTTCCGCTCGCGTCGCATGATTCGCCGACGACCTGCCCCTCATCGTTGATCCCACCGGCAAAGCTATCGACGTCGCCGGGCAACGTGCCAAGATCGCTCATCGTGCCATTCTGCCAGAGAAACGTATGCGTCACCATGTTTCCGTAAAGGTCCGAGTTGCCAATGACCTGACCCCGGTTATTGATGTCCAGTGCTACATTGTTTACGCTGCCTCCGAGGCTGCCGAGGTTGATCGGTGATGAGGCGTTTCTCCAGAGCACCGCGTGAGTTGTCGAAGCGGCACACGAGCCTGAATTTCCAACGGCATCCCGCCCGGACTGGTCCATTGTGTACGCATATGAGACGGTATCGCCGGGGTATGGCGGCAGGGTCGTGATCTTGCCGTCCGGCTGCCAAATGACGCCGAGGAAATCAAAGACTTGCGGTGGATTGCAGCTCGGGTCTTTGGTGCTGGTCTCGGAATCGCCGGCGATCTGGCCGCGCTTGTTCACGTCGTTGGTCTGGTCATTATTACCGCCAAGCGTCGGGAGCGACCTCATCTTGCCGTCCTGCCAGCTAAATCCGCGGCAAATGTGTGACGTGCCGAAAAAGCAGTAGTTTTCGTCGTAGGGGTCGCTGTCGGAGGTTTCGGACCACCCCACGAACTGACCCGCGCGGCCATGGTTATACTGAAAGATTCCGCTGTTTGGCCCGCCGAGCGTGCCGAGGTCAATCGTGCGCGGGGACCTCTCCCAAATCTGGGCGTGCTCGATTTGGTCTCCGCTTAGAAGCGACGTGCCGCTGACTTGACCGCTGCTATTGATGTTGATGGCGAAGCTAACGCTTCCGCCGAGCGCGTCGAGCGTGACGAGCTTGTAGTGCGTGACGCCTCGCTCGCGATCGTCCGTTCGACTTGGATTGTGTATCGGTTTGCTGCGCCGATGCTGAAGGGGCGAAGCTCGATGACGAAGCGCCGCCGCCACAGCCCGACAGCACGGCGGCGGCCGCTAATGCGGCTGCCGAATAAACGACTGTGATCGGAATTTTCATTGACAGATGCTCCTCTCCACCAAGAAGGTGCGATGTCGCCTTCCCGTTGATGCCACGGGAAACGCCTACGTCGCCGACATTGTGACGGACGGTGTGACTTTTTTTGCAGCAGACGTTTAGCAGCTTGACCGTTACCAAGCGAGTAGTAGTAAGTTTGATTCCGCTAGCTTAGCCCGCGAGGATGACCACTCGCGGGCGACCACGTTCAGCGGCCTCCCAAGCTTCGCTCACCATCGATAATGGAAACGTTCGAATCGGTACGTCAACTGCGCCGTCCGAGATCAACTGAATGTAGCGCGGAATCTCAGCTATAACATCGGTGATCGACGCAGAGCCGGCGCCGCTTCCCGTTATGCGCAGCTTGCGGCTGCGCAAGAGTGCGGCAGGAACAGCTGCCTGCGAGCCTGCGGCAGCGCCGATTTGAACGTACGAGATGTCGGCGCGATCGGCCTCGAGGCCGCGTCTGCCGAGCGCTGCAAACGTGCTTTCCGCCGGTGCACCCCAGAGAAAGTCAAGCACGATATCGGGAGACGACCCTTCGAGGGTCTGAAGGATTGCTTCAGCATCGCGCTCACGATCGCCGCTTAATGCGGCTATAGGAGTGCCGGCCTTGACCTCATCGGACAGGCTTTGTACATCACGACCTGCGCCGGCAACGCGCGTTGCACCAAGAATTCGCGCATTCTGTACTGCGAGAAGCCCCGCCATCCCGGTGACGCCAAGAATCAGAACGTTATCGAGTTTACCGATCTCTGCGCGGCGTGCCTGGAGGGGTAACCACGATGCAAGACCCGGGTTCACACCGCCGGCAACCCGCGCCGGGTCGGCGCCTTCCGGGAGCGGTATCCATAGGAATGATGGCACGGAGATTCGTTCAGCGAGTGTGCCGTAAGGCGGTTGTGGGAAACCGGAGTATGCAAGCACGCCCTCTGCGGAGCGAACGACGGCGTCGACCCCGGGGACGAGCGGCCACTGGCTGCCGCTTCCATAGTGTTGGCCACTTGCAAGGCCACGCACGATCGGATGAATGCCCGCCGCGACAAGCTCGACGACTAGCCGCCCCTCGTGATCGCCTGGCTCTGCAAAATCGCCGTAATGCGCACTGTCGCCGGGCGCTTCGATCAACGCTGCTTTCATTTCTCCCTAACTAAGTAAGATTCGATGATTGTCCTCTAGGGCTACTTTTCGCTGATTGCCGAACCGATCGGTTCGACGACCACCGAGTCGTTGTAGTGACCCGGCGTACCGCCCGATGGATACGCCCAACGATCCACCGAACTCACGCTGTATGCGAAAGTGATGCATGGGCCCGCGAAGTACTTGCCGAACGGAGCGATGGTGCCTTGATCGACGTCGCAGGCAGTGCCGTTGAAGTTGTTCAGCGGTGTGGATCCGACGATCTTCGCGTTAAAACCAGATACGGTCAGCTGGTACACGCACGAAGCGTAGAGCCCGTTGCACTCCTGATCGTTGACGACCAACTGGCCTTTCACGCGATCCCAGTTCACGCCACCCGGAAATCGAATCGTTCCACCGCTGTAGTTGACGGTATGCATCCGATGCTTGCCCGAAGGCAGCTCCGAGATCATGAAAGCGTCGGCCGGGTAGCTGAGTCCGTCGACGTAAAGATTTCCGTCGGGATCGTACGTGGGGAAGAAGTACTCGTACTGTGACGGGTTGTTATATCTGGTCGGGCTTCCCGAGCCATTGTGGTAGATTTCGATGCCGCCCGCGCCGCTGGAGCCTAGGGTTTCGCTGAGGGCCAGGTCGCCATTGGTCGGATCGACTGCGCAACCCACCGGAGTTCCGGACGGATCGGCTCACCGAGCCCAGCAAGTGGCCGGTGCGCGAGTACTTGAGGCCCTGGGCGGTGCCGGTATTAACAATCCAGATATTGCCTTGCTTGTCCGAGCACATGCCCTGCGGCCCATTGAAGCCCGTCAGCGTACCCTTGAGTTGCATCGCCGGCATCGTGAAGATGTACACGTCTTGGGATGAGTCGTCCGAGATGAAAAGCAAACGATGCGCTCTCTTGACGTCTGGCGAGACCCACGATTTGTGATGGTCCGGCTTGATTTTGGGCGCGAGCACGGACGTGTACGTCACCAGGTGGTGTGCCCCATCGGTCCGAGCGCGCGTTCGCCAGACGCCAAGCCTTGTGCGCCCGACGACGCAAACGACGACGAGGGCTGTAGCCCGCCGCCGCACCCGGCCAAAAACGCGACGGCCGCTATGACGCCCAGAGCGCCGGAGGCCAATCTCGAGGTTTTCATCTGGAGACCCTCCTATTTTGATGATATACGGGTTCGGGGACGCTGGTCAGGCCGCGAATGCCAAAGTACGAAAGAAGCAGTGGTTTTCCTTGCCCAACCGGAAATTTCGGAAACGGCTGTTCCGTCGCCGATGGAGGTCGTGCTGTAAAGCATGCAAGTCGCCGAGCGGCGGCCACGCAGCGACTATAGTGGCTCTGTGTTATGGGTTCAACGCGAAAGACAGTCCCGCAGCCTTCGCTGCGATTACCATAGGGGCCGCCGGATTCCATCGTGCCGTAAAGCCTACTGAGCGCGACGATGGGAACTGGTGCTGGCTACCGAACTTTCCAAAACGACTCGTTTAGCTTCTCGGAGGCACCGCGTATGAAGACTTTGGTTAGCCTTGCCCTTACGATGGGCCCAGCTGCGCTATTTGCCGGCTGCGGCGGATCGCAGCCGCCGACGAGCGCTTATGGTTCTAGTATGACAACGCCGGCGCGGTTGCACCATCGAACCTTTCACTATACAGGCAAAGAGCAGTCATTCATCGTGCCTACGGGCGTTACGCACTTTACCGTTGTCGCCAGTGGCGCGAGTGGACCATACGGCGCAATCACCCGTTACTGTGCGGTTAGCGGGGGCAGAGGCGGTTTGGTGCAGGCTTCGATAATCGTAACGCCCGGCGAGAGGCTGGCGGTATTCGTTGGCGGCGAAGGCGAGACCGGCGATCAGTGCGGATACGATCAGAACGGCAATGGCGGTTTCAATGGAGGCGGAAATGGCGGCGGCTTCTACGGCATAGGCAGCCCCGACAAAGTCGGCGGTGGAGGAGGTGGCGCGTCCGACGTGCGCCAGGGAGGCAGCAAATTGCAAGATCGCGTCATTGTCGCTGCCGGTGGCGGTGGTCCCGGCGGCTATACACTTACGGGCGCCGGAGCCGGCGGCGGAAAAACCGGCGGTCGGGGCAGCGGGCAATCCGGATCAGGATACTGTCGCGGCTACGGCGGAGGAGGCGGCACACAAAAAAAAGGCGGCAAAGGCGGCCGCGGTGGTCCGCCCTCGGGATCCGAGAATGGGAAGGATGGTGCGCTCGGCCAAGGCGGCTCCGGGGGCGGCGGCTTGAATTACGTAGGCGCCGGCGGCGGTGGAGGTGGTGGCGGCCGCTTCGGTGGCGGAGGCGGCGGCTCTGGAGGGGCTTGCAGCAACTATAACGTTGGTGATGGCGGTGGCGGAGGCGGAGGCTCGTCATACATTGAGCCCGGAGCGAGCGACGTGAAGGACCAAAAAGGTGCTGCACCACCTGGTAACGGCAAAATCGTCATCTCTTGGCAATAAGGACGCGAAATGAACGCTCGAAGGTCGAATGGAAATCGTTACGGTACGCGCTTTGCATCGGAGCTGCAGCGGCGACTCTAGTTGGTTGCGGCGGATCACAACTGCCGATCGGCACGCCGCGCGCGATACCGAAGAGCAACGCCAACAGCGCTCCGTTGTCATATAAGGTCCTTTACGACTTCGGCGGTAGCCCCAATGGCGCAAACCCCGAAGGGAGTTTGACCGACGTAAGGGGGACGCTCTACGGCACGACGTATGCGGGCGGCAAGTTCTTCGACGGTGACGGAACGGTTTTCCGCATCACGACGTCCGGCACGGAGAACGTATTGCACAGTTTTGGCTATGGCGCTGACGGCGCATTTCCTCGCGCGACTTTGATCGACATGGACGGCACGCTCTACGGCACCACACCTGCCGGCGGCTCGTATGGAAACGGATCGTTCTTCTTCGGGACGGTCTTCAGTATCAATAGCGCCGGCCGCGAGCACGTGCTGTACAGTTTTCGCGGTAGCCCGGATGGCGAAACCCCGGCCGCCGGCTTGATCGACATGAACGGCACGCTCTACGGCACCAAGCGGCGGCGGCACGCACGGCGACGGAACCGTCTTTAGTATCAATAGCGCCGGCCGCGAGCGCGTAGTGTACAGCTTCCGCGGTCGCCCCGATGGTCAAGGCCCGGGAGCGAGCTTAACCGCCGTGAACAGCATGCTCTACGGCACCACCGGCAGCGGCGGTGAGCACGCCGACGGAACGGTCTTCCGCGTAAGTCCGTCCGGCACGGAAAAAGTGTTGCACAGCTTCGGCGGGAGCAACGATGGCTCACAGCCGGTAGGGGCCTTGATCGACGTGAAGGACACGCTCTACGGGGCCACATTTACGGGCGGCACGTATAACTCAGGGACTGTCTTCAGCATTAGTAAGTCCGGCACGGAGAAAATACTGCACAGCTTCGACTATACGGATGGCTACAGACCGTTCGCGGGCTTGATCGAAGTGAACGGCACACTCTACGGCACAACAGGCGGCGGCGGCGCGCAGGGTTATGGAACAGTCTTCAGCATGAGTTCGTCCGGCACGGAAAACGTATTGCACAGCTTCGGCGGTAATTCGGATGGCAGAGACCCTGAGGCGAGCTTGATCAACGTGAATGGGACGCTCTACGGGACCACGCTTGGCGGCGGCAAGCCGCGCCGGCAGCAGCGGAACGGAACGATCTTCGCGTTGACCCCATAAACGAAGGGATCACCAAAGTCGTCTCTGCAGCAGTGGCCCGACGAAGTAAACTTTCAAATGGCACAAACCATCGAACCCTACTGGGCTAAAACCTATACAATGTGTCCGGAGAGCACGACGCGCGCGCCGTTGGGGCACGCCGAACGGAATAGGAGCCTTCTAAGCCTACGTCTCAACAACGTATACGAGCGTAATGCCACCTTGCGCCTCTTCTTTGCTGGCGTAGCCGCTCTTGGAGGGGAGTTGGAGAGTGTCGCGAGCGTGACCAAAGGCCCTAGTTCTAAGGCGTTTGGCGCTTCGAAGTGGGGCTCTCAACCAGCTACGATGGTGTTCGACGACTCTAAGATTCAAGCGGAGCTAAAGGAGCACAAATGGTACGTTTTCTTCACTACCCCGCCGCCGCGCTTTGTATCGCGGCCACCATGCTTGCAGGTTGCGGGGGATCGCAGCCGCTGATCGGCAACAGCGGAGCGATGCTGCAGGGTCGTGCGATCATGCGCCCATATGCTGGGCAGGTCGAGATCACGGAGTTCAACGACCTTCCCAAGGGGCCGCGTGAGGGACGCCCGCATTACGTGCCGGAGGGGCTGGTCGTCGGCGCAGACGGCGCAATTTGGGTCGCGGAATCGAACAGCGCCGACGGCGCAAATCCGATCGTCGCGCGTGTCATCACATCCGGAAAACGCACGGCGAAGTATCCCTACGGCGGAGGTACCACGTCGTTTTTGGGAATTGCTGCAGGCGCCGACGGGGCGCTCTGGTTGGCCGATCCTTATGGCGGCGGGGGTTGCTGCGGCACGATCGTTCGGATGACGACCGCAGGGGAATTCACCAAGTTCCTCCCCACGGCTCAACCATACTTGATAACGACCGGCCCGGACGGCGCGCTATGGTACGTCCAGGGGGCGTGCTGCCACCTGTACAGCTTCGTCAGTCGAATCACGACTCAGGGATCCATGACGGATTTCCAACAGGGAATGCCCGAACGCACGATCATCGGTTCGATTACCGCGGGACCCGACGGTGCCCTCTGGTTTACGGAGACGGGCTGGTACACCGGCGTCGCCCGCATCGCTACCGACGGAACGATAACGCAATTTTCTCAGAACTTTCACGCAACGTCACGACCTGGGTCGATCGCAACCGGCCCCGACGGCGCTTTGTGGTTCACCGATTCCGGGGGCGGCGCTGGCGGCCGCATCGGTCGCGTGACCACGCAAGGCACACTCACCGAATACTCAAAAGGCATCAGTGCGGGCGAAACGCCGGTCGCAATAGCGGCCGGCCCCGACGGCGCCATGTGGTTCACCGAGTGCACGACGTGTGGAGCGAATGCCGGGCACGCGAGGATCGGACGCATCACGATGAGCGGCAAGATCACCGAGTTTTCGAAGCTCACCCAAAGCTCAAGTCCGAGCGCCATTATCCAAGGCCCCGATCACAACATGTGGTTTGTCGAACGCGCCACCGATAAGCTGGCCCGCCTGCGGATCATCAATTAGGGAACAAACCGGTGACGACCGTCCGAATCAAGCGTGCTGCTCTGCGTTGCGTTCGTCCACCAATAGATAAGGCGAGACGCCGCCCTCCACCTGGCTAGCCCAGCTGGCTTGGCGTCCACGTGTCTGGATCTAAATGCGAGGTTGCGACGCTGCTGCGAGGTGTGGCCGTTCAACCGTGAGGCACAATGCACAACGCGATCGTCTAAAGTGTAAACGCGAACACGGTTCCTGAAGTCCTTCCGTTGGCTCCGCACTTTCGATTTGAAACGCGAGGTGTTGTGCCTACATACACCATCAACGTTAACCAAACTTGCTGTGGGCTCGCCGACGTACTCGCTCTTGACTCGAATACCTGACGGTCTGCTGCCGCTGGCCGTTAGGCTGTAAATAGTTCCTGCAGCCATGATAGTCAAACGAGTCGACGCAGGACGTGCCGCCGCCGGCAACAGTCGTACCGTACAGCGCGCCGTTCACGTCGATCAGACCGGCCTGAGGTAGCGCACCGTCGCGGCCGCCGGTGAAACTGTGTATTACATGTTCCGTGCCTGTCGTCGTAACGCTGTAGGCGATTGGAGAGCCGTCTGTACATCCGGACCCGCCACCTTCGGTGGTGCCGTACAAGGTGCCGTTGACGTTTACCAAACTGCTTTTCGGACTGTGGCCGTCGGAGCCGCCGGTAAAGCGGTAGAGCACGTTCTCCGAACCGCTTGTGGATATACTGTAGACGACTCCGCAGCCGAAGCCGGAGCAGCCCGTGCCGCCCTCCGCCGTCGTACCGTACAAGGTGCCGTTAACGTTAATCAAGCCCCCGAGAGGAAGACATCCATCACCGTTATTGCAATTGAAGTAGTGCAAGACTTGCCTATTGCCGCTTGTGGTTACACTGTAGACCGTTCCGTTTGGGCTTGAGCCGTAACCACCGTAGACGGTTGTGCCGTACAAGGTACCCTTTACATCGATCAACGGCGCCTCGGGGTCGGAGCCATCTGCGCCGGCAAAGCTGTTCAACACGTGCTCTTCACCGCTTGTACGGATGCTAAAAATCGTTCCACCTTGGTTGTTGCCGCTGGATCGGTCGTTCCGTAAAGCTTTCCCCTCACATCGAGCAGGGCCGCGGCAGGATGTGCGCCATCGGAACCGCCCGTGAAACTATGCAGCACGTTCAGGTTCCCGCTGGCATCTATGCTAAACACGGTGCCGCAGCCGTGCCTGCAGTTCGTCGAACCGCCTCCGTACGTCGTTGTACCGTAGAGCCTGCCGTTCACGTCGATCAAGGACGCCTGCGGATCGAAACCGCCATTCGTGTCGCCAGGGAAGCGGTGGTAGTAATTTGATTTGAAGACGACGAATGGAGGACGCGCTGGAGCGGCGCTCGACCCAGCGCTCTTGTCGCTGCCTTCAGCTCCGCGCCGGCGCGCCGATCGGCGGCTGCGATCCGCCACAACCGGCAAGCAATGCCGCCGCGACGCTTGAACAAAAAGCAGCTGGCTAAACACTCGATTCATGACTCCGCCTCCGGGAAGCTTGGACGACGAGTGAACGATTCGAACGGGCTTGCGAGGTTCCCCGGAGACCGGAGTTATTGTAGGCGATCCACGAGTTCGGCCAGCCCCGCCCAGTGGCGCGAATGCGGCACCGCATCCGAGGCATTGGTATGCTTTTGCGAAACCTCGTGAAATAGTGATGCCTGCTTCCTTGGGATAGCGCACAGCCGCGAAGAACCTTGTAGCCTGCCCATTTAGCTTCTGGAGGCATCCACATGAACACTTTGGTTCGCTCCGGGCTTATCATCGGCGCGGCTTTGCTCTTTGTAGCCTGCGGCGGATCGCAGTTGCCGATCAGCGCACCGGGTGCGATGCCGCAAGCGTCAGCGCTTACGGCACGCGCCAATAACGCAAAGTACAAAGTCGTGTATAGCTTTGGCGCAGCCCGTGACGGGGCTGATCCGCGAGCGAGCTTAATCAACGTCGGCGGCACGCTCTACGGCACGACCAGCGGGGGTGGCTCATATACCCAATGCGATGTCGATGGCTTCGAAGGCTGCGGGACGGTTTTCAGCCTTGCGCCGGACGGTACCGAAAAAGTGCTCTACAGCTTCAGCGCAGAGCCTGACGGCGCTAATCCCGTCGCATCCTTGATCGAGGTAAACGGCACGCTCTACGGGACGACATTTATAGGCGGCTCCGGAAACGGCACCGTTTTTAGCATCCGTACAAGCGGTGAAGAGCACGTGCTTTACAGTTTTCCCCGGCGGAGCCGGCGGTTATGGCCCTCAGGAGCCTTGATCAGAGTTAAAGGCAGGCTCTATGGCACGACGCAACGCGGCGGCGCACGCCGCGGCACCGTCTTCAGCATCACCACAAGCGGTACGGGAGAAAGTGGGGCACCGCTTCAACAACTTCCGTCAGGGAGCTGCTCCCGTAGGGGCCCTAGTCGGCGTAGGCGGCATGCTCTATGGAACGACTGCTGACCAAGGCGTGCACCACGCCGGCACAGTCTTTAGAATGACGCCGAGCGGCAGGGAGAAGGTGCTCCACAGCTTCGGCAGCGGAACCGATGGCATTAGGCCCCTTGCATCTTTGATCGACGTGAATGGCACGCTCTATGGCACGACGGAATACGGTGGCGTATATAGCTGCGGCTCCATCGGTGGCTGCGGAACGGTCTTTAGCATCACCACGGGCGGCACGGAGAAGGTGCTGCACAGCTTCGGCAGCGGAACCGACGGCCGTGCTCCTGCCGCCCCTCTGCTCGAGGTAAATGGCACGCTTTACGGGACGACGCTCACAGGCGGTTCACATTCATGCGGCAGTTATTATCGCTGTGGAACGGTGTTTAGCATCACACCAAGCGCACGGAAAAGGTGCTCCACAGCTTCGGCAGCGGAAGCGATGGCGGTTTCCCCACCGCCGGCCTGACCGACATGAATGGCACGCTTTACGGCGCTACATCTAAAGGTGGTAAGTACGATGAGGGAACGGTCTTCGCGTTGACTCCATAACGCATGGTTGCAGTCACCGGCAACCCGTAAATGTCGCCAGCGTCGGCAAAGGAGCAAAGCACATGGCACGCTGGAATCTTAGTCGCTACGCATTCGGCCTCAGCGCCGCTGCGTCGTTGCTTTCAGCCTGGGGCGGATCGCAACCGCAGATCCAGGCGAGGCGATCAGCG